>NZ_JADKRW010000001.1:0-261601 GCF_015350995.1 Curtobacterium sp. VKM Ac-1393
CCGTCAAGCGCGGCCTCCTCGTCGGCACCGCCACCATCACCGCACAGATCAAGTAACACCCAGCACCACCGCACCACCGCACCACCGCACCACCGCACCACCGCAGCACCGCAGCACTGCACCACACGAGAAGGGCCGCCCCGGGCAACCGGGACGGCCCTTCCGTCGTCCAACGGGCCATCCCCTGGACCGCGCTCAGCGCCGTCCGCCTACCATCGAGCAGATGCCCGCTCCCCGATCGACCGTGACCGACGACCAACCCGGGCCCGATGACTTCATCCGCGTCCGCGGCGCCCGCGAGCACAACCTGCAGGACGTCGACGTGGACATCCCGCGCAACCGGATCGTCGCGTTCACCGGCGTCTCCGGATCCGGCAAGTCCTCGCTCGCGTTCGGCACCGTGTTCGCCGAGGCCCAGCGCCGGTTCCTCGAGTCCGTCGCCCCGTACGCCCGACGGCTCATCGCGCAGGGCTCGACGCCGCACGTCGACTCGATCACCGGGCTGCCGCCGGCCGTCGCCCTGCAGCAGCGCCGCGGCGCTCCGAGCAGCCGATCGACCGTCGGCACGCTGACGACCCTGTCGAACTCGATGCGCATGCTCTTCTCGCGCGCGGGCACCTACCCGGCCGGCACGGAGCGGCTCGAGTCGGACTCGTTCTCGCCGAACACCGTCGCCGGCGCCTGCCCCCGGTGCCACGGCCTGGGCATCGCGCAC
Organism: Curtobacterium sp. VKM Ac-1393; assembly: GCF_015350995.1. Taxonomy (GTDB): domain Bacteria; phylum Actinomycetota; class Actinomycetes; order Actinomycetales; family Microbacteriaceae; genus Curtobacterium. The sequence goes on from NZ_JADKRW010000001.1 coordinate 716, forward strand.
GAGGTCACCGAGGCCTCGGCCGTGCACGACCCGTCGCTGAGCATCCGCGACGGCGCGATCACCGCTTGGCCCGGAGCGTGGCAGGGCAAGAACCTGCGCGACGTGACCGCCGTGCTCGGCTACGACATCGACGTGCCATGGCGTGAGCTCTCCCGACAGGACCGCGACTGGTTGCTGTTCACCGAGGAGCAGCCGGTGGTCCAGGTCCACCCGAAGCGCGACCGCGTGGCGAAGCCGTACAAGGGGCGGTTCTGGAGCGCACGCCAGTTCGTGATGCACACCCTCGCCGACTCGCAGAGCGAGACGCAGCGGACCAAGGTGCTGCAGTTCGTCGAGTCGGGTCCGTGCGGCCTCTGCGGCGGCACCGGCCTGACCCGGGCCGCGCTCGCGGTGACGGTCGGCGGCCACTCGATCGCCGACCTGAACGGCCTGCCGCTCACGGCGCTGGCCGACGTCCTGCGCCCGATCGCCACCATCACGGACGCTGGCGCTGCCACCTCACGCGCCTCGTCCGGCGAGCACACCGAGGTCGCGGTCGCGATCTCACGCGACCTGCTCACCCGGGTCGAGGTGCTCGTCGGCCTGGGCCTCGGGTACCTCGCGCTCGATCGGGCCACCCCGACGCTCTCCCCCGGCGAGACGCAGCGCCTGCGCATCGCGACACAACTGCGCTCCGGCCTGTTCGGTGTCGTCTACGTGCTCGACGAACCGAGCGCCGGCCTGCACCCGGCCGACGCCGAGTCGCTGGTCGAGGTCCTCGACGACCTGCGCGCCGGTGGCAACAGCGTGTTCGTCGTCGAGCACGACATGAGCATCGTGCGGCGTGCCGACTGGATCGTCGACGTCGGCCCCGGCGCCGGGTCCGGCGGCGGCACCGTCCTGTACAGCGGACCCGTCGACGGCCTGGCCGAGGTCGAGGCCTCGGTCACCCGCCGGTTCCTGCACCCGCGCGGACGCGCCGACGACGAGCGCGCCGTCCGGACCCCGGTCGGGACCCTCGAACTCCGCGACCTCACCCTGCACAACCTGCGCAGCCTCGACGTCGACCTGCCGCTCGGGGTGCTCACTGCGGTCACCGGCGTCAGCGGCTCCGGCAAGTCGTCGCTCGTCGGCGGCGTCCTGCCCGGCATGGCGACGTCGCACCCGCTCATCGACCGTGTCGTGCAGGTCGACCAGAAGCCGATCGGCCGCACTCCCCGGTCGAACCTCGCCACCTACACCGGCCTGTTCGATGCCGTGCGTGCCGCGTTCGCCGCGACCGACGACGCCAAGACCCGCGGGTGGAGCGCCAGCCGGTTCTCGTTCAACGTCGCCGGCGGTCGGTGCGAGGTGTGCCAGGGCGAGGGTTCGGTGTCGGTCGAGCTGCTGTTCCTGCCGGGCAGTTGGTCACCCTGCCCGGAGTGCCACGGCGCGCGCTACAACGACGAGACGCTCGAGGTGCAGTGGAACGGGGCGTCGATCGCGGACGTCCTCGGCATGACCGTCGACCAGGCCGCTCCCTTCCTGGAGTCGTTGCCCGCCGCTGCCCGCGGGCTCGAGGCCCTGCGTCAGGTCGGGCTGGGCTACCTGCGCCTCGGGCAGCCCGCACCGGAGCTGTCCGGCGGCGAGGCCCAGCGCATCAAGCTCGCCACCGAGCTGCAGCGCGCCCGCACCGGGCACACGCTCTACCTGCTCGACGAGCCGACCACGGGGCTGCACCCGGCCGACGTCGAACTCCTGACCGCACAGCTCGCGCGCCTCACCGACGCCGGCAACACGGTCGTCGTGGTCGAGCACGCGATGGACGTCGTCGCGAGTGCCGACCACGTCATCGACATGGGTCCCTCCGGCGGCGAGGAGGGCGGCCGCGTGGTCGCGACCGGCACCCCGGTCGACGTGGCAGCGTCCACCACGAGCCGGACCGCGCCGTACCTGCGGGAGCAGCTGGGGCGCTGAGCGCAACCACGCGTGGACTGGCGCGTCCTGTGGCGGGCCGGCACCGTGCCTCCCGTCCGCCGGTGCGTGTGCATGTTCCGACGTTCCACGCGTCGATCAACCGGTGCCGTGTCGCAGGATGCGCGCGCATGCACCGCGCCCGCACCCGCACGCGCGCAACAGCGCCCGCCGGGACGGATCCCGACGGGCGCTGCTGGTGGTGCGGACTAGGCCCGGCGGAAGCGACGGGCGATGGTGAGCCCGACGCCCGCGAGCATCAGCAGGATCGCGAGGGCGATCACCGGGGCCGGGTCGCTGCCCGTGTAGGCGAGCGTCCCGTTCGGGCCGGCGCCGTTCGTCCCCGTGCTCCCCGCGCCACCGTTGCCGGCGGTCGCGAGACGGACGGTGAACGTCACCGGGTCGGACGCCGCCGAGGTGCCGTCGGGGCCGGTCTGGGTGGCGGTGATGGTCACCGTTCCCGGGCCGAAGCCGACGATCGGCGTGCACTTCCAGGTACCGTCCGCCGCGACGACCGCGGTGCAGACGATGACCGTGCCGACGGTGACGGTGACCGTCGCGCCGGGCTGCCCGGTGCCGGTGATCGGCGGGGTGGGCGTCGTGACGGTGCCACCGTCGGTCGGCGAGGTGATCACCGGCGGCGGGGTCGTCGTGGTCGACGCGGGGTTGTAGGTGTAGACCAGCGGGTCGGACGTGCCACCCGCGGTCGTCACCGTGACCTCGACGTCACCGGCAGCGTGCGCCGGCGTCGTGAAGGTGAGCGACGTGCCGTCCGCCGACACGCTGGCCGGCGTGATCGGGTCGGAGCCGTCCACCGAGACCGTGGAGTCGTCGGTGAAGCCGGTGCCCGTGACGGTCACGACCGTGCCACCAGCTGCCGGACCGTTGTCGGGGTCCAGCGACGAGATCGTCGGGACCGCGGTCTGGGCCGGGTTGTAGGTGTACGGCAGCGGCGCCGAGGTACCGGAGCCGTTGGTGACGGTCACGGGGACCGCACCGGCGGTGTGCGCCGGCGTCGTGAAGGTCAGCTCGGTGCCGTCGTCCGACACGGAGTCCGGCGTGATCGGGTCGGAGCCGTCGACGGAGACCGTCGAGTCGTCGGTGAAGCCGGTTCCGGAGACCGTGACGACCGTGCCACCCGTGACCGGACCGTTGTCGGGGTCCAGCGCCGTCAGCGTCGGGGCCCCGGCGGGTGCCGGGTTGTAGGTGTAGGTCAACGGGTCCGAGGTGCCGACGTCGGTCGTGACGGTGACGTCGACGGGACCAGCGACGTGCGCCGGCGTCGTGAACGTCAGCTCGGTGCCGTCGTCGGAGACCGACTCCGGGTCGATCGGGTCGGACCCGTCGACCGAGACGGTCGCGTCGTCGGTGAACCCGGTGCCCGTGACGGTGACGAGCGTGCCGCCGCTGACCGGCCCGTTGTCCGGGTCCAGCGTGGTGAGCGTCGGAACGGCGGCGGGTGCCGGGTTGTACGTGTAGTCGAGCGGGTCCGAGGTGCCAGCAGGCGTGGTGACCGTGACGTCGACCGTCCCGGCAGCATGCGCCGGAGTCGTGAAGGTCAGCTCGGTGCCGTCGTCGGAGACGGAGTCCGCCTCGATCGGGTCGGAACCGTCGACCGACACCGTGGCGTCAGCCGTGAACCCGGTCCCGGTGACGGTGACGGTGGTGCCACCGGCGACCGGCCCGTTGTCGGGGTCCAGCGACGTGGCGGTCGGGACGGCGAGGGGACCGGCGTTCGGACCGACCGCAGCCGAAGCGAGGTTGACCACCGCGGTGCCGGAAGCCGGCACGAGGGCGCGCTGGGTGTTGGCAGTGGGCACGAGGACGAGACGCAGGGCGCGCTGGGTGAAGACGCCGTCGGCGCTGGTCTCCTGCACGTTGGCCTGCAGCGACACGACGGTCGTCAGGGCTTCGGCGAGGGGCGTGACGACCGTCTCCCCGAGGCCGGCGACGACCTGGTTGATCGGGGCGACCACCTGCGCGATGACCGGGTTCACGACGTCCAGCAGCTGACCGACGGGCAGCGGCAGGCCGGCCACCGTGACGGTGAGCCCCCGGAGCGACTGCGTGATCTGGGTCACGGCACCCTGCAGCGCGGTGGTGACCGCCGGCAGGAGCTGCGTCGTGAGCGCGTCCGTGATGTACGGCAGCAGCTCGGTGTTCGCAGGCAGGTTGTTGATGTCCAGCCCGGCGTTCGTCAGCACCGCGGCGACGTCGATCGTGATCGCACCCGTCTGCAGGTTCGCCGTGATCGAGCCGTCGGCACTGGTGACGTCACCGGTGGCCGAGTCGAGCACCGTGACCAGGTCGGGCAGGCCCTGCACCTGGACGAGCGGGCCGAGCGGGCCGAGCGCGTTCAGCGTGTCCTGGACGCCGTCGACGGTCGGCTGGAGCGTGCCGAGCGTGGTGCGGAGACCCGACACCGTGCTGCCGAGCGCGGGGCTGGTCAGCGACAGGTCGAGGCCGGCGATGCCGTAGTCACCCGTCTGCGCGCCGTCCGGACCGGCTGCCTGTGCGGCGGTGGCGGAGACGGCGCCGACCTCGAGCTGGGCGTTCGCGAGTGCGCCGGCCAGGTCGGGCCCGATGAGTCCGGACAGGTCGAGGGTGGCGTTCGACTGCGGGACGCCGTCCTGGCCGCCCACGCCGATGCCGCCGGTGTTCGTGACCGCGCCGGACGCGGCGACCGAGCTGCCGTCGGCGTTGGCGGCAGCGTACTGGTTGACGGCGCCGAGGGCGAGGATGCCGTTGTTCCCCAGCAGGTTGAGTCCCCCGCCCAGGTTCACGTTCACCGCGTTGAGCGCGGTGACGTCCAGCGGGTGGACGTCGGTGTCCGTGGCGCCGCCGCTGTTGACCGCGTTCGCCGGGGTCACGGTGAGGATGTCGTCGAGGTTCACGCCGAGCGCGGAACCGCTGACGAAGCGGCCCTGCGCGGTGGACGCGACCGGCGCTGCCGTCGCGGGGGCGGCGGCGAGGATGCTGCCGCCCGCGCCGAGGAGCGCCACGGTGACGACCGCGATGCCTTGTTTCCGACCTGACCATCGGGTGGATGTGGGCGCCCCTGGGACTTTCTGGGCGCGCTCGAGTACTCCAAGCCTCATGTGGCTTCGCTCCTGATCCTGGTGCTGGTCCGGCAGTTGGTGATGCTGCCTGCAGCTGTGGTGTGGTTCCGATGAGCGTAACCCTGAACGGGCGCACAAGACCATCACCCCCGATCGGGGGCCTGCGCTCTGCGGATGCGGATGCAGATGCAGAGCGCCGGTACACGACGCGGTCAGATCTCGACGTCGCTGCCCATCGTCACGGTGCGCTGCGCGGGGAGGCCGAAGCGTGCAGCGGGGTCCGCCGCGTTGTGGGCGAGCCCGACGAACAGCTTCTTCCGCCAGCCGACCATGCCGCGGTTGCCCGGCGTCGGCCGGAGCGCGCCGCGCGAGATGAAGTACGAGGCGCGGAGCATCTCGTCCGGGTCGATGTCCAGGATCTCGGCCAGGCAGGCGGCGTGCAGTGCCCTCGGCAGGTCCTGGTCGTCAGAGAAGCCGAACTTCACCGTGATGTGGTCGATGCCGTCGTCCGCGTACCCCAGGTCGTCGCGGTGGAAGGCCTTCGCGTGCGGCACGTGCGGCACGTTCGCGGTGAGCACCGAGACGATCAGGACGGTCCGGTGCACCACGTGGTTGTGCTCGACGTTCGCCCGGAGCGCGAGCGGGGTGGTCTCCTTGTTCGGGTGCGGGAACACCGCCACCCCGGGCACCCGCGGGATGCTGTGGTGGTTGATGCGGTCGATGAACTCGGAGAGCGAGCCCTCACGCTCCTTGCGTTCCTCCTGCACCAGCGCGCGGCCTCGGCGCCACGTCGTCATCACGGTGATCACGGCGAGGGCGATGAGGAGCGGCACCCATCCGCCGTGGATGATCTTCGACAGGTTGCCGGCGAGGAAGGTGAGCTCGAGCCCGCCGAACGCCACCGCCGCGACCACGAGCTTCCAGGTCTTCCACTTCCACAGCGGCCGCACGACGAGCAGCAGCAGGATCGTGTCGACGACGAGGGCGCCCGTGACGGACACCCCGTACGCCGTCGCGAGGTTCGCCGACGAGCGGAACGCGAGCATGATCGCGAGCACCCCGATGAACAGCAGCAGGTTCACCGCGGGCAGGTAGATCTGGCCGCTCTCCCGCAGCGAGGTCTGCCGGATCGTGAGCGGCGGCAGCAGCCCGAGCTGGACCGCCTGCCGGGTGAGCGAGAACGCGCCGGAGATCACGGCCTGGCTGGCGATCACGGTCGCGAGCGTCGCCAGCACCACCACGGGCAACCGCAACGCGTCCGGGAACAGCAGGAAGAACGGGTCCTTCGCCGCCGAGGGGTCGCGGAGCACGAGCGACGCCTGCCCGAGGTAGTTGAGGACGAGCGCCGGGAACACCACGAAGAACCACGCCTTCAGGATCGGCGACCGACCGAAGTGCCCCATGTCGGCGTAGAGCGCCTCGGCACCGGTGATGACCAGCACCACCGCGCCCATCGCCACGAAGGTGATGTACGGGTGCGCGAACGCGAACGAGATCGCCCACGTCGGCGAGAGCCCCTGCAGGACACCGGGGTGCTCGATGATGTGCGGGACGCCGGCGGCGGCGATCACCACGAACCAGAGCAGCATCACCGGGCCGAACAGGTTGCCGACCTTGCCGGTGCCGAACCGTTGCACCGCGAAGAGCACGACCAGGATGACCGCGGCGATCGGCACGATGAGGTGTTCCACCGACGGCGCTGCCGTGCCCAGGCCCTCGACCGCGGACAGCACCGAGACCGCCGGGGTGATCACGGAGTCGCCGTAGAACAGCGAGACGCCGACGATGCCGATCACCAGGAAGATCACCGAGCCGCCGCGGCGCTTCGCGTAGAGCCGTCGGGCCAGGGCGGCGAGCGCCATGACCCCGCCTTCACCGTCGTTGTCGGCGCGCATCAGGATCAGGACGTACTTGATCGAGACGATGATCGTGATGCTCCAGAACATCATCGAGATGACGCCGTAGACGTCCTCTTGGTTGGCCTTCACCAGGCCGTCGTCGATCGTGAACACCGTGCGGAGTGCGTAGAGCGGGCTCGTGCCGATGTCGCCGAACACCACGCCGAGGGCGGCGAGCGCCAGCACCGCGACACCCTTGCGCGGACCGTGACCACCGTCGTCGGTCGTCTCGGTCGCGGGGGTGGTCGGGTCCGTCGGCTTCGACGGTTCCGTCGGGGTCTCGGAGCGGGTATCGGTCACGCTCGGCACTTCCGTCTCCGGCCGTCGGGGCGACGGCCGCCGCTCATCATCGCACCGCTCGCGGGGCGCGCTCGCAGCTGGCGCACAAGCGTGCGCACAACGGCTCTCGACGTGCCCGCGGGGCGGACGGGAGGCACGTGGCGGCCTGGCACCGGGCCTCCCGTCCGACGACCGGCCAGTTCAGGGCCGCAGGCCGCGCACCAGGTCGTGGACCACGCGGGCGGCGCGCGCCGCGGCGCCGTCCAGGTGCTCGCGGAACTCCGCGCCGTCGGGTGCGCACAGGTCGCTGATGCACCGGACGGACACGAAGGGCATGTCGTGCACGTGGGCGAACTGGGCGATGGCGGCGGATTCCATGTCGACCGCGGCCACGTCGGGGAAGGCACCGCGGAGTGTCCGGGCGCGGCCCTCGGTGACGAAGACCTCGCTCGAGCCGATCGTCGCCGAGCGCAGCGGCCACGCGATGTCCGCACCCATCGCCAACTCGACCAGGCGGGCGTCCGGGGCGTACCCGGTCGGCATCCCGGGGACCTGGCCGAGGGCGTAGCCGAACGCCGTGGCGTCCGCGTTGAGGTTGACGTACCGGTCGCCGACGACGACGTCACCGATCGCGATGCCGTGCATGAGCCCGCCGGCGGTCCCGACGCTGATCACCGGGATGCCCGGCCCGAAGTCGTGGAAGCCGTGCGCGACGGCGGCCGTCGCGTTCGTGAAGCCGATGCCGCTGCGGCGGACGACGACGGTGGCGCCGCCGATGTCGAGCAGCTGGTGCGGGTCGTGCCCGCCGACGGGGCCGTCCAGGACGGGGACGCCGCCGAAGAGGTCGGCGAAGGCCGAGACCTCTTCGCTCATGGCCGCGATGATGATCGCGACGGGCGCCTGCTGTTGCACTGATCGATCCTCGCACGCCGAGGACGCAGAAGATGCCAGCTACCGCTGCCGGGCGAGCTCGTCGGCGACGAATGCCGCCATGGCGTCGGCGCCGAAGTGGTCGTCAGCGGTGATCGTGACCACGGTGTCGCCGCCGGGATGGTCGTCGAACAGCAGCATCTGCCCGTACGCCCCGTGCAGCCGCCACAGCTGCCCCGGACCACCCCACCCGGCCATCGCGTAGCGGTGGTACCCCGGCCCGGTCCCCTCGCGTTCGACCCAGTCGGTGTGCATCGCGTCGCACCAGCGGCCGCTGACGATGCGCCGTCCGTCGACCACCCCGCCGTCACGGATGAGCCGGCCGAGCCGGGCGAGCTCCTCGGTGCGGAGCGCCAGCCCCTCACCGGCGGCGACGTACCCGTTCGCGCAGCGCGACCACTCCACGTCCTCGATGCCGAGCGGGTCGAACAGCCGTCGGGACACGAACGCGCCGACGTCGCCGACACGGGTCTCGAGCACGCGCATCGCCGTGTAGGTGCTGACGTTGGCGTACTGGAACACGCGGCCCCGCGACGGCCGCCGCAGGAACTCGGCCGCCAGGTCCGGCCAGTCGGTCAGCTCGGTCGCCGACCAGGGCATGTCGATGCCGCTCGTCATGGTGAGCAGGTGCCGGAGCGTGACCCGGTCGACGCCGTCGCCGAGTTCGAACCCGGGCAGGGCGTCGGCGATCGGTTCGTCGACGTCGACCAGGCCGTCGTCGGCGGCGATCCCGGTGGCGAGGACGCAGACGCCCTTGGCCACGGAGTGGATCTCCTCGCGCACGTCGGGGGTCCAGCGGTGCTCGGCGACGTCGTCGTTCGCAGTCCGGACGTGCAGCCCATGGGCGCCGAAGCCGGTGTCGTCGACGTGGCGGACGATCGCGTCGAGGATGCTGGTCGCGGTGGTCACACCGCCATCTTCTCGCGTGGCACCACCCTGGTGCCGCCGTGTCCCTCACGCGAGAAGGGTGCGGAACCGATGGCGTTGGTTCTGTATTCGTCGTAAGTGTTACCAACGCGAGCGGGGATGAACGGGTGAGGGCCCTGGTCGACCTCGCGATCGAGCATCCGGTCCTCAACGCCGGTCTCATCCAGGATCGTCTCGGTGTCGCTGCGCCGACCGCGTACCGTGCCGTCGAGACCCTGGTGCAACGCGGTGTCCTCCGACCGGCGAACTCGAAGCAACGCAATCGGATCTGGATCGCCGAAGCGCTGATCGAGGCGCTGGAGGCCTTCGCGGCTCGCGCCGTGCGGCGCGGTCCGGCTCAGCGACCCTGAACCGTCGACCAAGCGGACGGGAGGCACGTGGCGGTCCCGCACTGTGCCTCCCGTCCGATGACCCGGCGCTACTGCGATCGCAGTACGTGCGCAGGTCGCCGTCTTGGTCAGATGGTTCCGTCCCGAGCCGACCGTGCTCGTGACGGAAGGAGCACCATGCGCACCGTCGTCGTCACCGGCCCCGGATCCGTCGAGATCCGCGACGAGCCCGTCCCCGAGGTCGGCCCCGCCGACGTCCTGATCGCCGTCAAGGCGTGCGGGGTCTGCGGCTCCGACGCCTTCTACGCCGCCCGCGGCGGCATCCCGCCGCGCGAGGGCCACACGCCCCTCGGCCACGAGGTCGCCGGCGAGGTCACCGTCGTCGGCGACGCGGTCGAGGGCATCGCCGTCGGCGACCACGTGGTGGTCAACCCGATGGGCGACCCACGCGGGATCATCGGCAACGGTGGCCCCACCGGCGGGCTCTCCGAGTTCCTGCTCGTCGAGCAGGCCGTGCTCGGCACCAGCATCGCGATCGTCCCGCAGGACCTGCCCTGGCAGGTGGCCGCGCTCAACGAGCCGATGGCGGTCGCCCTGCACGCCGTGAACCGGACCGCGCCGCAGCCCGGTGACACGGTGGTCGTGTTCGGTGCCGGCCCGATCGGGCTGGGCGCCGTGATCAGCTACAAGGCGCTCGGCGTCGGCCACGTGGTCGTCGTCGACGTGATCGCCTCGCGGCTCGAGAAGGCGCTGCTCGTCGGAGCCGACGCGGTCGTGAACTCGGCGGAGGAGTCGCTGGACGAGCGCCTGATCGCCCTGCACGGCGAAGCGCGCGACGGCGTCGGGCACGGCGGGAAGTCCGGCACCGACGTCTGGCTCGACGCCGCCGGGGTCCCAGCCACCGTGCAGACGGCGTTGCGACTGGCGAAGCACCGCGCGACGATCGGCGTCGTGGCGGTGCACAAGCGGCCGGTGGAGGTCGACTTCGGCGACCTGCTGGCCGTCGAGCCGACGATCGTGACCGCCATGGGGTACCCGACCGAGATCTTCGACGTCACCGAGCACATCATCGCGAACCCCGAGGCGTACGCACGGATCGTCAGCGACGTGTTCCCGGCGAGCGACGTGCTCGAGGCCCTCCGGGTGGCGGCGACCCCCGGGGCGGCCGACAAGGTCGTCGTCACGTTCGACTGATGCCGGCGCGCAGGCAGGCGGCCGTCCGGTACGCGGTCGCGGTGTGGCGGGACCGGCCGCGGCGCGGGCTCGTGCTCGCCGTGCTGTCGGTGCCGGGCAGCCTCGTGATGGCGGGGTGGAAGGTCGTCCTGTTCTGCGCCGCCCCCTCGTTGTTCCTCGCCGCGACCGTGGTCTTCACGCTCGGGGTCGCGGCCGCGAAGGTCTGGGCCGTCCGTCGGCACCGACGCTCGTTCGCGTTCGACGTGGCGAACGGCGAGCGGATGCGGTTCCGGCAGGCCGGACACCGGTGGATCGGGGGTGCGGTGACCGCGATGTCGGTCGTGTTCGTCGGGTGCAGTGTGCCGATGCTCGTCGGGCGAGCGCACCCGGTGCACTACGACCAGTGGGTGGCGATCGTCATCGCGGCCGCGACCTTCGCCGAGCTGGGGGTCGGGGTCTGGGGTGCGGTGACCGCTCGCAAGGACGGGGAACCGCTCGTCGAGGCGACGAAGCTCGTGAACGTCGCCGCCGCCGTGGTCCTGCTCGTCCTGACCCAGTCGGCACTGCTCTCGTTCGCGGCCAGCGCCGAGGACGCCGCTTCGACCACGGGTGCGAGCGGGGTGTTCCTCGGCGGTGTGGCCGCGGTGATCGGGCTCGCGATGGCGCTGCGGCGGTTCCCGGTGGTGACGGGTGCCGTCTCAGTCGACCAGGCCGGCCTGGAAGGCGAACGCCACGAGCTGGGCCCGGTCGCGGGCGTCGACCTTCGCCATGGCCCGGTTCACGTGGGTCTTGACCGTGAGCGGTGAGAGGAACAACTCGGCGCTGATGGCGTCGATCCCCTGACCCCGGCTGACCATGGCCACGACGTCGCGCTCGCGAGCGGTGAGGGCCTCGAAGCGCCGGGTCATCTCCGGGTCGACCGAGGACGCCGGAGTGCGGGCGACCTGTCCGATGAGCGCCGCTGCAGCCGCCGCGGACAGCGCCCCGCCGCCCGCGGCCACCTCCTCGATCGCCGCGACGAGCTCTGCGGGGCCCGCGGCCTTGCTGAGGAAGCCGTTCGCCCCGGCACGCAGCGCCGCGAAGACGAGCTCGTCCTGGTCGAAGGTCGTCAGCATGACGATCCGCACCTGCTCCGCGGTGCGTTCGGCGCGGATCCGACGGGTCGCCTCGACCCCGTCGATGCCCGGCATCCGGATGTCCATCATGACGACGTCCGCCGGCACCGACAGCGCCGTCTGCACCGCGGCGAGCCCGTCCGCTGCCTCGCCGACGACCTCGAGGCCGTCCTGCCGGTCGAGGATCGCGCGCAGCCCCAGTCGGATCATGTCCTGGTCGTCGACCAGGATCACTCGTGTGGTCATCGTGCTCCGTTCGTGGTGGGCAGGTGGACGCGCACGACGAACAGCACGCCGTCCGCCGCGGCCTGCACGGACCCGCCGACGGCGGCGACGCGTTCGCGCATGCCGACCAGGCCGAGCCCGCCGGTCCGGCCGGCGACGGGGTCGCTCGTCGGGGTCCGCCGACGGGGGTTGCGGACCTCGAGCACCAGGTCGCCGCCGCCGCGGGTGAGGGTGACGGTCGTCCGGCCCTCGCCGTGCCGGTGGGCGTTGGTGAGCGACTCCTGCAGCACCCGGTACACCGTCACACCGATCGGCGCGGAGACCGGACCGACGTCGTCCAGGCGCGCATCGACGTCGAGACCGATCCCTTCGTACGAGGCGACGAGTCCGGGGAGCTGCTCGATGCCGGGGGCCGGAGCCGTGGGGTCGTCGAGGTCGGCGACGCGGCCCGATGCGGAGCGCAGCACGGTCAGGACGTGCTGCGTCTCCGTCAGGACGTTCCGCACGCCGTCCCGGGCGGCGTCCAGCGCGCGCCGGGCCTCGTCCGCGCCGGCGGGCAGGGTGACCTCGGCGACCCCGAGCTGCATGCTGACGACCGCGATCTCGTGCCCGATGACGTCGTGCAGGTCCCGCGCGATCCGCACGCGTTCCTCGGCCACGCGGCGTTCGGCCTCGAGCTCCCGCGTGGCGACGGCATCGGCCGCGCGCTGTTCCAACGACGCCCGGTACTGGTGCTGGACCCGCAGCCCCGAGCCGATCGCCGCCGCGGCGACGACGGAGATGAGGGCGCCGAGCGCGGTCGGCACCGCACCGCCCTCCCCCGGTGCGAGGAGCGTGCCGACGACCACGCCGGGAGCGATGATCGCCGCGGCGCGGACCGGATGCCCCTCGCGCGATGACACCGCGAACAGCAGCAGCACCGCGCAGCTCCACGTCACGATCGGCGACCAACCGGACAGGCCGCCGAGCACGGGGGCGACCGTGGCGAGCCCGAGCGCCGTCCACGGTGCCCACGGCGCCGCGACGACGGCGAGCACGGTCGCGGCGACCGCGATGCCGGGCCCCGGTCCGGCACCGGCCGCGATCACCCGGCCCGACTCGATCGCACACGCGAGCAGGACGACGACGGCCGTGCCGCGGAACACCCAGCGGTCGTCCGGACGCCACGAACCCCAGATCGCCCGCAGTCGCCGCATGCACTCATCCTGTCGTGCGGGTCGGCGCTCCGGCTACTGCGAACGCAGTAGTCGGAGGTACCGCCGATCCGGGATCCCCCTGCGGCCCGTCCCCGGAACGATCGACACCAGGCCGGAACACTCCGGCACCGACCGGAGGAACCACCATGACGCTGACGAACACCGCCGCCCCCGCTGCCACCACGTACGACTACTGCACCGTCGACGTCCCTCGGGGCAAGGACGCCCTGTACGCCGACACCTACCGCAACTTCGGGTGGACGCCCGACGGCTCGGAGCGAACGGTCGGACCGACCCGACGGCACGTCCTCGGCCTCCGCCGCGACCGTTCCGTCCGCGCCGTCGAACTGACCGAGCTCCAGCAGAACGCCGAGACCGCCCTGGCCACGATCGACGCACTCGAGCGTTCCCGCACGACCGCGGCGACGGTCGTCGCGTACGCCCTCGGTGCGATCGGCAGCGTCCTGCTGGCCGGTTCGGTGTTCGCGATGCAGGACACCGTGGCCGTCCCCGACCTGCTCGCCGGACTCGACCCGGTCACGGTGTTCCTCGTCGGAGCCGGCGGCCTGGTCAACTGGGCGATCGCGCCGGTGGCCTTCCACCTCGTCCGGGCGGCGCGCACCAAGCGGATCCGTCCGGCCATCGACCGCCAGTTCGACGTCGTCTACGGCGCGTGCGAAGCGGCCAGCCGCCGCCGCAGCGTCTGATCCCGTCCGCGATCCGCGATGACGAACACCATCGCCCGAGCCGGCGCCGTCCTGCGTGCGCCGGCCCCCGGCCACCTGGAGACCCGGGTGCTGTACGCGCCGACCGCGTTCGTGCCGCTCCACCGGCACACGCTGGAGCAGTTCGGCTGGACGGTGACCGTGCAGGGCGGACGACTCGGCACGACGTCCCTCCTGCTCCAGCGTCTGCGCACCCGGCACGACCCGGCGCGACCGATCCTCGAACGTCGTGCCGAGCGGGCACTCGCCCGGATCGCCGCGCTCGAGCAGCAGCCGGTCCGACTCGCCGGTGTCGTCGCCACCGCCGGCTCCGCGGTCGCCGTGCTGGCGGTCGCGTTCGGCGGTCTGCTCGCCCTCGGCGGGGACCCGACGCTCGTCCCGGTCCTGGCCGGCGCCGGCGTGTGGATCGCCGCCGTGGCCGCTGCACCCGGCATCCGGTCGTGGCGGACCCAGCGGAACCAGGCCGAACTCGCTCGGGAGTACGCCGCCGTCGACGCATGCACGCACCCGCCCGTCGGGCCGTGAGCGCGACCGGGATACCGCAGACGCAGTACGCGCGGCACGGGGCGATCGAGCACCCTGGACCGGTGACCCGAACCCGCACCGACCACACCGCCCTGCTCGTCGTCGACCTGCAGGCCGGCACCGCCCCGTACCAGCGCACCCACCCCGTCGACGCCGTCGTGGCGAACGTCGACGCCCTCGCTCGCGCCACCCGGAACGCCGGCGGACCGGTGGTCTTCATCCGCCACGACCCCGCCGCGACCCCGGCAGGCGCGACCCAGTACGGCGGCGGCCCCCGCCCGGCTCCGGTCGCCTACGGCTCCCTGCTGCTCGAACCTGCCGACGACGACACCCTGACCCGCGGCGGGTGGAGCGCCTTCGCCGGCACCGACCTCGACGAGCGGCTGCGCGCCGGCGGCGTCACCGCAGTGGTCGTGGTCGGCCAAGCGACGACGTTCGGTGTCGAGTCCACGGCTCGGGCCGCGTACGACCTGGGCTACGACGTCGTCCTCGTCGAGGACGCCACCAACGACCCGGACCCCGACGCCCACGCCGCCCGGTTCCGGTCGGTGTTCCCCGCCCTCGGCGTCGTCACGCAGACGGCCGACCTGGCGGGGCCGGGCGCGGCCTGAGCGGCGACCGGACGGCGGACGGGAGGCACGGTGCCAGACCGCCACGTGCCTCCCGTCCATCACGTGGTCCGTTCAGGGCCGACCCTGTAGGACGGGAGTACTCGAGCGCACGCTCGCCCCCGACCCGAGGAGCACCCATGGCTGCGAAGACCATCGTCATCACCGGCGCGAGCGACGGCATCGGCGTCGCCGCCGCGCGGGAGCTCGTCCGCCGCGGCAACGAGGTCGTGGTGGTCGGTCGCAACCCCGCCAAGACCGAGCGGGTCGCCCGGGACCTCGGCGTGGACCACTTCGTGGCCGACTTCTCGGACCTGTCCGCCGTGCGGAAGCTCGCCGACGACCTGCTCGAACGATGCCCCCGGATCGACGTGCTCGCCAACAACGCCGGCGGCATCTTCAGCGCGGGCCGACAGGTCACCGTCGACGGCCACGAACTGACGTTCCAGGTCAACTACCTGGCGCCGTTCCTGCTCACGGAGCTGCTGCTGGACCGGCTCATCGCGTCCCGCGGAACGGTCGTCAACACCTCGAGCGTCGCGAACAAGCTGTTCGGCCGGGTGGACCTCGACGACCTCGAGGGCGAGCGGCACTTCCGGGCCACCAAGGCCTACGGCGACTCGAAGCTCGAACAGATCCTGTTCACCAAGGAACTCGACCGTCGGTACCGCGACCAGGGCGTCACGTCGACGGCGTTCCACCCCGGCACGATCAGCACCGGGTTCTCGAACGACAAGACCTCACCGATGTACCTCGTCTACCACACGCCCCTGCGCCACGTGTTCCTGACGACCCCGGAGAAGGGTGCCGACACGCTCGTGTACCTGGCCGACAACACCCCCGGTCGCGACTACCCGACCGGTGAGTACTACGTGAAGCGCAAGGTGGCGGCACCGAACGCGCAGGCCGAGGACGCCGACCTGGCGCGCGAGCTGTGGGACCGGAGCGTGGCGATGCTGCACGCGGCCTGACCGGTCGCGTTCCGCGATGGGTCTTCGGCGCGCTACGCGTCGGTCGTCGGCGCGGGGGTGGCCGTCGGCTGGGCCTGCCGCAGGCCGGTGACCAGCAGCGTCACGATCGTGCGCACGTCGTAGTCCGGGTCCTGGGGGCTCCACGCGACCAGGTCGCCCACGGCGCGGAGCAGCTGGTACGGCGACACCGTCGCGGCCACCTCGCCCGACGTGCGAGCATCGTCGAGCATCCGGCCGAGCACCGGGACGAGCTCGTCGACGAACAGGGTGTGCAGCGCAGTGAAGCCGTCGGCGTCCCCCTCCCACACCCGCGCCAGGCCGTGCTTCGTGCCGAGGAAGTCGACGAACTGGTGCACCCAGCGCAGGATCGCGTCGAACGCGGTCGGCGCCGAGGCGAGGAGCACGGGGCCGGCCTCGGCCAGGGCCTCGATCTGGTGCCGGTAGACGGCGACGACCAGGTCCGAGCGGGTCGGGAAGTGCCGGTAGAGCGTGCCCACCCCCAAGCAGGCTGCGGCGGCGACCTCGCGCACCGGCGCACCGACGCCGGACGCGGCGAAGACCCCGGCGGCGGCGTCGAGGATCGTCCGCTCGTTCCGTTCGACGTCGCGGCGACGCCGGGGCGGTGCGGTGTCGTTCGACGGCGCGGTGTCGTTCGACGGCGTGCTCATCCCCCGATCATCGCACGGTCTGCCCACGGAACGGAACGGCGCTCCGTTTCGCTTGCAATCCGGAGCGCTGTTCCGTATCGTTCCGGAACGTCGCTCCGTTTCGAGTGACGACCGCTTCCGGAAGGACCCCCTTGGCAACGACACCAGCACGCCCGCAGGTCATCAGCGTGCGCCCGATCACCCTCCCCGCGCCGCCACGCGGTCACGACCTCGAGGTCCGCGTCACCGCACCGACCACGGGCACGGACCTGCCCGTGGTCGTCTTCGCCCACGGCTTCGGGCAGTCGATGACCGGCGGCGACCCCCTCGTCGACCACTGGACCGCGGGCGGGTTCGTCGTCGTCCAGCCCACGTTCCTCGACTCGACGCAGTACGCCCTGCCGCTCGACGACCCCCGCACCCCGACGATCTGGCAGACGCGGGTCGACGACCTCGAGCGGGTGATCGACGACCTCGACGTCCTCATCGCCGCCGTCCCCGGTCTCGCCGGACGTGTCGACCCGGCGAACCTCGCGGTCGCCGGGCACTCGTGGGGCGGCCAGTCCGTCGGCATGCTCCTCGGCGCCCGGGTGATCGGGGCGGACGGGCAGCCCGGCGAGGACCGCACCGACCACCGGGTGCGAGCCGGGGTCCTACTCTCCACCACCGGGCTCGGTGGAGAGGACCTGACGCCGTTCGCGCAGGAGCACTTCGCCTTCATGAGCCCCGACTTCAGCCAGCTGCGCACCCCGTCGCTCGTCGTCGCCGGGGACCACGACCAGTCCCAGCTCTCCACGCGAGGCCCGGACTGGTTCACCGACGTGTACCACCACAGCCCCGGCGCCCGGCACCTGGTGACCGTGCACGGCGGGGAGCACCTGCTCGGCGGCATCCAGGACTACGCGTCCACCGCCACCACCGACGAGAGCCCGGAGCGCGTGGACCTGGTCCGCCGCACCACGACGGCGTTCCTCCGGACGACGCTCGGGCTCGACGACGATGCGTGGTCCGCTGTGGCCGCGGCCATCGCCCCTGCTCCGGGCGCGGACGCGGTCGGCCACATCGACACCAAGGAGGACCACTCGTGATCACCGCCCAGCACCCACTCCCCACCCCCTTCACCGCGTCGTCGACCGCCACCGACGTCCTCGATGGCGTCGACCTGACCGGCCGGAACGTCGTCGTCACGGGCGGCCACGGCCGTCTCGGCCGCGAGGCCAGCCGCGCCCTCGCAACCGCCGGTGCCACGGTCACCGTCGCCTCCCGCGACACCGACCGCGCGGGCGCCGCCGTCGCCGGACTCCCCGGCGTCCGCGTCGAGCAGCTCGACCTGACCGACCCCGCGTCGATCGACGCCTTCGCGGCGCGGTGGACGGCCTCCGGCTACCCACTCCACGCACTGGTGAACAACGCGGCGATGCTCTTCACCCCGGACCGTCGACTCGACGCCCGCGGCAACGACCTGTCGTTCTCGACGTCCCACCTCGGGCACTTCCGGCTCACGCGGGCGCTCCTCCCTTCCCTGCTGGAGGCCCGTGGTGCGCGGGTCCTCACCGTCACGTCCGGCGCCGCCAGGTTCGGGCAGATCCGGTGGGACGACCTGGCGTTCGCCAGCGGCTACGACGCGGCCGCCGCCTACGGGCAGTCCAAGCGGGCGAACGTGCTGTTCGCGGTCGAGCTCGACCGCCGGTACGCCGACCAGGGCATCCGCTCCTTCGCGGCACACCCCGGCGTGATCATCGGCCCCGGCCCGCACGACGAGTCCCGCATCGCCTCGTACCGCGAGCAGGGGTTGGTCGACGACGACGGCGAGACGGTCATCGATCCCGAGCACGGCAAGAAGACGATCGAGCAGGGGGCGGCGACGCTCGTGTTCGGTGCCGCGAGCCCGCTGCTCGACGGCGTCGGCGGCGTCTACCTGAAGGACAGCGACGTCGCCGTCATCGACGACGAGGTCCGGCCCCTCACCGCGGACAGCATCCCGTCGGACGCGAACTCGGCGATGCTCGATGCCGACGACGCGCGGCGGCTGTGGGAGGTCAGTGCGCGGCTGGCGGTGTGAGGACAGAGCGACCCGCCACCGTCCCTGACCGGGTCAGCCGCGTCGGTGCCGAGTGCGGTCGGCGAGCTGGCGCATCCGTTCCTCGGACACCGAACCCGGTTCCGCAGTCCACAGCACGATCAACTGGTCCTGGTCCATCGCCGACGCCAGGATCTCCCAGTCGAGCTCGACCTCACCGACGACTGGATGCCGCAGTGTCTTCCGTCCGGTCCCGCGACCGGCGACGGCATGGGCGGCCCAGATCTCCTGGAACTCCGGGAAGCCGGTGGACATCCCGTCGACGACCCGGTGGAGGTCGGGGTCGTCGGGGTACCGCGCGCTGTCACCCCGGAGCTGGGCGATGGCGAGTTCGACCACCTCTGACCAGTCGGCGTACAGAGTCCGCATGGCCGGGTCCGCGAACAGCAGCCGGATGAAGGTGCGATCCGCCGACGGGATGGCCCCGAAGTCGGTGATGAGCGCGGCACCGAGCCGGTTCCAGCCGATGATCTGCGTCAACCGCCCGAGGACGAACGCGGGCGTCGTCGCGAGGTCGTCCAATGCGCGCTGCAGCGCCGGTTGCACCACCTGGCTGCGAGGCAACGGCGGAGCCGTCTCGGCCTTGCGGGTGAGGTCGAACAAGTACGTCCGGTGCTCGTCCGTCAGGCGTAGCGCGTCCGCCAACCCTGCAAGGACCGGAGCGGACACGGCGATGCGTCCCTGCTCGATGCGCGTGTAGTACTCGACGCTGATCGACGCGGCCGCCGCGACTTCTCCCCGCCGGAGGCCGGGCACACGCCGCCTCGTGTCCGCGGGCACACCGAACGCCGCCGGGTCGAGTTCCGCACGCCGAGCGCGAAGGAAGTCACCCAGTTCCGCTGCACGCACGTCGATCGCCACGTCGGGCAGTCTGCCACCGGTCCGAGAGGGGGAGAGATCCCTGCCCTCCACAGCGCGTGCGCCGGCTGGCATCGTCGGGGTCATCCCCGACCACGAAGGAGCCGCCATGAGAGCGATCGGTCTGATCGAGTACGGAGCACCCGGTGTGCTGCACGAGGTGCAGCTGCCGGAACCGCACGCAGGACCGGGCGAGGTCCGTGTCCGTGTCCGTGCCGCCGCCGTCAACCCCGTCGACGCGATCATCCGATCCGGAGGGTTCGCCGGCAACGACCGTGCGATCGCCGTCCCCGTCGTCCCCGGCACCGACGTGGCCGGCATCCTCGACGAGATCGGCCCGGAGCAACCCGAGGGGTTCGACCTGGCCGTCGGCGACTCCGTCACCGGGTTCGTCGTGCCGGACGGGAGCCACGGCGGGTACTCCGAACAGATCGTCCTGCCGACCCTGTCGGTGACACGGATGCCGTCGAACGGCTCGTTCGCCCGAGGGGCGGCGTTCCTGTCGAACGCGCTCACCGCGGAGATCACCCTCGAACACCTCGCCCTGGGGCGCGGACAGACCCTCGCGGTGACCGGTGCGACCGGCGCCGTCGGCGGGTACCTGGTCCAGCTCGCCGCCGCGCGTGGCATCACCGTCATCGCCGATGCACGCCCCGCGGACGCACAGCGCGTCCGGGACCTCGGGGCGGCCGTCGTCCTCGACCGTGACGCGGACTTCGGGGCGGGGGTCCGGGAGGCCACCGACGGTCGCGGCGCCGACGCCGCCGCGGACCCCGCGATCCTCACCGACCAGGTCGTCGACGCGGTCCGCGACGGCGGGCAGGTCGCGTTCTACCTGCCGACCGACGTCGACCCGGGCCGTGGCATCAGCGTGTTCGGGTCCTACGTGATGCGCTCGAACCTCCGGCACGACGCCATCGAGCGGCTCGCCCGCTCTGTCGAGCGCGACGAGCTCACGGCCGACGTCGCCGGTGTCCTGCCGGCGCGCGACGCCGCCACCGCGCACGAACGACTCGAGCGAGGCGGCCTGCGTGGCCGGCTCGTCCTCGACTTCTGATCCCCGCCAACACACCGAAGGAACCACTCTTGGACACCACTGCAACCCTCCCCGCCGTCGGACAGACCTGGCTCGCTGACCTCGGCCCGGACACTCCCCTCGGCCACTTCACCGTCGAGATCACCTTCGACACGGACACCCAGGTCACCTTCCACGTCACCGGCGGTGCCATCGCCGGACGGACCGAGACGATGCCGTACACGACCACGAAGGTGCGCGACGGGCTCTACGTGGTCCGGTGGACCGAAGCCGACGCGGGCGACCACGTCACCCACATCGAGGACTACGACGCCGGGACCTGCATGGCCAGCTCCGTGGTCGGCGGGGAGTTCATCCAGCTCAGCGGCACCTGGACACGCGTCCGCTGACCTCTGGCGCTCTCGTCCGTCGCTGTCGACGCCTCGGCGGCGACGGCGGTGCCCTGGACGGGCGACGGGGCGGACGGGAGGCGCGGTGCCAGCTGGCACCGCGCCTCCCGTCCGTCAGGTGGTGGCGACGACTGCTCCTGCCCTCCGTGACGAGACGGCCGAGCAGACATAGGATGTCTCACGCTCGGGACATCGCCGTCGCGAGCCGCCGCAATCGATCGGAGCACGTCGTGCACGAACCGCTCACCCCGCTGGACCCGACCACCCTGCCCGAGCCCGTCGACGTGTCGGACAACTCCGCGGCCCTGGCCGCGGTCGACGCCGTCGTGCGCTC
Source organism: Curtobacterium sp. VKM Ac-1393 (assembly GCF_015350995.1). GTDB lineage: Bacteria > Actinomycetota > Actinomycetes > Actinomycetales > Microbacteriaceae > Curtobacterium. The sequence continues at coordinate 21,952 of NZ_JADKRW010000001.1, forward strand.
GGGCCCGTACGACGCGACCTGGGCGTCCCTGCAGGAGTACCGCGCGCCGCTGTGGTACCAGGACGCGAAGTTCGGGATCTTCATCCACTGGGGGGTCTTCTCGGTCCCGGCGTTCCGGAACGAGTGGTACTCCCGCGACATGTACCGCGCCGGGACGCCCGAGTTCGCGCACCACGTCGAGACCTACGGGCCGCAGGACGAGTTCGGGTACAAGGACTTCATCCCCTCGTTCACGATGGAGCACTTCGACGCCGCCGAATGGGTGCGGGTGTTCCGCGAGGCCGGCGCGCAGTTCGTCGTCCCCGTCGCCGAGCACCACGACGGCTTCGCGATGTACGACACCGACCGCTCCCGGTGGAGTGCCGCGCACCTCGGGCCGGGGCGCGACGTGTTCGGCGAGCTCCTCGTCGCCGCCGACGAAGCGTGGATGGTCCGTGGCGCGTCGTCCCACCGGGCCGAGCACTGGTTCTTCATGAACGGCGGGACCAAGACCCCCTCGGACGTGCTCGATGCGCGGTTCAGCGACTTCTACGGGCCGGCGCAGCGCGAGGAGACCGCCCCGAACGAGCGCTTCCTGGAGGACTGGCTGCTCCGCACCGTCGAGCTCATCGACAAGTACCGACCCCAGGTGCTCTGGTTCGACTGGTGGATCGAGCAGCCCGCGTTCCAGCCGTACGTCCGGACCCTCGCGGCCTACTACTACAACCGCGCCGCCGAGTGGGGCCGCGAGGTCGTCATCAACTACAAGTGGGAGACCTTCGCCCCGGGCAGCGCCGTGTACGACATCGAGCGCGGTGCGATGGGCAGTACCCCGGAGGCCGTCTGGCAGAACGACACCGCGATCGCGAAGACCGCTTGGAGCTGGATCGAGGGCCACGACTACAAGTCCGTGCGCGACCTGGTCGCCGAACTCGTCGACGTGGTCGCGAAGAACGGCGTGCTGCTGCTCAACACCGGGCCGAAGGCCGACGGCACCCTGCCCGAGGACGAGGTCCGCATCCTGCGCGGCATCGGCTCGTGGCTCGCGGTGAACGGCGAGGCGATCTACGGCACCCGGCCGTGGACGATCTCGGGCGAGGGACCGACGACGCGACCCGCCGGCTCGTTCGTGGACGCCGACGCCGTCGTCTACACCGCCGAGGACGTCCGGTTCACCACGCGTCACGACGTCACCGGCGACGCCGTCTACGCGACCCTGCTGGCGGACCCGGACGACGGGTCGGCGCGCATCCGCGCGTTCGGGTCTGCCTCTGGTCTGCTCGGCCGGACGATCCGGTCCGTCGCGGTCCTCGGCCACGATGGTGAGGTCACCTGGGAGCAGCGCCCCGATGCACTCGAGGTCGCGCTCGACGGCGTCACCAGCGTCGACTCCGGACCGGTGGTCCGGGTGCGGCTCGCGCCGGTGGTCGAGCAGGAGCGGCAGGACTCCCTGCACCAGTGACCGCCCCGCAGACGTCAGCCGCGGTCGCGGGCCATTCCCGCTTCGGTGTTGCGGGTGCCGACGGCAACACCGTGCGGTGAGGCCGCCCCGATCCGTTCGAGGTCGTCCGCGGTGAGCTCCAGGTCTGCAGCGGCGGCGTTCTCCTCGACGCGGGAGGCCTTGGTGGTGCCGGGGATGGGGACGGTGCCGGCCTGGACGAGCCAAGCCAGGGCGAGCTGCGCGGTGGTGACGCCCTTCTCGTCGGCGATGACCTTGAGCGCGTCGACGATGCGGCGGTTCGCGTCGATGGCTTCGTCGGAGAACCGTGGGAGGTTCCGGCGGGCGTCACCCTCGGGCAGGTCGTCCTTGCGGGTGACGGTACCGGAGAGGAACCCGCGCCCGAGCGGGGAGAACGGGACGAACCCGATGCCGAGTTCGGCGGCCGTGTCGAGGACGCCGTTGTGTTCGGCGTCGCGCTCGAACAAGCTGTACTCGGACTGGACAGCGGTGATCGGGAAGGTCACGTGCGCCCGTCGCAGCGTCTCGGCGGAGGTCTCCGACACTCCGATGTAGCGGGCCTTGCCGGCGATGACGGCTTCGCTCATCGCGCCGATCGTGTCCTCGATCGGCACGTTCGGGTCGGCGCGGTGCAGGTACCAGAGATCGACGTGGTCGGTGCCGAGGTGACCGAGGGACCGGTCGATCGCGCGACGGGCGTGTTCCGGGGAGCCGTCGAGGCCGATCGCGGCGCCGTCGTCGGTGAAATCGGTGGCGAACTTCGACGCGACGACGACGTGGTCACGGTCGGCCCCGAGGACCCGGCCGAGCAACTGCTCGTTCTCGAACGGTCCGTACGCCTCAGCCGTGTCGAACAGGGTGATCCCGAGGTCGAGCGCGCGGCGGATGGTCTCGACGGAACCCGCTTCGGTGGCCCCGCCGTAGAAGGCGCTCATCCCCATGCACCCGAGCCCGAGTGCGGACGTCGTGAGGCCCTGAGAGCCGAGAGGGATCTGCTGCATGTGCGTTCTCCGTTCACCGCCGGGGCGCCCCGGACGATGATGACCCTCCACCCTGGTGTGCACACCATGTCAAGTGGGAGACTCGGCGCCATGCTGCTTCCCGAGGTGCACGTCGACGAGCCGGTCACGATCAGCGTCGCCGCGGACCTGCTCGGCATCACGGTCGACACGATCCGGTACTACGAGAAGGAAGACATCGCGCCCTCGCCCGACCGCGGTCCGGACGGGTGGCGACGGTACGACACGTCCGCGCTGAGCTGGCTCGCCGGCACGGTGATGCTCCGCGGCACAGGGATGAGCGTGCGGGAGATGCGCGAGTACGCCGCCGCCTACCGGGCGGGCGCCGATGACGCCGAACGACTCACGCTCCTCGAACAGCACCACGCGGCCGTCCTCGTCCGGCAGGCCGAAGTCCAGCGGCACCTGGCCGCACTGGAACGGAAGATCGACGCGTACCGCCAGACCATCGCCGGGGCGAGCGAGGTCCGCCGCTCCCGAGCCCGCGCTACTTGAGCAGTCCTTCCTTGGTCAGCCAGTCCTTCGCCGCGGTCGCGGCCTGGGCCTTCTCGCTCCCCTCGACACGGTTGCGCAGGGCGATGAGATCATCGGTCGTGAGCTTCGCGGAGATCCCGTTCAGCACGGAAGCGAGCTTCGCGCTGGAGATCTTCTTGTTGAGGAACGGCAGGACGTTCTGCGCCGCGATCAGGTTCTCCGGGTCCTGCAGCACCTGGAGCTTCTCGGTCGTGAGGTCGGGCGACGTCGTGTAGATGTCGGCCACCTGCACCGTGTCGTCGACGAGTGCCTTGACCGTGTCGGGTCCGCCGTAGTCCTCGATCGACTTGAACGTCACCTTGTCGACACCGTACGTCGACTTGAGCCCGGGGATGCCGTACGGGAGGGTGCCGAACTGCGGGTTCGCACCGAGCGTGAACGGCTCGATCTTCGACAGGTCAGAGATCGACGTCAGGCCCTCCTTCTCGGCCGTGGCCTGGGTCACGACGTAGGCGTCCTTGTCCTGGGCCTTCGACGGGTCGAGGACCTGGAAGTCCTTCGGGATCTCGGTCTTGAGCGCGGCGTCGACCTCTTCCGTCGTCTTCGCGGTGGCCTTGGTGTCGTAGAAGAACAGCAGGTTGCCGTTGTACTCCGGCATGAGGTTGATCGAACCGTCCTTGAGCGCGGGGATCGTGGTCTGCCGGGGGCCGAGGTTGAACTTCGTCGTGACGTCGAACCCGGCGTCCTTCAGCGCCAGTGCGTACATGTTGCCGAGGATCTCGCTCTCGGGGAAGTTGAACGAACCGACCACGATCGGAGTGCTCCCCGCTTTGTCGTCTCCGCCGGAGGTCGCTCCGGTGGGATCCGAGGTGGAGCACCCGGAGAGCGCGACGATCGCGCCGATCGCCATCACGCCCGCGAGGATGCGTGTGCTGGTACCTGCTGTGAACATCAGTGGTCCCTTTCGTCGACGGTGGATACCGTCACCGCGCGGCGCCGGGATGGCAGCGCGCGGACGTGTGTGCGACGACGGCGGCGGGTCGGCTCTTCGTGGCCGCGTCGACTGAGGCGCTGCGCGAGCGCGAAGAGCCCGTCGATCACGAGCGCGAGCACCGTCACGAGCAGGGCGCCACCGAGGATGAGGTCGTTGTCGTTCAGGCTGATGCCGGTCGAGATGATCGCACCGAGCCCGCCGAGCGAGACGTACGACGCGATCACCACCGTCGCGATGACCTGCAGGACCGAGGCGCGGATCCCGCCGATGATGAGCGGCAACGACAGCGGGATCTCGACCCTGAAGACGATCTGCAGTTCGGTCATCCCGATCGAGCGGGCGGCATCCACCGTCTGCGGGTCCACGGATTCCACCCCGGCGTACGCCCCCGCCAGGATCGACGGGATCGCCAGGACGACGAACGCGATGACGGACGCGAAGAACGCCGTCTGCGTGAACGGCACCGTGAACCCGATGACGACGAAGAGGGTGCCGAGCAGCCCCAACGTGGGCAGTGCGCGCATGCCGCCGCTGAAGGCGATGACGAAACCGCGTCCGCGCCCGGTGTGACCGATGTACAAGCCCAGCGGGAGCGCGATCAGGGCCGCGATGGCGACGGAGATGAACGTGTACAGGAGGTGCTCGACGATCCGGTCCTGGATCGGGAGCGGACTCTGGAGTCCGTGACGGTAGTTCGCCGGGTCGAAGAGCCAGGCGAGCGCATCGAGGAAGAACTGCACCGTCAGGCCCCCCGCTCGATCGTCGCCAGCGCTGCCCGCCGCCGTGTCCGCCGCAATCCCCGCGACCGCCGATCGATGTGACGCGACCACGGCATCAGGAGGCGCCCGATCGCCACCAGGACGGTGTCGAAGACCAGTGCGATGACGAGGCTCGCCACGACGCCGACGAGGATCTCCTCGAGGAACTGACGCTGCCGACCGTCGGTGAACAGGAACCCGATGTTCGCGGAGCCGACCAGGGCACCCACCGAGACCAGGGCGACCGTGCTCGCGGAGACCACCCGCATCCCGGCGAGCAGGACGGGTCCGGCCAACGGGAACTCGACCGCCCAGAAGCGGTGCCACGCCGAGAACCCGACCGAGGTGGCCGAGTCGACGACGTCCGCCGGGACGGCACCGAAGGCATCAGATGCCAACCGCACCATGATGGCGACCGCGTAGACGGACAGCCCGACGACGATGTTCACGGGGTCCGTGATCCGGGTCCCGAGCAGGTACGGCAGGATCACGAACAGCGGCAGCGACGGGATCGTGTAGAGCAGACTGCCGCCGCCGACGATGACCGAGCGGACTGCGCGCCACCGGTTCGCCACCCAGCCCAGCGGCACCGACACGATGAACCCGAGCACGATCGGCACGGCGGCGAGCGCCGTGTGCGTGACGGTGAGGCTCCAGATGAGCCCGAAGTTCGCGATGATCCAGTTCACGTCGGCATCCCGATCGTCGTCGGACAGCCGACTGGTCGGCCGTCGTCCCGCAGGGGCGCTGCGTCCGTCTGACAGTAGCCGCGCGGGGCGGTTCTGACCGGGGAAGATCAGACGGCGCGTGCAGCGCGTACGGTCGGCTCTGGGTGCTCGGCCGGACGACCACAGCGCTCGTCGGCGGGTGGAAGCACCTCCACCCCGTCGCGAAGAACGCGCGCTGAAGGTCCGACCTCGCGTGTGGATCGGCTTGGCCATCTACGTCGGGTACGTCGCGGTGTTCTTCACTGTGCAGCGGCTCTCCGGGATCCCGTACGACCAGTTCGGACGCAACGGGCACACCCTGTTCATCGGGGCCGGTCTCTCACCCATCATCGGCGCCGTGCTGATGGCCATCACGACGACGCTGCTCGGTTGGTGGCGCCCCGCACTGTTCGACCGCCACCGCAGCGTCCGCTGGCCGATCATCGCGCCGATCATCATGTTCGTCGCGCTCGCCGTCAACCTCAGCGCCGTCGACTGGGGTTCCTACGACGGAGCGTTCTTCGCCGCTTCCCTCGTCCTGCTGCTCGTCGGCTTCACCGAGGAGATCACCACCCGCGCGCTCGTGCTCACGGCGCTCCGGAGCCGCCTCGGTGAAGGGTGGGTGTGGTTCCTCACCTCGGCCCTGTTCGGCCTGCTGCACGGAGCGAACGCCTTCCTCGGCCAGGACCTCGCGCCCACGATCCAGCAGATGGTCTTCGCGATCGGACATGGCACACCGGGCGCGATGGCCGGCTTCGGCGCGGTTCTGGAGTTCCCCACGTTCGCGCTCGCGCTCATCGCCGTCCCGTTCGTGATCCGACACGCGGACGAGCGCCTCCCGCGACCGCCACGCTAGATTCCGAAGGAAGCGAGTCGCGACACAGGGCGGTGCGGATCAGGCACCGGTCGCGCTCGGCGTCACCGTCGCTCACGCACGGTCGGGACGCATCCTCCCGCAGCCCGTCGCGGGCGACACAACGATCGAGGGGACACATCATGGCAACCGACGAACGACGGTACGGCAAGGCGATCGAACGAGCAGACGGTCGGGACTTCCCGTTCTACGACGGCGACCCGATCCGGATCCCCGCATGGCAGTGGGTGACGATCATCATCGCCTGCGTGGCCGGCATCACCGTGCTGAGCTTCTACCCGGCTGCGAACAACATCCAGTCGCTCGTGCCACGGTTCCTCTTCACCGCGATCATGCTCGCCGTCCTCATCGCCTTCACGAAACGGCACTGGGCGCGCATCTTCCAACGCACCACCGCACGCGACTTCGGCACCATGATCGTGTTCGCGATCCTCAGCCTCATCGTGTCGTTCGCGGTCGGCATCATCGTCAAGGCGATCTTCGGCAGCAACGCCAACACCGCGACCGACGGCATCCACGGCGCGGGTGAGATCGTCGCGTTCTACGTCGGGACCGCGATCCAACTGCTCGGCGAAGAGCTCTTCACCATCCTGCCGTTCCTCGCGGTCATGGCACTGTGCCACCGCATCGGACTCACGCGCACCCAGGGCATCCTCATCGCCTGGCTCGCGACGGCGATCTGGTTCGGTGCAGCCCACCTGCCGACCTACGGGTGGAACTTCGCACAGGCGTTCCTGATCATCGGCGTCGCACGACTCGTCCTCACGCTCGCGTACATCCGCACGAAGAACATCGCGGTCAGCACCGGCGCCCACATCATCAACGACTGGGTCCTCTTCACCGCCGCGATCATCGGAGCAGCGGTGAGCGCCTGACCCGACGTCGACGTCGGCGAGGTCCACGTCGACGTACAGGTCCTCGAAGAGTCCGAGGCGGAACTTCTCACGGAGCACACGACGGATCGAGGCGTTGATCCGAGCACCTGGCGGTTGAAGGCGAACGCGACCTCTTCGAGTTCCGTGTCGATCGGCATGCCGCGGTGGCTCACCGGGTCACACTCGACCGTGCCTCGGGAAGCAGACGCGCACGCTCGGCTCGATGGTCTTCGAGCTTCGGGTACAGGCGCCGCACCGACGCCGTCGATGCCCAGCCGCCGCAACGGTTGACCTGACCGGCTCACGAGCTACACGCTGCGTCGCCCTGCTGCTGGCGGGGCTCCGCAACTGCACCCGGTCTGCGCGCCACCAGCCTCAGCACCGCCGCCCGACGACCCACCGCTCCCCGATCGTCATCGGCGCATGCCCATCGAACCGGTGACTGCACCCCAGGCTCGGGCATCACGCCAGCAGATGTGGGCGCGCCTGACGTACTGCAGAAGCAGTGATCGGACTACCACGACTGCGGGACGAATCGAGTTGGTGCGCCGCCGACGATGGGAACGTCCCACAACGAGAACCCGGGAGGTCTTCGTGGAGATCGCGGTCGACATGACGAAATGTCAGAGCTATGCGCAGTGCTGCTTCCTTGCGCCGGGGGTGTTCCGGTTCGAGGGCGAGGAAGCGCTCGCCTACAACCCCAACCCCTCCGACGCCGAACGTTTCCGGGTGCTGCAGTCGGCAGCCGCGTGCCCCGTCCAGGCGATCCGTGTCGGGGGTGCACGTCTGCCGGTACGACCAGCTGACACCGCTGAACCGGTGCACACTCCGCTCGCCGCGGACGAACGAGTCGTCATCGTCGGCGCGTCACTGGCCGGTCTCACTGCTGCCGAGACGCTCCGCACAGCCGGTTTCACCGGCACGATCACCGTGCTCGGTGACGAACCGCACCTGCCCTACGACCGTCCGCCGCTGTCGAAGCAGGTGCTCACGGGCGTTGTCGGCACCACCACGACACGGTTGCCGCACGCCGCGGACCTCGACGTCGACTGGCGGCTCGGCGAGACCGCCACGTCCCTCACCACCGGTGCCAAGCAGGTGCTCCTGCAGAGCGGTGCGCGAGTCGGCTACGACCGCCTGCTGATCACCACCGGCCGCCGCTCCCGCCCCTGGCCCATCGCCGCCGAGGCAGCGCTGGACGGCGTCGTCGTGCTCCGCACCGCTGAGGACGCCGCCGCGATCCGCGAACGACTGTCGGCCGACCCCCGGAGGGTGCTGGTGATCGGCGGCGGATTCACCGGCGGTGAGATCGCCTCCTCCTGCAGCAGCCTCGGCATTCCCGTCACCGTCGTCGACCGCGGGCCAGCACCCATGGCGAAACTCTTCGGGACAGCCATCGGCGAGATGATGCGCAGCATCCACCACGAGCACGATGTCGATCTCCGGACCGGCACCAGCGTCACGGCCATGCTCGGTGACGATGCGGGACGGCTCACCGCAGTACAGCTCACCGACGGCTCCACGATCGATGTCGACGTGGCCGTCGTCGCGATCGGCGCCATCCCGAACAGCGGATGGCTCGCCGGATCCGGCATCGCGAGCGACGACGGGGGCGTGCTCTGCGACGCGGCCCACCATGCCCTCAGCGACGACGGCCACCCCATGCTCGACGTGTTCGTCGCCGGGGACATCGCCCGGCACCCGAACCCGCTTGCCGGGCCAGGCGCGTGGACGAGTGAACACTGGGGCGCCGCCGTCGGACGAGCCGAGACCGCAGCGCGGAACATGGTGCACGGCACTGACACACCCCATCAGGACGTGCCGGTGTTCTGGACGACGCAGTTCGGGCAGGTGCTCAAAGCGGCGGGAGAACCGGCGATCGCCGACACGGCACAGATCACACAAGGATCCCTCGCAGCGCGATCCGCGGTGGTCACGTTCGGCCGTGACGGCCGCCTGGTCGCCGCGGTCGCCGTGAACCAGTCGAAGTGGTTGCCGTACTACCGGGCGCAGATCGAAGCCGGCGCAGCCTTCCCCCTCGAAGACCCGACGGTCGATCCCGCCGCCGACACCACGCTGTCAGCGGCGCGGTAGCGCCCGGCATCGCCCGCCACTGATCGAACCCACCAGGAGTAGAACACGATGACCGACACCCCGCAGACCACACCGACCACCGACGCCGCATCGACGACAGCGACCGCGTCGGCGACCTGGGAGACGTTGCTCGAGCAGGACAGTCGACCCGACCCCAACCCCCACTACGAGCAGCTCCGCACCCAGCCGGTGCAGCGGCTCGACAACGACGCGTTCCTCATCACCGGGTACGACGAGATCCTGCAGCTCGTGCACGACCCCCGCATCAGCTCCGACCCGATGGCCGCGCACCGCGAAGCGGGTGCTGACGCGGGTGAGCCCGGGCTGACGTCCGCGTTCGTGATGACCGACCCGCCGGTCCACGACCGGCTCCGCCGGCAGACGATGCGCCACTTCGGCCCGCCGCACGCCGCCGACTACATCGACGGGCTCCGCCAGGACATCGACGCCATCACCCATGACCTCATCGACGGGTTCGCCGGCCGCACGGAGATCGACGTCGTCGAAGCCTTCGCGTACCCGCTCCCTGTGGCGATGATCTGCGACGTGCTCGGGGTCCCCCCGGAGGACGAGCCCCGCTTCCACGAGTGGAGCCAAGCCGTCATCGCGCCGCCGGAAGCGGTCGACGACGCAGACGCTGCGGTCAAGCGCCGCGAAGCCGACGACGCATCCCGCGAGATGGCGGCCTACCTCGGCGACCTCGCCGACGCGCGGAAGGGCACCCCGCAGGCCGACCTCCTGTCCGGCCTCGTCAACGACCACGGCCCCGACGGGCCGATGTCGCGCACCGAGATCCTCAACACGTCCATCATGTTGCTCATCGGCGGCCACGAGACCACCGTCAACATGATCGCCAACGGCACACTCACCCTGCTGCGCCATCCCGAGACCATCGACCTCATCCGCGACCACCCGCACACGATCGCGCAGGTCTTCGAAGAGCTCATCCGCGTCGAACCGCCCGCCCAGGTGACACCGAAGTACGTCGCCCTCGCCGACGTCACCGTTGCAGGCGTCACCATCCCCGCAGGTTCACCGGTCTGGATCGCATGGGCAGCCGCGAACCGCGACCCTCGCCACTTCGTCGACCCGGACCAGTTCAACCCGCACCGCGCCGGCAACGACCACCTCAGCTTCGGCGCCGGCATCCACGCATGCTTCGGGGCGCCATTGGCACGGCTGGAAACCCAGATCGCTCTCGCCGGCCTCTTCGGGCGCCTCATCAACCCGCAGCTGGTCATCGATCCGCCGCCCTACCGCCGCAACGCGCTCCTCCGCGGACCGAGCGAGCTGCGCATCACCTTCGACGGCGTTCGCCCCGCGATCGGACGCGCTCGACGCGAACCCCCGACATCGCCCGCGACGGAGTGATGCTCCTGCGCAGTGACCGACCTGACCGGGCTCCCTCGTCGTGAACAGGTTTCGACTCCTTTGTGGAGCAGTCGTGGGTCCGGTGCCGTGCGGCCGAGTCGGCTGTCCATGCTGTTCCGGTCAGCCAACCTCGCGAGTCATCAGCAGCCCAGCGATCACTCCCGCGGTCGGCCACCGAAGCCCAGGCAGCTCCGCCTCCAGGATTCGAACCCGGACCTAACGGCACCAAAGGCCGTCGTGCTGCCATTACACCAAGGCGGAACACACCCGTGGGTGCTCGTCCATCTTCCCATGACCGACGAGGCTGGCCGTCCGCCCCGCGTTCGGCCAAGATGGAGGGATGCCGCCACAGGACGAGGTCGACCGCATCGTCGCGGCGTGGGGTCGTGAGCGTGCGGACCTGGACTTCGGCCCGCTCGAGGTCCTGTCCCGCGTGGACCGGCTCGCCCGGCACCTCGATCGCGCCCGGCGCACGGCGTTCGACGCCGGCGACATGGAGCCGTGGGAGTTCGACGTGCTGTCGGCCCTGCGGCGCGCTGGTGAGCCGTACGAGCTGAGCCCGAAGATCCTGCTGCAGCAGACGCTGGTGTCGAGCGGCACCATGACGAACCGGGTGGACCGGCTGGCAGCACGCGGGCTGGTCGGTCGGCGCACGGACCCGAAGGACGGCCGGGGCATCCTCGTCTCGCTGACGGGAAAGGGCCGGGTCGCCGTCGACGCCGCGATCGCGGACCTGTTGACGGCGGAGCGGGACATCTTGGCGGGTGTCTCCGATGACGAGCAAGACCAGCTCGCCGGGCTGCTGCGGCGACTCATCCTCGGCCTCGGCGACTGAGCCGCCCGACCGACGAGACCCGGGGTAGCCTCCGGCCCATGCACGCGATCACCCTGGCCGTCGCCGACGTCGCACGATCGGCGGACTTCTACCGCGCCCTGCTCGGGGTCGAGGGCAGCGGGATCATCGGCACCGAGTACCCGTCGACGGAGACCCAGGCCGGTGGGACGACGGCGATGTTCACCCTCGACGACGGTCTGATCGTCAGCGTCTACGGGCGTGACGACCTGGGGAAGGACTCCGGGGTGACCCTCGCGACGGCGCCGAGCAGCACGATCGGGCACTTCGTCGACAGCCAGGCCGACGCCGAAGCGTTCCTCGACCGGGCCCGGATCGCCGGCGCGACGATGCTCGCGGCGCCGTACACGCGCCCGTGGGGCATGTGGTCCGGCTTCTTCCAGGACCCGGACGGGCACCTGTGGGAGGTCGTCGCGAACCCCGGCGGCGGGGCCCCCGAGGACGCGAAGCCAGCGGAGTAGAGCTGCTCAGACCCCGAGCAGCTCAGCGACCTCGAGCCAGCGCTCTTCGAGCTGCTCGATCTCGGCCTCGTGCGCCGCGAGCTTCGCCTGCAGTTCCCCGAGCCCGGCGTAGTCCGACTGGTCGTGGGTGGCGAAGTCGTCGAGCAGCTTCTTGCGCTCACCGCCGACGCGGGCGATCTTGCGGTCGAGCGCCGACATCTCCTTCTCGGCCGTCCGACGCTCCGCTCCCGACAAGCTCGAGGCGGCCGCAGCCGACGCGCCGGAACCGGCCGACGCACTGGAACCGGCCACGGCACCGGCCGAGCCGGTCCCGCCAGCGGTGTCGGGCCTCCCGGCAGACGCGGCGGCAGCCGCAGAGGCGGTCCGGCCACCGGTACCGGCCGCACGCAGCCGCATGTACTCGTCGACGCCGCCGGGCAGGTGCCGCAGGTGCCCGCCGAGCACGGCGTACTGCTGGTCGGTGACGCGCTCGAGCAGGTACCGGTCGTGGGAGACGACCAGCAGGGTGCCTGGCCAGGTGTCGAGCAGGTCCTCCATGGCGGCGAGCATGTCGGTGTCGAGGTCGTTCGTGGGCTCGTCGAGGATCAGCACGTTCGGCTCGTCGAGCAGGATGAGCATGAGCTGCAGGCGGCGCTTCTGCCCACCGGATAGGTCCTTGACCGGCGTGGAGAGCTGCTCCGCCGTGAAGCCGAGGCGCTCGAGCAGCTGTGCCGGCGTCATCTCCTTGCCGTCCGCGACGTAGCTCGTCTTCTTGCGCGCGACGACCTCGCGCACGCGGTCGTTCGCGAACTGCGCCAGGTCGGCGAGCTGCTGGTCGAGGATCGCGACCTGCACGGTCTTGCCCGTCTTCACGCGGCCGCTGGTCGGCGCGAGCGTGCCCGAGACGAGGTTGAGCAGCGTCGACTTGCCGGCGCCGTTCGGGCCGAGGATGCCGGTCCGCTCCCCCGGTGCGATGCGCCACTCGATTCGGTCGAGGATCTGCGTGCCGTCGAACGAGACGCTGACGTCGAGCAGGTCGACGACGTCCTTGCCGAGGCGGGCGGTCGCCGTCTTCGCCAGCGCGACCGTGTCGCGGATCGGCGGCACGTCGTCGATCAGGGCGTTCGCGGCGTCGATGCGGAACTTCGGCTTGCTCGTCCGGGCCGGTGCGCCACGGCGCAACCACGCGAGCTCCTTGCGGGCCAGGTTCTGGCGGCGCTGCTCGCTGGCAGCGGCCTGCCGGTCGCGCTCGACGCGCTGCAGGATGTACGCCGCGTAGCCGCCCTCGAACGGGTCGACGACGCCGTCGTGGACCTCCCACGTGTCGGTCGACACCGCGTCGAGGAACCACCGGTCGTGCGTCACGACCACCATGCCGCCCTGGTTCGACGACCAGCGACGGTTGATGTGCTCGGCGAGCCACTGGATGCCCTCGACGTCCAGGTGGTTGGTGGGCTCGTCGAGGAACAGGACGTCCCAGTCACCGACGAGCAGGCGTGCGAGTGCCACGCGGCGGCGCTGGCCACCGGACAGCTCGTCGACGCTGACGTCCCACGGGATGTCCGACACCAGGCCGCCGATGACGTCACGGATCTTCGGGTCGCCGGCCCACTCGTGCTCTTCCAGGTCGCCGACGACGGTGCTGCCGACGGTCGCGCCCTCGGGCAGGATGTCGCGCTGGTCGAGGTAGCCGACCGTCAGCCCGCGGCGGTGCGTGACGCGGCCGTCGTCGGGTTCGAGGCGCTGGGACAGCAGTGCGAGCAAGGTCGACTTGCCGTCGCCGTTGCGTCCGACCACGCCGATCCGGTCCCCCTCGTCGATGCCGAGGGTGACGTTGTCGAAGACGACCTTGGTGGGGAACTCGAGATGGAGGTTCTCGGCGCCGAGGAGATGAGCCACGCGTCAAGGGTAGGCGGCGCGGCGGGGTGGTCGGTGCGCGGGGGTGATTCGGGTGGTGGGGCCGGGGTGGGCCCGGGGTGCACGGTGCGGGGTTCGTCGAGTGGTGCGAGGTTGGTCGCTCGGTGCGAGGTCGTAGCGGCGCACGGAGCGTGCAACCTCGCACCACACGACAGAACGCGCGCGGTGCGCCGGCGCGTCGGCCTGGAGGCCCGGGTCAGCTCGCGGGGGTCGGCTCGGCTCCCGCGCGGGGCTCGGTCTCCTGCAGGAACGCTCGCCACTGCCTCCGCTTGCGGACGGTCCAGAGCAGCATCGCGAGGAAGAACACCGCGAGGAGTGCGTACAGCAGTCCGAACCACGTCCCCCAGTTGAGCAGGAACTGGGCGAACGCGAACGGCGTCCACCCGAGGGCAAGCCAGAACGTCGATGTCGATCGGTTGATTCGACGGCCGGCGAGCGCGACGAGCGCGGTCCGGTGCTGCAGGTCGGCTGGCTGCCGCCCACGAGCCATGCGCTCGATCCGTCGGCGGTCGGCACGGGCAAGCCCGAGCGTCGGGTCGGAGATCGCGCTCTGCAAGTTCCCACCGCCCCGGACGATTGCGGTGACCCAGCAGACCGGGCCAGCGATCATGAGCGGGAGGATGGCGAAGAACGTCCAGCCCGGCAGGTCTGCGCCGGACTGCGGCAGGTCCAACCCCGGCAGCCAGACGGCGCCGAGCCACCCGGCTGTGGCTGCTGCGACCACGGCCACGCCGATCACGATGATCCGTCGGACTGTCGAACGGCGGACGCGCGGACCGGCCGGAGTGCCAGCGAGACGGTCCTCGAGCTGCTGCCAGGTCTCGTCCGAGAGCGTGGCATGGGTCGCGTTGTGCGCAGCCGGAACGGACACGGTCAGCTCGCGGGAGCGGCGTCGCCCTCGCCTGCGGCTTCCTTCGCGCGCTTCAGGCGAGCCTGCGCCTCCCAGTACTCGATCTCGCGCTCGAGCTCGGCGAGCTCCTGCTCCGTGCCGCTGATGCGCTTCGCGCCGTGGGCGTTCCGGGCATCGCCGAGGGTGGCGTATCGGTCCTCGTGGCGGGTGGGCTCGAGGTAACGGCCGTGGTTCCGCTCACCCGGTGCCCAGTCGTGGCCGATGGCGAACCAGACGATGCTGCCGACGACGGGGACCAGGATCACGAGGATCACCCACGCGATCTTCGGCAGACCGCGGATCTGGTCGTCGTTCTTCGTCAGGATGTCGATCAGGGCGAAGACCAGCAGGATGACGGTGATCCCGGGCAGCAAGACGCTCATGTTCGAGATTCTATGGAGAACCTGAGGGCTGTCGCCATGCCCCGAACGCGTGCCGGTGTTGCGATCCGGCCACGGTCAGCTGCGGGGCCGTACAGGCTCGGTGTCGAGGTACCGTCTCGCGCCGACGACGTCGCGGAACACGGAAACGGTCCCGACGGCGTACAGCGCAGCGACGGCCGCGTCGGCCAGCAGGAGCACCAGGCCGAGAACGCTTGCGATGATCGCGGTGATCCAGCGACCCGTCGAACCAGGCTCGAACGAGAGTGCGGTCGCGAGCACGGCGGTGACGACGCCCGCGAGAGCGCCCGCAGCGAGCGCGATGGAGAAGCGACGTGGCGCCGGCTCGGCGAGCAGGACGCGTGCCTGCTCGTCGGCGAGCGCCCAGCGCCACTCGGCCTGTGCTGCGGTGTCGGTCACCGACCCGAGTGAACCAGCCGGACCTGAGCATCCATCACAGGGCAGCGACCCACTCGTCCGCCCCGTCGGTGAACCGCTGGTGCTTCCAGATCGGCACCCGCTCCTTCACCAGGTCGACCAACTCGCCGCACGCCGCGAACGCCTGGGCACGGTGCGACGACGCCACCGCTGCGGCGAGCGCGACGTCCCCGATGCCGAGTGCCCCGACCCGGTGGAGCACGGCGATGCGGACGTCGGGGTGGGCGTCGGCGATGGTGCGGGCGACCTCGGCGATGACGTCGCCGGCGCTGGGGTGCCGCTCGTAGTCGAGCGCGGTGACGCCCTTGCCGCCGTCGTGGTCGCGCACGACGCCGGCGAAGGTGACGACGGCGCCGTCCTGGTCGGTGGCGACGACGGCCGAGACCTCGTCGACGGTGATCAACCGATCGACGACGTCGGCGAGGACGACGCGCGCGTCCGGTGCCGGGGACGGGGACGCGGTCACGACGCGCTCCGCGGTGCGTGGCCCTCGCCGTGCACCTGGGCGAGCACGTGGTCGAGCAGCCCGTCGAGCACGGCCAGTCCGTCCGCCACCCCGCCGCGCGAACCGGGCAGGGTGACGATCAGGGAGCCGCCGGAGCTGATGCCGGCGATGCCACGGCTCAGGAGTGCGGTCGGGCCGGCCCCGGCGAGCCCGCGACGACGGACCTCTTCGAGGACACCGGGCAGCTCCAGGTCGATGAGGGGTGCGATGGCCTCGGGTGTCCGGTCGGTCGGGGTGACGCCGGTGCCGCCCGTGGTGATGACGACACGCGCGTCGGCGAGCAGTTCGGCGGTCACGGTCTCGGTGATGGCCCCGCCGTCGGGGATGATCACGGGCTCGGCGACGGTGAAGTCCCGCTCGCGCAGCCACGCGGCGATGACGGGCCCGGTGCGGTCGAGTGCCGGGTCGGCGGCGGCCTGCGTGGACACCACCACGACAGCGGCACGGCCCCTGGTCGGCTGCGAGGTCATCGGTTGCTCCAGTCTCCGGTCCGGCCGCCGTGTTTCTCGAGCACCCGGATGTCCGTGATCGAGGCCGCCCGGTCGACGGCCTTCACCATGTCGTACACGGTCAGGGCCGCGACGCTCGCGCCGGTCAGGGCTTCCATCTCGACGCCGGTGCGCGAGGTCGTCCGGACGGCGACCTCGATCAGCACGCGGTCGTCGGTACCGGTGATGTCGACCTGCACGCCGGCGATCGGCAGCGGGTGGCAGAGCGGGATGAGGTCGGAGGTCTTCTTCACGGCCATGATCGCGGCGATGCGGGCGGTGCCGATCACCTCGCCCTTCGGCAGGGAGCCGTCGAGGATCCGGGCGACGACGTCGGGCCGGGTGACGACCGTGGCGGTCGCCGTCGCCGAGCGGTCGGTGACGGCCTTGTCGGAGACGTCGACCATGTGCGCGGATCCGTCGGCGCGGACGTGCGACAGGGTCGTCTGGTCGGACGGTTCGGACGGGGTGGCGGGCTCGGTCACCGGAGACTCCAGACGGTCAGGACGTCACCGGGTTCGACGGCGTCGACCCCCACCGGGACGTGGACGAGGTGCGTGGCGGCGGCGTAGTGCGCGAGCAGGTGGGAACTCGGTCCGCCGACGAAGTGGACGGCCCCGTCGACGACCCGGCCGCGGCGCACCTGGTGCTTGCCGACCGGCGAGACAGCAGCCGTGGCCGCGGGCAGGTGCAGCTCGGGGCGGTCGGCCGGCAGCCCGACGAGTGGCGCGAGCAGCGGACGGAGGAAGACCTCGAACGAGACGAGCGCCGACACCGGGTTGCCGGGGAACGACACCACCGGCACCGGTCGACCGGCGATCACCACGGTGCCGAACGCCTGCGGCCCGCCGGGCTGCATCGCGACCGGGGTCACGGCCAGCCCGCGGGGTTCGAGCGCCTGCCGGACCACCTCGTACGCGCCGGCGCTGATCCCCCCGGTGGTGAGCACGAGGTCGGCCCAGTCCCCCACGGCGTCGTCGAGCGCGCTGCCGAAGGCCTCGACGTCGTCGGGGACCCGCACCGTGCGGGACGAAGCGCCCACCTCGGCGAGCGCCGCCCGGAGCGCGATGCCGTTCGCGTCGCCGATCGTCGCCGCGGCGGTGTCCGCGCCCTGCAGCTCGGAGCCGGTCGACACGACCAGGACCTGCAGCGGTCGACGGACCTGCACGGTGGACACCCCGGCGGACGCGAGCGCGCCGAGCAGGGCGGGGGTGATCGGCGCACCGGTCGGCGCGAGGGACGCACCGAGCGCCAGGTCGCTGCCGGTCGCACGCACGAAGGCGCCCGGCACGAGGTCAGCGGGCACCGTGACGTGCCCCAGGTCGAGCGCGGCCGGGAAGGACCCCGGCGACGTGGCCTCCACCGGGAAGACCGCGTCGGCACCGTCGGGGATCCGCGCGCCGGTCATGATCGGCGCGGCAGTACCGGCGGCGAGCGGCGCGGGCACGACCCCGGCCGGGATGGGCGCGACGACCCGGACGCGCTGCCCGGCATCGGCCACCCGGACGGCGAAGCCGTCCATCTGACTGTTGTCGAAGGGCGGGAGCGGAACCGGGGAGTGCACCGCCGCGGCGAGCACGCGGTGTCCGGACCCGGCGCGCGTGTCGACCGCGAGGCCGTCGATCGTGCAGCGGGACGGACCGAGCGCTGACAGGACGGGGGCGACCAGGTCCTCCAGACCGTCGCGGTGTTGACCGATGGTGCGCACGAGTGCCCTTCCGACGAGCGGCTCCCGGTTCGCCCGGGGCCGACATCAGTAGCGTATCCAGCGCGCAGACCGCGCCGACGACCTTTCGGAGGACCTGTGGAGAACGACGAAGCCGTGACGATCGGAGTCATCGGGGGCTCCGGCCTCTACCAGCTGTTCGAGGAGGGGACCGCGGAGGAGCTGGACGTACCGACGCCGTTCGGCCCGACCTCGAGCTCGATCAGCATCGGCACGATGTCCGGCCGTCGGGTCGCGTTCCTCACGCGCCACGGACGTGCGCACTCCGTCGCCCCGCACCGCATCAACCACCGTGCGAACGTCTGGGCACTCCGCTCCCTGGGCGTCCGCGCGATCGTGTCCTCGAGCGCCGTCGGTGGCCTGCACCCGGACTACGCCCCCGGCACCTTCGTCGTGACCGACCAGCTCATCGACCGCACCTTCGGCCGCGCGGACACCTTCTTCGAGGACGACGTGCAGCACCTGTCGTTCGCCGACCCGTTCGACCCGACGCTGCGCCGTGCCGCCGTCGAGGCGATCTCCGCCCTCGACGTGCCGTTCCGGCCGACCGGCACGTGCGTCGTCATCCAGGGCCCCCGTTTCTCGACGCGCGCCGAGTCCGTCTGGCTGCGCGAGGCCGGTGGCCACACCATCAACATGACGATGACCCCCGAGGTCCCGCTCGCCGCAGAGCTCGGCATCGCCACCGTGAACCTGTCGTTCGTCACCGACGCCGACGCCGGCCTGGCCCCGACCGAGGACGAAGCCGCCGCAGCGGCCGCCCACGCGGCTACGACGGGCGCAGCGGCCGCCCACGCGGCCACAGCGGACGCAGCGGACGCAGCCACGGCGGACACCTCCGACGACGCCGGCGCCCCCGTCACCCACGCCCTCGTGATGGAGCGCCTCGCCCGCGCCAACGAGGTGATCGTCCGCGCCATCGGCGAGATCGTCGCCGCGATCCCCGCCGACTTCACCCCGCGCGAACTCGTGCCGGCCAGCGCGAGCGCCAGCATCATGCAGACCCAGCCCACCGCTACCGCGGGCCCCACCGCATGAGCCGCCTGCTCGTCACCGGCGGCGCCGGCTTCATCGGCTCCGCCATCGTCCGCCGCGCCCTGGCCGACGGCCACGAGGTCCGGGTCCTCGACTCCCTCCGTGACGACGTGCACGGGGACCCCGGCGAGGTCGTCCGCGCCCACCAGCAGCAGGGCATCGCGTTCATCCACGGTGACGTCCGCGACCGGGTCGCCCTCGACGCCGCACTCGACGGCATCGACGTCGTGTGCCACCAGGCAGCCAAGGTCGGCCTGGGCGTCGACTTCCAGGACGCCCCCGACTACGTCTCGTCGAACGACGCCGGCACCGCCCACGTGCTGGCCGGCATGGACCGGCACGACATCGGTCGTCTCGTCGTCGCGAGCTCGATGGTCGTCTACGGCGAGGGTGCGTACACGACGGCCGACGGCGAGCCCGTCCGGCCGCCGGCCCGCCGCCGCGAGGACCTCGACGCCGGGCGGTTCGACCCGATCGGTGCGGACGGCCGCCCCCTGCTGCCGGGCCTGATCGACGAGTCCGCGGCGCTCGACCCCCGCAACGTCTACGCGCAGACGAAGGTCGCGCAGGAGCACCTGGCCTCGAGCTGGGCCCGGGCGACCGGTGGCCGTGCGGTCGCGCTCCGCTACCACAACGTCTACGGACCCGGCATGCCCGCGAACACCCCCTACGCCGGTGTCGCGTCACTGTTCCGCTCGGCTCTGGCCCGCGGCGAGGCCCCGCGGGTCTTCGAGGACGGCGCCCAACGCCGCGACTTCGTGCACGTCGACGACGTCGCCGGCGCCAACGCGGCCTCGATCGCCGCGACCGCGGAGCTGCCCGCCGACTCGTTCCGCGCGTACAACGTCGGCTCCGGCGTCGTGCACACGATCGGCGACATGGCCGCAGCGATCGCCGGACCCGACGGCCCGCAGCCGGTCGTCACGGGCGAGTACCGCCTGGGCGACGTGCGCCACGTCACGGCCAGCTCGGACCGCATCGCCGCCGAGCTCGGCTGGCGCGCCGAGGTCGACTTCGAGCAGGGCATGCGGGACTTCGCCACCGCTCCCCTCCGCAGCCCCGTCCAGTAGCGACCCGAGTGAGCAGAAGACGACGAGTGCCGCAACGCGACCCGTCGTCTTCTGCACACTCGACGAAGTGCCCCGCGCCCAGCGCGACCACGCGCGACCACGCGCGACACGAGCGCAGCTTGTCCCCCGTTCTGGGGACCCGCCCCTGAGAAAGTGCGCACACCGACCAACAGTTCCGGATTTCCTGTACCCCGACCAGCGTCGTCGTGTTACCTCGAGTGCATGCCAGGACAGACCCGTCGTTCCGACCGACCGCACCGAATGACGGACATGAGTGTCGACGTCATCCTCCCGTGCCTCGACGAGGCCGATGCCCTGCCGAAGGTCATCGGACGCCTGCCGGAGGGCTACCGGGCGATCGTGGTCGACAACGGCTCGACCGACGGTTCCGCCGACGTCGCCCGCGCACACGGCGCCCTCGTGGTCACCGAACCGGTCAAGGGCTTCGGCTCCGCCTGCGCTGCGGGCGTCGCCGCCGCGACCGCCGACTTCGTCGCCTTCTGCGACGCGGACGCCTCGATGGACCCCGCCGAACTGCCACCCCTGGTCGACCGCGTGGCCAGCGGCCGCGTCGACCTGGCGCTCGGCCGCCGTGTCCCCACCGGCAAGGGCGCGTGGGCACCGCACGCACGGTTCGCGAACCGTGTCCTCGCCGTCCTCATGCACCGCGCGACCGGCTACCGCCTGCGCGACCTCGGTCCGATGCGCGTGATGCGCCGCGAGGACCTCGTCGCCCTCGACCTGCAGGACCGCCGCAGCGGGTACCCGCTCGAGATGGTCCTGGCCGCGCACGCAGCCGGCTGGCGCGTCGACGAGTCCGACATCGGCTACGCGCAGCGCATCGGCGACAGCAAGGTGACCGGCACGCTCCGCGGCACGGTCAACGCGGTCCGCGACATGACCCGCCTGCTGCGCGCGTACCGCCGGGAGGCCCGTGTCCGGGTCGTCGCACCGGCGTCCGTCCGCCACGTGGCCGGCTCGACCGCCGCGACCGGTTCCGCGACACGGCCTGACTCCGCACCCGTCACCGCCTCGGTCGAGGGGAGCCGCGCATGACCGCCGGCATCACCGTGGCCGTGGTCGCGAAGGAGTGCCTGCCCGGCAAGGTGAAGACCCGACTGACCCCGGCGCTCTCCCCCGAGGGCGCTGCACGTGTCGCGTCCGCGAGCCTCGCCGACACCCTCTCGACCGTGCGCACCCTGCCCGCCGAGCGCCGCGTGCTGTTCTTCGACGGCGACGTCGTGCCGGCCTCGGCCGACGGGTTCGACGTGCTGCACCAGCCCGGCGGCGGCCTCGACGAGCGCCTCGGGTTCCTGTTCGACGCGATCGACGGCCCCCTGCTGCTCGTCGGCATGGACACCCCGCAGGTGTCCACCGACGTGCTCGCCCCGGTCTTCGACGAGCCCCACCGCGACGCGTGGTTCGGCCCCGCCGAGGACGGCGGCTTCTGGTCGCTGTACCTGCATGCCCCGACCGGCGACCTGCTCCGAGGCGTTCCGATGTCACAGGACGACACCGGCGCCGTCCAACTCGCACGCCTGACCGACGCCGGTCTCGACGTCGGGATCCTCGGCGAACTGCTCGACGTCGACACCATGCCCGACGCCGAACGCGTCGCCGAACTCGCGCCGGACTCCGGCTTCACCCAGGCACTCCGTGCCGAGACCGCGGGGAGTCTCCGATGACCATGCACGCACCCGTCTCCTTCGGCGCCGGCGGCGGCGAGCCGTACGCCCGGGCACTGCGCTCGGACGGCCGACTGCGCCTGACCGACCCGGACCGACCCGACGTCGTCACCACGATGGACGTCGGCCGGTGGAGCGCCGCGGCCGACCGAGTCGACCGTTCGCTGCTCGACGACGCCGACGGCCCCGTGATCGACATCGGGTGCGGCCCGGGGCGGATGCTCGTCGCGGCGCGCAACCGTGGCATCCCCGCACTGGGCGTGGACGTCTCCGCCGAGGCCGTGGCGATCGCACAACGGTCCGGTGGCACCGCGATCCAGGGGTCAGTGTTCGACGCGGTCCCCGACGAGGGCCACTGGGACACCGCTCTGGTGATCGACGGCAACATCGGCATCGGCGGCGACCCCGCCGCCCTGCTCGAGCGCTGCGGCGAGATCGTCCGCGCCGGCGGCCGCGTCATCGTCGAGACGAACCCCGACCCGCTGGCCGACCGGGTCTACACCGCCCGTGTCATGGACGCCGACGGCCACGAGAGCGCCGAGTTCCCGTGGGCCGAGGTCGGCCTCGACGCACTGCACCGGCACGCGGCGGACGCCGGGCTCGTGGCGCGGCAGAGCTGGACGGTCGCCGGCCGGAGCTTCTGCGAGCTCATGGCCTGAACGCGCACGTTCGTGCAGTTGTTTTGCATCATGCAAGACAGTCACGTACGGTCGAGCCCATGACGAACAGCACCTCCCCGCTCGGCGGCACCTTCGTGTCCGGTCTCCGCGACCGTGACGAGCGCGGTTCCTTCACGGGCACCCGCACCACCGACTCGGTCGGCACGTACACCGGCGTCCCGGCCACCGGACGCCTCGGGCGCTTCACCGACGTGCAGCGGTCGCGTCCCGGCACCTGGACCGCCTCCGTCCGCACGGCCACCGGCTCGTTCCGGACGGCGACGGGGTCGATCCGCACCGCCTGAGTCGCGCAGCTCGAGTCGACCCGAAGCGGCGGCCGGTCGACACGGCACGGTCCGCGCTCCGCGGACGGGCTGTGCGCCGGCCGGACGCTCGCGGGTGCTCGATGCCAGGATGGACCCATGAACGACCGCGCCGGCACCCCCGCGACCGCAGACGACCTCGTCGACATCGACGCGCTCGTCACCGCCTACTACGACCGTGTGCCCGATGTCTCCGTCGCCGAGCAGAAGGTGGTGTTCGGTACCTCCGGGCACCGCGGCTCCTCGCTCGACTCCGCCTTCAACGACACCCACATCGCCGCCATCACGCAGGCGATCGTCGAGTACCGACAGTCGCAGGGCACCGACGGCCCGCTGTTCATCGGACGTGACACCCACGCCCTGTCCGGCCCGGCCGAGCGGACCGCGCTCGAGGTCCTGGCCGCGAACGGCGTCCACGTCCTCGCCGACCGCGACAACGGCTACGTGCCGACGCCCGCGCTCAGCCACGCGATCATCCGCTACAACCGTGCCGGCAACCCCGACACTGCCGACGGCATCGTCATCACGCCGAGCCACAACCCGCCCCGCGACGGCGGGTTCAAGTACAACCCACCACACGGCGGACCGGCCGACAGCGACGCCACGAGCTGGATCGCGAACCGTGCGAACGCGATCATCGAGGGCGGCAACGCCGAGGTGCAGCGCACCGAGCACGCCACCCCGGACCGCTACGACTTCCTGCACACCTACGTCGCCGACCTCGAGAACATCATCGACATCGCCGCGATCAAGCGTGCCGGCGTCAAGATCGGCGCCGATCCGCTCGGTGGTGCCTCGCTCCCCTACTGGAACGCGATCCGCGACCACTACGGCCTCGACCTCACCGTCGTGAACCCGGACGTCGACCCGACCTGGTCGTTCATGACACTGGACTGGGACGGCAAGATCCGGATGGACCCGTCGAGCCCCTCGGCGATGGCCTCGGTGCTTGCCCACAAGGACGAGTTCGACGTCCTGACCGGCAACGACGCCGACTCCGACCGGCACGGCATCGTCACGCCCGACGGCGGCCTGATGAACCCGAACCACTACCTCGCCGTCGCGATCGAGTACCTCTACGCGCACCGTCCGGCCTGGCGCGACGACGCCGCCATCGGCAAGACGCTGGTGTCGTCGAGCATCATCGACCGCGTCGCGGAGTCGCTCGGCCGTCGCCTGTGGGAGGTTCCGGTCGGCTTCAAGTGGTTCGTGCCCGGCCTGATCGACGGTTCGGTGGCGTTCGGCGGCGAAGAGTCCGCCGGCGCCTCGTTCCTGCGCACCGACGGCACCGCGTGGACGACCGACAAGGACGGCATCATCCTGGCGCTCCTGGCGTCCGAGATCGTCGCGGTCACCGGCAAGACCCCCTCGCAGCTCTACGTCGAGCTGACCGAGCGCTTCGGTGACCCGGTCTACCAGCGCGTCGACGCCGCGGCCTCGAAGGAGCAGAAGGCCCGCCTGTCGAAGCTCGACGGCGACGCCATCACCGCCGAGACCCTGGCCGGCGACCCGATCACCGCGAAGCTGTCGAAGGCTCCGGGCAACGATGCGGCCGTCGGCGGCGTCAAGGTCGTCACCGACAAGGCGTGGTTCGCCGCGCGGCCGTCCGGCACCGAGGACGTCTACAAGATCTACGCCGAGAGCTTCGTCGGGCAGGAGCACCTGGAGCAGGTGCAGCGCGAGGCCAAGGAGATCGTGGA
Organism: Curtobacterium sp. VKM Ac-1393; assembly: GCF_015350995.1. Taxonomy (GTDB): domain Bacteria; phylum Actinomycetota; class Actinomycetes; order Actinomycetales; family Microbacteriaceae; genus Curtobacterium. The sequence goes on from NZ_JADKRW010000001.1 coordinate 46,664, forward strand.
CGCCGCCCTCGGCGCGTAGTCGGTCACCCGCAGCACCAGCGCTGGCGGCGGTCGGGGTTCAGTCCTCGGCCGCCGCCAGCGCCAGTTCGCAGAACATCGCGTCGGCCCACGAGAACCACGGGCGCGAGAACCGCGTCGGGTCCTCCACGTCGAACGACTCGTGCATGTCACCCGTGCCCGCGTCGGTCGCCACGAGCACGTCGAGCAACTCCCGTCGACGCGACGGCGATCCGGACACCAGCCCCTCCACCGCCAGGGCGATCGGCCACACGCGCTGCGGCAGGGTGTGTGGGCTCCCGACGCCGGCCGCCGCACTCCCGCTGAACCAGTACGGGTTCGCCGGCGACAGCACGAGGTCCCGCGTCGCCGCCCAGACCGTGTCGTCGAGCACCGACGGCGCCGACAGGGGCAGGGACAGCAGCGACGGGGTGTTCGCGTCGTCCATGAGCAGCACGCCGCCCAAGCCGTCGACCTCGTAGGCGTAGACGTCGTCCCCCGCCGGGCCGGTCACGATGCCGTGCTGCCGGACGCCGCCCAGGATCGTCGACCGGAGCAGATCGGCGTCGTCCGCCAAGCCGGCGTCCGACCAGACCTCGCGGGAGATCGCGGTGACGGCGAGCAGCGCCTCGGCCGCGAACAGGTTCGCCGGCACGTTGTAGCCGTACGTGCACGCGTCGTCCGAGGGTCGGAACCCGCACCACGTCATGCCGGTCACCGCGACCGGCGTCCCGCGTCCGTCACGCGCGAGGGTCTCGGTCGGGATCGCCCCGTCGCGCACGAACCGGTAGGCCGAGGCGTCGTGGTCCAGCTCGGCCCGCCACTGCGTCACGATCGTCCGGAACACCCGGTGCGCCCGCTCGTCGAGCACCGCGGTCGACCCGGTCGCTCGCCACAGCGCGTGCGCGAAGGTCACCGGGTAGGCCAGGCTGTCGACCTCGTACTTCTGCTCCCACACCAGCGGATCGGCGTTCAGGTCGTCGGGGTCGTAGTGCGCGCCGTTCGGTTCGCGGTTGAACGAGTTCGCGTAGGGGTCGTGCTCGATGAGCCGGAGCTGCCGCCGCAGGACCGCCCAGAGCAGCTCCGCGAGCGCCGGGTCGTCCGCCGTGAACCGCAGGTACGGCGTCATCTGCGTCGTCGAGTCGCGGAGCCACATCGCCGGGATGTCCCCCGTGATGACGAAGGCGCCGTCGTCGTCGAGCGAGATCGTGTCCCGCAGCGTCCGGACGAGCGCGCGCTCCACCCGGTCGCCGACCTCGGTGCCGACCGTGGCGCGGACCCGGTCGGCGGCCGCCACCAGCGTCGGCGTGATCCCCTCGAGCTGCGTCTGCGTCACGACACTCATCGCACTGACTCCTGTCCGTCGGTGACGCGGACGGTCCGCGTCGACCCGGGTGGATCGAGCACGTCGTCCGTCCAGCAGTCCAGTTCGAGCGGCCGTGCACCGAGCCGGAGACCAGCGTCCCACGTGCCGAGGGCATCGAGTCCGAGCGCGTACGCGGTGTCGACGACCCCACCGGCGGGCACGTCGACCGTCACCAGGGCGAGCAGCCGCCGTCGCCGCGGGCGGACGCCGGGCTCGCGCCGCCGCCCCCAGAGCGGCACCGAGACCCGACGGGGTGCGTCGGACGAGTTGCGCACGGTGACCGGGACGGTCACCGTGCCCCCGGCCAGGAGGCGCACAGCAGTCACCGCGTCGCTCCCCTCCGCCAGGCGCACGTCCACCCCATCACCCGGCCCTGGTGCACCGGTCGCGGTCGAGCGGGCGGTCACGTCGACGTACCCGCGCGCGGTCTCGAGCCGCTCGTCGTGCGCCACGGGCAGGACGCCGTCGGCGCCGGGCCACGTCGCGGGGAGTCGCCCCTCGGCCGGTGCGCCGAACAGGACGTCCGCGACGGCCTGGCCGCCGGAGGGCCCCGGGAACGGGACGACGAGCACGGTGTCGGCCAGGGCGAGCACCTCGGTCAGCACCCGCGGCCGACCGTCGACGACGACCGCGACGACCGGCAGACCGCTCTCGCGGGCGGCTCGGAGCACGGCGAGCTGCGCGTCGGGGACGGCGATGGAGGCCAGGTCGACCCCCTCGCCGTTCGTGGTGTCCGGTGCCGGACCGCTGACGGCCCCGTTGTCCTCGAACCCGTCGTCGTACGCGCGACGACTCGAGCCGCCGAGGACGACGACCGCGACGTCGGCACCGAGGAGCGCCGTGCGGACCGCGAGGAGCCCGTCGGGGTCCGGCAGGGGCTGTCGGAGACCACTTCCCCGGGCGGTGCGGACCCTGGCGGGGCCGAGCCGGGCCTCCAGGGCGGAGCGGACGGTGGACGCACCGGGGTCGACGAGCGGCCTCGGGGGTGAGTAGTCGCCGAGCAGGGCGTCGACGTCGTCGGCGTTCGGACCGACCACGGCGACGACGGCCTCGGGTGCGATCACGGGCAGCGCGCCGCCCAGGGCGACCACGGCGCGGCGGGCGGCGCGCTCGGCGAGCGCGATGGTCGCGCGCTCCGGTGGCTCGGCGCGCGTCGTGGTCGGTGCTGGTGTCGCTGCTGGTGCTGGCGGCGTTGGTGGTGCTGGTGTCGGTGTCGCGAGCAGGCCGACGCGGCGCTTCAGGGCGAGCACCCGGTCCACCGCTTGGTCGAGATCGTCGGTGCTGACCAGCCCGCGGTCGAGTGCCTCGTCGAGGTGCGTGTACGCCTCGTCCCACAGGCTGAGATCGACCCCGGCACGGAGCGCGAGCGCAGCGGCCGAGGCGGGGTCGGGCGTGACGTCGCGCAGCCGGTCGATCGCGGTGCCGTCGGCCATCACGAGCCCGTCCCAACCCCAGGCGTCGCGGATCGTGGTGGTGAGCAGGTCGCGGTTGCCGCAGCACGGCACTCCGTCGACGTCGTTGTACGCCGCCATGAAGCCGGCGACGTGCTCGCGTGCCGCGGCGAGCGCCGGGGGCAGGTGCACCTCGGCGAGCTCGCGGCGGCCGATGGGTGCGCCGGAGCCGTTGCGGCCGCCGATGCCGGCGCCCTGTCCGGCCAGGTGCTTCGCGACGACGGCGACGTGCCGGTCGTCGATCGCGCCTGAGCCACCGCCCTGCATGCCGCGCACGGTGGCGGCGACCATGATCGCGGCGAGGGCGGCGTCCTCGGACCAGCACTCCTCGCTCCGGCCCCACCGGGGGTCGCGCAGCACGTCGAGCCCGGAGACGAGGGCGACGTGGGTGCCGCGGGCGCGGACCTCGGCGGCGACCGCGGCGGCGAGGTCCTCGACGAGTTGCTCGTCCATCGCGGCGCCAAGGGCGAGGTTCACCGGTACCGTCGTGCCGCCGAGGGCCTGCAGCCCGTGCGGGACCTCTTCCACGAAGAGCGTCGGGACGCCGCCGTCACTGTGGGCGACGACGTGGTCCTGCACGGCGGCGTAGGCCTCGGCAGAGCATTCGGGTGGGATGCCGTTGCCCCAGTGCACGCCGGACCAGGGGTCGGCGCGGAGCACACCGTAGACCGCGCCGATGCCGCCCCAGCGGTCGACCTCGGCGCGCAGGACGTCGGTGATCCGCGGGCGGCCGTCGACCCAGCGAACGGCTTCCCAGCCCTTGAGGCGCTGGTTGAGCTGACCGATGCGCGCGCGGACGTCGAGGCTGGCCCCGATCGGCTTGTCGTTCGGGTACTCGGTCATCCCTTGATCGCTCCGGAGACCAGGGCACGCTGCATCTGGCGCTGCAGGATCGAGTAGACGAGGTACACCGGCAGCAGCGTGAACAGCGTGCCGGCCATGAGCATGCCGTAGTCGGTACCGGCGTCGACCTTCAGCGTCGGGAGCGCCACCTGGATCGTCCGCTGCGCCGTGTCCGGTCCGATGAGCACCAGGGCGTACAGGTACTCGTTCCAGAACGACAGGAAGTTCAGCAGCAGCACGGTGGCGATGCCGGGGATGCAGATCGGCAGGTACACCTGGCGCATCACCTGCCACGCCGAGGCGCCGTCCATCGACGCGGCCTCTTCCAGCTCACGCGGGATCGTCCGCATGAACTGCGTCAGGATCACGACGGCCAAGGGCATCGCGGTCGCGGGCAGCAGGAGCACCAGGAACGTCCGGGTGTGGAACAGTCCCATGCCCGCCGCGAGCAGGAAGGTCGGGAACAGCGCCGCGAACGACGGGATGAGGAACCCGAGCGAGAACAGTCCCTCGACGATGCGGCCCGCGCGTCCGGTGGCCCGGGCGAGGGCGAACGACGCCGGCAGGGCGAGCACGAGCGTCAGCACCAGTGCCGCCACCGTCGTGATCGCCGAGTTCGCGATCGCGGTGCCGAGCGACGCCTGACGGATGGCTTCGGTGAAGTTCGAGAGGTCCCACGACGCCGGCAGCGCCAGCGGGGACTCGAAGATGCCGTCGTTGTCCTTGAACGACGACACCACGAAGTAGTAGAAGGGCAGGATCAGCAGGGCGGCGTAGATCCACGCCACGGTACCGCTCGTGATGGAGCCGATCCGGTCGCGCAGCCGGATGCCGGCGGTGGGCTTCGCCATGGTGCTCTCCTCGGTTCTGTCGGTCGGGACTGTCGGTCAGTGGGTCTTGCGGAGGACGCGGCGGATGACGAACATGCCCGCCAGCCCGAGGACGAACAGGACGACGCCGACCGCCTGGCTGTAGCCGAGGTCGGTGTCCACGAAGGCCTTCTGGTACACGAGGTACGACAGCGTCGTGGTCGCGGTGCCCGGGCCGCCCTGGGTGAGCAGGAGCACGTTCTGCGCCGAGCTGAAGAGCATCGACAGGAACTGCAGCATCGCCACCACCCCGATGAAGTCGCGGGCGATCGGCCAGTACACGCCCCAGGCCAGCCGCCACGAGCCGGCGCCGTCCATGCGGGCGGCCTGCACGACCTCGGTGTCGACGCCGTCGAGCCGACTGGCGATGAGCACGGCCGAGTACCCGATGCCCGCCCACAGGTCGACGACGATGAGCGCGCCGAGGGCGGTCGCGGGGTCGGCAAGCCAGGCCTTACCGCCGATGCCGAGCGTCGCGAGCACCCCGTTGACCAGCCCGTCGGGGTTGAGCATGGCGTAGAACATCATCGCCGTGGCGGGCGCCGAGATGAGGGCCGGGATGAAGAGCAGGTAGCGGAGCACCTTGTGCCCGCGGGGCTTCTGCACGACGTGGAAGGCGAGCAGGAAGGCCAGGACGATCATGATCGGCAGGCCGACGACGATCTGGACCGTGCTGTTCCGGACCGCGGCCCAGAACGTCTCGTCCGAGAACAGCACCCGGAAGTTGTCGAGCCCCGCGAACGTCGGCGAGACGAGCATGCCCGGCCAGCTCAGGAACGCGATCACGATCATCGCGACGACCGGACCGATCATGAACAGGCCGTACCAGACCAGCGCCGGGATCGCGAAGGTCGGGAAGCTGCCGCGGGTGCTGCCGACCGCGCGCGATCCGCGGCGGACGGGTCCGGGTGGGGTCGACGCCGACCGGACGGGTGGTTCCTCGACGAGCACTGCCATTGGGAGCTCCTTCTCGCAGGGTCGGGTGGGTCACGCGGCCGTGTAGGCGCGCTCGAAGAGGTCGATGATGCGGTCGGCCGAGGTGCCGGAGCCGTACGCGAGGCTGGTCGCGCGGATCATCGGCTCGTACGCCGAGTCGGGCACGAGCAGGTCGGGCAGCATCACCGGGGTGACCTGGTCGTCGGTGAGCTTCGACGCCTGGGCGACGAGGGGGAAGTCGCGGCTGACGGTGTCCGTGATCCGGCTCATGTCGCGGCCGGAGTCGAGGATGAACTCGCTCGTCACCGCCGACGAGTACAGGTACTGCACGAACGGCTTGATGAGGTCGAGCTTCGCCCGGCCGTTCTCGCTGATCCAGATGCCGTGGCCGTTGTAGCTCTTGATGACGCTCGGGTGCGCGATCGCGGCGTCCTTCGACGGCACCGGCCAGCCGCCGACCGTCACCTCTTTCGCGCGTTCCTTCGACACCAGCGCGAGCGCGGACGACATCGCGGGGACGATCGCGGCCTTGCGGGTGGTGAACTGGGTCAGCTCGGAGTCCGAGGTGAACCCCTGCACCGAGTCGACGAAGACCCCGGCGTCACGGAGCTCGACGAAGTGCTCGACGCCGCGGACCGCACCGGGGCTCTCCGAGATCTTGCCCGTGGCGAAGACCTTCGCCGCTTCGTCCTGGGACACGAAGCCCTGGATGACCTGCATGAGGAGCTTCTGGCCGCTCCAGTCCGACCCACCGACCGTGACGGGCCCGATGTCGGCGGCGCGCAGGCGGTCGGCGGCGGCGATGAGCTGGTCCGAGGTCGTCGGGATCTCGCTCACCCCGGCCTGTTCGAGCAGCGCCGTGTTGAAGGACACCGGCCAGTTCGTCCGGGTGAACGGGAACGCCCGGAGTCGGCCCTGGTCGTCGGTCCACTCGTCGAGTGCCTCCGGGATGATCTTGTCGCGCAGGTCCCACTCGTCGAGGTACCGGGAGACGTCGATCGTGGCGTCCTCGCCCGTCCAGGACAGTGTGCGCCCGACCATGTTCACGATCGCGACGTCGGCTTCCTTGCCGGCGAGGGAACTCGTCTCGAAGACGATCGGCAGGTCGGACCCGTTCGACAGCAGGGCGACCTTGCGGTCCGTGCGGCGTCGGTAGGCGGCGACGACGTCCGTGAACGTCTGTGCACCGGCGACCGCGCCGCTGAGCTGGGTGTGCACGCTCAACGTGCCCGGGCCGCTCGAGGCCGGGGTGAGCGCGCTGCACCCGGCCAGGATCGGCGCGAGGATCCCGGCGCCGAGCCCGGCTCCGAGGAGTGTGCGCCTGCTGATGCCGTCCGTCACGGTGCCTCCCTGGCAGTGGATGGTGGAGCGATCGCGATGCATTTGGTACAGCGGTGTACTTCAGGTGACGAGCAACGTATACCGCTTTACACGAGGTGGTCAAGCCTCTACGCTCGACGGCATGGAGGACACCACCGCCGGAGCCGTCGACCGACGCCGCGTGACCATCGCGCAGGTCGCCAAGCGCGCCGGGGTCTCGACGTCGGCGGTCTCGCACGTCTTCAACGGCCGGCCGAACGTCTCCGTCGCCACCGCCGCACGGATCCGCAAGGCCGCCGACGACCTGAACTGGCGGCCGAACCTGGCGAGCCGCAAGCTCTCCGGCAACGCCGGCCACAGCCTGGGCCTGGTCCTCGCCCGCTCGCGTGACACGTTCCAGCGCGACCCGTTCACGATGCGGCTGATCGCCGGCCTGACCGAGCCCCTCGCAGCGATCGGGTGGTCGCTGTCCGTCACCCTCGTGCAGGCCGACGACGAAGCCGCCGTCTACCGCCAGTGGTGGACCGAGCAACGGGTCGACGGCTTCCTGCTCGTCGACGTCCGGACCGACGACCCCCGCATCCCGATGCTGCAGGCATTGTCCGCACCCGCCGTGATGCTCGGCGCACCGATCCCGGGCAGCACCGTCCCCGCGGTCACCGTGGGCGACGCCGACGCGACCGAGTCCCTGCTCGACCACCTCGGTTCGCTCGGGCACCGCCGGATCGCCCGAGTCGGGGACGGCCCTGCGCTCGCCCACACCGGCGCCCGCGACACCCGCTTCACCGCCGCAGCCGCACGCCGGGGCGTCGACGCACTCGTGCTCGGCTGGCACGCGGACGCCGAGGACCCGGTGGCCGACCTGCTCGCGCGACTCGACGGCGCCACCGCGATCGTCCTCGACGGCGAGGCGATCGCGGCCGAGGTGATCGCGCACGCCCCCGAGCTCGGCGTCCGCGTGCCCGAGGACCTGTCCGTCGTCGCGTGGGAGGACTCGTGGGTGTCCTCGATCGTCCGCCCGTCGCTGACCGCGCTCGACGCACCGGTCGAGGAGTCGGCCCGGACCGCCGTCGCCCTGGTCGAACGACTCGTCCGCGGTGACGAGGTCGCCGATGCCGAGGTCGGGGGGCGCGCGCTGCACGTCCGCGGCTCGACCGGTCCCGCGCCTGCCGCCGCCACCGCTCCCTGACCGAAGGAGACCGATGACCACCGCCACGCGCTTCGGCGTGAACTACGTACCCTCGTCCGACTGGATGTTCCAGTGGCAGTCGGTGCAGGAATCAGCGATCCGCCGCGACCTCGAGGCGATCGCCACCCTCGGCCTCGACCACGTCCGGCTGTTCCCGCTGTGGCCGACCCTGCAGCCGAACCGCACGCTCATCCGCCGGCAGGCCCTCGACGACGTGGCCCTGGTGGTGGACGTCGCCGCCGAGTTCGGCCTGGACGCCAGCGTCGACGTCGTCCAGGGGCACATGTCCGGGTTCGACTTCATCCCCGCGTGGCTCGTGAACTGGCACGACGGCAACATGTTCACCGACCAGCCGGCGATCGACGCGCAGGCCGCACTGGTCGCCGCCGTGTACGACGCCGTACGCGACCGGCCGAACTTCACCGGGCTGACCCTGGGCAACGAGCTCAACCAGTTCCAGCCGCCGAACCCCGCCGCGATGCCAGCCGACACCGCGCAGGTGACGCACTGGCTCGAGTCCCTGCTCGGGGCACCGCGCGACAAGGACCCGCGGCACGTCGTCACGCACTCGGAGAACGACCACCTCTGGTACCGCGACGGCCACCCGTTCGTGCCCGCGCACGCCAGCCGACTCGGCGACGTCACGACCGTGCACTCCTGGATCTTCAACGGCGTCGCCGGTCGGTACGGCGCGCTCTCCGACGAGTCCGTGCGGCACGCCGAGTGGATGATCGAACTCGCCCGCGCCTTCGCCACCGACCTGGAGCGCCCCGTCTGGCTGCAGGAGGTCGGGGCGCCCGACCGCCACCTCGCCGAGTCCGAGATGCCGGAGTTCCTCGAGCGCACGGTCGCCGCGGCACTCACCACCGAACGCCTGCATGCGGTCACGTGGTGGTGCTCCCACGACGTCTCGCGCGATCTGGGCGACTTCAAGGACCTGGAGTACTCGCTCGGTCTGCTCGACGTCGACAACCGGGTGAAGCCGCTCGGACGCCGGTACGCCGAGGTCGTCGCCGATGCGCGCCGAGCAGCGCCGACGCCGACGCCCCGCACGAGCGCCGTCGTGGTCGACGTGGACGATGCCGACCTGCCCCTCCACCGAACCGACCTGGCACCGGGCGGCGCCGTCTTCGAGCACTGGCACCGCCTGCGGGCGGCCGGCGAGGCGGTCACCGTCGTGACGAGCCGGACCGCCGCCGATCCCGCGGCGCTGGCCGCGCGCGGTGTGGTCCGGGTCCTGGAGACCGCAGCCGTCTGACGGGGCCGAGCCGGGCCTCCAGGCAGTGGATCGCGACCGCAACCGTGGCCGCGATCCGAGCGTACCGTGACTGCCGATCCACACAGGAAGCCGCTCCTGCGCGACCGACCACTTGCGGCAGATGTAACTTTGCACGCAGCGCAAAATTCGCGACGCAGCGCATCGGTACCGGGAGACCCTGCTCATGACCCAGACGGCGACCGCACCCGCGGCACCCACCACGGCGTCCAACACCGTGATGAACCACCGACAGATCCTGTTGGTGATCTACGGCCTGATGGCCGGCATGTTCCTCGGAGCTCTCGACCAGACGATCGTCGGTACCGCGATCCGCACCATCGGTGACGACCTGCACGGGCTCGACCAGCAGGCCTGGGTCACCACCGGGTACCTGATCGCCTCGACCGTGACGACCCCGATCTACGGCAAGCTCTCCGACATCTTCGGGCGGCGGCCGCTGTTCATCACGGCGATCGGCATCTTCATCGTCGGGTCCTTCCTGGCGTCGTTCTCGACCTCGATGCTCATGCTCGCCGGGTTCCGTGCGCTGCAGGGCCTCGGTGCCGGTGGCCTGATGTCCCTGCCGCTGGCGATCATGGGCGACATGCTCGCTCCCCGCGAGCGGGCGAAGTACCAGGGCTACTTCCTGGCGGTCTTCGGCATCTCGTCCGTCATCGGTCCGCTCGTCGGTGGCGTCTTCGCCGGCGCGAGCGAACTGCTGTTCATCTCCGGCTGGCGCTGGGTGTTCCTGATCAACGTGCCGATCGGCGTCATCGCGCTGTTCATGGTGCTCACGTTCCTGCACCTGCCGAAGTTCGGCGACCGCGGCAAGCCCCGGATCGACTGGTGGGGCGCGACGCTCGTCATCGTCACCCTCGTGCCGCTGCTGCTCATCGCCGAACAGGGCCGCGAGTGGGGCTGGAACTCCGCCGGCGCCTTCGCCTGCTACGGCATCGGCGCGGCCGGCCTGATCGCGTTCATCCTCGTCGAACGGGCGATGGGCAGTGACGCGATCCTGCCGATGAAGCTGTTCGGCTCGCGGGTGTTCTCGATGTCCGCCATCCTGTCCGTGCTCGTCGGCTTCGGCATGTTCGGCGCGATGCTGACGATCCCGCTGTACCTGCAGATCGTGAAGGGCGTCACCCCGACCGAGTCCGGGTTCGCGATGCTCCCGATGGTGCTCGGTCTGATGATCTCGTCGATCGCCTCGGGCCAGATCATCTCGCGGACCGGCAACTACCAGGTCTTCCCGATCACGGGCACCGCCTTCACGGCCATCGGCTTCACGGTCCTGACCTTCCTGACCGCCGGCCGTCCGCTCTGGTTCCTGATGCTCGGCATGTTCGGCATCGGCCTCGGACTCGGCCAGCTCATGCAGACGCTGACCCTCGCCGCGCAGAACTCGGTGTCCCCGCGGGACATCGGTGTCGCCACCAGCGCTGCGACGTTCTTCCGCCAGATCGGCGGCACCATGGGCACCGCCGTGCTGCTGTCCGTGCTGTTCACCCTGATGCCGACGAACATCACCGCCGCGATGCAGAACGAGCCCGACCTGAAGAGCGCGCTGAACGCCGCCCTGACGCCGTCCGTCGCCAACGCCTCCGACAACAAGGGCGTGATGGACCAGATCTGGAACAAGATCGTCGACCCGGTGCAGAAGAACGTGCAGGACGGCCTGAACCAGGGTGCCGTGCAGGCGAAGGAAGCCGCCGACGCCGCCGTCACGAAGCAGGTCACCGCGGCCGTGCAGCAGCAGGTCGCGGCGGGCAAGCTCCCCGCCGCAGCCGCCGACACCGTCATCGCCCAGCAGGTCGACGACGCCAAGCCGGCCGCCGAGCAGCAGGCCCTCGAGACGGCTGCGGCCAAGGCGAACGCGACCGTCGTCGACGGCACGCTGCAGGTCGACTACTCGGACAAGACCCAACGCGAGAACGTCGTCGACCAGGTCGCCCCGACGCTCATCAAGCAGCTCAAGAGCGGCGACTCGAGCGCGAACTCGTCCGGCTCCGCGGCGACGAGCGACACCTCGTTCCTGAACGGCGCGGACAAGCGACTCACCCGTCCGTTCCTGGTCGGCTTCAGCGACTCGGCCGTCCGCGTGTACTGGGTCGGTCTCGCGGTGATCCTGCTCGCGTTCGTGCTGACGTGGTTCTTCCGGGTGCCGCCGCTGCGCAAGACGTCGGCGCTGCAGGAGCAGGCCGATGCCGCGCGGACCGCTGACGCTGCGGCTGCCGGGGCCGGTGCCGGCTCCGGAGCTGGCGGCGGCTCGGGTTCGGCGGCGCTCGCGTCGACGGACTCCGTCCCGACCTCGCCCGACGTGCCCGCCCAGCCCCGGTCGGCTCGCGCTGCCGGGTCGTCCGACGTGTCGGTGCTGCCCAACGACGTCGCCACGGATGACACCCGTGCCCCGCTGCCCGACGCCACGACGCACGGTGCCCACTCGGCGGCTGCGCCCGTGGACGAGCCCCCGACCACGACCGGTGCCATCCGGACCCGGGCTGCGCACGCGGCAGTGGACCCGGCCGCTGACGCGGAGCACCCCCACGGGCGGCACTCGACGGAGTAGTGCGCGGGCGGGCCGGTCTGTCCGAACGCCTGCCAGCGCTCGTGATGCGCGCCCGTTCACGACGTTCCACGCGTCGAACGTCTCGTGGAACGTCGTGAACGGAGCGGACGCTAGGAGCGCTCTCGCTCGCGCATCTCGACGTAGTCACCGGCAGCGCACGCCGAGGTACCGCTGACCGTGTCGCCCCCGCCGAGGTCCGAGGACTGGAAACCGATGTTCGCCACGCCGTCCCCCTTGCCGTCGACACCGCTGTAGGACCCGTCGGCATCGGAGAACCGCTTCGTGTCGAGCCCGCGCTCGCCCCACAGCTTTTCGACCGTTCGGATCCCCTGCTCGACGTCGCCGCGGTCGGCACGGGACTTGATGTACGTGTAGTTCACGCCCTCGCCGACGCCGCGCTCGTCCTCGCACGTGCCGAGCCGCGGCCCTTCCTCGACCTGCCACGTCCCGCCGAGCGCTTCGGTCGTGTCGTCGACGAGCTGCTGGATGCTGCGCTTCGCATCCGCCGGCTCCTGGGTCGGTTGGTTCTGCATCTGTCCTCCAGAACAGCCGGCAGTGGCGCCGACGATCGCGATCGTGGTCACGGTGACTGCGATCCACTGCTTCAGGGCGGTCATCGGTGGCGGTTCTCCGTCCGGTCGTCGGGTGTCCAGCATGTCACTCTGCCGGTGTCACGCGGTCGCCGTGCCCTGTCGTCGTCTTCGCCACGTTCCGCAGCGACTCGGTTCCCGGGTCGAGGTAGCCGTTGCCGCTCTCCGTGTGCACGCCGTGGTCCTTCACCGGCTCGAAGCCGTCGGTGCCGTCCGCGCCGAAGGTCTCCGCGCCGAAGCTGGAACTCGTCGGGTCGAGTCGGTAGGGCACGCTGAAGCCCCTGCCGATGTACGCGTACTGGTCGCCCAGCCCGGGGATGCCGACCATCGTGTCCTGCGCCTGTCCCGCGTAGACGTGGTCGGCGTGGATGTCCTCCGCCGTCGGGATGGTCTGCGGGATGCCGGCGGAGGCGATCGACGTGAACGAGTCGACGTGGACGCCGGGTGCCGTGAGCCCGATCGACGCCGTCGTGGTGCCGTAGGAGTGCGCCAGGACGTTGGTCCGGGGCATGTCGCCCGCACGAGCGGCGTCGAGCCCACGGATCGATGCCGCGAGGTTCGCCCCGCCGCTCTCGGCCGCGTCCTCGTTGAAGACGCCGAGGTCGGGCGGTGCTGGCGGTGCGTCGTAGCCCATCCAGGCGATCACCGCACGGTTTCCCGGGCCGTCCACCTTGAACTGCTCGTCCGCGACGTTCTGTGCGGCCTGGACCCACCCCGTCATCGTCTTGGTACTGGATGCCATTCCGGGAACGGCCCAGGTGACGTTGGTCGCGGTGTCCAGGTCGCCGATCGAGACGGCGGCCAGGGGCGGGACGTCTCCAGTCAGGGATATGAGGAACCGGTTCTCTCCCAAGCTGGCCCGGATGCTCTTCAGCGCCTCGCGCTCGTCGGGATCGAGGTTCTTCCGTGCGAGTCGGTCGTCGAGGACCTCGTGGTTCGCGGTGTCCCGCGCCCAGTACGGGATCCCCTCCAGGTTCCCGAGCATGGCGAGCACCTCGAGCGGCAACGCCTGGAGGTCCGCCTCGTGCCCCTTCGTCAGGCCGAGACCCGCCCAGGTCGCCGCGACCTCGGCCGGCGTGGCCCCTGGTGTGAGCAGGGTCCGGAACGACGGGGGGATCGTCGCGGCCGCGGCGAAGTCGAGGACGGTGTTCGAGAGACCGTTGCTCCCGCCGGCGCGTTCGAACGCGGACGCGATCCGTTTGATCCAATCGGCATCGGAAGCGTTCTCCTGCAGGTACCGGTCGAACCCCGTGAGGAGCGTCGAACTGGACACCTCCGCCCAGGAACAGTCGGTCGTGAAGCCGGACCACGCCGTCCGCAGCTTCTCCGCACGCTCCGAGAACCCGCGATCCGAGGCGCGCGCCGACGCCACGAAGGTCCGGAGCCGCTCCGGGTCCGCCGAACTGCGGCCCGTGCTCGACCCGCCGGCAGTTCGCGGGCGGTCCGACGCGGAGAACGACGCTGAGATCGGTGTGGGTCGGATGGGGACGTCCGAGGGCTTCGGGTCGAACATCGGCGTCGGTTTGACCTCGAAGATCCCCAGAGGTTCGTCGTCGGCCTGCTGTCGCGCGGTCTCGCGCCCCTGCCAGGCGTCGACGTTCGCCAGCCGTTCGCGCTCTCGCTGGGCCTCGCCGATGACGACCTGCACCGCGTCGGCGAGTCGACCGAGCGCCCCGGCGAGGCGGACACGGTCACCGGCTTCGGCCACCGCGGCTTCGGCGAAGCGGTCCGCGTAGGCACCGGAGAAGTCGGCTGCGGCGTCCTCAGCGGCTGATCGACGGGCGGAAGCCGCGAACAGCAACGTGATGTCCGCTGCCGTCGCCGCCTTGATCAGGCTGTTCGCCGCGCCTTCGTCGAACGGTATGGTCCCCAACATCGCCCCCGTGATGCTCGCGTCCGTCCATCGACGGCCGAGACTCCCCACAATAGCCATCGACGACGACGGGCGGACGTTCCGGTCCCGGAACCCGCCGTCGGCCTCAGACCGCCGCGACCTCGAACGACGCTCCCGGCAAGCGCTTCCGCATCACGTCGATCGCCGCCGGGTTGTCATCCACCAGCACGTACCGCCGCCCGAGCGCCGACGCGACCGCGCCCGTGGTCCCGCTGCCCGCGAAGAAGTCGAGCACCCAGTCCCCCTCGCGCGACGACGCCTGCACGATCCGCCGCAGGACGCCCTCGGGCTTCTGCGTCGGGTAGCCCGTCTTCTCCTTGCCGGTCGGCGACACGATCGTGTGCCACCAGACGTCGGTGGGGAGCTTGCCGCGTTCCCGCTTCTCCGCAGTGACGAGGCCCGGCGCCATGTACGGCTCGCGGTCGACCGTGGCGGAGTCGAACCAGTACTGCGACGGGTCCTTCACGTAGACCAGGATCGTGTCGTGCTTGGTCGGCCACCGCGACTTGGACTTGGCGCCGTAGTCGTAGGCCCAGACGATCTCGTTGATGAACGACTCGCGGCCGAACAGCGCGTCGAGCAGCACCTTGGCGTAGTGCGACTCGCGGTAGTCGAGGTGCAGGTACAGGGTGCCGTCGATCGCCAAGAGCCGCCAGGCCTCGATCAGCCGCGGTTCGAGGAACGTCCAGTAGTCCTCGAACCGGTCGTCGAACCGCATCAGGTCACCGCGGACCCGCTCGTAGGTCCGCCCGTGAAACCCCATCACCGGCCCGTCGGCGCTCGGCACCGCGGACGAGGCGTGCCGCCGCTGGTACCGCCCCGTGTTGAACGGCGGGTCGAGGTACACGAGGGTGAACGTCCCGTCGGCGAGCGACGGGGTCACGTCGAGGGCGTCGCCGAGGACCACGCGGTCCGGGCCTCGGTCGTCTCCCGTGTGCACGGGACCATTCTGGCGCAGCCAGCGGCGGCTCGGGCGCGCGGCGTAGCCTCGGCGCATGGCAGCACCCGAGGTCCGCAACGACACCGACAAGCAGCAGTACTCCCTGGTCGAGGACGGCGAGGTCATCGGCTTCGCGGCGTACGAGGTCGACGGCGACGAGATCCGCTTCGTCCACACCGAGGTCGACCCGTCGCACCGCGGTGGCGGGCACGCGTCGATCCTCGTGCAGCACGCACTCGACGACGTGCGCGCGTACTCGTCACGACGGGTCGTCGCGCAGTGCAGCTACGTGCACGCCTGGATCGAACGGCACCCGGACTACCAAGAGCTCACGACGCGCTGACGCGCAAGCACCGGTCAGTACGACCGGTCGTGCGTCCCGATGCGCGCCTCGTGCCGACCGGCGCTCCGCACCGTCGGCACCTTGATGAGCACGTTGCCGCTGAGCAGGTCGTGGTCGTGGTCCGCCGGTGACGGTGCCTCTCTCGGGAGGCGCGACTGCCGTTCGTACTCGGCTTGCGTCTCGTAGCGGGTCGGCGCGAACACCTCGTCCAGCATCCCGCCGACACCTCCGGATCCGCCGCTGCGCGTGGACTTGTTCGACAGGTCGATCCACCCCACGCGATCGGCGATCCACACCACGACGGCCAGCGTGGCCACCGCCCCCAGGAAGATCAACCAGTTCACGCGAGCGACGCTACGTGGGCGATCCGGCCACGACATCAGCCGCGCGGGGGATTCTCATGATCCGCACGTCTGGTTCATCGGGTCGGTCGTCACACTTGAGGAGCGGCGGCCGGAGCGTCCCCCCTCTGCTCCGGCCGCCCACCATCCCGCTCGACGCAGCCCGCTCACGGGCAGCGCCTGCTCACGGGCAACGCCTGCTCACGGGCAACGCCCGCTCACGGGACCCGCTCGAGCCACTCCTTCGTCGCGAACTTCGTCCGCACCAGTTCCTGCGCCTTCTCGCGCTCGGCATCGGTCACCGCGCCGGGAGTCGCCCCGTACAGCTTCGTGAACGTGCCGATGAGCCGGTCGATGATCTCGGCGCGGGACAGCCCGGTCTGCGAGCGCAGCGGGTCCACGCGCTTCGCGGCCGAGGTCGTCCCCTTGTCGCTCATCTTCTCGCGCCCGATCCGCAGGACCTGGACCATCTTCTCGCCGTCCATGTCGTAGCTCATGGTGGCGTGGTGGAGCAGTGATCCGGTGCCGAGGCGCTTCTGCGCAGCCCCGCCGATCTTGCCCTTGGCCGAGGTGATGTCGTTGAGCGGCTGGTAGTACGCGTCGATGCCGAGCGACTTCAGCGCCTCGATCACCCACTCGTCCAGGTAGGCGTAGGAGTCCGCGAACGTCATGCCCTGCACCAGGTCGGCGGGGACGTAGAGCGAGTACGAGATGATCGCGCCGGCATCCATGAACATCGCGCCGCCGCCGGAGATCCGCCGCACCACCTGCACGCCGAACTTCTCGGCCCCGGCCGGGTCGACCTCGTTCTTCAGCGACTGGAACGACCCGATGACCACGGCGGGCTGGTCCCACTCCCAGATCCGCAGGGTCGGACCGCGGCGGCCGGCGCCGACCTCTTCGGTCAACACCTGGTCGAGCGCGAGGTGCTCGTTCGGGCTGATCGGGCCCTCGTGGATGATCTGCCAGTCGTAGTCCTGCCACGACGATGCACGGGACAGCGCACGGCGGACGGCGACACCGACGGACTCGGGCGTGAAGCCGAGCAGCACGGCGTCGGCGGGGAGCGCCGCACGGACGGCAGCGGCGATGCCGGCGGCGTCGGTGGTGGCGGGGAGGCCGTTCACCGCGGCGTCGATGAGCGGCAGCGCATCGTCGGGTTCGAGGAAGAAGTCACCCGCCAGACGGAACTCCCGGATCGAGCCCTCGTCGACCTCGAGGTCGACGACGACCAGTTTTCCACCTGGGACCTTGTACTCACCGTGCACGCGTCGAGCCTACGCCCGCCACCTGTCGGACTGGAGGCGCGGGTCGGCGCCGCCACGGGCCTCCCGTCCGCCAGTCGGTACCGTCTCAGGACGCGACGCGCGCCGTCACCCGGTCGAGCCACGCGACCAGATCTCCGACGACCTCGTCGCGGTTGGTCTCGTTGTAGACCTCGTGCCGGGCGCCCTCGTACACCTGCACCGTGACGTCGGACAGCCGACCGCGCCGTCGGTACGCCTGCGCCAACCGCTCGACCGACCGCGGCCCGCCGAGGGAGTCGTCCGACCCGACCTGCAGCAGCATCGGCAGGTCGTGCGGGATCCCTCGCCGCGGGACCCCGAGCAGCCGGAGCGTATCGGCCAGACCGAACAGCCCGATGACGTCAGCCTCGACGGCGAGCGGGTCCACCGACATCGCGTCGATGATCTTCCGGTCGCGGGTGAGCCACTCGTACTTCGTCGGTCCGGAGCCCGCGTGCCGTGCGTTGAGGTCGCCGCTGTTCATCCATCCGGGCAGCCGGTATGCGGTGGCGGAGAGCACCACGCCGTCGTACGACTCCGATGCGGTGTTCACGATCCGCTGTGCCATGAGGGAGCCCCACGAGTGCCCGAGCAGCACCAGTGGCACGCCGGGGGTGTCCGCACGGGCGACCTCCCCCATCTGCTCGACGGCGGCGATCGCGGCGCGCAGGCCACCGGGGCCGAGCCGTCCGAGCTTGGCGTGGTCGCCGTCCCACTGGCCGAGGCCGGTCCGACCGTGCCCGCGGTGGTCGTTCGCGTGCACGGTGTACCCGGCACGGACGAGGTCCTGCGCCAACGGTTCGTACCGCAGCCCGTGCTCGCCGACGCCGTGCGCGATCTGCACGATGCCCTTGGGGCGCGCCGCTCGCCAGGTCGAGTAGACGATCTCGACGCCGTGGGCGTCGGTGAACGAGGCGTCGCCTCGCGCTGCGGAGAAGGTGGGCACGTGAGCATCTTCGCAGAACCGGGTGGCCCGGCACCTGTTCATCCGGCGTTCACGCAGCGGGCTCCGAGCGGGCCTACCGTCCCCGGCATGGACGTCCTCGTCATCGTCGTGCTCGTGATCGTGGTGGCCCTCGTGTTCGACTTCACGAACGGGTTCCACGACACCGCCAACGCCATGGCCACGTCGGTCGCCACCGGGGCGCTCAAGCCCCGGACCGCCGTGCTCATCTCCGCCGTCCTCAACGTGGTCGGCGCGTTCCTCTCCACCGAGGTCGCCAAGACCGTCTCGCAGGGCATCATCCGCGAGGGCCAGGACGGCGTCCACATCTCCCCCACGATGATCTTCGCCGGGCTGGTCGGTGCGGGCCTCTGGAACCTCGCCACCTGGTACCTTGGGCTGCCCTCGTCGTCGACGCACGCGCTGTTCGGCGGGCTGATCGGCGCGTCGATCATCGGTGCCGGCCTGAACTCGGTCGACTGGGCGACGGTGGTGTCGAAGGTCGTGCTGCCGGCCCTGGTCTCCCCCGTGATCGCCGGTGTGATCGCGCTGGTGGCGACGTACCTGGCGTACACGCTCACCAAGAACGCGACGACGCACGGTGCCGCGACGGGCTTCCGGCACGGGCAGACGGTCTCGGCGTCGCTGGTGTCGCTCGCGCACGGCACGAACGACGCGCAGAAGACGATGGGTGTCATCACGCTGACGCTCATCGCCGCGAACTACCAGGACGGTGGCACGGGTCCGGCGCTCTGGGTGATCCTGGCCTGCGGGCTCGCGATCGGACTCGGCACCTACATGGGCGGCTGGCGGATCATGCAGACCGTCGGCAAGAAGATCTCCGACGTGCAGTCGCCGCAGGGCTTCGCGGCCGAGACGAGTTCCGCCGCGACGATCCTCATCTCCTCGCACCTCGGCTTCGCCCTGTCGACGACGCACGTCACGAGCGGCTCGGTCATCGGGTCGGGGCTCGGCAAGAAGCTCGCCGACGTGCACTGGTCGGTCGTCGGCCGCATCGTCGTCGCGTGGGTGATCACGCTGCCCGCAGCCGCGGTGGTCGGCGGGTTGGCGACCTGGCTCGCCTCGACCTCGGTGATCGGCCTCGTGCTGGTGGCGGTGCTCGCCCTGGCCGGGGGCATGACGTTCTACTTCCTCGCCAAGCGCAAGCCGATCTCGCACGAGGACATCACGACCGGATCGACCGAACCCACCGAGCAGGCCGAGCCGCAGTCGGCCGGCGCGACGAACTGAGGGGAACGACCATGGAGATCGACTTCGCCAGCATCGGCACGGTCGCGGGCGTCGGCTTCGTCGCCGCGGTCGGCATCGTGCTCGTCTACACGCTCGGCCTGCGGCTGCTCGGCACGGGGCAGCCGCTCGACACCGGCGGCGAGCGCACCCAGTACTCCGAGGAGACCCCGCGGTCGGGCCACACGCCGCCGGCAGCACTGGCGGGTGCCGTCCTGTGCTTCGCGGTCTGCGTGGCAGCGGTCCTGGCCGGCATCTGGCTCACGATCCCCCAGTTCCACTAGCACGTTCCTTCCCATCGCCCCCGCGCTGGGAAGCGGAAACGGGCGTACCGGGTCAGAACTTCCGACCAGGTACGCCCGTTTCGACCAGGTACGCGACCGACGTCAGTGGGCGCTGTACCCGCCGTCGACCAGGTGGTAGCTGCCCGTGATGAACGAGGCCTTGTCGCTCAGCAGGAACAGCACGAGCGCGGAGACCTCCGTGTCGGTACCGAGGCGCTTCGTCGCGTGCTCCTCTTCCAGCACGGAGATCGCCTCGGGCGTCATGGCGTTGCGGAGCAGCGGGGTGTCGATGAACCCGGGGCCCACGGCGTTGGTGCGGACGCCCTGCGCCGAGTACTCGAGCGCGGCGACCTTGGTCAGGCCGGCGAGGGCGTGCTTCGACGCGACGTAGGCGGCGTTCTGCGCGATGCCGACCGTGCCGAGCACCGAGGCCATGTTCACGATCGAGCCACCGCCGGCGGCGACCATCGCGGGGATCTCGTAGCGCAGGCCGTAGAAGACGCCGTCGAGGTCGACCGCACGGACGCGGTCCCAGGCGGCGATGTCGTACTCGCCGATCTTCTGCGGGGCAGCGCCGATGCCGGCGTTGTTCACGGCGAGGTGCAGCGCGCCGTGGGTGTCGACGGCGTACTGGACCATGCGCTCGTTGTCGGCGGCGACGGCGGAGTTGGCCTCGAACGCGCTGGCGCTTCCGCCCGCGTCCACGATCGACGTCGCGACGCGGTCGGCCGCGTCCTTGTTGATGTCGGTGACGACGACCGTGGCGCCCGCCGCGGCGAGCTCCTTCGCGACGGACTCGCCGATGCCGCTGCCACCACCGGTGACGATGGCGACCTTGCCCTCGAACTCGGACATGATTCCTTCTCTCTGAACAACACCTGTTGTCCAGGATCACGGTACACCCGAAAACCAGTTCGTTCACTGAACTAATGAGCTAGGCTAACGACCCGTGACCGACGCCACCGACCTCCGCATCGCCGTGAACCGGCTGTCCCGGACGCTCCGCGCGCAGAAGGCCGACACGACCGTCACCGACGCCCAGTTCGCGGCGCTCGCCCGGCTCCACCGCGACGGCGCGATGACCCTCGCCGACCTGAGCCGCCAGGACGGCGTCACCCCGCCCTCGATGACGAAGACCATCGCGGTGCTGGTCGAGCGCGGACTCGTCTCGAAGGGCGGCCACGACGACGACCGGCGCAAGGTCGTCCTCTGCGCCACCCCCGCCGGAGCCGCGTTCGTCGAGGAGACCCGGCGCCGCCGTGACGGCTGGCTGACGCCGCGGCTCGCCGCACTCACCCCCGTCGAGCGCGCCACCCTCGCCGACGCCACCGAGATCATGAGGAGGCTGGCCCAGCAGTGACCGCCATGTTCCGCTCCCTCGCCGGACGCAACTACCGCATCTGGTTCGCCGGTGCCCTGGTGTCGAACGTCGGCACCTGGATGCAGCGCACCGCACAGGACTGGATCGTCCTGACCCAGCTCTCCGACAACGACGCCGTCGCGGTGGGCATCACGATGGCCCTGCAGTTCGGCCCGCAGCTGCTGCTCCTCCCCCTGACCGGGCTCGCTGCCGACCGCTTCGACCGCCGCAAGATGCTCATGCTCACCCAGGCACTGATGGGTCTGTTGGGGCTCGGCCTCGGCGTCATGGTCCTCACGCACACCGCCACCCTGCTCGCGCTCTACGGGTTCGCGCTCGCCCTCGGCATCGTCGCCGCGTTCGACACCCCGATCCGCCAGGCGTTCGTCTCCGACGTCGTGCAGGGCGAGAACGTCGCCAACGCGGTGGCGCTCAACTCCGCCTCGTTCAACGCCGCGCGCCTGATCGGCCCGGCCGTCGCCGGCGTGCTCATCGCCGCGATCGGCTCCGGCTGGGTGTTCGTCATCAACGCCGGCTCGTTCCTGGCCGTGCTGGTCGCCCTGTGGTTCGTCGACCCCGCGCAGCTCGCCGAACGCGTGCACGCCGGCCGTGGCAAGGGGCAGATCGTCGCCGGCTTCCGCTACGTGCGGACCCGGCCGGACATCATCGTCGTGCTGTGCATGATCTTCGTCGTCGGCACGTTCGGCGTGAACTTCCCGATCTTCACCTCGACGATGGCCCGCGTCGAGTTCCACCAGGGTGCCGGCGAGTTCGGTCTGCTCAACTCGGTGATGGCGATCGGCTCGGTGTTCGGCGCCCTGATGTCCGCCCGCCGCGACAAGCCCCGGATGCGCACCCTGGTCCTCGCTGCCGGAGGCTTCGGCCTCGCCTGCACCGCCGCTGCCCTCGCCCCGACGTACTGGACCTTCGCGTTCGTCCTGGTGTTCGTCGGCCTGGCGGCGCTGACCTTCATGACCACCGCCAACGCCCTGGTGCAGACCACCACGAAGCCCGCGATGCGCGGCCGCGTGATGGCGCTCTACATGGCGATCTTCGCCGGCGGCACCCCCATCGGTGCCCCGATCGTCGGTGCCATCGCGGATGCGTGGGGTCCGCGCTGGGCCATCGCGGTCGGCGCGGCGTCGGGCTTCGTCGCCCTCGCCATCGCGATCGTCTGGCTCGTCCGCTTCCAGCGGCTGCGCCTGCGGTACGACGCGGACACCCGCCTGCACCTCGCGGTCACGCACGCGATCCCGGTGGTCGGCACGCGCGCCTCGCGCGCGGAGCTCCGCCGGGAGCTCGAACGCGAAGAAGCGGTCGCCGACCGCTCCAGCGCCGTCTGACGCGTCCAGTCCGCGAAAGCGACAGATCTCCGCGAACGGGTGCCGTCCATCTCGCGAAAGCGACAGGTCTCCGCGAACTGTTGACGGGTCTCTGACGCTCCCGCGTGGCGGACGGGAGGCCCGGGTCGACGCCGCCACGGGCCTCCCGTCCGCAGCCCGCCCGGTCCAGGGCCGTGGTCAGTGCGCAGGTTCGGCGACCGCGAAGACGCGCTCGTCGAGCGCGGCGGCGACGCGGTCGGCCGCGACCGCGAGCCGGTCGCCGACGTCCCCGACCACGTCGAGTGCCGAGTCCGCCGGCACGGACTCGAGCCGGTCGCGGGCGTCGACGAAGGCCGAGACCTCGTCCGCGACGCAGGACGGGGCCACGTCTGCGAGGCACTCGGCGGCACGGTGGACCGCGAACCGCAGCGACCGCGGACTGTGCTCGTCGAGGAGCAGGAAGGCCGCGGCGTCGTCCGGCACCGGAGCGTGGTCCCGCCCGCGCAGGAACGCCTCGCCGGCACCGCACGCCCGCAGTGCTGCCGTCCACGAGCCGACCGAGTCCGGTTCGAGGAGCCCGGACGCGAGCAGTCGCGCGGTCGACGCCACCCGGGTCAGGGAACGGCCCAGGGTGAAGAACTCCCAGACCTCGTCGCGGCTCGCGTCGCCCTCGACCACCCCGATGGCGAGCGCGCTCCGCTCCCGCGCCCACCCGAGGAACTCGTGCGCACGCCCCGGGGCGATCTTGCGTGGCATCCGCGAGCGGGTGACGTCGAGGCAGTCCCAGAGTTCGCTCGAGACGACCTCGCGCGCCCGCCGGGCGTGGTCGCGGGCGACGGCGACCGCTGCGGCGATGGACGCCGGTTCGTGCCGGTCCAGCGCGAGGGCGTCGATCGTCGCGGAACGGTCCGTGTCGTTCGCCGGCCCCGCGGTCCCCACGACCGCACGGAGCTCGGCGGCGACGACACGGTCCTCGTCGACGGTGCTCGGTTCACGGCGAGCGACGTAGACATCGAGCAGGCGGGCGACCACGTCGGTGCGCTCGACGGCGCTGCCCACGTGGAAGACGTTCCCCGCGAGTCGGCTCAGCACGACTGCTCCTGCATGCCGAGAACCTAACGAGCCGGCGTTGCGGGAGTGTTTCGGAGCCGCGTCACGGGTGTTGCAGTGTCCGATGTCCGCGTTCGGACCCGTGCCCTTCCGGTGATCGCACCACTCTCGCTAGACAATCTAACTAGAGCGTCTAACATTGCAGGATGACGTCCGAGCTCCTGACCAGCACCTCCGGGTTCTGGTACGAGGATTCTCCGGTCACCGCGGTCGACGTCCTGAACGCCCTCCGCCGCTACCGGACCGCCGAGAGCGCCTCGCAACGCCGGGCCCGCGAAGCCCTCGGCATCGGCGAGAACGCCCTGATCGCGTTGCGCCTCCTCATCGACGCCGACCAGGACGGTCGGACCGTGAACGCCAAGGAACTGGCCGAGCGCCTCGAGATCACACCGGCGTCGACCTCGGCGCTCATCGACCGACTCGTCCGCAGCGGCCACGTCGAACGGCACCCCGACCCCATCGACCGCCGCGGCGTGATCCTCACGGCGACGGGGACCTCGATGCGCCACGCACTCCAGGTGCTCGAAGAACTCGACGCCCGCTCCGCGCAGGTCACCGAGCACCTGCCGACGGACGAGATGTCGGTCGTCGTGGACTTCCTCGAGGAGATGGCCCGGGTGGTCGACGACGTCGATACCGAGGACCGTTCCGCACGTCGCGCGTAGCCTGTCCGGCATGGATCCTCGCGGCGCGCACGACCCCGAGGACGACATGCCGTTCGCCGAACTCGACTCTCGAGCCCGCGCCGATGCCGCACTCCGGCGGATCCAGGGCGGGGCCGATCCGACACGTGAGGCCTTCGACCTGGCGAACACCATGAACGACGAAGCCGTCGGGCGGATGGCGAAGCGACTGCGACGGTTCTTCCGCCGCGACTGACGGGGGCAGCTCAGAAGGCCGTGCCGACCGCCGCGATGTCGTCACCGCCGTGCCCCGCCGCGCTGGCGTCGGCGTAGACCCGAGCGAGAGCGTCGAGCACCGTCGTCGCCACGCCGTTCGATCGCGCCGCCTCGGCGATCAGGCCGATGTCCTTGCGCAGCCCGTCGAGCGCGAACTGCGCTGGGAACTCCCCCGCGATGATCGACGCACCCTTGGTGTGCGCGTACGCCGAGTCGCTCGCACTGCCGTCGATCGCGTCGAGGAACAGCTGCGGATCGAGGCCGAGGGCCGCCGCGAGGGCGAGTGACTGCCCCGTGGCCGCGGTGATCGAGGCGATCCAGGCGTTCGCCGCCAGCTTGAGCGCAGTGCCGTCACCGAACCGCTCTCCCGCTCGGATGGTCTTCGCGCCCATGGCGTCGAGCACCGGCGTGACCCGGTCGACCTGGTCGGCGGGGCCTGCCGCGAGCATCGTGAGCGTGCCCTGCTCGGCGGGCGCCTTCGTGCCGAGCATCATCGCCTCGACCAGGGTGATGCCGTACTTCGCGGCGAGCTGCACGACGGCCTCGGTGCCGGCGACCCCGATCGTCGAGGCCTGCACCCACACGGCGTCGGTGGGCGCGTCACCGGCGGCCTGTTCGAGCACGTCGACGACCGCATCGGTGTCGAAGAGGGTCAGGAGGACGACCTCGGCGTGCTCGACGGCACCGCTCGGGTCCGGGGCGACGGTCGCGCCGAGGTCGCCGAGCGGGACGGCCTTGTCGGCGCTCCGGTTCCACACCGTCACCTCGTGCCCCTCGCGCAGCAGTGAACCTGCGACTCCGGCACCCATCGCACCCGTCCCCAACACCGTCACTCGCACGTGCGTCTCCGTCCCGCCACGGCGGGGTGCCACGGCGACGCCGACGCTACGCGTCTGCGCTCAGAGCGCCCCGCGCGCCTGCAACCAGACAGCGGGATCGATGGGGACGCCGCCGACGATGACCTCGAAGTGCAGGTGCGCCCCCGTGGACACGCCCGTGTTGCCGACGGCTCCGATCTGCTGGCCGGCGGCGATCACCTGACCGGGCCGCACGCTGATGGCCGACATGTGGCCGTAGCGGGTCTGGACGCCGTCGGCGTGCTGGAGCAGGACCTGGTTGCCGTACCCGCCGAGCACGCCGGCCGAGATGACGGTTCCGGGCATCGTGGCGACGACGGTCGTGCCGATGGGCGCCGCGAAGTCGACCCCCTGGTGGTTCGTCGAGCACGCCGCGCAGCCGGTCACCCACCGTGAGCCGAAGCCGCCGGCGGCCGGGACCTCGCCGACGGTGGGGCGGGCGACGGCGCCTGACGAGCCGACCGTCGCGGACCGAGCCTGCGCGGCGGCGACACGACCGACCGAGAAGCCGTCACGGTCGGCGGACAGCCGAGCGGACCCGCCGGCCACGAACTGCTGCACGTCGGTCGTCATGGTCGGCGTCGACGGTTCCGACGCGATCGCGGTCTGCGGGGAGCCCACGGCGACGAAGAGGCAGGTGACGGCGGCGGCGGCGGTCGCCGGGATCGTGTGGCGGATCGAGCTGCGGAAGAACGAGGTGGAAGCCGGGGCGACGGGAGGGGACACCGTCACCCCGGCGGCTCTGGGGGCTCCTGCGCGGCCGGTTCGGGCACGACGCCGCGCGGGCGCTTCGGATCGGTGGGTGGTGGAGCGGTTCACGGTCCGCCGTGCGGCGCCGCGCGGGCGCAGCGGGAGGCCGTCGGTGGTCGTCGTCATCGCTCGGGGACCGCGGGGCTCAGACGCGGACGACGCCGTCGCGGGCGATCCGGTCGAGCTCGGTCGCGACGGCGTCGACGACCGCTCGGGTGATGGCGTCGGCGACGGTCTCGACCAGGACGAGCTGCTCGGGCTGGACCCGGAGCTCGGTGACGACCGACGGGGTGACTCGGACCGTGATGTCGTCGATCGCGGCGATGAGGGCTGCGGGGACCAGGGTGGAGTCACCAGCACGGACGGGGGCCGTCATCGGGGAGGTCGGTGCGGGAGCCGCAGTCGCCCGGGCCGGGTTCGACACGGGCGCCTCGGGCTGGTCGTGGCGTTGGGCGATGGAGTCGAAGAGCGGGGTGGAGGACATGCTGCTGACCGTCCGATCTGGATCGTGGGTTGCGGGCCGTTGTCGGGCGACCCGTCGGGAACCGTGCCGTGCGGCACGTCCCCTATTCAACCATCGATATTTCAGATGTGCAATAGTGACCGAACAGTGACCCGGAGTCAGTCGGGGTCGACCGCCGCTGCTGTCGGGTCGTCGGGCTGCAGCACACGACGGACACGCTCGACGATGGTGGCGGGCGGGTTGTTGTAGGTGTTCGCCGGCTCCTGGCCACTGAGTTCCTGGATCGCCGCCATCACGGCATCCGTCGCGTGGCGGCGTGCGCGGCCGGACGACGCCTCGCCGAACGACGACAGGTCGATCGGCTTGCCGAACTCGATCGTCACCTTGGCCAGCTTCGGCAGCTTCGAGCCGACGGGCTGGACGTCCTGGGTGCCGGTCAGCGCGACCGGCACCACGGGGGCGCCACTCGTCAGGGCGAGCCAGGCGACGCCGGTGCGCCCCTTGTAGATCCGGCCGTCGAGCGAACGGGTGCCCTCGGGGTAGATCGCGAAGGCCTCGCCCTCGTGCAGCCGCGCGAGCCCGAGGTCGAGCGCCTGCTGTGCCGCCGCACCCGCGCCGCGCTCGACGCCGATCGCGCCGATCCCCCCGAAGAACGCGCGTGACACCGCACCACGGAACCCCGTACCGGTGAAGTACTCCTGCTTCGCCAGGAACGCGACCTTGCGCGGTGCCATCAGCGTGATCGCCGGAGAGTCGATGAACGATCGGTGGTTGCTCGCGAGGATGACCGGACCGCGCTTGGGCACGTTGCGGCGGCCGATGATCTTCGGTCGCCAGAGCATCCGGGCGAGCGGGGTCACCACTGCGCGGCTCAGCACGGTGGCGAACTTGGTCGAACCGGACACCGGGCCTCCTCGTCGTGACGGCGAGCTTCCGAGTGTAATCACGCCTGCGAGCAGTACATGCCCACGGCGGCATGCACGTCGGGCGGTGGGTCAGTCGGCCTCGGACGCGACGACGTCCAGCACCGCGCGGCCGTACCGTTCGAGCTTCGCCGCACCGACCCCGGAGATCTCGGCGAGCTGGTCGACGTCGGACGGCCGCACCGCTGCGATGCCGCGGAGCGTCGCGTCGTTGAACACCACGTACGCCGGCACACCCTGTTCACGCGCCTGGGCTGCACGCCAGACCCGAAGGGCTTCGAACAGCCCGACCGCCTGCTGGGGCATGTCGGTGACGACGGTCCGCCGCGACGACCGGCTCGCCCGCGGCGCCTTCACCGGGTCGCGACGCATCCGCACCTGGACCTTGCCGGTCAGGACGTCGGCGCTCGTCGGGCTCAGGACCACGGTACCGAAGCCGTCGCCCGACACCGCCGCGTAGCCCTGCGCCAGGAGCTGCCGGGCCACCGCGCGCCACTCGCCGTCCGACAGGTCGGCGCCGATGCCGAAGGTCGCCAGGGACTCGTGCTGCAGCTCCTGCACGCGGGGCGACTGCTTGCCGACCAGGATGTCCACGAGGTGCGCGACGCCGTAGCGCTGGCCGCGCTCGCGCTCGAGCCGGACCACCGTGGACAGCAGCTTCTGCGCGGGCACGGTGCCGTCCCACGACTCGGGTGGCGCGATGCACGTGTCGCAGTTGCCGCAGGCCGTGGACGGCTGCCCGAAGTACGCCAGGAGTCGCACGCGCCGGCACTCGATCGTCTCGCACAGGCTCAGCATGGCGTCGAGGTGGGCGCTGAGCTGCCGACGGTGTGCTGCGTCGCCCTCGGACTGGTCGATCATCCGGCGCTGCTGCACGACGTCGTTCAGGCCGTACGCCAGCCACGCGGTCGAGGGCAGGCCGTCGCGCCCGGCACGACCGGTCTCCTGGTAGTAGCCCTCGACCGACTTCGGCAGGTCGAGGTGCGCCACGAACCGGACGTCGGGCTTGTCGATGCCCATGCCGAACGCGATCGTCGCGACCATGACGATGCCGTCCTCGCGCAGGAAGGTCGACTGGTTGCGAGCACGCACCCGGGCGTCGAGCCCCGCGTGGTACGGCAGCGCCTGGATGCCCTGCTCGGCCAGTGCGGTGGCGGTCCGCTCGACCGACTTGCGCGACAGGCAGTAGACGATCCCAGAGTCACCGCTGTGCTCGGTGCGGATGAAGGTGAGCAGCTGCTGCAGCGCGCCGGTCTTCGGTTCGATGCGGTACTGGATGTTCGGCCGGTCGAAGTCGGCGACGAAGTGTGCGGCATCGTCGAGTCCGAGCCGCGCCGAGATCTCCTGGTGGGTCTGCGGCGTCGCCGTGGCGGTCAGCGCGATCCGGGGCACGGTCGGCCAGCGCTCGTGCAGGACGCTCAGTTCGAGGTAGTCCGGCCGGAAGTCGTGGCCCCACTGGGCGACGCAGTGCGCCTCGTCGATGGCGAACAGCGCGACGCGGGCCCGGTCGAGCAGCGCGCGGGTGGACTCGAGGCGGAGCCGCTCGGGCGCGAGGTAGAGCATGTCGACCTCGCCCTGGACGACGGCGCGTTCGACCCGGGCGCGTTCGTCGGGCCCCTGCGTCGAGTTGAGGAACGCCGCACGCACCCCGTTCGCCGCGAGGGCGTCGACCTGGTCCTGCATGAGGGCGATGAGCGGCGACACCACCACCCCGACGCCGTCGCGCACGAGGGCGGGCACCTGGTAGCAGAGCGACTTACCGCCGCCGGTGGGCATGAGCACGAGGGCGTCACCACCACCGACCACCTGGTCGATGATCGACGCCTGCTCGCCGCGGAAGTCGTCGTAGCCCCACACGCGGTGCAGGACGTCGAGCGCTGCGGCCCGTGAGGCAGACACGGCAGCGGGCGCGGGCGTGGTGCTCATCCCACGAGCCTACGGGCGACCGGCGACACCCACGGCACTGTCCACAGCGGGTTCGCGGGGCGACGTGCTCACCCAACCCGAGCCAGCCGGACCGAACCACCGCCTACCGCCCGCCCAGACCGGCGGCTTCCCACGGAACCGGGGCGCCGCTGCTCCGGCGAAGGTGCGGTCGAGCCCGCGCCACCACGCCAGCAGTTCGACCATGCCCCAGAACGCGAGCGACGTGCCGAGGGTGACGAGCCATCCGATGGGCGTGCCGTTGGCGTCGGACGAGGTCAGGTCGATCCCCGACCACCCCGGTGCCTGCAGCACGAAGATCATGATGTTGTTGAAGGCGTGCTGCAGGACGGTGGCCTCGAGCCCACCGCTCCGGAGCACGATGATCGCCGCGATCAGGCCGAACGACCCGACGTCGAGGATGCCCCAGACGTTGTAGCCGTTCGGGATGTGCAGCAGGGCGAAGACGACGGTCGACACCGCCACGGCGATGATCGTGCCGGCCCGTCGCGGGATCCACGACGCGATCGTCTGCATGAGGAAGCCGCGGAAGATGAACTCCTCGGCCGCGCCCTGGAACGGGACGAGCAGGACCACGAGGACGATCGTGAGCGTGAGGGTGCCGAGGGAGACCGTCG
This sequence comes from Curtobacterium sp. VKM Ac-1393, assembly GCF_015350995.1. GTDB lineage: Bacteria > Actinomycetota > Actinomycetes > Actinomycetales > Microbacteriaceae > Curtobacterium. The sequence continues at coordinate 76,573 of NZ_JADKRW010000001.1, forward strand.
ACTGTCCGATCGCTGCGTGGTTCCAGGCGAACCCGCCGTCGGTCGTGATCATCCCGCCGTCCCAGAACAGGCCGGTCTGCACCACGAACATGATCGCGGCGATGACCAGGGTCGGCAGGACGCACCACGCCGTCCAGGCCCACCGGACCCGGAAGCGCGTCGACGTCAGGATCGCGCCCGGTCCGAGGCGTGCGACCTTGACGGCCAGCAGGATCCCCGGCAGCAGGACGACCAGCGACACGAGCGACAACGACAGGACGAGTGGATCGGTGGGATCCAGCGCTCCGCTCTGCAGGTCGTGGAGCAGGTCGAACACGCCGGACTCTCCACGCGCCGCCGCGACGGGGATGAAGTACGCCACGGTGATGACCACCTGGGACACGAGGTACCACCCGGCCAGGAACGCCAGGGCGACCAGCGGGCGCCACCACCTCCATCGTGCGTCGATACGGGGCAGGCGGTGGTAGGGAACGCTCACGCCACGCAGGCTACCGGGCCGGGCAGGATGGGAGCCGTGCTCACCGTCCTGTTCGGCCTGTCCGGCGCCGTCGTCTACGGCTTCGCCGACTTCCTCGGCGGCCTGGCGTCGCGGCGCGTCCGCCCGGTGACGGTCACCGCCGTCGCCGCGGCGATCGGCATCGCGCCGCTGCTGCTCGGGCTGGCCGTGCTCGGTGGCTCGCCGTCGTGGACGAGCACCCTCTGGGGAGCCGTCGCCGGGCTCTCCGGCGGCGTCGGGGTCCTGCTGCTGTACGCGGCACTGGCGATCGGCCCGATGAGCGTGCTGTCCCCGCTCACCGCGGTGTTCGCCGCCGTCGTCCCCGTCGTGGTGGCCGTCGCCCGCGGGACCGTGCTGTCCCCACTCGCGATCGCCGCGGTGGTCGTCGCCGTGGTCGCGGTGGTCCTCGTCGCGGCCGTGCGCGACACCTCGGGCGCGCGACCCACCGCGCGCGGGGTCGTCGCGGCCGCGGTGGCCGGGTGCGGGTTCGGCGGGATCGTGCTCGCCTACGACATGACCCCGCAGGGTGCGGGCATCCAGCCGCTCGTCGTCGCGCGGGTGTTGCAGACGGTGCTGCTGGGCGCAGCGGCCCTGGTGGTGACGGTGCGCGCCGGACGCGGGGCGCGGTCTGGAGGCGCGGCAGACCCCGCAGCGTCGGCCGGCGTCGCGGGGTCTGCCGTGCCTCCAGGGCGGTGGTGGCCGCCACGACTGCTGCTGACGGTCGCGGCCTGCGGCGTCTTCGACGCCCTGGCGAACGTGTGCATCCAGGCGGGGCTGCACGCGAGCGACGACCCGGGCACGCTGCCCGTCGTGAGCGTGCTCAACGCGCTCTACCCGATCGGCACGGTCGTGCTGGCCGGGGTGGTGCTGCACGAGCGGCTGACCGCACCGCAGTGGGTCGGCATCGCGCTGGCGTTCGTCGCGTCGGTGGGCCTGGCGCTCGCGTGACCGGGCGGGTCAGGCGTCGGGGATGAGCCGCTTGCCGAGCGACACGGTGCGGTCGTCGGAGTACCCGAGCGACTCGTAGAACCCGAGGACCTGCTCGTTGCCGGCCCGGATCTGCAGGTTGAGCTTCGGGCAGCCGAGCTCGGTGAGCAGCCGCTCGAACGCCGCCATGAGCGTCCGGCCGAGGCCCGACCCCTGCAGGTCCGGCTGCACGGCCAGGTAGTTCACCCAGCCGCGGTGCCCGTCGAACCCGGCCATGCCAGCGGCGACGATCCCGCCGTCCTCGTGCTCCGCGACCAGGAACAGCTCCGGCTGGACCGTCAGCTTGCGCGCGATGTCCCGTCGCGGGTCGTTCCACGGGCGGACGAGACCGCACGACTCCCAGAGGGCGACGACCGCCTCGGTGTCGTCGGCTCGGAACGGGCGGATCCGGTACTCCATGTCCCCACGGTACTTCGGTGTGGACAACCCGCTCACCGGGTCGTCGCCGTGATCTGATAGACCTTTCCCACCACCCACCGTGATCAGGAGCCCCGTGACCGCACACGACACCATCCCGTCGCGCCGCAGCGACCGGGACGACGAGGGCGGCCGACGGTCCAGGCGTCGCGCCCAGCGACGCCGCATGACGGTCGGCGGTGCGATCGTGTCGCTGATCGCCGAACTCCTGATCATCGCCGGCGCCGGCACCGGGCTGTACGTGGTGTGGACGGCCTGGTGGACGGACGTCGTCGCGGTCAAGGAGCAGTCGAAGCTGGTCGAGGGGCTCGACCAGCTGAAGACCCCGGACAAGGCCGGCACCGAGCACCGTGGCACCGCACCCGTGCTCGCCGAGCCGCCGGACCTGTCCGACGTGTTCGGGACGATGCAGATCCCCCGGTTCGGCAAGGACTACAACCGGCCGATCGGCGAGGGCACGGATCGTGAGAAGGTCCTCAACACCATCGGCCTCGGGCACTACCAGGACACCGCGATGCCCGGAGCGCCCGGCAACTTCGCCGTCGCCGGCCACCGTGTGACCTACGGCAAGCCGCTCAACCAGATCGCGGAGCTCAAGAAGGGCGACTCGGTCGTGGTGCGGGTCACCGACGCGAAGACGAAGTTCGACGTCTGGTACGTCTACAAGGTCACGGACAGCCAGATCGTGACCCCGGACCACATCGAGACCATCGCACCGGTGCCGAACAAGCCCGGTGTCGATCCGTCGCCGTCGGACCGGTGGCTGACCCTGACCGCGTGCCACCCGATGTGGTCGGCGGCCGAACGGTTCGTCACACACGCCAAGCTCGACTACTGGATGCCCGCTTCCGAGGGCACCCCGAAGGAACTCTCGGAGACGGCCAAGTGATCTTCCCCCTGGTCTGGCGACTGCTGCCCGGCCCCACCGTCCTGAAGGTGCTCGAGCTGCTCGTGCTGCTCGCCGCCATCGTGTTCGTCCTGTTCCAATGGGTGTTCCCGTGGATCGCAGCGGACATCCTGCCGCCGCCCGACGGCACGGTGGAGTCCACGCCGACGCCGTAGCGGCACGCGACGTCAGACGGTCGTCGTCACCTGCGATCCGCCTGTCGCGGTCCGCCGCACGGCGATCCGTTCCGGGATCCGCTGCTTGAGTTCCTCGACGTGGCTGACGATGCCGACCTGCCGCCCGCCGGCCGTCAGGCGCGACAGCTGCCCGATGACGTCGTCGAGGGTCTCCGGGTCGAGCGTGCCGAAGCCCTCGTCGACGAAGAGCGTGCCGAGGGAGACCCCGCCGGCCTCGGCCTGGACCACGTCGGCCAGACCGAGCGCCAGGCACAGTGACACCGTGAAGGTCTCGCCGCCGGACAGGCTGCGCGGGTCGCGCACGGTGTCGGTGGTGTGGTCGTGCACGGCGAGGGCGAGTCCGGTCCGACGGGCCCGCGACCCGGACTCGCGCTCGTCCGAGGTCTCGAGCGTGAACCGGCCGGCGAGCATCGCGCGCAGTCGGTCGTTGGCGGCTGCGACGACGTCCTCGAACCGGCGCATGAGGACGTAGGTGCCGAGGGTGATCCCCGTCGGGTTCACCGACCCGGCCCCGTTCGCGATGTCGGCGAGCCGGACCACCGCGCGGCTGCGCGCCGAGGTGTCGTCGCGCGCACGGACCGCACGGGTGAGCTCGGCAGCGCACCGGTCGACGGCGTCGGCGCGGTCGGTGGCGGAGACGGCGACCTCGGTGGCGGAGTCGAGCGCTGCGGTGGCGCGCACGCGGGCGTCACGGGCGCCGTCACGGTCGAGTCGTTCGGCGGAGTCGTCGGCTGCGGCGACCACGGCCGGCTCGACGAGGCCGGCCAGCACCACGGCCCGCTCGGCCTCGGCCGCACTGATCCGCGCGCGGAGCTTCGCGGCGCCGTCCGCGTCGAGTCGGCCCGCTCGTGCCGATGCGACGTCGGCGAACCCCTGCTCGTCGAGGACCCGGGCGACCTCGGCCCGCCGGTCGTCGCGTGCTCGGGTCGCTGCCGCCACCGTTTCGTCCGCCTGCACGACCGCCCGGTACGCCGCGAGCCGCTCGTCGAGCAGCTCCACCGCGGCCCGCAGCGACACGGGGCGCTCGTCGAGGAGTGCGCCGAGCCGCTCGAGCGCCGCGGCGACGGTGCCGAGGTCGGCCTCGAGCCGCTCGGCCTCGGCCACCGCGGTCGAGACGAGCACGGTCCGCCGGGCGTCGAGGTCGTTGCGCTCGCGCTGCAGGGTTCCCGTCGCCGTGTCGTGCTCCGCCCGCTGCCGCTCGAGCCGCAGGACGAGCGACGCGGCGTCGTGTGCGGCACGGACACGTTCGTCGGCTGCCGCGGTCAGGGCGTCGAGTGCGGCGGCGTCCAGGGTGCCGACGACGTCGACGAGGCGCTGGTGCTCGGCACGCTCGACCGCCAGGTCCGCGGCGGCGTCGGCCAGGCGCTGGTCGGCACGGCGGGTGGCGTCGCCGGCCGCGTCGACCGCCTGGGTCGTGGGGTGGTCGTCCTGCGGCGTCGCGACCGACGGGTGTGCGGTCGATCCGCACACCGGGCACGGGTCCCCGGTGGTGAGCGCTGCACCGAGTTCTCCGGCGAGCCCGGCGATCCGACGTTCGCGGAGCGCGCGCTCGGCGGCGACGGCCTCGGTGGCCGCCCGCCGTGCCGTCGCCACCGTCTGCTCGACCGCCGCGACGCGCTCCGCCGCGCGGTCGCGTGCGACGAGGTCGGCCCGCAGCGATCGGACGCGGGCGCCCTCGTGCGCGGCGGCGTCGGCGTCGGCGGCGGTCAGGGCCGCGGTGCGTGCGGCCTCGACGATGCGGGCCCGTTCGGTGGGGCGCGCGTCGAGTGCGGCGTCGCGTTCGACCAGTTGCTCGGCGAGCTGCTCGGCGGTCGCGGTGGCGTCGGCGATGGCGGTGCGTCGCGCTGCGGAGCCGTCCTCGACCGCCACGAGGTGCCGGACGGCGGACAGGTCGTCGGCCAGGGCGTCGCGGCGCCGCAGGACGTCGTCGGCGTCCGCGGTGACGCCGTGCCGTTCGCGCACGGAGCGGGCAGCCGTGGTGGCGTCGTCGGCCCGCAGCGCCGCGACGTCGAGCCCGTCGGCCACGGCGGCGACCCGAGCGGCTCGCTCGCCGACCGCCACGGCCGATCGCGCGCGGTCGATCGCGGGGGCGTCGTCGTCGAGGACGGCCTGCCGCTGGAGCAGCACCGCGCGGCGTTCGAGTGCCGTCGCACGCGCCGTGACCACCTGCTCGTGCTCGGCAGCGGTCGTCGCCGTCGTCGCAGCGGCGGCACGGGCGGCCACCGCGGCGTCGGCCGCCGCGCGGACCGCCGTGACCGTCGTCGGGACGGCGGGTTCGTCGGCGTCGTCGAGGCCGGCGGCCTGGGCGAAGCGGTTCAGGGCGTCGCGCACCCGGTCGTCGGCGCCGTCGACCTCGGCCTGCACGGCGCGACGTCGGGCGGCGAGCTCGTCGGCGGTCCGGTCGTAGACCTGGGTGCCGAAGAGCGACTGCAGGAGCTTGCGGCGGTCCTCGCCCGGAGAACGCAGGAACCGAGCGAACTCGCCCTGCGGCAGCACGACGGTCTGCAGGAACTGCGCACGGTCCAGCCCGACGCTGCGGCCGATCTCGACCGCGACCTCGGGGATGCGCGAGGACATCGGTTCACCGGCGACGTCGGACGGGTTGGCCAGCCGGAAGAGCTGCACGGAGGCCTGCTGCTTGACGGTGCCCGTCCCGCGCTGCTTGGGACGGTCGTACTGCGGCGTGCGACGGACCCGGTACGTCCCCGCACCGGTCTCGAAGACGAGCTCGACGAAGGGCTCCACCGCGGGGTCCGCGTGCTGGCTGTGCAGTCGGTCGGAGCTGGCGTCGGCCCCGGCGAGGCCGCCGTACAGCGCGAACACGACGGCGTCGATGATGGTCGACTTGCCGGAACCGGTCGGCCCCTCGAGCAGGAACACCCCGGACGCCGCGAGCGCCGCGAAGTCGATCGACACCAGGTCGGGGTAGGGCCCGATCGCCCGGAGCTCGAGTCGGTGCAGGTACATCAGCGGTCCCCCTCGCGCTGCAGTGCCAGCACCGCGGCCTCGTACGCCTCGGTCAGGACGGCGTGCTCGTCGTCGTCGGGGGCCGCACCCGTGGCGAAGGCCACGAAGTCGGCCGCGACCTCGACCGGGTCGGACGTCGCCGTCACCGCGCGGGCGGCCGAGGCCGGGCCGCGGTCAGCCGGTTCGTGCGTGATCGCGAGGGCGTGCGGGAAGTGGTCCTTGACCCGGGCGTACATGCGCTCCGGGTGCACGGTGTCGGTCACGGCCACCCGCACCCACGCGTCGGCGTCGGCACGGAACGCCCCGGACTCGATGTCGTCGATGCCGCCACGGACGTCGGCCAGACGGCGCGGGACGGGAGTGGGCACGAGCTCGACCGAGACGGCACCGGCGGCGTCGAGCTCGGCGATCGTCACCGACTTCTGCTGGTGCCGCTCACCGAACGAGAACGCCAGCGGCGACCCGGCGTAGCGGATGCGACCGCCGTCACCGACCCGCTGCGGGCCGTGCAGGTGCCCGAGGGCGACGTAGTCGAAGCCGTCGAAGACCGACCCGGCCACCCGGTCGACCCCGCCGACGCGGATGTCCTGTTCACTGTCGCTCGGGTCGGCCCCGCCGACGAAGGCGTGTGCGACGACCACGCTGCGCGTCCCCCCGCGCAGGGCGAGGTCGGCGCGGATCCGCTCGGTGGCGGCGTGCACGACCGCGTGGTGCGAGCGCGCGAGGGGCTCGTCCGGCACGTCGGCCAGGGCATACCGGGTCAGGTCGGGGTGCAGGTAGGGGATGCCGTAGACCGCCACCGGGCCGTCGGCGTCGTCGACGAGCACCGGGTCGGCGATCCGGGCGGGTTCGGCGAGGATCCGCACGCGGCGGCCCATCACCGCGGCACCGAACCCGAGGCGTGCGGCCGAGTCGTGGTTGCCCGGCGTGAGGACGACCGTCGTCGTCTCGGCCAGGCGCTCCAGTGCGCGGGACAGCATGCGGACGGCGTCGATCGGCGGGATCGCACGGTCGTACACGTCACCGGCGATCACGACGAGGTCGACGGCGCGGTCCCGCACGAGGTCGACGAGCCAGTCGGTGAACGCGCGCTGGTGCTCGAGCAGGTCGGCACCGAGCAGCGTCCGGCCGAGGTGCCAGTCGCCGGTGTGCAGGATGCGCATGCGGACACGGTAACGCCGGCCGGGGACATCGCCGGACGCCCACGGCGGCCTGTGGAGAACTCAGGGCACGCAGCTCGCCGACGCCAGACCGAGGACCGACACGACCTTGACCTTGACGGTCGGCGTGCTGGTGGCGGTCCAGCCGTTGCCGAGGTTCGTGCGGAGGTTCAGGGTGTACGTCGTGCCGAGGTCGAGCAGGCCGGCTCCCCCGTAGACGAGCGATCGCTGGTCGCCGGTGGTGGTGGTGACCTGCGTCGTGCCGTTCACGAGGTCGAAGGAGTTCGGCACCGTCGGGTCGGTGTACGTCCACGCGATCGTCACGCTGCTCGACGACGCTGCGGTGCACGTCAGCGTCGGCACACCGGTCGCCGTGCCCGCCGTGAAGTTCGACACCGGGTCGACGGTCGTCCGCGACCACGGCACGGCCACCGCCTGCGCCGGCACGAGCAGCCCAACGCTCCCCGCGATCACCAGGACGGCCGTGGCGCCGCCGAAGCGGCGCAGCCGCTGGACACGACGCTGGTGCGCCCGGAGCGAGCGACGGGTGACGACGGTCGACGCGCCGGACGGGAGGCCCGTGGCGGCGCCGTCACGGGCCTCCCGTCCGGCATCGCCACCGTCCGACGGTCCGTCACCCGACCCGTGGGACTCGTCGCCCGGGTCGGAGGCGTCGTCCGCCGTGGCGAGCCGCCGCAGCGATCCGTCGACCGCGCAGAGCGCGAGCAGCGCCGTCAGGCCGAGTGCGAGCACGAGGACCTTGGCCCACTCCCCCTGCCGGAGCCACAGGACCGGTGCCCCGACGAACGGGATGCGCAGGAAGGCCACGCCGTGCACGTCAGAGCGTTCGAGCGGGGTCGAGTCCTGTTGGGGGTTGGCGTCGCCCTTGGTGACGAGGGTGCCACCCGAGCCCTGCTCGACGTACCGGTGCATGCGCAGGTGCCCGGGCTGGTCCGGGTCGTCGGCGAGCAGGATCCTGCCCGGCCGGATCTCGCCCGACGCGACGGGACGGGACACGACCACGTCACCAGGGGTCAGACGCGGTTCCATGGAACCGGTCACCACCGTCGTGGGCTGCCAGCCGATCACCGCGGGTGCGGCAGCCCAGAGGGCCAGGCCGAGCAGCGTCGCGACGACGCCCCGGGCGACCGTGGCGACGGCGACGCGGCCCCAGTCGACGGCGTCGTGGAGCACGTCGTGCGGTGGGTGACCGCCGTGCGCTGCGATGCTGCTCATGACCGAGGTGCTCCCGACTCAGCTGTTCTGGGCCTCCCAGGTGAAGCCGAGGGCCGCGGTACCCCCCTGGACGGTGTTCGGGGCGGTGCTCGAGACCGTGTAGGTGAAGCGGTAGACCCGCGACTCGGAGGCGCTCCCCGTCGGGGTCCACGTGCCGACGCCCGTGGCGTAGTTGGTGGACGCCGTGCTGAAGCCGGCGACGGTGCCGCTGTAGAGCGTGCCACTCGTCGCGGCCGGGGTGAAGCCGCTGCAGGAGCCGAAGCCACCGCCGGTGCCCTGCTCGACGGAGAGGTTGATGTTCGCCGCCAGGTTGTTCGTCGTCGCTGCGTTCGTCGAGTACAGCTTCACGGCAGAGGGCAGCGAACCGGTCGAGGTGACCGTGATGCAGTTGGTGCCCGTCGACCCGGGCTTGAGGCCGGTCGCGGTGAACAGCGCGGTGTTGTTGTCGTCGTCGGAGAGGGCGACGCTGCCGGCGGTCCAGTTGCTCGTGGGGTTCACGGTGGTGGCCGAGAACGCCGAGTACGAGGCGGTGGAGACGACGACACCCGAGGCGACGAGGGCGGCGGGGATGGCGATCCAGGCCGCGAGACGGGCGGCGCGAGGGGTGACACGAGACATTGCGAGAGCTCCTGATCCGGAAACGGTGGCGCCGTGGTCGCGGTGGTTGGTCGCGTCGGAGCCGAGGTGTTTGCTACGACCATCAAGCTACTTTTCCGCTGAGCAACTCACAAGGGAAGGGAGTACCCCCGTGCTGGGGGTATCTTGATGACCGAGATACTTGTTGACTGAGTCACCTCACCGATCACTTCCGAGAAGAGCACCCGATGACGGACACCACCCAGGCCGTCCTGCCCGACGTCTCCCCCGACGGCGTGCCGGTGTCCCCGACGGTGTCGGTGTCCGACGCCGCGCCGTCGGACACCGACCTCGCCGAACTGCTCACCGCCTTCCGGCTGCTCCAGGTGCAGCACGGCCGCGTCCTGCAGCACGAGAGCATCTCGCGCGGGCTCAACGCGACCGACACCCGGTTCGTGTTCTTCCTGGCAGCGGCCGACGGCGACGGTGTCACGCCGAAGCAGGCCGGCGAGTACCTCGAACTCACCACCGGCGCCATGACCTCGCTCATCGACCGGCTCGAGCAGCGGGGACACCTCGAGCGGCGCCCGAACCCGCAGGACCGGCGCAGCGTGCTGCTGCACCTCACCGCGACCGGTGCCGAGGTCGCCCGGCAGATCGGTGCGGTCTACTCCGACGCCTTCCGCCAGGCCGTCGCGCCTGCCGAACGACGCCGGGTCGCCACGTCGTTCGAGGGGCTCGCGGACGCCCTGGCCCGCCGCTCCGGCTCGGGATCCGCCGACCGCCCCGCGTGACCTCGTGTGTCGGCGCCCGCGCGTAGCGTGATCGGCATGACCCCCTCAGATGTCCTGATCGAAGCGTTCTCCCGCGTGCCGTCGACCGTCGAACGTGCGCTCGACGGCCTGTCCGAGGACCAGCTCGCGGCGCGTCCGGCCGCCGGGGCGAACACCCTGGCGTGGCTCGCGTGGCACACCGCGCGCGGCCAGGACGTCCAGATCGCCGACCTCGCGGGCACGGAGCAGGTCTGGACCGCCGACGGGTGGTACGACCGGTTCGGCCTGCCGTTCCCGGCCGAGGCGCTCGGGTACGGCATGTCCCGCGACGACGTCGGCCGCGTCCGTGCCTCGGCCGAGCTGCTCACGGGGTACCTGCGCGCCGTGCACGACCGCACCGTCGCGTACCTCGGCACGCTCGGCCCGGACGACCTCGACCCCGTGGTCGACGACGCGTGGGACCCGCCCGTGACCGCGGGTGCGCGCATCGTGAGCATCCTCAACGACTGCACCCAGCACGCCGGACAGGCCGGCTACGTGCGCGGCCTGCTGTTCTTCACCCAGTAGCGCGCGTGCGCTCGCGCGCTCGCTGAGTGAGCAGAAGACGACGAGTCTGCCGCGGCGACCCGACGTCTTCTGCTCACTCGACGACGGACGGGAGGCCCGTGGCGCGCACGCCACGGGCCTCCCGTCGTCCCTCTGGTCGCGACTACCGCGCGGCGAGCTCGCTCACGATGCCGTCACCGGGGGCGGCCTGCACGAGGTCCGCCGCGATCTCGGCGCGCTCGAGGATGCCCTCGATCTTGCGGATGCGGCCACGCGGGACGAGCGTCACGACGGTGCCCTCCTTGCCCGCACGACCAGTGCGGCCGGAGCGGTGCATGTACGCCTTGTAGTCGTCCGGGGCGTCCGCCTGCACGACGAGCGACACGTCGTCGACGTGGATGCCGCGGGCGGCGACGTCGGTGGCGACGAGCACGTTCACCCGGCCGCTCGTCAGGAGCTGCAGGTTGCGGGTCCGGCGTGCCTGGTTCAGGTCGCCGTGGAGCGACGTGGCACGGATGCCAGCGTCCTCGAACTGGTCGGCCAGACGCTCGGCGTAGGCGCGGGTCCGGGCGAAGACGATCGTCTTGCCGTCACCGGCGACGAGCTCCTCGAGGACACGGTCCTTCTCGCGCTGCTCGACGACGAGGACACGGTGGTCGATGGTCGAGGACGCCTGGTCCTCACCCGCGACCTCGTGCACGCTCGGCTCGTGCAGGAACTGCTCGACGAGCGCCGCGACCTGGGTGTCCAGCGTCGCGCTGAACAGCAGCTTCTGCGCACGGTTGCCCTGCGGGGTGACCTCGGCGGTGGCGGAGAGGATCTCCTGCACCGGCTCGAGGAACCCGAGGTCGCACATGTGGTCGGCCTCGTCGAGCACGGAGATGACGACCTCGCTGAGGTCGAGCTTCCCCTTGTTCATGAGGTCCTGCACACGGCCGGGGGTGCCGACGATGATGTCGACGCCGCGCTCGAGGGCGCCCTCCTGGCGGCCGTACGGCACGCCGCCGTAGATCTGCGTCGTGAACAGACCGACCGAGCGGGCGATCGGCTGTACCGTGCGGTCGATCTGCAGGGCGAGCTCGCGGGTCGGCGCGAGGATGAGCGCACGCGGGGCGCGGCCCATCTTGCGCTTCGTGCCGCCGCCGTGCTCCATGAGCTTCTCGACGAGCGGGGCGCCGAACGCGATGGTCTTGCCGGAGCCCGTGCGGCCGCGGCCGAGGACATCCTTGCCAGCGATCACGTCGGGGATCGTCGCCGCCTGGATCGGGAACGGACTGCTCGCCCCGAGCTCCTGCAGGGCGCGGGAGATGTTGCCGCCGATGCCGAGGTCGCCGAAGGTCACGCCCTCGACGTCGGACGCCACGGTGGACTCGGCCTGGAGCTTCGCGAGCTTGACGTCGTCGGCGGGGACGAACTTGCCGCGCTCGGGCTCGTCGAATGAGCGGCGGGGAGCGCTGCGGTCGTCGCGGTCGAACTTGCGCGGAGCGCGGTCGTCGCGATCGAACTTGCGCGGAGCGCGGTCGTCGCGATCGAACGTGCGCGGGGCACGGTCGTCGCGGTTGAAGCTGCGCGGAGCACGGTCATCGCGGTCGAAGCGACGCGGGCGGTCGTCGTTGTCACGACGCGGCGCACGATCGTCGCGGTCGAACTTGCGGGGAGCACGGTCGTCGCGGTCGAAGCGACGGGGACGGTCGTCGTTGTCACGACGCGGCGCACGATCATCGCGGTCGAACGAACGACGGGGACGGTCGTCGTTGTCGCGGCGGGGAGCGCGGTCATCGCGGTCGAAGCGACGCGGGCGGTCATCGTTGTCACGACGCGGCGCACGATCATCGCGGTTGAAGCTGCGCGGGGCGCGGTCATCGCGGTTGAAGCTGCGCGGGGCGCGGTCATCGCGGTTGAAGCTGCGCGGGGCGCGGTCATCGCGGTCGTACGAACGACGCGGACGGTCGTCGTTGTCACGACGGGGCGCGCGGTCATCCCGATCGAACCGACGCGGGGCGCGATCGTCACGGTTGAAGCCGCGACCACCGCGGTCGTCACGCTCGGGGCGGCGCTGGGCACCGCTGTCGCGGGGCTCCCAGTTCGGACGCGCGGGGCGCTCGCCCTGCGCCGAGCGGCCGCGGCGCTCTTCGGCGTCCCAGCGCTGCTTCTGGCGCGGCGCGGTCGGCTCGGCAGCGCGGAACCCGCGGTGCTTGCTGCTGCGTGCGGCGGGGGTGCCGTTCGGGTGACGGGGACGATCGGAGGCGCGGTTGTCCGCGCCCTTGTTGTACGGGGCCATGTCTGCTTTCTCGGGTGCGCAACGAACCGCAGCGCCCGACAGCGACATCGGCGGGGGCTGCTTGCGGAGAGGGGGTTCATCCCGTCGCGATTCGACGTGATTCCAGCCCTCGAGCAACACACACCCAACAAAAAGCCCGTGATCACGATGTCACGGCGTCGAAGGCCGACCGAGCGAGTCTACGCGACCCCACGCTCTGACACCAGCCCCGTCGTCGACGGACGGCCGCGTGCCGGACGCGACCCGGGCCTCCCGGCAGACCGGAGGATCAGGACTCGGCGAGCCGCTGTCGCTGCTCGGCCACGTCGAAGTCCGCCTGCGGCCACGAGAGCTGCATGTCCTCGAGCGCACGGAGCAGCAGCTGCTGCACCGCCAGCCGGGCGTACCACTTGCGGTTCGCGGGCACGACGTACCAGGGCGCCTGCGGGGTCGAGGTCTGGTCGAAGACGATCTGGTACGCGTCCTGGTAGCGGTCCCAGAGCAGGCGCTCGTCGATGTCGCCCGGGTTGAACTTCCAGTGCTTGTCGGGGCGGTCCAGCCGCTCGCCGAGCCGTTCGCGCTGCTCGTCCTTCGAGATGTGCAGCATCACCTTGACGATCGTGGTGCCCTCGGCGACCAGGCGGTCCTCGAACTCGGTGATGGCGCCGTAGCGTCGCTCGATCTCGTCCGGTGCGGCGAGCGCACGGATGCGCTGGATGAGGACGTCCTCGTAGTGGGAGCGGTCGAACACGCCGAGTTGCCCGGCGCTCGGGAGCTGCCGCTCGATCCGCCACAGGAAGTCGTGCTCGCGCTCCTCGGCAGTCGGCGCCTTGAAGCCGGCGTAGTGCACGCCGTTCGGGTCCACCGCACCGACGACGTGCGACACGATCCCGCCCTTGCCCGCGGTGTCCATCGCCTGCAGCACGAGCAGCACCCGGCGCTGGTCGCCGGCGGTCGACGCCGCGTACAGGCGCTCCTGCAACGCGGCGAGGCGGGACGCCCCCGCGGCGAGCGCCTCGAGCCCGTCGATCTTGCGGCCGGGGAACCCGGGCGTGGCATCGGGGTCGACCTGGTCGAGACGGAAGCCCGGTTCGACGCGGAGCAGTGGTTCGGGATCGGCGTTCCAGGCCTTGCGACGGCTCACGGGTCCTCCTGCGGTGTGGGTGTCCCTCATCCTGGCACCGCATGGTGGACGCCGTGTCGGGGTTCCTCCGCTCGGGTGACGTGGCCGACCGTGGGTGCGGCTACCGTGGAACCGATGATGTCCGGCCGCCGCACAGTGCTCGCGCTCGTCGCCGCGGTCGTGGCGCTCGGCGCGGTCGCGTCCTGCAGTTCGGATCCCGTCGGCGACGAGAACGCGACGGTCACCGCCGACAGCGTCATCTACCCGCTCTCCCTGCAGTACCACGGCATCGACGTGGTGGCCGATGTGCCCTACGGCAAGGACCCGCTGCAGCGGCTCGACGTCTGCCTGCCGGCCGACAGTGCTCCGGAGACGACCGCGACCCCCACGGCGACGCCCTCGGCCAGCCCGACGGCCGACCCTGCCGACGCTGCCGCCAGCACCGGCCGACCCGCGGTGCTGATGATCCACGGCGGCAGCTGGTCGCACGGCGACAAGGCGACCGCCGCCTACCGGTCGGTGTGCAAGTACCTGGCGTCCGAAGGGTTCGTCACGTTCAACGTCGACTACCGGCTCGCCCCCACCGACCCGTTCCCAGCCGGCCTCGACGACGTGCGACGGGCACTCGACTACGTGTTCCGCCCGACGACGCTGTCCACGTACGACGTCGACTCGCAGCGGGTCGGGGTGTTCGGCGGGAGCGCCGGCGGCAACCTGGCCGCGATGCTCGCGGTGACCGACCACGAGTCCGACGCCTACGCCGCGGGCGACCGCATCCGCGCGGTGGTCGACCTGAGCGGCCCGACGAACCTGACGACGCGCTCGACCCGGGCCGACGGGGTGTCCGCGTCCTTCCAGCGCAAGCAGCTGCTGTACCTCGGCTGCCGCACGTACGCGAAGTGCCCGGCCGCGACCCGGGCGTCGCCGGAGTACCACGTGACCTCGGACACGGCGCCGTTCTTCATCGGGCACTCGACCGACGAGTTCATCCCGCTGTGGGAGTCGCAGGAGTTCGCGGCGACGCTGCGGTCGCACGACGTCCCGGTGACGTTCGTGCAGGTCGAGGGGACGGCGCACTCGATCGCGCAGCTCGACGAGGCCATGAGTCGCCGCGTCGCGACGTTCCTGCGGGCCCAGCTGGGCTGAGGCGCTGCGGGGGCGTGCGCGGGCACGGCCGTTGGCGGGCACGGCCGCGGGCAGTTTGCCGCCGAAGCGACACTTCTCGCCGACGAGCGGCCGTTCGTGCTGCGAGAGCGACGTTGTGCCGCCGATGTTCGGCGGAGAAGTGTCGCTTTCGCGGAGCCGCACTGCCGCGTGCCCCGGGTGGGTGGCACCCGGAGTCGGGACTGCCGCTGCCGAGCCCGCGGCCGCAGACTTCCAGGGTGACCGACACCTCGACCCGCCCTGCACGCGCCGCCGCGACCCGCTGGGACCGTTCTGCGCTGCAGACCTCTGCGGAGTTGCTGCTCGGGTTGTCGTTCGCCGCCACCATGGCCTTCGGCGGGTACGCAGCCGCGACCGGGCAGATGGCCGTGTTCGCGCAGGGTGCCGGGATCGTCTTCCTGGTCACGCTCACCTGCGTGCTCGTGTCGTGGTTCCGGGCCGTCGAGCGCGAGGAGCGTGCCGACCACCGGGCCGCTGCACCCGTCGTGCCACCCACGGTCCCGGTGCCGCTCACGACCGCCGCCATCGCGGCCGTCGACGCCGAGTACCGCCGCTAGTCCGCCGCCGCAGCCGCACGCCGGTCGGCCCGCCGTTCGCGCGCGCCCTCGACCACGAAGTACAGCGCCGGCAGCACCACGAGCGTCAGCAGTGTCGAGGACACCAGGCCGCCGATCACGACCAGTGCCAGCGGCTGCGAGATGAACCCGGACTTGCCGGTCAGCCCGATCGCCATCGGCAGCAGCGCGAAGATCGTCGCCATCGCCGTCATCAGGATCGGACGGAGGCGTCGTGTCGCGCCCTCGATCAACGCCTCACGCACCCGCAAGCCGCGCCGTCGGTACTGGTTGACGAGGTCGATGAGCACGATCGCGTTCGTCACGACGATGCCGACGAGCATGAGCAGACCGATGAGCGACGCGACGCCGATCGGGACGCCGGAGGCGATCTGCAGCAGGATCGCGCCCGTCGCGGCGAACGGCACCGACACGAGCAGCAGCAGCGGCTGGAGCAGGCTCCGGAACGTCGCGACCATGATCACGTAGACGATCAGCACGGCGACCAGGACCGCGAGCCCGAGCTGCGAGAACGCCGACGACTGGCTGGCAGCGACGCCACCGATGGAGGCGGTCGCGCCCTTCGGCAGGTCGAGTTCGTCGACGGCGGTCGTGACGGACTGCACGGCCGCACCCAGGTTCGTGGCGTCGGGCGACACGGTGATCGTGGCGGTGCGGGCGGCGTTCGTCGTGGTGACCGTGGTGGGCCCCTCGGACTCCTCCACCGTGGCGACGTCGGACAGCGGGACGGTGCCGGTGCTCGTCGGGACGTCGAGGGCCCGGAGGGCGGCGATCGTGGTCGGCGGCTCGGGGTCGGCGATGTAGACGTCGAGCGTCGCGTCGTCGATCTCGATGCTGCCGGTGTCCCGCGGTGAGACGGCGGCGGCGACGAGGCCACCCACCTGGGTCTCGGTGAGGCCGAGTGCCGCGGCCTTGGCACGGTCGACCCGGACGGCGAGGAACGGCTCCGCGGCGGACAGGTTGCTCGTGGCGCTCGTCGTGTCCGGGACCGACTGCATGGTCTTCAGCACCTGGCGCGACGCGGTCTCGAGCTGCGCCTGGGTCGGCGCGGTCACGTCGACCTCGATGTCGCTGCTGCCGCCGAACCCGCCGCCGGAGGACGCGATGGTGACCTCGCCGACGTCGTCGATCCGCGCGATCGACTTCCGGGCGTCGGCCTGGATGGTGGGCTGGTCGGCCTCGGCATCGGTCGTGACGGCGTACTGCACCGACGCGCTGCCGCCACCGCCGAACGCCGCCTGGATCGACTGGCCGCTCGTGCCGATGGTGGTCTGCACGGTCTCGACGCCGTCGACGCCCTGGAGCGCCCGCTCGACCTTGCGCGCGGATTCGGACTGGACGGCGAGGCTGGAGCCGGCCTTCAGGTCCTGCGTGACCGTGAAGGTGTTCTGCCCCGAGTCGCCGAGGTAGTTCGTGGTGACGAACGGCAGCGTGGCGACCGTGCCGCCGAGGACGATCACGGCGAGCAGGATGACGACGACCGGCTTGCGGACGACCCACCGGAGCACCGGCAGGTACACGCGGCGCAGGCGGTCCACCCGGCCGGCGTCGTGCAGGTCCGCGGCGGACGCGAGCGCTCCCTCTGGGCGATCGCGCTCGGCTTCGACCGCCGACGGTGCCGCTTCGGCGTCGGTGTCCGCCGCTGCCGTCGTCTCGCCCGGCTTCACCTTCGACGGGCGCAGCCACCAGTACGCGAGCACCGGGACGATGGTGAGCGAGACGAACAGCGACGCGACGAGCGCCAGAGTGACCGTCACGGCGAACGGACGGAACAGCTCTCCCACGAGTTCGGCGACGAAGGCCACCGGGAGGAACACCGCAACGGTCGTCAGGGTCGAGGCGGTGACCGCGCCGGCGACCTCGCGCACGGCCTCCCGCACGGCCTGGCCGCGGTCGACACCGGGGACCATGTGCCGCTTGATGTTCTCGATGACGACGATGGAGTCGTCGACCACGCGGCCGATCGCGATCGTCAGGGCGGCCAGCGTGATGATGTTGAGCGTGTACCCGGCGGCACGCATGCCGATCGCGGCCAGGAGCACGGACGTCGGGATCGAGATCGCGGTGACGAGCGTGGAGCGCCACGACAGCAGGAAGACCAGGATGACGAGCACCGCGAAGGCGAGGCCGAGCAGCCCCTCCTCGGCCAGGGAGTCGATCGACTGCTGGATGTAGGGCGCCTGGTCGAAGACGACGGTGAAGCGAGGATCGCCCTCGATCTTGTCCTCGATGCCCGGCAGTGCGTCGCGCACGGTCTTCGAGACGTCGACCGTGTTGGCCTCCTGCGTCTTGGTGATCGAGATCGTCAGGGCCTGCTCACCGTCCACCCGGCTGATCGAGGTGCGCGGTGACTCCGTGATCGCGACCTTCGCGACGTCGCCGAGCGTGGTTTCGGTCGGGGTGGCGGCGACCGTGGACCCGCCCGTCGCGGCGTCACCCGTGGGCGCGGAACCGGTCGCACCCGTGCCGGTCCCCGTCGTACCCGTCCCGGTCGCGCCCGCGGCCGTACCGTCACCGGACGCCGTCCCGTCGGCACCAGCGGACCCGGCCCCGTCCGAACCCGACGAACTCGACGAACTCGTCAGCGGCAGGGCGCGGATGTCCTTGAGCGAGGCGATCCGCTCGCCCGTCTGCACCGACAGCGTCGAGCCGTCCTCGGTGATCGTGCCGCCGGGGATCAGGGTGCCGTTGTCGTCGAGCGCGTCCGAGATCGCCGTCTGGGTGAGGCCACGGGCGGCGAGCTCGTCCTGGTCGGGCGTGATGACGACGCGACGGCCCGGGTTGCCGAAGACGTCCGCCTGCCGCACGCCGTCGAGCTTCTCGAGGTCGGGGATCGCCGAGGCCTGCAGCCGGTCGACGAGCTGCTCCTGGTTGCCCGACGCCGAGACCGCGACCTGCAGCACCGGCAGGTCGTCGAACGACCCGGTGACGATCTGCGTCTGCACCGAGTCGGGCAGCGACAGCGCGTTCACCGCGGTCTGGATCTTGTCCTCGGCGCTGGCCAGGTTCGATCCGTACTGGAACGACGCCGACACCACGCTCTGTCCGGTGGACGAGGTCGCGCTGGTGGACTCGAGGTCCGGGACGACCTGGATCGCCTGCTCGATCTTGGTCGAGACGTCGTTCGAGACAACCTCGGGCGTGGCGCCGGGGTAGGCGCTGACGATCGCGACCTGCGGGAACTCGACGCTCGGGATCAGCTCCTGCTTGAGGTTCGACAGCGCGATGCCGCCGAAGATCGCGACGACGATGGTGACGAGCGCGATGAGGGCCCGGTTGCGGAGGCTGAAGACCGAGAGGAGGTGCACGTCATCGATCCTCGCAGCCGCAGCCCGTGCGCGCCCGCATCAGCCACCGAGCAGCAGGTACGCGCCGAGGACACCGACCGTGCCGACGACCCCGGTGCCGAGTGCGATCACGCGGCCGACCGACGACCGGGCGGTGACCACCCCGACGGCCAGGAGCAGCACGCCGACCACGATCTCGACGACCCAGGTGACCGGTCCGGTCGTGGCCACCACATGCAGCAGTGCCCGGGTCCCCTCGCCGATCAGGATCGCGGCGGTGACCCCGAACGCGCCGGCACGCCAGCGGGCGTCACCGGACCGGACGAACACGGCGACCGCACCGGCGAGCAGCCCGGCCGGGATCCCGAGCAGCACCCACGGGTTCGTCAGCGACAGGAAGTCGGGGTACCCGCGCAGGTTCGTCGTCGCCCAGTAGCCGACGTGCATGAGCTCGAGCAGGACGACACCGAGCACCATCGCGAGCGGCAGGGCGAGCCGGCCGGCACGCGCCCCGGCGCCGATGCAGAGCGCCACGGCGACCACGAACCAGGGGCCGGCGGAGTTGGCGACCGAGGACAGCGCGGGCACCGACTGCCCGAACGACGTGAGCACACCGGCGAGCAACGCACCGCTCAGCGCCATCGTGACGCGCACCAGGGCGGGCACGGCGGGGCAGGGCTCGGACGAGGACGACGCGCCAGACGCAGCAGCGGCCGGAGCACCGGCGGACAGGGTCGCGTTCATGGCATCAGCATCGCGTCGACCGCCGCCGCGCGCATCACCCCGTGGAGCGAGAAGGGCACCAGACCCTCACCCCAGAGGATGACCCTCACACCACCGCGGCGAGCGATCCCCGGACCCCGGCGGACTCCCCACCGACCCGGGCCCACGCGCGCTCCAGCACGTCCACCAGACGTCCCCGATCGGCCGGCGCCATCGTGAACGGCACCCGCAGGAACCGTTCGAAACCGCCGTCCGGGCCGAACACCCCGCCGGACGCCAGCACCACGCCCTCGGACCTCGCGGCCAGCACGAGCGCACTCGACACCGGCCGTCCGAGGCCCACCCACGTCGTCAGCCCACCCGCCGGGGACGGCACGTCCCAGTCCGGGAGCCGTGCCCTGAGCGCGCCCACGACGTCGTCGCGACCCTGGCGCAGGGACTCGCGCCGTGCCTCCAGGACAACTGCCGTGCGTGGGACCAGCTCCCGCGCGACCAGCTGGTCGAGGACGGGGGTGCCGAGATCGCCCGTCGGGCGGGCGGCGAGCAGCCGCTGCAGGAGCGCCGGTGCGGCGCGGATCCAGCCGATCCGCAGCCCGCCCCAGAAGACCTTGTCGGCCGACCCGATCATCACCACCGACGACCCCGACGGGTCCGCTGCTGCCAACGGCAGCGACGGCGAACCGTCGATCCGCAGCTCGCCCATCGTCTCGTCCGCGATGACCGTCGTGCCGACCGAGGCGGCGACCGACAGCAGGAGCTGGCGGGTCGGTGCGGACATGGTCGCACCGGTCGGGTTGTGGAGCTCGGGCATGACGTAGGCGACGGCCGGGGCGGTCCGACGCAGCGTCGTCTCGAGCGCGGCGGCGTCCCAACCGGTCCGCGCGTCGACGGGGACGCCGACGAGCCGGCCGCCGGCCTCGCGGAACGCCTCGTGGGCGTGTGGGTAGGTCGGCGACTCGACGAGCACGGCGTCACCGCGGCGGACGAGCACGCGCGCGAGCAGGGCGATGGCGTGCTGCGCGCCGATCGTCACGATCACTTGGGACGGGTCGGTCGGCAGTCCACGCTCGGTGTACCGGTCGGCGATCGCAGCGCGGAGGCCGGGGTCGCCGACGGTGTCGTACCCGATGCCGGCGAGCGCCGCGGGCACGTGCCGCATCGCCCGCTCGACGGCCTCGGCCACTCCGGGAGCCGAGTGCATCGCGGCCTTCCGCAGGTCGAGCAGTTCGTCGTCGACCACACCGCCGAGCCGTTCCGGGTCCGGCCGACCGATGAGCGACGCCGGCAGGTGGACCACGCTGCCGGAGCCACGGACCGACACGACGAACCCGTCGGACCGCAGTCGTGCGTACGCGTTCGCCACCGTGGTGCGGGAGACACCGAGGGCGACGGCGAGCCCGCGCTCGGCCGGCAGTCGCACGCCCTGCGCGACCCGGCCGTCGATGACGAGCACGCGGATGGCGTCGGACAGCGCCTCGTAGGCCGGTGCATCGGTGCCGTCGCGCCAGTCGGTGAGCAGCAGGGCAGCGGAACGGGCACTCAACAGCACGGGGGTCATGGGTCCACGGTAGCGTGATTGGCTCTCGACCAGCAGTCCAATTAGGCGGGACGATCTCCCCATGCCCCGCAGCACCGCCCTCACGTTCCGCTTCGTCCAGCTCTTCGTCGGCCTGTTCCTCTACGGCGCCTCGACCGCGCTGCAGGTCCGCGCGGTCGTCGGCGTCTCGTCGTGGACCGTCCTGACGCAGGGGCTCGAGAACGTGGTGCCGTGGTCGTTCGGTGTGATCACGGTCGTGTCGAGCGGCGTCATCCTGCTGCTCTGGATCCCGTTGCGGCAGAAACCGGGCATCGGCACGCTGCTGAACGCCCTGGCGATCGGCCCGAGCGCCGACCTGGTGCTCTGGCTCGTGCCGGAGCCGTCCGGCCTGCTCGCGCGGATCGCCCTGTTCGCCGCGGGCCTGGTGCTGCTCGCCGTCGCGACCGCGTTCTACATCGGCGCGGGGTTCGGCACCGGTGCCCGCGACGGCCTGATGGTGGGGCTGCACGAACGCCTCGGCTGGCCGCTCTGGCTCGCACGCACCCTGGTCGAGGTGTCGGTCGTCATCGTCGGGTGGATCCTCGGCGGCAACGTCGGCGCCGGCACCGTGATCGCGGCGTTCGCGATCGGCCCGATGGTCCAGCCACTCATGCCGTTCTTCCGGCGGTTCCCGTGGAGCCCCGAGCGGCGGGACGTCGGTGCGACTCCCGAACCGCGCGCCCCGGGTGTGCAGCGCGTGCGCTCGGAGCTGCCCAGCTGACCGACGCGGTGGGGGCCGACCGCCTCTGCACGCTCTTCCGGCCAGGCCCGGCCCGGCCCGGCTCGGCTCGTCACGTCACCGGTCCATCAGTGGACGGCTTCGAACGTCACGTCGTGGTGCCGGAGCGCGGCGAACCGGCGACCCGGGTAGCGAAGCCCGCCGAAGTACATGTTCGTGTGCGCGACGATCTGCTCACCGGTGATGACGACACCGTCGTGCTCCGCATCCGTCGTGGTGTGCGCGTCCGACACCAGGGTCACGTCGAACCCGCGCACAGCGGCAGCCTGCGTGGTCGTCCGGACGCAGTAGTCGCTCTGTGCCCCTGCGACCACCAGGTGCCGCACACCGAGTGATTGCAGCACCGCCGCCAGGTCCGTCTCCGTGAACGAGTCCCGGTACTCCTTCTGCACGAGCGGCTCGTCGGGTCGACGAACGAGCGGCGCAGCCAGTTGCCAGTCGTCGCTGCCCTCGGCGAAGTCGCCGTGGTCCTGCACCCAGACGACGGGCACACCGCTCGAGCGCGCCCGATCGACGAGCTGTGCGGTCCGCAGGAGCACGTCTGCGCTGTCGAAGCAGTCGCGCACGACACCGTGTTGCAGGTCGATGACGAGGAGCGCGGTGTCGGCTGGCATGGCGCAATCCTCGCAGCAAGTGGCCGTCGACCGGTCGAGTGGGTCGGGGTTCGGTGGTTGGGGGTCGGTGGTCGTCGTGCCGGAGGCGAACTTGAGCGCGGCGACGTCAGATCTCGACGGTTGCGATCTCCACTTCGGTGCGGACGAAGCGCAGTCCGTGCGCGGCCATCGCCTCGACCGCGAGTTCGTGCACGTCGTGTGCGACCTGGCGCGCGATGCTGCCCGCTGCCGTCCCGATCGCGACCCGCACGACTCCGTCGCGGACCTCGACTCGCGACGCGCCCTCCCCTCGCGCTGCCACGGACCGCAGTACCGCCGACGCCGTGGAGAGTGGGTACACACGGGACACGGTCCGCAGAGCCAGGATGCGCCGTTCGATGTCCGTCTCCGCTGCGAGCGCATGCGCCATACGTGAGTTCCCTTCCTGCTCGAGGTCGGCCCGGCCGCCGTGCGATCCGCATGGCCAGCACGCCCGACCGACACCTGAGTGAGTCGGCGCAGCGTCGATCGTCACGCGGAACGGAGTGCGAGCGAGCTGTGCGCGCGGAGTACTGCGCGCGTGGAGGACGGAGTGCTGGCAGCGGATGCGCCCGCGCACGAGGCTGGCACCCGACAGACGTCCCCGCCGAGTCGCGTGACGTTCTGGGGGCTGCGCACTCACCCTGTGTGGCGCCGAGATCCACCGCTCCGACCTGGTGGAGCCGTGCTCGTGTGGCGCCACGAGCACGCTCACCGCAGGAACCCGAGAACCCGAATGCACCATCACACTGCTGCCCAGCGTCGCCGACGCGGGGCGCTCATCACCGCGACCACGATGGCTGCGGCCGCTGCCGTTGCCGGAGGCGTCGCTGCCGGGTTGCCGGCATCGGCAGCCGACGGCTACACCACGAACGCCTCCATCGACGAGCTGCACTTCACGTCCGAAACCGTGACCTCGGGCAGCTCCGCTGAGCTGTCCGGAACGTGGTCGCTGCCGGACGACCCGGCGACACCAGCGGGCTTCGTCATCGACCTTCCCGAAGCGCTCCAGGGCCGCTCCGACGGCTTCCCTTTGCTCGCCCCCGGCGGCTCGGCCATGGGGCGGTGCACCGTCACGGCGACGCAGCTGGACTGCGCCATCGACAGCGACTACATCGCAGCACATCCGAACGATCTGCACGGATCGTTCTCGTTCTGGGTCACGGTGCAGACCCAGAACGACGCGGCGACGTCGACGACGTACGAGGTCGGTGGACAAGCGGTGACGATCAGTGTCGAGCCCGCGCCGTCGAACCCGGGTACCGGCGTGTGCACCGTGGGCTGCGACTTCACCGGCCGCACCAGCGGCAAGTGGGGGAACTACGACGCCGCGAACGGCGTGATCGAGTGGGTCGTCGTGGTCGGCTCCGGCGCCGACGGCATGACCGGTGGACAACGCGTGAGCGTCACCGACCGCCCCGGGGCGAACCAGGAGCTCATCACGAGCTTCGGCCAGTACCAGTTCCCGACGCTCTGGCAGACGAACCGGAAGAACACCGGAGCCGACGGACGCGAGGGCCTCACCGGGTGGGCTCCGGCGCCCCGTGATGCGTACACGAGCTCTGCAGGGACCGTCGCCTTCACGACGCAGCAGGGGTACTTCTACGACGTGCACTTCGCCACGAAGGTCACCGACGGCGGGCTTGCCGGAACCTACACGAACCGAGCGACGATCACCATCGACGGTGGTGACTCCACCCCGGTCACCAGCGCCGTGGTGCACCAGGGCGGCGGCGGAACGGGGTCGGGTGCCACTCCCACCCCGACACCGACACCGACACCGACACCGACACCGACACCGACACCGACACCGACTGTGACCCCGACGGCGCCGACCCCCGAGCCGTCCCGGTCGCCCGTGCCGACCGACTCGACGGCTCCGACGGGAACCCCGAGCCCCGTGTCCCCGTCGGCGCATCCGGCCACACCGAACTCGCCGGTGACGCCGACGGCTCCCCCGACACCCGTCGGGGCCGCGGTCGACACCGGCGGCACCACCATCGACCGCCCACTGCCGTGGACGTCCATCGGGTTGGTCGGGGCCGGCGCCGTGACACTGCTCGTCCTGCTCGGTGGGTGGTACTCCCGAGCACGGCGTGCCGACCGCTGACACAGCGACCGGCACCCCCGAGACGGCTCCGCTCCCCATCCCTGGAGTGCGGCGGAGCCCCACGCCGGATCGTCATCCCTAGCTGACGAACCGGCGTGTGGGCCGGTGGCATGCACCCGAAGCATCCACCGGCCCACTGTTCACCGCTCACCCGGATCGGAAGGCTCGAACGTGCGGAACCCACACCGTCACCGACGGAGCTGGCCGCCGCTGCTGATGGTCGCAGCAGCAGCGCTGGCGGCAGCGATGCTGACCGCTGGAGTCGGCGGCATCGTCACCGGCCTCGGCTCGGACCCCTCGTCCTCTGCCCACGACATGCGCGGTGATCCGGTGCGCCTCGAGACAACCGACGGCACGGTCCCGAGCGCGCGTTCGACACCCAGCGGATCTGGACGGCTGCGCGTGGCATCCGTCGGCCTGGACGTTCCGATCGGTTCGCTGGATGCTGTCGGCGGGCGGATCACCCCACCCGGCTTCGCCTCCGCCTACCTCGTGCGGAACATGGGCGTCACCCCGGACGACGCAGCCGCAGGAACGGTGTTCGTCGTCATGCACTCGTTGCGCGGTGGCGGCGTCGCACCCGGCAACTCCCTGACCGATGTCGATCGTGCACGCAGTCGGGTGGCGGTCGGCGCGGCCGTCTCGGTCGCCGGCGTCGACTACACCGTGACGGATGCGCTCCTGGTCGACAAGGACCGGATCGCCCGCGATGCGGACGTGTGGCACGATGTGCCCAACCGGCTGCTGCTCATCACCTGTCTGCAACAGCCGGACGGGTCGCCCTCGACGCAGAACCTCGTCATCGCAGCCACACGAACCTGATCAGAACGCGCGCTCGCCGAGCTCGCGACGGGGTGTTGCAGCACGATCGCGTGATGAAATCGTCGATGCGCACTCGTGGTCAAGAGGTGGCGTGTTCGGTCTGGGGGAGCACGCCGTCGGATCAGCAGCCCCCGGGAGCGAGGAGGCGGACACGTGCCTGTTGCCCCAGACGTCATCGGCGATGCCGCACTGATCAGTTCGGTCCGCGCAGGCGACCAGTCCGCGGTCGCAACGCTGTGGCAGCGCCACCACCGCGCGGCGGTCCTCCACGCGCACGGACTCGTCGGCGCATCCGATGCCGAAGACGTCGTCTCCGAGGCGTTCACGAGCGTCATCGGAGCCATCGTCCGTGGAAAGGGACCGGAGGAGCTCTTCCGCCCGTACCTGTACACGGTGATCCGCAACCTCGCCGGCGCCGAGTTCCGCAGGCGAGCCCTCCACGCTGACAGCGAGGTCGACTTCGACACGTTCGAGGACGACGCGGTGGACGCTGCAGCCCAGATGGCGCACGCAGCGGACCGCTCGACGTTGGGGCGGGCGTTCCGGTCGCTGCCCGAACGGTGGCAGAGCGTGCTGTGGTACCTCGACGTCGAGCAGATGCGGCCTCGGCACATCGCCCCGTTGGTCGACTTGAAACCAGGAGCCGTGTCGTCCCTGGCGTACCGGGCACGACAGGCACTCCGCGCGGCGTGGGTCCAGGAACACCTGGCGCTGGAGAGCCTGTCCGAGGAGTGCAGGCGACACCTCGCCGGATTCGGCGCCTACGAAGCAGGGACGCTCGCCGCTCGAGACCGCCGTCGCCTCGAGGAACACATCCGGGGATGCCCGAACTGCCCGCCGGTCGTGGAGGACGCCAGACGCCTCGCGGCGAGGATCGCCGCCGCCGTCCTCCCGACCGTCGGCGGCCTCGCTGCCGCACGAGCAGCGTCCACTGCCCCACCGACCTCCGCAGCATCCGCCGCCCCCGCACGCCGACTCACCGGTCCCCGACGAGTCGGAGCAGTGGTCGCGATCGTGGCCGGCGGCACGGCCGTCGCCGTGGCCATCGCGGTCGCCGTCACCGCTCCCGTGGTGGACGGCGAGCAGGCCAGCCCGGCCACGTCGCACGCTCCTGCGACTCCTGCGACTCCTGCGACTCCTGCGCCTCCCGCCGCTCCGCAGACCGTCCCCGTCGTACCGCCACACACCACGCTCCCCCGGATCACCCCACCGACTCCTGGCGGGCCGGTCGTCACGGCCGTGGAGCTGACCACCACCGAGCAGCCTCGTTCCGATGTGCAGGAGACCGCCGCGACGCCCCTGATACCGAAGCCGACGCCGGTGCCGGTGCCGGAGCCGCCGGTCGAGTCCCCTCCTGCTGGAACGCCCACCACCCCGGTCACTCCCACGCCCCGTTCGGCATCCCCCGTGCCGACGAGCAGCAGCCTGCTCGTCGCCGACCTCGTCGTCGACGTCTCCGGCTCCGCGAGTCCGGACAGTCGCATCGTGCTGCAGACCAGCGACGGAACAGTCGACACCACCACGGACGCGGCCGGACGGTGGAGCGCCCGGCTGCAGTTCGCAGCCGACGGCGTCCACCGGGTCACGGTCACCGCGACCGCTCCCGGTCACACCGTGTCCGCCCCCGCGACGATGTGGATCACCGTCGACACGACTGCGCCGGCAGCACCGACGATCGCCACCACCTGGAGTGACACCGACACCGCCGCGCCGGAGTTCGCCGGTACGGCAGAACCCGGCAGCACGATCGCGATCTCCGCCACCGGACAATCGCTCGCGGCCGAGACCGTCACCGGAGCAGACGGCACGTGGCGGGCAACGCTGCCGGGTCTCCTGCCGACAGCGTCGGGCGTGCACGCCACCGCGACCGACACCGCCGGCAACACGTCCGCGTCGACCGCCAGCACCCCCTTCGCGTTCGTCCCCACCATCACCGATCCGAACGACGGCGACATCGTGCCGTGGGGGCCGATCCCCGTCACGATCCGGGGATGGGCGGGAAGCACCGTCGCCGTCAGCGTCGACGGCACCCTGATCGGCACGGTCACGATCGGCAGCGACCAGCGGTTCAGCGGCCACATCCGCACCGGCGTCCAGGGCGGGCTCCCGCCAGGGACCCACGCGCTCA
Organism: Curtobacterium sp. VKM Ac-1393; assembly: GCF_015350995.1. Lineage (GTDB taxonomy): Bacteria > Actinomycetota > Actinomycetes > Actinomycetales > Microbacteriaceae > Curtobacterium. Next base: position 103,953 of record NZ_JADKRW010000001.1, read on the forward strand.
CCGTCGCCTACACCGACGGCGCCAGCACGACCGTGACGATCACCGTCGTCGGCTGAACCGACGTCACGCCGGTACCGTCTCCACATGACCGACGACGTCCGGAACATCACCACCGCTCTCGCGACCATCTCCGAACACTGGCAGCCCCACCGGTTGACGAGCATCAACGACTACGACGTCAAGGTCGTGAAGTTGCAGGGTGCGTTCGTCTGGCACACACACCCCGACACCGACGAGCTGTTCCTCGTCCTCAGCGGCGAGCTCACCATCCAGCTACGGGACCGTGACGTCGTGCTCGGACCGAACGACGTGTTCGTCGTCCCTCGTGGCGTGGAGCACTGCCCGAGGGCTGCGGGAGAAGTCGAGGCGCTGCTCTTCGAGCCGCAGGGCACGGTGAACACAGGCGACGCCGGCGGAGACATGACCAGCCAGCTCCGCGAGATCGACGGGGTCTAGTCCACGCCTGCACGGACGATCGGCTCTCGAGACCGCCGGAGCGCCGTCGATGGTCGCGGATCAGCCCTGCCCCTGGTCGGTGAGGCGCCACCCATCGCCGGTCTCGGTGTAGCAGAAGTTCCACTCCCGCTTGCCGTTCATCGGTTCCTGCTCGCCGGAGGCCTTGCTCGTGACGGTCGTCGCGACGCAGGTCTCCTTCCTGTTCCCAGGATTGAACGGAACGACCTCGGCTTTGCTGGCAACCGTGTAGGACTGCAGCGTCGGGTTCGTGCACCACGCCCACGTTCTGCTGCGCGTGAGTGCCTTCGTGACATCACACTGCTTCGCTTTCGCGGCGGCCAGGTAGACCTTGGTCAGCGCCACGGGACCCGTCGATCTCGGCGGGAGCTCGGGCGAACTGCAGGCCGACAGCGCCCCGAGGACAGCCCAGATGTCCCCAGCCGCAGCGCCGACGGCGGCTACAGCGCTGCGAAGCCCGTGCGCCAGCTGGAGTACCGGGGCGCGAAGCCGTGCCTCCGGGCACGGTCGTTGAGGACGGGGCGCCCCGCATCACCCGAGTGCTGGACAGCGGGCATCGGCGCGCCGAGCGCATCAGCGAACGCTGGCACCCATTCGGTCCCGGGCGCAGGCTCGTCGTCGACGATGTTCCACAGCCCTGCCGGCCATCCGAGTGCCTGTACGACGGCTGCAGCGGCGTCGTCGACGTGCACGAACGACGTCACGGTCTCCGTGGCGGGCAGCGCAGCAGCTCGGGCAGCCGCAGCGAACCGGCCCTCCCGCGAGTACCAGGTGCCCGGGCCGTAGAGCTGTCCGAAGCGCAGCACCACGCTCTCGGGGATCTCGCGGACGGCGGATTCGAGTTCACGGACGGCACGGACGGTCGTCCGTCGAGGCTCCGGCGCATCGACGTCGAGCGGGTCGTCCTCGCTCGCCGGGAGCGTCGCGGACCGGTAGACCCACGAGATGCTCTGTCCGATGACCCGGGTCACGCCTGCCGCACGCGCCGCGTCGACCAGGTTCCGGGTGCCCTCGGATCGGAGCCGTGCGTTGCTCGCCGAGTCTCCGGTGCCGAGGTCGGTCATCAGGTGCACGACCACGTCGGGTGCAGCGGTCGACACGGCTGCGACCGTGGAATCACGGTCGAGGGCGTCCAGGACCAGGCCGTCCGCCCCGAGGCCGCGCAGCGACTGTGCCTTCTCGGCGGATCGCGACGTGGCGATCACCGCATGCCCCAGACCGATCACCTTCGGGATGACCGCTCGACCGAGGACCCCGGACCCGCCAGCAACCAGTACACGCATGCAGCAATGATCCCAGGACCACCGCGAGCCCCTTGCGGAGCCACGAGTCGCGATATAACGTGACTTCCACAGACGCGATACATCGCGACTTCGAGGAGGCAACATGGCGCAGGAGAAGTGGCTCGTCGACGAGCCCAAGGTCATCGACACCGGCATCGTCCGCACACTCCGTGTCGGACTCGTCGGTGGTCAGGTGGACGTCGTGGCACACGACGAACCCACCGCACGGGTCGAGGTCCACAGCGTGTCCGGCAAGCAGCTGAAGATCGAGGTCGACGGCGACACGCTCACCGTCGACCACCCGCAGATCCGCTGGGACGACCCCATCGGGTTCCTCAAGTCGTTTCGCGGCAAGGCCCACGCGGACGTCAGCATCCTGGTCCCCCGTGACGCCGCCGTCACGCTCGGTGTCGTCTCGGCCGGCGCCCTGCTGTCCGGCACGAACCGTGGTGCGATGCTCAACACGGTGTCCGGCGACATCGTCGTCGACGGCGTCGCCGGTGACGTCACGGTCAACGCCGTCTCGGGCGCGACGACCATCCGCGAGCTCGACGGCGCCCTGACGGTGCACACCGTCTCCGGTGACGTCGTGGCCACGGGCGAGATCCCGCGGTTCCAGGCGGACGGCGTCTCGGCCGACGTCGTGCTCGACCTGCACGGGGTGCCGGAGTCGGCGCGCGTCAACACGGTGTCCGGTGGCGTGAGCGTCCGGCTCGAGGACGGCGTCGCCTACCAGTGCACCGTCAGCACCGCGACCGGCAAGCTGCAGTTCGACGACGCCGAGATCCGCGGCGTGCGCGGCTCGTACGTCAAGCAGGGCGGCGAGCTGTCCGGCCAGTGGCTGGACCTGCGCGTGAACTCGGTCTCCGGCGACATCTCGGTGCTGCACGCCCCGCCGGTCGCCGAGGAGCACTCGGCGCCGACCGCGGCGCCGACGACCCCGGCCGCGCCGACGACCCCGGCCGCACCGACTGCCCCGGCCGCACCGACCACCCCGGCCGCACCGGCCGCGCCGACCAACGAGAGCGAGGTGCCCGAATGAGCCCCGTCTTCGCCCACGGCCACCTCCGCCTGTACCTGCTCGTGCTGCTGGCGGACCACCCGATGCACGGCTACGAGCTCATCCAGGCGCTCGGCGACCGGTTCGGCGGCACCTACGTGCCGAGCGCCGGCACCGTGTACCCGCGGCTCGCGAAGCTCGAAGACGACGGTCTCGTCTCGAAGACCGCCGACGGCCGCAAGACGGTCTACGCGATCACCGAGGCCGGCCGCACCGAACTCGCGGCCCGTGCCGACGAGATCGCCGCGGTCGAGTCCGGCGTCGCCGACTCGGTGAAGTCCCTGGCCGACGGCGTCCGCGCCTCGGTCGGCGAGGTGATGCGCTCCCTCCGTGCCGACCTCGCCGCCTCGGCGGAGAGCCCCGGCACCGGCACGCACGAGGACCCCGTCTCGGTCCCCTCGGAGAGTGCCCGCGCCCTGCGCGAGCTCGAGATGGCGCTGTCGTCGTTCCGGCAGCAGGTCCGCGCGGACCTGCGCCGCCGTGCGACCCGCGGCACGCTCCGCGCGGACACCGTGACGCGTCTGCGTGACGGCCTGGAGGCCCTGCGCAAGTCGCTCTGACTGCCGTCGGCCGACAGGCGGTCGCGACCCGTGCCTCCCGGCCGTCCGTCGCGCCCCGCGCGTCGCGCCACCCACGGAACCAGGTTCCGGACACAGCACCACGCCGCTGCGTGGTGTCGTGACCGGAACCTGGTTCCGTCACGTCACGGGGGCGAACCCGTCCAACGCGGCGGCCACCGTCAGACGCTCACCGTGCTCGATCCGGGCGACGGTGGTCCGAACGGCTGCGAGCTGCCGGGCGAGCCGGTCCCGCTCACGCTCGAGGCCGACGACGTGCGCGGCGAGCGCCGACGCGTCATCCGGCTCGGTGTGGAGCCGCCGGCCGATCTCGGGCAGGCCGAGGCCCGCGCTGCGAAGCAGCAGGATCCGCTGCAGTCGGACGAGCGCCCGGTCGTCGTAGCGACGCAGTCCGCCCGCACCGACGGCCGTTGCCGGCAGCAGCCCGATCGCGTCGTAGTGCCGCAGCGTGCGGCTCGACACCCCAGCGGATCGCGCCACGTCGACGATGCCGTGGGGCGCTTTCGCAGCTGGGCTGACGATGTCTGACGGATCGCTCATGCAGCTCACCGTAGAGGTTGACGTGGCGTCAACCACAGGCGGTGTTCGGGAACCAGCACCGACAGCGCTCGGCGGAACGGGAATGACCACCCGGGCACCCGTGTTGACTCCCGCCCGGAACTGAGTAGGTTTGCCGCTCGTGACGAACGAGATCCGGTCGCTGAAAGCGCGGCTGATCGGGGATCCCCTCCCCTCTGAGAAGCTCGAAGGACAGCTCCTCCCGAAGCACCTGGCCCTGCCGATCTTCGCGAGTGACCCGCTGTCCTCTGTCGCGTACGCGCCGCAGGAACTGCTGATGATCCTGCTGCTCGGCGGCATGTCGTTCCTGACGTTCGCGCCGTGGGTCGCCGCGCTCGTCGTGCTGCTGCTCGTGGTGGTCGTCGCGTCCTACCGGCAGCTCATCAAGGCGTACCCGTCCGGCGGCGGCGACTACGAGGTCGCGCACCGGAACCTCGGCGAGAAGGCCGGCCTGGTCGTCGCGAGCGCGCTGCTCGTCGACTACGTGATGACCGTCGCGGTGTCGGTGGCGTCCGGTGTGGACAACATCATCTCGGCGCTGCCGATGCTGAACGACTTCCGGGTCGAGCTGGCGCTGCTCTTCGTCGTCCTGCTGGCGGCCGCGAACCTGCGCGGGGTGCGAGAGTCGAGCAAGGCGTTCGCCATCCCCACCTACTTGTTCGTGGCGTCGGTGTTCGTCATGGTCGTCACCGGACTGGTCCGCGTCGCCGCCGGGCACGCACCGGTCGCCGAGTCCGCCGCGTACACGATCGACAACGTGGAGCACACGACGCAGGCGGCGTTCATCCTGCTGCTGCTCCGGGCGTTCGCGTCCGGCTGCTCGGCCCTCACCGGCGTCGAGGCGATCGCGAACGGCGTGCAGGCCTTCCGCCGCCCGAAGATCAAGAACGCGCAGGCGACCCTGGTGGCGATGGGCGGCATCGCGATCGTCCTGTTCATCGGGCTGATCACCCTGGCGCTGGTGTCCCGCGTGCACTACGCCGAGCGCGCCTGTGACCTGCAGGGGTTCGCGAACTGCGCGACCACCCCGCAGCGCTCCCTCATCGCCCAGATCGCGGCGGCCACGTTCGGCGACAACTCGGTGCTGTTCTTCGTCATCCAGGCGACGACCGCGGCGGTGCTGCTGCTGGCCGCGAACACGGCGTTCAACGGCTTCCCGCTGCTCGGCTCGATCTTGGCCCGCGACTCCTACGCCCCCAAGGCCCTGTCGACCCGCGGCGACCGGCTCATCTACTCGAACGGCGTCATCGTCCTGGCGCTCGTCGCCGCAGCACTGCTCGTGGTCTACCGGGCGAACGTCACGAGCCTCATCCAGCTCTACATCATCGGTGTGTTCGTGTCGTTCACCCTGGGGCAGACGGGCATGGTCGTGCACTGGACGCGGCTGCTGCGGGCGGACCGCGCAGGTGCCGGCGCGGTCCCCGGCACCGGGGACACGCCCGTCAACCGCGGGCAGGTGCTGCGCTCGCGCACCATCAACGCCATCGGCGCCACGTTCACCCTGGTCGTCCTGGTCATCGTCACCATCACGAAGTTCACGCACGGCGCCTGGCTCGTCTTCCTGATCATGCCGATCCTGTACGTGCTGATGCTCGGCGTGAACCGGTACTACCGCGACGTCTCGCACGAGATCGAGGCCGACGTCGAGACCGAGTTCGGCGCCACCGGCGACCACGCCATCGTGCTGGTGAACAAGCTGCAGAAGCCCGTGCTCAAGGCGCTCGACTACGCGATCGCCGCCGAGCACGCCAGCTGCGAGGCCGTCCACGTCGCGATCGACGACGCCGACGCCCAGCACCTGCGCGACCAGTGGGCCGAGTACGGCATCCGGATCCCGCTGACGATCGTGCCGAGCCCGTACCGCGACATCTCGATGCCGCTCATCAAGTACATCAAGACGCACCGGCTCGAGCACGGCTCCGAGGTCGTGACCGTCTACACGCCGATCTTCATCGTCGGCCACTGGTGGGAGGGCCTGCTCCACAACCACCGCGGCCGTCGCATCCGCAAGAAGCTCCTGCTCGTGCACGGCGTCACGGTCGCGCTGGTGCCGTGGCTGCTCGACTCGTCCGAGCTGCTCTACGGTCGCCGGTCACGTCCGCTGCCTGGTCAGGAACGCCGCGGCGAGCCCGTGCGGCCGCCGCTCCGCCGATCCGTCGCGGGCACGGCCGGGGCGCCGGTCGACGGTGCCGTCGACGACCGCCTGGCCCGTTCCGCAGAGCGCAACAGCCTGCAGCCGCGTCGGGCGACGCGTCCGGCCGGCCCCGCCGAGGGCGTCGACCCCGCGTTGTGCACCGGCGAGCTGCACGCGCTCGTGCCGAGTCCTCCGCGCCGGGGCGACGGGTCGTAGGTACCCGTCGGGGGTCGCGTGTCGCCGTACGTCAGCACGGGTCGTCGGGTTCTGTCGGGGCCGCGTGTCGCCGTGCGTCGGCACGCGTCGTAGCATCTGACGTCATGACGATCACCGACCTGCGGACGTTCGCCACGTTCGACGGCCACGGCGGCAAGGTGTCGAAGCGCGTCGAGGTCCTGGACCACGAGCCCGCCGCCGGCAGCCCCCACGAGGGACTCGTCGCCGTGCGCGGCGAACACCCCCTGGGCGCGCTCGACGAGCGTGCGGCCGACGAGTCGGCAGCGCTGTCGCGCGGCGTCCCCAGCATCGGCTGGGTGGACCCGTCGACCCTGCGGGACTGGTACCGCCCGGACCGCGTCGTCATCACCCGGCTCGAAGCACGGCAGTCCGGCATCGAGCCGGGTCTGTACGCCGATTCACGCGGTCGCGGACGGGTCCGGATCGACGGCCTGGAGGCACGGATCGCCCCCGATGGTCGGCCCGCGTTCCGCGCACTGGCCGGCTCCGACGACGCGCCGGTGGTCGACGTCCCCCTGCCGACGGACCAGGCGGTGCGGCTGGTGGCGGTCGCCGAGGTCGACGAGGGGCTCGAGGTCGTGACCGCGCCCGTGTCCCCGTTCGTGCAGCCCGGCGAGTACGCGGCGTACGACGACGACGTGCCAGGCCTGCCCCCGCGGCCGTCCAGCGGTCGCGTCGTGGTGTCCGCGACCCTGCTGCTCGAGGGCTCGCAGCACGAGGTCGAGCGGATCGACGAGCAGGCCGCGACGATCTGGGTGCACCGCGACGGACGTGTGGTGCCGATCGCCACGAGTGCCGTGGGTCCGGACCTGGTGCGGTACTCGACCGTCCCGGCCTGATGCAGGGCCCGGGCAGCGGGGATCGGCCAGCGGGGGACACCGGGCTGCGTGGGGCGTCGGAGGTGCGGCGTAGCGTCGCCGGCATGAGTGATGCAGAACAGACCCTCGGCGGGCCCCGTCCGGACCCCTCCACCGACGCGAGCAAGGACCCGGAGCAGTGGGTCACCGGCGACGAGCCGATGACGGGCCCGCAGCGCAGCTACCTGGACACCCTCGCCCGCGAAGCCGGCGAGGAGATCTCCGCCGACCTCACCAAGGCCGAGGCGTCCGAGCACATCGACCGCCTGCAGCAGCAGACGGGCCGCGGCACCGATTCCTGAGAGCCGGTCCGCCCTTCGGCGGACCGCTGTCTGGGCATGCTCTGGGCATGTTCTGACGAAGCGCAGCCAGACCGCTGGTCAGTGCGGGTCGGTGACGCGTCAACGGCTACGGTCGGGGCCATGCGAACGACATCGACCTCCATCGGCCTGACCGCGCTCCGCATCGTCCTCGGGGTGGTGTTCATCGCCCACGGCGCGCAGAAGTTCGCCCAGGGCATCCCGAACGTCGCCCAGGGCTTCTCCGGCATGGGCGTCCCGCTCGCCGACGTCGCAGCACCCCTGGTGGCCGGCCTCGAGCTCGTCGGCGGCGTCCTGCTCGTGCTCGGCGTCGCGACCCGTGTCGTGGGTGTGCTGCTCGCCGTCGACATGGTCGTCGCCGGGCTGCTCGCGCACGCGACCGCCGGGTTCTTCTCGCAGGACGGCGGGTTCGAGTACGTGCTCGTCCTGGCCGTCGGGTCGCTGGTCGTGGCGCTGACCGGCCCGGGTCGGTTCTCGCTCGACGCCGTGTTCCTGGCGGCGGCGCGCCGTCGTCGCGGGGTGCAGGAGCCCCTCCCCGCCTGACTCGCGGTGCGTGCCGCGGTGGCTTGTAACGTGCGAGCTTCCGTACTCGGTGCGTGCCCGTGTGGCTCGCACGGTGTCCGGGACCTCGCACCGTTCGCGCGGCACCTCGCACGGTGCGAGGTTGACCAGCTCACGCGGCGGTGAGCACGTCCATCACCTGGCGAGCGATGACCCGACCGGCCCGGTTCGCGCCGATCGTCGACGCCTGCGGCCCGTAGCCCGCCAGGAACAACCGTGGTTCGTCGACCGACCGACCGTCCTCGACCACCACACCGCCCGCCGTGGTCCGCAGGCGCAAGGGCGCCAGGTGCCGAAGGTCGGGCCGGAACCCGGTCGCCCAGAGGACGGCATCGGCGTGCACATGGGTGCCGTCGGTCGTGACCACGCCGGTCTCGTCCATCCGCGCGAACATCGGCTGGTCACGCAGGACCCCGCGGTCGATGCCCGCGCGGATCCTCCGCGAGACCGGCACGCCGGTGCCGCTCACGATGCTCGGCAGGACCTCGCCGGCACGGGCTGCCCGGTCCTGCTCGTCCACCGCAGCGACCGCCGACTCGACGTCGAGCGAGGCCGTGCCCGCCCACACCATCGGGCGCCGGGTGAACCAGTGCGTCGACCGGGCGACACCGTCGAGCTCGAGCAGGAATCCGATGGCACTCGTCCCGCCACCGATCACGACGACGTCCTGCCGGGCGAACTCCGCGGCGCTCCGGTACTCGGTCGTGTCGAGCTGTCGTCCGCGGAACGCGCCTCGGCCCGGGTACCAGGGTACGAACGGTGTCCCCCAGGTGCCCGAGGCGTTCACGACGACGTCGGCTCGGATCCGGGTCTCGACGCCGTCTGCTGATCGGGTCGTGACGCACAGGGCACCGTCCGTGGTGCGCGAGACCGACGACACCGCAACGGGGCGCCGGACCCGCAGGTCGTAGTGCTGCTCGAACCGCCGGTAGTACTCCCCGACGACGTCCCGGGCGGGCCGTGACCGGTCGGCGTCGTCGAACTGCAGCCCCATCGCCCGCATCCCCGGCAGGTCGTGCACACGGTGCGCCGCGCCGAGCCGCAGCGCCTCCCAGCGGAACTGCCACGCTCCCCCGGTGCTCGGCGCACGGTCGAGGATCACCAGATCGGTGCCGGGCACGAGTCCGAGCCGCCGCAGGTGGTATCCCACCGACAGTCCGGCCTGCCCCGCACCGATCACGACCACGCGGGCGTGCTGGTCGACTGGGTCCTCGTGGGGTTCGGTCATCACTTCGATTCTCCTGTGCGCGGAGCCGTCGCGGCGACGTCCAGATCGAGGTACATGGTAGAGTGATCGGCAGATTTCAAACCACGAACCGTCTGGTTCCCCGAGTGATCTTCCGTCATTCGCCAGGACCGGACCAGAGCCGAACGAGGGGGTCACGCATGGGGCGCGGCCGTCAAAAGGCGAAGCACACCAAGGTTGCCCGTGAGCTGAAGTACTTCAGCCCGCAGACGAACTACGGTGCACTCGAGCAGGAGCTCTCCGCCGGACAACACTCCGATGACGATCTCGTCGACCGCTGGGCGGACCAGTACGGTCCTGAAGCAGCCGACGACGCTGACGAGTTCGAGACCGAAGCGGACCAGAACAAGTCCGCCTGACCTTCGTCGCCGTCACGCCGCGCACCTCCGGGTAGCGCGGCGTTTCTGCGTGCCCGGACAGCGGCTACCGGGGGAGCACGAACTGCCGCCCGGATCGCATCCGAGCGGCAGTTCGTGCGGCCCCGAAGTCAGGCCGCGTAGCTCCCGACGAGCCGCACGGCCCCGCCGTCCACGCCCTTGGCACCCTGCTCGAAACCGGTCAGGTCACGCGCGGACGTCGCGATCGTGCCGACCGGCCACGCGGGCAGCCCCGCCACGCCGAGCGATTCGATGACGTCGACCGCGGCACTCGCCGACACGACGGCGAACATGCCGATGCCCAGGTTCCAGGTGCCCTCGGTGTCCTCGATCGGCGTCCCCGCCATCGACGCCAGCACGCGGAAGACGGGCAGCGGCTGCCAGGTCGAGCGGTCGACCTCGATCCACGAGCCGACGGGCAGCACGCGCGCCAGGTTCGCCGCGATGCCGCCACCGGTCACGTGCGACAGGGAGTGCACGGCGCCGGGCTGCTGCGCGATCAGGTCGAGCAGCGGTGTCGTGTACAGGCGGGTCGGCTCGAGCAGCGCCTCGCCCACCGAGACCGAGCCGCCGAACTCCGGGCCGGAGAGATCCGGCAGCTGGTCGGTGAAGCCGACCCCGCGCGACGCCAGGATATGCCGGACGAGCGAGTACCCGTTCGAGTGCAACCCCGACGACTCGATCGCGAGCACGACGTCGCCGTCCTGCACCAGGTGGGCGCCCAGCTGCGAACCGGCCTCGACGACACCCGTCGCGGCGCCGGCCACGTCGTAGTCGTCCGGCCCGAGCAGCCCCGGGTGCTCGGCGGTCTCGCCACCGACCAGCGCGGTGCCCGTCTCCGAGCAGCCGCGCGCGATGCCGGCGACGATGTCCGCGATCCGCCCGGGCACGACGCGGCCGCAGGCGATGTAGTCGGTCATGAACAGCGGCTTCGCGCCGACCACGACGATGTCGTCGACGACCATGCCGACCAGGTCCTGCCCGATGGTGTCGTGCTTGTCGATCGCCTGGGCGATGGCGACCTTGGTGCCGACGCCGTCGGTCGAGGTCGCGAGCAGGGGGTGTGAGAAGTCCTTCAGGAACGAGACGTCGTAGAGTCCGGCGAAGCCGCCGACGCCGCCCAGCACGTGGCTGTTGTGCGTCGCCGCGACTGCGGACTTCATGAGTTCGACGGCCAGGTCACCGGCGGCGGTGTCCACTCCGGCTTCGGCGTACGGGTTGGGCATGCTGAGTCCTTCGCGGTGACATGGCAGACTTGTTCGGTACCCCCCGATTCTACGGTCTGGAGCACACCCGCGAATGTGCGGCATCGTCGGCCTCGTTGCACAGGGCCCCGCCAACCAATCCATCTACGACGCACTGCTCCTCCTGCAGCACCGCGGGCAGGACTCGACGGGCATCGCCACGGTCGAGGGTCACGTGCACCACATGCACAAGACCCGCGGTCACGTGCGGGAGTCGTTCCGAACCCGCGACATGCGCGCCCTGCTCGGCACCATGGGCCTCGGTCACGTGCGCTACGCGACCAAGGGCGCGGCGAGCAACGAGGAAGAAGCGCAGCCGTTCTACGTGAACGCGCCGTACGGCATCGTCCTCGTGCACAACGGCAACCTCACCAACACACGGGAACTGACGCGTGAACTGTTCGACATCGACCGTCGGCACCTGAACACGACGAGCGACACCGAGCTCCTGGTGAACGTGCTGGCGCACGAACTGCAGGGACAGGTCCGCGGCACCGACCTCGACCCCGGGCAGGTCTTCGACGCCGTCGAGCGCGTGCACGAGCGGGTCGAGGGCTCGTACGCCACGATCGCCACGATCGCGGGCCACGGGCTGCTGGCCTTCCGCGACCCGTTCGGCATCCGGCCGCTCATCCTCGGGCACAAGTTCGACGAGGCCGGCCAGCCCGAGTGGGTCGTCGCGAGCGAGTCCCTGGTGCTCGAGTCCGGCGGCTACGAGATCGTCCGCGACGTCGCTCCGGGCGAGGCGGTCTTCATCGAGATGAACGGGCAGATGCACGCCCGCCAGTGCGCGAAGAACCCGCGGCTCGTGCCGTGCTCGTTCGAGTACGTGTACCTGGCCCGTCCCGACTCGGTCATGAACGGCATCTCGGTCTACGACGCCCGCCTGCGCCTCGGCAACCGCCTGGCGGACACGATCGAGCAGTACGCACCGACCGGTGACATCGACGTCGTGATGCCGATCCCGGACTCGAGCCGTCCTGCGGCCATGCAGGTCGCACGGAAGCTCGGCATCGAGTACCGCGAGGGCTTCTACAAGAACCGCTACGTCGGCCGGACCTTCATCATGCCGGGCCAGGCGGAGCGCAAGCGGTCCGTCCGGCAGAAGCTCAACGCGATGTCGTCCGAGTTCAAGGGCAAGAACATCCTGATCGTCGACGACTCGATCGTGCGCGGCACGACGAGCAAGGAGATCGTGGAGATGGCCCGCGCGGCCGGTGCGAACGAGGTCACCTTCACGAGCGCCGCTCCCCCGGTCCGGTTCCCGCACGTCTACGGCATCAACATGCCGACGCGCGACGAGCTCATCGCGCACGACCGCAAGATCCCCGAGATCAACAAGGTGCTCGGCAGCGACCACCTGATCTACCAGGAGATCGGCGACATGCGGGACGCCATCATCGAGGGCTCCGACGTGACCGACCTCGAGATGAGCTGCTTCACGGGCGAGTACGTCACGGGCACCGTGAGCCCGGAGTACCTGTCCTGGGTCGAGGCGAACCAGCTCAGCTAGGTCGCGTCCGAGACGCACCCACCTGACAGACGGGAGGCCCGTGGCGGTGTCGCCACGGGCCTCCCGTCTCGAAGCGGTTGCGGCTACGGCCGCTGGTCGCCGTGGTCGTCGATCTCGCCCTCGACCGTCTCGGGCGGCAGCTCGACCTCGACGCGCTCTGCCGTCAGGCGGGCCGCACGCCGGGCGAAGACCCGGTCGAACACGACCGCGACGACCGCGCCGACGAAGGCGCCGATCGTGACGCCCCACAGGCTGAAGTAGCCGACCAGGCTGCCGAAGCTCGACTCTTCCTGCTGGCCACCGAGGTTCATGGTCAACGAGACGACGATGAGCGTCGCGATGAACCCGAGCACGGCGCCGCCGACGATGAACACCCCGAACTTCGGTGCACGACGGATCGTGACCTCGTCAGAGGTGGAGACGGCGTTCGGCGCAGGGGCCGGGACCGGCTGGTCGTCGGGTCGATCGGTGGTGCTCACGGACCCATTGTCCCCCACTGTGGGACGTCCTCCGGCCTGTGCGCGCAGTCGGTTCCGGGAGAGGATGGTTCCCTACCGGTTGGTATCCCACGGGGCAGGAGGTGACACGGATGCGAGAACGGACCGTACGGGGACGGAGTCGTACCCCGAACGCCCCGGCGCGCGTGACGTGGCCGGTCATGCAGCGCGGTGAAGAGGACCGCGCGGTCGCCGTCGTCGCAGAGCACCGGTGGAGCGTCGCGCTCGTCGGCGCACCGGGACTCGGCAAGAGCACCGTCGCGGCGCGTGTCACCGACCGCGTCGCGGGACGTGACGGCTCCGGCCGCACCGTCGTCGTGCCGATCACCGCCGTCGCCGCCAGCCGGTCGATGCCCTTCGGTGCGGTCGCCGACCGCTTCGGCGAGCTGCCGGCCACCCTCACGGAGCTGTCCGACGACTCCGGAGCCGAACAGCGCCTCCGCGCGATCGCCGACCTGGCGGACCGCGACGTCCTGTTGCGCGTCGACGACGCCGACCACCTCGACGCGATCTCCGCGCGCTACGTGGCGTGGCTCGTCCGGCACCAGGGCGCACGGCTCGTACTGACCTGCCGTGACTTCTCCGCACTGCCGGAACCGCTCCGGGCGCTGTGGCAGGACGACCTGCTCGAACGGATCGACCTCGAGCCGCTCAGCCTGCACGAGACCGGGGCGCTGGTGGCCGAGGCGCTCGGGTCGCAGCTCGAGAACGCCTCGGTCGAACGGGTGCACCGCGCGACCGCCGGCAACCCGCTGTACCTGCGCGAGGTCGTCCGGGCGGCGCGCACCTCCGGCGCCCTCGAGCACACGGCGTCCGGGTGGTACTGGCGGGGTCGGGTGACCGCGTCGAACAGCCTGGCCGACATGTACCGGACCGAGCTCGGATCCCTGCCGGAGGACCTGCGCGACGTCGTCGACATCGTGGCGTTGGCCGACCCGATCCCCCTGGCCCGGCTGCTCGGCCTGGTGAGCGGCGGGGACGTCGACCGCGTCGTCACCCTCGGCCTGGTCCGGATCGAGTCCCTCGACGACGGCGCCGCGGTCGCACGGCCCCAGCACCCGCTCGTCGGCGACGTCATCCGCGCCCTGGTTCCGGTCGCCCGCCGCACGACGCTCTTCGCCCGCGCGAACGCGTTCCGCGCCGACACCGAAGAGGGCGCTCCGCCCGCCGCACGGCTCCGGTCGGCGCTCTGGGCGCTCGACTGCGGTGTCGTACCACCGGTCGAGCAGCTGCTCGACGCGGCGCAGGTCGCCGTCCGACTGCAGGAGCACGACAGCGCGATCGCCCTGGGTTCCGCGGCGCTCCGCAGGACCCTGCACCCGGCCGAGCAGGTCGCAGCCCGCTGCCTGCGGTCCCTGGCGTACTCGTACACGGCCGGGCGCGAGGCCGGTCGCGCCGATGCCGAGGCGGCGTGGGCCGTCGCGCGGTCGAGTCCCGGCGAGGTGGGCGACGCCTTCGTGGTCGAAGCCTGCGAGATCCTCGCCAACATCCGGCAGTTCCACGACGACGACGTCTTGGCCGCGGTCGCCCTGACCGACGTGGCCGCGCGCCTGGTGTCGGGTGAGGCCGTCGAGCGGCTCCGGCTGTTGCGGCTCGCACACCTCGGCTGGGGTGGGCGGTTCGACGAGGTCCGGGCGGAGCTCGAGCGCAGTGGGATCGTGCACGCCCCGACGATCCCGTTCGCCTTCCTCAGCGTCGCCCCGTGCGCGATCATGGCGCTCGCCACGGCCGGTCGGCTCGACGATGCCTCGGCGCTCGGGCGTCGTGCCCTGGCCACCGCGGTCGAGCACCTGGAGGACGCCCCGTGGAGCGTCGGCGAGATCGTGTCCGTCCTGCACCAGGTGCAGGTCTGGCGGGGCGACCTGGCCGACCTGCTCACCGAGGTGCCGGTCCGACCCTCCAACCCGTTCCTGAAGTACGACTTCACGCTCGAGCTGATCGGGGACGGCAACCTCGCCATCGGTCAGCGACGCTGGGACGACGCGATCGCCGCGTTCTCGGCCGCGTGCGAGCGGTACGACGTGATGGACCACGGTGGCTTCGCGGCCTACCCGTGGGCGCGCCTCGCGATGGCGTACGCGTACGCCGGCCGCACCGAGGACGCCACGCGTGCTCTCGACCGGGCACGGAACACCCCGCCGCGGGCGATGCGGATCACCGGTGAGCAGCTGGCCGTGACCATCGCCTGGACCGAGGCGGTGCTCGGCAACCCCGCGGGGCTGCGGCACGCCGACGACATCATCGATCGCGGGACGGCGCGCGGCGCGTGGACGCACGTCATGTACGCGCAGACGCTGCACTACACGATGGACATGCTGAACGGACGCGAGACGGGGGCCTCGCTCGCGCGGATGCACGACGCGGCGGCCCGGGTCGAGGGACCGCTCGCCGCGGCCATCGTCGAGTACGCGGACGCCCTGGACGCGGGCGACCGCACGCGGGTGATCGCCGCCCAGGGGGTGCTCGCCTCGCACGGCATGGCGGTCACCGCCGGTCGTCCGAAGCCGCCGCTGACGAACCGCGAGTACCAGGTGGCCGAACGCGCGGCCCAGGGGCTGAGCAACCGGCTCATCGCCGAGGAGCTCGGACTCTCCACGCGCACCATCGACGCGCACCTGTCGCGGGTCTTCGCCAAGTGGGACCTGCACGCGCGTTCGGAGCTCGCCGAACTCTTCTGAGGGCGCGCTTGACGCAAGAACGTTGCGCATTGCAGCACGACGCGCCGCAGCGATTGACACGTTGTGTGGAACATCGCGTACCTTTGTCCCTGTCGCCGGGTTCGGACCCGTTCGGGTCGGGTCCGAATCCCGGCGACTTCAAGCGTAGCCAGCCGCTTCATGCGCTCGCATCGGTAGGCACTACCTAATTCGGTTCGACTGGCTCAGTACCCAGCCCCGCCTCTTCCAGCAGGCGGGTGGCGGGCCCGCCACGGGCCTCCCGGTCCGCGCTTCCAGCGTCTAGGACGCGACCCGCACCGGCAGGAACCCCGTCAGGTCCGCACGCGACCCGGACGCGCTGACGCGCGCCTGCGCGACCGCGTCGTCCCAGGTCAGCTCGCCGGTGGCGAGCGCGAGCCACGTGGTGGCGTCCGTCTCGACCACGTTCGGCGGCGTGCCACGGGTGTGGCGGGGGCCGGGGACGGCCTGGATCGCGGCGAACGGCGGCACCCGGACCTCGACGCTGTTGCCGGGCACGTCGTCGGCGAGACGCTGCAGCGTCCACCGGACCGCGGTCGCCAGGGTCGGCCGGGCCGTCTCCCCCTGCTGCACGGCGGTCAGTGCGGCGCGTCCGTCGGCGTCCTCGATCCTCCTGGGTGGCATCTCCACAGGCTAGCCGTCGCCTCGCGGCGGGCTCACGCTGATCGGTAGGGTGATCGGGTGCGAATCCTCGTCCTCGGTTCCGGTGCCCGCGAGCACGCGATCATCACGGCCCTCCTCGCTGAACAGGCCGGCCACGTCATCACGGCTGCACCCGGCAACGCCGGCATCGCGGCCGACGTCGAGACGGTCTCCCTCGACCCCACCAACGGCGCCCTCGTCGCCGAGTACGCGATCGAGAACGACGTCGAACTCGTCGTCGTCGGGCCCGAGGCACCGCTCATCGCCGGTGTGGCCGACCCCGTCCGCACGCGTGGCATCCCGGTCTTCGGCCCGGGCAAGGCCGCCGCGCAGCTCGAGGGGTCGAAGGCCTTCGCCAAGCGCATCATGTCCGAGGCGAACGTGCCCACCGGGCGCCCGGTGTACGCCGGCACGGTCGACGAGGCCGTCGCGGCCATCGACGAACTCGGCGCACCCCACGTCGTGAAGGCCGACGGGCTCGCCGCGGGCAAGGGCGTCCTGGTGACCGAGGACCGTCAGGCCGCGATCGACCACGCCACCTACTGGCTGCAGCACGGGCACGTCGTGGTCGAGGAGTTCCTCGACGGCGAAGAGGTCTCGCTGTTCTTCCTGAGCGACGGGCACGACGTCCGTCCGCTCAGCCCCGCGCAGGACTACAAGCGCCTGGCCGACGGCGACCTCGGGCCGAACACCGGCGGCATGGGGGCGTACTCACCGCTGCCGTGGTTGGCGGACCGCTGGGCGTCGGAGCAGGCCTTCGTCGACGAGGTCACCGAGCTGGTCGCGCTGCCCACCGTCCGTCGCCTCGAGCACGAGGGCACGCCGTTCGTCGGGCTCCTGTACTGCGGCCTGATCGTCACCGAGCAGGGCGTCCGGGTCATCGAGTTCAACGCGCGCTTCGGCGACCCGGAGACCCAGGTGGTCCTCCCCCGCCTGGCGACGCCGCTGAGCGGACTGCTGCTCGCCGCCGCCACGGGGCAGCTCGGGCAGACGCCGGCGCCCGCGTTCCGCGACGAGGCCGCCGTCACCGTGGTGCTCGCGAGCGAGGGCTACCCCGAGAACCCGCAGACCGGCCGCGCCATCACCGGTATCGACGCCGCGAACGCCCGCGACGGCGTCTCGGTCGCGCACGCCGCCACCGGGCTGCTCGACGACACCCTCGTCGCCACCGGCGGCCGGGTGCTCAGCGTCGTCGCGACCGGCGCCGACTTCGCGCAGGCCCGGGAGCGCGCGTACGCGGGCCTCGGCGACATCACCCTGCAGGGCGCGCAGTACCGCACCGACATCGCCGCGAAGGTCACCCGATGAGCGCCGCGCCCGTCATCGCCGGCTGGGAACACGTCTCGTCGGGCAAGGTCCGCGAGCTCTACGTGCCGACGGGCACCGCCGACATCGCGAGCGCCTCCGAGCTGCTGCTCGTCGCGTCCGACCGCGTCAGCGCCTACGACTTCGCGCTCGAACCACCCATCCCGGGCAAGGGCGAGCTGCTCACCCGGCTGTCGCGCTTCTGGTTCACCCAGCTGAGCGACGTGCCGAACCACATCATCGGCCCGTCGTCCGGCCGTACCCCCGTGCCGGCCGAGGTCGAGTCGCGGTCGATGCACGTCATGCCGCTCGAGATGTTCCCCGTCGAGTGCGTCGTGCGCGGGTACCTGGTCGGCAGCGGCTGGGCCGAGTACCAGGAGACCGGCAGTGTGTGCGGCGTCGCGCTCCCCGACGGGCTGTCGAACGGCGATCGGCTGCCCGAACCGATCTACACCCCCGCGTACAAGGCCCCGCAGGGTGAGCACGACGAGAACATCTCGTACGAGCAGACCGTCGAGCTGGTCGGCGCCGAGGTCGCGGCGACCCTGCGCGACCTGTCGTTGCACGTCTACACCGAGGCCGCCGCGATCGCCCTCGAGCGCGACGTCGTGATCGCCGACACGAAGTTCGAGTTCGGGCAGGACGCCGACGGCCGGATCCGGATCGCGGACGAGGTCCTGACCAGCGACTCGAGCCGGTACTGGGACGCCCGGGCCGACGGCCGCACCGACTCGTTCGACAAGCAGATCGTGCGCGACTGGCTCAGCGCCAACTGGGATCGCCAGGGCACGCCTCCGGTGCTGCCCGACGCGATCGTGGCGCGCACGGCTGCGCGCTACGCCGAGCTCATCGAGCGCCTGGGGGCGTAGGGCGCGCTGCGGTGGCGTGCGTGCTGCCGCGCCGGTGTGCTCGCTGCGCCGTGTGCGTGCTGCCGCGCCGGCCTGCTCGCTGCCGCGTGCTCGCTGCGCCGTGTGCGCGCTACCGTGCGCTCGCCGCGACGGCTCAGGCGTCGCGCGCGACCACGACGACGGTCAGGTCGTCACCCGGGTCGTGTTCGACCGCACGCGCCCGCACCCGCTGCAGGAACGTCGCGATGTCCGGCGACTCGCGGTACAGGGTCCCGAGCAGGGACAGCGATGCGAGCGTGGAGTCCCACAGCTCGAGCGCCCCGTCGCTCACCACGATGAGCACGTCGCCGGCACGCATCACGAGCGAGCCCGAGGCCCGCTCGACGCCGGCCGGGTGCAGCCCGATCGGCAGGTCAGAGGACCGCAGGATGCGCTCGGCGCCGTCCTCGCGGAGCTGCAGGACGAGCCCGTGCCCGGCGTCGGCGAAGTCGAGTCGGCCGGTGGAGGGTGTCAGCCGGCCGTGGAACAACGTCGCGAAGGACTCGGCGCGGCTCAGGTCCGGTGCGACCTGCGCTTCGAGCGCGGCGACGGCCACGTCGGGCGCGACGTCGCCGCGTGCGAGCAGCGCACCGCGGATGTTCGCCGCGAGGAGCCCGGCCGCCATGCCCTTGCCCATGACGTCCGCCACGGTGAGGTGCACCGCGTCGTCACCGGAGCGGTGCCAGTCGTGGAAGTCGCCGGAGACGACACCGTGCGGCACCGACAGGCCGGCGATGCGGTACCCGGGTACGTCGACGGTGCCGGGTTCGAGGCCCGCGAGCACGGAGCGCAGGCGGTCCTCGTCGGCACCGGCAGCGAGTTCGCGCTCGGCCCAGATCCCGAGTTCCTCCAGCAGGGCGACCTCGTCGGCGTCGAGGGTCCGGGGCTCGGGATCGACGAGGCAGAGCGTGCCGACCTTGACGTCGTCGTCACCGAGCCGCAGGGGGACGCCCGCGTAGAAGCGGACGTTCGGGTCGCCGACGACCATCGGCATGTCGGAGTACCGGGCGTCGATGCGTGCGTCGGGCACGAGCACCGTGCCGCGTTCGGCCAGCGTGCGCCCGCAGAAGGTGTCCTGCAGCGGGATGACCGGACCGAAGTGTGAGTCGCTCTGCTGGGACTTGATCGTCAGCGAGGTGTCACCCGCCAGGTTCAGGAACGAGCCGGCTACCCCGAGGGCCTCGCGTGCGATCCGCGTGATGCGGTCGAAGCGTTCTTCGGCACCGCCGTCGACGACGTCGAGTGCGGCGAGCAGCGCTGCTCGGCGGACCGCGTCGGACGTGCCGGTGGCCGGGACGGTCGCTGTCTCCGAGTGCATGCACTCACGCTAACGCGCCAACCGGACAGGGTCTGTCCCCCCTGCGAAGGACCCGGTACCCCAGTCAGTGGGACACGGTGCCGGACTACCCTGGAACGGTGCTCCGTTCCGTCGTCCCCGCCCTCGCCCTCGCCGCTGCGGCACTGCTGGCCCTGGCCGGGTGCGGTGCCCACGACTCCACCGGGCAGGTGTCGGTGACGGTGTCGGCCAACGCCGCCGACCACCCGTACGAGGTCGAGGTCTTCGCGTCGACAGGCAAGCTGTCCGAGCACCAGCGGGTGTTCCCCGGCGGCACGGCCGACTTCGCGGGTGTGCCGCTCGGCGAGGTCACGGTCCGCGCGGGCCAGTTGTGCCCGCAGACCACGACCGTCACGAACGACGCCGTCGCGACGGTCACCCTGGCGACGACGGGCTGCTGACCGCACGTCGTCTCACACGGCGCCCGGCCCCCGCGCGATGGTCTCGTGCGGCTGCTCCCCGAAGCGCGCGCGGTAGTGCGCGGCGAACCGTCCGAGGTGCGCGAACTGCCACCGTCGTGCCACGTCGCTGACGAGCGACGCTCCGGACCGTGAACGGCCGAGCTCGAGGTGCACCCGGTCGAGCCGCACCTCGCGCAGGTACTGCATCGGCGTGACCCCGAGTCGCCGCCGGAACAGGTCCTGCACACCGCGCTCGCTGAGCCCGCAGGCTGCCGCGACGTCGGCCACGGTGACGGGGCGGTCCGCCTCGTCGTGCACGAACCGGATCGCACGGCGCATCCGGTGCTCGACGTCGGAGCGTGCCGGCACGAAGGTCGAGAGCACGACCGTCGCGATGCGTCGGTTCAGCGCGGCCCGTTGGTCGGCCGGCAGAGCGGCATCGAGGACGCGTCCGGTGACGTCGCGCAGCAATGCGCGGAGTGGTTCGATCCGGGGGTCTGCAGCGTCCGGCTGTCCGAACTCGGTCTGCCCGTCGCCGTCGCCGAGCAGTCCCGGTGACAGGTGCATCAGGGTCATGGCGGTGGCGTCGGTGTCGAACCCGTACGCCACCGGCGCGGACAGCATCATCGGGCGTTCGGCACCGACGTCCCAGGTCCCGCCGCCGTCCGAGGTCACCCGGGCTCGGCCGTCCGTCAGCCAGAACACCACGTGCTCCGGGCGTGGCCCGATGGTGCCGGACTGCGGACCGTGGGTCCCGATGCGGCGGATCGAGAGCTCGTCGTCGCCGCCGACCTGGTAGTCGAAGGGGGTGTCGGAAGCCGTCACGCGCGCCTCCGGTCCGCTCGGCACCGGCCGGTCCGGCGCGCGAACCGGAACGCTACCGCACCGGCGGCGCGACCACCGTCACGACGGGTCGGGCACCCGGTCCCACTCGTCGGCGTACCGCGACAGGACCGTCCACCGCGAGACCGGCCACGTGGTGATGAACGCACGGCCCACCACGTCGTCGACCGGGACGGTGCCGTGCACCCTCGAGTCCGCCGAGTTGTAGCGGTTGTCGCCCATCACCCAGATGCGTCCCTTCGGCACGGTGATGTCGAAGTCGGTACCGGAGACCCGGTCGGATCCGATCTCGGGCACCACGTAGGGCTCGTCGACCGCGTGGCCGTTCACCGACAGACGGCCACCGGTGCCGCAGCACGAGACGGTGTCGCCCGGCAGGCCGATCACGCGCTTGATCAGGTCGTCCCCTTGGCCGGTGCCGAGCCAGCCGCCCGGGTCCTGGAACACGACGACGTCGCCACGCTGGAGCGGGACGGCACCGGGCACGAGCTCGTTGACGAGCACCCGGTCGCCGATCAGCAGCGTGTTCTCCATCGACGCCGACGGGATGTAGAACGAGCGGACCAGGTAGGTCTTCACCAGGAAGGACGCCAGGAGCGCCACGACGACGATGATCACGAGGTCGCGGAGGAACCGCCACCCGGCACGCTTCGGCTTGGACTCGGTCTCGATGTCACTCAATGCGTCAACACCACCTTCACCAGGCCGATCACGAAGGCGACGGCAGCGAGCACGATGCCGCCCCAGAGCCCGAGGAACGTGGGCTGCTTCCCACTGAACCGCTGCATGAACACGCCGACCAGTCCGATGCGGACGACCAGGATGACGAGCGCAGCGGTCTGCGCCCACCCCGCCGGGACCCAGCCGAGCCACGCCACCGCGTAGAGCACCGCGGGGATGAGTCCCGACGTCGCGATCGGGTTGGCGTTCCGCATGATCGTGACGACGGATTCACGCCGGGCGTCGTCTGATGCGGACTCGTCACCGCCGAGCCCGTGCGCCACGAGGTGCGCGAGCACGTGTGCCAGGTAGGTCAGGACCGCGGTCGCCAGCACCGCCCAGATCGCCGAGCCGTGCCGGATCGCCTCCGGGTCGACCGCGATCGCCGCGGCGAGCACGGTGATGTTGCCGTAGATGTAGGACGACATCCGGTCGCGGACGTGCTCGATCGGCAGGTCGCGCGGGTCCGGACGACCGCCGCGGGGTCCGTGCCCCGGAGGGGACGGTCGTTTGCGTGGCATCCGTCCATCTTGGCCCCCGCGGGCTGGTCCCCGCCGACAGGACACCGAGTGCGATGCTGTCGCGCCGGTCGCGCCGGTCGTGCCGGTTGCGCCGGTCGCGCCGGTCGGAGCGGATGACCGGACGGGTCGCGTGTCAGCCGCGACCGGGCGCGGTCACCTCGATGCGGTTCGCCCACGGGTCCTCGAACGCGACGGTCCGGCCGTCGTCCGCGGTCTGGACGCCGGTGTCGTGCATGCGGTCGATCAGCGCGCCGAGGTCGTCGGCCCCGGGGACCTCGACGCGCACGAGCCCCAGTCCGAGCGCGAGCTGCCGACGCCCGGCACCGCGGGAGTTCCACGTGTTCATCGCCATGTGGTGGTGGTAGCCGCCGGCGCTGACGAACAGGGCCTCTCCCCATCCGGCGGTCGTCGCGAAGCCGAGCTTGTCGACGTAGAAGTCCTTCGCGCTGGCGACGTCGCCGACCGACAGGTGCACGTGCCCGACCCGACCCGGCGCGTTCGGCGCGGACTCCACCGCGTCGGCCGTCAGGTTCTCCTGCAGGAACGCGTTCGGGTCGACGTACTTCGTGTCCATGTCGACCATGCCGTGCGTCCACGACCACTCCGTGCGGTCGCGGTCCCAGTACAGCTCGACGCCGTTGCCCTCGGGGTCGGTGAAGTAGAACGCGTTGCTCACCAGGTGGTCGGCGCTGCCGGTGAAGGTCTGCGGGAACTTCGTGGCGACGGAGTACAGGGCGGCGGCGAGGTCGGCCTTGGTGTCGAACAGGATCGCGGTGTGGAACAGACCGGCGTCGTGGGGTCCGGCGTGCTGCATCGCGGGGGCGTGCTCGAGGATCACGATCGGGATCGCCAGGCCACCGGCGCCCGGTCGCCCCAGCACGGCGACGCCGCCCTCGTTCGAGAGCAACGAGAGCTGCACCCCGTCGCGGTAGTAGCCGATCATCCGGTCGAGGTTCGCGACGCGGAGGGTGACGGCACCCATCCCGGTGTCGGCGGCGAGGAGGTCCTGCGTGTGCATGGCACCAGTGTGCGCCCATTTGGTTGACGCGTCAACCAAATGGGCGCCGCCGAGTTTCGCGCTGAGCGACACTCCTCGGAGCGCGTTGCCCGAATTGTGTCGCCCATCGCGAAACGCAGAGCTCTCACCGGCAGGATGGATGCGTGACTGATGACATCCGGTGGGAGGTGGTCGAGGAGAGCACCCTCTCGCTCCCCGACCACGAGGCGATCGCAGCACTGCTGGCGCAGGCGTTCCCGGACTGGTCCCACTGGTACGTGGGCGGCCGCAGCTGGTCCGGCATGCAGCCCGAGCGCCGAGTGCTCGCCCGCGACCAGGACGGCGTCGTCCTCGCGCACGTCGGGATCCGCCGCATGTTCATCACGGTCGGCGGCCAGGACGTCCTGGTCGGCGACACCGGCCTCGTCGCCGTGTCGCCCCGACTGCAGGGAACGGGCAGGGGCCGCGAACTCATGGAGCGGACGCACGCCGTGCTCGACGGGCTCGCGGTGCCGTACGGGTTCCTCGGCGCGGGCGAGAACCGGATCCCGTTCTACGCGAACCTCGGCTGGCACGAGTTCCCCGACGTCGTCTGCACGTTCTCGGCGTTCACCGCCGAGGGTGCCGGCATCACGAACACGGAGCAGGGCGGCTGGATGGTGCGGCCGGTGGCCGCAGCCCTCGAGGACTGGCCGACCGGCCCGATCTGGCTGAACGGCCAGCAGGTCTAGACGCGACCCACGACGGACGGGAGGCCCGGTACCAGCTGGTACCGGGCCTCCCGTCCGTCAGGTGGTGCAGCGGGGCTCACGCCCCTGCGCCTGCTGGCTACGCTTCCACCGCCACCGTCTCCGGGTCCTCGTTGGAACCCGGCGCGCTCGGCACGACGGCCGCGCGCACGCGCGCACCGAGGTCGGCGTCGACGTTCGTCCAGTACGCGAACACGCGCTCACGCAGGTCGTCGCGCGTCACCTTCGAGACGTGCCCGGCGATGTTGCCGACCAGGCGCTCACGGGCGGCGTCGTCGAGGACCTCGCGCACCAGCGTGCCGGCCTGACCGAAGTCGTCGTCCTCCGGGTGCAGGGTCGCGGCGGAACGCTGCAGCGCGCCGTCCGACTCCCACCCGGGCACGTCGTCGGTCGCGGTCGGGTCGGCGTGCGCACCACCGAGCGAGTTCGGGGCGTACACCGGCACCTCGGACTTCTGGAAGTCGAAGCGCATGGCGCCGTCCTTCGAGTACGAGTGCACCTCGTTCTTCGGGGCGTTCACCGGCAGCTGCGCGTGGTTGGTGCCGACGCGGTAGCGGTGGGCGTCCGCGTAGCTGAAGATGCGGGCGAGGAGCATCTTGTCGGGGCTCGTCGCGATGCCGGGCACGAAGTTCGACGGCGCGAAGGTCGCCTGCTCGATCTCGGCGAAGTAGTTCTCCGGGTTGCGGTTGAGCTCCATCGTGCCGACCTCGATGAGCGGGTAGTCGCCCTTCGGCCACACCTTCGTCAGGTCGAACGGGTTGAACCGGTACGACTCGGCGTCCGCGTAGGGCATGATCTGCACCTTGAGCGTCCAGCGCGGGAAGTCGCCACGCTCGATGGCGGCGTGCAGGTCGCGGATGTGGAAGTCCGCGTCCTCACCGGCGATGCGGTCCGCGTCCTCTTGCGTCAGGGTCTTGTGGCCCTGCTCGGTCAGGAAGTGGTACTTCACCCAGAAGCGCTCACCCTCGGCGTTGATCCACTGGTAGGTGTGCGAGCCGAAGCCGTCCATCTCGCGCCACGACGCGGGCAGGCCGCGGTCGCCCATCAGCCACGTGACCTGGTGCGCCGACTCGGGCGACAGGGTCCAGAAGTCCCACTGCATGTCGTGGTCGCGCAGGTGCGAGCC
This sequence comes from Curtobacterium sp. VKM Ac-1393, assembly GCF_015350995.1. Classification (GTDB taxonomy): domain Bacteria; phylum Actinomycetota; class Actinomycetes; order Actinomycetales; family Microbacteriaceae; genus Curtobacterium. Next base: position 129,115 of record NZ_JADKRW010000001.1, read on the forward strand.
GGGCAGGCGCTTCTGCGAGCGGATGAAGTCGGGGAACTTGATGCCGTCGCGGATGAAGAAGACGGGGGTGTTGTTGCCGACGAGGTCGTAGTTGCCCTCGGACGTGTAGAACTTCAGCGCGAAGCCGCGGGGGTCGCGCCACGTGTCGGGCGAGCCCTGCTCACCGGCGACGGACGAGAAGCGCGTGAGCATCTGGGTCCGCTGGCCGGGCTGCAGGAACGCGGCACGGGTGTACTTGCTGATGTCCTGCGTGACGGTGAAGGTACCGAAGGCGCCGCCGCCCTTCGCGTGGACCACGCGCTCCGGCACACGCTCGCGGTTGAACTGCGCGAGCTTCTCGATCAGGTAGTGGTCGTGCAGCGCGAGGGGGCCGTCGGCTCCGACGCCCATCGAGTGCTCGTCGCTCGAGACGGGAGCGCCGCTGTTGGTGGTCGTGGTGGGGGTGCCGGACGCGGTGCCGGTCGTGTTCTGGTCGGACACGGTTCCTCCTTGGGTGGAACGGTTGGTTCGGTCAGGGATGCTCGGGTGGTTCAGGGGGCGGCCGGGGCGCCGGAGGCGCTTGCGGCTGGGGCGCCTGCGGCCTCGTCGTCGGGGGCGTCTTCGCGCTCGGCCGCGGCGCAGCGCTCGCAGATGCCCCAGTAGGTGACCTCGGCGGTGGTGACGGCGAAGCCGTGCGCGTCCGACGGGGTCAGGCAGGGCGAGTGACCGACGGCACAGTCGACGTCCTCGATCGCGCCGCACAGTGTGCAGACGATGTGGTGGTGGTTGTCACCGGTGCGCCGCTCGTAGCGCGCAGGACTGCCTGCCGGCTCGATGCGGCGCACGAGTCCGACGCCGGTCAGGGCCGCGAGGACGCCGTAGACGGCCTGGTGACTGGTCGTCGGCAGTTCCGCGGCGAGCGCGGTGACGATGTCGTCCGCGGTGGCGTGCGGCATCGAGTCGGTCGCGCGCAAGACCGCCAGCCGCGGCGTCGTGACCCGGAGGCCCGAGGTGCGGAGCAGATCGGCGTCGGCGTCCATGCTGAGCCTTTCTTTTGCAGGAATCAAGACAACGAGTCCACTGTACACGAGCCGTGGTGGCGCGTGCCCGGCGGGACGCATTCCGCCACCGGAATGCGACGTGTCACGATCCGGCGGCGATCACCTGGAGGGACGCTGGAACGATCGGTCTGCACGCTAACGTCCGGACATGTCCACGAGCCACGGCCTGCCTGAACAGGCGAACAGCACCGCGGACGTCCGGGGGATCATCGCGAAGCGAGACCTGGTCGTCGACCTCATCCGGACGGCCTGCGTCGTCCTCGTCGTCGTCGTGCACGTCACGATGGTCGGCGTCGCCGCCGACGACCAGGGGGTGCGGGTGACGAGCCCGCTGCAGGAACTCCCCTGGTACGTCGCCGCCACCTGGATCGGTCAGGTGATGCCCCTCTTCTTCGTCGTCGGCGGCTTCGCGAGCGCGGTCGGCTGGCGCAGCACCGTGGCCCGCGGTGCGCCGAGTCCGGCTCGCGACTACCTGGCCACCCGGCTCGTGCGTCTGTTCCGGCCAGCGGTCCCCTTGTTCGTGTTCCTCGCGATCGGGCTCGGGGTGGCAACGGCCGCCGGAACCCCGCCGGACCTCCTCGCCGAGGTGGCGTTCGGCGTCGGCTCGCCGCTCTGGTTCCTCGCCGCGTACGGCATCACGCAGTGCTGCGTGCCGCTGATGATGCGCCTGCACGAGCGGGCACCGTGGGCCACCCTCGGCGTCCTGGTGCTGCTCGCCGGAGCGGTCGACGCGGTGCGCCTCGCCACCGGGGTCGCCGAGGTCGGACTGCTCAACCTCGGGCCGGTGTGGCTCTTCGCGCAGCAGCTCGGGTTCCTTTGGGCAGACGGCTGGTTCGCGCGGCGGTCGAAAGCGCTCCTGCTCGCGGTGGCCGTCGCCGCCTACGCCCTGCTCGTCCCGATGACCTCGATCGGACTGTGGGCGCCGGACATGCTGCAGGACCTCAACCCGCCGATGCTGCCCCTGGCGTTCCTCGCGATCGCGCAGGCCTGCCTGGTGCAGATGGTGCACGCACCGCTCACCCGCCTGATGCGCACCCGGGCCGCGCTCGGCGCCGTGTTCGTGCTCGGCCGCGACGGCATGACCATCTACCTGTGGCACCTGCCGCTCTTCATCGCGCTGAACGGGGTCGCCCTGCTGATCGGGGTGCCGTTCCCGACGCCGGGTTCCGGCCCGTGGTGGGCGTCCCGCGTGGTCGCGGTGGTCGTGGTGCTCGCCGTGGCGCTCGGGGTCGCGCGGGCGCTGCGCTGGTTCGACCGTCCGCTCCCCCGGCTGCTGGCCTCCGCCGACCGACCGGCGTGGCCGGTGCTGGTCCTCGCGGCACTGTGCACGATCGGTCCGGCGTTCCTGGTGATGCAGCTGCACCTGTCGTTCGCGGTCGCGACCGTCGGAGCCGTTGCCGTGCCGATCGGGGTGTGGCTGCTGTCGCGGACCACACCGGCCAAGGGCGTCACCCGGATCTGAACCGGTTCTCACCGGCCGGGGCCGCTCGGGTCTGCTCCGACACCGTCGCCGGGCAGAGGATGGCGTCAGACCGATCGCCAGGAGGCACCCGACGCCGTCGACACCCGAGTTCTGGAGCACCTGGCGGTTCGATCCCCTGTCAGCCGCGATGATCGTCGTCGCTGCGGTCGCCTACGGCTGGTGGGTGGTCGGCGCCGCACGCCGGGGCACACGCTGGCCCTGGTGGCGCACCCTCGCCTTCGTCGCCGCGCTGGTGCTGTTCGGCATCCTGCAGTTCGGCATCGTCGGCGTGTACGACCAGCAGCTGCGCTGGGCGTTCGTGCTGCGGTCGGCGCTCCTCTTCTTCGCCGTCCCCACCTTCGCGGCGCTCGGTGCGCCCGTCTCGTTGCTCCGGACGGGAGGCCCGGATCACCTCGCGCACGCAGCCGACGCCGCCATGCGGTCGCGTCCAGTGCGTCTGCTCGGCAACGCGATCGTCGCGCCCCTCGTCGCCCTCGTCCTGTTCGGCCTGCTGCTGACACCGTTCGCGGCGACCCTGCGCGGATCGTCCGTCTGGGAGGCCGTCATCACGGTGACGGTCCCGATGCTCGGGTTCGGCTTGCTCGCGCCGCTGTCCGAACCCGGAGTGCTGCGGTCGTCGACGTTCGTCACGGCGGAGTTCCTGCTCGCGTTCGTCGAGCTGATGATCGACGCGGTGCCGGGCATCGTGCTGCGGATCACGAACCACGTGCTCGACGGGTCGGTGGTGCGGGCCGTCGGGCAACCGTGGTTCCCGTCGCCGCTGCGCGATCAGCACCTGGCGGGCGACCTGCTGTGGTTCATCGCCGAGGTGGCGGACATCCCCGTGCTCATCTCGCTGTTCATCCGGTGGCAGCGGACCGATCGCCGCGAGGCCCGCGCCGTCGACGCCCTGACCGACGAGCAGATGGACGAGTTGACGCGCGAGCACCTGCAGCGCCGTCGGTGAGGGCGCGGGCGCGGGTGGCGCAGGCGGCGGACGGCGGCGGCGACCCGGAACGACATCGTCGACGTCGGACGACGTCGAGGGAGTCGCACCCCCGCGGCCGCAACTGTTGCAGACGCGGGACTGCGACGAACCCGCTGTCGGACGACGTCGACGATGTCGCAACCCCGCGGCCGCAACGACTGCCCCCGGACGCACGCGAGCCCCGTGCCGCTCGTGTGAGCAGCCCGGGGCCGGAGTGGTCGGCGCGGGTCAGGCGTCGGCGTGCTTGCCGTGGTGGTCGATGGCGGCGAGCTCGGCCTCGGCCGTCGCCGGAGCAGCGGCCGCAGCGTGCGCACCGTGCTCGGTCGGCTTCGCGTCGCCCTCGGCCGGCGCAGTGCCCTCGGCGCCGGACTGCGTGGTCACGCCGCCGGTCTGCTGCCAGGCGACGGTCTGCTTCGGCTTCGCCAGGAACAGCGCCGCCACGATCGCCGCGATGAGCACGATCGCCGGCAGGAACAGCGACTCGCCCATGGCCCGCGAGAACGGCTCGAGCAGGAACCCGGGCAGCCCGCCGACCTGCTGCTCGGCACCACCGGCGGAGGTCCCGCCGGTCGAGGCCGGGAAGTTCGCGGTGATCCGGGCCTCCATCAGCGCGGCGATGCCGGCCGAACCGAGGACCGCGCCGATCTGACGAGTCGTGTTGTAGACACCCGAACCGGCACCGGCCAGCTTCGGCGGCAGGTTCCGCGTCGCCGAGACGGACAGCGGACCCCACATGCAGGCGTTCGCGATGCCCAGGAGCGCGCTCGGCAGGAGCACCCAACCCCAGTCGGCACTGGACGACAGCAGGGCGCCGAACCAGAACAGGCCGGCCGAGAAGCAGGCGAGCCCGAAGGCGGCGACCCAGCGCGGGTTCCACCGGTTGAGGTTCTTGCCGACGAGCGGGGCGAGCGCGGCCGACAGCACGGCCTGCGGCACGAGGAGCAGTGCGGCCTGGGTCGGCGAGAAGCGCAGGACGTCCTGCGCCCACAGCATGATCGGCAGCGCGAACGAGGCGATCGCGACACCGACGGCCGTGATGGCGACGTTCGCCAGGGTGAAGTTGCGGTCCTTGAACAGGCCGAGGGGCAGCAGCGGCTCGCCCTTCTGCACGCCCTGCCACACCACGAAGGCTGCGAGCACGACGATGCCGGCGATGATCAGGCTCCACACCGAGATCGGACCGGTGATGGTCCCCCAGTCGTACGTCTCGCCCTCTTGGATGCCGAAGACGAGCAGGAAGAGACCGACCGCCGACAACACGATGCCGAGGGCGTCGAAGCGGTGGCCGTGGCGGTCGAACGACGGCACGAAGCGCTGCGCGAGCACGAACGCCACGACACCGACGGGGACGTTCACGAAGAAGATCCACTCCCAGCCGAAGCCGTCGACGAGCAGACCGCCGACGATCGGGCCGACGAGCGAGGCGACACCGGCGACGGCACCCCAGAGGCCCATCGCCGCCCCGCGCTTCTGCGGCGGGAAGATGCGCGTGATGACGGACATCGTCTGCGGGCTCATCATCGCGGCACCGAGGCCCTGCACCACGCGGGCGACGATGAGCACCTCGATGGACCCGGCCAGGCCGCACCACAGGCTGGCGAGCGTGAAGACCACGAGGCCGATCTGGTACATGACCTTCGGGCCGAAGCGGTCACCGAGACGGCCCGTGATGAGCAGCGGCACGGCGTAGGCGAGCAGGTAGGCGCTCGTCACCCAGATCACGGAGTTGATGTCCGCGTCGAGCTTCTGGGCGATGGTGGGGGTGGCGACCGACACGATGGTCGAGTCGACGAGGATCATGAAGAAGCCGACGACGAGTGCCCAGAGGGCGGGCCACGGCTTCTTCTCGGTCGTCCGCGGAGGCGTGACGGTGCTCATCGAGTGGTGTCCTTGCTGTTCGTGGTGGTGTCTGCGGACGCGGCGGGGGCGTCCCAGGAGATGTGGCCGGCCGCGATCCGGTCGGCCGTGGCGGCGAGCCACTCGATCTGCGTCGTGAGCATGGCACGCACGTACGACACGTCGAGCCAGTACCGCTCGGGCAGGTCCTTCGCCCGGACGATCCCGAGGATCTCGTCGGTCTCGTCACGTTGGGCTCGGAGTGCCGTGACCCGCGCCCGGAGTGCTGACTCGGCCTCGTCGGCCGACAGGTTCTCGATCTCGGCGACGGCCAGGTGGAAGACGGGGTACTCCTCGGCCGGTTCGGCGATCAGCCGGACGAGCCCGTCGTGCAGGGCCGTCCACCCGTCGTCCGTGATGGCGTAGGTGGTGCGTTCCGGACGGTTGCCCGCCCGGTCGGTCCCGACGACCTCGGCGAGGCCGAGCTCCACCAGGCGGCCGACCTGGTGGTACAGGGTGCCGGGCCGGACCTTGACGTTCCGGCCGTCCCGACGGTGCGTCATCGTCTGGAACATCTCGTAGGGGTGGGTCGGCCCCTCGGCCAGGAGGCCGAGCGCGGCGAACGCGAGTGGCGTGAGCGACGGCACACGTGCCTCCAGTCCGCTTGTCGTTGTTGACTATTCGAACTGGAATATACGCGTTGGAACACACGTGAGCAAACGCACAGGACGCTCTCCACAGGAGGCCCGGATCCGTCCCGGCGTGTCGCGCCCGCCCCGTAGACTGGTCGCGTCCCCCACCCCTGAAGCGCTGGAGAGAACACGTGCCAACGATCGTCGTCGAGGTCATGCCCAAGGCTGAGATCCTCGACCCCCAGGGCAAGGCGGTGGGCAACGCCCTCGCCCGTCTGGGCAAGGCCGACCTGACCAACGTCCGCATCGGCAAGCGCTTCGAGGTGACCGTCGACGGCCCCGTCGACGACGCCAAGCTGGCCGAGGTCCGCGACATCGCCGCCGACGTCTTCTCGAACGCGGTCATCGAGGACGTCGTCTCCGTGACCGTCGAAGGTCAGTGACCCGGATGCGCATCGGCGTCATCACGTTCCCCGGCTCGCTCGACGACCGTGACGCCCAGCGCGCGGTCCGTCTCGCCGGTGCCGACCCCGTCGCGCTCTGGCACGGCGACCACGACCTGCAGGGTGTCGACGCGATCGTGCTGCCCGGCGGGTTCTCGTACGGCGACTACCTGCGCGCCGGTGCGATCGCCGCGAAGGCGCCGATCATGGCCGAGGTCATCGACGCCGCCAGCAAGGGCATGCCCGTGCTCGGCATCTGCAACGGTTTCCAGATGCTGGCCGAGGCCCGTCTGGTCCCCGGCGCGCACACCCGCAACGCGCACCAGCAGTTCATTCGCCGCGACCAGAAGCTCCGCGTCGAGACGACCTCGACCGCCTGGACCTCCGGGTTCACCGCGCAGCAGGAGATCACGATCCCGCTCAAGAACGCCGACGGCCGGTTCGTCGCCGACGCCGACGAGATCAAGCGCATCGAGGACAACGGCCAGGTCGTGTTCCGCTACGTCGGCGTGAACCCGAACGGGTCGATCGACGACATCGCCGGCGTCTCGAACGAGCGTGGCAACGTCGTGGGCCTGATGCCGCACCCCGAGCACGCGACGGAGCCCGGCTTCGGCCCGGACACCGCCGCTGCCATGGCCTCCGGCACGGACGGCCTCACCTTCTTCACCTCCGTGATCGAGTCGACACTGGTCAAGTGACCGCGACTCCAGTGCCCGCAACTCCAGTGACAGGGAACGACACCACCGTGACGACTCACGTTCGCCCGAAGCCCGACACCGTGCAGGATGCCGCGGCGACCCCCGACAAGGAGCAGCCGTACGACGCGCTGGGCCTCAAGCCGGACGAGTACGCCCGCATCAAGGAGATCCTCGGCCGCCGCCCCACCTCGGGCGAGCTGGCGATGTACTCCGTCATGTGGTCCGAGCACTGCTCCTACAAGTCCTCGAAGAACTACCTGCGTCAGTTCGGCAAGAAGGTCACGCCGGAGATGACGAAGAACCTGATGGTCGGCATGGGCGAGAACGCCGGTGTCGTCGACGTCGGCAACGGCTGGGCGGTGACCTTCAAGGTCGAGTCGCACAACCACCCGTCCTACGTCGAGCCGTACCAGGGCGCCGCGACCGGTGTCGGTGGCATCGTCCGCGACATCATCTCGATGGGCGCGCGTCCGGTCGCCGTCATGGACCAGCTCCGCTTCGGTGCCATCGACCACGAGGACACCGCGCGCATCGTGCACGGCGTCGTCGGCGGCATCTCGTTCTACGGCAACTGCCTCGGCCTGCCGAACATCGGCGGCGAGACCTACTTCGACCCGGTGTACCAGGGCAACCCGCTGGTCAACGCGCTCGCGGTCGGCGTCCTGCGCCACGAGGACCTGCACCTGGCGAACGCCTCCGGCGCCGGCAACAAGGTCGTGCTGTTCGGTGCCCGCACCGGTGGCGACGGCATCGGCGGCGCGTCGATCCTGGCGTCCGACACCTTCACCGAGGGCGGCCCGACCAAGCGTCCCGCCGTCCAGGTCGGCGACCCCTTCGCCGAGAAGGTCCTGATCGAGTGCTGCCTCGAGCTGTTCCAGAAGGAACTGGTCGAGGGCATCCAGGACCTCGGCGCCGCGGGCATCTCCTGCGCCACGTCCGAACTCGCGAGCAACGGCGACGGCGGCATGCACATCTCGCTCGACGACGTCCTGCTGCGCGACCCGACGCTCACGGCCGAAGAGATCCTGATGTCGGAGAGCCAGGAGCGCATGATGGCGGTCGTCCGCCCCGACAAGCTCGACGAGTTCCTCGCGGTGGTCGGCAAGTGGGAGGTCGAGACCAGCGTCCTGGGCGAGGTCACCGGCACCGGCCGTCTCGTCATCGACTGGCAGGGCCAGGAGATCGTGAACGTCGACCCGCGCACCGTCGCCGTCGACGGCCCGGTCTACGACCGCCCGGTCGCCTACCCCACCTGGATCGACGCGCTGCAGGCCGACACCGCTGCATCACTCGACCGTCCGGCGGACGGTCCGGCCCTGAAGGCGCAGTTCCTCAGCCTGCTCGGTTCGCCGAACCTGGCGTCGAAGAACTGGGTCACGAACCAGTACGACACCTACGTGCTCGGCAACACCGCCCTGTCGTTCCCCGACGACGGCGGCATGATCCGCGTCGACGAGGAGACCGGACTCGGTGTCGCGATCGCCACGGACGCCAACGGCCGCTACTGCCAGCTCGACCCGAAGCAGGGCGCACGTCTGGCCCTGGCCGAGGCGTACCGGAACGTCGCCGTCACCGGCGCGGTCCCCGCCGCGGTCACCGACTGCCTGAACTTCGGCTCCCCTGAGAACCCCGAGGTCATGTGGCAGTTCTCCGAGGCGGTCGAGGGACTGGCCGACGGCTGCATGGAGCTCGGCATCCCGGTCACCGGCGGCAACGTGTCGTTCTACAACCAGACCGGCACGACCCCGATCCACCCGACCCCGGTCGTCGGTGTGCTCGGTGTCATCGACGACGTCGCCAAGCGCGTCCCGTCGGGGTGGCAGGACGACGGCCACAACATCTACTTGCTCGGCACGACGAGCCTCGAGCTCGACGGCTCGGCATGGGCCGGCACCGTGCACGGCCACCTCGGCGGTCGCCCGCCGGCGGTGGACCTCGGCCGCGAGAAAGCACTCGCCGAGCTGCTGTTCGCCGCCACCGGCGAGCAGCTGTTGACGAGCGCGCACGACCTGGCGGACGGTGGCCTCGGCCAGTCGCTCGCCGAGTCGGTGCTCCGCTTCGGCCTCGGCGCCCGTGTGGTCCTCGACGAGCTGGAGTCCCGCGACGGCGTCGACACCGCGACCGCGCTGTTCTCCGAGTCGACCGGCCGCGTCATCGTGACCGTCCGGCGCGAGGACGACGTCAGGTTCCAGGGCCTGTGCGACGGCCGGGGCTTCCCGGTCCTGCGCATCGGCGTGACCGACGCCACGTCGAACGCCCTCGAGGTCCAGGGCGCGTTCACGGCGACGATCGACGAGCTCCGCAGCACGCACAACGCGACGCTGCCGGCCCGCTTCGGCGACGTGATCGTCGAGGACGTCACCGAGGGGTACGTCGGCCGCGGGCCGCTGGACTCCGACGGTGCGTTCTCGCCCCGCACGGACTCCTAGGCCGGGCGGACACCGCATGCCCGTCGTCACCCTGCCCTTCGCGGAACTCGTCGACCGGTTCGGCCCCGTGCCGGACGGCATCGAGCTGGACGTGTGGGACGTCGAGGCGCCGTACGGTCGTCCGGACGACGTCGCGATCACGTTCCTGCCGTTCTACTTCGGTGGACGGCACCGCTGGCAGTTCGTGCACGACCTGCCGGCGCTCGAGCTCCTGCAGCTGCCGAGCGCCGGCTACGAGCACGCGGTGCCGCACGTCCCCGGTCACGCGCAGCTGGCGAACGGTCGGGGCATCCACGACGACGAGACCGCCGAGCTCGCCGTCGGCCTGGCGCTGACCTCGCTGCGTGAGCTCGGCGCGTTCCAGGCCGACCGCGCGAACGGCATCTGGGACGCCCGGCAGACCCGCTCCCTGGCCGACCGGCGGGTGACGGTCGTCGGCTACGGCGCCATCGGGTCCGCGATCGCCACCCGCTTCGAGGCGTTCCGCACCGACGTCACCGTGGTCGCCCGCACCGCTCGCGAGCAGGACGGCCGCCACGTGCACGCGTTCGGCGAGCTGCTCGAGCTGGCACCGACGACCGACGTGCTCGTGCTCATCGCGCCGCTGACGGACGAGACCGAACGCCTGGTCGACGCCGAGCTGCTCGCAGCACTGCCCGACGGGGCACTGGTGGTGAACGTCGCGCGCGGCAAGGTGGTCGACACCGACGCCCTGGTCGCCGAGCTGCAGTCCGAACGCCTGTTCGCGGCACTCGACGTCACCGACCCGGAGCCCCTGCCCGACGGACACCCGCTGTGGACGACGCCGAACACCGTGCTCACGCCGCACGTCGGCGGCAACACGGACCTGAGCGTGCCGCGGTCGATCGAGCTGATGCGTCGTCAGGTCGCCGCGCTGGCCGAAGGTCGCCCGTTCGAGAACCTCATCGAGCGGTAGCGCCCCACACCCCAACACGCCGGCGTCACCACCAGACGCCTCCATGTCACCGAGACGCCGCCGAATACGGGGGCGTCTCGGTGCACCCGCGGCGTCTCACCCACACGCCGGCGTCACTCGCACCCGCACGCACCCACACCCCAACACACCGGCGTCATCACAAGACGCCTGCATGTCACCGAGACGCCGCCGAATACGGGGGCGTCTCGGTGCACCCGGGGCGTCTCACCCACACGCCGGCGTCACTCGCACCCGCACGCACCCACACGCCGGCGTCACGCGAACAGCCGCGCGCCGACGTCAGACGCTCAGACGCTCAGACGCTCAGACGCTCAGACGCTCAGAGCGGGACGATGCAGGTCGGGGTGCCGACGGCGATCTGCTCGACGGCCGCACCCGGCACACCGTCGGCACCGACCGGCAGCACCGCGATGGCGTCGGACCGCTCGTTGGCGACGAGCACGTAGCCCGGCACCCGGGCGAAGTGCCGCGGCCACGCACCACCACACGATGCCGACCCGACGAGCGCGAGCCCACCGTCGGCGGCATCGAGCACCACGATCAGGTCACGGCCACGGACGGCCACGGTCACGAGTCCGGCGTCGTCGACCTCGATGTGGCTGAGGAGCGATTCCCCCACCGAACCCTCGAACGTCGGGGTCGACACGATCGTGACGAACGAACCGGACTCGTCGCGACGCAGGCGGTGGACCGAGCCGTCGAGCTCGCCGGCGACGAACAGGTCGCCGTCGTACCAGGCGAGGTGCCGCGGGCCGACTCCGGCACCGACGTGGTGCACGTGCAGCGCCTCGATGGTCGGTACGCCGTCGGCAGACACAGTCACCCGGAACTCGTGCAGCGCGTCACCGCCGAGGTCGGCGACGAGCACGGTGCCGTCCGGCGTCGCGACGGACTGGTGGGCGTGCGGGGCATCCTGCCGGTCCTGCACCGGACCGGTGCCGTCGGGGAGCGCCGCGACCGCGATGGCCGAGGCGGGGACGGCGAGGTGGTCGGAGCGGCCGTGCACGCCGTCGGTCGGCAGGACGACGCCGTCGCTCGCGGTCACCGACGCGGCGAACGACTCGGCCGCGGCCAGGGAGATCGCGGTGACCGTGCCGGAGACGTAGTTCGTGACGATGAGCGCCCCGGAAGGGTCGACCCGCACGTGGCAGGGCGCATCCCCGCCGGCGGAGGCGTCCCACAGGTGTTCGAGCGTGCCGCTCTGCAGCCGGAAGGCCGAGACGCCGCCGCTGTTCGTCTCGGACACCGCGTACACACGGTCACCGGACACGGCGAGGAACGAGGGATCGTCGAGCACCGCGACGGTACGAGCACCCGCGCGCGCGACGGCACCCGCGCCACCGTCGACCAACGAGATGCCCGTCGCGTTCCCGCCGCCGGTGGCGGTGTAGGAACCGACGAGCAGGGTCGGCAGGTCGACGCTCATTCGTCGCGCCCGGCGATGCGCTCGTGGTGGTGGATGACCTCGGCGACGATGAAGTTGAGGAACTTCTCGGCGAAGGCGGGGTCGAGGTTCGCCTCGAGAGCGAGGCTCCGGAGCCGTGCGACCTGGATCTGCTCGCGGTCGGGGTCGGCCGCCGGCATGCCCGACTCGGCCTTCAGGTGCCCGACCCGCTGCGTGTACTTGAAACGCTCCGCGAGCATGTGGATGACGGCGGCGTCGATGTTGTCGATGCTCTGCCGGATGCTCCGCAGTTCGGCGACGGCCGTCGCTTCGGCCTCGGGCTGGGTGACGTCGTCGCTCATGGTCCGAGCCTACTGGCGGAGCTCACGGTCCGAGCCGACCGGCAGACGCGCAGCCCCACCCAGCCGACGCCTGCGAGAATGAGCACATGTCGGTCTTGCTCGTGATCTCGGGCGTGTGTGCGGTCCTCGCTGGCCTCGTCCACGTGTACATCTGGTTCCTCGAATCCATCATCTGGACGAGTCCCCGAGCACGGAAGGTGTTCGGCATCGCGACCGAGACCGAAGCCGACGCGACCCGGTCCCTCGCGTTCAACCAGGGGTTCTACAACCTGTTCCTGGCGATCGGGGCGATCCTCGGTGTCGTGCTCGTGCTGGCGGGCAACACCGTCACCGGGTGGACCCTCGTGGTGTTCTCGACCGCGAGCATGCTCGGCGCCGCGGTGATCCTGATCGGCTCCGGCCGCAAGTACGTCAACTCTGCGTTCAAGCAGGGCACGCTCCCGCTGATCGCGCTGCTCTTCGCGCTGCTCGGCTCGAGCTTCCCCGTCTGAGCCGTCTGAGTCGTCTGAATCGTCCCGGCCACACCGTCAGCCCCGAACACCACGCGAAAGCGACAGGGTGCCGCCGAAGTCCGGCGGCACCCTGTCGCTTTCGCGGGTGAAGACAGGCCAGGTCAGCCGAGCTTGTCCTCGAACTGCGCGGGCAGCTTGTCGAGCGCCCACTCGATCGCAGCGGTGGTGCCCATCGAGAACGCCGACGACACGTCCTTGTCGTCGAACACGATGTAATGGCCGGCCTCGACCGACGGCACCTTCTGGAACAGCGGGTCCGCCTCGGCCTTCGACGCGTCGACGTAGATCGGCAGGATCAGCGTCAGGTCGGCGTCGAGCAGGTCGAGGTTCTCGTCCGACAGGGTGACGGAGAACGCCTTGCCGGCTTCCTTGTCGATGGCCGACGGGATCGTGAAGCCGAGGTTCTTCATGAACGACGAGCGGCTGTCGGTCGACGCGTACGCCCCGAAGCCCTCGGAGCTGTAGGCACCGACGACGGCGGTCTTGCCCTCGAAGTCCGGGTGGGCCTTGCGCGCTGCGGCGTAGGCGTCGTCGAGGCCGGAGAGCAGCTTCTTGCCCTCGGCTTCCTTGCCGAGCGCCTTCGCGATCATCGTGGTCTGCTGCTCGGTCGACGCCAGGTAGTTCTCGCCGCCCTTCGGGATCGCCACGGTCGGCGCGATGGCTGACAGCTTGTCGTAGCGGTCCTTGTCACCCGACGACTTCACGTCGAGGATCAGGTCCGGGTTGAGCTTGAGGATGTCCTCGTAGCTGGGCTCGAGCGTCTGGATGATCTTCGGCGACTTCGTGTAGGCGTCCTTCAGCCAGGGGCCGACACCGTCACCACCGAAGGCGAGCCAGTCGCTCGCGCCGACCGGCTGCACGCCGAGCTCGAGGGCGGTCTCGGCGTCGCCCCAGCCGAGTGCGACGACGCGCTTGGGCTGCGAGTCGATCGTCGTGGTGCCGAGGCCGGTCGTGATGGACACCGGGAAGGCACCGTCGGATGAGCCGGACGACGTCGTGTCGGTGGACGAACCGGAGCCGGAGGCACAGCCGGCGAGGACGAGGGAGGCTGCGACGACGGCACCCGCGGCGGCGAGGACACGTCGGAGACGAAGGGATGAGCGGATCACGAAGGGTAGCCTAACCTAACGGGGTGCGCAGGAAATCAGCTGGATAGGCTGGGTGATCGTGGCCGTCCCAGATCCAGACCGCACGCGCCTCGCGGTGCTCGGCTCCCCCATCGCGCACTCGCTCTCGCCCACGCTCCACGCAGCGGCCTACGACGCGCTCGGGTTGCGGTGGTCGTACGGGAGGCACGAGGTCGCGTCCGGCGGGCTCGACGCGTTCGTCGCGGGGCTGGGTGCCGAATGGCGTGGGCTGAGTCTCACGATGCCGCTCAAGCGCGAGGTGCTGCCGCTCCTGGACCGCACGACCCCGCTGGTGGACGAGCTCGGCGTCGCCAACACGGTCGCGTTCCGCCTCGAGGGCGCCAGCGTCGTCCGCGCGGGTGCCAACACCGACGTCCAGGGGCTCGTCCGTCCGGTCGAGGCCCTCGGGCACCTGCCCGGCGAGGCCACGATCCTCGGCGGTGGGGCGACCGCGGCGAGCGCCCTGACCGCGGCCGTGCGGCTCGGGGCGTCGCTCGTGCGGGTGTTCCTGCGCGACACCGCGAAGGCCGGGTCGCTCGTGGAACTGGCCGTCCGCCTCGGCGTCTCGCTCGAGGTCCTGCCGCTCACCGACCTGCCCGGCACGCGCCACGGGTTCGTCCTGTCGACGCTGCCCGGCGGCGCGGCCGACCCGCTCGACCTCGTGCCGTCGGGGTCGGACGCCGTGCTGTTCGACGTCGCCTACGAGCCGTGGCCGACCGCCGCCGCGACGCGCTGGTCCGGGGCTGGCGGTCGGGTGCTGAACGGCCTCGACATGCTCACCGAGCAGGCGATCGGCCAGATCCGCTTCTTCCTGACCGGCGACGAGGACGAGCTCCTGCCCGACGAGGCCGCCGTCCGCCGGGCGATGCGCACCGCCGTCGACCTGCCCGCCGTCATCGGCAGCTAGCCACAGACGGCCGACGTCGTGGGCCGGCAACCGTCAGCGCCGCGACCGCGCCTCGGCGTCGAGCAGCGCCACGGACACGTCCCACAGCCGGTCCGCCTGGTCCGGGTCGAGCGCCCAGGGCAGCACGCCGTGCAGGCCGTCCTCGATCCGCTCGACGACCGCGGCCTCGTGGCAGTCCTCGAAGTAGCGCCCTGTGACCCCGTCGAGTTCGGGTGCGGTGGCGAGCAGCACCGAGGTCGCCGCTCCCTGCTCCGGGGTCTTCACGGCGTCGGCCGCGGCGATCTTCGTGGCGGCCAGGACCTCGGGGTCCCAGTGCTTCTGCAGCCCGGTCCAGATCCCGCCGGGCATCAGGGCGTTCGCGGTGATCCCGTCGGCAGCCCACCGTCGGCCGGCCGCGACGGCGAACAGCACGTTGGCGGTCTTCGACTGGCCGTAGGCGAGACCGGGCTCGTACGGACGCCGTCGGAAGAACAGGTCGTCGAACACGACGGGTGACCCGCCGTGCCCGCTCGAGGACACCGACACGATGCGGGCCGAACCCGAGGCGACCAGGGCGTCGTGCAGCCCGAGCGCGAGGGCGAAGTGCCCGAGGTGGTTCGTCGCGAACTGCGATTCCCACCCGGCCGCCGTGTACGACTCGGGAGCGTCCATGATGCCGGCATTGGCCACGAGCACGTCGAGCGGCCCCGACCACGCTGCGGTGAACGCCTCGACGGAGGCCGGTCGGTCCAGGTGCAGTTCGACGACGGCCGGCGTGTCCGTCCCCGTCGACCGGGCGATGTCGTCCGCGACCCGTCGGCCGGCGTCGACGTCCCGCACGGCGAGGGTCACCCGCGCTCCGGCTCCGGCGAGTGCTCGGGCGGTCTCGACCCCGATGCCGGAGGCGGCACCGGTGACGATCGCCGTGCGGCCCGTCAGATCGAGGCCGTCGACGACCTCGGCAGCCGTGGTCCGGTCGCCGAAGCGGGTGAGGTCGCGTGCGGGCATGTCGACTCCTGTCAGCTGGCGTGGTGCGGAGCTGTCAGGCGACGACGCCGTCCACGTAGAACCATCGTCCCTGCTCGCGCACGAACTCGCTCGTCTCGTCGAGCGTGCCGCGGTCGTCGTCGGAACGCCACCACGCGCGGAACGCGACCGTGCCCCGGGAGTCGAACGGGCCTCCCGAGGTCGTCGTCAGCACGTCCAACCGGGTCCAGCACTGGGACGCGTCCAGTTCGAGGTCCGCCGGCCGGGTGCGCGGGTGCCAGGTGAGCAGCAGGTACTCCGGCAAGCCCAGCGCGAACGCGCTGAAGCGGGAGCGCATGAGGCGCTCCGCGGTCGGCGCGGCCGCGCCGCGGTGCAGGGGGCCGCAACACTCGCCGTAGGGGTTACCACTCAGGCAGGGGCAGCGCGTCTCGTCGGTGACCACGCCGGAACGCTAGTCGACGATCGACAGGGTGACGGTGATGTTGCCGCGGGTGGCGTTCGAGTACGGGCAGATCTCGTGGGCGCGCTCGGCCAGCCGCTGGCGCTGCTCCTGGGGTGCGGCGGGGGCGTAGACGTCGAGCTCGACCGCCAGGCCGAACGCCCCGTTGCCGGTGCCGCCGATGCCGACCTCGGCGGAGACCTCGGCGCCCGTGGTGTCGATGCCGAGCTCCTTGCCGGCACCGTGCAGTGCGCCGAGGAAGCACGCGGCGTACCCGGCGGCGAACAGCTGCTCGGGGTTGGTGCCCTCGCCGCTGCCACCCATCTCCTTGGGAGGACGGGTGTCCAGGTCGAGCCGGTCGTCCTCGCTGCGGACGTGCCCGTCGCGGCCGCCTCCGGTGGCGTGGGCGGCTGCGGTGTAGACGATGTCGAGACTCATGGAGCCGAGGTCATCGCGCCCAGCTGAACGTGCGCTGCGCGTCCCCGGGGTACCGGGCGCGCGCTGCCTCGCGTGCCCGCGCCGCCGGGCGTGTCCGCCTCCGTCGACGGGGCGCCGACGGGGCGCCGAGCCCGCGCGCCCGCCCGCCCACGCCGCCCGCGCACGCGCGCCCCGGACCCGGTAGACATGACACGTGTTCAAGATCGGGTGGCAGGTGTACCGGGAGCGCCTGCCCGAGCTCGTCGACCAGCGTGCCCGCCGCCGCGTGGTCCACGTCGGGGTGCTCGTCGCGGGCATCGTGTTCGTCGGACTGCTGCTCGTCGGGCTGCTGCTCGGTGGGGCCACCCCGTTCGCCGCGTGGGTCGTCGTCGCGGTCCTGGGTGCAGCGGGCAGCGGCTGCGTCGGCGCGGCGTTCACCCCGATCGGTCCGAAGGGGTGGGCCGTCCCGCCGGTCCCGGGCATCGGCTGGCGCACGCAGGAGGCCGTCGCCCGCTACTACCGCCGCAACCCGCCACCCGTCGCGCCGGAACACCGCGATGCCGTCCTGCGCCGGATGCCCGAGAGCCGCGACCTGATCGTGCGCTCGGCGTTCCGCGCCTTCCTGCTGCTCGGCAGCTGGGTGGGCATCATCCTCGGCACGGCAGTGCTCGACGTCACCCTGGCGGTCGGCGACGACACGGCCATCCTCTTCCCGGGCGTCTGGGTCGTCTACCTGTTCGTCTCGGGCGGCACCGGGGTCCTCGGCATCCGCACCCTCGGCCGCCAGGAGCAGCTGCGCGTCGAGGCCGAGGCCCTCCCGCCCGTCCCGCCGGCACCGCCCGCACGCGGCCGGCCCGGCACCCCGAACGGCAGCAAGTTGTCGCTGCCGGGCGAGTGACCCGTGCTCGCATTCGGTTGGCGGGTCTTCTTCCGGCATGTCGACGACGTGCTGGAGCGGCGTCGTGTCCGCCGCGCAGCAGCGTGGTCCGGTGCCGCAGGCGTGGTCGCGTTGGCGCTCATGCTCGTCCTGGAGGCGCGGCTCCACTGGACGGAACCCGGTCACCTCCGCAGCGTGGCCGGCATCGTGCTGCTGGCGGCCGGGGTGGGGCTGCTCACGTTCGCGTGCTTCCCGACGCGGCGCCCGCCGGACCCCTCGGCGACGATCAACGGGCGGCAGGTCCGGGCCTCGTGGCAGAACTCGGTGCGGACCTCGGTGCAGCCGTACCTGGAGCGGCGACCACGACCCGTGGCGCCGGACGACCGCGAGGCCGTCCGCACCGACACCGTCCTGCTCCGCCGCGGGCTGATCGGCACGCTCGCCCGGATCACCCCGCTGCTGCTCGCCGGGCTCGCCGCCGTGCTCGGTGGCCTGCTGCTCGACTACCGGTCCTGGTTCCCAGCGGCCTTCGTCCTGCTCCACGTCCTGAGGCTGCCCGAGTACGTCGTCCGCCTCGGCCGCGCCGAACGCGCGCGCATCGCCGCCGGTCCCGCCGAGTGAGCAGAAGAGCACGGCTCGCCACACCACAGCCGTCGTCTGCTGCTCACTCGATGCCCCGACGCCCGCAGCCCGCAGCCCGTGCGACTGTCGGCGGCACCGAGCACACTGGGCGCATGTGTGGAAGGTTCGTCGTCTCCGACACCACGGCCGATCTGTTGCCCGAGCTCCTCGGTGAGCTCGCCGACCGCACGGAGCACGTCGACCAGGACACCGGCGTCGTCGCGACCGGCCTGGTGCCGAACTGGAACGTCGCGCCGACCGACCCCGTGTTCGCCGTCCGGCAGCGCCGCGGCGAGCGCGAGCTGCCGCAGATCAGCTGGGGCTTCGTGCCGAGCTGGGCGAAGGACTTCCAGAAGCAGCGCCCGAAGCCGATCAACGCCCGCATCGCGACCGTCGCGACGAGCGGCATGTTCCGGCGGGCCTTCGCCACGAACCGCTGCATCGTGCCGGCGCAGGGCTACTACGAGTGGGTCGTGCGCGAGGACGGCAAGGAGCCCCACTTCGTCCACGAACCCGGCGGCGCCCTGGCGATGGCCGGGGTCGTGAGTGCCTGGCCCGACCCGACCAAGCCCGAGGGCGACCCGGACAAGTGGCGACTCTCGCTCGCGATCATCACGCGGGACGCCCACGTGGCCCCGGGCGAGGTGCACGACCGGATGCCGGCGTTCCTGACGCCCGACGGCTACGACACCTGGCTGGGTGGCGACGACGGCGGACTCGGCACCGACGACCTGCTGGCGCTGCTCGACCACGAGTCACTGACGGTCGCAGCCGGTCTGGAACAGTACGAGGTCGCCCGCACCGTGAACAGCGTGCGGAACGACGGCCCGCAGCTCATCGAACCCGTGGCGTAGGGATCGTGCTCCGACGCTGCCGGTGCTAGCGGTCGGCGAACCCGCCGAGCATCCCGGAGATGAAGCGCTTCTGCAGGAAGAAGTACAGGACGACGATCGGGAGCGCGACGATCACCCCCGCGGCTGACAGCAGGGAGTAGTCGGTCAGGTGGGCCCCCTTGAAGAAGGCGAGCCCGAGCGGCGCGGTGCGGTGGTCCTCGCTGGTGATCAGGACGAGCGGCAGCAGGAACTCGTTCCAGGTCCACATCGTGATGAGCAGTGCCATCGTCATGATCGGTGCGATGGCGGCCGGCACCATCACCGTCCACAACAGCCGCACGTCGCGGGCTCCGTCGAGCCGCGCCGCTTCGATGACCTCGCCCGGGAAGCTCCGGAACTGGCTGCGCATCCAGAAGATGCCGAACGCCAGCGACTGCGCGGTCTGCGGCAGGATCAGGCTCGAGTAGGTGTCGGTGAGGCCGACGCTCCGCAGGTTGAAGTACAGCGGGATGATGAACGCCTCGGCGGGCAGCATCAGACCCGCGAGCATCAGGAAGAAGATGACGTTCGAGCCGGCGAAGTCGAGCCGGGCGAACGCGAACCCGGCGAAGACGGCGAGGACGGTCGTGAGCACGACGACCGACACCGTGACCAGCACGCTGGAGAGCATGTAGGACGCGAAGTGTCCCTGGTTCCACGCGGCGCCGAAGTTGCCGAGGTCGAGGGTGGTCGGCACGCTGAACCCGCCGGAGTTCTGCGCCGACGGGGTGACCGAGGACAGCAGGACGCCGATCAGGGGGATGATCGCGAAGAGCGCGAACAGCGACAGGATGACGTAGTTGACCGTCTTCTCGCGGACGGAGAGCCTCATGCGACGTCCTTCGGTTGGAGGCGGCTGATCAGGGCCGTCACGATCATGATCACGACGGTGAGCGACACCGCGACGGCGGCAGCGGACCCGACCTGACCCGTCTGGAAGGCCCGGTTGTACGCCTCGAACGCCGGGACGGACGTCGAGTTCCCCGGGCCGCCGCTCGTCGTGACGTAGACCAGGTCGAAGGTCTTCAGCGCGGACACCACGGTCAGGGTGAGTGCCGCCGCGATCTGGCCGCGGAGCGACGGGAGCGTGATCGAGAAGAACTCCCGCGCGGACCCGGCACCGTCGATGCGGGCGGCCTCGAACAGGCTCGGGTGGATGTTGCCGACGCCGGACAGGAACAGCACCAGGCACAGTCCGACGTTCAGCCAGGTGCCGACGAACCCGATGGCCGGCAGCGCCGTGTCGTAGCCGCCGAGCCAGACCTGCGCGAACTGCCCGAGGCCGATCAGTCGGAGGCCGTCGTTGAGCAGGCCGTCGGCGGAGTAGATCGAGACCCAGATCGTGGCGACGACGACCGACGCGATCACCTGGGGCAGGAACAGGACCGTCCGGAAGAACGACATGCCGGGCAGGCCGTTCGCCCGCGAGATCAGTGCGGTCAGGAACAGCGCCACCACGACGGGGATCACGGCGTAGAAGACCATGAGCACCAGCGCGTGCCCGAACGACGCCCGCAGCTGCGCGTCGGTGACGACGTCGACGTAGTTCGCGAACCCCGCCCACGTCGCCGCGGACAGGCCGTCCCAGTCGTAGAACGAGTACTGGATGCTCTGCAGGAACGGGACCCCGAGGAACACCGCGAACACGACGAACGCCGGCAGGATGTAGAGGTACGCGACGAGGTTCCGTCGCCGTTTGCGGGTGCCGGTGGGCCTGCTCACCCCGGTGGTCGCGGTCACTTCTGCACGAAGCCGGTGTAGTCGTCCTGGAGCGTCTTCGTGTACTGCTCCGGGGTGGCCTTGCCCGCGACGAGGTCCTGCATGGCGGACGTGATGGTGTCGTAGAACGTGGGCGTGGCGTAGTCGAGGTACGGCGTGATGTTGTTCGAGCTCGAGATCGTCTTGTAGTTGCTCGTGATGTCGCCCGCGATGGTGCCGGTGGCGGGGGTGTCGTCGTCGGGGACCACGGTGGGCAGGTTGCCCTTGTCGACGAGGGTCGAGGCGGCCTTCGCGTTGGTGATGAAGTCGATGTAGGCAGCGGCGGCGTTCGCGTTCTTCGTCTTCGAGGTGATCGCCCAGGCCAGCCCCTCACCGCCCATGGTCACCGGCGTGGAGGCACCCGCCGGGGTGAGTGCCGTGAAGCCGATGTCCTTCGCGCTGCTGGCTGCTTCGAGGGTCGCCTGGTACCAGGTGCCGGTGATCAGGAACGCGGAGCCACCCTTGCCGAACGTGCTGACGGCGTCGTCGCGGGAGACCCCGTTGGCGCCTTCGGTGACGTAACCCTTGTCGACCCAGCCGGTGATGGTCTTCGCCGCCGCCACCTCGTCGTCGCCGGTCCAGCTGCCGGACTTGCCGGCGACGAGGTCGTTCACGGCGTCGTGTCCGGCGAGCGCGGAGAGCACCAGGCCGTACAGGTGGATGCCGGGGCTCTTCTCCACGTCGCCGTAGCTGAGCGGCAGGGCACCGGCGGACTTGACCTTCGCCATGTCTGCGGTCAGTTCGGCCACGGTGGTCGGCGGGGAGTCGATCCCGGCGCGCTGCAGCACGGCCTTGTTGTAGTAGACGCCGACGAGTTCCCCGGTCTGCGAGACGCCGTACAGGTCGTCGCCCTGCCAGGTCGTGCCGTCGGGTGAGAACGAGTTGAGCTTGAGCAGTCCGGACGGGTAGTAGTCGTCCCAGCCGTAGAGCTTCGCGTAGTCGTCGACGGGGCGCAGGAAGCCGGCCTTCACGAAGGCGCCCATGTCGGGGTAGCCCTGGTTCGCCTGGACGACGTCCGGCGGGTTGTCGCCGGACAGCGCGAGCTTCAGCGTCGTCTTCAGGTCGGCGAACGACCGCGAGACGCGCTTGATCGTGATGTCGGGGTGCGCCTTCTCGAACTCGTCGTTGAGCACCTGTTGGGCGTCGTTGATCCCGGTGTCGGTGTTCTGGTCCCAGACCGTGAGCGTCGTCTTGCCCGATCCGAGGTCCTTCGACACCGGACCGAGGGTCTGGGACGCCGCGGGTGCTGCGGAGCCGCCCGGGGTGCACGCGGTCAGGCCGAGGGTGATCGCGGCCGCGACGCCGATGAGCATCGTCGCCTTGCTGAAGTGCTTCATGGTGGTCCAGTTCTGCGAGTGGGTGGGTGGTGCTCGGGATCAGGGGACGAGGAACGACCAGTCGCCGGACGGGTCGGCGCTCCGGACGAAGGCGCGGAGCTGCTCGGGGCGGGGTGCGCTGGCGGCTCCGCCGAGCCCGGTGACGGCGAACGCGGCACTGGCGGCCGCGAACCGCAGCCGGGTCTCGAGTGGCCAGCCGTGGTGCGCCCCGGCCATGAACGTCGCCACGAAGACGTCGCCGGCACCGGTCGGGTCGACGACGTCCACCGGGATGGTCTCCGCCGTGACGACCACGCCGTTCGCGGAGTCCACCGCGACGACGCCGTCGCCGCCGCGGGTCACGACGGCGAGCGGGACGTGTTCACCGAGGGCCTTCGCGGCGTCCAGCGCCGAGTCGGTGCGGGTGTACCGCATCGCCTCGACGTCGTTCGGGACGAAGACGTCGACCTCGGCGAGCCGGTCGAGCACCCCTCCGGACCACTCGCCGGTGTGGTCCCAACCGACGCCGCCGACGACGGTGGTGCCCGCGGCGCGCAGGGCCGCGACCCAGGCGGGCAGGGGCCGTGCGATCCCGACGTGCGTCGCCGCGACCGGACCGATGCCCTCCGGTGCCGAGAGCGGGCCGAGTGGCTCCTCGTAGGTGATGAAGCTCCGGTCGTCCGGGCCGGTGAGGGCGACCGACACGGGGCTCTGGTGTCCGGCGACCAGCTCGAGCAGGTCGGTGTCGAGCAGGGGTTCCGCCGTCAGGACCTGGTGGACGTGGCGGCCGAGCACGTCGTCGCCCAGCCGGCTGAGGAGCGCTGTCGGCGCACCGGCCCGTGCCGCGGCCACGGCGCGGTTGGCGACGCCACCCGGCGTGACGGTGAAGGCGTCGGCGTACACCTCGGCGCCGAGCTGGGGAGCGGTGACCCCGGCGAACACCAGGTCGCAGAAGACGTCGCCGGCGAACAGCAGGACGCCTGGGGCGGGGGTCGGGCTCGCCTGGTGCACGGCTTCTCCTCATCGTTGCGGATCACCGGCGCAGGACGACTCACCCTGGACGGATCCGTTGGTGATGCTCAAGCCTGCGCGATTGGTGTTGCGAGGACGTTACTTGATTGCACCAGATTTGTTAAGTCTGATCGAAAGAAGAACAGAAGTGCACGACTCTGCGTGAGTTTGCGTGTTTTGGGATATGGTCGGGGCATGATCTTGCGAGAGCGGCAGAACCGCATCATCAAGGCGCTCCGGGCCGACGGAGCCGCCTCGGTGCAGGAACTCGCCGACGCCCTGTCGGTGAGCCCCGCCACGATCCGCCGCGACCTCGAGATGCTCGACCGCAACGGCGAGCTGGTCCGGACCTGGGGCGGCGCCGTCCTCGCGCCCCGGGCGACCGCGCAGGAAGACGACGACGGCGAGGCGATCGAGACGCCCTTCGAAGAAGCCGGTGACCTCGACCTCAAGCGCCGCATGGCCGAGGCCGCCGCCGCGATGGTCACCGACGGGCAGGTGGTCATCCTGGACATCGGGACCACGACGCCGCAGATCGCCGAGCTCCTCCGGGGCCGCGACATCACCGTCATCACGACCAACCTCGCGGTCTTCGACGTCCTCCGCGACGACGAGGCGGTACGGCTCGTCCTGCTCGGCGGCGTCGTCCGCCGCAACTACCGGACCCTCGTGGGCTCCCTCGCCGAGGCCGCACTCGAGCACGTCAGCGCCGACGTGCTGTTCCTGTCCTGCACCGGCGTCCGCGCGAACGGCCACGTCGTCGACAACATGGCCGTCGAGGCGCCCATCAAGCAGTCGATGATCGCGGCTGCCGACCGGGTCGTCCTGCTCGCGTCCGAACGGAAGTTCCCGGGGACCGGAGCCCTGCGGCTCTGCTCCCTCGCCGACGTGGACACGCTGATCACCACGACCGGCGCCCCCGACGAAACACTCGCACACAGCCGGAACGCCGGCGGAGAGGTCATCACGACATGAAGCTCTGCATCCTCGGAGGCGGCGGGTTCCGCACGCCCTACGTCTACCAGGCACTCCTGCGGGACGCCGGCTCGCCCCGCGTCACCGAGGTCGCCCTGTACGACGTCGACGAGGTCCGCCTGCACGCCATGGTCGCGATTCTCACCGAGCTCGCTGCCGGGTTCGAGGACGCTCCCGTCCTGCGGCCCACCACCGACCTGCACCGCGCGGTCGAGGGCAGCGACTTCGTGTTCGCCGCCCTGCGCGTCGGCGGTCTCGAGGGCCGGCGCTGCGACGAGCACGTCGCACTCGACCTGAACGTGCTCGGCCAGGAGACCACCGGCCCCGGCGGCCTCGCCTACGCCATCCGCACCGTGCCGGTGATGGTCGAGGCCGCGAAGGTCATCCACGACCTCGCCCCGAACGCCTACGTGATGAACTTCACGAACCCGGCGGGCATCATCACCGAGGCAATGCAGACCGTCCTCGGCGATCGCGTGCTCGGCATCTGCGACACCCCGTCCGGCCTCGGGCGCCGGGTGGCCGGCATGCTGGGACTCGACCACACCCGCGTCCAGATGGACTACGTCGGTCTGAACCACCTGGGCTGGATGCGCCGTGTCATGTACGACGGCCGCGACGTCCTGCCGGAGCTGATGGCCGACGACGAGCGCCTCGGGGCGATGGAAGAGGGCCACGTCTTCGGCCTCGACTGGATCCGCTCGCTCGGCGCGATCCCGAACGAGTACCTGTACTACTACTACTTCAACCGCGACGCCGTGCGGTCGATCGTCGGCTCCGGCAAGACCCGCGGCGACTTCCTCGCCGAGAGCCAGTCGGCGTTCTACGACCGGGCGACCGCTGCCGGGGACGGCGTGGCCGAGCTCTGGCGCGAGACCGTGGAGCGTCGCAGCGCGTCGTACATGGCCGAGGCCAAGGGTGGCACGCAGGACGATCCGGTGGACTCCAAGGAGCGCGAGACCGACCCGTCGCACCAGGGCTACGCGGGTGTCGCCCTCGGCGTGATGGCCGCGATCAGCCGCAACGAGCGCCAGACCATGATCCTCAACGTCCGGAACAACGGCACGATCGCCGGACTCCCCCGCGATGCGGTGGTCGAGGTCCCGACGATGGTGGACGCGAACGGCGTCCACCCGATGAGCACCGAGCAGCCGGATCTGCACCAGATCGGCCTCATGTCGCAGGTGAAGGCGGTGGAGCGGCACACGATCGCCGCCGCGCTCACGGGGTCGAAGGACGAGGCGCTCAAGGCCTTCGCGCTGCACCCCCTGGTGGACAGCGTCAGCGTCGCCCGTGACCTCGTCAGCGGCTACGTCGCGCGCATCCCCGAGGTGGCCGCCGTCCTCACGCGGTGACCGCGGCAGGAAGACGGGAGGCCCGGATCACGTCCGCCTGTCGGCTGACGTGATCCGGGCCTCCCGTCCGGTGCCCCTGGTCAGGGACGCGCGCTGCGGCGGATCCCCGGGGCGGCTGCGATGCCCGCCGCGAGGCGGCGACGCGTCACGAGCAGCAGGCCGGCCAGCAGCAGGGCGATCGCGGCGAGGCCGAGGCCGACCAGGCCGGTCGCGCCGGTGAACGCGAGCTCCGCGGTGTGCAGGACGGCCGCGACGCCGACCGGGTAGGTGACCGTGATGGTCGCCCGCACGGCCTGGCCGTTGCTGTCCGTCACCCCGTACCCGATGAACGCGGTGCCGTTGAACGCGGTGCCGCTGTGGCCCGTCGCCGGGGTGAAGACGACCTTGCCGTCGCGGACGGTCCAGGTGCCCTCACCGTCGACGACCACCCGGTCGACGGACTTGCTCGTCGACGGGTCGATCAGGTGGAGCGTGCCCCGGTCGAACGTGGCGCCGCCGCTGGCGGAGTCGTTCGCGAGCGGGTCGATCGTGACGCGGTGTCCGACGGTCCCGGTGGCGGAGTCGTCCTTCGCGACCGCGGCGGCGACGACCGTCATCGTCGCGGTGGCGGTGGTGGTCTGCCCCGAGGCGTCCGTCACCGTGTAGGTGAAGGTGTCCGTGCCGGTGAAGCCGGCGGCCGGGGTGTAGACGTACGCGCCGGTGGGCTGGACCGTGACGGTGCCGTCGGCCGGCTTCCGCGCCAGGGCGGCGGTGAGGCCGGTGCCCTGGTCGTTGGCGAGCAGGCCGTGGGCGGCGTCACGGGCGATCGGGGTGCCGGCGGTGGTGCGGCCGGAGTCCTTCGTCGCGGCGATGCCGACGGTGACGGTGACGGTGGCGTCGACCCGCTGACCCGAGGCGTCCTGCGCCCGGTAGGTCACGGTGTCGGTGCCCGAGAAGCCCTTCGCCGGGGTGTAGACGAACGTGCCGTCCGCGGCGATCGAGACCCTGCCGTGGGCTGCCTTGCCGGTCCTGACGACCGTCAGGTCGGTGCCCTGGTCGTTGCCGAGCACGCCCGGACCCGCGACGGTGACGGTCTTGCCGGCGGTGGTGCTGGCCTTGTCGTCCTTCGCGGTCGGGGTGACGTCGATCACCACGAAGGCCTGGGCGCTGCTGCCCTCGGAGTCGTTGGCGGCGTAGGTGAACCAGTCGCGGCCGGACCAGCCGGACGGCGGCGTGTAGACGTAGGAGCCGTTCTTCGCGAGCGCGAGGCGCCCGTGCTGCGGCTTCGCACCCATCGACGCCCACAGCCCGGTGCCGGAGTCGCCGACGAGCACGCCGTCGGCGGCCGACATGCGCATCACGCCGTTCGTCGACATCGTGTGCCACTGGTCCTTGGCAGCGACCCCGACCAGGACGGTGACGGTCGCCATGGTGGTCTGACCGGAGCCGTCCGTGACGGTGTAGGTGAACGTGTCCGTGCCGGAGAAGCCCTGCTTCGGCGTGTACACGAGCGAGCCGGGCTCGGCGCCCTCGGTCACGTCGCCGTGCGCGGCGGTGCCGTGGCCGGTGACGGTGAGCGTCGTGCCGTGGTCGTTGGCCGTCAGCGTCGTGCCCGCGATCGCCAGCGCGGTGCCGGCTCCGGTGCGCAGGGTGTCCGCGACGGCGACGGGCGTGACCGTCACCGTGACGGTCGCCGTCGCGGTGCCGCCGGTCGGGCCGGTCACCGTGTAGGTGAACGTGTCCGTGCCGGAGAAGCCGTCCTTCGGCGTGTAGGTGACGGTGCCGGTGGCGGCTCCGCCCCCGGTGATCGCGGCGTCGCCGTTGCCGGGCTTGGTGACCGCGGTGATGGTGAGCTTCGTGCCGGAGTCGTTGCCCGTGACCGCGACGTCGACCGGGGTCGACGCCGTGGTGGTCGCGGTGTCGGCGACGGCCTTCGGCGCGACGACGATCGTCACGGTGCCGGTCGTGGTGCCGCCCGAGCCGTCGGTGACGGTGTAGTCGAACGAGTCCGGACCGGAGTAGCCGGGCTCGGGGGTGTAGGTGTAGCCACCGTCCTTGTCGACGACGACGTCACCGTGCGACGGGTCCGTGTTGTCCGTGACCTGCAGGTCGGTGCCGATGGCGCCGTCGAGCACGCCCTTGTCCGCGGGGACCGTCGTGCTGCCGCCGGCGTCCACCGTCGCGGAGCCGCCCGTCGTGACGGGGGTGACGGTGACCGTGACGGTCCCGGTGTTCGTGTTGCCGTCGCGGTCGCGGACCGTGTACGTGAACTCGTCCGTGCCGGAGAAACCGGCCTTCGGCGTGTACGTGACGGTGCCGTCGTCGTTCCGGACCGCGGTGCCGTTCGTGCCGCTCTTGCCGACCGGGATGTCGAGCACGGACAGGCCGGTGCCGTGGTCGTTGTCGGTCAGGTCGGCGGAGGTGACCGTGGTGCTGCCGCCGGCCCGCACGGTGATGGCGTCCGGCTCGGTGCCGGGCTTGACCAGGATGGTCACGACACCGGTGGTGGTCCCGCCGGACGGGTCCGTCGCCGTGTAGGTGAAGGTGTCCGTGCCGGAGAAGCCGTCGTTCGGGATGTACGTGTACGAACCGTCCTTCGCGAGCTCGAGTTCGCCGTTCGACGGCTCGAGGTCGACGGTGGCGGTCAGCTTCGTGCCGGCGTCGTTCGCGAGCACACCCTTGCGGTCGTCGCCGTCCGTGCCGACGGTCAGCGTGGTGCCGGCCGTGGCGGTCGCGGTGTCCGGGGTGGCCATCGGGCCGACGACGACGGTGATGGTGCCGGTGGTCGTCTGACCGGAGTCGTCACGCACCGTGTAGATGACGGTGTCGGTGCCCGAGAACCCGGGCTTCGGCGTGTACGTGATGACGCCGGTGGCCGGGTCGATCGCGACGTCGCCCACGGTGTCTTCGTCGGCCGCGGCGTCCGTCACGGTCAGCTTCGTCCCCGCGTCGTTGGCGGTGAGCGTCCCCGGCGCGATCGTCAGCGCCTCGCCGGCCTTCGTCGACACCGTGTCGCCGTTCGCGACCGGCACCACCGTGACCGTGACCGTCGCCGGCTGCGTCGTGGTCCCGTGGCCGTCGGTCACCGTGTAGGTGAACGAGTCGGTGCCCGAGAACCCGTCTGCCGGCGTGTAGTCGACGGAGCCGTCCTCGGCCACCACGGCGGTGCCGTTCGCCGGGCCGGTGACGATGGTCGTCACGAGGTCCGAACCACGGTCGTCGTGCTGGACGTCGACGGTCACCGGGGTGCCGGCGTTCGTCGTCGCGGTGTCATCCGCGATCGTCGGGTTGACCGTGATGGTCACCGTGGCGGTCGTCGGTGCGCCGGAGGAGTCGCTCGCCGTGTACCGGAACGAGTCCGTGCCGGAGAAGCCGTCGGCGGGCGTGTAGGTGAACGCGCCGGTGGCCGTGTCGAGGGACAGGTCGCCGTGGGCCGGCTTCGTGTTCGACGAGACGGTCAGGCCGGTACCGAGGTCGTTGCCGAGCACACCGGTGGCGCGGGTGTCGGCGGTGTACGTGGTGCCGGCGGCGACGCGGACGGTGTCGTCCTTCGCGAGCGGGGCCACGTTCACCGTCACGGTGACGGTGTCGGTGCCCCCGTTGCCGTCGGTCACCGTGTACGTGAAGGAGTCCGGGCCGGAGGTGCCGGTGGCCGGGGTGTAGGTGTAGCTGCCGTCCTTGCCGACGACGACGTCACCGTGCGACGGCTTGGTGGTGCCCGTGACCGTCAGGTCCGCGCCGCGGTCGTTCGCGAGCAGGCCCGGGGCGGAGCCGGTGCCGGGCGCGCCGGTGCCGGTGCCGCTCGTGCCGCTGCCGCTGCCGCTCGTCGGCGAGCCCGCCGTCGCGGTGATGGTGTCCGCGACCGCGGTCGGCAGCACCGTGATGGTGACCGTGCCGGAGATCACCGCACCGTCGCGGTCCTTCGCCGTGTAGGTGAAGGAGTCCGGGCCGGAGTAGCCGGCGGTCGGCGTGTACGAGTACGAACCGTCCTGCTCGACGGTCAGGTCGCCGTGGTCGGGCTTCGTGTTGCCCGTGACCGTCAGGCCTGTGCCGTGGTCGTTGGCGAGCAGCCCGGTCTTCGCGTCCGCGGTCGCGACCTGACCGGTGTGCACGCTGAACGCGTCGTCGGTGCCCTGCGGCGCGACGGTGATCGTCACCGTGCTGGTCGACGTCTGTCCGGAGGAGTCCTTCGCCGTGTACTGGAAGGTGTCCGTGCCCGAGAACCCGTCGGCCGGGGTGTACGTGTACGAGCCGTCGGGGTTCACCGTCGCCGTGCCGTGGGCCGGGGTGGTGTTCGACACGACGGACAGGCCGGTGCCGCTGTCGTTCGCCAGGACACCCTGCGATGCGGACTTCGTGAGCTTCGTGCCGTTCGGGGTGGAAGCCGTGTCCGAGGTGGTGGTGATGTGCACGGCCTTGAGCGTGTTGGTGAAGGTCACCATCACGTCGGTGCCGTCGGCGGTCGTGGCCGCGGGGAACGTGAAGGTACCGGTGTTCCCGGAGCCCTTGGCGACGACCGCACCGGTCGTCTGGTTCCGTGCCACCCACGACGTGTCGTAGTTCGCCAGGTCGGTGGTGCCCGCTGCGGTCTGCGTGACCGTGTAGTCCTTGTTCGGCGTGCTCAGGACAGCGCCGGCGCGTTGCGACTGTGTGCCGGTGGACTGGCCCGTCGTCGTGGCCGAGTTGCCGCTCTTCGTGGCGTCGATGCCGCCGCCGGTGATGGCGAGGCCGAACTGGTCCCCCGTGTTCCAGCGCTGGTCGACGCTCGCCTCACCGGTGACGGTGTCGGCGTAGTTGCAGCTGGCCAGGTCGCTGGCGGCGTAGTTGCCGACGATCGGGAAGCTGCGGACCTGTGCGCCCGAGGTGGGGTCGAGCTGGTAGATCGTGGTCGTCGAGACGTTGTTCGCCGTCACGGTGTTCGACACGTACAGGTAGCCGTCGGACGAGAACGCGATGCCCGGGCTGCTGGTGCCCGCCGGCAGCGTCGCGATGGCGGTGGTCGTCATGGCGGTGGTGCCCGAGGTGCTCGGGACCTGGTCGGTGTTCACGCGGTAGACCGTGTCGGCCGCGACGACGAAGAACAGGCCGCGCGAGCTGAACGCGAAGTCGCCGTTGCCGGACTTCAGGCCGTTGATCTGTCCGACCTGGCCGAGGTAGGTGCTCGTGGCGGGGTCGTAGGCACCGAGCCACCCGGTGTTGTCGCCGTAGTAGTAGATGCCGTCCTTCGGGTTCACCGCACCGCGGATCACCACGCGCTTCTGGTCCGTCGTGATCGGGTCCGACGCGGTCCCGTCCTTCGGGTTGTACTGCCGGAGCGTGGCGCTGACGTTGTTCGACGCGGCGAACATCGAGACGCCCTCGCGCGAGATGCCGAGGCCGTTGTTGGCTCCGGTGCCGAGGTTCGTGACGTCGGCGGTCGTGCCCTTGGAGTCACCCGTGGTGATGTCCACGGCGACGACCTTGCCCGTGCTGTCGATCGCGTAGAGCGTGTTCTGGTCGCACACCAGTGCGCCGTTCGACGTGGCGGTGACGGCTGAGGCCGGCTCGGCGGCGATGACCGCCGTGGTCGTGGAGAGACCGGCGCCGACGAGCAGCGCAGCGCCGAACATGGCGACGGTTCGGACGCCGAAGCGGCGTCGGGGCACAGCGGTGCCCTGGTGTGCAGGCAGCATGATCACTTCCGGGTCGAGACGATGCGAGCGCCTGGACCACGGCCGTCGGATCAGGGAGGACGGTCGGTGGCGCTGGGTCGATACTGGCAGGTCTCGACACCGGATTGGGGTCACGACGGGTCCCCAATAGGGGGGACCACTCGTTGTGGGGGTAGAGGCTCGCAGTCCCGCGTCACCCGCTCGGGGCACAGGAAAACCCCACCGGGATCCGGTGGGGTTTCAGGGGGCGAGCGCGTCAGGCAGTCGGTCGGATCACGTCCGGCAGCAGCACGTGCAGCCGCTCGGCCAACCGGCCCTTCGCCTCGTCGAGGGTCCGGAAGTCACCGACGTACTCGCCGAACGTGTCGGCGACGAAGAAGTGCGTGCCCTGCCGGTCCACGGTGCCGCCGTAGTACCCGCCGTAGTTGGCGACCCACAGGCCGCTGTCCGGCTGCGCCCAGCTGACGTGCACACGGGCGGGATCCGTCGAGGCGACGACCTGGGCCTCGATCTCGGCGATGACCTCGATCGTCCGGGTGTCCAGGGTGACTTCGGCCTGCTGGGGGTGGTCGGCGGTCATGCTCATGGTCGTGCTCCTTCGGGCGGGGCTGCGTGCTGGTGGTGCCGACGTCGCGGACGCCGATGGTGCGTGGTGGTGCGTGGTGGTGCGGACTGGGCAGGTGTCACTCGACCGGTCGGATGACCGACGGGAGCATCACGTGGAGCTGGTCCTCGAGCTTGGTCTGTGCTTCTTCGAGCGACGCGAAGTCGCCCACGACGAGACCGAAGGTGTCTGAGGCGACGTAGCGGCCGTCGCGCTTGTCGACGCTGCCGCCGAAGTACCCGCCGTAGCCGGCGATCCACTCGCCCTGGTCTTCCTGCACCCAGGTGACCTTGGCGCGGGTGGGGCGGCTCGCGGTGGCTGCATCTGCTTCGAGGATCGCGATGGTGTCGACCGTGTCGGTGTCGAGGGTGACCTCGGCCTGCGTCGCGTTGCTGACGGTGATGCTCATGTCGCTCTCCTTCACGATCCGGGGTACATCTGCTGACACCAGAACGCTACGAGAACCACGGGCCGAACCGCCAGCGAGGCCCGTTGATTCACGGGTTTCGTCAATGCGGCACATCGGCGAACCCTGGTTTTCCGGGGCGGTGTGACGTCTTTCCGGGGTACAGGCCGGGGATCGGGGTACTCGCTTTCCGGATCGACCGCTCACGGGGTACGGATGGCTGCGGAGCCAGCCTGGAGGCGCGACTCGCTACCGTCTCTCGGGTGACCTCCGACAGTCCCCGCGATCCCGAGCACGCCCCGGCCACCGGGCGCAGCCGCCGGATCGCGACGTGGCTGGCCGTCGCCTACGGCGTCGGGGTGGTCCTGATCGCGTTCTGGGGTACGCCGGTCGACGCCGGAGCCGGTCCGTGGCTCGGCCGGGTGATCGGGGCCGCCCACCGCCTCGGTGCGCCGGAGTGGTTCGGCTACAGCACCGTCGAGTCGCTGTCGAACGTGGTGTTCTTCGTCCCGTTGGGCCTGCTCGTGGTCCTGCTCGCCGGTACTCGCTGGTGGTGGGCTGCCGCGGCCGCGGGGCTGGTCGTCAGCGCGTGCATCGAGACCGGCCAGGCGCTGTTCCTGCCAGCACGCACCGCATCACTCGACGACGTCCTGGCGAACGGCCTGGGCGCGGTCCTGGGGGCTGTGGTGGGGGTCCTGGCGCTCGCGTGGGCGGCACACCGCCGACGCCCCTGAAGAGCCCCCAGCTCATCCGGACCGGACACGACGAAGCCCCCGGAGCGTTGCGCTCCGGGGGCTTCGTGCAGTGCGGTCTGACTCAGACGTTCTCGCGCTGGCGACGGACCGAGCCGCGGACCAGCAGCAGGCCACCACCGAGGACGACGGCGCCACCGGCGACCCAGATCGCGAGCATCGAGATCGTGGAACCGGTGAAGGCGAGGGAGCCGTTGCCGTTGGTGCCGGCAGCGGCGGCCGGCACGACCGCGGTGCCGTCGGCCGGAACGACCGTCAGAGCCGAGGTCGCGACGTTGCCCGAGGTGGCGCCGGTCGCGGTGAGCGAGTAGGTACCCGAGGCACCCTGCGGCAGCGTGACGGAGACTGCGGCGGACCCGTTCGACGACGCCGTGTAGGTCTTCGAGACGGTGGTGATGGGCAGCGCGCCCAGGGTGACGGCGCCGGCGCCGGTCACCGAGACGGTGACGGTCTCGTCGGCGACGAACGAACCGGCGGCGAAGCCGACGGTCGCGGTGCCTCCGGAGACAGCCGAGCCGGAGACGCTGACGTTCGACGCGGGCACGTAGCCGGCGGCGTTCGCAGCGGACGGAACGGCGACGAATGCGGCAGCAGCCAGGACGACCGCAGCGATGATCTTCTTCATGATGTGTCCCCTAGACCCTGATGGCTTCGCGCAGATGGAGGTGCGACCAAACCCGAGTGCTTGCAGGCGCGATGGCGAAGTTCGCTCAATCTACCGGGGATTCACAGCTGGTGGACAGCGGTTCTGTAACGGACTGGTGAACTCCGGGGGTCGACACCGCGTCGACCGGCGTGCGGCCCTGGTCCGGACCACCGAGGTACTCGATCCGGATCGTCGTGCTTTTCCCTGGTGAGAGGGTGGTCTGGAACTGTGCGACCGGATGGTCGCCGTCCATCGCGGTCTGCGGAGCGGCCGTTTTGCCGTCCTGAGTGGAGGCGACGTACACCCCTGAAGAGGGGGCGTAGATCACGACGTTTGTCCGGACTGCGCCAGGCGACACACCGAAGGCACCGCCTCCGGTGACATACTCCGGCAGGCTCGTCGCCGCATCCGCCGGGGCCGTGCTCTTCAGGTTGACCTCGACCGTCCACGTCGGGCGGCCGTCCTTCCGGCAGACCTGGCTGCCAATCGAGACGGTCTTCTCGAGGTAGTAGTCCATCTTCGCGCCGGTGGCGTCGTTGAGGTAGACGCCGAACTGCTGCGAACTCGTGTCGCTCGTCGGCAGGCCACCCGCGATGGCCGTGCCGGTGAGTTCTGCCTGTTCGCCCTTGTCGGCGCTCCAGAGCTTGACCCGTCCCTCGCCGACCCCCGTCGTCAACGCCGAGATGAACGCCGTGGGGTCGAAGCCGCCCTCGGACACCTTCGTGAACACCGCGCTGGCCGCCGACGCGAAGAACGCGTCCTGCACGGTCGGGTCCGGGTACTTCGCGTACGCCTCGCTCAGCAGCAGCTGCACGGCGTTGTCCGACGTCAGCTGGTCCCCCGTCGCCAGCGTCACCGGCCCCGTGGCCTTGAGGATGTAGCCGAGCGTCACCGGGTCGATCGACAGCACCCCGTCGACCCGCTGCCCGTACTGCCGCTTCCACATCTCCCGCGCGAGCTTCGCCGAGGTGTCGAACCGGGGCGTCAGCGTGACGTCCTGGATGAACTCGCCCGTGATCGATCCGTACAGGCCCTGTGTGTCCGTCGCGAGGGGCAGCACCGGGTCATCCGACTGCGGGAAGTCCGACGTCGAGGCCTGCTGCCCGAGCGAGATCGCGCCGTCCTGCGCCGTCACCATCGCCAGTGCCCCTGGGATCCCTCCCCCGGCGCGCAACTCCGCGTTGTTCTGGAACAGCACGAGGTAGTGCTTCGCACCACCGTCGCCGAGCATGGCCGGCGCCAGCTGCACCACCTTGTCCGCGACGGCCGCCTGTTCCGACACGGACGCCAAGGAGGCCCGGAGCTGGTTCACGGCGTCCGTCACGGCCGACACGGTGTCACCGGTGTCGATCCGCTCGGCCGCACGGTTCGCCTTGCCGAGCGCCGTGGTCGCCTTCGCGACCGCCGGCTGCGCGGTCACGAGCGGCTGCAGGTCGATCTTGCCGTCGGCGGGCTTGAACGCATCGACGTCCACATCGCCCAGGACCCCGGCGACCGGACGGACGGCGTCGCTCGCCACGTCGTCGACGATCGCCGATACCTGCCGCACCGCACGCAGGTTCCCGCCGATGAACGGCGTGTGCTCGAAGACGGCCCACACCGGATCGCTCGTTTTTGCCCGTGCGTCAGCCGCGCTGGACTCGAGCTTCGCCGCCGTGCGCTGGGCCCCGGCTGTGTCGCCCTTCGCCAACTGCGACCGCAACGTGTCGACGTGTGCCACGGACGACTCGAGGTCCTGCTTCGCCAGCATCCCGCGGATCGTCACCCAGGCGACCGCGGCGATGACGAGCAGGACGACGAAGAGGACGCCCCACAGGGCCCAGCGGCGTTGCGCGCGTCTGAAGGTCGGCGCGTCGGACATGGTGCTCATCTTAGGAAGCCAGCAAGACGAACTCGCGTGATCGTCCGAGTCTCACAGGCGGTCCGGCCTGGTCGAACGGCTGCCGAGTCCCCGACGCACTCCACGAGCGACCGCTCGAGCTGCCTGCGGATTCCGCGTGATCAGTCCAGCCGCCATCGTAAGCCGCGCGACGATCCACAAGCCGACGCGGATCGGATGGTACTTCTTGCCGAAGACGACCACCGACCGCGAGGCCTCTTCGTAGGCGATCGTCGACCGAGCGCCTCCGTCGTAGCCGCCCGGAGAGACCGTACCGCCCCTCCCATGTCGGACGATGACGTCCTCGGCCACGCGGAACACATTCCGTTCGCCCTGCCTGCCGAGTCGCTCGACGAACTCGATCTCTTCGCAGTACAAGAACAGTTGCTCATCGAGGAGGCCGAACTGCTCGAAGCTCCGAGCCTTCGCCAGGAAGGCAGCGCCGAAGAAGGTCGGGGTGAACCGTCGTCCGAGAGGCGCTTCGAGCACCCCACGACCGACCAGGAGGTCGAAGCCCGGACGACGCAGGACAGTCTCCTGCCCGCTCGGCGTCTCGGCGAGCGCGGGCGACACGACGTGCGCACTCGACGCCACCAGCTCATCGACCAGCGAGCGAACCGTGCCAGGTGCCAGATCGACGTCGGGGTTCAGCACCAGGACGTACTCGTGTCCCGAGGTGATGGCCTCGCGAATCCCGACGTTGTTGCCTCCGGCGTACCCGAGGTTCCGCTCGGGCCGGACGACGACGACGTGTTTGCTGAGGTCGTCGAGTACGAACACCTCGTGTCGCTGCTCGCTCGCCGAGTTGTCGACGATCGTGACGCTCACGACGTCTGGCTCGAACGCCACCGACCGCGCCGCCGCGACGGCGGCGACTTCCGACCGGTAGGAGACGATGACGACAGCGACTGAGCTCACAGCGCCCCCATGGCGGACCGAGCTCGGGTGTCCCAGTTGTTTTCGTCCACGAACGACCGTACTTCCGCCTGGGTGCGACGTGGCGTACCTGTGCTCGCCAGCACCGCACCCACGAAGGACTCCGTTCCGGAAGCCCGAGAGATGTCAGATCCGAAGTGGGCGAGCTCCGGGTAGTCGGAACACACGACCGGGCGCCCCGAGACGACGTACTCGTACACCTTGACGGGGTCGACGCCGAGGACGAGTGGGGTGATCTCGAACGGCATCACCAGGACATCACTCGTCGCCATGAGCGACAAGACTTCAGCATGCGGCTTCGGACCGAGCGCGATAAGACGCGGATGGCTCGGGACCCGCACGTCGGTCGGACCCACAAGTTCCACTCGGACATCAGGGTCAGCATCGAGCAGGGCGAGGACGTCCCCGAACCGGAACCACTCCGAGACCGTGCCTATGTACCGCACTGTGCTGGCCTCGACCGCACCGGGCGCAGCGAACACCGACTCGGCGCTCGCTCGATCGAGCGCGTTCCTCACGACCCAGGTCTTCGTTCCCGGGTGCGTCGAGCGGACGTCGTCCGCGATGGCCGCACTCGAGCACCACACGACCTCCGCCGCCGCCCTCAGCAGATGCTCTGCATCGTCGTCCGCTTGGGTCGCATCCGAAAATTCGCGGTTGAGGTCCATGCAGTCGTAGACGATCCGCACCCGCGCGGCGCGCAGGACCCGGACGAGGCGTTGATGTCTCGCGTGGGTCACGACGACGACGTGAGGCCGCCAGAGCACGAGGAGCAAGAGCGCGGACACCGAGCTCAGGAGGACATCCGCGGCCTTGAGTCGGTCGCGGAGTCGCTGCGGGACGAGGGGCAGGTGCCGAACCGGCACGGCGAGACGCTGGTCCTTGATCAACCGACCACGCTTGACGAACAACGAGTCGAAAAAGGCGATTTCGACGCCGTCGATACGGCCGAGCGCTTCGCTCAGGAAGTGTGGGCGCTGCTTGATCCACCGGCTGCTCACGTGTGACACGTATGCGATCCTCACAATGCCTCCTCGTACATCTCGCTGATACGGGTCGCGATGTTCGACCACGCGTACGACCGTTCGACGAAACGCCGCGCCTCGTCCGCCATGACGAGCCGCACTTCGACAGGGAGCGCGGCGAGCTGCGCCACTGCCTCAGCCAGTTCGAGCGGTGAACGCGGGGGGACGAGCAAGCCGGTCTGATGGTTCACGAGCTCGGGAAGCCCTCCGACGTCGGATGCGACGAGCGGCAGTCCGCTCGCCATCGCCTCCAACGCAGAGAGACTGGTTGCTTCCAAGAGCGACGGGATGACGCACATGTCCGACGCGCGGAGGTAGCGCGCCATTCCCGTGGCGTCGACCGAATCGACCACTGCGACACTGCACCGTGCTTGCGCGAGGAGTCCTCGTACCTCCTGCGCATACTCGGGAAAGTCAGACTCACCGGCTCCCACGAACACCATGGCGATCTCCGTCGGCCACTCCGGCAGTGTGATCGCCTCGGCGGCGAAGACCACACCCTTGCTCGGAGCCCAGCGACGGGGAATGATGCAGACGTTCTCTGCCGCAGGTATGCCCAGTTCGTTGCGGAGTTCCTGGCGCTCGACGTCACTTGCCGGCCGGAAGGTCGTCACGTCGACGCCGTTGGGGACGTAACGGATCGGACACCGCACGGCGGCTTGGTCTGCGAGTTCCTGCGACGGACCTGTCGCTGCTTGGAACGGCGTCGTGAGCCACCTCGTGATCCACCGTCCGACAACGGGGATTCGTCGCAGGATGAGGAACTCTCCGAGGTGATTCGTCCAGACCTGGCGGACGCCGGTGCGACGGAGCCGTCGCGCGATGACGGCGCTCGTGACGAAGTCGTGGTGGTGGACGACGTCGAACCGCTTCTCCAGTTCCACTCCCTGCAGCGTCCGACCGATCCTCCGACCGATCTGGACGCGAGCGAGGAAATTCGAGAGGAACCGGCCGCTTCCGGTGCTCCGTCGAGTCCGCGCGCGCCCCTCGGTCCCGGTCGTGTGAGGGTCTATGACCCACAATTCGGGTCCATCGACCGAGAGCTGGCTCGCTCCCGGGCTGGTTCGCCCTACCGTGACCGTGTGGCCGGCCGCCTCGAGCTCCTTGGCCAGGTTGAAGACGTGCAGCTCGACACCACCCCGGGTCCGGTCGACGTAGCTGTTCGTCAGCATCAGGATTCTCATTGCGCCTTCTTCAGATCTGCGTGAGGAGAACGGCCAGGAGGACGAGGCCGACCGCGGCAGTCGAGGCCATCACGGCCGGGCGGTCGAGGCCAAGAGCCGGCTCCGCGCGCCGGAGGAGTACAGAGGTGACCAGCGCTCGTGATGCGGTGCCGAGCGCGATCCCGGCACCCGCAGCCTCCCAGCCGGATGTCAGGACCAGCAGAAAGCAGCTCCCTGATGCGACCACCACGCCGACGATGGTCCCGACCGACACCGCCCCGGACCGCCCGAGCCACATCAGGGCCGCTGCTCTGTTGTCGGCGAGCGCTTGGAACGATCCGGCACTGAGCGAGACCAGGACGGCGCCCCGCACTGCGTCGGCGTCGTAGGTGGGCGGAAGCCAGACGGGCAGGAACACGAAGACGAAGATCACGACTGCGGCCGCGACGGCCACGAGCACTGCCTGGATCCGAACGAGGTTCCGGTTGAGCAAGCTCCGCAGCTCCGACGCAGTCGTCGCTGCTTGAGCCCGGGTGGACCAGTGCGCGTCGAGAGATGCCCCGATGGTGGTCACTCCGCCGATCAGCAACGAGGCGTACTGGAAACCCGCGAGTCCGACCGGACCAGTGATCAGTCCGACGATGATCCTCGCAAGGAGAAGAGTGGCGACCGCAAGCACGAGGTGCGGCACGAGACCGAGCGACTGCAAGCCGATGCGCAGAGCGCGGCCCTGCGTGTCCACATCGGGCTGTCGGTTCACGAGTGGCACGACCACGATCGTGCCCATGACCAAGGCGACGACGTAGACGATGAGACCGGCGTCGAGGGAGCCGGCGATCCCGGCGACCATCGAGAGCATGAGCAATGAGAGGAACTGCGACCAGATCGTCAGTGCGGCGTACAGACCGGCTCGGTTCAGTCCACGGATCACTCCGAGACCCAGGATTGAGCAACCCGTCGCCGCGACGACTGCCGAGACCCGGAGGACCGAGTTCTGGGGCGCCAAGATCAAGCCGATGACACCGAGGGCCGCGACCGCGATCAGGACAACGAGCAGCAATCGAACGAGGCGGCCATCCGCTCCGCCTGCCCTCCTGGGCTCCCTTGCCAGACGGTTCGCGACGTGCAGATGGGCTCCGAGCGTGACGACCGGCGCCAGGATGCTGCTGACCGCGAGGACGCCCGACAGCTGACCGACGGGAGCCGGTGGCAGGAGCCGGCCGAGGAGCGGCCACACGAGGAGCGTGGTCCCCACAACGGCGATCGGTCCAGCCTGGAAGAGGGCGAAGCGAGTTCGTTGCGCGTTAATGAAGTGGTCTCCTCACGGCGATGGCACCCGGTGTCCGGCGTCGTCCGAGGAACACCTGGCCGACACCCGCGCAGATCACCAACAACCCGAAAGTGAACGTCAGGTTGATCAGGAGGTAGGCGCCGTTGCCGTTCATCAAGAACAGGCGGATCCCGTACACCAACACGCCGGCGCCGACGGTGAGCAACGGACCGCTCGCCTGTCGCAGCCGCACGACGGCCGACCGCCAGACGACCCCGAGGGCGAAGATGACGAGGATGCAAGCGAAGACCGGCATGCTGTAGAGCAGGTAGACAGGCCCACCCACCGTCACTGGCACGAGGAAAGCCCCTCGCTGGATCGGCGTCCCCGTCACGACCGACGAGACCAGTTCGTCGAAGGAGTACCCCTCTGGGGCAGTCCCCAGGTAGCGGCCGAAGAGCACACCGAGGTCGCGCAACAGCACCGAGGTGTGATCGGAGATCCCAACCGGGCGAGCGGTCAAAGCGGTGTAGCCGGCGATGATCGCGTCGCTCGTCGAACGCCGGATCACGTAAGCGATGCCAGCGTCAGATCCAGCGAGCGTCTGGTACTTCGAGCCGACGTACGTGACGTATCCGATTGCCACCACCCCGCCGACGGCGAACCCAGCGAGCTGCTTGAACCCAAAGCGCCCGTACCGGATCGCCAGACCGAGCGCGGTGATGATCAGCACCTCGATGAGGCCGCCCTTGAATCCGAGGAACACCTGGGTCGAGGCGAAGAGGACCCACAGTGTCACCGCGGGACGCTTCGAGGCATCCCGGATGGTCGCCAACCCGATCAACGCCGCGATCGGCAGCGCGTAGAGGACAGCGCGGCTCGGGAAACCACCGAGCCCGCTCGAACCGATGTCGAACCGGCTGGTCTCGACGCTGCTGCTGAGCAGCGGGATACCGACGGCGGAGAAGTGCAGGACCGCAAGCACGCCCAACACCAAGATGCATCCGCGGAGGAACGAGGGAAGCCATGCCGGCTCGTCCAGCTCCTCCGCGAGACCTCGAGAGCCGACTCGACTGGCGAGGAACACCCCCGCAGTGAAGATGAGCGGCGCGAGCAGCACGACAGCCGTTCCGCGCACCTGACCTCGGTCATGCACGAGCAATGCGAACCCGACGGTCGGCAGGATCCACTGTGCCAGCATGATCGCGGTCACCCCGAAGGTGGCGGCGCGGGTAGCGGTCGCGGGAGCCGGTCGCGGATCCACCACGGAACGATCCGCAACGGTCTGACGTGGCAACAGGTCCCCTTCCGCGGCAGACCTGGCCAGTCCCGCGCTCGGTCATTCTGCCACGAAGATCAATCCGGACAGAGGTCTTTCGGCCTTTAGAATCTCGCATGGGGGCACACGGGCTCCCATAGTCGCTCGGAGACCCACTTGAACATCATGCCGATCTACGGCACTCGCCCGGAAGCCATCAAGTTCGCGCCGATCGTCAAGGCACTCCAGTCGCACTCGACCTTGATGTCGCACGTGACAGTGACCGGTCAGCACCGAGAGATGCTCGACCAGGTGAACGAAGTATTCGGGATCGTCCCGGACACCGATCTGGCGATCTTGAAGCCGCGCCAGACACTGGTCGACATCGCGACGGCCACGATGCATGGGCTCGACAGCCTGTTCAGCGCGGAGAGGCCCGACGCTGTGATGGTGCAGGGAGACACGTCCACGGCCTTCGCAGCGGGTCTGACAGCGTTCTACCACCAGATTCCTGTTGTGCACCTCGAGGCTGGGCTTCGGAGCCACGATCTCCGTCTTCCGTTCCCGGAGGAAGGCAACCGCAAGCTCCTGACCCAGATCACCTCGCTCCACCTCGCTCCGACACCACACAGCCGCCAGAACCTGCTGAACGAAGGCGTGGCCGCTGACTCGATCGTCGTCACGGGGAACAGCGTCATCGATGCGCTCCTCCAGGCGCGTTCACGCGACCATGTTTCGTTCTCCGACCCGGCCCTGGAGCAGGCGGTCAGGAGCGGCCGAAGGATCCTGCTGGTGACGTCGCATCGGCGAGAGAACCTCGGAGGAGGGATGGAGCAGATTGCCTCGGCGCTCAGGACCTTGGCCACCACCCACCCTGATCTCCTCGTCGTCCTCCCGGTCCACAAGAACCCCGCCGTCCGCGAAGCACTCCTGCCCCCACTACAGTCGTTGCCCAACGTCCTGATCACCGAGCCCGTCGGGTACGGCGAGTTCGTCTACTTGCTCAATGCCTGCTCGATCGTGCTCACTGATTCCGGCGGCATTCAAGAGGAAGCACCCGCACTAGGCAAGCCGGTCTTGGTGATGCGCGACTCCACTGAGCGGCCGGAAGCGGTGGAGTTCGGTGTCGTCAAGCTCGTCGGGACCGATGCGTCCGTGATCGTCAGCTCGGTCGATGAACTCCTGCGGTCGGACGACTCGTACGCCGCGATGTCACAGGCGGTCAACCCCTACGGTGACGGCCGCGCAACCGAACGCACGATCGCTGCTCTCGAGGCGCTGGCCGCAGACCGTCCAGT
Source organism: Curtobacterium sp. VKM Ac-1393 (assembly GCF_015350995.1). Classification (GTDB taxonomy): domain Bacteria; phylum Actinomycetota; class Actinomycetes; order Actinomycetales; family Microbacteriaceae; genus Curtobacterium. Next base: position 171,370 of record NZ_JADKRW010000001.1, read on the forward strand.
CACCACCGTCGTCGACTTCGCACCGGCAACGAGCGAGTAGACGCCCGAGCTAGTAGGCGTCGCTGCCCGGTCGGAGGACTGCTTTCACCGTACGCCAGAGGATGACGAGGTCACCCGTCATCGACCAGTTCTCGACGTAGTACAAATCGAGTCGGATGGCGTCCTCCCATCCAAGTGAGGACCGTCCGCCGACCTGCCAGAGCCCGCTCATGCCGGGTTTCAACAGCAACCGCCGACGCGCGGCATCGTCGTACATCGCGACTTCGCCTTCGCGCTGGGGGCGAGGCCCGACGAGGCTCATCGAGCCCGTCAGGACATTGAACAGCTGTGGGAACTCGTCCAACGAGTGTTTGCGGAGGAAATGCCCGATCGATGTCACACGCGGGTCGTTCTCAACCTTGAACAGCGGCTGGTCGGATGTTCCCTGCCGCGCGAGCAACGCCGCGAGTTCGTCATCAGCGTTGACGCGCATCGAGCGGAACTTCAGCATGCGGAACGGCTCACCGTTCTGACCGATCCGCTCCTGCCGGTAGAAGACCGGCCCTGCGCTCGTCAATTTGACGAGGAGAGCGAGGACGAGCAGCACCGGCGACAACAGCGCGATGAGCAACGCCGAACCAACGACGTCGAAGGTGCGCTTCAGCAGGTGCGTCGACCCTTCGTAGCGGGGCATCTCGACGTGGATCAGTGGCAGGCCAGCGACGGGGCGTGTGTGGATACGGGGGCCGTTGATCTGCGTCAGGCTCGGCGCCACGATGAGGTGCTGTCTGCCGCCGTCCAGTCCCCAGCTGAGTTCACGGACTGCTTGGGCTCCGAGCTCCTCGGAACTCGTGACGGCGACAGTGTCGGCGCCGATCGAGTTGAGCGCCTCCAAAGCGTCAGGAATCTTGCCCACGATCGGCACGTCCATGCCTGTGAGTGTGTCCCCGACGTTCCCGTCAGGGACGCATGCTCCGACGACCCGGTAGCCCTCTTCAGGATGTCGCGCGAGCTCCCCTGCGAGGTGCTCAACGCTCGATCGAGAACCGACCAGGAGCACCCGGGCGGAGAATCGTCCGCCATGCCGCTGGGCGTTCAGCCATTGCCGCCAGATCCACCGACTGAACATCAGGACGAGGATTCCGAGCGGAAACGCGATGAAGATGTACCCGCGAGCGAGATCGACCTTGAAGACGTACGCGACGATGGCAACGAAGGCGAAGAGACGGATCGAGGCATCGACGATCCGTCGGTACTCCGCTGAGCCGGTCCCGACATACCGGTGGTCACGAGTGTCGTAGATCGCGAGGACGACGAGCCAAGCGACGATGATCGCGAGCGAGACTGCCGTGTACCCGATGGCCAGGTCCGCGACGCTGCCGCTGACTGCCGCGCTGTCGAAGCCGAACCACGCGATCTGCACGCCGAAGACGACCCAGATGAGCACGAGGATGTCGGTGATCACGAGTCGACGCGCGTAGCTCTTCGCCCAAGGCACTGCTGCTGTCGTCTGTCGACTGGTGAGGGTCACCACGAAGTGCCACCGTCGTCGGACACGAGTACGGCTCCACCGGACCAGAGCCACACGGCCCCGCCGGCCCGAGCGAGGGCGACGGCGCCGTCCGGGTCGGCATCCGCCGCACAGCCGACGACGGCGGTCGTCGTCGTCGGCGTGACCCCGGCTGCGGGCATCGACCGGATCTCCACCCCGGAGCACGCGGTGGCCCCGACGCGGGCGACCAGGTACGCGTTGCCGTCGTCGGCCAGGGAGCGGACGCCGGCGAACGGGACCCCGACCCAGGCTCTGGTGCCCGAGCGCCACTGCACCTCGTCGGCGCAGACGACCGCGGTCGTGAACTGGCCCTCGTAGGCCTCCGCCGGGTCCGCGCACGGCGAGGCCACCACGCCGGTCGACAGGATCAGTCCATCGGGAGCGATGCCCGCTCCAGCGGCGCCGGGGGCGCCGTCGGTCCAGGACCGGCCGTCGTCGGCCGAGGTGCGTACCGTCGGCGCGCAGTCGTCGCCGGAACCGACGACGACCGAGACGCCGTCGGTGCTGGCGCGCAGCGCCAGGATCGCGCCGGCGCCCGCCCCGAGACCGACGTGAGTCCACGTCGTTCCGCCGTCCACGGTGTGTTCCAGCACCCCGTCGGTTCCGCCGCATGTCCCACTGGAGGCGCGCCATGCCTCCCGTCCGTCCACTGCGGACAGCAGACGGCGGCCGGGCGCGACCATCCCTGCGGGATCCGCCGTGGCGGAGACGCCGGGCGTCGCCGAGGGCGACGGACGGGGCGTACTGGAGAAGGTCGGGACCGGTCCGGTGGTGCCGTTGGAGGCGGGCGCGGTGCGCGAGAGCGCCAGAGCGACGAGCAGGACGTCTGCGACGACGAGCACCACGACGAGGACGGCGACCCAGACGAGCGTGCGGCGCGAGGAGACGCTGCCGAGGATCCGTGACCCTCGGCGCGGACTCACGCGGGGACCGCCGTCATCGGGCGGCTCCGCGGGTGGCGGCGACGCGGCCGCGCTTCGGGGGCTTCGGCGGGGTCGGCTGGTCCTCGTCCTGCAGGCCGTACCCGTAGGCGTAGCCGTAGCGGCCGTAGCCGTACGCGCCCGGTCCCTTGGTCGGCATCATCGTCATGACGAAACCGGCGATCGGCGCACCGACGTTCTCCAAGGCGCTCACGGCACCGGCGAGCTGGCCCTTGTGGGTCCGACCGGAGGCGACGGCGACGATCGCGCCGGACGCCTTCTTGGCCAGGATGGCGGCGTCGGTGACGGGCAGCAGGGGCGGCGCGTCGAACAGGACGTAGTCGAACTGCTGCTCGAGGCCGGCGATCAGGTCCTGCATGGCACGCGAACCGAGCAGCTCCGACGGGTTCGGCGGGATGGGACCGGCGGGCAGGACGATGAGGTTGCCGCGGCCCCACGGAACGGCGACGTCCTCGATCGTGGCGCGCCCGATGAGTACGTCGGTGAGTCCGGCCCCGCCCTCGAGGTCCATGTAGGTGGCGATCTTCGGACGACGCAGGTCGGCGTCGATCAGGATCACGCGGAAGCCGGCGCTGTCCAGGGCGATGGCGAGGTTCGCGACGGTGGTGCTCTTGCCCTCGGACTCGACCGACGACGTCATCACGAAGGTGCGGGAGCCGGTGCCGATGTCGAGGAACTGCAGGTTGGTGCGGAGCGTGCGGAAGGACTCGGCGCGGGGGCTGCGCGGGTCGACCTGCACGATGAGCGGTCGCTCCGACGCCTTGCTGTCGTAGGCAATCCCGCCGACGACGGGCTTCTCGCTGATCTTCTCGACATCCGACTCGGTGCGGACGCGGTTGTCGAGCGTCTCACGGAGCACCGCGACGCCCACACCGAGGGCCAGGCCGACCAGCAGCCCGAGCACGACGTTCACCGGCACGTTCGGGCTGACCGGCACGTTCGGCACCTGGGCTTCCTTGACACGGGTGAGCTTCACCGTGCTGGTGCCGTCGGCGTCGGTCGCCTCGATGTTCTGCACGACGTTCGTCAGGCTCTCCGAGGTCGCGTTCGCGATGTCGGCGGCCTGCTTGGCGTCCGTGTCGTTCACGCTGATCGAGATGAGCGTCGTGTTGAGCGGTGCGTCCGAGGTGACGAGCTCGGCGAGCTGGTCGGACGTCATGTCGAGCTTCAGGCTCGAGATCACCGGCAGGAGCACGATCGGCGTCTCGACCAGGTTCGAGTACGTCAGCACCCGCTGCTGTGTGAAGGTGTTGCCCTGCGCCAGGTCACTGGCGCTGCCGCTGGTCTGCGTCGACACGAAGACCTGCGCCGACGCCGAGTAGACCGGCTGCTTGAGCAGCGAGAAGCCCGCAGCGGCAGCGACGCCGACCAGTGCCAGCACCAGGATGAAGACCCATCCCTTGCGCAAGACCGCGATGTAGTCGCGTAGCTCCACGCGGCACCCTTCCCCGGAAGTCGCCGTTTCCTGCACAGTCCCTGTCACAGGTCGACCGGGATCATCCCAGTGTTCGGCATGGAAATAGTGCCACACGGATGAGTCGCACTCGGGTCGTCCGGCACATCGTCTCGTCGCGTGTCCCGTACGGTGGCGACATGCAGCCCGAACCGGACGCGTCGTCGGTCACCCGCCCCACCTCGGCGGTGCGGGACCTGCAGGTCGTCGTGATCGCGCTGCTGGTCGCCGTGCTGCTGTCGCGGATCGTCGGCGGCGTCGCCCGGACTGGGGGTCTGCCCTCGCCGATCGTGCAGGTCGTCGTCGCCGATCTGGCCGTGTGGGTGCCGCTCGTCCTCGGTGTCGGGTGGGTGCTGCGGCGGTCCGCTCCGGGCGTGCTCGTCCGACGGCTCGGGCTCGGCTGGGCCGACGTCGTCGCCGCGATCGGCATCGTCATCGTCTGCCGGGGGCTCGACGCCGTGCTGTCCGTCCTGTTCTTCGGCGCGACCGGGCTGACGCCGCAGGCGACCCTCGGCACGCCGGACGTGCTGCTGCTCGTGGTCTCGGCGATCGGGGTGTGCCTGCTCGGTCCGGTGCTCGAGGAGATCGTGTTCCGCGGAGTCGTGCAGCGCCGGCTGGCCGCCGAGCTGACGCCGCGCACGCAGTTCCTGGCGGTGCTGGTGACCGCGCTCGCGTTCGCGTTCATGCACCTGGCGATCAGCACGACGACCTCGTCGGTGGCGGGCTTCGAGGTCTTCGTGACGACCTTCGTGCTCGGGCTGCTCACCGGCACGCTCGTCGCCATGACCGGACGCATCGGCGGCGCGATCCTGGCGCATGTCCTGTTCAACACCGTCGCCGTCGTGCTCACCTGGCCACGCTGATACCGATCGTGCTGTCTGGTCTGAGTTGTTCTCAGCGATGACACAGCCGGAACGGTAACGTCGTACTCGAATGTCTCGCCGAACCAGCATCCTCGAGAGCCCCCTCGCACGGCAGGCTCCGCTCAGTGGGTTGCTGGCGCTCAGCGCGGTCCTCACCCTCGCGGTCCCGTCGCTCCAGATCACGGACGACGACCTGTTCGTCGCGAGCCTCGTCTGCACCGGTGTCGCGACGATCGTGGCTGCGGTGGCACTGGCGTTCCCCCACGCCGTCGGACTGGTGCCTGCCTTGCTGCTGCTCGACTTCGTGGCGATCGCGCTGTTCCGGACGAGTACGGGCGCGGGTACGTCGGTCTTCACCTCGCTCGCCGTCCTGCCGGTCGTCTGGTGCGGGTCGCTCCGTGGGCGGCTGACCATCCTGTGGGCAGTGCTGGGCGTGTCGCTCGTGATCCTGGCGCCGTACTTCCTGACGCCGACGACCACCCCCGGTGGGAGCGAACTCGTCCGTCTCGGCATCACCGTGACCGTGTTCGGCACGGTCGCCGCAGTGGTGCACGAGCTCTCCCGGCGAGCGCGACGCAACGTCCGTGCTGCCCAGCTGGGCGAGGAGCGCGTGCGCGCGGAGATCGACCGGGCCGCCGTCGTCCAGCGGTCCCTGCTGCCGACGTCGACCGCGCACCTGGGTGCCGACGTGGCGGTCGCGGGTGCGTGCCTGCCGGCGAAGTCGGTCGGTGGCGACTTCTTCGACTGGTACGAGACGAACACCGGGGTCGCCGTCAGTCTCGGCGACGTGATGGGCAAGGGTGTCGGGGCCGGACTGATCGCAGCGGCCGTGCGGGCCACCGTCCGCAGTGCCCGCGCCGTCGACGACCCGTCCGAGGCGCTCCTCCGTGCGGCCGACGGACTCGCCGCCGAGCGCAGCACGACCGACGTGACCTTCACGACGTTGTTCCACGCGCGCCTGTCCACCGACGGCACCTTCCGGTGGGCCGACGCCGGACACGGGTTGAGCCTCGTGCTCCGGTCCGACGGCAGCGTCGAGCGGCTCCGGTCGAGCGACCTGCCGCTCGGGATGGGGCTCCGCGACGAGTGGGCGACGACCGAGGGGTTCCTCGGGCTCGGTGACCTGCTCATCTCGTTCAGCGACGGCGTGCTCGACCTCTACGGAGGCCGCGAGGACACCGTCGACGCGGTGGCCGATCTCGCACGTTCATGCGACTCCGAGCCCACCGCGCTGGTGGCGGCGCTGTCCGCGCGGGCGGAGGAGATCGAGCACGACGACGACGTGACGGTGATCGCGATCAGACGGACACCCGTCACGACGGACACCTCCGCGATGGCTGCCCCTCCAGGGCACCAGGAGCGCGCATGACGAGGTCAGTCGTCGGTCGGTGATCCCTGTTCCCGCCGGAGCCGCTCGACCTCGGCATCGACCTGGCGCCGTGAGAACCGCTTCGCCACGACGATCGCCCAGGTCGCACCGACCACGGTGAGCACGGCCCCGAGGACGGTCCCCTCGACACGGAGAGGACCGTCGCTCTGGTTCGGGACGAGCGCGCCGATCAGCAGGCTCAGGCCACTCGCCAGGAGCACGAAGGCGACGATCGTCGCCGGTCGTGCTGCCGCACGAGGAGCGCCCTGGGGGAAGGCGGATCGCGAGAGCGCCACCACCAACCACACCCCGGCGACACCGGCGCTGACGGGGAACCACTGCCCGAGCACGAGCAGCGCCACCACCGTCACGACGAACCCGCCGGCGCACCACAGCCACCACCGGTTCCGGTCGCGGCGCTCCGCCGCGTCATCGTTCCCCATGACTCGACGGTAGCGGTCCCCGACCCCGCGATGTCAGTGCAGGGCGGTGAAGGACGCGTCGCGGACGAGCACGGTCTCCGCGTCGCCGGTGACCTGCTGCTGCGGGTCGCTCGAGAGCCCGAGCTGCCAGGTGCCGCCACCCGGCTTCTCCGGCAACGTGAACTCGACGGTGGTGTCGGAGGCGTTCAGCAGGACCGCGACGGTGTCGTCGCCCTGCTCGAAGACGAGCATCACCGCCCGGTTGCCGCCGTCGGCCCAGTCGCCGTCCTCGAACCCGGCGTCGTCGGCACGCAGGACCGACACGGTGGACTCGGAGTCACCGGGTGCCGTGCGGTACCACTCCGGGCGCAGGGAACGGTGCTGTGCTCGGAAGGCGATCGCCGCGGTCGTGAACGCGAGCAGGTCACGGTCGGCCGCCTGCCAGTCGAACCACGAGATCTCGTCGTCCTGGCAGTAGGCGTTGTTGTTGCCGCCCTGCGACCGGGCGATCTCGTCGCCGCCGAGGATCATCGGCACGCCGGCCGACAGCAGCAGGGTGCCGAGGAAGTTCCGGCGCTGCCGGTCGCGGTACTCGGTGACCCCCGCGTCGTCCGTCGGGCCCTCGACCCCGCCGTTGAACGAGGCGTTGTCGCTCTCGCCGTCGTTGTTGTCCTCGCCGTTCGCCTCGTTGTGCTTCTCGGCGTACGAGGTCAGGTCCGCCAGGGTGAAGCCGTCGTGCGCGGTGACGAAGTCGACCGAGCACAGCGGCGAGCGCCGTGACCCCTCGTAGACGTCCGGGCTGCCGAGGACGCGCTGCACGGCGTCGCCGAGCGCACCCTCGTCGCCGCGCCAGAAGGCGCGGAGGTCGTCGCGGTACTTGCCGTTCCACTCGGACCAGTCGGCCGGGAACCCACCGACCTGGTAGCCCGCGGTGTCCCACGGCTCGGCGATCATCTTGACGCGACGGAGCACCGGGTCCTGGTGGATGATGTCGAGGAACGCGGAGTGCTTCTCGGCCTCGCCGCCCTGACGCGTCAGCGTCGTCGCCAGGTCGAAGCGGAAGCCGTCGACATGCATCTCCTCGACCCAGTAGCGGAGCGAGTCCATGATGAGTCCGAGTGCCGCCGGGTGCGAGACGTTCAGCGAGTTGCCGGTGCCCGTGGTGTCGAAGTAGTTCGCCTCGTCGCCCTCGACGAGGCGGTAGTACGACTCGTTGTCGATGCCCTTGAGTGACAGCGTCGGGCCCATGTGGTTGCCCTCGGCGGTGTGGTTGTAGACCACGTCCATGATGACCTCGAGCCCGGCGGCGTGCAGGGCCTTGACCATCTCCTTGAACTCGGCGACCTGCTGACCGGCCGTGCCGCTGGACGAGTACTCGTCGTGCGGTGCGAAGAAGCCGATGGAGTTGTAGCCCCAGTAGTTGCGGAGTCCCTTGTCGGCGAGGGTCGAGTCCTGGACGAACTGGTGCGTGGGGAGCAGCTCGACAGCCGTGACGCCGAGGTCGACCAGGTGCTGGATCGCCGCCGGGTGCGCCATGCCGGCGTAGGTGCCACGGATCTGCTCGGGCACGTCGGGGTGCTGCTTCGTGAAGCCCTTCACGTGGACCTCGTAGAAGACGGTGTCGGCCAGGCTGGTCGCGGGACGGACGTCGTCGCCCCAGTCGAACGAGCGGTCCGCGACGACCGACTTCGGCATCGCGGCGGCGGAGTCGGTGTCGTCGCGGGTCTCCGGGTCGTCCATGTCGTGCCCGAACAGGGCCTGGCCCCACTCGTACGAGCCGTCGACCGCCGTGGCGTACGGGTCGAGCAGGAGCTTGGCGCCGTTGTGCCGCAGACCCTTCGCCGGGTCCCACGCACCGTGGACGCGGAAGCCGTAACGGGTACCGACGGCGACGCCGGGGACGATGTCGTGGAACGTGTAGCCGGTGCGGTGCTGCAGCTCGGTGCGGTGTTCGGTCCCGTCGTCGTCGAACGTGCAGAACTCGACGCGCTCCGCGGTGCTGGAGAAGAGTGCGACGTTGGCGCCGCCGTCGACGAGGGTGACGCCGAGCGGGGTGCGGGCAGAAGAGGTCATCGTGTCGTTGTACCGGGTGGCCGCTGTGCTCCTGGATCGTGTGCGTACCCCGACGGGCATCGCTGCGCAGACCGGACAATCGATGCTCGACGCCATCCGGAGAACGCGCGTTCCCCGTTCGGGGGATACCGCCGTGTCGAGGCGGCTGGTTGAGTCGTCGGGTCAGCAACTCCGTTGCGGACGATATCCGCGCGGAGCCTCGGCACCATGCGAAGGCGGTCCCCTTCGGGTAGGGCGATCGCAGTGGTGCCGCCGTGTCGATTCGGGTTCGGGGCGGCGGCACCCATTCCCCGGGTTCGACGCGATGTCCTCATTGTGGGGGACCTTCTTGTACCCCGTTCTGGGCGTACCGAATCGTCTGTCCTCGCAGTGTGATGGACGACAGGACTCCACTGTCTGCTTCCACCCGAAGGAGCGCGCATGACCCTCACGGTCCCTCGTCGACTCGACGCCCCGTCGATCCCCCCGTCGACGCGCCGCTCCGCGCTCCGTCCACTCCCCCACGCGTGGACCCGGTGGATCCTGCGCCTCGCGTTCGCCGTGCCCTACGTCCTGGTGGCCGTGCTCTCGATCGGCGTCCCGTCGACGCCGCTCCTGGCACTCACCGGCAACCAGGCGACGCTCGACCGCGCCACGGCGGCACTCGACGGCGGCGTCGTGCAGGCCGTCGGACAGCTCTACCCGCTGCTCTCCGGCGTCCTGCTCCGGTTCCTGCCGTTCGGTGTGCACGGCGCAGCTGTCCTCGGCGGCCTCGCAGCCGGCGTGCTCCTGCAACTGCTGGCGCAGGCCATGCTCCGGCGCGGGATCCGGATGCGGAAGGTGGTCGTGTTCACCATCGCGCTCGGCGCGAACCCGCTCTACGCCTTCGTCGCCCTCAACGACCTGCAGGCCTTCCTCGGCATCGCGCTGTTCGCCCTCGCGATCGCGGACATGGTGCGGTTCTTCTCGTACGGCGACACGCAGGCGGGCTTCCGCGCCGGGCTGTCCCTCATGCTCTCGACACTCGTCGACCCGATGGGCCTCGTCTACGTCGTGATCGCGGCGTTGACGGCTCCGCTCCTCGAACTCGCTCGCCGCGGACAGCCGGGCATCCGACGGGCGAACACCCTCGTGCTCGTCTTCCCGAGCCTCGCCGTCCTCGGCTCGATGTCCGTGCTCGACCTGCTCGTCCTCCACGATCCGTTCGCGGCGCTCCGGAACACCGTGCACACCGACAGCACCCGGCTGAACGGCCTACAGCACCTGGTGGGCTCGTTCGACGGCCTGCTGCTCCTCGCGATGGTCGTCGCAGGCTGCCTCCTGGCCCTGCTCGTCCACCGGCCCGGTGCGATCGTCATCGTCATCGCGTTGTTCGCCGGGATCCTCGCCGGCTACGCGATCGGACTCATCCCCGTCGCCACCGCGGGCAACACCTTCGTCACGATGCTCGCCGTCGCGATCGCGATCCTCCCGCGGGCCAGCAGCCGCGTCACGAGCGCCCTCATCATGGTGCTCGCAGCCCTCCAGATCCCGCTCGCGTGGACCGCCGCGTTCGAACGCGAGGTCGTCGCCGAGTGGATGCAGTCCCTCGTGGCGATGGTGACCGCGTGACCGCCGTCGCGCCAGGACGACTCGACGACCCGAACGGCCGCCACCGGGGACACGACTCCGACTGGCGACCACAGCACCGGTGCTCGGTCCGCCGACACGTCGACGAGGGCTGGGTCGCCTCGTCGCGGATCCGCGAGGGTGTCCTCGTCCTGACCAGCGGCCGGTCGGACCCGGACGTGCTCCGGGCCGCGCTGACCGAGGAGTTCGGCGAGCCCGTCGTGCTCCGGACCGTCGACGAGTCCGAGGTCCGGCAGCGCATCATGTGGGAGCTGGACGACGAGGTCGCCGACCTCGCCGCCCACGACCTCGCTCGCACGATCCCCGCAATGTCCGCTCGCACCGTGCTGTCCCGCGGCCAGCAGGTCGGTGGCGGCATCGCCCTCCTCGCCTTCGCCGCCTGCATGGTGGTCGCGCCGGGCACGACGGCGGCTGTCGTCACCGCGGTGCTGTCGCTCGGGTTCCTCGCCGGCATCGTCTTCAAGTTCTGGGTGTCCATGGTCGGCGCCCGCTTCGACCTCGTCGAGCAGGTCTCGGCGGCGGATGTCGCCGCACTCGACGACACGACACTGCCGACGTACACCGTGCTGGTCCCGGTGTTCCGCGAAGCCAACATCGTCGGGGACCTCGTCCGCAACCTCGAGGCCATCGACTGGCCGAAGGAACGGCTCGAGGTCCTCGTCCTCGTCGAGGCCGAGGACCACGAGACGCGCCAGGCCGTGCTCGACGCCGAGCCACCGGCGTGGATGCGGATCGTGATCGTGCCGCCCGGTTCACCGCAGACCAAGCCACGCGCCTGCAACGTGGGCCTCACGATCGCCCGCGGCGAGTACGTCGTCATCTACGACGCCGAGGACCGTCCGGACGCGGACCAGCTCAAGAAGGTGTTCATCACCTTCGACCGAGCCGGCGACGACACGGTGTGCGTGCAGGCGGCGCTGAGTTACTTCAACGCCGACGAGAACGCCCTGACCCGGATGTTCACGCTCGAGTACTCGTACTGGTTCGACTACATGCTCGCCGGCCTCGACGCCCGCAACCTGCCGATCCCGCTCGGGGGCACCTCGAACCACTTCCGCACCGAGCTGCTGCGCGAACTCGGCGGCTGGGACCCCTACAACGTCACCGAGGATGCCGACCTGGGCATCCGTGCGTCCGCGGTCGGGTACCGCGTGTCCGTCGTGAACTCCACCACCATGGAAGAGGCGAACACCTCGATCCCGAACTTCGTCCGGCAGCGGTCGCGGTGGATCAAGGGCTACATGCAGACTGCCCTCGTGCACGCACGTCGGCCCAGGGCGCTGGTCCGTGAGATCGGGCTGCGTCGGGCCGCCGCGTTCACACTGCTCATCGCCGGGACACCGCTGACGTTCCTCGGCATGCTGCCCGGCATCGCCGTCACCATCGCCACGCTCGTGCTGCCAGCCTCGTGGACCGCCCCGGTGTTCCCCGCACCGGTGCTCTGGTTGTGCGTGCTCGACTTCCTGCTCGGCAACGCCACGATGATCTACCTGACCATGATGGGTCCGTACAAGCGCGCGCGGTTCGATCTCATGCTCTGGGCGTTGCTGAACCCGGTCTACTGGGTGCTGCACTCGGTCGCCGCGTACAAGGGGCTGTGGCAGCTGATCACCCGCCCGCACTACTGGGAGAAGACGGAGCACGGCCTCACCAAGACCACCGCCGCCTGAGCGTCGCGATCCGACGCTTGTCATCGAGGCCGGTGTGCGCCACTGTGTGGAGCGGACGCACGCTTCGAGGAACAGGGGCCCGCATGCTGTCGTTGGTGTACGTGAGCACGATGAGCCGACCGGTCACGGACGACGAACTCGCCGAGATCCTGGTGATCGCTCGCGAGAAGAACCTGGCACTCGGCATCACCGGGATCCTGGCGCACCAGGGCAGCAACTGCATCGGCATCATCGAGGGCGACGACCAGGTCGTGCGGGAACGGTTCGACGGCATCCGTCAGGACCCCCGGCACACCAACGTGCGCCAGATCGCTGCGGACACCGTCGCCACCCGGTCCTTCCCGGAGTGGTCGATGGCGTTCCAACCCGCCGACCCGTTGATCAAGGAGATCCCGGGGTTCCTGGACCTCTTCGCCGAAGGGCACACACCCGACCCGGCGGGCACCGCATCGCGCGCGAAGGCCCTGCTGGGATGGTTCCGGAAGCACCCCCTGGCGCCGCTGACGAACCAACACGGCGACGACGCGGTCGAGATCCGCACCCGGATCGTCGGCGCGGCGATCACCGTGCTCCACGGCACCGGGGTCGAGCAGGCTGACGTCGACACCGTCGCCAGCCGCGCCGGGCTGTCCGCCGACGAGCTCCGGAAGCACTTCCCCACCCGCGAGAGCCTGCTGACGGCCACGGTCGACCGGTGGTCCAGCTCCGTGTCACGACCCCTGCGGCCGATCGCCGACACGCACGGCGCGGTCGCCTACCTGCACGCACTGGTCGTGGCGTACTCGGAGGAACCCGCGCTGATGCGGCTGCTCGCTTCCGCCCTCGCGGCGAGCACGGACCCCGGCCACGAGGGGGCGCAGTACTACCGCACCCTGTACCTCCGGTTCCGCCAGACCGTCCGGGAAGCACTCGAGCAGGACATCCGGACCGGCCGCGAGCCGGCCACCATGGATCCCGCGCGCGCCACCGAGCAGCTCCTGGCGCTCTACGACGGCCTCAGGATCCAGTCGCTCCTGATCGAGGGGTTCGACATCATCGCGTCCTTCGACCGCGCGGTGTCACGGCAGCGGCGGGGGTGGGCCGAGGACTACCGGCACACGGACCTGTTCGAGATCCCGGTCGACCGGACCAGCGGTCACAACGCCCGCGAGAAGCAGACCGACTCGGAGTCCTCGCGGTAGGGCCCGAACGGCATGATCCGCACGAACCCGTTCCGGGTCAGGAGCGCGGCGGCGTGCGGCTGCAGCGCCCCGATCTCGGCGACGACGGCCGGTGCCTGCAGCTCCTCGGCCTGGGCGAGCAGCTCGAGCAGCAGCAGGTCGCCGACACCCTGCCCGCGCGAGTCCGGCCGCACGAACAACCGCCGGACCTCGAAGACCCCGTCCCCGGCGGCGCTGAGCGACGCGGTGCCGAGCGCCAACCCGGTGCGGTCGCGTGCGATCACGTGCGCGGCGGCGGTCGCGCCGGTCAGGGGACGCCCGCGGTCGGCTGGTCGACCGTAGGTCCGATCGACCTCGATCCGCGCGGCGGCGCGCAGCCGAACAGAGTCGTCGGCGTCGAAGGGCTCGGCGACGACGGAGAACGGCGGGCGCTGCATCGTGGAGGGTCTTCCTCACCGGCGCCGCGTCGTCGCGGTGCCACGTGGGCGATCGGTGTGCGTGCCGCCGCTCGAACCCGAATCGAGCGGCGGCACGGTGTGCGCTCTGCCGCTCGAACCCGAATCGAGCGGCGGCGCGTGCAGACGACTGGCGTCTGCCCTCGGACGCCCTAGCGTCCGTGGCCTGTGGTGGGTCTGGGTCAGCTCGCCAGGTCGAGGTCCCAGACGGGCGCGATGTAGGTGCGGGACCATCCTTCACGCATGCGTGTCACGGCACGGTCGAAGGACTCGAGCAGGTCCATGTCCGGTCGCACCATGGACTGCAGCTGCAGTCCCTCGTACGTCGCGAGCAGCTGTTCGGACCCGCGGGCGGGTTCCATCGTCCGCGGCTCCCGGCCGAGCAGGATGTCCCGCTCGAGGGCGTGCTGCACGAAGGCGTGGAAGCGGCGCCAGCGCGCGTGGAGCATCGGCGCGAGCGGGTGCTCGGGCGACGCTGCGATGTTCAGCGTGGCCGTCAGGAAGCGCATGAGCGAGGGGTCGGCGATGTTGGCGGTGACGATCGCGCGTAGGAACCGCACGGTTCCGTACTGCTCGGCCAGGGGCATGAGCGGCGCGGTGCGCTGTTCGTTCCAGTGGTCGATGGTCGCCAGCAGCAGCCCGTCCCAGCTCGGGAAGGTCTGTTCCACGACCGTGACCGACTCCCCCGCCTCGGCGGCGACGACGGCCGGGGTCACCTCGTGCAGCGGGCGTGCCCGCAGCGCGCGGATCATGCCCTCGACGACCGTCGAACGGAGCAGCGCCGCGTCAGGCGTCTCGATGTGCATGCATGTACTCCACCAGGTGTGCAGGCAGTCCAGAAGCCCCCAGAACGGGACCGTTCGCATACCGGACGACCACCAATCCGGTCACGAATCGGTTCCGGCATGCGCCGGCGAGGGATACTCATCCCATGCGTTGGGGACGGATCGGACCGGTGGCGGTGGCGGTGGTGGCCGTGATGGCGAGCGGCCTGCTGGCGGGGTGCGGCGCCGACGGACCGGTCCAGGGCATCGGACCGGGCACGTCGGTCAGCTCGTGCGTCGACTACGTCACCATGACGGCCGCCGAACGCCGCGAGGCCGCCGACCTGGTCGTCGACGCCCGGGTCACGAGCACCGACCGCACGGTCGAGCTCGGCGGTGTCTACGCCGTCCACGAGGCCGAGGTCACGAAGGTCTCCAAGGGCGACGACCCCGGCGCCACCATCGACGTCGTCAGCACGTCGGACATGTGCACGACGAGCGGTGAACCCGTCGAGTACCTCGAGGGTGACGTCCTCGATGCCGAGGGCACGTTCCGCCTCTACCTGACCCAGGCCGACCACGACAGCGCCTGGCGACTCGTCGTCCCCGGCGCCGCCGAACCGCTCACCACCGGCTGACACGCCAGCGTCGAGCCACGATGCAGCCCCTACGGCTCGGGGACCGCCACGATCCGGTTCTGGTACGCCCACACCACGGCCTGCAGCCGCGACCTGACCCCGAGCTTCGGCAGCATCCGCGACAGGTGCGACTTCACGGTCGAGACCTCGAGCACGAGCGCGACCGCGATCTCCTCGTTCGACATCCCCTGCGCGAGCAGCAGCAGGACCTCGCGTTCACGGGCGGTCAGCACC
Source organism: Curtobacterium sp. VKM Ac-1393 (assembly GCF_015350995.1). Classification (GTDB taxonomy): domain Bacteria; phylum Actinomycetota; class Actinomycetes; order Actinomycetales; family Microbacteriaceae; genus Curtobacterium. The sequence continues at coordinate 186,551 of NZ_JADKRW010000001.1, forward strand.
CCGTCGGCCCGGTCCCCCGACACCGGCTGCAGGCTCCGGCGCGACACGAACTCGCGCAACACCCGCCGGGTCAGGGCCTGGTCGAGCGTCCCGTTCCCGGCGGCGACCTGGCGCACGGCGTCGACGATGACGTCCGGCTCGGCGTCCTTGAGCAGGAACCCCGACGCCCCGGCCTCGAGCGCCCCGAACACGTAGTCGTCCAGGTCGAAGGTCGTCAGCATCAGCACCGGGATCGGCGGGTCGGCGTCGGGAGCGCAGAACACCCGGGCGAGCTCGATCCCGTTCATGACGGGCATCCGGATGTCCAGACACGCCACGTCGGGCCGCAACGTGCGTGCCAACGCGAGCGCCTCGCCGCCGTCGGCGGCCACGCCGACGACCTCGATGTCGGCCTCCGCGCCGAGCAGCGCAGACACCCCGGCGCGGACCAGCGGCTGATCGTCCGCGACCAGCACGCGGATCACGCGACCACCCCGCCGCCGCCGGCGGCCTGCGTGACTGCGGCAGGTGCCTCCCGTCCGAGCGTCAGCTCCACCAGCCATCCGCCGGTGGCGCTGGGACCGGTCTGGAGGCTCGCCCCCACCAGGTCCGCCCGCTCGCGCATCCCCCGCAGGCCGTTGCCACCCGACGGTGAGGTCGGCGCTGCCGGAGCGGCGGCCCGTGCGTTCTCCACCCGGATCACCACCCGGGTCGCGTCGCGGTCGTCGACGGTGACCGTGCACGGGGCGGACGGGGCGTGCAGGACGGCGTTCGCCAGCGCCTCTTGCACCGTGCGGTAGGCGGCGAGCTGCGCGAGCGGACCGACGCCGTCGGCCAGCGCCTGCGCCCCGAGCGGGCGGTCGCCGGTGAGCACGTCCAGCCGCACGTCGCTGCGGAACCGGGCCCGCTCGACCAGGTCGACGATGCCGGCCACCGTCTCGACCGAACGTTCGGCCGGGGCGTCGTCGCGCAGGAGCCCGACCAGGCGACGCAGGTCGTCGAGGACGGCGGTGCTCTGCTCCCGTACCTGGCGCGCACCCTCGTGCGCACGCTCCGGGTCGCTGTCGATCTGCCGGTCGATCACGGCGGCCATCAACGCGATGCCGGACAGGTGGTGCGCGGCGATGTCGTGCAGTTCGCGGGCCATCGCGGCGCGTTCGCGGGAGACGGCGGCGTCGACCAGGGCGTCCTGCTCGCGGCCGACGGCGCTCGCCTCGGCGGTGCGGGCGACGCGGACCTCGCGACGGGAGCGCACCAGCAGGGTGACCAGGAGCGGGAGCCCGACGGCGCCGACGGCCTGCAGGGCGCCCTGGCCGAGCGAGCCGGTCAGCCCCGTCGCGAAGTCGCCACGGAACGCTCCGGCGGCGACCGCGGACAGGACCACGCTGCCGGCTGCCACCAGCGCGCCGGCGACCAGCAGCGCGGGCCACAGACGTGCGAGTGGGACGCGCAGGGCGGCGAGGACGACGGCGACGACCACCGGCAGGGCGGTGAGGCCGAACAGGTCGAACGACTGCGGCGCGAGCGCGGCGACGAGCACCGGCAGCGCGGACACCGCGACGAGCACGGTCCCCGGTGCCCGACGGGCGGCGAGCAGGGCGGCGGACTGGACCAGCAGGCCGAGCGCCAGGACGGTCCACGCGGCGGTGAACGGCGCCGGGACCCGCAGGGCCAGGGCGGGGCCGTCCGGCTCGACGGCGTCGAGCGGCGGCAGGCCGAGCAGCAGGCCCAGTGCCAGGACGGCCGTGCCGAGTGCGACGAGCACGTCGACGCGGCGGTCGCGGGTGCGCGGGTCAGCGGAGGCCATCGTTGGATCCTACGAGGCGGGTGCGAGCGGGGACCGGGGCGTCGATCGGCAGCGCGCGGCGCGCCGGGTCGTAGCCCAGGCGGCCACGGGTCACGACGAGCAGCACGGCGGCGGCGACGGTCGAGGTGATGGTCAGGCCGATCATCAGCGTGCCGGCGGTCATGCTCGGGTACATCTCCGGGAACAGCGTCGAGATCGTGTTGTTCACGCCGACGTGCAGCAGCAGGGCCAGGGGCAGGCTCTCACCGGTCTTGTTGAACACCTGGATCATCACGACGTTGAACGTGATCGTGAACAGGGCGAACACCACGGGCTCGCTCCAGTGCGCGTTCGGCCATCCGCCCCAGTCGCTCAGGTAGAGCGGCATGTGCCAGAGCGCCCAGATCGGCCCGAGGACCGCAGCGGCACCGAGTCCACCGAAGCGGTGCTGCAGGCGGGGCAGGGCGAAGTCGCGCCAGCCGGGCTCCTCGCTCAGGCCGGTCGAGAACAGCTGGATGAGCAGTCCCGGCACCAGGGCGGCGAAGGCCAACGCCGAGGGGGCCCGCACGTCGCCGCCGGCGAAGGGCAGGGCGGACGCGACGATCATCGCCGGCACGACGACGAGCGCCAGGGCGTACCAGTACCAGGCGACCCGCCAGCGGAACAGGCGTCCCACCCAGCGGCGCAGGCCCGGACGGCCGTCGGCGACCGCGGTGACGATGAACGCGCCGCCCAACGGGCCGAGCAGCGCTCCCGGCAGCACGCCGGTGAACTGGGCGGAGCCGAGGACCTCGGGGAAGTGGATGCCCCACACCCCCATGCCGTGCGGCGACAGGATGTACGGCACCCACGCCAGCCAGCTCAGGCCGAGCGCGAGGGTGAAGAAGGACGCGAGCGGGTGCCGGGCGATGACGCCGCTGACTCCCCCGCGTTCCTGTGGGCTGGTGCCGGCGCTGGGCCGGACGTCGGTGGTGTTCGTCATGCACACGACGCTAGGAACTGCGGCGTCGCGGGACGACCGGCGCAGGGATGCACCTGCCGGACTTGCATCGAAGGATGCAGGTGCCTCCGGGCTGTTCAGACGATGCGCTGCGCGGCGACGTGCGCCAGGACGACCGGGTCCTCGCAACCCCCGGCGAAGCCGCGGATGCGCCGGTCGATGTCCCGCTGCAGCACGAGCACGCCGATCCGTTCGGCGAGCGGCGCCAACCACCGCGGCCGGCAGGTGAAGTTGTAGCGCCAGACCGCCAGCGTGCGCCCCGGCTCGCCCTCGACCGCGGTGAAGCGCCACCCGCCACCCATCCGCTCGAAGAACCACGACCCCTTGGTCATCTTCATCCCGACGTTCGACGGCGGGTGGTACGAGACGTACTCGCTCTCCATCGCGAAGCCGAACCGCTGCACCGTGTACGTCCGCACGCCCTTGCCGGGGACCGTCGCGCCGCCGACCAGGTGCTGCCGGCGGATGAATGGGTCCCAGCGCTTCCGGATCGCTCCCTGCGTCTGCGAGACGGCGAAGGCAACCTCGGGCTCGACCGGCACGACACAGCGGGACTCGACGACGGGCATGAGTCATCCTCGCACGCGCACGCGCACGGTGCGAGGTCCGCCAGCCCGTGCGAGGTTGCTCGAACCCGCACGGTGCGCTGTCCACGGGCCCGTGCGAGGTTGCACACTCCGTGCGCCGACAAAGCCCCCGCACCGAGTAGGGAACCTCGCACCGGACGAAGGACCTCGCACCGTGCGAGGTTGCACCCGGCGCAGCGCGGCGTCAGCGCAGCGCGGCCCGGAGCGCGTCGGCGATGATCGCGAGCGCAGCGTCGACCTCGTCCGCCACCCGCTCGTGCGTCGCCTCGGACCGGCGGTAGGGGTCGTCGACGTCGTCGTCCGCGGGGTCGGCCGGCGGCGGGACGGTGCCGCGCAAGCGTGCCACCCGTTCGACCAGGGCCTGCGGGGTCGTGACGTCCTGCAGGTCACCGGGCTCGAGCCCTGCGAGCACCCGCGCGAACTGCTTGATGGTGAACGCCCGCTTCGTCGCCCGGGGTGCGAGCGACACCACGGCCGCTCGGTGTGACCGCTCGGCTGTGAGCACCAGGTCGACCTGCTCGACGATCGCGGCCGTCAGGTACCGCGAGCCGTGCGCCGACGGGTCACCGCCGAGCCGCACGGACTGCGCCGCGGCGGCACCGTCCATCGCGGCACCGTCGTCGGCGATCGTGCCGGCGGACTCGACCTGGAACGCCGGAGCGTCCGGGCCGAGTCGCGCCGTCAGGACCTGCGCGCCGAGCGGCGAACGGCAGATGTTGCCGCTGCAGACGAACAGGACCCGCATCGTCAGGCGCCGGCGCCGAGCAGGTCGTGCCGGACGACGATGGCGTCGCGGCCCGGACCGACGCCGATCGCGGAGATCCGCGCGCCGGACATCGCCTCGACCGCGAGCACGTAGTCCTGGGCGTTCTTCGGCAGGTCCTCGAACGAGCGGGCGCCGGTGATGTCCTCGGTCCAGCCCGGGAAGTCTTCGTACACGGGCTTCGCGTGGTGGAAGTCGGACTGGTTCACGGGGACCTCGTCCACGCGGACGCCGTCGACCTCGTACGCGACGCACACCGGGATCGTCTCGAGCCCGGTCAGCACGTCGAGCTTGGTCAGCACGAAGTCGGTCACGCCGTTGATGCGCGCGGTGTACCGGGCGATCGGGGCGTCGTACCAGCCGCAGCGTCGCGGACGACCCGTGGTGGTGCCGAACTCGAAGCCGTTGGCGCGCAGGAACTCGCCGGACTCGTCGAACAACTCGGTCGGGAACGGGCCGGCGCCGACGCGGGTCGTGTACGCCTTGACGATGCCGATGATGCGCTCGAGCTTGCCCGGGCCGATGCCGGAACCGGTCGCAGCACCACCGGCGGTCGCGGAGGACGACGTCACGAACGGGTAGGTGCCGTGGTCGACGTCGAGCATGGTCGCCTGACCCGCCTCGAACAGGACGGTGTCGCCACGCTCGAGGGCGCGGTGGATCTCGAGGGCGGTGTCCGCGACCATCGGGCGCAGGCGCTCGGCGAAGGACAGCAGCGACTCGACCACCTCGTCGGCGTCGATCGCGCGGCGGTTGAAGACCTTCACCAGCAGGTGGTTCTTCTGGTCGAGGGCCGCTTCGACCTTCTGGCGCAGGATGTTCTCGTCGAAGATGTCCTGGATGCGGATGCCGACGCGGTTGATCTTGTCGGCGTACGACGGGCCGATCCCGCGACCGGTGGTGCCGATCTGGCGCTTGCCGAGGAACCGCTCGGTCACCTTGTCGATGGTGCGGTGGTAGTGCGTGATGACGTGGGCGTTCGCCGACACGAGCAGCTTCGAGGTGTCGACACCGCGGGCCTTCAGCGCGTCGAGCTCCTGGAACAGCACCTCGAGGTCGACGACGACGCCGTTGCCGATGATCGGGGTGACGCCGGGCGTGAGGATGCCGGAGGGCAGCAGGTGCAGCGCGTACTTCTCGCCGCCGATGACGACCGTGTGCCCGGCGTTGTTGCCGCCGTTGAACTTCACGACGTAGTCGATGCGGGAGCCGAGGAGGTCGGTGGCCTTCCCCTTGCCCTCGTCGCCCCACTGGGCTCCGATGATGACTGCTGCGGGCATCTGGTTCTCCTCACGTTGGCGGAGGACCTCACGCGACCAGGCGGGCCGGTGGTCCACCCCACTCTATCGGCTGGTCACCTGCGCGTCATCCGCGCGTCATCAACGCGGGAAACGGCGGACGGGAGGCCCGGTGCCAGCTGGCACCCCTCGCTCGCCGGCTCGGTCGGCGCGTTCCGCGATCAGGCGCGGAAGAAGTCCTGGTACGACGGATCGCCTACGGGCTGCGAGTACCCGGGCTCCGCCAGGCGCTGCTCGATCATCGCCTGGACGACGTCCGGCGGGGTGAGGCCACGACGTCGCCACTCGGTCGGGTTGCTTCGGAGCTGGCTCAGCGACTGCATGCTGCAACCCTGGCACCCGATAACTAGTTTGTCTAACTACCTGTCCGCATTCCGCGACGCGGCCCACGAACACCGCGCCGAGTGTGCAGAAGACGTCGGGTCCGAAGTGCGAACCCGACGTCTTCTGCTCACTCAGTGGCGCGAACGCCGCGCGCGACTGCCCGCGCGACTACCCGCGCGACACCTTCGCGGTGGCCTTGGACGTCGCAGTGCCGTCCTTGTAGCCCGAGGCGTGCGCGGTGACCTTCACGGAGACCTTGTGCCCCGCGTCGGACGTGCCGAGCTTGTACGTCGCACCGGTGGCGTTCTTGACGGTCTTGCCGTCACGGAGCCACTGGTACTTGTACGTCGCCTTCGTCGTGCTCCACGTGCCGTGGTTCGCCGAGAGCTTCGAGCCGACCTTCGCCGTCCCGCTGACCGTCACCTTGCTGCCCGCGGCGAGCGCGAGCGTGGGCGGGGTCACCGAGATGGTCGACGTGCCGGCCTGCTTGCCCGACGCGTTGCCGAGGTGCAGCAGCAGGACGGTGGCCTTCGTGACACCCGATGCCCGCGTGACCCGGATGGAACCCGAGTCGGCGAACAGGACGCCGGTGCTGCGACCCTGCGCGAACGACAGCGCGGGCTTCGTCGGGTCGAACGAGGCGCTCTTCGTCTCGTCCACGACGGACGAGCCGGTGGTGGCGGCACCCGGGGCGTACGCCGACTCGGTGAGCACCGAGTAGGTGAACTTGCCCTTCGCGCCGATCAGCGCACCCGTGGTCGTGAGCACCTTCACCGAGCTGTCGAAGGTGTTCACGTCCTGACCGGGCGCCCCACCGTTCAGCGGCTGGACGTCGACGACCGGGTCGACGTCCGGGTCGTTCAGCGCGGCCTTGGCCAGGTCGATGGTCGTGGCGAACGTGGCGTCCACCGCGGCCGACTTGGCGTTGTAGACCAGGTAGTCGGGCTGGCCGTCACGGTTCGTGTCGATGAGGACCTCGACGTTGGTCACGGCGCCGGGGTCGGCGTCGGGGCCGGCGGTCTGGATGCCGAACGCGACGGTGTCCGAGGCCTTGTCGTAGCTCGCGCCGTAGGAGCGGATGTCCGCCGCCTGCAGCGAGCGCTGCGCCGAGCCGTCCGGGAACGCCTCGGCCGGGTCGGTCCCGCCGAGCACGAACGGTGCGACCGCGGCGTGGTAGCCGGTGGTCAGCCCGCCCTGGTCGACCGTGCGGCCCTTGAGCGTCAGGTCGGCGGACTTGCCGGGGCCGGTGAAGGCCACGGTGGAGCGACCCTGGACGGAGCTGACCGGCTTCGGGGCGAGGTACGTCCCCACGCGCAGCGGCACCGCGGTCGTGTCGGTCGGCGTGAACGCCACGATGCCGGAGGCCGCGGTCACGAACTCGCGCTGGTAGCCCTGCTGCACCGACTCCTGGGTGGGGTCGATGACACGGCGGAGCTGCGTCGGGTCGGCGATCGTGAAGGTGAGCTTCACGGTCGCGGTGCGGTTGGCGGGGACGGTGACCTGCTTGCGGTCGAGTGCGAACGCCACGCCGGGCTGCGACACCTGCGGCTGGTAGGCCACGTCGTAGGTGTGTGCGACGCCGTCGGTGTTCGCGATCTGCAGGGTGCGGCTCTCACTGGTCGCACCCGAGACCTCGACGACACCGAACGAGGCGGTGACGAGCAGGTCGTTCTCGACGCTCCGGACGGTGGTGCCGGCGGTCACGGCCTGCAGGGCGTCGACGCGTCCGGTGCCCTGCCGGAGCAGGGTCGCCGAGCGGGTGCCGTCCTTGACGTCGTGCGTCGCCGTGTTCATGAGCGCCGCCTTGACCTGCGGTGCGCTCCACTCCGGGTGCGACTGGAACGTCAGCGCCGCGATGCCCGCGACGTCCGGCGTGGCCATCGAGGTGCCGCTCATCGACATGCGGCCGTCACCGGTGCCGTTGGCCGCCGAGATCACGTTGACCCCGGGGCCGGCGATGTCCGGCTTGACGATGTCGTTGAACGAACCGTGCACGCCACGGCTGGTGAACCCGGCGAGCGTGTTCACGGCCTCCGGGTCGGTGGCGAGTTCGAAGCCCTTGAGCTCGTCCGCGAGGCGCACGTGCAGGGTCCCCGCCTTGGCAGCGGCCTGGAGGCTCGTGACGGCACCCAGCGTCAGCTCGGCTCCGGGGATGGTCGCGTTGCCGGCGATGCCCCCGTCGAAGGTGTTGATCGTGCCCGCGAGGAGCACGCCGACTCCGCCGGCGGCCTTGACGTTGTCGAAGCGGGTCTTGGAGCCGCACTCGAGCGCGGCGTCCGTCCACTTGAGCCAGACGACCTTGCCCGCGACGGCGGCCGCGTCGGCCCCCGTGAAGGCAGCACAGCCGTCGATGTTCGTGGTCGGGACGACGACGGCGCCCTCGACCGGCAGCGTGCCCGTGAAGTCCTGCGAGTACTGCGAGCGGTAGGTCTTCGCGACGTCCGACGGCGCGGTGGCCTCGACGCCGTCGTACAGCGACTGACCGGTGGCGCTGGCGGCGACGGTGAGCGCACCCTCGGCGTTGCCCGGTGAGCCACCGATGTCGGTGAAGTCGTCGGCGTTGCCCGAGGCGATCACGGGGAGCACCCCGCGGGCGGTCAGTGCGTCGATCTTGGCGTTGTCGGGGTCGTCAGGTGCGCCGTAGTCGGAGCCGAGCGACAGGTTCAGGACGTTGATGTCCTTGCCCTCGGTGAGCGCCTGGCCCACCCAGTCGAGCGCGGCACCCGTGACGTCGGTCGAACCGCCGCCGTCACCGAAGACCTTGAGCGCGTAGAGGCCGGCCTCGGGCGCGGTGCCCGGACCGATCCACATGTCCTGCACCTGCTGCGTGGTGAGCGCGGTGTAGTCGCCGTCGAACTGCTGCTTGTCGGCGGTCAGGCCGTAGCCGGCGATCGTGCCGGACACGTGGGTGCCGTGGTCGCCGCCCTTGCCGTCGATCGGGTTGTCGTCCGGAGCCGGCACCGGGTCGTAGCCCTCGGCGTCCGGGTCGGCGTTGTAGGTCGCACCGGCGAAGTCGTACCCGCCGAGGAACTTCGACGCGTCGTACAGGCTGGGGTCCGGCGCGCCGGAGCTCGCGTTCGCCAGGGCCTGGTCGTAGGCGGCCGTGGTGCCGGGGCCGCCGAAGTCCGCCTGCGTGTAGTCGAGACCGGTGTCGAGGACGGCGACGTTGACGCCCTTGCCGGTGTGCCCGGTCTGCTGCCAGGCGTTGAGCGCACGCGTGTAGACGTCACTCGCGGCGTTCTTCGGCGAGACGCCGTCGGCGCCCGGCTTCACGAGGCTCGGGTCCACGCCGGACGGTGCCGCGCTCGCGTCGGCGTTCACCGTCGGCTCGACGATCTTCTTCGGCGTGAGCGGGATGATGCTCTCGACGTCGGAGCGCTTCGCGATGTCCTGCAGCGCGGAGACGTCGGCGACGACCGCGACACCGGGGACGGTGTACTCGGTCGAGTAGAGCTCGGTGGAGTCGGCGTCGGCGCGCTTGACGGCGGCGCGCACGGATGCGGTGGTCGACTCGATCGCCTTGACGCGGCTCTTCGCTGCCGAGGACTGCGTCTTGGACTTGGTCAGGTCACCGCCCTTCGCGTTCGCGTCGACCTCGAGGGCCCCCTGACCGGTCGTGCGCACGAAGGCGGCGACGGTCTTGGTCGGCTTGGCGTCGCGCAGTGGAGCGGACAACTTCAGGTCTGCCACCGACACCCCGGCCGGAGCTGCGGAGGCCGCGCCCCCGACTGCGAGGCCGCCGCACGTCAGGGCCACGGCGGCGATGCCGGCGGTCAGGACGCGTGCGATGCGATGGGAGTTCGGGGTCGGGTTCGGGTCGTGGTTCGGTGTTGCACGGTTCAAAGAGGGCACTCCAGGCTCAGTCCGTGGTTCGCATGAGATTGCTGTGAAGTTATGCGCTTACATTCAGAAAGGGCAGTCCGCTCTTTGGGGGACACCCGCGTTCGGGGGCCGGTGTTCCTGTTAAGTTGCACACACGTGTGCACGTTATTACGATGGGGTGCATGACCACCGCTCCCCACTCCGCACGCGCGCCACGCCGCGACGCAACCGAGAACCGGGCAGCCCTCCTCGACGCCGCCCGAGCCTGCCTGCAGCGCGATCCCGATGCCTCCATCGAGACGATCGCCGCTGCCGCCGGGCTCTCCCGTCGCGCGGTGTACGGACATTTCCCGTCGCGCGACGACCTCGTGCGCGAGGTCGTGACCTCCGGCGCCGCCCGGATCGCCGCGTCCATGCCGACCACCTCGGACCTGCAGGGACTCCCGCCGGCCGCCCGGCTCGCCGCGATCGCGGTGACGCTCTGGACCGAGGTCTCGCACGTCCGCTCGATGGCCAGGATCGCCGTGCGCAGCCCGTTCGCCGAACCCGTCGCCGAAATCTTCGCTCCCCTGCGCGCCCAGGTCCGACAGGCGTGCGCGCTCGGGATCGCCGAGGGCGCCATGCGCGACGACGTCGACCCGGCCACACTCGGGCGACTGGTCGAGGGCGCGTGCATCGCCGTCCTCGACGAGGCCACCCGCTCCGGCACCCCGCACGAGGTCGGTCGGCGCATGGTGGTGGTGTCGGCGCTCGGCATGGCCGGCATCGACTGGCGCACCGCACTGCTGTCCGAACCCGCGGCTCCGGCCGCCCGCTCCGCTGTCTCCCCCGTGAAGGACCCCGCATGACGCTCGAACTCGACCACGTCGGCATCGGCGAGGAACCCGGCGCGGCACTGCCCGTCGTCTCCGCCGTCGCCGCCCCCGGACACCCCGGGGTCGTCGCCGTCGAGACCGAGCAGGCGCCCGTCCTCGCCTCGCTCGTCGCCGGCGGCCGGATGCAGCCCGAGACCGGCCGCCTGCTGCTCGACGGACACGAGGACGCCGCCGCCGTGCGCCGCACCTTCGCCCTCGTCGACACCCCCGGCGTCGCCGAGCCCTTCCCCGTGATGACCGTCAAGCAGATCGTGCGCGAGGAACTCGCGTTCGCCGCACAGCGTCCCTCGCGCGACCACGTCGACACCGTGCTCGAGGAGCTCGGCCTGCGGCACTGGGCAGACACCCCGGTCCAGCGGGTGCCGACGGCCGTGCGGGTGCAGCTGCTCGTCGAGCTCGCCCTGCTCCGCGACGGTGTGACCGGCGTCGTCGTCACGGCGCCCGAGCGGCACGGCGGCATCGTCGAGGAGTGGTTCGCGGTGCTCCGCGACGTCTCCCGACGCGGCGTGACCGTCGTGCTCGTGACCTCGAAGGCCGCAGCCGCGACCGTCGAGGCGCTGCTCGAGACCATCCCGACGACCGAAACCGAGGGTCCCGACGACGCGGCCCTGTCCGACGGAACCGAGCCGGGCCTCCCGTCCGGTCCTTCCGTCACCGCAGAATCCGCAACCGTCCCGACGGAGGCAACCCCGTGACCACCACCTCGCTCGTCCGCGCCGAACTGGCGCGCCTCACCGCGACCCCGCTCGCACGTCTGGCGTTCATCGCCCTGATGATCGTGCCGCTGCTGTACGGCGGCGCCTACCTGTGGGCGAACCGCGACCCGTACGCCAAGCTCGACCAGATCCCGGCGGCGATCGTGGACCTCGACGCCGGGGCCACCCTCGACGGCGACCAGGTCGACTACGGCACCGACGTCACGAAGGAGGCGATCGACGGCGCCGACTTCAAGTGGACGAAGACGACCGCCGCCGACGCCCGCTCCGGCGTGCGCAACGGCACCTACGACTTCGTCGTCACCATCCCGCACGACTTCTCCGAGCACCTGGTGTCCGCGCAGTCGGACGACCCGACGCAGGCGAAGCTCGTCATGACGACGGCCGACACGAACTCGTACCTGGCCTCGACCATCGCCGAGCAGGCGGGCAAGACCATGCGCACAGCCGTCGCCGAGCGGGTCGGCAAGCAGGCGGCGAAGACCCTGCTCGTCGGACTCGCCGACGTCCGCGACAGCCTGGGCGACGCCGTGGACGGGGCCGACCAGCTCGCCTCCGGTACCGCGAAGGCGGACTCGGGTGCCCGCAAGCTGGCCGCGGGTACCGGCAAGTTGTCGTCCGGAGCGGCGGAGCTCGCGTCCGGTACTGCCTCGTTGCCGTCGCAGACCGCGCAGCTGAACAGCGGGGCGCAGCAGGTGGCGTCGGGGGCATCGACCCTGGCATCCGGGCTGGCCAGCGCGCAGGAGCAGACGGCTGCGCTGCCGTCGCAGACGCAGCAGTTGGACAGTGGGGCGCAGCAACTGCAGTCCGGGCTGCACCGGCTCCGTGACCAGACGGCTTCGCTGCCGTCGGACTCGGCGCGCCTGTCCAGTGGTGCGTCGCAGGTCGCCAGCGGCAACGCCGAGCTCGCCGACAAAGCCGCACCGTTCATCGCGGGCGTCCAGCAGATCTCTGCGCAGTCGCCGGAACTCGTCGCGTCGCTGAAGCCCGTCGTCCAAGCCTCCACGGTGCTCTCCGCGGAGCAGAAGACCCAGCTGCTCGCCGGGCTCGACAACCTGCAGACGGGCAGCACGAAGCTCGGCGCCGGCGCTGGCGACCTGTCGGAGAACCTGCAGAAGTTGCGGACCGGGAGCGCGACGGTGTCCGCCGGGGCGTCGCAGCTCGCCGCGAAGGCCCCCGAGCTGACCAGCGGCGTCCAGAAGCTGTCCGATGGCTCCGACACGCTCGCTGCGGGGACCGGGAAGCTCGCCGCGAAGGCTCCGGAGCTGTCCTCCGGGATCGCGACGGCCGCGACCGGTGCTTCGAAGGTCTCGGCGGGTGCGTCGAAGGTGGCCGACGGCACGTCGAAGCTGGCCTCGGCCGCGCCGACGCTGTCGTCGGGTGCTGCTTCGCTCGCATCGGGCGCAGCGGCGGCAGATGACGGCACCAAGTCGCTCGTGACCGGGCTGGACAAGCTGAAGACCGGTTCGTCGAAGCTCGCGTCCTCGCTCGACGAGGGCCGGACGAAGATCCCCGCCTCGAACGCCTCGGAGCGGGAGTCGCAGGCCTCGGTCATCTCCGACCCGGTCAAGGTCGGTGACGACAACGTCGCCGCCGCATCGAACTACGGTGCCGGCCTCGCGCCGTTCTTCATCTCGCTCGCGGCCTGGATCGGCATGTACGCGCTGTTCCTCATCCTCAAGCCGATCTCGAAGCGGGCCATCACCGCGGTGCGGAAGCCCCTGGCCGTGGTGTTCGGCGGCTGGCTGACCCCGGCCCTGCTCGGTCTGGTGCAGATGGTGGCGCTGTTCTTCATCGTGCGGTTCGCCCTCGACCTGAACGTGGTGCACGTCGGCGGCACGATCGGGATCATGGTGCTGGCCTCGGCGACCTTCGCGGCGATCATCATGGCGCTCAACGTGCTGCTCGGGTCGGTGGGGCAGTTCCTCGGCCTGGTGCTGATGCTCGTGCAGCTCGTCACCGCCGGCGGCACGTTCCCCTGGCAGACGCTGCCCGGGCCGTTGGCGGCGCTGCACTTCGCGTTGCCGATGACGTACTCCGTCGACGCGATCCGGCAGACGATGTACGGCGGGAACCTCGGCGCCGCGTGGTCCGACGCCGGCGTGCTGCTCTGCTGGCTGCTCGGGGCGCTCCTGGTGTCCTTCGTGGTCACCGCGCGGCAGACCCGCTCTCGCACGTTGCGCGACCTGCGCCCGAGCCTGATCGGGTAGCGCGGGGCGGGCGCTTTCGCCGAGTGAGCAGAAGACGACGGGTGGCCCCGGGCGACCCGTCGTCTTCTGCACACTCGACGATCCGAACTCGACGGGACGAGACCGACCCCGCACCGCGCGACCCCCGCACCGGACGGGACCACGCCGCCCGCTACGATCGACGCACGAACCAACGGAGGTCGAAGCGCATCATGGGAGACGGCAAGCCCGCGACCATCTACGACGTCGCCGCACGCGCCGGGGTGTCGAAGTCCCTCGTCTCCCTGGTACTGCAGCGTTCCCCCCGGGTGAGCGACCAGCGCCGAGCCGCCGTGCTCACCGCGATCCAGGAACTCGACTACCGGCCCTCCACCGCGGCCGTGTCCCTCGCCGGCACCCGCAGTCGCACCATCGGCGTGGTCCTCGACGACTTCCGCAACCAGTGGTTCGTGGACCTGCTGACGGGTCTGCGCGAGGCCCTGCAGGACCAGGGCCACCGCCTCGTCGTCGCGGACCGGTTCCTCAACACCGGGCTCGATGCCTCACCGGTGGAGGGCTTCCTGTCCATGCGCGTCGAGGGCATCGTCATCGCCGGTGAACCGACCACCGACCTCGCGATCCCAGCGTCGATGCCGGTGGTCGTCGCGGGTGGTCGGGTGTCGATCCCCCGCGCGGACACCGTGGCGAACGACGACCGTGCGGGCGGTGGCATGGCCGCCGAGCACCTGCTCGCCCTGGGGCACACGCGACTCGGGTTCCTCGGCGCGGGTTCGGCAGCGTCAGAGGAGCGCCGCGTGGGCTTCGCGGCGACCGTCACGGCCAGTGCGGGAGCAAGCGTCGCCGTCGTGGTCCTGCCCGGCGAACCCACCGAAGAGGCCGGCTCCCGCGCCCTCGGCACCCTGCTCGACGCGCACCCCGACGTCACCGCGGTGTTCGCCGCGAACGACGTCATGGCCCTCGGCGCGCTGTCCGAACTCGCCGAACGCGGCCTGCGCGTCCCCGAGGACGTCTCGGTCATCGGCTACGACGACACCCCGGTCGCGGCCACCCGCTACGTCGCGCTCACGAGCATCGACGACCGGAGCGTCGAGATCGGCCGCGGCGCCGGCGAACGCCTGCTCGCCCGCATCGCGGACCCGGGCCTGGCGGCCACCGAGTCGCTCGTCGAACCCCGCCTGGTCGCGCGCCGCACGACCGCTCCGCGCTGACGCGGCTGCCGGGAGGCCCGTCCCACGCCCGCCACGTCCGCTCAGTGAGCGGAAGACGACGGGTCCAGAGCGCGTACCCGACGCGTTCTGCTCACTCGGCAGGCGTCGCGTGCTGCACGATCCACGAGTGCATGACGATCGCGGCCGCCGCCGACGCGTTGATGCTCCGCGTCGACCCGAACTGCGTGATCTCCAGGTGTCCGGACGCCCCGGCGACGGCTTCGTCGGTGAGCCCGGGGCCCTCTTGGCCGAACAGGAACACGCAGCGCTCGGGGATCGCCGCGGTCTCGATGCGCTCAGCACCGGGGGTGTTGTCGATCGCGATCACCGGGCGCTGCTCCTCGGCCATCGCGGTGAGGAACGCCTGCACGTCGGGGTGGTACCGGACGTGCTGGTAGCGGTCGGTGACCATCGCCCCGCGCTTGTTCCAGCGCCGACGCCCGATGATGTGCACCGTGCCGGCCAGGAACGCGTTGGCGCTCCGCACGATGGAGCCGATGTTCAGGTCGTGCTGCCAGTTCTCGATCGCCACGTCGAACGCGTGCCGGCGGGTGTCGAGCTCGGCGACGATGGCGTCCATCGACCAGTACCGGAAGTGGTCGAGCACGTTCCGCGAGTCGCCGGCCGCCAGCAACTCCGGGTCGAGCCGTGGGTCGTCGGGCCAGGGTTCCGGGTGCGGGCCGACCCCGTTCGTCGTCAGTTCGTGCGACGGTTCGGGCGCAGTGGTCACCGCACCAGCGTACGGCGGGGTCGCACGGAACCAGGTTCCGGACACAGCACCGCGGATCTGCGCGGTTCCATGTCCGGAACCTGGTTCCGGGGCCACGCGGAGCCACGCGGGGCCACGCGCGCGCGGGCTCGGCTCAGGCCAGCCGGGCGGTGCGCGCCTCGATGCCGGCGATGAGCACGTCGAGCCCGAGGTCGAACCGCGTGTCGTACGAGTGCTCCCCCAGGATCTGCCCGACCAGGGTGTGCCGCTCCGGCCGCCCGGTGTCGTCGTCGCCCCGCCCGATCTGGACCGAGGTGTGCCCGACGACGAAGTCGTACACGACGAAGAACGTGTACATCGCCTCGACCTCGGGCAGCCCGGCGTCGCACAGGGCTCCGACGACCTTCGCCACGACGGCGTCGGACTCGGTGGACACCAGCGCGCCGCGGCGGCTGTGCGACTCGAGCACCAGAGGGTGGGTGCGCATCAGGTCGCGGAAGGTCTTCGCGAACACCCGGACGACCGCGTGCCACTCGTCCGGCCAGACGAAGGTGGCGGTGAACTCGTCGACGGTGCGGCGCACGAGCTCGGCGTGCAGGTCGTCGAGCCCGCCGATGGTCCGGTGCACGGTCATGGGTGCGACGCCGAGCCGCACGCCGAGTGCCCGGAAGGACAGGCGGTCGAGTCCGTCCTCGTTCGCGATGGCCGTGGCGGCGTCGATGACCTGCTCGCGGCTCAGCACGTTGGGCCGACCACGGCGTCGTCGCGGAGCAGCTCCGACCTCGGCTGCCACCGCGGCGGCGGACCCCGGAGCGGCAGCCGCTCGAGGGGTGGCGGTCGGGGATCCGGGTTCGACGAGCACGGCGGGTTCTCCTTGATTCGGTACGGGTCCCGAAAAGCCTAGGGCAAAGCCGAACGGCGTTCGGTGTCTCGACCATCTCGGGTCCGGGGCCGGCGCGCAAGAGCCGATCCGTGCCTCCCGGCCTTCTCCGAGCCGACGCCGAGCCGGGTCGTCACCGAGCCGGGCCGTCACGGGTGCGCAGTAGGGTGAGGCCATGGCGACCCGCGACGACGTCGAGTGCTGGCTGACCGACATGGACGGCGTGCTCGTCCACGAGAACCAGGCACTCCCCGGTGCCCCCGAGCTCATCCAGCAGTGGCTCGACGAGGGCACCGAGTTCCTGGTCCTGACGAACAACTCGATCTTCACGCCGCGCGACCTGAGTGCCCGGCTCCGGGGTTCCGGCCTGCACGTGCCAGAGGAGCGCATCTGGACGAGCGCGCTCGCGACGGCTGACTTCTGCAAGTCGCAGATGCCCGGCGGCTCCGCGTTCGTCATCGGCGAGGCCGGCATGACCACCGCCCTGCACGAGGCCGGGTTCATCATGACCGAGACCGCTCCCGACTACGTCGTCGTCGGCGAGACCCGCAACTACTCGTTCGAGGCGATCACCAAGGCCGTCCGCCTGATCCGCGACGGCGCACGCTTCATCGTCACCAACCCCGACGCCACCGGGCCGAGCGCCGAGGGCGTCCTGCCCGCCACGGGTGCGATCGCCGCGATGATCGAGAAGGCCACCGGCAAGCAGCCCTACGTGGTCGGCAAGCCGAACCCGATGATGTTCCGCTCGGCGATGAACCGCATCGGCGCGCACTCCGAGAACACCGGCATGATCGGCGACCGGATGGACACCGACGTGCAGGCGGGCATCGAGGCCGGGTTGCACACGGTCCTGGTGATGACGGGGATCAGCGACCAGGCCGAGATCGACCGGTATCCGTTCCGCCCGAGCGAGGTCATCGCCGGCGTGCACGAGCTCGTCCGCACCGCCCCGTTCGAGGTCGAGCTGTAGCGGTGCGCTGGGACCCGTCGCGGTACGCCGCCTTCGCGGACGACCGCGGCCGCCCCTTCCACGACCTGGTCGCGCAGGTCGCGTGGACGACGGACGACGGACGGGAGGCCCCGCGTCGCGTCGTCGACCTCGGCTGCGGTCCCGGGGGCCTCACCGCCACGTTGGCAGCGCGGTGGCGTTCGTCGCCGGTGGTCGGGATCGACAGCTCGGCGGAGATGCTCGCGTCGGCGGCGGCCGATCCCGCCGTCGCAGACCTGCCGAACCTGTCGTTCGAGCTCGGGGCGATCGAGGACTGGACCCCCGGGCCGACCGACGACGTCGTTGTGACGAACGCGGCGCTGCAGTGGGTGCAGTCGCACGTGGCCCTGCTGCCGGCGTGGCTCGACGCGATGCCGTCCGGGTCGTGGTTCGCGATGCAGGTGCCGGGCAACTTCGGCTCGCCGTCGCACGCGCTGATGCGATCGGTCGGGGCGTCCGGGCCGTGGGCCTCGGCACTCGACGGCGTGCTGCGCGAGGACCCCGTGCTCGACCCCGCCGGCTACCTCGACATCATGCTCGACGCCGGGTTCACGGCCCGCGCGTGGGAGACGACCTACGCGCAGCTGCTGCCGGGCGAGGATCCCGTGCTCGACTGGGTGCGCGGCACCGGGTTGCGGCCGGCGCTGGCAGCCCTCGACGCCGCCGACCCCACCGGTGCGCTGACGTCGGAGTACGTCGAGCGGTACCGGTCGGCGCTGCGCGAGGCGTACCCGGCGAGCGCCCACGGCACGGTGTACCCGTTCCGCCGGGTCTTCGCCGTCGGCCGCAAGCCCTGAACCGAGCGCCCTGGCAACGTGTTGCCATCGCCGTTGCGGCACCTCTGTCCCCTTCGGCAGACTTGCGTGGAACATCAGATTGGAGTTCCACCATGGGCACTCGCGCTCGCTTCCTCACCCTGGCCGTCACCACCGGGCTCGTCGGCGCCGTCGCGCTGCCCGGCACCGCCGCCGCGGCCGTTCCGCGTGATCCGGGTGCGCCGGGCTGCGTCCTGCAGGGCATCGGCGCCGACCACCGCGCGGGCACGGTGGTCTGGCAGATCGCGTGCGACGAACGGCGCTGGGTGACCGTCGACGCCACGGCCTTCTCCGGCACACCGGACGACCACGTCGTCGTCGACGAGCAGCAATCCGCACGGTGGGTCGAGCCCGGCGACACCTGGGTCGACGTCCTGACGGTCGAGACGGCCGGCGTCGATCAGATCCGTGCGCAGGCGATGACGAAGACCGCGCCGTCGGACTCGACCGAGCCCCCGGCGATCATCGGCGGCACCACGGGCTGACCCGTGCCTGGCGGACGCGCTACTGCACCGTCACGAGGGTGCCGAGGGGCAGCGAGTTCACCGCGGCGACGGCCTCGGCATCGAGGCGGACGCAGCCGTGCGAGACCGAGCCCGAGGTCGTGGCGTTCCAGTGCAGGCCGATCAACCCGCCGTCGTGGCCGCCGTACGGCTCGTCGGCGACCCCCGAGTGCAGCGACGTGAGCTGGATCGGGTGGTCGCCCGTGCCCTGCGTCGGGTCGACGTAGCGCTGCTCGAGGTACCCGGTCACGTTCGTCGGCGTCGGGGTGTCCGCCGTGCCGACTCCGGCGTCGAAGCGCTGCAGGGTCGCGCCGGCCGCGCTCACGACGGACACGGTCTGGTCGGTCGTCGAGATCACGATCCGGGAGCGCGGTGTCGCCGCCTTCCGGAGCGCGCGCACCGGTACCCACGCCGCGGTCTGCGCGGCGGCACCGGTGGTCCCCGCGGCCGACGGCAGCTGCTGGCGGGCCGGGGTGAGGACGAGTTCCCAGTCGCCGTCGCGTTCGAGGCCGACGACCGTGGTGGGCTGCCGCATGAAGTCCCGCGCGGCGAGACGGGCGACGGGTTCGTCGCGGTGGGCACCGAACAGTGGTGCGTCCGCGGTCAGGTGGAACACGGTGTCCGACCGCACGGTGCGGTCGAAGGGCATCAGGCCGGCGATGACGGCGGAGTACTGCGCTTCGGGCAGCTTCGCGACCGCGGCGGCATCGACGTGCGGGACGGCCGGCGCGGCACTGGCCGGTCCCGAGGCCGGGGGCGTCCCCGGCGCCGCGGCGGTGCGGTCGCCGCCGAGGAACGCGTTCGTGACGAGCCCGGCGGCGGCGAGCACGGCCAGTGCGGCACCGGCGGCGGTCCAGATGGTGCGCGTGCGCATGACGTGACTCCGAGCAGTGGTGATGAGCGGCGGGGGCGCCGAGTGGTGGTGAGCACCGAGGGGTGGTGAGCGCGGGGGCGGGGAGCCGAGGGCCGGTGCCCGCGGGGTGCGGGCACCGGCCGGTCGCATCGGTGGTGCGGTGGGGCGAGCGGGTCAGCCGCTGACGACCGGCAGGTGGATGCCGGTCCCGCCCGTGGTCGTGCCGGGGCCGGTCGCCGCGCCGGTTCCCGCGCCGCCGGTGCCGGTTCCCGTTCCGCCTGTCGCCGCCGGGGTGACGGTGATGGCGAGCGGTACGGCCAGCACCGAGTCGCCCGTGCTGGCGACCAGGTCGATCGTGTGCGCACCGGTGGCGGTGCCGACGGGGATCGTCACGGCACCGTCGACCGTGCCGTCGGCGGCGACGGTCAGCGTGCCCACCGTGACGGGGTCGGAGTGCAGGACGACCGACAGCGTCGCACCGGCGGTGAAGCCCGTGCCCGCCAGCGCCAGCGCCGACCCGGCTGCGACCGACGAACCGTGCGGCGCGGTGAGGACCCCGGTCAGCACCCGCGCGGCGCCGCCGGTCGACAGGACCCGCACGGCGCCGTCGGTCGCGACGGACACGGTGGCGCTCGTCGCGGCGGCGAGGTCGAGTCGCTCCCAGGAGCCGTTCGCCGTGCCGGTCTGGTCGAGCGGGTAGCCCGAGCCGATCTCGGTCTGGGCGAGCACCGAGGTGCGCTGGGCGTCCGTCAGCGTCGGGAACGCGGTGCGGAGCAGGCTCCCCGCGCCGGCGGGGACGGAGGGCGCCTGGCCGACGGTCCCGGTCGTCGCGAACCCGTAGGTCATGCGCTCCCGGTAGACCTGCACGGCCGAGGCGCGGTCGGTCACGACCTGGGCGGTGCCGCCGGGGATCGCCTTCCCGCCGTAGGGGTTGTTCGTGTAGGGGCGCTCCTTGGCGATGCAGTTCGCCAGGGTGTCGCCGCACTGCTGCTCGAGGTACCGCACGAGCTCGGCCCGGGCGGGCTCGAGCACGTCGGTGCGGTACTGGGTGTCGGACCAGCGGGCGGCGAGGGCGGCTTCGCCGTCGATGCGACCGCCCATGATGTCGAGCGGGTAGTGCACGCCGAGGACGATGCGGTCGTTGCCGTTCTCGGAGGTGCGGGCGAGGATCTCCGGCGCGAGCTCGGGGACGAGCGTCGCCAGGGTGATGCCGGCCTGGTACGCGGTGGTGGTGTGCCCGCTGGGGTACGAGCCGCCGGTGCAGATGCCCGCGGTGCCGTAGCCGGGGTCGAGCACGACGTCGTTCGGCGAGAACTCGTGCGTGGTGTCCGTGGCGACCGGGACGCGGGTGATGTCGAGCGTGCCGTCGGCCGAGGCCCACGCCGTGCCGGCGCGGTTCGCGGCGACCGACGAGGCGTTCACCGTCGCCGGTGCGCAGCCGACCTGGTCGTCGCCCGCGGGCAGCGTCGCCGTGGTGGTCGCGGGCAGGTACGGGCGGGGGTAGCTGTAGTGCGCCTTCGCGGTGCCGGTGCTGACGTACGCGCCGGTGGTGCCGTTGGAGCTGTTGATGAGCGCGGTCGTGAGTGGCAGCGCCCCCGACGAGCGGCCCTGCACGTACGCCTTCTCGAGCACGTCGCCGAGCCCCTGGGCGACCGTGGAGGACTGGTCGTAGGCGGTGTTCGTGGCGTTCTGGTACTCGGAGTCCTGCAGCGCGGTGAACTGCTGCGCCTTCGTGGCGTTCTGGTTGATCCACGACGTCAGCTGGTCGTTCTTCGCCAGCGTGGCCGGGTCGACGACGGTGCCGTGCAGGTCGTTGGCGCCGCTCGACGTCCAGAAGTGGTCGTAGCCGCTCAGCAGCGAGACGAGGTCGGGCTTCGCGGTGTCGCTCGGGTACGTCGTGGCGGCCTGGCCGACGAGGGGTGTCCCGAGCACGAGTGCGGTCGCGGCGACGGCGACGGTCACCCCGCGGACAGCGGTTCTGCGCATGTGTGGTGGCCGCTCGGAGACCGAACGGCGCTCCTCTCTTGGTACCGACTTGGAATCACCATGACGGTAGGAAGACGCGGTTGCCAACGCGCGAACGGGGGTCTACCGCGAGGTGAACCGGACCGCAGGCTGTGCGGGTTCGAATCCCCGGGCCTCCAGGGCGAACGCCGCCATCGGCGGCACCGAACGCCACCGCTTCGCCAGGCGACGCGGGCGGTCGTCGCGCCACGCGACCATGCCGCCCGCGACGATGCCGAACGCCAGCACCAGGAACGAGAACAGGCCGATCAGCCCGAGGCCCACGAGCCGTCCGGTGTCCGACGCGTCGGCGGTCGCGGAGTAGCCGATCGACCCGAAGTCCCAGAACGCGTGCAGCAGCACCGGAACGAGCAGTGACCCGGTCACCCGGCGGGCGACGTAGAGCGTGGAGCCGAACGACCCCGCGAACACGACCTGCAGCAGCGTCGGGCCGATCCCGGCACCGGCGAGCGCGTTGAGCAGGTGCAGCAGCCCGAACAGCGCGCAGGACAGGGCCCACACGCCGAACTCGGGCAGCCGGCGTCGGAGCCCGACCAGGAGCGTCCCGCGGGCCATCAGCTCCTCGAACACGCCGACGAACAGCACCCCGACGGTGAGCAGCAGGAAGTAGCGCACGGGGAGGGCTGCCCAGTCGATGAACGGCAGGCGCGCGACGCACACCACCAGCACGAGGGCCGGAGCCAGCGCCGACCAGCGCAGCGGCGTCCGGGTGCGGCCGACCGTCGCGATCCGCCACCACCCGAGCCCCGTGACGACCACGGCGAGCGCGACGACCGCGATGCCCTCCGGCACGACCAGCGCACGCGCGACGCTGTCGACGGTCTGGCCGAGGGTGGGGTAGTCGTCGCTCGGGCGCGACCGCCACGCGCTGATCGCCGCGAAGACCACGAGCGGCGCGAGCCCGATGAGCAGCGAGGGCGGGACCGGCCAACGGCGGCGACGGGGTGGGTGCACGTCCCGGTTGTACCAGTCTCGCCGTACGATTGGCGGTATGCGCCTGCCCTCCTTGTCGACGATGGCAGAGGACTACGTCAAGCTCATCTGGAAGGCCGGCGAGCGCGGTGGCGGTGGACTCGCCACCCGCGACATCGCCGCGTCGCTGAAGGTGTCGGCCTCGACGGTGTCCGGCAACCTCAAGAAGCTCGACCGTGACGGCCTCATCGAGCACACCCCGTACTACGGCGTCGTGCTCACCCCGCTCGGGCAGCAGGTCGCGGTGGCGATGGTCCGGCGGCACCGGCTGATCGAGTCGTTCCTGGTGTCGCGCCTCGGCTACACCTGGGACGAGGTCCACACCGAGGCCGAGGCGCTGGAGCACGCCGTCTCGGAGCGGTTCCTCGACCGGGTCGACGCCGACCTCGGTCACCCGACCCACGACCCGCACGGCGACCCGATCCCCGCCGCCGACGGCACCGTCCCCGCCACGCTCGGGGTCCTGCTCGGCGCGGTCGAGCCCGGCGCGTGCGGCACGGTCGACCGGGTGTCCGACGACGACCCCTCGCTGCTGCGGTACTTCGACGAGCTCGGGGTCGGTCTCGGCACGCACCTGCGGGTCGAACAGGTGCGGGACTACGCCGGCGTCATCGCGGTGTCGCGCCGCGGGGTGGACGGTGCCGAGGCGCTCGTCGACCTGCCGGCGGCCGCGGCGACCGCGATCTGGCTGGCCCCCGACGCCGACTGACGCGAGCGCGCCCGTACCCGCGCGTCCGTCCCCGTCCCCGTCCCCGTCCCCGTCGAGGTTCCGAAATCTTGGAACCTCGACGCGCCCACGGGCCGCACGTGGAACCTCGGCGGCGGGCCGACGGCGTGTTGTGGAACCTGACGCGAGCTCCCCGAGCCCGGCCCGCCCCGTGACGGACGGGAGGCCCGTGGCGGCGTCGCCACGGGCCTCCCGTCCGTCAGGTGCGGACGTCCACCGCCGCACTCACCCCTTGGCGGACCGGGTGCGGCCGAGCGCGACCTCGCGCCGAGCCCGCTCGAGGGCGAGCAGCGACGCCGCGTCCGGGTCGTGCAGCAGCCGCTCGGTGTCGGCGACGTGGTCCCGCACGGCCTCGGAGCCACGCGCAGCGGCGGCCTCGAGCACCGGCGAGACGATCTCCTCGCCCAGACCGACGAGGGAGCGCGACAGGCTGAGCCGCCGTTCGCGCGGACCGGCGCCGAGCTGCACCGCGAGCGTCCGGGCCAGGTCGACCCGCTCGTCGTCGGGCACGAGCGCGACGGCCGTTCGCCAGGAGGCTCGGAGCACCTCGTCGTCGCGGTCCTGGAGCAGCGGGCGTACCGACGGCCACACTGCGGGGTCGCCGACCTTCGACAGGGTGTGCAGCGCCTGGCTGCGGGCCTGCGGTTCGGGCCGCTCGAGTTCACGGACCACACGGGGCACGACGTCGTCCGCCGGGTGCCGGGTGAGTGCCCACGTGAGCATGTCGCGCACGAAGAAGTCCGGTTCGACCGTGCACTGTGCGACGAGCACGTCGAGGTCACCGGCGTCCGGAGTGGTGCCGGCGGCCATCACGGCCTGCAGTCGCACCGAGGAGCGAGGGTCGGCGAGGGCATCGGTGAGCGCGGTCATGGGTCCATGCAACCCGCTGCCACCGGGGCCGTGTCAAGCCTCGGGGCATAACGTCGGCCGAGGAGCGGTCCGCACGGAGGACCACTCGCCTGACCACGAAAGGACCCCCGTATGCCCCGCATCGGTACCAGTGACCTCCACGTGTTCCCCCTCGCCCTCGGCGGCAACGTGTTCGGGTGGACGGCGGACGAGTCGACCTCGCACCAGGTCCTCGACGCCTACACCGCGGCGGGCGGCGACTTCATCGACACCGCCGACGTGTACTCCGCGTGGGCTCCCGGCAACGAGGGCGGTGAGTCCGAGCGGGTCATCGGTTCCTGGCTGGCGGCCTCGGGCAAGCGGGACGACGTCGTCATCGCCACGAAGGGCTCGCAGCACCCGCAGTTCCAGGGCCTCGGCGCGGACACCGTCGCCGCTGCCGCCCGTGCCAGCCTGCAGCGCCTCGGCACCGACCGGATCGACCTGTACTACGCGCACTTCGACGACCAGTCGACCCCGCTCGAGGAGACCGTCCGCGCCTTCGACCAGCTCGTCACGGACGGCATCGTCCGGTACACCGCGATCTCGAACTACTCGAAGGACCGCGCCGAGGAGTGGATCCGCATCGCGACGGAGAACGGCCTCGCGCAGCCCGTCGCGATCCAGCCGCACTACAACCTGGTCACCCGCCAGCCCTACGAGTCCGAGATCGCCCCGCTCGCCCACGCGCACGGCCTCGGCGTCGTGCCGTACTTCGCACTCGCCGCAGGGTTCCTGACCGGCAAGTACCGGACCAAGGACGACTTCGCCGGTAAGGACCGCGAGGGCCAGGTCTCCGGGTACTTCACCGACGAGGGCCTGGCGGTCGTCGATGCGCTGTCCACGATCGCCGAGGCCCACAGCACCGAACTCGCGACCGTCGCGCTGGCCTGGCTGCAGGCGCAGCCCGACGTCGTCGCGCCGATCGCCAGCGCCCGGAACACCGAGCAGCTGCCCGCGCTGCTGGCCTCGGCCGACCTCGAGCTCAGCGCCGACGAGCTGCAGACCCTGTCCAACGTGTCGGCGAAGGTCCCTGCGACCGCCTGACCCGGAGCCCGCCTCGCCCGGCGACCGCCTCGACCTCGAACGACATCCTCGACGTCGCACGACGTCGGGGATGTCGTTTGTTGCGCGCGCGGGCATCACCGGCGTGCAACGAGCGACAAGGTCGATGTCGCACGACGTCGACGGCGTCGTTCCACGTCGCCCGCCCGCACCAGACCGCCCGCCCGCACCAGACCGCCCGCACCAGCCCGACCGCCCGCGACCCCGCCAGCAGCCCCTACGCCCCCGGCGCCAACGACCCCGTCAGCTCCTGCCCCGACGACCGCGTCACGAAGCACGAGATGAACCGGTCGCCCTGGTCCCAGGTCGCCTGGTCCGGCGCGTACGACCCCTGCACCTGCACGTCCCCGACAGCCGCGGCCGCCGAGGCGTTCAGTGCCGCGTCCGACTGGCACTGGTCGGCGGCCTGCGTCGCGAGGGCCTCGGCCCCCGGGTAGGCGTCCCCGTCGACGGCGATCCGCGCGGTGAGCTGCCCGATGTGCGGCGTCGCGCAGTCGACGACCGTGAAGCTCTGCGCCCACGCGTTCGTGAACGGCGACAGGCACTCCCCGCCGGCCAGGTCGGTCCAGGCGTGCTCCCCCGGCAGGGCGGGCGTGGTGGCGAACTGGAGCGTGGCGGCCGGGGCGGCGGCTTCGTCCGACTGCGCGGTCGAGGGCGCTGCCGTCGGCGTGGCAGCCGGAGAGGACGCCGCCGCCGGGGACTTCGTCGGTGCGATCGTCTGGTCGGAGATGTCGTTGCCCCGGATCCACTGGGTCAGGAAGAAGACCGCGGCGATGAGCACGAGGATGAGCACGATCGAGCCGCCGATGAGCAGCTGCTTGCCGCGCGTGCCCTCGCTCCGGAGCCGAGCGGCACCCTGGTTGATGAAGTTGTCCCGCTCGCCGGTCGACGCGGCGGCGGGCGTGGACGACGGAACAGCGGCAGCAGACGGCACGGCAGCCGCCGGCATCATCCGCGTCCCGGTGTCCTCGGGGTCGTAACCCGTGCCACCGAGCTGCCCGACGGCCTCGGTGCCGAACAGGTCCTTGATGGCGCTCGTGTCGCTGGTCTCGCGGCCGTCCCACTCGGACTGGTCCAGATCGTCCGGGGCAACGGGCGGCAGGGACGCGGGCTGCGTACCCGTGTCGTCGCCGCGCAGTCCGAGCACGGCGTCCAGGTCCTGGCCCACCGCGGGCGGCAGGTGCGCCGGGTAGGCCGGAGAAGCAGCGGGTTCGACGAGGGGCGGCGCAGCGGTCGGCGGCACGGTCGCGTCGGGCTCGGACCACCACGGCGTCCCGGCGACCGGCAGTGCGGTGGTCGCGGCGTCCTCCGGGAGGCCCGTCCCCGACTCCGCCCCGTCGGCCTCGGCGCGCGCCCCGCGCACGTCCATTGCCTCGGTCGGCGCCGCAGGAGCAGCGGCCGGATCAGGAACAGGAGCAGGCGCCGAAGCAGGAGCAGGAGCAGGAGCAGCGGCGGGCGCGACCGCAGCAGTGGTCGGGGCGACGGCAGCGGGCGGGGCGACGGCCGGCGGGACGGCAGCCGGCACCGCGGGCGGCACCGGGAACGTCCGCAGCGCCTGCGGCACACCGTCGGCCGGGGTGTCGACCTCGCCGGAGACGACCTCGTCCTCGGCGTCGGACTCGTCCGCCAGCGACCACGAGCCGCTGCCACCGAACGCCGTGGTGTCGAACGAGTCGCTCGTGAGCGTCGTCGGGACCTCGCCGGTCTCGTCGTCACGGATGGCCCAGTCGAACGGCCGGTCCGGTCCGGCGCCCTGCGTGGCCACGGGACCCGTGCCGGCGATCCGGAGCAGGTCGGTGAAGCTCGGCGGCTCCTCGGTCGGCGGCAGCACGTTCTCGACGCCGAGCGGCTGGTGCGCGACGGGACCGGCGGGCGGCACCTGCGTGCCGGCGACGAGGCCCGCCCCGGAGCCGGTCGCGCGACCGAGCCAGTCGACGTCGGCACGGCCCTCGCCGAACGGGTCGGTGCGGCGACGCTCGTCCTCGATGGCCTTCGACGCCGCGGCGCGCTCGTCGCGGTGGGTCTGCGCGGTGGGCAGCACGATCGACGAGGGGTGCGGCGCTGTGGGGTTCGGCGGCACGACAGCGGCAGGCGGGATGCGGTCGTGCAGGGTGGAGCGCTCGTGCTCGGCGGCGGCGTCGGGGCTCTCGGACGGAGCCGACAGCTGCTCGGGCATCGAGATGGCCTGCGTCGCGCCGTCGTCCAGCGCCGGAACAACCGGAGCAGCCGGAGCCGCCGGAGCAGCCGGTGCAGCCGGTGCGACAGGTGCTGCAGACGGAACAGGTGCAGCCGGCTCGG
Organism: Curtobacterium sp. VKM Ac-1393; assembly: GCF_015350995.1. Classification (GTDB taxonomy): domain Bacteria; phylum Actinomycetota; class Actinomycetes; order Actinomycetales; family Microbacteriaceae; genus Curtobacterium. Next base: position 213,824 of record NZ_JADKRW010000001.1, read on the forward strand.
GCTCGGGGGCCGACGCCTCGAACGGCTCGGGCAACGGTGCGCCCGTCTCGCGCGCGGTGCGCTCGGCCTCGCGGCGTTCGCGTCGCGACGGCCAGTCCTCCTCGCCCCGCGGGGCGCCGAAGATGTCCGCGGCACTGCGGAGCCCGTGGAACGGAGCGTCCGTGTCGGACGCGCGCTGGGCCTCCCGGCCGTCCACCCCGTCGGATCCGTCAGCCGCGTCTGCCAGGCCGGCGGTCTCGTCGGGGTCGCGCGCGTCCTCCGGACGCTCCCCGGTCACGCGGTCAGCCCCAGATCCGCCAACCCGATGGCCGCGAAGTAGGGGTACCCGGCGGCCTCGATGGTCTCCTTGGCGCCGGTGTCGCGGTCGACGACGACCGCGACGGCGGCGATGATCGCGCCTTCGCGTTCGAGCGCCTCGGCCGCCTTGAGCGGCGATCCGCCCGTCGTGGAGGTGTCCTCGAGCACGACGACGCGCTTGCCCTTGAGGTCCGGCCCCTCGACCTGCTTGCCACGGCCGTGGTCCTTCGGCTCCTTGCGGACGACGAACGCGTCGTAGGTCAGGCCCTGGGCGGCGGCCTGGTGCAGGACGGCACTCGCGATCGGGTCGGCACCCATGGTGAGGCCGCCGACGGCCGAGACGTCCGGCACCTGCTGCACGAGCTCGGTCATGACCTGACCGATCAGCGGGGCCACGCGGTGGTCCAGGCTGACCTTCCGCAGGTCGATGTAGTACGTCGCCTTCTTGCCGCTGGTCAGGGTGAAGTCGCCGTGGAACACCGCTTCGGAGGCGATGTACTGGATCAACTGTTCGCGCGCGTCGGTCACAGCGCACAAGGGTAGCCGGTCGGACTCACAGCGCGCTCCCCCGTGCTGTGGGGTCGTGCAGAGCAGCGCTCGGTACGCTCCGGGCATGCCCCGAGCACCGCGTCGCACCGCCGTGGCGCCGACTCCGTCCGGCGGCCGCCGGACCGCCGTCGTGGCCGGGGCGATCGGATGGGAGGCCCTGGGCGCGCTGGTCGCGCTGGCCCTGTCCGTCATCGCCCTCCGCCACGTCGTCGCCACCGAGCGGGTCGCCTTGCTCTGGTACGACGGCGACTCGGTGCTGCTGCCCCTGGTCCAGCGGTCCCTGCAGCTCGGGCAGCCGTTCGAGTGGGCGATGTCCCCGGCGCTGTTCTTCTTCCCCGAGCTGCCGGTCTACCTGCTCTGCGCACTCGTCACGGGGACCCCGCAGCAGGCCCTGGCACTGAACGGCGTGCTGGTCCTGCTGGCCGTGTACGCGCTGGTGCGGGCGGCCGCGAACGAGCTCATGCCCTCGGCCGGACGCGCGGCCCGCATCACGGTGTCGGCGACGGCCGTGGCGTTCGTGACCCTGCTGGTGCTGACGGAGTCGTCGGGCACCGCGACGTCGCTCGAGCTGGCGTCCCTGCTCCTCACCACGACCTACTACTACGGCGTCGTGCTGGCGATGCTCGGCACCGCGGTCCTGGTGCTCCGTGCCGTGCGGCTGGGGCGCGCGTCGGTCGTGGTGCTCGTGGTGCTCGGCCTCGTCGCGGTCTGCACGACGGCGTCGAACCCGCTGTACGTGCCGTGGTCCGCCGCACCCGTGGTCGTCACGCTCGTGCTGCTCGCGGCGGTCCGCCGGGTGCCGTGGCGGCCCGCGCTGCTGCTCTCCGGCACCGTCACGGCCGGATCGCTGGTCGGGTACCTCGTGCGGATCCCACTGCGGCCGTTCGTGTCGCTCGACCCCTCCACCTACGTGCAGCCGTCACGCGCTGCCGAGACGCTGCGGTTCTTCGCCGCCCTCACCGACGAGCGCGCCGGGACGGCCGCCGGCGACGCCGGGCTGCTCCTGATGTTCGTCGGGGTGCTCGTCACCGTCGGCGGCACGGTCTGGGCCTGGCGGGTCCGGACCGCGCGCACCGTGCTCGTCGCGACCGCGTTGCCCCTGGTGACCGTGGTCGCGGCGTCGATCGGTGTGATCGTCGTCGGGTCGGAGACCCCGCGGTACCTCGAGCCGGTCGTGACCGCCCCGCTCCTGGCCCTCGTCGCGGTGGCCGAGCTCACCCGGACCGCGGTCCGTCGCACCCGTGTCCACCGGCCGTTCCGCGGGGCCCGGGCCACCGTCGCGATCGCTGCCGTCGCCGTGCTCGCCGCCGGCGTCGCCACCGCCCCGAGCACCACGCACGCCGTCGCGGGCGCCCGCTACACGCCGGCGTCGTGCCTGGACCGGTGGGCGGACGGCCGTGCGGTCACCGGCGTCGGGCAGTTCTGGACCGTGCGGCCGCTCGCCACCTACTCCGCGACGAACGTGCAGCTGCTGCAGGTCCGCGACACCTTCGACACGTACCCGTGGTTGGTCGACCTCGGGGCCTACCGCGACGCGGACCCGACCTTCGTGGTGGTCGGCTCGCACGACCTGTGGACCACCGCCGTCGAGGACTCCCTCGGCGCCCCGGCCACGATCACGCACTGCACGGGCTTCGACGTGTACGACTACGCGGGGACCTCCGGCGCGGACGTCCTCCGGCGCGACGTCGTCGGCAGCGCCGACGATATCCGCCGGGAGCGCGGCTTCTAGGAGTTGTCCACAGCGGCGCGTCGGCGCCCGATCTTCTCTGTACGGATGTATAGGCTCGTGGTCGATGTCTCGCCCCAGCAGCCACCGCGCCCCTCGTGCCTCCGTGCGCCTCCGCCTCGCCGTCACCGGACTGGCGCTCGCTGGCCTCGTCGGCACGGTGGTCGTCGATGCACCCACCGCCCAGGCGGTGACCTACCCCACGTGGGACGAGGTCAAGAACGCCCGCGGCAAGGAATCCGCCAAGCAGGGGCAGATCACCGAGATCAAGGGCATCATCAGCGACCTCGACGCCAAGGTCGAAGCGGCACAGGCGAAGGCGCAGAAGCTCGGCCAGGTCTTCTTCACCGCCCAGTCCAAGGCGCAGCGAGCAGCGGAGAAGGAACAGCAGCTCCGGGCCGACGCCGACGAGCACGCCAAGGTCGCCGACCAGAGCGCCGCCCAGGCCGGTCAGTTCGCCGCGCAGATGGCCCGCTCCGGCGGGGCCGACGTCACCACGTCGGTGCTCACCAAGGGCGACGACGCGCGCGACCTGCTCTACGACCTCGGTGCGCTGAGCAAGCTGTCCGAACAGGCCGAGAACGTCCAGGCAGCCGCCAGCGTCGACGCCGGTGTGGCCCGCTCGCTCGAAGCCCAGGCCGACCGCGCCGCCGAGAAGCTCGAGGGTCTCGCCGCCGAAGCCCAGGACCGCATGCAGGAAGCCCAGGCGGCGTCCGACGCCGTGCAGACCGCCTACGACGAACAGCAGTCGAACAAGGCCCGACTCGACGCACAGCTCGCGACCCTGGTCTCCGGTCGTGTCCGCACCGAGGCCGAGTTCGCCAAGGGTGAGCGCGTCCGCAAGGCAGCCGAGGCGAAGGCCGCACGCGAAGCCGCTGCACGCGCCGCCGCAGCAGCACGTGCGGCCGCAGCGGCGAACTCCGGCGGCACGTCTGCGGGCGGCGGCTCCACCGGCAGCAGCGGTTCGGCTGGCGGCGGGGGCTCCGTCGGGTCCGGCACCGGCACCGGGTGGGTCCGTCCGGCCAGCGGCTACGTCATCAGTCCCTACGGCTACCGCGTGCACCCGATCACCGGGAACGTCACCATGCACGACGGCACCGACCTGGCCAGCGGCTGCTCGACGCCGATCGTCGCGGCATCCGCCGGCACCGTCGAGTACGTCGGCTGGTTCGGCGGGTACGGCAACTACGTCCGCATCAACCACGGTGGTGGCGTCCAGACCGCCTACGGCCACATCGTGAACGGCGGCTTCCGGGTCAGCCCGGGGCAGCAGGTCTCTGCGGGGCAGCTGATCGCCCTCGTCGGCTCGACCGGTGCCTCCACCGGGTGCCACAGCCACGTCGAGGTGCACATCAACGGCGCCACGACCGATCCGGTGCCGTTCATGTCCGCGCGGGGCGTCGCCTTCTAGTCCCCGCTCGACCACCAGGCCGCCGTCCGCTCCACGTGGGCGGCGGTTTGCTGTTTCCACACTCTCGTTCACAATTTCACACTGCACCGCTGAAATGCTACGTTTTCCCCATCGGCCAGTTCGGATGGTGGGGGACGATGGGGATCGAGTTCGACGACGCAGCGGCGTCCCGGTTGGTCGACTGCGCGGTCGAGGTCGCGCTGACGCTGCGATCCAGCGCCGGACCACGTCGGAGCAACGCCGAGGCCGCACTGCTCGACTTCGACGGTGCGTACGCGCGCCTGTTCGAGGCGGCTCGTGCCACGGAGTCGACCGACCGCGTCCGGCTCGCGAAGGGGCTCGAAGCGCTGGTCGACCAGCTGCGGATCGCCCAGCGGCAGGCGGGCGAGGAACGGCAGCGTCTGGCCGACCTGGCAGCGTGGCGGCAGCGCGAGGCCGACCGTGAGCTCGTGCGCACCGCCGGGGGCGTGCCGATGCAGCCCGTGCTCGACTGGACCAGTGCGGTCTTCGACCCGAAGCCGTCCAGCACACCGAAGCGGCCTTCCCCGGTGTCCGCCACCTTCAGCGCCCAGACCCGCCAGCGCACCGGCGGCGGTCGCTCCGGCGGACGCAGCAGTGCTGATCCGACCAGACTGCGGCAGTTCAGCGCGACGGCCCGAGCACAGGACGCCTCGACCGGACAGGACCTGGTCCGGGTGCGCAACGCCTGGACCGCGTTCACGAGCCGCTGCAGCTGGGTCCCCGTCGACGGTGCCACGCTGCCGGGCGGGTTCGGCGACTACCTCGCCGAGAACGCCGAGGACACCTCGTGGATCGACCGGATCGCGGACGCCTTCAGTGCAGCCGGCGGTGGTTCCCTGGCGATCGCTACTCTCGACATCGCTGTCGCCTCTACGTTCTCACCCGGGCTCCAACGGTTGCTCGATCCGTCTCTGACTCCGGCAGAAGTCGCGGCGGCATGGGCCGCACTCGAGCTCTCCGACGCCGACGTACGAGCGCTGCCGCTGACGACACAACTGCAGATCGCCAACCTCGACGGCATCCCCGCTGCGCAGCGCGACATCGCGTCCCGGGCGGTGCTGTCCGCGGCAGTGCAGGACCCGGAACGGGTGTATCGGCTGATGGGGCTGCCGGACACCTACGGCGCGGTCAGCCGCGACGAGTTCCGGAAACAGGTGATCGCGCTCCGCGACGGACTCAACCGTGCCGACCAACTCGCAACCCGCGTGAAAGCTCCGTCGGTGGCCGTCGCGCAGCTCGTCGGGTTCGGCGTTTCGGATGGTGCGCTCGTCGCCGCCGTTGTGATCGGGGACCTCGACACGGCGACGAACGTGACGGTCAACGTCCCGGGTGCGATGACCGACGTCGGCGGCATGGGTGAGAAGGTGATTGCGGCGGACGCACTGCTCAAGGCGGCTAGGCAACGCAAGTCCGATGAATCGTTCGCGATCGTTTCGTGGATCGGGTACCGCGCCCCACAGCCGATCGAGGTCTTCAGTCAGAAGCGCGCGATCAATGGAGGGACAAACCTCGCATCGTTCCTCGACGGTATCCACGACAGCCGCGGCAGCGCACCGCGGTCCGTGACCGTCCTCGGGCACTCTTACGGTTCAACCACCGCGGCCCAGGCGCTCGCGCAGACCCGCTACCGAGTCGACTCCTTCGTCAGCTACGGATCTGTCGGGTTCACCGACACTACGACTCCCGAGCACCTCAACGTAGACCAGGTGTACGCGACCCAGGGGGCCGTAGATACAACCGCGAACGGCGGACGGTTCGGACGGACCGATCCACGCAGCTTTGAGGACGTCGACACCTTCAGCGCTGAAGCATCCCGTGGCGGAAAAGCGGTGACTGGACACGACATGTTCCCGGACAGTGGCGTCGGCTACCTGTCACCCGACGCCACGTCGCAACACACCATCGCGAAGATCATCGCGACTGGGAAGCCATGATGATCATCATGCGACCGATGTTCCGCGCCATCACGGCAGCTGCGCTGGCCCTCGGGCTGCTGTCAGGATGCGCGGCAGGAGGAGACCAGATGCCCACTGACGCAGCCGGCCTGACCCAGGACGACGTCGCGGAGATGTCCCTGCGCCAGGAGTTCGACGCCTACCGCGACCACTACGAACACATGCAACGACTCCTCGAGGATGCGCAGCTCCAGGTCCACGACGGCGAATGGGAGTGGGGTGCCGGTGACGATCTCCCGATGAACGGTGCAAACGGCGTCGCGCCACTGACCGGTGCGACCTTCCAGAAGAGCTATTACCTCAGCAGCACCCGGCTCTGGTCCCCACCCGGCGCAATTGACCAGGAACGCGACCTGCAACCGATGATCGACTACTTCACCGAACAAGGCTGGCAGGTCGAACACCGGACCATCACGGGCGACCAAGAAGTCTGGGCCACCACCGACGACGGCTGGCAGATCCAGTACACCGCCCAGGAGAACGGCGACAACCCCATCACCGTCTACAGCGAGCCGTTCTGGACCAACGACTCCAATGCCCTTTCGACCGCTGTCTACGGACGCTCAACCGTCACGTTCCCGGACCGGTCCCGCCCCGGCGAGTACCCGGACTTCCCCGACTGGGACGACCCCGTCGTCAACAAGCCCAAGATCTGACCGATGCTCCGCATCATCACGACGGCATCCCTGATCCTGGGACTGCTGACCGGGTGCGCAGCAGGAGGAAACCAGATGCCCACCGACGCAGCCGGCCTGACCCAGGACGACGTCGCGGAGATGTCCCTGCGCCAGGAGTTCGACGCCTACCGCGACCACTACGAACACATGCAACGGCTCCTCAAGAATGCGCAACTCCAGGTCCACGACGGCGAATGGGAGTGGGCTGGCGGCGACGACCTGCCGTTGATCGGCGGGGACGGCGTCGCCCCGCTGCCGGGCGCGGACACGAAGAACAGCTATTACATGCGCAGCGGACGACTCTGGTCACCCCCCGGCGCCATAGGCGAGCAGCGCGACCTGCAACCGATGATCGACTACTTCACCGATCAGGGGTGGGCCATCGAGCAACGCGACATCACCGGCGACCATGAACTCAGGGGGTACACCGGCGACGGCTGGCAACTCATCTACACCGCTCAGGAGAACGGCCGCTACACCCTCGAGGTCTACAGCGAACTGTTCTGGACCAACGACGGCAACGCGCTTTCGGATGCCATCTACGGACGCTCGACCGTCACGTTTCCCGACCGGTCCATTCCGGGCGTCTTCCCGCCGTTCCCCTCTTGGGATGACCCCATCGTCAACGAGCCCAAGATCTGATTCGATGCTCCGCACCATCACGACGGCAGTCCTCACCCTGGGACTGCTGACCGGGTGCGCAGCAGGAGGAAACCAGATGCCCACCGACGCAGCCAGCCTGACCCAGGACGACGTCGCGGAGATGTCACTCCACCAAGAGTTCGACGCCTACCGCGACCACTACGAACACATGCAACGACTCTTGAAAGCCGCGCAGCTCCAGGTCCACGACGGCGAATGGGAGTGGGGTGGCGGCGACGACCTGCCGTTGATCGGAGGGGACGGCGTCGCTCCGCTGCCGGGGTCCGACACCAAGAACAGCTACGACATGAGCAGCACCCGGCTCTGGACTCCGCCCGGCGCGACCGACCAGCGGTGCGACCTGCAACCGATGATCGACTACTTCGCCGAACAGGGCTGGACCATCGAACGCCGCACCATCACCGGCGACGAAGAAGTCTGGGCCACCACCGGCGACGGCTGGCAGATCCAGTACACCGCCCAGGAAAACGGCGACAACCCCCTCACCGTCTACAGCGAACTGTTCTGGACCAACGACTCCGATGCGCTCTCCTCAGCCGTCTACGGACGTTCGACCGTCACGTTCCCGGACCGGTCCCACCCCGGCGAGTACCCGGACTTCCCCGACTGGGACGACCCCATCGTCAACAAGCCCAATATCTGACCCTGCAGGAAACTCGGCTCGCTCAGACGTCATCGACATCGACGTTCCACAGCGCCCGGTACCACGCCGTCCGCTCCGGATCATCGGGGAGCCCGTACGCCTCGTGGAACAGCGGCTCCCACCCCGGCCCGTAGTTCCACCCGAGCGCCATCGTCGCCACCGCCAGGTCGGCCCAGCGATCCGCGATCCCTGTGGCGTCCAGGTCGACGTGCCCGCTCCACCGACCGCCGGCACCGATGAGCGTGTTGGGCGTGCACGGGTCTCCGTGGCACACCACGACGCGGTCGTCGGGCGGCTCCTGGCCCAGGCGATCTGTGTCGCGACCCGCCGCACGAGCCCGGTCGAGCCGCGCCACGGTCGACCACGCGAAGGGGCAGCCATCCACCGGCAGTGCCTCGTGGAACGCACGGAGCCCCTCGCCGACCGCGACCACCGCGGTCCGAGGTTCGTCGTGCCAGCGCGGGTCGACGGCACTCCACCCGGGGACGGCACGGGTGCGCAGCCAGACGCCGTCGTCATCCGCACCGTGGCCGAGCACCTCGGGGACTCGGACGTACCGTGACGCCCACTCCAATCGCGCAGCCTCGCTGGCGATCCACCGGCCGTAGGCGGGCGGCAGGACCTTGACGAACTCGTCGGCGCGCTCGTCCGGGCCGATCCGGAACGTCGTGCCGCCGATCTCGTTGTGCCAGACCAGGGCGACCTCGCGGCCCCTGGCGGCCTCGGTGACCACACGCGGTACGGGGACGACGGAGCCCGGGCCCGGCAGCCCGCCGATCGACCGCACCACGACGGACCTAGTGCACGCGGTCCGGGCGCGAGGACCCGGCACCACCGCGCGCGATCTCCAGCAGGACCGGCAGGCGTTCACCGAGCAGGGCGTCCAGGTCGGCCACGACGACCTCGACCCGTTCGGTGATCTCCCTCGGAGAGGCACCCCGGCGCGGATGCACCCGCACCCGGATCGCCCGGGTTCCACGGACGCGGTACACGTCGACGGCGAGCGAGGCCACTTGCGGCAGCGCCCCGATCGCGGAGGACAGCGCGTGCTGCACGGCGGTGGACTCGATCCGTACCGAACCGGCGACGCCGTCGGCCGATCCGTCGCTCTCGACGACGGTGCCCTCGCGGCCTCCGCCGAGCGTCGTCAGCACCACGATCGCCAGGATGCCGACGACGACCCCGCCGCCGAGCACCCACGTCCACGACAGCAGGGAGTCGTCCCGCGACGTGTGCGTACCGAGGCCCGCGAGCGCGTCACCGACGGAACGCCACGACGAGGCCACGAGCGGCAGCCCCTGGGCGGTCTGCACCAGGATCGCGCCGACGCCACCGACGAGCAGGACGAGCCCGACGACCACGAGTGCCACCCGGCCCAGGCCACGGTTGGTCGCGTTCATCCGTCGACCCGTCCGGTCGGCTGGACCCGTACCCGCGGGGCGACGGCGGGCCGTGCGTCGATCGCCGCGAACTCGCGCTCGACGGCCTCGGTCGCAGCGACCACGGGCACGTCGACACCGGCAGCCGGGCGCAGCACGACCTCGACGGTCCGGCGCCCCACGGTGCCGACGGCAGCGTCCGGGCCGAGGCGTGTGGGCGAGCGGGCAGCACGGGCGGCAGCAGAGGCGAGCACCTCGTCGTCGACCACGACGGCGAGCCGGTCAGATGCCATCGCGTGCCGCGGACGCCGCTGCGGCAGGACGCCCTGCAGCAGGAGCACCAGGCCGACGAGGGCGACGATCGCGGCGATCCCGACGACGAGCGTGGTGTCGAGGCCGTCCGGCGCTGCGAGCGCGGCGTCCACCACGGCGCGCGGGTCGACGCCGAGGACGTTCTGGTCGAGCAGGACGAGCGCGCCGGCGAACACCGCAGTGGCGGCGAGCACCAGGGCGATGAGCATCGCGACCACGACGGCGCCCGAGCGGGACGCGTGGGTCTCGCGGCGGAGCAGACGGCGGTACGTGGCGGCGTGACCGGCGGACGGTGCAGGACCAGCCTCGGGAACCGATGCGGTCCGGCCGTCGACGGCGGTCACCGGACCCTCCGCGGCACGTCGAGGACCGAGGATGCGAACGTCACGGTCACCCGGGACACCTGACGGCCGGTGATGGTCCGGAGCCGCTCGGCGATCGTGCCGCGGGCGCGGTGCGCGCTCGTGACGACGGGTTCGTCGGGGACCGCGTGGCTCCCCAGCACGGGCAGGGTGAGCGGGGCGGTGATCTCGACCGCCAGCGCACCGCGGCCGTCGTCGGCGACCCGGGCACGGACCTCCCGGAAGGCCACGCGCAGCGCTTCGGCGGCCACCGCCTGCGCGGTGTGCACGAGCGCCGGCGTGCCGATGCGGTCCGAGCCGGGCAGTCGCACGCCGCGGTCGCCGGGCGTGGCGACGGCGGCGGCGGTCACGACGAGCTCCGGCGTCCGCGCAGCACGTCGACCAGGCGACGCACGTCGACGTCACCCGTGACGATGCGGGCCACGAGCCCACCGACGGCCGTGCAGACGGCGACGACGATGAACGCCCAGAAGCCGAGGGTCACCGCGACGATCGCGAGCAGCGCGCCGACGCCCATCCCGACGACGGTGGCGTTCACCGGACCCGACCCTCGCGGACATCGCCGTCGAGGTCGTCGGCGGTGCCGTTCAGTGCCGGTATGTTCACGTCGTTGATCGCGATGTTGACCTCGGTGACCTCGAGCCCGACGAGCTCGGTGACGGCCTTCGTGACGGCGGCGCGCACCGCGGTGGCGACGTCCATCATCGGCGTCGGGTAGTCCACGACGATCGTCAGGTCGACGGCGACCTGGGTCTCGCCGACCTCGACACGGACACCCTGGCCGAGCGCGCTCGAGCCGATCGCGTCGCGGATGGCGCCGAAGGCCCTGGCGGCGTTGCCGCCGAGCGCGAAGACGCCGGGGACGTCACGCGCGGCGATGCCCGCGACCTTGGCGACGACGGTGTCGTCGATGATCGTCTTGCCCTTGGCCGTGACCTGCGTGGTGGTGGTCCCGGTCGTGGTGCCCGTCGCGGTGCCCGTCGTGACCGTCCCGTCGACGCGGTTCGTCGTCGATGCCATTGCTGCCTCCGATGCGATCGATTCCTGGTGTTCCAGCGAACACCATCGTGCCGTACCCCGACCGAGGATGGGCGTGCCGGTAGGTTCGATCCCATGCGCGTGGCGACCTGGAACGTGAACTCCGTCCGCACCCGAGTAGGGCGGATCGTCGACTGGCTGGTGCGTGAGGACGTCGACGTCCTCGGCATGCAGGAGATCAAATGCAAGCCGGAGCAGTTCCCGGTGCAGGCGTTCGAGGACGCCGGGTACCACGTCGAGGCGCACGGCCTCAACCAGTGGAACGGTGTCGCGTTCGCCAGCCGGCTGCCGATGGAGGACGTGACGCGCGACTTCCCCGGGCAGCCCGGGTTCCTCAAGGGGCACGAGGGTCCGGACCTGCCGGTCGAGGCCCGTGCCATCGGCGTCACCGTCGACGGCGTCCGGCTCTGGAGCCTGTACGTGCCGAACGGGCGCGAGGTCGGCGACCCGCACTACACGTACAAGCTCGACTGGCTCGCGCAGCTGGCCGACCGCACCGCCGAGTGGATCGCGGCCTCCCCCGAGACCCCGCTCGCGCTGATGGGCGACTGGAACGTCGCACCGTTCGACACCGACGTGTGGGACGTCCGCGTGTTCGAGGGCCACACTCACGTCAGCGAACCGGAGCGCGACGCGTTCCGGGCATTCGAGGCGAAGGGGCTGCAGGACGTCGTCCGTCCGATCGTCCCCGACGGCTACACCTACTGGGACTACAAGCAGCTGCGGTTCCCACGCAACGAGGGCATGCGCATCGACTTCGTGATGGGCTCCCAGGCCTTCGCCGACGTCGTCACCGATGCCTCGATCCACCGCAACGAGCGGAAGGGCGATGCCCCGAGCGACCACGTCCCCGTGGTGGTCGACCTCGACCTGGACACGTCGCTGGACGACGACCGCCCGATGATCTTCTGAGCCCGACGGCTTCTGTTACGTCCCGGGTCCGCCCGCGTTGAGCGGGGCGGGTACCGGACGTAGATTTCCTGCACCGAACCCCTTCGAGAGCAGGTGAAGCCATGTCCCGCACGACGATCCTTCCCATCCAGCGCGTCATGGCGAGCGCGGCCCCCGGCGCCTGGCGCGACGGTATCGTCGTCGAGACCCGCACGGCCGACGCGGTCGTGGCGTTCCTGGACGGCGGCGTGACCCAGCTCCGGGTGACGGACGCCGACGGCTTCCTGTCGGTCGGCGATCCGGTCGCCCACCACCCGGTTGCGGAGATCCTCAGCGCCGGCGGTCGTCAGACCACGGCGCGCAGCGCGTAGCTCGGGCTCGTCGGCTCAGGCCGACATCGAGGCCATCATCGCCTCGCACTTGGCGACCATCTCGTCGCACGCCATGGCGCAGTAGCGGCACGACTCGTCCATGTCCATGTGCTTCCGGCACTCGGCGGCGCACATCGTGCCCATCGTCGTGACGGCCATGAGCATCGCCTGCATCGACTGCACGTCCATGCCCATCGGACGCATCATCATCCGCATGCCGGTGTCGGCGAGCATCGACATGTTGGAACACATCGCGGCACAGGTGGCCATCTCGCCGCCCATGCGCATGTCGCTCGCGGAGCACATCGTCGCTGCCATCGACGCAGCGTTCATCGCCATCATCGTGTCCTGCATCGCGTCCATGTCCATCTCCATGGGCATGTCCGCCATCGACATGTTCTTCATCATCGCCATCGTGTCCATCGGAGGTCTCCGTCCGTCGTGGTCCCGAGGCGGGTCCGCCCCGTGGCTGCCAGCGTACGCGCGCGCCCTCAGCCGGCATCGAGTGCGCAGCAGACGACGGGTCGGTCACGGCGACCCGTCGTCGTCTGCTCATTCGACGCGGTGCACGCGACCCCACGGCGGACGGGAGGCCCGGTACCGGCCCGCCGCGGGCCTCCCGTCCGCCTCGGCGTGCGCCCAGGGCGCGTTACGGGTGCAGCAGGGCGGCGATCGCGACCAGCACGGGGACCGAGCCGATCGTCGAGATGAGCACCACGTCGCGGGCCACGGGCACCGCCGCACCGTAGCGCTGCGCGTAGTTGAACACGTTCTGCGCCGCCGGCAGCGCCGCCAGGGTCGTGAGCACGAAGACGTCCTGGTCGCCGAGCCCGAACACGAACCGTGCGAACACGTACGCGACCGCGGGCATCACCACGAGCTTGATCGACGACGCCACGATGACGTCCGTCCGGATCGCCGGGTCCCGCAGCGGCGCGGCACCGTGCAGGCTCATCCCGAACGACAGCAGCACGACGGGCACGGCGGCGGCGCCCACCAGCGAGAACGGTTCGAGCACGGGGGCCGGCAGCGTGATGCCGGTCGCCGAGAACACCAGACCCACCAACGAGGCGATGATGATCGGGTTCCGGAACGGCCCGGAGATGCGGCGACCCCAGCCACCAGCGCCCGAGGTCGCGGCGTCGAGGATCGTCAACGCGACCGGGGCGATGACGATGAGCTGCAGCAGGATCACCGGCACGACCGCGGTGGCCTGTCCGAGCACGTACACGGCCACCGGCAGGCCGATGTTGTTCGCGTTGACGTAGCTCGCGGCCAGGGCCCCGACCGTCGTGGTGGTGACCGGTCGCCGCAGCACGAACCGGAACACCGCCGCGGCTCCGAGTGCGACGACCGCGGCGCTCAGCAGCGAGACCCAGAGCATCGGCGACAGCAGCGACTCGATGTCGGCGGAGGCGATGGTGTGGAAGAGCAGGCAGGGCATCAGCACGAAGAACGCGAGCCGGCTCATCACGAACTGCGCGTGCGGGCCGAGCAGTCCGATGCGCCCGACGACGTACCCACCGGCGATGATCGCGCCGATGATCGCGAAGCCGGTCAACACGCCACCCATCGCGTCCATCCTTGCACCATGTGACGTCGCTCAGGTCGGAAATGCGTTCGCACCGAATACCGTTGCACGCACCATGACCTCGACGAACGCCGACACCCTCACCCGGTCCACCGACTCCAGCCAGCCGCTGGTCCCCCTGCTCGAAGAGCGGTGGAGCCCCCGTTCCTACGACGAGACCGCGACGATCTCGGACGCGCAGTTCGACGCCGTCCTCGAGGCCGCTCGCTGGGCTGCGTCGGCCATGAACTTCCAGCCCCGACGCTTCATCGCGGGCCGTCGTGGCACCGAGACGTTCCGGAAGATCAACGAGAACCTGCTCGGCTTCAACGCTGCCTGGGCGTTCCGCGCCAGCGCCCTGGTCGTCGGCGTGCTCGAGACCGTGTCCGAGGACGGCGACGAGCGCACCTTCGCCCAGTACGACCTCGGCCAGTCGCTCGCTGCCCTCACCGTCCAGGCGCACGCCGAGGGCCTGCACGTGCACCAGATGGCGGGCATCGACGCCGCGGGCCTGCGCGCCGCCTTCGACCTGTCGGAGCGCTTCCTGCCCTTCACCGTCACCGCGATCGGCACCGTCGCGCACCCGTCGCAGCTCGACGAGAAGGCGGCCGAGCGCGAGGTCGCACCGCGCACCCGTCTGCCGCTCGACGAGGTCGTGCTCGTCAAGGAGTAGTCCTCGCGCCACCCGCTGCAGCGCCCGTTCCCGTCCAGGGAGCGGGCGCTGCAGCGTAGTATGTCGTGACATGCAGCCCGAGATGAACTTCTACACGCGCAAGTGGGTCCGCCCCGAGGACCTCAACGCCAACGGCACCCTGTTCGGCGGCAGCCTGCTCCGCTGGATCGACGAAGAGGCCGCGGTCTACGCGATCATCCAGCTCGGCAACGGCAAGGTCGTCACGAAGTACATGTCGGAGATCGAGTTCGTGTCCTCGGCGAAGGAGGGCGACATCGTCGAGATCGGCCTCGTCGCCACCCGGTTCGGCCGCAGCTCGCTCACGATGCGGGCCGAGGCGCGCAACCTCTTCACGCACCGCAGCATCCTGACCATCGACGAGGTCGTGTTCGTGAACCTCGACGACGACGGCAACCCCGCCCCGCACGGCTACACCGACATCACGTACGACCGCGACCGGGTCCCCGCGACGCACCGCGCCTGACCGCGCGCGCCCGCGTCTGCCTGCGATCGCCCGCGTGTGCCCGCGCGCGCGACCCCGCAGACATCGCGCAGCAGTCACGTGCGGTGGACACAGCACCCGGCATGTGATCGGTGGCCTCTGGCAGGATCGGGGGCATGACCACGCCCCGCCTCGTCGCCTTCGACCTGGACGACACCCTCGCCCCGTCGAAGTCTGCCCTCGACCCCCGCATGCTCGAGACCTTCGCGTCCCTGCTCGAGGTCGTGCCGGTCGCGGTCATCTCCGGCGGCAACTTCACGCAGTTCGAGCAGCAGCTCGTCACGCCGCTCCGGCAACGAGCCGGCCTGACCCTCGACGACCTGCACCTCCTGCCGACCTGCGGCACCCGCTACTACCGCTGGTCCGACGACGACTGGGCGCTGCAGTACGCCGAGGACCTCACCGACGACCAGAAGGCGCGTGCCCTCGCCGCTGTCGAGGCCGTGGCGAAGGACGCCGGCTACTGGGAGTCCGAGACCTGGGGCGACATCCTCGAGGACCGCGGGTCGCAGATCACGTTCTCGGCCCTCGGCCAGGCGGCCCCGGTCGACGTCAAGAAGCAGTGGGACCCGACCGGCGCGAAGAAGGACGACCTCCGTCGCCGCGTGCAGGCCGAGCTCCCCGACCTCGAGGTCCGGTCCGGCGGCTCCACCAGCGTCGACATCACCCGCAAGGGCATCGACAAGGCGTACGGCATGCAGCGCCTCGCCGAGATCACCGGCATCGCGCTCGACGACATGCTCTTCGTCGGCGACCGGCTCGACCCCGAGGGCAACGACTACCCGGTGAAGGCCCTCGGTGTGCCGTGCCACGCGGTCGAGGGCTGGGAGGACACCGACGCCTTCCTGACCGAGCTCATCCCGACCCTGCGCTGACGCCGGCGTCCCGCCAAGACGCCGGCGTCCCGCCAAGACGCCGGCGTCCCACCTAGACGCCGCCGAGTCCCCGAGACGCCTCCGATTCCGGCGGCGTCTCGCGCACATGGCGGCGTCGTCTGAACACGCCGGCGTCTTCCGCGCCCGAGACGGACGGCACGCCGGACGGGAGGCCCGTTGCGGTCCCGCCCCGCGCCTCCCGTCCGCCGTCACCCGCGTCCAGAGCGCGTGCCGGCCGCCGGGCCGACACCCGCGTCAGCCCAGGCTGCGGACGGCCTCGACGAACGCGCGGATCTTCGCCGGGTCCTTGACACCGCGCTCCGACTCGACGCCACTGGACACGTCGACGCCGTCGGGGTCGAGCGTCTCGACCGCGGCCACGACGTTGGCGGGGGTGAGGCCTCCCGCGAGGATCCAGGCCTCGTCGATCCCACCCTCGATGACGGCGGGGTCGATGAGCCGACCGCTCCCCGGCACCGCGGCGTCGAGCAGCAGCAGGTCGTGGTCGTACGAGGCGCGCTGCTCAGTGGTCTCGCGCAGGTAGTCCTCGGCCGCGAGAGCGCGGATCGTGAAGAAGCCGGCGTCACGGGCGCGGGCGAAGTCGGTCGCGGACTCGCCGCCGTGCAGCTGCAGGGTGGTGAGCCCGACCTCGGAGGCGATGCCGACGATCTCGTCGATCTTCTGGTCGCGGAAGACCCCGACGGCGTCGATGCCGTCCGGCAGCCGCTCGACGAGTTCCTTGGCCAGGTCGGCCGTCACGGTGCGGGGGCTGTTCGCGGCGAAGACGAACCCGACAGCATCGGCACCCGCGTCGACGGCGGCGTCCACGGTGTCGGGCGTCGACAGTCCGCAGATCTTGATCCAGCGCTGGTCGGTCATGCTCCCCATCCTGCCAGTGACCTCGGACGAACGGGACGCAGCGTCAGTGCAGCATGCCGGCGACGTAGGCCGCACTGCACGCGACGAAGACCCCGAACACGCCGAAGGAGCCCACGAGCACGTTCCGTCGACGCCAGCGCCGGACGGCCGAGAACGTCCCGCGCTTGGCGTGCCGGTGGGCAGCACGGTGCAGCCGGTGGTCGCGCTGGTGCTTGACCCGCTCCGGGCCGAGCGGCACCGGGCCGGTGACCTGGACCGAGCCGCCGCGCAGCGCGTTCGCAATCGCCACCGCGGTCGGCCGGCGCTCCGGGTCCCGCGCGGTCATCCGGCTGAGCAGGTCACGCCACTCCGAGGCGACGTCGTCCGGGATCACCGGGTCGTTCCGCAGCCGGGCGAGCGCAGCCTCGATCAGGGTGCCGGAGTACTCCTGCTTGCCGGTCAACGACTCGAGCAGCACCAGGCCGAGGGAGTAGACGTCGGTGGCGAAGCTGATCGGCTCACCGGCGACCTGCTCGGGGCTCAGGTACGCGGCCGTGCCGATGATGGTGCCGTCGTTCGTCAGGCGCGAGCCGTCGACGAAGTGCGCGACGCCGAAGTCGGTGAGCTTCACGGTCCGGGCGAAGCCGGACGACCCCTCGTCGCTGATCAGGATGTTGGCGGGCTTGACGTCGCGGTGCACGATCCCGCGCGAGTGCACGTAGGCCAGGGCGTCGGCGAGCTGGGCGCCGAGGTCGGCCACTTCGTAGTTGTGCAGGGCCCCCTCGGACAGCCGCCGGAGCAGCGTCGTGTCGGCGATGAGCTCCATCACGATGAACCGGTGCGGCCCGTCGGGGAAGTCGTGGGTGCCGGCGTCGTAGAGCGGGATGAGCCCCGGGTGCGACAGCATGCTGAGGAGCCGGATCTCGCGTTCCTGACGGACCCGGTCGGCGGTGGTCATCTTGTCCGGCGTCGCGAAGAGCTTGACGGCGACCGCGCGGTAGGTGTGCTCGTCGCGGGCTTCGTAGACGGTCCCCATGCCACCCGTGCCGATGAGCTTCACCAGCCGGTAGCGACCCGACAGGACCGTCTCCGTCCGCAAGCCGTCGAGCAGGGTCATGGGTTCCGTCGTTCCGTCGTTCCGTCGAGAGCCTCGGGGTGCACGGCTGCTGCCGGCGTGTTGGCTCATGAGAAACGGTACGCGTCCGACTCCCGTTTCGGACGGGTGTTATGACATCGTGATCGGCGTACTTCCCTGTGTTCATGCGGATGCATCAGGGTACCGTTCGACCTCCGACCAGGGTGAGCGATCACGCAAGGAGGACAGCGATGGGACTGACGAAGGGTGACGAGGTGCACTGGAACACCTCGCAAGGGAAGACGACCGGAACGCTCGTGCGGAAGCGCACGAGCGACTTCGAGTTCGACGGTCAGACCTTCAGACCGACGGACGACGATCCGTACTGGATCGTCGAGTCGGAGAAGAGCGGCAAGCAGGCCGCGCACAAGGAGTCGGCACTGACGAAGGCCTGACGATCGGCAGTCCCTGCGGCTCAGTCGCGGGCGGGCTCGGCGCGACGACGACCTCGTGCGCCGGACTCGCCCGCGCCGTCGTGGTCGACACGGCGCGCTGCACGCCAGCGGCGGATCCGTCGGACCACGAACGTCACCACGACGATCGCGATCGCCACGTAGAGCACCCGGTCGATCCACTCGGTGTACTGCTCGACCCGGTCGTACTGCGAGCCGAACGCAGCACCGAGCAGCACGAGTGCGCTGTTCCAGATGCCGCTCGCGATGATCGTGAACACCGAGAAGGTGCCGAGGTGCATCCGGTCGGCGCCCGCGGGCAGGGAGATGAGACTCCGGACGATCGGGACGAACCGACCGAAGAACACCGCGCTCTTGCCGTGCCGGTGGAACCAGTCAGCGGCCTTGCGGAAGTCGTCCTCGTCGACCAGGGGCAGCTTGCCGAACCACCGCGTGGTGCGTTCGAACCCGATCGCCGCTCCGAGCCAGTAGAGCACCAGCGCACCGAGGTACGACCCGAGCGTCGCCAGCACGAGGACCAGGACCAGGTTCATCTGCCCGGCACCCGCCAGGAACCCGGCCAGCGGCAGGATGACCTCAGACGGGATCGGCGGGAACACCGTCTCGACGAAGAGCATGAGCGCGACGCCCCACTCCCCCAGGGTGTCGATGATCTGGAGCACGAGGCCGGAGAGGCCGCCCAGGTCCGACGGAGCGGTCGAGTCGCCGGTGGCGACGGTCATGGCGCGGAAGGTCACGGCAGTCGTCATGCCCCCAGCATCCCTGAACGCCCTGTCAGGACCCGGCGCGGAACCTGAACGTCAGCCGAGTCCCATGTGCGAGGTCCGCACGTGGGTGAGGGACCGGGCGAGCGCACCACGGGCGACGGCGTCGCGTCCGACCGTCGACGGCACGATCTCCACCGGGTGCCGGAGCCCCGGCGCGACGATGTCGGCGAGCGCGGCGGCGAAGACCGACGCCGCGGGCAGGACCTCGCCACCGACGACCACGAGCTCGGGATCGATGGTCGTGACGAGCTGCACGACGCCCGGCGCCACATCGGCCGCGAACTCGCAGACGATGGCGACCGCCGCGGAGTCCGCAGGAGCCGACGCGCCGTCGACCCCGGCGACCAACCCCGCGCCCCCGCGCCCGGCCGCTGCGAAGACCGACTCGAGGTCCGTGTCGGAGGGGATCCGGGCCTCCAGGCGGGCCGGCGCACCCGGCCAGCCGGTCGAGACCAGACCGCCCATCTCACCGGCCGCACCGCGCGCACCGCGCGCCAGTGCCCCGTCGATGACGTAGGCCGCACCGATCTGCCGGCCCATCACCAGGTACAGGGCGTCCTGGACGCCCCGGAACCGGCCCCACATCGCCTCGGCGGTGGCGGCGAGCTTCGCGTCGTTGTCGAAGAACGTCGCGACCCCGGGGAACAGGTCGTGGATCCGGCCGGGGACCCGGCGCTCGACCCACTCCGGCACCGCGACGGTGTAGTCGATGGCCCCCGTGCGGTCCACGACGGCGGGGACGCCGAACGTCGCGGCGAGCACCGGCGACGCCTCGGCTCCGGCCGTCAGACGACGGACGACGTCCTGCACGCTCGTCCACGCCTGTTCCGCGTCGGCGAGGTCGGCGTAGCGCTCCTCGACCCGGGCCAGGGTGTTCCCGCGCAGGTCGGCGCGGATGCCGACGATGCCGTGCAGTCCGAGGTCGACACCGAGCACGGAGCCGGCGGTGGCGTCCGCGGCGAAGCGCTTGGCGCGGCGACCGGCCTTGTTCGGGGTGGCGATCGCCTCGGCCTCGGCCACCCAACCCTCGGCGATCAGGTCGGCGAGCGCCGCCTCGACCGTGGGGCGGGAGAGCCCGACGGACCGGCTCAGTTCGGTCACCGTGCGCGAGGAGTCCTCGCGCAGGAGCTCGTCGAGGAGGGCGCGCGAGTTCATGAGTCGGAGCACGCCCGGCGTCGTCCCCACGACACTCGGGATCGTTGACACGGTCTCGTCCACGGCCATAGCCTCCACATTACGAAAGATCATTGAGGAATGGTGGACTCCGACATGCTCATCCCACGACCGCGCCGCGCCGTTCCCGGCACCGGCGCCTTCGAGATCACCCCGTCGACCCGCATCGCCGCCGACGCGGCGACCGAACCGGTCCGACTGTACCTGCAGCAGACCCTTCGGGCCTCGACCGGCCAGCCGGTCCGGGACGCAGCGGACGGCGCGACGACCGACGGTGTGGCCACCGCCGTCGCGACGGTCCACGCCGGCGTCATCTCACTGCGCGTCTCCGACGACCCCTCGCTGCCCGCCGGCCCGCCGTCACCCGAGGGCGAGCGCGCCGAGTCCTTCCGCCTGACCGTCACCCCCGACGGCGTCGACGTCGTCGGTGGGTCGGCCGCCGGCGTCTTCTACGGCGTCCAGGCGCTGCTCCAGCTCCTGCCGGCCGACGTGTACCGCAGCGGCCGGGTCGGGACCGGGCCGTGGTCGATCCCCGCCACCGTGGTCGAGGACGCGCCCGCCTTCGCCTGGCGCGGCGTCATGCTCGACGTCGCCCGGCACTTCCGCACCAAGCACGAGGTCATGCGCGTCGTCGACCAGCTCGCGGCGCACCGGATCAACCGGCTGCACTTCCACCTCACCGAGGACCAGGGCTGGCGCATCGAGATCCGCAAGTACCCGCGGCTGACCGAGGTCGGGTCGTGGCGGCGCGAATCCCAGGTCGGCGCACACGTCCCCGACGCCGACGGCGTGCTGCACCCGGCGGGCTTCGACGGCCGCCCGCACGGCGGGTACTACACGCAGGACGACATCCGCGAGATCGTCGCGTACGCGGCCGATCGGTTCGTCACCGTCGTCCCCGAGATCGAGACCCCCGGTCACGTCCGGGCCGCGCTGGCCGCCTACCCGTCGCTCGGGGTGCATCCGGAGACACCGGTGGAGGTCTGGACCGAGTGGGGCATCGCCGACGACGTCCTGAACGCCGACGACAGCACCGTCGACTTCTTCAAGGACGTCCTCGACGAGGTCATCGCGCTCTTCCCCTCGCGCTACATCGGCATCGGGGGTGACGAGTGCCCGAAGGTGCAGTGGGAGCAGGACCCCCGCACGCAGGAGCGCATCCGTTCACTCGGGCTCGCAGACGAGGAGCAGCTGCAGGCCTGGATCATCGGGCAGCTCGCGGCGCACGTCGCCGCGCACGGGCGGCAGGCGTTCGGCTGGGACGAGATCCTCGAGGGCGGCACGCTCGACCCGTCGGCGACGATCGTGTCGTGGCGTGGCCTGACCGGTGCGCGCACGGCGGCGAAGCGCGGGCACGACGTCATCTCCTCGCCGGACGACCAGGCCTACCTCGACTACCGGCAGAGCGACCTGGAGACCGAGCCGATCCCGGTGTCGATCGTGCTGACGGTGGACGACGTGTACGCCTTCGACCCGGTGCCGTCCGGCCTGACCGAGTCCGAGCGCGCGCACGTCATCGGCGGCCAGGGCAACATGTGGACGGAGCACGTCGACTCCGCCCGGAAGCTCGACTACCAGCTCTTCCCGCGCGTGGCTGCGTTGGCCGAGGCGCTCTGGTCGGCAGACGTCGTCGGGCCGCGCGACGTCGCCGAGTTCCGCGGACGGCTGGCAGAGCACACCGCCCGGCTCGAGGCGATGGGCATCGAGTACCGGCACGAGGCCGGGCCCTTCCCGTGGGAGCAGCGCCCAGGCGTTCCGGGGCGGCCGCACTCGCGCGAGGACCGTGCCGCCTACATCGACGCGGTCACCGCCAACATCGCGGATTGATCGTTGACATTTCACATGTCATGGCGGATACTCAATGGATTGCATTCCAGAGGAGACTCCATGCCCACCATCCTCATCCCCGGCCTCGAAGGGGTCGACATCGCCGATCTGATCGGAGACCGGCAACCCGAAGGCGAGCTCGAGATCGCGGTCGACTTCGTCCGGGGTCGCTCCGTCCTGATCACCGGCGCCGGCGGCTCGATCGGCAGTGAACTGTGCCGCCAGCTCATCCGGTTCGAACCGTCCGAGATCATCATGCTCGACCGCGACGAGACAGCGCTCCAGCAGGTGCAGGTCTCGGTCGACGGTCACGGGCTGCTCGACACGAACAACGTGGTGCTCGCCGACATCCGCGACGCCGACGCGATCCGGGACATCATGCTCGACCGGCGCCCGGACGTCGTCTTCCACGCGGCGGCGCTGAAACACCTCCCGATGCTCGAGCAGTACCCGGCAGAGGGCTGGAAGACGAACGTCCTCGGGACCTTGAACGTCCTCCGGGCCGCCGCGGCCGCCGAGGTCCGCACGCTCGTGAACATCTCGACGGACAAGGCGGCCAACCCGACCAGCGTCCTCGGTGCGACGAAGCGCATCGCGGAGCGTCTGACCGCGTGGACAGCCAACGACACCGGGTACGACTACGTCTCCGTCCGGTTCGGCAACGTGCTCGGCAGCCGCGGGTCGATGCTGCCCCTCTTCGCCGAACTCATCCGCGCTGGCCGCCCGCTGACGATCACGCACCCGGACGCCACCCGGTACTTCATGTCCATCCCCGAGGCGTGCCACCTCGTCATCCAGTCCGCCGCGATCGCCCACCCCGGCGAGGTACTCGTGCTCGACATGGGCGCCCCGATCCGGATCCTCGACATCGCACGACGGATGGTCCAGGCAACGGGAAGCACGTCCGACATCGTGTTCACCGGGTTGCGGTCAGGCGAGAAGCTCCACGAGGACCTCATCGGCCGCGGCGAGACCGAGCGACGACCGGTGCACCCGAAGATCACGCACACTTCCGTGGCACCGCTCGCACCCTGCGACGTCGACGAGCAAGCGACGGCGCTGATCGACCCGTCCGCCCTCGCGATGGCGGCCTGATCGCCTGCCTGCCTGCGCACCGCGCCGAGGTTCCACGACCCGCCGCTCACTTCCGCCGAGGTTCCACGCAGGCCCGCTCACGCCCGTGAGGTTCCAAGATCTCGGAACCCCACGGGGTGGTCGCGACCACGGACGGACGGGAGGCCCGGTGCCAGCTGGCACCGGGCCTCCCGTCCGTCGTCTGGTCGCGCCACCTGCGTGAGACGCCGGCGTCCGCGCTGGACGCCGTCCCGCACGCGAGACGCCGCCGTATCCGGCGGCGTCTCGGTGACTGTGCGGCGTCTCGGAGAGACGCCGTCGTCCTAGGCGGCGACCGGCGCGCGCTGTCCGACGGTCTCGCCGGCCACGGCGGCCTCGTCTCCAGCGGCAGCCTCGGCGGCCGGAGCCCGACGCACCCACTTCTTCAGCCCGACGAGCACGAGCGCCGAGACGACCATGCCGACGAGGATCGCAACGACGAACATCCCGATGTTCCCGATCGCGAAGAACACGAAGATCCCACCGTGCGGGGCACGCGAGGTCACGCCGGCAGCCATCGAGATCGCACCCGTGACCGCAGCGCCCACCATCGACGCCGGGATGACCCGCAGCGGGTCGGCCGCGGCGAACGGGATCGCACCCTCGGAGATGAACGACGCACCGAGCAGCCAAGCGGCCTTGCCGTTCTCACGCTCTGGCTTCGTGAAGCCCTTGCGGTACAGCAGGGTCGAGGCGAGCGCGAGGGCCAGCGGTGGCACCATGCCGGCCGCCATCACCGCGGCCATGATCTCGAACGGCACGACGTTCGTCGCTGTGCCGGCACCGAGCCCGGCGACGGCGAACGCGTACGCCACCTTGTTCACCGGGCCGCCGAGGTCGAACGCCATCATCAGGCCGAGGATGATGCCGAGCAGGATCGCCGAGGTGCCGTTGAGCGAGTTGAGCCAGTTCGTGAGCTGCGTCATCAGCCAGGCGATCGGGCCACCGAGCACGAGCAGCATGAGGCCGGAGGCGATGATCGAGGCGAGCAGCGGGATGATCACGACCGGCATCAGGCCGCGCAGCCAGCGCCAGGTCGGGATGCGACCGATCCAGTACGCGGCGGCACCGGCGAGCAGACCACCGACGAGACCACCGAGGAAGCCGGCGTTCATGAAGACGGCGACGGAACCGGCGACGAAGCCGGGTGCGATGCCGGGTCGGTCGGCCATGGCGTACGCGATGTACCCGGCGAGCGCTGCGACCAGGAAGCCGAGCGAGATCCCGCCGATCTGGAACGCGGCGGCGCCGAGGTAGTAGCCGAGGCCCTCCGGGGGCAGGTTCAGCAGGGTGTAGTTCGTCAGCGTGAACACGGCGTTGTTCTGGCCGGAGTCACCGTGCTGCAGCGCGATGCCGTAGCCGGCGAGCAGGAAGCCGAGCGCGATGAGCAGCCCGCCGCCCGCGACGAACGGGATCATGTAGCTGACACCCGTGAGCAACCAGCGCTTGAGCGCCTGCCCGAAGTGCTCGTTCTTGGCGGTGGACGCACCGTCGACGGCTGCGCCGCCCTGCACGCGTGCGGCGTTCGGGTCGTCCGAGGCGCGGATGGCCTCGGCGATCATCTTGTCGGGCTCGTCGACACCGCGCTTCACCGGACCGGAGACGAGCGGCTTGCCGGCGAAGCGTCCGCGGTCGCGGACGTCCACGTCGACTGCGAACACGACGGCGTCGGCGCGGGCGATGAGTGCGGGGTCGAGGGGCTCGACCTGCGAGGACCCCTGGGTCTCGACGTGCATCTCGGCGCCGGCGCGCTGCGCCGCGGCGACGAGCGCGTCGGCCGCCATGTAGGTGTGCGCGATGCCGGTCGGGCAGGCGGTGACGCCGACGAAGACCTTGCGGCCCGGTGCGGGTGCGGCAGTCGGACTGGAGGCGCTGCTCGCCTTCCCGACGCCGGCTTCGGACACCTCGCCGCTCACCTCGCGGTCGACCAGCTGGACGATCTCGTCCGGGGTCCGTGCGGCACGCAGGGCGGCGGTGAAGTCGTCGCGGATGAGCGCACGCGCCAGGGTCGAGAGGACCGTCAGGTGGTCCTTGTCGGCGCCCTCGGGCACGGCGATCATGAACACGATGTCGGCGTCGCCGTCCGGGGCGCCGAACGACACCTTGCGGGCGAGACGCGCGAACGCCAGGGTCGGCTCGGACACCGACGCCGAGCGGGCGTGCGGGATCGCGATGCCGCCGGGCACGCCGGTGCCGACGCTGGCTTCGCGCTTGATGGCGTCCTCGGCCAGGACCCGGCCGTCGGCGGCGCGGCCGGTCGCGGCGACGCGGTCGGCCAGGACACGGATGACGTCGGCCGAGGTGGCTCCGAGGTCCTCGTCGAGGCCGACGAGCTGGGCGCTGATGAGGCGCGGACTCGAGTCTGCGGACATGTGCTTGCTCCTTCGCAATGGCGCTGATCGCGCGGGTCGTGCAGGTGTTCGGGGAGTGGGGGTGTTCTGGCGGGGTCAGGCGGGTTCGGGTGCCGGGTGCGTGATGAGCACCCGGACCGAGATCGCCGTCGGGTCGGTGTGGTCGAGGGCCGGCACGTCACTGCCGGGCAGCGCAGCAGCGGCGGCTCCGGTGGCGACGGCCTGGGCGAGGCGCTGCTCGGGCGACGCTCCGGCCACCTCGGCGAGCAGGTAGCCGGCGAGCGAGGAGTCCCCCGCGCCGACGGTCGAGCGGGCGACGATCCGGGGCGCTGCCGCCGCGAAGGCGCCCTCGTCCGACACCAGCACGGCGCCGGCGCTGCCGAGGGTGAGCAGGACCGAACCGACGTTCTTGTCGCGCAGGCGCTGTGCGGCCACCACGGCGGCCTCGACGTCCTGCTCGTAGTTGTCCGGGTCGCCACCGACGACCTCAGCGAGCTCTTCCGCGTTCGGCTTGACCAGGTCGATCCGCTCGCCGGACTGCAGCAGGGCGGTGAACGGGACGCCGGACGAGTCGACCGCGATCCGGACGTCCTCGCCGTGGCGTGCGCGGACGGCGCGGACGAGCACGGCGAGCGCGTCGTCGGGCAGGCCCGGCGGGAGCGACCCGGCGAAGACCACCCAGCGAGCGGCGGGACCGGTGGCGGTCGCTGCGGCGGTGTCGGCGACCAGGGCGGCGAGGTCGTCGAGGCGTCCGGCCAGCGAGGGCCCGGGTTCGTTGAGCTTCGTCGTGGTGCCGGTCGGCTCGGTCACGGTGACGTTCGAGCGGAGCGGTGCACCGATCGGCAGCGCCGCGGTCGGGATGCCGCGCGTGGCGAGCCCGAGCAGCACGGGGTCGAGCTCGTCGCCGGGCAGCACTGCGATGGTGTCCCCACCGCTGGCGACGACGACCCGCGACACGTTGACGCCCTTGCCGCCGGGCTCCGCGGTGGAGCGGGTGGCGCGCTGCACGGCGCCG
The DNA here is from genome assembly GCF_015350995.1 of Curtobacterium sp. VKM Ac-1393. Classification (GTDB taxonomy): domain Bacteria; phylum Actinomycetota; class Actinomycetes; order Actinomycetales; family Microbacteriaceae; genus Curtobacterium. The sequence continues at coordinate 240,394 of NZ_JADKRW010000001.1, forward strand.
CGCTGCAGTTCGCCGGCGAGCTCGATGGTGCGGTCGAGGCTCGGGTTCGGCGTGACGGTGACGATGCGGCGGCTCATGCGACGACGACCTCGACGTCGGCGTCGGTCAGGGCCACGGTGAGGTCGGCCGGTGGCTGCTGGTCGGTGACCACGGTGTCGATCTCGTCGAGCCGGGCGAAGCGCATCAGGGCCTCGACCCCGTGCTTGGCGGCGTCGGCGAGCACGACGGCTCGACGGGCCGCGAGGACGTAGGCGCCCTTGACGGCGGCCTCGTACTCGTCGGGGGTGCTCAGCCCGAACCCGGCGGACAGGCCGTTCGTGCCGACGAACGCGATGTCGGGCCGCAGGGCGCCGATCTGCTCGACGGTGGCGGTACCGACCGCGGCACTGGTGACCCCGCGCACCCGACCGCCGAGCAGGTGCAGTTCGACGTGCTCGCTGTGCTGCAGGGTCGCGGCGATCGGGACGGAGTTCGTGATGACGGTGAGCGTGGCACCGGCGGTGGCGGGTTCCCACCGTGCGAGTTCGGCGGCGACGGCGGCGCAGGTGGTGCCGGCGTCGATCGCGATCGACCCGGTGAAGGTCGAGGGCACCAGGCGCATCGCGGCCCGGGCGATCTCGGACTTCGCGGAGCCGTGCTGCCCCTCGCGCTCGGCGACGGAGAGTTCGACGACGCTCGAGCGGCCGATCGGCACCGCACCCCCGTGCACACGACGAAGGACCCCGGCGGACTCGAGGGCGTCGAGGTCACGCCGGACGGTCTCGGTGGTGACGTCGAAGTGCTCGGCCAGATCGGCGACGGAGACCCGGCCGGCGTCCTGCAGCGCTGCTGCGATCGCATCGTGCCGCTCGGTTGCGTACATGCCCGAACTCCTTCGTTCCCGTGGGTTTCAGGAACCATAAGCCACAAACCCACACAAACGCAACCACCCCGCTCGAGCGCCCCGCCCCTCCCTCCCCCGAGGTTCCGAAATCTCGGCATCTCGCGCGCCTCACGGCCCGTCCGTGGAACCTCGGCAAGACGGCGCCGGGCGTGTCCGCACGAACCCCCGCGCGGCCGCCCGTGGTTCCCGCCCGCCCCACGCACGAACACCCCGTCGCGCGCGTGCACGACGGGGGGTTCGGTTCGACGGTCAGCCCTTCACGGCCCCCGCGGTCATGCCGCTGACGAGCCGCCGCTGCACGATCAGGAAGAACACGACCACGGGGATCGAGAACAGCACGCTCGCCGCCATCAGCCCGCCGAAGTCCGTGCCCTTGTTCGTCGAGAACCCGGCCAACCACACCGGCAGCGTGTACATCCCCTGGTCCTTGAGCATCACGTACGCGATCAGGTAGTCGTTCCACGCCGCGATGAAGGCGAACACGCTCGTGGCGATGACCCCGGGCATCACGAGCGGGAACAGCACACTCCACAGGATCCGGAAGGTGCCAGCCCCGTCGACCTTCGCTGCCTCTTCGATCTCGACGGGCACGGCCACGAAGAACCCGCGCATCACCCAGATCGAGAAGGGCAGCACGCTCGCGACGTACGCCAGGATCAGCCCGACGTAGCTGTTGAGCAGACCGAGCGTCTGGAACGACAGGAACAGCGGGATGAGCAGCGCGCCCGACGGGATCATCTGCACGAACAGGATGCCGACCAGGATCGCCCGACGACCGCGGAACCGGAACCGCGACAGCGCCGCCGAGGCCAGGAACCCGACCACGATCGACAGCAGCACGGCGGCGACCACGACGATCGTCGAGTTCCGCAGGTAGACCAGGAAGCCCTCTTGGGTGAGCGCTCGGGTGAAGTTGTCGAGCGTGGGGTGCAGCGGCGCCCAGATCGGGGTCGTGGTGGTGACCTCGTCCGCCGGCTTGAAGGCGGTGTTCACCATCCAGTAGATCGGGAACACCCACACCAGGCAGAACACCACCGCGATGGTGTTCGCGACCACGCGCGGCTTCCGCTTCCGTGCCCGCACGGATGCTGCGTTCGAGACGGTCACAGGTCCTCCTCCCCGCTGCGGACGAGCCGGCGGATGTAGTAGCTGGTGAGCGCGCCGAGGATCACGGTCGAGATGACGGCGATTGCGGCACCCTGGCCGTAGGCGTTGGACACGAACGACTTCACGAAGGTCCAGATGCCGAGCGTCAGGGTGGCCTCTTCAGGGCCGCCCCTCGTGAGCAACCAGATCTGGTTGAAGACGTTGAAGTCCCAGATCACCGACAGGATCGACACGAGCAGCAGTGTCGGCGCGAGTGCCGGCAGCGTGATCGCCCGGTACATCGTCCACGTCGAGGCACCGTCGAGCGCCCCGGCCTCGTAGTACTCCGGCGCGATCTGGGACTGCGCGGCGTACAGCGTCAGGGCGACGAACGGCACGGCCTGCCAGATCACGAGCGTGAGCACGATCGTGTACGCCTGCCCGGGGTGTGACGCCCAGTTGTCCTGCGTGTGGTCGCCGAACACCCGCAGCTGGGTGATGAGCCAGTTGAGCACCCCGTAGAACGGCTGGAACAGCCACTGCCAGACCAGGCTCGACGCCACGTTCGGCATCGCCCAGGCCAGCACGAGCACGACGCTGACCACGGTGCGCATCACGACACCGAGCCGGGTGAGCAGCTGCGCGACGCCCATCCCGATGACGATCGTGCCGAGCACCATCGCTCCGGTGACCAGGACCGTGCGCAGGATGACCGGCCAGAACGACGCGTCGGTCAGGATGTTCGTGTAGTTCGAGACGCCGGCGAACCCGGCTTCCCCGGTGAAGATCGCCCGGAGGCCGTAGTCCTGGAACGAGATGACGACGAGCCGGACGAGCGGGTAGACGACGAGCGCGAGCAGCAGGACCGCCGCGGGTGCCAGCAGGACGAGCGGAGCGCGCGACGCCACCGCCGACCGACGACGCACCCCGCGGCCGGGTCGAACCGGCCGCCCCGACCCGGCACCGCCGATCCCCCCGGTCCCCCCGCCGCCGGCGACCGGCTCGGACTGCTCCGAACCGGTCGCCTGCTCTGCAGTGGAGGTCATCGACTACGGCTGCGCGTTCAGCGCGGTCGTGAGGTGCTTCGAGAAGCCCTCGGCAGCCTGCTCCGGCGACTTCCGACCGGTCGCGACGTCGGCGAACATCGACTGGAACGACGCGTCACCCTCGATGGTCGCCCAGCCCGGGGTGGCCGGGGTCGGACGGCTCGTACCCGCCGCCGCGAAGTACGGCTTGTGCAGGGCGTCCACGTCACCGGCGACCGCGTCGAGCAGCTCGGTCGAGTTCGGCTCCCAGCCGTCCACGCCGAAGACCTGGTCCTGCTGGAACTCCTTCGAGGTCAGGATCTTCAGGTAGTACAGCGCGAGGTCCTGGTTGGCGGCCTTCGCCGGGATCCCGAGGTCGGACCCGCCGAGGAACACCGGCTGCGTCTTCCCCTCGGTCTGCGACGGCATGGGGAACGTGCCGATCTGGTCGGCGAGCGCCGGCTTCGCCGTGGTGATCGAGCCGATCTCCCACGCCGAGCCGAGGAACGCCGAGGTGTTCCCCTGCGCGAAGACGTCGCTCTGCGAGGGCTTGTCGGTGTTGATGTCCTGCGTCGACTTCGCGGAGTAGTCGTTCTGGAACTCCTTCCACGCCGTCAGGCCCTTCACGGCGTCGGCGGAGTCGAGCTCACCGGTCCACTTGCCGTCCTTGTCGGAAGCGATCTCGCCGCCGGCGTCCCAGACCCACTGCAGCCCGCCGTACCAGTACTGGCCGGGCATGTAGAAGGCGGAGAAGTCGCTCTTCGCGTTGGCGGCCTTGACCTTGTCGAGGTCGGCGGTGAGCTCGTCGTAGGTGGTCGGCACATCGGTGACGCCGGCGTCCTTCCAGACCTTCTTGTTGTAGACGACGGCGCGGTTGCCGGCGAAGAGCGGCGCTCCGTACAGCTTTCCGTCCACCGTCGCCGGCCCCTCGAGCCCGGTGAGCCAGGTCTGGCCGTCCTTGAGCTCGTCGCGGTAGGGCGTCAGGTCCATCAGGCCACCGGCCGCCGCGTAGACCGGCACCTGCGTGTTGCCGAGGTCGACCACGTCCGGGGCGTCGTCCTGCGCGAGCGCCGTGGTGAGCTTCGTAGTGATCCCGTCCCACTGCTGGGTCTGGATCGTCACCTTCGCCCCGGTGTCCTTCGTGAACTGCTTCTGGGCGGCGTCGAGGACCTTGTCGCTGAGGTCGCCGTTCATCATCCAGACGGTGATGGTCTTGCCCTTGCCATCGGGTGTGCCGATGGACTTCGTGCCACCGTCGGAAGCTCCGTTGCTTCCGGCGGAGCACCCGGTGAGGGCGAGCGCGGCCGCCAGGCCGAGCGCACCGAGTGCGGCGAAACGCGTGCGTGTCACGTTGACTCCCTTGGTCCGACCTTTATGAAAGGACGTTGCGTATTCGCAAGTGAAGACCTTCGTGACCGGGTTGTCAACCGTTGGATCGGTCCCTGTGGACAGGTTCGATCCGCGTGTTTCCGGGGGATCACGGATGTCGAACAGATCAGGGCGAACGCTTGACGCAACTGGTCATGACCAGGCATGATCTGCGCCGCACGTCGACGGGGTGGACGCGCCGACCGGGAGGCCCGGTGCCGGTCTCGCAGACCGGCACCGGGCCTCCCGGATCACCACCACTTCCGTCAGACGGCCGCCAGCGCGGACGTGGGATAGGCCGTCAGGCGTCGAACGGTACCTCGCCGTGGTCGCTCACGCCGGCACGCTGCCGGTAGGCCAGGTGCCCACCGAGGTACCCGCCGACCCCGACGACTCCGAGCGCCGCGAACCCGAGCAGCTTCCCCGCGCCGTGGTTGCCGTGCTTCCGCTGCCACCACGACAGCCCGTACAGCGAGATGCCGACCCAGTTCACGGCCTGGTGCACCCATCCGGTGCGCAGCTGCTCGCGGTCGAGCTCCGACCAGTCGACGTACCCGGCGACCGAGGCACTGCCGGAGGACACGAGCCCGACGCCGATCAGCGTCTTGGCGGCCTTCGCGTTGCCCTTCCCGCCGAACACGTCGAGCACGGCCGCGGAGATCCAGGCCCCGAGCGGCACCTGCACCATGAGCGGGTGGACCGGGTGCCCGAACGGCACACCGTGCAGCAGCTGCCGCAGCGCCTTCGGCCGAGTGGTCGCCCGCACGACCGCGCGATCGATGTCGACGGCCTTGTCGAGCACACTCGCGTGCTCGATGGAGTCGGTGAGGCGACGCAGCGCACGGATCTCAGGCATGCCCTGCAGCCAACCCGGCAGGCCCGTACCGGGTCCCAGGAACCGGCCCCGGGCCTCCCGTCAGTCACCTCGCCGCCTACTCCTCGACGACCTCCGCCAACTGGAACGGCTCGACCGTCAGGCCGTCGCCGTCCGCGGCGACGTCCACCCGCACGGTGTCGCCGTCGCGGACGTCACCGGACAGGATCGCGCGCGCCAGCTTGTCGTCGATCTGCCGCTGCATCAGGCGGCGGAGCGGTCGAGCGCCGTACAGCGGGTCGTACCCGCGCTCGGCGAGCCAGCCACGGGCCTCTGGCGTGACCGCGAGCTCGAGCCGGCGGTCGGTCAGGCGACGGGCGAGCCGATCGACGTAGAGCGACACGATCTGCCCGAGGTCGTCGGCCGTCAGGGCCTGGAACACCACGATGTCGTCGAGGCGGTTGATGAACTCCGGTCGGAACGCCTGCTGCACGAGCTCGCGCACGGCGTCCTCCCGCTGGTCGTCGGTCAGCGTCAGGTCCGTCATGAACTGGGACCCGAGGTTCGACGTGAGCACGAGGATCGTGTTGCGGAAGTCGACCGTGCGGCCCTGACCGTCGGTGAGACGACCGTCGTCGAGGACCTGCAGCAGCACGTCGAAGACCTCGGGGTGGGCCTTCTCGATCTCGTCGAGCAGGATCACCGAGTACGGGCGACGACGGACGGCCTCGGTGAGCTGCCCGCCGGACTCGTAGCCGACGTACCCGGGCGGGGCACCGATCAGCCGCGAGACCGAGTGCTTCTCGCCGTACTCGCTCATGTCGATGCGGACGAGGGCCTTCTCGTCGTCGAACAAGAACTCGGCGAGCGCCTTGGCCAGCTCGGTCTTGCCGACCCCGGTCGGGCCGAGGAACAGGAACGAGCCGGTCGGACGGTCCGGGTCGGAGATGCCCGCGCGGGTGCGCCGGACGGCCTCGGACACGGTGTTCACGGCGGTGCGCTGCCCGATGATCCGGCGACCGAGCTCGTTCTCCAGGTGCAGGAGCTTCTCGGTCTCGCCCTGCAGCAGCCGGCCGAGCGGGATGCCCGTCCACTGCGCGATCACGGCGGCGATGTCCTCGTCGGTGACGCTGTCGTTCACCATGCGATCGGCGGACTCGGCCTGTTCGGCGGCGGCCAGTTCGGCTTCGATCCGGGGCTTCTCGCTGTACCGGATGCGGGACACCGTCTCGAAGTCGTTGTCCCGCTCGGCGCGGGATTCGCGGACCCCCAGGTCGTCGAGCTGCTGCTTCAGCTCACCGATCCGGTTCAGGCTGGCGCGCTCGGCCTGCCAGCGCTGCTCGAGTTCGCCGAGGCGTTCCTCGCGCGTGCGGAGCTCGTTCCGCAGGGTCTCGAGCCGGGCCTTCGAGGCGTCGTCCTTCTCCTGCTTGAGCGCGAACTCCTCGACGCGCAGCCGGTCGACGTTCCGCTTCAGTTCATCGATCTCGACCGGGCTGGAGTCGATCTCCATGCGGAGCCGGCTGGCGGCCTCGTCGATCAGGTCGATCGCCTTGTCGGGCAGCTGCCGGCCGGAGATGTAGCGGTTCGACAGGCTCGCCGCGGCGACCAGGGCAGAGTCGTTGATCGTGACCTTGTGGTGCGCCTCGTAGCGTTCCTTGAGCCCGCGGAGGATCGCCACGGCGTCCTCGACGCTGGGCTCGCCGACGTAGACCTGCTGGAAGCGCCGTTCGAGGGCGGCGTCCTTCTCGATGTACTCGCGGTACTCGTCGAGCGTCGTCGCCCCGATGAGCCGCAGTTCGCCGCGCGCGAGCATCGGCTTGAGCATGTTCGAGGCCGCGACGGACCCCTCGCCGCCGCCGGCACCCATCAGCGTGTGCAGCTCGTCGATGAACGTGATGACCTGCCCGTCGGATTCGTTGATCTCCTTGAGCACGGCCTTGAGACGCTCCTCGAACTCACCGCGGTACTTCGCGCCGGCGATGAGCGAGGAGATGTCGAGCGAGACGAGCCGCTTGTCCTTGAGCGAGTCGGCGACGTCGCCCGCGACGATGCGCTGCGCGAGCCCCTCGACGACGGCGGTCTTGCCGACGCCGGGCTCGCCGATGAGCACGGGGTTGTTCTTGGTGCGGCGGGTGAGCACCTGGCTGACGCGTCGGATCTCGGAGTCGCGTCCGATCACCGGGTCGAGCTTGCCGCTTCGGGCGATCGCCGTCAGGTCGACGCCGTACTGCTCGAGGGCGGTCTTCTGTCGCTCTTGCGAGTCAGGAGCACCCTGGAGGTTCGCCATGCGTTCCGTCCTTTCGTTGCGGTGGTGTTGTACTTGAGTCTACTGCACTCAACTTACGTCGGCGCGGAGACATTCCGGATCCCGACGGCGCTGACGACCGCGCCGGCGAGGAGCAGCACCGCCATCACGACGACCGCCCGGTGCAGGCCGGCGACACTCATCTCCCCGCCGAGCACGATGCCCGCGAGCGCCACCATCACCAGGCCGGCGATCCGTGCGATCGCGTTGTTCACGGCCGACCCGACGCCGGCCTCGGACTGCGGCACCGATCCGAGCACGGCACTGGTCAGCGGCGTCACCATGAGCGCGATCCCGAACCCGACGAGCACGAGCCCGGGGAACACGCCGAACCAGTACGCGTCCGGCTGCGCACCGACCAGCAGCATCAGGAGCGAGCCGATCGCAGCCACCGCCGGTCCCGCGGCCATGAACCAGCGCGGCCCGAACCGTCCGGCCAGACCACCCACCGCCGAGGACACCAGCAGCAGGACCACCGTCGGGGGCAGCGTCGCCAGGCCGGCGAGCCAGGCCGGGAACCCCCAGACCTCCTGCAGGAACAGCGTCACCACGAAGAACACCATGCTCAGGGCGCCGTAGATCGACAGTGTCGCGATGTTGCCCACCGCGAAGTTCCGCACCCGGAACAGCGCGAGCGGCACCAGCGGCGAACCGGTCGTCCGGGTCACGTGGAGTTCCCACGGCACGAAGGCGGCGAGCGCCACGGCACCGAGCACGAGCGCTGCGACCACCACCGGCGCGTCCCACCCGAGCCGCTCCTGCTCGATGAGCCCGAGCACCGCGCCACCGACGCCGACGACCGCGAGCACGGCGCCGACGACGTCGATGCGCGGCCGGGTCTCGGGGTGCACGTCACCGGTGATCCGCAGCACGAGCGGGATCGTCACCGCGATCGGCAGGGCCGTCAGCACGAAGATCCACCGCCAGCCGACGCTGTCGACCACCAGCCCGCCGACCACCGGCCCGAGGATCGTCGCCGCGCTCGACCAGGCGGTCCACGTGCCGATCGCCTTCGACTGCGCGGCCCCGCGGAACGCCGCCACGATGAGCGCGAGCGCACTGGGCGTCACGAGGGCGCCGCCGACCCCCTGGAGCGCCCGGGACACGATGAGGACCTCGCCGGTGGGGGCGACCGCACACGCGACCGAGGCGATCCCGAACACGACGAGCCCCCACGTGATGATCCGGACCCGGCCGAACACGTCCGACAGCGAGCCGGCGACGAGGATGAGCGAGCCGAGCGTGACCAGGTAGGCGTCGACGGTCCACTGCTGCACGACGAGCCCACCGCCGAGCTCCTGCCGGATCGCCGGGAGCGCCACGTTCACCACGCTCGAGTCCAACCCGACGACGAACGACGACAGGATCGCCACCACCAGCACGGTGCGACGGTCGTCCCGGAGCGGCGCGGTGGCGCGGTGTGCGGCGGGCAGACTCGTCATGTGCTCATCCTGCGCCCCCTCGGGCCGCGCCGCGCCCCCGCACGACGAAGCCCCCGCGACCGACGAGGGTCGCGGGGGCTGCCGACAGGACGGGGCTGAGGGGTCCTGAGCTCGAGGTCTAGCGCCGGGAATCCGTGTTCGGCTGCGCGCTCGGGCCGGGGTTCAGGACCGGACCGGCGGCGGGCTCGGCGGGAGCGGTCGGAACGGTGGTGTTCGGGACCGCGGTGTTCTGCACCGTCGTGTCGCCCGCCTGAGCCTTCTTCTCGTCGTCGGACATCTCCTTCTTGAAGATGTTGATCGACTGCCCGAGACCCTTGGCGAGCGCCGGGAGCTTGGTCGCACCGAAGAGCAGGATGACGATCCCGAGGATGATCAGCAGGTGCAGACCGGTGAGGTTTCCGAGCATCATGACTCCTTGATCTGGAACTGGTCGCCGTTGGTGGATCGTCCTCGACCCACGGGGCGGAAGTCCGTGTCCCCCCATCGTAACTCTCCCGCTCTCCGATGCCCAGGCCGGGCGCCGGAACGGACACCGATCGCACAGGGAAGTGGACGCAGCACGTGCCGCCGGCCGCTGCTACCGCGCCGAGAGCGCCCGGTCGAGGCTCCAGAGGACGGGCTCCTCGCGCAGCGCCGGGATGTCGGCCTCGGTCACGCCGGTGAGCCGGAAGGTCACCCGCTCCCCGGGCAGCAGGGTCATGAACCCGCGGTCCACGGCACCGTCAGACGTCACCCGGTCGGGCTGGACGAGCAGGTCGCGGACGAGCGACTCGGCCTCGACGGTCAGGTCGAGCCCACCGTCGACGGGCGCGAACGACGTGCGGTACCGCGCCGGCTCCCACCGCATGTCGACGTCGGGGCCCGGCGTCCAGACCGCGCGGTGCCAGTCCATGTCCGCCACGATGAGCTCGTTCGCCGGGTCGTCGACCACGCCGACGGACTCGGGCAGTGCGACGACGGCGACCCCGGCGGACGACGACCGGACGGGCAGGGAGACCTCGGCCAGGATCGCGCCGGCCGTGGTGACCCGGCGGACACGCACCACGCTGTCTTGCCCACCGCGGGTGGAGCGGACCGCGACCTCGACGGGTGACGACCCGAACGACCCGGGCGAGACGCCGAGCGACAGGGTGTCCGCAAGGATGCCCAGCTCAGCCGTCTCGCCGACGGCGGACGACCCACCCGGGTGATCCGGGCCTCCCGTCCGGTCCGCGTCGGACGCGACGGGACCGCCGGACGCGACCGACGAATCGGACACGACCGACGAATCGGACTCGACCGACGAAGCGGACACGACCGGAGCAGCGGACGCCCCCGACACCGGCGAGGCAGGCGACGCAGCCGGCCCGGACACGACCGACGGCGCGACCGCCACCCGCGACACCGGACGGATGGTCAACAGGACGTCGTCGTACAACCGGCGCAGCTCGTGCGCGAGCGGCTTCAGGCGCCCCGCCGAGTCGATCGCGGACCACGACGACACCGGCCACAGGTCGTTGAGCTGCCACATCACCACGCCCGCGTTCCGCGGCCAGTGCGTGCGCCAGTGCTCGATGCCCGTCGCGATGGCCCGTGCCTGCTGCAGCTGCGTCAGGTAGTGCCACGCGTCGAACGAGAAGGGGCCCGTGCCGAACCGCGGCTCCAAGCCGCGGGCCAGCTTGCCCATGCCGTCCGCTGCCTTCTGGTGGTGCACGACTCCGGGTGCGTCGACCCCGAGCACCTCGTCGGCGACGCCGTCTCGCAGCGTCCGCCAGGCCGGCGGTGCCTGCCAGCCGAACTCGGACACGAACCGCGGCACCGACCCGCGGTAGGCGGTGTCGGGCAGCCGGTTCCAGACGTCCCACGAGTGGTGCGTCTCGTGGTCGACGTCGTTCGCGGGCAGCGACTCGGAGCCCGACCACGGCGAGGCCACGGTGTAGAAGCGCGACGGGTCGACCGCGTCGACGATCGTCGGCAGCAGGTCGAGGTAGTAGTCGAGGCCCCAGCCGCGGTCACCGAGGGAATCCGCCCAGCCGTCGACGTCGTGCAGCCAGATGTTCTCGTTGTTCCCGTTCCACAGCACCAGCGACGGGTGTCGGGCGAGCCGGGCGACGTTGTCCCGCGCCTCGGCGATGACCTCGCTGCGGATCGGTTCGACCTCGGGGTACGCCGAGCAGGCGAAGGGGAAGTCCTGCCAGACGAGCAGCCCGAGCTCGTCGCAGACCTCGTAGAAGTCGCGCGACTCGTACACGCCGCCGCCCCACACGCGCACGAGGTTCGTGCCGAGCGAGGCCGCCGCGCCCAGCCGCGACTCCAGCCGTGCACGATCGACGCGCGAGACGATCACGTCGTCCGGGATCCAGTTGACGCCCCGCACGTCGATCAGCGTCCCGTTGACGTGGATGCCGAACGGGCGCCCCATGTCGTCGACCTGCGTGTCGATCCGGGTCGACCGGAAGCCGGTGCGGAACGTGTCGCGGTCCAGCACCTCGCCGTCCACGGTCTGCAGCTCGACGACCACGTCGTACTGCGCCTGCGCGCCGTAGCCCCGGGGCCACCAGCGCAGCGCCTCGGGGACCCGCACCGTGACGACGGTCTCGTCGTCCTTCGGGGTCAGCTGCGCGCGGGACCGCTGCCGCGTGGGGGTGCCGTCCTCCTTGAGACCGCTCACGGTCACGACGAGCACCAGGTCGTCGTCCTCGCCGTCCTGGTCCAGGTCGTTCAGGCCGGAACGCTCGACCGTGATGTGCGCGTCGAGCACGCCCTCGCCGGCCTCGACGTCGACGAGCGGTCGGACCTCGCGCAGTCGCGCGGTCGACCACCGCTCGATGGCGACAGGACGCCAGGGTCCACTCGTGACGGCGGTGAGGCCCCAGTCCCAGCCGAAGTTCGACGCCATCTTGCGGATGTACGGGAACGGCTCGTCGTACGGGCCGGGCATGCTGCCGGCCTTCGCGGCGACGCGGCCGGCCTCGCGGTACGGCGACTCGAACAGGATCTCGAGGTCCTTCGTCGTCGCACCCGATCCGGTCTGCACGCGCGCGTCGAAGCGGTAGCGGCGGTGCATGTTCCGGGTCGTGCCGACGACGACGCCGTCCAGGCTCAGTTCGGACACGGTGTCCAGGCCGTCGCAGACCAGGTCCACACGCTCGTGGCCGCGGGGGTCGACGTCGACCGACGTCCGGTACGCCCAGTCAGCTCGGCCCACCCACTTGGCGGCCTGCTCGTTCAGGTGGAACGTCGGGTCGGGCAGCAGGCCCTCCCGTTCCAGGTCGGTGTGCACCTGCCCCGGCACCGTCGCCGGGATGCTGCGTCCCGCGACGCCGTCTGGCGCACCGGTTCCTCCGGCCATGGTCACGGTCCAGCCGTCGCGGAGTTCCTCGCGTTCGAGGGTCATACGGGTCCTTCTCTTCGGCGGACGGGGTGTCCGTCGCCTCGGTCGGGACGCCGGCGGCGGCCCGCCCCGTGGCCGCTTCAGTCGGCCGGGAGGCGCGGCGCCGGTTGCCCGGGCGTCGTCACGTCGCGCGCGCGATCGGGTGGCGCTCGCGCGTGGGGGTGCTCGGCGATGCTAGTACGGGATGCTTTCGGCAACCTATGTGGTGACAGCGCGGTGTCGCGCGTGCAGGGTGGGGAGGTGATCACCGTTGCACTCGCCAGGACCCTCCGAGACGCCGGCCTGCGCTGGCACCCCGAGACGGGCGACCGGTTCGTCATCGACAAGCCCGAGGTGGACGAGGACGTCTACACGGTCTCCGAGATGACCGTCGAGCGGCACGACTCCCCCACCGGCACGATCCTGGGGTTCAACGGGACGACCGAGTGGGCGCTCGACTCGGTCACCGCCTCGGAGTCGCTCTGGCTGCCGCGCGAGGACCAGTTGCGCGAGCTGCTCGGGCCGTCCTTCATCGGGTTGACGCGGGTCTCGGCGAACGGCCGGGTCGTCTACACCGTCACCGCGACGATCGGTGGGGCCGACCGGAGCTTCGCATCGGAGACCCCCGCGATCGCGTACGGCACGGCGTTGCAGGCGTACATCGACGACGCCCTGTCCTGAGCGGCACGCCCGGGGTCCGCGATCCTGGACGTTGCCGGAATGCGCGCTGAGGGTCGTTTGGTTGCATGGCACCATGACCGTTCCGAACATCACCCTGAACGACGGCAAGACCATCCCGCAGCTCGGCTTCGGTGTCTTCCAGATCGCCCCCTCCGAGACGAAGGCCGCCACGCTGGCCGCACTCGAGGTCGGCTACCGCCACATCGACACCGCCGAGATGTACGGCAACGAGAAGGAGGTCGGCGAGGCGATCGCTTCGTCCGGGATCCCGCGCGAGGAGATCTTCGTCACCTCGAAGCTCAACAACGGCTTCCACGCCCCCGAAGCGGCACTGGAGAACGGCAAGAAGTCGGCCGAGCTGCTCGGCGGCTACACCGACCTCTTCCTCATCCACTGGCCGCTCCCCACGGTGAGCGACTTCGTGCCGACGTGGAAGGCCTTCGAGGAGCTCTACGCCGCCGGCACCGCGCGCTCGATCGGCGTCTCGAACTTCCACACGAACCACCTCAACCGCCTCGCCGCCGAGACCACGATCACCCCGGCCGTCAACCAGATCGAGGTGCACCCGTACCTCGCCCAGGAAGAACTCCGCGCCTACGGCCGTGAGCACGGCATCGCGACCGAGGCCTGGTCCCCGATCGCCCAGGGCCTCGTGCTCGACGACGAGACCATCACCCGCATCGCCGGCGCCGCGGGCAAGAGCCCCGCACAGGTCGTGCTCCGCTGGCACATCCAGCGTGGTGACATCGTCTTCCCGAAGTCGGTCACCCGCGCCCGCGTCGAGGAGAACTTCGCGATCTTCGACTTCGAGCTCTCCGACGAGGACATGACGGACATCACGTCGCTCGACAAGGGGCACCGCACGGGTCCGGACCCCGACACGTTCGACTACATCCCGGCCTGATCGGTCGGATCCGTCGATGAAGCCGCCCGGGGCGACCCGGGCGGCTTCGTCGTGTCGGCAGGCCCGCCGTGTCGGCGGCTACGCTGCAGGGAAGGGGTGTTCATGACTGCGGTGGCTCGGTTCGACGGTGGATGGACGCCGCAGCTCGACCAGGCGTACCGGGACGTCCTCGGTGCGGTCCGTGACGGCTCCCTCGGCCAGGACGTCGCCCACGACGAGCTGGCGCTCTCCGGACGGTTCGGCCTCGACCCGGTGGTCCTCCACGCGGTGCTCGAGCGGCTGTCCGACGTCGGGATCGCCGTCCTCGACGACCAGGCCGCCGTCCGCTTCCGTTCGCTGTCCCCCGCCGCCTGGGTGGACAACGGCTGGCTGCTCGTCGGGCTGCTCGAAGGGGTCATGCGCTCTGCCGTGCCCGTGCTCACGGCAGCGGACCTCGTCGAGCAGGGTCGTGTCGCCGAGGTGCTTCGTCGCTCGGCGCACCTGCGCACCCCCGAACTCGACCCGGCCTTCTGGGCTTCGATCACCTTCTGGATCGACCGCACCCCGAACGTGTCCCTCGGTCGACTCGCCGCGCGTGCCGTCGAGCGGGCCCGGTTCGGCGTGACGCCGTCGATCCCGTTCCGGTCGACGTCGGTCGATGCCTGGGCCGCAGCGGCCGAGCAGGCGGTGCGGTACCCCGGTGTGCGGTCCGCCGAGCGTGCTGCGCACGTCCTCGGACGACTGTGGGGCGAGCACGTCGACGGCACCGCTGCCGCCTTCGGCACAGCACCCGACGACGGGTCGCCGGCGTCGTCGTCTGCGCATTCCGCGCCTTCCGCGTCGTCAGCGCCGGAGGACTCGCCGAGCTGGGCCGTCTGGACCCCGGACGACCTCTGGTGGGACCTGCTCGCGATGGTGCGTGACGGGACGCTCCAGCGCGACCGGACCTACCGCGCGGGTGAGATCGCCGCCCGACTGCGACAGTCGGTCCGACGGCTCATGCCGATGGTCCGACGACTCGAACTGCTCGGGCTCGTCGAGACGAGGCCGGACGACCCGGAGCGCATCCGCATCACCCGACCGGACCTGCAGCACTGGACCGATTCGCTCCAGCTCGCGTCCACGCTCGTCGAAGCGTGCGCTCGGTGGTCCGTGCAGACCCTGGACGACACCGGGCGAGCCGAGCTGCACGACGTGATCGACCGCCTCCGCCGCCAGGGTCGAATCCGTGACTACGGCTACACGATGTCGGTGGTGGAGCTCTCACGGCTCCTCGCGGACCACACGCCGAACCCCTGGCTCGCCGGCAGTCTGCGGTTCGCCCTGAGCCGGCTCGCGTTCGTGTTCGACGAGGCGCCGCCCTTCCGCAGGTGGGACATCGAGGACGTCCTCACCCAGCTGGAGGACGCCATCGACCGCGGTGACCCGGACCGAGCCGCAGACGCGGCGCACGCGCTCAACGTCCACTACGACGCGCACATCGTCGACGTCGTCGCGCGGTTGTCCGGCACGGAGTCCTGAGCCGTAGGAAGCACTCGATCCCGTCCGCGTAGCCGGCGCCCTCCGGGCTCCACATCCGCTGGTCGAACTCGACGGTGAGTCCGTGGCTGGAGTCGTACGGCACCTCGTTGCACACGGCCGAGGCCATGTACCCGACGTCGTCCGTCATCCGCAGCCGCTTGCCGGGTCGAACGGACGTGACGACGCCCGCGCCGGTGACCCGATGGAGAGTGCGTGATATTCTAATATCATGCGATTGGTAAACCCCTCTGTTCGCGCGTTCACCGCGATCCTCGTCACCGTCGGCTCGGTCCTCGGCGGCGGGATCGCCTCCGCCGGGAGCCTGCCGTCACCGGCCGGTTCCTCCTCGCCCCGATCACCCGCGGGTCAGGCGTCGATCGTGCACTCGGGGGACGAGCGCACGACGACCATGCGCGTCTGGGGACAGGGCGACGCGGAGACGGAACGTCGCCGTGAGGGTCGCAGCTACCGGCACAGCGACCTGCAACCGGTCTCCCGCTTCGCACAGAAGGGAACCGAGCTCGAGGTCACGCTGCCGGCAGATGCGCCCGCGATGCAGGTCGGCATCGGCCTGTACGGCAACTACGACGACTACAACGAAGGGTCCGCGGTCGGCATCAAGACCTTCCCGGTGACCGCGGGCACGACGGCCGTGACCGCGCCGGTGGACGGCCTCGTGTACCTGATCGACCGATCCCCCTCGGGGTCTCACGACGTGACCGTCCGAGGTGGAGAGGCGCTGCCCACCTTCGTCCTCGGCACGACCTCCGACGATGAGTTCGCACGCGACCGGGCCGCTCACGAGGACGCGTCCTTCGTCACCATCGTCGGCGAACGGACCTTCGCCGAGCCGCCGAAGGGTGCCTTCGGGCGGATCCCCGACCAGATGACGAGCAGGGTGGAGCTCTGGGACCGCGTCGTCGAGCTCACGAACGCGCACTTCGGCCTGCTCGACGACGGATCGGGGCTCGCACGCAAGTCGCCGCAGCGCCTGCACATCACCACGCCCGACACCGGTGGTGCCTGGGCGAGCGCCGGGAACGACCGGATCACGATGCCCGTGCGGGGCGGCGCCGCATGGGAGCTGCTCAGCTCCGCACCAGGGAACATGTGGGGCTTCTGGCACGAGGTCGGCCACACCTACCAGACGCCGGCGTACAACTGGGCCGGTATGGGTGAGGTCGTGGTGAACACGTCCGTGCTCGACGTCCAGCGGACCATCAGCGGCGAGAACCGGCTCGATCGGCAGAACACCGCCGGTGTCGCCGCGTTCTTCGCGACGCCGGTCGACGAACGCGTCTACGACACCCAGGACGGCTGGGTGAAGATCCTGATGTTCGACCAGCTCCGCCGGGCGTTCGGGGAGCACTTCTACCCGCGCGTGAACCAGTCGCTCCGCAGCGGACTCGCGCTCGGCGAGGTCAGCACGCCGGACAACGGCGACTCGAAGAAGCAGCTGTTCGCGCGGACCGCGGCGCAGATCGCGGACCGTGATCTCCGCCCCTTCTTCGCCCAGTGGGGGTTCCCGCTCACCGACGCGACCTCGGCGGCACTCGCCGAGCTCCCCCCGCTCACCACGGACATCTGGGAGAACCGGAACTCCGCGACCGACCGAACGGACCACGATCTCGAGCCCTACGCCGTGCCCATGGGACGCATCACCGGGGGTCAGCCGACGGTGGTGGTGGGGCAGCAGCGCCTCGACGACGAACCCGTCCTCGCCGATCTGCAGAACTCCGATGGACGCGGCGTCCCCGAGTACACCGGGCAGTCGGTCTCGGCCACCGCGGCCGGCACCGGGACCCTGCTCGTCGCACTCCGGAACAGCCTGGGTGTCCGCGAGGTCCTGACCCGCCCGGTGACCGTGGAGCCGGGCAACATGTTCTCCTTCGACGGCCTCTCCGACCGGAACGTCATGCGCCTTGCGGTGGACCCCCGCGAACACGAGCTCCGGCTCTTCGCCGGCACGACCTACAACGCGCACGCGTCGTGGGGCGGCAAGGAGTACATCGGTTTCGAGCTCCGGAGCGCGGATCGCCGTGAACAGATCGGAACCTGGTCGGTCCGCGGCAACGAGACGGCGCACGCCCTGGCCTCGGGCTTCGCGCAGGAGTACCAGGACGGCCAGGTGCTGATCGTCCGTCACGCCGAGGCGCGGAGCCGCCTGGACCGCTGGGACGACAGCGTCCTGCAGCCGGCCAACGCCGCCACCGTCCAGCGCTACCGGATCGTGGACGGCCGCTTCGAGCCGATGGCCGAGGACCCGATCGTGGCGACCGCCGGTCCCTCGGTCACCCTGTCGCGCCGATCGGACACCCCCGTGGAAGTGCGCCTCCAGACCACGCGCGCGATCGACCGCCTGTCCGCCGATGTGTCCCTCACCGCACCGGATGCGACCGCCTTCGCGCCCGGTCAGACGACCCTCGTCGCCGAGGTCCTGCGCCCGGGTGGTTCGTGGACCCGAGAGTCCGACCTGGACCTCGAAGGAGCCACCGCGAACGCGACCGGCACAGTGCTCACGGCGAAACGGGACTCGGTCGCCGTCGACCTCCCCGAGGGCACGCTCATCCGCTGGTCGCCGCTCGTCCGGGTGGTGCCGGACGCGCCAGCAGGCACGAGCGGGCTCGACTACACCGTCACGGGGATGATCGACGGTTCGACGGTCCGGATCGCGAGCTGAGGGCCGACGGGCCGACGGCTCGCTCGCTACGCTCGGCGCGACGCCGTCACCGTGAACTTCGGCGTCCGCACGACCTGTCGCGTCGGCCCGACCAGCCGCTCCAGTACGGGCCGGTAGCGCAGGTGTCCGTTCCAGACGCACCACAGTTCACCGCCGGACTGGAGGATCGTGGCCGCGTTCCGGAACATCGCCTCGGCCGCGTCGGTGGTCACCGTGGTGTCCGCGTGGAACGGCGGGTTGCACAGCACCAGCTGTGCAGACCCGGCAGCGAGCTCGTCGCCGGCGTCGGTGCGCAGCGCGGTGACCCGGTCGGCGACGCCGTTCGCCTCCGCCGTCGCCCGCGTCGAGGCCACCGCGATCCGTGACACGTCGGTCGCGACGACCTGCACGTTCGGTCGACGCAGTGCGATCGCCGATGCGATGACCCCGTTGCCGGACCCGAGGTCGACGACGGTCCGTGCACTCGGCACGGCGTCGTCCATCGCTTCGAGCAACACACGGGTTCCCTGGTCGAGCGAGGTCCCCGCGAACACCCCACCGTGCGCGACGAGGGTCATGCCGAGGTCGTCGACGTGCACCGACCGCGGCCACGGGTTGGTCGCAGCCGCACGGTTCGCCTGCGCGCGTAGCGGGTCCTGCGCGATGAGCAGCCGCGACTTGCCACGCCCGCGCGACGCCGTGACCTCACCGAAGGACCGGCGCAGGACGTCGTTCTGCGACAGGTTCATGTACTTGACGTTGCCGCCGCACAGCAGCACGACGTCCGGGGCGGCGAACCGCGCGACGGCTCGGGCGATCTCGTCGAGCCGGTCGTGCGACTTCGAGAGCCGCAGCACGACGAGCCGCACGTTCCGGAAGGCGTCCTCGAGCGAGTCCGGGTGGTGGAAGCCACGCAACCCGAACGTTCCGGCGTTGGCCTCGAGCGCGCGCTCCCCCACCAGCGAGTCCTGCACGACCCGGATGTCCGAGGCGCCGTACTGCGTGATGAGCCCGAGCGTCAGGACCCCGAGGCGATCGTCGACGACGGCGACCTGTCCGGGCTGCCGGAGCGCGTCACCGTGCACGTGCGGCGCCTCGTCGATGAGGAACCGGTCGGTGCCGTCGATCGCGATGAGGTCGGGAGCGGATTCGTCGCGGTGGCGGAAGAGGTCGGCGAAGTCTGGCACCGCGTCAGCGTACCCGCGCGACCCCGTTGGAGGTTTGCATGTCATGCGGCATTCTCTCGGTGGCGACATACCACATACGAATATCCTGTGCATTCCCCTACCAAGGAGTCCTCATGGCCCCCGCTCCCTTCCGCCGCGCTGCAGTCGTCTGCAGCATCGTCACAGCAACCCTCGGCGTCGGCGTACTCGTTCCCGTGTCAGCCACCGCCGCCACCGCCCCGGCCGCGTCCACCGCCCCTTCCACATCCGATGCACTCACCCCCGACGCCATCGAGGGAAACCCCGACCTCGACGCGATCCCCGTCGACCCGTCCCTCGGCGCGCCCCGCTTCCTGAACGATTGGAGCACACTGCACGGTGCGCGGACCGTGATCGGCGATGCCGGCCGCGATGCGGTCTGGCTCGTCGCCGGTGACACGGTCCACGATTACTCGCCTCCGGGTGGAGCCTTCGTGCTGACCGTCCAGGACCGCCACAAGGACGCCGGGCTCGAGGTGATCCGTGTCCACACCGCCGAGGACGGCACGCAGACCCGGACCGAACGCATCCCGATGCCGTGGACGATCACCGTCACCGGCGCCGAGGCGCAGAACAGCTTCACCCCGGGGAAGAACCGCTTCACCGGTACGGCGACGGCCGGCGCGACGATCACTGCGACCGACGCCACCGGTGCCACCCTCTTCAGCACCGAGACGACCGGATCGCGATCGGGAGTGGGCACCTGGTCCGCCGATGCCGTGCTCGCCGACACTGACTACGCGATCACCCTCACCCAGACCACGCCCAGTGGCGAGACCAACCAGCTCCGTGGCATCACCTACACCCCGTCGACCGCCGATGCCCCTCCAGCACCCACCGTCGACGAGACGTACCGTGCACTCGACGGGTCGTTCATGATCTCGGGCAAACTCGATGCACCTGCAGAATCCATCCTCGTCGAGGACGAGGCGGGTGCGTCCATCGCCGACGGGAGCCTGAACCCCAGCGGCTACGTCGCGAAGGTCCCGAACGACCGCATCGGGTCGACGGTCTACGTCGTCGCCCGTTCGGCGGACAACGTCCGCTCGCCCCGCGTTCCCGTCGCCCTCGAGCAGCTGCCGACCGACTCCTCCATCAGCGCTCCGTCGCTCCGGTCCGTCACCGTCCACCCGAACGGACGCGTGCAGGTGGTCGGTGAGCACGACGACGCACCGGGGCTGTGGATCCTCGACGGCGACCGCGTCGTCGGGTCGGTCTCACGCAGCGATGCCGCGTGGAGCTACTCGATCGACCCGGCAGCCACGGACAAGCAGCTGACGATCGCGAACCTGTCCTTCGACGGTCGCGACCTCTCCGGTCTGTCGGAGCGCGTCCTCCTGCCCCGTCTGCTGCAGGTCGACGGCATCGCCGAGCAGAACACCTACACGCCCGGCGCTCGCGCATTCTCCGGCAAGGCCGAAGCCGGCGCGACGATCACCGCGACCGACCAGGACGGCCACGAACTCTTCAGCACCGAGGTCAGCGACACCCGCTCCGGTGTCGGCACCTGGTCAGGATCAGCCGACCTCACCAGCCGAGACGGCTACGAGGTGACCTTCACCCAGACCACCACGGACGGCCGCACCTCGATCATGCGCAACATCGGCTTCGACGCCGAGACCCAGACCGTCGCCCCAGCGACCGTGACCACGAAGACCGTCACCGCCGGCATCAACAACACCTTCACCGGCACCGCGACCCCGGGCGCGACCATCCGCATCCTCAACCCCAACGGCACCCAGATCGTCCCCGGCACCCACGACGTCGCCAGCGACGGCACCTGGACCTTCGACCGCATCGTGTCCAAGGGCGCCACCAAGTTCGACTTCGTCATCGAACAAACCGTCGACAACACCGTCTCGAAGTCCAGCACCTTCTCCCTCACCGCGTCCACCGACCGCGCCGTCACCGTGACCACGAAGACCGTCACCGCCGGCATCAACAACACCTTCACCGGCACCGCGACCCCGGGCGCGACCATCCG
>NZ_JADKRW010000001.1:261701-805419 GCF_015350995.1 Curtobacterium sp. VKM Ac-1393
CCACCAAGTTCGACTTCGTCATCGAACAAACCGTCGACAACACCGTCTCGAAGTCCAGCACCTTCTCCCTCACCGCGAGCTGAACCCACCAGCACCACACGAACCACAGCACCCCCGGACAACTGCACCAGTCCGGGGGCGCAGTGGCATCCGGGGTGCAGTCAGCCCGTCGTCACCGTTGCCCCGCCGCGGGCGATGTGGACCCGTGCCGTCCCCCAGCTGTTCCCCCGGACCACGAACCGGTTGTCGGCGTCCCCGAACCGGACCGCGACAGCGAGCTCATGACGCGTCGACTCGAAGGTGTTCCCTGCGATCGAACCCCGGTTCGCGCCGGCACGGACGTTCACCCCGACCCCCGAGCCCCGGACACCGAGGATCCGGTTCGCGCGGACCACCACCGCCGCATTCGAGTGCGCCAGGCAGACGGCGTTGTCGATGCTCGCCTCGATCCGGTTCCCGTCGACGGTCATTCCTCGTGTCAGTTTCAGGAGGATGCCGGCCTCGCCGGCGGCCCCGCCACCGCCGGTCAGCACATTGCCCGAGACGACTCCCGTCGCGCGCGGGCGAGTGGAGCCGACGGTCGTCCCGGCGCCGCTCACGACGATCGCGGAGCCCGGCGAGAGCCCGGCGGACTTGGTCACGGTGTTGTCCGCGATCACCAGCCTGATCGGCGCCACGCTGGTCTGGCCCCGATCGGACGGGTCCTTCGACGGTACGGCGGCGATGCCGACCCGGCACCCCGTCACGACGTTGCCGCGGATCTCGATGTCCTCGCCGGCATGCGTGTCGATGCCCTCCCACGCGGGAACGTCTGCGATCCGGTTCCCCGTCACCCGGACCCGAGCCGACCGACGCGCCGTGGCGGTGTCCCACCGAGCATCTCGAGTGAGGGTGATGCCGTAGGAGTTCACCCGACCGCCGGGCTGCCGGACGTCACGCACCGAGTTGTCGTCGACGACGCCGTCGACGACACCGACACCCAGGATTCCGGCGTACCCGAGCCGCTCCATCGTCGTCCCGGTGACGCGGAACCGATCGCAGTACTCGAGATGGACGCCGTCGTGCGGGATGTCCTGGAACCGGCCGCCTCGGATCGAGATCCTGCGGAGCGGAGCATCGCGGCTCCCCATCACGGCGATCCCGTGTCCTGCACCACCGCTGTCGGCGCCGGCACCCGTGACCTTGGCATCGACGACCTCGACGGCAGAGGCCTGCACCACTATCGCTGTGGCGTCCGATGCCATCCGGACGGCACCGGCGCCGGTGAAGCGCAACCGGAGGGGGCTGCGGATCACCAGGCTTCGTGATCGCACCCACGCTCGGTCGATCACGAAGTCTCCTCCGGGGGCCACGGCGTCGAGCGCTGCCTGCAGCGCGTCGCCGTCGACATCGTCTGCTGCTTCCGTGACGGCCGGGCGAGGACGCAGCACGACCGTCGCCGCGAGCCCGACTCCCGCGATCGCCGCCGCCAATAAAGCGCGGCGTCGGATCCGCCCCGCCGGGTGATCGTGCCCGTCCACCGTGCTCCTCACCCGGCGGGTAGCTCGCCCGACCGCCAGCGCGACTCTACGGCGCTCGCTCTGAACTGTCCAGGTGTCTGTATTTCACAATACAAGCCATATTCATCTTCGTCTGTATGAACAATCGACCGCCGCTCACTTCTGATATGTTGCGTTGCAGTTCGGGATGACCGGACGCGGACGATCACCACGTCCGCCCTCAGAGACGAGAGAGACATCGATGACGAGACACTCACGCAGGAGCGTGGCACTCACCGCCACGGGCCTCACCGCCCTGACGATCGCGGCCACCGCCGGGCTCTCCCCGGCGAACGCGGCCGAGGTACGAGAGTCGGACCCGACACTGATCGGTCCACTCATCACCGAGACGTCGGCGTTCGCCGGCGATGCGTCGACCCCGACGTTCAGCGCCCCCTCGGCAGCCGGAGCGGGTGAGGAGATCCCGGCGAACCCCGCCGCCACCCTCGCGGCGGCTCGCGCGGCGGCGACCCGGTGGTCGATCCCCGCCCCGGGTGCGGTGACCACCGTTCGCCCGCTCTCGGCACCCGAGCTCTGCCTGACGGCGGGGACCGCGTCGATCACGAGCTACTCACCCGTCACTCTCGAGACGTGCGTTGACGGTGATGCCAAGCAGCAGTTCCGCACCGCGGCGAACACCGGCTCGAACAACCCGATCGGCACCGGGCTGCAGTCGACCTACAACCGGGGCTTCCTCGGCCTGTTCAACACTGACCGAGTCATGCGGCTCCAGTCGCAGAACGTCGCCGACCGGTTGCCGAACACCGAGGACTTCACACCGTCGTTCTCCGCGCGCATCGACTCCACCGACGTCGTGACCCGGAGCGCCCAGATCTCCGGGACGGGCACACCGGGTGCGACGGTCCTCATCGACGGCCGCACCCCCCAGACGGTCGGCCCCGACGGACGGTGGGCGGCCCGCGTCACGAACCTGCCACTCGGCTCGAGCACACTCGTGCTCGAGCAGTACGAGGGCACGGAGCGGACGGGGACGACGTCACTCGAGGTCACGCTCACCGCAGCTCCCCTGACCTTCGAAGCGGACTTCGCCCCGAATGACCTGACGGCTCCGGTGAGGGCAAGCGGAACCGCGCAGGCTGGAGCCGAGGTGCGGCTCTTCGACCGAGGCGGCGCGCAACTCGGTGAGACCACCACCGCCGACTCCGACGGCGAGTGGAGCACCACGATCCCGGCTCCCGACGCGGGCGGGGTTCTCCGCGTGACGGCTGCGCAGTTCATCGACGGCACTCGGGACACCGTCAACGAGGTCACACGCGACGTCGACTACGGTGCAGCCGTCACCGTCACAGCGCCGGAGGGCGGCTCTGCCCACAGCGGGGGCTCCGTCGCGATGTCCGGCACCGGCGAGCCAGGCTCGACCGTCCGGGTCGTCGAGGTGACCGCCGACGGCGAGCGCGTCGTCGGCCGCAGCACCGAGGGTGTCCTCCCCAGCGGCCGCTGGTTCGTCGACACCGACGACCTCGACCGTGCCGAACACGTGTTGCGTGTCATCCAGGGGTCGAAGGGGGCGAACACGACCACTGCGGACGTGACGATCAACCCCGGTGAGAGTGGACGGCTCACGCCGGTCCGGGTCACCGCCCCGGACACCGTCACCCCCGGGGTGCTCAACCTGATCTCGGGTACCGGGGAACCGGGTGCGTCCTACCGCGTCCTGAACGCGTCCGGTTCGCAGATCGTGCCGGGCACGTTCGAGGTGGACGGCGACGGCAACTGGTCCTTCCAGCGCGTGGTGACGGCCACCGCGACGAGGTTCGACTTCGTCATCGAGCAGACGAAGGGCGATCAGGGGCCGGAACGGTCCGAGGTCTTCAGCCTCGCCGCGAACCAGGGGATCACTCCCGTCAACGTGGACACCCGTGCCGTCGACCCCGGAACGCTCAACACGTTCGAGGGGACCGGCCCGGCCGGGGCCACCCTGACGGTGCTGAACTCCTCCGGCACCCAGATCGTTCCGGGAGCGGTGACGGTCAGTCCCGAGGGCACCTGGAGCTTCGAACGAGTGGTGTCGAGCGGTGCATCGAAGATCGAGTTCAAGTTCGCGGTGTCGGTCTCCGGATCAGCGTACGAGACCTCGTTGTTCACGATCCACGCGAACACACGCTGACCGATCCTGCGCTGACGCACGATGCCCCCGGGGACCACGCGGTCACCGGGGGCATCGTGCGTCAGCGCGCGTTGCCCTCGGCTGTCATCTGCAGCGCCGAGGTGCCGACGGCAGCGTTCACCGGCACGCGGACGATCGGGTTCCAGCGCAACATCGACTGCGGCGGCAGCGAGAACCCGGCAGCCGTCTGCATCGAGAACGTGATCGTTCGACCGTCAGCACTCGGCGTGCCGTTGCGGAGCGCGAGGGCGGTGCTCGATCGCCAGTCCTCACCGGGCTTGCGGTACGAGACCGCGAGCGTTCGCTGCCCCGGCACGAAGACGGTGCCCTCGGGACTCCGCATCGTGATCGTCGACGTGATCGAGGTGATCTGGGCGTTCACGGACAGTTCGGCCGGAACCGCCATGTCAGTGCCGCGACGCAAGGCGACGGGCTCGCCCTCCAGCCCGCTGATGACCTGCCACCCGGGGATGGCCTCAGGTTCGACCGCCACCAGGTGGTGCCCGTCGATCCGGAAGACCTGCGGAGCGCCGCCATCAGCGATGGCGACGTCGGCACCGAAGGCCGCGAGCTGTGCCGGCTGTGCGTGCGTGACGACGAGCATCTGACCATCGCGGTACGCACGACCAGCGAACACCGGATCGAGGACCGCACCGGTTTCGTTCCCGCGCACGATGCCGGTCTCGACCACGCTGCCGTCAGGGTCGCGGAGCTCGATCTGCAAGTAGGCACGGCCGGACCACGAGGTGTGCGAGCTGTACGACGTCGACGGACGCCAGCCGAGCGCCCCCGCCCCGTCGAGCCACAGTGCGCCGACCACGCGGTTCGCCTGACCGCGCGCGACGATGGAGTCGCCGCCGACGGCGTCCGTCGTCAGGATCAGGGCATCCTCGGTGCCGTCGTCACCGCGGAGCCGGACGGCGATCCGCCCCTGACCCGGACCGACGCTGTCAGCAACGGCCGTCGCGTCGACGGCAACCGCCGTGCCGCGACCGCTCGTGGTTCCGAGTCCGGTGATGGTCGGCACCGCGACCTCATGCCTGCCCACGGGCACTGCCGCGACCGCGGCTGCCAGGACACCGACCGGCGGGTCGTACCCGGGGATGATGTGCTCGACCACGCGCTCGCGCGAGTCGACGTTGTCCCAGATGCGCTGCTCGAGCGCCGGCAGCGCGCTGAGCTCGGTTCGCGTCGTGTCGGACACCGGGAACCCCAGGGCGTCGTAGAACGGCGCGAGGTCGCGATCGGCAACCTGGGACGCGACCCGGACGAACAGGGCGTGCTTCTGGTCGACGGTCATCACGTTCGGGTTCGTGAGTGCACTCTCGACACGCATCGCGGCGAAGAACCGCGGCAGGAACGCGTCCCCGAAGGCCCGGCGCAGCTGCTCCCAGGCGAGCAACCGGATGCGGTCGTTCGCCTTCGTCCAGTCCCGCTCCTCCGAGGCGAAGTAGCGCTCGAACATCGCGGTGCTCTCGTCCCAGCGACTCCCGAACCCGAGACCGTCCTGCACGGCGAGCGACGAGATGTTCGTGATGGTCTCGGCGGTACCGGGGAACGAGTTGATCGACGACTCGTACGTGTGGCCGATCTCGTGCCACAGCGCCCACTGGTCGTTCAGCGGCGCACGGAACAGGTCGCCGCCGGCGCCGGTGCTCACCTGGAACATGATCCGGCCGCTCCCCGCGTTCGCGTACCCGCCGCCGGTGTCCGGCGAGACGATGTGGATGCGGTGCCGGTGCTTGTGCGAGGTCCCGACCGCGTCGTCGTGGAGCCCGTAGGTCTCGTTCGTGAGCTCGACGACGCGGTCCCAGTTCGCCGTTCGGGCGACCAGGTCGTCCCCGGGGATCACGGTGCCGGTCTTCGGCTTCTGGAAGTCCCCGAACATCCGCTCGGACACGATCTCGACGAAGGGCGCATCGGCCCACCGCTCGAAGTCGGCCGCGAACGACTCCGGCGTGCTCTGCCCGCGCACCCAGGTGGGCACGGGTTCTCCCCCGGAGATCGTCGCCGTCGCGGTGCCGTCGGGAGCCGTGCTCACCAGGGACACCATGCCGTCCTGGACCGCCGTGACCTCGTTCACACCAGGCGTGAGGGGCGTGCGACGGTACCCGACGTCGCGTCCGTCGTTGTGCGCCGCGTACGTGCCGATGAGCCCGATCGCCACCTCCATCGCCGGAGCGCCCGGAGGAACGGTGACCGTCACCGTCTCACCCGACTCGACGAACCGGCCGGCGGGCTGCAGGTCGCTGTGCGGGAACCGACGCCCCTCGGCGGTGGCCGCCGCCGATGCGCTCCCGATGCCGTGGACCAGGACCTTCGTCTCTGCGCCGTCGTCCGCGTGCTCGATCGAGGTCGCCGACGGCGCGCGGGTCTGCTCAGCCGTGGCGGGCGCGGTCGTCCCGCCACCGACGATCAGCGCGATGGCGACGAGGGCAGCAGGAAACAGGACAGATCGGTGCATGTGTCATATATTACATGTGCCATCGAATCGGCCAATCGTTTGGTGTCGTGCGCGCCCGAGAAAGGGGAACATGCGTGCCGGGCTGCGGTGCAGCGCCGGCCCCACCCTCAGAATCGTGATAAATTTCACATATGAATACACATCGCCTGTCCCGCCCGCTTGCCGCCCTCGCCGCTGGCGCAGCTCTCGCCGCACTGATCTCCGCGACTCCGACCATGGCGCACGCCGCTGACGCAGGCGTATCCAAACCGACCGAACAGATCAACCTCGTCGTTGAGCGACAGTCCGACGTCTTCATGTCGTTCAACCTCCGCGCAGACGGCGCCGTGGCCGTGGTGCCGGGCATCTCGGGCACCTTCGACGCAGCCGCCGCGTCGGCCGCGACGGTGTCCGCTCCGACCATCGGCGAGATGGGCAAGGTTGTCTTCGAGAATGGCAAGTGCCTGCAGGCCTTCGGTCCCGCGTCGAACGGCTGGACGCTCGTGTCCAATTCCTGTGACGAACGAGGCACGCTTTGGGAGCGGACTCCTTCCGGCGCTCTGAAGGTCGTCGGCGAACAGCCGCGCGCGATGGAGTACTTCGGCAACGCGAACGGCATCACGAAGCGGGCCGTCACCGGCTTCGAGTATCCGGTCGGACTCTCGTCGACGCGCTGACCAACCCGATCGTGAACGACGGGCCCGACGCTCCTGGAGCGTCGGGCCCGTCGCCGTCCGTCAGCGCGGTCCGCGGTAGAGCACGATCTGCGTGTTCCGCTGCGGCCGCATCCCCGCCCGAAGCGACACCGCCGCACCCGTGGTCGTCGCCGCGAACACGCGCGCACCGGGCCGGTTGATGAGCTGGTCCGCCAACGCGGTCTCGAGCTCGCGCACCCGATCGCGCAGGTCCTTGTTCTCGTTCTCCAGGTCGAGTACCCGCCGGATCCCCTCCAGCGACACCCCCTCGGAGCCGAGGCGCGCGATCTCGCGCAGCTGCGCGACGTCGCGCATCGAGTAGCGGCGGGAACCGCCGCGCGTGCGGCCCGGCACCACCAGGCCGAGCCGGTCGTACTGCCGCAGCGTCTGCGGGTGCATCTCGGACAGCTCCGCGGCGACCGCGATCGCGAAGACGGGCGAGTTCTCGTCCATGTCGGTCATCGAGTGCTCCTTCCGTCGTTCGCGTGGATTGCAAACCAGCCTGGAGGCTCGGTGCGGCTTCCTGACGGAGCCGCGCCGTTCCTCTCCCCACCGGCACGGCCGGCCCGCCGCTTCGCGACGGGCCGGTACCGGCGGCGTGGGCCCAGGCCGGGTCTACTGCTGTGGTTGCGTGACGCTAGTCACGCGCCTTGGCGAGGATGTCCTCGCGCGGGTTCTCGTCGGGCAGCGTGGCCGCGAGTGCCTCGACGGCCTCGCGCTGTTTGTCCGACAGGTGCGACGGCACCGCGACCTGGACGGTTGCGAGCAGGTCGCCCGTGCCGTTCTTCGTCGCGACACCGCGGCCCTTGACGCGCAGGACGCGACCCGAGGGCGTGCCGGGAGCGACCTTGAGCTTGACGGGCTCGCCGCCGAGGGTCGGCACCTGGATGGTGGCGCCGAGCGCCGCCTCCG
Source organism: Curtobacterium sp. VKM Ac-1393 (assembly GCF_015350995.1). Taxonomy (GTDB): domain Bacteria; phylum Actinomycetota; class Actinomycetes; order Actinomycetales; family Microbacteriaceae; genus Curtobacterium. Next base: position 269,418 of record NZ_JADKRW010000001.1, read on the forward strand.
GGAACGTCACGGGGACGTCCACGCGCAGGTTCAGCCCGTCGCGCTCGAAGACCGGGTGCTTGCGGACCGTGACGGCGACCACCAGGTCACCGGCCTCGCCCCCGTCGGGGGAGGGTTCGCCGCGACCGCGGAGCCGGATCTTCTGGCCGTCCGCGACCCCCGCGGGGATCCGGACGTTCACCGGACGACCGTTGCCCTGCGATAGCTTGACGGTGTCGCCGGCGATCGCCGTGGTGAAGTCGAGCGTCGTCGAGGCCGTGACGTCGCGACCCTTCGTCGGCCCACCGAAACCGCGGTAGCCGCCAGAGGTCTGACCGAAGCCACCGCCGCCGAACATGCCACCGAGGATGTCCTCGAAGCCGCCGGCACCACCGGCACCACCGGGGCCACCCTGGCCGAAGCGGACACGCTGTCCACCGCCGCCCTGCTGGCCGAACATCCCACCGAAGACGTCCTCGAAGCCGCCGCCCTGGCCCCCGCCGCCCGCCGTGAAGCGGGCGCCGGAGCCCATGGCACGGACCTGGTCGTACTCCTGGCGCTGCTCCTTGTCGGAGAGCACCGAGTAGGCCTCGCTGATCTCCTTGAAGCGGTTCTCCGCCGCGGCGTCGCCCGGGTTGGAGTCCGGGTGGAACTGCCGGGCGAGCTTCCGGTAGGTCTTCTTCAGCTCGGCCTCCGACGCGTCCTTCGACACTCCGAGGACCTTGTAGAAGTCCTTGTCGAACCAGTCCTGACTGGCCACGGGTACCTACCTTCCGTTCCGGATCAGGCCGGGACCGCCACCGCGACCTTGGCCGCACGCAGGACGCGCTCGCCGAGCTTGTAGCCCGGCTCGACGACGTCCGCCACGGTCTGGCCGGTGGCACCCGGGGTCGGGAGCTGGACGATCGCCTCGTGGATGTTCGGGTCGAAGGCTTCACCCTTCTCGCCGATCTGCACGAGCTTGAACTTCTCGAAGCCCCCGCGGATCTTCTGACCGATGACCTGCATCGGGCCCTCGGCGAGGTCACCGTGGGCCTCGGCCCGGGTGAGGTCGTCGAGTGCCGGAAGAAGGGCACGGACCACTTCGGCGATGGCGACCTCGCGGTTGGCCTCGCGGTCGCGCTCGACGCGCTTCCGGAAGTTCACCAGCTCGGCCTGCGCACGGAGCATGTCGGTGCGCATCTCGGCGACGAGGTCGCGGTCCGCCGCGGACAGGCTGTCCTCGGCGATGCCACGAGCGGCGTCGTCGAGCAGGGCCTGGTCCTCCGGGGAGAGGTCGTTCGCCGCGTCCGCTGCCGGGCCGCCGGCGGCGGGGCCGTCCGTCGGTACTTCGACGTCGGGCCCCTCCGCCTCGATGAGGTCCTCGGGCTCGGCCGCGTTCGTGGCGTCGCCCTCGACCTGGGGCTCGTCCTCGGGCACGTTGTCCTTGGGATCCGTCATCGTTACTTCTTGTCCTTGTCGTCCTCGTCGTCCACGACCTCGGCATCGACGATGTCCTCGTCGTCCTGCGCCGGCTGCTCACCAGCGGGCTGCTCGCCACCGGCGGCTGCGCCCGCATCCTGCTGCGAGTAGATCGCCTGACCGAGCTTGCCCTGCGACTCGTTGAGCTTGTCGAAGGCCGTCTTCACGGCGTCCTCGTCCTCACCCGCGAGCGCGGACTTGAGCGCATCGACATCGGCCTGCACGTCGGACTTGACGTCCTCGGGGAGCTTGTCGTCGTTCTCCTTGATGAGCTTCTCGATCGAGTAGACGAGCTGCTCGGCCTGGTTGCGACGCTCGTTGGCCTCACGACGGGCCTTGTCCTCGGCCGCGTGCTCCTCGGCTTCGCGGACCATGCGCTCGATGTCCTCCTTCGGCAGCGACGAGCCGCCGGAGATCACCATCGACTGCTCCTTGCCGGTGCCCTTGTCCTTTGCGGACACGTGCACGATGCCGTTCGCGTCGATGTCGAAGGTGACCTCGACCTGCGGCACGCCACGGGGAGCCGGCGCGATGCCGGTGAGCTCGAAGGTGCCGAGCGGCTTGTTGTCGCGGGTGAACTCGCGCTCGCCCTGGAAGACCTGGATCGCGACCGACGGCTGGTTGTCGTCAGCGGTCGTGAAGGTCTCGCTCCGCTTGGTCGGGATCGCGGTGTTGCGGTCGATGAGCTTCGTCATCAGGCCGCCCTTGGTCTCGATGCCGAGCGACAGCGGCGTGACGTCGATGAGCAGGACGTCCTTGCGCTCGCCCTTCAGCACGCCGGCCTGCAGGGCGGCGCCGACGGCGACGACCTCGTCCGGATTGACGCCCTGGTTCGGGGACTTGCCACCGGTGAGCTGCTTGACGACCTCGGCCACGGCGGGCATGCGGGTCGAACCACCGACGAGCACCACGTGCGCGATGTCGCCCACGGAGACACCGGCTTCCTTGATGACGTCGTTGAACGGCTTCTTGGTGCGGTCGAGCAGGTCGGAGGTCATCTGCTCGAACTGTGCGCGCGAGATGGTCTCGTCGAGGTTCAACGGGCCCTCGGCGGTGAGCGTCAGGTACGGGAGCTGGATGTTCGCCGACATCTGCGACGACAGTTCCTTCTTCGCCTGCTCGGCGGCTTCCTTCAGACGCTGCTTCGCGATCTTGTCCGTGGACAGGTCGACGCCGTGCTCGTCCTTGAACTTCTTGACCAGGTAGTCGACGATGCGCTGGTCCCAGTCGTCGCCACCGAGACGGTTGTCGCCCGAGGTCGAGCGCACCTGGATCGTCGAGAAGTCGTCGTCCTTGCCCACCTCGAGCAGGGAGACGTCGAACGTGCCGCCACCGAGGTCGAAGACCAGGATGAGCTCGTCTTCCTTGCCCTTGTCGAGGCCGTAGGCCAGCGCAGCCGCGGTCGGCTCGTTGATGATGCGCAGGACGTTGAGGCCAGCGATCTCACCGGCGTCCTTCGTGGCCTGGCGCTCGGCGTCGTTGAAGTACGCCGGCACGGTGACGACTGCGTCGGTCACGTCCTCGCCGAGGTACTGCTCGGCGTCGCGCTTGAGCTTGCCGAGGGTGCGGGCCGAAATCTCCTGCGGCGTGTACTTCTTGCCGTCGATCTCGGTGGTCCAGTCGGTGCCGACGTGACGCTTGACCGACGCGATGGTGCGGTCGACGTTCGTCACGGCCTGGCGCTTGGCGGTCTCGCCGACCAGGACCTCGCCGTCCTTCGTGAAGGCGACGATCGACGGCGTGGTGCGGAGGCCCTCGGCGTTCGCGATGACGGTGGGCTCGCCGCCCTCGAGAACGCTGACGACCGAGTTGGTGGTTCCGAGGTCGATGCCTACTGCACGTCCCATGTGTTGACTCCTCTTGCTTGGTGTAAGTCCGAGGACTTGCGTCCGATGGACTCAACTCTACCCCGGACGGGAGGCGCGTCAACTCTGAGAGCGGAAACTTGCGTTGGTCACACTCAACTCTCAGGACCGGGCTTGGCGTGGCGGGTGTCCGTACGTTGGTATGTCACGTGATATTCTGTATGTACATACGGCGCCAGCTGGGCTGGTGCGTGCGTATCTCCCTTCCCGAACGGCCGCGCTCTGCGGCCCGTCCTGAAAGATGCACATGTCTCACAAGAAGAGGGCCTCGACTGCCCTCAAGTCCATGGGTGCGGCCGGACTGGCCGCAGCCACCATCGTCAGCGGCCTCTCCTTCGGCGCCCCCGCCGCCTCCGCTGCTCCCGCGCCTACGTTGAAGGCTTCAGAGAAAGGCATCGGCACCCAAGCGACCGACATCGGGCAGGCCCGAATGGTGTGGAAATCCGGGAGTTCGTGGTATGCGCTTACCCGCAGCACGGGCCCTCAGATTCCGATGGCGTACACGACTGAGGCTGCGGCGAATAAAGCGTCTATCTACTCGTTGACCGTCGAGTTGAACTCGAACGGAACGTTCCGATTCCGCTCCGGCAAATACTGCGCAGTCGACAGGTACGACGCAGCAACCCTGCGGGCGAATATGTTCGACCCTCGATTCGTCTGCGGCTCCGGTGCTGATACATGGGAGCTGGCATCTGGTGGAAAGGTGAGAAACACCGAGACGGGTCGCTTTGTCGGCCCGACTGTGAGCTATCTCCCGACCAACGCCCCACGTCTCCACACGATGGGAACCGGAAGCGGCTACCAGTTCCCGGGGATCGAGAAACTGATTGCGGACGCCCAGAAGCCATTGTCTGCTGATGTCTCGAAGGTGAACAACATCGCGAAGAGTGCGGTGGTGTCGGGGACGGCGACGCCGGGTGCGAAGATCACGATCGGCGACCAGACCGCCGATGTCGGCACGGACGGCAAGTGGTCGATGACGGCGACCGGCCTGTCAGTGGGCAAGAACGACCTGATCGCGATCCAGAAGATCAACAAGGTCGAGCACGACCGCAAGACCGTGTCCGCGACGATCATCGAGGGTGGCACGCTCGTCGGGGTCGACCAGGGGCCGATCGAGCTCGAGCGGGGCGAGAGCACCCCGGTGCCGTTCGTCGTCGAGAACCGCGAAGCACGCACGGACACGAAGGGCGCCGTCACGCTGAACGCGCCCGACGGCGCGACCTTCTCCGAGCAGGACACCGTCCAGGGCTCGTGGCGTCGCGTCGGCAACACCGCATGGAACGCGTCCACGTCGATCCCGCTGACGAATGGCCGTCTGTCGAACGACAACACGACCATCACGTTCGACGCCGACTGGGCATCCGAGCGCGCCGCGGACCAGCAGTACCGCTTCATGGTGAACGTCACGGCCGGCGCGGAAGCCCCCGAGGGATCCGGCGCGATGGACTTCGCGATGCCGGGAACCAGCAACAAGGGTGACTTCCTGGCCGAGGGAAAGACAACAACGACGATCGAGTCGGCGGAGGTCGACCTCGTCGCGAACGTCGCGTCGATCAACCACGCGGGCAAGTCCGCGGTCGTCTCGGGCACGGCGACGCCGGGCGCCAAGATCACGATCGGCGACAAGAGCGTCGACGCGAACGAGGAGACCGGCGCCTGGAGCATCACGGTCGACGGCCTCGAGCGCGGCTCGAACACGGTCCACGTCGTGCAGAGCATCGACGGCAAGGAGCACGACGCGAAGGACCTCACCGTCGTGATCAACGACGCCGCGATCACCGGGCAGGACGGCCCCGCCGTCACCCTCGAGCGCGGCGACGTCACCTCGGTCCAGTCGCTGTTCAAGACCAACGGTGTCATCAGCCGCCCGAGTGGCACGGTCGAGTTCACCGCTCCGGAGGGCACCACCTTCGCTGCGGGCCAGGACACCATCATGGGCGGTGCCAAGAAGCCCGGCGGCGAGTGGGACAACACCTACCTGCGCCTGACGAACGGTCAGCGCTCGGCGGACGGCACGAAGTACACCTTCACCTTCCAGATGGCGGCGCACTTCCGTGAGCCCGCGGACACCCTGTTCCGCTGGAACATCAACGTGAACACCCCGGCGGACGCCGAGGCGGGCACGCTCTCGATGTCCACGAAGCTCGTCGGCACCGCGGCAGAGGGTGCGTTCAACACCACCAGCACCACCGCCACCGCGATCGAGGCAGGCGCGTCCGAACTCGCGCCGATCACCCTGTCCGGTCCGGCATCGGTCACCCCGGGCCGCTCGAACACCTTCACCGGCACCGCCGAGCCGGGCGCGACCTACCGCGTCCTGAACGTGTCGGGCACGCAGATCGTCCCCGGCACCTTCGAGGTCGGCGCCGACGGCCGCTGGACGTTCAACCGCGTCGTCTCCAACGGCGCAGCGAACTTCCGGTTCGTGATCGAGCAGACCAAGAACGGCCAGGTCGCCAAGTCCGAGCTGTTCACGATCAACGCTGCGGCCCTCGCGCCGGTGACCGTCACCACGCCGGCCGCCGTCCGTCCGGGTGTCTCGAACACCTTCGCCGGCACCGCCGAGCCGGGCGCGACCTACCGCGTCCTGAACGTGTCGGGCACGCAGATCGTCCCCGGCACCTTCGAGGTCGGCGCCGACGGCCGCTGGACGTTCAACCGCGTCGTCTCCACCGGCGCGGCGAACTTCAAGTTCGTCATCGAGCAGACCAAGAACGGCCAGACCGAGAAGTCGCAGCTGTTCACGATCAACGCGGCGGCGCTCACCCCGGTGACCGTCACCACCCCGGCTGCCGTCCGTCCGGGTGTCTCGAACACCTTCACCGGGACCGCCGAGCCTGGCGCAACGTTCCGCGTGCTCAACGTCTCGGGCACGCAGATCGTCCCCGGCACCTTCGAGGTCGGCGCCGACGGCCGCTGGACGTTCAACCGCGTCGTCTCCACCGGCGCGGCGAACTTCCGGTTCGTCATCGAGCAGACCAAGAACGGCCAGACCGAGAAGTCCGCACTGTTCACGATCGAGGCCGCGGGCTTCGCTCCGGTGACCGTCGCCACGCGCGCTGTCACGCCTGGTGTGGTGAACACCTTCACCGGCACCGGTGAGCCCGGTGCGACCTACCGCGTGCTCAACGTCTCGGGTACGCAGATCGTCCCCGGCACCTTCGAGGTCGGTACCGACGGTCGCTGGACCTTCGACCGAGCCGTCTCGCGCGGCGCGTCCGAGTTCCGGTTCGCCCTCGAGCAGAGCAAGAACGGCCGGACCGAGCTCAGCGAGCTCTTCACCCTGCCGGCCGACACGAAGTAACACCCCCGGGCCCTCCCGTCACCGACGGGAGGGCCCGGCCCCTTCCCCGCGGCTCGACCGCCGCCGACTGTCCTCAGAGAGGAACCCGATGAACACCACGATCCACCGCGGCCTCGCCGCAGCCTCCATCGCCCTCGTCGCCGCGTTCGGCGTCACGGCGTGCAGCTCGTCCGACGCGAACGACCCCGCACCGACCGCCTCGAGCACCGCGAAAGCAGCCGAGACCACGTACAACGAGTGCATCGACGGCGCCGTGCAGCTCTGGGACGAGGACGAGGACTCCGACAAGACGATCACGACGAAGGACTGTGCAGCGGCGAACCTCATCAGCTCGGACCGCACCTACGAACTCGGCACGATCGGCACTATCACCGTCGAGGCGAGCAACGCCACGATCTCGGTCTCGTCGACGAAGAAGGTCTTCTTCTCCGGCTCGAACAACACCCTCACCTACAGCGGCGAGGCCCCGAAGGTCGACGACCAGGGCAAGGGGAACACGATCACGGCTGCTGGCTGACCGGAAGGCACCTGGCACCACGAAGGGGACGAGCGTTCAGCGCCCGTCCCCTTCGCCACGCCGTATTGTTCTTTCACATGTGATGTTTTATACTGATGAGCGACCCGACCGGAGGCCCTCCTTGAACTACCTCGTCGTCATCCGCGCCCTGCTCGCAGGGTGGTGGATCATCGCCGGCTCCACGCTCCTCGGAGCAGGCGCCTCGCTCCTCGTCACGAGCATCACACCGCCGACCTACCAGGCCTCGACCTCCTACTACGTCTCGGTCGCCGGCGACACGTCGGCCAGCGCCGGTGAGATCGCGCAGGGATCGAACGCCGCGCAACAGAAGATCAAGTCGTACATGCAGCTCGCGACCTCGCCCCGCGTCCTGCAGGGCGTGGTGGACGAGCTCGACCTCGACACCACCCCGGCGGCCCTCGCCTCCAAGATCACCACCTCGGTCGACGCCGGCACCGTGATCATCAAGATCGCGGTGCAGGACGAGTCCCCGAAGGCTGCGGCGACGATCGCCGGACACGTCGGTGAGCGACTCGCCGCGGTGGTGCAGCAGATCGAGCCCCGCGCCGCGGATCAGACACCGTCGGTGCGACTCGAAGAGGTCACACCGGCAAGCGAGCCGACCAACCCGATCGGCCCCCGGAAAGCAGCGGACCTCGCGCTCGGCCTGGTCGGTGGCCTCGCGGTCGGCGCGGCACTCGCCTTGCTCCGGGCCGCCGTCGACACTCGCATCCGCTCGGGCGAAGACCTCGACGTCGACGTCCCCGTGGTCGGCGACATCGCGTTCGACACGGACGCCGCCCGCCATCCGCTGATCATCCGCGACGAGGTGAACACCCCGCGTTCCGAAGCCTTCCGCAGCCTCCGCACGAACATCCAGTTCCTCCGCACGAGCGGCGCCCCGACCATCGCCGTGACCAGCGCCCGACCGTCCGAGGGCAAGACGACGACCACCGCCAACCTCGGCATCGCGCTGAGCAAGAGCGGCATGCGCACGGTGATCATCGACGCCGACCTCCGACGACCCAACGTGGCCTCGGTGATGAGCATCGAGGGCGCCGTGGGGCTCACCGACCTGCTCGTCGGACGTGCCGAGCTCGATGACGTCCTGCAGGACTGGGGCGTCGACGGTCTCGCGGTCCTGCCCGCCGGCACGATCCCCCCGAACCCCAGTGAGCTCATCGGGTCCGAGGCGATGGCTCGCGTGGTCGCCGCGTTGGCGTCCGACTACGACGTCGTCCTGATCGACACGCCCCCGGTCCTCGCGGTCACCGACTCGGCGCTCGTCAGCACGCTCGTGTCGACGACCCTGCTCGTCACCGCTGCCAACCAGACGAAGCGCTCCGACGTCCGCCTCGCGGTCGAGGCGCTCGCACGTGTCGGTCAGCAGGTCGCCGGCGTCGTCCTGACCAAGACCAAGCACAAGGCTTCCCGCAGTGCGTACTACCGCTCGGAGTACACGAGCGCCCGTTCTTCCTGACCGATGACAAGGACACGATCCATGCAGTCCCCCTCCCGCACGCGCACCCTCCGCGCGAAGCGCCTCATCGACGTCATCGCCGCGGCGGTGGCGCTCGTCGCACTCGCTCCGGTGCTGGTCGTCGTCGCGCTCCTGGTCGCAGCGCGGCTCGGACGTCCGGTGCTGTTCCGGCAGCCGCGTCCTGGGCTCCACGGCGAGACGTTCACCATCCTGAAGTTCCGCACGATGCTCGAGCCGGACCCCGCGGCGGGTCTCGTCAGTGACAGCGACCGGCTCACGCCGTTCGGTTCGTTCCTCCGGTCCACGAGCCTCGACGAACTCCCCAGTCTCTGGAACATCCTGCGCGGCGACATGAGCTTCGTCGGCCCCCGCCCCACCCTCTGCCGCTACCTCGAGCTGTACACGGCCGAGGAGTCCCGCCGACACGAGGTACTCCCCGGTCTGACCGGACTCGCCCAGGTCCGAGGCCGCAACGCCCTGCCGTGGCCGGAACGGCTCCGGGCGGACGTCGAGTACGTCGACACCGTGACCCTCGGCCTCGACCTGCGCATCCTGCTCCGCACCGTCGTCGTGGTGCTCCGCCGCGAGGGCATCGCCGCCCCTGGGCACGTCAGTTCCGACGTCTTCGAGGGGTCTGCTGCGATGACGGGCGGCCGACAGTGAGGACCGTCTGGATCGTCAACCACTACGCGCACCACCGCGAGCGGGACGGTCGCGCGACGAGGCACCAGCACCTCGCCGACGGTCTCACGGAGCACGGGTGGCACAGCGTGGTCATCGCCGCTGGCACGGATCATCCGTCCGGGCGTTCCCACATGCGGGGAGCGACGCTGCGCGAGCGCTGGACCGGCGACGGGTACGAGTTCTGCTGGCTCCGCGGGATCGACCACCGCGGTGCCGGCGTCCGCCGAGCGGTGCGTCGTGTCGCCGACATCGGGCTCTTCACCGCGCTGCTGCTCCGGCCCAGGTCGCTCCGAGGGCTCCCCCGACCGGACGTCGTGATCGGTGGCTCGTTCCATCCCCTGGCAGCGTGGGGCGCCTCGGTGCTCGCACGCCGGTTCGGCGTCGCGTTCGTCTTCGAACCACGCGACCTCTGGCCGGAGTCAGCCGTGGGTCTCGCGGGCCTGACCGAACGACACCCGGTCGTCCGGGGGCTCCGACGGCTGGAACGCACCATCGTCCGTCGCGCGGCGCACATCGTCTCCCCACTCGAGGGCGTCGGTCGGTACTACACCGACCGCGGTCAGCCGACGCCCTTCACCTGGATCCCGAACGGTGTGGCACTCGACGAACAGGCGGACGAGCCCGAGGCGCCCACCGTGTCCCAGACAGATCGGTTCACGATCACCTACATCGGTTCCATGGGACCTGCGAACGCTCTCGAGGCGGTGCTCGACGGCTTCGACCTCGCCAGCCGCCGTGCCGCCGCTCGCGGCGGACCGCGTCTGGCGCTCCGCATGGTCGGGGACGGATCGGACGTCACCGCACTCCGGGAACGCGCGTCGCGCCTCCAGGCCGGTGCCGACGTCACCTGGGACGGACGGGTGCCACAGGACCAGGCCCGCGCCATCGGCCGCCAGGCCGACTGCTTGGTCGTCAACATGCACGACCTGCCGCTCTACCGACACGGCGTCTCGATGAACAAGCAGTACGAGTACATGCTGCTCGGTCGTCCGTTGCTCGTCGGCGCACCCGTCACGCTCGAACCGGTGGCCGCCTCGGACAGCGGAGTCCACGTCCGTCCGGACGACCCCGAGTCGATCGCCGACGGGATCCTCGCGCTCGCCGCGCTGCCCGCCGCCGAACGTGACGCGATGGGAGCGCGCGGACGAGACCACGTCATCCGCGAACACGACTACCGCCGGCTGGCTGGGGTGCTCGCAGGTGTGCTCGATGACGCGGTCGCGGCCACACGACCCACCCCACAGCGGGTACGACCGCTCCGCCCCCAGCCGAGGAAGCCCAGCGAATGATCCCCGACATCGTCCACGTCTCGAGCGCACACCCGTGGGTGGACAACCGGGTGCACCTCCGCGAGGCAGCCGCCGCGGCAGATGCCGGCTACCGTGTCCGCCTCATCGCGGTCGACTCCGACCTCGGCGCGCCGGCAACGGCCGTCGACGTGGTGCGGATCCCCCGGCGAGCGCGTGTGCGGCGGATGCTCGTGTCGACGACGCAGGCGCTCGTGCTCGCGCTGCGCTCGCGCGCACCGGTCGTGCACCTGCACGATCCAGAGCTCATCTGGACGATCCCGGTGCTGCGCCTGGCCGGCCGCATCGTCGTCTACGACGCACACGAGGACCTGCCCGAGCAGGTCTGGAGCAAGGACTACCTGACGCACCCGCAGCGCGCGCTGTTCGCGTGGTTGTCGCACGGGCTGCTCCGAGCCGCCGGAACGGCGCACCGGGTGGTCACCGCGACGCAGTGGACCGGGCGCCGGTTCCCGGCGGGACGCCAGCTCACGATCCACAACTTCCCCGTCGCGCGTCCGGAGGACAACGCTCAGGTCGGCCTGGAGGCACGTCCCGCCGTGGTCGCGCACGTCGGCGTCCTGAGTCGCGACCGTGGCATCGACGCGCTTGCGTCGGCCGTGCGGCACCCGTCGTTCCCATCCGGCTGGCGCCTGGAGATGGTCGGGTCCATCGACCGAGCGACGTCGGTCGAGCAGCTCCGCGCAGCAGAGGCCACCGGTCGAGCCGTGCACCGCGGTGTCGTCGGCCCGATCGAGGCGCGCGACCTGCTGCTGCGCGCTCGGATCGGTGTGGTCCCGTTCCGCCGGACCCCGGTCACCGACCAGATCTTCCCGACCAAGTTGTTCGAGTACCTCGCAGCCGGGCTCGCCGTCATCGCGACGGACAACCCCCTCTGGCGACGCCTCCTGTGCGACGTCGATTGCGTGACGTTCGTCCCGGCCGACGACCCCGACGCCATCGCCTCGGCGGTCCGCCGCTACGCCGAGGACCCGGACCTGCTCGCACGGCACGGTGCCGCGGCGCGGCGAGCCGCCGCTCGGTTCGCCTGGGCGACAGAGGCCGAGCGACTCGTCGCGATGTACGACGAGCTCTTGCCGGGTGTCCGCGAGACACGGTCGAAGTCGACGGTCGACCGGTGACCCGCTCCCGGATCGAACGCGGCGAACTCGCGCGCCCGGTTGGACGAGCAGCGGGAGTGTTCCTCGCAGTCGGGCTCCTCGGCTTGACCATGAACTGGATCTCGGCGAACCTCGTGGCCCCGCTCTTCGCGTACCTGGGCTACGGCTTCGTGCAAGCGGCACCGCACGCCGTGCTGCTGGTCATCGTGCTCACCACGGGGGTGGCGCTGACTCTGCCCCGCGTCCTCGTTCGCCCCTCGCACGTCGTCCTCTGGACTATCTTCGTCGTCTGCGTCAGTCCGACGATGATCATGAGTGTCTCGACCGGGTACGTCTCCACGATGACGGCCATCGGGCTCAGCGCTGCGGTCGGCGCGGCGTTCGCGCTGGTGAGTCTTTGCACCCCGCGCGGCGCCACGCCCACGGACCAACGGGTCGACGCGTCCGAGGACGTGTTCGTCATCGGCTCCCGACGTCTCGACCGTGGAACCCTGACCTGGATCGTGTGCTGGGTGTACTCGCTCGTCACCTACGGATTGATGGCAGGGACCGTCGGCATCAACCTCCGGTTCGTGGCCCTCGACGACATCTACGACGTCCGAGCCGACTACGCAGCCGACGTCGGCACCGGTGGCGCGCTCGGGTACCTGCTGACCGGTCAGGCGTACGTGATCAACCCGCTGCTCCTCGCCCGGGGGATCTTCCGCCGTCGTCCCTCCTTGGTCCTGCTCGCGCTGGCGGGTCAGTTCCTGCTGTACTCGAGCACCGGCTTCAAGGCCGTCCTGTTCTCGTTCATCGCCGTCCTCGGCATGGCACTGCTGTTCCGGGGCAGGAAGCCCGCGCGGTCGATCGCATTCCTCGGAGCGCCGCTCGCGATCATGGTCGTGTCGGCGGTCGCCGACGAGGTGCAGGGCGGCATCACGTGGACGTCGGTGTTCACGCGCCGGTTCATGCTGACGCCGGGGCTGTTGTCCTCGGTCTACGTCGACTACTTCTCCGACAACCCGGTCGCCCGGTACGGGTACTCGTTCCTGAGTCCCTGGGTCGACTACCCCTACGACCTGCCGCCGCCGAAGCGGATCGCCGACTACCTGGTGCCCGGATCCGTGGGGTACGCGAACGCCAACCTGTTCGCGGACGGTTTCGCGAACCTGGGGTGGATCGGGATCTTCGTCGCCGCTGCCGCGTTGTTCGTCTGGCTCAGGTTCCTCGACCGCGCGAGCCGAGGGCTCCCGATGCGCGTCGCGGCGATGGCGGTGGTGATGCCGAGCATCATGCTGTCGAACACCTCGATCTTCACCGCGATGCTCTCCCACGGCCTGCTGATGGGCACCCTCGTCCTGCTGATCGCGCCACGGAGCGGCTGGGAGCGGGCATCGCCGAGCGGCTCGGCGACGCGACCGCGGACCGCCCGCCCCTCCGCCTTGCCCGCGGAGGGTGCGGTCCCGGAGCGGCGGGCCCGGACGGCTGGCCGCCGGGACCGCACCAAGCCCCACGGACGACGCGCGGCTCAGCCTTCGCGGACGCGGACGACCGCACCGGCTCCGGCGACCACAGCGGTCGTGGTCGCCGCCCAGTCGTTGTCCACGAGCACGAGGTCGTTCGCGGTCTGCCGACAGACCACCCCGTAGACGGTGCCGCTCCCGACGCTGCCTTCGTAGCGGTTGCCCACCATGTGTCCGCGGTTCTCGGTGGCGCGGACGTCGATCGCCACCGACGTGGCTGTGCCCTGCGAACGCAGCCCTGCGATGCGGTTGCGGACGAGTGCGATGGCGTCGTTCGAGTGGTACAGCGAGAGCCCGCGCCGAACGCCGCCGGGCACGTGGTTGTCCGCGATGACGAGTTCCCGGGTGAGGTACAGGAGCACGGCGCCGTCACGGTCGCCGTCTCCGTAGCCCGTCACGGTGTTGCGGAGGATGATGCCGTTGGCGCGTTCGGCGCCGTCGCCGACGGTCTCACCCGCCCCGCGGACGACGATCCCGGACCCCGGACCGGGTGTCGTGCGGTGGACCACGTTGTCGATGACGGAACAGTCGCGCGGGGCGTACTTGGTCGCCTTCGCGTTCGACTCGTCCTTTGAGGGGACGAGAGCGATGCCCACCCGGCAGTTCTCGATCCGGTTGCGGAGGATCTCGATGGACTGTCCACCATGGGTGTCGATGCCTTCCCACGCCGGCACGTCCGAGACGTGGTTGTCGGAGATGACGATCCGAGCGGAGCGCGGCGCACCGTCGAGCCCGGTCGTCGTGGCCCGGACGGCCTCGATGCCGTAGGAGTTCGGGTAGGGCGACGGCTGTGTGATCCGAGCGATCCGGTTGTTGCGCACCATGCCGTCGGTGCACGAGAACATCAAGACGCCGGCGTACCCGATGTCCGCGATGACGGAGTCGGCGACCGTGAAGGCCACACAGTGCTCGAGCAGCACGCCGTCGTGCGCGAATTCCCGGATGTCCGCGCCCAGGACGTGGACGTCGCGGAGCGGTCGCGCCGCGCTGCCGCTGCACCGCACACCCCGTCCGAGTCCGGAGTGGTCCGAGCCCGAACCGCGGAGCTCGGCGCCGATGATGGTGACCCCGGACGCGGTGACGAAGACGAGGTCGATGTCGCGCAGGGTCGAGAGCGAGCCGCCGGCGAAGCGCACCGTCAGGGATCGGTCGATCCGCAGCGGCTCCGTGAGCACCCAGGGCCGGGTCACGAGGAGGACACCGTCCGTGCTCGCGGCGTCGACGGCGTCCTGCAGGCGTGCGACGTCGAGATCGGAGACCGCCAACGACGACGCGGCGGCCGCGGCTGCCGAACGCACGTCGCCGGCGAGCAGCGACGTCGGGATCGCCCCGACGGCACCGACGGCACCGAGCAGTGCGCCGCGCCGCGTGATTGCAGATCCTGGTGTGGCGCGCCGGGTCACCGGCCGACCTGACCCGAGCTCGAGGTGCGGACGGAGCGGGATTGGCGGAGTGGAAGAACCATGGTGCGAAACTACGATCGCGCTCTCGCGCAAGCGAGTTCTCCACATGTTGCATACCGAGGGCGCGCTACATCGGGCTCTTCGGTGCGGTGCCGGCATCGTGGATCCGGGCTGCACGGAGCACGAGCACGAGGACCACTGCGTAGGAGAGCGACATCGCTGAGGCGAGCGTCACGAGCACGACCGGCATCGGTGCCCCGAGCGCGGACGGCACGAGCACTGCAGTGGCGCTGAGGACGAGCCGCACGACGTCCCAGGTGAGTTGCGCGCCCTGACGGTGCACCATCGACAGCACCTGCGTGACGGGCGACGCTGCGACCTGGATCGCGAACGCCGGCACGAGGATCTGAGCGTACGTGCCCGACACCGCCCACTCCGATCCGAACACGGTCGAGAACACGGCGGGTCCGAGGACCACGACGACGAGCGCCGCGAGCGCGCCGGCGGTCGCCAGCCGGACGACGAGGCGCACCACGAGGTGTCGCACCGGATCGCCCGAACGGATCCGCAGACCGAACGCCCCGGCGGCGTACTGCGCGGTCGCGTCGGCGATCATGCCGACGGGGGCCCCGAGCACCCGCATCGTGAGGGCGACGAAGCCCGCGGCGACGCTGCCGTGCACCGCCGCGATCAGCAGGCCCGGGGCCTGCTGCCCGATGACGTTCAGCATCGAGGACCACGGCGTGATGACGAGGAATCGCCGGTGGTGACGAGCGGCGGCTGAGAGCGTGCGAGCGGAGAGCGGCGCACCGGTGGTCCGTCGGAGCCTCGCCATCCCGAGCAGCGCTGCGATCCGGCCGACAGCCAGACCGCCCACCAGACCGATCGGACCGGCCGCGGCCATCGCCAGGTTCCAGACCGACTGTCCGATGCCCTGGCACGCGTTGCGCACGGCGATCGACCGGTGCTGCTGCCGCCGCGCGAGCACGGCTGAGGCGATCCGTTGCGCCCCCACGACGACGACGGTCACCGGGATCGTCCACCACAGGTCCTCGAGTGCCGGTGCGGTGAACCACCGTGCCGCATCTTCTCGGAGCGCCCAGGTCACCCCTGCGGTCCCGGCGCCGACGGCCAGCGTCGCGAGCAGCCCCAGCACGACCAGCGACCGGGTCGTCACCGTGTCGTGCGCGACGAGCACGGCGCGGTCGGTGCCGAGCGTCGCGCCGGCTCCGAGGATGCTCGCCACGGCCGTGACGACCGCGAGCGTGCCGAAGTCCGACGGGGTGTAGAGCCGTGTCAGCAGTGGTGAGATCGCCACGACGAGCCCCTGCCCGAAGACCGTGCCGACGAGGATCGTCGCGATCGCCGGGAAACGCCGTCGTGGCGAGGGGCGCACCGCGTCAGGCCGTCGGGAGGACGGCGGGAGCGCCGATCGCCGTCACGGTGGTCGACGTCCACCGGTCGACGTCCAGCACCCGGCGCCCGTCGACGACCGTCCGGACACCCGGAAGACGGGATTCGTCCCACGTGGCGTACTCGGCGTGGTCGGCCTGCACCACCGCCGCGTCCACCGGTTCACCGTCGACGTGCGGTTCGAAGCCCAGGCGGCGCAGCTCGTCGTCGGAGTAGAGCGGATCGGACACGGTCACGAACGCGCCGTGAGCACGAAGTGCGTCGACGGTGCCGAAGACCCCGGAGAACGCGGTCTCCTTCACCCCGCCACGGTAGGCGGCACCGAGGACGACGACACGCTGACCCGGCAGGTCACCGTGCAGGCGCTCGAGCACGTCGACCGCGTGCGCGGGCATGGCTGCGTTCCGCTCACGAGCAGCCCGGACGACCGTGGCGTCCGGGTCGTTCCAGAGGTACAGGCGCGGGTACACGGGGATGCAGTGACCGCCGACCGCGATACCGGGCCGGTGGATGTGGCTGTAGGGCTGGGAGTTGCAGGCGTCGATGACGGCGGCGATGTCGATCGCGTGTCGCTCGGCGAACCGCGCGAACTCGTTGGCCAGGGCGATGTTGACGTCGCGGTAGGTGGTCTCGGCGAGCTTGGCGAGCTCGGCAGCCTCGGCCGTGCGGAGGTCCCACACGCCGTTCGGCTGGCCGAGGTCGTCGCGCTCGTCGAACTGCAGGACTGCCTCGTAGAAGGCCCGGCCGCGGGCCGACCCCGCGTCGGACAGGCCACCGACGAGCTTCGGGTAGCGCCGCAGGTCGGCGAACACCCGCCCGGTCAGCACGCGCTCCGGGGAGAACACGACGTGGAAGTCCTGTCCCTCGACGAGTCCGGATCGTGCTTCCAACCGGGGTGCCCACCGCCCGCGGGTCGTGCCGACCGGCAACGTCGTCTCGTACGCGACCAGGGTGTCGCGTCGGAGGTGGTCGCCGATCGTGTCGGTCGCGGCGTCCATCCACCCGAAGTCGGGGGTCCCCTCGTCGTCGACGAAGAGCGGCACGACGACCACGACGACGTCGGCAGCGGGGATCGCGTCCGCAGGATCGGTGGTGGCCCGGAGACGCCCCTCGCCGACGACGTCTCGCAGTCCGTCGGCGAGGCCGTACTCGCCCGGGAACGGCTCCGTCGCGGCGTTCACCGCGTCGACCACACCGGTCGCGACATCGAGACCGGTGACGCGAGCACCGGATCGGGCGTACTGCACGGCGAGCGGGAGGCCGATCTTGCCGAGACCAACGACGACGACGTTCATGCTGCTGCTCCTTCGATGTGCGTGCTGAGCTGCACGGTCTGCTGGCTGCGCGACGATTCGAGGACCGCTTCGGCGACGAGCACCGTCCGGAGGCCGTCGCGGAGGGTGACGATGTCGGACGAGCGCCCGAGGACGGCGTCACGGAAGGCCTCGTGCTCCACGACCAGGGGTTCACGCTTGGGGATGGCGAACCGGGTGCTCGCGCCCTCGGAGACCCCGCGGAACGCAGCGACCTGGTCCCACTCGGTCAGGATGGTGCCGTTCTCGTGGAACGTGAGGTCGGCATCGAGGGTGTCGGCGACGAACGCCCCACGCGCCCCGGTGACGATCATCAGGCGTTCCTTGAACGGCGTGAGCCAGTTGACGAGGTGTGAGGTCAGCGTGCCGTCGGTCAGGCGTCCGGTGACGGTGACCAGGTCTTCATGGGGCCGACCGCTCTTCGTGCACGCCAGCGCCCCGATGTGCGCGAACGGTGCACGGGCGATCCACGATGTGGCGTCGATGTCGTGCGTGGCGAGGTCCTTGACCACGCCCACGTCGGCGATGCGAGCCGGGAACGGCCCCTGCCGACGCGTGGCGATCTGGTACACGTCCCCGAGTTCGCCGGCGTCGAGCCGCTGCCGGAGAGCCTGCAACGCTGGGTTGTAACGCTCGATGTGCCCGACAGCGCCGACGAGGCCCGCCTTGTCGAAGGCCTCGACCAGGCGCCCGGCGGCCGGCCCGTCGACCGCGACCGGCTTCTCGATGAGCGCGTGGACCCCGGCGGCGGCGAGCTGCAGCCCGACCGACTCGTGGTGCGCGGTCGGCACCGCCACGACGGCGGTGTCGATCCCGATCGCGAGGAGGTCCTCGACCGTCCGCACCACCGGGACGCCCTGCGCGGAGTCGTGCACGTCGCCCATGGCATCGGCGACCCCGACGAGTTCGACACCCTCGAGGGAGCGCAGGACGCGCGCGTGGTGTCGTCCCATCATGCCGAGACCGATGACGCCGGCTCGGAGCGCGGCGCTCATCGGCCGGCTCCCGCGAGCGTGTTGACGGCCTCGACGACGCGGTCGAGCTGGGAGAGTGTCAGGGTCGGGTACACGGGCAGTGCGAGGACCTCGGACGCCGCACGCTCGGTCTCGGGCAGGTCGAGGTCGTGTCCGAACGACGGGAGCCGGTGCACCGGCGTCGGGTAGTAGACCCCGGTACCGATGCCGAACTCGGAGCGCAGCGCGGCCGCGAAGCCGTCCCGGTCGGACGGCACCCGGACGACGTACTGGTGGAAGACGTGCTCGGCTCGTGGGTCGGTGGTCGGGGTGACGACGCCGTCGAGCTCGCGGGTGAAGTAGGCCGCGTTCGCCTGGCGCTGAGCGGTCCACCCGAGCACCTTGCGGAGCTGGACCCGTCCGATCGCGGCGTGGATGTCGGACATGCGTGCGTTGAAGCCGACGACCTCGTTCGCGTAGCGCTGTTCCATGCCCTGGTTGCGCAGCAGCCGGAGCAGACGGTCGACCGACGGCGTGCGGGTGGAGACCATGCCCCCCTCGCCCGCGGTCATGTTCTTGGTCGGGTAGAGGCTGAACGCTGCTGCGTCCGATCCACTGCCGACTCGCGCGTCGGCCCAGCGGGCACCGTGCGCCTGTGCCGCGTCCTCGACGACGAGCAGGTCGTGCTCCTCGGCGATCTGTGCGATGGCGGTCATGTCGGCAGGGTGGCCGTAGAGGTGGACCGGCATGATCGCGCGGGTGGACGAGGTGACGGCGGCACGGACGGCGATCGGATCGACGCAGTAGGTCAGTGGATCGATGTCGACGAACACCGGGTCGGCGCCGACGAGGCGGACCGCGTTCGCCGTCGCCGCGAAGGTGAACGACGGGACGATGACCTCATCGCCCGGGCCGATGCCCAGGGCGACCAGCGCGAGGTGCAGTGCAGCGGTACCGCTGTTGACCGCGGTGACGGAGGCGCCCTCGACGAGTACGTCGCCGAACTCGCGCTCGAAGGCCGCGACCTCCGGGCCCTGGGCCAGGCCGCCCCCTTCGAGGACGGCGTCCACGGCACGGCGTTCCTCGATGCCGATGAGGGGCTTCGCCGCGGGGATGAGTTCGAGTGGGGTGGTCAACGGATCGCCTCGATCGTGTCGGTGGTCTCGGAGTGGAGGAAACGGTCACCGGTCTCGGTGCAGACCAGCGTGTGGTCGTCGACCTGCGCCAGCCGTCGGCCGGTCCGGCTCACCCAGCCGATGCGGCGAGCCGGGACGCCTGCGACGAGGGCGTGGTCTGGGACGTCGTGGACGACGACGGCGCCGGCCGCGACCATGGCCCAACGCCCGATGTGGATCGGGGCGACGCAGAGGGCCCCGGCACCGATGGACGCGCCGTGTTCGACGACGACCGCGGTGGGCCGCCAGTCGTCGGCGTCCTGCACGGACCCGTCCGGGTTGATCGCGCGGGGTGTGTTGTCGTTGGTCAGGACGGCACCCGGACCGATGAAGACGCCGTCGCCCACGACGGCCGGGCCGTAGACGAGGGCGCCGTTCTGGATCTTGCAGCGGGCGCCGATCTGGACTCCGGCCCCGATCGTGACGCCGCGGCCGACGAGGGTCTCGGTGCCGACGATCGCCTGTGCCTCGACGTGGGTGTCGTCCCAGACTCTGGCGCCGGCTGCGACGGTGGCCGAGCTCGAGACGACGGCAGCCGGGGCGATGAACGCGGTCGGGATGGTCGGTTTCGGGGTCATGGATGCGCTTCCGGATCAGGCGCGGCGGGACCTCCGCTGCACAATCACCATACGATATTTCGGTACGGAATATCAAGTGCGATTCCGTCACTCGTGCCGGGTGTGTGCCCCGCCGGCCCGTTGCACGCCATGCATCCGCCGGTAGTGTCGACCCGTGCGATGGAGTCGAGTGAACTGGCCGTCCGTGGGCTACGTCTCCCTCGAGGACTTCGACGGACAGCGGGAACACGTCGCCCGCGTGCTCGAGGACGCTCCCCCGGCCGTCGCCGCGCTGCTGACCGTCAAGTGGACCGACTCCCGCATCGCACGGTGGGACGTCGAGCACCCGGACCTCGCACACCCGGACGACGACGACGATGACGACGACACCGGCACGACGGTCGACCTGCCCGGGCACGGCGTCCCCGACCCGGTCGTCGTGCACATCGAGGTGATCGTCCGCAACGACGAGGTGCTCGACACCCCCGACGGCCTCTGGCGCCGCTGGAACCACGCCAGGGTCACCCTCCGGCTCCGTGACGCGGTCGTCGACCCGCCGCACACCGACCCCACGGCACTGCTCGCCGGCGACGCGCACGTGCTGCGCGGCGAGCTGGAGTACCTGCACGAGCTCGACCAGTGGGAACTCCGGCTGCTCGTGTCCCCGGTCGGCGAGGTCGCGATCCGCTTCCGGAGCGTCCGCGTCGCCATCCGCAGCGTCCCCGAGTCCGTCTACTCCGACCTCGACCGACGTCCGGCCCGCGGCTGGCACGGTCCGGTGCCGGACGGATGGGTCGAGTACGCCACCGAGGTGGTGCGTGCCGCCGCGTACGGCGACCTCGGCGGCCTGCACCTGGCCGACGACGCGAGCGACGTCGACGACGTCGACCCGCGCTGGGGCTTCGCCCCGCTGCACGCCGCCGCCTGGTTCGACCGGCCCGAGATGCTCGAGGAGCTCCTGCGACGCGGCGGCTCGGTCCAGCTCACCGACACCGAGGGACGGACGCCGCTGACGCTGGCGATCGACCGCGACGCCCGCCGGGCCATCGACGTGCTCGTGGCCGCCGGCGCCGACCTGGAGGCCCGGGACAGCGACGGCAACACCCCGATCGTCCGCGCCGCCTGGGGTGGCCACGCCGCGATCGTGCGCTCGCTCGCCGCCGCGGGTGCGGACAGCAGGGCGCTCGGCTCGCGCGGCGCGACCCTGCTGATCGCCGCGGTCGACTCCGGCCACCTGGACACGGTGCGGTCGGTGCTCGCGCTCGACGTCGACGTGAACGCCCAGGACGACGAGGGATCGACAGCCTCCGACCGCGCAGAACTGCTCCGCGACCGTGCGGTCGCGGAGCAGTTGGCGCAGTACTACTCGGGGAGCTGAACGAGCGGGCGGATCACTCCGCCGTCTCGATGGCGTTCGCCTGCGCGACCTTGCCGTACCAGTGCGCGGACGGCTTCGGGGTGCGCTCGAACGTCTCCGGGTCCCACGACACCAGGCCGAAGGTCGGTCGGAAGCCGGACGCCCACTCGTAGTTGTCCAGGAGCGACCAGTGCTGGTACCCGAGGACCTCGATGCCGTCGTCGATGCAGCGGTGGATGCCCTCGAGGGCGCCCTGCGTGTACGCCTGCCGACGAGTGTCGTCGGCCGTGGCGATGCCGTTCTCGGTGATCATCAGCGGCACGCCGCCGGACAGCTCCCACGCGCTGCGGAGCCCGTCGGCCGAGGCCTCGGGGTAGAACTCCCACCCGGTCAGGGTCGTCTCGACGTCGTCCGCCACGGGCAACGGACCGGAAGCGCCGATGAAGGTCCGGGTGTACGCCTGCACGCCGAGGAAGTCGTCGCCTGCGGCGTTCTCGAGGTACCAGTCGTCGCGGGGGTACCCGTACTCGCGGAGCATCGCGTCCGCGCCGGGCTCGCCGGAGGACTTGAACGCCTGGGTCGCGATGGTCCACCCGGACTGGAGGCCCGCCACCTGTCCGAGCACCTCGCGCGACCGCTTGTGGCTGGCCAGCAGGGCGTCGGCGACGCCCAGGTCCGGGTTCGGCAGGCCGTAGGCCACCAGGTTCGCCGCGTCCTCGCCCCCGGCGAGCATCGCGGCGATGTTCGGCTCGTTGATCGTGCAGACGTACCGGACGCCGTCGGACACCACGGGGAGCGCGGCTTCGGTGTAGCGGGCGAACAGGTCGGCGGCGTCGGGTGCGCGCCAGAACCCGTCGCGCTCGAACCAGCGCGGCACCGTGAAGTGCATGAGGGTGACGATCGGCTCGAGGCCGAACTCGTGGCAGGTCTCGACCATGCGCCGGTAGTGGTCGACCTCGGCGCGGCTGACGAACCCGCGCTCCGGCTCGATGCGCGACCACTCGATGCTGAAGCGGTACGAGTTCAGCCCGAGCTCGGCGGCGATCCGGATGTCGTCGCGGTAGCGGTGGTAGCTGTCAGCGGCGTCACCGGAGGGCTCGACGATGGTGGTGTCCGGCTCGTGTTCGTGCACCCACCAGTTCGAGTTGACGTTGTTGCCCTCGATCTGGTGCGCGGCGGTGGCGGCGCCCCAGAGGAAGCCGTCGGGGAAGTTCAGCGTGGTGATGATGGGTCCTTTCAGTGCTGGCTCAGGAAGGCGTCGAAGACGGCGACGGTCCCGAGCGGGTTCTCGACCTGGGGGCCGTGGTAGCTCTCGGCGATCACCTCGTACGACGCACCGAGACGCGAGGCCATGTCCGCCTGCCACGGGATCGGCCAGGCGCCGTCCCAGATGCCGTGCGCGACGAGGACCGGCAGTCCGGTCGCGCGCAGTTCGTCGGTGGTGTCGGTGCGGTCCTCGAGGATCGCTGCGCCGCCGAGCACGTTGAGCACGCTCGTGTGGTCGAAGCGCTCGCGGACCATCCGGGCGTCGTCGGGGAGCTCGGCGTCGGGGCGGCCGGCCCAGAGCGGGTTCTGCGCGTCGAACAGCGCGCGGTTCGAGCAGGTGTCGGCGACGATCGTCTTCTCGGCGGCCTTGCGGTGCAGCCACCCGTGCGGACCGGAGCAGAACATCGTCACGTCGCGGAACGACGCCGGCGAGGCGATGGCAGCGGCGCGGACGATCACCCCGCCGAGCGAGTGCCCGATGAGGTGGACCGGGGCGCCGTCGTCGAGCAGCGCGGCGACGCGGACGACGTCGGCTGCCTCGTGGTCGAGTGTGTAGGCCGTGCGGTCGTCGGGCGCGACCGAGTCGGCCTGTCCACGTCGGCTGATCACCACCGCCGACCACCCCGCGTCGCGGAGGAGCGGCAGGAAGGTGCGCCAGTCCTCCTTCGACCCGGTGTACCCGGGCACGATGAGCACGACGCCCTTCGACACCCCCTCCGGCACGATCCGGTACGCGGTGAGGCGGCCGATCGGCAGGTCGACACCCACGACGTCGACTCCGGCAGGCGTCGGCAGGTGGCCGAACGCCGGGACCGTCGGGAAGTCGTGGAGCGTCGTCACAGCCGGCCCTCCGCCAGGGCGCGTCGGGGGTTCGGCACGGCGTCGAGCAGCGCGATCGTGTACGGGTCCTGGGGGTTCTGCAGCACCTCGGCTGTGTGACCCCGCTCGACCACGGCACCCTCGTGGAGCACCATGATGTCGTCGGTGATCAGGCGCGCGCTGAGCAGGTCGTGCGTGATGTACAGCAGCGAGACGCCCCACTGCTCGCGGAGGTCCTCGAGCAGGGCGAGCACGCCGGCGCGCAGCGTGACGTCGAGCATCGAGACCGGCTCGTCGGCGATGATCACCTGCGGGTCCGACGCCAGTGCCCGGGCGATGACGACGCGCTGCCGCTGCCCACCGGAGAGCTGGTGCGGGAGCTTCTGCGCGAACTGCTCCACCGGGGTCAGCCCCACGGTGTCGAGCAGCTCGAGCACACGACGGCGGGCGTCGCGGCCCTTGAGCCCCGTGTAGTTCGCGATCGGGCGCGACAGCGTGTACTCCACCGTGTGCAGCGGGTTGAGCGCCGCGTACGGGTCCTGGAACACCATCTGCACCTCGGACCGCAGGTCGCGCAGGCCGCGCTTGCCGAGGCGCGCGACGTCGAGGTCGCCGAACCGGACGGTGCCGGTCGTCGGCTTCTCGACCCCGGTCAGGAGCTTCGCGATGGTCGACTTGCCCGAACCGGACTGGCCGACCAGGGCGAGCGACTGCCCGGGCTCGAGGGTGAACGACACGTCGCGCACCGCACGGACGGGCTGCTCGCCGCGGCGCGGGGCCGGGTAGGTCTTCACGATGTTCGAGACGACGATCGGGTTCTTCGCCGCCGAGCGCTCACGCGACCCGACGGTGCTGAACGACGACGTGGTCTCCTGGCGCTTCTCACCGGAAGCAGCACGCTGCGACCGGTCCGGGAACCCGGGCAGGGACACGACCTCGGCACGCGGGTCGGCGTAGTGCGAGAGCAGCATCTGCGTGTACTCGTCCTGCGGGTTGCGCAGGAGCTCCTTCGAGCCGCCGTCCTCGACGATGCGTCCCTCGTGCATGACGAGCACGCGCTCGGTGGCCTCGAGCACGATGCCGAGGTCGTGGCTGATCAGGATCGCCGTGAAGCCCTCGGACTGCTGCAGCTCGATGATCGTGTCCATGACGGCGTGCTGCACGAGCACGTCGAGGGCCGTGGTCGGCTCGTCGAACACCATGAGCTGCGGTTCGAGCGACAGGGCGAGGGCGATCGAGACGCGCTGCCGCATGCCGCCGGAGAGCTCTCCGGGGAACCGGGCGAGCATCGACGTCGGCAGCTTCACCTTCTCGATGAGCTCCTTCATCCGCGCGTCCCAGCGGTCGCGCGACACGTGGCCGTGCGCCTTGAAGACGTCGATGAAGTGGTTGCGGATGGTGCGGACCGGGTTGAGGGCGTTCATGCCGGACTGCAGCACCATCGCGAAGCCGCCCTGACGCTGCTGCCGCAGTGCTTCCTCGCCGAGGTCGCGGATGTCGTGGCCGTTGAAGACGATGCTGCCGCCGTTGGTGCGCGCCGGCGGCTTCTGCAGGCGGGTCAGCGCGTAGCCGAGCGTCGACTTGCCGGAGCCGGACTCGCCGACCAGGCCGACGAACTCGCCCTTCCGCAAGCTGAAGGACACGTGGTCGACCGCCTGGACAGCCTCCTGGCCGGCCGATTCGTACACGACCGACAGGTCGCGGACGTCCAGCAGGACGCCCTGGGCGTCACCACCGTCGGACGGGAGGCCCGTGGCGGCGCCGTCCCGCGCCTCCAGGCCGTCATCTGCGTACGTTCGCGAGCCGCTCATGCGGTCGCCTCCTTGCGCTTCGGGCGCGCGCCTTCGCGCAGCCGCGGGTTGGACACGGCGTCGACGCCGAAGTTGATCAGGGTGAGGCTCATCGCGAGCAGCGCGATGCAGAGACCGGGCGCGAAGAGCAGGATCCACTGGCCGGTGAGCAGCGCGTTGGAGTTCTGCGCCCAGTAGAGGATCGTGCCCCAGCTGACGATCGACGAGTCGCCGAGCCCGAGGAACTCGAGGCCCGCCTCGGCGAGGATCGCGCTCGTGGCCGCTCCGAAGAACGAACCGACGATGAGCGACGTCATGTTCGGCAGGATCTCGCGGAAGACGATGCGGGTCGCGCCCTCGCCGGAGAACTGCGCCGCCGTCACGAAGTCGCGGCCGCGCAGGGACTGCGTCTGGCTGCGCAGGACGCGTGCGCCCCAGGCCCAGCCGGTGACCACGATCACCGCGATGATGACCGCGATGCCGCCGTTCTGCAGGTACGCCGCGATGACGATCATCAGGGGCAGACCCGGGATGACCAGGAACAGGTTCACGATGAAGCCGATGACCTCGCCGATCCAGCCGCGGACGTAGCCCCAGCTGAGGCCGATCGCGACGGCGACGAGCGTCGACAGGATGCCGGCGACCGCACCGACCATGACGGAGATCCGTGCGCCGAAGATGATCTGCGACAGCACGTCCTCGCCGGCGGCGGTGGTGCCCATCCAGTGGTCCGGTGTGGCGTCGGCGCTCCGTGCGAACCCGTTCTGGCTCGCGCCGTAGGGGGCCAGGAGCGGGGCGAAGATCGCGACCAGCACGAACACCGCGAGGATGATGATGCCGATCCGGGCCTTCGAGTTCGACCAGACGACGCCGAACTGGCGGGCGATGCTGCGCCAGCGGGACGGGGCGGTCTGCTCGTCGTGCTGGGTGCGGACGGCGACGGTCGCGTCGCCGGCGTTGGGGGTTGGGGTGCTCGTGTTGGTCATCGACGCGTCCTCGGGTCCAGGACGCCGTACATGACGTCCACGATGAAGTTGGCGATGAGCACCGACACGGTGATCATCAGGAAGAGGGCCTGCATGAGCGGGTAGTCCTGCCCGATGACGGCGTTGAACAGCAGGTAGCCGATGCCCGGGTAGCCGAACACCTGCTCGACCAGGACCGAACCGCCGACCACGCCACCGAGTGCCAGACCGAAGCCGGTCAGGTTCGGCAGGATCGCGTTGCGGGCCGCGTAGCGGACGGCCACGGTGCGGCCGCGCAGACCGTTCGCCTCGGCGAACGTCACGTAGTCGTCACCGAGCGTGTTGATCATCGCGTTGCGCATGCCGATGATCCAGCCGCCCAGGCTCGTCACCAGGATCGTGACGGCCGGCAGGACCGCGTGCTGCAGGGCGTCGCCGAAGAACGGTGCGTTCAACCCCGGTGTCGTCGTGGCCGAGTAGGCACCCGTGGTCGGGAACCAGTGCAGCACGTAGCCGAGGAAGAACAGCAGGAGCAGGGCGGTCCAGAAGTACGGGAACGTCGACATGAACGAACCCGACAGCGTCGGGAGCGAGTCGAGCCAGGTGCCGCGCTTCCACGCCGCCGCGACACCGATCAGGGTGCCGAGCACGAACGCCAGGATCGTGACGACGCCGACCAGGATCAGCGTGTACGGCAGGGCCTTCGACACGAGGTCGCCGACCGGCTGCGGGTAGAACGTGTAGCTGACGCCGAAGTCGAGCGTGACGACCTGGTGCAGGTAGCTGACGTACTGGTCCCACAAGTTGCCGGTGGGCACGCCGAGCTGGGCCTCGATGGCCTTCTTCGTGGCCTCCGTGACGGGACCGTTCTGGCTGAGCTTCGCCAGGGCGGCGTCCGACGGGCTGCCCGGCATGAGGCGCGGGAGCACGAAGTTCAGCGTGACCGCGGCCCAGAGGGTCAGGACGAACAGGACGAGTTTCTGCAGGATGTACTTCACTTCTGGTCCCCCTGCGCCTTCTGCTCCTGCAGGATCTGCTTGCCGGCTGCGCTGTCACGGAGCCGCAGCTTCGTGAAGATGAGCAGCGGCGCGGAGTCGTAGTTCTGCGGTGCCATGTACGGGTCCTTCGCGGTGGGCCAGCCGACGAACTTGCCGGTGTTGAAGAGGCCCCAGAGTCCGCCGTAGTACATGCCGATGACGGGCAGGTCGTCGTAGACGATCTCCTGCAGCTGGTTCAGGATCTCCTGCTGCTTCGCCGTGTCCGTCGTGGCCTTGTACTCGTCGAGGAGCTTCTGGGTGTCGGCGTTCTTGTACCGCTCGTAGTTGTTCACCGTCGACTTGCCGACCGGCTGGTAGAAGTCGCTGCTGAGCAGGGAGTTGAACGCCTGGTAGACGTCGCCGTTGCCCATGCCGCCCATCGCCATGTCGAACGTGCCGTTGTTGATGTTCTGCTGGTACCCGGCGGGCTGCGGGGCCTGGATCGTCACCTTGATGCCGATGGCCGTCAGGGAGCGACGGACCTCTTGCGCGGCGCGGAGCCAGTCCGAGTAGCCGTTCGCGGTCATGATGGTGATGGACAGCTGCTTGCCGTCCTTCATGATCTTGCCGCCCTGGTCGGTGTACCCGGACTTCGCGAACGCGGCCTTCGCGGCGTCGACGTCCTGCGTGATCATGCCCTGGTCGGGGATGTCCGGGTTGAGGTACTGCTCCTGGTTCGGCAGGATCAGACCGGTCTGGCCCGCTGCCGTCAGGTTGCCCTCGGACGCGGTCTCGGCGATGTCGTCACGGTTCAGCGCGAGCGAGATGCCCTTGCGGACGTTGACGTCGTTGTACGGCGCCTTCGTCAGGTTCGGGATGAGGCCGATCACGCCGCCGGCCGGGAACCACCACTGGTTCGTCTTCGACGCGGCACCCCAGGTGCCCTTGACGTCGGAGATGAACGAGTACGCCCAGTCGTAGCCGCGGGTGACGGTGTCGAGCTGCGTGTTCGTCGCCGGCAGGATGAGGTGCTTGATGGCGATCTTGTCGGCCTGCCAGTACGTCGGGTTCTTGTTCATCGAGTACTGCTGGTCGGTGTAGTTGCCGAGCACGAACGGGCCGGTGCCGACCGGGTTCGGGTCACGGAACGTCGT
The DNA here is from genome assembly GCF_015350995.1 of Curtobacterium sp. VKM Ac-1393. Lineage (GTDB taxonomy): Bacteria > Actinomycetota > Actinomycetes > Actinomycetales > Microbacteriaceae > Curtobacterium. The sequence continues at coordinate 297,765 of NZ_JADKRW010000001.1, forward strand.
GGGGTCCTTCACCCCGCCCCAGTGCTGCTCGCCGAGGATGTACGTCGCGCCGATGATGTTCAGGCTCGGCACGTCGTCGCTCTTGAGGTGGAAGACGACGTGGTCGCCGTCCTGCTCGATGCTCTTGATGTGCTGCCAGGCGCCCTTGACGTCCATCGCCGGGAACTTCTTCAGCAGGTCGAACGTGAAGACGACGTCCTTCGCCGAGAACGGCGAGCCGTCGGACCACTCGACGCCCTGGCGGATCGTCATGTCGATCGTGCTGGCGTCCGGCTGGCTCCACTTGCTGGCCAGCCACGGGGTGCCCTTGCCGTCGAGCGGGTTGATCTCGATGAGCGGCTCGTACATCCACTTGGAGGCCGTGCGGGCGTTCGCGATGTACGGGTTGAAGTTGCGGTCGAACAGCGGGTTGCCGCGGTCCGCGTTGATGAGCATCGTGTCCTTGCCGATGGTGGGATCGGGTTCGGATCGGACCTGGATGCTGCAGCCGGTGGCCATGAGGGCCACGACTGCGAGCCCGGCGATGGCCGCGACGAGGCGGCCTCGACGTCGGGCGCCGTTGCGCTGTGGGGGAAGCGTCATTGCTCGGTCGACCTCCGTGTCGAATCGGTACTGGGTCAATGTATGCGCTTACATCGCGGCGCGCAACACCGGGTTTTCGTGCCGGGGTGGCACGGTGCGCGGGGCCGTCGGGCGGCGAGCGTCGCACGGTGCGAGGGGCGTCGTGCATGGTGCGAGGTTCCGTCCGTGGTGCGAGCTCGCCAGGCCCGCACCGAACACGGAACCTCGCACGGGACACTCGCGGCTCGCACGGTGCGAGGGCGAGCGAGCGACGCGCGTCACAGCGCCGGCGGGCAGCTCTCGCGCAGCAGCACCTCGACGGGCAGGCGGACGGCGCGCGGCGGTCCCTCGCGGTGGTCCAGCCGATCGACGATCGCGCGCACCGCCGCACGTCCGAGCTCCCCCATCGGCTGGTGCACCGTGGTGAGCCGCGGCGACGAGAAGCGCCCGGCGTCGATGCCGTCGAAGCCGGTGACGACCACGTCCTCCGGCACACGCAGCCCCAGCGCCACGGCGGCGTCGAGCACCCCGAGCGCCGACTGGTCGTTCGAGCAGACCACGGCCCGGGGCACGTCGCCCGACAGCAGCGACGCCGCGAGTTCCCGCGCACGCGCCCGACCGAAGTCACCGTGCACCACCCGGACCGACGACGCCGGCACTCCGTGGTCCGCCAACGCCGACCGGAAGCCCGTCGAGCGCTCCATGTCGTCCGGCGAGTCGATCGGCCCCGCGACGTACGCGAGCGAGCGGATGCCGAGCCGCCCGATCACGTGGGACGCGAGCGTCCGCATGCCCGCCGTGTTGTCCACGCTCACCGAGTCGAAGCCGTGCGACCGCCGGTCGTCGGCGAGCACCACCACCGGGATGCGCCGGGCGACGTGCTCGAGCAGGTCGTCCGGCACGGTCTGCGCCAGCACCGCGAGGCCGTCCACCCGACCGGCGACGTCGTTGACGATCACGTCGCGCGAGGACCCCCGGCCCGCGGCGACCATGAGCGCGAGACCGCGCTGCCAGGCTTCGACCTCAGCACCACGCAGGACCTCGTCGAAGTACAGGTTCGACGAGAACGGCTGCGTCACGTGCCGCCGGTCGTCAACCACGCGGACGCCACCGTCGGTGACGAGGTCGGGCCGCTCGTCGGGCACCACGTCGAACCCGGGCAGCAGCAGCCCGACGACGCCGGTGCGCTTGCCGGCGAGGGCGCGGGCGTTGCCGGAGGGGACGTAGCCGAGGCTGCGGATCGCCGCCTGGACGCGGTCGCGGGTGCCCTCGCGGACGGCGTCCGGCGTGCGGAGCACGCGCGAGACGGTCGCGATCGAGACGTTCGCGGCACTGGCCACGTCGTAGACCGTGGGAGGTGCCGTGCGTGGTGCAGCCAAGCCGTGCCTCCCGTCCGACGTCCGCTGGGTCGCACCGTGGCGGCGCGGCCGCACCATCCTAGGCATGCTCGGCGGCGCGACCTCTCCACAGGTGTGCAGATGCCTTGCGACGACGGACGCGGGCGCGCGAGACTGTTGCGACCTCAGTACGTCCCGTGAGGAAGCGCACCGGCGGGCAGGATGCCCGCGAACACCACGATGCCCACACACAGGGGAAGGACACCGACATGTCACAGGCGACACGATCCGGAAGCAAGCTGGCGAACCGCGCGAGCCACGACGAGGCCGAGGTGCGCGACGCGCTGCTCGACCGCACCGACGGCAGCGGCGGCGCGACGTTCGACCAACTCGACGCGGCAGAGGAGCGTCCGGACCGCCCGTAGCGGGTCACGTCCGGCGTGCCTGCGGCGCATCCGGGAGGCCCGGCTCGGCAGCTCCTGCCGGGTCGCGGCCGGACGCGGTCGCGTCCACCGCGCCCACTGCGTCAGCCGCGTCAGCCGCGTCAGCCGACGTTGGCCGACGTTGGCCGACGTTGACCGACGTTGGCCGGATCAGCGCTCGGCGGCCCCGATGATCGTCATGCCCGCGCCGCGCAGGCGTCGTCGCTCTTGGGCGATCCAGCCGAGCAACCGGTCGTTCGTGCCGGCGACGTGCGCGGCGACGAGGTCGGCCGCACGGTCGGCGTCCCCGTCGCGCACGGCGTCGATGATGGCGCTGTGCTCGTCCCAGGCGGCGTCGCGGGCCTCGGGCGTGCGCACCTCGATCCACCGGGTGCGCTCGAGACGGGTCAGGGCGTCGGCGATCGCGTCGGTGACGAACCGGTTGCCGCCGAGCGCGGCCAGGTCGAGGTGGAACGTCGAGCCCATCCGGATGCCGGCCTGCTGGTCCGGCGTCGGGCGCAGGGCGTCGAGGTGGCCACGGACCTCGGCGAGCTGCTCGGCACTCGCTCGTGCGACGGCGAGCCGGACGGCGGCGGGTTCGAGCACGCCACGGAGCTCGGCGAGCGAGGCGATCTCGTCGAGGTCGATCGGGGTGACCGTCCACGAGCGGCCCTCGTGCAGGATGAGCCCTTCGCGCTCGAGCCGCGACAGTGCGGCGCGCACGGGGGTCCGAGAGGCATGGAAACGCGCCTCGAGACCACGCTCCGAGATGCGTTCCCCCGGCGCGATGTCGAGCGTCAGGATCGCCGCGCGCAGGTTGTCGTAGAGCTGGGCCGTCTGCGACACCGGGGTTGCATCGGTCGTCTCGGTCACGGCACGCAAGCCTAGTAGCGGTCGGGCGGGAATGGTATACCGTTCTGGTATACCAACTGCTTCCGACGCGAAACGATGCGACCGCATGCGAACCCCGAGCCCGACCACGACCACCGCGACCCCGACCACCAGCACGATCGGTCCGCGTGCGTGGACGATGCTCGCGCTCGGGGTCGCCGCGCAGGCCGCCGGCACGCTCGTGGTGACGACGCCCGCCCTGCTCATCCCGTACCTGCACGCGAACGGCATTTCCCTGACCGTCGCCGGCGTGCTCGCCGCCGCACCGACGTTCGGCATGGTCCTGACGCTCATCGCCTGGGGTGCGATCACCGACCGGTTCGGCGAGCGGCTCGTGATCGCCGGCGGGTTGGTCCTGACGACCCTCGCGGTCGTCGGCGCCTGGCTCGCGGCGGGTGACCCGGTGCTGCTCGGCCTGGCGTTCCTGGCGGCCGGCATGACCAGCGCTTCGACGAACGCGGCGAGCGGCCGGGTGGTCGTCGGGTGGTTCCCGAAGGAGCGGCGTGGGCTGGCCATGGGGATCCGGCAGATGTCGCAGCCGCTCGGGGTCACGCTCGCGGCGGTCACGGTCCCGCAACTCGCCGAGGGGTCCGGCATCCGGGCAGCCCTCGTCCTGCCGGTCGTCCTCTGCGCCGTGCTCGCGGCCCTGTGCGCCATCGGCATCCAGAACCCGCCACGGCCGGCCCGGAACACGGCACCGGCTGCGACGACGGCGAACCCGTACCGCTCGAGCGGCTTCCTGTGGCGGATCCACGCGGTGTCGATCCTGCTCGTGGTGCCGCAGTTCACCCTGTCGACCTACGGGTTGGTGTGGCTCGTCGGCCTCGGCTGGTCGACCCCGGCGGCGGGACTGCTCGTCGGGGCGTCGCAGTTCGTCGGCGCGATCGGTCGGATCCTGGTCGGGGTGTGGAGCGACCGAGCGGGCTCGCGGGTCGGACCGCTGCGGGTCGTCGTGGTGAGCGCGGCCGTCGTGATGGGCCTGCTCGCCCTGGTCGACGTCACGCACCTGGCCGCCGGGGCCGTGTTCCTGGTCATCGCGACGAGCGTCACGGTGGCGGACAACGGCCTGGCCTACACGTCGGTCGCCGAGGCGGCCGGGCCCTTCTGGTCCGGCCGGGCACTCGGCACGCAGAACACCGGGCAGTTCATCGCGGCGAGCGCCGTCGGTCCGGGCATCGGCGCCCTGGTCACCGCGCTCGGGTTCGCGGCGTCCTTCGGCATCGTGGCCGTGCTCCCGCTGCTGGCGCTGCCGCTGGTTCCGCGCGCGGACCGTTCCCACGACTGACACGCGCGGTGCTGAGCCGCCGAGGTTCCACGACTCGCCGCACACGGTTCACCGAGGTTCCGATGAACCGCGGCGCGAGCCCCGAGGTTCCGAGATTTCGGAACCTCGGGGGCTCGGGGCTCGGAACCTCGGGGCTCGCACGGCTCCGCGAACTACGCGGGGACGACCGGGCCGACGGGCCAGCGCAGCAGCGCGGCGGCGGGAGCACCCCCGGGCAACGACGCGGCGTTGACGAGCACGAGCTCGGCATCGGTCAGCACCGCGGCCCGCACGAGCGCGCACACCGCCGGCACCGCACCGATGACCGGCGTCCCCGCTGCCTGCTCCGGAGCCGTCGCGACCCACGGCGCCCCGGCGAGCGCGAGCAGTGTGCGGTCCCCGATGGCCACGGCGTCGAGCGCGACCGTCGCACCCTGGGCCTGCTGCAGTGCCTCGACGACGGGTCCGAGGCCGGTGACGACCTGGTTGTCGCCACGGCCGACGTGTGTGCGCAGCGCGTCTTCCAGGTCGTGGCGGCGGGTGGCGACGACGCGGGCGAGTGCGGTCTCGACGTGCTCGACGAACGCCTGCTTCGAGCCGGCGTCGGCACGTGGGTCGCCCGGGAACACCGAGACGAGTGCGCGGGTCTCGGACGAGAGCGCCTTGACCAGCAGCTCGCGCGCGGTGACGTCCCCGGCGACGACGACCAGTCCGGGGCGGATCGTCCGCACGGCCTCGTCCACGGCGGCAGCTGTCTCGGAGGAGTTCTGCTTCCAGATCTCCTCGGTGTGCTGCTGCCAGTGCGGCTGCTTCCACCCGGTGCCGGCCTTGGCGTAGTGCAGGGTGTCGTTCCGGCCCGCCACCTGCTGCTCGGACGCGTCGGCTGCGACCGGGGCGTGCCCGAGGCGGTAGGCGCGGAACGCCCCGCCCTCCTTGCCGGCATGGACCACCAGGAACGGCAGGTCGACGGGACGGTGTGCGACGAGCGGCACGAGGTCCGGCACGGCTCCGACGCCGACCGACTCCGCTCCGTGCACCTGCCCGGGCAGCACCTCGCTCAGCACGACGACACCGTCGTGCACGAGCACGTACCGCGCGACGGGTGACGGGACGCCGGGCGCCTGTTCGAACTCGCCGGCGATGACGTCCACCACGTCGTCGGTCGCTCCCTGTGCGCGGAGTCCCTCTTCCACACCGCGGAGCTTGAGCGCCGCCTGTCGTCGGGGATCCTCGATGTTGCCGGAGACGTCGGCGTAGGCCCAGGCCCAGTTGCCGCCGCCCTCCAGTCGCTCTCCCAGGATCCGGTGCAGTTCGCTCGTCGCGTTGGTCGACGTCATGGCAGCTCCTCTCGGACGGTTGCCGGAGCCGATGAGCCCCGGCGCTCTCACGTGCGACCACACTCCACCTCGCCGCCACCGGGCGTCCACAGTCGGGAGCGAACACCCAGGCGCGAAACCACACCGACGCTCGGTTCTGTGGTTGGCTGAACCGGACCCCGAATCGACGACGAACCGGAGTGCGGCAATGACGCCACGACCACGACCCATCTCCAGACGACAGCTCCTGGGCTTCGGCATCGGCACGGCGGCGGCAGGGCTGCTCGCCGGCTGTGCGGTCCCCGGCTCCACCAACGTGAACAAGGCCGCTCTCGTGCCGGCCGCCGCGTCGGGCGAGACCGTCCAGCTCACGTACTGGGCCTGGCTGAAGGACCTGCAGAAGGTCTGCGACGTCTGGAACAAGACCCACCCGCACATCCAGGTGTCGGCGAACTGGATCCCTGGCGGCAACAGCGGCGGGTACCAGAAGATGTACTCCGCGCTCGCGGCCGGCGGCGGTCCGGACATCGGGCAGGTCGAGCTCCGGCAGATCCCCGAGTTCATGCTCGCCAACGGCCTGGTCGACCTCGCCCGCTACGGCGCGAAGGACTTCCAGTCGAAGTACGACGAGGCAGCTTGGGCGCAGGTGTCCTTCGTGGACGGCGTCTACGGCATCCCGCAGGACACCGGCCCGATGGGGTTCTACTACCAGACCGCGATCCTCGAGCAGGCCGGCGGCGAACCCCCGACGACCTGGGACGAGTGGCGCGACCTGGCCGAGAAGGTCCGGAAGACCGGCAAGCAGAACTACCTCGAGGTGTTCCCGGTCGCCGACGCCTCGCCGTTCGCCGCGTACGCGCAGCAGGCCGGCGCGCGCTGGTTCAAGGTCGACGGTGACGAGTGGGTCGTCGACATGACCGACGACAAGACCCTGATGGTGGCGGACTTCTTCGACGGGGTGATCGACGACGGGCTCGTCGACACCAGCGCCGGTGCCTACTCCCCCGGGTGGTACGCCTCGGCCGCGAGCGGCAAGATCGCCGCCGTGACGAGCGCGAGCTGGGGCGACGCCCTGATCGAGTCCGTGCAGGGCGGCGAGGGCAAGTGGAAGGTCGCGAAGATGCAGACCTGGGGCGACACCGGTTTCGGGTCCAGCGCGATCGGCGGTTCGACGGCAGCGGTCCTGGCGAACGCGAAGCACCCGAAGGAGGCGCTCGAGTTCATCACGTGGATGACCACCTCGAAGGAGGGCATCGACGCCATGATCGAGCACTGCGGCATCGGGTGGTCCCCCGCGGTCGACTACATCGGCGCCCAACGCGAGAAGCCGAGCAAGTGGTTCTCCGGCCAGAACTACAACGAGGACGTCTTCGTGCCGGCCTCGCAGGAGCAGAACATCGACTGGTCGTGGTCGCCGGTGACGCAGTCGGCCTTCACGAGCCTGCAGAACCAGTTCCGCCGCAAGCTCACCTCCGGCCTCAAGCTCTCCGATGCGGTCGAGCTCGCCCAGAAGGAGATCGTCCAGTCCTTCAAGGACAAGGGCCTCAGCGTCAGGACGGCACGATGAGCCAGCAGACCAGCACACGACCCGCCTTCCGCACGAGCACGAAGGCCACGAGTGCGCAGAAGCGCGCCCCGTGGATCCTGCTCGCGCCGTTCCTGGCCCTGTTCCTGCTGACGTTCATCATCCCGATCATCAGCGCCCTGTTCCAGTCGTTCACCACCGTCGACCGCGAGGGCCTGTTCGGCGAGGACGGCGTCGTCGGCAGGTTCGCCGGGTTCGACAACTACGCGATCGCGCTGCAGGACTCCGGCTTCGTCGCCTCGATCGGCCGCATGCTGCTCTTCGGCATCGTGCAGGTCCCGGTGATGATCATCGCCTGCACGATCCTCGCGCTGCTGCTCGAGTCGGCGAGCGCCCGCTGGCCGGGCTTCTTCCGTGCGATCTACTTCATGCCGTACGGCGTCCCCGGCGTCATCGCGACGATCCTGTGGTCGTTCCTGTACGTGCCCGGCCTGTCGCCGATCGTGTCCCTGCTGCAGTCGATGGGGCTGCAGCCGGACTTCCTCGGCGCCAACAGCGTGCTGTGGTCGATCGCGAACATCGTCACGTGGACCTACACCGGCTACAACATGCTCATCATCGTGGCGCAGCTGAAGTCGATCCCCGGCGAGGTGTACGAGGCCGCGAAGATGGACGGCGCCGGCCCCTTCCAGGTCGCGTGGCGGATCCAGATTCCGCTCATCGCCCCGGCCCTGGTGCTGACGACGGTGTTCTCGATCATCGGCACGCTGCAGCTCTTCGCAGAGCCGCAGATCCTGTCCACGGTCGCCCCGGCGATCGACACCGAGTACACGCCGAACTACGCCGCCTACACGAACGCGTTCGCGTTCAACGAGTACGGCGTCGCGAGTGCGCAGGCGGTCATCATCGCGCTGGCCGCGTTCATCCTGTCGTTCGCGTTCCTCGCGTTGACGAACCGCGCGCCGAAGGACGAGCGCGACCGGCGCAAGCGCGCCAAGCGTGACGGCCGGGAGGCCCGCGCCGCGCTCCAGACGCGCGCTGCGGCGGGCCGTACGGTCACCACCCAGGCCGCACCGAGCCTCCAGACCGGGTCCGGTCCGGACCACGGCACCACCGTCACGAAGGGGGCGGACGCATGACCGTCGAAGCACCGACCAAGCGGCCGGCAGAGCCGGTCGACACCACGTCGATCTCGGCGCACCAGCGCCGCAAGCTCGACCGGTCCCCGCGCTCGCAGATCGTCGTGACGGGCATCCTCGTCGTCGTCGCGCTGTACTTCCTCGTCCCGCTGTACTGGGTCGTCATCGCCGCGACGAAGACCACCGGCGCGCTGTTCTCGACGAACGGGTTCTGGTTCGGCGGCGAGTTCGCGCTGTGGAGCAACCTGCAGCAGGTGTTCACCTACGACGGCGGCATCTTCGTCCGGTGGATCGCGAACAGCATCCTGTACTCCGGCGTCGGTGCGGTCCTGGCGACCTACTTCGCCGCAGCGGGCGGCTACGCCCTGGCGAAGTACGACTTCAAGGGTCGGCAGTTCGTGTTCGGCACGATCCTCGGTGGTGTGCTCGTGCCGGGGACCGCGACGGCGTTGCCGCTGTTCCTGCTGTTCTCGACGCTGGGCTTGACCGACACGTACTGGAGCGTGCTCATCCCGAGTCTCGTCTCCCCGTTCGGCCTGTTCCTGTGCCGGGTGTACGCCGCGGCGTCGGTGGACACCACGCTCCTCGAGCAGGCACGCATCGACGGTGCCAGCGAGCTCCGGATCTTCCACACCGTCGTGCTCCGCCAGATGACCCCGGCCCTGGTGACCGTCTTCCTGTTCCAGGTCGTCGGCATCTGGAACAACTTCTTCCTGCCGCTCATCATGCTGGCCGACCAGAAGCTGTACCCGATCACACTGGGACTGAACAACTGGCGCTCGCAGGTCGACCGCCTGCCGGAGTTCTACCAGCTCACCACCGGCGGGGTGCTCGTCTCGGTCATCCCGCTCGTCATCGCCATCATCGTCCTGCAGCGCTTCTGGCGCGGGGGCCTCACGGAAGGATCGGTCAAGGGTTGACCAACTCCGCACTCGACGACCTCCACTCGACCTCGCCGGGTTCGGCATCACGGCTCCCCCCGCGGGCCGCGCTCCACACCGACGCACCCTCGCTGTCGCTGAACGGCGACTGGCGCTTCCGGTGGTCGCCGGTCGCCTCGGTGTCCGACGCGTTCGCCACCGACGCCGCCGTGGACGACGACCCCGCGTGGGGCGAGCTGCCGGTGCCGTCGCACTGGGTGCTGCACGGGCACGGGTCGCCGAGCTACACGAACCTGCAGTACCCGTTCCCGATCGACCCGCCGCACCCGCCGGACGAGAACCCCACCGGCGACCACCGCCGCTCGTTCGAGCTGCCGGCGTCGTTCGCGGCGGCAGGCCGGGTGCTGCTGCGGTTCGACGGGGTCGAGTCGCACTTCCGGGTGTGGCTGAACGGCACGCTCGTGGGCTGGTCGACCGGGTCCCGCCTGGCGACCGAGTTCGACGTCACCGAGCTGCTGCGACCGGGGTCGAACGACCTGGCCGTGCGGGTGCACCAGTGGTCGGCGGCCTCGTACCTGGAGGACCAGGACCAGTGGTGGCTGCCGGGGATCTTCCGCGACGTCACGCTGCTCGCCCGACCCACGGCGCCGATCGACGACCTGTTCGTGCGCGCCGGGTGGTCCGCCGTGCTGGGGAATGCTGCCAGCGCAGGCACGGCGGCGTCCGGTCGGCCCGCGACCGGCAGTGGGACGATCACGTTCCCGACGATGGACGCCGCCTTCCCGGTGCGGTTCGCGGTGCCCGACCTGGGTGTCGACGTGACCTGGGCGACGGCGGACGAGGTCGCGCCGATCGAGGTCGAGGGCGTCGAGCCGTGGAGCGCCGAGCTGCCGAAGCTGTACGACGCGACGGTGTCGACCGGCACCGACGCCGGGGGCGCGGAGGGCGGCGAGACGGTCTCGCTCCGGCTCGGCTTCCGCACCGTGTCGATCGAGGGCGACCGGTTCCTGGTGAACGGCGAGCGCGTGGTGTTCCACGGCGTGAACCGCCACGAGACCCACCCCGTGCGCGGTCGTGTCTTCGACGAGGAGCACGCCCGCGCGGACATGGCGCTCATGAAGCGCCACAACGTCAACGCGATCCGCACCTCGCACTACCCGCCGCACCCCCGCGTGCTCGACCTGGCCGACGAGCTCGGCTTCTGGGTGATCCTGGAGACCGACCTCGAGACGCACGGGTTCATCTTCACCGACTGGGTCGGCAACCCCTCGGACGACCCCGCATGGCAGGACGCCTACCTCGACCGCGTCGCACGCACCGTCGAGCGGGACAAGAACCACCCGTCCATCGTGATGTGGTCGCTCGGCAACGAGTCCGGCACCGGCCGGAACCTCGCGGCGATGTCGCAGTGGGTGCACGACCGCGACCCCGAGCGCCCGGTGCACTACGAGGGCGACTACACGGGCGAGTACACCGACGTGTACTCGCGGATGTACCCGTCGCTGCAGGAGACCGAGTCCATCGGTGGCGGCACCCCGACTCCCCTGCTCGGGTGCGGCCCGGCCGAGGCAGCACGGCAGCGCTCGAAGCCGTTCATCCACTGCGAGTACGTGCACGCCATGGGCAACGGCCCGGGCCAGATCGCCGAGTACGAGGCCCTGGTCGACCGGTACCCGCGCCTGCACGGCGGGTTCGTCTGGGAGTGGCGTGACCACGGGCTCCTGGCGCAGACGGCGTCCGGCGAGGACTACTACGCCTACGGCGGCGACTTCCACGAGGTCGTGCACGACGGCAACTTCGTGATGGACGGCCTGGTGTTGCCCGACGATTCCCCCACCCCGGGGCTCGCCGAGTTCGCGGCCGTCGTCGCCCCGATCCGCCTGGCGGTGTCGGAGACCACGATCCTGGTCGAGAACCGGTACCACTCGGCCTCGACCGCGGGGCTGCGGTTCTGCTGGACCCTGTCGCGGAACGGCGTCGTCGAGGCTTCTGGTCGGTTCGCGGCCGGCGTGGTGGCCGCCCGCGAGTCGGCGACGGTCCCGGTACCGTCCGAGGTGCTCGACGCTGCCGCGGCCGAACTCGCACCCGGCGACGAACTCTGGCTCGACCTGACCGCCGAACTGGCGGGCCCGACCGCGTGGGCGGACACCGGCCACGTCGTCGCACGCACCCAGCGGCTCGTCGCGAGCCGTGTGGCGGACGCACCACGGGCCTCCCGACAGGGGTGGGTCGGCGACCGTCTCGGTGACGGGACGTTCTCGGACCGCGGCGACCTGGTGTCCTGGAAGGGCCACGAGGTCGCCGGGCCCCGCCTCGAGCTCTGGCGTGCGCCGACCGACAACGACCGGCTGGCGTCGCAGGGCGGCTACGAGACGGCGGACCCGGTGCTGACGCACGGTGTCGGCGACCCGGACGCTCCGCCGTCGGCCTCGCGCTGGCGGGACCGTGGACTGGACCGGCTGACGCACCGGCTGGTGTCTGTGGCACGGACCGACTCCGGTCTGGAGCAGCGGGTGCGGGTCGCGGCGGCGAACAGCGGGTGGGGCCTCGATGTCACACACCGCTGGACCCTCGCCGAGCAAGGGCTCGTGCTGCAGACCGACGCGGTGCCGTTCGGCGCGTGGGACGTCACCTGGCCGCGGATCGGGGTGCGGTTCGACCTGCCGGCCGGGTTGGCCGACGAGACGGCCACGTGGTTCGGGACCGGGCCGCTGGAATCGTATGCCGATTCGAGCGCTGCAGCCCGGGTCGGTCGGTTCACCGCGCCGGTGCGGTCGCTCGGGGTCGAGTACTCGCGGCCGCAGGAGACCGGGCACCGGCCGTTGTTGCGGGAGCTGTCGGTCGGGCCGTTCACGGTGTCGACCGTGGGGTCGCACCGTGCGGGGTTCACCCTGTCACCGTGGACCGCGCAGCAGATCGACCGCGCTGAGCACCCGTACGAGCTGCCGACGTCGGACCACCTGTACCTGTACCTCGATGCGGCGCAGCACGGGCTCGGCAGCCGGGCGTGCGGGCTCGACGTGCTGCCGGAGCACCAGCTCTGGCCGCAGGCCTTCAGCTGGAGCGTGTTGCTGGCGTAGGGCGGGGTCTGGTCTTCCGGAACCAGGTTCCGGACACAGCACCGCGCATCGGCGTGGTTCCGTGTCCGGAACCTGGTTTCGTCATTCCGTTCCGCGCGCCCCTACGCGCCCGCGGACAGGGCGCGCAGCGCCTCGGGGTCGGCCCCGTTCAGGAATGCCGTCAGGCGCTCGGGCTCCCCTGGCTCGCCGATCGCCTCGGCCGCACGGCGAAGGGCGAACAGGGCACGGAGGACGCCGCGGTTCGGCTCGTGCGACCACGGCACCGGACCGGCACCGCGCCACCCGGCCCCACGCAGGGCATCGAGCCCGCGGTGGTACCCGACGCGGGCGTAGGCGTACGACTCGAGCGCCGCGCCACGCTCCCAGGCCTCGTCGGCGAGCAGGGCCCACGCCAGGCTGGACGACGGGTGCGACACCACCACGCTGGCGACGGGCGCATCGGCGTCGAGCGCCGCGGTCACCTCGGGTTCAGCGGGCAGCAGGGTCGACGGGTTCGTCGAGGGGTTCGGCAACAGGTTCTCCGGCATGCTCCCAGCCTGTCATCCCTTGCGCGTCCCCGTGGCCGGGATTACCGTGGGAGGCACCTCGTCGTCATCACGAGGCCCCCGGGGCGGGAGACCGACCGGCGGCACGGATGGCGGTCACGGGGGTCCCCGACGGAAGAAGACGGATTGCTGTCGATCACCGGTTCTGCTCAGCCCACGCGCTGACACCGTGATCGCGCGCCCTCCGTCGGGCGCTCCACCGCACAGCGGTGGCTGCGGTGTCGTGCGCCCAGCATCGACACCTCCGGAGGCACTCCCATGCCCAGCAGTCCATCCGTCGTCCTGCACGACGTCACCTTCACCTGGCCCGACGGCACCGTCGCGCTCGACCACCTCACCGCCGCCTTCGGGCGTGGCCGGACCGGCCTGGTCGGGAGGAACGGGGCCGGCAAGTCCACGCTGGTCCGGCTCGCGACCGGCCGGCTCCACCCCACGTCGGGCACCATCGCGACGTCCGGCCCCGTCGACCACCTGCCGCAACGCCTTGCAACCGGAAACGACGACGCCGTCGCCGATCTGCTCGGCATCCGGTCGACGCTCACCGCGCTCCGGGCCGTCCTGTCCGGTGACGCGACGCCCGAGCACTTCGAGGCGGTCGGCGACGACTGGGACCTCGAGGAGCGGGCCGCCGCCGCCATCGCGAGCGTCGGACTCGACGGCGCCGACCTGGAGCGCCCGGTGTCGACGCTGTCCGGCGGGCAGTCCGTGCTCGTCGCCGTCGCCGGGGTGCGGTTGCGCGGCCGTCCGATCGCGTTCCTCGACGAACCGACGAACAACCTCGACCGCCGGGCCCGAGGGCTCCTGCTCGACCTGGTCGACGACTGGCGCGGCACCCTCGTGGTGGTGAGCCACGACCGGGAGCTCCTCGAGCACGTCGACGAGGTGGCAGAGCTCCGCGCCGGCGCGATGACCGTGTTCGGTGGGACGTTCAGCGCGTTCGAGGAACACGTGGCCGTGCAGCAGGCCGCCGTCGAACGCGAGATCCGGGTCGCCGAGCAGCGGCACCGCACCGAGAAACGGCAGCGCATCGAGGCCGAGACGAAGATCGCCCGGCGAGCGCGCGCCGGGGTGAAGGCCGTCGAGAACATGCCGAAGGGCTACGCGAACGAGCTGCGGAAGAAGGGCGAGCAGACCGCCGGCCGGCTGCGCGTCGGGTACGCCGACGACGAGGCGGCTGCGCTCGCGACCAAGCGCGAGGCCGAACTCCGGCTGCGCGACGACGAGTCCATCCACGTCACGCTGCCCGACCCGGACGTGCCGGCGTCACGGCAGATCGCCACCGTGACGGTGCGCGGGCGGGACGTGATCGTGCAGGGGCCGGAGCGGATCGCCGTCACCGGGGACAACGGCGTCGGCAAGTCGACGCTGCTCGAACAGCTCGTCGACGCCCCGGAGGCCCGGGAGCACCCGTTGCCGGAGACCGCGGCCATCGCCCACGTCGACCGGATCGCGTACCTGCCGCAGCGGAAGGACACCCTCGACGACACCGCCACGGTGCTCGACAACGTGCGCCGGGACGCCCCGCACGTCCCCGTCGCCGAGGTCCGGAACCGACTCGCGAAGTTCCTGGTGCGCGGGGACACCGTCGACCGACCGGCCGGGGCGCTGTCCGGCGGGGAACGGTTCCGGGTGGCGCTCGCGGCCCTGGTGCTGGCGGACCCGCCACCGCAGCTGCTGGTGCTCGACGAGCCGACGAACGACCTCGACCTGACCAGTGTCGACCAGCTCGTCGACGCCCTGCGGGCCTACCGCGGAGCGCTCGTCGTGGTCAGCCACGACGAGACGTTCCTCGATCGGCTCGACCTCGACGAACGGATCGAGCTGCGGTGAGGAAAGGCCCGCAGCGCCGTCAGCGCCGTCGGGTCGGTCGGATCGCGAGCGACTCGACGGTGCCGCGCTCGGGCAGGTCGACGACGGTCCGGACCGCCGCGGCGACGTCCTCCGGTGCCAGGTAGTACGCGGTGTCGTAAGACTCCCCGAGCTTCTCGGTCAGCGCCCGCTGCATGTCCGAGTCCGTCCGACCAGGGTGCACGCTCGACACCCGCACGCCGTTCGCCCGCTCTTCTTCGCGCAGAGCGTCGGCGAAGGCCCGGAGCGCGAACTTCGACGCCGCGTACACGCCACCGCCGGGGCCGGAGTGGAACCCCGAGCCGCTGTTGATCGGCACGACGATTCCCCGTGCCGCCCGGAGTGCCGGCAGCGCCA
Source organism: Curtobacterium sp. VKM Ac-1393 (assembly GCF_015350995.1). Taxonomy (GTDB): domain Bacteria; phylum Actinomycetota; class Actinomycetes; order Actinomycetales; family Microbacteriaceae; genus Curtobacterium. The sequence continues at coordinate 312,931 of NZ_JADKRW010000001.1, forward strand.
GCCGGGTGAGCTCGGCGACCGCGAACACGTTCGTGGCGAAGACCTGCTTCCACACGGCACGCGGGGTGTCCGCGACGGTGGTGCCCTGCTCGACGCCGGCGGAGTGCACGAGCACGTCGAGCCGGTCGGGCAGCGCTGGCATGTCCCCCGCACCGAGGTCGCCGACGAACGGCGCAGCACTCGGCAGCTCGGCGACCAGGGCGGCCACCGCCTCGGCGTTCCGCCCGCCCACGAACACGTGGTGGGTGCGGCCGAGGTCGGTCGCGATCGCGCGGCCGATGCCGCGGGTGGCACCGGTCACCAGGGCGACCGGACGATCTGCGTGTGTGGAAGTCGTCACGTGAGCCAGCCTACGGAAGCCGAGCCGGGCCTCCCGTCCGGTTCCGCGATCTGTGGAGAACCGTCACCGCGACGACCGCGACGACCAGCAGGACGGCCACCGCCGCGATGCCCCACGGCGAGCCGGCGAGCGCGGCGACGACCGCCCAGAACACCGCGAGCCCGACGGTGGCGTAGAGGAAGGCCCACGCCACGCAGCCCGGCACCATCGCGATCGTGTAGCGCCACCACGCCACCCGGGCCAGTCCGGCGGCCGCGTTCATCACCGTCTGCAGCCCCACCACCACGAAGCTCACCGTGACCACCGGCAATCCCCAGCGTTCGAGGAGCGCCGAGCCGCGGCGGACCGCCGGCGAGTGCAGCCAGCCGCCCCAGCGGGAGCGCGAGGCGCCCGTCACGGCGAGCCGCGCGACCCAGTACGTGGCCTGCGCGCGGCAGAACACGATCACGAGGAGCGCGAGGACGAGCTGCCAGAACGGCAGCCCGTCGAGGAAGGCGGGCACGGTCGCACCGTAGCGCCTCCGTCCGGAGGAACGCCTCGGGCGTCAGTCGCCGTCGGCGCCCTGGCGGATCCTGATCCCCTCGAGCACGTCCTGCGCCCGCTTCTCGTCCTGCTTCTCGATCTGGCGGGTGTCGCGCTCGGGCAGCTGGATGTCCTCCTCCGCCCGGATGCCGGCCTGCAGCTGACGGCCGCGCTCGAGCTCGGCGTCGAACTCGGCGCCGAAGAGCAGCGCGTTGTTCGTGATCCAGATCCACAGCAGGAACACGATGACGCCACCGAGGGAGCCGTACGTGGCGTTGTAGTTCGAGAAGTTGCCGACGTAGAAGCCGAACCCGACGCTCGCGATGATCCAGATGAGGAGCGCGAGGATCGACCCGCCGCTGACCCAGGTGAACTTCGGCTGCTGCACGTTCGGTGACCAGTAGTAGAGCACTGCGACGGTGACGATCGCGATGATCAGCAGGATCGGCCACTGCACGATGAGCAGCACGGTCGCGGCGACGTCGCCGAGGCCGATGACGTCACCGAAGCTGCGCGCCAGCGGGCCGGAGACGAGCACGAGCAGTCCGAGCACGAGCAGCACGACGGTGACGAGCGTGACGCCGAGCATGGTCGGGCGGAGCTTCCAGATCGGCCGGCCTTCGCGGACGTTGTAGATCCGGTTCATCGCACGGCCGAAGGCGCCGACGTACCCGGAGGCCGACCAGAGCGCGCCGACGAGACCGACGATGAACGTGACCGGTGCCGCGGGCGAGCGGACGAGTCCCTCGATCGGGTCCTGGAGCAGGTCCGCGACCTGGCCGCCGCCGACGTTGCGGACGACGTCGAGCAGCGACGTGATGGTGTCCGACGGGTTGGACACGAGACCGAGGATGGAGACGATCGCCAGCAGCCCGGGGAAGAGCGCGAGCACCGTGTAGTAGGTCAGGCTCGCCGCGAGGTCGGTGCACTGGTCGCTGGAGAACTCGCGCAGGGTCTTCTTGAGCGTGTAGACGAGCGTCGGCTTCTTCAGGTCGGTGGGGCTGTCCGGCTTCCGGGAGTCGTCCGGGTCCGGCTTCTGCTGGTCCTGTGCCATCGGACTACCCTCGCGCCTTCAGTGCCTGCTTCGACCGCTTCACCGCTGCCTTGCGGTTCTTGTTCGCCCGCCGCTGGACCGCGGCGATGCCGGTCTGCTGCTTCACGCGGGCTTTGTGCGCCGGGTCACGGTCCAGGGCCTGATCGGCGGCCTTCGCCCGGGCCTTGCGACCCTTGCGGCCGGACTGCGACTGCTCCTTCGCCGAGGGGCCGTCGCCGCGCGCACCGAACGGCAGCAGTGCGGTGAACGCCGAACTCGCCGGAGGCGTGGCCAGGTGCCCGGCGGGGCGGTTGCGGATCGCGATGCCCGTGATGATCGCCGCGATGCCGGTCAGGCCGGTGATGCCCATGGCCACGAGGGGCGTGGGGTCACGGTGCCAGCGCTGGCGGGTCTTCGCAGCGGCGAGACGCGCCCTGGCGGGCAGGTTCGCACGCCGCTTGAGCTCCGCGACGGTGTCGGTCATGCGCTCACGCGTGCGGACGTTCGCGAGTTCGAGCTCGGGGAGACTGTCCTTGGCCATTCCCCAGTTTCTACACGACGGCGGCCGGGTCGCGCCCAGATGGCCGCGGCGCGGCCACCCGGTCCGTGTCGGTCCCGCGGCATCGGGCGTGACCCCAGGGCGGACGGGAGGCCCGGTGCGGGCCCGCCACGGGTCTCCCGTCCGCCACGCGCGACGCTCAGGACGGGACGACGACGTCCTCGGGCTGGCCGCTGGCGGCCGACCGGGTGGCGGCCTCCATCAGCGCGAGGCTCCGCAGGTTGTCGCGGCCGCTCGTCGCCGGTGCCGGACCGCCCTCGACCGATCGGGCGAAGGCCTGCAGCCCGCCCTGGCGGTCGGTGTGCTCGAGCACGGGCAGCTCGACCGGCTCGGCCTCGTCGTCCTGGGTGCGGCGGAGGGTGACGACGTCGCCGTCGACGGCGTTCGGCGCACCGTCGCGGCTGGTGAACCAGAGTTCGCCGTCCTCGCCCTGGATGCTCCACTCGCCGGCCCATGCCGTGCGGGGTCCACGGCTCAGCCAGCTGCCCCGGTAGCTGACGACCAGGCCACCGTCGAGCTCGATGATCATCGAGGCGATGGCCTCGTCCTGGTACTTGCTGTACGAGGGGAACGTGGCCTTGGCGAAGACCCGGACGGCCTCTTGCCCGGTGACCATCCGCAGCAGGTCGAAGTGGTGGATGGCCATGTCGTTGATCATGGCGTGCGGGAACCGGTAGTGCGGGTGCTCCTCGAACGCCAGGTCGTTGTCCCACTGCCGGAAGTCGATGTTGATCGCGGAGAGCTCGCCGACCACGTCCGCCTCGAGCATCTCCTGGACGACGCGGGGTGCCGGGTACCAACGGTAGTTCTGGCTGACCTGCAGCACGAGGCCGAGTTCCTCGGCACGGCGCACCGCGGTGACGGCTTCGTCGGTGGTGTTCGCGAACGGCTTCTCGACCAGGACGTGCTTGCCGGCCTCAAGCGCTTCGAGTGCGAGCGGCACGTGCGTGACGGCGGGGGCGGTGATGACGACGGCGTCGGCCTCGACCCCGGCGAGCGCCTCGGTGAGGGACGCGAACGCGGCGGAGGCCGGGAGCCCGAGGTCCTGCTGCACTGCCTTCAGCGTCGCCGGCACCGGATCGACGAGCCCGACCACCTCGACTTCGGACACCTCTGGGATGGCGGTGCGGGCCCAGTTGCCGCCCCACCCGCCGAGACCGACGTGGATGATCCGGACCGTCATGCGTGCACTCCTTCGTGGCTGCGGCGTCACGACTCCCGTGGCGCGTCCGACCAGTCTGTCAGTGCTGCGCGCGGCGGGCGGCGGGCGCAGCCGGCGTCGAGGTTCCACGACTCGCCGCCCGTGTGGCGTCGAGGTTCCACAGACCGCGGCTGGCGAGGGCGAGATGCCGAGATTTCGGAACCTCGACGGGCCGGGCCGGGGCGGGAGCGCGCGGCGCTCAGTGCGTGAAGGCGTAGGCGATGAGCGCCATCGTCACGATGAACCCGGCCAGGTAGTTGATCCAGAGGAACCGCTTCCACCCGGCGTTCGCGGCCTCGGCGCCCTGATCCGTGATGTTCCACCACGGCAGCACGTTGAGCGCGTACGGGATCACCACGACGGCGGCGATCGGCCCGGGGAACGCCGAGAACAGCAGTGCGACGCCGGCGACCAGGTACGCGACGAACGCCAGGCGCACCGTGGCCCGTGCACCGATGACGGTCGCGACGGACCCGATGCCGCCGGCTCGGTCGGCCAGGACGTCCTGCACCGCGCCGAACGCGTGCGAGGCGACCCCCCACAGGAAGAACGCGATGCACACGGCGACGAGCTGTCCGGTCCAGTGCGGGCCGGCGAGCGCCAGTCCGTAGATCGCGGGCGAGACGAAGTGGGTCGACGAGGTCAGGGAGTCGAGGAACGGCTTCTCCTTGAACCGCAGCCCCGGCGCCGAGTACGCGATGACGGCGAAGACGCTGATCGCGAGGACGAGCCACGACCACGGCCCGTTGCCGCTCACCGCTCCGAGCACGACGAGCGCGACCAGGAACGGCACGTTCGTGACGACGACCGCCCAGAGCGTGGTGCGGTGCACGCTCTTGTCGAGCAGCGCCCCCTCGACACCGCCCTTGCGCGGGTTCCGCAGGTCGGACTCGTAGTCGAAGACGTCGTTGATGCCGTACATCGCCAGGTTGTAAGGCACCAGGAAGTACACGACGCCGACCAGGAACGCGAGGAGCGAGAACCCGCCGCCGCCCTCGACGCCGACCCCGCTGCCGAGCAGGTACGCGGCCCCGAACGGGTAGGCGGTGTTCACCCAACTGATCGGCCGTGACGACACGAACAGCGCGCGCAGGGTCGACGGCCTGGAGGCGGTGCTGGCGTTCACTTCGTGTCCTCCGCTGGTGCTGGGGTCGGTTCGGGCGCGGGGCGCGCGCCGGTCCGGTCGAACAGGACCCACAGGCTGGGCAGCAGCACGATGGCGGACATCGCGTAGGCGAGGTCCTCGACCGGGATCGCACCGATCTTCGCACCGCTGATGAGCGAGGGGTCGTAGGCGACGATGCGCAGGGTCACGATGACGTTGTCGAACACGATCGTCATCACCAGGAGCGCGATGCCGGCGATCACGGACGTGAGCACCGCGACCCGACGCCCGGCTGCGGGCCGCCGACCGGCAGCGCGGGCTCGACGGGCGGCGACGACACCGGCGACGACGGCGACGACGGCCGTGATGCCGAAGAACGGCAGGGCGAGGAGCCCGTACGCACCGGGGCCGTTCACGAGCGCCGCCGTCCGAGGGACCGCTGCACGACGGGTCGGACGAACCCGATCAGGTCCATCGTCGAGTAGCAGAGCAGCAGCAGGAAGAAGAGTTCCTCGAGCGGGACCTCCGGGGCGAGCAGTACCCCGGTCAGCAGGTTCTGCGGCCCGATGAAGAAGATGCCAGACGCGACGCCGGCGACGTCCCACACCATGAAGAACGCCACGCCGACGACCATCACCGCAGCCGCCCGCCACGGCGCTCGCCAGAAGAACAGCCGGAAGCGGGCGTCGAGCACGGTCATGCCGATCAGCGATACGACCAGGCCGGCGAGGTACAGCCCCGGCATCAGACGGTGCCGGCCCGGTTCCGCGGGGTGCCGAGCGGCGTCGGCAGCGGCTCGGTGCTCGTGTCGCCGTGGATCCGCTTGAGCAGGACCTCTGCGCTGATCAGGCACATCGGCAGACCGATTCCGGGAATGGTCGAGGCTCCGGCGTAGTACAGCCCCTCGACCTTGGCCGACGCGTTCTTCTCGCGGAAGAACGCGCTCTGCTTGAGGGTGTGCGCCGGGCCGAGCATCGACCCGTTCCACGCGTTGAGGTCGTCGGCGAAGTCGCGCGGCCCGATCGTCCGGCGCACGCGGATGCGGTCGCGCAGGTCGGGCACGCCGGCCCGCTCCGCCAGGACGTCGATCGCGCGGTCGGCGATCTGCTCGACCTCGAAGTCGCCGGCACCGTCGATGCCGCCCTTGCCGATGGACAGATCGGCGGGCAGCGGCACCAGGATGAACAGGTTGCTGGAGCCGCGGGGCGCGACGGACGGATCGGTCTCCGACGGCGCGCAGACGTAGATCGACGCGGGGTCCGGCGCGTGCCGGTCCTTGCCGAAGATCGCGCCGAAGTTCGCCTTCCAGTCTTCGGTGAACATCAGTGTGTGGTGCAGCAGCCCGGGCGTGGGACCGTCGATGCCGAGGTAGACGAGCACGGCGCTCGGCCCCGGGTCGCGGGTCTTCCAGTGCTCGGCGCCGTGGGTGCGGTGCTCGCGGTCGAGCAACTGCATCTCGGTGTGCTGCAGGTCGGCGGCACTCACGACCAGGTCGGCCGGGGCCGTGTGCTGCACGCCGTCGCGGTCGCGGTGCACGACCCCGGTGGCGACGCCGTGTTCGACGACGATCCGTTCGACCTTCGCGCCGGCGATGATCTTCGCGCCCTCGGCACGGGCCACCCGCTCGACCGCGGCGATCACCTCGGTGATGCCGCCCTTCGGGTAGAGCACCCCGTCGGCCAGGTCGAGGTGGCTCATCAGGTGGTACATGCTCGGAGCGGCATACGGGCTCGTGCCCAGGAACACCGCGGGGTAGCCGAGGATCTGCCACAACCGGCGGTCCTTCACCGCCGAGGCCGCGCGGGACGACAGCGGCTGGAGCAAGAGGCGCGCGAGCTTCGGCAGGCGACGCAGGACGTCGGGGGCCGCGAGCTTCGTGAGGTCTTGGAACGTCGTGTACAGGAACCGGCGCACGGCCATCGTGTAGGTGTCCTCAGCCGAGGCGAGGTACTTCCGGATCCGCTTGCCGGCACCGGGCTCGACCGATTCGAACAGCGCGATGTTCGCCTCGGCGTCGCCACGGAGGTCGATCGGCTCGTCGTGGCCCTCGCTGTACACGCGGTACCCGGGGTCGAGCTTCACGAGGTCGAGCTCGGCATCGGCCGAGGTGCCGAGCAGCTGGAAGAAGTGGTCGAACACCTCGGGCATGAGGTACCACGACGGCCCGGTGTCGAACCGGAAGCCGTCGCGCTCCCACGAGCCGGCACGGCCACCGAGCTGCGACCGCTGCTCGAGCACCGTCACGGCGAAGCCGTCCCGCGCGAGCAGCGCGGCGGACGCGAGTCCGCTGATGCCGCCGCCGATCACGACAGCGCGTCGGGCGGGCACCTTGCGCCGGGTGGTGGTGGCGGTTGCCGTCGGTCGGGAGGCGCGGGGCGGGGTCATGACGTTCCTCCTGACAGACGGGTGGTCGCCTTCGACCGCACGGGGGCGCGTCCGGCGAGCACCTGTGCGGCCAAGCGCGCCTTCACCGGGTTCGGGACGCGCACGCGCGTCGTCACCAGGCGCGTAGCCGGCGTGCGTGCGATGCGGTCGTTGAGTTCCTGGAACAGGGCGTGCGCGAGTCCGACCGCGTTGCGCGCGTCGACCGGCAGCAGCCGGATCGTCCGGGCCGCGTGGTCGAGGTCGGCCTGCACGTCGGCGACCAGGCGGTCCTTCGTGGCCTCGTCGAACGAGCGGATGTCCACCCCCGGGAAGTACGAGCGACCGAGCACCTCGAAGTCGGCGTGCAGGTCGCGCAGGAAGTTCACCTTCTGGAAGGCTGCGCCGAGCGCGCGCGCACCTGCGACGAGCTCCGTCTGGTCGAAGGTCGGGCGGCCGGCGCGGTACACGAACGCGCGCAGGCACATCAGCCCGACGACCTCGGCCGAGCCGTACACGTACGCGTCGAACGAGGCGTCGTCGTGCTCGGTGCGCTCGAGGTCCATCCGCATCGACGCGAAGAACGGCTTCGTGAGCTCCGCGCCGAACCCGGTGACCCTGGCGGTCCGGGCGAACGCGTGCACGACCGGGTTCACCGAGAAGCCGAACGCGATCGCGCGCTCGGTGTCGGCCTCGAGCTCGTCGAGGACCGTCCGTGCCAGCTCCGGGTCCAGCCCCGCCTCGGTCGCGGGACCGTCGACGACCTCGTCGGCGACGCGGACCAGGGCGTAGACGTTCCGGATGTGCTCGCGGGTGTCCTTGGCGAGCAGCCTGCTCGCCAGGCCGAACGACGTGGAGTACCGGTCGATGACGACGCGCGACGCCGCCTCGGCCGTGGCGTCGTACAGGGGGAGCCGGCCGGACGGCGCACTGCCGATCCGGGTGGTGTCCGTCGTCACCGGGCGCGCTCCACGAGTTCGGTCACGAGGCCCTCCAGGCGGTCGGCGAGGTCGTACGGCAGTCCGGACAGCTCGGCACGGGCGAGTGCGACGTGGTCGGCGATCCGGGACTCGGCTGCGGCTCGGGCACCGCAGGTGACCAGGGTCGCACGGAGTTCGGCCGCGCGCTCCTCGGTCAGGTCCGGGTCGCCGAGGTACGGGGCGATGTCCGGCCAGCAGTCGGTCGTGGCGGCGTACGCGATGAGCATCGTCCGCTTGCCCTCGCGCAGGTCCCCGAGCACGCTCTTGCCGGTCATGGTCTCGTCGCCGAACACCCCGAGCAGGTCGTCGACGATCTGGTACGCGATGCCGATCTCGCGGCCGAAGGCGCCGAGCGCGGTGACGACGGTCTCGGGCGCGCCGGCGAGGACGGCGCCGGACTGCAGCGGCGCCTCGAACGAGTACACGCTCGTCTTCGCGCGCTCCATCGCCAGGACCTCGTCCACCGTGGGCATCACGCCCAGGGCGAGGTCGACGTCGGTCATCTCCCCCGCGGCGCTGGCGAACACGGCCTCGTCGAGCAGTTCGAGCAGCCGGCCGCGACGCTCCCCCGTCACCCCGGCCGACTCGATGAAGCGCGGCGCGCCGGAGAGTGCGAGGTCACCGGCGATCACGGCGGCGCTCATGCCACGGTGCTCGGCGATCGGCAACGTCAGCCCGCCCGTGGTGCCGGCGTCGCGGTACGACCCGGCGACGTTGGGTTCCCCGCGGCGTGCCCAGTCGCGGTCGATGACGTCGTCATGCACCACCAGTGCGGTGTGCAGCAGTTCGTACGCGGCGGCCACGTGTGCCGCGGCGTGCACGTCGTCCCCGCCGAGGCCGAGGTACGCCGTGAGGACCATGCGGGGCCGGAACCGCTTGCCGCCCATGCTCGCCTTGCGGAGCACCCGCCAGAGTTCCTCGGACGGACGGCCGTACCGCGCAGCGCGGGCGGAGGACACGACGAAGAACCGCTCGAGACAGTCGTCGACGAGCGCGAGGTCGATGTGCGCCACGGTGGCCGCTTCCTCGGTCATTGGCCTAACCTATCGGTGCAGATGAGCGCTTTCCCGGAAACCGTGGTCCTGCTGGCCGACGACCGTACCCCGATCGGCACAGCGGACAAGTTCACGGTGCACACAGACCACACGCCCCTCCACCTGGCCTTCTCGTGCCACGTCCGCAACACCGACGGGGACGTGCTGGTGACCCGTCGCGCCCTGTCGAAGAAGACGTGGCCCGGTGTCTGGACGAACACGTTCTGCGGGCACCCCGGCCCGGACGAGTCGTTCGAGGACGCCATCGCCCGCCGGGCATCCCGCGAACTCGGCATCACCGTCCGCGACGTCGAGCTCGTGCTGCCGGACTTCCGGTACCGCGCCGTCGACGCCTCGGGCATCGTCGAGAACGAGGTGTGCCCGGTGTTCCGCGCCGTCACCGACGACCTGCCCGCCCCCGCGGACGACGAGGTCGCCGAGTACGCCTGGGTCTCCGAGGACTCGCTGCGGGCCGCCGTCGCCGGTGCGCCGTTCGGGTGGAGCCCCTGGCTCGGCTGGCAGCTGACCGAACTCGAAGCCGCGGGCCTGCGCATCACCCGCTGACCCGGCGGCTCATCTTCGCCGGAGCGCGAGGCAGCAGGGTTCCCTGCCGCCTCGCGCTCCGACAGATCATCGCCAGGCGTTCGAAACACACTTCGCGATGGTGCCGGTCGTGAAACCGGCCGCCGCGGCGAGACACGGCGCACAGAGCACCATGGTTGCGCATGCGGCACCACACGCGACGCCGAGGATCGCGATGACTGCCCAACTGATGCCGATGCTGTTCAAGCAGTTGTTCAGTCGCTTCCAATCGAGCCCGTAGGTCCCGATCGACGACGCTTGCTCCGAGTTGGCTCCCTGCACGAGGTCCACGTTCTTGGTGAGGTGCCCGTCCTGCCACATGGCGAAGTGGACGGCGGTCGCCGACGTCATCGCGGCGGCCATCTCCGTGACGACCGTGGCCCCGTCCGCAGTCACGAACGAGAGCTTCGTCATTTCAGGCACGTCTGTACCCAGGAGCGGGACCGAGACCACGTCCGCGCCCTCGTACGAGTAGGCAGCGGCCGCGGACCAGTCCTCGTCGAGGCCCGATCGGACCGAGTAGCCCATGCTCCGCGCCGTCGCAATCGCACGCGAGCGGTCCGTGCCGTCCTGCTCGTCGAGCTGCGAGACGAGTTGCTCGACACGACTGAGATCGGTGGGCGCGGCGGACGCGGAAGGGGTTGCAGCCTCGGCGCGCGCCGGGGAAATCACTCCGACGAGGGCAATCGCTGCGGCGGCTGCAGCGACGAACGCCACAGAGGAGAACGCGAACGTCCTCGTCCGACGACGCCTGGATCGCATCTCTGCCACGAACGCAGTGATCACCCCGGCCGCCCCCAGCATCCACCACACGACCGCCACTTCACGGAACCAGGGAGCGAACGACAACGCGATGCATCCCACTGATGCCGCGATCGCCCCGATCGTGACCGACTTGCTCTCTCTAGTCATGACACTCCTCTGTGTTGACATCCAGTGTTCTGGATATCAGAACGTTAGTGAACGAGTGGGGTGCCAGCAAGAGGGCATTGAGAGTCCGTGGAGAAATCATTCGGGTTGTCGGGACGGATCGACGGGCGTACGCTCGGCGGTCGGCAGCGGCCAGGGCGCCGCCGCACGATCGACGAACAACGCAGACGAGAAGGGCAGGTGAGGCGCGATGTCGGGTGACCATCCTCGCGCGGGCCGGCAGCCCCTCCCCCTCGCCGCCGCGCCCGTGTCCTAGATCTCCTCCGCCCGCCGCGGGTCAACCGCGGCATCGCGCCTGCCTGCTCCCCGACCACGAGGAGCACGCGCATGGCCATGATCGACAACGCGATCTACGTCGAAGGACGTCGCGTCGAGTCTCCGTCGACCCTGTCGCTCCCCACGCGGAGTGACCTGACCCGGGGCGACCTGACGTGGATCGGGCTGCTCCGTCCGGACCCGCACGAGCTCGACGCCGTCGCGACGGAGTTCGACCTGCACGAGAACGCGGTGGAGGACGCCCGCAAGGGACACCAGCGCGCGAAGCTCGAGCGGTACGGCGACACGCTCTTCCTGGTGCTCCGTCCGGCGTGGTTCGACCGCGCCGAGGGGACCGTCGAGTTCGGCGAGGTGCACCTGTTCGTCGGCGACCGGTTCGTGGTGAGCGTCCGGCACGCCGAGCGCCCCGACCTGGCGGCCCTGCGCGCGCAGGTCGAGGCCGATCCCGAGTTCCTGGCACTGGGGTCCGAGGCCGTCACCGCCGCGGTGCTCGACGAGGTCGTGGACGGCTACGCCCCGGTCGTCGAGGTGCTGCAGGACGGCATCGACGCCATCGAGGACCAGCTCTTCGCCGGCCAGGTCGACCCCGGCGTCTCGAAGCGCATCTACCAACTGCTCAGCGAGGTGCTGTCGTTCCAGCGCGCCACGAAGCCCGTGCCCGCGATGGTCACGGGCCTGCTCCGCGGCGCCGACAAGTACGGCGTCGACGACGAGGTGCAGCACCGGCTGCGCAACGTGCTCGACCACGCCCTGCGGGTGACCGAGCGGGTCGACTCGTTCCGGTCCCTGCTCGAGAACGCCCTGACGCTGCACGCGACCCTGGTGTCGCAGGAGCAGAACGAGGCCATGCGGCGGATGACCAGCGCCAGCCTGGCCCAGGGCGAGGAGAGCCGCCAGCTCGCCCGTGCCGCGCACCGTCAGGGCGAAGAGGTCAAGAAGATCTCGTCGTGGGCGGCGATCCTGTTCGCGCCCGGTCTGATCGCCGGCGTCTACGGGATGAACTTCGACCACATGCCCGAGCTGCACTGGCGGTACGGCTACCCGATCGCGATCGTCGGCATGCTCGCGCTGATGGGCGTGCTCTGGGCGGTCTTCCGCAAGCGCAACTGGCTCTGACGCGCCGTGGGGGCGCAGCGAGACCGCGCCCTCACGAACGTTCAGGTGGCGTCGATCCGCCGGACGTGCATAATGATCTGGCCCGGAATGTGAACGTGCACATCGACGTGCCACGGCCCCGGGCGGAAACGAGCAGCAATGGCGTCATCGCGGGCACAGCAACCGCGGTCGCCCAGCATCCGTGACGTCGCACGGATCGCGGGCGTCTCCCACCAGACCGTGTCACGGGTGCTGAACAACTCCGACGCCATCCGCGATGTCACGCGCGACAAGGTGCTGGCGGCGATGGAGCAGCTGCAGTACCGGCCGAACCGTGCGGCTCGGGCCCTCGTGACGAGCCGGACCCACACGATCGGTGTCCTGACCGCCCGCCGTGCCCACTACGGCCCCGCCGTGGCACTGCAGGCGATCGAGGACGCGGCGATGCTCCGCGGGTACTCGGTGACGACGGCGAACATCGCCGAGGCGACCGACACCGCCGTGCGCGAGGGGCTCGGGCACCTGCTCGACCTGGACGTCGAGGGCATCGTCGTCATCGCACCCCAGCAGCGGGTGTTCGACCTGATCGAGGAACTCGGCATCCGCACGCCGTACGTCACGATGCGGGCCAGTGTCGGCGAGGATCCGACCGCCCTCTGGGTCGACCAGATGGAGGGCGCGAGGCTCGCGACCGAACACCTGCTCGACCTGGGCCACGAGTACGTCCGGCACATCGCCGGCCCGCAGGACTGGATCGAGGCGGACGCCCGGATGCAGGGCTTCCTGCGCGCGATGTCCGACCGGGACATGCCCGTCGTCCCGCCGATCCTGGGCGACTGGACCGCCGACTTTGGCTACCACGCCGGCCGCGAACTCCTGCGCTGGCGGGACTGCACCGCGGTCTTCTGCTCGAACGACCAGATGGCGCTCGGGGTCATGCACGCCGCTCGCTCGTACGGGCTGGACGTGCCGGGCGACCTGTCGGTGGTCGGGTACGACGACATCCCCGAGGCGAAGCACTTCTGGCCGCCGCTCACCACGGTGCAGGTCGACTTCGCCGAGCTCGGTCGCCGGTGCGTGGACCTGCTCCTGCCCGGCGACGACGAGCTGCTCCGCCCCATCGACATCGTCCCGCAGCTCGTCGTGCGCGCGTCCACGGGCGCTCCGCGCGGTCGCTGACGCGACTGACAGGCGGACGGGAGGCCCGTGGCGACCCCGCCACGGGCCTCCCGTCCGATTCGGCGGGATCGCGCAAGGCAGGCCAGATCGCGCGTGGGAAGCCCGGGATTCCGGCCTTCCACACGCGATCCGGCTCCCCACGTGCGGAACGACGCGACCGCGGCTGACCCCAGCCCGGGGGACGTTCACTCCGGATCACGCAGGCCGTTACAGAAACGCGACCAATCCGAATTGACAGCCGCACCGGGGCTGTGCGTAAATTACCTCCGTCCAGCCGATGTGACCGTTCACATGAGCGTCACACCAGCGGGGCACCGGACGCGACAACGAAGTCCACGCAGGCCACCTGCGCCCCTTCGCTGCCGCAGCAGAACCACCCGAACAACTGCCGCATCGCAGCGGCAGAAGGAGATGCACTGTGGCGTCACACCCGATCGACACCGGTCTCGAGACCCGGGCGATCACCGCACCCGAGACCATCCTCGAGATGCGCTCGATCACCAAGGAGTTCCCTGGTGTCAAGGCACTCTCCGAGGTCTCGCTCAACGTCCGCGCCGGCGAGATCCACGCGATCTGCGGTGAGAACGGCGCCGGCAAGTCGACCCTGATGAAGGTCCTGTCGGGCGTCTACCCCTACGGCACCTACGACGGCGAGATCGTCTTCGAGGGCGAAGAGGTCCGCTTCGCGAACATCAAGCAGTCCGAGCAGGCCGGCATCGTGATCATCCACCAGGAGCTCGCGCTGATCCCGGAGCTCTCGATCACCGAGAACCTGTTCCTCGGCAACGAGCCAGGACGCTTCGGGCGCATCGACTGGACCGCCGCGCAGCTCCGCGCACAGGACCTGCTCGCCCGTGTCGGGCTCGCTGACGACCCGGACACCCAGATCAAGAACATCGGTGTCGGCAAGCAGCAGCTCGTCGAGATCGCGAAGGCCCTGCACAAGGACGTCAAGCTGCTGATCCTCGACGAGCCGACCGCGGCGCTCAACGAGAACGACTCGCAGCACCTGCTCGACCTGATCGTCGGGCTGAAGGCCAAGGGCATCGCGAGCATCATCATCAGCCACAAGCTGAACGAGATCGAGCAGATCGCCGACGAGATCACGATCATCCGTGACGGCAAGACCATCGAGACGCTGAACGTCAAGGGCGACGGCGTCAACGAGGACCGCATCATCCGCGGCATGGTCGGCCGGTCGCTCGAGAGCCGGTTCCCGGACCGCACGCCGAAGATCGGTGAGACCTTCTTCGAGGTCCGCGACTGGACCGTGCAGCACCCGCTCGACGCGTCGCGCCTGGTCTGCAAGGGCTCGAACTTCCACGTGAAGCGCGGCGAGATCGTCGGGTTCGCCGGCCTGATGGGTGCCGGGCGCACCGAACTGGCGATGAGCCTGTTCGGTCGCTCCTACGGCACCTGGCTCGGCGGCGAGATCATCAAGGACGGCCACGAGATCAAGGTCACCAACGTCCAGCAGGCGATCCAGAACGGCATCGGCTACGTCTCCGAGGACCGCAAGGCGCTCGGCCTGAACCTGCTCGACACCGTGAAGCGTTCGACGGTCGCCGCCGACCTCAAGAAGATCTCGAAGGCCGGTGTCGTCGACTCGCTCGAGGAGTACTCGGTCGCCGAGAAGTACCGCAAGATGCTCCGCACCAAGGTGCCGAGCGTCGAGGACAACGTCGGCAAGCTGTCCGGTGGCAACCAGCAGAAGGTCGTCCTGTCCAAGTGGATGTTCACCGACCCGGACATCCTGATCCTCGACGAGCCCACCCGCGGCATCGACGTGGGCGCCAAGTTCGAGATCTACGGCATCATCCAGCAGCTCGCGGCCGAGGGGAAGGGCATCATCCTCATCTCGTCCGAGCTGCCGGAACTCCTCGGTCTGTCCGACCGGATCTACACCATCTTCGAGGGCCAGATCACCGCTGACCTCCCGGCCGACCAGGCCGATCCCGAATCGCTCATGCGCAGCATGACCTCCGCGCGGAAGGGCGCCACCGCCTCATGAACAACCTGAAACTGCTCTTCGGCAAGGGCAACAGCATCGGCCAGTACGGCATGATCATCGCGCTCATCGTGCTGCTCGCGTTCTTCGCGATCACCACGCAGGGGCTGATCCTCCAGCCCACGAACGTGATCAACCTGTTCCTGCAGTACTCCTACATCCTCATCCTGGCGCTCGGGATGGTCATGGTGATCATCGCCGGTCACATCGACCTGTCGGTCGGCTCGGTCGCGGCCGTCGTGGGCATCATCGTGGCGCAGTCGATCGCGGTGTGGAACTTCCCCGTGTGGGCAGCGATCATCCTCGGCCTGGCCGTCGGCGCCCTGATCGGTGCCTGGCAGGGCTTCTGGGTGGCGTTCGTCCGGGTGCCGGCGTTCATCGTGACGCTGGCCGGTCAGCTCATCTTCCGTGGCGTCAACCAGATCATCGGCAACTCGACGTCGGTCCCCGTGCCGAACAGCTTCACCCCGATCGGCGCCGGCTTCCTCGGCGACTTCGGACCGGACTTCGGCTACAGCAACGGCACGCTGTTGATCGGCCTCGCGACGATCGCCGCCCTCATCATCATCGAGGCCCGCGGGCGTGCACGCCGCCGCAAGATGCAGGCCGAGGTCCCGCCGCTGTGGGTCTCGGTCGTCCGCACCGGCATCCTGGTCGCCGTGACGCTCGTCGCCACGTACCTGTTCGGCGCCGGCCCGGTCGGTACCTCGGTCCCGATCGTCGCGATCATCCTCGGTGTCCTGACGATCGTCTACGGCTTCGTCACGAAGAACACCATCTTCGGTCGCCAGGTCTACGCCGTCGGTGGCAACTCCAGCGCCGCGGTCCTGTCCGGTGTCTCCGCGAAGAAGGTCAACTTCTTCGTCATGATGAACATGTCCGTCCTGGCCGCAGTCGCCGGCATGGTGTTCGTCGCCTACTCCGGTGCGTCCGGCCCCGCGGACGGCACCGGCTGGGAGCTCGACGCGATCGCCGCCGTGTTCGTCGGTGGTGCCGCGGTCGCCGGTGGTGTCGGCACGATCTCCGGGTCGATCATCGGTGGTCTCGTGATGGCGCTCCTGTCGAACGGCCTGCAGCTGATGGGCCTCGAGTCCAACAAGGTGCAGATCATTCGCGGTCTGGTGCTGCTCGTCGCCGTCGCCTTCGACGTCTACTCGAAGTCGCAGGGACGTCCGTCGCTCATCGGCGGCATGATGCGGCAGTTCCAGCGGAAGGACACCGAGCAGAACACGGTGGCAGCCCAGCAGCCGCGGTCCATCGAGGACCAGCCGGACAAGATCACCCTCCCCTAGCTCACACCTCCCCACAGCGGGGCTCCGGCCCCACCCCTCCTCAACGAAGAGAAAGCAATCACATGCGCAAGAAGATCGTCGCCGGCCTCAGCCTGGCGCTCATCGCGGGCCTCGCCCTCAGCGGCTGCTCGTCCCGTGGCTCCGACTCCGGCAGCGGCTCGGACACCACGATCAAGAAGGGCGACCTGATCGGTGTCGCCCTGCCCGCCAAGACCTCGCAGAACTGGGTCCTCGCTGGTGCCGCGTTCAAGAAGTCGATCGAGGACGCCGGCTTCAAGGCCGACATCCAGTACGCCAACGCCGGCAACCCTGTGCCGGACCAGCAGTCGCAGATCTCGGGCATGATCACCAAGGGCGCCAAGGCCGTCATCATCGGTGCTGCCGACGGTTCGCAGCTGACCGCGCAGGTCAAGTCGGCGAAGTCCTCGGGCGCCGTCGTCATCGCCTGGGACCGCAACATCCTGAACACGACGAACGTCGACTACTACGTCGCGTTCAACAACTTCAAGGTCGGCCAGCTGCAGGCCGAGGCGCTGCTCAAGGGCCTGAAGGAGAAGAAGGGCGACGGACCGTACAACGTCGAGCTCTTCGCCGGTTCGGCTGACGACGCGAACGCGACCGTGTTCTTCAACGGCGCGATGGACGTCCTGCAGCCGAAGATCGACGACGGCACGATCAAGGTCGTGTCGGGTCAGACCACCTTCCAGAAGGTGCAGACGAAGGGCTGGCTCGCGCAGAACGCCCAGTCGCGCATGACCGACCTGCTCTCGCAGTACTACACGGGCAGCACCAAGCTCGACGGCGTCCTGTCGCCGAACGACACCCTCGCCCGCGCCATCCTCACCGCGACCAAGGCCGCCGGCAAGGAGAACCCGGTCGTGACCGGGCAGGACTCGGAGACCGCCTCCATCCCGCTCATCATGCAGGGCACGCAGTACTCGACGATCTACAAGAACACCACGGAAGAGGCCCAGGCGGCCATCGACCTGGTGTCCGACCTCGCCGACGGCAAGACCCCGAAGACGACGAAGGACAAGAACAACGACAACGGCAAGAAGATCGTGCCGGCCGTCGAGCTGACGCCGATCCTCGTCACGAAGGACAACGCGGTCGAGGCCTACAAGGGCAACGACGCACTCGAGGAGCTCGCCAAGAAGGGCTGATCTCTCCAGCACCCACGGACGGCCCCGTCTCGCTTCGGCGAGGCGGGGCCGTCCTGCGTCGTCGTGGGGCCGCCGTTGGGCGGCGTCGCACGACGCCGGCGTGCGCGCACGACGCCGGCGTGCGCGCACGACGCCGTCGTGTTCGCAAGACGCCGTCGTGTTCGCAAGACGCCGTCTCGGCGACATGCCGGCGCAGAACGAAGACACCGGCGTGTTGCAGAGCCAGGTCCGCCCGAAGACACCGGCGTCACGCGGCAGGCCCACCCGGCCGTGGGGCCGGCTACAGGGCGGACGGGAGGCGCGGGGCGGACCCGGCAACGGGCCTCCCGTCCGCCCCGCGCGCGATCTGGAATGCGGTGCAAGACGCCGTCGTGTTCGCAAGACACCGCCTCGTGCTCGAGACGCCGCCGAATTCGGCGGCGTCTCGGCGACGTGCGGGCGCAGAGCGAAGACGCCGGCGTGTTGCAGGGTCCGGTCCGCAGGAAGACACCGGCGTGTTGCGGAACCCAGCCCGCCCGAAGACGCCGGCGTGGTGCGGAGCCGACGAGTCAGGGGCAGGACGCGCGGAGCCGCCGCGCCGCCTCAGCCAGGGACGGCACGTCCGTGCGGGCCGTGCCGAACACCACCGCGCGCGTGGTGTCGAAGTAGCGGCGGGTCAGCCGCTCGCCGAGGTCGGCGACCCGAGCCCAGGGGATCTCCGGCTCGCTCGCGGTGACGGTGCTCGGCAGGACGCGGACCGCCTCACCGATCTCGACCAGTCGCATCCGCACGGCGTCATGCACCAGGTCCTCCGGCAACCGCGCGTCGCCGACGTACCGGCCGATCGCCTCGCACGCGTCGATGACGTCGTCGAGCCGGTCCGCGACCAGGCGGCGCGTCGTCGGGTCGTGGCTCACAGCGGTACCGCGCGCCGGACGACCTCCGGGCTCATGCCCGCGGCGTCCACCACGTCGACGCGCACCCCGAGCAGTCGTTCGGCCGCGTCCTGGATCCGCATGAGCGCGAAGATGCCGAGCCCGGCATCGACGTCGATCATCAGGTCGACGTCACTGCCCGGGCCGTCGTCACCGCGCGCGACGCTGCCGAACAACCGCGGGTTCCGACCGCCGAACCGCTCGACGACGGCGATGAGCTCCTGCCGCGCGGCGGCCACCCGTTCGCGGAGCGGCGGCGGGTCCTCGACCGGCAGCAGGTCGATCGACGTGGTGAAGCCCGCGGCCCGGAGCATGCGCTGGAGGGCGGCGAGCGAGGGTTCGCGGCGGCCGTTCTCGTACGTGCTGATGACGCTCTGCGTGACCCCCGCGCGACGAGCGAGCTGCACCTGCGTCAGCTCGGCGCGGTCGCGGGCGTCACGGATGAGCGCGGCCGCCGACACCATGGGCGTCGGACGTGGTGCAGCTTCGGACATGCTGCAACGATACACAGCATGCGACATTTCGTCCGCTGGATGTCGTGGTTTCGTCGACTCGGAACGACTTCGTCGATGTCGCGCGACATCGATGAAGTCGTTCCGAGTCGACAAGCACCGTATCGGCCGAGCGACCGACCGCCAGGCGAGCCGCCGTCAGGGGCGCGCCGACACGTCCGCGCGGTGGAAGTTCTGCGCCGACCGCGACGGGGTCGGGCCGCGCTGCCCCTGGTACCGCGACTGGTACTCGGCCGAGCCGTAGGGCTTGTCGGCGGGACTGGACAGCTGGAAGAAGCAGAGCTGCCCGATCTTCATGCCCGGCCAGAGCTTGATCGGCAGCGTCGCGACGTTCGACAGCTCGAGCGTCACGTGGCCGGAGAACCCGGGGTCGATGAAGCCCGCGGTCGAGTGGGTCAGCAGACCGAGGCGTCCGAGCGAGCTCTTGCCCTCGAGCCGCGCGGCGATGTCGTCGGGCAGCGTGACGACCTCGTACGTCGAGCCGAGCACGAACTCGCCGGGGTGCAGCACGAACGCCTCGTCAGGGTCGGTCTCGACCAGCCGGGTCAGATCGGGCTGGTCGACCGCCGGGTCGATGTGGGGGTACTTGTGGTTGTCGAACAGCCGGAAGAACTTGTCGAGCCGGACGTCGATGCTCGACGGCTGGACCAGCGAGGCGTCGTGGGGGTCGAGACCGATCCGGCCCTCGGCGAGCTGGGCGGTGATGTCGCGATCGGAGAGCAGCACGCCGTGCAGCCTAGCGGCAGCGGGCCCCCGCCGATATGCTGCGAGGCTGTCCGGGGCCGGGCGGCGTCACACCGCCGGGAGGAACCGCCATGACCGAGTACACCGTCCACGAACTCGTCGTGCCCGCGACGATGGACGACGACCCGGAGACCGTGCGGGCGTTCCGCGAGTGGGTCGACGTGCAGAACCGCGCCGAGGTGTCGATCACCGGGCTGCCGGAGATGCTCTGGACGCCCGAGGAACAACTGCCGTACCTGATCGACCCCGACGCACCCAGCCGACTGTTCCTGGTCCGCGACGACGACGGAACGGCGGTCGGAGCCGGCTCGTACGAGTCGAAGACGATCGCCGACGCCCCGAACTGCTGGATGGCGGTCAGCGTGGTGCCCGAGCAACGGCGCCGTGGCATCGGCACGCTCCTGGCCGAGCACGTCGAAGCGGTCGCGAGGCAGCAGGGTCGCACGCAGTGGAAGACGTACGCCGTGTCACGGCAGGTCGGCCCCGCAGCAGGCCCCGGGTACCTCCGCGCTCCCACCGGGTCCGGCGCCGTCCCCGAGGACGAACCCGGAGTCCGGTTCCTGACGGGCCGGGGTTGGCGGTTCGGGCAGGTGAACCGGATCAGCCGTCTGGAGCTCCCAGCCGACCCCGATGCCCTCTCCGGCATCCGCGCAGCGGCGACGCGGGCGGCGGCCGACCGGTACCGCGTGCACACCTGGGCAGGTCCGACGCCCGCCCGGTGGCAGGCCGACGTCGCACTCCTGCTGACCCGGATGAGCACCGATGCCCCGGCCGGCGACATGGCCGAGCCCGAGGACGCCTGGACGACCGATCGACTCCGGACGCACGAGCAGCACCTCGGCGACGGCCCGCGCACCATGCGCACCGTCGCCGTGGAGGACGTGTCGTCCGGCTCGCTCGTCGGCTTCACCCAGCTCGCCGTCCCCGGGCCCGTGGTCCAGCCGGTGATGCAGGGCGACACCCTCGTACTGCGTGAGCACCGGGGGCACCGGCTCGGGTGGCTGCTCAAGGCCGTCGGGATCGAGACGATCGAGCGCGACCACCCGGGGCACCCCTCGATCGTCACGTTCAACGCCGAGGAGAACCGCCCGATGCTCGACGTGAACGAGGCCGTCGGGTTCGTCGGCGTCGGCAGCGAGGGGATCTGGGAACACCGCCCCTGGCAACACCGCCCGGCGTAGGGTTCCCCCATGGCGCGCTCACGGGGGATGGACGATCTGGTCAGCGACGGGGTCTTCCTGGCCTGGGAGGCGCAACTGCAGCTCGCCGACCGGTACGACGACCACGAGCGCTGGAACGTCGACCTCGCTGCCGGCACCCTGCAGTTCACCGGGCCGCACCCGGGCGAGTTCCGGATCCAGCTGCTGGGGTCGGCCGCACCGGGGCCGCGGAGCTGGCTCTGGGGCTGGGCGAACCCGTCGCAGTACCCCGCGTCGGTGCTCGCCGCCGCGAACGCCACCCGCGCGCTGGGCGAGCGGCTCGGCATCCCGGAACTCGTGCAGGGCGAGGTCCCGTTCGGCGAGCACCGGCAGGCCGACGCCGCAGACGCCGGGTACGAGTTCGCCTGGGACCTGTCGATCGCGGCACGGCTGGCAACCGGTTCGTGGTTCGGCTTCGGCGGCCACGTCGGCGGGGGTTCCCGCCTCTGGGTGCTGTTCGAGGGCCTCCAGTTCGTGCCGCCGACGGTCCCCCGGATGGTCCGCGTGTTCGGCGAGGGGGTCCAGACGACCGAGGTGCACGACCACCGCCGCGCGGTGGGGAGCTGGGCGTCGCTGCGCGGCGTCCCCTGGGACGGGCGCACGCTGACGTTGGCGGACGGCACCATCACGGTCGACTTCGACGAGCTGGGCCGGATCCGCGACCTGCAGGGGTCCTCGACGCGACCCTGAGGCGGGCCGCAGCCCGCCCTGCGGACTGACACCCCGCCTCTCCCCACCGGCACGGCCTGATCGCCGCTGGCGCGACGTTCAGGAACCTGCGGCGTGGGCCCAGACCGACCCGCCTACCATGGAGGGTCCGCGGTCTCGCGGGCGCACGCGTCCCTGGAACAAGGTTGATGACCGTCACGTCCCCCGAAACCCAGCCTGGAGGCCCGGCGCCGGAATCCGCGCCCGTCACCGCGCGCACGTCCACCGTCGCGACCGTCCTGGTCGTCGCGATCCCGCTCGCGGTCGCGTGCTCGCTCCTCGGCCTGACGGTCACCGGCGCCTTCACCGCGAGCCAGCAGCTGGTGTCCGCCGGCGACGTGGTCGAGTACGGCCTGCCGATCGCCCGCGTGGTGCACGACACCATGGCGGCACTGACCGTCGGCCTGCTCATCGTCGCCGCCTTCGCGCTGCCCGCGCAGAAGAAGGACCACCGGGCGCTCTCGAGTGTGCAGCACCGTGCCACACGCTGGGCGGCGGCAACCGGATCGATCTGGTTCCTCGCCGCGGCCGTGACCGTCGTGCTCACCGGCGCCAACACCCTCGGCGTCCCGCTCACCAGCCCGGTGTTCGCCCGCAACTTCATGCTCTTCGCGTTCCAGGTGGAGATCGGCCAGGCGCTCGTGGTGTCCGCCGCGGCGATCCTGATCGCGACCGTCGTCGCCGCCTTCGCCACCCGGGTGACCACCCTCGCCGTCGCCACCGTGTTCGGTCTCTTCGCGCTGCTCCCCCTCGCACTGTCCGGGCACGCCGCCGGGTCGCTCGAGCACGCCAACGCCGTGAACTCGCTCGCCATCCACCTGATCGGCGTCTGCGTCTGGGCCGGTGGGCTCGTCGCCGTGGTGGTCCTGCGCACCCGCACGAAGGGCGCGACCGGCCGGGTGGTCTCCCGCTACTCGACGCTCGCCGGCTGGTCGTTCGGCGCCGTCGCCTTCTCCGGCATCGTCAACGCCTCGCTGCGGTTGACCGGCCCGCTCGACCTCGTCACGACCCCCTACGGCGCACTCATCACCGTCAAGGCGGTCATCCTCGTACTGCTCGGCGTCGCCGGGGTCGTCCAGCGCCGCAAGCTGGTGCCGGGGCTGCTCCGCGCACCACTCGACCGACGCCGGTTCACCCGGTTCGCGCTGGCCGAGATCGTGTTCATGGCCGTGGCGATCGGTGTCTCGGTTGCCGTGTCCCGCTCGCAGCCGCCGATCCCGCAGACGCCCGAGACCGGCGAGGACACCCGCTCCGGACTGATCGGGTTCCCGTTCCCGCCGGCGCAGACGATGCAGACGTACCTGACGCAGTGGCACATCGACTGGGTATGGCTCGGCCTGGCCGTCGTCGGGGCCGTCTGGTACCTGCTCGCCGTCCGGAAGCTCCGGAAGCGCGGCGACAAGTGGCCCGTCGGACGGACCATCGCCTGGGTGCTCGGCTGTGCACTGTTCATCTGGACCACGTCGGCCGGCCCGGCCGTGTACGGCATGATCCACTTCTCGTCGCACATGGTCCAGCACATGCTGCTGATGATGTTCGTGCCGCTGCCGCTCGTGCTCGGCGGCCCGGTGCTGCTGGCCATGCGCACCCTGCCGGTCCGGAACGACGGCTCCCGCGGCGCCCGCGAGTGGCTCATGCTCTTCGTGCACTCGCGCTGGATGCAGTTCCTGGGCAAGCCCGCCGTCGCTGGCGTGATCTTCGCCGGGTCGCTCGTGGTGTTCTACTTCACGCCGGCGTACCAGGCGGCGATGCAGTCGCACGAGTGGCACGTCGCGATGGTCATCCACTTCGTGCTGAGCGGCTACCTGTTCTTCTGGGTGTTCGTCGGCGTCGACCCGGGGCCGAAGCGTCCGCCGTACCCGATCCTGATCATCGCGCTGCTGGCCACCCTGGCCTTCCACGCGTTCTTCGGCGTCGCCGTGATGACCTCGCAGTCGGTGTTCGCGATCGACTGGTTCCACGCCCTCGGGCAGACGAACGACGCCGCCCTGCTGGACGACCAGCACACCGGTGGCGGCATCGCATGGGGCGCGTCCGAGCTGCCGATGGTGTTCGTGGCGCTGCTCGTGGTGAAGAACTGGATGCGGACCGACAAGCGCGATGCGAAGCGGCTCGACCGCAAGGCCGAGCGCGACGGCGACGCCGACCTGAAGGCGTACAACGAGCGTCTCGCCGCCATCAACGCGTCGGACACCGCCGGCCGCGACTGACGCGCACAGGCGGCGCCGGGGTGGCCACGTCGGGGCCGGGGTGGCCGCCGGGCCGGGCCCCGTCAGTCGCCGTGGACGATGCAGACCGCGTCGAGGTCCAGGGCGGCCTCGAGCGCCGCCGAGATCCCGGACTCGCCGTCCGGGCCCACGGGCGTGACGGTGTCGACCCACCACAGCGGCGTCGCGATCGTGGGGGCGTCCGGCAGGATCCGCTCGACCTCGTCGAAGGAATCGACGCGTCGGACCCCGAGCACCGTGATCACCGGGTGTGTAGCGTCACGGCAGACCTGCAGCATCGGGCCGTCGTCGAGGGCACGGACACCCCAGGACTCGTCGTGCAGCAGGAGGGCCTCGGCGACCTCGCGCGGCTCCACCGGCTGGCGGCAGAGGATGGTGACGTCACGGGGCACCGTGGCCGCCCGACACCCGGGTCTCGCGCACGTGCCCGTCGAGCGTGCCCTCGTCGTGGGCCGGGTCGAGTGGTGCGCCGCCGACGAGCTGCAGGAAGCGGTCCTCGTCGATGCGGTCGAGGAAGGACTCGAGTGCCTCCCAGCCGTCCTCGAACCGGACGATCATGCCGCCGTCATCGCTGTCAGCACCGACACCGTCCGCGCCGGCAGCGCCCGAGCGGGTGCCGAACGTCGCCGTCGTGGTGCGCGGCGGCGGCCAGACCCCGTCTCGGTCCAGGAAGGCGGCGGCCTCGGGTCCGACGACGACCGCGAGCGGCGACGGTTCGCCGTGCGAGACCGCACGGACCAGGTGGTCGGCGTCACCCCGCCGCTGCATCACGACGCCGAAGACCGGGACGACCTGGTCGGCGACCTGCTGGACGGCGTCGAACAGGCGGTTCGCGAGCTCCGGGTCGGTGTTCGCCTCGGGCACGGTCAGCACGGCGGACATCGTCTCGACGACGACCCCGTCGACCAGGTGGGCCGTCATCGTGGCGGAGAAGCCGTCGCCCACGGCGTACGAGGTCGAGACGCCGGGCGCCTCGTGCTTGGCGTACTGCGTCACGACCCAGCGGTCCCACGGCACGGTGAGGGGCTCGGCGGTGCCCCAGCGCGTCGGGCACGTGCCGACGGTGTGGCACAGGGCCTCGATCGCGGAACCCATGTCCACGGCCCGTTCGGCGTGGTGGCGGAGGGTCAGGTCGATGCTGATCTGCCGCACGGAGTCCCCCGAGACGGGGTGCTCCGGCGACGGGGTGCCCACGAGCTCGGGGCCGCGGTGCACGAAGTCTTCGATGCCGGACGCGGCGACACCGGTGCGGCCGTCGCGCAGCGTGCCGTCGAAGTCGGCGACGGCCCAGGCCGCTCCGTGGGCGCCGAGCGCGTGCCGGAGCGCGGGGGTGATCGCGGATTCCCGGCCGGTCCGGAGCACGACCGTGCGGCCGGCGTCGGACGATCGGCGGAGCAACGAGGCGAGCGCGTCCGTCAGCCACACGACCGGCGAAGCGGACTCGACCACGATCGCGGGGCCGACCACGTCGTCGATGAGGGGATGCCTGACCATCCGGGTCCTCCTCGGGTTCTCGGGGCTGGAACTCCCTGGACGGTACACACGACGACGACACCTGTCCGTCAAGCTGGCGTGCTCACAGCGGAGACTCGGGAGGCCCGACACGCGCCCGACAGGAGGCGTACGGTGCGCGGTCGGCTGGCTTCCAGGCGAGAATCCGCTAGGCTTGCGGAGTCCCGTTCTGCGGGGCGCGCGAGTGTAGTTCAATGGTAGAACTCCAGCTTCCCAAGCTGGTAGCGCGGGTTCGATTCCCGTCACTCGCTCCGAACGAAGGGCCGCCCGGTGGGCGGCCCTTCTGCGTGTGTCCAGGGTGACGCGCCAGGCTGCTCGCATGCGTCGTTCTGTCTTGTTCGTGATCGGCGGTGTGATCACTGCGCTCGTCCTGACCAGCTGCGCGAACGGCGAGTCCCCGGCTACGTCCCGTTCCGCGGCACCGCCCCGGACGACGGCGAGTCCGACCCCGACGGCGAGCGCCGCTGCACCGGACCAGGAGCGCGTCGGCCGAGCACTCGCGGGCCTCGAACGCGAGTACGACGCGACGGTCGGTGTCGTCGCGACCGACACCGTCACGGGCGACACCATCGTGTACAACGGCGACCGACGCTTCGGCTACGCCTCGACCATCAAGGCGTTCGCCGCGGCACAGTTCCTGCGCTCGGTGCCGCAAGCCGCCCGCGACGAGATCGCGCACTGGACGGCCGCCGACGTCGCGGCTGCGGGGTACTCGCCGGTGACGGAACAGCACGTGGACGACGGGCTGTCGTACGAGCAGCTGGCCGAGGCGGCCGTCCGGATGAGCGACAACACCGCGCTCAACGTCGTGCTCACGCGCATCGGCGGTCCGAGCGGCCTGGACGCCGCGTTGACCGAGCTCGGCGACACCACCACCGAGGTGGTCCACGGCGAGCCGGACCTCAACACCATCGAGCCGGGCAGCACCGAGGACACCACGACCCCGGCGGCGTTCACCGCGGCCCTGGCGACCGCGCTCGACGGCAGCACCCTGAGCGCCGCCGACACCGCGCTGCTGGTCGACTGGATGGGCGGCAACGCGACCGGCGACGCCCTGATCCGCGCCGGTGCCCCGGACGGCTGGGTCGTCGTCGACAAGTCCGGCGGCGCCGGGCCGATCCGGAACGACGTGGCGCGGGTCACACCGCCCGGTGGCGACCCGATCGTGCTCTCCGTCCTGACCACCCGCAACGACCCCGACGCCGCCTACGACGACGCCCTGGTGGCCCGGTCGGCATCGGCGGTGCTCAGCGCGTTCGACCGCTGATCCGACGGTCGTCACACCCGCCGTTGTGCACTGCGTCACGCGACGTCATGAACGACACCTGTCGGTGACCGCGGGACACTACGCTCGCTCCATGTCCTCCCCCGAGTCCCCCGTGATCGTCGTCGGCGCCGGCATCATCGGGCTGAGCGCCGCGTGGCACCTCGCCGGCCTCGGGCAGCGGGTCCTGCTCCTCGACAGCGGGACGGTCGCCGGGGGCACCACCACCGCGGGTGCCGGCTTCGTCGGGCAGTGGGCCGCCGGGTACGCCTGGTACTGGAACGAGTCCGAACGCGACATCGAGCAGTACGGCATCGACTTCTACCGCGACCTCGCCGACGCCGGCCACGGCCCGACCGGGTACCGGCAGAACGGCAACGTCTGGCTGACCGTCACCGAGCAGGGCCGGTCCGACCACCTGCCGCCGTTCGAGCAGCACCCGCTCCGGCCGGCCGGTGCGCGGACGCTCACCCCGGCCGAGGCGGCCGACCTCGTGCCCGGACTCGACCCGACCGCGGTCACCGCGGGCTTCTTGCATCCGGACGGCATCCAGATCAGTGCGCCGGACACGGCCGCAGCGCTGGTGCACGCGGTACGCGCGCGGGGCGTCGAGATCCGCGAGCACACGCCGGTCGTCGGCCTGGAGGCCCGTGGGGGCTCCGTCACGGGCGTCCGGACTGCGAACGGCGAGGTCATCGACGCCGCGAAGGTCGTGCTCGCCGCCGGCAGTTGGACGAACGCGCTGCTGGCACCGCTCGGGCGCGAGCTGCCGACGGTCCGGGTGGTCGCCAGCCGGCTCGTGACGACGCCGTTCGGGCTGCCCGACACCCTGCCGACCCTGATGCTGCCGGAGCTGCACGGCCTGTGGATCCGTGAACACCGCGGCGGCCTGACGTACGGCGCCGGGCCCGGGTACGAGCCGCTGCACGTCGGCGGCACGGACCGGACCACCGACCCCGACCGCCGCCCGGTCCGCACCGACCTGCTCGACGCCATGCGGACGTACTTGCACCCGATCGTGTCTCGGCTGCTACCCGGCGCCGCGAGCATCCTCGGCGTCGACGAGACCGCCACACAGGGCATCGTCTCGATGACCGCCGACCGGAACTTCATCGTCGGCGTGGTCCCCGAGCTCGCGGGGCTCGTGGTGGCCGGCGGCGACAACGAGTCGGGTGTCGCGCACGGCCCGGGCCTCGGGCGGATCGCGGCGGAACTCAGCGTCACGGGCACGACCACACTCGGCGACGCGAGTCGGTACGACCCCGCACGCTTCCCGGCGGCGGCCCCGACCGAGGCCGAGGTGCTCGCGATGATGCCGGCCCGGCGCGAGGCCGACGCCCGACGAGCCGGAGCGCTGGCATGAGCGACGTCCTGAACGACCGGGCGACGACGCACGTCGTGATCGGCGGCGGGGTCGTCGGTGCTGCCACCGCGTACGCCCTCACCCGCCGCGGCGAGCGCGTCCTGCTCGTCGAGCAGCACGCGCGCGGGCACCACAAGGGGTCGTCGCACGGCGCGACCCGGATCTTCCGGCAGGGCTACGCCGACCCCGAGTACGTCGCCCTGACCACCCGGGCGCTCGAGCTGTGGGAAGCCCTCGAAGCCGCGGCGGGCGAGGAACTCATCGTGCGCACCGGTGCCGTCGACCACGGCCGGCCCGAGGTCGTCGACGCCATCGCCGTCGCGCTGACGGACGCCGGCATCCCGCACGAGACCCTCAGCCCGGTCGCCGCTGCCGCACGTTGGCCGGGCATCGCGTTCGAGGGGCACGTGCTCGCACACGCCACCGCCGGTCGCATCAGGTCCGACCGGGCCATCGAGGTCTTCCTCACCCTGGCGGAGCGGACGGGGTTCGCCGACCTGCGCTTCGACACGCGGGTGACCGGGCTCGAGGACCACGGTGACGACGTCAGCGTGATGCTGTCGGACGGGTCCGCCCACCGCACCCCGTCCGTGGTGGCCGCCGTGGGGTCGTGGGCGCCCGCGCTGGTCGGCGACCTGCTCGCCGGACGCGGGGCGGGCCTCCCGGCCATCCGCGTCACCCAGGAGCAGCCCGCTCACTTCCCCAGCCACCTGCCGGACCAGGCGTGGCCGAGCTTCGTGCACTGGGCGGCCGACGACGTGTACGGCCTGCTCACCCCGGGCGAGGGCGTCAAGGTCGGGTTCCACGGCACCGGCCCCGTCGTCGATCCCGACCACCGGGACTTCACACCCGTGTCGGCCGAGGCCGAGCGGCTGCAGGCCTACGTCGCGCGCTACGTGCCCGGCGTCGACGCGACGAAGCCGACGTTCATCAGCTGCCTGTACGACAACTCCCCCGACGAGGACTTCGTCATCGACCGACGTGGACCCGTCACCGTCGCGACCGGCTTCTCCGGCCACGGCTTCAAGTTCGCACCGCTGCTCGGCGACATGATCGCCGACCTCGCGACCGGCGGGGCCGCACATCCCCGTTTCTCCCTCTCGAAACCATCCCCCACAGGAACCCCGTGACGACCCGACTCCTCTCCGCACTCGCGCTCTCCGCTGCCGTCGCCGCCGTGCTCACCGGCTGCGCCTCGACCGGGGCGTCCTCCGACGTCTCCGACGGCCTGGTCGTCGGGACGACCGATCCCGTCACCTCCCTCGACCCGGCAGGGGCCTGGGACCGCGGCAGCTACACGGTGCAGACGCAGCTGTACCAGCACCTGCTCACCTACCCGGCGGGCGGGACCACGACGAGTCCCGAGGTCGCCGAGTCCTGCGACTTCACCGACGGCACCCACTACGTGTGCCGGATCCGCGACGGGCTGACGTTCTCGAACGGCGACGACCTGACGGCGAAGGACGTCGTGTTCTCGTTCGAGCGCCAGGTCGGTGTCGGTTCGGAGAACGGGCCGGGGTCGCTCCTCGCCAACATGGCGTCCGTGGCTGCCGACGGCGACCAGGTCACCTTCACCCTGAAGCAGGCGAACGACCAGACGTTCCCGTACGTGCTCGCGAGCATGGCCGGCGCGATCGTCGACAGCAGTGTGTTCTCGAAGACGGAGATCCACGCGGACGACGGGGTCGTCGGGTCCGGTCCGTACGCGCTGGAGCAGGCCGCCGACGGCGGGGCGACCATCGCGCTGACGGCGAACAAGGAGTACGACGGCACCGCGCCGGAGTCGTCGAGCGTGACGATCAAGCAGTACACGAAGTCCGCCGACCTGAAGCTCGCGGTGCAGGAGGGCGACGCCGACGTGGCGTACCGCCAGCTGACGCCGACCGAGATCACCTCGTTGTCCGAAGACGACGGCCTGCAGCGCGTGCAGGGTTCGTCGGGCGAGGTCCGGTTCCTCGGCTTCAACCTCGACACGATGCCCGGTGACGACACCGCGCAGAAGACCGCGATCCGGCAGGCCGTCGCGGCGACCGTCGACCGCGCGGCGATCGCGAAGGACGTCTACCAGGGCACCTACGCTCCGGCGTACTCGATCGTGCCGTCCGACTTCACCGGCGCGACCGATGCGTTCCAGACGCAGTACGACGGTGCCGATCCCGCGGCCATCCTCGAGAAGGCCGGCGTGCGCACGCCCGTCGCCCTGCCGATCGAGTACACGACCGACCACTACGGTTCCGGGTCGGACGACGAGTACGCACTGATCAAGCAGCAACTCGAGGACACCGGACTGTTCACGGTCGACCTGCAGTCGGCGAGCTGGGACACCTACGTCGGGAACGTCGGCAAGGGCGAGTACCCGGTCTTCCAGCTCGGGTTCTTCCAGGACTACCCCGACGCGTCGTCGTACCTGACGCCGGCCTACGGTTCCGAGGACGTCAACCTGCTCGCGAACCACTTCGATGACCGGGCGGTCCAGCAGCTGGTCGCCGCGCAGGCGGTCGAGGCCGACGCGACCGAGCGGACGAAGCAGATCGAACAGATCCAGCAGGACACCGCCGAGTCCGTCCCGCTCATCCCACTGCTCGCCGGGCAGGAGAACGTCATCGGGCAGAAGTCGCTCACCGGGCTGTCGAAGTCGGTCGACGCCTCGGGCGAGTTCCGCCTCTGGGAGATCGGCCGCTCGTGAGCACCGGAGACGCAGCGCTGCGCGACGCCGTCCGCGCCGGCATGCCCGCGGGGGTCGACGAACTCGCGGCCCTCGTCGCCATCCCGTCCGTGTACGACCCGGGCGTGCAGTCGCTCGACGACTGCCACCGAGCCGCCGAGCGCGTCCGGGCCGGGTTCGAGGGCCTCGGACTGGCAGCGCGCCGCGTCACCACGACGGACGGCTCGCAGGCGGTCATCGCGACCCACCCGGCCCCGGCCGGCGCACCGACGGTCCTGCTCTACGCACACCACGACGTCCAGCCGGCCGGTGACCTGTCCGCGTGGACGAGCGATCCGTGGACGCTGACCGAGCGCGAGGGCCGGCTCTACGGTCGCGGTGCCGCTGACTGCAAGGGCGGGGTCGTCACGCACCTCGTCGCGCTGCGGGCGCTGCTCGACGTGCACGGTGCGTTCCCGGTCGGGCTCGTCGTGGTGGTCGAGGGATCCGAGGAGCAGGGCACCGACGGGCTCGAGCGCTACGTGTCCGACCACGCCGCGGACTTCGCCGACGTCGACACCGCCGTCGTGATGGACGCCGGCAACGCCGCCGTCGGGGTCCCCGCACTGGTGACCACCCTGCGCGGCACCGCGTTCGTCGAACTCGGCGTCCGTGCACTGCGCGGGAACGTGCACTCGGGGATGTTCGGCGGCGCCGCACCCGACGCCATCGCGACCCTGGTCGCCCTGCTCGCCACCGTCCGCGACGACACCGGGGACACCACGGTCGAC
This sequence comes from Curtobacterium sp. VKM Ac-1393, assembly GCF_015350995.1. Lineage (GTDB taxonomy): Bacteria > Actinomycetota > Actinomycetes > Actinomycetales > Microbacteriaceae > Curtobacterium. Next base: position 344,470 of record NZ_JADKRW010000001.1, read on the forward strand.
GGCCTCGACGCCTCGCAGACCTGGGACGGCCTGCCCTACGATGCGACACGGTTCGCGTCCGACGCCGGACTGCTCGACGGCGCGGTGCCGATCGGCTCCGGGGATCCCGCATCCCAGGTCTGGGCGCGGCCGGCGGTGACGGTCGTCGGGATCGATGCGCCAGCCGTGGCGGGGTCGTCACCGTCCGTGCAGGCGACCGCCGGTGCCGCGCTGAACCTCCGGGTGCCGCCGGGCGTCGACCCCGCGGCCGCCGGCGAGCTGCTGGTCGAGCACCTGCTGCGGCGAGCGCCCGCCGGGGTCGAGGTCACCGCGCGGGTCACCGGCACCGGCGACGGGTTCCGGGCGACGGCGGGGCAGTACTCGTCGGCGTTCCGGGAGGCACTGGCGTCGTCCTACCGGACCGCTTCGGCGGGGTCGCTCGGCGGCGGTGGTTCGATCCCGCTCTGTGCGACGCTCGAGCGGGCGATCCCCGGCGTCGAGGTCATCCTCGCCGGGGTGTCCGAGCCGGCCGCGAACGTGCACGCCCCGGATGAGAGCGTCGATCCGTCCGAGATCGAGCACCTGGCCCTGGCCGAGGCGCTCTTCCTCGCGGATCTCGGGGCCGCCCGCGCCTGACGACGCACGGTGCACGTCGCACGTCGCACGACGCCGTCGTCATCGCACGACGCCGTCGTCATCGTTCGACGCCGTCGTCACCGTTCGACGCCTCGAAGTAGTCGAGACGCCCCCGGATCCGGAGGCGTCTCGCGCACTCGGGGGCGTCTCGCGAGGACGCCGGCGTCAGACGAGCGCCGCCGCCGACCCCGACGTCAGACGCCCCCCGGCGTCAAACGCCCGCCGCCGCGCCCGACCCCACCGGCACCGCGGACGGCATGCGACGGGTCCGCACCTGCAGCACCCCGGTCAGCAGCAGCACCACGAGCCCGATCGCCAGCACCACGAGCCCGGCGAGGAACCCGATCACGACGAGCAGCAGTGTCTCGGTGGACATCCCGCCGCCGGTGCCCCCGTCGGGCGTCACTGCTGCAGCGACCGAACCGTCCTCGGGCTGCGCGGCCGTCGCCACGCCGTCGGTCACCGCGAACGGCACCGCCACGACGGTCCCCGCGTCGCCGACGAGCACGACGTGGTGGTCGCCGACCTCCAGACCGGTGGTGTCGACCGTGGCGGTGGCGACGGCGTCGTCCACGGAGAAGTCGTCGCCCTGCACCGGTTCGGAGTAGGTCCACACGCTCCCGCCCGAATCGTCGCCCGTCCACGTCAGACGGAGGTCGAGCTGGTCGCCGGCGCTGACCTCGTCGGGGATCCCGGCGTCGGCGGCTGCGACGGTGCCGATGTCCCCGGCGTCGATCTTGCGCAGCAGTTCGTCCGAGTCCGCGGCCGGGGCGGTGGGCGGCTCTGCGGCCGGCGGGGCCTTCGCCGTGTTCCGGGGCGCCGTGTTCCGGGGCGCGGGGGACTCGGCACGGTTCCCCGGCGCAGTGTCCGATGCGGTGGTGATCGTCGGTGCCGCCGCGGTCGGGGGCAGCTGCACGACGGGCGGCTGGATGACCGTGCCACCGGTGCCGGCGCCGCCACCACCCGAGGTCGGACCGGTCGGCAAGGTGCCGGGGACCGTCTGCCCGGCGAAGTACACCGGGGTGAAGGTCTCGACCGCGGCGTCGGCGGCTCCGTGCGCGCCGATCGTCAGGACGCCACACTGCACGGCACCCGACAAGCAGTCGACGCGCTTGGTCGACTGGCCGGTGAACGACGCGCGCGCGACGATGCCACCCTGGGTGAAACCGGCGTTCTTCGTGCCGCTGAGCTTCGCGGTCGCTGCTGCACCGGTGCCGGTGTTGTCGGGCCAGGCGACGAAGCCCTGGCCGTCCTGACCGGTACCGCCGGCGCCGGGGACGTAGTCGTAGCCCGCACCGGCGGCTCCTCCAGCGCTGGGGTGCTTCGTGACGTAGCCGAACAGCACGTAGAGCCCGGAGCCGTTCGTGTTCTTCGTGAAGCCGGAGCCCGTCACGGTCAGCGTCGTACCGGCCGTCGCGGTGGACAGCCCGGTGGCCGGACGGACGTTCGTCGAGGCGCCCCGGGCGTTCTTCGCCCCGGTGATGGAGCCGTCCGCCCCGACGACCGTCGAACCGCCACCACCGTTCCCGCCACCACCGTTCCCACCACCGCCGCTCCCGCCGCCGTCCCCGCCGCCGGGGTTCGTCGGCGCCTGCACGGTGACACGCAGGGTCGCGGTGTCGGAGGCGACCCGCCCGACGACGGTTGACCCGACGACGTTCGTGGCGACCGCGCGGTACCGGTCGCCGTCCAGGCCCTCGGTGGCGGTGATGCGGAGCGTGCCGGTCGTCGCACCGGAGACCGAGGGACCGTCCTGCAGATCGGCCCAGCCGGACGGCGTCTGCTGCTGCCACTGCACGGTCGGCGTCGGGGTCCCGGTCGTGGTGACGGCGAACGACACCTGCTTCGGCGTCGCCGGGGTCGTGCCGCCGTCCGGACCGGTGGTCGCGCCGGTCAACGTCACGGCGACGTCGGTCGGCTGCTTCGTGACGGAGGGGGTGGTCACGACGGTGAACGTGCGGAGCCCCTGGTCGCGGGCCTCGGTCGCGGCGTTCGTGATCACGACGACCACCCGGCCGTCGGCGGCGAGCACGAACGGGTCACCGGTGTAGGTGCTGCCGGGCGTGTACTCGGTGCCGATCGTGCCCGCGGTGCTGCCGTCGATCGCGTACGCGCGCAGGACGTTGCCCACGTCGGTGGAGCCGGCAGCGGACACCCAGAGACGCTTCGCGGACTCGTCGACGGCCAGGTACGCGGCGCCCCCGACCCGGTCGATCGAGGTCGTCACGGCCGGGGCCCCCCGGAGCGAGACGGCACGGAGCGTGGCGTCGCCGTCGTTGCTCCACCAGGCCCGACCCTGCGCGTCGACGACGGTCCCGCCGGCGGCTCCGGACGTCGCTGCGGCACCGATCGACACGTCGGCGACCGAGGCACCGGTGCCGAGGTCGAGCACACGCGCGAGTGCGGCGGCCTGGTCGAACACGACGGCACGCTTCCCCACCCAGTCGATGCCGACCGACGAGATCGTGCCCGCGACCGACCCGATGCGCTCGGCGGTCCGGGTCACGGCACGGACGGTCCCGCCGGCGGGGCTGGGGCCGACCTCGGACACCGCACCCGAACCAGGGACCGACCCAGCACCCGCTGCCGCACCGACGGCGGCCACCCGCACCAGCCCCGCGGACCCGCCGTTCGCGGCCGGGGCGACCTGGGCGACGATCGAGCCGTCGGCGGGGTCGACCGCGAACGCCTTCGCGGCGGGCACCGCGACGGACGGCTTCACGTGCACGACGTCCCGGTACGCGGCATCCGTGCCGCGCTCGACGACGACCCACCCCTGGACGTTCGCACCGGTGCCCCCGAACTCCGCGGCGGGCAGTGACGCCGTGGCGACGATGTTGCCCGTGGACGGGTCGACGCTCGGCTTCGCGGTGGCGACTCCGGGGTCGATGGGCCCGGCCACGCGCTTCCCGTCGTCGTCCACGACGAAGTAACTGGCCTTGGCGGTTCCGACAGGCGGTACCTGGAGGACGTTCACGGCGCGCGGGGCGTCCCGCACCACGGTGGTGATCCGGCCGACGGTCGTGTCGCCGACGGCGGTCTGCACCCCAGTGCTGACCACCCCGGCGACACCGGGGTGGCTGAACTCCTGACCGCCGCCCGTGCCCTCGGCGGCCCAGTCGCCAGTGACCGCGATCGACAGGGGGTCGAGTGCGGTGCCCGCCGAGTAGAACTGCGTCGGGTTGCTGCCGCCGGTGATGTCCGCCGCGAAGGCCGCTGCGCCCGCGGTGGTGATCGTCGTCGGCAGACCGGTCCACGAGTACTTCCCGTCGGTGACCGAGCGGGTGCCCTTGGTGACGTCGATCGTCGCGAACGCGATGCGCTTCGTCCCCGGGTCGGACGTCGTCGCTCCGGTCGTGGGGTCGACCAGCCGCACGTCCACCCCGGCGGTCAGCGAGCCGGTGGTCGGCGTGAGCTCGATCGCCGGGTCGCGCAGCGAGATCACGAACGTGTGCGCCCGGTAGTCGAACACCATCGCTCCGGAGCCTGCGACCGTGAGCTTCCGCGTGCCGGGGTCGTAGCTGCCGCCCGATGCGGTGAACCGGAACGTGCCGTCGGCGTTCTTCGAGGCGCCACCACTCACGGACTGGCCCGCGGCGGGCACGTAGTTCCGGAACGACTGCTTGAACCCCCAGTCGAGCGTCCCACCCGACACGGTGGCGGCGGGACCCGCGGCGTCGGCAGCGGTCGCCGTCGGCGCGGTGCCGACGACGGCCGCCGTCAGGCCGATGACGGCGGCAACGGTGGCACTGAGCGCCCGGAGGCGGCGGGCCGGTCTGGTCTGGGTGTGCATCGGGTCCTCAGGTCGGGTGGTGCGAGCAGGAACAGGGCGGTGGCCAGGGCGTGCACGGACCGCCACACGGCGGCTCGGGCGTGCCCCGACCGCCACACGGTGGCCAGGGCAGACCCGGACCACCACACGGCGCCCCGGACGTCCCCGGGGCACCGCGGCGGTCACCAGGTGACGGGGACCTGGACCTCGTCGAGGTCGGCCGGGTCGTTCGCGACACCGTGGGCCGAGAACGTCTGCACGAAGCACTCGTACTGCCCGAGCGCCGCGTTGGCGCTCGCGGTCTTCGCGGCGTCGTAGTCGCAGCTCACGGTCGCCGCCGCGTCACCGGTGTGGTGCGGGTCGGCCGTGTAGGACTTCGCGATGTCGATGGTCGTGGTGAAGCCACCGCCGGCCGAGAACGCGCTCTTCGACACCCACTGCGCCGACGCGAACCAGCCGGAGTTGGTGGCGTAGTCCGCCTGCTTGGGGCCGTAGACGACGTAGACGCCGAAGCCGCGGCCCTGGGCGTTGCCGTCGAAGCCGTCACCGGTCACCGTGACCGTGCCGTTCGAGACGCCCTGGACGGCCCCCGAGCCGTCCGTGACGACCGAGGCCGGTCCGCTGACCGACAGGCTGGCGCCGTAGTCGTTGGTGACCGCCGTCGCGGCGGACGCGCTGACGGCGGGCAGGACGGCGATGCCGACCGCTGCGACCCCTGCCGCGAGCGTGATCCCGAACGAGCGTGCGATTCGTGCCATGTCGGTGTTCCCTTTCGATGAGGGCGCCCACTGTGAGCGCCCGGGTCTGGTGGTCCTACGAGGCGTCGGGGGCGACGTCGGCCGCGCGTCGTGCGGTGCGCCGGGAGTGCACGATCGCGAAGGCGACGAGTGCGGCGACGGCCACGACGAGTGCGGACAGCCCGCCGAGCACGATCCGCAGCACGGTCGGGTCGATCCCGGCCGCAGCGGCAGCGACGGCCGAGGGGGTCGCCGCCGGCGCGGTGGGCGTCGCCGGTGCCGTGGGGAGCGCGGTCGCGGTGGGCGTCGCGGTCGGCCGCGTGGTCGCCTTCGCGGTCGCGCTCGCCGCGGACGACGGCTCGGCGGGCGGACGGGAGGCACTGCCCGCGTCCGTCGTGTCGGCCTGCGCCTGTCCGGTGGTCGCCCTGGTGCCGCCACCGGCCAGCGTTCCGCCGCTGCCGTACAGGTTCTGGACGGAGACCGGGGTGAACGACTCGTTGTTCGCGTTCGCGACGCCGTGCGCGCCGATCGTGATGATCCCGCACTGCACGACCGAGCAGTCGACGGTCGTCGCCGCGCCGTTCCGGTCGAGTGCCTGGAACGTCGAACCGGGGACCTTCAGGGTCGCCGACCAGGTGCCGGTGGCGGAGTCGACCGTGCCCCCGTTCGCCGCGGACGCGGTGGAACTGCCCTCGAAGGCGACGAAGTCGAGGTACCCGGTGGGGTTCGACTCGTCGTCGGGCACGTAGCTGTAGTCCACGCCGGTCGCGCCGCCCTTGCTCGGCTGCCAGGTGCCGTTCACGGTGCCGAACGCCACGTAGATGCCGCCGTACCCGTTCTTGATGCCCTGGAACCCGGAGCCGCTCAGGCGCAGCGTCGTCAGGTAGGTCGAGTCGACCTGGTTCGTCACCTCGGGGTGCCCCTCGATCGCGACGCTGACCCGGCCGGCTGCCGAGGCGGGGGCGGCGCCGACCACGGCGGCTCCCCCGGCGCTCAGCGCGACGAGCAGTCCGGCGAGCGCGAGCCGGAGCGGGCGGGTGCGGGTGGTCACGAGGACGCCTCCTGGAGGGTTCTGGACGGCACGACGACGGGCGTGCCGGTGTTCGGGTCGGGCACGACGGTGACCGGGTGCCGGTAGACCGCGCCGATGCGGGCGGCGGTCAGGACGTCGGTCGGTGTGCCGTCGGCGACGATCCGGCCTCCGGCGAGCATGGCGACGCGGTCGGCGTACGCACCGGCGAGGCTCAGGTCGTGGAGCACCACGACGACGGCGCCGCCGGCCTGCGCGTGTGCCCGGGCGACGGCCAGCACGGCCTCCTGGTGCCGCAGGTCGAGGGCGGCGGTCGGCTCGTCGAGCAGCAGCACCGGGGTCGACTGCGCCAGGACCCGGGCGAACGACGCCCGGGCACGTTCGCCGCCGGACAGCGAGGGGAACGCCTGGTCGATCCGGTCGGCGAGCTCGACCTGGTCGAGGACCCGTGCGACCACGGTGTCGTCGTCGACCGCGCGCGGGGTCCCCCGCCACGGCGCCCGGCCCATCCGGACGACCTCGCCGACGCGGAACCCGAAGGCCACGGCGGTGTCCTGCTCGAGCACGGCGCGGCGACGGGCGGTGGCGATCGGGGCCTCACCGCCGGTGTGCACCCCGTCGATCGTGATCGTGCCGCTGTGTGCGAGGTCACCGGCGATCGCCCGGAGCAGGGTCGACTTGCCGGCACCGTTCGGACCGACGAGCGCCAGGACCTCGCCCGTGCGCACCGTCAGGTCGACGTCGGCGAGCAGGCGGCGTCCGTCGACGACGACCCCGAGCCCGGAGACCACGACCGCACCGATCGCCACCGCCCCGCCGGTACGCGGACCGGTCACGCTCGCCGGGGTCATGCCCAGCCGCCCGACCGACGGCGCGCACGGCGCAGCAGCCAGAAGAAGAACGGGCCGCCGACGAGCGAGGTCAGCATGCCGATCGGCAGGTCCGCGTACGGCACCAGGGTGCGGGCGAGCAGGTCGGCGATCGTCAGCAGCAGTGCGCCGCCGAGCGTCGAGACGAGCAGGAGCGGTCCGTGCGCCGGACCGATGACCATCCGCATCAGGTGCGGGACGACGAGCCCGACGAACGCGATGATGCCGGCGAACGCGACCGCGGCCCCGACGAGCAGGGCTACCACGACGATTGCGACGACCCGGACGGCCTCGACCCGCACCCCGACGTGCCGCGCGGCCCGGTCGCCGAGGGCGAGCAGGTCGAGCGAACGCGTCAGCACGACGGCCCCGACGAGTCCGACGCCGATCACGGGGGTGATCGCTGCGGCCTGGTCCCACATCGAGCCGTTCAGCGATCCGAGCTGCCAGAAGACGATCTGTTCGCGCGCCTGCTGGTCGCCGAGGAACGTCAGGAAGGCCAACCCCGCCCCGGTGAACGCGTTCACCGCGATGCCGGTGAGCAGGAGCGTGACGACCTCGGTGCGGCCGCCGGCGCGGGAGAGCCCGTAGACGAGCAGCGTCGCGAGCAGGCCTCCGGCGAACGCCAACAGCGGGGTCGTCCAGTACCCGGCGAACTGCAGTCCGAACACGATCGAGGCGCACGCCCCGAAGGCCGCACCGCCGGACACCCCGACGACCCCGGGGTCGGCCAGTGGGTTCGCGAACACGGCCTGCATGAGCACACCGGCGGCGGCGAGCGCGGCACCGATCACCAGCGCCATCACCACACGGGGGAACCGGATCGTCCACAGCGCCTGGGTGACGAGGTCGTCCGCGGGGCCGTCCACCGGCAGCCCGACCGAGCGGGCCACGGTCCGGAGCACCTCGGCCGGCGAGATGCCGAGCTGCCCGACGCTCGCCGACACCAACGTCGCGACGACGAGCCCCGCCACGAGCGCGATCGTCAGCAGCGTGATGCGGCCGACCCGCGACCTGGACGTGACCGCCGGTGCTGCGGGGACGTGCGTGGCGGGCGCGATCCGTTCCTCCCGGACGGTCACGAGGCGTCCGCCGGACCGTAGATCGCCGCTGCCAACGCGGCCACGATCTCGGGCGTGCGCGGCCCGAAGCTCATCACCGTCGTGTCGGCCATGTCCACGATGCGGCGGTGCTCGCCCGCCGGCGTCTTCGCGATCGCGGGGACCCGCTGGAGCAGTCCGTCGACCCCGTCGACGGACTCGAGCCCCTTGGTCATCATGATGACCAGGTCCGGCTGCATCGCGACGAGCGCCTCGGCGTTGACCGGCCGCATGCCCGTCCAGTCCTGCTCCGTCGCGACGTCCCGCCCGCCGACCGCGTCGATCAGCGAGTCGGCGCCGGACTCGCTGCCGAACAGGTAGTAGACGCCGGCGTTCCCCCGCACGTACAGGAACACCATCTTCAGCTTGTCGGCCGTCGCGGTCGGCGCGATCCGCGCCACCTGCTCGGCGACGGCCCGCTGCTGGGCGTGCACCTCGGCGGCCAGGCGGTCACCCGTCGCCGGTACGCCGAGCGCGGTCGCGACCTGCTCGATGATCGCGTCGGTGTTCGTGGTGTCCCGGTGCGGGTCCAGGACGACCACGGGGACCCCGGCCTTCCGGATCTGCAGGACGACGTCCCACGGCCCGAGCGAGGTGTCGGTGAGCAGCACCGTGGGCCGGAGCGCGAGGATCGCCTCGGCGGAGAGCTCATGGCCGTTCTGGGTGACGAGCGGCAGGTCCTCGGTGCCCGCGAAGCCGGTCGACACATCGCGACCGACCAGGTGGTCCCCCAGGCCGAGGCCGTACACGGTGGACGACAGCGTGCCGGAGATGTCGAGCGCGAGGATCCGGTCCGCACTCGTGACGGTCACCTCGGTGTCCTGGTTGTCGGTGACGGTGACGGGCAGCTCGGGCTCGTCGACCGTGCTCGCCGTCGGCGGCAGGTCGGTCGCCAGGGTCGCGGTGCGCTCGCCGGTCACGTCCCTCGCGTCGGTCACCGGTGCGATGGTCTGGAGGCCCGCGGCCGGGTCCATCGCGCTCGTCCCGCGACCCGCGGCGTGCGTCGCACCCGCGGTGCCGGCACCAGCGCCCGTGCAGCCGGTCGCCACGGCGAGGACGACGAGGGCGGACGCTGCGGCCGTGAGGGCGCGACGGAGTGACGACATGGAGATGATCCCGGGTGCTGGTTGAAAAGTTAGGTGAGCCTCACCTAACTGTTAACTTAGGGCACCCTTACCAACCATGTCCAGCACGTGGCGTGCCGCTCGGTGCCCGCTACGGTGGACCTCGTGCGCATCGTGGTGGCTCCGGACTCGTTCAAGGGCACCGCGACCGCGGCGTCCGTCGCCCAGGCGATCGCGGACGGCTGGCTGACCGAACGCCCCGACGACGACGTGGTGCTCGTGCCGATGGCCGACGGCGGCGAGGGCACCCTGGACGCCTTCGCGACCGCCGTCCCCGGTGCGGTCCGGGTTCCCGTCAGCGTGACCGGGCCCGCGGGCACCCCCGTCGAGACGTGGTGGCTCCGGCTCCCCGACGGCCGTGCGGTCGTGGAGCTCGCGGCGACGAGTGGCCTGCCGCTGCTCGACGAACTCATGCCGGAGACCGCGACGAGCCGGGGGTTCGGCGAGGCGATCGCCGCCGCGCTCGACGCCGGCGCCACGGGGCTCGTGCTCGGCATCGGCGGCAGCGCCTCGACCGACGGCGGACGACCGGTGCTCGAGGCGCTCGGGTACGACGGCGACCGCGGCGCGCTGCGTGCCCTGCCACCGCTCGGTGTCACCGTCCTGACCGACGTGACCTCTCCCCTGCTCGGCCCGACCGGCGCGGCTGCCGTGTTCGGACCGCAGAAGGGGATCGAGCCCCCGCGGGTCGCATTCTTCGACGAGCGGCTGGCCGCCTGGGCCACCCGCTTCCCTTCAGTGGACCCCGCGACCCCGGGCGCCGGTGCAGCGGGTGGCGTCGGCTTCGGCCTGCTCGTCTGGGGTGCGACCCTGGCCCGCGGCGCAGACGGTGTCGCCGAGGTGCTCGGGCTGGCCGACCGACTCGACGGCGCCGACGTCGTCATCACCGGCGAGGGTCGGTACGACGGGCAGTCCGCCGCCGGCAAGGTCCCGTCGGTGGTTCGTGCCCTGACGGCGGCACACGCCCCCGCGGCCCGGGCGATGCTCGTCGCCGGCGCGATCGAGGCCTCCCTCGACGACTACGCCGCGGCCGCCTCGCTCACCGTGCTCGCCACGCAGACCACCGGGGAACCGGACGACGCCCTCGCCGACCCGCTGCGCTTCGCGACGATCGCGGGCCAGCGCCTCGCACGCATGGCCTGAGCACCCCGATTCCCGCACTGGGGAGCCCCATTGGAACCTCCCACGCTGTGGCGCGCTCCATCAGACTGGTTCCGGGCCGGAACCGGCCCGCAACGCACCCCCACGAGGAGATCATTGCGCACCGTCAACGCGTACGCGGCACCGTCAGCGACCGAGCCGCTCGTCAAGACCACCATCACCCGTCGTGACGTCGGAGCGAACGACGTCGAGATCGACATCGCCTACGCCGGCATCTGCCACTCGGACATCCACACCGTCCGCGGTGAGTGGGGCCAGATCCAGTACCCGCAGGTCGTCGGCCACGAGATCGTCGGCCACGTCTCCGCCGTCGGCGAGAACGTCACCAAGCACCAGGTCGGCGACCGCGTCGGCGTCGGCTGCATGGTCAACTCGTGCGGCGAGTGCGAGAACTGCGTCGCCGGCAACGAGCAGTACTGCCTCAAGGGCAACATCGGCACCTACACGAGCGTCGACCCAGCCGACGGCTCGATCACCCAGGGCGGCTACTCGCAGGCGATCGTCGTGAACGAGGACTTCGTCCTCCGCGTCCCCGAGTCGCTCGACATCGAGAAGGTCGCGCCGCTGCTCTGCGCCGGCATCACCACCTACTCGCCGCTGCACCACTGGAAGGCCGGCCCCGGCACGAAGGTCGCGGTCATCGGCATGGGCGGCCTCGGCCACATGGCCGTCAAGATCGCGGTCGCCCTCGGCGCCGAGGTCACCGTCCTGTCGCAGACCACGTCGAAGGAAGCCGACTCGCTCCGCTACGGCGCGAAGGCCCACTACGCGACGAAGGACCCGGAGACGTTCGAGAAGCTCGCGAACTCCTTCGAGCTCATCATCAACACCGTCTCGGCGAAGATCCCGATGGGCTCGTACCTCGGCCTGCTCAAGGTCGACGGCACGCTCGTCAACGTCGGCGCTCCGTCCGAGCCGCTCGAGGTCCCGGCGTTCGCGCTGATCCCGCGCCGGCTCAGCTGGGCCGGATCCGCCATCGGCGGCATCCGCGAGACCCAGGAGATGCTGGACTTCTGCGCCGAGCACGACATCCTGCCGGAGACCGAGCTCATCAGCGCCGACCAGATCAACGAGGCCTACGAGCGCGTCCTGAACTCGGACGTCCGCTACCGCTTCGTGATCGACGCCGCCACCCTGGCGTAGTCGTCACCACCTGCACGTCAGGGAGGCCCGTTGCCAGCCGGCAACGGGCCTCCCGTCTGTCTGCGGTCTCCGCGTCGGACCGTCAGCCGACCTCGTCGCCGGACGGCAGCGCACCGCACCAGTCGACGGAACCCGCGTCGATGCTCGCCTCGAGCGCGCCGGAGGCCGCATCGACGATGCTCACCAGCTCGTCGGTCGCCGACTTCGTCGCGACCGCGACGAACTGGCTGTTCGGGGACGGACAGACCGCCGTGACACTCGCGTCGTCCGGGATCGTCACCGGCAGCCGGGAGGCCCGCCCACCGTCCACGCGCACGATCCGTGCCGAGACGGTGCCGTCGGACCGCACGTCCCCCAGCACCCGCAGGTACGTGTCGTCCGTCAGCGGAGCGATCCTGCCGAGCACCGCCGCCTCGGTGCTCGCGGTCGGGGCCCGCAGCGCCGTCTTCGCACCGTCGGTCAGGTCGAGACGCTCGATGCCCGTACCGGTCTCGACCACGGCCGTGGTCCCCGTGCCGACGAAGCCGTGCAGGTACGTGGCGCTGCCGAGCCGGACCGGGTCGGCGCGGCCGCTCATGTCGACGAGGACCAGGTCATCGCTGCCCGTCCGCACCAGGGCGCTCTCGGTCCGGGGCACGTACGCCCACTGCCCGATCGTCATCGGCACGGCGCCCGTCTGCGGCTTCCCGTCCTCGGCGATGGCGGTGGGCAGGTGTGTACCCGTCATGTCGACCACGTACAGACCGGTGTTCCGCGACTGTCCGGTCGAGGTGTCGGCGTACTCGAACCCGAACGAGGCCCCGTCGTCGGCGACGTGCAGCGCGGTGACCCGACCCTGCGACGACGGCAGGGTGAGGTGCTCGACGGGGGCGTCGTCGTCCTGCACGCCGCCGGACAGCGCGACGATGTCGACGGACGAGCGCGCGTCGCTGCCACTCACCACCACCAGGGAGCGTCCGAGCCGGGCGTACTCCGAGATGTCCGTGCCCTGGTACACCGTGGTCGCGCCCCCGACGTCGAGGGAACGCCTGACGATGCGGTCCTTCGCGCCGGCGGCTCCCGGCACGAGGGCGAGGACGTCCGTGCTGCCGGTCCGGATCGCGGCCCTCAGGTCCGCGGTGGCGCGCTGCCCCGGCGCCCGGACGTTCGCGACGGTCACCGTGTAGTCGCGGTCGTAGGCCAGGGGGCCGGCGAACTCGACCGCGATCGTGTTGCCGCTCGAGGTCACGGTGTGCGCTGCCGCGGGGCTGACCCGGACGTCGGCGGCGTCGACCTTCTGCAGCGCCTGGTTCGCCGTCAGGATGACCCGCTGCGCCGGACGGGAGACGAGACCGGTGGCGTCGTACGACACGTCGCGCAAGCGCGGCCCCTGCTGCGACCCGACGACGGCGGCGAGCGCTGCGACGACCGCCAGGACGAGCACGACGGCGAGGTACCGGCGGTGGAACCGGCGCGTGACCGGGCGGCGGTCCGTGCGCTCAGTACTCATACGGGTCCTTCGGCTGCGCGATCTCGGTGACCTTCGAGGCCTTGATGACGATGCGGGCGTCGGCGGACTGGTCCGGGTTCGCCGCGAGGGCGCCCGTCACGGTGACCCACTGTCCCTCGTCGGGAACGGAGCCGTCGGCGTCGCCCGTCACCACGCCGAGGCCGACGGGCTGGGCGTCGACGGCGCAGCAGCTGATCACGAACCGGGTCAGGGTGAACGAGCCGTCCTCGCCCGGCACGACGAAGCCGGACAGTCGGACCTGCTTGCCGACCAGCGCCGTGGTGTCGGTGGTCTGCCGGATCAGTGCCGCCCAGTCCTTGACGCCGTACTCCGAGGTGTCGACGCCCTCGCTGCCGAGCAGGGACACCGCCGCCTCGGATCCGGTCGCGTTCGACAGGGTCGCCGAGTCCACGCTCCGCTGCTGCGCGGTGCGCGCGGACAGCGTCGTCGGGGGCAGGACCAGCATCGACACGGTGACGCCGATCGTGACGATCGCGGCTGCCCCGCCGAGGGCGATGCGGACGGCGCGACCACGGCCCGGGCGCGGCTGTTCGGCGTCGGCGTCGTGTCCGTGGGCATCGGCATCGTGCTCGTCCGTCCCGTCGCCGTGCGTGTGGCCGTGGCCCCGTGCGATGACCACCAGGCCGGCGATCGACGCGGGTACCCCGACGGCGGCGAGCACGATCGTGAACACCGAGTACCGCGGGTTGATGTACAGGTCGAGGTGGCCGACCAGCGCGAGCCAGAGCGTGCACAGGGCGACCGCCAGCACGGACCCGAGCCCGAGGTACGCCGGGGCGTTGCTGCTGCGTGCATCAGACGAGGACATTCATCACCAATCCCACGGCGCCGGCGAACAGGACGCACACGACGGACAGCAGCACCAGGAACCGGACCCGGAACGTCGTGCGCAGCAGGGCGATCATCTTCACGTCGATGATCGGCCCGATGATCAGGAAGGCCGTGATCGACCCGGGCAGGAACGTCGAGGCGAACGACAGCGCGAAGAAGGCGTCGACGTTCGAGCAGAGCGACACCGTCATCGCCAGCAGCATCATGGCGGCGACGGACAGCACCGGGTTCGAGCCGATCGCGACGAGCGTGGAACGGGGCACGGCGACCTGGATCGCCGCGGCCAGCCCGGCACCGACGAACAGCGCCGGCATCATCGTGGCCGTCTCGCCGCCGAACTGCGCGGCGCTCTCCCGCCACCGGTTCCGGCTCCGTGGTGCGCCGATCGCGGCACGGCACCGGGCCTCGAACGCGGGCAGCAGCAGGTCGGCCGGACGGCGGTGCGCGGCGACGATCCAGCCGACGAGGTTCGCGATCACGAAGCCGCCGACGATCCGGACCGGCAGGATCCAGCCCGACCAGCCGAAGGCCTGCGCGGTGCTGATGATGACGAGCGGGTTGAGGATCGGCGCGGCGACCAGGAACGTCACGGCCTCGGCCGGGGTGAACCCGCGCAGCATCAGGCCGCGGGCGAGGGGCACGTTCCCGCACTCGCACACCGGGAACAGCATGCCGATCAGCGAGATCACGGCGCGGCGGCCCAAGGCGTTCTGCGGCAGGACCCTCTCGAGCGCACCGACGGGCACCCAGACCTCGACGACGATCGACAGCACGATGCCGAGCACCACGAACGGCAGCGACTCGACCACCACGCTGATCGCCAGCGTGAGGAAGTCCTGCACGACGTCCGGCAGCCCCGCGGTCCCGATGCTCGGGGACAGCAGCCGGATCCCCAGGAGCACGACGACGGCGAGCAGCACGAGGCCCGGGCCCGTCAGGGAACGGGAGCGGGAGCGCTGCTGCGGCGGCGTGGTCGTCGTCACCCCGAAAGGATAGGCGACGCGTGCTGCGCGGCGGTCCGCGCGCGGTGCGAGGTTCCGTACTCGGTGCGGGGTCGCGAGCCTCGCACCGAGTACGGAACCTCGCACGACTCGTAGGCGCCCTCGCACGGTGCGAGGGACGCGTGCGCGCTCAACCGGCGGCGATGCCGTCCAGGTGTCGGTCGAGCACGTCGATCGCCCAGTCGGCGGACTCCCCCGGAGCCAGTCGGACGACCTGCATCGCGAGCCCGTCCAGGAGCGCGTGCAGGCGGCAGGCCTCGTACTCCCGGTCGCCCGCCGGCACCCCGAACAGTCGGAGGACCTCCTCGCACCACGTCCGCATCGCCGCGACGACCCGGTCGAGCGTCGGCCGGAGTCCGACGTCGGTGAGCGCGGCGTTCCCGAGTGCCAGGTAGACCTCGAGCTCGATGACCCGCTCCTCGTCGAGGGGCAGCAACTCGAGCACGATCCGGCGTGCGCGTCGGGCCGGCGTGAGCTCGTCGGGGATGGCATCGATGCGCTCGCGGATCCGGTCGAACACGAGCGTGATGGTGTGCTCGCGGACGCTCGCCTGGGTCGGGAACGTGTAGCGGACCGTGCTCGGTGGGAGTCCGGCCTCGGCGGCGACGTTCCGCACGCTGAGCGCCCCGAGTCCGTCGCGGGCGAGGACCCGGCACGCGGCCTCGGACACGATCCGGCGCCGTTCGTCGACGTCCATGCTCCTGGCCACGACGCCATACTCGCACAGTCGTACGAACTAGTGCTACCGTCGAGGTTGTTGTCGCACAGTCGTGCGACTATGCGACCGAAGGAAGGGAACATCGTCATGGCATGGGCAATCCTCGTGCTCAGCGGCGTGCTCGAGGCCGTGTGGGCCACCGCTCTCAGTGCCTCGAACGGCTTCAAGAAGGTCGTCCCGACGATCGTGTTCATCGCCGGGATGGCCCTGAGCATGGTCGGCCTGGCGTTCGCGATGAAGACCATCCCGGTCGGCACCGCCTACGCCGTCTGGGTCGGCATCGGGGCCTCGCTGACGGTCGTCGTCGCGATCCTCCGCCGCCAGGAGCGCGCATCCGCCGCCCGCCTCGGTCTGGTCTTCGGCCTGGTCGCGTGCGTCGTCGGCCTCAAGGTGGTGAGCTGAGGTGGCCTGGATCGTCCTGTTCGCCAGCGCCACCCTCGAGACCGTGTGGGCGACCGCCCTCGGCGAGAGCGACGGCTTCACCCGCCCCGGCCCGACGATGCTGTTCGCCGTCACGATCGTGATCAGCCTCGGCGCGTTCGGCTACGTGCTCAAGCACATCCCGATCAGCACGGCGTACGCGGTGTGGACCGGCACCGGAGCGGCCCTCACGGTGCTGTGGGGCATGGCCACCGGCGCCGAACCCGTCACGGTGCTGCGTCTGCTGTTCATCGCCGGCATCGTCGGCTGCGTCGTCGGCTTGAAGCTCGTGCCAGCGCGCCCCGCCGAGCCCGCCGCCCCTCTCGCGAAAGCGACAGATCTCCGCGGATGATCCGCGGAAGACTGTCGCTTTCGCGGGCCTGACGGCAGCGCGCGCCGCAGGTCTGTCGCTTTCGCGGTGCGGGCCCGGAACGCGCGCCGGGACGGACGGGAGGCCCGGTGCCAGCTGGCTCCGGGCCTCCCGTCCGCTCGTGGTGGCGCTCACGGCACGCGTCAGACGGACGCGCCGGTCCACTCGTCCTCGGCGGCGACGTGGTCGCTGCCGGCCGCACCGGCGGCGAGCGCCGCAGCGGCACGCTCCGTGTGGCTCGGCGGGTTCGACGGCACGCCCTCGGGCCGGCCCTCGTCGTTCAGCTTCCGGAGCTCGGGGACGATCTCGCCGGCCAGGATGTCGATCTGCTCGAGCACCGTCTTGAGCGGCAGCCCGGCGTGGTCGATGAGGAACAGCTGGCGCTGGTAGTGGCCGACGTGGTCCTTCATGGCCGCGTACCGGTCGATGACCTGCTGCGGCGAACCGACGGTGAGTGGCGTCTGGGCGGTGAAGTCCTCCATCGAGGGGCCGTGGCCGTAGACCGGGGCGTTGTCGAAGTACGGACGGAACTCGTCGACGGCGTCCTGCGAGTTCTTGCGGGCGAAGAACTGTCCACCCAGGCCGACGATCGCCTGGTCGGCACGGCCGTGACCGTAGTGCTCGAAGCGCTGGCGGTACAGCCCGACCATCTGCTCGGTGTGCTGGATCGGCCAGAAGATGTTGTTGTGGAAGAAGCCGTCGCCGTAGTACGCGGCCTGCTCGGCGATCTCGGGCGTGCGGATCGAGCCGTGCCAGACGAACGGTGCGACACCGTCGAGGGGACGCGGCGTCGAGGTGAAGCCCTGCAGCGGCGTGCGGAACTTGCCCTGCCAGTTGACGACGTCGTTCTCCCAGAGCTGGCGGAGGAGCGCGTAGTTCTCGATCGCCAGGTTGACACCCTGGCGGATGTCCTGCCCGAACCACGGGTACACCGGACCGGTGTTGCCGCGACCCATCATGAGGTCCATCCGGCCGTCGGATACCACCTGGAGCATCGCGTACTCCTCGGCGAGGCGTACGGGGTCGTTCGTGGTGATGAGCGTGGTGCTCGTCGAGAGCGTGATGTGCTTCGTCTTCGCCGCGAGGTAGGCGAGCAACGTGGTCGGCGACGAGGCGACGAACGGCGGGTTGTGGTGCTCACCGGTCGCGAAGACGTCGAGCCCGGCCTGGTCGGCGTGCTCGGCGATCGTCAGGATGTCGCGGACGCGCTGGGTGTCGTCCGGCGTGGTGCCGGTCGTGGGGTCGGTCGTGACGTCACTGACCGTGAAGATGCCGAACTGCATGATGCGCCGCCTTTCGCGATATCGATGCGTTTGCATCGACTTGCTCGGTACAACGTAGCGCACGGCGTGGCATTCCCGCCAGGCTCACGCCCGTCGCGCGATCCGTTCGGACGGCCTGGAGGCCCGGGTCGGCTCCCCGGGTCAGCGCGCGGTCGACAGCGTGGCCGGGTCGGTGCGAAGCGCGTGGTGCATGCCGTCGAGGAACCACACGACGGTCACGACCGCCAGCACGCTCGCACTCGATGCCAGCCGCCCGGCCATCAGGATCGCCGCGTGGTCGTGCGCCCCGTCGCCGGCCAGCCCGACGACGAGTGCCGCGACCCCGACGACCAGCGTGACCCCGGTCGCGACGAGCAGCACGATGCTCACCACCCGGCGCGGGCCCCGCCGGCCGTCGCGATCACCCCGGAGCCCGCGGTCGACCCGGGGGCCGAACGCGCGGACGACGCCGAGCCAGAACATCGCGATCGCACACGCGCCGACGATGTCGCTCACCCGGTGCCAGCCGTAGACAACCGTCTGGTTGGCGACGAAGACCGCGTAGCCGGCGCCGACCAGGGTCACGATCGGCCGGAAGCGACGGGGCGTGACCATCAGAACGGCGAACAGTGCGGCCAGCGCGATGGTCGCGTGCCCGGACGGGAACGAGTTCGGTGTCGTCGACTCGGCGATCTCCGGGCGCTCGGCGATACGCTTGAGCAGCGTCGAAGTGGCCGCCGACGCGAGCACCACTGCACCCGCGCCGAGCCCCACCGAGAGCCGTCGCCGAGCGAACGCCACCGCGACGATCACGACAACGAGCAACAGGATCACCGGCACCGAGATGACGTTGAGCGCAGTGTCCGAACTGAACAGGTCGGACTCCCGGACCCCGCCGAGCGCGGCGTCCTCCATGCGCTGCCCCACCGGCGTCAGCACCGCGGCCGCGTAGACGGAAGGCACGATGACGAACCCCAGAGCCGCCAGCACACCCCACCGCAGCCGCCGTGAGACGCTCGGTCCACGCGAGTCCGGTGCACTGCGCTCGGGTGTCAAGGTCACCGGGCTGGTCCTCCTCGGGGTGGTCGTCGTCGGTCTCGTCGCACGCCTCGTGACGGCGCTGCGATTCGGACGGTCGGGGTCCGACACGATACCGTTGGAACACCGGCCGGAGGCTGGGAACCGCGCGGCCGTCGCCCGCGGATCCCGCGCTGTGCCGCTCAGTGCCGCGCCGCTCAGTCCGGCGGGCACCGCAGGATCGACGCACGTCGCGTCGGCAGTGTACGAGGAGGAGACCGAAGTGGCCATCAAGGAACCGGGCATCACCGCCTCACCGAACCGCGGTCTCGCACTCACGGTCGGTGGCGTCCTCGCACTCTGGGGCGTCCTGGGCTTCTTCTTCGCCGCCGACGGCGACCCCGGCTTCTTCAGCCGCCAGGGCGGGATGCTCTGGAACGCCTTCGGGGTGAACCCGCCGCTCGCCCTGATCTGGGTCCTGCTCGCGGTGGTCCTGCTCATCACCGGGCTCGGCAACACCATCGGGTCGCGGAACGGCAACTTGCTCGTCGGCGCGCTGCTCGTCGTGCTGGCGGTCTACGGCTTCGTGTTCGTGAACACCTCGGCCAACATCTTCGCGCTCAACACCACCGACAACGTGTTCCACGCCATCGTCGGTGTGATCCTGCTGCTGACGGCACTGGGGGCCGACAAGGAGAACCTCCGCGCGCTGCGTGCGGCGGCTCGCGCCTGACGCACTGACGCTCGCTCCACCGACGCCCGTCTGCCGCCCCGGCAGGCGGGCGTCGTCGCGTGCGGACGCGTGCTGCGCAGCACCCGCGCGGACGCGGTCAGTCTTCGGGGTCCGGATCGGGATCCGGGTCCGGGTCGGGGGCGGGCTTCGCTTTCGGCGCCTCGAGCTCGGTCGCGACGATCCGGGGCGCCTCGGACATGAAGCGTCGGACGTCCGTGTCGACGATGATGTCCTGTGGGCGGAGGGGCCGGGTCAGGTACAGCCCCTCGAGCGAGGTCAGCCGCGACAGCGCCACGTACGTCTGCCCGGCGCTGAACACCCGGTTGCCGAGGTCGACCACGGCCTTGTCGTAGGTGCTGCCCTGCGACTTGTGGATCGTCACGGCCCAGGCGAGCCGGAGGGGGAACTGCTGGAACTCACCGACGGTGTCCTTCTTGAGTTCCTTCTTGTCGGCGTCGTACGAGTACTTGAACTTCTCCCACACCGACGGCTGGACCTCGAACGACTCGCCGTCGACGTCGACCCACACGGTGTCGCGGATCGCCGTCACGATGCCGAGCGTCCCGTTCACCCACCGTTGGTCGGCGTCGTTGCGCAGGAACATCACGTGTGCGCCGGGCTTCAGCTCGAGGGCTTCGTCCGCCGGGAAGTTCCGTCCGCCGAAGTCGCCGTTGACGTCGGCCTTGGCGGTCTTGACCTTGCCCGGCAGTCGCTCGAGCGCCGCCTTGTTGATCCGCGCGACGGTGTCGTTGCGGGTCGCCAGGGTGATCGCGTCGTCGGGCGAGGGCCGCGCGCCTGCGGTGTTCAGCTGGTCCGCGATGTCCGCGGTGACCCGGCCGTGCCGCACCGCCGTGAGCATCGCCGCGAACGCGTCGTCGCGCTGCCGGTGCACGGTCGCGAGCTCGATGATGTTCAGCTCGGCCTCGAGCCACACCTTGGCATCGAAGAACCACATCGATCGGTAGTGGTCGGTGAAGTAGGCGCGCTCGTCGGCATCACCCGGCACCGGCGGCAGCTGGTACGGGTCGCCGAACATCACGACCTGCACGCCGCCGAACGGCTCGAACTGCCGACCCCGGGCCTTGCGCAACGAGCGGTCCATGCCGTCGAGCAGGTCGGCGTTCACCATCGAGACCTCGTCGATCACGAGGGTGTCGATGGTGTTGAGGAGCTTGCGGGTGTCCGGCCCCTGGCGCAGTTCGGCGTCGGCGATGAGACCGATCGGCAGGCGGAAGAGCGAGTGGATGGTCTGGCCGCCGACGTTGAGCGCGGCAACCCCGGTGGGCGCGCAGATCACGACCTGCTTCTCGGTGTTCCACGACAGGTGGTTGAGCAGGGTCGACTTGCCCGTGCCGGCACGACCGGTGATGAAGACGTGGTCGCGGGTGTGCTCGATGTACTCGAAGACGGCACGCTGCTCGTCGCTGAGCTCGATGCTCATCGCGCCTCCGCCTCGAGCGTGCGGGCGGCCGATCCGTCGCGCCGCAGTCGCACGAGCACCACGACGACGACCGCGACGAGCAGCAGCACCCCGGCGACCACGAGGACGAGCCCACCGCGGGCCTGGTCGACGAGCGGGTCAGGACCCCAGGTCCGCCCCATCGCCCCGAACCACGACGCCTGCAGCAGCCCGAGCGGCCCGCGCATCGCGAGACCGAGCGACACCGCACCGGCTGCGACGACCGCAGCGCCGGCGATCCGGACGAGTGCGGCACCCCGTGTGGGACGGTTCTGACCGGCCCCGATCGGGGTGAACAGCGTGGGCATCGCCAGGAGTCCGACGAGCAAGAAGCCCGCGTCGATGACGGTGCGCCCCGTGGAGTCGCTGACCGACCACCGCAGGGCATCGGTCGCGAAGAACGCCCACCACACGGACGCGGCGAGCAGGAACGCGGGGAACGGCTGCACGAGGTACCGGACCGCGGCGTTGTCGACCAGGATGCCGGCCCACTCCCGCACACCGGTGCTGTCGTCGTCACGCGGGCGCACGGCGGCCCGGATGAGCACGACCGGAGCCGCCGCCCACGCGAGCGCCGGCACGACCAGGCCGAGGAGCACGTGCGCACCGACGTTCGCCGAGACCAGGAACCGGTCGTACTGGTGCAGCGCGCCCGACGTCGCGACCACGAGGCACACGATCGCCAGTGCCGCGGCCACCGAGCGGCGCACCGGCCAGTGCACGTCGCCACGACGCAGCCGGACGACCCCCGCGGTGTAGGTGACGGCGAGCAGCACGGCGGCCATCAGCCAGAACAGGTCGAGGTTCCACTGCGTCAGCCAGCCCCACGCCCCCGGCGCGTGCGGCAGCCGGTCGTCGGTGAGGAACTCGGCCGGGCTGGGGTCGGTCGTCTTGCTCAGGGCGAGCTGGTCGGTCGGTGTCGCCGTGCGTCCGAGTGCGGCAGCGAACCCCGAGGCGATCCCCATCACGCCGAGCTCGACCACCACGAGGGTCCAGAAGGGACGGCGTCGGGCGGGGGCGGTGGTCAGGGCACGGATCGCTCGTCGCCGCTGCACGGCACCGAGGATCCCGATGGCCACGATCGCACCGATCTTGACGAGCACGAGGACGCCGTACGGGGTGAACAGGTTCGACAGGGCACCGACGCGGATCTGCGCGGACGCGGTGCCCGACACGGCCACGAGCACGAAGCAGGCGAGCGCGATGCTCGAGTAGCGCGAGACGACCAGGGCCAGGCGATCCCCGGGCAGCACGCCGCGCAGGAGGACGAGCATCAGCAGTCCACCGACCCAGAGCGCCGCGCCGATCAGGTGCAGGCCGAGCGCGGTCACCGCGGCGTCGTGGCTGGCGGTGCCGGCTGCGTGGCCCTGTTGCGCGAGCGGGATGAGGCCGATCATCGCGACGCCCGCGGTCAGGGCGACCATGCCCCGCGAACGGACGGCGAAGCAGAGGACGGTGACGGCTGCGGCGACGAGCACGGTCACCAGCCAGGCGAGCCCGAGGTCCGTGCCGGTGAGGAACACCCCCATCGACTGGCCGAACTGCTCGTCGATGCTGATCTTCGAGCCGGCGACGCTTAGGAACGTGAAGAACGTGGCGACGGCGGACGACACCGTCCAGACACCACTGGCGGCGGCCGCGACGTCGATGGCACGGTTCCATTCGGGGCCCGACCGTGACAGGCCGACGGTGGCGAGCGCGAGCCCACCGATCGTCGCCGCGGCGGACAGGTCCACGACCAGTCGAGCGATCGGCAGACCGAACCGGACGCCGACGCCGGGGTCGGCGATCAGGGCTGCGTCCGCACCACCACCGATGACCAGGGCAGCGAGCAGCGCCACGAACCCGACGAGCAGGAGCACGGCGGGACCGGCGATGCGCGCGATCCGATTCACCCGTCAAGCCTAGGCGGTGCCCACCCGGCCACCGAACCGGCCGGGCCGACCTGTGGGAACCGGCACGGGCCTCCCGGTCGACCCGACAGGACGAACGCGACCCGACCCGACGCGACGAACGCGACCCGACGCGACCAACCCGGCCCCGGGAACGACGAAAGGGACGGCCGAAGCCGTCCCTCCCGATGCGCGGAACAGTCTTACTTGACCGCAGCCTTGAGCTTCGAGCCGGCGCTGACCTTGACCGAGTCGCTCGCGGCGATCTCGATGGCCTCACCCGTCTGCGGGTTGCGGCCGGTGCGGGCGGCGCGGTGCGTCTTCTCGAAGGCGATCCAACCGGGGATCGTGACCTTCGTGCCGTCCGCGACGGACGACGAGACGACGCTGAAGAGCGCGTCGACGACGCCGTTGACGGTGGCCTGGCTCTGGCCGGACTCGGCGGCGACGGCAGCGACGAGCTCGGTGCGGTTCAGTGACTTGTCAGCCATTGGATGTCCTCCTCGGACTTCTTGCAGTATCGGTCGGACGGACGTGCCGTCCGGCGCCCGGAGCGGTTGCCCCGTGCCACGGTGCCAGTGGGCCGAGGGCCCGGCGGAACCGGAGTTGAACCTACCAGCCGGATCGGACGTTTTCAGCCGACTCGCCCGGATTTCCGGGCTTGTCGCGGGTCCAGCGGGGCAGATGTGACCACTGAGGCGCCCTTGTACCCCGGACACAGCGAACGCCCCGCCACCAGGAGGTGACGGGGCGTCGGGTACTGCGAGTGCTTACCAGGAGCTCTTCGTGATGCCGGGGAGCTCTCCACGGTGGGCCATGTCGCGGAAGCGGACACGGCTGATGCCGAACTCACCCAGGTGGCCACGGGGGCGGCCGTCGATCGCGTCGCGGTTGCGGTAGCGGATCGGGGATGCGTCGCGGGGCAGCTTCT
The DNA here is from genome assembly GCF_015350995.1 of Curtobacterium sp. VKM Ac-1393. GTDB lineage: Bacteria > Actinomycetota > Actinomycetes > Actinomycetales > Microbacteriaceae > Curtobacterium. The sequence continues at coordinate 368,165 of NZ_JADKRW010000001.1, forward strand.
GCAGGCCCACGCGAGCGGCCTCACGCGACTCGTCGGAGCCGTTCGGGTCCACGAGGGCCTTCTTCAGCTCGAGACGACGCTCGGCGTAGCGCGCGATGATGACGGCACGCTGGTTGTTCTTCGCGATCTTGCTCTTCTTCGCCATGCTTAGCGCTCCTCACGGAAGTCGACGTGCTTGCGGATCACCGGGTCGTACTTCTTCAGCACGAGACGGTCGGGGTTGTTCCGACGGTTCTTCTTGGTCACGTACGTGAACCCGGTGCCCGCCGTCGAGCGGAGCTTGATGATCGGACGGATGTCCTGACCCTTTTTCGCCATCAGATCTTCTCCCCACGGGCGAGGACGTCCTTGACGACGGACTCGATGCCCCGTGCGTCGATGACCTTGATGCCCTTAGCGCTGACGTTGAGCGTGACGTTGCGACGAAGCGACGGCACGTAGTACGTCTTCTTCTGCACGTTCGGGTCGAAGCGGCGCTTCGTCCGGCGGTGCGAGTGCGAGATGTTGTGACCGAAGCCGGGAACGGCGCCGGTCACCTGGCACACTGCTGCCATGGTTTCCTCCTGAGGTACCGTGCGACCGGACGGCCGCACCCAAGTTCACTTGCCTGGTGCGCACGCGCAGGACCACCGGAGTGGTGCATGCGAGGGGGTTGTGCACACCGCCCAGGTCCGCAGCCCCTGTCGAAGGGTCAACGGACACCACGCGACCGCGGCGTTCGCGACGGTCGGAGGGCTTGGAACAACGGGTCCACCACGCGGACGTGGAGAACCAAGGGGAGAGCTTACGCGAGCTCCGGGCGTGTCGCAAGCCGGGCGTCCAGGCCTGGAGGCCCGTGGCGGCCGGGGCGGCGGCGACGCCCGGCCGCGCGCCGGGGCGCGCTAGGGAGCCTGCGTCGGCTTCGGGGCCAGCGCCTGCACCATCAGCGCACCAAGTTCGAGTGGCGCCGTGAACATCGGCCAGTGTCCGGTCTCGAGTCCGAGGATGCTGAGCTCCTCGGTCGCGACGAGCTCAGCGGCCCAGGTCTGCTGGTCGGCGACCATCGTCGCGAGCTCCGTCGCCGGGATCTCGCACGTGATCACCGTCGCCGGGATCGCGTGCCGGGCGGCGTCGGCGTAGTGGAACCGATCGGACGGCACGGCGGCCGGCTCCGGGATCGCCCGGTGCTCGAAGGCCTGCCGCAACGACGGCGTCATCCCGCGCACCGTCGCCGGTTCCCAGACGTCCCACGCGGGCAGGGGCACGACGCCGTCGACCACGGGCAGCTCGTCGTTCACGCAGCCGCCGGCGGGGCCGGGGAACGTGTCGACGTACAGCAGGTGCGCGACGAGCGACGGCCGCTGGTCCGCAGCCATGTACGCGATCGGTCCGGCACCGGAGTGTCCGGCGAGCACGACGGGCTCGTCCGGGGTGGCGACGTCGTCCAGGCGATCCACCAGCGCCGCGACCTGCTCGTCGAGCGTGTCGCCGTCACGCGTGATCGCCTCGACCGTGTGGCCCGCCTGCAGCAGCACCGGGGCGACGTCGTCCCACGCGCTCGCATCGAGCCAGAACCCGGGGACCAGGATGACGTGCATGGCGCGGACGCTACTCGCCGGCGGCGTCGCCGGTCCGCGGTCCGGCTGCGGCGGCAGATGCCGCGCACACCGCGCACTCGCCGAAGATGTCGACGACGTGGCTGGCGTTCGTGAACCCGTTCGCGGCGGCGACGTCCTGCGCCCACTGCTCGACCGGGTCCGCCTCGATCTCGACGGTCCGGCCGCAGTTCCGGCAGATCAGGTGGTGGTGGTGCGCGTCCGTCGTGCACGCGCGGTACAGCGATTCGCCGTCCTGCTGCAACGAGTCGGCGTCGCCCTCGGTCGCCAGGTCGGCGAGCGCCCGGTAGACGGTGGCGAGGCCGATCGTCGAGCCCTCGTCACGCAGGTGCTGGTGCAGCGCCTGCGCGCTGACGAACCCCTCGGTGGAGTCGAGGGCACCGCGCACCGCTTCGCGCTGCCACGTGTTCCGCTTGACCTTCTGCACGGCGTTCATGCTGGTGCACTCACCTTCGTTTGGGCTGACGTCCCGGTCCCGGTCCCGGTTCCGTTCGTTCCGGACGGGAGGCCCGGCGCACCCCCGCCACGCTGGTCGCGGCGGACGACCCGATCGCGTCCGCGGCGGTCGCGCCTGGCCCCGACGATCCGGCAGACCACCCAGATCGCGAACGAGATGGTCGTCACGTACGGGCTGATCGGCAGACCGCCGCCGAGTGCCAGCAGGATGCCACCGACGACCGACACCACGGCGAACACGGTGGACAGCACCGGCACGACCACCGGGTGTGAACTGAGCCGCAGGGCCGCGGCGGCCGGGGTGACGAGCAGCGACAGCACGAGCAGTGCACCGACGATCTGCACCGACACCGCGGTCGCCAGGCCGAGGACGAGCATGAACACGATCGCGAGCGTCCGCACCGGGATGCCGGCAGCGGCGGCGACGTCCGGGTCCACCGACGCGAACATCAGCGGCCGCCAGATGACGAGCAGGGTCGCGACGACGATGGCGGCGATGACGATCAGGAACGTCAGCTGCGGGTTGTCCACCGACACGATCTGGCCGGTGAGCAGCCCGAACTTGTTGGCCGCACGCCCCTTGTAGAGCGCCAGGCACAGGATGCCGAGCCCGAGGCCGAACGGCATGAGCACGGCGATGATCGAGTTGCGGTCACGAGCGCGCGAACCGAGCACCCCGATCAGCAGGGCCGCGATCACCGACCCGACGAGCGACCCCGTGACGACGTTGACGCCGAGCAGCAGGGACGCACTCGCCCCGGCGAACGACAGCTCCGAGATGCCGTGCACCGCGAAGGGCATGTTCCGGGCGACGACGAACGGGCCGATGAGCCCGCCGACGATGCCGAGCACCGCGCCGGCCCAGATCGAGTTCTGCACCAGCGCCACGAGCTCGCCGTAGTCCTGGAACGAGAAGACCGTCGACAGCAGGTCCATCAGATCCGCCCTTCGTCCGACGCCGGGGCGTGCGGGTCGACCTCGCCGTGGTGGTGCTCGTGCGCCTCGTTGGCGCCGACGATGACGATCCGGCCCATCGTGCGGACGACGTCGACGGGGGTGCCGTACAGGTCGCTCAGCACGTCGGCGCGCAGGACCTCGTCCGGGGAACCGATCCGGAACCGGCCGCCGGCGATGTACAGGACCCGGTCGACCACGTCGAGGATCGGGTTCACGTCGTGCGTCACGAACAGCACCGCGGCGTCGTGCTGCCGACGCTGCCGGTCGATGAGCTCGGTGACGCCGCGCTGGTGCCGCAGGTCGAGTGAGATGAGGGGTTCGTCGCACAGCAGCAGTGCCGGGTCGGCGGCGATGGCCTGACCGACGCGGGTGCGCTGCTGCTCGCCGCCGGACAGCTCGGCGACCGGCGCGTCCGCGAACGCGGTGGCGCCGACCTCGTCGAGGATCCGGTCGATGCGCGCACGGTCGGCCTTCGACGTCGGCAGCACGCCCCAGCGGTGGCCGGTGACGCCCTGCGCGATCATGTCCCGCGCGCGGAGGGGTGTACCCGCCTCCATCAGTCGCTGCTGCGGGATGTAGCCGATCTTCCGGTGCCCGCGGTGGACGGGCTGCCCGAGGAACGACATCGTGCCGCTCGTCAGACGCTGCTGGCCGAGGACCGTGCGCAGCAGCGAGGTCTTGCCGGCGCCGTTGGGGCCGAGGACCGCGACGAACTCCCCGGGGGCGATGTCCAGGTCGAGGTGCCCCCAGAGCTTCCGTTCGCCGAAGGACAGCCCGGCGTCGCGCAGCGCCAGGACCGGACGGGCCTCAGCCCGGTCGTCCACCGTGGTGGTCGCCGGGCTGTCGCTCGTCGTTGCTGCGGTCGAGGTCGTCACTTCTGGAGCGCCGCCTGCACCGCGTCGATGTTCGCCTGCTGCCACGAGACGTAATCCTGCCCCTTGGGGAGCGTCTCCGTGACACCGACCACCGGGACGTCGTTCTGGTCGGCGGCCTTCTTGACCTGTTCGGTCTCGGCGCTCGAGGTCTGGTCGTTGTACGCGAGGAGCTGCACGCGCTTGCCGCTGAACAGCGCGAGGGTGTCCTTGAGGGCTGCCGGGGGGACGTCGTCGCCCTCCTCGATCGCCTCGGAGAACGCTTCGGGCGTGACGTTGTCGAGACCGATCGCGTCGAAGAGGTAGCCCGGCACCGGCTCGGTGTACGCCACCTTCTCGCCGTCGTACGTCTTCTTCAGGTCGGCGGTCTGGGACTCGAGGTCCTCGAGCTTCGCGGTGAGCGCGTCGGCGTTCTTCTCGAAGGTGGCCTTGTCGCCCGCGTCGAGCGCGGACAGGCGCTTCGTGACGTCGTCGACGAGCGTCACCATCGTCGGGTAGCTGTAGAACACGTGCTCGTTGAACTCGGCGTCGCCGCCCTTGTCCAGACCGGAGAGCTTCACGACGTTGATGGTGTCGGCCTTGGTGTCCGAGGCGTCGGCGAGCGTGGTCATGAAGTCGTCGTACCCACCACCGTTCTCGATGAGCAGGTCGGCCTTCGACACCGCGAGCTGGGTGCGGGCGCTCGACTCGAACGAGTGCGGGTCCTGCGAGGGATCGTTCAGGATGCTCGTGACGGACACGTGGTCGCCACCGATCGACTGGACGATCGAGCCGTAGACGTTGGTCGAGGCGACGACGGCGATCGTCCCGTTGCTGCTGGCGTTGCCCGAGGCCGAGGAGGTCGCGCAGCCCGTCAGGGCGAGCGCGGCGGCGCCGGCGACGAGCGGGAGGGCGAGGAAGCGGTTGCGCATGCTCCGACGCTAGCGCTTGCTGATAACGATTGTCAAAACCGGTATCAGCGCCCTGGTGGTGACGACAGGAAGACGGGAGGCCCGGTGCCAGCTGGCACCGGGCCTCCCGTCCGTCACGTGGTGACGTCTACGGCTTCGTGGCCGCTTCGATCGTGTTCTCGGCGATCGTGTCCTCTTCACGCCCGGGCGTGCGGAGGTTCCACTTCTTGATCACGAAACTGAACAGGAAGTAGTAGACGACCGCGTAGCCGAGGCCGATCGGGATGAGCCAGATCGCCCCGTCCGCCTTGCCGAAGTTCAGCACGTAGTCGATCGCGCCGGCCGAGAACGAGAACCCATCGTGGATCCCGAGGGCGTTGACGAGGGCGAGCGACGTGCCGGTGAGCACCGCGTGGATGATGTACAGCGGGAACGCGACGAACATGAACGAGTACTCGAGCGGCTCGGTGATACCCGTCACGAACGAGGTCAGTGCGGCCGAGAGCATGATGCCGCCGACGAGCTTGCGGTTCTGCGGCTTGGCGTTGCGCCAGATGGCGAGGGCACCGGCGGGCAGCGCGAACATCATGATCGGGAAGAAGCCGGTCTGGAAGATGCCCGCGGTCGGGTCGCCGGCGAGGAAGCGCGGGATGTCGCCGTGCACGACCGTGCCAGCGGCGTCGGTGAAGCTTCCGAGCTGGAACCACGGGAAGAAGTTGAGCAGCTGGTGCAGCCCGATCGGGATGAGCATGCGGTTCGCGAACCCGAAGATGCCGCCACCGATGACGGCGTTGTCGGCCACGGCGGTGCCGGCGGCCGTGAGGGCGATGTCGAAGTAGCGGTAGACGAAGGACATCGCGACCGCGATCACGAGGCCGGCGACGGCCGTCAGGATCGGGACGAGGCGACGACCGGAGAAGAACCCGAGGAAGTCGGGCATCTTCGTGCGGTGGAACTTCTCCCACATGACGGCGGAGACGAGCCCCATCACGATGCCGCCGAGGACACCGAAGTTGATCGTGGCCTGGTTGCCGGAAGCGTCCTTCACGCCCGCGAGCACGATCGGGGACATGGCCGCGAACACCTGGTACATGACCATGTAGCCGACGACGGCGGCGAGCGCGGTCGTGCCGTCGGACTTCTTCGCCCAGCCGATCGCGATGCCGACCGCGAAGAGCAGCGGCAGCCAGGTGAACACGCCGTTGCCGGCCGCGGCGATGATCGTCGCGCCCTGCTCGAAGCCGGGAATCGCGCCGAGCATGTCGGCCTGACCCAGGCGGAGCAGGATGCCCGCGGCGGGCATGACCGCGATCGGCAGGAGCAGGCTCCGTCCGAGGCGCTGCGCTTGCGCGAACAGCCGGGACTGCTTCTTCGGCTTCTTCTTCTCCGGCACATCCGTGGCAGTGGTGGCGCTCATCGGAGGTCCTCTCGTCTTTGGGTGGAGCTGTCGGGGTGAGTTGAGTCGTGCAGCCAGCGCAGGTAACCTCGGCGGTGTCGCCAGGTCCGGTCCTGTCCGGTCATGACCAGTTCCGTAGTCTGATCCGAGACCGGTCCGGTGTCAACCTGTGACGCAAACCCTTAACGAGGAGGAAACGATGGCCGACATCAAGGCAGCCGACATCATCGCCGCGCTCGGCGGTGCCGACAACATCGAAGAGGTCGAGGGCTGCATCACGCGCCTCCGAGTCGAGGTCGAAGACGGAGACCTCGTCGACAAGGCCGCGCTGCAGGCTGCGGGCGCCCAGGCCGTCATCGGTGGCGGCACCGGCTGGCAGGTCATCGTCGGCACGGTCGCCGACAACCTCGCGCAGGACATCCAGGACGAGCTGTGACCGCGGTCCGCACGCCGTTCGCCGGCCCGGTCGTCGCCCTCGCCGACGTGCCGGACCCGGTGTTCGCCGGTCAGCTCGTCGGCGCCGGTGTGGCCGTGGACCCGACGGGCATCGAGGGCGCGATCACCGCGGTGGCGCCGGTCGACGGCACCATCGTGAAGCTGCACCCGCACGCGTTCGCGCTGCAGGGCGCGGCCGGCACGGACGTCCTCGTGCACGTCGGCATCGACACCGTGAAGCTCGCGGGTGAGGGCTTCGAGCTCCTCGCGACCGAGGGCGCGACGGTCACCGCCGGCGACCCCGTCGTCCGGTTCACCCCCTCGGTGATCTCCGCCGCCGGCTACTCGCCGATCTGCCCGGTCGTCGTGCTCGGCTCCGCGCCGGACACCGTCGACCAGGGCACGGTGGGCACCTCGGTGCTCGACGGCGACACCCTGTTCGAGGTCTGACCCGGATTCGTTCCGGTCGTTTCCGCCGAAGCGACTGTGTGCTGCGGAACGTTCGCGGCACACAGTCGCTTTCGCGTACCGGGATCGGGATCGGGATCGGGATCGGGACGGAGTCAGGCGACCGCTGGGGTCGCGGTGACCTCCATCTGCACGCGGTAGCGGTCCGAGCGGTACCAGCTGCGGGTGTGCTCCACGGGGCGCTCCCCCGCGTACGACACCCGGTCGAACTCGAGCACCGGCGCTCCGGTCTTCGTGCCGAGCAGGGTCGCGACGTCGTCGGCCGCCGGGTTCGCGGCCACCGTCTGCTGCGCACGGTCGATCGGGGTGCCGTACTCGTTCGCGATGATCGAGTACACCGACCCGGACAGGTCGTGGTCGAGCAGTCCCGGAAACGCGTCGGCCACGAGCCAGGCGTCGTCGATCGACACCGGAGCGCCGTCCGCCATCCGCAGGCGCTTCACGTGGAAGGCCGAGACGTCGGCGTCGAGTCGCAGTGCCGCCACGGTGTCACTCGGCGGCACGCGTTCCTCGCGCACCAGGACCACCGTCGTCGGCACGTGGCCCATCGCCCGCATCTCCTCGGTGAAGGACGCCAGGTGCAGCGTCGACTGCACGGGTCGGTGCGCGACGAAGGTGCCCTTGCCGCGGACGCGCTCGAGGTAGCCCTCGTTGACGAGCTGTCCGAGGGCTTCGCGCACGGTGATCCGCGAGACCCCGTACTCGGCGATGAGCTGCCGCTCGGACGGGATCGCGGCGCCGGGAGCCAGGCGTGCGGTGGCCAGGTCGAGCAGGATGCGCCGCAACTGCTGGTGCTTCGGTTCGGCACCCTCGGTGATGCGGCTCGTCATGCGTCCCTCGTGCTCCGTTGCTGGTCCTGGGCAGTGGTCATGCGCGGACATGACCAGTTCCCATCACAGTACCGAGTCGACCTCGGAACGCCAACGTTCGCGCCGAACTGCGCGACGAGCGGCGGGAGCGTTCAGGCGTTGCGGACGAGCCAGTCGAACTGCTCGTCGGAGAGCAGCCGGTCGGTCCAGACCTGTCCCTCGACCCCGGCGGCGGACTGCACCTGCACGCCGGGAGCCCCCTGCCACACGAGCGACAGCCCGGAACGGCGGAGCACCGCGGCGGAGGCCGGGTTGTTCGTCAGCACACGCCCCGTCACGGGGACGTCCGGCGCGGTGTCGGCAGCCGCGCGCACGGCGGCGAGGGCGATCTCGGAGGCGAAGCCCTGCCCCCAGGACGCGGGCGCCAAGCGGTACCCGAGGTTCCAGACCCCACCCGCGGTCATGTCGACACCGCCGACCCCGACGAACGCGTGATCGGCAGCGGTGCGGACGGCCCACGAGCCGAGCCCGTGCCGAGCACGACCACCGATCTTCCGCTGCACCATGTCGACGCTCGAGCTCCGGGCGACGTGCCGACCGTTCGGCAGGTGTTGCCACGTCCGGGCGTCGGAGAACACCGCGTGCACGTCGTCGATGTCGGCGGGCGTGAGCGGGGTGAGCAGGAGGCGATCCGTTCGGATCTCCTGCGAGGGGGTCAGGAGCTGGTGGACCATGCCCCGATCATCCCCCGCACCACCGACATCCGTGTGAACACCACGCGACGTTTGCGGAAGGCCGCGATCGAGTGTGCAGAAGACGACGAGCCGGCTGGAGCAACCCGTGGTCTTCTGCTCACTCGCGCGCTCAGTCGAGCAGGAGCGCCGGCTCCTCGAGCACCGAGGCCACGTCGTGCACGAAGCGCGACGCCACGTCACCGTCGACGACCCGGTGGTCGAACGAGGCGCCGATGGTCGTCACCATGCGCGACCGGACCTCGCCGTCGACGACCCACGGCTTTGGCTTGATCGTGCCCATGGCGACGATGGCGACCTCGCCCGGGTTCAGGATCGGGGTGCCGGTGTCCATGCCGAACACGCCGATGTTCGTGATCGAGACGGTGCCGTTCGCCATCTGCTTCGGCGTCGTCTTGCCGTCACGGGCGGTCAGGGTGAGCTCCTCGAGCGCCTGCGCCAGCTCGAGCAACGACATGTCCTGCGCGTCCTTGATGTTCGGCACGATGAGCCCACGCGGGGTCGCCGCGGCGATGCCGAGGTTCACGAAGTGGTGGACGATGATCTCGCGGTCGGTCCAGGTCGAGTTCACCGAGCGGTTGCGGCGGACGGCCCAGATGACGGCCTTCGCGACGATGAGCAGCGGCGAGACCTTGACGCCGGCGAACGTCGGCGAGGCCTTGAGCCGCTTGACGAACTCCATCGTGTGGGTCGCGTCGACGTCGACGAACAGCGACACGTGCGGTGCGGTGAACGCCGACGTGGTCATCGCGGTCGCGATGGCCTTGCGGACGCCCTTGACGGGGATCGTCTCGCTGCGGACCTCGCCCCACTCGGGCGTCTCGATGTTCCGGAAGACGCTCGCCTGCTTCGCGTGCCGGATGACGTCGTCACGGGTGACCTCGCCGGCGAACCCGGTCGCGACGATCTCGGCGAGCTCGACGCCGAGGTCCTTCGCGAGCTTCCGGATCGGCGGCTTCGCGAGCACGTTGGTCGCGACGGTCTGCTTGCGCGCGGGCGCGGACGCCAGACCCGCGATGGCCTCGGCGGTGGTGTCCTCGCCGGGATCGCTGGCCGCTTCGGCCGCTGCTGCGGCATCCACACTGGAGGCACGGCTCGCCTCGGCCGCCAGGGCTGCGGCCCGGCGGGCTCCCGGCTTGCGACGCGACGGCGACGAGGTCGCCGAGCCGTAGCCGACGAGGACGGCGCCGGAGGACTCGTCCGTCCCGACGACGGCGGCGCTGTCGGCGACGGGCGGCGCCGGTGCTGCCGGGGCGGGCGCCGGCGTGGGCGCGGCAGCGACGACGGGAGCAGGAGCAGCAGCGGGTGCCGGGGCTGCCGCGGGGGCGGGCGGGGTCTGCGTGACCGGAGCAGCCGGCGCGGGGGCGACCGACGGGGTGGACGCGACGACCGGCGCAGCCGGGCCGCTGTCGACGACCGGTGCCGGGCCTCCCGAAGGAACGGCCGGAGCGGCAACCGGCGCACCGGACGCGACCGACGCGTCGGACTCGACCCGGATGATCGGCTTGCCGACCTCGACCGTGTCGCCCTCGGACACGAGCAGCCCGGTGACGGTGCCGGCGAACGGCGACGGCAGCTCCACGAGGGACTTCGCGGTCTCGATCTCGACCAGGACCTGGTCCACGGTGATCTCGTCCCCGATGGCGACGCGCCACTGCACGATCTCGGCCTCGGTGAGGCCTTCGCCCACGTCGGGCAGGGGGAATTCGGCGACGGCCACTTACGGCTCCTTCGGCGTTCGGACGAGTTGGGTCAGCGGAGCAGGATCAGTACGCGAGGGCGCGGTCGACGGCCTCGAGGATGCGGTCGGCGTCCGGCAGGTGCAGGTGCTCCAGCTTCGAGACCGGGAACGGGATGTCGAACCCGGACACCCGCAGCGGCGGTGCCTGCATCGTGTAGAACGCCTTCTCGGCGACCGTGGCGGCGATCTCGCTGCCGACGCTGACGAAGCCGGACGCCTCTTGCGCGATGACCAGGCGACCGGTCTTGCGGACCGAGGCGAGGAGCGGCTCCCAGTCGATGGGCGAGATCGAGCGGAGGTCGATGACCTCGCAGCTCGTGCCCTCGGACTCGGCGAGCTCCGCAGCCTGCATGAGCGTCGCGACCATCGCACCGTGACCGACGAGGGTGACCTCGGTGCCGGTCCGCGCGACGCGCGTGGTGTGCATCGGGACGTGCCCGTCGACGAGGTCGACCTGGCCCTTGGGCCAGTAGCGCGACTTCGGCTCGAGGAAGACGACCGGGTCCTTCGAGGCGATGGCCTCTTGGATCATCCAGTAGGCGTCGTTCGGTGTGCTCGGGCTGACCACGCGCAGACCGGGGGTGTGCGCGAAGTACGCCTCGGGCGACTCCTGGTGGTGCTCCACGGCGCCGATGTGGCCGCCGTAGGGGATGCGGATGACGACCGGCAGCGACATGTGCGACGGCAGCCGGTTCGCCATCTTCGCGAGCTGCGAGGTGATCTGGTCGAAGCCGGGCCACACGAAGCCGTCGAACTGGATCTCGACCACGGGACGGTAGCCGCGCAGGGCCAGGCCGATCGCGGTGCCGATGATGCCGGCCTCGGCGAGCGGGGTGTCCCGCACACGCTCGGGGCCGAAGCGGTCCTGCAGGCCCTCGGTGATGCGGAAGACACCGCCGAGCTGGCCGATGTCCTCGCCCATCAGCAGGACCTTGTCGTCCGCCTGCATAGCCGCAGCGAGCCCGGCGTTGAGCGCCTTCGCCATCGGCAGGGTCGGGGTGGGGTCGCTCGGGACCTCGCCGGCGCCCGGGTGGGAGCGCAGCGTGTAGTCGAAGAGCTGCTCGGTGGTGCTCATGCGTGGGCGCCCCCTTCGAAGCCGGCCTCGTACTGTTCGAGCCAGGCCTTCTGCTCGGCGACCAGCGGGTGCGGCTCGCGGTAGACGTTGTCGAACATGACGTCGACGGACGGCGGGGTGAGCGCCACGGTGCGGCGGCGGACGTCGGCGGCGATGTCCTCGCCCTCTTCGTCGAACGCGGCGAACTGCGCGTCGGTGGCGCCCTTGGAACGCAGGTACGCCTCGGAGCGGACGATCGGGTCGCGGCGGACCCAGTCCTCGAGCTCACCGTCGGCGCGGTACCGGCTCGGGTCGTCCGAGCTGGTGTGCGCGCCGATGCGGTAGGTGTCGGCCTCGATGAAGGCCGGACCCTGGCCGCTGCGGGCGTGGTCGGTGGCGACGACCGAGGCCGTGTACGACGCCAGGATGTCGTTGCCGTCGATCAGGACGCTCGGGATCCCGAAGCCGCGCGGGCGGTCGACGAGCGGCGTCGGGGACTGCACCGACACCGGCACCGAGATCGCCCAGTGGTTGTTCTGCAGGAAGAAGACGACGGGGGCCTTCGTCGACGCCGAGAACACGTACGCCTCGTTGACGTCGCCCTGGCTCGTCGCGCCGTCGCCGAAGTAGACGATCGAGCACGCGTCGCGGTCGGGGTCACCCGTGCCGACGTCGCCGTCGAGCTTCTGCCCGAGCGCGTAGCCCGTGGCGTGCAGCGTCTGCGAGCCGATCACCAGGGTGGAGATGTGGGTGTTGCCGCGCTGGTCCGGGTCCCATCCACCGTGGGTCTGCCCGCGGTACATCGCGATGATCTCCATCGGCTCGACGCCGCGCTGCATCGTGACGGCGTGCTCGCGGTACGAGGGGAAGACGTGGTCCTGGGCGCGCAGGGCGAAGGCGGAGCCGGTCTGCGCGGCTTCCTGGCCGTGGCTGGGCACCCAGAGGCCGAGCTGGCCGGTGCGCTGCAGGTTGTGGCCAGCGTGGTCGAACCGTCGGGTGAGGACCATGCGGCGGTGCATCGCCAGCAGGGTCTCGTCGGGGATCGCCCGCGCGGCGGCGGCGAACTCGGCGTTCTCGTCGGTCTCCACGAACCGGCCCTCGGGGTCCAGGAGCCGGACGGTGGCCGTCGCAGGGGCAGCGGCGTGGAATGACATGCGGGCCAGCGTAGCGGCAGGCATCAGTCGGCCACCTGGAGGTCCCCCACAAGCGAGCGAGCCGTTTCGAGGAGCGTTTCCACAGCCTCGTGCTCGCCGATCGAGATGCGGATGCCCTCCGGCGGGAAGGCCCGCACGATGATGCCGGCGTCCTCGAACGCAGCGGCAGCGGCGACGGTCCGAGCACCCGTGGGCAGCCAGACGAAGTTGCCCTGCGCGTCCGGAACGGCCCAGCCCTGCCCGCGGAGCTCGGTGACGATGTGGTCGCGGAGTGCGGCGATCTCGGACACCCGCTCGAGCAGTTCCTCCGCGCGTTCCAGGCTCGCCAGCGCTGCGGCCTGCCCCTGCGCCGTGACGGAGAGGGGGATCGCGCACGCGCGGAGCGCCTCGAGCACGTACGCCGGGCCGAACGCGTAGCCGATCCGGAGGCCGGCCAGACCGTACGCCTTCGAGAAGGTCCGGAGGACGACCAGGTTCGGGTAGCGGGCGAGCAAGGGGTGCCCGTGCACGGCGGCCTCGTCGGTGGCGAACTCGGCGTATGCCTCGTCGAGCACGACCAGGACGGACTGCGGCACCGCGGCCATGAAGGTCGCGAACTCGGACTCGGTCACGATCGGGCCGGTCGGGTTGTTCGGTGTGCACACGATCACCATGCGGGTGCGGTCGGTGACGGCGGCGGCCATCGCGTCGAGGTCGTGGCCGCCGTCAGGCCGGTTCGGCACCTGCACGCTCGTGGCGCCCGCGACGGTGACGACACCCGGGTAGGCCTCGAACGACCGCCAGGCGTAGACGATCTCGTCGCCGGGGCCGGAGGTGGCGCGGGCGAGCTCGTGCAGGATGGCGACGCTGCCCGGCGCGACGTGGACCTCGTCGGCGGTCAGGCCGAAGCGGTTCGCGAGCGCGGCGCGGACGGCGAGGGCGGTGGCGTCGGGGTAGCGGTTGAAGGCGGTCTGCGCCTGCACGGCCTGCACGACACCGGGGAGCGGCGGGAACGGGTTCTCGTTGCTCGACAGCTTGAAGGCGTCGTCGGCTGCCTGGCGTCCCTGCTTGTAGGCGGGGAGGACCGCGATCTCGGGCCGGATGTGCACACGCTGCTCGCTCACGGGCCAACCCTACCCAGCGACCACGGGCATCATGGGTGCATGCGATTCCTCGTCCGCCTCGTCGTCAACGCCGTGGCCCTCTGGCTCACCACGCTCATCGTCAGCGGCGTCTCCGTCACCGCGTTCGGCGACGGCGGGACCACGGCGACCGTGCTCACCTACCTGCTCGTGGCCTTCGTGTTCGGGCTCGTGAACGCCGTGATCGGCACCCTGATCCGGATCGTGGCGTTCCCGATCTACATCCTGACCCTCGGGCTCATCTCGTTCATCGTGAACGCGGTCCTGCTGCTCATCGTCGCGGGGATCTCGGACGCGTTCGGCTTCGGACTCGAGGTCGAGTCCTTCGGCTGGGGCATCGTCGGCGCCTTCGTGCTCGCCGTCTTCGCCTGGCTGATCGGGCTGTTCGTCCGTCCGGTGCTGAACCGCCCGCGTGCGTGACGCGGACGGACCTCGCGGTAGGACACCTCCCTGCGTCATGATGTGACCATGGCCCCGGACGTCGACGCCCCGTTCCGCGTCTCGTTCGTCTGCAGTGGCAACATCTGCCGGTCCCCCATGGCCGGCGTCGTCTTCGCGCAGATCGCCGCGGACGCCGGTCTCGCCGACCGCTTCCACGTCGAGTCGGCCGGCACCGGCGACTGGCACGTCGGCGAACCGGCGGACGAGCGGACGATCGCGGCCCTCGCGGCGCGCGGATACGATGGCAGCAGGCATCGCGCCCGTCAGTTCGACCCGGACCGGTTCCCGGACCTCGACCTGGTGGTCGCACTCGACCGCTCCCACGAACGCGTCCTGCGATCGTGGGCACCGACCATGGACGACTCCGCCAAGGTGACGCTCCTGCTGCGGTACGACGATGCCTGGCCCCAGCAGACCGACGTGCCGGACCCGTACTACGCGGACCGGCACGAGTTCGACCGAGTGCTCTCGACCGTCGAACGGGCCTGCCGGGCGCTCTTCCACCAGCTCGAGCCGGCAGTCCGTCAGGGAGCCCCATGACCGCCCTTCCCCCGCAGCCGATCAGCCCGCTCGACGGGCGTTACTACCCGATCGTGCACACGGTGGGCGAGCACCTCTCCGAGGCCGGACTCAACCGCGCACGCATCGTGGTCGAGGTCGAGTGGCTCGTCTTCCTGACCGACCACGCGATGTTCACCACGTCGCCGCTCAGCGTCGACGACAAGGCCGCACTCCGGCGGATCGTGGAGACCTTCGGGCACGACCAGATCGCCGAACTCGCCGAGATCGAGGCGACGACCCGCCACGACGTCAAGGCCGTCGAGTACTTCGTGCGCCGCCGGCTGTCGGAGCTCGGGCTCGACGCGATCGCCGAGCTCACCCACTTCGCCGCCACGAGCGAGGACGTCAACAACCTGTCCTACGCCCTGACCGTGCGGGACACCGTCGACCAGGTCTGGCTGCCGGCCTACCGCGCCGTGCTCGAGAAGCTGCGGACCCTCGCGGTCGAGCTGCGCGCCGTCCCGATGCTGTCGCACACGCACGGGCAGCCGGCGACCCCGTCGACGCTCGGCAAGGAACTCGCCGTCGTCGTCTACCGGCTCGAGCGCGTCCTGTCCCAGATCGAGGGCGGCGAGTACCTCGGCAAGTTCTCCGGCGCCACCGGCACCTTCTCGGCGCACCTCGCCGCCGACCCCGAGGCCGACTGGCCGACGCTGTCGCGCGAGTTCGTCGAGGGCCTCGGGCTGACCTGGAACCCGCTCACCACGCAGATCGAGTCGCACGACTGGCAGGCTGAGCTGTACGACCGGATCCGGCACGCCAACCGCATCCTGCACAACCTGGCGACCGACGTGTGGACCTACATCTCGATGGGGTACTTCACGCAGATCCCGGTCGCCGGCGCCACCGGGTCGTCGACGATGCCGCACAAGATCAACCCGATCAAGTTCGAGAACGCCGAGGCGAACCTCGAGATCTCGTCGGCGCTGTTCTCGACGCTGTCCGAGACCCTCGTGACCAGCCGGCTGCAGCGCGACCTGACCGACTCGACCACGCAGCGGAACATCGGCGTCGCGTTCGGGCACTCGCTGCTCGCGCTCGACAACCTGCGACGGGGCCTCGGGGAGATCTCGGTCAACGAGGCCAAGCTCGCCGACGACCTCGACCACAACTGGGAGGTGCTCGCCGAGGCCATCCAGACGGTCATCCGGGCCGAGGTCACCGCCGGGCAGTCGAACATCGAGGACCCCTACGCGATGCTCAAGGACCTCACCCGCGGCAAGCGGGTGACCCAGCAGGACCTCGTCGTGTTCGTGAACGGTCTGGACATCTCCGACGGTGCGAAGGCCCGCCTGACGAACCTGACCCCGGCGACGTACACGGGTCTGGCGGACGAGCTGGTCGACCACCTCGACGTCTGAGCGCCGAGCGCCGGACGGTGAGCGCCGAGCAGTGCGCGCCGTGTACCGAGCGCCGAGCACTGATCCGTGAGTCGCGATGGATTCTCACAAAGGCGTGCGGAATCCTCACGAAGCCGATAGGTTCGTCCTGCTGAGCGTCGTCTCAGCACGGGGGCGTCACAGAGGACGATCCCTGCCCTCTGACCGGATGGATCTCCACACCGTGCTTCGTTCCCGCATCACCGCGGCCGCCGTCGGCGCCACCGTGCTCGGCGTCACCGCCGCGCTCGTCCCCACCGTCTCCACCGCGAACGTGTCCTCCGGCGCGGCTTCGGCCGTCGTCACGTGGACCGACTCGGCCGCCGACTTCACGGCCGCGCCCGAGGGTACGGTCCCGCTGACCGACCAGTGGTACTGGGCGGCGCTGTCCGACCCCACCGGCGGCGGGAAGATCACCGACCACGCCACGATCGACGAGGACGGCCTGTCCGTCTCCACCGGTGAGGCCATCGGCGTGATCCGCGGTCTGAACAACCCGGTGGCACCGAGCGAGCTCGGCGCACTGGTCGCCGGCGCCGGCGCCGAGACCACCGGTGTGACGAGCTTCGGCCTCGCCATCCAAGAGGGTGGCGACTCGAGCGCCCAGACCGTGGTCTTCGCGGCGGGGGACGGTGACGCCGGTCTCAGTGGCTCCTCGACCGAGTGGATCGACCCCTCCACCGGCACGACCGAGTCGACCTCGGAGCTCGCTGCCGCCCTGAAGGCGGCCGACGCCGAGGTCGTGGGGTACATCGTCTACGTCGGCATCGACATCGCCGGCGAGATCACCGCACCGCCCGCGACGGACGAGCCGACCGAGACCCCCGCGCCGGCCGAGACGCCGACGACCGCCCCGACGCCGCCGACCACCGAGGCTCCGGACACGACCCCCGCTCCCGGAACCGAGCTGAAGAGCCTCGCCTCGCCGCTCGAGTCCAGCGCCGAGCCCCTGGCCGCCGACGCCAGCGGTTCGATCTCGGCCCTGCGCATCGACGACACCACGACGTACTTCACCCCGCAGCCCACCGCCGCGGTGCGCCTGGTCACCACCTCCGCGACCCTGACCGAGGCCACCACCACCGGTGTCCGCGTCCAGGGCTCGGGCTTCGCCCCGAACGAGCTCGTCACCGCCGCGGTCGGCGACGCTGCCGACGCCGTCGCGATCCCCGGCGTGCAGTTCCGCGCCGATGCTGATGGCAACGTCTCCGGCACCATCGTGCTCCCTGCGGACCTCGTGGACGGCGCCGGCACCTACGTGCTGGGCCTGGTCGGCCTCTCGTCGGCACAGACCGCTGCGACGCCGCTCACCGTGACGGCCGACCCGGCCACCGGCACCGCACCGGTTGCCGTCCCGGTGCCCGGAACGGCGACCTTCACGGGCTGATCTTGCCCGTCCTGCCGACCGAGCCACGGCGGCGCGCGACCCTGATCGCCGCCGCCGTGGCCGTCGTCTGTGCGGGGGCCGTCGCGTTCGTCGCGCTCGGCCCCCTGTCAGCCGCGCCCGCCCCGACCCCGACGCGGTCCGTCGCCGCGCCGACGCCGACCCCGACGGCCCCGGAACCGACCCGTTCGGCAGCGCCGGTCGACGCGGTCGACGCCCCGGCCAGCACCACGGTCGCCGCCGTCAGCGGCGCGTCCGTGCCGGTCAGCGCGGCCCCGGGCGGTGACGCCACGAAGACCCTCGAGAACCCGCAGCCGTCCGGCGCACCACTCGTCTTCCGGGTCGTCGACCAGCAGGACGGCTGGGTGGAGGTGCAGCTCGCGCAGCGCCCGAACGGCAGCACCGGCTGGGTGCCGACGAGCGCGGTCACCCTGTCCGAGGACCCGTACGCGATCGTGGTCACGCGCTCGGAGAACACCCTCGACCTGTACAAGGACGGCAAGGTCGTCGACAGCTACCCCGTCGCGACCGGCACCGGCGGCACCCCGTCGCCGACGGGTCGGTTCGCCCTGACCGAGTTGCTCGCCCCGACGAACAGTGGCTACGGCCCGTACGCCTACGGCACGACGGCGTTCTCGGACGTCCTCAACTCGTTCGGCGGCGGCCCGGGCCAGATCGGCCTGCACGGCACCGACGACAGCTCGAGCATCGGGACCGCGGCTTCGCACGGCTGCATCCGCATGCACAACGCCGACATCACCGCGTTGGCCGAGCGCCTGCCGCTCGGCACCCCGTTCCAGGTGCGCTGACGGCCCTGCCGCTCACCGAGTGAGCAGAAGACGACGAGTCGCGTCGCGGGACCCGACGTCTTCTGCTCACTCGAGCGGGTCTGCCGCAGCACGCACCCGGACTGGAGGCGCGGCGTGCGCCCGGCAGTGGGCGCGACCGTCTCAGGTGGTGACGTCCAGGGCCTCGGCGACCAGCGCCTCCAGGACGGTGCGCACCACGGGACGGACCGCACGGTCGGGGCGGACGAGCGCCTCGATCCGGCGCCCTGCGCGCACGTCCGCCAGTTCGGCCAGGTGGAACCGGCCGGACGCCCGGGTGCCCGAGGTGTACCGCGGTACGAGTGCGACGCCGTGGCCCGCGGCGACCAGGTTCTCGATGACCGGCAGGTGGATGGTCCGGAAGGCGACGCTCGGCGGCGCGTCCGACGCCGCAGCCATCGCCTGCAGGACCCGGTCGATCGGGTAGCCCTCGGGCACGCCGATCCACGTCTCGCCGACCACCTCGTCGATCCCGACACGCGCGCGTCCGGCGAGCCGGTGCCCCGGTGGCAGGGCGACGTCGAGCGGTTCGCGCAGGAGCGGCACGGTCTCCACCGAACCCTGGTCTGCCGGTCGCACCCCGTCGGACCGGTGACCCACGGTGATGTCGTGGTCGGCGGCGAGCGGCGCGAACTCCCCCTCGCTGACGTCCACATCGACCAGGGTCAGCGCGATGCCGGGGTGAGCGCGCATCCGGGTGAGGACCCCGGGCAGCAGCAGTTCGGCGGCCGACGGGAAGATCGCGAGGTCGACCTGCCCCGTCGCACCGCCGAGGTGCTCCTGCCAGGCGGCGTCGACCCGGGCGATCGCCGTCGCGACCCCGGTCGACAGTCCGGCCAGGACCTCGCCGTGGGCGGTGAGTCGGACGCCACGGCCGACGCGCTCGACCAGGGGGACGCCGACCTGGCGCTGCAGCGTCTGCAGCTGTTGCGACACCGCGCTGGGCGTGCGGTGGGTGGCCTCGGCGACGGCGGTGACGCTGCCGCGCTCGGCGAGCTCGCGGAGGACGGCGAGCAGGTGCACGTCGAAGTCGACCATGCAGGGAGGCTACAACGTCAGTTGCGAACAATTCGCTGGTCCTACACGTTCGCAGCCGTCACGATCGGACCATGACCGCTCGTGACCGTCTCCTCGCCCTGGTCGTCGCCGTCGTCTGGGGCCTGAACTTCCCCGCCACGGCGCTCGCACTCGAGCACTTCCCGCCGTTCCTGCTCGCGGCCCTGCGGTTCACGATCCTGGCGGTCCCGACGCTGCTGTTCGTGCCGCGGCCGAAGATCCCGTTCGGGCGGCTGCTGCTCGTCGGGCTCGGGCTCGGCGTGCTGCAGTTCTCGTTCCTGTACCTGAGCATGGCGTCGGGGATGCCGTCCGGGTTGGCGTCACTCGTGCTGCAGGCCTCGGCGCCGTTCACGGTCGTGCTCGCCGGTGTGTTCCTGCGCGAACGGCTCACCGGTCGTCAGGTCGTCGGCGTCACGATCGCGGTCGCCGCCCTCGGCCTGATCGCCCTGCACCGGTCGCAGACGGCGGCACTGCTGCCCGTGGTGCTGGCGCTGTGCGGCGCACTCGGCTGGGCGATCGGCAACGTCGCGACCCGCCGAGCCGGAGCCACGAACCCGCTGCACCTGACGCTCTGGTGGTCGGTCGTGCCGCCGATCCCGATGGCCGTGCTGTCGTTCGTGGTCGAGGGGCCGGACCGCATCGGCGCCGCACTCGGCACGGCCGTCACCGCCGAGGCCCTGCCGGCCGACCTGGGCCTGCTCTACATCGTGCTCGTCGCGACCCTGGTCGGCTACGGCATCTGGTCGCGGCTGCTGGCGACCTACCCGTCGAGCACCGTCGCCCCCTTCTCGATGCTCGTGCCGGTCGTCGGCGTGCTCGCGTCGTGGGCGGCCTTCGGCGAGGTACCCGACCTGGTCGAGGTACTCGCGGGCGCCGTCGTCGTCGGGGCGGTGCTGTGGTCGTCCCGACCCGCACGACCCGCACGACCGGCACGCCCGGCGCAGCTGTCACGTGCGGCACGACCGGCGCCGCGACGTGCGGCGCGCCGGCGTCCGGGCGACGTCCCGGTCCCCACGCCGGTCGACGGGGTCCCGGTGGCGGTGCTCAGCCCCGGTGCTGGCGACGCTCCGCGATGATCTCGGCGAGCGCCCCGCGCAGGTGCGGGTACCGGAACTCGTAGCCCGCCTGTGTCAGCCGGGTCGGCACCACCCACCGGCTCTTCAGCACGAGTTCGGTCTCGGTGCGGATCGCGAAGGACCCGACCTCGAGCATCCACCGCGGCGTCGGCAGGCCGAACCGGCGGCCCACGGCGTCGCGGATCGTCGCCATCACGGTCCGGTTGTCGGATGGGTTCGGGCTCGACACGTTCACCGGGCCGTCGATCTCGGGGTGGTCGCGGACGAACCGGATCGACCCGAGGACGTCGGCGATGTGCACCCAGCTGAACCGCTGGCGACCGTTGGTCGGCCGGTGGTGGTGGTACGTGCCCGCTCGGAGCCGGGAACGCGTCGGCACCCAGGCGCCGTCGTGCTGCGGCCCGCCGAGCCCCGCCTGCGCGAGTCGGAGGAGCGGCACGAGCGCACTGCCGTCGCCGAACACGATCGCCATCCGGAGTGCCACACGGCGGGTCGACGGCAGGTCCGCGCCGAAGAAGGCGTCCTCCCACGCGCGCGCCACGGAGACCGAGAAGCCCTCGCCGAGCTCACCGGTCAGTTCGTCCTGTGGGCGGTCGTCGGCGTGCCGGTAGATCGTCGCGGTCGAGGCGTTCAGCCACAGCGGCGGCGGGTGCTCGGCGGTCCGGATGGCCTCGGCGAGCTCGAGCGTGGTGTCCACCCGGGAGCGCATGATCTCGGCGCGGTTGCGGCGGCCGTACCGGCAGTTCACGCTCTTGCCCGCCATGTTGACGACCAGGGCGGCGCCGTCGACGAGCTCGCGGATGCGCAGGGTGTTGCCCCACACGGCGTCGCCGGTCCGGCCGACCGTGACGACCTGGTAGCCCTCTTCGGCGAAGGCATCACGCAGGTACTGCCCCACGAACCCGCTCGCTCCCGCGATCACGACGCGGCGCTTCTGGTCGCTCATCTCATCCCCGTCCTGTGTCCGGCGCGATCTCGTACCGGAACGCCCCCTCGTACCGGTACAGCGTGCCGACCACCGGCGCCGAGAGCACCAGGGACACGCGCTGCAGGTCGGCTTCGTCATCGAATCGTTCTGTGAGCAGCACCCGCGGTGCGATCCGGGCCGGGAGGCGCACCTCGCGTCCCAACGCACGGAACGACACACGCGTGGAGACCAGGCGCAGGGCGCCCGCGTCCGGCCCGTGCGCGTCGACCTCCGCCCGGAGCCGGGCGCTGACGCGCCCGTGGCGACCGAGGTGGTCGACCAGGCCGTCCGGTTCGGCGGTGATGGCGTCCACCATCGTCCGGCTGCCGGAGCGGAACCGGAAGGTGCGGTGCGCGCGGACGGCGGGGCGGGCCTCCCGGCCTCCTCGTCCACGACGGACGCGAGCCGGCCGGTTCTCGACCGTGAAGGGGACGTCCCGTTCCCAGACCGGGAACATGACGGAATCGCGGGCGAACCAGGCGAGCACCGGCCAGAGCCAGCGGCGCGGTGTGCCGACGACGTCGAAGACGCCCTCGCCACGGCCGACGTGTCCGGGCGGGATCGCGCCGAAGTACGCGGTCAGTCGCGGGTGCAACCGGGCCAGCACGTCGGATGGTGTGGACAGCTCGTACGGCGACCGGGTCACGTCCCGATCCTGGCACGTCGTCGGTGGGGATCCCTACGATGTGGCACATGGGTCACGACCACGGAGCAGGGCACTCGCACGGGCACGCGTCCGAGCGCGCGCTGCTGATCGCGTTCTGCATCTCGGCGACGATCCTGCTGGCCGAGGTCGTCGGTGCCGTCGTCACGGGTTCCCTCGCGCTGCTCGTCGACGCCGGGCACATGGTCGTCGACACCGGTGGTCTCGGGATCGGACTCGTCGCCACCAGGCTCGCCCGCCGCAGCCCGACGACGCAGCGCACGTGGGGCTTCCAGCGCGCCGAGGTGCTCGGCGCCACGGCCCAGGCGGCGATCCTGCTCGCGGTCGGCGTCTTCGTGATCATCTCCGCGATCCAGCGGTTGTTCGTCCCCGCCGAGATCCACTCCGGGCCGCTGCTCGTGTTCGGGATCATCGGACTCGTCGGCAACCTGGTGGCCTACGGCGTGCTGCTGCGGGCCTCGGGCGAGGGGTTCACCTCGCGCGCCGCCCGGCTCGAGGTCCTCAACGACACCCTCGGCTCGGTCGCCGTCATCGCCGCCGCGATCGTGCTGATGCTGACCGGGTGGGAGCGTGCGGACTCGGTGGCCGCGATCCTGATCGGGTTGCTCATCCTGCCGAGGGCGATCCGGCTGCTGCGCGAGACCGCGAACGTGTTGCTCGAGTCGACGCCGCCGGGGCTCGACCTCGACGACGTCCGGGGCCACATCCTCGAGCTCGACCACGTCATCGCGGTGCACGACCTGCACGCAACCCTGGTGGCGACGGGGGTGCCGAACCTGACGGCGCACGTGGTGGTGGACGACGAGTGCTTCTCGACGGCGCACGCTCCGCGGATCCTCGACGAGCTGCAGCAGTGCGTGGCGGAGCACTTCGACGTCCCCGTGGAGCACTCGACCTTCCAGCTGGAGCCCGCGTCGCACCGGCGGCACGAGCACGAGGTGCACGCGTAGCGAGCGGGGCGGGCGGGCGTTGTGCCTGTCGACGTGGAACGACATCGTCGACGTCGTACGACATCGGCTTCGTCGGACGTTGCACGCGCGGGCAGTTGCTGACGCACGATTGCGACATGCTCGACGTCGTACGACATCGCGCATGTCGTTCGGGGTCGGCGCTCGCCCCCGCCCGCGTCAGCAGTCGTCGGTGCGCGTGGGGTACGCCGTGATGACCCGGTCGGTGGTGGCGGAGACGATGACCTTCACGAACGGATCCGCAGCGGGTCGCGAACCGTCGTCGAACCGCACGGGAGCCGCGTAGCAGACCTTCCCGTCGCCGGCATCGACCGGGAAGCCCGCGCGCGGGGAAACCAGCGCCGTCTGCACCGCCGTGAGCATCGCGTCGTCCCAGTCGCGGGAGCCGTGGCCGGCCACGACTTCCTGCCAGTCGGCGGTGTGCCGCTGCCGGATGTGCTCGTACCCCTGCGCCGACGTGCCGCACTGCAGCGTGACCCGGCCGAGTGCCGCGGTGTCGTACTGCGCGACGGACGAGCGGCTGTCGGAGTCGCACCGTGCGAGGGCGGCGTCGCCGGGCAGGTCCGGCCCGGTGCGCGTGATGGTGACGGAGCCGTCGCCGGAGGCGGTCGCGGCGCCGCTCGGTTCCCGGGTGGTCGAACCGGCACCGATGGTCGGGTCGTCGGCACCTTGTCGGGCCGTCAGGTACAGCCCGCCGGCGAGGAGTCCGGCAGCCAACACCGCCGCGATCCCCGTGACCACGGGACGGTTGCGGTTCTGGGGCACGCGCCCAGTATGCCGGAGGTGGGTCGCGCCTCCCGTCCTCCGCCGGCCGACGGAACCAGGTTCCGGACACGACACCACGCGATCACGTGGTGCGGTGTCCGGAACCTGGTTCCGGGGGGGTGAAAGGAGCGCGACGGGCGGACGGGAGGCCCGCCCCGCGTCAGGCGCGCGTGGCCAGTCGGGTGCCGGCGATGACGGCCAGGACGGCGACGACCGCCACGTACCCGATCAGGACGGGCAGCGTCGGGACCACCAGCAGCGCCGCCCCGACGGCCACGACCGGCACCGTCAACCCGGCGTAGGCGATGAGGAAGGTCGCCGCGAGCACCCCGCCTCGACGCTCTGGACCGACCAGGGCCCCGGCGCTCGCGATGGCGGCCCGGAACAGCAGCCCGACACCGGCGCCCGCGACGACACCGCCGCCGATGAACCCGGCGACCTGCAGCAGCACTGCGGCGATCGCCAGGACTGCCAGCCCTGCGACGAGGAGCACCATGCCGAGCCGGATCTGTGCGCGCTGCGACAGGCGAGCGAACACGATCTGCGAGACGGCACTCGCGGCGAAGACCCCGAAGGTCGTCGCACCGGCCGCCAACCGGTCGGTGACGTGGAACGTGGTGCCGAGGAACGTCGGGGCGACCGACGTGAAGAGCCCCTGGACGGCGAGCGCGGCGAACGCCGCGGCACCCGCTGCCCAGAACGCGGCGGCCTTGCCCTCCGGCGCCTGCATGCGCTGGGGGTGGTAGGCCACGCGGGTCTCCGGCCGGGCGACGGTCTCCGGCACCGCGAGGACCAGGACGAAGGCCACGGCGAGGGTGACGACGAACACGACGTACGGCACCGTGAGCGGGGCACCGACGAACTCGGCCAGCGCGCCGCCGACGAGGGCGCCGAGCGACAGCCCGCCGAGGTTCACGGCACCGGCGGCCACGCTCGCACCCTTCGCCGAGTCCGACGAACCGGTCGCACGGACCCGGAGCTCGCCGAGGTGCGCGGTCGCCGTGGCGGTGAGCGTGCCGACGCCGAGCCCGGTCACGAGGCGCGCGACGATCAGGCCGGTGACGTCGTTCCAGACCAGGAACAGCACGGCGGCGACGAGCTCGAGGGCGATCGACACCAGGATCAACGGCTTCCGCCCGTGCACGTCGCTGAGGTGTCCGGCCAGGTACAGCGACCCGACGACCCCCACGCCGTACGCGGCGAAGATGATCGTGGTGGTGAAGGTCGGGAAGCCGTCGCGCGCCTGGTAGATCACGTACAACGGTGCGGGAACGGTCGCGAAGGCCATCACCGACAGGAACGCGAAGGCGACGGCCCAGAAGCCGAACCCGTGCCGCCGGCGGGTGTGCGCGCGACGTCCGCGCGGAGCGGGGACGGTGTCGGTCGGGGTGTCGAGGACGGTTGCCATGCTCCGATGGTCGCGCCGATCGGTCATCGAGTCCAACGGATACTCTTGATGTCACCCATCGATCAGATCGATGATCGTCGGATGGAGACCCGCCTGCTGGAACAGTTCGTGACCGTCGCCGCCGAGGGCAGCATCACCCGCGCGGCCGAACGACTGTGGGCCGCGCAGTCCACGGTGTCGGCCGGGATCGCCTCGCTCGAACGGACCTTCGGCGTCCGCCTGTTCGACCGCACCGGACGACACCTCGTGCTCACCACCGCCGGTGAGGACCTGCTCCCCCACGCCCGCACGGTGCTCGAATCGCTCGACCGGATGCGTGACCTGGCGACCGTGGACGACGCCGACCTGCGTGGGCGAGTGCGGCTCGGCATCTTCACGAGCATGGACATCGTCGACCTGACCGGGGTGCTGCGACGGTTCCGGCGGCGGCACCCGCTCGTCGCCGTGGAGCTGATGACCTCGCCGTCTGGCACCACCGGGCTCGTGCAGGACCTGGTCGCCGGGCGGCTCGACATCGCGTACACGGGCTTGCCGACGGTGCCGGCCGGGGTGGTCGTCGAGCCGTTGCGGGAGATGCCGTTCCGGGTGTTCACGGCGTCGGACCACCCGCTGGCGGGGCGCGCCTCGGTGTCGCTCGCCGAGCTGGCTGACGAGCCCTTCGTCGACACGGCGCACGGGTTCGGCAACCGGATCATCCTCGACGGCGCGCTCGAACGCCTCGGGATCCGGCGGCGGATCGTCGCCGAGATGAACGACATGCCCGCGGTGATCCGGTTCGCCTCGGCCGGGCTGGGCGTCGGGGTCGTGCCGGACTCGGGGGTGCGGCACGACGGCGCGGTGCTCGACCTCGAGGACGCGGTCGAACCCCTGCGCATCGGCCTGGCGATCCGCACGAGTCCGGAGCCGAACCGCGCCGTGCAGACGTTGGCGCGCGACATCGTCGCTGCGCGCGTCGTGTGACGCGGCGCCGGTCGGTGGGTCCCACCGGCGGACTGGAGGCACGGGGCTGGGTCCGCCACGAGCCTCCAGGCCGTCAGTCCCCCCAGATCGTCTCGACGAGAGCGGGCAAGAGCCCGTCGGTCGGGACGTTGGTCTGCTCGATGGTGATCCAGGTGTCACCTCGGGTGAAGTACGTGTACGCCTTCTCCACGCCGTAGGGCTCCACGATCCCTCGGGACTGGCAGAACGTGCCGCCGTCGCGCTCGGTGCACGTCCCCCCGCCGTCCCGCGCCGGGAACTCGTCGATCTCCTGCTGGATGGCGGCCTCGGTGGCGGTCCCGACCCGGACCTCGATCCCCGAGACGTCCGCGCGCGGGTCACGCCATGTGCAGGAGACTTTCGACTCCACGCCTGCCGGATCCTGACCGTCGGGCACCCGATCGGTCCCCGACGGCGGATCGGCCTGCGTCAACGGAGTGTCGCCGAAGAAACGGCTGTAGTCCGCTGCCGAGACGAGCGCACGACAGTCCGTCGGGATCGCCGCCACGGCACTCGGAGCGGTCGGCGTGGACGTCGGGGTCGGGGCGCCGGTGATCGGCGCGGAGCTCGGGGTCGTGGCCGACGGCGACGGCTCGGGTGCCTGCGTCTGCGACGGTGCGGCGACCGGGGTGTCCTGCTGCGAGAGCGTCAGGGCGACGGCGCCGGTGGCGGTCCCGACGGCGAGCAGCGCGACGACACCGATGACGATGCCGGATCGGCCACGACCCCGCCTGGCCCGCGGGGTGGCGCGCTCGAGGACGTTCTGCTTCATCGAGACGAGCATGCGCTGCAGGTCGTCTCCCTCGGGAGGTTCAGTGTTCATCGTGCGTCACCACCTTCTTGAGTCGGCGCCGGCTGCGGGAGACCCGCTGGGTGACCGCCCCGACACTGAGACCGAGCATCTCGGCGGCCTCGGCGTAGGAGTACCCCTCGAGCAGGCAGAGTTCGCAGATCCGTCGGTCGGTCTCCGGCAGTGCGGCGATCTCGTCGCGGACCCAGCGCAGGAGTTCCCGCGCCTCGTCCTGGTCGGTCGGCGCGACGAGGTGCTCCGGCAGTTCGTCGGCGCGTCGACGGGCCTGCTTCCGGCCGGTGTTGAACGCGTGGTTCCGGCAGACGACGAGCAGCCACGGCAGCACGGTGTCGGCCGGGAGCTCCAGTGCCACCGCCCGCTGCCAGAGGGTCAGGAACGAGTCCTGCACGATCTCCTCGACGTCGGAACGGTCGTCGACGAGTGCCCAGGCGTACCGGGTGAGTGTGGCGGCGTAGCGGTCGAACACCCGTGCGAGCGCACCGGTGTCCCCCTGCGCGATCGCACGGACGAGTCCTTCGTCCGTGTCGGTGCCGGTCGTCACGTCCACATCCCACCTCCTTCACTCAGAGGTGTCGGCAGGACGCGCGATCCTGACAGGACCGTGGCGGAAACGTGATCCCGGGCGTGTCCGACCCGAGACGCGATCCGGCCGGACCGGTGCCGATCAGTGGAAGTCGTCGCCCTCGCCCTCGCCGGGCGCCTTGTGCCCGCCGAGCATGTCGTTGTCGTCCTGCTCACTCGTCGAGGCGAGCTGCAGCATCGCGAGGACGACGACCACCACGATGAACGCGACGCCGAGGAAGATCACGGCCAGCTGGAGTTCCCGCGTCGAGAACAGCACGACGAGCCCGGTGAACACCGCGATGATCGCGGAGATCCCGAGGAGCTCGACCGGGCGCAGACGGTCACGACGGCTGGGGGTGGTCATGCGTGTGGTGCTCCGTTCGGGGTGACGGCCGGCGAGGCCGTACCCCACTTGTGCGAGAGGCCGGCGATCACGTGGAAGACCGCCGTGACGGCGAGGTAGGCGCCGAGCAGGCCGACCAGGACGATCGAGGCGTCGAGGGTGCCGGTGACCTGTTCCACGCCACCGAGTTGCTGCGAGTAGTCCGGCGGGGTCACGAGGAAGGCGACGGCGAGCAGCAGGGTGAGCCCGCCGATCGTGGTCCAGTCCCGCGCGAAGGGCGAACGGCGTCGGGCGCGGAGCCCCTGCGCCAGCTCGAGGGCCCCGGTCAGCACCGCGAAGGCGACGACGATCGAGATGAACGCGGGCAGGCCGAGGCCGTTGCCGGCGAACCCGGCGACCGCGGCCAGCAGGGTGATGACCGCCTGCAGCAGCGTGGTGCGGCGGGACCGGCCGTCGAGCGGGAGACGCGCGATGCCGGCCCAGAGGAGCACGAGGCCCTCGACCAGCGCGAACCCGGCGAACAACAGCAGGCCGTAACCGGCGGCGTGGTTCGTCGAGAAGGTGATGACGAGTGCGACGACCGCGGCGGGCACGGCCCGGAGGATCGGGATCGGCCAGTACCGCGCGCGTTGGGTCGCCTCGTTCACGGTGGTGGCGTCGTCCACGGTGTCGGACACGGGACCTCTTTCAGGCATGCGGATCGTGGGTTCGATCCTACCGCCGGAGTGGCGGCCGCCCGACCGCCGTGGGGACCCGCAGCACTGAGGATGCTCGAATCCGTGGACGGGGCGGCGCCGACCGAGCGACGCCGCCCCGCACCCGATCAGGGTCGTTGCTGGTCGTCGGTCGTCCCCGATCGCCGTGCACGCCGACGCGCGAGCCACCAGCACGTCGAGCCGGGCGCGACCACCACCCCGGCGAGTGCCGCGAGCACCCCGAGGTCGTCGGCTCCCGTGTAGGCGAGGGCGCCCACGGTGGGCGTCCCGCCGTCGACCGTGCCGCCGCTGCCCCGGTCACCGTCGTCGCCTTCGTCGCCCCGAGGAGCGATCGTGGAAGCGGCCTCGTCAGCATCGGGCTCCGGAGCCCTCGTGGTGGTCGGGGACGGGCTCGGTGCTGGGCCCTCGTCGCCGGGCCCCTCGTCGACGGGGTCCACGACGATCGGCACCTCGGTGGACGGGTCGCCGCCGTCCGGGTCCGTGGGGGACGTCGCCGTGGCCACGTTCACCACGTCCGACCCGTCCCCCTGGTACTCCGGGTCGAGCACGGCACGGATGCGGAAGTCGAGGGTCTCCCCCACGGCGAGCGCGACCTCGGACCGGCAGGTCACGCGCTGCCCCTCGGCCGTGCAGCCGTCGTCGGACCCGACGAAGCGCATCGCCTCGGGCAGGTCGTCCACCGCGCCGACCTGCTGCGCGACCGACGGTCCGCGGTTCCGCGCGGTCACGGTGTACTCGACCTCGTCACCGGGCACGACGGTGGACGGTGACACCGTCTTGTCCGTCTCGACGTGGGCGACGACCGCCGGCGCGGCGACGGTCGTGCTCGCCCGCGAGCTGTTGTCGGCCTCGTTCGTGTCGGACATCGACGCCGGAGGTGCGATGGTCGCGACGCTCTCGAGTTCCCCCTCGGCCCCCTCGGCGATCCGCCCCTCGATCGTCACCACGGCCGATCCGCCCCGGGGCAGGTCGAGGTCGGTCGCCACGTCACCCTGGCCGGATCCGGTCACACAGCCGGAGCCCTCCGCCGCCGCGCACGTCCAGGAAGCACCCTCGATCGCGTCGGGGACGTCCACCCGCAGCGGGCTGGGGTCGGCCGCGTTCGGCCCGGGGTTCCGCGCCGTGACGGTGTACCGGACGGGCGCCCCGGCGACTGCGGTGGCGGGCAGGTCGTGCTCGACGGACAGGTCGGCGGGCTTCCAGACCCGGAGGGCGTCGACCTCGTGGTTGTCCACGTGGCTGCCGGTCGCACCGGCGAACCCGAGCCGGAGGGTGCTCGGCAGCGGGGTCTGCTCGTCTCCGTGCAGGGGAACCGAGTCGAGCACGGTGCGCATGGCCGAGCCGACCTGCAGGCGGACGGTCATCGACAGCTCGCCAGCGTCGCCGGGCAGCAGGGTGATGCGGACCTTCCGCGGCGTCGATCCGTTCGTCACCGTGCCGCCGGGGGCGGGTGCCCCGGCGACGTACCGGTAGCCCTCGAGCCCGTTGCCGGACCCGCGGACGACGACGTGGTCCGGCTGTGCTCCGGGGCCGGAGGCGTTGATGCGCGACGAGAAGTTGCCGTAGTGGTCGATCGCGATCCCCGCGAAGCCTCCGGGGACACCGGGCAGGTCGCACAGTCGCCCGCCACCCTCGGTGGCCTCCTTGCGGCAGGCGTACCCGAGCCCGGCACCGAAGGACCCCACACCCTGCGCCGCCGCACCGTCGGCGAGGTACAGGAGCAGCCCGTCGGCCCCGGGGTCGTCCTTCGCGGTGTGCATCGCGTAGGTGAACTCGATCTCGAGCCCGGTGTCGGACGGGAACGTGTCGTTGGTCGACCACGCTCCCGCCTGGTTGCGGACGTCCTCGGTCAGACGCAGCCGTCCGCCGGTGACCGTGGCGTCACCGTGCAGCGCGCCGCCGGACGCGCTGGAGAACTGGTTGACGTACGGGAAGTCGAGCGTCGCTGCGCTCGAGCCCGCGGGCAGGATCGTCGGTGCCGCGAGCACGGCGAGCGCGGTCAGTGCGGTGCACGTCGCGGCGAGGCGGCGGACGAGCCGCGACCGGACCGGACGTGGGACGGATGCTGGAGCAGTGGGTTCTCTCATGCCCCGATCGTCGCGATCCGGACGTCACCGGAGGGCGGCCCCGACCCGATCTGTGGAACGGGGCCACGGGCCTCCTGGCTGTGGAGGAAGAACGGACTGACCCGGTCCGCTCAGGCCAACCACACCGTTGTCTCACCCGGCAAGACGCGCGGCGAGACGCCCGGCGAAGCACCGGGCACCGCGCCGAGCGGCCCCGACGCGACCACGACGTCTCCCGCCGGCATCGGCACCGGCGTCGTGCCGAAGTTCGTGACCGACCGCCACCCGTCGTGCCGGGCGAAGGCGACCACACCGTCGGGCGCGTCCAGCCAGGTGAGCTCCTCCCCCTGCTGCAGCCGGCGACGGGCGTCCAGCGCTGCCCGGTACAGGGACAGCGTCGACGTCGGATCGCCGTCCTCCGCCTGCACCGACGACGCCCCGAAGTCGGCCGGCTGCGGCAGCAGCGGTGCGACGTCGCCGAAGCCGAACGACGGCCCGGAGGTCGTCCACGGGATCGGCACACGGCAGCCGTCGCGGCCCTTCACGGTGTGCCCCGAGCGCAGCCACTTCGGGTCCTGCAGCTCGTCGTGCGGGATGGCCGTGGCCTCGTGCAGCCCGAGCTCCTCGCCCTGGTAGACGTACGACGAACCGGGCAGCGCGAGCATGAGCAGGGTCGCGGCGCGGGCACGGCGCAGTCCCCGCTCACGGTCGAGCTCGGGCGCGGTGCCGTCGGTCAGCAGCCAGGCGTCGGTGTCCGTACCGTCCGGCAGGCCGTAGCGGCTGGCGTGCCGCACGACGTCGTGGTTCGACAGCACCCAGGTACTCGACGCCCCGGACTGCTCCGACGCCGCCAGGTTCCGTTCGACGATGCTCCGGAAGTCGGCGGCTTCGAACGGTGCCTCCAGCAGGTCGAAGTTGAACGCCTGTCCGAGTTCGGTGGGCCGGGCGTACAGGACGCGTCGTGGTCCGGGCGCCCAGGCCTCGGCCACGGCGGCGCGGGGCGGTGCGTACTCGTCGAGCACGGTCCGCCACGACGCGAAGACCTCGTGCACCTCGTCGCGGTCGTACAGCGGGTCGGAACCGTCGAGCGGCAGCGCGTGCTCGTTCGACGGGCGGTACGGCGTCGACAGGTCCTTCGCCAGGCCGTGTGCGACGTCGACCCGGAAGCCGTCGACCCCGCGGTCGGACCAGAAGCGCAGCGTGTCCTCGAAGTCGGCGCGGACCTCGGGGTTCGACCAGTCCAGGTCCGGTTGCTCTGGAGCGAACAGGTGCAGGTACCACTGACCGTCCGACACCCGCGTCCACGCGCTCCCGCCGAAGTTCGAGACCCAGTCGCTCGGCGGCAGCGCTCCGGAGGGGCCCGCGCCGTCGCGGAACACGTACCACGCTCGTTCCGGAGAGCCGGGGGCGGCCGCCAGCGCGGCCCGGAACCACTCGTGCTCGTCCGAGGTGTGGTTCGGCACGATGTCGACGATCACCCGCAGGTCGTGCTCGTGCGCGGCCCGCACCAGGGCGTCGAGGTCCTCGAGCGACCCGAGCCGCGGGTCGACAGCCCGGTAGTCGGCCACGTCGTAGCCGCCGTCGGCGAGTGGCGACGGGAAGAACGGCGAGAGCCAGATCGCATCGACGCCGAGCTCCGCCAGGTACGGCACGCGGCTGGTGATCCCGGCGACGTCGCCCAGGCCGTCGGCGTCCGAGTCCGCGAAGCTGCGCGGGTAGACCTGGTAGACGACGGCGTCGCGCCACCAGTCCGGGTTCGTCGTGCGGGGCGTGCTGGCCGGCGTCCGAAGCGTGCTCACGTCGCCACCGTACCCAGCGGAGCGGACACCGGGTACCCAGCGGAGCGGACACCGGGCACGGATCGGGAATGGCTGCCGACGTGACAGCATTGGTTGTCGCTGACACCTTTCCGTCACAGAACGGGCTCACACCCGTCGAAGAACCAGAAGGATCACCATGACGAACGTCCTCACACTCGTCGGCAGCCTGCGCGCCGACTCCATCAACCGCAAGCTCGCCGAGGCCGCGGCGCACCACGCGCCGGAGGGCATCGAGGTCTCCACGTTCGACGGCATCGTCGACCTGCCGTTCTACAACGAGGACATCGACGGGGACACCCCGCCCGCCGCGGCCGTCGCCTTCCGCGACGCCATCGCCGCCGCGGACGCTGTCCTGCTCGTCACCCCCGAGTACAACGGCACGATCCCGGCCGTCCTGAAGAACGCACTCGACTGGGCATCGCGTCCGTTCGGCGCGTCGCCGCTGTCCGGCAAGCCGCTCGCCGCCATCGGTTCGGCGTTCGGTCAGTACGGCGGCGTCTGGGCCCACGACGACGCGCGCAAGGTCGCCGGCATCGCCGGCGCGAAGGTCCTGGAGGACGTCAAGGTCGCCATCCCGCAGTCGGTGGTCCGCTTCGCGGAGACCCACCCGCGCGAGGACGCCGAGGTCACGGAGCTCGTCCAGGGCGCGCTGCGCGCGCTCGCCGACGCGTCGACGGAGCAGGCCGCCGCGTAGTCGGCCGGGTGCGGTCGTCCGCACCACACGACGGACGGGAGGCGCGTGGCGACCCCGCCACGGGCCTCCCGTCCTGCGCGTGAGCGCCTCGAACGCCGGGTGCAGGCACACCCACAGGAAGTCGCTAGACGGCCTCCATACGAGACGGACTAGCCTGTTCGAATGGCAACGGAGGAGATCACCGAGGCGTCCGGGTACTGGTTCCCCGACGACGACGCGACGCAGCGCGGGGTCGCCGTGCTGAACGCCCTGCGCCGCTACCGGGCCGCCGAGACCGCGATGCGCCGCCGGACCCGCGACTCCATGGGCATGGGCGAGACGGACCTGCTCGCCGTGCGCTTCCTGCTGCAGTCGCAGCGTTCGGGACGCAGCATCAGCCCGAAGGACCTCGCGGCACACCTCAAGATCTCGTCGGCCTCGACCACGATCCTCGTCGACCGGCTGGTCAAGTCGAACCACGTGCGCCGCGACCCACACCCCACCGACCGCCGCGCCCTCGTGATCACGCCGACCACCGAGACCGACGACGAGGTCCGCGCCACGCTCGGCATCATGCACCGTCGGATGATGACCATCGCCGAGGGGCTCCCCGCCTCGGAAGCCCGCATCGTCGCGTCGTTCCTCGAGCAGATGCGCGGTGCCGTCGACCAGGTGGACCCCGCACCGGCCCACTGATCGCCGCGAGCACGCCCCGGTCGAACGCTCGGGGGACAGTGCGGTTCCGTGTGCACTGAGAACGGACTCGGGTGCACCGCGTAGACCGGAACGGTCACCGACGCGAAAGGAGCCACAACCATGCACGCATCGGACAAGATGGCCAAGAACCTCCAGGCGGTCCTCGTGGACCTCATCGACCTGCACCTCCAGGGCAAGCAGGCCCACTGGAACATCCTCGGCACCAACTTCCGCGACCTCCACCTGCAGCTCGACGAGATCGTCGACGCCGCGCGCGAGTTCGCCGACGACACCGCGGAGCGCATGCGTGCGCTCTACCTCGTGCCGGACGGCCGCTCGGCGACCGTCGCTGCCTCGAGCCACCTCGACCAGTTCCCCGAGGGCGAGATCACCACGCACGACGCGATCGACCAGGTGACGCTCCGCCTGTACCAGGCGACCGGCACGATGCGCGACGTCCACGACGAGGTCGACGACGAAGACCCGACGACCGCGGACCTGCTCCACGGCTTCATCGAACGGCTCGAGCAGCTCGCGTGGATGGTCTCCGCCGAGAACCGCGCACCGCGCACGCCGCTCGCCTCGGCCACGACGCCCGCGGTCGCCGACGCCTCCGCACACGCGTAGGAGGTCAGGTGGACCTCGGCATCCAGGGCAAGACCGCTCTCGTCTTCGGTGCCGACTCCGGCATCGGCTGGAACACGGGTCGCATCCTCTTGGCAGAGGGTGCGACCGTGGTCGTGAGCGACCTCGACCAGGCGCAGCTCGACAACAGTGCCGACCAGCTCGAGGCACCGCTGGGCAAGCTGCACGCGTTCGCGGCAGATGTCACGAGCGCGTCCAGCCTCGCAGTCCTGCACGACAAGGTGCGCGACGCCGTCGGCGAGATCGACATCCTCGTGCAGTCCTCGGGCGTCACCGGCGCGCAGGGACTGTTCCACGAGATCGACGAGCAGGGCTGGCTCGACACCATCGACGTCGACTTGATGGGCCCGGTCCGCATCACGCGCGAGTTCATCGGCGACCTGCGGCAGGGCGGTTGGGGACGCATCGTGTACCTCGTGTCCGAGGACGCCTCGCAGCCGTACGACGACGAACTGCCGTACTGCGCCTCGAAGGCGGGCGTGCTGTCCTTCGCGAAGGGCCTGTCCCGGAGCTACGCGGCAGAGGGCCTGCTCGTCAACACCGTCAGTCCCGCGTTCATCCACACGCCGATGACCGACGCCATGATGAACAAGCGGGCGAAGGAGACGAACCAGAGCTTCGACGACGCCGTCACGAGCTTCCTCGACGAGGAACGTCCGTACATGGAGCTGGGGCGCCGCGGGGAGCCGGAGGAGGTCGCGAACGTCATCGCCTTCCTCTGCTCCGACCTCGCGAGCTTCGTCAACGGCTCCAACTACCGGGTCGACTCCGGCTCGGTCGCCACGATCTGACCCGGGAGGCCCCGTGACCGACTACCGCTACCTCATCATCGGCGGCGGGATGGTCGCCGACGCCGCAGCACGCGGCATCCGCGAGCTCGACGCCGACGGCACGATCGGCATCCTCAGCGAGGACGTCGACCGGCCCTACGCCCGTCCGGCCCTGTCGAAGAAACTGTGGACCGACCCGGACTTCAGCTGGGACGAGAAGGTCGACCTGCACACCGAGGAGACCGGCGCGACATTCGTGCTCGGCACCGCGGTGACGGCCATCGACCGTACCGCCAAGACGGTGACCACCGCCGACGGCCAGACCCACGGCTACGAGCGGCTGCTCATCGCCACCGGTGGGAAGCCCCGCGGGCTGCCCGGGCTCGACCCCTCGGACCGCGTGCTCGACTACCGCAGCGCCGACGACTACCGGAAGCTCCGCGAGCTCGCCGACGCCGGGGCCCACGTGGTCGTCGTCGGCGGCGGGTACATCGGCCAGGAGATCACCGCCGGGGTGGTGCAGAGCGGCGCCCGCGTCACCTTCGTCGACCCGGACGAGGTCGTGGGCGGTCGGATGTTCCCGGACGACCTCGCTCGCGCCTTCCAGCAGCGCTTCGTCGACGCCGGCGTGGACCTGCGGCTCGGCCGCCGGGTCGAGTCCGGC
This sequence comes from Curtobacterium sp. VKM Ac-1393, assembly GCF_015350995.1. Classification (GTDB taxonomy): domain Bacteria; phylum Actinomycetota; class Actinomycetes; order Actinomycetales; family Microbacteriaceae; genus Curtobacterium. The sequence goes on from NZ_JADKRW010000001.1 coordinate 404,104, forward strand.
ACGCAGACGACCGACGGGGTCACGCTCACCCTCGACGACGGCACGGTCCTCGAGGCCGACGCCGTGGTCGCCGGACTCGGCATCGAGCCCTCCACCCAGCTGGCCGCCGACGCCGGACTCACCGTGCGCGACGGCATCGTCGTCTCGTCGACCCTGCTCACGGACGACGACTCGGTCTTCGCTGCCGGCGACGTCGCCGAGTACCCGGACCGGATCCTCGGGACCCGGCGGGTCGAGCACGTCGACAACGCACAGCAGCAGGGACGGCAGGCCGGCCGCAACCTGGCCGATGCCGACGAGACCTACGACCACACACCGATGTTCTACTCCGACGTCTTCGACATGGGGTACGAAGCGGTGGGGCAGGTCTCCACGAAGCTCCGCACCGTCGAGGACTGGCAGGACCCCACCGTCACGGGCGTCGTCTACTACCTGGACGACGACGACACGGTACGCGGCGTGCTGCTCTGGAACGTGTGGGACAAGACCGACGAGGCCCGCAAGGTCCTCGCCGAGGCGAACTCCCTGACGTCGGACATGCTGCCGGGCCGCATCACGGCCTGACCGGGCCGCGGGGCGCCCTGGACGCGACCGACCGGGAGGCCCGGTGCCGGTTCTCGGAACCGGCACCGGGCCTCCCGTACGTGCGTCCAGTGCGCGGTGTCAGTCCGTCTTGCGGGTCTCTGGTGCGACCGCGTCGACGACCGCCTGGCGGTCGGCCGGATCGACCGGCAGGTCGTCGCCGTCGGCCATGGCGACCGCGTGCGCGGACTTGGCGGCCTCGAGGGTCTCGTCGTCGTTCTTCGCCATGCCCAGCAGTTCGACGAACCGCGACTTCACGAGCATCCACGCCTCGCCCGGGCTCAGGCGCGACAGGTCGGACGCCGTCGAGTCGTCCCGCACCCGCTGCAGGGACCCGACCCCGCGGTCCGGCAGCCGGTGGTCGACGTGCGCCACCGCGAGCCGCGCGACCGCGTCGGCCTGGGCGTGCATGACGGAGTGGGCGCCGTCGACGACCTCGCGCAGGACGGCGTACGGGAACACCCGCGCGAGCCGGCGGATCCAGTCCCGCGGGACCATCGCATCGTGCTCACCGCGCACGATGAGGGTGCGCGCCTGCACGTGGGCCGCGCGCTCCTCGATCGGGAACGCGATCATCCGCGGCAGCACCTTCGAGAACCAGTGCCAGCCGCACAGCGCGTAGGCGGTGATGCCGTGCCACCGGACCGCCGACGGCTCGTGCAGGGTCGAGCGGAGGAACCGCCAGGCGGACTGCCGGGCCGTGCGCGCGTGCGAGTCCACGACCGGGCTGATGAGCACGAGGTCGGAGATGTCCGGGCGTCGGGCGGCCACCTCGGTCACGACCTGGGTCCCCATCGAGTGCCCGACCAACACCGGGTCGACCAGCCCGAGGTCGTCGATGACCTTCTCGACCGCGTCGGCGTACCGCTCGATCGAGACCTTCCCCCGGAACCGCGGGACCCCGGCGAAGCCCGGCAGGTCGAGGGCGTGGACCGGGCCGTTCTCGTTCAGGTGCGGGGCGAGCCGCTCGTAGTAGGTGGCCGCGATGCCGAGGCCGGCGACGAGCAGGAAGGCGCGCTCCCCGGGCTCGCCGATCGAACTGACGCGGACGTACGTGCCGTCCACGGCGACCCGGTCGACCTCGACGGTGACGTCGGCGTCCTCGGCCTTCGCCAGCTCGCCGCCCGGGTCCGGGGTGGCTGCCGTGTGCTCGTCGTTCACGTGGGTCTCCTCGGTTCTGGCGAGCGCCCACGATACCCGCCGTCGGGCCGGACGGAGGGGCGCACCGAGTTCACGGCCTGAGCGACACCTCACGGGCGCTCGGGCGCGTGCGGTGTCGCTGGGCGCGAAACTCCGCCGGCCAGCGTCGGTCAGAGGCGGGCGTAGCGCGCGCGGAAGAAGCTGTAGACGCCGAAGGCGAGGAACCCGATGCCGATCGCGACCAGGACGAACACGCCACCGGGCATCGAGCGCACCGCGTCGAACGCCGCGTCGAGGCCCGTCGCCTGGTCCGGGTCGCTGCGCAGTCCGGCCACGCCGATGAGCACGCCGACGATGACGACGGCGATGCCCTTGCCGACGTAGCCGACGATCCCGAGCACCGTGACCACGCGGTCCAGCTGACCCGACGGCCGCGTGATCTGCTTGCGGAACGACCGGCGGCAGCCGATCACCACGAGACCGATGCCGACGGCGACCGCGATCGCGCCGGCGAGGAGCAGCACGAACACGCCACCGGGCGTCGCGAGGGTCTTCGCCGCGGCACTCTGCGACGAGCTGCTGGAACTCGACCCGGCGCCGAGGGCGTACGACGCCGACGAGTACGCGATGATGCCGTAGACCACGGCCTTCGCGACGTCCTTCGCCCGGGCGAGCCACCCACGTGTGCTGTCCGACCGGCCGCCGACGACGGCCTCGACGATCAGCCGCACGGTGAGCGCGGCGGTGCCGATCGCGATGAGCCAGAGCAGGAAGACCCCGCCCGGCACGGCGGCGATCTGCTGCAGCGCCCCGGACTGGTCGGTCTCACCACCGGAGGACGCGTTGCCGATGCCGAGCAGGATCGCGAGGTACCCGATCAGCAGGTGGACGATGCCGCTGCCGACGAACCCGGCGCGAGCGGTCAGCTCGAACCACCGGCTGTCCGCCGCTCGTCGGACCTGTCGTCCGGTCTCCCGTGCTGCCTGCTCTGCTGTGTCACTCATCCGGTCAAGCGTGCCCGACGCGAGCCGGTCTGTCCGGGCCGCGCCGGGCGGTGGACGCTCACCGGCACCGGACGGGAGGCGCGGGGCGGGTCCGAACCGCGCCTCCCGTCCGCACCGTCATCAGTCACCCTTCACGTTGACGATCTGCCGGAGCGTGTGCCGGATCGACACGAGCTCCGACGCGTCCGCCATCACCTGGTCGATCGGCTTGTAGGCGGCCGGGATCTCATCGAGGAACGCGTCGGTGTCGCGGTACTCGATGCCGACCATCGCCTCGCGCAGCTGGTCGTGCGTGAACGTCCGCCGGGCGGCGCTCCGCGAGAACAGCCGGCCGGCACCGTGCGGCGACGACTCGAGCGACGGCTTGTTGCCGAGGCCCTCGACGACGTACGACGCCGTGCCCATCGACCCGGGGATCAGGCCGGCCTGGCCGGCCTTCGCCTGGATCGCACCCTTGCGCGACACCCACACGGACTTCCCCCAGTGCGTCTCGCGCTGCGTGAAGTTGTGGTGGCAGTTGATGCGCTCCTGCTCGTCGACCGGGGTCCCGACGACCTCGGACAGCTGCCGGACGACCCGGTCCATCATCTCCTCACGGTTGAGCAGGGCGAAGTGCTGTGCCCACCGCAGCTCGGCGATGTACCGGTCGAACTCGGGCGTGCCCTCGACCAGGTAGGCCAGGTCGGGATCCGCCAGCTGGATCCACCAGCGCTCCATCAGCCGCTTGGCGACCGTGATGTGGCGCTGCGCGATCTTGTTGCCGACGCCCCGCGATCCGGAGTGCAGGAAGAGCCAGACCCGGTCCTGCTCGTCGAGGGAGACCTCGATGAAGTGGTTGCCGGAGCCGAGCGTGCCGAGCTGGTTCCGCCAGCCGCCGTGCACCTGCGCGGGGTCGAAGCCGGCGGCCTCGGCCATCGCCTCGAGCTCCGCGATGCGGGGTGCGGCGGTCGCGACGACCTTCCGGTTCGAGGCACCCGCCGACAGCGGGACGGCGCGCTCGATCTGCTCGCGCAGCTCCTGCAGGTCGTCGGGCAGATCGGCCGTCGTGAACTGGGTCCGGACCGCGATCATGCCGCAGCCGATGTCGACGCCGACGGCTGCCGGCATGACCGCGCCGAGGGTCGGGATGACCGACCCGACGGTGGCGCCGAGGCCGAGGTGGGCGTCCGGCATCAGGGCCAGGTGCGGGAACACGAACGGCATCCGTGCGGTGGTGCGGGCCTGCTGCTCGGTGTTGTCCTCGAGCATCGAGGCCCAGCTGAGCAGCCGGTCGTTGATCTTCTCCATTGCTTCGTCTCGCTTTCTGGACGGTCGTCCGGACGGTCGTCCGGACGGTCGTCTGGACGGTCTTCGATGACGGTCCGGGACGGACGTGCGCCGTGCCTCTCGGTCGTCGCCGGGCGGGCGACCGGGAGAGGCAGCGATGACGAACGCCCCGGGCCGGGTGGGCACGGGGCGTCGTGGGACGTTCCGTGCCTACGCGGGATAGCGGAGGGACCGCTGCTGCTGCGGTTCGGGCAGCACGGCGATCGCGGCGAGCGTGAGCTCGACGCGGTGTTCGCTGTTGTGCACGGCGCGCATGCGCGGTCCTTCCGGTGTGCCCGGGGCGGGCGGTCCTGCCGACGGCCTTGGTGCCGCTGGCGTTCCTGCCGATGGGCAGGAGAGCGACAGTAGTGCGACACGCCCGGGGTGCACAAGTGCGACACGCCCGGGTTGCGCGGGTCCGGAGCGGACGTCGCACACGGGATCGTCCAGCCCGGCGAGAGGAGGTCGGCGCGCGTGCCGGTCAGGGCGCGGCGAGCCCCGCGCGCCCGTCTGGTGCCGCGCGCCCGTCGAGCCCGGCGCGCAGTCGTTCCAGCACCGGCATCGCATCGGCGAGCGCTTGCTGGTCGTCGTCGGACAGGGCCGCCATGGCATCGACGAGCACCCGCTCGGCAGAGGCGTCGTAGTCGGCCAGTCGACGTCGGGCGAGGTCGGTCAGCCCGACCTCGGTGCTCCGGCCGTCGCCGCGCGCCAGCCGTCGTTCGACCAAGCCGTCGCCCTCCATCGCAGCGACGAGGTTGCTCACCGTCGACCGGGCGAGCCCGAGGGACCGGCCGAGCACGGTGGGACTCGACCAGCCGTCCTCGTCGAGCCGTCGGAGCACCTCGATCTGCGCGTCGGGGATGTCGGGGAGGGCGACGGAACGTCGGGCTGTGGTGAGCAGCGTCCGTCGGAACGGACCGATCTCCGCGCTCAACCGCCGGGCCACCCGGCGCAGGTCGGGGTCGTCCGGTCGCTCGTCCACGTTCCCAGGCTAGTCATCAAAATTACGCTTGCAACAAACGCAGTTCGGTAGCAAACTCAAAACATGAACTCCAGCACCAGCGTCGAGCACCCCGTCCCCGAGCAGGACCTCTCCGGCATCGTCGGCCACCGCTTCGTGTACACGTACGCGAACGGCTGGCAGTACGAGATGTACGTCAAGAACGCGACCACCATCGACTACCGGATCCACTCCGGCATGGTCGGCGGTCGCTGGGTGAAGGACCAGCAGGTCGACCTCGTCGCGCTCACCGCCGGCGTCTACAAGGTGTCGTGGAACGAGCCGACGGGCACCAGCGTGGTCGTCACGGTCGTCCCCGACGAGCGCGTCCTGCACGGCACGATCTTCTTCCCGCGCTGGGTGGAGGAGGACGGCAGCAAGACGGTGCTCTTCCAGAACGACCACCTCGACCGCATGCGCGAGTACCGCGACCAGGGCCCCACCTACCCGATCTACGTCGTGCCCGAGTTCGCCCGCATCACCCTCTTCGAGCACGTCGGCGTGGACGACGAGTCCGTGGTCGACACCGCCCCCGACGACCTGCCAGCCGGTTTCGCGGACCGGACGAACTGATGCCCGCGTTCGTCCGGGTGACGCTCCGCCACCGCGGCCAGACACTCCACGGATGGCAACTCGGCGAGGTCGCTCCGCCCGATGGTGGCGGCGACGCGCCCGGAGCACCGGGACCCGCCCTGCTCGTCCACGGTTTCGGGAGCACCGACACCGGCGGCCAGCAGCTCTTCGTGCAGACCGCCCGCACGTTGGCCGAGCGCGGCGTCGGGGTCCGCTCCTACAGCCGACTCGGGCACGGCACCAGCGACGGGGACTTCACCGACATCACCATCAGTGACGAGGTCGACCAGGTCAGCTCCATGATCCGGACGCTCGCGACGGACGCGGGTCGGCCGGTGCACGTCGTGTCGCACAGCCTCGGCGCCGTCGAGTCGGCCATCGCCGCTTCGCGGGTGCCCGACCTCGTGGCGACCCTGACGCTGTGGTCCCCGGCAGGGGTCGTCGTGGACGACATCGCCAGGGACGACGAGATCCAGGGCCGACCGCTGGCCCCCGCCCGGGAACACGGCTGGTTCGACTTCGGCGGCATGGCGCTGGGTACCGCGTTCATCGACGAGGTGACTTCCGGCCTCGACGTGTACGCGTCGATCGCGGCCTACACGGGACCCGCCGAGGTCCTGCACGGCACCGCTGACCAGATCGTGCCGCTCGAGTACGGGCAGCGGTACGGCGATCTGCTCCCCGGTGCGACGTTCACCGCCGTCGAGGACGGCGACCACGGCTGGTCGTCCGTCCCGCTCCGACGGGTGCTGCTCGACCACCTCGTCGCCTTCGTCGCGGCGCCCGGCAGACGCTGACGGTCCGTCCGCCGACCTGCGCTGTCGGATCGGTCCGTCCGCCGACCTGCGCTGTCGGTTCGTCCACAGCCGGGAGGCGCGGTGCACGTCGTCCACAGCGGGGTACGTCCGCCTGATGGTCGGGCTCCGGGCCAGGGCAGGCTGGGTGCATGACGGAGCGCACGGAAGACACCCTCGACGCGGTCGACACCCATGCACGCACCGACGGGTACGCCCCGCTCCGCACCTACGGAGCGATCGGCGACGGCCGCACCGTCGCCCTGATCGCCCGCGACGGGCAGATCGACTGGCTGCCCATCCCCTCGATGGACTCACCGCCCGTGTTCGCGGGAATCCTCGACTCCGAGCACGGCGGCCACGTTGCCCTCCGGCCGGTGGACCGGTCGGCCGAGGTCAGTCGCGAGTACCTGCCCGGCACCAACGTCCTCGTCACCACGTGGACGACGACGACCGGCAGCTGCACCGTCACCGACGCCATGGTCACCGGTGTCGCCGGACGCCTGCCGTGGGCCGAGATCGCCCGTTGCGTCCAAGGGGTCAGCGGCACCGTCGACCTCGAGTGGGCGGTCGTGCCCGGCACGCTGTTGGGCACCGCCGAGCCGAAGCGCCTCGACACCGCGAACGGTGCCGTGATCGGGATCGACGGCGTCACCATCGCCATCGTCGAGCAGGGATTCGACCCGGCGCACGACGACGGCCCGCGCTTCTCCGGGCGGTTCACCACCGGCGACGACTCGAAGCACATCCTGACCATCGTCGGCACCCACGACGAACCGATCTTCATGCCGCGGCCGGAGAGCGCCCTCGCCGCGATGGACCGGACGATCGACAACTGGGCGACCTGGTCGGAGGAGTTCTCCTACGACGGCCCCTGGGCCGAAGCGGTGCAGCGCAGCGCCCTCGCCCTCAAGCTGCTCATCTTCTCGCCGACGGGCGCGATCGCTGCAGCGCCGACGACGAGCCTGCCCGAGGACCGCACCGGCGGCAAGAACTGGGACTACCGGTTCGCCTGGGTGCGCGACCTGTCGTACACGGTCCACGCGCTCACCCGCTTCGGCCTGCGCGAGGAGACGCACGCGGCGGTCTCGTGGGTGATGCGCACCATCGCCGAGCACGACGAGGACATGCCGATCTTCTACCAGCTCGACGGCACGAAGAGCGACGACGTCGAAGAGCGCGACGTGCCCGGCTGGAACGGCATCGGTCCGGTCACGGTGGGCAACCGGGCCGGCGACCAGCTGCAGCTCGGGGTCTGGGGGGACGTCTTCGAGATCCTCCGCCAGTACGTCGACGCCGGCAACGTCCTCGACCGCAAGACCGCCGCGGTCCTGCAGCGGCTCGCCGACGACGCCTGCCACCGGTGGGAGGAGCCGGACTCGGGCATGTGGGAGCTCGAGGACACCCAGCACTACGTCACGAGCAAGATCGGGTGCTGGCAGGCCCTCGACGCCGCGGTGGAGCTGCACGACGCCGGCATGATCGACGGGCCGCGTGCGAAGTGGGTCGAGAACCGCGAACTGATCAAGCAGTGGGTCGCGGAACACGGGTGGGACGAGGACCGCGGCCACTACGTGATGTTCCCGGGCTCGGACGCGCTCGACACGTCGATCCTGCTGCACGCGATGAGCGCCTTCGACCGGGGCCCTCGCATGGCGTCGACGATCCGAGCGATCGAGGAGCAGCTCCAGCGCGGCCCGCTGGTGTACCGCTACTCGGGCATCGAGGACGAGGAGTCCCCCTTCGTCGCGTGCTCGTTCTGGCTCGCCGCGGCGATGGCCTGCACGGGACGGGTCGACGACGCCCACCGGCTCATGGACGAGATGGTCGGTCAGGCGAACGACGTCGGGCTGTTCAGCGAGATGATCAGCGAGGACGGTTCCTTCATGGGCAACATCCCGCAGGGCCTCTCGCACCTGGCGCTGATCCAGGCTGCGCTCACGATCGAGGAACTGACTGGCGGGAACGACCACCCGGAGTGATCATGGAGGGGTCATGAACGACGTCGATGCACGGATGGACCGGCTCCGCAGGGCCGCTCGCTACCGGTACCAGCAGCTGGTCGACAGTGAGATCGAGCGGGGGTCCCTCGATCCGGACGAGGTGCGCGAGGAACGCCGGCTGCTGAAGGCTGCCGACGTCGCCGCCCACGCGCGGGCCCAGATCGAAGAGGCCGAGCGCCGTGGCGTCTTCGAGGGCAATCCGTACCACGGCAAGCCCTTGCCCGGGAACGACGGGCAGCACGACCCGGACTGGTGGATCCGCTCGAAGATCGAACGCGAGGACATCCGCGGCATCGCGCCGCCGGCTCTGGCGCTCCGGACCGAGGACGCCGAGCTCGACGATGCCCTCGACGCGCTGTCGACAGAGGCCGACGTCCGCGACGTCCTGGTGGACTTCAACGCACGCGTGAAGGAAGCCCGGCGGCAGCTGCTCGGCGGGCCGCCGGTGGTCACGCCGCTGCGGGACGTCGACGACGAGCTGGTCGCGTGGCGAGAGCGCCGGGAGGCCCGTCTCGCGTCCGCCGCAGCGGCTGCGGCTGCGCTGACGGCCGCGTCTGACGACCGTCGTCACCGGTGGTGGCGTCGCTGGCGCTGAACACGACGGAAGGGCCGTCCCGGTTGTCCGGGGCGGCCCTTCTCGTGTGGTGCGGTGGTGCGTGTGGTGCTGGGTGTTACTTGATCTGTGCGGTGATGGTGGCGGTGCCGACGAGGAGGCCGCGCTTGACGGCGTCGGTGCCGAAGGTCTTGTTCAGCAGGCCGGCTGCGTCTTCGGAGACGTGGACGGTGGTGCCGGTCAGGATGGCGTTGTCGCCCTCGAGCTGGAGGGGCTTGAGGGAACCGCCCCAGAGCTCGAACAGGTACGCGTTGGACGCGGCGACCTTGCCGTTGACCAGGACGTCACCGTAGAGCTTCGAGGAGCCCGGGTTGACGACGAAGTTCTCCAGCGTGACGGTGGTGTCGCCGGCCTTCAGGGTGAGGCCGGAGTCGTCGTGGTTGAGCAGGCCCTGCACGTAGGGCTTGTAGTTGCCGTCCGGCGACCAGTACGTGACCGATCCGGCGGTGATCGGGAACGACACCGACCCGTCAGCCAGGGTCGCGTCGCCGGAGACGCCGGGGGTGAGCTTCAGGGCGGTGAGGGCGTCGGTGAAGCCGGAGTCGAGCTTCACGGCGGTGGAACCGCCGAGGACCTCGGGGACCGAGGCGACGGGTGCGGGGATCTTCGACGACGACGACACCGTGTGGATCGCCGGGGTGCTTGCCTGGGCGGAGGAGATGCCGAACGCGGCACCGCCGAGGACGAGGGCGCCGGTCGTGGCGAGGGTGATGGAGGTCTTCAGGCTCTTGCGCATGGTGAACAATCCTTTGCTGAGTGGGAGCTGCAGACCGGCCGGGTGTGACCGGGAAGCGCCCTGGGCTTCTGCCCTGTGCAAGTCATTCGGCGCCCCTCGCCGATCGGTTTGGAACGTCTTTCCTGAGGTTCGCCGGGCACGGGTTTCGTAGCGTGGGGACATGGCTCCTGCACAGATCTCCACGACCGATCGACTCCGCGCGGTCGACGCCTGGTGGCGCGCCGCCAACTACCTGACGGTCGGGCAGATCTACCTGCTGGACAACCCACTGCTCAGCCGGCCGATCGAACCGGACGACATCAAGCCACGGCTGCTCGGCCACTGGGGCACGTCGCCGGCACTCAACCTCGTGTACGCGCACTGCAACGCCCTCATCGCCGAGACCGGACGGGAGTTCCTCTACGTCTGCGGACCCGGCCACGGCGGTCCGGCGATGAACGCCAACGCCTGGCTCGACGGCACCTGGGGCGAGCTGTACGCCGACGACGACCTGCAGCGGTTCTTCCGGCAGTTCTCGTTCCCCGGCGGGATCCCCTCGCACGCGGCGCCCGACACCCCGGGGTCGATCAACGAGGGCGGTGAGCTCGGCTACTCCCTCGCGCACGCCTACGGTGCAGCGCTCGACAACCCCGACCTCGTGGTCGCCTGCGTCGTCGGCGACGGCGAGGCCGAGACCGGGCCGCTCGCCGGGTCGTGGCAGGCACACACCTTCCTCGACCCCGTGTCCGACGGCGCGGTGCTGCCGATCCTCAACCTGAACGGGTGGAAGATCGCGAACCCCACGATCCTCGCCCGCATCCCCGGCGAGGACCTGACCGCGTACTTCCGCGGCCTCGGCTACGACCCCATCGTGGTGGACTCGAAGCGGGTCGACGACGATCCGTACGCAGTGCACGCGCTGTTCGACGGCGCACTGCGTCGGGCGCTCGCGTCGATCGACGACATCCAGGCGGCAGCCCGGGCGCAGGCCGAACGTGCGGCAGCCGGGCAACCCGCCGGCGCCGCCGACCTGCGTCCCCGCTGGCCGATGATCATCCTGCGCAGTCCGAAGGGGTGGACCGGGCCGAAGGAGGTCGACGGCCAGCGGATCGAGGGGACGTTCCGTGCGCACCAGGTGCCGCTGTCCGAGGTCCGCGAGAACCCCGGACACCGCGCCCAGCTCGAGGAGTGGATGCGGTCCTACCGACCCGACGAACTGTTCGACGCGGACGGCAGCCCCGTCGGCATCATGACGACCATCCGGCCGACGGGTGATGCGCGGATGAGTGCCACGCCCCACGCCAACGGTGGGCGCATCCGGACGCCCCTCGACCGGCCCGCGCTCGACGCGTACGGGGTCCCCGTGGGGTCGACCGCCTCGGCCACCGGCACGCTCGGACCGTGGCTCGCGGCGCTCATCACGCAGAACCCGTCGTCGTTCCGGCTGTTCGGCCCCGACGAGACGATCTCGAACAAGCTCGACGCCGTGTTCGACGTCACCTCGCGGGTGTGGCGTGCACAGCGCGCGGCCGGCGACGAGCACCTCGCCGCGCGGGGCCGCGTGACCGAAGTCCTGTCCGAGCACCTGCTCGAGGGCATGCTCGAGGGCTACGTCCTCTCCGGTCGGCACGGACTCCTGAACACGTACGAGGCGTTCGCGCACATCATCGACTCGATGGTCGGGCAGTACGCCAAGTGGCTCGAGTCCTCGACCGACATCGACTGGCGTGCGCCGGTGTCCAACCTGTCGATCCTGCTGTCGTCCCACGTCTGGCGGCAGGACCACAACGGGTTCTCCCACCAGGACCCGGGGTTCCTCGACGTCGTCGCGTCCAAGCAGCAGGACCTGGTCCGGATCAAGCTGCCGGCCGACGCGAACACCCTGCTCGCCGTCGCCGCGCACGCCTTCGAGACCACCGACCGCATCGAGGTGATCGTCGCCGGCAAGCACCCCGAGCCCGTCTTCCTGTCGCTCGAGGACGCCGTCGCCCACGCCGACGCCGGCCTCGGGGTGTGGGACTGGGCCGGCACCGAGCAGGCCGTCGGTCACGTCGACGTGGTCCTCGCCTGCGCTGGGGACGTGCCCACGGTCGAGGCCGTCGCCGCCGCGGACATCATCCGGAAGCACGCTCCCGGGGTCGGCGTCCGTGTCGTCAACGTCGTCGACCTGCTGTCGCTCGGAGATGCACGCAAGCACGAGCACCCGATCCCCGACGAGCAGTACGACGAGCTCTTCCTGCCCGGGACCCCGACGGTCTTCGCGTTCCACGGGTACCCGTCGCTCGTGCACCAGCTGACGTACCGCCGCAACGGGCACGACGACCTGCACGTGCACGGGTTCCTGGAGCAGGGCACGACGACGTCGCCGTTCGACATGCTCATGCGGAACGAGATGGACCGCTTCGCACTCGCGCACGACGCCCTGACGCGGGTCGATGCGGGGGCGCACGCCGAGTTGCTCGACCGGCTGACCGCTGCTCGGGACGCCGCGCGCGAGTACGCCTACTCGCGGGGCGAGGACCACGGGTCGGTCGACGGCTGGGAGTTCTCGGGCTGGCCGCAGGACGCGCCTGCCTGATCCCTCCTGCACAGACCGGGAGGCCCGGATCACCGTCCACATGACCGGTCACGCCCGCCGCGTGGCCGGTCCCGTGGCGTCAGGCTGGTCCGCATGGATGTCGCGGTGACGAGTGCGGTCGTGTCGGTGGTCGGTGCCCTCGTGGCCGTCGGCGCGTTGGTCGTGTCGGTCGTCGACGGGCGCGCTGGGCGGCGGAATACAGAGTTCTTGGGGCACCGGGATCTCTGGTGGCAGCGTTGGTCGTGGGTCGCCGACCGAGCGACCTCGGACGACGAGGACAGGCGCGCCGCAGCGGCCGTGATGTCTGCGGCACTGGTGAGCCGGAGCTGGACGACCGATGACGACACGTGGACGTCCACAGCCCTCGCCGGCTTCGAGGCAGCACGAGCGGAAGCCCGGACACAACAGGAAGGACTGGTCACAGATGATCTCGAGACTGACTGATGAAGAGTTCAAACGATGGCTCGACAACCGCGAGATGACGACACCACGGCTCCTCGCGAGCCCCCACTACGGTCCGCTCATGCGCGCCAAGGGCGCCGAAGAACAGCTCGAGCAGATGCGGATCGAGTGGCGCGAACGGCAGGAGCGCGCCCGTGCGCGGAAACTCAAGTACGAGGCGTCCTTCGGTGAGAGCTGAACCGATGCCCTGCGAGGCGGGCACGCTGGGACCGTGACCGACCTCGTGATCCCGGCCCCGAGCCTCCCGACCGTCCCCACGACGACGGTCGCGCGCTTCCCCGTCCGCCGTGTCTTCTGCGTCGGCCGCAACTACGCGGCGCACGCACGCGAGATGGGCCACGACCCGGATCGCGAGCCGCCGTTCTTCTTCACCAAGCCGGCGGACGCCGTCGTCGTCGACGACGCGGACACCCCGTACCCGCCGCAGACCGCACAGCTCGAGCACGAGGTCGAGCTCGTCGTCGCGATCGGTACCGGCGGCGCGGACATCAGCGTCGACGACGCCCTCGCCCACGTCTGGGGCTACGCGGTGGGCATCGACCTCACCCGACGCGACCTCCAGTCCGAGGCCAAGCGACTCGGACGCCCCTGGGACACGGCGAAGGGGTTCGACGCCTCGGCGCCGATCGGTCTGATCGCGCCGGCGCGGGGCATCGATCCGACCACGGGTGCGATCGAACTCACCGTCGACGGCGAGCGTCGTCAACTCGGCGACCTGGCGGACCAGATCTGGTCGGTAGCCGAGACCATCGCGGCACTGTCGCGTTCGGTCGCGCTCGCCCCCGGAGACCTGCTCATGACCGGCACTCCCGAGGGGGTCGGGACGCTGGAGCGCGGTCAGCGGGCCGTCGGCACGATAGCGGGTGTCGGCGAGGTCCGGACCCGGATCGTGTGATGCCCGTTTCGCGGGTGTGACAGCCTGCTGGGAGCCCTCGCAGCGGCGGCGCGTATCCCTTGATCGACGCCCGGTGGGGATCGCGGCGTCGCACACACGGGGCAGGTCATCGCGACGGGCGTCTGCGGCTGCTCCGGGATGACGGAGGTACGGCCGTGATGGAACACGATCTGCTGGCGACGTCGTGGACGTGGGCGGGCGACGAGACCATCCGCGAGCGCGTCCACGCGGTCGGTGCCGCCGGGTTCGCCGGGCTCTCGTTGTCCCTCGACGACCTGCACGAGGTCCGCGCGACGACGGGCTTCGCTGAACTCCGACGCATGCTCGACGGCGCGGGCATCGTCTGGGTCCAGCTGGGGCCGCTCGACCGCTGGTGGACGTGCGCGAGCCTCACCGACGACGACGCCGCCGACCGTGGAGTGGTCCTCGAGGCCGCCGCGGCGCTCCGCGCCTGGCAGGTCATCGCACGTGCCGACACGACGTTGCCGGGCGCTTCACCGATCACCATGGCCGACGACTGGACGGTCCTGGCCGACCAGGCCGCGGCCGTCGGCGCGCAGCTCGTCCTCGAACCGGAGCCGTGGTCGAACCTGCCGACGATCGAACGGGCGTCGCGCTTCGTCGTGGCGGCCGGCCACCCGAACGGCGGGTTGCTGCTCGACGCGATGCACACCCTGCGTGGCGGGTCGACGCTGGCATCGATCCGCCAGGCCGTCGCACCGTCGACGCTCGCGGCGGTCGAGCTGAGCGACGGTCTCCTGCACACCCCGGCCGGCATGACGCTGTCCGAGGAATCGCGCGACGCCCGGTACCTGCCCGGAGCGGGTGCCTGGGACCTGCCGGGCCTGGTGCGCACCGTCCGTGACCTCGGCTTCGACGAGCCATGGGGCGTCGAGGTCCGCACCCCCGGTCACCGTGCGATGCCGGTCGGCGACGCGCTCCGCACAGCCGCCGCTGCGACCCGTGCGGTGCTCGACGCGGCCGACGCCTTCGGTGCGCCCGCCGCTCCGGCCATGCCGTCGTCGCCCGCCCCGACCTCTGCCGTCGACTACGAGCCGCCGCGCGGTGGGACCGGCCGGCCGGTCAGTCGATCTCGACGACCCGCACGGTGACGTCGGAGGGATCCGCGCCGAAGGCGTGCCGCGCTGCTGCGGCCACGGCGTCGCGTACCGCCCGCACGACCGCGATCGTCGGCACCGCGCGATCGGTCGTCACGACCACCCGGATGCGCGCGCCGTCGGGGCGGTCCTGCACGAGGACGGCGCCACCGTCCCGGGGGATGTCCAGCACGGACCGGACGTCGCGGACGAGCGTGGCGAGGCCGGGGCCCGGTGGCAGGACGGAGCGGACGCCGGGCACCGCGAGCACGGCTGCGGTGAGTTCGCGGGAGACGTCCCGGACGTCGGCGGTCACGGTGTCCCGCCGACCACGACGTCGGCGACCCGGACGACCACGGTCCGGAGCGTGAACGGTGCGTGCGCCCCGAGCACCGACGTGACGTGTGCCCGGAGCGCTTCGGCACGCTCCGCGACGGACGCCTCGAGGGTGACCACGACGGTGACCTCGACGTCCACGACACCTCCGGGGACGCCGACGTCCCCGCTGAACCGGGTGCGTCGGACGACGACACCGGGGACGTCGTCGCCGAGGGTCCGGACGAGGCCGCGCAGCGCACCCTCGGTCACGACCAGGTGTGCGGCGGGGTCGTCGTCCGGCACGGGGATGTCGCGGCCTGCGTGCGCGGTGGTCCTGATCGAGGCGAGCACCGAGCTGATCCAGCGCTCGTCACCGGCGGCTGGCTCGCCGCTGTCGAGCAGGTCCCGTGACGCCACCCGCAGGGCGTGCAGGCGGTCGAGTGCCACGACCGCATCGGGGTCGCCCTCGATGTCCGCCCGGAACGGGGTCCGGTCGGCGTCGAGGTAGTCGGAGAGTTCGTCCAGCGTGAAGGCGCCGTGACGGTCGTCGACCTCGTCGGTCATCGCCACCCCTCCATCTGGTCGAGCACACGGCGCCGTGCGCGAGCGAGCAGGCCGCGGACGGTCGGACCGGACAGCCCGGTCGCCTCGGCGATCTCGGCGTACGGTGCGCCGCCGACTTCGCGCATCACCCAGACGGCGCGCTGTGCGTCCGGGAGTGCCTGCACGATACGCGCGAGTTCCCGCACCTGCATCCGGGTCGCGACCACCTCGTCGACGGCACGGTCGTCCGGCGCATCGGCCATCGTCTCCAGGTCGTCGTGCGGGTGTCGACGACGAAGACGGTCGAGTGCCTTGTTCGCTGCGATCCGGAACAGCCAGTTGCGCACCCGGTCGGGGTCCTCGACCCGGTCGATGCGCTGCCAGGCCTGCAGCGCGGCTTCCTGGACGGCGTCGTCGGCTTCACCGTCGCCGTACCCGAGGATGCGCGCCGCGTAGGCACGCATGTGCGGCCCGTACCGGCGGATGAGCACGCCGAACGCCGCCGTGTCACCGTCGGCGCTGCGCTCCACGAGCGACGCATCGGACAGCGCCGCGAGGGCTTCGTCGCTGGACAGGTGCAGCTCCTCTGCCGGGATCTGGGGTTCTCGTGTGACGAATCGGCCGGTCGGTTCGTCCTGAGTACGTGCCTACCAGGTGCGCCTCTGCGCGCCTGGTGCGAGCGCGCCGTGGCCGGCCACCCCTGAACGGTCGGTCACGGCGCTCCGGCGGCGGCCCGTGCGTTCCCTGATCCGGCGCACGGGCCGTCTTCCACACGATCGACACCGACGAGTGCTCGCCTGCTACTCGTCGGTGTCGTCCGCGAGGAAGTCCGCGTAGGTCGCCTCGGTGTCCGCCACCACGATCACCGGAGCGGCCGGGGTGTGCGCCACGCGACCCCCGTTGATCGCGACGCGTTCCGCGGCCGTGAACGGCGGCAGGTACTTGCTCGAGCTCATCCCCAGGCCCTTTCGTCCCGGTGAACGTAACAGCCGACGGCAGGTCGTCGGGTGGCGGTCCGGAAACGTCCCCCGAGCGGGCGCCGGACGGGGGACGGAATTTCGCCACGGGCTGACCCCATGCGCACGCATGAGCGAGCCGACTCAGGTCTCGCGCACGACGTCCGCGGGGGCCTTGTCCGTGCGCCATCCCCGCCAGGACGGCTGCCGCAGGCGTCCGTCGCCGGTCCACTCGGCGAACTCGACCTCGCCGACGTGCTTCGGCGTCACCCAGTGGGCGTCAGGCGCGTCGACCCGCGGGACGTCGACGAACGGCGAGGTCTTCCGGTCGATCGGTCGCAGGACCTCGGCGATCTCGTCGAGTTCGCGGTCGCGGAACCCGGTGCCGACCTTGCCGACGTACTCGAGGCCCTCCGGACCGGGCACGCCCAGCAGCAACGAGCCGATGCCGCCCGCCCGGCGGCCGCTGCCGGGCTTCCACCCACCGACCACGACTTCTTGCGTGGCGTGGTGCTTCAGCTTCAGCCAGGCCTCGGACCGCCTGCCCTCGGCGTACTTCGAACTGCGCTTCTTCGCGACGACCCCTTCGAGGCCCTGCTCCTGCGACGCAGCCATCACGTGGTCGAGGTCCCCTTGGGACACCGCCGGCACGTCGATGGCCCCGCCGGGCGCCACGACCGTCTCGAGTGCCTGGCGTCGGGCGTCGTAGGCGAGCCGGGTGAGCTCATGCCCGTCCGCCTCGAGCACGTCGAACAGCAGGAACCGCACGGGGGTCTCCTGCTGCGCTGCACGGACTTCGCGCGCCTTCGTGAGCCCCATCCGGTTCTGCAGGAGCTGGAAGCTCGGGCGACCCCGGTCGTCGAACGCCACGATCTCACCGTCGAACACCCCGTCGACCCCGGCACGCTCGCCGAGTTCCTGGAGTTCCGGGTACTGCGCCGTCAGGTCGTTGTCGTTCCGGCTCCGCAGCATGACCGAGCCGTCACGGACGGTCGCGAGGGCCCGCACGCCGTCCCACTTCATCTCGAACGCCCAGTCCGCCGGGTCCAGCCGGGGCGCGTCCTTGGCCAGCGTGGCCTGCATCGTCCGACGGTCCCCCGGCGCGGTGTCCGCGGGGCTGGCTCCGCTGATGCGCCGCTGTCCGTCCCGGTGTCCGGAGGACTGACGGGAGGGCCGTCCCGCGTCCGTCGCGCCACCCGCGTCCGGCAGTCGGTCGGGTTGCTCCTTGGTGCGGTGGATGAGCCAGTTCTTCTCGTCGCCGGCACCGCCCCGGCCGCGGGTGTGCAGGAGTGCGAGTCGGCGAGCGCCGCCGGTCCGGCCGTGCAGGGTGACGATGACCTCTTCGCCGTCGCGCCACTTCTCGAGCTCGTAGGTGCCGTCGTCCCAGAGCGTCACCGTGCCGCCGCCGTACTCGTCCTTCGGGATCGTGCCCTCGAAGGCGCCGTACTCGAGCGGGTGGTCCTCGGTCTGCACCGCGAGGTGGTTCTTGCCGGGGTCGGTCGGTTCGCCCTTCGGCAGGGCCCAGCTGACGAGCACGCCGTCGTGCTCGAGCCGGAAGTCGTAGTGGTCGCGGGTGGCGTGGTGCTCCTGGATCACGAAGGTCGGGGTGCCGTCCGTCCGGACCGTGGGGGCCCCTTCGGGCACCGGCTCCGGCGTCTTCGCGGCGTCGCGCTTCGCGCGGTACGCGGTGAGCCGGTCGCGGGCCGGCTGCTCGGCCGCGTTCGCACGCTCGGTCCGGTCGCCGTCCCAGTGACCGTGGTCGTCGCGTCCGACGGCCAACGAGGCGGACGCGACCGGGTGCAGGTGGTCCCCGTGCGCCTGCAGACGTTCGAGCACGTCGTCCAGCGTCAGCTGGGCGAGCCCGCGCTCCTCGAGCTCCTTCCAGGTGCGGGGCGCAGCGACCGTCGGTCGATCCCGCCCGCGCAGGGAGTACGGCGCGATGGTCGTCTTGTTGCCGTTGTTCTGCGACCAGTCGACGAACACCTTGCCGGTGCGCTCCGCCCGGCTCATCGACGACAGCACCAGGTCGGGCAGGTCCTGCTCGAGGGCCTTCGCGAGTTCGTGCGCGACGTCGGACACGTGCGCCGTGGTGGAGCGGCCGTCCAGGGCGGCGTACAGGTGGATGCCCTTCGACCCGGAGGTGACCGGGTACGGGTCGAGTCCCATGCCGTGCAGGATCTCGCGCGCGGCGATCGCGACCTCGACGCACTCCGGCAGGCCGACGCCCTCGCCGGGGTCCAGGTCGAGCACGAGCCGGTCGGGGTTCTGCTGCCCACCGCGCGGGCCGAACCGCCACTGCGGCACGTGCAGCTCGAGCGCGGCCTGCTGCGCCATCCACACCAGGGTCGGCAGGTCGTCGACGATCGGGTACTCGTTGTCGTGCTCCGCGTGGTGGATGGTGTGGTGGCGGACCCAGTCCGGGGCGGAGTCCGGCAGGTTCTTCTCGAAGAAGACCTTGCCGTCGACGCCGTTCGCCCATCGTTTCCGGGTGACCGGTCGGTCCTTGACGTGCGGGATCATCCACGGCGCCACGCGCTCGTAGTACTCGATCACCCGCCCTTTGGTCGTGCCGGTCTCGGGGTAGAGCACCTTGTCGGTGTTCGTCAGCGCGAGTCGCCGGTCCCCCACCAGCACGACGGTCTTGCGCGACGCCGGACTCACAGTGCCACCCCCGTCGCTCCCGCCACCGTCAGGGTCGTGCCCGAGGTGTACGACGACTCCGGCCCCGCCAGGTACACGTAGGCGCTGCCGAGCTCGACGGGCTGCGCCGGCCGACCGAACGGGGTGTCCTGTCCGTACCGTGCGATCTCGTCGCCCGGGTAGCTGATCGGCTGCAGCGGCGTCCACACCGGGCCGGGCACCACGGTGTTCGCCCGGATCCCCTTCGCCGCGAGCTGCCGCGCCAGGCCGTTCGTGTACGTGATGATCGCGGCCTTCGTCGCCGCGTAGTCGATCATGCGGTCCTGCGGCTGGTACGCCGACACGGAGCTCGTCGTCACGATGGCGCTGCCCGGTGCCATGTGCGGCACGGCGGCCCGCACCAGCCAGAACAGCGAGTACAGGTTCACCTTCATCGTGCGGTCGAAGTCCTCGGTCGACTGCTCGGTGACGTCCTCGTGCACCAGCTGGTGTCCGGCCACCAGGACGAGGGCGTCCAGCCCGCCGAGGTCGCGCACCGCGGTCCGGACGAGTTCGTCGCAGAAGCCCTCGTCCGTCAGGTCACCGGGCAGCATGACCGCGTTGCGCCCGAGGTCGGCGATCAGGTCGCGCACCTCGGTCAGGTCGTCGAGTTCTTCGGGCAGGGCGTTCAGCGCGACGTCGGCGCCCTCCTTCGCCATCGCGATCGCCGCAGCCCGACCGATGCCGGAATCCGCGCCCGTGACGAGCACCCGGTACCCGCGCATCCGCCCCGTGCCGAGGTAGGACACCTCGCCGTGGTCGGGTGGCGGGTCCATCGCGCTCGCCAGGCCGGACCCCTGTTGGGTCTGCGCGGGGAACGGCGGCCGGGCGAACTGCGAGCGCGGGTCCTGCTTGTCGAGCTGGCTCATGCGACCATCGTGCTCGCGTCGGCCGGTCGACGGTCCAGTGAACCCGGATCTGTGGAGAACCCGTCGGCTGCGCGCGCTCCCCTGCGCAGACGGGCATCATGTGCGCATGAGGTCGATCTGGAAGGGCTCCATCGCGTTCGGGCTCGTCAACGTGCCCATCAAGGTCTACGCGGCCACCGAGACGCACGACGTGTCCCTGCACCAGGTCCACGACGAGGACAAGGGCCGCATCCGGTACAAGCGCGTCTGCGAGTTCGGTCACGAGGTCGAGTACGCCGACATCCAGCGTGCGTACGACGACGGCGACAAGACCGTCGTGCTCACCGCCGACGACTTCAAACAGCTCCCCGAGGAACAGTCGCACGAGGTCGAGGTGCTCGAGTTCGTGCCCGTCGACCAGGTCGACCCGATGATGTTCGAGAAGACGTACTACCTCGAGCCCGACTCGCGCTCTCCGAAGGCGTACGTGCTGCTGCGCGAGACCCTGGCGAAGACCGACCGGCTCGCGATCGTGCAGTTCACGCTGCGCCAGAAGACCCGGCTCGGCGTGCTCCGCGTGCACGACGACGTCATCCTGCTGCAGGGGCTCCTCTGGGGCGACGAGGTGCGGGCCGCCGACTTCACGGCCCTCGACGCCTCGGTCAAGGTGAGCGCGAACGAGCTGAAGATGTCGTCCTCGCTCGTCGAGAGCATGTCGACCGACTTCGATCCGGACCGGTACACCGACTCCTACCAAGAGGAACTGCAGCAGCTCATCGACGCCAAGCTCGACGCCGGTGACGACATCGACACCGAGAAGACGTTCGGCGCGAAGGACGACGAGGACGACGAGGGCGAGGGCGGCGACGTCCTCGACCTGATGGCCGCCCTGCGTGCGTCCGTGGACAAGAAGCGGACGGGAGGCCCGGGGTCGCGTTCGGCGTCCCGGTCGCGGTCGTCGTCGGCGTCCGACGAGAGCGCGTCCGGCTCCAAGAAGAAGGCGCCGGCTGCGAAGGCCCCGGCGACGAAGTCGACGGCGGAGAAGGCCCCGGCGAAGACGAAGGCACCCGCGAAGAAGGCGCCCACCAAGAAGCCCGCGGCGAAGAAAGCACCCGCCGAGAAGAAGCAGGCGAGCTGACCGCTCCCGGTCAGGCCGGCGTCGACACGCCGGCCGCCAACCGCTCCAGCGTCGCGAACGCGTCGGCGTGCGCGTCACGCAGAGCGTCCCACCCGGCGGTGGTGTCGAGCTGTTCCGCGTGCTCGATCGGCACCGCGAACCCGTGCTGCGCCCGCGGGATCGGGTCACCCGGCAGCCGGAGCTCCTGCGTGAACGCACCGCTCGACGCCTCGAAGGTCAGCGTGTGCGCCGCGACGTTCCGGTCCCAGTCGACGGACGGCCACGACATGAACCCGACGTGCCGCAGATGCTCGGCGGGATCGGTCGCCGAGACGTAGCAGCCGTGGTGGTCCTCGCCCGGCGACAGGATCGTGTACGTGCCGTTGTCCCGGTAGACGAGCAGGGCTTCGGCGAAGGGCTTCGGTGCGTACATCGCGGTGTAGCGGAGCGCCTGGGCTGCGATGGGCGATCCCAGTGGGATCGAGACGGTGGAGGCGGTGGTGGTGTGCATCACCGACACCGTCGACGATCGAGCTGGGGAAGCGGTGCGCTCCGCCCGAGGGGTTGCTCAGCCTCGCACGAGCGCTCGGCGTCTGCTGCGACACGAGCCGGTAACACGGGTCCGCGAGACTGGTCGCATGACTCCACAAGAGCCTGGGAGCCTGCAGTCGTCATCCGAGACCGCCGGCCCGCCCGTCACCGTGTCCATCACCCGTCTGGTCGAACCCGACCGCATCCCCGAGGTCACCCACTGGGTGCAGTCCGGCGTGAACCTGGCCAACCGCTACCCGGGCTTCCTCGGCTCCGGATGGGTGCGGTCCCGGGCACAGTCCCGCGAGTGGCACATGCTCTACCGCTTCGCCGACCACGACTCCCTGGCCACGTGGGAGAACTCCGACGACCGGCTCCGCTGGCTCGACCTCGGGCGCGACCTGGTCGTGGAGTCGCGCGTCGAGAAGCGCACGGGCATCGAGGGCTGGTTCGACGTCCCGCAGGATGCCCCGGCGTCGAGCGCTCCCCCGCGGTGGAAGCAGGCCGTGAGCATCTGGCTCGGGTTCTTCCCGGTCAACCTGGCGTTCACGTACCTGATGGCGTGGGTCGTCCCCGCGTTCGCGCACGTCGCGATCCTGCCCCGAGTCCTGATCACCACGGTCGTGCTCACGCCGATCATGACGTTCTGGGTGCTGCCCTTCGTCACGACGCTGATCCGCCCTTGGCTGCTCGCTCCGCCGCGGCCACGGCGGTAGGCCCTACTACGCTCCGAGCACCGACAGCTGGTCGAGCCGCTCGAGGATCACGCCCTCGCGGAGCGCCCACGGGCAGATCTCCAGCGCCGGCAGGTCGAAGATGTCGAGGCACGCCTCGGCGACGAGGGCTCCGGGGACCACCTGGTGCGCACGGCTGGCCGACACCCCGGGGAGCTCCGCCAGCTCGGCCACCGACATGGTGAGCAAGGCCGGCAGCTTCTGCCGCAGCACCACGCCGTCGAGCGCACGGGGCACCAGCGGCCCGGCCGCGGACGGCGCGGAACCGCAGATCCGCGCGATCGACCGGAAGGTCTTCGACGTCGCCACCGCACGGTCCGGACGCCCCGCTCGGAGCAGCTTGCCGGCGTCGCGGGCGATCTCGACCCGGATCTCGTGGCGGATGCGGCGGACGTCGTCCTCGGTCGGTGTGCCGGCCGCGAAGTACGAGCGGGCGAGCCGTGCGGCGCCGATCGGCATCGACCACGCGACGTCCGGCGCCTCGTCGGCTCCCCCGGCGATCTCGAGCGAGCCGCCGCCGATGTCGAACACCGCGAGCCGCCCGGCCGACCACCCGAACCACCGCCGGACGGCCAGGAACGTCAGTCGCGCCTCGTCACCACCGGACAGGACGGCCAGCTCCACGCCGGTCGAGGCCTCGACGTGGGCGAGCACCGCGTCGGAGTTGACGGCGTCGCGCACAGCCGAGGTCGCGAAGGCGAGCATGTCCTCGCAGCCGCGCTCCTCGGCGACCCGGACCGCGTCCGCCACGAACCGCGTCAGGGCATCGACACCCTGCGGCGTCACCGCGCCGGAGTCGTCGAGGTGCTCGGCCAGTCGGAGCGGCTGCTTGAACGAGGACGCTGGCAGCGGCGCGGCGCCGCCGTGGGCGTCCACGACGAGCAGGTGGCCGGTGTTGGACCCGATGTCGAGGACTCCCACGCGCATGAGAACAACGCTAACGGCCTGGAGGCCCGACTCACGCCCGCAGGAACGCCTCGAGCTCCGCCGTGGTCGGGTACGAGGCCTGTGCTCCCGCCTTCGTCGCGGCGTACGCCCCGACCCCCACTGCGAACCGCGCGGCGTCGACGAGGGAGTCCCCCGCCGCCAGCCGCAGGGCCACCGACCCCATGAAGGCGTCGCCGCAGCCCGTGGTGTCCACCGGCTCGACCCGCACGGCGTCGATCGACACCGGTCCGGCGTCGCCGTCGTGCACGACACAGCCCGAGCCGCCGCGGGTGACGATCGACCGTGCGACACCGTGCTGACCGAGCGACGCGGCCTCGTGCTCGTTCACCAGCAGGACGTCGGTCAGCTCGAGCAGTTCGGCGGGGACGTCGCCGAACGGCGACAGGTTCGTCAGCACCGTCACCCCGGCGGCGTGCGCGGACCGTGCGGCGGCGAGGACGACGTCGATCGAGACCTCGAGGCAGAGGCCGAGCACGCCGGCGTCGTCGAACGCGTCGGCGGGCAGGTCGTCCGGCGTCAGCGTGGCGTTCGCGCCGCCGGAGATCACGATCGTGTTCTCCCCCGCGCGGTCGACCGTGATGACGGCGGTGCCGGTGGCCACGCCCTCCCGGACGGCGACGTGCGTCGTCTCCACACCCGCAGCCGCGACGGAGTCGCGGAGCAGCGCACCGTTCCCGTCGTCGCCGACCGCACCGATCATGCGGACCGTGCCCCCGAGCCTCCCGGCAGCCACCGCCTGGTTGGCGGACTTGCCACCGGGCAGGATCGCCAGGTCGGACCCGTGCAGGGTCTCACCGGGCTTCGGGAACCGCTCGGTCCGGACCACCAGGTCTGCGTTGAGCGATCCGACGATCACGATGGTCTCGGTCACCGGACGGTCTCCTTCTGCGGAGCGACGGACGTGGTCTCGGCGCTCTCCGGACGGGGGATGAGGAACGAGATCGCGAGTGCGACGGTCGTGATCGCGGCCCCGAGCAGCATGCCACCGGAGTACCCGGAGGTGCCGGCGGACCCGCCGACCCCCAGGGCGATCTGCAGTGCTGGTAGGACCGCGAAGCTGACACCGGCGCCGAGGTTGAACGCACCGGCGTTCAGGCCGGGCAGGAAGCCGGGGTTCGACTCCGGCGACAGCACGATGCCAAGGCCGTTCAGGATGATGTTGGCGATGCCGGCGTAGGTGATGCCGATCAGGACGGTCGCGGTGACCAGGACGGGCAGCGAGTGCACGCCGACCAGTGCCATCAGGACCGTCGAGACGATGCTGCCGATCAGGCCGAAGCGGAGCACGGCCCGGTAGCCGATGGTCGGCGCGAGGCGTCCCGCGAACGGACCGACGATCCAGCCGACCAGCGCGTACGGGGTGAGGAACACGAGCGACGCCAGGTCGGGTTCCATGCCGAAGCCGGCATCGCCGTTCTGCGCGAGCGACGTGACCAGGCCGTTGACCACGGCGAAGACGCCGGTCATGGTCAGGAACGTCGTCGCCAGGAGCGCCCACGTGGCACGACGCTTCAGGAACCGGGTCTCGACGAGGGGTTCCTTCACGCGGGACTCGACCGCCCAGAAGACCGCGAACGCGGCGAGCGCGACGACGATGCCGCCGACCACCAGTGCGGGGTTCGCGGCACCGAGCTTGCCGGCTTCGTTGAAGGCGGTGAGCAGTGCGCCGACCGAGATCACCAGGGGCACGACGCCGATCCAGTCCATCCGGGTGCCGGCCGAGGGCTTCGACTCGACGCCCCACACGGCGACGAGCGCCAGCGCGATGACCGTGACGACGGCGATGACCCAGAAGATCCCGCGGAACCCGAAGTTCGTGGCGATCCAGCCACCGGCCAGCGCGTCGACCCCGGCGATGCCGCCGTTCACCGCGGTGAGCAGACCGAGTGCGGCGCCGTAGCGCTTCGGGTCGGCGATCTCGTTGCGCAGGACGAGCAGGCAGATCGGGACGACCGGGCCGGTGACGCCCTGGATGATCCGGCCGGCGAACAGCATCGGCACGTTGACCGCGAGCGCGGCGACGATGCTGCCGACGAGCATCACGGCGAGCATGCCGATCAGGACGCGCTTGCGGCCGACGATGTCGGACAGGCGCGGCAGGAACAGCGAGAACAGCGCTGCGAGCGTGAAGTACAGCGTCTGCGACAGGCCGATGGTGGCGTCGTCGGTCTGCAGCTCGCGCGCCATGGTGACCAGCGCGGGGCTGAGCATGCTCGCGTTGAGCTGGAACGCGATGCACGCGGCGAGGAGCGCCGCGGTGAGGGCGCCGATCGACTTCTTCGTCGATGTGGTGGTCATGGTTCTCAGATCTCCGAGGTCGTGGCGGTCGTGGCGGCGCGGGGCGTCCAGCCGGTGTCGGGGGTCTCGCCGATGCGCTCGAGGGCGTCGACGACCAGGTCCCAGAACCGTTCGTGGTCGAGCTCCATGGCGGCGCTCGTACGGCAGTCCTCCGGCGCGGGCGCGCGGAAGTCGGCGACGGTCATGCCGAGCGTCAGGGTGCCCTGGGTCTCGATGTGGATCGGGACCTTGACGGCGCGGACGATGGTCGGGTCGATGACGTACGCGACGGCGCAGGGGTCGTGCACCGGCGGGGAGTCGAAGCCCTGGGCGTCCTTGTAGGTCTGTCCGAAGAAGTCGAGCAGCTCGCCGACGAACGCGGCGGGGGCGGTACCGACGGCGGCGATGCGCGCGGCGACCTCGGGGGTCGCGAGCGCCTGGTGGGTCAGGTCCAGCCCCACCATCACGACGTCCCAGCCGGCGTCGAACACGATCGAGGCGGCCTCGGGGTCGATGACGATGTTGAACTCGGCGACCGGGCTCCAGTTGCCGACGTGCACGCCACCACCCATGAGCACGACCTGCTTGACGCGCTCGATGATCCGGGGCTCCTTGCGGGCGGCGAGGGCGATGTTCGTCAGGCCGGCGGTCGGCACGATCGTGACGGTGCCGGGCTCGTGGGCCATGACCGTCTCGATGATGAGGTCGACGGCGTGCCGCTCGTCGAGGGCGAACGAGGGCTCGGGCAGCATCGGCCCGTCGAGTCCGCTCTCGCCGTGGATCTCGGGTGCGACCTCGATCTCCCGGAGCAGGGGGCGGTCGGCTCCCGCGGCGAACGGCACGCCGGTGATCCCCGCGATGCGGGCGACGGCGAGGGCGTTGCGCGTGACCTTCTCGAGCGTCTGGTTGCCGACGACGGTGGTGACGGCGAGGAGCTCGATGTCCGGGTTGCCGTGGGCCAGCAGGAGGGCGACGGCGTCGTCGTGGCCGGGGTCGCAGTCGAGGATGATCTTCGCTGGCTGGGTCGCAGCGGTCTGGGTCGCACTGGGCACGCTGGGCGCTCCACTTCTTCGGGGAATCGAGGGGGGTCTGTGCTCGACGCGGTGGGGATCCGTGGTCCGACAGAACGCCGCACCACAGCGCGTCAAGCGTTTGACATCGAAACACGTCAAGCGCTTGACGTCAAGTCGTCGAGGTGTCCTCGATAGGCTCGACCCGTGCCTTCATCCGTCGCCCCGGGCCGCCGTGTGACCGCTGCCATGGTCGCCGAGCGCGCCGGCACGAGCATCGCCACGGTCTCCCTGGTCGTCAACGGCAAGGACCGCGGCCGGGTGTCCGTCCCCATCGCCACGCGGGTGCGCGATGCCGTCGACGAGCTCGGCTACGTCGTGGACCACGCCGCGAGCTCCCTGGCGCGCGGCAGCGGCGACCTGGTCGTGTTCATCGCCCCGGACCTGTCGAACCCGTTCTTCGCCGAGGTCATCCGCGGCGTCCGCGACACGATCGGGGAGCGCTTCCAGCTCGTGCTGTCCGTCACCGAGCGTGGCGCGCAGCCCCTGGCGTCGGACGTCCGGCGCTTCGAACGCCTCCGGCCCGCGGGCATCCTCGTCGACGCTCCGGCCGCGGGCGAGTCGATGTCGGCGAGCGTGCCCGTGGTGCTCCTCGACGCCCCCGGAGGCCCCGAGGCCGTGAACTACGACCTCTCCCCCGGGGTCCACGACCTGGTCGCACACCTGCACGCACAGGGTCATCGCCGCGTCGGGTACCTCGACGGGACCTCGCGGGCGACGACGTTCGGCGTCCGCCGTGAGCTCTTCGAGCAGGAGTGCGCGGCGGTCGGCATCTCGGTGTCCGAGGTCACCGCGCGCGCCGACCTGACCGTCGACGCCGCGGCCTCGGCCACCGAACACGTCATCGAGGCCTGGCAGGACGACGACGTCACCGCGGTCGTCGCCGCAGCGGACACGCTGGCCTACGGAGTCCTGCGCGTCGCCGGATCGCTCGGCATCGATGTGCCCGGGGAACTCGCGGTCGCCGGCTTCGACGACCTGCCGTCGTCGTCGGTCACGGCCCCCGCCCTGACGAGCGTGGCCCTGCCGGGCGCGGACCTCGGGCGCGCAGCCGCTGAGCGGCTGCTCGCGACGCTCGACGGCACCGCTCCGGAGCCGGCCGCGCTCCCCACGCGCCTGGTGCGCCGCGCGAGCACGGGCGCGTAGCGCGCGGAGCCCACCAGGCCGCCACGACCTCACGTACCCAGCGACACCTCACGCGCGCTGGAACCCGTGAGCTGTCGCTCAGCGCAAAACGCCGCCACGGCGGTGGGCGCGACCGGACGACGGACGGGAGGCGCGGCACCAGCTGGCACCGCGCCTCCCGTCAGCACGCCGTCGTCTCCACAACGCGCCCCGCGATCCGCAGGACGCCGCCGGATCCGGCGGCGTCTCGCTCAGTCGGAGGCGTCCCGACGAGACGCCGGCGTCTCACCGCCCGACGACGCGGACCCTGACGGCACGGACTCCGACGACACGGACGTCGCGTGCGCCGAACGCTGCGCACGGTCGAGCTCGTCGGCCTCGGCGCCACCGACGGCCTCGCCACGAGCGACCATGCCGGCCGTGTCGGAGAGCGTGATCTGCGGCAGGAACAACGCGAGCAGGAACGCCACGGCGATGAAGGGCAGCAGGTACCAGAACACGGGCGCCAGGGAGTCGGCGTACGCGTTCACGATGCCGTCCTGCACCGCCGGCGGCAGCCCGGCGACGGTCGACGGGTCGATGCTCCCCGCGGACGACGCCGCATCGGTCGCCGAGCCGCCGGCGCCGGTGAAGACGTCGGTGAGCGACGTCGTGAGCCGGGCCGTGAACAGCGCACCGAAGACGGCGGTGCCGAGGGATGCCCCGACCTCGCGGAAGTAGTTGTTCGTCGACGTCGCGGTGCCCACCTGCGACGCCGGCACGGCGTTCTGCGCGACCAGGACGACCACCTGCATGATCAGTCCGAGCCCGGCGCCGAAGACGAACAGGTACGCGCAGATCAGCCAGATCGGGGTGGCCGCGGCGAGCTGGGTCATCGCGAGCATCGCGATGGCGACCAGGACCGTGCCGATGATCGGGAACATCCGGTAGCGACCGGTCTTGGTGATCAGGTTGCCGGACGCGATCGAGGTCCCGATCAGGCCGACCATCATCGGCAGCATCAACAGACCGGACACGGCGGCCGAGGTGCCCGATGCCATCTGCAGGAACGTCGGGACGAAGCCGATCGCCGCGAACATGCCGATGCCGAGCACCAGGCCGATGCCGGTCGCCAGCAGGAACGTCCGGTTCTTGAAGAACGACAGCGGCAGGACGGGGTCCTGCGCACGCGACTCGACGAGCACCAGGAGCGCAGCCGAGACGACGAGCCCGGCGAACCAGGCCCACGTCTCCGGGGCGTCCCAGCCGTGGTCCTTGCTGCCGCCGAACTCCGAGAAGAACACCAGGCAGGTCGTCGCGGCGGACATGAAGAGCACGCCGAGCACGTCGATGCGCTTCGTCGCCTTCTTGTTCGGCAGCGTGAGTGCGAACCACGCCACGAAGAACGCCGCGATGCCGACCGGGATGTTGATGTAGAACGCCCAGTTCCAGGTCAGGTGGTCGACGAAGAAGCCGCCGAGCAGCGGGCCGCCGATCGCGGACAGGCCGAAGATCGCACCGAGCGGGCCGAGGTACTTGCCGCGCTGCGAGGCCGGCACGATGTCGGCGATGATCGCCTGGGACAGGATCATCAGGCCGCCGCCGCCGAGGCCCTGCATGGCACGGAACACAACGAGCTGCGTGAAGTCCCCGGCGAAGGCACACCCGGCCGACGCGATGGTGAACAGCGCGATGGCGATGAGGAACAGGTTGCGGCGACCCAGGACGTCACCGAACTTGCCGTACACGGGCATCACGATGGTCGAGGCGAGCAGGTACCCGGTCGTCAGCCACGCCTGGTGTGCGACGCCGCCGAGTTCGCCGACGATGGTGGGCATCGCTGTCGAGACGATGGTCTGGTCGAGGCTGGAGAGCAGCATCCCCGCGATGAGCGCGGAGAAGATGATCCAGATCCGGCGCTGCGTCAGCAGCAGCGGGCCGTCGGTGCCGGGGCGGGCACGCTTGGTGGTGCCCGGCGCGGTTGCGCTCATGGTGTGGAGTCCTGTCCGGTGGTGATGGCCGCCCGCATCAGGCGGAGGTTCTGGGTGAGCAGCTCGTCGAACGGCGGGCCGGTGGTCTCGTCGAAGGCGTCGTCGAAGAACGTCTCCGCCGTCACCTTGAGCAGCCCCGCGGCGGCCTCGGTGACGAGTCGGGCGCGGCGGTCGGCGGGGTCGTCCCACCCGAACCGCAGCCGCACGGCATCGGTGATCCGCGCGAGCTGCACGTCGGTCGCCGAGAGGAACCGGGCGACGAGTGCCGGCTCGCGTTCGAAGACCCCGCGGACGAGGACCTCGTCGGCACGGTCGATGCCGGCTCGGTGGAACTGGTCGATCGCCAACGCGACGATGGAGTCGAGCGGCTCGAGGTCGGCAGCGACGACACCGCCGGCGGCGTACGCGTCGATGGCTTCGACGTCCGCGTTGATCTCGATGCCGAGCACGGCGTCGTCCTTCGACGCGAAGTGGTTGAAGAACGTGCGCCGTGACACCCCGACGGTCTCGCAGAGCTGCTCGATCGTGAAACCGTGCAGCCCGAGCTCGACCGTCGCCCGACGCGCTTCGACGATCATGCGTCGGCGCAGCGCGCGGGTGCGTTCGGTGGTGCTCACCCGAACAGAATTGCACTATCTGGTTGAGAGTGCAATACGGGTCGGAACGCTCAGAGCGCCTTCTCGAAGCAGAACGACCACGGCATCGTCGCCGCGTAGGGCGCGTACACCGGGATCGGGCTCCACCCGGTCTTCTCGTACAGGGCGACCGCGTCGGGCTGCTTGTCGCCGGTCTGCAGGATCAGCCGGGGAGCGCCGAGTTCGCGGCCGATGCGCTCGCACTCGTCGAGGAGCGCCGTGGCGGCGCCCTTGCCCCGCGCCGCGGTCAGCACGATGAGGCGCTTCAGCTCGACCTCGTCGCCCAGGCGTCGGATCGCGATGTGCCCGAGGGGCTCACCGGACTCGTCGAGGGCCAGGACCGACGTGACGACGGTCGACGGGTCGACCGACAGCGCGCGGCTCCGCTCGGCCGTGATCGCCGGGTCCTCGTCGCCGTTCGACGAGCCGTAGCGTTCGTGCATCTCGTCGTCCATGCGGGCGCGGAGCTCAACGGATCGGGGGTCGTCCCAGGACACGCGTTCGATCGTGATCACGGTCGACGATCCTGTCACGGATGCCAGCGGCGACGCACGCTCACGCGCGCCCACCAGCGCTGGACCGGCAGGCACGGATCGCCTCCCAGGAGCACGGTCGCGTCCGTCAGACGGTGACGTGCTCACCCGCCTGGAGGATCGTGGTCGGCACACCGCCGAGACCGTCGGTCCCGAGCATGCGGACGTTCATCTGCTGTCCCGCATCGCTCAGCAGGAGCTCGTGGATCTGGATCGCGCGCTGCGGCGCGACCTCGCGGACGTAGTCGACGGCGGCGGCGGTGTGCGCCCACGGGCCGCTCGTGGGGATGAGCAGCGTGCCGACCGGGACCCCCGGCACGAGGTAGGCGTCGCCCGGGTGGAACACCGTGCCGTTCACCAGGTAGCCGACGTTCGCGATCGTCGGGATGTCACGGTGGATGACGGCGTGCTGCTCGCCGAAGACCTGCACGGAGAACGGCCCGACCTCGAACGCCTCACCGGCACGGACCGCAGCGACGCGGCCGTCGTGGTCACCCAGCTGCTCGACGATCACCGCCGGCCCGCGGACCACGAGCGACGGGTTCGCGTCGAGCCCGGCACGGACGGCGTCGACGTCGAGGTGGTCGGCGTGCTCGTGGGTGATGAGGACCGCGGCGGCAGCGCCGGCGAGGTCGGCAGCCTCGGGCGTGAAGGTGCCCGGGTCGATGACGAGTGTGGTGCCGTCCTGCTCGAGGACGACGGTGGCGTGGTTGTACTTCGTCAGCTCCATGCCGACAACACTACAACCGTGTTGTACTTCTGGTTGCCGATCCGGGTGAGGGACCACTCAGTCGGCGCGCCGGGCCAACCGTTCGAAGATGCCGGGCAGGCGCTCGAGGGCCGCGCGTTCCTCGTCGTCGAGTTCCTCGCGGATCGCGGTGGCCAGCCAGTCGGCACGTGCCGTCATGTCCCGGCGGAGGACCTCGCTGCCGGTGTCGGAGATGCGGATGACCGAGACCCGGCGGTCGGTGTCCGACGCCGTCCGCTCGACGTACCCGAGGTCGGCGAGCTCCCCGACCGTGCGCGACTGCCCCTGATGCTTCACCGCACGGCGACGTGCCAGCTCGGCGATCGGCATCGGCCCCTCGCGCTCGAGGAACCCGAGGGTCGTCGCGTGGGCGGTCGGCAACGAGTCCGCCTCCCGCTTCGCAGCGCGCACGACACGACCGATCGCGTGCCGGAGCTCCACGGCGAGTTCGTCGGTCCGGTCCATGCCCGGAACGCTACCGCGTGGCCGTACAGCGGACCTCCGGTTGGATCGGAGGATGGTCCGCGTCTCCGTCGTCATCCCCGTGCGCGACGACGCTGCGCACCTGCGGCGGTGTCTCGACGCCCTCGCGGCGCAGACGCTGCTGGCCGACGAGGTCGTCGTGGTCGACAACGGCAGTCAGGACGACAGTGCCGCGGTCGCGCAGGCAGCTGGTGCGGTCGTGCTCACCGAACGGATCCGCGGCATCGCCCGGGCCTCGGCGCGGGGCTACGACCGGGCGTCCGGCGACGTGCTCGTCCGGCTCGACGCCGACTCCGTGCCGCCGCCGGGGTGGATCGCCACCGCCGTGCGACTGCTCGCCGACCCGGACGTCGCCGCCGTGACCGGCCCCGGATGCCCCCACGATGGCGGACCGCTGATCGGCCGACTGTGGGACGCCGTCTACATGCGG
This sequence comes from Curtobacterium sp. VKM Ac-1393, assembly GCF_015350995.1. Classification (GTDB taxonomy): domain Bacteria; phylum Actinomycetota; class Actinomycetes; order Actinomycetales; family Microbacteriaceae; genus Curtobacterium. Next base: position 436,810 of record NZ_JADKRW010000001.1, read on the forward strand.
CCGTACTTCGCGCTGATGTGGGCAGCGCTCGGCCGGCCGCCGCTGTTCGGGTCCGCGATGGTGATGCGACGGTGGACCTGGGACGCGGTCCGGAGCCGAGCGCACCGCGAGGACCCCGAGGTGCACGACGACGTCGACCTGAGCATGCAGTTCGACCCGGCCTGGCGGGTGGTGGCCGACCGTGCACTCACGGTGCAGGTGTCCGCACGACCGTTGTCGGGCCTCCCGTCCGCCCTGCTGCGGACGCGACGCGCCTTCCACACGTTCCGCGTGAACGGACGGCGGGCGAACCCGGTGCGCCGATGGGCGCGGCGGGTGCGCGCGGACCTGCGCACGCGGCGCGGGTGGCGGACGCGCTGACGGGATCGCGGAACGGTAACGCTTGCGGACACCGCTCGCGCGCTTGCCTACGATCGAAAGGGGCGGGCAGAACCGCACCACGAACCAAGGGGGAACGATGCGGCGATCCGCGCGCACGACGACATCCGGCATCACCGGGACGCTCACGGTCGCACTGGCGATCGGGTTCGCCCTGACGGGCTGCGCAGCGAGCACTCCGGCCGGGCCCGGCACGCCGTCCGCGACGACGGCGGACAGCACCGGCACGCCGAGCGCGAGCCCGAGCGACACCGGCTCCACCGCGCCGGCGACCGACGACAGCGGGACGGTGCCGGCCAGCTGCACGGACGTCATCACCCCGGGCAAGTGGGACAAGACCTTCGCCTCGGCGCCGCTCAACGACCCGTCGGTCGCCGGCGATCCGATCACCATCCCGAAGAGCTCCTTCACCCCGGCACTGCAGCCCGACGGCAAGCGTCTGTTCTGCATCTGGGCGGACCCGCGCGCGGACACGTCGTTCCTGTCCATCGGTGTCGACGTCGTCGACCCGGCGGTCGCGCGGACCGAACTGGACCAGCTCGCCGACGACGGCTACGAGTGCGGCGAGCAGGCCGACGGGTACCAGTGCCAGAAGGTGTCGAAGAACGAGCAGTACCCCGTCACCGACGGTGACACCTACTTCACGCGGGGCGACATCGGCATCCACATCCGGCAGTCGAACATCGAGACGTCGGAGCTCCTCGACGACGTGATCGACCACGTGTTCACGTCGTAGCCCGGACGGTCAGCGCGTCGGTCTCGACCGCACGTGCGCCCGTTCCCCCTGCGGCCCGTACAGGCAGAGCACCTCGGTCACCGAGTCGGTGACGTTGCCGATCCAGTGCGGAGTGTGGGTGTCGAACTCGGCGACCTCGCCCGGTCCGAGGTCCAGGTCGTGCTCGCCGAGCACCAGTCGCAGTCGGCCGGACAGCACGTAGAGCCACTCGTAGCCCTCGTGCGTCTTGAGCGACGGTTCGCCGCCGGGCTCGTTCGGCGGGAACAGCTGCTTGAACGACCGCACGCCGCCGGTGCGCTTCGTCAGCGGGACCACCACGCGGCCGCCGTGCACCTCGGGCTTCATATGCACCCGCGGGTCGCCCGTCTGCGGCGCCCCGACCAGGTCGTCGAGCGGCACCTGGTACGCCCGCGCCAGTGGGAGCAGCAGTTCGAGCGTCGGCTTGCGTTGCCCGGACTCGAGCCGCGACAGGGTGCTCACCGACACCCCGGTCTGCTCGGACAGGGCGGCGAGCGTCACGTCGCGGTGGGTGCGGAGCCCGCGCAGCCGAGGGCCCACCCCGTCGACGACCTGGGCGGTCGTGCGGGGGACGACTGGTTCCTGCGGGCCGTGGGGCATACGGCCCAGGTTGCCACATCAGCAAGGTTCTTTGCCATGTGTGCCGCATCGGACGCATGCTCCTTGCATGCGTGATCACTACGACGTCATCGTCATCGGCGGCTCAGCCGCCGGCCTCTCCGCCGCCCTCGTCCTCGGCCGCTCCCGCCGTTCCGTGCTGGTCGTCGACGCGGGCGAGCCCCGCAACGCGCCGTCGGCCGGCGCCCACAACTACCTCGGGCGCGAGGGCATCGCCCCCGCCGAACTCACGGCGATCGGTCGCGACGAGGTCGCCGCCTACGGGGTCGAGGTGACGTCCGGGAGGATCGTGGCCACGTCCGCCACGACGGGCGACGGTACCGACCCGGTCGGCTTCTCGGTCACGGTGGACTCCGGCGCGGTCGTCACCGCACGCAGGCTCGTCGTCGCCTCCGGCGTAGTGGACGTCCTGCCGGAGGTCCCGGGCCTGGCCGAGCAGTGGGGGCGCGGGGTCGTGCACTGCCCGTTCTGCCACGGGTGGGAGATCCGCGACCAGCGCATCGGCGTGCTCGTGACCACGCCGAACGGCGTCCACCACGCCCTGATGTTCCGGGCGTTGAGCGAGCACGTGACGGCGTTCGTCACCGATCCAGCACTCGTCGACGACACCGCCCTGGCCGGTTTGCGAGCTCGTGGGATCAGCGTCGTGGACGATTCGGTCGCGCGGGTCGTGTCGTCGGACGGCACACTGACCGGGGTGGTGCTGGGATCCGGCGAGGTCGTCGCGCTGGACGCCCTGGCCGCCGCGAGCACCGCCGAGGCACGCGTGGACTTCCTGTCTGGCCTGGGCCTCGTCGCGGTCGACCAGTTCATGGGCGACTTCCGGTACGCGAGCGCGCTGACGGTCGATCCGGCCGGGCAGACCGCGGTTCGCGGTGTCTACGCGGCCGGCAACGTGGCGGCCCCGATGGCGACGGTGATCGCGTCCGCAGCCGCCGGGGTCCAGGCCGGGGCGGCCGCCCACGGCGACCTGGTGCAGGCCGACCTGACGGCGGCGTTGGCCGCGGCCGCCGACTCACGCGTCGTTTCGGGCTGAGCGACAGTTCGCGGGGCCCGCACGCCGCGAGGTGTCGCTGAGCGCGAAATTCGGCGTCGGTCAGTCGACGCGGTAGCCCGCCTGCGCCGCCAGCAGCGGGGCGAGCGTGTACAGCTGGTCGGCGCCGATCGTCGCGCCGCGGAACCCCTCGAGGCGCTCGACCCGGTCGAGGTCGGCGCCCCGCAGGTCCACGTGGTCGATACGGGTGTTGGAGCCCTCGGCGTCGCGGATGCTGCTGCCCTCGAACGACACCCGCAGCAGCTTCGCGTCGGCGATGTCGAGCTCGTCGATGACGCAGTCGCGGAACACCACGTCGGTGAGGGTCGATCCGCGCAGGTTCACGAACCCGAACTTCATCCCGACGAACTCGACCCCGCTCAACCCCGAGTCGTACAGCTCGCCAGAACCGATCCGCCCGCCGGACACCCGGACTTCGCGCCACGAGCTGCTCGACGCCCGCAGCACCGGGGCGTCGAGCGTGTCGATGATCGAGTCGTGCACCCGGAGCCCGCGGAGGTCGGCGCCGTCGCCCCGGATGGTGTCGATGACGCACTCCTCGATCTCGAGGTCGGGCAGCCGCTCGCCGGCCACGTCGAGCACGCCGATGCGCTTCCCCTCGATGCGGTCACCGGTCAGGACGTCACCGGGTCCGGGAACCCAGTCCTGCAGGTCGACGGGCTCGGTCAGGGTGATGCGCGGGGCGTCGGTGCCGGAGGAACGTGCCATGCGCCCAGTCTGCCGGGTGCCGGTGACGTCGTGGTCACGCCGGTGACCGGGTGAGCACGCTGTCGAGCCGGTAGTCCTTCGCCGGGCCACGGGCCTCCCACCGCACCGTCCACCGCTGCTCGTCGCCGACAATGGTGCCCGTGTAGTCGTCCGGCGCACAGGCGTGGGCCACGGTCGCGCCCCACACCCAGTCGTGGAAGACCCGGCCGTCGGAGAAGTGCACGGCCCAGTGACCGCCGCCGTCCCGGCGCACCACGAGCGTCCGCGACACCGGGGTGGTCCGCCCGTCGAAGGTCATCACGCCGGTCTCGTCCCAGCGCACCTCGTCCGGGCCGACAGCGGTCAGGGTCGTGGTGCCGGTGACGCTGCCCTGTGCGCCAGCGAGCCGGTCGTCCACGGTCCGGCGGAGCGCCCAGTCTCCCAGCAGGTCCGTCGGCAGCAGCACCCGACCAGGCTAGCCGCGCAGGGCCTCGGCTCGGGCGCTGCGGTGCTCCTCGTCCGAGATGACACCGCGGGCGTGCAGGTCGTCGAGCTCGGCGAGCCGCCGTTCGAGCGGCTTCTCGGGCGCGAGGGTGCGGCTCTGCATCGCCTGGTACGCGATGTCCTCCTGCAGGGTGAGGGGGTTCTGCCCGCGGTCGGCCATGCGCTTGCCCCGGTAGATCGTGAGCACGATGATCGACACGAACCCGAGCGCGATGATGCCGGCGACGACGCCGAACAGCACGCCGAAGGCACCGAAGCCGTCGGACACCCCCGGTTCCCCGAACCCGCCGAACGCCACCCCACTGTTTGCCGTGTCGAACGTCATCGCGTCCCCTTCCTCACAACGATGAGCAGATCGTAGCGCGCCGCCGAGGACGTTCGGCCCCGTCTGCCCCGCGATGGGAGGCCGTTTCGCGCGGAAGGGGACAGAACTCCTGGCCTCCTCCGCACGGAACGGCTCACCACGCGCGGAACGGCCCGCCCACTACCCGCGCAAGGGAGCGGACCCCGGGACGTTCGCGCCGTCCGCGAACCCGGCCACGAGCGCGCGCAACGCGTCTTCGGAGGTGTGCCGGGCCTCCCATCCGAGCACCGACCGGGCACGGTCGGTCCGCATGATCGGTACTCCGGCCGCGATGTCGATCCAGCCGGCGTCAGTCGGCTGCAACCGCAGCCGCCACGTCAGCGTGACGATCCCGCGCAGCAGTCCGAGTGGGATCCGGACGGCGCCGAGCATGCCGAAGGCCCTGGCCAACCGCGGTGGGTTGAGCACGGGCGACGCGGCGATGTTGAAGGCTCCGCCGGCCCGCTGGTCGACGGTCCGCCAGTAGGCGTCGGCGACGTCGTCGGCGTGCACCGCCTGGAACACGAACGGGTACGGCAGGGGCAGCACGAGCCACCGGATCCACCGCACGATCGACATCGGCACGAGGTGCCCGAGGAACAGCCCGCGGATCTCGGCGGCGGCGTCCCGCTGGAAGATCAACCCCGGGCGCAGTCGCGTGACGATCACGGACGGGTGCTCGGTCTCGAACGCGTCCATCGCCGCTTCGTTCGCCGCCTTGTGGATCGAGTACGTCGCGGTGGGGATGCCGTCGGTCGGCCAGCTCTCGTCGACCGGGGTCCGCTTGCCCGCGGCGTCGACGCCCCGGTAGGTCCCGACCGACGACGCGACGACCACCTGCCGTACCCCGGCACGTGCGACGGCCGACAGCACGTTCGCCGTGCCGGTGACGTTCGTCCGGTACTGCGCGGGGATGTCGTGCGTCGGCTGGAGCGCCCAGCCGAGGTGGATCACCGCGTCGGCGCCGGTGAAGACCGCGGTGAGCTGCCCCACCGCATCCGCTGCTCCGATGTCGACGGCGTGCCAGACCGCCGAACCGTAGGGCTCCGCGTGCACGTCGGGCAGCCGCCGTGCAACCCCGACGATCTCGACGCTGTCGTCGCGCCCGTCGCCGTCGGACGCACCCGCGTCCGCCCGCGCGGCGGCCCGCGCCTGCGCGAGCCGCCGGAGCACCGCCGTCCCGACGTTGCCGGTCCCGCCGACGACGACGATCCGCATCAGGCGGCAGCCAGTGCGGGGTCGAGCACGACCTTGACGCAGCCGTCCTGCTTCTTCTGGAACACCTCGTACATGTGCGGGGCGTCCTCGAGCGAGACCCGGTGCGTGGTCAGGTCGAGCGTGCCGAGCGGGTCCGAGGAGTCGGAGACGAGCGGCATGATGTCGTCGATCCAGCGCTTCACGTTGCACTGGCCCTCGCGGATGGTGATCTGCTTGTCGAACAGCGTCATCATCGGCATCGGGTCGGCCATGCCGCCGTAGACGCCGCTCAGCGAGACGGTGCCACCGCGGCGGACCAGGTCGATCGCCGCGTGCACCGCTGCGAGTCGGTCGATGCCGGCGGTCTCGATGGCCTTCTTCGCCAGGGCGTCCGGCAGCAGCCCGGCCGCACGCTGCGCGAACCCGGCGACGGGGTTGCCGTGCGCCTCCATGCCGACGGCGTCGACGACGCCGTCGGGGCCACGGCCGTCCGTCAGGTCGACGAGCTCCGGCACTGTGTCCTTGGTCAGGTCGAACACCTCGGCGCCGTGCTTCGCGCCGAGGTCACGCCGGACCTGCTCCGGGTCGACGGCGAGCACGCGGTAGCCCAGGTGCTTGCCGATGCGGGCGGCGAACTGGCCGACGGGGCCGAGGCCGAGCACCGCGAGCGTGCCGCCCTCGGGCACGTCCGCGTACTGCACGGCCTGCCACGCGGTGGGCAGGATGTCGCTGAGGAACAGCCAGCGGTCGTCGGGCGTGCCGTCGTCCGGCACCACGATGGGCCCGTAGTCGGCGTGCGGGACGCGCAGGTACTCGGCCTGGCCGCCGGGGACCTGGCCGTACATCTTCGTGTAGCCGAAGAGCGCGGCTCCCGAGCCGTACTCGGTGACCTGCGTGGTCTCGCACTGCGACTGCAGCCCGCGCTGGCACATCCAGCAGTGCCCGCAGGAGATGTTGAAGGGGACGACGACGCGATCGCCGACCTTCAGGTTCGTCACGGCGCTGCCGACCGCTTCGACGACGCCCATCGGCTCGTGCCCGAGGACGTCGCCCTTGTCGATGTACGGGCCGAGGACCCGGTACAGGTGCAGGTCGGAGCCGCAGATCGCGGTCGAGGTGATCCGCACGATCGCGTCGGTGGGCTGCTGGATGGTCGGGTCGGGGACGGTCTCGACGGACACCTTCTCGGTGCCCTGCCAGGTCAGTGCGCGCACGTCGCGTTCCTCTCGTGGTCGCTTCGGGCCGGCCGGGAGGCGCGGCTCACTTCCCCCTCTTCGGTACGCGCCCGCCCCGTGGCGCGTTCACAGCCCCACGCACGACCCCGGGCGCGCCGTCGCGTCAGACGACGGGGTCGGCCAGGACCGTGGCGAGCACGCGCTCGTGCTCCGCGCGGTCGCCGGGCCCGGCACTGCCGGCGAGCATGATGAGCGCCTTCCAGAGCGCCCAGCCCCGCCCGCGGGCCCAGGTGTCGGCGTCGAGGCCCACGGCCTCGCGGAACACCGGGCGCGCCGACGGCTCGAGGAACGTCCACGCGAGCACCAGGTCGCACGCCGGGTCGCCGACGCCGCACGTGCCGAAGTCGATCAGCGCGGTGAGCCGTCCCGCGTCGTCCACGAGCAGGTTGCCGGGCGCGACATCGCCGTGGAACCAGACGCCAGGACGCCCCCAGGTCGTCGAGGTCGTTGCAGACCAGACGCGCTCGCACGCCGCGCGGTCGACCTCCGCGCCCAGCGTGTCCAACGCCGCGACGACCTGGGCGCCGTACACCGACGGGTGCTCGCCGCGGTGGAACGAGTGCGCGCCGGCGGTCGGGCCCCCGGTGGCGGGGAGACTCCGGAGCTGCCGGAGGACCGCACCCACGTCGGCGGCGAAGCGCTCGTGGTCGAGGTCGACCGCACGCGCGGCAACCGTGCCGTCGAGCCACCGCAGGACCGACCACGGGAACGGGTACCCCTCGCCGGGCTCGCCCAGGCCGACCGGCTCGGGGACCGCGATGTCCAACCGTCGGGCCAGGTACGGCAGGACGTCCTGCTCCTTCTCGACCGCGGGCACGTAGCCGTCGGCGCTCGGCAGCCGGACGGACAGCGCGTCGCCGAGTCGGTACGTGCGGTTGTCCCAGCCCTGGTGGTCGACCTCGCGCACGGGCAGGGCACGCCACTCGGGGAACTGCGCGGCGACGAGCCGTTCCACGAGTGTGCTGTCGATCGGGGGCACCTCGGTGTGCATGTGCCCACCGTAGGCCGGGGCCGCTGACCGGACCACGGGGTGGGCCCGGCCGCCTGCCCGGGTGACGGGTGAGGCGGGCGCGCACCGGGCCTCCCGGCCGATCCGTCAGACGGGTTCTGCCAGGGCGAGCAGTGCGTCGCGGGTGACCGCGACCTCGCGCTCGTCCAGGTACGGCGGCATCGCGATGGCCGCAGCCAGCCCCTCGGCGGCGTTCCGGACCACGAGCGTGCGGTCCTCCGGCAGGCCGTCGCGCGCGAAGATCGTGCGCCAGTCCTGCGCGTCGGCGGCGACGAGGACCTCGACTCCCGGCACGGCCATCAGGCCGGTCCAGTGCGACGACGGCGAGAAGACCTCCATCGCCCGTTCGCTGCCGCCGGACAGGGTCCGGACGTAGGCACGGAGGACCTTTCCCGGTCGGTTCTCGGCCAGGTCGACGTGGCGCATGACCTCGTCCGTGAAAGTGGTGAGGCCCTGCTCGACGACCGCGAGCAGCAGGGCGTCCTTCGACGGGAAGTGGTGCAGCAGGCCGCTCTTCGAGACGCCGGCGTCGGCGGCGATCTCGGCGACGCTCACCCGGGTGCCGCGCTCGGCGAGCAGCCGCTCGGCGGACTCGAGGACCGCCTGGCGGGTGCGCTCCCGGTCACGGGTGCCGTCAGTGCTCATCGCGACCGTCAGTGCTCATGCGGTCCATCCTGCCGGTTCGGGATGACCCGGAGTGCGACCGCGGCGGCGACGGCGAGCGCCACGGCGGCACAGATCGAGGCGAGCTGCATGCCGCCGGTGAAGGCGTGCCGCGCGTGTTCGAGGATCGGGTCGCCGTCCTGCAGGACCTGCGACGCCGACGCGAGGGACTCACGGATCCGGTCGCCGACACCGCCGCTGAGCGATCCGCTCGCGACGTCGAGGTTCGAGCGGTAGAACGCGGTCTGCAGCGACCCGAGCACCGCGATGCCGAGCGCGACGCCCAGCTCGTACCCGGTCTCCGAGATGGCCGAGGCCGCACCCGCACGCTCACGGGGTGCCGCGGCGACCACCGCGTCGGTGGCCAGGGTCATCGACACCCCGACGCCCAGGCCGACCACCGCCAGCGCGATCGCGATGCCCCAGTAGGTCGGCAGCCCCTCGGCGAACGCGAGTCCGGCCATGCCGACTGCGGCGACCGCCAGGCCGAGGCCGATCGACCGACCGGGGCCGACCCGGCGGGACAGCAGCCCGATGATCGCGATCACCGCGATCGAGGCGAGGGTCGCCGGCAGTTCGGCAGCGCCGGCGAGCAGCGGGGGGAACCCACGGACCAGCTGCAGGTACTGCGAGAAGAAGAACAGCAGCCCGCTCAGCGCGAAGACCGACAACGAGTTGGCGACGACGGCACCCGAGAACGCCGGGATCCGGAAGAGCTGCAGGTCGATGAGCGGCGTCGCCAGGCGCTTCTGCCGGCGGACGAACCACCAGCCCGCGCCGATGCCGAGCAGCGCCGTCAGGGGCACCGTCCAGTCGAAACCGTGCCCGGCGACGTGCTTCACCGCGTACACGAGCGGGACGATCGCCAGCACCGAGAGCACGGCGGACAGCAGGTCGATCGGCGTGCGCGAACCACCCTTCGACTCCGGCAGCAGGATCGCGCCGGCGATGACGATCACCACGATGACGGGGATGTTGATGAGGAACACCGAACCCCACCAGAAGTGCTCGAGCAGCGCCCCGCCGACCAGTGGACCGGCAGCAGCACCACCGGTCGCACCGGCTGACCAGACCGCGATGGCCGTGGTGCGCTGACGGGCGTCGCGGAAGATCGTCCGGACCAGGGACAACGTCGACGGCATCAGGGTCGCCCCCGCGATGCCGAGCAGTGCCCGAGCGGCGATCAGGAGCTCGGGCGTCTGCGCGAACGCCGCTGCTGCCGAGGCCAGGCCGAACGCCACCGAGCCGATGAGCAGCAGGCGCTTCCGACCGATCCGGTCGGCGACGTTGCCCATCGTGACGAGCAGCCCGGCGAGCGCGAAGGAATAGACGTCGCCGATCCAGAGCACCTGGGTCGCCGTCGGGTCCAGGTCGGCGGTGAGCGAGGGGACGGCGAGGGCCAGCACGGTGCCGTCGATCGCGAGCAGCACCACGGACAGGGTGAGGACGCCGAGGGACGCCCACTCGCGGACGGAGGCGCGGTGGATCGGGGTGGTGCTGGTTGTGGTCACCAACAGACCCTAACCGACCATCTGGTCTGTTCGGCCGACTGCACAGTCGGTTGTCAGCCCCGTTCGTCCTCAGCCCCGCAGGCGGTCACGTTCCGCCGGTGGCAGGTGCTCCGTCGCGGTCTGTCGTGCCGACGGCGTGAGGAACTTCGCGTTCTTGTCGAGGAACGCCACGAGTGCCGCTTCCGACGCCCGCTTGCCCGTCTCGCGCAGCACCCACCCGAGCGCCGACTGCACGGTGTCGTTCCGCTCTCGCACCAGGCGCCCGGCGATCCCGAGCGGCACCTCGGCGTCGCCCTGCTTCACGAACCCCAGGGTCGCCACGATCGCGATCCGCCGGACCATCGCCACGTCGGACTTCACGAGCGCGAACAGCGGGCCCGTCGAGCCGCCCACGAGTGGTGCGCCGACGAGCTCCTCGGCCGCCAGGTCGACCAACGCAGGGTCGTCGAACCGCTCGGACTTCGCCGCCGACAGGTACTCGTCGGTCAGCTCGGGGTCCGGGTTCGCCCGCATCGCCTGCACCAGGAGCAGCACCGCGATGAGCTTCGCACCGTCGTCCTCGCTCCAGAGCAGCGCCGAGCGCTCCCCCTCGTCGAGGTCCTGGAAGCGCCGTGCGATCCGGCGTGCCGCGGCGACGTCGCCGCTGGTGCTCGCGAAGGCCACGAGGACGGCTTCCGCGTCGTCGCCGGCCCCGGTCCCGCCGCGTGCACTCATCCGGTCAAGCGTATCCGCGCCGTCCCGCCCCGGGCCGGGCATCGAGTGAGCAGAAGACGTCGAGTGATGTGATGCCACCCGACGTCTTCTGCTCACTCGGCGCGAGCGCGCCGCGAGCTCGGCGCGAGCTCGGCGCGCCGCGCCGCGCCCCGCGCAGCGACGATCAGCGGAAGTGCATGTTCTTCAACGGGTCGACGAGCGTGCCGTTCCGCCGCGTCTCGACGTGCACGTGCGGCCCCGTCGACTGCCCGGTGTTGCCGGACTTCGCGATCTCGGTGCCGAGCTTCACGATCTGCCCCTGCTTCACCTCGATCTTGCTGAGGTGGGCGGTGAGCACGGAGGTCATACCGTACGTCACGACGATGTAGTTGCCGTACGAGGCGTCGTTCGCCACCGTCTTGGAGACCTCGCCCGTGCCGGAGCCGTACACCGGGGTGCCGACCGGGACGGGGGCGTCGGCGCCCTGGTGGTAGCGAGGGACGTGTCCGGCGCCGCGGTCGTCGCCGTACCGGCCGGTGATCGTCGTGCCGTTGACGGGCCAGGCGAGGCCGGTGACCGGGCGGCTGGACCAGACCCGGGTGTCCTTGGAGCCGTAGAGCACGACGTTGCCGTCGACCTGCACGAGCAGGTTGCCCGAACCGGCCGTGCTCGTCTTCGCGCTCCAGAGCACGACCTTCTTGCGTGCCGCGTCGCGTGTCCAGATGACGAAGTTGCCCTTCGGCAGCAGTTCGGCCCAGGCGCCGGGGTGGCCGCCGGTCCTCGACTGCCAGACGACACGGCCGCTGACCTTCTGCACGAGGTTGCCGTCGGTGCGCATGTTGAGCACGCGCGTGTTGCTGGTGTCGGAGCGCAGGACCGTCCCGCCGAGGATGAGGTTCCCGGAGGCGACCCGGTCCTGGTAGTTGGCCCAGTTGACGACGACGGTGGAGCCGGCGAGCAGCGCCATGGTGCCGTCGGCGCGCACCTTCAGGGCCGTCGAGTTCGCGGTGCCGGCCGAGGCCCAGCGAGCCAGGCGCTTGCCGTTCTTCGTGATGTCGAGGGCGCGGTTCTTGCCCACGACCGCGATGGCCCCGGGGGAACCGGCGGTGCCCGACGCCCACAGCACGCGGTTGCCGATGCCGTACTCGACCAGGTTGCCGTCACCCTGCATGATCAGCGTGAACTGACGGTTCGGGGAGGTGACCTGGTCACCGGGGTTGAGCTTCGTGCCTGCGGGTGCCGATCCGACCCACACGGCCGACGCTGCGGCCGGTTCGGCGGTCGCGACGAGTGCACCGGCCGCGAGGGCCAGCACCGCGACGGCACTGGCGATGCGTGGGAGTCGGCGCGCACGTGCGACGGTCGACGGAGTGGTGGTCATGGATCCCCTGACTCGGAACCGACCACGCCACTGCGCGGTCGTTCGGCGCTCGCCCTGCACGAGTCACCGAACGATGGTCGCTTTTCTACGCGGGGTGCACAACCCCTTGACAGGGGGGTCCGACCGACTCAGGCCGCACCCGGATCGGGGACCACGACGCGCAGGAACGCCGCGACGGCCGGCTGCGGCCGACCCGGCCAGATCGCCCGCAACGGTCGGGTCAGGCGTGGCCCGGCGAGCGGGACACGCACGAGCGCCCCGTCGGCGAGGTCGGCGGCGACCGTGCGGAGACTCATCACGGCCGGTGCGATCCCCGCGTGCGCGTTCGCCCGGATGATGCTCGTCGTCTCCAGGACCGCCGCCGGCACCGACGCCCGCAGACCGGCTTCCCCGAGCCACGCGTCGAGCGTCGCGCGGGTCCCCGAACCCGCCTCGCGCAGGAGCAGAGCGGTCTCCGCCAGGACCTCTGCGGTGATCCCCGCCGACCGTGCCCAGGGATGGTCCGGCGCGACGACGACCGCGAGTTCGTCATCCGCGATCACCTGCGCGGACACGCCCGCAGCCACGGCCGGGGTCTCCGTGAACCCGAGGTCGGCACCGCCGGACCGCACGAGGCCGGTGACCGCCGTGGAGTTGCCGGCGATCAGCCGCACCGTCACGTCCGGTTCACGGGCGCGGAACGCGAGCAGCCAGCCGGGCAGCAGCAGCTCCGCGATCGTCTGTGACGCTGCCACGACGAGCGAGCCGGTCGGACTCTTGAGCGCCCCGAGTCCCGCTTCCAGGCGGCGAGCCGCGTCGAGGACCGGCCCGGCCAGGCCGAGGACGAGCCGTCCGGTCTCGGTCAGCACCGACCCGGTGGCCGAGCGGTGCACCAGCGCGTGTCCGACCGCGCGTTCGGCGACCCGGATCCGAGCGGACACCGCCTGCTGCGTGACCCCGAGGGCTTCGGCGGCGGCCGACAGTGAACCGGTCTCGGCGACGCGTTCGAGGACCTCGAGCGTGTCGAGGTCGAGCGTCCGGTCCGTCAGTCGCCGCAGTGCCACAACCATCGATTGTGCCCTGCCAAGAGGTTGCCGGTTCCGCCCCGAACGGGATCCGCGCAGGCTTGGCCCATGTCGACACCCCGTACCGCCACCACACCCACGATCGCGGACCCGGTGCCCCGACGGCCGTCGACGGCGTTGTTCCGCGATCTGGAGCGACCGGGACTGATCGTGTCGAACCTCACACCGAACTGGTTCGCGTCGATCATGGGCACCGGGATCGTCGCCGTCGCGGCTGCCTCACTGCCGGTGCAGTTCCCCGGTCTGCGCACGGCGGCGACGGTCGTCTGGGCGATCGCGGCGGTCCTGCTCGTCGCCCTCACGATCGCGACGGTCCTGCACTGGGTCCGGTACCGGAGCACTGCGGCCAGGCACCACCTGCACCCGGTGATCTCGCACTTCTTCGGCGCACCGCCGATGGCGTTCCTCACCGTCGGCGCCGGAACGATCCTGCTCGGCAAGGACTGGATCGGCCTGCCCGCCGCCGTCACCGTCGACTGGGCGCTCTGGACCATCGGCACCGTCGGCGGTCTCTTCACCGCCGTCCTGGTGCCCTACCTGGCGTTCACCCGCCACGAGAACACGCCTGATTCCGCGTTCGGAGGCTGGCTGATGCCGATCGTCCCGCCGATGGTGTCCGCCTCCACCGGCGCACTCCTGCTGCCCTACGCCCCCGCCGGTCAGGCGCGCGAGACACTGCTGTGGTCCTGCTACGGCTTCTTCGGCCTCAGCCTCGTCACGTCGCTGGTCGTGATCACACTGATCTGGAACCGGCTCGCGCAGCACAAGGTCGGTGCGGCCGGCATGGTCCCGACCCTGTGGATCGTGCTCGGACCGGTCGGGCAGTCGATCACCGCGGTGAACCTCCTCGCCTCGAACGCCCCCACCGTCGTCGATGCCTCCACCGCCCACGCGCTCCTCGTCGTGGCGCTGGTGTACGGGTTCGCGATGCTCGGGTTCGCGCTGCTGTGGACCGTCATCGCCCTCGCCATCACCGTCCGGACCGCCCGCGACCACCTGCCGTTCAGCCTGACCTGGTGGTCCTTCACGTTCCCCGTCGGCACCTGCGTCACCGGCCTCAACGGGCTCGCCCTGCACTCCGGACTCACCGTCGTCGCCGTGCTCGCCGTCGTCTACTACGCCGGTCTCGTCGCCGCGTGGACCGTCGTCGCGGTCCGCACCTTCCACGGATCCGTCATCCGAGGCACCCTGCTGGCACCACCGCAGTCGGCATGAGGGCCAGTGGCGAGCGGGCGCACGTCCGTCTCCCCGAAGGGGAGCGGGACAGGATGGGTGCATGCCGACGCCGAACCCCGCCTTCGTCCCGCCCGCCCAGCTCACCTCGCGGCCGGACCTGCAGGGCACCTTCGGCATGGCGGCGGCGACGCACTGGATCGCGACCGCCACCGCGCAGTCGGTGCTGGAGCGCGGCGGCAACGCCTTCGACGCGGCCGTCGCCGGAGCGTTCGTGCTGCACGTGGTCGAGCCGCACCTGAACGGCCCCGGCGGCGATCTGACGGCGGTCTTCGCGACCGCGTCGGACCCGTCCCCGGTCGTGCTGGTCGGTCAGGGTCCGGCCCCGGCCGGTGCGACGCCGGAGCACTACCGCGCCGAGGGCCTCGACCTCGTGCCCGGATCCGGTGCACTGGCCGCCACCGTCCCGGGCGCCGTCGACGCCTGGCTCCTGCTCCTCCGCGACCACGGCACGTGGGAGCTCGCCGACGTCCTCGCCCCGGCGATCGGCTACGCCCGTGACGGCCACCCGGTCGCGCCCGGTGTGGTCCGGACGATCACCGCCGTGCAGGACCTGTTCCGTGAGCACTGGCCCACGTCCGCCGCGCAGTGGCTGCCGGGAGGCGCGGTGCCGGTCCCCGGGGACCTGGTGCGCAACGAGGCACTGGCTGCAGTGCTCGACCGCCTCGTCGACGCCGGTGACGGCTCCGACAGTCGGACCGCACGCATCGACGCGGCACGGAGCGAGTGGGCCGAGGGCTTCGTCTCCGAGGCGATCGACCGCTCCGTGCGACAGCCGCACCGGCACGCGTCGGGCACCGACCACGCCGGCGTGATCCGGGCGGCGGACCTGGCAGCGTTCCGGGCGTCCTACGAGCCGGCAACGACGGCCGAGTTCCGCGGCTGCACCATAGCGAAGACCGGACCGTGGGGGCAGGGTCCGGCGCTGCTGCAGACCCTGCGGCTGCTCGAACCGCTCGACGACGCACTGCTCGACCCGTCCACCGAGGTCGGTGCGCACACGATCGTCGAAGCGCAGAAGCTCGCCATGGCCGACCGCGAGGCGTTCTACGGCGACGGCGACGTCCCGCTCGACGTCCTGCTGTCCGACGCGTACTCCGACGAGCGGCGTGCACTGATCGGCGAGCGCGCCTCGGCCGAGCTGCGCCCGGGCACCGTCGCTGGCCTCGAGCGCGCGATGCCGCCGGCCCGGACGTCGTCCTCCGCCGGCGACGGGGCGGGCGTCGGCGAACCGACGGTGCAGGTCGCTCGGGACACCGACCGAGCGCCGGTCGCTCAGGCCGCGCCGGTCGCTCCCGTCGTGCCCGTCGAGGACCGCGGCGAACCCTTCGTGGCCCCGGACGGCGAGACCCGCGGCGACACCTGCCACATCGACGTCGTCGACCGCTGGGGCAACATCGTCAGCGCGACGCCCTCCGGCGGCTGGCTGCAGTCGTCGCCGACGATCCCGGAGCTCGGGTTCTGCCTCGGCACCCGCCTGCAGATGACCTGGCTCGAGCCGGGCACCGCCTCGACGCTCCGCCCCGGCGAACGCCCCCGCACGACCCTGACCCCGACGCTGGTGCTCCGCGACGGCGTGCCCGTCGCCGCGCTGGGCTCCCCCGGTGGCGACCAGCAGGACCAGTGGCAGCTGCTGTTCCTGCTGCGGTGGATCGTCGGCGGGTACTCCCCGCAGCAGGCGATCGACGCTCCGGCGCTGCACACGACCTCGTTCCCGGGGTCGTTCTGGCCACGGACGTGGGAACCCGCCGGACTCGTGGTCGAGGACCGCCTCGGCGACGACGTCATCGCGGGTCTCGAGGCCCGAGGTCACGTCGTCACCCGTGCCGGCGACTGGGCACTCGGCCGACTGACCTGCGTCACCCGCGACCCGGCGACGGGCGTGCTCGGCGCTGCCGCGAACCCCCGCGGCGCACAGGGCTACGCGGCCGGCCGCTGACCCTGGCTCAGAGCGTCGGGACGACGACTGCGCGGCCCGACAGCTCGCCGGCCTCGAGCTTCCGGTACGCCTCGAGCGCGTCGGCCAGCGCGTACCGCTCGACGTCGGGCACGATCTGCCCGGCGCGGTACATGGCGACGACCTCGTGCAGGTCCTCGATGGTGCCCCAGTAGGTGTTCGTGATCGTCGACTCGTACGGCGTCGCGAAGAAGTTCCACTCGGTGGTGCCACCGGCGATCCCGACGACGGTGAACCGGCCGCCGATCGCCATCGATGCCTGGGCGACCGTGATCGTCGGGGTCGCCCCGACGAAGTCGAACGCAGCGTCGACCCCACGGCCGCCGGTGACCTCGCGGATCGCAGCGGCCTGGTCCGGCCCGCCGGGCACGGTGATCGCCCCACGGGCGGCAGCGCGGTCCATGGCGTCCTGCTTCACGTCGGTCGCGATGACCGTGGCGCCGGTGAGCGCGGTGAGGATCTGCACGGCGATCTGGCCGAGGCCGCCCAGCCCCACGACCAGCGCGTACTTGCCGCCGCCCGCCAGGTTCGGGAGCGCGTTCTTGATCGCGTGGTACGGGGTGAGCGCCGCGTCACTGAGCGGCGCAGCGGCGATCGGGTCGGCGTCACCGAGCGGCACGAGGTTCCGTGCGGGGACGGTGACGTACTCGGCCATGCCGCCGTCACGCCCGAGACCGATGCCCATGTACGGGTTCGTCGCGGCGTTCTCGCAGTAGGTGTCCTGCCCCTTCGAGCAGTACGAGCAGTGTCCGCAGCCGACCGGCCCGTAGACCAGGTAGGCGTCACCCTCGGTGAACCCGGTCACGCCGTCGCCGACGGCTTCGACCCAGCCGGAGTTCTCGTGGCCGAGCACGAACGGGGGCTGCTGCGACCCAGGAGCACCGGCGGCGAACTCGCGGTACACGGCGACGTCCGAGTGGCAGGCACCGGCACCGGCGACCTTGAGGAGCACCTCCCCCGGAGCCGGAGTGGGCTTCGGGACCTCCGTCAGGGACGGGAAGGTCTGGTACTGCTCGAACACGACGGCGCGCATGGTGGGTCTCCTTTGAACGCCAGTCAGACTACACCTGTCGTTGTCGACGACACCTGTTGCTCATCAGCGCTCGCGGCGGGTCGTCCGGCGAACAGACCGTGGTCGAACCGAGCGCCCCGGGCCCGGGACCGACTGGCGACCATCCCGGTCACCACGAGCCATCCGATCGGCCCGGTGAACACGAGGAGCAGGATCCACAACCCGGTGTGGTCCCGGTCGTGCAGCCGGCGCACGAGCAGTGACCACCGCGGCACGATCGTGACGATCGTCGGGACGAGCAGCGCCAAGTCCCATGCGTCCGGCCAGGCATCCCGTGGACCAGACCCCCAGCCGAACCAGGCCCCCTGCCCACGGTCGAGCAGGTGGAAGGACACGAGCGGCGAGGGGACAGCCCCGAGCGGATCGACGTACAGTTCCCACCGCCCACCGGTTCCGTGCACGCCGACGATCCAGAGCGCAGCTCCGACGACCGCGAGTTCGAGCGCGATGACCCACCAGAACTCCGAGCGACTCGCCCGTCCGTGGAAGCGCCACCCCTGCGTCCAGAACCGCACCCAGGCGATCACCGGGTTCGAGACGTCGACCGGTCCCTGCTCGAGCACGCGCTCGCGGAACGTCGTGGCTGTGCTGTCCCCCATGCGACCGATCGTAGGGCAGACCTGCGTCTTCGCCGTGAGCGGCTTGCGAGAACGGGCGTTCTCCGCTTGACTCGGCTGCGACGGATCCACTCGGGTCCGATCCCCCACACGAAAGGAGCGGCCATGCCCACGCGCACCGCACGCACCGCCTGGAACGGCGGCCTCAACGACGGTTCCGGCCAGGTCGAACTCTCCAGCTCGAAGGTCGGCACGTACGACGTCTCGTTCCCGAAGCGCGCCGCCGACGAGGCCGGTGGAAGCACCAGCCCCGAGGAACTCATCGCCGCAGCGCACTCGGCCTGCTACGCCATGCAGTTCTCCGCCGTCCTCGGCGAGGCCGGCGGCACGGTCGAGGCCCTCGACGTCAAGGCCGACGTCTCGCTCGGCCCGGACTCCGCTGGCGGCTTCAAGCTCACCGGCATCGCCCTGACCGTGCACGGCGAGGTCACCGGCATCGACGAGGCGACCTTCCTCAAGGCCGCCGAGGACGCCAAGGCGACCTGCCCGGTCAGCAAGGCACTCACCGGCGTCGACATCACGCTCGACGCGACGTTCGAGCAGTAGTCGGCTCGCGTCCGAGACGCGACCGACGGCCTGACGGGAGGCCCGGTGCCAGCTGGCACCGGGCCTCCCGTCCGCTCTGGTCGCGTCCAGAGCACGACTGGCACCATGGTCGGATGGCCGAGCAGCACTTCCCCGGCGAACCGAAACCGGGGCGCCCACACCGGCCGCCCCGCCCCCGGCGCCGCAGTCTCGCGCAGCACGACCTGCGCGACGCCCGGGCACGACTGCGCGGCACGATCTACGAACACGTCGAGCCCGATGCCAAGGGCCGCGACCAGTACACGGCCGCCCAGATCGTCGACTTCTGCCTCGACCTGGCCGAGGTGATGCTCGCCTCGGGCGCCGACACCCGCAGCGTCGAGACCGCCGTCGTCGCGGTGTCGACGAAGTGGAACCTGGCACCGCTCGACCTCGACTTCTCCGGCAGCTCGGTGACGATCCAGTACGCGCCGGCCGACGTCCCGCCGCTCGTGAAGGTCCGGACGGTCAGCTCGGACGGCTCCGACCTCGACCGGCTCGCACGCGCGAACCAGATCGTCGACGACCTGATCCACGACGAACGGGACATGACCTCGGCGGTGAGCGCCCTGGTGGCGGTGCTGCGGATGCCGCCGCGCTGGCCCACGTGGCTCGCCGACATCGGGCTGTCGATCCTGGGGACCTCGATCGCGATGCAGGCCGGTGGCGGGTGGCGAGCCGGCATCGGCGCCTTCGTGCTGATGTTCGGCATCATCCTGTCCGGCCGCTGGCTGACGGGCCGCGGGTACCCGCAGTTCTTCGTGTCCGGGGCGCAGGGGGCGGTCGCGTCGGTGATCGGCACCCTGGCCATCGGCGTCGGCGTCCTGCACCCAGCGGGTGCCGCCACCATGGTTGCGGCCCTGGTGGTGCTGCTCCTGCCGCACGTGTCGCTCGTGACCTGGGCCCAGGACGCGATCTCCGGCTTCCGCGCGATGGCCGTCGCTCGGGCGTTCTACATCGGGCTGGTGATCGCCGCGATCGTCGTCGGGGTGCCCGCGGGGATCGCCATGACCAAGTGGCTGCACCTCGAGGTGGACCCGTCCGGCATCGTCACCCAGGCGCTGCCGCTGTGGGCGTCACTGGCGCTCACCGTGGTGTCGGCCGGGGCGAACTGCTTCGTGCAGCAGGCCAGCGCACGGGTGATCCCGGTCGCGGTGGTGTTCTCGGTCGCTGCAGGCGCCTCGCTGTGGGGGCTGCAGCAGCTCGGCCTGCCGCTGCTCGGTGCGACGTTCCTGGCCGCGGTGCTGCTCGGCGTGCTGTCCACCTACGCGGCCGTCCGGATGCGGACCGCGGTGGCGGCGATCGCGGTGCCGGCGTTCTGCGGTGCGCTGCTGCCCGGTGTCGCCGTGTCGAACGCCCTGCTGAACTTCATGTCCGGGTCGTCGAGCGCGGCGCTCGACTTCGTTGCGGCGGTGTCGGTGGCGCTCGGGATCGGCGCCGGTCTCGTGCTCGGCGGCCTGTTCGCGACCCCGGGGGCACGACGGGCACTCCGGCGGACCCGACGGGTCGTCGTGCACTCGGTCCACAACGACACCACCGCCCTGCGGGTCATCCGCGACACCGGGTACGACCCCGGCGACGGGTCGGTCCCCCGCGGGTCGCGCTCGGCACCGGGCGGTCGCTGACGCCCCGGGGTCAGATGTCCCAGCTGCCGTCGTCGCCGTCGCTCCACGTGGCGTGGCGGCGCGCGGCGTGCGGCTCGTAGCGTTCCATCCAGCCGCGCTCGAGTCGGGCGACCGCACGGTCGAACGCCGGCACGAGGTCCAGGTCCGACCGCAGGAGTGCCTGCAGCTGCAGCCCCTCGTACAGCGCGATGAGCTGTTCGGCGCCGCGTCGGGGTTCCATCGTGTGCGGGGCGCGGCCGGTCGCGATGTCGCGCTCGAGCCCGCGCTTCACCTGCGCGTAGAAGAGCTGGTAGCGCGAGCGCAGGTAGGTCGCCATCGGGTGCTCGGCGTTGCCGGCGACCGACAGCAGGGCGACGAGCAGGCGCATGAGCGCGGGGTCCTCGGCGTTCGAGGCGACGATCGCGCGCAGGAGGTCGACGGTCGAGCCGTCCCCGACCTCGCGGGTGACCTCGTCCATCCGGCCGCCGTTCCAGCGGTCGACGGCTGCCAGCACCAGGCCGTCCCACGACGGGAAGTGCTGTTCGATCTCCTCGACGGAGATGCCCATCCGCTCCGCCACGTGCACGGCGCGTGCCTCGTGGAAGGGGACGTCGCGGAGCAGGTCGACGGTGGCCCCCACGATCGTGATCCGCAGGTGCAGGGTCGCCGCCGCAGCCACTGCGGCCTGCGTGTCGGCGCTGGTGTGTTCGAGCATCATGCCCTCCGTCGTTCCGCGGACGTCCTGTCCGGGTCGCCCCGACTCCGGGGCATGTCCATCCAAACGCAGAACGGGGGACAACAGAATCCCCGGTCCGGGTGTCAGCACATGGGGGGACACGGACACCGACACCACGTCCAGCGCGCTCGCACGGATCCGTGTGACGATGCCGGACATGACCCCGAACGACCCCACCGCGCAGGGACTCGCGACCATGGCCTCGGCCGGCTTCGAGTTCGGCGGCGACCCGGACCAGGTCGCGCACGACGTCCGGACGATGTGGGAGCAACTCGGACGACCCTCGGGCGCGTTCGACGCCGCAGCGCGCGCGATCGCGGTGTTGCCCCAGCGGCCGGAGGTCCCGATCGTCGACCAGGCCCGCCGCCAGGCGTTCGAGCACGCGATCGGGATCAACCCGGTCGAGGTCGAGCTCGCCGCCGCCCTGTCCGCACGCGAGCTGCTGGAGCGGATGGCGCGTACCGTCTCCTGCTGACGCGCCCCCGCGGCCCGCGGCCCGCGCCCGCGCGGCCCGCGCGTGGCCCGTCACACACGAAACCAGGTTCCGGACACCACACCACGCAACCGCGCGGTGCTGTGTCCGGAACCTGGTTCCTCGGTACTCCCGGAGCGGCGTGTTACGGCGTCGGCATCCCACCGTCGACGTGCAGCGTCTCGCCCACCACGTACGACGACTCACCACTCGCCAGGAACACGTAGGCCGGTGCGAGCTCGGCCGGCTGGCCCCAGCGACCGAGGTAGGTCTGCTCGCCCGCGGACGGCAGCGCCTCGGGCGGCTGGCCACCAGCGGGCTGCAGCGGCGTCCAGATCGGCCCCGGCGCCACGGCGTTCACACGGATGCCCTTCGGCGCGAGCTGCGCGGCCAGGCCCTTCGCCAGGTTGTTCACGGTCGCCTTCGTGGCCGCGTAGTGCACCAGGTGCGGTGACGGTGCGTAGGCCTGGATCGACGTGGTGTTGATGATCGTCGAGCCCGGCTGCAGGTGCGGCACCGCGGCCTTCGTGATGCGGAAGGTCGCGTAGGCGTTCGTCTTGAAGGTCTCGTCGAACTCCTCGTCCGAGATCTTCGTGATGTCGTCGACGTTCTGCTGCTTGCCGGCGTTGTTCACCAGGATGTCGATCCCACCGAGCTGCGCCACGGTGTCGGCGACGATCTGCTCGCACACCGCGAGCGAGGTGATGTCGCCGGGCAGCGCGACGGCCTTGCGACCCGCGGCCTCGATGAGGCCGATGATGCGGTCGGCGTCCTCTTGCTCCTCGGGCAGGTACGAGATCGCGACGTCCGCACCCTCGCGTGCGTAGGCGATCGCGACGGCCGCACCGATGCCGGAGTCGCCACCGGTGACGAGCGCCTTGCGGCCCGTCAGCCGTCCGGAGCCGCGGTACGTGTCCTCGCCGTGGTCGGCGGGGACGTTCTCCGCCATCTCGGCGTCGGTCCCCGCGCCCTCGAGGTACTGCTCGTCCGGCTTCTTGTCGGCGTACATCTTCGTCGGGTCCTGCATGCTGTACTGGTCCGTCATGCGGCTGACGCTCCGCATCGGGTCACGACCGGCCGTCCAGGAGGCTGTCCCCCGGTGCGCGGAGCGGCCTGCGCCCGCCGCGCGCAGCGGTCCAGGGCCGCAGGTGCGTGATCCTCGTTTGTCACGGTCCGGTGACGGCCAGGACCCGATTCGGTAACACCTGTCGTCCGGGACGGATCGGGGTCGTACCGTCGAACGGTGACTCCTCGGACCCTGCTGGCGCTCGGCGCCGCCGTGCTGGCCTTCTCGGCCGGCACGTTCGCGGTCGACGCGATGCCCGGGCTCGGTGCGGGCACGGCCGTCGCAGCCGAGACCACCCACGACGTCGCCCCGGTGCACGTGTCCAACGCGAAGCTCCGACGGGTCGACTCGATCGAGCTCGACGCCGAGTCACTGGTGTTGCGGAACGGCGGCAAGACCGTCGTCGAGTCCTCGATGCGCGACTCCCGACTGACGGTCAGCCTGCTCGACCGACTGCTCGGCACCCCCTCGCGCACCCAGACGGCCGAGGGCGACGGCGGGGCGTGCTTCCCCGCCGGCACCACCTACACGTGGGGCGGTGCGATCCGGGTCGCAGCCCTGACGACCGATGCCCGGGCCGGCAACGCCGTCGAGATCCGGGTCCTGCGCGACGGGGTCCGCAGCCGGCTGGGGGCGGAGATCGAGCTCACCGGGCCGGACGGTGTCCAGGTCGGCGACGACATCGCCGACGAGATCGCCGACGCGACGCGCTCCGAACGGGTGTCCTACGGCGCCGACGACTCCCGCGCCTGGCAGTTGCTGCTGCGCGAGGGATGGGAGCGCTCGGACGACGACTCCGACCGCTCGGGGACCAACGGTGTGTCGGCACTGACGAACGAGACGACCGTCACGGTGCTCGGATCCCCGATGCCCGTGCACGCCGCGCGGAGCTGCTGACTCACACGCGGATCGTCGCCACCACCGGGAAGTGGTCGCTGGCGAACCACGTGTCCGGACCGTCGTGGTCGATCACGACGCTGTCGACCCCGGTGATCCCCCGGGTCAGCACCCAGTCGATGCGCTCACCGGTGTCGAGCGGCGGTTCCCAGTCGTTGAACGTCGCGGTGCGGTCCGCGGGGTCGCCCGCGAGCAGCCACGTGTCGTCGAACCCGGCTTCGGCGAACACGTGTGACGCCGTGCCGGCACCAGCGGCCTCGTTGCAGTCGCCCGCGACGATGACGGGGCCGGTCTCCCCCGCCAGGCGTTCGACGATCAGGGCCGCGCTCTTGCCGCGCACCTCGTCGCCGTGCTGACCGGGTTCGTGGTCCAGGTGCGTCGTGAGCAGGGTGAAGGACGGTCCGTCGGTGTCCAGGAAGGTGGCGTGGTTCGCGATCCGCGGGAACAGACTGCCCCACGTGTTCGAGACCGGCTCGTCCGGGGTGTCCGACAGCCAGAAGGAGCCTTCGTCGGTCGGCCGGAACCGATCGCGTCGGAAGAACACCGCCGGGTGTTCACCCGCGGTGCCGCCCTCGCGCCCCTGCCCGACGTCCGCGTGCTCCGGCAGGCCGGCGCGCAGGTCGTCCAGCTGGTGTGCGAAGGCCTCCTGCACGCACACCAGGTCGGGGTCGTGCCGACGGATGACCTCGAGGAGGACGGGGAGCCGGGCCGGCCAGTCGTGCTCCGGATCGGGGTTCTTGATGTTGTAGGTCATCAGGACGATCGAACGCGCTGCGTTGCTCACTCCTCGAACCTAGCGACCCGAGCTCGGTCGTGGCGTCAGTTGATGCAGGTGCCCTCGGTGCCGTAGTTGTGCACGTCGGTCGACTTCGGCGCGGGCTCCTTGGTCGCCTGCTTCGTCGCCTTCGAGCCCGAGCCGGATCCGGTTGCGGGCTTCGACGCGGTCGCACTCGGCTCGCTGGCGGCCTTCGCCGTCTTGCCGTCGGTACCGAGCACGAGCGTGACGCCCGTGACCGCACTGGTGCGGACGGCGACGGCGCCGGGCACCGCCGCGGCGATCGCCTTCGCCTGCGACTCCTGGCCGGCCGGGTACTGCACCTGCGTGGTCGTGGTCGTGGCCGAGGAACCGGCCGGTGCGACCTGGAAGCCGCGGCTCGTCAGCACCTGTCCCGCTGCGGTGGCCGCACCCTCGACGCCGCTGCCGTTCAGGACGGTGACCGAGGTGTTCGCCGGCTGCGCACGACCGGCCTTCTCGTACGCTTCCGGTGCGCCGACCAGACCCTGGACGAACGCGGGCAGTCCCACGGTGTCGACCTCGACGATCGACAGCGCCGAGCCGTTGACGTAGATCGTCGGCGTGCCGAGTGTCGGGATCGTGGCGGACTGGATGTTCGCCGGCCGCAGGTTCCGCAGCTGCGTCGCGAGGGAGAGCAAGTCGGTGTCGGTCTGGATCGAGCCGCCGACGGCCTTGAGGATGTTGCCCATCTTGACGGGGTTGAGCAGCGTGCCCGCAGAAGTGACCTTCCGCGCCTCTTGCGACAGGAAGTACTGCTGCCGGACGTTGCGGTCGAGGTCGCCGTTCGGCAGGCCGTGGCGCTGACGGACGAACGACAGCGCCTGCTTCGCGTCGAGCGTGGACTTGCCCGCGGGCAGGTTGACGCCGGAGTACGGGTCGTTGGTGGCCTGGTTCAGGCAGACCTGCACCGGTCCGAGCTCCTTGACCACCTGGTAGAAGCCGAGCAGCGAGACGCGCACGTAGTGGTCGATCTGCAGACCACTCAGGTTCTCGATGGTCTTGATGAGCAACTTCGCACCACCGGTGTCACCGCCGCCGTTGAGCGTGCCGTAGTAGAACGCGCTGTTGAGCTTGCCCTTGCCGACGTCCGGGATGTCCACGTACGAGTCACGGGGGAACGAGATCATCGTCGCCTGCGAGCCGTCGGCGCTGATGTGCAGGACGATCATCGTGTCGGTGTTCGTCGCCCCGCCGTCCGACTCGGTGCTGAGTTCGGCGAGCTGCTCAGGGGTGGCGTTGTCCGGTCGGTGGTCGTCACCGACGAGCAGGATGTTCTGCGCCTGACCGTCGACGTCGTCCTTCTTGTCCTTCTTGCCGGTGATCGCGTTGACGATCGTGACGCCCCCGGACAGCTGGTTGTACGCGTACGCCGTGTAGCCGACGCCCAGCACGAGGGCCATCGTGAGCACGCCCGCGATCGCTGGGAAGACCACGCCCGCTCGGCGTTTCTGGCGCCCGTGGCGCGGCGTCACGGTGCCGCGACGCGCGGGCTCCGTCGTCTGCTCGGGTTCGTTGCTCACCGGGAAACCATAACCGGCGCGCACCCAACGGACATGGACTGCGCCTGGAAGGTCACCCCACAGCCCCTGCGACACCCCTCACGCGAGGAGACCCTACGCGCGCGACGGCAGCAGGTGGATGGCCTCCATGGCCAGCTCGGCCGCGATCGGGTCCTTCGCCAGGACGGCGGCCTTGAGCTTCGCGAGCTCGGGCAGGATCACGTCGGCCGGCACGAGCTCGGCGAGCTCGGGGACCCGGAGCTTGAAGGACAGCCCGTCGGTGGTCGACCGGCAGAGCTGGACGAGCGACGGGTTGCCGCAGGCGTCCGCCCACTGGGAGTAGATGTCGGCGCCGTCGCGGGCGACCTGGTCCTGCTCGTGTGCGCCGACACGGGCGACGACCTCGTCGAGCATCTTCACGATCTTCTTGCGCTGCGGTTCGGTGAAGTTCGGCACGGCGAGCCGCACGACCCCGCCGTAGATCACGCCGAGGGTGCGGTAGGCGTCGAGGAGCTCGTCCTTGGTCGGGGCGGCCACACGGGTGTAGCGGTTCGGGGCCATCTCGATCAGGCCGGCGCGGGCGAGCTCGGCGAGTGCTTCACGGATCGGGGTGCGGGAGACACCGAGCCACGCGATCAGGTCGTCGTCGTTGAGTCGCTCGCCGGGCTCCAGCGTGCCGTCCATGATCGCGTCGCGGATCTTGTCCTGCACGGTGTCACGGAGGAGCTTGCGCTCGGCGGCGGGCTGCGTCGAAGGAACTGGCATACGCCCAGCGTGTCACATGTGATGGTTCGCGCGCGAGAGGCGCGACGGCCACCACGCGCGACGGCCGAGGTCGTACGCGATCGCCGGCACGAGCAGCGAACGGACCACGATCGTGTCGAGCATGACGCCGAACGCCACCACGAACGCGATCTGCACGAGGAACAGGATCGGGATGACGCCGAGCGCCGCGAACGTCGCCGCGAGCACCACGCCGGCCGAGGTGATGACGCCGCCGGTGACGCCGAGCCCGCGCAGGACCCCCTCGTGCGGACCGTGCTGCAACGCCTCTTCCCGCACACGGGTCATGAGGAAGATGTTGTAGTCCACCCCGAGCGCGACGAGGAACACGAACGAGTACAGCGGGACGCTCGGGTCCGCGCCGGGGAAGTGGAACACGTGGTCGAACACGAGCGCGCCGACACCGAGGGCCGCGGCGAACGACACGATCACGCTGCCGATGAGCACGAGCGGGGCAACGATGCTGCGGAGCAGGAGCATCAGGATGAGCAGGATCACGACGAGCACCACGGGGATGATCAGGGTGCGGTCGCGGATGCCGGTGTCGTTCGTGTCGACGGCCGTCGCGGTGACGCCGCCGACGACCGCGCCGGGGTCGACTCGTTCCACCGCGGTGCGGAGGTCGCGGACGGTCTGTTCGGCCGCGTCCGAGTCGGCCGGGTCGGACAGGGTGACCTCGAGCAGGACGTCCCCGCGCGAGACGGTGGGGTCGGTGGCGGTGCCCGACGAGGCGGCGGCGCCCGTGGCCGGGTCGCTCGTCACGGGTACGGTGCCGGACGGGGCGTCCTTCGCGGCGGCCACGACCCCGTCGACACCGTGGACCGCCGTGATCGCGTCGACCAGGCCGTCGAGGTCGCGCTCCGACCCGATCACCTGCGCCGGGCTGCCGGAGCCACCCGGGAAGTGGTCGGCGAGCACGTTCTGCCCGTCGCGCGCCTGCGAGGCCCCGATGACCAGGTCGCTCTGCGGGACCCCGTCGGCCTTGAGCCCGACCAAGCCGGTGCCCATCGCGAGCAACCCCACCGTGCAGACGATCCGCACCACCCGTGAGCGCTTGGCGACGAGCCGACCGACCCGGGCCCAGACACCGCGGGCGTCCGTACCGGTGAGCACCGGGTGCGCGCTGCCGTACGCGGGACGGAGCGGCCAGAACGCGGCACGGCGGAACGCGAGCAGCAGGGCTGGCAGCAGCGACAGGGCGGCGAGCAGGCTGAACGCGATGCCGATCGCCGCGACCGGGCCGAGCGCCTTGTTCGAGTTGAGGTCCGAGAGCAGCAGGCAGAGCACGCCCACGATGACGGTGCCGCCGGAGGCCAGGATCGGCTCGAGACTCCCGCGGAGCGCGGCCTTCGTCGCACCCCAGCCGGTGCGGTGGTCGCGCAGTGCCTCGCGGAACCTGGCGGTGTACAGCAGGGCGTAGTCCGTCGCCGCGCCGATCACCAGGATCGACAGGATGCCCTGCACCTGGCCGTTCACGGTGACGATGCCGGCCTTCGCGAGCCACCACACCACGAGGATCGAGGCGCACAGGGCGAAGGTCGCGGTGCCGAGCACGAGGATCGGCAGGAGCGGTGACCGGTAGACGATGATCAGGATCACGAAGACCGCGGCGAGCGCCACCCCGAGCAGCAGGCCGTCGATTCCCGCGAACGCCTCGGTCAGGTCTGCGGTGAACCCGGCCGGCCCGGTGACGTACCCGGAGACGCCGCTGGGCAGCTCGGCGTCGACGTCGGCGCGGATCGCCTCGACGGCGTCGCCGGTGTCCGCGGCAGCGGTGAGGGTCGCGACGATCTCGACCGCGTCGCCGTCCTCGCTCGGGATCACCGGGCTGACGGACTCGACGTCGTCACGGTCGCCGAGCCGCGTGGTGAGGTCCTTCGCCGCGCTGAGGTCGGACGACGACATCCCGCCGTCGCGCTCGAGCACGACGATCGCGGGCGCGCCCGACTCCTGCCGGAACTCCGAGGCCCGCTCCTGCACCTTCGTGGCGTCGGCCGAGGCCGGCAGGAACGAGGTCTGGTCGTTGGTCGAGACCTCGGAGATCTTGCCGAAGTACGGACCACCGACGGCGGCGATCGCGAGCCAGACCACGATGACGAGCGCGGGGAGGACGATGCGGAGGAAGCGGGACACGTCGGCGAGCGTACACCGATCGTCAGCATGCTGATTACTAGACGTGCGCGACGCCGACCGCGACGCCGACTGGGACAGCTGTCGACCGTAGACTGCGCCCATGGACGACACGACCGAGCAGTGGCCGCTCGGACGCCTGCTGTCGGCCGCCGCACGCTCGGTCGAACGGGACTGGGACGAACGACTGCGCGCCATCGGGCTGCCGCACGCGGCGCTCATCGCGGTCGACATCCTGATCCGCACGGGCCCCACCGGTGCCGACACGATCGCCCGCACGGCACGGGTCCAGCCGCAGACGATGTCGCGCACGCTCGAGCGGATGGAGCGGGACGGCCTGGTCGAGCGGACCCCACACCCGGCCGATCGACGCCGGCGCCTCGTCACCGTGACCGACCACGGGCGTCGGGCCTGGGAGACCGCTCGGCACATCGAGCGCGAGGTCCTGCCGGACGACCCCGCACTCCGGGCCGCCCTCAGCGCGCTCCTCGGCAAGTCGTCGCGAACCGAACGGTGACACCCTGTACTTGAAATACCACATGCGATAGGATCGATCGGTCGGTGGCACGGCCGACCCGAATCCGCAGGAGTTCCGCATGTCCGAACGACGGGCGGCCCGTCAGGCCGCCGAGACCGCAGCCCGGACCGCGCGCCGCCCGAAGCGCCGACGCCCCTTCCTCGTCGCCCTTCTCGCGACGATCGGCTCGCTCGTGGGCGTCGCCACCGTGATCGCCGTCGTCGCGAGCATCTTCGTCGGGGGCCTCGCTCGGAGCTTCGATGCGCACACCGACACCATCACCGATGCCTTCCCTGGCGGCGAACGCCCCTCGCCGACCGACGGTGCGGAGAACATCCTGCTGATCGGCTCGGACCGGCGACCGAGTGGCGATGCCGACCGGACCGCGGGCGGACGATCCGACACCCTGATGCTCGCGCACATCCCCGCCGACCGGCAGGCCGTGTACCTCATGTCGATCATGCGTGACTCGTGGGTCGACGTCCCCGGTCACGGGAACGCCAAGATCAACGCCGCGTACTCGTGGGGCGGGATCCCGCTCACCGTGCAGACCGTCGAGCAGCTGCTCGACGTCCGCATCGACCACGTCGCCGAGATCGACTTCGCGGGGTTCAAGGGCATGACCGACGCCCTGGGCGGCGTCACGGTCGACTCCAGCCAGGCGTTCTCCGCGCGCGGCCACGACTTCGTCGCCGGAGCCAACCGGCTCGACGGCGACGCCGCACTGGCCTTCGTCCGCGAGCGGTACGCCTTCGCCGACGCCGACCACACCCGCGTGCGGAACCAGCAGGCGTTCATGCGCGGGGTCGTGGGCGGGCTGCTCTCACGCGGCACGATCACGAACCCCGGCCGCATCCAGGACTTCGTCACCGCGACGAGCGAGTACCTCGCCGTCGACGCCGGGCTCACGTTCCCGAAGCTGGTCGGTCTCGGGTGGTCGCTCCGCGACGTCCGGACCGACGACCTCCGCACGTTCACGGTGCCGACGGCCGGCTCCGGCACATCGCCGGACGGCCAGTCGTACGTCACCCTCAACGACCTGACGGTCCGGTCGCTGTCCCAGGCGCTCCGCTCCGACGACGTCGCAGGGTGGCTGGCCACCGCCGACCGCTAGCACCGCCCCGCCCCGCACCGTGCGCACCCGCGCCACGCACGACGACGCCCCGCGACCGAGGTCGCGGGGCGTCGTCGTGTTGGGCCTGTGGAACGATCAGGCGGGGAGCTGCAGCTCCTGGCCCGCGTAGATCAGGTTCGCGTCGTCGATGGTCGACGTGTTCGCGGCCCAGAGCTTCTTCCAGCCACCGTCGATCTTGAGCTTCGTCGCGATGGTGTCGAGCGTGTCGCCCGACGCGATCGTGTACGTCTTGCCGCTCGTCTTCACGGCGGCCGGCTTGCTCGGGGTCGAAGCAGCCGGTGCGGCGGTCGCGGCCTTCGGAGCAGCCTGCTCGGGCGCCGCCTGCTGCGGTGCGGCCTGCTGCGGGGCAGCCGGGGCCGGGGCGGCCTGCTGCGTCGGAGCCGGAGCCGCGGGGGCTGCCGGAGCCGGAGCAGCGGCGGCCGGTGCTGCACCGGTCGTGCCGCTCAGCCCGAGCTTGGCCGAGCAGGCGGGCCAGGCGCCCCAACCCTGCGAGGCGAGGACGCGCTCGGCGACGGCGATCTGGGCCTCGCGGCTCGCGCCGGCCGGGCTGCCGACACCGCCGTTCGCCTGCCAGGTGCCGAGGTTGAACTGCAGGCCGCCGTAGTAGCCGTTGCCGGTGTTGATGGCCCAGTTGCCGCCGGACTCGCACTGCGCGAGGGCGTCCCAGGTCGAGCCGGACGCAGCGTTCGCGGGGGTTGCCGCGAGGCCGACACCGGTCGCGGCGATGCCGGCGAACGCGAGGCCGCCGACGATGGTGCGGGTGCGGGAAAGCTTCTTCATGTGATTGCTCCACCGGGGTCACGAGCCGCTTCGAACGCGGAATCCACTGCCCACCCCGACCGATCGCGGTCAGTTGTGGGGTGCGCCACCGGGGGCAGTGGTCATCGGGCCGGCGGCACCTCGGTCGGCAACCATAGGAAACTCTTCACCGTTATCAAACCGAGACAAACGGTTCTACCCGTTGGTGCTATGTACCCCGGAGGTGAACCTGTACGCCGCGATGCCCATGGCCATGGCCATCGACCCGTACCCGGGTACGTCACCTTGGCAATTCCCTGGCAATGCCGACCGGGAGGCCCGGATCACGCCCGCGACAGCAGGGTCACGGCCTCGAGATGGCCGGTCTGGGGGAACATGTCGAGCACGCGTGCGCGGCGGAGCCGGAACGACGGCATGCGCGCCAGGTCCTTCGCCAGGGTCACCGGGTTGCAGCTCGAGTAGACGACGTGCTGGACGTCGGACTCCTCGAGCCAGGTCGCCAGCGTCTCGCCGATCCCCCGCCGTGGCGGGTTCACCAGAACGAGCTCGGGCACCGCGTCGGGTCGGGCCCGGAGTGCGTGCTCGGTGGCGTCGTCCGCGGCGAACCGCAGGCCCTCGAGTCCGGCCTCGCGCGCGGACTGCTTCGCCGACCGGATCGCCTCGGCGCTCGTCTCGATGCCCGTCACCGCTCGACCGGGTCGTGCGGCGTGCAGGGCGAACCCGCCGACGCCGCAGTACAGGTCCCACATCGAGGCCGGGTCGATCTCGTCGATCCACGCCGAGGCCTGCGCGTACAGCTCGGTGGCGACGCCGGTGTTCGTCTGGAAGAAGCTCTGCGGCCGCAGGTGCATCGTGATCCCGCCGAGGCGCATCGGCAGCGTCTCCTGGTCGGTGAGCACGATCTCGCGGTCACCCTCGGTGACGGCCTTGTGCTCGGGCAGCAGGTTCGCCGTGACGACCACGACGTTCGGCAGGACCTCGTGCAGCGCACCGAGGTGCTGTCGGAGCCGCGCCACCTGCCCCTCGGAGCGCAGGACGAACCGCACCATCAGTTCACCGTCGGGCGACTCGGTGACCAGCACGTACTTCAGCTCACCGCGACGGGCGGCGACGTCGTACGGGATCAGCCCGGCGGTGGTGACGAACTCGGCGAGCAGGGGCAGCGCGTGCTGGATGCCGGGCGTGCAGATGCCGCAGTGCCGCAGGTCGACGCCGCGCTGCCGGTGGTCGAGGATGCCGATCGTCGGGTGCTCGACCGACCCGCCGACGACCATCTTCGCCTTGTTCCGGTACCCCGACTCCGGGCTGGCGATCGCCGGGGACCACACGACGGCTCCGGGGCCGCCGGCCGCCTCGACGGCGTCGTGCAGGAGCTCGCGGGTGCGGAGTTCCTTGTCGAGGACCTGGTCGGCGTAGGGCTGCCCCATGAGCGTGCACGACCGGCACACCCCGCGGTCGAAGTAGTCGCACTGCATGGCCGAGTCAGGATACGGCAGCGTCCCACGTCGTCGTGGCGATCCGGTACACGGACGTCGTCGCGGTGATGAACACCGTCGTACCGTCGTCGCCGCCGAAACAGAAGTTCGAGACGACCTCGGGGACGGGGACCTCGCCGATCCGCTCGCCGGCCGGGTCGAACACGATCAGCCCGCGGTTCGAGGACGACCAGACGTCGCCGTGCACGTCGACCCGGATCCCGTCCGGTACTCCCTCGCCCGGCTCGAGCCGCGCGAACACCCGGCCGTTCTTCAGCAGGTCGCCGTCGTCGCCGCGGCGGTCGTAGGCCCGGATGACCGGCTCGTCACCGGACGAGCTCGCGATGTACAGGACCTGCTCCGACGGGTCGAAGGCCAGGCCGTTCGGCTCGTCGACGTCGGTCGCGACGGGTCGCAGGTCCTCACCGTCGGGCCCGCAGCGGAACGTCCAGTGGTCGCCGTACTCGCGCACGCCCGGGTGTCCCTCACGCGGCTGGGTGATGCCGTAGGCCGGGTCGGTGAACCACACGCTCCCGTCGCGGGCGACCACGACGTCGTTCGGTGAGTTGAACCGCACGCCGGCCCAGGCGTCGACGATCGGCGTGACCACGCCGTCGCGGTCCCGTTCCACCCGCCGGAGCCCGTGCGAGCACTGGACGACGCTGCCGTCGCGGTCGAGCGTCCGTCCGTTGGTGAACTCGACGCCGTCGGCGTACGTGGACGTCGCGCCGGAGTCGGCGTGCCACTGCAGGATCCGGTCCCCCGGGATGTCCGACCACCGCAGCGTGCGGGTCGCGGGGATCCAGACAGGCCCCTCAGCCCAGGTGCTGTCGGTGGCGATGCGCTCGAGCGCGTCGGGGTCCGGTACGAGGTCGTCGAGCAACATGGGTTCTCCTTCGAACGGGGTGCCCACCCTACGTTCGTCAGGCCGCGGCCGCCGCCTCGCTCCGTCGTCGCACGGCCTTCTCGATCGCGGAGATCACGAGGCCGAGCAGGATCGACGCCACAACCGCGAGGGTCGTGACGAGGAAGGGCTGCTCACGGCTCCAGCGCCCGGTGGCCGAAGCGATGCCGACGCAGTACGCGGCCCACACGACGTCGGCGAGCACGCAGCTGACGAGGAACCGCCGGAGGTCGAGACCGCTGTCCGCGCCGACCAGGTTCGTCGTCAACCGGCCCATCGGGATGAAGCGTCCGAGCACCGCGATGCGCCCGGGAGCAGCACGGTAGCGGCCGTCGATGGCGTCCCGCGCCGCGCGGACCTTCGGACGGGCGAACCACGACCTCGAGCCGAGGTCGACCGACCGCGCCAGCTGGTACAGCCCGAGGTCGCCGAGGACCATGCCGATGGAGGCCGCGACGACGAGGAAGAGGACCGGCAGGAGACCGCCGTCACCGCCCACCAGGAGCGTGCCGATCGCGACGACGAGTGCCTGGCTGGGCAGGAAGACCGCGACACTGCCCACGGCGAGCACGAGGCCGACCACGAAGAACGCCCACGGGGTACCGACGAGCTGGACGACCAGGTCCTGTGCTGCGTCCACGACTCACCCTCCACGGGCACCGGAGGGGCGCGCCGGGGTTCATCTTCGCAGGTCCGGCGCGCTCCGCTCACGTGCGGTCGACGATCGCTCGCATCGTGGCGGCCGCCTCGTCCGGGCGACCGTCGAGGACGGCATCGGCCAGTGCGAGGTGCAGGCCGACGTCGTGGCGGTCCGGGCGGATGCTCCCGCGTTCGCGCAGCACCTGGCCGACGACCTGGTGCAGGCGTCGGTAGAGCGCGTTGCCGGACAGGTCGAGCACGAGCGCGTGGAACCGCACGTCCGCGATCACGAAGTCGAGGCGGTCGTCGCCGGTCGCGGCGGCGGCGAGCTCGTCCGCGGTGGTGCGGAGGGCCTCCCGTCGGTCCGCGCACTCGTCGAGCGCTGCCCGCCGGGCTGCTGCGGCAGCGGCGGCGGGCTCGACCGCCGCACGCAGCTCGCGGAGCTCGAGCGCCACGCGGTCGCCGTCGGGACCCCGCAGCCGCCACCGCACCACGCGCGGGTCCAGGACGTCCCACTCCCGCACGCCGAGGACGGTCACGCCGACCCGACGACGCGCGGTGAGCAGGCCGAGGGCGACGAGGACGCGGACGGCCTCGCGGACGATGCTGCGACTGGCGCCCGTCCAGGCCACCAGGTCGTCGACGCTCCGGCGGCTGCCCACCGCGACCTCACCGGAGACGACGGCGGCACCGACCTGGTCGAGGACCCGCTCGAAGGTGCTCGTCACCGCTGCGAGACCGGCGACAGCACGAGCTCGTCGATGCGCACGTGCGCCGGCGCCCCGAGCACGAAGGCGACCGTCCGCCCGACGTCATCCGGCTGGAGCATGCGCTGCCGGGCGGCCGCGTCGGGGACCTCCGGCCGCTGGTCGAGGAAGTCGGTCGCGACGTCACCGGGGCACAGGTGCGTCGCGCGCACGCCGTGGGGCGCCTCCTGCTGGTTGAGGCTCCGGACGACGGACCCGAGCGCGGTCTTCGACGCCGAGTACGCGACCCCCGCACCGGGCTGGAAGGACCAGCCGGCGTAGGACGAGACCACGACGACCACCCCGCCGGACCCGCGCAGTGCCGGCAGCGCGGCGTCCACCAGCGTGACGACGGCGGTGAGGTTCGTGTCCACGATCGCGCGGAAGTCGGTCAGCGACTGGTCGTCCCACCGGCGTCGCGGGGCGTTGAGCCCGGCCGCCAGCACGAGCCCGTCGAGCCGGCCGTGCCGCTCGAGCACGGTGTCCCGCGCGGCTGCGACGGCGTCGGGGTCGTTCGCGTCGAGGGGCAGGACGTCCGCGGTTCCGCCGGTGTCCCGGATGGCACCAGCGACCTGCTCGAGCCGGTCGGCACGGCGTCCGCTGAGCACCACGGCCCAGCCGTCCCGAGCCGCCGCCTCGGCGCTCGCGGCTCCCACGCCGCTGCCGCCACCCGTGACCCAGAGCACACGCTGATCCGTCATGCTCGAATAGTATGCCTATTCAAGGCACCAACGACAGGAGCAACGATGCACCTCGACCTGACCGACCGCGTGGTGGTCGTGACCGGAGCAGCACGCGGGATCGGGCGCACGCTCGCCGACCGCTTCGTCGCCGAGGGCTGCCGCGTCGTCGCCCTCGACCTGGCCTTCGAGCCCGACTTCCCGCTCGACCACGTCGTGTGCAACGTCGCCGACCCGGTGTCCGTCCAGGCCGCCGTCGACGAGGTCGTCACCCGCCACGGCACGATCGACGTGCTCGTGAACAACGCCGGCATCAACGTCGAGGGCACCGTCGCCGAGCTGCAGTGGGACGCCTGGCGCCGGTGCATGGACGTCAACCTCGGCGGCACCTTCCTGATGAGCCAGGCCGTCGCGCCGGTGATGCAGACCGCGGGGCGGGGGCGGATCATCAACGCCGCCTCGTTCGCCGCCATCGTGCCGAGTGTCGGCAGCGCTGCCTACGCGGCGTCGAAGGCAGCGGTCGTCTCGTTCACCCGGGTGCTCGCATCGGAGCTCGGACCGTGGGACATCACCGTCAACGCGTACGCGCCGGGCATGGTCCCGACGGCGATGAACGGGTTCGCGACGATGCCGACCGAAGCCCAGGACCGCCTGCTCGACACCCTGTCGCTCCGCCGGTGGGAGACCGCGGACGACGTCGCCGACCTGCTCGTCTTCGTGGCGAGCGATGCCTCGGGCTACATCACCGGCTCCCTGCTCGACGTCTCCGGCGGCAAGCTCGCGACGCAGATCCCGTCGCGCGCCCACGGTCGCTGACGCAGCTCAGCGCAGCATCTGCTCCAACAGCGCGTGCAGCTGCCGCCGATCCCGCTCCGGCAACCGCGCGGTGAGCGGGAGCAGTGCGTCGCGGATCGCACCCTCGAGCGAGCGCGCCACCTCGAGGCCGGCGTCGGTGATCACGACGTCCACCGCACGGGCGTCGTCGGCGTTCGGCTGTCGTGCGAGCAGCCCCTTCTTCTCCGCGCGCGCCACCAGCCCGGTCATCGTCGACTTCTCGAGCCCCAGGTACTGCGCCAGGTCGCCGATGCGCAGTCGACGGTCGCGCAGGATCGCGAGGACCCGCAGTTGCGTCAGGGACAGCCCCGCGTCGGCCGCGAGCCCGGTCAGCGGCCCCATCGTCCGGAAGGCGGCCTCGCCCAGGGCATCAACGAGCTGCTCGTCCTCGGTCATCTCCCGCATGCGCCCAGCGTAGTTGACTCATTTCGCATCACGAACTACTTTGTTCGTATAACGAATCAAATGGAGGACACCATGCACGCAGCAGTCGTCACCGAGTTCGGCCACGTCCCGACCTGGCAGGCATTCGACGAGCCGATCCCGGCCGCCGGAGAGGTCGTGGTCGACCTCATCGCCGCCGGCCTGCACCCGCGGGTCCGCTCCCAGGCCGACGGATCGCACTACACGAGCGAGGGCGCACTCCCCCTGGTCCCCGGCGTCGACGGCGTCGCCCGGTTCCCCGACGGCACGATCCGCTACGTCGCCGTCGCGAGCGACACCCGCGGCACCATGGCCGAGCGCGTCGCGGTCGACCCGCGGGCGAGCGTCGTGCTGCCCGCCGGTGCCGACCCGGTCGCCGTGGCCGCCGGTGTGAACCCGGTGCTGTCGTCGTGGGTGGCCCTGCGCCGGCGGATCGTCTTCGCCCCGGGCAGCCGCGTCCTCGTGCTCGGCGCGACCGGTGCCTCGGGCACCGCGGCGGTGCAGGTGGCGAAGCACCTCGGTGCCGCACACGTCGTCGCGAGCGGGCGCAACACCGAGCGGTTGGCGGCACTCACCGCCCTCGGCGCCGACGTCGTGCTGCCGTTGACCGACCTCGACGCCCTCGGCGCTGCGGCAGCCGACGTCGACGTGGTCATCGACTACGTCTGGGGCCAGCCCGCAGCGGACGTGATGCGCGCCGTCGTCACCGCCCGCAGCGAACCGGGCCGCCGACTCGACTGGATCGCGATCGGTTCCACCGCGGGCCACGAAGCCGCGATCCCCTCCGCGGCACTGCGCGCCTCGGGCCTGACGATCGTCGGCAGCGGGCAGGGATCGGTCGGGCGGGCCGGGTTCGTCGCCGAGCTCCCGGGCATCGTCAGTGCGATCGCGGACGGCACCGTCCGGGTGGACGCGACGGCCGTGCGGATGGCGGACGTCGAGGCGACGTGGGCCGGACAGCCCGGCGCCGGCGCAGGCAGAGTGGTGTTCACAGTGTGAACCGAGCGCGAGCAGGCTGTCCGGTCGCACAGGTTCTCCACATGCCGCTCTTCGTAGGCTGTGAGGGCCCAGTGAGCCGGACTGCAGCCCGACCCCGAGGAGGTGCCCGATGGTCCTCGTCGCGTTCGCGATCGTCGCCCTGATCGTCCCCGCCCTGACCCCTGTCCTCGGCCACCGCGTGTTCTACGTCGCTGCCCTCGCGCCCGCGGCCGCCGCCGTGCTGACGGTGCTGCAGACGGACGCGGCGCTGCACGGCAGCGTCGTCGAACGGCACCGGTGGGTCCCGCAGCTCGACCTCGAGATCACGTTGCGGATGGACGCCCTGTCGTGGGTGCTCGCGCTCGTGGTGTCGATCGTCGGGGCCCTCGTGCTCGTCTACTGCGCCTCGTACTTCGGGCGCGACGAACCGGGGATCGGCCGGTTCGCGGGCGTGCTGACCGCGTTCGCCGGGTCGATGTTCGGGCTCGTCCTCGCCGACGACGTCATCGTGCTCTTCGTCCTGTGGGAAGCCACCACGGTCTTCTCGTACCTGCTCATCGGGCACGACGCCGACAAGCGCGCGAGCCGGGCCGCCGCGATGCAGGCGCTCGTCGTCACCACCGCGGGTGGCCTGGCGATGCTCGCCGGCCTGGTGATGCTGTCCGTCGCGGCGGGCACGACCTCGCTCTCCGGCATCATCGCCGCTCCGCCCACCGGGCCCATCGTGACCGTCTCGGTGATCCTCGTGCTGCTCGGTGCGCTGACCAAGTCGGCGATCGTGCCGTTCCACTTCTGGTTGCCCGCCGCGATGGCCGCCCCCACCCCGGTCAGCGCGTACCTGCACGCCGCGGCGATGGTGAAGGCCGGCATCTACCTCGTCGCCCGGCTCGCCCCGGCGTTCGCGCTGCTCGACGGCTGGCGCGAGACCATCACAGTCCTCGGCGTCCTCGGCATGCTCATCGGCGGGTACCGAGCGCTCCGCCAGACCGACCTGAAGCTCCTGCTCGCCTACGGCACCGTCGCGCAGCTCGGGTTCCTCGTGCTCGCCGCCGGCTGGGGTGCTCCTGCGGTGGCCCTCGGCGGGGTCGCCCTGCTCGTGGCGCACGCGGCGTTCAAGTCCACGCTCTTCCTGGTCGTCGGCGCGATCGACCACACCACCGGCACGCGCGACCTCGGGCGGCTGAGCGGCCTCGGCCGCAAGGCGCCGTGGCTGGCCGTCGTGGCCGCCCTCGCGCTCGTGTCGATGGCCGGCATCCCGCCGACGATCGGCTTCGTCGCGAAGGAAGCCGTGCTCACCGGCTTCACCGAGTCGCTGCACGGCCCCGACGCCGGGTGGGCCTGGTTCGCCCTGGTCGGCGTGACGCTCGGGTCGATCCTCACGGTGGCGTACTCGCTCCGCTTCTTCTGGGGAGCGTTCGCCCGCAAGCCCGGCGTGCCCCAGGCGGAACCCCACGCCCTGCACGGCCTCGGTGTCGTGCCGTCGATCCTGGCCCTCACCGGCCTCGCGCTCGGGCTGCTCACCCCGGTGGTCGCGCACGGCATCGAGCCCGCGGCCACCGCAGCCGCCCTGTCCGGCGAGGCCGTCCCGCACCTCGCGCTCTGGCACGGCCTCGAACCGGCCCTCGGGATCTCGGCCCTGACCCTGGTCGGCGGTCTCGCACTGTTCGCCCTGCGCCGTCCGGTCGAAGCCCTGCAGCACCGACTCGCCGGGTCCCCGAGCGCCTCGGGCACGTACCGGCACCTCATGCGCGGGCTCGACCGCTTCGCGACGGGTCTCACCGCCGGTGTCCAGCGCGGTTCGCTCCCCTACTACCTGACGGTGATCCTGTCGGTGTTCGTCGCCGGGGCCCTCGCGAACCTGGTGCTCGGCGGACCGTGGGAGTTCCACGTCCGGTTCTCGGACTCGTGGGGCCAGATCCCGGTCGTCATCGTGATGTCCGTCGGCGCCATCGCCGTCCTCACCGCGAAGACCCGCTTCGCCGCCGCCGTCCTGGTGGGCGTGACCGGCTACGGCATGTCCGTGCTGTTCGTCCTGCACGGCGCCGTCGACCTCGCCCTCACGCAGCTCGTGGTCGAGACCGTGACCCTCATCGCGTTCGTCCTGGTGCTCCGGCGCCTCCCCCCGAAGATCGCCACGACGAACCCGAGCCGCTTCCGTATCGTCCGGGCCCTGTTCGCGGGGCTGGCCGGCCTCACCCTGGCGATCGTCGTCATCGTCGCGGCCTCCGCACGCACCGCCGACCCGATCTGGCCGGACCTGCCGGCGCTCACGAGCTCGTTCGGTCACGGCCTCAACGTCGTGAACGTCGCCCTCGTCGACCTGCGCGGCTGGGACACCCTCGGGGAGCTCACCGTCGTCGTCGCCGCGGCCACGGGTGTCGCGAGCCTGATCTTCGTGAACTCGCGCGAGGACACGCTGCCGCGCCTCCGCGACCTGCCCGAGACCCTGACGGCCGACGGTCAGCGCACCGACGGCGAGCCCCGCGCCTGGCTGCCGACCAGCGCCGCGATCCCGACCGGCCGCTCGGCGCTCCTGGACGTGGTCGTGCGGCTGCTGTTCCACGGCCTCATCGTGCTGTCGGTGTACCTGCTGTTCGCCGGGCACAACGCGGCCGGCGGCGGCTTCGCCGGCGGCCTCGTCGCCGGCATCGCGCTGGCGGCCCGCTACCTGGCGGGCGGCCCGGCCGAGCTCGGGGCGGCCGCCCCGGTCCGGGCCGGTCGACTGCTCGGGCTCGGTGTCGCGACGGCAGCGATCACCGCGATCGTGCCGCTGTTCTTCGGCCGCGAAGCCCTGTACTCGGAGTTCTTCGAGGCGACCGTCCCGATCCTCGGCCACGTCGAGTTCGTCACCGCCACGTTCTTCGACATCGGCGTCTACCTGGTCGTCGTCGGCCTGGTGCTCGACGTCCTCCGCAGCCTCGGCGCCGAGGTCGACCGGCAGCGCCTCGAGGACGCCGGAGCGCCCGTCCGCGACACCACCGAGGGGTCCGTCCGCGACGCCCTCGAGGCCCCCACCCCCGAAGGGAGCGCCACGTGACCGTCACCCTCGTCCTCGTGATCGCGATGGCCGTGCTGTTCTCCTGCGGCGTCTACCTGCTGCTCGAACGGTCCCTGACCCGGATGCTGCTCGGCTTCCTGCTGCTCGGCAACGCCCTGAACCTGCTCCTGCTGGTGATGTCCGGCGCGGCCGGCAACCCGCCGATCGGCAAGTCCGCCGAGGGCATCACCGACCCGCTGCCCCAGGCCTTCGCGCTCACCGCGATCGTGATCACCTTCGCCGTCAGTGCGTTCCTCCTCGCCCTCATCCACCGCTCCTGGCAGCTGTCCCGCGCCGACGAGGTCGCGGTCGACGAAGCCGACGTCGCCATCGGCCGCGAGCGCGACGAGCCGGCGGACGAAGACCCGGAGACCACCACCGACGCAGAACAGGAGGCGACCCGATGACCTGGCTCGTCCCGCTCCTCGTCCTCGTCCCACTCCTCGGCGCCGCCGTCGCACTCGGGCTGCTCCGGCACCAGAAGCTGCAGCGGGCGATCACCGTCGTGGTGCTCGTCGTCGCCCTGGCCGTCGCCGCGACCCTCATGGTGCTCGTCGACCACCACGGCACGATCGTCGTGCAGGTCGGCGGGTGGGACGCCCCGTACGGCATCTCGCTCGTGGTCGACCGGCTGAGCGCCCTCCTCCTCACCGTGAGCGCGAGCGTGCTCCTCATCGTCCTGCTGTTCTCGATCGGCCAGGGGCTCGCGGCCGACGACGGTGAAGCCCCGGTCACGATCTTCTACCCGACCTACCTCGTGCTGGCCGCGGGGGTGCTCGACTCGTTCATCGCCGGCGACCTCTTCAACCTCTACGTGGCGTTCGAGATGCTGCTCGTGGCGAGCTACGTCCTCATCACCCTGGGCGGCAGCGAGCAGCGCGTGCGGGCCGGCACCACCTACATCGTCACGAGCCTGATCGCGTCGGCGATCTTCCTCGCCGCGATCGGCCTGGTGTACGGCGCGACCGGCACGGTCAACATCGCCCAGATCAGCGAGCGTGTCGCCGAGCTGCCCGAACACGTGCAACTGCTCCTGCACACGATGCTGCTCATCGGGTTCGGCATCAAGGCCGCCGTCTTCCCACTGGCGTTCTGGCTACCGGACTCGTACCCGACGGCTCCGGCCCCGGTCACCGCGGTCTTCGCCGGTCTGCTGACGAAGGTCGGCATCTACGCGATCATCCGCCTCGAGACGGTGATCTTCCCCGGGCCGCAGTTGAACACCGTGCTGCTCGTGGTGGCGGTGCTGACGATGGTCGTCGGGGTGCTCGGCGCGGTGTCCCAGACCGACGTGAAACGGTTGCTGTCCTTCACGCTCATCAGCCACATCGGCTTCATGGTGATGGGTGTCGGGCTCGGTACTGTCGCGGGGACGGCGGCCGCGGTCTTCTACACGGTGCACCACATCGTCGTGCAGACCACGCTGTTCCTGGTCTCCGGCCTGATGGAACGCGTCGGCGGGACCACGTCGACGCGGTCGCTCGGCGGGTTGTTGAAGGCCGCGCCGCTGCTGGCGGCGCTGTACTTGATCCCGGCGTTCAACCTGGGTGGCATCCCGCCGTTCTCCGGCTTCATCGGCAAGCTCGGGCTGTTCCGCGCCGCCGCCGAGGACGGCTCCCCCATGGCGTACGTCACGATCGCCGCCGGCGTGGTCACGTCGCTCCTCACGCTCTACGCGCTCATGCGCGTGTGGGACGCCGCCTTCTGGCGGCCGAAGCCCGCGGCCGAGGCCGCGGCACCGCACGCGACGACCGCCGAACCGCACGCCGCCCTGCGGTCGCCGGAACCCGCCCCCTTGACCGTCTCCGAGGAGACGGGTGAGGCCTTCCACCCGGGAGGCTCGGTGACGGTCACCGACGCACCCCACGCGAGCCGTGCCTCCCGTCCGACCACCGGGTCCACCGCGACGGCCGGCGAAGCGCCGACCAAGGTCCGGCTGCCCCGCATGCTCGTCGGCGTGACGACCGTCGCGGTCCTCGGATCCGTCGCCCTCACGATCGTCGCCGGCCCGCTCTACGGGTACGCGAGCCGCGCAGCGGAGTCGCTGGAGTCGCCGGACCGCTACGTGCAGGCCGTCCTCGGGGGTGAGCGGTGAACACCGACACCCGACACGTCGCGAACGCCCGCCGCATCGCGGTGGCGTGGCGCTACGACGTCCCGCTCGTCGCCGGGCTGACCGTCCTGTGGGCCCTGCTCTGGGGTTCTTGGACACCGCTGACCCTGCTGTGCGGCATCGTCGTGGCGCTCCTGGTGACCCAGGCGCTGCCGCTGCCACCGGTGCCACTGTCGACGCGGTTCTCGATCGTGCACGCCGTGCGGTTCCTCGTGGTGTGGTCCGGGCTCGTCGTCGCGGCCTCCTTCCGGGTCGCCTGGGTCGCGTTCCGCCCACGGGGCGTGCCACGCAGCTCGATCGTGCTCGTGCAGCTGCACACGACGTCCGAGATGACCTTCACGCTGGCGACCCTCGCGATCTCACTCGTGCCCGGGTCGTACGTGGCCGACGTCGACCTGCGTCGGCGCCGCCTGCTCGTGCACGTCCTGGACACCGAACGGATCGAACAGGTCGAACAGGAGCGCC
This sequence comes from Curtobacterium sp. VKM Ac-1393, assembly GCF_015350995.1. GTDB lineage: Bacteria > Actinomycetota > Actinomycetes > Actinomycetales > Microbacteriaceae > Curtobacterium. The sequence goes on from NZ_JADKRW010000001.1 coordinate 480,032, forward strand.
GCATCGTGCTCCGGATCGAGGCGATGGTGATCCGGGCCCTCGGTTCGAAGCAAGACGTCTCCGAACTGTCGGGTCCCCGACCGGAGGTCACCCGATGAGCGCCGCCGTGGTCGTCATGGGGATCGGCATCGCCCTGGTCCTCGCGCTGCTCGGCGCCACCCTCGCGCTCGCGGTCTTCCGGATCGTGCGCGGGCCGACGATCCTCGACCGGATGATCGGCTCGGACATGGTCCTGACGACCGTGCTCGTGGTCATCGCCGCATCGATGGTGGTCCGGCGCGACCTCACCGGCATCCCCGTGCTCGTGGTGATCGCCGCGACCAGCGTGTTCGCCACCGTCGCCGTGGCCCGGGCGGTCACCCCCTCGGCGGACCCGTCGGACGAGGGGCTCACCGCCACCACCCCCGAGCGCGCAGCAGAAGAGGAGCAGTCGTGACCGAGATGATCCAGGCGTTCCTCGACGGCGCCGGCGTGCGGGCGTGGATCGCGCTCGCCCTGTTGCTGGTCGGTTCGCTGCTGTCCCTCGGCGCCGGGGTCGGCATCGTCCGGTTCCCGGACCCGCTCGTCCGGCTGCACGCCATGGCGAAGCCGCAGGTGCTCGGGTTGGCGTTCGCCCTGGCCGCGATCGTCGTCGCGGTGGGGACCTGGACGGCGTTCTGGGTCGTCCTGCCCATCATGGTGTTCCAGCTGTTCCTGGTGCCGGTGTCGACGCACATGATCGCTCGCGCCGGGCTGCGGGCGGACGACCACCGGCACGAGGACCTGCTGGTGGACGACACCGAGTCCTGATCGTCAGGCGACGGTGCGGCGCCGCAGCAGCAGGTTGACGACGGCTGCCAGCACGACGACCGCGGCCGAGGCCGCCGGCAGCACCATCGCAACCGACGTGCCGTGCTGCTCGGCCAGGTCGCCGGTGATGGCCGATGCGATCGACTGCCCGACGATGACGGCGGACCCCAGGATCGTCATCGTGGTCGCGGACCGGCCGACCGGCGAACGGTCCGAACCGAGGCTGTACTGCGCGACGAGGGTCGGCCCGATCCCGATGCCCATGATCGCCAGGACGATGCCGACCGCCACGACGGAGTCGGCCTGCGAGAACGCGATCGCGCCGCCGAGCAGGACGACACCGAACACGAGCCAGCGCCAGCCGAGGCCGAACGACCGCGGGAACGCTGCGGACCCGAGCGCGAGTCCGGCAGAACCGATGCCCATCAGGCCGTAGAGCAGTCCGGCCTGGGACGCCTCACCGTGGGTCTCCATGAACGCCGTCAGCGACGTCAGGGTCGAGCCGAAGAACAGGCCGATGCCGAGGATCCCGACGACGACCACGACGAGCCGCGGACGCAGGAGTTGCCGAGCAGGTGCCTGGGTCAGTTCCTCGTGCTGACCGACCACGAGCTTGCCGGTGGGGTGCAGGGCGAAGGCGGTCACGAACACGAACGTCAGCACCGAGGCGCCGGCGACGGCAACCCAGGGGGCGATCGCGCTGGCGAGGATGCCGACCAGGAACGGGCCGATGATGAAGACGGTCTCGTCGGCGGCCGACTCGTACGCCATCGTGCCGCTGAGGGTCTTCTCGCGGCGGGCCGGCGCCATGCGCTGCGCGATGATCGCGACGAGCCGGGTGCGGGACATCGGTGCGACCTGGGGCGCGGACGCACCGATGCAGAACGCCATCGCGAGCACGGCGAGGTCGGGCGCGCTGCCGCTGACGACGAAGGGGAACGCGCCGAGCAGCGCCGCGTTCACCAGGCCGACGGGGACGAGCACCGCACGCTGGCCGAACCGGTCCGCCGCGGCGCCGACCATCGGACCGAAGACCGCAGCACCGATGCCGACGGAGGCGGAGTTGATGCCGCCGAGGGCCACGGAGTCCCGCGCCGCCACCACGAGGGTGAGGACGCCGACGACCATCATCGCGAACGGCAGGCGGGCGATGAACGCCACCGGGAAGTACCAGCGGCCGGCGAGGGAGACGAGCGAGGCGTCGCGGCCGGGTGGGGTGTCCGTGCGTTCGGCTGCGGGCGCGGACGGGGTGGGACTGGTGTGGAGCATGGGGGTGTGCCTTCTCGGCCCGGCCCGGTTCGGTGGGGGCGGACCCATCGGGTGCCGCCGTTGTCCGCCGGGGAGCCGGCGGCCGGTAGATACACACTGCGTGTTTCAGAACTGTGCCCATCGTACCAACCGTTCCGGTCCTGGCCAGGGGTAACGCTTCGTCACCGGACCGCCCCCGGTCCCGCCCGGCCCATATCGTGGCGCGCATGGATCAGCGACGCATGGGGCGCACGGGGGCGCCGGTCAGCTCGTTGACGCTCGGCACACGGGCCGTGGCGGGTGTCGCCGCGCAGGACCCGTCGGCCGGTGTGACCCTCGTGCTCGAGGCCCTCGCCCGCGGGGTGACGGCGGTCGACGTGTCCGATGCGGACGGTGCCGGGCTCGCCGAGACCGCGGTCGGCGCGGCGATCGCCGGACACCGGGACGACGTGTTCCTGTCGGTGCGGTTCGGCGCCCCGGTCGACCAGGACCCGGCGCACCGGGGCAACGGGCGGCGCTGGATGTTCCGTGCCGTCGAACGGAGCCTGCAACGCCTCGGTACCGACGTCATCGACCTGTACGAGCCGGCGCTGCCGGACCCGGCGACCTCACTCGACGAGACGCTCGACGCCCTCGCCGACCTGGTGGCGCAGGGCAAGATCCGCGCCTTCGGGATCCCCGGGTTCCCGGCCGAGGAACTCGTCGAGGCGCAGTGGCTCCGCTCCGGTTCGAAGAGCGCCACCGCGACGCACGTGCCCTACTCGATCCTCACCCGCACGGCCGAGCGCACGGTGTTCCCGGTCGCACGGCGGTTCGGGCTCGGCGTGCTCGCGGGGGCACCGCTCGCCGGCGGCTGGCTGGCTGGCACCTACCGCACCGGCACCGTCCAGCCGCGGTCGCCGCGCGTCGAGGAGCAGCCAGACGTGTACGACATCGGTGCGCCGCGGAACCGCCGGAAGCTCGAGGTCGCCGACCAGCTCGGACAGCTCGCCGACGAGGCCGGGTACACCGTCTCCGAGCTGTCCGTCGCGTTCGCGCTGACCCACCCGGACGTGTCGTCGGTCGTCATCGGCCCGCGCACCGTGTCGCACGTCGACGCCTACGTGCAGGCCTCCGAGATCGTCCTCGACGACGAGTTGCTCGACGCGATCGACGCGATCGTCGCGCCGGGCACCCACGTGCTCGAGCGGGACACCGGGTTCGCGCTGCCGGCGCTCAGCCCCGAACGGCTCCGGGGCCGGGTGCCGGTGAGCTCCGGTCGGGACCGCGCTTAGCCGGCCGCGTCAGGAGACCTCGCCGGCACGCGCTCCCGCCCACAGGTCGACGTCGGTGATGCCGACCGAGTGCTCGTCGATGGTGCGGAGCTCCTCGTCCGAGAAGGACGTGTTCGCCAGCGCGGCGACGTTGTCCTCGAGCTGCGACACCTTCGACGCCCCGATCACGAGCGAGGTCACCCGCTCGTCCCGGAGCGCCCAGGCCAGGGCGAGCTGCGCCAACGACTGTCCGCGGGCGGCGGCGACGTCGTTCAGCGCGCGCAGGTGCCCGACGACCTCTGGGGTGATGCTCGAGGCGTCGAGCGACTTGCCCGCCGCAGCGCGCGAGTCCGACGGCACCCCGTCCAGGTACTTGCCGGTGAGCAGCCCCTGCGCCAGTGCGGTGAACCCGATCACGCCGAAGCCGAGCTCGCCGGCCGCGTCGAGCAGTCCCTCGGTCTCGATCCAGCGGTTCAGCATCGAGTACGACGGCTGGTGGATGAGGAGCGGGGTGCCGAGGTCGCGCAGGATCGCGGCGGCCTGGCGGCTGCGTTCGGCGTCGTACGACGAGATGCCGACGTACAGTGCCTTGCCCTGCTGGACCGCGGTGTGCAGCGCGCCCATCGTCTCCTCGAGCGGGGTCGAGGCGTCGAGTCGGTGCGAGTAGAAGACGTCGACGTAGTCCAGGCCCGTCCGCTGCAGGGACTGGTCGAGCGAGGCGAGCACGTACTTCCGCGAACCGCCGCCCTGCCCGTACGGCCCCGGCCACATGTCCCACCCGGCCTTGGTCGACACCACCATCTCGTCGCGGTAGGGCCGGAAGTCCGCACGCATCAGGCGCCCGAAGTTCACCTCGGCCGCACCGTAGGGCGGGCCGTAGTTGTTCGCCAGGTCGTGGTGCGTGATGCCGAGGTCGAAGGCCCGACGGCTGATCGCGCGCTGCGTCTCGAACGGCACGTCGTCGCCGAAGTTGTGCCAGTACCCCAGGGAGAGCAGCGGCAGGTCGAGGCCGGAGCGGCCGGTGCGGCGGTACGTCATCGAGTCGTAGCGGTCGTCGCTGGCGATGTAGGTCATGGTCCGAGCCTGCCACCAGCACCGTCGGTCCGGCGCGGCGTGCGCGATCGGGTGCATGATCGAGGCGCAGACGCCGAGCGCCACCGACACGGAAGGCACGATCATGGCACGGACGACGAAGACCGAGGGCACCTTCACCGACGAGGAACGCGCGGCGATGCAGGAGCACGCCGCCGAGGTCAAGCGCACCCGCGGCACGAAGGGCACCAAGGCCGACAAGGCGGTAGCGGACGCCGCCGCGGTCGAGGCGAAGATCGCCGAGATGCCCGAACCAGACCGCGGGCTCGCGGAGCGCATCCACCGCATCGCGCTCGAGGTCGCGCCCGACCTCGCACCGAAGCTCTGGTACGGCATGCCCGCCTACTACCAGAACGGCAAGGCGGCGTTCTTCTTCCAGGACGCCGCGAAGTTCAAGGCCCGGTACGCGACGCTCGGGTTCCAGGACTCTGCCGCACTCGACGACGGGACGCTCTGGCCGACGTCGTGGGCGATCACGCCGGAGTTCTCCGAGGCGGACGAGGCGACCGTCGCCGACCTGATCCGCCGCGCGGTCGCCTGACCCCGACCGGTACCGTGGAGCGCATGAGCGCGCTCCGTCAGGCCGATCGATGACCGCGGTGGGCGCCCCGGCCCTGTTCGCGCTGGTGTTCCTGCTGCTGTACGTCCTGGGCAGGCGGCGCGACCCGCGCATGCTCCGGAACGGCGTGTTCCTGACGGCGGCAGCGTTCTTCGCGCTCGCCACGGCGGTGTCCGCCCTGACGCTCGTGGTCCCCGGGTTCAGCCTGGTCGTCGGCACCGTGTTCCTGCTCGTGCCGCTCGCCGTCGCGGTGCTCGGCGTGGCCCTCATCGCGAACGGCTTCCAGATGCTCCGCTCCGAGGGGCGCAGTCTCGGCAACACGCTGTCACTCGCCGCCGGGGTGCTCGTGTTCGTGCTGCCCGCGGTCGCCATCGCCCTGTTCGTGTCCGCCGGCGGCGGGGGCTTCACGCTCTGGGACGGCACCCGCATCGCGCTCGCCGTGCTCATGGTGTTCGTCTGCGGGTACTTCGCGGTCGCGCTGGTGGCCTTCGCGGTCTACTCGGTCGTCTACGGCCGGATGCGGCACGGCATCGTGCCGGACACGATCGTCGTCCTCGGCTCCGGGCTGGTCCGCGGCGAGGTCCCGCCCCTGCTCCGCAGTCGCCTCGACCGCGCACTCGTCGTGTACCGGGCCGAGCGGGCCGCCGGTCGGCGGCCGCTGCTCATCCCCTCCGGCGGGCAGGGCGACGACGAGCCCCGCCCCGAGGGCACCGCGATGGCGGAGTACCTGCTGGCGAACGGCGCGGACCCCGAGGACGTCCGGCCCGAGACCGAGTCGCGCAACACCCGCGAGAACCTGCGGTTCTCGCGCACCGTGCAGGCGGAGGCCGGACGGGACGGCCAGATCGTCGTCGTCACGAACGACTACCACGTGCTCCGTTCCGCGACCCTCGCCCGTCGACTCGACCTGCCGGCGCAGGTCGTCGGATCGCGGACGGCGGCGTACTACGTGCCGAGCGCGTTCCTGCGCGAGTTCGTCGCGGTGGTCGTCGAGCACCGCTGGCTCAACGTGGTGGCGTGCACGCCGTTCGTCCTGTTCACCGCGTTCCTGCTCTGGGAGTCGTTCCAGCAGCGGTAGACGTCACCGACGGACGGACGGGAGGCCCGTGGCGGCCCCGTCACGGGCCTCCCGTCCGCCGTTCCGTCACCTGCAGCGCCGCACGTAGGATCTCGACCATGGTCGAGATCCAGCCGCCCCGCCCGACCGATCTGCTCCCGATCGGCGAGATCGTCCGACGCACCGGCGTCGCCGCGTCGGCCCTGCACTTCTACGAGCGCAAGGGCCTGATCCGGCCCGAGCGCACCGACGGTGGCACCCGGATGTACCCGCGGCACGTCGAGCGCCGGATCGCGATCATCCAGGTGGCGAAGCGCCTCGGGATCCCGCTGAGCGAGGTCGCCGAGCAGTTCGGCACGCTGCCGGCCGACCGGATGCCGTCCCTGCGCGACTGGAACCGGCTGAACGAGCGGTGGCGGGCACGGTTGCGGGCCCGTCAGCTCGAACTCGAGCGGCTGCAGCAGGAGATGACGCAGTGCATCGGGTGCGGCTGCGTCTCGCTCGGGGCGTGCTCGGTCGTGAACCCCGGTGACACGCTCGGTGACGAGGGACACGGTGCCCGGCGACTGCTGCCGATCGAGGACGACGCAGCACAGGACTAGACCCGTCGGAGCCCCTCGTCGATCCGGTCGAGCAGCGCGAGCGCTCCGGGCAACCCGGCGTCGTCGTCGCCGAGCGCGTCGCGGAGCTTGCCGGCCCAGTGCGCGCGGAGGCGTCCGATGCTCTCCCGTGCCACATCGGTCGAGTGCAGCTGCACGGTCCGCGCGTCGGCCGGGTCCTGCCGACGTTCGACCATCCCCTTCGCCACCAGGGACCGCAGCGCGACGCTGAGGTTGCTGCGCTTGAGTGCCGTCGCGTCGGCGGTCGCGCTCGGTGAGGTGCCGGGGTTGCGTTCGACCCAGCGCATCACGAGTGCCTCGGTCCCGGTGAGCGGCACGATGTCGAGCGCCCCGGCGCCGTGCGGGTCGATCTCTCGCGAGATCCGCAGCACGACGTCGGCGAACTCGGCGAGGACGTGGTCGGTCACGACGGAGGGCATGGCCGTACTGTACCGCCGGACGGCAATGAGTTATGCTTTCATAACAATGACCACGGACACCGGAACCATCCGCGCGCACGTCGCGACACCCACGACCAGGCAGCAGGGCATCACGACCCCGCTGCTGCTGGTGCTCGGCCTGCTCAGCGCCGTCGCCCCCTTCGCCACCGACCTGTACCTGCCGGCGTTCCCGCAGATGACCACCGAGCTCGGTGCGAGCGCCACGACCGTGCAGCTCACGCTGACCGCGTTCCTGGTCGGTGTGACCGCCGGGCAGCTCGTCTTCGGACCACTGTCCGACCGGTTCGGCCGCGTGCCGCCGCTGATCGCGGGGGCGGCACTGTGCGTGCTGGCGAGCGTCGCGGCCGTGTTCGCACCGAACATCGGCGTGCTCATCGTGGCCCGGCTGCTGCAGGGCCTGGGCGGCGCGGCCGGCATGGTGATCAGCCGTGCGGTCATCTCCGACCTGGCGACCGGCAAGCCCGCCGCCCGCGCGTTCTCGCTCATGATGATCGTCGGCGGGGTCGCACCCGTCGTCGCACCGCTGCTCGGCGGCCTGCTCACCGGCCCGATCGGCTGGCGCGGCCTGCTGTCGATCGTGCTCGGTCTGTCGGTGGTCATGCTCATCGCGGTCCTCGCCGTCATCCGCGAGACCCACCTGAAGGCGCACCGCGACGTGCTGCGTCTGGAGCGACAGGGGTCCGGTTCGCCGCTCCGCGCCCTGCGCTCCCGCACGTTCCTCGGCTACATCGCCGTGTTCGGCTTCGCGTTCGCCGTGATGATGGCGTACATCTCGGCCTCGCCGTTCCTGTACCAGGACATGATCGGGCTCGGCACCGTCGGCTACGGCCTGGCGTTCGGCCTGAACGCGCTCGCGCTGATGGGGGTGAGCATCGTCTCCGCCAAGCTCACCGAGACCCGCTCCGTGACCGGCGTGCTGTCACTCGGCATCGCCCTGGTCTTCGCGTCGACGGTCGCGTTCGCGTTGCTCGTCGTCTTCTCGGCGCCCGTGTTCTGGCTCGCCGTGCCGCTGTTCACCGCGGTCGGGTCGCTCGGCCTGGTGCTCGGCAACGCGACGGCGCTCGCACTCGGTGCGGTCCCCGCTGCTGCCGGCAGTGCTTCAGCCGTGCTCGGGGCGCTGCAGTTCGGGCTCGCGGCGCTGGTGTCCCCGCTCGTCAGCATCGGCGGGTCGGCGACGGCTGCGCCCCTGGCGATCGTGATGCTCGCGTCCGCGGTGGTGGCCGTCGTGGCGCTGCTCGTCGCCCGGGGGCGCACCCGCCTCGCCTGAGCCGGTCGGAGCCGACCCGGAACGACAACATCGACGTCGCACGACAACGAGGACGTCGTTCCGAGTCGGCGGCCCCGTCGACTACCGCCCCCGCAGGAACGGGATCCGCGGCATCAGCCAGTCGACCCACACCACCCGCGCGCCCGGGGCCACGGCGAGCGCCCACAGGATCGAGGCGGCGGCGTCGGTCGGGTAGTGCACGGCGTCGATCGACACCGAGAAGAACACCACGACGATCGCGATGACCCCGAGGGTCAGCGCCAGCCGGTGCCACCGGGTCTCGCGGAGCAGCCAGATCATCGCGACCACGAACGCCGTGATGTAGACGGTGTGCCCGCTCGGGTACCCGGGGTCCGGCTGCACCGCGAACGGGTGCGGCAGGACGGCCACGTCGGGGCGCGCACGGTGCACGATCTCCTTCACGACGGCGGACGGCACCCACGTGATCGCGATCGTGCCGCCGAACGCCAGGGCAGGACGGAGGCTCCGGGTGCGCCACCAGATCACGGCCACGACGACGACGGTGATCCCGATCGCCGGTGCCGGACTGATGACGTGGTAGACCGCCGTGGTGAACGCCCCGACGGCGCCGGTGTGCAGGGCGTTCAGCGCCTTCGACAGTCCGAGGTCGACGGTGCCGAGGGCGAACCCGACGAGCGTGATGACGACCACCGCGATGACCGCGATCGCGACCGAGGCGAGCGGGTACGGCGACGGCTCGAGGATGCCGTTCGCCTCGGGCTCTCGTCGGCGGGGGCGGAGCAGCGGCGCATCGGTCATCCGGCCATCGTCCCAGCCCCGACTGCGACCGCGGCCCCGGCGAGCCTCTGAAAGCACTCAGCGCAGCCGCCCCCGAGTAGACAGGAGGCATGCCAACCGTTGCCGAGAACATCGTCGCCACCCTCCGCAAGAACGACGTCGCCCGCGTCTACGGCCTGCCGGGGGACTCCCTCAACGGCTTCACCGACGCCCTGCGCAAGGACGGCACGATCCGGTGGGAGCACGTCCGCCACGAAGAGGCCGCAGCGTTCGCGGCGAGTGCCGAGGCCGAGCTCACCGGTGAGCTCGCGGTCTGCGCCGGCAGCTGCGGCCCGGGCAACCTGCACCTGATCAACGGCCTGTTCGACGCGAACCGCTCCCGGGTGCCGGTGCTCGCGATCGCCGCGCACATCCCCACCGCGGAGATCGGATCCGGCTACTTCCAGGAGACCCACCCGCAGGAGCTGTTCCGCGAGTGCTCGGTCTACGTCGAGTACGTCGCCGACCCGACCCAGATGCCCCGCCTGCTCGAGATCGCGATGCGCGAGGCCGTCGAGAAGCGCGGGGTCGCGGTGCTCGTGATCCCCGGCGACGTGCTGCTCGCCGAGGCGAAGGACGACCGCACCACCCGCATCGAGCGCACGACGCCGCGCATCGTGCCGAGCGAGGCCGAGCTGCTCCGCACCGCCGAGCTGCTGAACGGCGCCGACAAGGTCACGATCCTCGCCGGCGCCGGTGTCGCCGGGGCCCACGACGAGGTCATCGCGCTGGCCGAGCGCCTGCAGGCTCCGATCGTGCACGCGCTGCGTGGCAAGGAGCACATCGAATGGGACAACCCCTACGACGTCGGCATGACGGGTCTGCTCGGCTTCGCGTCCGGGTACCGCGCGATGGAGGACGCCGACGTCGTGCTCATGCTCGGCACCGACTTCCCGTACCAGCAGTTCTTCCCCGCCAAGGCGAAGCACGTGCAGGTCGACATCCGCGGTTCGCAGCTCGGTCGCCGGCACCCGGTCGACATCGGCCTGGTCGGCACCGTCAAGGACACCGCGCTCGCCCTGATCCCGCTGCTCACCGGTTCGCACCCGACGAAGCACCTCGAGGACTCGCTGAAGCGCTACCGGAAGACCCGCGAGAAGCTCGACGACCTGGCCGTCCCCGCGGGCAAGAAGAAGCCGCTGCACCCGCAGTACGTCGCCCGGGTGCTCGACCGGATCGCCGCGCAGGACGCCGTGTTCATCCCGGACGTCGGCTCCCCCGTCGTGTGGGCGTCGCGCTACTTGACGATGAACGGCAAGCGCCGCCTGATCGGCTCGTTCGTGCACGGCACGATGGCGAACGCGGTCCCGCAGGCGATCGGTGCGCAGACGGCGTTCCCGGACCGCCAGGTGATCGCGCTCGCGGGTGACGGTGGGCTGACGATGCTGCTCGGCGAGCTCATCACGATCGTGCAGAACAAGCTGCCGGTGAAGATCGTCGTGTTCGACAACTCGTCGCTGAACTTCGTCGAGCTCGAGATGAAGGCCGCCGGGTTCGTGAACTACGGCACCGAGCTGCAGAACCCGGACTTCGCCGCGGTCGCCGAGGCGATCGGCATCAAGGGCTTCAAGGTCGACGTGTCCGACGACTTCGAGGACGCGATGGCCGCCGCGCTCGCGCACGACGGCCCCGCGCTGGTCTCGGTGCGCGCGAACCGGCAGGAACTGTCGATGCCCCCGGCGGTCACCCTCGAGCAGGCGAAGGGCTTCACGCTCTACGCCATCCGCACGGTGCTGTCCGGTCGCGGCGACGAGCTGCTGGACCTCGCGTCGACCAACGCGCGCCAGCTGCTGTAGACGCAACCGGCTGACGGCCTGGAGGCCCGTGGCGACGCCGCCACGGGCCTCCAGGCCGTCACGACGTCACCACCCGAGCGGCTGGCCGTCCTCCAGGAACACGCCGGTCGGGCCCTCCGGGCCCACGCTCGCGGCAGCCGCGACGGTCGCCGCGCTCACCTCGACGGGGCGACCGTGCGGGTTCGGCACCCCACCGAGCTCGGTCGCCGTGTAGCCGGGCTCGAGGACCACGAAACGCACTTCGGGTGCGATGCGGGCGTACTGCACCGTGAGCATCGAGACGGCCGACTTGCTCGCGCCGTAGACCGCGGCCTGCACGGTCGACGCCGCGCTGTCCGGGTCGTGGACCGCCGTGAACGAGCCGAGCGCGCTGCCGACGTTGACGACGAGGGGGCGCTCCGAGCGGCGCAGGATCGGCAACGCGGCCTCGGTCGTGCGGACGATGCCGACGGCGTTCGTGTCGAAGACGGCGAGCGCGTCCGGACCGTTCAGACCCCACATCGCGATGCCGGCGTTGTTCACCAGGACGTCCAGGCCACCGTTCGCGTCGATGTGCGCGAACGCGGCGGCGACGGACGCGTCGTCGCGGACGTCGAGCTGCACGGAGCGTGCGCCGATCTCGGCGGCGACGGCCGCGCCTTGGGCGGCGTCGCGGGCGCCGATCCAGACGGTGTGGCCAGCTGCGACGAGTTGGCGGGCGGTTTCCTTGCCGAGGCCACGGGTGGCGCCGGTGATGAGTGTCGTTGTCATGGCCCCAGCGTCACGCTCGACGATCGTTGCAGGGAGTCGCCCGGTTGTCGTAGGACTGGTGGGGCCAGGACCCGGCGGCGGCGGGCGCGCAGACTGGTGGCATGGCGGACACGGACTTCGGGCACACCCTGCGACGGCTCCGCGACCACGTGACCCCGGCTGCGGCCGGCATGACCGTCGGGCCACGACGTCGGGCGGCCGGGCTTCGGCGCGAGGAACTCGCGAGCCTCGCGGGGATCTCCGCCGACTACCTGACCCGCCTGGAGCAGGGACGCGCGACGTCGCCGTCCGCCCAGGTGGTCGAGGCGCTGACGCGTGCTCTCCGGGTCTCGGACGCCGAACGTGAGCTGCTCTACCGGCTCGCCGGACACGCAGCGCCGGGTGCCGAGGTCGTGCCGTCGCGGATCCCGCCGAGCGTGCAGCGGCTGCTCGACCGGCTGGCGGACACCCCGGTCGCGGTGCTCGACGCCGCCGGGAACCTGCTCGTGGCCAATGCTCCGCACGAAGCCCTGATGGGGCCGATCGGCGGGATGCGTGGGAACGAGCGGAACACCGCGTGGCGGCACCTGGTCGGCGCGGGCAGCCGTGCGGTGCACACGCCCGCGGAACAGGCGGCGTTCGAGGAGAACCTGGTCGCCGGACTCCGGATGACCGTGGCCCGCTACCCGCTCGACCGGCAGTTGCAGCAGCTCGTGCGGGACCTGCGGGCGGCGAGCCCGCGGTTCGTCGAGCTGTGGGACTCGGGCGCGACCGCGCTGGGCGAGATGGCCCGCCGCAAGGTGATCGACCACCCGGACGTCGGGCGCATCACGCTCGACTGCGACACCCTGGTGGTCGGGCCGGAGGACCTGCGGATCCTGGCGTACACGGCGGTGCCGGGGTCGGTGGACGCCGAGCGGTTGGCCCTGGCGATCGTGCTGGGGACGCAGTCGTTGGTGGAGTAGCCGGAGCTCGGCGGGGCCCGGGAGTTCGGCGTGGCCAGGGTTTCTCAATCGAATGGCGTTTCTCACTGTACAGTGAGAAAGTGCCCTCGACTGAGAAACTCGCGCTGCAGCTCGTGCGATCCGCCTTGCCGCAGGCGGGTGTGCGTGTGCTCACCGGAGACTCACGCGCCAACGCGGTCATCGAGCTGCCGCCCGGGGCGAGCATCCCGATCCAGCTGCGGTGGGCCGGCGCCGGCTTCCCGCGTGACGTCGAGCGAGCGATGCGCGATGCGCGCCTCGACGGCGCCGTGCCGATCGTCGTCGCAGCACGGGCGATCTCCCCCGGTGCGCGCGCGATGCTCGACGCCGACGACGTCAGCTGGCTGACCGAGTCCGGTGGCGCCCACCTGCACCTCGGCAGCATCGTCATCGAACGGAACCAGACGGAGACCGCACGCCGTCCGACGCGGGACGACGACGCTCCACGGTGGACGCCGGCGATCGCCGCGGTGGCGGAGACGATACTCACCGGGTACGTGCACACGCGCGCAGAGGGCATCCCCCGGACCACGACGTTGGCAGCACGATCAGGACGGTCCCTGGGATCGGTGACCGCGGCGCTGCAGGAGTTCGACCGCATGCGCTGGACGCAGCCGCCGCCGGTCAGTCGCGGTCCGTCCGCACGACGCCACCTGCTCGATCCGACCACCATGCTCGACAGGTGGGCCGAACAGGCGAGCCGTGCGGATCAGGCCACGCGGTACCACTCCTTCCACCGCGCGTCGGAGCGGACGGCGCAATCCATCAGCGATGCGTTCGCCGGCGATGCGGCGTTCGGCGGTCGGTTCGCTGCGGATCTCATCGCACCGTTCTCGTCCGTCCTGGGACCGCTCCGCTGCTACGTCAGCGACGCGGTCGAGGGCCGAGACCTGCAGGACCGCCTCACCGCTGCCGGCCTCACGCGAGCCGACGAGTCGAACCGTGTCGAGATCATCCACGCACCGCAGAACGTCATGTCCGGGGTCGAGCAGCGCGGTGGTCACCCGATCGCATCGCCGGTGCGCGTCTACGCTGACCTGCTCCACGACGGCGTGTGCGGAGACGATGCAGCCCAGCACCTTCGTGACGTCGCCGTAGGGTTCTGAGATGGCATCGGACGAACTCCGCACACGGCGAAGCCGTGACCGTGCCGCCGAGGCCTACGCGCTGCTCCTCGACGCAGCCGGAGAGCGGTGGCGGGACATGGTGCTCGTGGGAGGGCTGGTTCCCGAGACCTTGGTCGACAGCGACGAACCCCATCAGGGCACGCTCGACGTCGACGTGCTGCTGCCGTTGGCGTTGCAGTACGACCGCGATGCGGATAGCTTCGGGTGGCTCGAATCCGCTCTGGGCCGGGCTGCGTTCGTGCCGGTCCACGAGAACACCGGCTGGCGATGGTTCGTCAGCATCGACGGAGCACCGGTCGTCGTGGAGTTCCTCGCCGCGGTCCGGGAGTACGTGGGGCCCGATTCCGCAGGTGCGGTCACCTACGCCACCGAAGCGATCACGGCCGGTTCAGAGGAGACACGGTTCGACCTCGCCGCTGATGCGGTCGCCGCCGTCGCCGCCTTCGCGGTGGCTTTCCGGACCGCCGCGCACCGCGCTCATCGAGACGGTTGACTGGCTCCATGCGACGCGTCCTGGTGCTCGGGGGAACCGGTTGGCTCGGACGAGCGATCGTCGATGCACTGATCGCCGAAGGCGCGGAGGTCGTGTGTCTCGCCCGGGGAACGTCCGGTGCGGTGTCGGACGGCGCCCGACTGGTCGGAGTCGACCGTCGATCGCCCGGGGCGTACGAACAGGTCCGCGGCGACTGGGACGAGGTGATCGAGCTCACCCACGAGCCCGAGATGGTCCTCCCCGCGCTCGATGCCCTCGCCGACCGCGCGGCGCACTGGACGCTGATCTCGTCAGTCTCGGTGTACGCACGGAACGACGAAGTGGATGCCGACGAGACCGCAGCGCTCGTCGACCCGCTCGACCTGGTGCAGTACGCCGACGCGAAGGTCGCCGCGGAGCAGGCGGCGTCCACCCACCTCTCCTCCCGACTGCTGATCGCGCGGCCCGGACTCATCATCGGTCCAGGAGACCCCAGCGACCGGTTCGGGTACTGGCCCGCGCGGTTCAGCCGGAGCGGCCCGGTGCTCGTGCCGACCACCGCGGGCCGCTTCGTCCAGGCCGTCGACGTCCGCGACCTCGCACGCTGGGTGGTGCGAGCCGCAGGTGCCGGGCGGGTCGGCGTTGTCAACGCAGTCGGGGCTGCGATCCCCATGGGCGACTTCTTCCGAATGGTGGTCGACGTGACTGGCCACGACGGCGAAGTCGTCGAGGTCGAGGATGACGCACTGCTCGAGCAGGACGTGGCCTATTGGGCAGGTCCTCGGTCGTTGCCGCTGTGGCTGCCGATGTCGGACGTCGGGTTCGCCCAGCGCTCGGGCCACGCGTTCCACCAGGCCGGCGGTCTGGTGCGACCGCTGCCGGAGTTGTTGGCCGACGTGCTCGCCGACGAGCGTGCACGAGGCGTCGACCGGACACGCCGTTCCGGCCTCACCGCGCGAGAAGAAGCGGCCGTCCTACGCAGCATCCGGTAGCGGACTGCGCGCTTTCCGCCGCTGCTGCCGACGCACCGCTCCGAGCATCCGCGCACCAGGCACTGGCTGTCGCCGACGCCCGACTCCGAGTCGACGGAGGGGGCATCGCTCCCACGACGCTCCCGGGTGAGGACGAACAAGGGCGTCTCTGACTCCGCCAAGATCGCCAGCGCGATCAGCCGGTGCTCAGCCGAGCGCACCGCGTGTCCGTGCCCGACGCCTCCGGCTCGTCCTCGACGTCGAACACCACGACCCGGGCACTCGCCCCACCGATGAACTCCGCGACCGGCTGGTGCTCCGGGTGCGGCAGGTACCCGGCAAGCGCCGCACGGTCGCGGAACCGGACCACGAGCATCCAGTGGAACCCGCCCTCGAGCCCTTCGGTGCTCACGCTCGTCCCCGACTGCACGGAATCCACACCGTCGATCCGCGGCAGATGCTCGCGCGAGAGCGCCGAAGCGTCGGAGGACCGGTCGGCACCGTCCCACTCCACCAGCACGGTGTGCGTCACTCCTGACACGTCAGTACCTCCGAGACTCAGAACGCGGGCGTTCCGCCGGCGATCGTGATCGTCGACCCGGACTGGTAGCTCGACTCCGGGCTCACCAGGTGCACGTACGCCGCACCGAGCTCGGCGGGCTGCCCCGGACGCCCGAACGGCGAACCCTCACCGAAGTGCGACACCGTCTCGGCGTCGTCCGACCCGGGCTGCAGCGGTGTCCACACCGGCCCCGGAGCGACGGAGTTCACGCGGATGCCCTTCGGCGCGAGCTGCTGGGCGACGGCCTCGGTGAAGAGCTTGATCGCGCCCTTCGACACGGCGTAGTCGATCTTGTCAGCCGAGGGCGTCGATGCCTGGATCGACCCGGTCGTCACGATGGTGGAGCCCGGCTCGAGGTGCGGCACCACGGCCTTGGTCAGCCAGAACAGCGAGTAGATGTTGGTCTTGAACGTCGAGTCGAACATCGACGTGTCGAGGGTCAGGATGTCTTCGTTGCTGTCCATCCGGCCGGCGACCATGACCAGGGTGTCCAGGCCGCCGAACTCGTCGACGCCCTTCTGCACCAGGTCCTTGCAGTACTGCTCATCCGAGATGTCGCCCGGGAACAGCACGGCGCGACGTCCCTCGGACTCGAGCAGGTCGCGCACCTGTTCGGCGTCTTCTTGTTCGTCGGGCAGGTACGACAGCACCAGGTCGGCACCCTCGCGCGACAGGGCGATGGCGGCGGCGCGGCCGATGCCGGAGTCGGCGCCGGTGATGATCCCGCGGTAGCCGGTCAGTCGCTCGCGGCCGACGTAGCTCTCCTCGCCGTGGTCGGGCTTCGGGTCCATCTTCCAGGCGGCACCCGGCAGCGACTGCTCCTGCTTCGGGTACGGCGGGGCGGGGTAGAGGGTGTTCGGGTCGCGCTTGTCGTACTGGCTCATGCCTCCACCATCGTCGTCCCACGTGGACGTGCGTTCAGCGTCGGTGACGGGGCCCGTCGGCCGCGCAACGGGGTCGCCGCTGGTCCCCATTTCGCCCGACTGTCTGTGCGCTCCGACAGGTCTACGGTCTGTTCCGTGCGGCAACGACGCCGCACGATGACGAATCGAGCATCATGCAACGACGGATGAAACAGCTCGTCGCGATCGCCTTGAGCGCCGGTGTCGTGGGGGCCCTCGTCCCCGCGGTCTCCGCCCAGGCGGTCACGACGAGCGACACCCCGGACTTCGGGAGCAACGTCAAGATCTACGATCCCTCGGTGCCCGCGTCGACCATCCAGGCCGACGTCGACGCAGCCTTCAACAGTCAGCTCCGCAGCACGAGCGCACAGTTCGGCGCGCAGCGGCACGCCTTCCTGTTCAAGCCCGGCAGCTACGGCCGCGTCTGGGCGAACCTCGGCTTCTACACGTCGGTCACCGGTCTGGGGAAGAACCCCGACGACGTGACGATCAACGGCGCCGTGAACGTCGACTCCGGGTGGAACGCAGGGGACGAGAAGAACGCGACGCAGAACTTCTGGCGCTCGGTCGAGAACGTGGCGATCGTCCCCGAGGGCGGCACCGACCGGTGGGCGGTGTCCCAAGCCGCGCCGATGCGACGGGTGCACATCAAGGGGAACCTGACGATGGGGCCCTCGAACCAGGACGGCGGTCAGGGGTACTCGTCGGGCGGCTACATCGCCGACACCAAGGTCGACGGCACGGTGACCTCCGGGTCGCAGCAGCAGTGGTACACCCGGAACTCCACGATCGGCTCGTGGCAGGGCGGCAACTGGAACATGACGTTCTCGGGCGTGAACGGCGCCCCCGCGAACGACTTCTCGAAGAGCTACACCACGCTCGCCACGACCCCGACGACGCGGGAGAAGCCGTACCTGTACGTCGACTCGTCGAACAAGTACCACGTGTTCGTCCCGTCGCTGCGGCAGAACTCGAGCGGTGTCACGTGGCCGAACACCGGCGGCACCGACATCCCGATGCGGAACTTCTACGTCGCCCACCCGGGCGACTCGGCGGCGACCATCAACAGCGCGTTGGCCCAGGGGCTGAACCTGTTCTTCACACCGGGCACCTACCAGCTCGACGCGGCGATCAACGTCACCCGAGCGGACACCGTCGTGACGGGAATCGGCTTCCCGACCCTCGTGCCGACCAGGGGCAACGCCGTCCTGACCTCGACCGACGTCGCGGGGGTGAACGTCTCGAACCTCGTCGTCGACGCGGGCACGCAGAACAGCGCGCAACTGGTCCGCCTCGGCACGTCCGGGTCGCACGTCGACCACGCCGGTGACCCGCAGAGCATCCAGGACGTCTTCTTCCGTGTCGGGTCGAGCGTGCAGGGCAAGGCCTCGACCACGCTGCAGGTGAACGCCGACGACACGCTCGTCGACCACATCTGGGCCTGGCGCGCGGACCACGGCGGCGCGGCGACCGGGTGGGCCGTGAACACCGGGGCGACCGGCGTCGAGGTGAACGGCAACGACGTCCTCGCCACCGGGCTGTTCGTCGAGCACTACCAGAAGTACGAAGTGCAGTGGAACGGCAACAACGGCAAGACGATCTTCTTCCAGAACGAGATGCCCTACGACGTGCCCGACAACGCCTCGTGGCAGAGCCCGACGGGCGCCGGCTACGCCGCCTACAAGGTGGCGGCGAACGTGACGAGCCACGAGATCTGGGGCGGCGGCGTCTACTGCTTCTTCAACACGAACCCCGCGGTGCACGCCGACCGCGCGTTCGAGGTCCCGCAGACCGCAGGCGTCCGCGCGCACGGCCTGGTCACGGTCTCGCTCGGCGACACCGGCACCATCTCGAGCGTCATCAACGGGGTGGGAGGTGCGGTGCCGACACCAGCCGGCAACACCGCCCCGAACCGCGTCGCCTCGTACAACTGATCCCGGGAGGATCGATGATGCACACCAATCGGAAGCGACGACTGGTCGCACTCACGGTCGCCGGAGCGGCTGCCCTCGCGCTCGGTGCGGGTCCTGTCCTGCAGGGAGCGGACCCCGCGAACGCTGCGAACGGCGACGTCGTCTGGTCGCAGGACTTCGACGGCGCCGCGGGCAGCGCACCGGATCGATCGGCGTGGACGAACGAGACCGGAGGCGGTGGCTGGGGCAACAACGAGCTCGAGGAGTACACCGACTCGCGTGACAACTCAGCGCTCGACGGGCAGGGCAACCTGGTCATCACGGCGAAGCGCGAAGCCGACGGCTCGTACACCAGCGCCCGACTCACGACGCAGGGCAAGTACACACCCCGGTACGGCCGCGTCGAGGCCCGGATCCAGATCCCGCGCGGCCAGGGCATCTGGCCGGCGTTCTGGATGCTCGGCGCCGACCTGCCCCAGGTCGGCTGGCCGAACTCCGGCGAGGTCGACGTGATGGAGAACGTCGGGTACGAGCCGGCGACGGTGCACGGCACGGTCCACGGGCCCGGGTACTCCGGCGACCAGGGCATCACGTCGAGCTACCAGCACCCGCAGGGGTGGTCGTTCGCGGACACGTTCCACACGTTCGCGGTCGACTGGAAGCCCGGATCGATCACCTGGTCGGTCGACGGTGTCGCGTACAAGACGGTCACGCCGGCGGACACGGGTAGCAACCCGTGGGTGTTCGACAAGCCGTTCTTCATCGTGCTGAACCTCGCCGTCGGCGGGAGCTGGCCGGGGTACCCGGACGGCACGACGCAGTTCCCGCAGCAGATGAAGGTCGACTTCGTCCGAGTGATCGACAACTCCTGACCCGACGCGGGTGGGCGACCAGCCGCTCTGGACACGGCTGATGACGGACGGGAGGCCCGTGGCGACGTCGCCACGGGCCTCCCGTCCGCCTCTTGGTTCAGACGCCGGCCGTGGTCTTGATCCAGGACGAGGCCTGCGACAGCAGGGCGTAGTTCGAGCCAGCCTTGGTGTTCGCGCCGGGGTCGGCGCTGTCACCGGTGGAGCAGACGGCGACGACCTTGCCGTTCACGAGCAGGGGGCCGCCGGAGTCGCCGTGGTTCGAGGCGCCCGTCACACCGGTGAGGTGCTGGGCACGACCGCTGTAGGCGTCCGTGCTCGCGCCGGTGAGCGAGACCGTGGCCTGGTAGAGGCCGTCCGACTGCGTGGCGTTCGCGCGGAGGCCGTAGCCCTGGATGGTGCCGGTGCCGCTCGACTTGGCGGTCGCGGTGAGGTCGAGCGGGGCGTAGGTGGACAGCGAGTAGGCGCTCTTCAGGTGGACGAGCGCGATGTCGCCGGCCGGTGCGGCGGAGACGCGGTCGACTGCGACGGCGGTGCCCCGGTTGGTGGTGGAGTTCGAGTGGTAGACGTTCATCGCACCGATGCCGTCGATGCAGTGACGGGCGGTGAGGATCCACGAGGCGTTGATCTGCTCGCCGGTGCAGTTGCTGACGTAGCCGGACGGGATGGAGCCGCCCGACGCTTCGAGCTGGACCGCCCACGAGGTGGTGGGGGCCTTCTCGCCGCCGACGACCTTGGTGCTGGCCGGCAGGGCCGAGGCGGGTGACGCGGCGAACACGCCTGCGGTGATGACGGCTGCCGCGGCGAACGCAGCTGCGATGGACTTCTTCATGACGACTCCTCTGTCGGGAAGCACCTGAACCGTTGCGCTGTGCAACTAGGCAGCATCCTGACCCTCGTTCGGGGGCTGCACCAGTCCGCACTTCGGCGGACGCCGCCCGACCCGACCCGCTCCGGACCGGAGCGGGTCGGTCACGAGGCGGCCGTGAGGTCGTAGAGGGTCACACCGTCCACGGTCGTCGACGTGAAGTTCGCCGCGACCCACGCCGTGATCTGGTCGGCAGTCGTGCTGTCCGAGGTGGTGGTCGAGCCGGACCCGGAGGACGAGCCGGCGATGAA
Source organism: Curtobacterium sp. VKM Ac-1393 (assembly GCF_015350995.1). GTDB lineage: Bacteria > Actinomycetota > Actinomycetes > Actinomycetales > Microbacteriaceae > Curtobacterium. The sequence goes on from NZ_JADKRW010000001.1 coordinate 500,598, forward strand.
CCAGTGGATCGCCCCGGCGGCGACCTCGGACCGGAACTGCGCGAGCGTCGGGGCGGGGTCGGTGCCGTTGTAACCGCCGATCGCCATCACCGGGTCGCCGGTCGCCAGCTGGTAGCTCGCGGCGCTGTTGGATCCGACGGTCGCGGCGAGCCAGGTGGCGTCACCGGCGTCGGCGGACAGGGCGTCGACGAGCTCGCTCGAGACCTCCGTCGAGCCGCCGAGCAGGTTCGCGGCGCCTCCGGCCGGGGCGGCCCGGGTCGCGCCGCCCGTGCTCCCACCCGTGCTCGCGCCGGGCGGTGTACCACCGGGTCCGTTCGTTCCAGCCGATGTCCCGCCGGGGGTGGTTCCGCCGGGGGTGGCTCCGCCGGCACCCGTGCCGCGGGCGACGGCCGGGCCGGCCGAGGGGATCGCGCCGCTGTGCGCGACGGACGCCGTCTGCACCGAGAACGCCGTGGGTCCGAGGAGCGCCGTGACGAGCACCGCCGCCACGGTCGCTGCGCCGATGCTCCGTCGGCGGGGCGGCAGGAGCACCAGGACGGTAGCGACAGCCGCGGACGCCAGCACCACCCACCGGATCCAGGGCTGCCACGAGGCCGTCTCGTCGAGCAGCCGGAACGACCACGCTCCCGTCACCGCGACCGTGACGGCAGCCGTGATCCGCCAGGCGAGAACCGCACGGCGCTGCCAGAGCACCCCGGCCCCGATGCCCACCAGTCCGGCGATGTACGGTGCGAGCGCGACCGTGTAGTACGGGTGGAAGATCCCACCCATGAAGCTGAACACCAGGCCGGTCGTCAGCAGCGACGCTCCGAGGACCAGCACCGTGGCGAGCCTCGGGTCGGTGCGCTTCCGGACGCCGACCGCGACCACGGCGACGACGAGGAGCACCAGGGCCGTCGGCAGCAGCCAGGTGATCTGCGTCGCGAACTCCGAGCCGAACAGCCGGGTCAGACCGGTCGAACCCCACGACCCGGCCCCCGTGGTCCCTCCGCCCGGCACCACGCTGCCGTCCTCGTCGCCGGTGACCCGGCCGAGCCCGTTGTAGCCGAAGGTGAGCTCGAGGAAGCTGTTCGTCTGCGAGCCGCCGATGTACGGCCGGGACGACGTGGGCACGAGCTCGACGATGGCGACCCACCACCCCGCCGACACGACGACGGCGACGGCTGCCGCCAGCAGGTGGCCGATGCGTCGGAGCACCGGCCGCGGCGACGCGTACAGGTACACCCCGACCAGCGGCGGCAGCACGAGGAACGCCTGCAGCTGCTTCGTCAGGAACCCGAGTCCGACGAGCACGCCGGCCCAGACCACCCAGCGCATCCGTCCGGACTCGACACCGCGCAGGGTCAGCGCGATCGACCCGACCACCAGGAGCGTCAGGAGCGCGTCCGGGTTGTTGTAGCGGAACATCAGCGTCGCCACCGGGGTCACGGCGAGGGCGGCTCCGGCGACCAGCGCGGCACCTGCCGTGAACCGGCGACGGACGATCCGGTACAGGATCGCCACCGAGGCCACGCCCATCAGCGCCTGGGGGACGAGGATCGACCACGAGTTCAGCCCGAACAGGCGGACCGACACCCCGATCACCCAGAGGAACGCCGGCGGCTTGTCGACCGTGATCGCGTTCGCGGCGTCGGATGAGCCGTAGAAGAACGCCTCCCAACTCTGGCTGCCGGCCTGGATCGCGGCCGAGTAGAACGAGTTCGCCCACCCGTTCACGCCGAGACCGACGAGGTACAGCACCCCGGTCGCCACGAGCAGCCCGAGGAACGCCGGTCGCTCCCACCGCGCCCGGTCCGTCCGGCTGCGGCCGATCGATCGCAGCCGTGCGGACAGCAGGGTGGAACGGACGGGGGTGACGGTCGACGTGCCTGACATGGGTCCACCGTCGCGGTCGGGCATGGACCACACCCCGCCGTGGGCTGGGAGCCCGGTAAGGGTCCGGCGACGGGCTACCGGGTCGTGAACGTCCCCCGCCCACGCTGACCGGAGCCGTAGCCGAGGGCGTGCACGACGTGCGACCCGGTCGCCGATGTGCCCGCCTTCGTGGTCTTGAAGCGGAGCTTGCCGTTCGCGTCCGCCGTCGCACGGCCGAGGCTCGTGCGGTCGATGCTCACCGCGACCGACTCACCGGCTCGGTACCCACTGCCCGACACCGCGATCGTCCCGGGGCGGCTTGCGCTGCCGAGGGTCGTGGTGAGTGCGGTCGTGGTGGCCTGGGCCTCGGTGCAGGCGTCGCCCGGGGTGCCGACCGCGGGCGCCGATGCCGCGGGACGACCGCTCCAGGTGCGCACGCCGTCGTCCTCGCGGATCGTCAGTGCCCCGATCGAGTCGCCGATCACCGACCCGCCCTGGGTGTTGCTGAGCGTCATCGGGTACGCGGACGTGCGGGTCTCGGACGGCTGCCGGTCACCGTTCACGGCGACCCGGACCGCCTTGCACACCTCGCCCGGCTGGAAGGTCACCGGCTGCACGGTCGGTCGGATGCGGCTGTCGTAGCTCTGGTCGAGGTCGAAGAACACCGTGGTGGCCGTCTCGGCCGGTCGGGAGAGCACGGCGGCGGCGGAGACCCAGGCACGGCGACTGCCCTCGTCGACGAACCGGTCTGCGATCCGCGCGGTGGGTCGGTCCGTGACGGCGGGTGTGCCGAGCGTCGATGCGGGGAGCAGCGCCACGTCGCTCAGCAGGACGCCGCCGTTCTGCTTCGGGACGTCGATCGTGACCTCGCGCACCGTCGTCAGGTCGACGCCGGTGAAGGACGCGAGCGGGATCTGTGCCTGCTGCAGCAGGGTCTTCCGCGGGGAGTTCCGCGTGCCGGGCAGCAGCTGGCCGGCACGGCTGACGTCGGACAGCTTCCGGGTGGCGACCGCACCGGCCGCGTCGTGGATGCTCACCGAGACGTCGGCGTTCGTCGACGTGGTGTCATCGGGTGCGACGCGGAGCGACAAGGCACGGAAGCCGGAGAAGTCAGCGGACCCAGCGGCCACCGGGATGTGGAGCTGCCCACCGGACTTCGCGCCGATCGGCGTGACGTGCAAGGACGGCGTCGACGGGACCGAGGCGGCCAGCCACGCGGGCGTGTAGTCGGGCACGTTCGACGAGATCGACACGCACGCCGGCAGCCCCTGCTTCGTCGGCAGCGAGTCCGTGCTCGCGCACGTCGCCGAGGTGATCGACCCGGTCGTGGTGATCGCCGGGTCCTTGTGGTCGAACACGGCGAGGTCACGACGGCTCGAGCCGGGCAGCGATGCGCTGACGCGGAGGTCTGCCTTGCCGAGGGCGGCGGGCTGCCGGTTGCTGCCGTCGAACATCGGCAGGAACTGCTGCTCGTCGCCGAGGGTCAGACGGAAGAACCCGCTGATCAGGCTGGTGCCGACGGCGTACTGCGCGTCGGACGAGAGGCGTGTGGTCTTCTTCGCCTTCGAGCCGCACACGGCGTCCGACTCGTCCCACCAGTCGTCGGACGACGCCTTCGGGTACTTCCCCGGGGTCCACGTGGTGTTGAAGAAGTTGTGGTTGGCGCCCATCACCAGGACCGACGAGCGCAGGACGTCGTCGCCGAAGGCCGTGCGGGAGTCGTCGAAGAAGTGCTGACCCTGCAGATCGGAGACATCGCCGTCGCAGGCGGGCAGCACGACGGCCAGGTTCGTGTCGGGCAGGGTCATCCGCCCGAAGTCGGTGGGTGCCAGCGGCAGGACGGCCTTGATGCCGAACGGGTTCGTGCGCTGCATGTTGAGCAGCGCCGCACGGACGACGCCGTCGCCGCCCCGCGAGTGCCCCATCAGCCCGACGTCGGTCAGGTCGAGCTTGCCGGTGAGCAGCGGCGACAGCCGGGGCTCCTGGCCCGCGTCCGCACGCTGCAGCAGGCTGAGGTGGTCGAGGACGAGCTGTCCGCGGGCCGTCGCACCGCCGTCGTCGGCCAGGGTGCCGTCGAGCGAGTTGATCGCGTTCGCCGAGATCGAGACGACGACCGTGCCGTGGCTGGCGAGCACCGTCGCGGCGGCGTTGTACCCGAGGTAACTCGGGATGTCGGTCTGCCCCGGGCCGCAGGGCCAGGCCCGGCGGCTCGGGGTCCCGCCCACGCAGGCTTCGTGGCGGCCGTGCAGGAACACCGCCACCGGGCGCTTGCCCGGGGCGTCCTTCGGCAGGAAGACCGCGGCGCGCATCTCACCCTTGCGACCGCCGAAGCCGGCGAGGGTCACGGCTTCGTCGCCCAGGTCGTAGTCGGCCCGGACCACCGAGTACTGCCCGGCCGCGGACGGGTCGTCGGTGAGCGGCACGGGCGCCTCGGTGGGAGCAGCCTGCGGCGCGGTCGCGGCCTCGCCGGTCGCCCGTCGAGCGGCGTCGCCGGTCCACCCCTGCTCGACGGAGTCGGCATCGGCCACGGCAGGGTCGGTCGTCGTGACCGTGAGCTGCCGCTGGTCGAGGCTCGTCTGCGCGACACCGATGTCCTTGCCGTCGACGACGAGCACCGGCGCTGCCGCGCGGAGGGGCAGCGGTTCGTCGAGGTCGAGGGTGACGGTGTAGCCGCCGTCGGTCGTCGTGACCGTCCAGTCGTCGCCCTCGGCCACCGGAGCGGCGACGGTCGCGCCGTTCGCGGTCGCGCCGCTGTTCGCCGGTGCGGCACTCGCCGGCAGGGCGACGACGGCGCCGCCGACGGCGAGCGCTCCGGCGACCAGCGCCGAACAGGCGACGTGCAGTGCGACTGTGGAACGACGTCTCGGCGAACGGTTCACGGTGGTTCTCCCCCGGGTGCTGTGGCGTGCGCCACCGCACGCTCCGGTGCCAAGAGTAGGGACGCCGGGGGTCGCGGCAAATAGTCCTGGAGGATGACCTCGCGCTGGCTAGGATCGTGGTGCCCGCCCGGGCGACGAGGGGACAGCGATGGGTTCGGACACTGCACAGCACCGAAGGCCGACGATCGTCACGGTCGCGGTCGTCATCTGGTGGGTCACGACGCTCCTGCGGCTCGTCGTCTCGGTGCCGACCTTCGTCGAGGCCCTGCGCACGGCCGGCGGCGGATTCGTCGGCACGCTGCTCGGTGTCCTCCTCGGCCTCGGCTGGTCCGCGTTGATCCTGTGGCTGGCGTCGCGGATGGCTCGCGGCTCCGGCACCGCGCGACTGTGGCTCGCGATCATCGCGGGGTTCACGATCGTCAACGTGGCGTTCGGCGTCGCGGACGGTGCAGCGTTCTGGGTGCTCCTCAGCCCGGTCGCCGTCGTGGTCGCCGTCGTCCTGAGCTACCAGCCATCGGTCCGTGCGTTCTTCCCGAAGGCCGAGCGTCGCGCCCGCGCAGCCCAGCCGCGGACCCTCGGGTGGGACCCGGACACGGGCGAGCGCATCACGGAGCCCACGAACTGACACCGATCCCGGCCGTCAGCGAGTGCTCCAGAACGAGATCGAGCGACTTTCGTCGCGGATGATGATCGTGTGCGATGCTGCGCGGTCCGCGACCGGCCGATTGCCCTCGCCGCCGTACCAGTACGACACGTACCGACGTTGGCTCGGTGACCAGCCGACGACCTCGACCTTGTAGCGTCCGGCGCTCAGCACCGCACCGAAGGTGCCGCCGCGACCGGGCGACCAGTAGCTCAGGTGCGTGTCGAAGGTGCTGCCGATGGACTCGCCGTACACGTGGACGACGGCGCCGGTGAAGTCGGTGTCGAGCTGCGGGTTGAGGATCCCGGTGAGCGTGACCCCCTCGGTCGAGCTCGCGTCGATGCCGTCCACCACGGTCTCGGTGCGGCCGCCGGCCTGGTGTGCCACTCGGACGTAGGAACGCTCCGCCGTGGCACCCGGATCGCGGTGGAAGCCCCACGACTCGCTGCGGAGCGCCGGCCACGAGTCGAGCGTCTCGTCGTGCGCGTTGACCTGCACGCTGTAGTCGTCGCTCGGCAGCCCGTGCACCCAGTAGTGGCCGTCGGGCGAGGTGACCGCTCGCCGCACGGTGCCGGTGTTCCAGCCCCGCACCACGACCGCTGCGCCGGACAGGTCCGCCCCGTAGGGGTTGTGGGCCGTGCCACCGATCGAGGCACCCCGCCGCATCACGAGCACCACGGTGTCGTGTCCGCCGGCGGTGACCGTGACGCCGGTGCGCTCGGCCGGGATCACATCGTCGAACCCGTACGAGCCCTCGCGCTCGCCGTGCAGCCTCCACGTGCCGGCCGGGACGGCGTCGAACGTCAGCCGGCCGCGACGGTCGCTCGTCGCCGAGTCGGCGGTCCCGCCGTCCGGGGTGCGGAGGTCGACGACCACACCCTCCATCGCGAGCGGCCGCTTCTCCGGGTCGGTGAGCATGACGGTGAGCGCACCGTCGCCCGGAGTGGCCACCGCCGGGGTGACCGGCGTGACGAGCACGCCGATCAGTGTCAACGCGGTCGCGATCCCGACCGTCGTGCGTCGTCGTGCCGTCATGGTGTGCACCTGATCCCCTGGCGGGGCCACCCCTGGCCCCGGTGGAGTGGAGCGTAGCCGCGACGGGGCACGAGCGCGTGGCCGATGTCCGCTCAGTTCACCAACCGCGGCGCGTCGCGTTCCGCGCCGGCGGCGCTCTTCTCGAAAGCGCCGACCGGCACACCGTCGACTCGCACGAGCACCTCCGCTGTGAGCGTCCGGTTACAGGACGCGGATGTCACCGATCGCTCACGAGCGAGTCCAGTGACCGATCACGTACGCGAGCACCCGCTTCCTGACGCACGTGGCGATCACGATCGCACAGGCCTGACGCACGAGAGCCCCGCGACCGGAGTCACGGGGCCCTCGATGGTGCGCGAGTGCTACTTGATGACCACCGACTGCACCGGGCTGGTACTCGTCGTGAGCTCGTCGGTCCCGGCGAAGACGGCGTGCAGGTTGTGCGTGCCCTTCTTCAGCGTGAGCGTCGAGGTGACCGTGCCGTTCTGCACGGTGACGGTCGCCAGGCGCTTCGTGCCCTGGTAGATCCGCGCGGTGCCGTCCACGGTGAAGCCCGTGGCCTTGACCTGCACGGTCGCCTTGCCGCTGCTGTACTTGAGCGCCGTGCGGGACGGGGCCTTCGTGACGGTGACGGTGGCGGCCTTCGCGGTCGCCGAGTCGGTACCCGAGAACGTCGAGTCGGCGTTGACGAACTTCGCGGTGAGCGAGTGCGTGCCGACGGCCAGGGCGCTCGGCAGCACCATGGTGGCGGTGCTGTCCTTGACCGGGACGGTGCCGAGGACCTTCTTGCCGTCCGAGATCGTCACGGTGCCCTGCTGCTTGCCGATGCCACCGGCGATGGTCGCCGTGACCGTGACGGGCTTCGCCGCGTTGACGGCCTGCGAGGCGGCGGACAGCGACAGGCTGGTGGTCGTCGACGGCAGCGTGGCGTGCAGGTCGAACTGGTCGACCGTCGAACCGATCGCGGCCGGGTCGGCGGTGGCCGTCGGCTGGAGGGTCACGCCGCAGCTGTCGACGTTGCCGTGCTGGACCGCCGCGTTGAGCGTGGCGCAGTCACCGGCGCGGATGCTCTCGACGTTCAGCTTGTCGTCGGTGACCGAGACCTTCACGAACGTGCGGACGTGCTCCTGGTTCTCGACCGAGTTGGCCCAGTGACGCTTGCCCGTCGGGTCGAGCGGGTCCGCGCCGTACCCACCCTGGGTGGCGTCCGGTGCGGTCAGGTCGTAGTACTTCGAGCCGGAGGCCGAGTTCGCCGTCATGTAGATGACGCCGCCGGGGCCGGAGAAGACCTCGGGAGCAGCGGGCTGCTCGTTGACGTTGGCCTTCTTGCCGTTCTTGATCGCGTAGCTGCGCGAGTAGGAGTGGTCGTGGCCCTGCAGGACGAGGTCGACGCCCATGTCGGAGAACGCACGCGTGAAGTCGAACCGGCGCTGCTGGTTGTCCTTGTCGTTCGCGTGGTCGGCCGGCGAGTAGATCGAGTGGTGGTAGACGAGCGTGGTCCACTTCGCGTCGTCGCCGTAGCGGTTGATGACGTCGCGCACGTAGTTCACGTGGGCCGCGTCCGAACCGGCTGCGTAGGCGTTCGAGTTGATGTCGATGAACAGGACGCCCTTGTACATGTACCAGTAGTCACCGCCCGAGTTCGCGGTGGTGTTGCCGCCCGGGTAGAAGTCCGGCACCTTGAGCGAGTTCGGCACCTGGTTGTGCTGCTCGTAGGCCTTGCCGCCCACGTCGTGGTTGCCGATGGTCGAGGCCCAGGGGTACCGCTTGAGCACGTCGCTGCTGTCGGCGAACGCACCCCACTCGTACTCGTTGTTGGCGTGCTCGATCTGGTCGCCACCGGAGACGAGGAGCTCGGCGTCCGGCTCGGTCGAGGTGGCGTACTTCAGGGTGTCGGCCCAGCCAGCACCGTCGTCGTCGACGAAGCCCGACGAACCGATCTGCGGGTCGCCGAAGAACAGGAAGTCGAAGTCGCCGGAGAAGCTCTTCGTGGTGAACGTGTACGACGCCGACCAGGCCGAGCCGTCCGCCGCACCGACGTGGTACGTGTACGAGGTGTTCGGCTCGAGGTCCGAGATCGTCGCGTGGGCGTTGATGTAGCCCGACTCGGCGGCGATGCCCGCGATGTTCTTCGTGTTCGAGTCGGTCGTGCTCGTGTCGGCGGCGGTGTTCGCGGCCTTCGAGGCGGCGATCGTCGTCTTGGCGTCGGTGAAGACGCCGTCGGTCATCGACCCCGTCTTCTGGATCTCGAGGGACTGCGCGACGTTCGTCGGGAAGTACCACGAGGCGATGCGCTGGCTCTCGGTCGCGCCGACGCCCAGCAGGATGTGGATCGGGCCACCGGTCGAGATGTTGGTGGTGGGGGTGTTCGTCGCGGCGGACGCGACGTTCGTGCCGACCATCGAGGCACCGGCGATGAGCGCGGCTCCGAGGACGGCTCCGCAGACGCGGAGGGTGGTGGTTCTGCGCCGTGACGCGGCGCCGGACAGGAGACTCATGGTGGTCCGTTTCTCAGACGAGGGATGGTGCAGCACGGAAGACTCTGCATGCCCTGCAAAAAGTCTTGGTAAACGCTGAGTGACAAGTCGTCGCTGTTCAGGAACGGACCGCCGTCATCCCGCTGCGAGCCGCTCCACGAACCAGATCATCCCCATCACGAACACCCCGGCGGTGACCACACCCGTCACCCACAGCGAGACACGGTGCGCCTTCCGCCGCAGGAGCGACAGCGGCGGGAACACGATGACGATGATCGCGAGCTGCACCGCCTCGATGCCCACGTTGAAGATGAGCAGGGACACGAGGAGTTGCCACGAGAACGCCTCGTGGATGCCCAGCGCGCCGGCGAACCCGAGCCCGTGGATGAGTCCGAACGCGAACACCACGACCAGCCGCGTCCAGCCGGCACGGTCGAGCGAGAAGTGCCCGTGCTCGCCGACCACGAGTTCGTCGGCCTTGGACCGTCGCCGCCAGAGCCGCCACAGGTACCAGCCGGCCACCGCGGCGATCGACAGCGCGATGAGCGGTTCGACGACGATCGCGGGCGGACTGACCACTCCGAGCGCGGCGAGGATGAACGTGATGGAGTGCGCGATCGTGAAGGCCGAAGCGGTGAAGACCACCTCGCGCAGGCGCCGTGACCCGGCGATGAGCGCGACGAGGAACAGGATGTGGTCGATCCCGGACAGCAGGTGCTCGGCGCCGAGGCGGAAGAACTCCCAGAAACGCTGCCCGGCGGACTGCTCGGTCGAGAAGGACGGCTGCGAGGCGTCGAGCGTCGCCGACCCCTGCTTCGCGTCCACGTCGTAGGTGACGATCGTCTTCGTGTCGCGGACGAAGGTCTCGCTGTCCGGGAACAGCGTCGACGTCACGACGTGCCCGGTCTGTGTCTCCGACGGCTCCGGGCAGCTGAAGTCCGCCGACACGTGGGCGTACGGCACCTCGTCCTGCAGGTCGACCGTGACGCGGTCGCCGAGCACACCCGTGCATGCCTGCCCACCCGCGCCGGTCACCGAGAACCGGTCGAACACGTACTTCGCGATCGTGTCGGTGTGGGACTCGGCGGCCGACACCATGCCGGGGAAGTCCCCGTCGTCCCACGCCGTCTGGCCCTGCGTGTGGAGGGCGTCGTCGTGTTCGCTCGTGGCGACCGACACGAGCATCAGGTCGTACTCGAGCCCGAGCTCCGCGTGGACGACCGTCGGCTTCGTGGACGTCACCTTCGCGTAGACCACCGAGCTGAAGCCGTGCGCCGATGCCGGCGACGACCCGCCCAGCACGCCGACCACGACCACCCCGAGCAGCAGGAGCGCGGCGACGACGCGCGCGAACGGACGACGCGGACGGGCAGGGCGGGAGCGCAGCAGCGCGACGGTGGTTCCGGAGATCACCGAGCAGACGATGCGGCCCCCGGACGACCGGCAGGTGAACAGGTGGTGACCAGCAGCGGGCCAGGTCCCGCACAGCCACCGCGACCGGCCCGGCGGGCCACCCCGGCGTGTTTCGATGATCCGGTGACCCGCACCGCCCGGACGACCGCCCTGCTGACCGCCGTCGCCCTCGTCGGCGCCGGCACCGCAGTGCTGGCCGGCTGCTCGACCGGCGCAGGAGCAGGCACAGGCACCAGCAGCAGCACCGGCACCGGAGCGGGACCGTCCGCAACGGCGGGCACGCTCGGCGCGGGTTTCTCCGACCCGACCCAGCCGCCGGCTCCCGAGGCCACCATCCACCCGCAGCCGGGTTCGTGGTCCGGGGTGCATGCTCCGGCCGACTACGACGTCGTGCTGCTGTCCGATGCCGGCGACGCCGACGGTGCACCGACCCGCACCCTCGTCGACGCCGTGGAGTCGTGGGCGTCGGACGAGGACGTCTCCGTCACGACGGTGACGGCGAAGGACCCCGACGACCGCATCGCCGCCGTGACCCGTGCGGTCGCCGCGGAGCCCGACCTGGTCATCAGCGTCGGCAACCACATGGTCGACCCCCTCGCCGCCGTGTCACCGACGGCGCTGCACCAGCAGTTCCTGGTCGTCGGCGCCGAGGTCGCCGAGCCGACGTCGAACGTCACCGCTACCGACTGGACCGGCGGCGGCTTCCGCGGCGAGGGGCTCGGCCCGTCGAGCCACTACGACCCGTCGACCTTCACCGACGAGCGCGCCGACCGTGCGCTGCGCGCCGGCCTCGCGGCGGTCCTGCACGACCTGCGCGGCATCGTCGTCTGGGTGCGCTGACCCGGCACCCGCCTACGCCGGCTCGACCTCCGGCACCAGCGCCCGCACCTGCGCCGCCGCACCGAGCGCCACCGCGTCCGACCCGAGGGTCGACTGCGCCAGCCGGATCGTCGCGCCGCTGACGGGTGGCTCGGCCGCGATCGCCGCAGTGATCGCCGGTTCGAGCAGGTCCCACGACCGGGCGATGCCGCCGCCGATGACGATCGTGGTGACGTCGAGGATCCCCGCGGTGAGCAGGGCGGCGCGCGCCAGTCCCCACCCCGCGGCCTGGAAGACGGCAGCGGCGTCCGTGTCGCCGGCACGCGCCGCGACCGCGACGTCGCGGGCCGACAGCCGTCGCCCGGACCGTTCGGCGTACCGGTCGGCGATGCCGCGGGCGCCGGCGATGGTCTCGAGGTGACCGATCTGTCCGCAGGTGCAGGTCGCATCGCCGAAGCCCGGCACGTGGCCGATCTCGCCGGCGGCGCCGCGCGGCCCCGCGAAGAGCTGTCCACCGAGCACGAGGGCCCCGCCGACCCCGGTGCCGAGGGTCATGCCGAGCACGTCGGACTCCCCCACGACGGCGCCCGTCGCGATCTCGCCGAGCAGGAACGCGTTCACGTCGTTGTCGAGGGTCGCGGGAACGCCGAGGGCGTCGTGGACCGCGTTGGTCACGCCGTAACCGGCCCAGCCGGTGAACGAGTTGCCCGTCACCAGGACCGTTCCGGTGGTCGCGTCGACCACGCCGGCCGCGCCCACCCCGACACCCGCCAAGGAGGCCCGGTGCCGGACGAGCAGGCCCGTCACCGCCCCGACGGCGGCCGTCACGATCGCCGCCCCGCCCGAGTGGGCGGGCGTCGGCAGGTCGACACGGTCGATGACCTCGAGGTCGGGGGTCGTCAGGACGACCTTGGTGTTCGTGCCGCCCACGTCGACGCCGGCGATCACCCGGGTCACGAGGTCACCGCCGCGAGCGAGGCGAGGCGTTCGGTCCGGCGCTGCCGTTGCAGGATCGGGTCCGGCACGGGCACCGCCGCGAGCAGGCGTCGGGTGTAGTCGGTGGTGGGGTGCAGCAGCGTCGTGCCGGTGGTGCCCTGCTCCTCGACGACGCCCTGGCGCATCACGACGACGCGCTCGGCGAAGTGCTGCACCACGGCCAGGTCGTGCGAGACGAACAGGCACGCGAACCCCAGGTCGTCCTGGAGTTCGCCGAGGACCTCGAGCACGGTCTCCTGCACGCTGACGTCGAGCGCCGAGGTCGGTTCGTCGGCGACGAGCAACCGCGGCTCGAGCACCAGGGCGCGGGCGAGCGAGACCCGCTGACGCTGACCGCCCGACAGCTCCCGGGGCGCACGCGAGGCGAGCGACCGCGGCAGCCGGACGGCGTCGAGCACCTCGTCGATCCGGCGACGACGATCAGCCGACGGCATCCCGCGGCGGTGCACGGCGAGCGGTTCGGCGATGCACTCCGCCACGGACATCCGGGCGTCGAGCGAGGCCACGGGGTCCTGCAGCACGACGCCGATGCCGGACCGGAGGGCCCGCCGATCGCGCCCACGGGCACTGCGCAGGTCCTGCCCGAACAGCGACACGGTGCCGGACGTCGGTGTGACCAGCCCGAGCGCCACCCGGGCCGCGGTGGACTTGCCGGAGCCGGACTCGCCGACCAGGCCGACCGTCTCGCCCGCGTGCACGGCGATGTCGATCCCCTGCAACGCGTGGACGGCGCGCGCCCCGCGCCCGAACGTCACCGTGACGTCCCGCAGGTCGACCACCGGGGCCGCCCCGGGCCTCCCGGCCGCCGCACCCGACTCGTGCAGCTCGGAAGACGCCGGCGTCTGCGCATCACGCCCCTGAATCTGGAGGCGTCTCGCCGACTCGGCGGCGTCGGGCGAAGACGCCGGCGTCTCGAGCCGTGGCACCGCGGCGAGCAGCCGCTTCGTGTAGTCGTGCTCCGGACGGAGCAGGACGTCCTCGACGCTGCCGGTCTCGACGATCTCGCCCTGCAGCATGACCGCGACGCGGTCGGCGAAGTCCGCGACGACCCCCATGTTGTGCGTCACGAGCAGCACGCCGGTGCCGGTGTCGACGGCGAGCTTCCGGAGCAGCTCGAGGATCTCGGCCTGCACCGTCACGTCGAGTGCCGTCGTCGGCTCGTCGGCGATGAGCAGCTTCGGCGAGTTCGCGATCGCCATCGCGATCACCACACGCTGCCGCTGCCCGCCGGACAACTGGAAGGGGAACGACCGCGCCCGCTGCTCCGGCGACGGGATCCCGACGCGACGGAGCAGGTCGACGGCCTCGGTCGCGGCCTGCGCGGCGGTGACCGTGCGGTGGTTCCGGATCACCTCGGCGATCTGCGCGCCGACCCGGGTGAGCGGGTCGAGGGCCGTCGCGGGCTCCTGGAAGACCATCGACACCGTCGAGCCCCGCAGCGCGCGGAGCGACGGTTCGGGAGCGCCGACGACCTCGTGACCGGCGACGAGCGCGCTGCCAGTCGCGGTCGCGTTGCCGGACAGCAACCCCATCGCGGCGAGCGCCACCGTGGACTTGCCGGAGCCGGACTCGCCGACCAGCGCGAGCGTCTCGCCGGGTGCGACCGTCAGGGACACGCCCCGGACGGCCGACACGGTGCCGGACTCGGTGCTGAACGAGACGCCGAGGTCGGTCGTCTGCAGGATCGGTTCGGTGGTCATCAGCGGCCCCTCACGTCGAAGGCGTCCCGGAGTCCGTCGCCCACGGCGTTGAACGCGCAGACGATCAGGATCACGGCCAGACCCGGCGGCACGATGAGCCACCAGTGTCCGGAGTACGCGGCGGTGAGTCCCGCCGAGAGCATGCCGCCCCAGTCCGTCGCGGGCGGCTGCACGCCGAGCCCGAGGTACGAGACGTAGGCGACGAGCAGGATCGCGTCGGCCACCTGGAAGGTGGCGGCGACGACGATCGTGGACACCGAGTTCGGCAGCAGGTGCTTGCCGATGGCGCGGGCGTGCGAGCCGCCGATCGCGCGCAGGGTGAGCACGTAGTCGCGGTTCTTCAGCGTCAGGGTCTCCGCGCGGATCAACCGCGACGGCACCAGCCACGAGACCAGCCCGAGGATCAGGATGAGCCCGGCGACACCGGGGGTCGTGATCGCCGAGATGACGAGCAGGATGAACAGCGCCGGGATCGCGATGCCCGCGTCGACCACGCGCATCATCAGGGCGTCGACCCAGCCGCCGACGTAGCCGGCGACGGAGCCCCACAGGGTGCCGACGACGGTGGCCAGGACCCCGGCGGCGATGCTGACCATCAGGGACACCTTGCCGCCGTACATCAGCCGGCCGAGCACGTCGTGGCCGACGGCGTCGGTGCCGAGCCAGTGCGCCGCGCTCGGTCCCTGGTTCGCCTGCTCGAGCAGGGTGTGGGTCTGGTCGGTCGGGTACAGGAACGGTCCGACGAAGCAGAACAGGACGATGACGACGATCACGGCCAGGCCGATCACGGCGAGCGTGTTGCTCCGGAACCGGCGGGCGGCGAGCCGGAACCCGGTGGCCGCGACGGTGACGGGAGCGCCCGGGGCTTCCGGTGCCAGTTGTACGGCGCTCATGCGCGGTCCGCCTTCACTCTGGGATCGATCAAGGACTGCACCACGTCGGCGAGCAGGGTGCCGATGACGGTGGCGATCGAGATGACGAGGACGCAACCGAGCAGGGTCGGGTAGTCCGACGACTGCGCGGCGTTCCAGAACAGCAGGCCCATGCCGGGGTAGTTGAACAGCTGCTCGGTGACGAGTGCGCCGCCGAACAGCACGGGCAGGTAGTAGCCGAGCATCGCGACGACGGGCGTCAGCGAGTTCCGGAACACGTGGCGGCGCAGGATCGTCATCGTCGACGCTCCGCCGGCGCGCGCGGTGCGGACGTAGTCCTCTTGCAGGTTCTCGAGCGTCGAGGCCCGCATGTACCGGCTGAACACGGCGATCATCGCGAGCGCTCCGGTGACGACGGGCAGGACGAGCCCGGCCGGGTCCTGGAACACCTCGGCCAGCGTGGTGCCGCTCGGCGCCTGCGACGGCAGCCACGGCAGCTGCTGGCTGAAGACGATGATCAGGAGGAGCCCGAGGAAGAACGCGGGCGTCGAGTAGAAGACGAAGGCCAGCGCGGTGGCGGCGTAGTCGACGGCACCGTTGCGGCGGGCGGCCTGGAGCATGCCGACCGGGATCGCGATGACGAGCCCGAGCACAGCGGAGATGCCGGTCAGCACGAGGGTCTTCGGCAGGCGCTCGGCGATGAGCTGCGAGACCGGCTCGTTGAGCGTGTACGAGGTGCCGAGGTCGCCGGTGAGCAGGCGTCCGAGGAACCGCAGGTACTGCACGGGCAGGGCCTGGTCGAGTCCCTGCGACTGGTTGAACGCGGTGATCTGCGCGGGCGTCGCGGAGACGCCGAGGACGCCGCGTGCGGGTCCGCCGGGCAGCGCGTGCAGCAGGCAGAACACCACGATCGTGACGATGAGGATCACCGCGAGCGCCTGCAGGACGCGCCTGGTGAGGTAGAGGACTGTGGTCATGCTGCTTCCGTCGTTCGGATGGTTGCGTGAGCCGGTCGGGAGGCGCGGTGCGGGTCGGACCCGCACCGCGCCTCCGCGGATGGTCGCGTCAGCGACCTACTTGGTCCACTTCCACTGAGCCGGGTGGAAGTTGGCGAGCGAGTCCTGGTCGAACCCGGACAGGCCCTTCTTGACGACCGAGATCTGGTAGTCGGGGCTCGGCAGCCAGATCACCGGCAGGTCCTTCGCGACCGCGGCGCTGTAGTCCTGCACGGCGGTGGCGTCGGTCGAGGTGGTGGTCGCGTCGATCAGGTCGTCGACCTGCTTGTTCGAGTAGCTGCCGAAGTTCGCCGATCCGCCGGTCTGGAACAGCGACTCACCGGTCGGGTAGGCCGGGAAGTACCAGCTGCCCGCGGTGCCGAAGAACGACAGGTCCCAGTCGCAGCTGGCCTCGTCGCTCGTGCACGTCGGGGTCTGCGACAGGACGCTCGACACCGGCGCGGTCTTGATGGTGAAGCCGATGCCGGTCTTCGCGAGCGAGGACTGGATCGCGCTCATCATGTTGTCGGTCACGGTCGAGCCGGACTGCGACAGCACGCCCATGGTGAACTTCGTGCCGTCCTTCACACCCTCGCCGCACTGGCTGGCCGAGGTGCCGGGGTCGGTGCAGACCATGGTGCCGCCCTGCTCCTCCCAGCCGTGGCTGGTCAGCAGGTCCTTGGCCTTCGAGGTGCTGAACGGGTACGGGTTGTCCTTCTGCACGTCGGAGACGTAGTCGGACTCCTGCGCCTGCGGGATCGGGCCGTAGGTCGAGGTGGCGGTGCCGTTGAAGACGACCTTCGACAGCGACTTCTGGTCGATCGACATCTGCACGGCCTGGCGGGCGTACAGCTGCTTGAAGACGGCGCCCATGTCCGGGTTGTTGAAGTTGTACGGCATGTACGTGATGGCCCAGCCGGTCCAGGGCTTCACCTCGTAGCCCTTCGCCGTGAAGGACGACTCCTGGTCCATGTCCGTGGCGTTGATGTAGCCGTAGTCGACCTCGCCGGAGCGGACCGCGTTCACCTCGGCGTCGGCCGTCGTGAAGGGCAGCAGGTTGACGGTCGTGATGGAGGGCTTCTCGCCGCCGTCGTACTTCGTGTTCGCCGTCAGGGTGACCTTGCCGGCGGTGGTGAACGTCTTCACGCCGTAGGGGCCGGAGATGGTCTTCCACAGGTCGTCGGTGGCGTAGTCCGAGATCTTGCCGGCCGCGGTGTTCAGGTACTTCCAGACCTGCTTCGCGCCGGCCGTGGTCTCGTCGGCGTTCGTGACCTTCGCGCTCGCGCTGGTCTTGTCCCAGGCGTGCTGCGGCAGCGGGATGATGTGGCTCAGCTGGTTGGCGAGCATCCAGTCCGAGTTGTAGGCCTTGTCGAACGTGATCGTGAAGTGCGTGTCGTCAACGGCCTTGAACGACGTCCAGTTGTCCGGCGCCTTGCCCTTCGAGTACGAGCCCCACTGGTCCTTGTTCGCCTTGATCAGGTTGAACCAGAACCCGACGTCGCGGCTCGTGATCGCCTCGCCGTCGGACCAGTGCCGGTCGCCGAGCGTCATCGTGACGCTCTTGCCGTCGTCGGCGAACTTCGCGTCGGTGGCGACGGAGCCCGCCTTGTTCCACGCGATCTTGCCGGTCGAGCCGTCGTACGCGACGAGGGGTTCGTACAGCGACTGGGCGATGGAGCCGTTGTTCGTGTTGAGGTGCGCGGCGGTGCCGATCGGAAGGATCCAGTTCGGCGTGAAGTTCGCGGGCAGGGCGTAGTCGATCTCGTCCGTGTTGCTCGGGGCGGCGTTCCCGCCTCCGGAACAGCCGGCGAGCAGGGCGCTCACGGCGATCGCTGCGCCGGCGATGAGCGCCAGGCGGCGGGGCTTGGTCATGCGGTGTCTCCTAGTGCGTGGGAGTTCTGGGGAGGTGGAGCACACGTGCCGAGCGGCACGGACACAGTCAATGGCCAAAGCGGTTGGAAAAACAAACATGTTCGTGTAAAAACTGCGTTTCTGCCGTTCAGGCGAAAGGGTGAACCGGTCATTCCGCCGGTTAGGCTCCGGGTGTTCGGTCGGTTCGACCGTCGTTTCACCCGGATTGGAGAAAGTCGTGCCGGACCTCTCTGCACGCGTCCTGGAGCTCGTCTCGTCGGGCCAGGCCGCCAGCCGCACCGAGATCGCGACGCTGCTCGGCGCCGCGCCGTCGACGGTCTCCCACGTCGTCGCCCAGCTGCTGTCACACGGGCTCCTGGCGGAAGAGGGCACCGACGTCTCGACCGGCGGCCGCCCCCGCAAGGTGCTCCGCATCGGCGGCGTCGACGAGTACGCGGTCGCCGCGGACGTCGGTGGCGGGCACGCGCGGGTCGGGATCGTGCTTCCAGGAGGCGCGCTCGAGTCGGTCGCGAACGTCCCGTTCGCGCTCTCCGACGGTCCGACCGCCGGTCTGCAGCGCCTGGCGACGCTGCTCGAGCGGCTCGCCGACGACCGTGGTCGCGCCGGCCTGCGCGGGGTCGGCCTCAGCCTGCCCGGTCCCGTCGACGTCGAGGCCGGCGTCGTCGACCTGCCGAGCCGGATGCCGGGGTGGAACGGGTTCCCCGTGGCCGCCTGGTTGTCCGAACGCTTCGGCCTGCCCGCGATCGTCGACAACGACGCGAACTGCATGGCCGCCGGCGAGCAGAGCGTCCAGCCCGCCGGGCGCCGCCAGACCATCACCGTCAAGGCCGGCTCGGCGATCGGCGCGGGCATCGTCATCGACGGCCGGCTCTACCGGGGATCCACGGGGTCCGCCGGGGACATCACGCACGTGCGGATCGACGCCGCCGGGGACACCCCGTGCTCGTGCGGGAACACCGGGTGCCTCGAGACCGTCGCGTCCGGGGCCGCACTCGTCCGGATCCTGTCCGACGCCGGCGTCGACGTGTCCTCCACCGCCGACGTCGTCCGGCTCGCCTCGGACGCCCACCCCGAGGCCACCCGGGCCGTGCGCCTGGCCGGTCGGTACCTCGGCGAGGTGCTCGCTGCCAACGTGAACTTCTTCAACCCGGACGCCGTCTACCTGGGCGGCATCCTGTCCACCCTCGACCCGTTCATCGCCGCGGTGCGCAGTCAGCTCTACGAGAGCTGCCACCCGCTCATGACGCAGCACCTGGCGATCGAGCCGGTGTCGCTCGGCGCCGACGCCGGGCTCGTCGGCGCCGGGCAGTTCGCGTTGCAGCGGGGCCTCGCCGCCTCGCTCGAGGAACGCTCCGCCCCCATCCCGCAGTCCACCACCAGGAACAGGAGTGTCCGTGTCTGAGACCGTGTCCGCCACCCCCGCCGCCCGCCGCCCGGTCATCGCCATCGCCGGGCTCGCCATCGAGACGTCGACCTTCACTCCGACCCGCACCCACGCGCCGGCGTTCCACCCGGACCGCGGGGACGAGGTCGTCGCGCGGTACCCGTTCCTGGCGACCATGGCGGACCGCGCGGACTTCCGCGGGGCGCTCATCGGACACGCACTGCCCGGCGGCATCGTGGACCGGGCGTCGTACGAGGAACTCGCGGCCGAGATCGTCCAGCGCCTGCGCGCGATCGTCGCGGCCGAGCACGTGGACGGCCTCTGGTACGACATCCACGGTGCGATGGTCGTCGAGGGGCTCGACGACGCCGAGACGGACCTGCTCGGCCGCATCCGTGCAGTCGTCGGCCCGGACGTCATCGTGTCGGCGTCGATGGACCTGCACGGCAACGTCACGCGGGAGCTCGCCCACCAGGTCGACCTGGTCACGTGCTACCGGATGGCCCCGCACGAGGACACCCTCGAGACGAAGGAGCGCGCCGTCCGCAACCTGGTCGACGTGCTCACGACCCGGCCGGTCGGAGCGCAGCGCCCGGTGAAGGCCTGGATCCCGATCCCCGTGTTGCTGCCCGGCGAGCAGACCTCGACCCGCCTCGAGCCCGCGGCGTCGCTGTACGCGCAGGTACCCGTCGTCGAGGCGACCGAGGGCGTGCTCGACGCCGCGATCTGGGTCGGGTACGCCTGGGCGGACCAGCCCCGCGACCGCGCGGTCACCGTCGTCACCGGGTGGGACCAGGCCGCGGTGTCCGCCGGGGCCGAGCGCCTCGCCCGGGCGTTCTGGGACGTCCGCGAGGACTTCGTGTTCGTCGCGCCGACCGGCTCGTTCGACGAGTGCCTCGCCGCTGCGCTCGCACCCGACGCCGCCCGCCCGTACTTCGTGTCCGACTCCGGGGACAACCCCACCGCCGGTGGCTCGGGGGACATGACCTGGGGGCTGACGCAGGTCCTGGCGAACCCGGCGTTCACCAGCGCCGACGGCCCCACCCTGATCTACGCGAGCGTCCCCGGCCCCGCCGCGGTCGCCACGGCCGTCGCAGCCGGCGTCGGCGCGACCGTCACCGTGACCGCCGGTGCCGAGGTCGACGACGTCCACGCCGGACCGATCACCATGACCGGCCGCGTGCACGCGATCAAGCACGGCGACCGCGACGCCGAGACCGAGGTCGTGCTGCAGGTCGGCAGCGTGTTCGCGATCCTGACGAAGCTGCGCAAGCCGTACCACCACGAGCACGACTTCACCGACCTCGACCTGGCGCCACGGCAGGCGGACGTCGTCGTCGTGAAGATCGGCTACCTCGAGCCGGAGCTGTTCGACATGGCCGCCGACTGGATGCTCGCGCTCACCCCCGGTGGTGTCGACCAGGACCTGCTGCGCCTCGGGCACCACAGGATCGAGCGGCCGGTGTTCCCCTACGATCGAGTGTTCCCCGAGGCACCGGACCTGACCGCCAGGATCATCCCGGCCTCGGACCAGCCGCTCGGAGCCACTGCATGACCCACTCCCCCGTTGCCCTCGAGATCGCCGTGACGTCGCCGCAGGGCGCGATCGTCGCACGCGACGGCGGGGCCGACCGGGTCGAACTCTGCGTCGGCCTCGAGCTCGGCGGGCTCACCCCGTCGCAGGCGCTCGTCGAGACGACCCACGAGACCGGGATCCCGGCGCACGCCCTCGTCCGTTGCCGCCCCGGCGGGTTCGTGCACACCCCCGACGAGGTCGAGCTCATGGTGCGCGAGGTCCGCACGGTCCTGCGCTCCGGTGCCGCCGGCGTCGTCGTCGGTGCCCTGCGCCCGGACCGGACCCTCGACGAGGATGCCCTGCGCCGCTTCGTCGAGGCCGCCCGCTCGGTCAGCGCGACCGCCGAGGTCACCCTGCACCGGGCGATCGACCACGCGGTGGACCCGGTCGCCGCAGCAGCCACGCTCGCGGGCCTCGGGTTCACGCGCGTTCTGACCTCGGGCGCCGCGCCCACGGCCGGTGCGGGCGCGACGACGATCGCGCGCATGGTCGAGGCCGCCGGACCCGTCCAGGTGATGGCCGGCGCAGGTGTGACCCCGGCCGACGTGCCGGCCCTGGTCGCCACGGGTGTCGCCGCCGTGCACCTGTCGGCCAAGCGCGCTGCGCCGGGCAGCGCCCACGCCGGGGTCCCGATGGGCGGCGCCGACGACGGTTCCGCGCACTTCGTGACCGATGCCGAGGTCGTGGCGGCCGCCCGACGCGCCCTCGACGCCTGACACCGAGCCCGCGTCAGCCGCGACGCCCAGCCCGCCTGGCGAACGCGTCGAGCGCCGCCAGGACCTCGTCGTTGCGGTACAGGACCCCGTGCTGGTACTCGTTCTTCGACACCAGGATCCCTGCTCCGACGAGTTTCTGGAGGTGCGGGTACGCGTTCCGCGGTTCGATCCCCATCTGGGAAGCGAGGACCGTGGCGTTCAGCACCGGTTGGCGTGCGACGACGTCGAGCGCTGCCCACACCCCGGAGTCACGTCGAGCCTCGAGGCGGTCCCCCCACCCCTGACGGATCCGTTGGATGTCCTGCACCAGCTCGGTGGCGTTGCCGATCGCGACGAAGGACGCCTCGGCCACACGCCGGATGATCGGCTCGACCGTGCCGCGGCGGTACGCCATCAGCGCCTCGACGTACCCGTCGGTGTCGGTGAGGAGCCCGGCTGACACGGGGACCGTGACGTTCCGGGTCAGTTCGTTCGAGCGCAGCATCGCCTGCAGCAGGGCACGCCCCGTGCGCCCGTTGCCGTCGGTGAACGGGTGGACCGTCTCGAACTGGGCGTGTGCCACCGCGACCTGTGCCAACCGTGGCAGGTCGAGGCGCCGCGCGAACGCCATCACGTCGTCGATCAGCGCCGGCACCCGCTGCCAGGCCGGAGCGACGTAGTCCGCGCCGACCGGGGATCGTCCGTCCGTGCCGATCCAGACGGGCTCCTGTCGGAACGCTCCGGCGTCGTGGTGGGGATCCCCGTCCATCAGCACCTTGTGCATCGCGAGCACGGTGTCCGCGGTCAACTCGTCGGACAACTCGATCGCCGTGCGCATGGCTCGGGTGTTGGAGACGATCGCCGTGGCGTTGCGTTTGCCTGGAGCGCCGATCTCGGCAGTGAAGACCTGTCGGGCGCTGGCCGTCAGGTGCTCGATCTGCGAGGACGCCGCTGCCTCGGACCGCAGGAGGAGGGACGAGAACGGCGCCACCTCGCCACCGAGTTCGCCGTCGAAACGCACGAGGGCCGTCGAGGCCTCGTCGACCAGTGTCGCCACCTCGTCGCTCAGCTCGAGTGCAGCCGCGGCGATGTGCGGCGGCACCGCGGCGAGGTACGGTTCGCGCACCGTGCTGCGTCGAGCGGCACGGGGACCGTAATCGGCGTCGCGTCGCTCCCAGTCGAGTTGCTCGTACTCCAGCGCCGGCCAGGTGGTCGTGGACACGTCGGACTCCTGACCTCAGAACACCATCGCCAGATCTTCTGACTTGTGCCACTATCTCAGAAAATCTGGCCGCGCGCTTCTGACATCGCCCCGACCGCGAAACGGGAGGCGCGGTGCCAGCTGGCACCGCGCCTCCTGTCCGCCGTCAGCGCGTCAGCGCTGTCAGCCCTTGACCGGGATCGACTGCGCCTTGAGCGCCGCCACCGTCTTGGACTGACCGGACTGCAGCGCCTCGAGCAGCGTGCCGTCGCCGGACGACGCCGATCCGAAGCCGTCGGAAACGTCCGAGTAGGTCTGTGTCATCGTCGGACCCCAGGTGAAGGGCTGGATGTCCTTCGCCGCGGTCGCGAACTCCTCGTAGATCTTCTGGTTGCCGTAGAACGGGAGTCCCTCGGTCAGCGCGGGGAGCTCGGCACCGGTGGAGGACGCCGGGTAGAGGTTGGCCTCCTTGTTCAGTGCGGACAGCGCCTCGGTCGAGGTGTTCAGCCAGACCAGGAACTTCGACGCCTCGGCGGGGTGCTTGCTGCCGGCGAAGACGACGTTCGACGAACCGCCCCAGGCGGCCGACTTCGACTCACCCTCGCTCCACTGCGGCATCGGCGCCACGGCCCACTTGCCGGAGGTCGACGGCGCACCGCTCGAGATGGTGTTCGCACCCCAGACGGCGGAGACCCAGGTCCAGTCCTTGCCGCTGTCGTACGCGGCGTTCCACTGGTCGGTGAAGCTCGGCAGGGTGTTGACGAGCTTCTTGTCGATCAGGTCCTGCCAGTAGTCGGCGACCTTCTTCGACTTCGCGTCGGTCAGGTCGACCTTCCAGTCGGAACCGGAGTTCGAGAACCACTGGCCGCCGGCCTGCGAGACGAGCCCGGCGAACTGGTTGACGTCACCCTTGGCGAAGTTCGTGATGTTGCCGCCGAGCGCCTTGATCTTGACGGCGTCCTCGGCGTACTCCTCCCACGTCTTCGGGGCGTCGAGCCCGGCCTTCTCGAACAGGTCCTTGCGGTAGTACAGCGCCATCGGGCCGGAGTCCTGCGGCACCGCGTAGACGGACTTCGACTCACCGAAGGTGACCTGGTTCCAGAGGCCGTCGGAGAAGTCCTTCTTCGCCGCCGAGATGCCGGAGCACGCGCCGATGTCCTCGAGGCCGCCCTGCACCCGGAACGCCGGCAGGGTGTCGTACTCGACCTGGCCGATGTCCGGCGCCTGCTTCGCCTTGAGCTGGTTGAAGAAGTTCTGGTACGTGCCGCTGTTGCCGTTCGCGACGATCGAGGTCTTCACCTGGATGTCCGGGTTCGCCTTGTTCCAGATGGCGACGACCTTGTCCATGTTCGGCACCCAGGTCGTGAAGTCGAGCGTGACCTTGCCGCTCGAGGGCTTGCAGCTCGCGGCTGCGGTGTCGGAGGAACCGCCGCCGCTGCCGCTGCCGCCGGCGCTGCAGCCGGCGAGGGCGACGGTCGCGGCGACCGCCAGGGCGGCGACGCTGAGGAACTTCGTTGTCTTCATGCTGTTTCCGTTCGGGATGTGTGGTGTGGGGAGAGCTGGTGTGCGGAGGGAGTGCTGGTCGGGTGGCTACTTCAGACCGCCGGACCCGAGACCGGAGCGCCAGAAGCGCTGCAGGCTCAGGAACGCGATGAGCAGCGGGATGATCGAGACGAACGACCCGATGAGCACGAGGGTGCGCAGGTCGGGGTACTGGTTCACGCTCGAGTTCCACGTGTAGAGGCCGAGGGTGACGGGGAACAGCGACGAGTCGCGGAGCATCACGAGCGGCAGGAAGAAGTTGTTCCAGACGGCGACGAACTGGAACAGGAAGATCGTCACGAGCGCCGGCGACATGAGCCGGACGGCGACGGTGAAGAACGTGCGGACCTCGCCGGAGCCGTCGATGCGCGCGGCCTCGATGATCTCGTCGGGCACGCTCGACGCCGCGAACAACCGCGACAGGTAGACGCCGAACGGGCTGACGATGCTCGGCAGGAACACCGACCAGAACGTGTCGGTCAGGTCGACCTGGCTGAAGATCAGGAAGAGCGGCAGGGCGAGCGCGGTCGCCGGCACGAGGACGCCACCGAGGAACGTGTTGAACAGCGCCTCGCGACCACGGAACCGGTACTTGGCGAGGGCGTAGCCGCACATCGCGGACAGCACGGTGCCGAGCAGCCCCGCGACACCGGCGTAGGCGATGCTGTTGAGGAGCCAGCGCAGGTAGATGCCGTCCTGCCGCGTGAACAGCTCGGCCAGGTTCGCGAAGAAGTCCTGCACCGACGTCGCGCTGAACCACAGCGAGAAGGTGGTGTTGAAGTTCGCGGCCGTCTTGGTCGACGACACCAGCAGCCAGAAGATCGGCAGCAGGAAGTAGAGGGTGAAGACACCCATCACGATCATCGCGGCGCTGCGTGAGATGACGCTCTCCCGCGGCCCGCGTGCACCGTGCTGGTGCGGCCTGGAGGCCCGGTTCGGCTCGAGCGGTCGGCCCGCGTCGCGCACGGTGTCGCCCGAGGTGGGTGCGTGGACGGTCACTGGGAGGCCTTCCGCTGGGTCAGTCGGAGGAACCCGATCGACAGGATGAACGTGGCGAGGGCGAGGACGACCGAGAACGCGGCCGCCAGGTTGAAGTTCGGCACCGACGAGGTCGAGTAGACGAGCATGTTCGGCGTGAACGTCGACGAGATCGTCGAGGTGAACTGCCGGAACACGGTCGGCTCGGTCAGCAGTTGGAGCGTCCCGATCACCGAGAACACCGCGGTCAGGACGATCGCCGGCACGACCAGGGGGATCTTGATCGAC
Source organism: Curtobacterium sp. VKM Ac-1393 (assembly GCF_015350995.1). Lineage (GTDB taxonomy): Bacteria > Actinomycetota > Actinomycetes > Actinomycetales > Microbacteriaceae > Curtobacterium. The sequence goes on from NZ_JADKRW010000001.1 coordinate 525,817, forward strand.
AGCGCGATCCGGAGCTGCGAGGCCCCGTCGAGCTTGGCCGCCTCGTAGATCTCGGCCGGGATCGCCAGCAGCGACGAGTAGATGATGAGCATGTTGTAGCCGACGAAGACCCAGGTCACGACGTTGGCGACGGCCCAGAGCACGGTGCCGGACCCCAGGAAGTCGACCTTCGAGGTCACGGCGGAGAACGGCGACAGGTCGGGGGCGTAGAGGTAGCCCCACATGATCGCGGCGATGACACCGGGCACCGCGTACGGCGCGAAGAACGCCAGGCGGAAGAACCGCTTGCCGCGCAGCAGCGGGGAGTCGAGCAGCAGCGCGAACAGGAGCGCGAGCCCGAGCATCACGGGCACCTGCACGACACCGAACAGCAGCACGCGGAGCACCGAGTCCCAGAACGCGCTGTTCTGGAACACGAGCACGTACTGGCTGAGCCCGCCGAACACCTGCGTCGGAGCGCCGAACGTGCCCTGGCGCTCGATCTTCTGCAGCGACTGCCACACCGCGTACAGGATCGGGACGAGGTAGAACGCGGTGAACAGCAGGGCGAACGGGACCACGAAGATCGCGATCGCCAGACGGTAGCGGGAGCCCCCGCCCCGACGACGGACGGCGCGGGGCCGCTGGGTGGTGGTGGTCATGATCGGTTCCTGTCGGTGCGGATGATCTGGGTACTGCCGGCCTCGAGGACGGTGACGCCGTCGACGGGGCGGTCGGTGACGAGCTCGTGGCCCGTGACGGTGTGCGAGGCGGGCTGGTCGGAGTGGTTGAGCAGGAACACCCACTCGTGCTGGTCGTCGCGACGGCGGACGACCTCGACACCCGGTGCGGTGGCGGGGTCCGGGGTGACGCCGGCCTCGGCGAGCACGCGGCGGAGCAGGTCCCGCAGCGCGTCGGCCTCGAGCACGGTGGACGTGTACCAGGCCGACCCGGCGCCGTGGCCGTTGCGGGTGACCGCGGCTGTACCGGCGAGCGGGCCCTCGGCGTAGTCGACGACACTCGTCGCACCGCGGAGTTCGACGGGCTCCGACCACACGGTGCCGGTGGTGCCGTCGGACAGCGCGATCGCCTGGTCCGCGGCGAGCGGCAGGAACTCGTCGACCCGGATGCCGAGCAGGTCGCGGAAGGCGCCCGGGTAGCCGCCGGTCCGCACCCGGTCGCGCTCGTCGACGATCCCGCTGAAGAAGGTGACGACCGCGTGACCGCCGGCGGCGACGTGGTCGGCGATCACGGCGGCGTGCTCGTCGCGCACGAGGTAGAGCTCGGGCACGATGACCACGCCGTAGCCGTCGAGCGGGGCACCGGGCGCGACGACGTCGACCGTGACGCCGAGGTCGCGGAGTGCGGCGTGGAACGCGTGCACCTGCTCCAGGTACCGGAGCGCGGTGGTGGGGTGGGCCTCCAGGTCGGCGGCCCACTGGTTCTCCCAGCTGAAGACGAGCGCGACGTCGGCGACGACGCGTGAGCCGCGCAGTTCGCCGAGCCGCTCGACGAGCGAGCCGAGGGCGACGACCTCGTGCCAGGTGCGGGAGTCGGTGCCGGCGTGCGGCAGCAGCGCCGAGTGGAACTTCTCGGAGCCCTGCACCGACGCGCGCCACTGGAAGAAGCAGACCCCGTCGGCGCCCCGGGCGATGTGCGCGACGGTGTCCTGCAGCATCTGGCCCGGCGCCTTCGCGACGTTGTGCGGCTGCCAGTTCACTGCGCCGGTCGAGTGCTCCATGAGCAACCACGGGGCTCCGCCGGCGAGTCCGCGGGTGGTGTCCGCGGCGAAGGCGAGCTCGGCGTGCGGGCGGGGCAGGCGGTGGTCGAGGTAGTGGTCGTTCGCGATGACGTCCATGTCCGCCGTCCACGACCAGTAGTCGAGCGCCGTGATGTGCGCGGCGACCATGAAGTTCGTGGTGACGGGCTTGTCGCTCAGTCCGCGCAGGACGGCCGCCTCGGCGCGGTGGTGCCCGAGGAGCTCGTCGGACGAGAACCGGTCGAAGTCGAGCGTCTGGCCGGGGTTCGTGAAGGACAGCGTCGCCCGCGGCGGCAGGACCTGGTCCCAGGCGGAGTACCGCTGGCTCCAGAACGAGGTGCCCCACGCCGCGTTGAGCGCGTCGACGGTGCCGTACCGGGCGCGCAGCCACCCGCGGAACGCCTCGGCCGAGACGTCGCAGTAGCAGTGCGCGTTGTGGCAGCCGAGCTCGTTCGACACGTGCCAGAGCTGCACGGCGGGGTGGTCGCCGTAGCGCTCGGCGGTGGCGCGGACCAGGGCGAGGGCGTGCTCGCGGTAGACCGGGGAGCTCGGGCAGAACGCCTGCCGCCCGCCGGGCCAGCGGGTGGTGCCGTCGGCGACGACCGGCAGGACCTCGGGGTGCAGCGTGGTGAGCCACGGCGGGGTGGACGCGGTGCCGGTGCCGAGGTCGACGCCGATGCCCGCGCCGTGCAGCAGCTCGATGACGGTGTCGAGTGCGGTGAAGTCGTACTCGCCCTGGCGCGGCTCGACGTGCGACCAGCCGAAGACGTTGATCGCGACCAGGTTCACGCCGGCCTCGCGCATGAGCCGGACGTCCTCGACCCAGACCTCGGGGTCCCACTGCTCGGGGTTGTAGTCGCACCCGAAGGCGAGCCCGGTCGAGCCGAGCCCGAGCGCCCCGGTGGCGGGCGTCGGCAGGGTGGTCGTGGTCACGGGTGGTCCTCGCTGGTCGGGGCGACCGCTGCCGCTCCGGTCGTTGACGACCCCTTCGACGGCGAAGGTCACCCATGTTCTGGGAGCGCTCCCAGTCCAGCCGGAACGAACGATTTCGGATCGTTCTGGGAGCGCTCCCAGAGTGAACACCAGAAGCGCGGCGCTGTCAACAGGAGCCGTGCCGAGGTCGCCCACGGGACGGATATGGTTGCCGCATGTCCGAGGTCCGAACCGCACGCCAGCGCGCCACGATCCAGGACGTCGCCGACGAATCAGGACTGTCCCGGGGCACCGTCTCACGGGTCCTCAACGACGAACCGTACGTGTCACCCGAAGCCCGCGAAGCCGTGCAGGCCGCCGTCCGACGCGTCGGCTACGTCCGCAGTGCTGCGGCCCGGAGCCTGGTCACCCGCCGCTCCGGAGCGATCGCCCTGATCGTGCACGAGCCGTCCGTCCAGGTGCTCGACGACCCGAACATCGGCAACATCCTGATCGGCACCAACACCGTGCTGTCGCAGGCCGACCAGCAGCTCGTCACGATCATGGTGGACTCCGCCCGCGACAACGAGCGGGTCGTCGAGTACCTGCGCGGCGGGTTCGTCGACGGCGCGATCGTGCTGTCCGCCCGCGACGGCGACCCGATCACCCGGGCGATCGAGGAGATCGGCATGCCGGCGTGCTTCGTCGGCCACCCGTCCGACGCCGCGAACATCTCGTACATCGGCATCGACAACCGGGACGCCGCCGAGCAGATCACCCGGCGCCTGGTCGCCACCGGCCGGAAGCGGATCGGCATGCTCGCGTCCGGGCTCGACCGCGACTCCGGGCAGGACCGCCTGGCCGGCTTCACCGCGGCCCTCGGCGACCGCTTCGACCCGGAGCTGGTGGCCCGGAACCCCCTGTTCAGCTACACCGCCGGCGCCGAGGGCATGCGCGAGCTCCTCGACCGGGCCCCCGACGTCGACGGGGTGTTCGCCGCCTCGGACGCCGTGGCCGCGGGCGCGATGGACGTCCTGCAGCGCAGCGGCCGGTCGGTCCCCGGTGACGTCGGCGTCGTCGGCTTCGACGACAGCGCCTGGGCACTGCGCTGCGACCCGCCGCTGTCGACGGTCCGCCAGCCCGCGCACACCCTCGGCGAGAGTGCGGCGCAGCAGGTGCTCGCGCAGATCGCCGGCGTCGACGAGGGACCGCACGGGCTCATCCTGCCCACCGAGGTGGTCTGGCGCGGCTCTGCCTGAGCCCCCGGTGCCGGCCGTCGGATCGGTAGCATGGCGTCGTCCCCGTCACCGTCGACCGGTCCCCCACGAAGGAGCCCCGATGCCCCCGACCCCTCCCCGGATCGGCCTCGTCGGCGCCGGCGGCATCGCCCACGCGCACATGCCCGGCCTGCTCCGCCTCGGCCCGGTCGTCGTGTTCGCCCAGGACGGCGCCCCGGAGCTCGCGGCCGCGTTCGGTCCGGCCGCAGCCGCCGCGGGGTCGTCGATCACCGTCGCCGACTCGCTCGACGACCTGTTCGCCGCCGTCGACGTGGTGGACGTCGTGACGCCGACCTTCGCCCACGCCGAGGTCGTGCGCGCCGCACTCACCGCCGGCAAGGACGTCGTGTCCGAGAAGCCGCTCGCCCGGACCGATGCCGACGCTGCGGACCTGGTGGCGCGCGCTCGGGAGGCCGGCCGACAGCTCTACCCGGCCCACGTGGTGCGCTTCTTCCCCGCCTACGTGCGCCTGCACGACGCCGTCACCACGGGCCTCCTGGGCGACCTGGCGGTCCTGCGGTTCGTGCGGTCCGGGGCCTTCCCGATCCGCACCGCGTGGTTCGGCGACCGGGCGCTGTCCGGCGGCATCGTGCTGGACCAGATGATCCACGACCTCGACATCGCGCGGTGGATCGCCGGACCGGTCGCCACCGTGTCGGCGGTCGGCGTCCGCGCCGGCACCGAGGTCGAGCCGGTGGAGGCAGCGCACGTGCTGCTCACGCACGAGTCCGGGGCGATCAGCCACGTCGCCGGGATCTGGGGGCCGCAGCACCTCGCGTTCTCGACCGAGTACTCGGTGACGGGTACGCGCGGCAGCCTGGCGCACCGGTCGCTCGACGAACAGGACTACGTCGCCGACCTCGCGGTACCCGACGCCGTCGACGGATTCCTGCCCGAGGTCGACCCCGCCGACGACCCGTACGGGCTCGAGCTGGCCGAGTTCCTCGGGGCGTTCGCCGGCGGGGCCGAACCGCGGGTGACGGCGGCGGACGGAGCCGAGGCGGTCCGGATCGCGAACGCGGCGATCGAGTCGATGGACATGGGACAGCCGGTGTCCCTGACGACTGGGGCTCGCGCATGACCGCCCTGAAGATCGCCGTGATGTCGTTCGCCCACACCCACGCGATCGGCTACCTCTCAGCCCTCGCCGCGATGCCCGGGGTCGAGGTCCGCGGCTCCGACCCCGACGGTGTCAGCACGGGCGAGACGGTCATCGAGCTGCGCGGCCGCGACCTGGCCGACGAGCTCGGGGTCGACTACGCGGAAAGCTTCGACGATCTGCTCGCCTGGGGTCCGGACGCGGTCGTCGTCACGAGCGAGAACGCCCGGCACCGCGAACTCGTCGAGGCCGCGGCCGCCTCCGGCGCGCACGTCCTGTGCGAGAAGCCGCTCGCCACCACGTGGGAGGACGGCCTCGCGATCCGCGACGCGGTCGAGGCCGCCGGCGTCATGCTGATGGTCGCGTTCCCGGTCCGCTTCACCTCGGCGTTCGACAGGCTCCGCGCGGCGCACGACTCCGGAGCGCTCGGGCAGGTGTTCGCGGTGCGCGGTGCGAACAACGGCATGCTGCCCCTGACCCGGTCGTGGTTCACCGAGCCGGAGCTGTCCGGCGGCGGCGCGATCGTCGACCACGTCGTGCACATCGCGGACCTGCTCGAGGCGCTGATGGGCTCGGCGCCCGTCACCGTGACCGCGGTGGCGAACCGGACCCTGCACGCTGCCCGGGCGCAGGCGGAGACCGCCGGACTCGTCACGATCACCTACGCGAACGGTGTCGTCGCCGCGATCGACTGCTCGTGGAGCAAGCCGGACACCTCGGCGGCATGGGGTGGACTGACGCTCGACGTCGCCGGGACGGGTGGCACGGTGTCGCTCGACTTCTTCGGGGCAGCCGCGCGCGGGGTCGTCGCGGAGACCGGGCTGCCGATCGAGTCCCGCACCGGCGCCGACCCCGACGCCGCGATGCTCCGCACCTTCGTCGACGCGGTCCGCTCGGGCGAGCAGCCGCAGCCGGACGTGCACGTGGGACTCCGGACCCTGTCGATCGTGCTCGCGGCGCAGGATTCCGTGGCGTCCGGCCGCACGGTGCGCGTGGTCGGCGAGTAACGACACGACACGCGGGAATGGCCCGCGACCGGCACTGCTTGACGAACCCATGACCTCGTCAGCAGAGCGCCGCGGGTGGCTCGGTGTCACGTCCGTCGCACTCGGATCCTTCGTCCTCGTGCTCTCCGAGTTCCTGCCCATCGGACTCCTGCCCGCCATCGCCGCCGACCTCGACGTCGGGATCGGCACAGCCGGCCTGATGGTCGTCGCCACCGGTCTCGTCGGCGCGGTGGCGGCACCGGTCGTCACGGTCCTGACCTCGCGGGTGGACCGCCGCCTGGTGCTCGTGTCACTGACCGTGTTGCTCGTGGTGGCGGACGGGCTCGCGGCGATCGCACCGTCGTTCGGCGTGCTCCTCGTGGCCCGGATGCTCCTGGGCGTCGGCATCGGCGGCTTCTGGGCGATCGGCGCCGGCATCGCCGGGCGACTCGTCCGGCCGGCAGCGACGATCCGGGCCACCTCGCTCATCACCGCGGGCGTCTCGGTCGCGACGGTCGTGAGCCTGCCGCTCGGCGCCCTCGTCTCGTCCCTCGCCACCTGGCGGCTCGCGTTCGTCATCGGCGGCGCACTCGGCCTGGTCGCGCTCGTCCTGCAACTCGCGATGCTGCCGCGCATCCCCGCGCAGCAGCAGGTCCGGTTCGCGACGCTCGGCTCGTTGCTCCGCGTCCCCCGTGCCCGTGTCGGCCTGATCGCCGCCGCGTTCCTCTTCGCCGCACAGTTCGCCGCGTACACCTACATCGCGCCGTACCTGCAGGACCTGGTCGGGGTGGGTCCGGACACCGTCACGCTCGCGCTGCTGGTCTTCGGAGTCGCCGGGATCGTCGGCAACTTCGCCGCCGGCTTCACCCTGGGCCGGAGCGTGCTCGGGACGATCAGCGTGTCGAAGGTCGCCCTCGCCGTCGCCGTGGTCCTGCTCCCGCTGCTCGCGCACTCCGTCGTCGGGGTGTTCGTCCTGCTCGTGGTGTGGGGGCTCGTCTGGGGCGCACTGCCGCTCGGGATGCAGACGTGGATGTCCACGGCCTCGCCCGCCGGCTCCGAGACCGGGCTGGCGCTGTTCGTGACGACCATCCAGCTCGCGATCGCCGCGGGGTCGGTGCTCGGCGGCGCCGCGGTGTCGTCGTTCGGACTCGCCGCGGACTTCTGGTTGTCCGGTGGGGTCGCCGTGGTCGGTGCGGTCGTGCTCGTGTCGCTCGGCCTGCGGCGCTCGAGTGCCGCGCCGGCCGCCGACGAGGCTCCGGCACCGGTACCGGCGACCACGCCGACGGGTTCCGTGGCGGTCGCCTGCCCCTGACCGCCGCCCGCGCCGTCAGGGCGTGATCAGGGTGACCACGGCGTCGGCTGCGGCGATCGCCGCCGGGTCATGTGCCGCGTGCACGACGACCACGCCGTCGGCAGCCTCGGCGGCGAGCGCCGCCACCACGAGCGCCGCCGAGTCCGCATCGACCCCGGCCGTCGGTTCGTCGACGAGCAGCACCCGTGCCCGCTGCGCCAGCCCGAGCGCCACGAGCGTGCGCTGCCGCTGCCCACCGGACAAATCATCGAGGGGCCGGTCCGCCAGGTCGGCGATCGCCATCCGCTCGAGCTGCGCGTCGACGACCGCGCGGTCGTCGCGGCCGAGTGGCCGCCACCACGCTCGGTGCCGCCACCGTCCCATCGCGACCGTCGCGCGGACGGTGAGCGGGAGCGTGGTCGGTGGGACGGACTGGCTCACGTGGGCGACGCCGCCGACCGGGAGGCCCGTGATGCGTCCGCCGGTCGGCCGCAGCACGCCCGCCACCACGTCGAGCAGCGTCGACTTGCCGGATCCGTTCGGCCCGGTGAGCGCGGTGACCCGGCTGGCGGGGAAGGTCGCGTCGAGGCCGTCGAGGACGGTCCGCTCCCCGCGCAGGGCGGTCACCCGGTCGAGGCGGACGGCGGGCATCGGATCGGTGGTGGACACCTGAGCACGCTATCAGTATCGATACTCGTTTTCATGTAGCGTCTCCGATCGTGACCTGGCTGACCGACCCCTTCACCGTCGACTTCATGGTGCGCGCCCTGACCGGCGGTGCCCTCGCCGCAGTGCTGTGCGCCGTCGTCGGCACGTGGGTACTGGTGCGCGGGATGGCGTTCCTGGGCGAGGCGCTCTCGCACGGCATGCTGCCCGGCGTCGCGATCGCAGCGCTGACCGGCGTCCCCGCGGTGCTCGGCGCCGCGGTGAGCGCCGGCGTGATGGTGTTCGGGGTCGGGGCCCTGCGACGACGCGGTGGCCTGTCGTACGACACCTCGATCGGGCTGCTGTTCGTCGGCATGCTCGCGCTCGGGGTCATCATCGTGTCGGCATCGCGGTCCTTCGCCACCGACGTCACGGCGATCCTGTTCGGCGACGTCCTGGCGGTCACGCGCGCCGACCTCGGTGGCCTGGCGATCGCCGTCGGGGTCGCGCTGCTCGTCGCCGCCTTGTTCCACCGACCGTTCACGGCACTGGCGTTCGACGCCCGCAAGGCCGCGACCCTCGGACTCCGCCCACGGCTCGCCGAGGTGGTCCTGATCGGGCTGGTCACCCTCGCCGTCGTCGCCTCGTACCGCGCGGTCGGCACCCTGCTGGTCGTCGGGCTGCTGCTCGCACCGGCCGCCGCAGCCCGCGCCTGGACGAAGCACGTGGCCTCGACGATGCTCCTCGGCTCAGTGCTCGGCGTCGCCGCCGTGCTCGTCGGCCTGCTCGTCTCGTGGCACGCCGGCACCGCCGCCGGCGCCAGCATCGCCGCCGTCGCCGTCGCGGGAGTCGCCCTGTCCCGCGGGGCAGCGGCCGTCGCACGCAGCACCGTGCGCGTGCGCACCAGGCCCGTCGAGCACCGCCTCGAACACCCCGTCCGAGCACCAGCACGAGAGGCACCATGAACCACGACCCGACCACCGACCGCGCACGCACACGACGTCCACGGCTCCTGGGAGCCCTGGGCCTGACGACCGGCCTCGCGCTCACCGTGACGGCCTGTTCCACCGCGTCGACACCGCCGGCCGACGACTCCGGCGCGACCACGGCCCCGCACGGCTACGTGGCGGGGGCGACCGAGTCCCAGGAGCCGCAGCTGGGCCTCCTGGCCGTCTCCGCGACCGGCGAGACCGCGCTCCACGACCTGCTCACCGGCGAGACGACCGACCTGGACCGGGTCGACGCTCCCGAGCACTCCGCGACCGACGGCCGGTTCCTCGTGACGAGCGACGACGACCGCACCACGGTCGTCGATGGCGGGTCCTGGACCGTCGACCACGGCGACCACACGCACTACTACGCCGCCGAGCCGCGCGTCGTCGGGACCATCGCGGGCGGCGGACCGGTCCAGGTGCACTCGTCGGAGACGATGACCACGATCGCCTGGCCGGAGCGCGGCGAGGCCGTCGTCCTCGACCGCGAGGCGCTCGGGCAGGGCGAGCTCGACGAGACCCTCCGGCTCGACGCGACCGTGCTGCTGCCGTCGGGCGAGCACCTGGTGGCGGCCGAGGGCGACACCGTCCGGGTCTTCGGTGCCGACGGAGAGGCGATCGACCCGACCAGCACCGGACAGGCCTGCACCGACCCCGCCGGTGGCATCGTCACCCGCGCCGGCGCCGTGGTGGGCTGTGCCGACGGAGCGGTCGTCGTCGACGCCGCCGGCGAGGCCTCGTTCGTCGCGCTGCCCGACGATGCCGTGCGTCCGACCGCCTTCGCCGCACGGGCCGGTCGCCCCACGGTCGCCGGGCTCGCCGGCGACACGGGCTTCTGGCTGCTCGACGTCCGGCAGGGCTCCTGGCAGCACGTGCCGACCGAACGGCCCCTGCGCGCGGTGGTCGCCGTCGACGACGCGGATGAGCACGTCGTCGGGGTCGACGACAGCGGCCGGGTGGTCGTGGTGACCGCGTCGACGGGCGCCGTCGCGACGACCGACCCACTGGTCGACGGCGACACCGCGCCGCTGCTGCAGCTCGATGCGCAGCGTGCCTACGTGGCCGCCCCGTCCGAAGCCGTCGTCCACGAGATCGACTTCGCGGACGGCGCCCGAGTGGCCCGCACCGTCGAGCTGCCGTTCGCGCCCGTCGCGTTGGCCGAGGTGGGGCTGTGAGGGCGGGCAGGCGCACACTGACCGCGGCGCTCGTCGTCGCAGCCGTCGCCGTCACCACCGCCGGCTGCACCACCGTCGGGTCGGACCGACCACTCGTCGCCGTGACGACGAACATCCTCGGCGACGTCGTGACCGAGGTCGTCGGCGACGACGTCGACGTCATGGTCCTGATGCCCCCTGGTGGCGACCCGCACTCGTTCGAGGTGTCCGCGCAGCAGGCGGCACGACTCCGGAGCGCGGACCTGGTGGTCGAGAACGGCCTCGGGCTCGAAGAAGGGGTGGCCCACCACGTCCGTGCCGCGGCCGACGACGGCGTGCCGGTGTTCACCGCCGGCGACGCGGTCGACGCCCTGGAGTGGACCACCGACGACGACAGCGGCCCGGACCCGCACTTCTGGACGGATCCCGCGCGCATGGTCGACGTGGTCGAAGCACTCGGCGACGAACTGGACGCGGTCGGCATCGACGCCCCCGGTGCCGCTGCGTACGCCAACCGACTCGCCACCCTCGACCACGACATGACCGCAGCGTTCGACACGATCCCCGCCGAACGGAAGGCCCTCGTGACGAACCACCACGTGTTCGGGTACCTCGCCGACCGCTACGGGTTCCGCGTGGTGGGTGCCGTGATCCCGAGCGGCACGACCCTGGCCTCCCCGAGCGCCGCCGACCTGCGCGACCTGGCCGACGCGATCGACGAAGCCGGCGTCCCGACGATCTTCGCCGATGCCTCGCAGCCCGCCCGCCTGGCCGAGGTGCTGGCGGACGAGGTCGACGTGCGGGTCTCGATCCGCTCGCTGGCGACCGAGTCCCTGACCGAGGACGGCGCCGCGTCGACCTACCTCGGGATGATGCGCTCGAACACCGAGTCGATCGTCGCCGGCCTGTCGCGTCCGATTTCTTGATGAGAATGAGAATCAGTACAGTGTTGTCCATGACCAGAACCAAGACCCTCCGCGCCGCGGCACTGCCGGCCGCGCTGCTCGGCACCGTCGCCCTGGCCCTGACCGGGTGCGCCACGAACGCTGCCGACGCCGAGAGCACCTCGGCCCCGAAGGCCGACAGCACCCGCATCACGCTGACCTACGACGGCGGCCTGCTCGTGCTCGACCAGGACCTGCAGGTCGTGTCCGACGACGCCGTCGACGGCTTCACCCGCGTCAACCCCGCCGGCGACGGCCGCCACGTGCTCGTCACGGTGCCCGAGGGCTTCCGCGTGCTCGACACCGCCGCGAATCCGGCCCTGACCGACGCCGTCTTCCCGGCGGACACCGGAGGCCACGCCGTCGTGCACGGCGACCGCACCGCCCTGTTCGCGGACGGCTCGGGCGACGTCACGACGTTCGACAACACCGAGCTCAACGGTGACGCTCTGCCCGAGACCCGGACGACCGAGTCCGAGGCGGCACACCACGGTGTCGCGATCGAGCTCGAGGACGGCACGCTCCTGACCACCATCGGCACCGAGGAGCGCCGCACGGGCGTCCGAGCCCTGGATGCCGACGGCCAGGAGCTCACCCGCTCAGAGGCCTGCCCGGACGTGCACGGCGAAGGTGCGGTCAAGGACGAGGTCGCGGTGTTCGGCTGCACCGACGGCGCGCTCGTCTACGCCGACGGCGCCTTCGAGAAGCTCGACGCACCCACCGAGTACGGCCGCACCGGCAACCTGTTCACCACGGACACGTCGTCGGTCGCCGTCGGCGACTACAACGACGACCCGGACAGCGAGGGGTACCTGCTCGACCAGATCGCCCTGATCGACGCCTCCAGCGGGAAGTACACCGTCGCGGACATGCCCGACGGGGTCGGTTTCACGTTCCGCGACCTCGCGCGCGGACCCGGTGACGAGGCCGTCGTCCTCGGTGACGACGGCGCCCTGCACACCTTCGACGAGACCACGGGCGAGCAGCTCGACTCGTTCCCGGTGATCGACGCGTGGGAGGGGCCGGCCGAGTGGCAGGACGCCCACCCCGCCGTGAAGGTCACGGGCGACCTCGCCTACGTCACGGACCCCGCCGAGCGGAAGGTCCACGCGGTCGACCTGACCACCGGGAAGGTCGTCGCCTCCAGCGACACGCTGCCGGGCGTGCCCAACGAGATCGCGGTCGCGTAGCGCCCTGCAGGCGACCACGCGCAGACGCCCTGGGGTCGCGTCAGCCCTGCGGCGGTGCGTAGAACTGGAGGTCGTTGCCCTCGCTGTCCTTGAACGGGACGATCTTCCCCCACGGGTGCTCGCTGATCTCGCCCTGCACGTCCGCACCACGCTCGCGGACGCTCGCCAGCTCGTCCTCGATCGACCCGTCCGGCTGGAACGTGATGACCGCTCCCCCGCCGCTCGACGGGCTCGCCGACTCCCGACTGTTCAGTCCGATCATCAGGCCGTTCGCGTCGATCTCACTCCAGTCGTCGGACTCGTCGGTGACCGTCAGCCCGAGGGTGTCGCGGTAGAACGCGACCGCCCGGTGCATGTCGGTGACCGGGACCCATACCGCTGCGACTCCGCTTGCCATGGTGCTGCCTTCCGTCGGGTGTTGCCGTACGGCGGAGCGTAGGCAGCACGGCATGCGCACCGACTCAGCGGGCACACCCCGTTCGGAAAACGGATGGCACCTGCAATCCGACTGCGGATCGGCACCGAATACCCTGTGCGCAACATCCGTGGCGCGCTCGACAAGAGAGGTCTCACCATGACCAGCAACGCAGCAACCGCTCGCAACCGCACCGGCTCGACGTGGACCCAGAAGGGCGCACTCCTCTTCGGTGTCGTCTTCCTGATCGTCGGCATCGCCGGCTTCATCCCCGGACTCACGATGGACATGGGCTCGATGTCCGTGGCCGGCCACGGATCCATGGCCCTGCTCCTGGGCCTGTTCCAGGTGTCGATCCTGCACAACGTCGTCCACCTGCTCTTCGGCATCGTCGGCCTCATCGCGGCTCGCACGGCATCCGGCGCCCGCCTCTACCTGGTCGTCGGCGGCATCGTCTACGCGGTCCTGTTCGTCTACGGCCTGTTCACGGCCGGCATGGCGGACCCCGCGAACTTCGTCCCGCTGAACAGCGCGGACAACGTCCTGCACGCGTTCCTCGCCGTCGCGATGATCGTCCTCGGCTTCGTGCTGCCGCGCGTCGGCGCGCGCACGCGCTGATCGCTCCGGACGCGACCAGACGACGGACGGGAGGCCCGTGGCGACACCGCCACGGGCCTCCCGTCCGTCATCGGATCCGCAACCAACCCGCCGGGCGCTGGAAACGTATGCCTATTGAAGCGACGGCGTACTGTCCGTCCCATGCCCGCACTCACCGACACCGATGGCGAGGGGGCATCGATCAGGACACGACAGTCTCGACACGGAAGACGAGGTCGGTGAACGCGGCCTCTCCGAGTCCGTCACTGCACCGGAAGGACAAGCCACCTTCGTCGCGCTCGACGAGCATGCCGAAATTGCCGGTCCACGCGTCTCCAGCTCCATTGGGGTACTTCGGACTGCCCTTGGCTTCCAGTCCGATGCCCTGGGTGCGCTCCCCGTTCGCGCTCTGAAAGTGGATTCTGAGGAGCGGCACGGGAGGAAGGTCGTGGATTGCCCAAACGGTGTGCCCGCCGAACTCCACGAACGGCGCTGCGGCTTCTTGGAATCGCTCCTGCATGAGCATCGACATGTCGGCGTCCCTTCGATGATCGGTCCGTCGCCGGGTGCAAGGAGCACACGAACACCAGATGCTGTCACACGATTTCAGCGCTCTGCGGTGTCGTACTCGAGGAGTCCGTCGTCTTCGAGCTGCTGCAAGCGGTCCGCGAACTGGTCGGCAGCCGCGTCCCCTCGAATTGCCACTCCGGTGATCGAGCCCCACGTCTCGACGGCACCGCCGAATTCGTGGATGACGTCGTGCGCGATGCGAAGAGCGCCTTCATCGCGAGGACTGATCCTGAAGACCCAAGACTGTCCCCGGTCGATACGACCCCCGTACTCGAGCCGTCCGGTCGAAGGGTTCTCGACCGTCGTGATGATGTCACCGAGGTGCACGTTCCTCGCGAACAAGGGGACGCAGCTGACAACGTTGCGGCCGTCGTCGAGGACGATGATCGTCAGGTCCTCGTAGCGGATCGGGTCCCACGACGGATCGAGCTGCACCCGCACAGCCAACTCGACCCCGAGCACCGGGTTCTCGTGCGTGACGACGGTGTAGTCGGGCATCACCACGGTTCCTTTCGCATGAGCGGCGGGATCCGCTCCCAGGCACTCCGACTCGTCGTGCCGGGGCAAGCGAAGTCTCGCAGGTGCGAGACCTCGACCACGGTCGCTCCGTGCTCGGTGCTCGGTGTCGCGTGCACGCAACACCGAGCACGGAGTCGTACTGTCGAGGCCGACTGACCGGATACCCGGTGGGTCTGCAGCCGAGCGGGCCCGACGACGGGAACAGATCATCCCTGTTGCCGGTTGCACCGCACGGTGCCGCAGCCAGCGGCACGACGACCTCAGGAGGCCACCATGACCACCACCGAAACCGCCATCCTCGCCGGCGGCTGCTTCTGGGGAGCGCAGCAGCTCCTCCGCCGCCGTCCCGGCATCATCAGCACGCGCGTCGGCTACTCGGGTGGCGACACCCCGAACGCGACATACCGCAACCACGGTGACCACGCCGAGTCGGTCGAGATCGTCTTCGACCCGTCCGTGATCTCGTACCGCGACCTGCTCGAGTTCTTCTTCCAGATCCACGACCCGTCGACGAAGGACCGTCAGGGCAACGACGTCGGCCGTGCGTACCGTTCGGCGATCTTCTACACCTCGCCCGAGCAGGAGCAGGTCGCGCGCGACACCATCGCGGACGTCGACGCGTCGGGCATCTGGCCCGGCAAGGTCGTCACCGAGGTCGAGCCCGCTGGCGACTTCTGGCAGGCCGAAGAGGAGCACCAGGACTACCTCGAGAAGTACCCCGCCGGGTACACCTGCCACTTCGTACGCCCGGGTTGGAAGCTCCCGCACCGCGACGAGGCGACCGCGGCGGTCTAGAAGCGACCAACCATGGGACGGGAGGCGCGGTGCCCGCGGGCCCCGCGCCTCCCGTCCGTGGTTTCGGACTCAGCGACAGTCCACGCGGTCCAGAGCCGGTGAGGTGTCGCTCAGCGCGAAACGGCGCACCGCCTCCGGCGCACGTCAGCCGCGCGGCACCAGCGCGTCGATCGCCGCGAGCTCCTCGTCGGTGAGCGGGGCACTCGCGAGCGAGTCGAGCGTGCCGTCCAGCTGACGGACGCTCGAGGCCCCGACCAGCGCCGACGTGACAGCCGGCTGCCGGAGCACCCACGTGATCGCGAGCTGCGCGAGCGTCTGCCCGCGCGCCACGGCGATGTCGTTGAGCGCCCGCGCCGTGGTCAGGTACTCGTCGTCGATGCGGTCCGCACCGAACCAGCGGCCCTCGGCAGCACGGGAGCCGACCGGCACCGAACCGTCCAGGTAGCGGTCGGTGAGCAGCCCGCCGGCCAGCGGCGAGAACACGATCGCACCGGTGCCGAGTCGCGTCAGCTCGTCGAAGAGCCCGTCCTCGGGCACCCGGTCGAACATGTTGTAGCGCGGCTGGTGGATGAGCAGGTGCATGTTCTCGGCGGCGAGCGCATCGGCTGCCGCGGCGGTCTGCGCCGGGTCGTAGTTCGAGATGCCGGCGTAGAGCGCCTTCCCCGAGCGGACCGCGGTCACCAGGGCGCTGACCGTCTCCTCGATGGGGGTCTCGGGGTCGGGACGGTGCGAGTAGAAGACGTCGACGTAGTCGAGCCCGAGACGCCGGAGCGACTGGTCGAGCGACGCGAGCATGTACTTCCGGGAGCCGTGGTCACCGTACGGGCCGGGCCACATGTCGTAGCCGGCCTTGGTCGACACCACGATCTCGTCGCGGAAGGGGCGCAGGTCCGACTCGAGGATGCGGCCGAACTGCTCCTCGGCCGATCCGGGCGGCGGGCCGTAGTTGTTCGCCAGGTCGAAGTGGGTGATCCCGCGGTCGAAAGCGTGCAGGACGATGTCGCGCTGCGTGGCGAGTGCGCGGTCGGCGCCGAAGTTGTTCCACAGGCCGAGGGAGATCCGCGGCAGCTTGAGGCCGCTCCTCCCCACGCGCTGGTACGGGAGCTGCTCGTAGCGGTCGGCTGCGGGGCGGTGGACGTCAGGCATCGTTGCTCGATCCGGGTCGGGGACAGGCCGTCGAGAACGCTACCGCGTCCGGTGACGCAGCCGCTTGGACACCTGTGGGACACGTCCGGTTGGGCAGTTGTCGGGTCGCACAGGACAGGATGGGGGACGAACCGATCGACGGAACCGTCGACCGGTGGGCAGTGGAGGAGACACCGTGGACACAGCGCCGTACTCGCAACCGCTCCGGGAGTACATCGAGCAGCTCCGGACCGAGGGCTACAGCGTCGCGGACGGACACACTGCCGACCCGGACCTCATCGACCCGCACGGCAACCCCGTCCTGACGTGGCGCGACGACTACCCGTACGACGAGCGGCTGCCGCGGGACGAGTACGAGTACGCGAAGTACCAGCTGCAGATCGAGCTCCTGAAGTGCCAGTACTGGCTCGAGGACACCGGCCAGAAGGTCGTCGTGCTGTTCGAGGGCCGTGACGCAGCCGGCAAGGGCGGCACCATCAAGCGGTTCACCGAGCACCTGAACCCCCGGACCTCGCGCGTCGTGGCGCTGAGCAAGCCGAGCGAGCGGGAGCGCGGCGAGTGGTACTTCCAGCGCTACGTGCAGCACCTGCCGTCGGCCGGCGAGATGGTCCTGTTCGACCGTTCCTGGTACAACCGTGCCGGCGTCGAGCGGGTGATGGGCTTCTGCGACGACCACCAGTACGAGTCCTTCATGACCCAGGTGCCGCTGTTCGAGCGGATGCTCGTCGACTCCGGCATCCACCTGACGAAGTTCTGGTTCTCGGTCACCCGACGCGAGCAGCGCACCCGGTTCGCGATGCGACAGCTCGACCCGGTGCGCCGGTGGAAGCTGTCCGACATCGACCTGCTGTCCCTCGACCGGTGGGAGGACTACACCGAGGCGAAGATGCAGATGTTCACCCGGACCGACAAGCGGTACGCGCCGTGGACGATCGTGCGCTCGAACGACAAGAAGCGCGCCCGCCTGAACGCGATGCGCTACTTCCTGACGCAGTTCGACTACCCGGACAAGGCGGTCGACGTGATCGGCAAGCCCGACCCGCTCATCGTGCGGCGCGGCAAGCGGGACGTCGACATCGAGTGAGCGAGCCGTCAGGAGTCGGCACACGGGCGTAGGGGTTCCGTCAGGGCACCTTCCCTGCGACCCGCCCGCGCGGGACCGTGTCCGGTGTGACACTGACAGCGATCATGCCGACGCTCCGTGCGTCCCTGCCGGACCCGATGGACCCGTTCCTGTGGCCGGCCCACACCGTGGCGACCCCCGACGACCTGGTGGTCGCGGCGATCTCGATGGTCCGGCTCGCCGACCTGACCGGCACCCCGAGCGTCCACACCGCGGAGCAGTCGCCGCCGCGCTTCCGTCCCCGCAGCTGGACCCCCGGTGACGTGAGTGTCGCGGTGGCGTCGGTGACGCGGGTCCGACGGCCCCGCACCGGGGTGGTGCTCCTGGAACTGGACGCGGTCCTGCCGACCTGCGCCGTGCTCGACCAGGTGCGCCTGATCGGACGCCGGAGCACCGCTCCCCTCGCCACGATGTACGTCATCACCCGATGTGACGGTCAGGCCGACGGTCCGTTCCACCGCCTCCCGGCTCCGCTGCCAGCCGACGTCGGCGACGGCGACCTGGTCTGCTTCCCGTGCCTGACGACGGTCCGACACCGGGACGTCGTCGGCACGGCCGAACCGGGCGCCGTCGAACCGGACAGCACCGTCGTGCCGGTCCGCGCCGAGCTCCTGCCGGTGGAACGATGACCACGGCGACGGCCGTCCGCGACCGCCTGCTCGACGGGCCGCACCTGTGGGGCCGGTACACGATCCGGCCGGTGGGCCGCACGATGTGGACCTCGCGCACGCTCGTGGTGTTCCCGCCCGGTACCAACACGAGCGAACGACTGCTGCTCCGGGCGTGGCACGTCTGGCCCGCCGTCGGGGCGTTCACCGCGCTCGTGGTCGTCGTCCTGGCGGTCTCGGTGCCGGCAGCGGGCATGCCCGTCGGACTCGCCCTGTACGCCGCGGGGTTCGCGGTCCTCGCCCGTGCCACCAGGCGGTTGCGCCCGCGGGTGCGCTCGATCACCGTCACCACGTTCCTGGGCAACGGTCGGCCGGAGGTGCACGGCGACGAGCGGCTCCTCGCCGGGTCGCTCGACGCGCTCTCGATCCTGGAGCGGGCGGTGCGGGCGCACCGACTCACGCCCATCGAGTTCGAGCTCGTCTGGGCGGACGTGTGGGCCGCCCTCGACGAACACCGGCGCTGACGCGGACGCGGAACGTTTACACGCCGGCTGATTCCGTCACGCACCGGAAACAGACGGGCAACGACGACGACACAGGCCCGCACGACACTTGAGCGCACTACCTGTCACCCGACAGGTACTCCGCGAAAGGTCTGCAGCCATGCGCTCCTCAGAGTCACCGCTCCACGCACCGCGCGCCACGTCCAGCGTCGACCCCGTCGACCGGGTCGACACCCAGGGCCTCGCCCGACTCGGCTACGAGCAGGAACTCCACCGCGGAGTCGGCTCGTTCTCGTCGTTCGCCGCCGGGTTCTCGTTCGTCTCGATCCTGACCACCGTCTTCCAGCTGTTCGGCCTCGGGTTCGGGCTCGGCGGTGCCGCCTTCTTCTGGGCGTGGCCGCTCGTCTTCGGCGGCCAGCTGCTCGTCGCCCTGAACTTCGCGCAGCTCGCCGCTCGATGGCCGATCTCGGGCGCGATCTTCCAGTGGTCGAGCCGTCTGGCAGGTCCGCGGTTCGGCTGGTTCACCGGCTGGACGATGATCATCGGGCAGATCCTCACCGTCGCCGTCGCGGCCATCGCGGTGCAGGCCGTCCTGCCAGCGATCTGGAACGGGTTCCAGGTCGTCGGCGGCCCCGGAGCCGACCCCTCCCTCGCCTCGTCGACCGGTGCTGCGAACGCGGTCGTGCTCGGCATCGTGATGCTCGTCGTGACGACCCTGGTGAACATCACGAGCGTCCGGCTGATGGCACGCGTCACGAGCTTCGGCGTGCTCATCGAGATCATCGGTGTCGTCGTGCTCATCGGCGCGCTCTTCCTGCTGCCGCACCGCAGCCCTGCGGTGGTGTTCACGACCGCCGGCTCGACGAGCACCGAACCGTACGTCTGGGCGTTCCTGGCCTCGTCGCTGATGGCGGCCTACGTGATGGTCGGCTTCGACTCCGCCGGTGAGCTCGCCGAGGAGACCCACAACCCCCGCCGGACCACCCCGAAGACCATCGTCCGCGCGCTCACGGTCTCGGGCCTCGGCGGCGGGCTGCTCATCATCGGCGCCCTGGTCGCCGCCCCGAGCCTGACCGACGGCAAGCTGGCGACGCAGGGACTCGCCTGGGTCATCACCTCGACGCTCGGCGACGTCTTCGGCCGCCTGCTGCTCTGCACCGTCGCGGTCGCCGTGTTCGCCTGCACCCTCGCCGTGCAGACCGCGGGGGCGCGCATGGTCTACTCGATGGCCCGCGAGAAGGCGCTGCCCTTCCACCGCACGCTCGCCCGTGTGTCACCGCGCACGGGAACCCCGATCGCCGCCTCGATCGTCGTCGGGGTCGGTGCCGGACTGGCGCTCGCCGTGAACATCGGCCAGTCCGCGATCTTCACCGCGCTGTCCAGCCTGTGCATCGCGATGCTCTACCTGGCCTACCTCGGTGTCACCGGCCCGCTGCTGGTCCAGCGGATCCGGCTCCGGAAGACGGGGCTGCCGACCGGGGTGGACGAGGACGGCAAGCCGCTCTTCACCCTCGGCCGCTGGGGCATCCCGCTCAACGCCTTGGCCGTCGCGTTCCAGATCGGCATGGCCGTGAACCTCATCTGGCCGCGCCCGGAGATCTACGACCTGACCGGCACCTCGTGGTGGCTGCAGTACAGCGCGCTGCTCTTCATCGGCGGCGTCCTGGTCGTCGGCTGGGCGTGGTCGTCGTGGCGCCATCGTGCGCACGGGCCGATCACCCTCGCCGAGGTGCCGACGACCGCCTCCGTCCCCACGCCCGCAACCGTCTCGGCGCCCACCTCGGCGCCCGTCGAAGCCTGATCCGGAAGGACTCCCGTGCGCGACCTCCACCAGACCGACAGCGTCCTCGCCTCGCGTTCCGACGCCCGCGCGCAGGCCGGCTCGCAGTCCGAGTACATGCCGTACCTGCCGGCGTCGACGTCACCGTTCGCCCCCGAGGGCGTCGACCCCGCGCAGCTGGTGTGGGCCGAGACGGTGGCGCCGGGCGGGTACACGCACAAGGTGCTGGCCCGCGGCTCGCGGATCCGGTTCGACGACCCGACGGGCGAGGCCTGCGCGGGCGTCCTGGTGTTCAACGCGCTCGAACCGTGGGAGCGGCTCAACGTCGCCGACACGCAGAAGATCCCGTGGCAGGCGTACCTCGGCCAGGGCTCACCGCTCCTGAGCGGTGACGGCCGGGCCCTGGCGACGGTGGTCGAGGACACCTCCGGACACCACGACGCCTTCTGCGGCACGTCGACCGACGCGTGGAACGAGCGGAAGTACGACGGCGCGGCACCCGAGGGTCCGACGCCGAGCGGCCGGTCGCTCTTCGCCAAGGCCGCGGCCAAGCACGGCTTGACGAAGCGCGACCTGCCGCCGAGCGTCTCGTTCTTCCAGGGCGTGCGGATCGACGGCCAGGGCGACATGACCTTCACCGGGTCGGCCGGCCCCGGGCACCACGTCACCCTGGTCGCCGAGCTGCCGCTGCTCGTGCTCGTCGCGAACGTCGCGCACCCGATCGACCCCCGGCCGGACTACGCCGTCGGTCCGCTCCGGGTGCACGCCTGGCGCGGGGCACCGACGACCGACGCGGACGAGCGGTTCACGGCCACGCCGGAGCTCACCCGCGCCTACCGGAACGCGATCGACTACGCGGAAGCACGAGGCCTCTGATGACCGACACGACGACCCACACCCGCACCTCCACCGTGCCGGTCGGTACTGTCCACGCCCCCGACGTCACCCTCGACTGGAGCGAGTCCCTCGTGCCCGGCACGGTCGTCCGCGACGACCGGGTCGCACCCCTCGCGCCGTGGTCCGCCGTGGTGCGGGCCGGCCAGGTCCTCACCATCGTCGACGTCGGCGGCAACCAGAGCGCCGACTGCCTGGTCTACGACGCCCACGACCCCGACGAGCGCTACAGCGTGCCGGACACCCTGGCCGCGCAGGGCAACGCCTACGTCCGCACCGGCACCGTGCTGATGTCGAACGAGGGGCGACCGCTGATGACCGTCGTCGGCAACGAGATCGACCGGCAGGACACCATCGGCGGCGCCTGCTCGAAGGAGTCCAACACCCTGCGGTACGGCCACCACACGCAGTACCAGCACGGCTGCCGCGAGAACTTCCTGGCCGAGGCCGGCCGGCACGGCCTCGGCGCGCGGGACATCGTGTCGAACCTGAACTGGTTCATGAACGTGCCGGTCGAGGCCGACGGTGCCCTCGGGATCGTCGACGGCATGAGCGCACCGGGCAAGCGCGTCGCCGTGCGGGCCGAACGAGACGTGCTCGTCATCGTGTCGAACTGCCCGCAGATGAACAACCCGTGCAACGACTTCTCGTGCACCCCGCTGCGCATGATCGTGGTCCAGCCGTGACCGCCGCGCCCGACCCCACCGGGACCGCTACCGTGAACCAGACCCCTGTGCTCAGCACCGACACCGTCCTCGTCGCGAACCGCGGCGAGATCGCCCGGCGGATCATCCGCTCCGCCAAGGCCCTCGGCATGCGCACCGTCGCCGTCTACTCCGACGCCGACCGTGCCGCACCGCACGTCCGCGAGGCCGACGTCGCCGTCCGCCTCGGCCCGGCACCCGCACGTGACTCGTACCTGCGCGTCGATGCCGTCGTGCAGGCAGCCAAGGACACCGGCGCCGGGCTCGTGCACCCCGGCTACGGCTTCCTGTCCGAGAACACCGAGTTCGCCGCGGCCTGCGAGGCGGCGGGCATCCGCTTCGTCGGACCGACCGCCGACCAGATCGTCCGGTTCGGCGCGAAGCACACCGCCCGCGAACTCGCCGCCGCGGCCGGGGTCCCGATGCTCGCCGGCACCGGCCTGCTCGCGAGTGCCGACGACGCCGTCGAACAGGCGGAGCGCATCGGGCTGCCCGTCATGCTCAAGGCCACCGGCGGCGGGGGCGGGATCGGCATGCAGGCCTGCGCCACCCTCGACGAGGTGCGCGCGGCCTACGCGAGCGTCGAGCGGACCGCAGCCGCCGCGTTCGGCTCGACCGGCATCTTCCTCGAACGCCTGGTCCGACCGGCCCGGCACGTCGAGGTCCAGCTCTTCGGCGACGGGCAGGGACGCGTCGCCGTGATCGGCGACCGCGACTGTTCGCTCCAGCGCCGCAACCAGAAGGTCATCGAGGAGGCTCCGGCCCCGGCACTCCCCCAGCACGTCCGGGAGGCACTGCACACGTCCGCCCGTCGGCTCGCCGAGAGCGTCGGGTACCGCAGCGCCGGCACCGTCGAGTTCGTCTACGACCCGGTGCGCGAAGAGGCCTCGTTCCTCGAGGTGAACACGCGACTGCAGGTCGAGCACCCGGTGACCGAGGAGGTCTACGGCGTCGACCTCGTCGCACTCATGCTCCGGCTGGCCCGCGACGGCGCCGACGGCATCGACGACGACGTCTTCGACCGCACCTGGACCCCGAACGGCCACGCCGTCGAGGCCCGCGTCTACGCCGAGGACCCCGCCAAGGGCTCCCTGCCGTCGAGCGGGCTGGTGACGCAGGCCGTGTTCCCCACGGCGACCGACACGACCGGCACGAACGGCACGACCGGCGACTCCACCGGCCTCCGGGTCGACGGCTGGGTCGAGACCGGCTCCGAGGTCTCCGCGTTCTACGACCCGATGCTCGCCAAGGTCATCGCGACCGGCGAGACCCGTGACGACGCCCTCGACCGGCTGCGCGACGGCCTGGCCGCCACCCGGATCGACGGCATCGTCACGAACACCGGACTGCTCCGCACGCTGACCGACGACCTCGAGCTCCGCACCGCCACGCACTCCACGTCGACGCTCGACGAGACCGACGACCCCGACCCCCGGATCGACGTCGTCGCCCCGGGCACCATGACGATGATCCAGGACCTGCCCGGCCGGGTCGGCTACTGGCAGGTCGGTGTCCCGCCGAGCGGCCCGTTCGACGCCGCGTCCTTCGCCGAGGCGAACCGCGCCGTGGGCAACCCCGACGGCGCCCCCGCGCTCGAGATCACGGCGACGGGTCCGACGCTCCGCTTCTCGACCACGGGCGTCGTCGCCCTCACCGGCGCACCGGTGCCGGCCACCCTGGACGGCGACCCCGTGCCGCTCTGGGAGCCGATCGAGGTCGGTGCCGGACAGACCCTGACGATCGGGACGGCCCCCGGCCCTGGGCTCCGCACCTACCTGGCCGTCCGCGGCGGCTTCGACGTCCCCACCTACCTCGGCTCCACCGCGACCTTCACGCTCGGCGGCTTCGGCGGCCACGCGGGTCGCGCGCTGCTCGCCGGCGACGTCCTGCGCCCCGGCTCCCCGGACTCCGACGCGGCGCACCCTGCCTTCCCCACCGGCACCCGCCTGGGTCTGGTCGGCGGTCCGACCCCGGCCGCGCACCGCACCGCCCTGACCGACGTGTGGGAGATCGG
This sequence comes from Curtobacterium sp. VKM Ac-1393, assembly GCF_015350995.1. Lineage (GTDB taxonomy): Bacteria > Actinomycetota > Actinomycetes > Actinomycetales > Microbacteriaceae > Curtobacterium. Next base: position 549,713 of record NZ_JADKRW010000001.1, read on the forward strand.
CGTCACCGAGGGCCCGCACGCCGCCCCGGACTTCTTCACCCGCGCCGACCTCGACGTCTTCTACGCCACCGACTACGGCGTGCACCACAACTCGGCGCGCACCGGCATCCGGCTCATCGGGCCCCGACCTGAGTGGGCGCGGACGGACGGCGGCGAGGCCGGCCTGCACCCGTCGAACATCCACGACACCCCGTACGCGGTCGGCGCGATCGACTTCACCGGGGACACCCCGATCATCCTGGGGCCGGACGGCCCCTCGCTCGGAGGGTTCGTCTGCCCCGCCGTGGTCGCCAGCGGCGACCTGTGGAAGCTGGGCCAGCTCCGACCCGGTGACACGGTCCGGTTCGTCCCCGTCCGCGAAGCCGACGCCGCCGCGCTCGACGCGCACCGGGCCTCCCGGTCGGTCCCCCGCACCGGAGGCGACGGCGACGACGGCGTGCTCACGCGCCTGGAGGCGACCGACGTCCGACCGAGCGTCGCGTACCGACGCGACGGCGACGACAACGTGCTCGTCGAGTACGGCGACATGACCCTCGACATCGCCCTGCGGATGCGTGTGCACGCGCTCATGACGAAGCTGCAGGAACACACGCCGAAGGGTGTCCTCGACATCACCCCGGGCATCCGCTCGCTGCAGGTGCACACCGACGCGTCCGTGCTCAAGGCGCGCGACGTCGCCGGGCTGCTCCGCGAACTCGAGGACGAGATCCCGCCCACCGACCAGCTCGTCGTGCCGTCGCGCACCGTCAAGCTGCCGCTGTCGTGGGACGACCCGGCCACCCGGCTGGCGATCGAGCGGTACATGAACGGCGTCCGGAACGACGCCCCGTGGACCCCGTGGAACATCGAGTTCATCCGCCGGATCAACGGGCTGGAGAGCGTCGACGACGTCTTCCGCACCGTGTTCGACGCGAGCTACCTCGTGCTCGGCCTCGGCGACGTGTACCTCGGTGCCCCGGTCGCCACCCCGCTCGACCCCCGGCACCGGCTGGTCACCACGAAGTACAACCCGGCCCGCACCTGGACGGCCGAGAACTCCGTCGGCATCGGCGGCGCCTACCTGTGCATCTACGGCATGGAGGGGCCCGGCGGCTACCAGTTCGTCGGCCGCACCGTGCAGATCTGGAACCGGTTCCGCCGCGGCGGTCTGTTCCAGGAGCACCCGTGGGCACTGCGGTTCTTCGACCGGATCGAGTGGTACCCGGTCGGCGCCGACGAGCTGCTCGAACTGCGGGCCGAGACCGACGCCGGGCGGGGCTCGTTCGAGACCGTCGAGGGCGAGTTCTCGATCGCGTCGTACAACCGGTTCCTCGACGCGAACGCCGGGTCGATCGCCGACTTCCGGGCGCAGCAGGCGCGCGCGTTCGGCGAGGAGAAGGACCGCTGGCGGGCCTCGGGCGAGTTCGACGTGCGCGACGAGCCGGTCGCCGTCGCGGCGGACGAGATCGTCGTGCCCGCCGGAGCGACGGCGGTGACCGCGCCGTTCACCTCGACGGTGTGGCAGGTGGACGTCCGGCCGGGCGACCGGGTGGACGCGGGACAGAAGCTGCTGGCCGTGGAGGCGATGAAGATGGAGTCGATGGTGCACGCACCGGTGCAGGGGCACGTGTTGGAGGTCTACATCAAGCCGGGCGACCAGGTCGCACCGGGGCAGGTCCTGGCCGCGATCGGAGCGGGAGCGTGAGCGGGGCCTTGTCCGCGTCCGGCGCGTCCGGCGCGTCGGCCGCGTCCGTCGCGGCCCGCGTCCGCGACGCCTTCGCCCGCATCGACGCCGTCGACCGGCCCGAGGTCTGGATCACCCTGCGCGACCGCACCGCGGTGCTGGCCGAGGCACTCGCCGTGGACCCGGCCCTGCCCCTGGCCGGCCTGCTCTTCGCCGTCAAGGACAACATCGACGTCGCCGGCCTGCCGACGACCGCCGCGGCCCGCTCCTACGCGTACGAACCCGAGGCCGACGCGACCGCCGTCGCCCGCCTGCGCGCCGCCGGCGCGGTCGTGCTCGGCAAGACGAACCTCGACCAGTTCGCGACCGGCCTGGTCGGCACCCGTTCGCCGTTCGGCGCAGTCCGGAACGCCTGGGACCCGACCCGCATCTCGGGAGGGTCGTCGAGCGGCTCCGCCACCGCCGTCGCCCTCGGCATCGTCGACTTCGCGCTCGGCACCGACACCGCCGGCTCGGGCCGCGTGCCCGCGGCGCTCGGCAACCTGGTCGGCGTGAAGCCGACGAAGGGGCTGGTGCCGACCACGGGCGTCGTGCCCGCCTGTCGTTCGCAGGACTGCGTCACGGTCTTCGCCCGGTCGCTCGACCTCGCCCGCACCGCCGCCGAGTTGATGGCCGGCCCGGACGACGTCGACCCCCTCGCCCGCCCCGACCTGGCCCTCGCCGACCTGCCGGCCGTCCCGCGCATCGCGGTCCCGCTGCCGTCCCAGCTCGAGGGCCTCGCCCCCGGCTGGGCCGACGCCTTCGCCGCGGCCGTCGACCGGTTCCGCGCGCTCGGCCACGACGTGGTCGAGGTCGACATCGCGCCCCTCCTCGACGCAGCGTCGCTGCTCTACAACGGTGCCTTCGTCGCCGAGCGCTACGCCGCCGTCGGCGCACACGTCGAGGCGCACCGCGACCTGGTCGGCGACGACCTGGACCCGTCGGTCGCCACGATCGTCCTCGGTGGCGCCCGGCCGACCGCCGCAGAGCTCTTCGCCGACCAGGAACGCCTCGACGCCCTCGGTGCCGCCGGTCGCGCCGCCCTCGCCGGCACGACCGCCCTCCTCACCCCCACCACGACGTGGCACCCGACCCTCGAGCAGGTCGCGGCCGACCCGCTCGGCGCGAACAGCCGGATGGGCCGGTACACGAACTTCGCGAACCTGCTCGACATGGCCTCGCTCGCCGTGCCCGCCGGCTTCGTCGACGGGCTGCCGTTCGGCGTCATGCTCACCGGTCCGGCGTTCACCGACCGACGGCTCGCGGCGCTCGGCGACGCGTTCCTCGCGCCCAGCGTCGACCTGCTGGTCGTCGGAGCGCACCTGCGCGACCAGCCCCTGAACGGACAGCTGGTCGCGTCCGGCGGATCGTTCGTCCGGGAGGCCCGCACCGCGTCCGACTACCGGCTGTACGCCCTCGACACGGTGCCGCCCAAGCCCGGGCTGGTCCGGGTGGCGCCGGTCGCGTCCGGCGGTGGCGGGCTCGCGTCCGGCGGTGCTGCGGTCGCGTCCGGCGGCGCTGCGGCTGCGGCGCTCGGCGCCGGCATCGCCGGTGAGGTCTGGCGGCTGCCTGCGGCTGGGTTCGGCACCTTCGTGGCGTCCCTGCCCGCGCCGATGGCCATCGGCGCCGTGGCGCTCGAGGACGGCACCGAGGTCACCGGCTTCCTGGTCGAGCCCTTCGCCGTCGAGGGCGCACTCGACATCACGGCGTTCGGCGGCTGGCGGGCCTACCGCGAGCAGGCATGACGCCGCGCTGGGAGGATGACTCCATGCCCTCCGACGACCGACCGGCCAGACCCGGCCGCCCGAGGGCCGTCCCGAACGGCGACTCGGCGCTCAGCCCCCGCGACCAGATCCTCGACGCCGCCGCCGCCCTGTTCGTCGAGCACGGCATCAGCGCCACCTCGACCCGGGCCATCGCGGAGCGGGTCGGCATCCGCCAGGCATCGCTGTACTACCACTTCGCCGGCAAGGACGACATGCTCGTCGAGCTCCTGACGACCTCGGTCCGGCCGAGCCTCGAGGTCGTCCGCGGGCTCGAGTCGCGGGTGCCCTCGTCGGCATCGGCCGCCGGCGCCCTGGCCGCGCTCGTCGTGATCGACGTCGAGACCCTCGCCCGGACCCCGCACAACATCGGCACGCTGTACCTGCTGCCCGAGGTGCAGGGCGAGCGCTACGACGGGTTCCGGGCCGAGCGCACCGAGCTGCAGGACACCTACGGGCGGCTCGGGTCGCTCGCTGCCGACTCCGACGTCGCCGCCGCGATCTCGCCTGTGCGGCTCGGTGGGATCCTCATCCAGCTCGCCGAGACCGTCATCCAGCTCCGCCGCGACGGGGCCGTCGAGGACGCCGATCGCGACGCCATCGTCGCGACCTGCCTGCGGGCATGCGGGCTCGACACCGCTGCCGTCGCGGATGCTCGGCGTGAGGCCGCGTCGTTGCTCGCCGCCGTCGCGGTCTGACCTGCTGTTCCGTTCGTCTCCGTCGTCCCTTCTGGAGGTTCTGCCATGACCGCGCTCTCGCCCACCGCGCACCGGCCACTCGCCGATGCCCTGCTCCCCCGCACCGCGGTCGTGAGCACCGCGCTCGTCCTCGGTGGAGCGCTGCTCACCGCCGGCGCCGCCCAGGTGTCCGTCCCGCTCTGGCCCGTCCCGCTCACCGGGCAGACGCTCGCCGTCCTCCTGGTCGGCAGTGCCCTCGGCGCGCGCCGCGGTGCCCTGTCGATGCTCGTCTACGCGCTCCTCGGAATCGTCGGGCTGCCGGTCTTCGCGGGTGGCTCGGCCGGAGTCGGCGTGCTCGTCAGTCCCTCCGGCGGCTACATCGTGGGGTTCATCGCCGCCGCAGCCCTGGTCGGGTGGATCGCCGAGCGCTTCGGGGACCGCCCCCTCCGCAACTCGGTGCTGTCCTTCGCACTCGGCACCGTCGTGACCTTCGCGGCCGGCATGGCGTGGCTCGCGGTGTCGCTCGGGCTCGACCTGCAGCAGACGCTGGAGTACGGGCTGTACCCGTTCGTCATCGGCGGGGTCGCGAAGGCCCTGATCGGCGCCAGCGTGATCTCGCTCGGATGGGCCGTCGCGGGCCGTCGGCGCACCGGGCGCTGATCCGCCCGGGCGCCCGCGCAGGGTGCACACTCCGTGCGAGGCCGCCCACTGCGTGTTAGGTTGTGCACAACATGATTGGATGCAACAGATGACGCGGGTCGCCGGAGTACTCCTCGCCGCGCACGGTGCTGGCACCTTGCTCGTCGACCCCCTGCGGCAGCGAGCCCGACGGATGCAGGCGCACGGCTTCGCTCCCGGGCTGCCGCACGCGGTGCTGGTCCCGCTCCTCGAACTCGCGGCCGGCACCGCCATGACCCGCACCGGGGCGCCCGCCCTGTTCGGCGCTGCAGCGGCAACCGCGCTCGGAGCCGTCCGCACGGGCGCCGACCTCGACGACCGGACCCGTACAGCGGGTACCGTCGCCGCCGCCGGCCTCACCGCCGTCGGAGCCGGCGCCGTCATCACCGCGACACGGGGTCGGGCGCGCAGCGGCTTCCTCGTCGTCATCGGCGCGGTGGTCGCCTTCGAACTGGTCCGCCGCCGGCGCGTGCTCCACGCCACCTGATCGCAACTCCGCCTGACCGCCACTCCGCTCGTTCCCGCAGCAGTCCTGCACGAAAGGCACGCCACCGATGACCTCCCGCCACCGCACCACCCGCTCGACCAAGCCCCGCACCGTCGTCCGCATCCTGCTCGGTGCCGCCATGACCTGGGCGGGCATCAGCCACCTCACCGTCGCCCGCGAGGAGTTCCGCGCCCAGGTGCCGAAGTTCGTCCCCCTCGACCCCGACGTGACAGTCCTGGCCTCGGGCATCGCGGAGATCTCCCTCGGCGCCGCGCTCATGCTGCTCGTCCGCCGCCAGGCCACCGTCGGCTGGGTCGCAGCCGTGTTCTTCACCGCGATCTTCCCCGGCAACATCGCGCAGTGGATGCACCACCGCGACGGCTTCGGGCTCGACACCGACACCAAGCGTTTCGTCCGACTGCTGTTCCAGCCCGTTCTGATCGCCGTCGCGCTCTGGGCCACGAACGCCCTGCGCAAGCGCCGCTGACGCAGACGGGGCGGGGCGCGATCAGATCGCCCCGCCCCGCTTCGCCGTACCCGGCGCTCGTGCCTCAGGCGCGGTGGCCGTGCTTCGTCGCGTTGGCGTTGATCAGGTGGAGTTCGTTGCCCTGGCGCTGCAGCACCGGCTTGTACCCGGCGGGCAGGCCGGCGACGCGGAGGGTGCGGAAGTTCGCACCCTTCGCGATCCGGTCCGCCGTGATCAGCACGATGTCGTTCGCCACGGTCGTGCCCTTGGCGACGTGCACGCGCAGGGTTCCCCCGAACGACGCCGTGCCGGCAACGCGGACGGCCACACGCGGTCCCGAGACGCTCAGCGACAGTGCGGAGTCGGCGCGCTGCGTGAGGTCACCGCCGATGCGGATCGTCCTCGTGCTCGCTTCGGCGAGCGTCCCGGAGATGGTCGTCACCGATCCCTTGCCGAGCGCGCCAGCCGAGTCCGCGGCCAGCGTCCCACCGCGGATGACGGTGCCACCGGTGTAGCCGTTCGTTCCGGCGAGTGCGAGGGTGCCGGTACCCCGCTTGACCAGCGACCCGGTGCCGCCGATGTTGTTGCGCCAGGTGCCGGCGGCGTTCAGCCCCTTCGCGGCGGCGTCCATCGAGACCGACACCGCGCCGTCGAACGCTCCGTAGCCGGACGCTGCCGAGAACAGGTCGAGTCGTCCCCACCCTTCCGCGTCGTCCAGCAGCGGGTAACCCGACGGCAGTGCGGTCGTCCGGAGCACCTCCCGGATCTGGTCGTCGCTGAGGTACGGCAGGCGGGTACGGAGGAGCGCTTCTGCGCCCTTCGGCACCGTGGCGGGGACCGTCGTCGCGCCGGACCTGGTGAACCCGTACGTCAACCGCTTGCGGTACGCGGCCTTGTCCGCGGCGTAGTCGGCGTACTGATCGACCGCAGCCGGCGTGGCGGCGGCGAGCACCTTCTCCGCTTGCTCGTGCGCCTGCTGCGCGAGCTGCGTGTTGGCCGGGTCGTCCAGGATCGCTGCCGCCAGTGCGGTCGACAGGACTCGTCCTCCCATGACGTCGAGCGGCGAGTGCATCCCCGCGATGATGCGACTGTTGCCGATCTCGGAGCCGTTGGTGAGGAGCTCGGTGTACTTCTCCGGGTACGCGTACGCGAAGGCCAAGGACGCCAGGTAGCCGGCGTTGGTGTGTCCGCTCGGGAACCCGCCGTCGGTGGCGGGGGTCGGGGACTTCTCGGGGACGAGCTGCGGCAGGACCTGCACATCCTGGCTCTGCCGGTACGGCCGTGGGTACTGGTAGTACTTCTTCGCATTGTTGGCGGAGGACGTGTTGCCGCGCAGGGTGTTCACCAGCTGGACGACGTCGCCGAGCTCGGAATCGGTGTCCGCCCACGAACCGTTCGCGTTGCCCTGGTCGACGTACTGCTTCGTCGTGGCGTCTGCCGGGATCTCGTCCGGGATCGTGGTGCCCGCGTTCGTCGCGGTCTTCACCGTGCCGGACAGGTCACCGAAGCCCGCGATGGCAGAGTAGTTCTGGTTCCGTCGGTCGAACAGGTACGCCTCGTGCCCCTGCGCATCCGTCCGGGTGTGCGTGGCCCTCGCTGCCCGCGCAATGTTCGAGTCCAAGATGCGCTGTGCGGCGGCGTCGACGGCGACCCCGTTGTCCCACGACGATCCCGGGTGCCACAGGTTCCCGAACTGCGACAGCACGCCGATCGCGGCGTTCGTCTCAGGCGTGGTGGCCGCAGAGGTGTTCGTCGTGTAGGTGTCGACGAAGTACCCGTAGGCGCCCGGTCGCGGCGCGGTCTGCGGTGTCGCCGCAGATGCTCCCGCGGGAGCGATCAGGGACACGGTGCACGCCACCGCCAGGACACTCAGCACCGTGCGGGTTCGGCTACTTGGAACGGCGATCAGGGACGGGCGCATGGCGTTCTCTCCACTCGAAGCGTGGTCACACGGTCCGGTGACACAGAGAGGAAGCGTGGCGCAGGCTCGTGAACCGGAAGTGGCACAGGCGTGAACCGTTGCCGTACCCGCTGCTGCGGCGAGATCGCCCGTCCCGACTACGCAAGGGTCAGCGCAGCGCCGCCGCCTCTCTGCGGATGCGCTCGATGCACTCTCGGGCAGTGAGCTCGTCGCTCGAGATCGTCTCCGTCCAGCCGGACGTGCGCGCCATGTCCAGTGGGCCGAGCCACATCGGGAGGCCGAGGTCCTTGCGCCACCAGCGCTTAATGGCCGCTTCGACCTTCAGGGCGTCTGCGCCGACCTGGAACCACTCGAGGTTCAAGATCGTCCAGCCTTCGATCTGGAAGAGGTCGAGACGCACGGTGCCCTCGTTAGTGATGCCTACCTTGAACGAATGCAAGTCTGGGTGCTCGAGGAAGTAGACGAAGCCCGGCTTCGACTGCTGGAAGCCACGATCCGCACAGACCGGGCAGCCTTGGTCGTGCGAGCGGTTGTTTACGGTGGAGCGCCACTGACACGGCTTCCTCGGGCACCCAGCGTCCACGCCGGCGCACACCCATCAGCGACGCCCCTGCGGCTTCAGGGACCGCTTCTTGATCCGGTCCATCGGCAGCCGCACGTGGTGCACGAAGACCACGTCACCGTCCGCCTGCTCAACGAACCCGGGGCACGTCTGCAGGCCCGACCGGGTGAACTCGACCCGCACCGCCCGGTAGCCAGACACTCGCTCCGGCGCCGGCGGAGCGTCGATGCCAGGCGGCTGACCCTCGGGCGGATCAGGGTGGATCGGCGGCGCCCACCGGTTGGGTTGAAGGTTGGGACTGCTGCAGGTTTGGTTGACTCGTTCGTTTAGGCCGCAAGTGCGACCTGTGGATTGATGATCGTCTCGTACTCGATTGGGGTCAACTTCCCGAGACCACGTTGGCGTCGTTTCCGGTGGTAGGTGCCCTCGATCCAGGTGATGATCGCCAGCCGGAGTTCCTCCCGGGTGGACCAACGTTTCCGGTTGAGGACGTTCTTCTGCAGCAGGGCGAAGAACGATTCCATCGCCGCGTTGTCCGCGCACGCACCTACTCGACCCATCGAGCCGAGCAGCCCGGCACCATCGAGCGCCCGGATGAACTTCTTCGACCGGAACTGACTACCCCGGTCCGAGTGCACAACAGTTCCGGTCGGGTTCCGGCGCTGCACCGCCATCTGTAGAGCCGCGACAGCGAGCGAGGACCGCATCCGATCGCTGATCAAGTAGCCCACGATCCGGCGAGAGCACGCGTCCTTGATCGCACAGAGGTAGAGCTTGCCTTCCCCTGTCGGATGCTCCGTGATGTCCGTCAGCCACAACCGATCCAGATCCGGCGCCATGAACGCACGCCGGAACCGGTCGTCGTGCACCGGCGGCCCCGCCTTCCGTGTCAGGCCGCGCTTCTTCGCATGCAGCGACCACAGCCGCTGCGCCGAACACAACCGCCACACCCGCCGCTCGGACACCCGGTGGCCGGCAGCATGAAGGTCATCGGCGATGAACCGGTATCCGAACGTCGGATCGTCGCGGTGCGCATCGATCGCCGCGTTCGTCAGATGCGCGTCGTCCCGGTCCCGATCGCTCACCGGACTGGCGCGCCACCGATAGAACGCCTGCTTCGAGAAACCCAGCACCCGGCAGGCCACCGCGACCGGAATTCGATCGTCGGCGAGTTCGAGGACCAGCGGGTAGATCATTTTGGGAGTTGGGACTGGGCGAAGTACGCCGCCGCCCGGCGGAGGATCTCGTTTTCCTGCTCGAGGAGCCGGATCCGTTTCTGGGCTTCCCGCAGCTCGGCCTGCTCGACCGCCTTCGCCGACGGAGACGCTGCCGACCCGTTGCCGTCGTCGCGGTCCGCCAGCCGGAGCCAGCGGGCAAGACAGGTCTCGGAGATCCCGAAGTCCTTCGCGACCTGCCGCACCGACGTCTCCCCCTTCCGGGCCACCGCGACCACGTCGCGGCGGAACTCTTCCGGATACGCCTTCACCATGGCGCACATCCTTCCAGCAGGCGCCGATGCCCCTACCTCTCAGGAGTCAACCCAACCTGCAGCAGTCGCTTCCGATGTACCGAATCAAGCTGGGCGCACTGGCTCTGACCACTGCCCTCGCCATCACTGCTGGCGTGACCTCGCTCGTTGCGCCTGGGCCAGCAACCGCCGAGGCGCAGGCCGTCAACTGGGCGCGTAAGACTCGTACGCTCAGCATCTGGCCTTCGGAAGCGCCGCAGGCCGTGGGCGTCGGTGCGGTCCAGGTGCGCGTCACCTATCCCGGCACGATCACTCGAGTTTCAGTTAGTAAAGGCTGGAAGGTCGCGAGCCAGAACGCATCGAGCTTCGCACTCACCAACACCGCACCCTTCATTGCCCGCGGTTAGGACCGTGATGCTGTCTCGTCCGTGACCATCCGAGTCGATGGAAACTTCAAGGCTGAGCCGTCCGCCGTGGAGAAGCTTCGCGGTGGTTCAGCGCTGATGACTGGCGACGACCTCGATGTGGGGCGCTTGCGCTTCCGCTGAGTTGATCTGACACCACTGCTGAGCTGCGCTCCTACCGAGGGCGCGGCTCAGCCTTGTCTGGCGTGGACCGGGCTACCTTGCCGCAGTGGGGACGACTACTCCAGAGGTGAGCCACTGAACGAGCGTCGCGGCGAGGATCACTGCACCGCGGGCTTCTTCGAGTGTGGCGTCGGTGTACTCCGGCCGCCCGTGCCTGCTTTCGTGACCTCGCCAGAGCGTGCGCATCATGGCGGCGAGCGTCTTCGAGTTCGGCGCCCTGTCGCTGTCCCGGAAGATGAGCGTCCATTTGGGACTGTCCCCTTCGAGAAGCGAGAACACACTGGCGAGGGTCGGCTCCTCCTTGCCAGTCGGCATTAGTGAGAGCGCCGCTGTCTCGACGGCGACGACGGCGTGGCTGTAGGCCACTGAAGCACGGGGGTTGGTGCCGTATGCATCGAGCCAAGCCTCCCGCAACTTCGCGGACGCCACATCAGTCGCACTCAGGGCGTTACTTACTGCCTCTCGAACCCCGTCGGGTACCCGTTTTGTTAGCCGAGCATGCAGGCCATTCCACCGAGTGATCGCCCAAGCCGAACCTCCTTCGCTCAGCATGCGCTCGAGCGGGTGTTCAGTCCCAGGTTGGAACTGCGAGCGGCTCGCCAGGTAGTCGATGAGGTTGGTGAACTCGGCGTCGTCAACCTGGCGAAGGTGTGGCAGGACCTGGTTCTGCCAGTGGAGGAGTGTGTCGGCCTGGAAGCCGAGATCGGTGTGGGCTGCGTTCTGGAAGTCAACGAACTTGGTCGAGTAGGCGTACCCGCTACTGACCTTGATCTGGCCCTGCATCCACCCGAAGATTGCTTCGCGCAGGTACTCGGGGAAATCTTCCCGCAAGGCGTCTTCTCGACCCGTCGGGATCACCGGGCTCCAGGCTTCTTTGCTCACCCGAACATCATAGCTGCGGGTGCCGACTTTGTGGTGTCGCACACCTCCTGCCCCTCGGCAGGCAGTACGCCGGTCGAGCCGGCTTCCTGGAAAGTGTTCCTGATCTTCGGTTGGTGAACACGGGAGGAGTGAGCTGTTCCGATATTCGTCTGGTGGTTCTCGAACTGTGTTCATTGAACGCAACCAGGGAGACACCAAAATGAACGACTTCACGCCCGCTCAACGGGCCAAAATCAGGCGCCGGACCTACCAGCTCGCAATGCGCGCCGTCGACGAGGCTCGCTTCCCCGATCCCAATCGGACGAAGACCAAGAAGCTCGCTCGCTACCTCTTCGGCCATCGGGAGGAGTGGCCGGTGTACCTCAGCGATGAGGTCGGGGAGACGCTGCGATGAGGATCAGCGGCCTTCCCGAGGCGGTCCAGGTTACCGAGGAGCTGCTCTGGTCCGAAGCCGGCAAGTTGGTCCCGCCCCATCGTCTCCGCTTGGAGCTGACTACGGAGCCGGACCAGTACCGGGTGAGCTGGCTCAGTCCCGAGGACGGCTTCGAGTACCGCTCTCTCGTTACCCGCATCACGCTCACCGCTCATCAGTTCGAAGCCTGGCAAACATGGCTCGACTCGATCCTAGAAGGAAGATCATGACCGCATACCGACTCGATTACGCCCGAGTGTCCACCGTCAACCAGAGGAACGACAATCAGCTCGATCAGCTTCGCGGTGCGGGCTGCACCGAGCTGTTCTCCGATCATGCTGTATCCGGGTCGAAGAATCATGAGCGCAAGGAGTACCGCGCTCTCTTCGAGCGAGTGCGCGAGCTTCGAGTGCAAGGGCACGAGGTTACGGTCTGTGTGGTCAAGTTCGACCGCTTCAGCCGATCGCTTCAGGCGCTACTCACCGGAGTGGAGGAGCTAGGTCAGCTCGGGGCGAGCTTCACTGCTTTGGCTGACTCCTTCACCTACGACGCCAACTCGCCCATGTCCAGGCCCATGCTCCAGATGCTCGGCGCGCTGGCTGAGTTTGAGCGCTCGCTCGTCACGAGCCGGATGAGCGAGGGCATGGAGGCCAAGGTCGCCAAGGGATTGCGGTCGAGGTCAGAAGCTCAAGCTGAAGCTAGCCGAGGTCAGCGCGATCCGTTTCGCCTACGCCCAGAGTCTCACCTCGGAAGCGGACCCGTCCGAGCACTTGACTCCTGGCAAGCTCGCCAAAGATTGGGGAGTGTCCCGTTCCACCATCGTCCGGGCCCTGGAGCTACCCGCCTTCGAGAAGCCGTACTTCTCACTCGATGAGTGGCAGGCAGCAAAGGAGCAGGCCGATGCTGCATAAGATTCGCAGGCAGCTCATCCTCTGGAGCGTGGCAGTGATCGCTGTGATCTTCGCGCTCCGGTTAGTCGCTGACTTCTTCGATTAGAACCACCCACAGGAGAGGCCGGGGGCACAGGCCCACCCCTGGCCTTTCCTCATGTCGGAGTGACCGTAGCCTGCGGTGTGAGGCGCTTTCCGCCGTCTGTCGCACATGGTCATTGTCCTACTCGAGAAGCGCGCAGACGGGCCGCCACAACTCGGCCCGGTCGTCAACCGGAGCGACCCTCATATACTGCTGGCGTGGATCAGCAACCCGAGAGCCGCGAGTCCGCTGCTCAGGACAAGATTGACGAGCCGGCGCCAGAGGACGCTGGCGGCGGTAACGGCGCGAAGAACTGGCTTGCGGACTATGAGCGCTCAAACCGGCCCCCCTTCCGTGTCCGCGTCTGGGAGAAGCCGCAGCTCCTCCAACTAGTTGCGAAGAACCTCGACATTGCGTTCCGCCACGACGTCGGGACGAGCACGCTTCGCAGAGTGTCGGAGATCCTGAGTGCCGAAAGCGAGCTTGCGGATCGACTCTGGTACGAGCGTAAGCCTCTCGATGAGAATGTCGATCTCTACGATTGCGCCGATGACATCAAGGCCGGCATGCTTGCTGCGAAGCGCGAGATGGAGCAGCAGTACTGCGTCGAGGAGTTGGCGAAGGATGTGGAGTCCGACTGGAACTGGGGCTATCTGTCCGGCCGCATCTCAGCTCTGCGCTGGGTCCTCGGTGAGGACTGGGGCATGCTGGACAGCTAGCTTCGATTTGCGCACTCGAGATCCACACGCGCGCACAGCGCGTGGCCGTTTCGTCAGCAGTCGCTAGCTCGGGACGGGGATTACGCCGAAAATCTGCAGCGCGATGATCCCGACTGTCACGACAATCCCCGCTCCTAGCGAGACGATAATCCCGTCTCGGTTCTGTACGAACCACCGCCTGAAGCCCCACTTCACACCACCCACCTTGAGCATCGGCTCGCTCACGGTCGGACTCGAACCGGCGTTCGCGTTGTGGCGAACTGGTAAAACCTTCAGTGCAGCCTCACTCCATCGTTTGCGCCGCCGATAACTACCCAAGACACGCTCGACGCTGTATCGGAACGCTTCCGTGTCGACTAGGAGCGGGGTGCGCCAGGTGAAGCTGATCGAACTCGCCATACCATCCTTGATCCAGATATTGGCGTCACAAGACCTCATCTCGTGATTGGCCCAATGATTAGCATAGATCGAGATGTCACGCATTGGGCCGCCGTACTCTTCGACCCTGGCTTGGAGCTCCGTCAGGTCCTTACCAGTGAACCTGATATGGGATAGCGAAGACGCTTCGTATTCAACCTCCACCTGCTTCCAAAGCTCGCCGAAGCAAATCTCGAACAGAGCTCGAGTGTCCTCGGCTATTCGCCAAGGGCTCGCCGAAGCACTGGCCGCGAACGACACCGATGCTTCTTGAGAGAAGCTGTCACGCATGAGTTATTCCTCCGGGTCGGGTCGAGATCCAAAGGAACCTCTAGCGAATACTACTCACTCTTCCCTCCACCAGCATCTACGCCTCACCGTAAAACCCCTCCACATACTGGAGGCTGGTTTTTGAGGCACGGAGTGCAACATCTGCCGAGGAGTAAGTCGCGATCTGCGCATCGGCGTTCTTCGGACTCCAACCCATCATGGCAATGAGGTCGTCCCGATCCGCTCCCCCGTCGATGAGGACAGTTGTAGCAATGTGGCGGAGCGTGTGTACCGTGAGATCCATGGGCAGATGCTTGATCGAGGAGATCAGCTCCTCCAACGCTGATCGATCCCGTTGCGCATAGATCGGCTTACCGTCCTCCCTGATGAAGAGGAGTTCGTCCAGTCCGTCGCCGCTCTCGGGGTGGAAGGTCCGAAGCTTTCGCCGTGCTCGCTGCTTATTCCGGTGCTCAATGAGCATTTGCCAGGCGCGCTCCGAGATGACGATTTCCCGGTAACTGCTCTCGGTCTTGGTGCGCTGTAGGACCCAGCGAGTCTCCCCAATGCGCTTTGGGCAGTTACTCGTTTGCCGCCCACAGCTCCAGCGCCCGGTTGCATGGTCGAGAGTGCAGCCGTGTTCAGCGCTCACTCGCTGGAGCTGCTGCTTGACGATGATCCGGCGTCCCCGGTCCTTCGGCCTTGCTCCGTCGAGGCTGTCGTCCGTCAGACCGAGCACTTCTCCCTGGCGCATACCGAGCAAGCCGCAGAACCAGCGAGCTTCCTGATCTGCCTTCCGGGCTTCGACCATCAGATACTTGCCGAGGAACTTGGACGCTCGCCGGATCGCCTTCGTGCTCTCGATGGCCTTGCTCTTCTTCGCTGGCGGTTTGAGTCCCAGCATGGGATGGGTGGTGAGTTTGCCATCCCGCAGGTAGTAGTCCATGGCGCTCCGCAGACATACGAACACCTGGCGAATGGAGTCCGGACCCAACCCCTTGGCGGGCAGCGTTGTGTCGAAGAAGAGCCGGAGCTGATCGTAGGTGAGGAGCCGCACGGGAGCCGTGCCGAAGGCCGGAAGTAGGTGGTTCCTAATCCGAACGTCGTACATGTGGATCGAGTTGGGAGCCAGCCCCTGGGTCTTGCGCTCTGTGAGCCAATCGATGAGGCAGTCGCCCACAGTGAGCAGAGCGATCCTAGGATCGGGGGGGCAAGCGTTCGGCGGGTTCGAGTCCGTAGGCCACCCGGAGCTTCAGTATTTTGAGGTCGCGCCGATCAATGGCTTCCCGCTCCGTGCGCGCCTGGGCAGTGATCTTCTGGGTCTTGGGACCCAGTTCAATGGTCTTTGCGGCCCAGTAGTAGGTATCTGTCGAGCCGTCTTTCCTGGTCCGCTGCACTGCGAAAACGGTGCCCTCACCGTCGGCTCTCTTCTTCGGCCGCCTCTCGCCCTTGGGGCCGTGCTTCTTCAACCCCGAGCGATCGAGACGGTCCATCTCGTCCTGGTCGAACTCGTACACGATTTCGATGATCGTGACATCAACTCACGAAGTCAACTCGCGCCGTGGTGTCGCACCACGAAAAAACCGCATAGCCTCGCGAGATTTGACTTCTCGTCGAGGCTATGCGGTTTCTTGGCGGTACCGGTGGGATTTGAACCCACGGTGGAGTTGCCCCCACACATGTTTTCGAGACATGATCCTTCGGCCGCTCGGACACGGTACCGGGAAAGATCTTACACGATCCGGGAGGCCCGTCACGACACCCGACGCCGGCCCACCCTCCACAGGCGGTCACATCCAGGGCTCTTCCCACACCCACAGGCCGCCCACGTCAACGACTCGATGACCGGGCGTACCGTCCACGGCATGAAGACCCGCACCCTCATCGCTCTCCTGACGTCCGTCCTCGGTGGGGCCGGTGTCCTCGGCGCCGCTGCCGTCGGGGCCCGTGCCGGGGTCAAGGGGCAGCGGGCGGCTGCGCAACGCGTGGTCGACATGCTGCCGATCCACGCCGACTGGTGGCACGAGCGGCAGCAGCACGAGGGGCAGCTCCTCTACGTCGCGATCGGTGACTCGGCAGCGCAGGGCGTCGGCGCGACCGTTCCGTCCCGCGGGTACGTGGGCCTGTTGGCGCGACGGATCCGGCACCGCTCCCACGAGTCGGTGCGGGTCGTGAACCTCAGTGTCTCGGGGTCGACGACGTGGGGTGCCAAGCGCGACCAGCTGCCGAAGCTCCGGCAGCACACGCCGGACATCTGCACGGTGTCGATCGGGGCGAACGACATCGCCGACTTCGATCCGGACAAGTTCGAGCGGAACATCCGGGCGATCTACGGCGCGGTCCCGTCGCACGCGGTGGTGGCCGAGCTGCCGTGCATGTTCGTGCCGGACCGCGAGCGCAAGGTGGCGGTGGCGAACGAGATCGTGCACCGGGTGGCCGCCGAGTTCGGGCTGACGGTGGCCCCGCTGCACACGATCACGAAGCGGGTCGGGGTCCGCCGCACGTTCTTCAACAGCTACGGCGACCTCTTCCACCCGAACGACCGCGGCTACGAGGTCTGGGCGAGCGCGTTCGAGCCCGCGGTGGACGCCCGCGTCGACACGGTCGCGGCGATCCGGCACTACCTGTCCGCGCGCGAAGCGGAGAACCTCGGGCGCGAGGCCGGGGCGGTGGCGAACGCCCGTGCCGAACAGGACACCGACGGCGCCGAGGCGCTCGACCACGCCAACCGGCGGAGTCCCGTCGAACGGATCCGCGATCGGATGACCGGGTCGATCGCCCTGCCCGACGAGCCGGCGCACCGCTCCGGCGATGTCGGCGGCACGGCCTAGCCTCGACGACATGGCCCGCCCGCAGTCCCTCTACCGTTGCACCGAGTGCGGCTGGACCAGTGTCAAGTGGGTCGGCCGCTGCGGCGAGTGCCAGACCTGGGGCACGGTCGAGGACTCCTCGGCAGCGTCGGCCAGCACCCGTGGCACCGCGGCCGTCGCCGTCACGGGCGCCCGTGCCGCTCGGCCCATCACCGAAGCCCGCGGCACGTCGGTGCAGCGGTGGCAGACGGGCATCGGCGAGTTCGACCGGGTGCTCGGCGGCGGGGTCGTGCCGGGGGCCGCAGTGCTGCTGTCCGGTGAGCCCGGTGTCGGCAAGTCGACGCTGTTGCTCGAAGTCGCGTCGCGCGCGGCGGCTTCCGGCAAGCGCGTCCTCTACGTCAGCGCGGAAGAGTCCGTCGACCAGGTCCGGCTCCGCGCAGAGCGCACCGGGGCGATGCACGACGACCTCTACCTGGCGAGCGAGGTCGACCTCGGCGTCATCATCGGGCAGATCGACCAGGTCAAGCCCGACCTGCTCATCGCCGACTCCGTGCAGACCATCTCCTCCAGCTCGATCGACGGCATCGCAGGGGGCACGTCCCAGGTGCGCGAGGTCGCGTCGACCCTGATCCGTATCGCGAAGGACCGCGCCCTGCCCGTCCTCATCGTCGGGCACGTCACAAAGGACGGCACGATCGCCGGCCCGCGGCTGCTCGAGCACCTGGTCGACGTCGTCTGCCACTTCGAGGGCGACCGGCAGACGGCACTGCGGTTCGTCCGTGCGTTGAAGAACCGGTTCGGCCCCACGGACGAGGTCGGGTGCTTCGACATGGGCGGCGACGGCATCCACGAGGTCCCCGACCCCAGTGGCCTCTTCATGTCGAAGAACACCACGCCGGTGTCGGGTACCTGCGTGACCGTTGCGCTCGAAGGACGTCGTGCTCTGCCGGTCGAGGTCCAGGCGCTCATCGTCCCGAGCTCGGCACCGCAGCCCCGCCGCGTCGTGAACGGCGTCGATGCGTCTCGCGTGGCGATGCTGCTCGCAGTGCTCGAACGGCGCGCGGGGCTCAAGCTCTCGGATGCCGACGTCTACGTCTCGACAGTGGGCGGCATGAAGCTCACCGAGCCCGGAGCCGACCTGGCGATCGCCCTGGCCCTCGCGAGCGCTGCCCGCGACCGCCCGTACCCGCACACCCTCGCGGCCGTGGGCGAGATCAGCCTGGCGGGTGAGATCCGACCGGCCACGGGGACGAAGCAGCGCGTGAACGAAGCCAGCCGGCTCGGGTTCACGACGGTCCTCGGCGCCGACTCCGGGCACCTACGCGAAGCCCTGCGCGTGGCGTTCTCGATGACCCAGTCAGCACGCGAGCGCGAACTCGACCGCGCGTTCTGAACGCCTACGCGCGCAAAGCGGCCAGCAGGTCCTGCGGTGTCGCCTGCATCGTGTGCGGTCCGGCGATGTCGAAGAACACACCCTCGAGCATGTCGAGGTGTGCGGCCAGGAACTCCTCGAGCCGCGGCCCGTCGTAGACCATGACCTGCCGGATCTTCTCGTCCGGCACCATCGCCGTGTAGGCGTCCGCCGACGAGAACAGCAGCAGGATGCGCTGCTCGGAGCCCTCTCGACCGAACACGCGCACCTGCATGTCCTTCTTGCCGGTGACGAGTCGGGGGACGATCACGATGTCGTTGCGGAGCGCGAACGCCACCGCAGCGACGTCCTGCTGCGCGAGCGCCTCCTCGAGCTGTTCGCTCCGGAAGCGCTGTTCCTTGTCTGCCATCAGATCAATTTCATCAGATTTCCGTGTTCCGCGGCTCCCACCTAGCCGATCTGGCCTGAGCACGCTAGCCTGGTGGTACCGCTTCGGCGGCGCTCAACGTTCGGGCGAGGTGGTTTGCCCCTCAACTCGGACTACCAGGGTCTCTGGCCATCACGGTCTGACCCCGAACCCGTCCCGCCGGCACCTGCCCGCGTGGCGCATCACCCCCGTCGACGTACGTCGGGGCTCCGCAGGTGCGATCGCACCCGGGCGGAACGCAAGAAAGCTAAGGAAACGCCATCATGGCATCTACCGGTATCGTCAAGTGGTTCAACAACGAAAAGGGCTTCGGCTTCATCGCCCCGGACGACGGAAGCGCTGACGTCTTCGCTCACTTCTCTGCCATCGCTGGCAACGGCTACAAGTCGCTGGAAGAGAACGCAAAGGTCGAGTTCGACATCACCGAAGGCCGTAAGGGCCCGCAGGCGGAGAACATCACCGTCCTCTGATTCACATCAGCTTCGAACGGCCCCGTCGTCTTCGGACGGCGGGGCCGTTTGCTGTTCGCTGACATGTTGGGGCGGTGCGCAGCGGATACATCGTCTACGTTGACGAGAGCGGGGACCACAGTCTCACGCGGATCAATCCCGACTACCCGATGTTCGTCCTCGCGTTCTGCGTCTTCCCCGTCGATGTCTACGTCGACCGGATCGTCCCGCTCATCCAGCGCATCAAGTTCGACTTCTTCAACCACGACATGGTCGTCTTCCACGAACGTGAGATGCGGCAGTCGGCACCACCGTTCGACATCCTCTTGAACGCGTCGGTCCGCAGCGCGTTCATGGCTCGGATCGACGCGGTGTTCGACGAGCGGTTCGGCGTGATCGCATCTGCGATCCGCAAACACGAGTTCGTGCGCCGTGTCGGAGAGGACACGAGCCCGTACCACGTCGCTCTCGAGTTCGGTCTCGAGCGCGTCTTCCTCCAGCTCCAGGATCGGGGAGCATCACGGTGCGAGACCTTCGTGGTCTTCGAGAGCCGCGGCCGCGCCGAGGACCGGCAGCTCGAAGCTGAGTTCGACCGGATCATGGCCACGACGAGGATGCGCGGGATGGCCGAGACGTTCCGCTTCCGGATCGCGAGCAAGCAGACGAACAGCGCCGGTCTCCAGATCGCCGATCTCGTCGCCCGCCCGATCGGCACGCATCTCCTCAAGCCCGACCAGCCGAACCGCGCGTGGGACCGCATCCTCGAGCGGATGCCGAAGTCGCCGTCCGGCTCCGAGAAAGGGTGGGGCTTGAAGGTGTACCCGTGAAAAGCGAGAACCCCCGGGAGTCCGGGGGTTCGACGCCGATCGGGCATTCCCAATCCACTTGCCTCGAGGCTACCAGCCCGCACCACACCAGGGCTACTGGAGGATGAACTGCACCGAGCTCTTCGACTCGAGGTTCCCCACCGCGACCTCCAGGTGGTAGCTCGCCCCGTCGGCAGACACCGCCGGCCGAGACGCGTCGCACGTCGTGCTCGACGACCGGGTCCGGTCCCACGTGATCGCCGGCGTCGTCAGGGTCTGCCCGGCCTTGATCGTGACGTCCTGGTTCGTGCCGCCGGTCTGGCAGTCCTTCGACGACCAGTACTGCTCCTCGCCCGAGCTGATCGTCAACACCTGCTGTGCTGACCCGAGGTCGAGGTGGCACGAGTTCGTGCCGGAGTTCTCGATCGACATGGCGATCTTCGGGTCCTCGGTCGGGCCGTAGGCCTGCTTGTCGAGGACGGGCGTCAGGACGACCTGGTCCTTGCTGCACGTCGCGCCGTCTGCAGCGGCACCAGAGGGCGCAGCGGACGCAGAACGGGACGGACCAGCGGACGAACCCCCACCAGTTGACGAGCCACCGGCAGTCGAAGCGCCACCAGCCGAGGCCGACGGCGACTGCGTCGGAGCAGCCGTCGGGGTCGACGCGCTCCCCCGCCCGACGACGATGAGCACGACCACCACGACGATGACCACGAGCGCTCCGAGCACGAGTGCTCGACGGCGCCAGTAGACGACCGGCTTCTCGGGTCCGACGGGGTGACGCAACGACGACATGCGCACAGGGTAGACACCCGCGGAAGCCCGGGCCGGGAACCCCGCCGGGGCCCGCACGAAAGCGTCAGAGGATCTTCAGCATGCGGGTGTTGCCGAGGGTGTTCGGCTTGACCCGGGCGAGGTCGAGGAACTCCGCGACCCCTTCGTCCGACGAGCGGACCAGTTCGGCGTAGACCGCCGGTTCGACGACCTGCTCACCGATCTCGAGGTACCCGTGCTTCGCGAAGAAGTCGACCTCGAACGTCAGGCAGAAGATCCGGGCGACGCCGAGTTCACGGCCGTCGTGTTCGAGTGCTTCGAGCATCCGGTGTCCGACGCGCTTGTGGATCCAGTCGGCGTCGAGCGCCAGCGTGCGGACCTCGGCGATGTCGTCCCAGAAGACGGCGAGGGCGCCGCAGCCGATCGGCACACCGTCGGGGCCCTCGGCGATCCGGAACTGCTGGATCGAGCCGTACAGCGCGACGTTCTCCTTGCCGAGCAGGATGCGCCGGTCGACGTAGGGCGCGATGAGCCGCTGGATGTGCGGGACGTCCGAGGCGAGTGCCGGTCGCACGAGGATCCCGTGCTCGTCACGGACGTCGAACGCGTGCTTCCCGTGCTCTGTCATCCCGACAACCCTAGCCGGGCGCGGTGGAACAGAACCCGACCGCTCCGGGGGACACCCTGCTGGACCGCGCCCAGGCAGCGCCGCCTACCGTCCACACCATGCCTCAGATCATCGAAACCGTCGACGTCAACGTCCCCGTCTCCGCCGCCTACGGCCAGTGGACCCGCTTCGAGGAGTTCCCGCACTTCCTCGACGAGGTCGAGAAGATCGTCCAGGTCGACGACAAGACCACCGACTGGACCGTGAAGGTCGCCGGCCAGGAGCGCGAGTTCCGCGCCGTCATCACCGAGCAGCACCCCGACGAGCGTGTCGCCTGGACCGTCAAGGACGGCGAGACCGACCACGCCGGTGTCGTCACCTTCCACAAGCTCTCCGACAACGAGACGCGCGTGACCGCGCAGATCGACTGGCAGCCCTCCGGCTTCCTCGAGAAGCTCGGCGCCGCGGTCGGCGTCGGTGGCCACGCCATCAAGAAGGACCTGCAGAACTACAAGGAGCGCGTGGAGTCGGCCCCGACCGACACGGGCTGGCGCGGCGACGTGCAGGCGTGATCACGGCCTGACACGTCCGCAAGCGGAAAGACGGGAGGCCCGGTGCCAGCTGGCACCGGGCCTCCCGTTTCGTCCGTGCACCGGTTTCGTTCGGCATCCCCCCACGACATGCCGACCTGCCGGACCGGCGCGACCCTGGCAGAGTGGTCGCACTGGCTGTTGTGCTGGTTCAGTTTTATCATGTCTGAGACAGATGTACAGGGCGGGGAGACGTGATCGAGTACAACGACGACGACGCACACCGACGAGAACTCTCGCGGAAGCTGCAGTTGTTGATGGACGTCGTCGAGGCGAATGCCGGGCAGCGACCGTCCTACAAGGAGATCGCAGCCGAGATCGAGGCACAGGGTGCGTCGATGAGCCGGCCGCGGTGGGGCTACATGCTCGGGGGCAACGGTCCGGCAGTCCGCGACCAGCGCCTCCTCGCGGCACTGGCCGGCTACTTCGGCGTGCCGGCGGAGTACCTGACCGACGCTGCGGGCAACACCGACGTGCCCGAGCGGGTGCAGGCGCAGCTCGAACTCGTCCTCGAACTCCGCAAGCGCGAGGTCGTCGCCTTCGCGACCCGTCGGCTGGGCGAGTTCGCCTCCGCCGGCGAGATCCGCGACTTCACCGAGCACCTCCGCCGGCTCGACGAGTCGGGGTCCGCGCCGTGAGCAGCGTGCGCGAGCGGCTCGGTGCCCGACGTCGGCAGGCCACGGCCCGGCGGAGCGTGCGACGGCTCGGTCTCCCCCGGCGCCTGACGCTGCCCGCCCTCCTCGCTCGCGCGGAGTCCACCCTCGGCAAGCCGATCCGGCTGCGGACTACCGACCTGCCCGGTGACCTCTCCGCGCGCTTCATCCAGCGCGCCGACCACGCAGTCCTCGAGACCCGTCCGGACCTGTCCGAGCGCTCCCGCGTGGCGTGCGTGCTCCACGAACTCGCGCACGTGTTCCTGGCGGATCCGGGCTGCGACCACCAGGCCTACACGGGGCTGCTCACCGGCCGGACGGCGTTCACGCGGTCGCTGGACACCCCGCACGAGCAGGCGGTCGAACTCGTCGCCGACGAACTCGCGCTCCGGATCGGGCTGCTCGACCCGGACGACCGCGAGCCCGGGATCTTCCGGTGACGCTGCACGTCTGGGGGTCGATCCCGGTGTGGGTCATCCTGACGGTGCTCGTCGTCCGGCTGCTGCTCGTTCGGACCCAGTCGGCGAGCGTCACGTGGCTCATGGCCTGCTGCGGCTTCGTCGCCGTCGGCCTGACGATCAACCAGCCGGACGTCACGACCTTCCTCGCGGGCATCACGCACGTACCGAACATCGCCGACCTGGTCGGCCGGTGCCTCATGGTGTGCGGCATGTTCGCACTCGCCCAGTCGGTGGAGGCCGCGGCACGCTCCGCGAAGCTCCTGCGCGCGAGCCGGATCATCGTCTGCGTGGCCGTGCTCCTCACGCTCGTCGTGCTCTTCACGATGGTCGACGCCCCGACCCCGACGGCGCAGTTCATGACCGTCTACGGCGACCAGCTGCCGACCGCGCTGTACTCCGCGGTCGAGATGACGTACATCGCGGTCGTCATCGCCCGTTCCGCGACCGCCGTGCTGCGCGGGTTCCGGAGCGGCGACGGGCTCGGCCGGATGTACTGGCTGTTCGTCGTCGGGGCCGTCGGGCTGGTCCTGCTCGCCGCCATCGCGATCGCGCTCGACGCCGCCCACGTCGCCGGGGTCGACGGTGCGATCCACGCCCTCTCCACCGTGTACGCCCCGGTGTTCCTGCTGTCCATGGTGCTGCTGGCCGTCGGGGCCGCCGGGGGCGTGCTGCCGGACGCGGCACGGGAGTTCCGCGACTGGCGGGACACCCGGCACCGGTTCCGCACCCTGGAACCGGAACTCCGACGACTCGAGGCGGCCTCGGGCAACACCGGGCTCTACTTCACGATCGGCTGGCAGCGTCGCCAGTGGCGGAGTCGCCTGCACCGGCTGGCCGTCGAGATCGAGGACCGCGCACGCGAAGCCGGACAGGACGTGCCGGCGGCGGCGACGATCACCACCGCACGACTCAGGGAGCTCTCATGACAGCTGGCCGCACCACCGCACTCGGAACCGCAGCCGGCGCCGTCGGGACGCTCGGACTGGGCGCGTTCGTCGCACGACGGCTGCTCTTCCCCACCCCGTACACGGCGACCGCCACCGTGCGGAGCAGTACGGGAACGGACGTCGAACTCGACGCGACGCGCGACACCCGGTTGCCGGGGACGTACGACCTGCAGCGTGACGACGCCCGCGTCCAGGTCGGCGCGATCAGCACCACGGGCACCGGATCCGACAGCAGCGGCCCCGGTGACACGGTCCGTCGCAGCGTCGCCGACACCGTGGCGCCCGGCGAGTGGGGCTGGGACGCCCTGCGGTACGACGGTCCGGCGGACGTCCCCGGCACCGAGCCCGAAGCCGCCACCACCCACGTCGTCCACGTGCACGGGCAGTCCCTGGGGCCGCGACAGGTCCTCCGCGGCGTCGGTGTCTGGCGCAGCCTCGGCGCGACCTCCGAGGTCGTCGACACCACGGACCTGCCGCTGCGCTCCCTCGACCCGCAGGCGGCGGACCGCATCGTCGCCGCGGTCCGGGCCGCTCGTGCCCGCGGCGCTCGGCGCGTGGTGTTGCAGGGCTGGTCCGCCGGCGCACTCGCCTGCTCGGTCGCGGCCGGCCGGGTCGCCGTCGATGCGATCGTGGCCGTCTCGCCACTGCTCGACGTCGCGTCGGCGCTCCGGGGAGCGGTCCGTGGGGCACGCCTGCCCGCCTTCGTCGGCACGATCGCTGCTCGCATCGTCACGACCCCGGTGCTGTCCCGCCTGGCCGGGGCGCCGGCACCGGTCACGACCACGACCTGGCAGGACTCGACGACGCCGACGCTCGTGATCCACTCCACCGCCGACGCACTGGTCGCTCCGGACGACGTGGCCGCGCGCACCGCTCGCCAGCACACCACGGCGGTCGCGTTCCGCACGGCGCCGCACACGCTCGAGTGGAACGAGGACCCGGAGCGCTGGGAGGACGCGGTCCGCCACTTCGTCGGGGCACTGCCCGCCGTCGACTAGCGAACGTGCAACGGCCCCGGTCTGCGAACAGACCGGGGCCGGCAGCGACTCGATCCGTTGGGGGGAACCGATCGAGTGCGACGCGCGAGGAGTTGGGGGGAACGTCTCGCGCGCTGGTTCCACCGTACCCCCGGACGGGGGTGCGCGGACGCGGGACGCGCGTATCGGCGAGCCGGGTTCTGGACCCGACGTGGAGACGGACGGGAGGCCCGGTGCCAGCTGGCACCGGGCCTCCCGTCTGTCTGGTGTCGGGTCCTAGGACTCGATCTCGCTCTGCGGCGCCTCCGGCGCCTTCTCGAGCGACGGCGCTCCGGTCAGGACCTCTTCGCGGCCCGGCTGACGCCCGGTCTCGAAGTGGAACGCACCGTCGACGAAGTCGACCTTCACGTGGTCGCCCGCGGTGAGCTCACCCTGCAGGATGTGCTCGGACAGCTGGTCCTCGACCTCGTGCTGCATCGCGCGACGCAGGGGGCGAGCACCGAGGGACGGGTCGAACCCGACCTTGATGAGCTGCTCCTTGGCGGGGAGCGTGAGCTCCACCGTCATGTCGCGGTCGAGCAGACGGTCGGCCAGACGCTTCACGAACAGGTCCACGATCTGCAGCAGCTCGGGCTGCGACAGCTGCGGGAACACGATCGTGTCGTCGACACGGTTCAGGAACTCGGGCTTGAAGTGCTTCTTGAGCTCCTCGTTGACCTTGCCGCGCATGCGGTCGTAGCCGACTGCCGAGTTGCCCTCGACCTGGAAGCCCACCGGGCCACCGGCGATGCCCTGCGAACCGAGGTTCGTGGTCATGATGATGACGGTGTTCTTGAAGTCGACCACACGGCCCTGACCGTCGGTGAGACGGCCTTCCTCGAGCACCTGCAGCAGCGAGTTGAAGATGTCCGGGTGGGCCTTCTCGATCTCGTCGAACAGCACCACGGAGAACGGCTTGCGACGCACCTTCTCGGTGAGCTGGCCGCCCTCTTCGAACCCGACGAACCCGGGAGGGGCACCGAACAGCCGCGAGACGGTGTGCTTCTCGCCGAACTCCGACATGTCGAGGGAGATCAGTGCGCCCTCGTCGTCGAACAGGAACTCGGCGAGCGCCTTGGCGAGCTCGGTCTTGCCGACACCCGTGGGGCCGGCGAAGATGAACGACCCCGAGGGGCGGTTCGGGTCCTTCAGGCCGGCGCGGGTACGGCGGATCGTCTTGGACAGGGCCGAGATGGCTTCTTCCTGACCGATGACGCGCTGGTGCAGTGCCTTCTCCATGAAGACGAGACGCGAGGTCTCCTCTTCGGTGAGCTTGAACACCGGGATGCCCGTGGCCTGCGCCAGGACCTCGGCGATGATGCCCTCGTCGACGGTGCCGGACGCGGCGACGTCACCGGCACGCCACTGCTTCTCGAGGCGGAGACGCTCACCCAGGAGCTTCTTCTCCTCGTCACGCAGGCTGGCGGCCTTCTCGAAGTCCTGCTCCTCGATGGCGGCTTCCTTCGACCCGCGGACCGTCGAGATCTTCTCGTCGAACTCGCGGAGCTCCGGCGGTGCCGACAGGATCGACAGCCGCAGGCGAGCGCCGGCCTCGTCGATCAGGTCGATGGCCTTGTCCGGCAGGAAGCGGTCCTGCACGTAGCGGTCGGCCAGGTTGGCGGCCGAGACGATCGCGCCGTCGGTGATGGACACCTTGTGGAACGCCTCGTACTTGTCCCGCAGGCCCTTGAGGATGTTGATCGTGTGCGGCAGCGACGGCTCGTTGACCTGCACCGACTGGAAGCGACGCTCGAGTGCGGCGTCCTTCTCGAAGTGCTTGCGGTACTCGTCGAGCGTGGTGGCACCGATGGTCTGGAGCTCACCGCGGGCGAGGAGGGGCTTGAGGATCGAGGCGGCGTCGATCGCGCCCTCGGCTGCACCGGCACCGACGAGCGTGTGGATCTCGTCGATGAAGACGATGATGTCGCCGCGGGTGCGGATCTCCTTCGTGACCTTCTTCAGGCGCTCTTCGAAGTCGCCGCGGTAGCGGGACCCGGCGATGAGCGATCCGAGGTCGAGCGAGTAGAGCTGCTTGTCCTTGAGCGTCTCGGGCACGTCGCCCTTGACGATCGCCTGGGCGAGGCCCTCGACGACGGCGGTCTTGCCGACGCCGGGCTCACCGATCAGGACGGGGTTGTTCTTGGAGCGGCGGGAGAGGATCTGCATGACCCGCTCCATCTCCTTCTCGCGCCCGATGACGGGGTCGAGCTTGCCGTCGCGTGCGGCCTGGGTGAGGTTGCGACCGAACTGGTCGAGGACCTGCGAACCCTGCTGCGCGTTCTGCTGCTGCTCGCCGCCGACGGCGACCGCTTCCTTGCCCTGGTAGCCGGACAGGAGCTGGATGACCTGCTGGCGGACCCGGTTCAGGTCGGCGCCGAGCTTCACGAGCACCTGGGCTGCGACGCCCTCGCCCTCGCGGATCAGGCCGAGCAGGATGTGCTCGGTACCGATGTAGTTGTGGCCGAGCTGCAGCGCCTCGCGCAGGGACAGCTCGAGCACCTTCTTGGCGCGCGGCGTGAACGGGATGTGCCCGGTCGGCTGCTGCTGGCCCTGACCGATGATGTCCTGGACCTGCTCGCGCACGGCGTCGAGCGAGATGCCGAGCGACTCCAGCGCCTTGGCAGCAACGCCCTCGCCCTCGTGGATGAGGCCGAGGAGGATGTGCTCGGTGCCGATGTAGTTGTGGTTGAGCATCTTCGCTTCTTCTTGAGCGAGGACGACAACACGACGGGCTCGGTCGGTGAATCTCTCGAACATGTGCTCTCCCTTGGCCCTTTCTGACGGAGCCGACAGCTGGTCCGGTCTCGTCTGAGTCCGGTCACGTACTCCGAGAGTAACCAGCGCTCCCCGTGCGGGCTGCCCCTGTTCGCCGTGGGCGTGACCTCACTGCGCGATGTGCGCAGTGAGCGAACGGAACAGACGACGGGAGGCCCGCGGCGGCGTCCGCCACGGGCCTCCCGATCGCTCCTGGGTTGCGTGTCAGGCGCGGCGAGCTGCCCGACGCAGGGCACGCCGGAAGCGGCGCGGCTCGACGCCGAGGGCGTCGAGGACGTCGTGGGCCGACCCCATGAAGGGGTCGTCGACGCCTTCGAGGACGGCGAGCACGACGTGGACGGGTCGGACGCGCTCGGCGGGACCGGCGAGGACGGCGGCCCGGGCGAGGACGCGAGCGGCCGCCGGGGTGCAGGCGACCCGGTCGTGCTCAGCGGTGCAGGCGGTCCGGGCGCCGACGAAGGCACTGATCTCGGAGCGGACGGCTTCGGGGGTGACCCCGTGCGCCTCGAGGACGGGGCGGAACCGGGGCATCCCGCTGCAGAGGGTGACGGCGGCGAGCAGGAGGTGCTCCGCGTCGACGAAGCCGAAGCCCGTCTCGTGGGATTCGAGGTCGGCGAGCAGCACGATCTCGCGCCCCTGCCGGACGGTGGGAAGGGCGACGGACAGCTGCGCGATCTGCATGTATTCAGAATATCGCATGCAAGGACAATTGAACAGTGCTCGTCCCAGCGCCGCTCGGTACGATCCGGTCATGGATCAGCCCGTCGTCGGACTCGTCGTCCACCCGACCAAGAACGTGCAGGAGTCGGTCACGACCCTGCAGCGCTGGAACGCGTCCGGTCTCGGCGAACTCGTCGCCCGTCGCGCCGACGCCCAGCGGATCGGTGGTGGCATCACGGCGGTGGAGGACGACGACTTCACCGCGCGGGTCGACCTCGTCGTCGCACTCGGCGGCGACGGCACCATGCTCGGCGCGATGCGACTCGTGGCGAAGCGCCCGGTCCCGGTGCTCGGCGTGAACTACGGCAACGTCGGGTTCCTGGTCGAGATCGAACCGCCCGAGCTCGAGGCGGCGCTCGACCGCCTGTCAGCAGGCGAGTACCAGCTCGAACCGCACCACGCGCTCGAGGCCCGGCTGTCCTGGAGCGGCGCACGCACCGACTACCTGGCCTTCAACGACCTGACGATCGTGCGGCGCCCCGGCTCCGGCCAGGTGTCGGCCGACCTCAGCGTCGGCGGGCTCGGCTACGGGTACTACCGCGCGGACGCCATCGTCGCCGCGACGCCCGCCGGGTCCACCGCGTACAACTACGCCGCAGGTGGTCCGGTGCTGTCCCCCGCACTGTCCGGGTCCGTCGTGACCCCGGTCGCACCGATGGCCGGGATCGACCGTGCCGTGGTGCTCGCCGCGCGGGAGCGCTACCGCTTCGACATCGCCGAGGGCACCCGGAGCGCCGCACTCGAGGTCGACGGACTCGTCGTCGGCGAGGTCGCCACCGGTGCGCAGATCGACGTCCGACTCCGGAAGGACGCCGGCAGCGTCGTTCGCCTCGATGCCGAACGGCACGGGCGCACCGGGCGGGTGAAGCTCAGCCTGCTCGACTTGCCGGTCCGCCCCGACCAGCTCATCGAACTGATCCCGAGCGACCTGCGGCAGAAGCTCGGGCGCGAACTCGACCAGTAGCGATCCGGGCAGGTGCCCCGCCCCCACGAACGTGAATGGCCCGCTCGAGCAGTGCTCGAGCGGGCCTTCCCATCACCCCACCGGATCGTCTTCCCACAGAACGACCCGGGTTCCCCTGCCGACGCGTGCGCCGGCCGAAGCCCTGCTGACCTCAGTCGGTCAGGTACAGCTGCATGTCCTGCGAGACGGCCTTGGCGAACAGGCGCAGCTTGGCACGCGACTCGACCCGGCTGACGGCCTGGCGGGTCGTGTGCACGATCTTCGAGATCTCGTCGAGCGTCATCGGCTTGTCGTCGTCGAGGCCGTAGCGCATGCGGATCACGTTCGCCTCTTCGCTCGGCAGCTCGGCGACGATCGAGCGGATGTCGCGGTGCAGGAGCGTGGTCTCGGTGAGCTCGTTCGGGGACGCAGCATCCTCGTCCTCGATGAAGTCGCCCAGCTCGCTGTCGTCCGAGTCGCCGACGACGGTGTGGATCGACACCGGCTCGTGCGAACGGCCCTTGAGGTCGACGAGCTCCTCGACGGTCATGCTCAGTTCGGCGGCGACCTCGTCGGGCATCGGCGCACGGCCGAGGTCCACGGTCAGGTCGCGCTCGGTGCGGGAGATCTTGTTGATCAGCTCGACGGTGTGGACCGGGATGCGGATCGTCCGGGCCTTGTCGGCGAGACCACGCGAGATCGCCTGGCGGATCCACCAAGTCGCGTAGGTCGAGAACTTGTAGCCCTGCGTGAAGTCGAACTTCTCGACCGCACGGACCAGGCCGAGGTTGCCCTCCTGGATGACGTCCATGAACGGCAGGCCACGCTGCGAGTAGCGCTTCGCGATGCTGACGACCAGGCGGAGGTTCGAGGTGATCATCCGCTCCTTGGCGCGCTCACCGTCGCGGACGAGCCAGCGGAGTTCGCGCTGCAGGGTCTTGGCGAGGCCCTTCTCGGTCGCGAGCTTCTCTTCTGCGAACAGACCGACCTCGATGCGGCGGGCGATCTGCGCTTCTTCCTCGGCGGTGAGGAGCGAGAGACGACCGATGTGGCGCAGGTAGTCGCCGACCTGGTCGACGGAGGCACCGCGGACGCCGGCGAGCTGCTCGTCGGCCTCGACGTCGGTGTCGAGGGACGTGGTCGTGGACTCGGCGCCCTGGGTCTTGGAGGCCGCTGCCTTCTTCGTGGTGGCGCGGCGGGTGGTGCTCGGTGCAGCCGTTGCGATCGTCATGGTGTTGCTCCCTGCGTTCGGCGGTGATGGCTTCGTGCGGTGGTGCTGGGGGGTGTTGCTTCTGGGTACTGCTTGGGGTGTTCACGAGTAAAGCGGTCCGGAGGTGTACCCCACAAACCCATCGGAATGATTCTCAGGCTTCTCCGTGCTTCGTCATCGAAACGGCCCGTTGCGGGGTACAGCACACCGACGTTCTCGTCCCCCGATTGGCCCCCGATCACGGGTATGACGTGATGTTTCCGGCGTTGCAGGCGTGTTTCTCACGCGTTTCCGAACCTGTACCCCGAGCGCCTGCGTCCTCCGGACATGCAAAAGGGGTACGTCCGACCGGATCTGTGCGATCTGGTCGTCGTACCCCGAACACCGAACGAGTGGGGGTCACCAGGAGGGTTCGAGCCACCCGTCCCGGCGCTTCGACACCTCGAGGTCGGCGTCTCGGTCGAACTCGTCGTACTCGCTCTCGATGTCACCGACGAGGCTGCGGCCGACGAAGGGATGTGTGGTTGCCATGCGGACGATGCTCACCCCGGCGGGCGACCGCGAGGTGAACGGTGCGTGGCCGGTCGCGGGCGCGCAGGAGTCCAGGGCGCTGACCCTGGTGGGGTCGGCGTCCTGTGGGGGCGGCGGTGCGGCGGTGCGGTGCGGCTGGCTACTCGGCGGAGGCCGGTGCCGGCGCGGGGCGTCCGTGCTCGCGCTCGAAGCGGGCACGCTCCTCGGCCTCGACCTTGGCGTACGCGGCACGCTCGGAGCGGTCGGCCCGCATGATGGCGCGCATCACGAACCAGAAGATGAGGCCGACGACGATGGTCGGCGTCAGGGCGAAGATGATCCCGGTCACGACTCCATGCGGCACCCGAGCATCGTACCCCGGGGAACCGGGGGCTACTTGACCAGGGGGAACAGGATCGTCTCGCGGATCCCGAGGCCGGTGATCGCCATGAGCAGGCGGTCGACGCCCATGCCCATGCCACCCGACGGGGGCATCGCGTGCTCGAGAGCCCGCAGGAACTCCTCGTCGACGCGCATCGCCTCGGGGTCGCCCCCGGCCGCGAGCTTCGCCTGCTCGACGAACCGCTCGCGCTGCACGACGGGGTCGACGAGCTCGGAGTACGCCGTGGCGAGCTCGAAGCCGCGGACGTACAGGTCCCACTTCTCGACGATGCCCGGACGGGTGCGGTGCTCGCGGGTGAGCGGCGAGGTGTCGACCGGGAAGTTCATCACGAACGTCGGGCGGTCGAGCGAGTCGATGACGAAGTGCTCCCAGAGCTCTTCGACGTACTTGCCGTGCGTGGCGTGCGCGACCTCGACACCCTCGGCCGCGGCGAGCTCCTGCAGCTCGGCCAACGGCGTCTCGGGCGTGATCTCGCGGCCGGCAGCTGCGGACAGCGAGCCGTACATGTCGATGCGGGGCCACTCGCCGCCGAGGTCGTACGCGCTGCCGTCGGGCAGGGTGACCTCGAGCGAGCCCCCGGTCACGGCTCGTGCGGCGTTCTGCACGAGTTCCTGGGTCAGGTCGGCCATCTGCTCGTAGTTGCCGTACGCCTGGTACGCCTCGACCATCGCGAACTCGGGCGAGTGCGACGAGTCGGCGCCCTCGTTGCGGAAGTTCCGGTTGATCTCGAACACCCGGTCGATCCCGCCGACGACGGCACGCTTCAGGAAGAGCTCCGGCGCGATGCGCAGGAAGAGCTCGGTGTCGAAGGCGTTCGAGTGGGTGACGAACGGACGGGCAGAGGCCCCACCGTGCTGCGTCTGCAGCATGGGCGTCTCGACCTCGAGGTACTCGTGGGACGTGAACGTCTGGCGCAGCGACGACATGACGGCGGCGCGGGCGCGGACCGTGGCGCGCGCTTCGTCGCGGACGATGAGGTCGAGGTAGCGCTGGCGGACCCGCGTCTCCTCGTTCAGTTCGTTGTGCAGGTTCGGCAGCGGCAGGATCGCCTTCGCCGCGATGGCCCACTCGTCGACCATGATCGACAGCTCGCCACGACGCGAGGAGATCACGCGACCGTGCACGAACACGTGGTCGCCGAGGTCGACGAACTCCTTCCAGCGCGCGAGGGACTCGTCACCGACCTCGGCCAGGGACACCATCGCCTGGATGCGGGACCCGTCGCCGGACTGCAGCGACGCGAAGCAGAGCTTGCCGGTGTTGCGCGAGAACACGATGCGGCCAGCGACGCCGACGACGTCCTGCGTCTCCTCACCGGTCTCGAGGGACGCGTACTGGTCGCGGACCGCCGGGATCGTCGTCGTGATCGGGAGCTCGGCGGGGTACGCCTCGATGCCGGACTCGAGCAGCTTCGCCCGCTTGTCGAGCCGGACCTGTCGCTGCTCGCTGGTCTCCTGCTCGGCCAGTGCGGCGGCGTCGGCGATCGCGGTGTCGGTGGTGGCGGTCTCGTCGGTCATGCGGGTGCGGCTCCGATGGTCGTGGGGGTCGGGGGAAATGCTACCCGCGCCGCGCTCCTGCCCCCGAACCGGCGGCCGCCCGCGCTACAGCGTCGACTGCCCGTCGGCCGCCGTCAGCGCGTTGTCCACGGCCGACCGGACGAGCGCACCGAGCACCCGGCCGGGGTGGTCGACCCCGATGCCGGACAGGGTGCCGGCCGACTGGTCGACGATCGCCGTCGAGAAGCTCACGGCAGCCCGCACGGCGTCGGCGTACGCGGGTCGGTCCCCCTCGGCGATGACGAACGGCTCGGCACCCATCTCGACCACCAGGGCCTGCGCGATGGGCAGCACGGGCGACGGTGCGGTCACCGCGCAGTAGGCGTCACGCAGCCGCGACAGGTCGACGCTCGTGCCCGTGAACGCCATCGCGGGGTGGATGGCGAGCGGGATCGCCCCGGCCGCCATCGCCGGAGCGAGGACACCGACGCCGTGGTCCGGGCTGGTGTGCACGACGAGCTGCCCCGGCTGCCAGATGCCGGCGTCCGCCAGGCCCTGCACGAGTGAGGCCAGCTGGTCGTCCGGCACCGCGAGCAGCACGAGTTCGCTCCGCTCGACCAGGTCGGGCGTCGCGAGCACGGGCGCGCCGGGCAGCATGGCCTCGGCGCGGTCGCGGCTCTCCTCCGACACGGCGGTCACCCCGACGACCGCGTGCTCCGCGTTCGCCAGGGCCGCGCCGAGGACGGGTCCGACCCGTCCGGCGCCGACGATGCCGACGCCGAGCCGTCCAGCCCTCACCGGACGGCTCCGGTGGGCGGCACGTCGTCCCACCCGGGGCCAGGAGACACGGTGCCGGGAGGCACGGTGCTGGGCCGGTGCGCCGCGTCCGGTCCGGCAGGGGCCCGGGTCTCGAGCCCGGGCACGTCCGCAGCGTGCGTGGCGGACGCGGGGCGGGCCTCCCGTTCGCGCCACCGGTGGGTCGTGTCGACCGCAGCGGCCTCGACGGCGCGCTGGGTGGTCTCCGCCCACAGACGCTGCGCGTCCCGCGCGTCGAGCGCGCCGACACGCGCCGACACCGGCCCCGCGACGGTGTGCACGTGCACGGCGGCGAGCCGCAGCACACGCTCGAGCGGTCCCTGCTCGACCTTGACGCTCTGCACCCGCGGCAACGGCACGATGACGAGCGAACGCCAGACCGCGCCCAGCCGCAGCAGCACGGCGCCCTGCACGAACCGGTACCCGTTGCGCCGGAACGCGAACGGACGGAGCCAGGCGCCACGGCGGGGCGAGTGCACGAACCCACCGGCGTCGCCGCTGGTCGTCAGGCTGTCGTCGACGACGCTGACCGCCTCGGCGGACCCTTCGCGCAGGGCGTCCTGCGAGGCCTCCGGGCCGGCGACGACGGTGCCGACGAGCCCGGGCAGGATGATGTCGAGGACCTCGCGGACGTCGGCCGCGGTGCCGACGGGCAGCACGATCGCCGAGGCCTGCTGGTTGGTCGACGCACCGTTGCCGGCGTTCGTCGCACGGTTGATCCGGATGTCCCACCACCCGAACGGCCGCCAGAGCAGTGGCTGCGCGACGCTCACGGCGTGGATGCGACCGGGCGGGAGCGTCTCGTTCGAGGTGGAGACGAGCCCGAACCCGATGCGGATGCCGTCGCGGGTCTCGGCGATCGTGTACTGCAGCGACCGTGAGAACTTCCGGACGTAGTAGCTGCCCGCGCCGATCACGGCGGGGAACAGGCCGAGCAGGATCCCGTACTCGCCGGTGAGCGCGACGCTGACGATCATCGCCGCCACGACCAGCAGGATGACGACAGTCGTGCCGGAGAGCAGCATCGACGCGATCAGCCGACCGGGCTTGACCTTGACGATCCGGGTGGCCTGCACCGCGGCGGGGTCGAGCTCGGGCGAGAACACCTCGTCGACGCGGTCCTGCAGCAGCCCGTTCGACGCGCGGGACGGACCACTGCCGCGGTCGTCGTCCTTCGCACCCGAGGCGAGCACGAGGATGCGCAGCCGCAGGTCGTCGGCGGCCTTCACCCCGAGGTAGGCGAGCTGCACGTTGGCGTCGTTGCCGGCCTGCGCGATCTCGAGCTTCGCCGTGCCGAACAGCCGCGGGATGAGCGGACGCGAGATGTTGATGCCCTGGATCCGGTCGAGTCGGGCCTTGCGGTGGTTCCGGAACAGCACGCCGGACCGGACCTCGACGATCTCGCCCGTGACCCGGAACTCGTGCATCCGCCAGGACAGGTAGAAGAGCCCGATCAGCACGAGCAGGAACACCGCGACGCCGAGCAGCACCCAGCCGACGACGCCGTGCTCGTAGACGTAGCGGACCGGGTCGCCGTCCTGCTGCTCACCACCGGGGATGAAGAACTCGACGAGCTGGTCGCGCAGGCTGTTCAGCACGTAGCCGAGGATGACGATCAGGAAGATCCCGCCCTTGAGCAGCGGGGTCAGCGGGTGCAGGCGGTGCCACTCACCGTCGGTCAGGGGCGCGGCGGCCGCGGCGTTCCCACGCGTGGGCGGGGCGGGCGGCGGCGGGCCGGGTCGGAAGGTCACCGCGGGTCCTACAGGCCGGCGCGGCGGGACTCGGCGAGCTCGACGAGCCGGTCGCGCAGCTCGTCGGCGTCGGTGGCGGGGATGCCGGGGATGCGCACGTTCGTCGCGGCTGCAGCGGTGACGAACTTCAGCTCGCTCATGCCGAGCGCCCGGTCGAGCGGACCGCGAGCCACGTCGACCAACTGCATGCGCCCGTACGGCACGGCCGTGAAGCGTTGCCACATCAGGCCGCGTCGGACCACCAGGTCGTCGTCGCGCAGGGCGTAGCCGATCGCGCGGACCCGGCGGGGCGTCAGCGCAGCGGTGATCAGCGTGGCGACGAACGCCGCCGCACCGATGAGGATCCAGACGAGGCCGGCACCGGAGTTGAACCCGTCGTTCGCGACCCCGATGAGCACCAGGCCGGCGCTCACCACGACCCCGATCACCAGGGTCGTGATGAGCTCGGTCCACACCAGCTTCGACGACACCCGCGTCCAGTCGATGCCGGTCAGGCCGAGGCCCGACTCGTCGAGTCGTTCACGCGCCATCGCGGGCCTCCAGGTGGTGTGCTCGGGTCAGTTCGCCGTCGTGCGGGGTGCGCTCGGGTCAGTTCGCCGTCGTGCCGCCCCGGGGGCCACCCGGCTCGTCGTCGTCACCCGGGGGTGCGACGCACATGCGCTCTGCCACGAGTGCGCAGACCGTCAGGACGATCCCGCCGGCGACGGCGATCACGTTCGGCAGGGTCGAGCCTAGCGAAGGCGTCACGGAGCGGGTCAGCAGGTACACGACGAGCCCGACGGAGAAGCCGCCGAACAGCGAGCCGCAGATGCTCGAGGCCTTCGCGAGCACGACCACCCGGGTCGCGTAGAGCGGGTCGACCGGGCGCAGTCGTCCGACGCCGTCACGGGCGTGCCGACGGACCGGTCGCGCCATGAGCACCACGGCGACGCCGATGAACGCGAGCGTGATGCCCAGCGGCACCGACAGCAGCAGCGTCGGCGACTGGTGCGAGGCCAGCACGGCGTCGACCGCGAAACCGGCCACCGCGGTGACGACGGCGATGCTGAACAGGGTGGAGAGACGGGTCGGCTTCACGGGCTGGTCACGGCCCCTTCGCTCACGGCGGTCGCGCTGGTCGCGGTGTCCGTCGTCGACCGGGAGGCCCGGTGCACGTCCGCGAACAGGCGCGGCTCGTCGACACGCTCGGTGTCGTCCCCCACGGCGGCGAGCAGGTCGGCCACCGGTCCGGCGCCGGGCAGGACGGCCGCGGGGTCCGCGTCGAGCCACGGTGCGAGCACGAAGGCCCGCTCGGCGGCGCGGGGGTGCGGCACGGTCAGCGTGGCGGTGTCGATGCGCAGGTCGCCCACGGCGACGACGTCGAGGTCGAGGGTGCGGTCGCCCCAGCGGACGTCGCGGGTGCGGCCGTGCTCGTCCTCGATGCCGTGCAGGGCGTCGAGGAACGCCTGCGGCTCGAGGTCGGTGTCGACGACCACGACGGCGTTGCGGTACCGCGGCTTGGAGTCGTCGCGCCCGTCCAGGGTGACGGCGACCGACTCGACCTCGTGGCTCGACGCCACCGGGTGCACGCCGGGCAGGTCCGCGACCGCCTGGGCAGCCGCGCGGAGGGTGCTCCCCCGGTCGCCGAGGTTGGCGCCGAGCGCGACGACGACGCGGCTCACGCTGCTTCCTCGTCGGGACCGGTCGCGCTCCGGACCCGCCGGATGGTGATCGAGACGTCGGTGAACGGCACGGTGATGGGTGCCTGCGGCTTGTGCACGGTGACCTCGGTCGCCAGGGCCGCACGGTGGGTGAGCACCGCGGCCGCGATGCGCTCGGCCAGGGTCTCGATCAGGTCGACCGGGTCGCGTTCGATCTCGGCGACGACCTGTTCGGCGAGCACGCCGTAGTGGACCGTGTTGTCGAGGTCGTCGCTGCCCGAGGCCGCTCGGGCGTCCAGCTCCACGGCGACGTCGACGACGAAGTCCTGACCGTCGGCACGCTCGTGGTCGAAGACCCCGTGATGGCCGCGTGCGCGGACCCCGACGAGGCGGATGATGTCGTTCACGAGCGAGCTGCCCTCCAGGCGTCCCAGACGTCGAGCACGGCACGGGTCGGTGCCGGATCGTGCACGCGCACACCCCACGCGCCGCGTTCGGCGGCGAGCAGGCTGATGGCGGCGGTGGCGAGGTCGCGGTCCTTCGGCGGGGCGCCCTCGGGGCTGCCGACGCCGTCCAGGAACCGCTTGCGTGATGCGGCGACGAGCACGGGGAGTCCGATCGAGGCGAACCGCTCGTACCCGGCCAGGATTTCCCAGTTCTGCACGCCCTGCTTGGCGAAACCGAGGCCCGGGTCGATGACGACCTGCTCCTGGCGCACACCGAGCACGATGAGTTCGGCGACGCGCATCTCGACCTCGCGCCGGACCTCGTCGACGGCGTGCACGTACTCGGCGTTCCGGTACATCCGGTCGCTGTGGCCACGCCAGTGCATGACCACGAACCCGGCCCCGGTCGAGGCCACCACGCGGGCCATGTCCGGGTCGGCCAGGCCACCGGAGACGTCGTTCACGATCGCGGCGCCGAGCTCGACGGCCCGTTCGGCGGTCGAGGCGTTCATGGTGTCGATGCTGACCGGGATGCCCTCGGCGACGAGCTGCTGCACGACCGGCAGCACCCGTTCCTGCTCGACGGGCACGGGCACGCGCTCGGAGCCCGGCCGCGTCGACTCACCACCGACGTCGACGATGTCGGCCCCCGCGGCGACCAGGTCGCGTGCGTGCTGCACCGCGGCGTCGTAGGCCTGGTGCAGGCCGCCGTCGCTGAACGAGTCCGGCGTGACGTTGAGGATGCCCAACACCCGCGTGCGGTCCTGGACGGGACCGCCGCGGGTGTCGAGCTGACGAGCACGCCTCGTCGGCAGGTCGGTCATGCCGGCCCCCTACGCCGGGGCGATACCCGGGTTGCCGAACGGGCGACGACGGGTCTTCGAGGTCGACTCGCTGTCCGTCTGGTCGGCTGCGGTCGAGGCGGCCTGTCCGGGCACGTCGATCGCGGGCAGGTTGCTCACCGGACGCTTGTCGCTGGAGAGCCACTGCGGGCGCTCCGGCAGCTTGCGGACGTCCTTGAAGATCTCCACGAGCTCCGGGGCGTCGAGCGTCTCCTTCTCGAGGAGCTCCCCGGCCAGGCGGTCGAGGATGTCGCGGTTGTCGTTGAGCACCTGGTAGGCCTCGTTGTGCGCGGCCTCGAGCAGCGCACGGGTCTCGGCGTCGACGGTCTGGGCGATGTTCTCCGAGTAGTCGCGCCCGGTCCCGCCGCTCATGTCACGGCCGACGAACGGCTCGCTCGACCCGGAACCGAGCTTGACGGACCCGACGGCCTGGCTCATGCCGTACTCGGTGACCATCTTGCGTGCGGTGCCGGTGGCCTTCTCGATGTCGTTCGAGGCGCCGGTGGTGGGGTCGTGGAACACGATCTCCTCGGCGACGCGACCACCCATGGCGTAGGTGAGCTGGTCGAGCAGCTCGTTGCGGGTGACCGAGTACTTGTCCTCGAGCGGGAGCACCATCGTGTACCCGAGGGCACGGCCGCGCGGCAGGATCGTGATCTTCGTGACCGGGTCGGTGTGCCGCATCGCCGCAGCCGCCAGGGCGTGGCCGCCCTCGTGGTACGCGGTGATGAGGCGTTCCTGGTCGGACATGATCCGGGTCCGGCGCTGCGGTCCCGCCATCACACGGTCGACGGCCTCGTCGAGGGCACGGTTGTCGATGAGCTGCGCGTTCGACCGGGCGGTCAGCAGCGCGGCCTCGTTCAGGACGTTCGCCAGGTCGGCACCGGTGAACCCGGGCGTCTTGCGGGCGAGCAGTTCGAGGTCGACGCTCGCGGCGAGCGGCTTGCCCTTCGCGTGCACCTCGAGGATCTGCTTGCGGCCGGCCATGCCGGGGGCGTCGACACCGATCTGACGGTCGAAGCGGCCCGGACGGAGCAGGGCGGGGTCGAGCACGTCGGGACGGTTCGTCGCCGCGATCAGGATGACGTTCGTCTTGCCGTCGAAGCCGTCCATCTCGACGAGCAGCTGGTTGAGCGTCTGCTCGCGCTCGTCGTTGCCACCGCCGATGCCGGCACCACGGTGGCGGCCGACGGCGTCGATCTCGTCGATGAAGACGATGGCCGGCGAGTTCGCCTTGGCCTGCTCGAAGAGGTCACGGACACGGCTCGCACCGACACCGACGAACATCTCGACGAAGTCCGAACCGGAGATCGAGTAGAACGGCACGCCGGCCTCGCCAGCGACGGCGCGGGCGAGCAGGGTCTTGCCGGTTCCGGGAGGGCCGTACAGCAGCACGCCCTTCGGGATCTTGGCGCCGACGGCCTGGAACTTCGCCGGCTCCTTCAGGAACTCCTTGATCTCGTGGAGTTCCTCGATCGCCTCGTCGGAGCCCGCGACGTCGGCGAACGACACCTGCGGGTTCTCCTTGTTGTTGATCTTGGCCTTCGACTTGCCGAACTGCATGACCTTCGAGCCGCCGCCCTGGGCGCTCGAGAGCAGGAACCAGAACAGGGCCCCGATGATCAGGAAGGGCAGCAGGATGCCGAGGAGCGACAGGAACCAGTTGCCCTGCTGCACGCGGTCGTCGTAGCCCTTGGGCAGGTTGGCGTCGTTGACGGCCTGGATGACCTCTTCGCCACGGGGCGTGGAGTAGTAGAACTGCTCCTGCTTGTCGCCGTCACGGAGCGTCAGGTCGACCCGCTGCTCGGTGGAGTTGACGATCGCGGACGACACCTTGCTGTCGGCGAGCTGCTCGAGGCCCTTCTGGGTGCTGATCTCGGTCGTGCTGCCCTGGCTGATGACGCTCCAGCCGATGAAGATGCCCGCCAGCGCGATCAGCACGTAGAGGTACGGGCCGCGGAAGATGCGCTTGAAGTTCATGTGATCCGGGCGCAGATGCCCGACACCTTTCTCTGCCGAAGTTGCGTGCAGGTCAGCATACGGCTGCGACTCTGTGGCGAGAATGGGTGTCCTCTGCGGGCGAACTCAACCCGAGGCAAGCACACCCTGAACGGGTTACGAGTACACGTGGGGCGCCAGGACGCCCACGCCGCGCAGGTTCCGGTAGCGCTCGTCGTAGTCCAGGCCGTAGCCGACCACGAACTCGTCCGGGATGTCGAAGCCCACGTACTTCACGTCGACCTCGACCTTGGCGGCCTCGGGCTTGCGCAGCAGGGCGACGATCTCGACGCTCGCAGCACCGCGGGACTGCAGGTTCTGCTTCAGCCACGACAGCGTCAGGCCGGAGTCGATGATGTCCTCGACGATCAGGACGTCACGGCCGTGCAGGTCGGTGTCGAGGTCCTTGAGGATCCGCACCACACCGGACGACTTCGTGCCGGAGCCGTACGACGACACCGCCATCCAGTCCATCCGCGCCTGCATCTTGAGGTGCCGCGAGAAGTCCGCCATCACCATGACGGCGCCCTTCAGGACACCGACGAGCAGGGGGTCACGACCCGCGTAGTCGGCGTCGACGACCGCCGCGAGTTCGGCGAGCTTGTCGTCGATCTGCTCGGGGGTGAAGAGGACTTCGGACAGGTCTGCCTGGACGTCGGAGAGTTCCACCGGTCCAGCCTAACCGGCACTGAACGACAGGCGGTCACCGGATCGCGACGCCCGGACGCCCGGCAGGTCGATCGGCCCCTGCCCGCTCCAGTCGGTGACGAGCCGGCAGACCTCGAGCGTCTGCACGCGCGACAGCGTCACGCCGAACTCGCTCTCCACCGCCAGCCGCACGAGTCGCTGCCGGAGCGCGGGCGGGTTCGCCCCGAGAGCGCGCACGGACAGCGAGATGCCGGCCTCGGAGTGTTCGGCGATGTCCTCCGCCATCTCTTCCGCGAAGTGGTCGAGGGCCGCCGAGTCCTCGCGCAGCTGGTCGGCCGTCCGCGCCAGCGCCTCGGGGACCCCCGCGCCGAGTTCGCGCTCCAGCACCGGCATGAGCGCGTTCCGCACGCGGACACGAGCGTACGTGGGGTCGTCGTTCTGCGGGTCGTGCCACGGCGCCAGCCCGGCAGCGGCGCACGCCTGTCGCGTCGTGTGCCGCCGGACGGCGAGCAGCGGCCGCCCGTAGGCGGGCCCCTCGGTCCGTCGCGCCAGCGGCTGCATGCCGGACAGGCTGTCCGGCCCGCTGCCGCGCAGCAGGCCGAGCAGCACCGTCTCGGCCTGGTCGTCCAGGGTGTGTCCCAGCAGCACGAGACGCGACCCGGTGGCGGAGGCGACCTGCGCGATCGACGCGTGGCGGGCCTCCCGGGCGGCGCCCTCCGGACCACCATCGGAGCCGACCGCGACCCTGCGGACCTCGACCGGGTCCAGTCCCAGCTCGGACGCCTGCCGGGAGGCGCGGCTCGCGACCGCCTCGGAGCCCGCCTGGAGCGCGTGGTCGACGACCACCGCCCCGGCTCGGAGCCCCTGCTTGCCCGCCTCGAACGCGGTGGCCGCGGCGAGCGCGAGCGAGTCCGGCCCGCCGCTCAGCGCGACCAGGACGAGGTCACCCGCGGCGACGACGCCGTCGTCGAGCGCGGTGGCGAGCAGGTCGCGGACCGCCAGCCGGGTCTCGGCGACGGCAGGGTCCAGCCGGGGACGCGGAGAGTTCACCCGGTAACGTTAGCCGCGCTCTCGGGACCACCGACAGCCCCACCGACACACCAGGAGTGCAGACATGGCCGCGTACGACGTCGTCGTCGAGATCCCCAAGGGCAGCCGCAACAAGTACGAGGTGGACCACGAGACCGGTCGTGTCTACCTCGACCGCGTGCTGTTCACGTCGTTCGTCTACCCGACCGACTACGGCTTCTTCGAGAAGACCCTGGCCGACGACGGTGACCCCGTGGACGCGCTGCTGCTGCTCGAGTTCCCGACGTTCCCCGGTGTGGGCGTCAAGGTCCGTCCGGTCGGCGTCTTCAAGATGAGCGACGAGGCCGGCAAGGACGAGAAGGTCCTCGTGGTCCCCGCGAAGGACCCGCGCTGGACGCACATCCAGGACATCTCGGACGTCGACGACCAGACGAAGGCCGAGATCGCGCACTTCTTCGAGCGCTACAAGGACCTCGAGCCGAACAAGTGGGTCAAGGCCGAGGGCTGGGGCGACGCCGCCGAGGCCGAGGCGATCGTGCAGGCCGGCCAGGCAGCCTACGTGCCCGCCGGTCACTGACGCTCCTCTGACACAGAACGGCGCCCGCTCTCCATTCGGAGGGCGGGCGCCGTTCTGTGTTCTTGCTCGTGTTCGTGCTCGTGCTCGTGCTCGTGCTCGCTACAGGGAGCCGCTCGGGCGGGCGACGTAGGGCAGGAGCTGGCTGGGAGTCCAGACCGCACGCTCGACGACGCCGACACCCGGTCGCGCCGCTTCGACCATCATCCCGTTGCCGGTGTAG
Source organism: Curtobacterium sp. VKM Ac-1393 (assembly GCF_015350995.1). GTDB lineage: Bacteria > Actinomycetota > Actinomycetes > Actinomycetales > Microbacteriaceae > Curtobacterium. Next base: position 592,629 of record NZ_JADKRW010000001.1, read on the forward strand.
ATCGAGTCGTGGTAACCGCCTGAAGCGGTTCCGTTCGACGAGTAGAAGAGGATGTCGCCAGGCTGGCGCTGCGAGAGCGGCACGAGGCGGCCGATCGAACCGAAGTAGTTGTACTGCCAGACGACGTTGTGGCCGCCGGTCGCGATGCCCTGCGAGCTGTACGCCATCATCACCAGACCGGAGCAGTCCCAGGTGTTCGGGCCGGCGCCACCGAGGACGTAGGGCTTGCCGAGCTGGCCACGGGCGTACGAGATCGCGCCGGCGGCCTTCGAGGGGCTGCTCGGGGCGGGTGCCGGGGTCGTGGGCGCCGGGGTGCTCGGCTTCGACGGGGTGGGGGTGCTGGGCTTCGCGGGAGCAGGAGCGGGAGCCGGAGCGGGTGCTGCCGGGGTGCTCGGCTTGGACGGGGTGGTCGTGCCGCTGCCGGAGCCGGTGTTCGGGCTGGTGCTCGTGCCGCCGCCGGTGCTCGGGCTCGTGGAGGTGCCGGTGCCGCCGCTGGCGCTGCCGCCGCCCGTGTTGCCGCTGTCGCTGCTGCTGTTGTTGCTGTTGCTGTTGCCGCCGCCGCTGGTGCTGCTCGTCTGCGCGGCCAGGGCGGTCTCGGCCGCCTTCGCCTGCTGGGCACTCCAGTACGCGCTCTCCGTCGCGACGCTCGTGCCCTTGAGGTACGCGAGCTGACGGAGGACCTCGTCCTGCTGGTCCTGCTGCTTCTGCACCCGGGCCTGGGCGTCGGCGGAGACGTCGTTGGCGGTGGCGAAGGCGGTCTTGGTCGCCTCGGTCGCCTTGCTCAGTGCGGTCGTCGCGACGGCCTGCTGGTCGGCGAGCGAGTCCACCGTCTTCTGGTCGGACCGGGCCTGGGCCAGGATCGTCGCCGACCGCTCGGACAGGTGCGACATCGTGCCGACCCGGTAGAGCAGGTCCCCGGAGTCGGACGCGTCCGTGAGCATCGTCGTCGACAGGTCGCCGCCGCCGGTGCGGGACAGCTCGACCACGAGCGCTGCCACCTGGCCGGCGGAGTCGTCCGCCTTGCCCTTCGCGCGCTTCGACTGCGCGGCGAGGTCGGCGAGGGTGTCCTTTGCCTCCTGCTGCTGCGAGGCGGCCAGGGCGTACGCCTGCCCGGCCTGCTGCTCGACGACGCCGGCACGGTCCGCGGTGGCCTGCAGCGAGGTCAGGCGGTCGCTCAGCTCGTCCACCGTCTGCTGCGCGTCGGCGGCATCCGACTTCGCTGCCTTGACGTCGTCCCAGGACGGTGCCGACGGCGCAGCCTGAGCGGGTCCTGCGACGACGACCGACAGCCCGATGCCGAGCACGGCGACGGTGACGATCCCGCAGGAGAACGAGCGAGCGGACAGGATCATGGCGGGGTCAACGCATCCCGGCTGCGCTGATGCTCATACCGAGATCCCCCGCGCTGCCATGAAGGGGACCGGGTCGACGGCAGCACCGTTGATCCGGGTCTCGAAGTGGAGGTGGCACCCGGTCGACCAGCCGGTCGAACCGATCTTGGCGATCTGCTGCCCGGCGGTGACGTGCTGGCCGTTCGCGACCATGATGCCGCCGTCGACGATGTGCCCGTAGGCCGTCGAGATGTCGCCGCCGTTGTCGAGGATGACCTCGTTGCCGTAGCCGCCGCCGTTGCCCGCGAAGGTCACGGTGCCGTCGTGTGCCGCGTAGATCGGGGCGTAGCAGGCGGGGGCGAGGTCGACGCCGGCGTGCAGTGCCGTGTAGTGCGTGTACGGGTCGACGCGGATGCCGTAGCCGCTGGTCTGGAAGCCGCCGGCCGGCCGGACCCACCCGGCGGAGTTCGCGCTGCCGCCGCCGGTGCCGCCCTGGCTCGTCGCCGCGGCCTTCGCGGCTGCCTTGGCTGCTGCGGCCGCGATGCGGGCCTGTCGTGCCTTCTCGGCGGCGACGCCCTTGCGGTAGTCGGCCTCGACGCCGCGCTGCTTCGTGGTGAGGGCGGTGAGCTGCGCCTCGAGCCGCGTCTGGTTGTCGTTCTGCGCGTCGACGGCGGTCTGTGCCGCGTCGGCAGCGCCCTGGGCCTGCTGCATCTTCGACTCCGCCGCCGCAGCGAGGTCACCGAGAGCGTTCTTCGCACGGTCGGCCTTGTCGGCGAGACCCTGCGCGACGCCGCGGTCCTGCGACGCCTGTGAGTAGATGCCGTCGGCCTGTTCGCTGAGCTTCGACATGGCGCCGAGTTCGTAGAGCAGGTCACCGGAGTCCGACGGGTGGGTCAGGATGTCGGTCGTCACGTCGTTGGCGCTGGCCCGACCGAGCTGCGCGGCGAGCTGACCGGCCTGCTCCTCGGACTGCCCGGCGGTCTGGTCGGCCTCGTCCGCCTGGGACTGCAGCGACTTCTGCGTGAGGGTCGCCTCGTCGTACTTGTTCTGCGCCGCTTGGTACGCCTCGCCCGCGGCCTGTGCGGCCTTCTGCTTGGCGGCGGCCTCGGACTCCAGCGACGAGATGAGCGACTTGATCTCGGAGACCTTCGCCTGCTGCGCGCTCGTCGAGGACTTGGCCTTCTGCACCTCGGCCCAGCTCGGGTAGCTCGCTGCGCTGGCCGACGTCGCCGGGGCGAGGACCGCGAGGGTACTGCCCGCGAGCGCGATGGCGACCGCGGCGGCGACGAGGCGGCTGCGGTTGCGGAGGGAGAGCGAAGGTGAGGTCGACATGTATCTCGATTTCGTAACAGCGCGGCAAGGCTCACGCACGTAACACTGTTAACAGACGCAACAGTAACAACAGGAGTCGCAGCACCACAGCCCCTCGGACGAGGGACGGCGGCCGACGACGATGCTCGCACCGCAACCTCGGCGCCCCGTGCCGAGTGGGTGCGACACGCCGGGGATTCCGGGCGAACGCGGCCCGATTTGTGAAACCCCGGGGGCATCCGTATGCTTGTCAACCGGTAGCGCGAAGCACCACTTGCGGCCCTATCGTTTAGTGGCCTAGGACACCGCCCTTTCACGGCGGCAGCACGGGTTCGAATCCCGTTGGGGTCACTCTCCGAGTGAGCGAGCAAGTAGTACTGAGCAACACCACAGCAAGACACAACACGCAGTACCCACAACACGCAGTACCCACAACACAACATGGCCCTGTAGCGCAGCTGGTTAGCGTGCCGCCCTGTCACGGCGGAGGTCGCGGGTTCAAGTCCCGTCAGGGTCGCCACGGCTGGATAGCTCAGTTGGTAGAGCGTTCGACTGAAAATCGAAAGGTCCACGGATCGATGCCGTGTCCAGCCACCGGTGAAGGCCCCCTGCTTCGGCAGGGGGCCTTTTCCGTTGTCTGAGCGGTGCGGCGTGGGCGCGCGCCCGCCTGCCGGCCGCCGGACTCAGGCCTCGCGGGTCTTCGGGCTGCTGTCGTTCGTCTTCGCCGGGTCACGCTCGACCACGGCGCCGAGGGCATCGTCGATCCGACTGAGCAGCTCCGCCGGGATCGTGACGCCGGCAGCACCCGCGTTGTCGTGCACCTGCTCCGGGCGCGACGCCCCGATGATCGCACTCGCGACGTTCTCGTTCTGCAGCACCCAGGCGACGGCGAGCTGCGCCATCGACAGGTCGAGCTCCTTCGCGATCGGCTCGAGCTCCTGCACCGCGGACAGCACTTCGTCGCGCATGAACCGCTTGATCATGTCGGCGCCGCCCTTGTCGTCGGTGGCACGTGAGCCCTCGGGCAGCGGCTGACCCGGCTGGTACTTGCCGGTCAGCACACCCTGGGCGATGGGCGACCAGACGATCTGCGAGATGCCGAGCTCCTTCGAGGTCGGCACGACCTCGTCCTCGATGACCCGCCACAGTGCCGAGTACTGCGGCTGGTTCGAGATGAGCTGGAAGCCGAGCTCCTTCGCCAGGGCGGCGCCGGCACGCAGCTGGTCCGCGGTCCACTCGCTGACGCCGACGTACAGGACCTTGCCCTGACGGACGATGTCGGCGAAGGCCTGCATCGTCTCCTCGAGCGGGGTCTCGTGGTCGAACCGGTGTGCCTGGTACAGGTCGACGTAGTCGGTCTGCAGGCGGCCGAGCGAGCCGTCGATCGACTCGAGGATGTGCTTGCGGGACAACCCGGTGTCGTTGTGCCCCTTGGGACCGGTCGGCCCGAAGACCTTCGTGGCGATCTCGAGGGACTGGCGACGCTCCCCTTTGAGGGCTTCGCCGAGGACGGTCTCCGCGCCGGTGTTGGCGTAGACATCGGCGGTGTCGAACGTCGAGATGCCGACCTCGAGGGCTGCCCGGACGCAGGCGATCGCCGCGTCGTTCTCGACCTGGGAGGCGTGGGTGAGCCAGTTGCCGTAGGTGATCTCGGAGACCTTGAGGCCCGAGTTGCCGAGGTAGCGGTACTCCATGTGCGTGTCACTCCTGTCGTGGGGCGCATCGGTGCGACCCGAACCGTGACGGTAGTCGGCCGGGACGGTGCAGGATCACATGGGACGACGGCGCAGTGCTGCGCCGCGGAGAGCGAGGGAGCATCCATGACCGGAGCGAGCGTGTTGTTCATCGGCGGGAGCGGCGTGATCAGCGCCTCCTGCGTGCGGGAGGCGACGGAACAGGGCCACGACGTCACGGTCCTGAACCGGGGGACCACCGGGGGCAGGCCGATCCCGGAGGGTGTGACGCGCCTCCAGGCCGACGTGTCGGACCGCAGCGCCCTGGCGGACGCACTCGGCGACCGCCACTTCGACGTGGTCGTGAACTGGATCGCCTTCACGCCGGACCAGGTGCAGGCCGACATCGACTTCTTCGCCGGGCGGACGCGGCAGTACGTGTTCATCAGCTCGGCCTCGGCCTACCAGACGCCGGCGACGCACCTGCCGATCACGGAGTCGACGCCGCTGAAGAACCCGTACTGGCAGTACTCGCGCGACAAGATCGCGTGCGAGGAACTGCTGATGGAGGCGTACCGGGAGCAGGACTTCCCGGTGACGATCGTGCGGCCGTCGCACACCTACGACGAGACGAAGCTGCCGTTGACGGGCGGGTGGACTGCGGTGGCACGGATGCGTGCCGGCAAGCCGATCATCATCACCGGTGACGGCACTTCGCTGTGGACGCTGACGCACAGCCGTGACTTCGCGGTCGGGTTCACCGGGCTGCTCGACAACGCGTCGGCGATCGGTGAGGCCTTCACGATCACGAGCGACGAGGCGCCGACGTGGAACGCCATCGCGCACGAGATCGCGGCGGCGGCGGGTGTGGATGACCTGCGGATCGTGCACGTGCCAGCGGACGCCATCGCTGCCGCCGATTCTGAGTGGGGTGCGGCACTGCTCGGCGACAAGGCAAACAGCTCGGTGTTCGACAACAGCAAGGTCCGGTCGTTCGTGCCGTGGTACCGGCCGCGGACCCCCTACCGGCAGGGCGTGCGCGAGGTCATCGCGTGGTTCGAGGCGCACCCCGAGGAGCAGGTCGTCGACGAGCGGCTTGACGGCCTGATGGACGAGTTGGCGGCGCGCTGGGCGGTGTGACGGCCGGAACCAGGTTCCGGACACAGCACCACGGAAGAACGCGGTGTCGTGTCCGGAACCTGGTTCCGAAGTCGGACGGGAGCGTCAGGCGCGCGCGGCGAGGACGTCCGCCAGGGTCCCGATGGCCGTGCGCAGCTCGTCGTCGGTGACGACCAACGGCGGGGCGAAGCGGATCGTCGAGCCGTGGGTGTCCTTCACGAGCAACCCGCGGTCGGCGAGGTCCTTCGAGATCGCCTTGCCGGTGCCGAGCGCAGGGTCGATGTCGATCCCCGCCCAGAGTCCGGCGACCCGGTGCGAGACGACCCCGTTGCCGAGCAGGTCGTCGAGCAGGCCACGCAGGAGCGGTTCGCCGTCGAGGGCACGCTGCTGGAACGTGCCCTCGCCGAGCATCGCCACGACCTCGGCGCCGACGGCAGCGGCGAGCGGGTTGCCGCCGAAGGTCGAACCGTGCTCACCGGGACGCAGCACGCCCAGGACGTCGCGCGAGCCCACCACGGCGGACACCGGCACGATGCCGCCGCCGAGCGCCTTGCCGAGCGTGATGAGGTCGGGGCGGACCCCGACGCGCTGCACCGCGAGCGTGTGCCCCGTGCGGCCGAGGCCCGACTGAATCTCGTCGGCGACGAACAGCGCGCCGAACTCGTCGCAGATCGTGCGGACCTCCGGCAGGTAGGACTCCGGCGGGATGACGACGCCGCCCTCGCCCTGGATCGGCTCGAGCAGCACGGCGACGACGGTCTCGTCCATCGCCGCACGCAGGGCTTCGGCATCGCCGTACGGCACCGTGCGGAACCCCGGCGTGTACGGCCCGAAGTCATCGCGGGCGGACGGGTCGTCCGAGAACGAGATGATCGTGGTGGTGCGGCCGTGGAAGTTCCCCGACGCCACGATGATCGTCGCGCGGTCCGCGGGGACCCCCTTGACGCGGTAACCCCAGGCGCGGGACACCTTGATCGCGGACTCCACCGCCTCGGCACCGGTGTTCATCGGCAGGACCATCTCGGTCTCGGTCAGCGCGGCGAGCGCCGACGCGAACGGGCCGAGCTGGTCGTTCACGAAGGCACGACTGGTCAGCGTGACCCGGTCGAGCTGCGCACGGGCCGCGCCGAGCAGCCGCGGGTTGCCGTGGCCGAAGTTCACCGCGGAGTAAGCGGCGAGGCCGTCCAGGTACTGCTTGCCGTCGACGTCCGTGACGGTCGCGCCGGAGGCCGACGCGATGACGACGGGCAGCGGGCTGTAGTTGTGCGCGAGCGAGCGCTCCTCGACGGCGAGCGCGGCGGCCGTGTTCGTCCCCAGCGCGCTGGGCATCAGGCGCCCCGCGCGACCGAGGTGCCGGTGCCGACCGGGTGCAGGTCGAGCGTGCAGCACTTCACGCCGCCGCCGCCGAGCAGGAGCTCGGACAGGTCCACGCCGATCGGGTTGTAGCCCTTCTCCTTGAGCTGCGTCGCGAACGTGGTCGCGCGTGCGGCGATCACGACGTTGTACCCGTCGGAGTACGAGTTCAGGCCGAGGATCGCGGCGTCCTCTTCCGTCGCGATGATCGCGTCCGGGAACCGCTCGCGCAGGATCGCCAGCGACGGTTCGTCGAAGGCGCTCTCGAGGTACGCGATGTTCGACCGGCCGGAAGCGTCGGGCTCGGGGTCGAGCACGGCGATGGCGGTGTCCAGGTGGTAGAAGCTCGGGTTGATGAGCTTCAGGGTGACGACCTCGCGGCCGTAGATCGCCGCGAGCTCGTCGTGCGAGGTGCTGTCCGAGCGGAAGCCGGTGCCGGCGAAGATCGTGTTCCCGATGAGCAGGAAGTCGCCCTCGCCCTCGTTCGTCTGCTCGGGCTCCGCGACGGTCAGACCGGCCTGGCGGAACCAGTCCATGTACGCCGGGCCCTCGGGCTGGCGCTCCGGGTACTGGAACTTCGCGCCGTAGGCGATGCCGTCGAGGACGAACCCGCCGTTGGCCGCGTAGACCATGTCCGGCAGGCCGTCGATGGGGTCGATGTACGAGATGTCGAAGCCGAGCTGCTCGTACACGTCGACGAGCGTCTGCCACTGGGCGACGGCCTTCGACGTGTCGGTCGGCTCCTCCGGGTGCATCCACGGGTTGATCCGGTAGCTCACCGTGTAGAAGTCCGGCTTGCACATCAGGATCGTCCGCTTGGTGGCGGTACGGGCCGGTGCATCGGTGGTCGAGGGTGCGGTGTTCGACATCAGTCCTCCTGAGAAGGGACCGGGGCCCGAGCCTGCCAGGAACCGAAACGGAACGAAGGAGAGGTGCTCCGGCGAGATGCAGGCTCACTCGCCGTAGCGGACCAGGTCGACGCCAGTCGAAAGTCTGGCATGAACCGTCCGAAGAGTGCAGTCCCCCATGCGCCCGACCGTGACACCCGTTCGGGTGACGCACGTTTCGTGCGTCCGACCCGCCGGTCTCGCAACAAGTCCGCGTACGATGGGTGCAATGGATTCGCTCGACCACCGCATCCTGGATCAACTCCGGGACAACGCCCGCGCCGGCTACGGCGACATCGGGTCGGTGGTCGGACTCTCGGCATCGGCTGTCAAGCGCCGCGTCGACCGCCTCGTCGGTGACGGCGTGATCCAGGGCTTCACCATCAAGGTCGACCCCGCGGTCGAGGACCGCGGCACCGAGGCCTGGGTCGAGCTGTACTGCCGCGGCACCGTCTCGCCCGACGAGCTCCGCGCCCTGCTCGACACCGTGCCCGAGGTCATCGACGCTGGCACGGTCACCGGCAGCGCGGACGCCGTCGTGCACATGCGCTCGAAGGACCTGTCAGCGCTGGAGGAGGCGCTCGACAAGGTCCGCCTCGCACCGCAGGTGGACCACACGCGCTCTGCGATCGTGCTCTCCAAGCTCGTGAGCCGCGACACCGCGTAACGTCCGGCAGGTGGAAGCGACCATCCCGTGACCGACAGCCGACCCACCCACAGCGCCCCGGGCCTCCCGTCAGCCGCCCCCGGCCTGCCGGGCCGTCCCTGGATCTCGCAGGACTGGCTCGACGTCGTCTTCGTGCACTGGCGCGTCGACGTGTCGGCGGTCGCCCCGTTGCTGCCGGCCGGCACACGACCCGACACGATGGCGCTCGACGGCACCGACGACGGGGTGACCACCTGGGTGGGCCTGATCGGGTTCCGGTTCGCGGACACCCGCTTCCCGCCTCTCGGGGCGCTCGGCCGGACCGGATCGGTTGGTGACTTCGTCGAGGTGAACGTGCGCGTCTACACGGTCGACGAACACGGGCAGCACGGTGTCGTGTTCCTGTCGCTCGACGCGGGCAAGCTGCTGCCGACGATCGGCGCGCGCGTGGCCACGGGGCTGCCGTACTGGTGGGCGGATGCCGAGTCGCGGAGCGACGACGGCCGCGTCGGGTACGCGATGCGGCGGCACGGAACACACCTGCGATCGCTCGTCGACGTGCGGATCGGCGACGTCGTGGACGACCCGACACCACTCGACACCTTCCTGACCGCGCGCTGGGGCATGCACGTGCACCGCGCCGGGCAGACGCGGTTCTGGCCGAACGAACACGAGGCCTGGCCGCTGCACCGGGCGTCCGTGGTGACGCTGCGGGACGACTTGATCGGTGCCGCGGGGTTGCCGTTCGGGCTGAGCGAACTGGAGCCGGACTCGGTGCTGTACTCGCCGGGGGTCACGACGCGGTTCGGCCGGGGGCGGTGAAGCCCGGGGTCCGGGGACTCGACGCGTCCTCGGGGGACACCGGCTGAGTGGTGCGCGGTCGCCCGCAGGTACAAGGGAGCCATGACTCGAGTAGCAGTGGTGACCGGTGGATCCGCAGGGCTGGGGCGTGCGACCGTCCGGGAGCTCGCAGCACGGGGGTGGGACGTCGCCGTCCTCGCTCGCGGACGGGACGGCGTCGAGGCCGCGGTCGCCGAGGTCGAGGCCGCCGGGCGTCGCGGGCTGGCGCTGGTCGCCGACGTGTCCGACCGTGCGGCCGTCGAGGCCGCGGCCGACCGCGTCGAGCACGAGCTCGGGCCGATCGACCTGTGGGTCAACGGCGTGATGGTCGGGGTGTTCGGCAAGTTCCTGGACACCGCCCCCGAGGACTTCGAGCGGGCGCTGCACGTGACCTACCTCGGCGTCGTCAACGGGACCCGTGCCGCGCTCTCGCGGATGGTGCCCCGCGGGCAGGGGCACGTCGTCCAGGTCGGCTCGGCACTCGGCTTCCGGGGCATCCCGCTGCAGGCCGCGTACTGCGGCGCGAAACACGCGATCGTCGGGTTCACCGAGTCAGTCGTCTCGGAGCTGCTCGAACAGGGCAGCAAGGTGAAAGTGTCGCGGGTCGACATGCCCGCCCTGAACACGATCCAGTTCGGGTGGGTGAAGTCGAAGCTGCCGCACCACCCGCAGCCGGTCGCACCGATCTTCCAACCGGAGGTCGGCGCCCGCGCGATCGCCACCGTGGCCGAGCACCCGCGCCGTCGCACCTGGGTCGGGGAGTCGACCGTCTACACGATCCTGGGCAACCGGATCAGCGGACGCTTCGCCGACTGGTACGCCGCCAAGACACTCGTCTCCGGGCAGCAGGCGCCGGACAAGGACGGGCTCCAGCTGCAGGACAACCTGTACGAGCCGGTGCCGGGCGACCACGGTGCGCACGGTGTGTTCGACGAAACTGCACACTCCTGGTCACCGCAGACCTGGTGGGTGGAGCACCGCCGGGTGGGCAACGGTCTGATCGGCGCGGTGCTCGGTGCCGCCGGGGCCGTTGCACTCGTCGCGGGACGCCGACGATGAGCCGCGGTCGGGGTCGGGCGTCGGCGTCGGCGGTCGAGCTGGGCCGGACTGCGCTCGGTGTCTGGCACCTCGGGTGCTCGCTGCGCGGCCGCGACCAGGCCCTCCTGCACGGCGTACTCGGTGTCCGACAGCTCGTGCAGGCCGCCCTCGTCGCACGCGCCGCCACCGGGAACGCACACACCCTGAGCGCTGCCGTCGACGCGGTGCACGGTGCGACGATGGTGCCGCTCGTCCTCGACCCGCGCCGCCGCGGGTTCGCCCTGCAGCAGGTGGTGATCGCCACGGCCCTCACCGTTGCCGAAGTGGCCGTCGTCGGACGGGGCGCGCGCGGGGACCGGCGTCGCTGAGAGGTGTCGCGGTCGGCGCGGCTGAGGCATGTCGCGGCCGGCGCCGCTGAGGCGTGTCGGCGGTGCTCGGTAGCGTCCTGGGCATGAGCACGATCTACTCCGTAGCGTCCTCGTTGGACGGCTTCGTGGCCGCGCCGGACGACAACCTCGACTGGCTGCTGCAGTTCGGCTTCGACCCGTTCCAAGAGCACCACGACCGGTTCTTCGCGGGGATCGGCGCGATCGCGATGGGGTCGGCCACGTACGAGTGGTTGCTCGCGCACGACGACACGTGGGCGTACCCGGACCTGGCGACGTGGGTGTTCACCACGCGCGAGCTGCCGGTGCCGTCCGGCGCCGAGGTGCACTTCGTGTCCGGCTCCGTCGCCGACCACCAGGCCGACCTCGAACGGGCAGCCGGCGAGCGGGACATCTGGGTCGTGGGCGGCGGGCTGCTCGCGGCGCAGTACCAGCAGGCTGGGCTGCTCGACGACCTCCGGGTCACCGTGATGCCGGTCGCGCTCGGTGCCGGGGCGCCACTCCTGCCGGTGGCTGCACCGACGCCGGTGTTCGAACTGGTCGGGACGACGCCGTTCGCTGGCGGTGCCGTCGAGCTGCACTACCGCGCGGGGACTCCGCTCTGAGTAGTCGAAGCACGGAACAGTCGGAGCAGGGCGCAGTCGGCGCAGGGCGCAGGGCGCAGTCGTAACACGGCGCAGTCGGAGCAGGGCGCAGTCCGCTTCGCGATGATCCGAGGCGGGAATCCCACCACCGCGGCGTAGCGTCCGCGCCATGAGCGACAACGAGCAGACCGAACCCGTCATGGACGGTGCCACCGAGGCCACGAACCACGAGAAGCTGCACGGCCTGATCGAACAGGTCGACCACGACCACCACGGCGAGGGCGCCGGGGCGATGGCCGATCACCTGCGCGACCGCATGGACGAGACCGGTGTCGAGGACGAAGCGGGCGGCGACACCGAGGACTGACCCGGTTCGGGGCAACGCCGCACACTTCGGGAGCAGGGATGGTCGAGTCCGCCTCAGCGCACTCGACCACTTCTGCTCACCACGGGGTTGCCCGTCAGACGCGCAGTTCCGAGAAGTCCGCGTCGACGTCGCCGAACCGGTGTGCGGTGATCGAGACCGACTGCTCACGGATGAACGGCAGCATCTCGATCAACCCGGCCTCGACCACCGGCGCATCGTGGATCGCGACGTCGATGCTGGCCCCGAGCGCCTCCTCGAGCGCGAGCGGGTCGCCGCCGATCAGACGGATGCGTGCCCCCGGGCCGCCGAACGCCGTGTGCACGGGTCGGTCCTGCCCCTGCGCGAGCATGTCACCCAGCGCGTCGACGGGTTCGTCGTCCGCACCGCTCGTCCAGTTCGCCCGGAACACGTCGCCGGACGATGCACGTGCGTGGAAGTCCTGGTCGGACTCGACCAAGTGGTCGACGACGTCCAGCGGTGAACGGCTCGAGGCGAGCAGTTGGGTGAGCGGGCCCGGCAACGGTCGAGCGGTGCTGAGCAGGATGTGGGCGCGGGCAGCGGTGGCGGCCACGAGTGCGCGGACGAGGTCACCCGCCGTGGCGTCCTCGGCCTGCCGCACGATGACGGACTGCGGTCGGTGGCGCAGCACGTTCCGCTGCACCACGAGCCCGGACAGGTCGTGCGACCCGCCGTACAGCTCCTCGCGCGCCCGGACGTCGCTGAGTGCACCGGCGCGCACCTGGTCGAACTCCTCGAACGACAGCCCACTGCGCGCGGCCTCGATCACCGCGGTCACGCGCGGCGGCAGGCCGTGCAGCTGGATGCTCTTGTGCACCGTGCGCGGGACGGGCTCCCAGCGGCCGAGCGTCGCGACGTACATCGGTCCGCCCGCCTTCGTACCGGTGCCGACCGACGACCGCTTCCAGCCGCCGAACGGCTGCCGACCGACGACCGCGCCGGTGATGCCGCGGTTGACGTACAGGTTGCCGGCGCGCACGCTCGCCAGCCAGTCCGCGACCTCGTCGACGTCGAGCGAGTGGATCCCCGCGGTCAGGCCGTAGTCGGTGCCGTTCTGGATCGCGATCGCCTGCTCGAGGGTCTCGGCGCGCATGATGCCCAGTACCGGCCCGAAGTACTCGGTCTGGTGGAAGTCGCTGCCCGGGCGGACGCCGTCGCGGATGCCCGGTGACCAGAGCCGACCGGAGTCGTCGAGGGGTGCCGGCTGCACGAGCCAGGACTCCCCCGGCCCGAGCTCGGTGAGCCCTTGCCGCAGCTTGCCCTCGGGCTCGGCGATGACCGGCCCGACCTGGGCGGTGGGGTCGTCGGGCCACGCGACCCGGAGGGTGCGGGTGGCGTCGACGAGCTGGCGGCGGAAGCGTTCGCTCTCGCCGACCGTGCCGACCAGCACGACCAGGGACGCCGCGGAGCACTTCTGGCCGGCGTGGCCGAAGGCCGACTGGACGATGTCCTGCACGGCGAGGTCGATGTCGGCGCTCGGCGTGACGACGATCGCGTTCTTGCCGCTCGTCTCGGCGCTGAGGGGCAGACCGGCTCGCCACCAGCGGAACGACCGCGCGGTGTCGGCCGAACCGGTGAGGATGATGCGGTCGACCGCCGGGTGCCCGACCAGGTCGCGGCCGAGTTCGTCCTCGGCCAGGTCGACGAGCTGCAGCAACGAGTGCGGCACCCCGGCGTCCCAGAGCACGTCGGCCAGCAGCGCACCGCTGCGCTTCGCCTCGGGCGCCGGCTTGAGCACCACCCCACTGCCCGCGGCGAGCGCCGCCAGCACTCCGCCGGCGGGGATCGCGATGGGGAAGTTCCACGGCGGGACGACGACGGTCAGACGCGGCGGGACGTACCGGGCACCCTCGATGTCGCCGAGACGACGGGCGCGCTCGGCGTAGTAGTGGGCGGCGTCGACGGCTCCGGTGACCTCGGTGTCGGCCTCGGAGAACGTCTTGCCGGTCTCCGCCGCCATCACCTCGATCAGGTCGACGCGGCGGGTCTCGAGCTCATGCCCGATCAGGTCGAGGAGTTCGGCGCGGTCGGACGGGTCCTGCCGCCCCCAGTTGACGCCGGCCTGCGCGGTGCGGGCCATGATCCGTTCGAGCTTGGAGCGGTCGGCGACCTTGGCTCCGCGGATGGTCTGCGCGCCGAGCTGCGAGCGCGGCACCCGGCGCAGGACGTCGAGCGCCCACGCACGGTTGGCGGGGACCGACGGGTCGGTGTCCGGTGCGTTCCGGAACGCATCGCGCAGCACTGGTTCGCCGAGTGCCCGATGGCGGTCCTGGGTGCGGTGCGTCGCGTGGACCGGCTCGTCGAGCGCTGCGACCGAGGCGAGGTACCGGCCGTGCTCGCGGTCGAACACGCTGGCGTCGTGGTCGATGTCGCTCGCGGCGGCGATGAAGTTCTCGGGACTCGCGCTCTCCTGCAGCCGGCGGGCCAGGTACGCGATCGCGGAGTCGAATTCGTCCGGCTGCACGACGGGCGTGTAGAGCAAGATCTGGCCGACGTCGGCGCGGACGGCGTCGGCGTGCGTGGACGCCATGCCGAGCAGCATCTCGACGTCGACCGCGTCGGTCACCCCGCGACGCTGGGCGAGCACCCACGCGGTCGCCAGGTCGAACAGGTTGTGTCCGGCGACCCCGATGCGGACGGCGTCGGTGCGTTCCGGGGTCAGGGCGGCGTCGAGCATCCGCAGGTACGCGGTGTCGGTTTCGCGCTTGCTGCCCCAGGTGGCGAGTGGCCAGTCGTGCACGATCGCGTCGACGTGCTCCATCGCGAGGTTCGCGCCCTTGACCAGGCGCACCGTGATCGGCGCGCCACCTCGGGCACGGCGTTCCTGCGCCCACGTCGTCAGGGACTCGAGCGCACCGGCGGCGTCGGGCAGGTACGCCTGCAGCACGATGCCGGCCTGCAGCCCCGCGAACTCGTCGCGGTCGAGCATGGTCCGGAACACCGCGAGGGTGACGTCGAGGTCGCCGTACTCCTCCACGTCCAGGTTGATGAACTTCGCCTGACCACCGGACGCCAGCGGACCCGCTGCCAACCGGTACAGCGGTACGAGCCGGTCGACGACCCGCTCGACCGTCTGGTCGAACGCCCACAGCGACATCTGCGGCACGACCGAGCTCACCTTGATCGACACGTGGTCGACGTCGTCGCGGGCGAGCAGGTCCATCGTCGCCTGCAGCCGACGGTCGCTCTCGGCGCTGCCGAGCACGGCTTCGCCGAGCAGGTTCACGTTGAGCCGGGTGCCCGGTCCGCCCACCTTGGCGAGCGCGGGGCCGAGCTTCGCCGTGCTCGCGTCGATGACCAGGTGGCCGGTCATCCGGCGCAGGATCCGGCGAGCGGTCGGGATGACGGCCCACGGCGCCATGGTCGCGAAGCCTCCGCCGAGCGTCACCGCGCCGCGGAGGTACCAGGCGAGGAAATCGGGGACGTCGCGGCTGACCTGCTCGAGGTTGCGGGCGGCGACCCGGGGGTCGTCGGGGCGGATGACCTTGTCGACGAAGCTGCGCGTGAAGTCGAGGCCCCGCTCGTCACGCAGGGCTTCGGCGAGGCGGGCGGCACCGGCGTCCGGCTTCGCCCCGGCGGACGCCGCCAGCCACCGGCGGACCAGCGCAACGGCATCGTCGGTGCAGTCCTGGAGGCGGGCGCTCGGCATGCTCCGATCGTATGCCGCACCTCCGACCTCACCTTGGAGCGCGCCGCACGTCGGCCAGGAGTCATCCGGATGGATGAAAGACGCGGCACCGGGGTCGGTGGGTCCCCGTGGTCGATACGCTGACGGCATGTCGAAGCAGGGCAACGATGGCCACGACTGGGCGACGTGGGACGCCTACCACGATGTCTGGCGACGCCTCGACCGAGCGCTCGACCAGGCAGTCCAAGCGGGTGCCGGCATCTCGATCCCCGAGTTCGAGATCCTGATCGGCCTGCAGCGTGAGCCGGACCACCGGCTGCGCGTCCGCGACATCGCCGCCGGCATCGGCTGGGAGAAGTCGCGCGTCAGCCACCAGGTCACGCGCATGGTCTCCCGCGGCCTGGTCAGCCGCGCCGACTGCCCGACCGACGGCCGCGGCAGCTGGGTGGAGATGACCCCCGACGGCCGCCGCGCGGTGCTCGCCGGCATCCGTGCGCACACCGGTGCGTTGGAAGACCTGTTCTGGAGGCCCGTGGGGACCGATGCGGACACGCTCCGGTCCGTCAGTGCGCGCGTCCAGGACGCGATCGGCCCCGACGTGTCGGACGAGGCCGCCTCCGAGTAGCGGCCCGCTCACCTCCGCCGAGGTTCCACGACACGCCGCCCGAGCAGCGCCGAGGTTCCACGGACGCCCCTGAGCCGCGCCCAGATGCCGAGATTTCGGAACCTCGGGGGCTGGGAGCGGGGGCGGGGCGGGCGGGAGCGCGGGCGGGCGGGTCAGAGGTCGACTACTGCGAGGGCGCCCTGCTCGCCGCGGAGCCGCACCTGCACGCTCGCGATGTCGTCGCGCGGGATGTCCGTCGACGCCGACAGCCCCTTCGCGTCCGCGCCGGCGGCCGTCCACGAGCCGACGATCTGCGCGGTGCCGTCGGACCGGACGACGACCAGGTCGTACATGACCGAGCCGTCCGCCGCCCACTCCTTGCCACCGTACGAGCAGCCCCAGTCGAACCGGGTGCCCCACTGTTCGCCGCTGACGGCCAGGTCGACGTCGAGGCCCTGGGCCCCGGTCAGGTCGTAGCGGTCCGCCGCGGCCGATGTCGAGGGGCTCCCCCCGGCCTGCACCGATCCACGGTCCCCCGCGGTGCCGACGGCGAGCCCGCCCAGGACCGCGGCGACCACCGCGAGCCCCGCGGTGGCGGCGACCCAGACCCGGCGACGACGGCGACGGTGTCGAACGCGGTGCGCGACGGAGGCGAGGGTGCTCTCGGAACCGGTGTCGGGCCTCCCGTCCGGCTCGGCGATCTCGATCGCCTGGTCGGCCGGCAGCTTGGCGAGCAGCCCTGGTAGGCCGACCAGCTCGGCGACGGCGGCCGTGCAGCGGTCGCACGACTCCAGGTGCCGCTCGTACTCGAGCCGCTCGTCCGGGCTCAGGGACCCGAGCACGTACGCCGCATCCCACTCTGCGTAGCGGTCGTCGCTCATCGGGTCACTCCTCGTTCCTGCAGTGCGAGCCGCAGGGCTCGCAGCCCGTAGTGCAGCCGCGACTTCGCGGTGCCCTCGGGGACGTCGTGTCGTCGTGCGATCTCCGGCACCGTGTGGCCGAGCCAGTAGGCGTCCACCACCACGCGGCGGTGGTCCGGGGAGAGCGACGCGAGCGCGTCGGCCACGACGATGCGGTCGAGCACGGCGTCGGTGCGGTCCGACTCGGCGCGGTCGACCGGGTGTTCGGTGCCGAGCTCTCGGCGGTTCCGGGCCGACCGGGCGTCGTCGACGACCAGGTTCCGCGCGACCGTGAACAGCCAGGCGCGGGCGCTGTCCGGCGCGCGTTCCAGCACCGCCGGACGCTGCCAGGCGCGGACCATGGTCTCCTGCACGACGTCCTCGACCGCCGAGCCGTCCCGCGTCAGGTGCCGGACGTACCGGGTGAGCGCGTCACCGTGCTCGCGGTAGAGCGTCGCGAGCAGCTCGTCAGCGGAACGACTCGTCACGGTCACTTCTGCAGGTCGAGGGAGAACTCGACGGAGCCCTTCCCGTCCACGGTGACGAAGCCGAGCGAGGGTGCCTTCACGCCGTAGTCGGCGAAGGTGATCGGCACCGAGCCTGCGACCTGCACGGTGCCGCCCTTGCCGACGGCGACCTGCGCGTCGGCCGTGACGGCCTTCGTGACGCCGTGCAGGTCCATCGTGCCGGTCAGGGTGACGTCCTGCGTGCTGCCGTCGAGCGCCTTCGAGACGTCGACGGGCTTGGTGAGCGTGAAGATCGCCGTCGGGAACTTGTCCGTCTCGAGTGCGGTGTCCCGGAAGTAGGCGTCCCGCGCTGACTCGGGGGTGGTGATCTTCGCCACCTGGACCGTGACCGTCGCCTTCGCGAGGGAACCGCCGTCGACCTCGGCGGTGCCCTTGACGTCCTTCGTGCGTCCGACCACGTTCACATCATTCCCCTGCAGGACCTCGTGCACCCGGTAGCCGGCGTACGAACTGCTCTGGCTGGTCCAGGTGCCGTCGGCGCTCGCTGCGTCGAGGCTGGCGGACGACGTCGCCTGCAGCGAGGGGGCTGCGGCGGCCTGCCCGTTGACGGTGTTCGCGTAGATGGACGGGCCGGCGATGACGGCTGCGGCTGCGATGACCACGACGCCGGTGGAGATGCCGATGATGACCTTGGTGCGTGTGCGGAGTCCCATACCCAGACGACGAGGTGGTGAGGTGGATCGTTCAAACGGGTTTCCGTCGGAGGTGCGGGCGCGGGCCGGTCCCGTCGGTCGGTCGGTCAGCGACCGCTGAGGTCGTAGGGGCGCACCGTCGAGTCGACCGTCGTCAGGTACCCACCCCCGGCGAGCGCCGTGGGCAGCGTGATGGTGCGGAGCACGGACGGCGTCTTACCGGCGGTGTCGATCTGGGTGATCTTCCCCTCGTCGCCCCGCGTCACGAATACACTGCGGCCGTCGTCGGTCGCCGCGGAGAACCGCACCGACGCCCCGGTGGCCGGCTGTCCGGCGACCGGGCCGTTCCGCAGCGGCGTGAGCGCGACCGCGGTCGTGCGGCCGTCGTAGACACCGTCGGCCTGCTTCCGCACCAGGACGAGCGAGTCCCCGGTGCCGGACGTCAACGCGACGGCGGCGAACCGAGCGGTCACGGCGACCCGGGTGAAGGAGCCGTCGCCCAGGTCGACGCTGCTGATCTTGCTCGACGACGTGGACGAGGTGGTCAGGAAGGCGGGGACGGCGTTCCACGGGGTGCCGGCCGCCGTGCTCCCGGCCTGGGTACCGACCGCGGTCGTCCCGTCCGGTGCCATGCGAGGCCGGTAGCTCTGCACGCTCGGCTCCGGGTAGGCGACGGACCGGGATCCCGCGAAGCCGGTCCGCGTGACGCGGACGGTCTGCACGCCGGCGGCCAGGTCGGAGCCGATGACGGTCCCGCTCGCGTTGACGATCGGGCCGTGCGGGTAGGCACCGAGGGGCGTGGTCGCGACGGGCCGCGGGTGGGTCGTGCCCCGCATGATCGCGGACACGGAGTAGGCGTCGAGGCGTCCGCCCGCGGTGACGACCAGGCGCAGGGGGTTGCCGACCAGGAAGGTCTCGACCTCTTCGGTGCCGCGCTTGCCCGTCGTCGCGAGCTGCACCGCCGAGGTGTCGATCCGCACGGTGCGCTCGGTGTTCCGTCGCAGGTCGATGACCGTGACCCGCTGGCGTTCGGAGCCGTCGAAGTCGGAGCCGACCGCCAGGTGTCGGTGCGTGGTGTCGGTCGACAGCCAGCCGGCACGCTCCCAGCGGCCGTCACCGTTGGGGATCGCGTAGCGCTGCACGATGCGCGCGGTGCCGCGCGGGCTGATGGCCAGGACGTCCAGCTGCGGCTTCGACTCGTCCACGAACGCGATCCGTCCGTGACCGAGCTGCACGGAGCCGGCGTGCGTGCCGAACTCGATCCCGCTCAGGGTGCCGGTCCGCCGGCCCGTGACGGCGTCGTTGACGTACAGGCGTTCCGCCGCTGGATCAGCCGTGACGAGCCAGATGTGGTGGGCGGTCGGGGTCGCGGCGGGTGCCGCCGAGGCGGGGACGGCGATCGCTGTGGCGGCGAGGGGAAGGATCGCCGTGAGGACGAGGGCGGGGAGGAAACGGGCAGGTCGAGCGGACATGGGGCTCCTGGATCAGGGTCGGATGACGGTCCTCCAAATGATAACCGTTCTCATCTCGACCAGACGATCCGTGCCGTGCGACGCACCGGACTCCCCGCCTTCCACCAACCGTCCGTGCCAGGGTCGAGGCGTGCAGAACTCCACGACAGTCGTCATCGCCGGCTGCGGCGACCTCGGAACCGAGGCCGGCCTGCGGTTCGCCGAACAGGGCCACGAGGTGATCGGCCTCCGCCGCCGCGCCGAGCTGATCCCGGCGCCGATCACCGGACGGAGCGTCGACCTGCGCCACGAGGTCCCCGAGATCCCCGCCGACACCGCCGTGGTCGTCGTGGCCTTCGCCGCCGGCAGCCGCGACGTCGACGAGTACCGCGCCACCTACGTCGACGGCCTGCGGAACGTGCTCGACGGCATCGACGCCTCGGACGCCGATCCCCGCCTGCTCGTGGTGTCCTCGACCGCGGTGTACGACGTCGACGACGGCAGCGCGGTCACCGAGGACACCCCGGCGCACGGCGCGACCCCGACCGCTTCGGTCCTGGTGGAGGCCGAGGTGCTCCTGCGCGAGCGCGCTCCCGGCGCCGTGCTGGTGCGGCTGTCCGGGGTTTACGGTCCGGGCCGTGAACGTCTCATCGACCAGGTCCGCTCCGGTGCCGCACGCCTGGCGCCGGGCACCTCGCCGCACACGAACCGGATCCACCGCGACGACGCCGCCGCGGCGCTCGTGCACCTGGCGACCGTGCCGGACCCGGCGCCGACCTACCTCGGCACCGACGACGAACCGAGCCGGCTTGACGACGTGCTGCGGTTCCTGGCCGCCGAGCTCGACCTGCCCGAACCCGTGACCGGCGACGGCGGTGCCCGGCAGTCCGGTGGTGACAAGCGCTTGTCGAACGCGCTGCTCCGGTCCACCGGCTGGACTCCGCAGTACCCGACCTTCCGCGAGGGCTACCGCGCCGTCCTGGCTGGCGAGGGCACCCGACACCCCTGACCCGTCGAGACACCGGTTCTCCGACAGGACACCACGTGATCACCTGGTGTCCTGTCGCGAAGAGGGTGCGGACGAAAGCGAGCAGCGCGCGCGACCGCTCAGTGCCCGCGGTGGTCCTGGATCGTGATCCGCGGCCCGAACGCCGGCTTCCGGAACCCCGAGCCGCCGATCAGCCGCACGACCCGCTCCCGGTGCCCCCGCCACGGCTCGAGCAGCTCGAGCATCCCGTCGTCGTCGACCGGTCCCCCGGTCAACGCCCACCCGACCAGCGCCGGCACGTGGAAGTCCCCGACGCTCGGCGAATCGGGGTCGCCGTGGGAGCGCTGCGCGGTCTCCGCAGCCGTCCACCTGCCGATGCCCGGGATCGACTGCAGCCGCGCGGACACGACCGCACCGCCACGACCGAGCGTCAGCGTCCGCTCGAGCGCCGGAGCCACCCGCACCGCGCGCATCACCGTCGCCGACCGTCCGGGCTCGATGCCGGCCTTGTGCCACTCCCAGCTCGGGATGCGTGCCCACTCGTCGGCCGTCGGCGGCACCGTCAGACCGTCCGGCGCGGGCCCCGGTGCCCGGGTGCCGTAGCGACGCAACAGGTACCGCCAGGCGCCCCACGCCTGCCGCGAGGTCACCTTCTGCTCCATGATCGCCGGCACGAGCATCGCGACGACGGTGTTCGTGCGGACCAGCCGGAGTCCGGGTTGCCGGTGCCGGGCGGCAGCGAGGAACGCGTGCCCGGAGACGTCGAACCCGTCCCAGTCGTCGCCGCGACCGAGCATCTCCGGCGCGTGCTCGACCGCCCACGGAGCACCGTCGCCCCACGCCGAGACCGCGATGGTGTCGCCCGCCGCCCGGATCGCCACGGAAGCGGGGCCGGTGGGCGTCCGCAGGGCGAGCCACACGACCGACCCGACCACCCTGTAGGCGGGGTCGCCGGAGCCGCGCTGCAGGGGCCGCAGGGTCGACGCGACGTCCACCGGGCCTCCCGGTCGGTACACCGTGTCGACGCGAGCCGCGTCGCCGGACGCACCAGGAGCACCCGACGCGCACGACGCACCGGACGCGTCACCGGACGACGAGGCGGAGGCGAGCAGGGACACACGGGGATGGTAATGCGCAACCACCGTCAGTCATGATGGTCGCAGTCCCCCACGACCCCCACCGCACCACCCGACGACGGAGTTCCCATGCGCATCGGCATCCTCACCTCCGGAGGCGACTGCCCCGGCCTGAACGCGGTCATCCGCGCGATCGTCCTGAAGGGCATCGCGATCCACGGCCACGAGTTCGTCGGGTTCCGCGACGGCTGGCGCGGCGTCGTCGACGGCGACATCGTCCCGCTCGGCCGCAAGGACATCCAGGGCATCGCCAAGCAGGGCGGCACGATCCTCGGCACCAGCCGCACGAACCCCTTCGAGGGCCCGAACGGCGGTGTGGAGAACATCGAGCGCATGCTCGAGCGCCACGGCATCGACGCCATCGTCGCGATCGGTGGCGAGGGCACCCTGGCCGCAGCGAAGCGCCTGACCGATGCGGGGCTGAAGATCGTCGGCGTCCCGAAGACGGTCGACAACGACCTGGGCGCGACCGACTACACCTTCGGTTTCGACACCGCCGTCGCGATCGCGACCGAGGCGATGGACCGCCTGCGCACCACGGGCGAGTCGCACTCCCGCTGCATGGTCGCCGAGGTCATGGGACGGCACGTCGGCTGGATCGCGCTGCACTCCGGCATGGCCGCCGGTGCGCACGCGATCCTGATCCCGGAGCAGAAGACGAGCATGGAGCAGATCGCGAAGTGGGTGCGCGCCGCCTACGACCGTGGTCGTGCACCGCTCGTCGTGGTGGCCGAGGGCTTCGTCCCCGACCACGAGGACAACGCCCACACCGAGCGCGGGCTCGACGCCTTCGGGCGTCCGCGGCTCGGCGGCATCGGCGAGCGCCTCGCGCCGCTGATCGAGGAGATGACGGGCATCGAGACGCGTGCGACGACCCTCGGGCACATCCAGCGCGGTGGGACGCCGACGGCCTACGACCGGGTGCTGTCGACGCGGCTCGGCCTGGCGGCCATCGACTCGGTGGTCGAGGAGCGCTGGGGCCGGATGGTCGCGCTGAAGGGCACGGACATCGTGCACGTCTCGTTCGACGAGGCGCTCGGCGAGCTGAAGACCGTGCCGCAGGCACGCTTCGACGAGGCCGCCATCATGTTCGGATGAGTACTCGTCTGGGCGCTGGCTGGGGGCGTACCTGGCCGTTTCGGGCGTACCTGGTCGTTTCTTTCGACCCGGTACGCCCGGTTCCGCCCGGCATCGTGGCAGGCACAGCCGGGAGGCCCGGGGTAGCGTCCGGCGCATGACCCGCGCCGTCCTCGTCTCCAGTGCAGCCCCGCCCACCGTCGCCGACGTCGACCTGCCCGATCCGACCGAGGGTGAAGTCCTCGTCGACGTCACGTACTCGAGCGTCAACTACAAGGACGGCCTCGCGCTCGCCCGGAACCCCGGCGTCGCCCGTGTCGATCCGCTGGTGCCCGGCATCGACGTCGTCGGGACCGTGTCGGCGCTCGGACCGGGTGTGCACGACGTGGCGATCGGCGACCGCATCGTGCTGAACGGCGCCGGGCTCGGCGAGAACCGACACGGCGGGTGGGCGCAGCACGCCGTCGTGCCGTCCGGTTCGCTCGTGGTCCTGCCGGATGCGATCGAGGACTCGTTCGCGGCGGCGATCGGCACGGCCGGGTTCACGGCGATGTTGAGCGTGCTGGCGCTCGAGCGCTTCGTCGGGCCCGACGACGGGCCGGTGCTCGTGACCGGTGCGTCCGGCGGGGTGGGGACGGTGGCGATCGCCCTGCTCGCCGCGCGGGGGTACGAGGTGACCGCCTCGACGGGGCGGAGCGCCAACGACGCCTCGCTCCGTCGTCTCGGGGCGGCCCACGTCGTCGACCGGAACTCCCTGTCCGAACCCGGCAAGCCGATGCAGCGCGCAGCCTGGGCCGGAGCGGTGGACAGCGTCGGCGGAGCCACCTTGGCGAACGTGCTCGCGGGGATCCGGTGGGGTGGTGCCGTGACGGCGTGCGGACTCGCCCAGGACTCCGCGCTGCCGACGACGGTGCTGCCGTTCATCCTGCGTGCCGTGTCACTGCTCGGCATCAACTCGGTGGACGCCCCGCTCGAGCTCCGGCGTCGGGCGTGGGACCGCTTGGCGACCGATCTCGACCCGGCACTGTTGGCAGGGGTCACGCGGACCGTCACCCCGGAGCAGGCCATCGGGGTCGGGGCCGACGTCGTCGCCGGCACGGTGCACGGTCGGACCGTGGTCGACCTGCGGCGGTGATGTTCTGGGGTTCTGTTATTTTGCAAGCGTCTGCATATTGACACGTTAGGGTTTGGATACCAAACGTCCGTGACACGAGGAGCCCGTGATGCCGGTACCCAAGTCGACCGTGGAGAACTCGCCGCGCAAACTGCTGCGCGACGTCGTGTACGACAAGATGCTCGCAGCACTCCGCGACGGCACGCTCCAGCACGGTGAACGACTGAACGACGACGAGCTGGTCCAGTGGCTCGGAGTCAGTCGCACCCCCATCCGCGAAGCGATCGCGAAGCTCGTCGACATCGGTCTCGTCGAGATGGAGGCGAACCGGTACACCCGCGTCGCCACCCCCACCTTCGACGACTGGGTGACCGCGACCCGCGCGACGGCCGGGTTCTTCGAGCTCAGCCTGCGCTGGGGCGTCCCCGAGTACGACGACACCGACGTCACGGCCCTGCAGAAGCTGCTCGACCGTGCCGACGGACTGCGCAAGGTCCGCGACCTCGGGTTCAGCGGCGCCGTGACCGAGATCATCGAGTTCGCCGTCGCCCACTCCGGCAACCCGCTCGTGCAGGTCGCCGCCGAAGGGGCGCTCGAGCGCGTCCGGTTCACGCTCAACCCCACGCCGGCGTTCGAGCAGTACGGTTCCGAGGCGTTCTTCTCGATCCTCGGCGAGGCCCTCGAGGAGCGCGACGGCGAGACGGCGGCCGAGGCCGGGCGTGCGCTGACGCGGAACTTCGAACAGCACATCGAGTCGGTCCGCGCGACCCGCAGCTGACGGGCCAGGATGGACGGGTGACCGACGTCCTGATCAACGCCACCGGTGTCCGCGTCACGCGGTCCGGGCGCGACCTGCTGCACGACATCGACCTGACCGTCCGGCGCGGCGAGCACTGGGCGCTGCTCGGACCGAACGGTGCCGGCAAGTCGACACTGCTCGCCGTCCTCGGGGCGACCGGGCACCCGACCGCCGGCACGGTCGAGGTGCTCGGTCGACGACTCGGCCGCGTCGACGTAAGGGAGCTCCGCGAGCACATCGGGCACGTCGACCCCCGGCACCGGATGCTCTCCCCGCTCACCGTGCTCGAGACGGTGCTGACCGGGCTCACCGGAACGACCGACCTCATGATGCGGTGGGAGCCCACGACGGCCCAGGTCGAGGCGGCCGAACAACACCTGGCCGACGTCGGACTCACCGCGCGACGGGACGCCCGGTGGCCCGTTCTGTCCCAGGGCGAGCGGGGCCGGACCCTCATCGCCCGCGCGCTGATGTCCGAGCCGCAGTTGCTGCTGCTCGACGAACCGGCGACCGGGCTGGACGTCGCCGCACGCGAACACCTGCTCGAGACGGTCGACGCCCTGCGGCACCGGCATCCCGAACTCGGCAGCGTCATGGTCACGCACCACCTCGAGGACCTGCCGGCGTCGACCTCGCACGCGATGCTGCTGCGCGACGGCGGCGTGGTCGCACAGGGCACCGCGGACGAGGTCATCACGTCGTCGGCGGTGTCGCACGCGTTCGACTTCCCGCTCGCGATCCTGCGGTCCGAGGGGCGCTGGGCCGCGCGCCGTTCCGCCTGAGGCCTGAGCCCGGCCGTCGTGCAGCTCCGCGAGCAGAGCGACCTGCCGATGCAGATCGACTCCGTGACGAGGACGTCGGCCTGCGGTACACCTACGCGTTCGACGGTTCGTCGAAGAAGCTCGACACGACCTTCACCAAGGCCGACTGCTCTTGACCCGCTGGGGCGGGGCGGTGCTGTCCCCTGTCCCACCCTCGTCGGTCCGGTCGGTACGCGGTTGTGCGTGGTGCCGTGTGCACCGTACCTGGTGCGCTGTGCTGGGCTGCGATGTGCACGGCTCTCGCCATGGCGCTGCCCACTGCGCCGACAGGAGACCGGTTTGCCCGCCGGTCGTCGGGTCCGTACCCGCCCCGGTCCGTCTACCGACGCACCGCCCACTGTTCAGTCGACCAGGGTGACCTCCCAGTTGGTGCGCTGCACGACGGCGTCGAGTTCGCGGATCTCCTTCGCCAGGGCGTCGGCACGTGTCCGCAGCTCGGCAGTGGGCAGCGCAGCGAAGGTCCGGAGTTCACTGCGGAGCTGTCGGTAGCCACCGCCGATGCCGGCCGTGGCGTCCGCCGCCCCGGTGACGAGCGAGTGCCGCAGCCGCAGGGCGTCCCGTCGGGCGAGCAGTGCCGTGACCGTCTGCCCGGTCGACACCGTGGTGACGGCGTTCGTCGCGTTGATGCGGGCGAGCAGGACCTCGAGCGCGTCGACAGACCGTTCGGCCTCGGCGAGGAGCTCGCGGGCGTCCTCGTCCGGTTCCTCACCCTCTTGGTAGCGGGCGTTCGCGGCGATGCGCCCGCGCAATTGTTCGATGCGCTTCTGCAGGTCGGCGCGCTCGATGAGGGCCTCGGCGAGTTGCATGCGGCCAGTCAACCAGCCGAGACGCTCGGACGGGCCGCCAGCCGGGTGTGCCGCCGCGGGCCGACCGCCGCCGGCCGGCCGCGGCGGGCGCGGCGGGCGCCTATGCGGTCGCGGCTGCCGCTGCCTTCGCCGCTGCCGGCAGTGCGTCGAGGATCCGTCCGACGGCCCGCTCGTCGTGGGCGGCCGTGACGAACCACGCCTCGAACACGCTCGGCGGCAGGGTGACCCCGGAGTCGAGCATCGCGTGGAAGAACGGCGCGTACCGGAACACGTCCTGCGCTCGGACGTCGTCGTAGTTCCGCGGAGCCGTGTCCGTGAAGGCGAACGAGAACAGGTTGCCGGCGCGCTGGACGGTGTGCGCGACACCCTCGGCCGACAGCGCCTCGGACGTGGCCGCGGAGATCACCGAAGCGGTGCGGTTCAACGACTCGTACACCGACGGCGTCGCGGCCCGGAGCGTGGCGATGCCCGCTGCGACCGCCAGCGGATTGCCGGACAGCGTGCCCGCCTGGTAGACGGGTCCGAGGGGCGCGAGGAAGTCCATCACCTCGCGCCGGCCACCGAGCGCGGCGAGGGGCATGCCGCCACCGATGACCTTGCCGAACGTGATCAGGTCGGGCTTCCACCCGGCGCCGTCGGGGACGACCTTCGACGCCTCGAGGCCCCACCAGCCGGCCGGACCGACGCGGAACCCGGTCAGGACCTCGTCGACGATGAGCAGTGCGCCGTGCGCCTGCACGATCTGCGCGAGGGCCCGGTTGAACCCGCGCTCGGGGGCGAGCACACCCATGTTCGCCGCGGCGGCCTCGACGATGACCCCGGCGATGCGCTCGGAGTGCTCGTCGAACACGCGGCGCACCGCGTCCAGGTCGTTGTACGGCAGCACCAGGGTCTGCGCGGCGGTCTCGGCGGTGATGCCCGCGCTGCCCGGCAGTGCCAGCGTCGCGACCCCTGAGCCGGCCTCGGCGAGCAGGGAGTCGGAGTGCCCGTGGTAGTGCCCGGCGAACTTCACGAGCAGGTCGCGGCCGGTGTACCCGCGGGCCAGCCGGATCGCCGTCATCGTCGCTTCGGTGCCGGTGGACACCATGCGGAGCTTCTCGATGGGGCCGTCGCCGTCGACCGACACCCGCTGCTTCACGAGCTCGGCCAGTTCGGTCTCACCCGGTGTCGAGGCACCGAAGGACAGCCCGCGCGCAGCGGCCTGCTGCACGGCCTCGACCGTGCCGGGGTGCGCGTGCCCGAGGATCGCCGGACCCCACGACGCGACGAGGTCGACGTACTCGCGGCCTTCGGCGTCGGTGACGTACGCGCCCTTCGCGGACACCAGGAAGCGCGGGGTGCCGCCGACGGAGCCGTAGGCGCGGACGGGCGAGTTCACCCCGCCGGGGATCGCGTTCTTGGCACGGCCGAAGAGCTGGTCGTTCGTGGTCATTCGGGGGCCTTCCCGGTCGAGGCGATGCCGGCGACTGCGGCGGTGGTGCCGGAGGTGCGGAGGCCGGCTTCCTCGTTCAGCTTCCGCGCGATGTCGACGGCGAAGTAGGTCAGGATAGCGTCGGCGCCGGCACGCTTGATGCCGACGAGCGACTCCATCGCTGCGGCGTCGCGGTCGATCCAGCCGTTCTGCGCTGCTGCCGTGATCATCGCGTACTCGCCGGAGATCTGGTACGCCCAGACCGGCACGGGCGAGGTGGCCGCGGTCTCGGCGAGCACGTCGAGGTAGCTCATCGCGGGCTTCACCATCACGATGTCCGCACCCTCGTCGACGTCGAGCGCGACCTCGCGCAGCCCCTGCCGACCGTTGGCGGCGTCGATCTGGTAGGTCCGGCGGTCCCCGACGAGCGACGAGGACACGGCCTCGCGGAAGGGCCCGTAGAAGGCGGAGGCGTACTTGGCCGCGTAGGCCAGCAGCGCGGTGCCGGTGTGGCCGGCGACGTCGAGGGCGTCGCGCGCCGCGGCGATCTGGCCGTCCATCATGCCGCTCAGGCACACCAGCTCGGCGCCGGCCTCGGCCTGGGCGACCGCCATGTCGCGGTAGCGCAGCAGGGTGGCGTCGTTGTCGACCGTACCGTCGGCCGCCAGGACCCCGCAGTGCCCGTGGTCGGTGAACTCGTCGAGGCAGAGGTCGGACTGCACGACCAGCGCGTCGCCGACCTCTTCCTTCGCCACGCGGATCGCCACGTTGAGGATGCCGTCGGGGTCGGTCGCCCCGGATCCGGTCGCGTCCTTCGTGGTCGGCACACCGAACAGGTTCACGCCGCCGACCCCGACCTCCGCAGCCGACACCAGCGCACGGCGGAACGAGTCGAGCGAGTGCTGCTGCACGCCGGGCATGCTCGAGATGTCGACGGCGTCGGTCGCGCCTTCGCGGATGAACATCGGCAGCACGAGCTCGGCGGGGTGCAGCCGGGTCTCGGCGACGAGCCGTCGCATCGCGGGGGTGGCGCGGAGTCGACGGGGGCGGACCTGGGGGAAACGGCCGGTCACGGGTGGCCTTCCTGTTCGGGGACGGTGGGGTTCAGGGCTTCGACGACGGCGTCGAGCAGGGCTTCTGCGGACCGGGTGGGTCCGACGACGTGGACCGGCAGTCCGGCTGCGCGCGCGTCGGCGGCGGTTCCGGGGCCGATGCAGGCCACGAGGGTGCGGGGGTCGAGCGGGGTCATCCGCCGGGCGATCTCGCGGGCGACGCTACCGCTCGTCACGAGCACCGCATCGGGCACCGCGTCGAGGGTGATCGGCTCGTCGCCGGTCCCCACGGTACGGTACGCGACCACGTCGTCCACGTCGATGCCGCGGGCGCGCAGGCCGTCGACGAGCGTGGGCGCAGCGATCTCGGAGCGGGGGAAGAGCACGGTGCCGTCGGTGTCCGGCAGCGCCTCGACGAGCGCGGCGGCCGAGGCCTCCTCCGGCACGAGGTCGACGACCCAGCCCGCAGCACGCGCAGCACGTGCGGTCGGCTCGCCGACCGCCGCCACCTGCACACCGGACGGGAGGCCCGCCACGCGTTCTGCGAGCACCGTGACGGCGGTCGCACTGGTCACCACCACCCACGCGTACCCGGCGAGCGGGGTCCGGTCACCGTCCGCGGGTGCACGCTCGCCGTCCAGGTGCGAAGACTCGCCGTCGGTGCGCCGTCGAGGTTCCGAACCGCCTCGGTGGAGCCCGTCGAGATGCCGAGATTTCGGAACCTCGGGCGGGCGGGCGACCGGGTGGGCGGGGAGGTCGGCGACGGGGCGGGCGGCCAGGCGCGCGACGGCACGGTCGATCGGACCGCCGTCCAGCGGCGGCTCGGAACCGATCAGGGGGACGACCCGCGGGTCGAGCCCGCGCTGCCGAGCCGCCGTCGCGACGCGCTCGCCCCACGCGCCACCCCGGGGGATGACGACGACGGGAGCGTGCGTGTCCGTGACGGGCTCTACTTCACCGAGTCGGCGAGGTCTGCGAGGTCGCCGGCGCCGTTCTCGAGCAGCTCGGCGGCGACGCGGCCACCGACCTCGAGCGCCTCGGCCAGACGGTCCTGCGCCGAGCCCTCGAGCACGGCGGCGTGCGACGCGGTGCGGTACTCGCTGCCGTCCGGGCTGTACACGGTCGCGGAGACGAGCAGGAGCTCGGCGTCCACGACCGCGGTCGCACCGATCGGGGCGGAGCATCCGGCCTCGAGCTTCGCCAGGATCTCGCGCTCGGCCGTCACCGTCAGGCGGGTCGGCGCGTGCTCGATCTTGCGGAGCGCGGCCAGCAGGTTCGTGTCGGGTTCACCGGCACGGGTCTCGATCGCCAGCGCGCCCTGTCCCGGTGCACTCGGCCAGAAGCCGAGGTCGAGCAGTTCGGTGGCGGCCGACAGACGGTCGATGCGGGTCAGGCCGGCGGCGGCGAGCACGACGGCGTCGAGGTCGTCGTCCACCCGACCGAGGCGGGTGTCGATGTTGCCGCGGATGTCGACGACGTCGAGGTCCGGACGCTTGGCCTTGAGCTGCGCGACGCGACGCGGCGAACCGGTGCCGACCTTCGCGCCCTCGGGCAGGGTCTCGACGGTGGCGCCGTTCCGGGCGACCAGGACGTCGCGGGCGTCCTCGCGCTTCGGCACCGCGGCGATCGTCAGGCCCGGGTACGGTGCGGTCGGCAGGTCCTTGAGCGAGTGCACCAGGACGTCGACCTCGCCGGCGACCAGGGCCTCGCGCAGGGCGCTGGCGAACACGCCGGTACCGCCGAGCGAGGCGAGCGAGGCACGGTTCGTGTCGCCCTCGCTCGTCACCGTGACGAGCTCGACGGGGCGACCGGACGCCGCCGCCAGGCGGTCGGCGACGTCCTGCGACTGCGCGACCGCGAGGCGGCTGGCACGGGTGCCGAGCCGGATCGGGGCCGGACCGTCGGTCGGGGCGGTGGCGCTGGGGTCGTTCGCCGTCGTGTCGGTCACGGAGCGACGCCGGCCGCTGCGGGCTTGAAGCCGGCGCGGACGTTCTCGCAGCAGCCCGGACGGCACACGTCGTACCAGGGGCCGATGTCGGTCAGGTGCGGACGCTCGGCCTTCGGGGTGCCGTTGACCCGCTCGAGCACCAGGTCAACCAGCCCGGACACGTACGCCGGGTCGACGCCGGGGGTCTGCGTGCGCAGCGACCAGAAGCCGAGTTCGCCGGCGGTCTCGGTGGCTTCTTCGTCGAGGTCCCACATGACCTCCATGTGGTCGCTCACGAAGCCGAGCGGGACGATCAGCACGGCACGGGTCGGGCCGCCCTTGAGGTCCTCGTTCATGTAGTCGTTGATGTCGGGCTCGAGCCACGGCTGCGTCGGGGGACCCGAGCGCGACTGGTACACGAGCTTCCACGGCGGCGTGCTCGTGCCACGGAGGGATTCGTGCTCCGGCTGCTCGAGCAGCTCGGCCCACGCCTGGTCGAGGACGACCTGCGCGACGGCGAGGTGCTGCGCCTCGTAGGCGCCGTGCTCGTCGAAGCCGCGGTAGTCCGGGCCGGACTTGGCGGCGTCGGTCGACGGGATCGAGTGCGTCGAGAAGAGCACGTGCAGCTCCGTCGCGACGTCAAGTCCGTCGTTCTCGGCGATGGCCTTCGCGATGCCGTCACGGACGCCGTCGACGAACGGGCGGACGAATCCGGGGTGGTCGAAGAACTGGCGGACCTTGTCGATCTGGATGGTGTCGATCAGCCCGGTCTCGGTGAGCACGCGGGCGTAGTCCTCGCGGTACTGCCGGCAGCTCGAGAACGACGAGTACGCGCTCGTGGCGATCGCGACGAGCTTGTTGTAGCCCTTGTCGGCCGCCTCGGTGAACGCCTCTTCGAGGTAGGGCGCCCAGTTGCGGTTGCCCCAGAGGACCGGCATGTCGATGCCGCGGGACGCGAGCTCGGCCTCGAGCGCGGCCTTCAGCGCACGGTTCTGCGCGTTGATCGGGCTCACGCCGCCGAAGTGGCGGTAGTGGTGCGCGACCTCTTCCAGACGCTCGTCCGGGATCCCGCGGCCACGCGTGACGTTCCGCAGGAAGGGGATGACGTCGTCCTGGCCCTCGGGGCCACCGAAGCCCGCGAGCAGGATCGCGTCGTACGCGGTCGGGACCTCGACGTGCTCGGGACCGGACGCAGCCGCGGGGGTGGCGGCGAGGACCTGGCCGTTCGTGATCATGCTGGTGTCGGTCATGACAGCACCTCCGGGAGTTCGGCGGTCGTCACGCGACGACCGGTGAAGAAGGGGACCTCTTCGCGCACGTGCAGACGGGCCTCGGTGGCCCGGAGGTCGCGCATGAGGTCGACGAGGTCGACGAGCTCGGGGCTCTCGAGCGGCAGGATCCACTCGTAGTCGCTCAGGGCGAAGGTCGCGATGGTGTTCGTGAGGACGCGACGGTACTTCGCGCCGGCGATCCCGTGGTCGCGGAGCATCTTCGAGCGCTCGTCCTCGGGCAGCAGGTACCATTCGAAGGAACGGACGAACGGGTACACCGTGATCCACGCCTCGGGGTCCTTGCCGCGCAGGAAGGCGGGGGTGTGCCGCTTGTTGAACTCGGCTTCGCGGTGCATGGCCATGACGTGCCAGACCGGCTCGGTGTCCTGGAACAGCCCGGTGCGACGGATCTCACGCAGCACGGCCTGGATGACCTGTGCGTCGTCGCCGTGCAGCCAGATCATGACGTCGGCGTCGGCGCGGAAGCCGGAGACGTCGTAGAAGCCACGGATCGTCACGCCGCGCTCGGCAGCGGCGGCGATCACCGTGTCCAGCTCGGCCACGGCGTCGTCACCGACACGGTGGACGGGACCGAGCGGCCGGCGGAAGACGGCCCAGAGGGCGTACGCCGTCATCAGGTTGGGATCGATCCCGGTCGCGGGGTCGGTCTCGTGCGGGGATTGCGCGGGCGCGGTGTTCGTGGGCGCGTCGGAACTCATGGATCCTTGTCCTATCGGTTGCCAGGGTCGTGGCCGCCCCGCATCCGGTGGACCGCGCTCGGGCGGTCTACCGCCGTCGGAGCACCATCACGACGATACCCCCGACCACCGCTACTCCGGCTGCGAGCCCGGCCAGGTACGGGACCGGCTTCTCGTCGATCCCACGCTTGACCTTCGACGCGGCGATGCCGATCTGCTTCGGGACGTTGAGCTTGTCCTCGATCGCGTCGAGGGTGTCGAACAGCTGGGCGCGGGTCGCGGCGACGCGGTCTGCGAGATCGTCGTGCGGATCGGTCACGGTTCCTCCGTCGGTGGGGCGGGTGTCGGGGCTCAGAACCGGCCGCCGACGTCCGGCTTGCGGCTGCCGTACTGGCTCGGCGGGGTGGGCTTCTTGCCCATCCCCTTCACCGCGTTGATGTCGTTCTTGACGCTGGCGATCGTGCGCTTCGGCGTGATCGGCAGGCCCTTCTGCAGGCGCTTCCAGCCGACCCACCCGAGGATGGCGGCGACGATCAGCATCACCACGGCGATCACGATCGCTGCGAGCCAGGCCGGCATCACGGTGGCCAGGCCCATCACGGCGGCGGTCAGCAGCACGCCGATCGCGTAGAGCACGATGACGAGCGCGCCGACGAGCAGCCCCGCGGCCAGTCCGAAGATCTTGGCCTTCGTGAGCATCTCGGCCTTGAGCAGGTCGAGCTCGCCCTTGACCAGGCCCTTGACGAGCTTCGGGACGTCGCCCACCAGACCGAACAGCGAACGCGACTTGCGGTCGCGGGTGTCGGTCATGAGGTGGTGGTGTCCTTCTTCTGGCCGACCTTGCGGACGGCCTTCTTCGTGGTCTCACCGATGAACTCGGCGACGTCCGGGGTCTTGTCGGCGATGAAGTCCTCGGCGACGTGCACGCCCTTCTGGACGCCGTTGCTGTTCCAGACCTTGCCGCTGACGGTCTTGATCTGCTCGTACCGCGCCCGTCCGGCTCGCGATCCCAGGACGTACCCGAGTGCGGCGCCGGCGACGAACAGGAGCTTTCCGCGCATGTGCGATTCCTCCGTTGGTTCAGTGTGCGGTGGTCATGCGCCGAACGGAATACGTCCGACGGTCTCACCAACAGTAGCCCCCGGCCGCTCCGTGGTCCGCTCAGGAATGCAGGATCTGTCCAGCAGTCTTCCGCGCCGCGGCGATGATGCCGGCCAGGCCGCGTCCGCTGGTGGCCTCGCCGATGCCGGCGACCCCCTCCGCCAGCCCTGGTGCGGTGAGGTCCGGCCCGTACCACCCGACGCGCGCGGCACCGCTGACGCGGTCGGCCGCGATCGGTACGCCGAGCAACGTGGACGCGTCCTGCAGGGCGCGGCTGCCGACGGAGTCGGCCGGGTCGACCGGGAGGCTCGTGGCGGCGCCCGCCGGGTCGGTCGCGGTGGTCGCGTAGCTGAGCCGCAGGACGTGGCGTCCGCCCGCCACGTCGGCCAGCCAGGGCCACTTCACCGTCGCGTGCGTGAGCGCCTTCGCCGACACGGCCTGCGCGTCCGGGTGCACGAGCATCCCGGTCCCGCGAGGGGCTGCGTCGAGCTCGGGCTGGTCGACGACGAGCGTGACGAGTTCGATGCCCGTCCGGTCCGGCGCCGTGGTGCGCTCGGGGTCCGGTACCGAGGACAGCGTGTGCTGCGCCGGCAGACGGTCGACCGTGCCGTCGGCCGAGACGACATCGACCGCGTGCGCCTCGATCCTGGTCGCCCGGGTGTGGAGCCGGACGTCGACGCGGTAGGTCTCCATGTCGGCGACGAGTTCGTCCACGAGTCGGGCGATCCCGCCACGGATGCCCTGCACCGGGGTGCCGGCGGCCGCCCGAGCCCGGAGCGCCAGGACGGCACGGGCGAGCGAGCCCTCGCGGAGCAGCGCCGCACGGAGGCCGGGCGCGACGCGTTCGGGGTCGAGGTGGTCCGGGTGGGTGGAGTGCACCCCGCCGGCGATCGGGACGACCAGGTCGTCGAGGACCCGCTCCCCCATCCGCCGCCGGACGAGTTCGCCCAGGGACTCCGCCTTCGCGCCGACCGGTCCGGGCAGCAGCGAGTCCATCTGCGCGCGGAGCCCGCCCTTCTGCCCGACGACGGCGAGCACGTCGGCGGCCATCGGGGTGCTCGGGATGCCGAGGAGCCCGGTCGCCGGGATCGGTGCGGTCCGACCGTCGCGGGTCATCAGCCAGGCGCCGCGCGGGTCCGGGGCCACGACGTCGTTGCCGAGGCCGAGCTCGATCGCGAGACTGCCGACGGCGTCCGTGCGGGTCGCGAACGAGTCCGCCGCCATGTCCAGGTCGATGCCGCCCACGGTGTGCCGGCGGATCATGCCGCCCAGGACGCCGGACGCCTCGACGAGCACCACGTTCGCGCCGCCCTTCGCCAGGTCGCGGGCGGTGACGAGTCCGGCGATCCCGCCGCCGACCACGACGACGTCGGTCACGCGGCTGCCCCGTCCGTCCCGTCGCCGAGGGAGTGTACGAGCTCGACCACGCGCGTCAGGACGGCCGGGTCGGTCTCCGGCGGGACACCGTGCCCGAGGTTCACGACGTGGGCGCGTGCCACACCACCGCCGCGGACGACGTCGCGCACGTGGGACTCGAGGACCTCCCACGGGGCCGCGAGCATCGCCGGGTCGATGTTGCCCTGCACGCTCACGCCGGTGCCGACGCGGCGCACGGCCTCGTCGAGCGGGAGCCGCCAGTCCACCCCGACCGCGTCGACGCCGACCGTGTCGGTGCCGAGCGTGGTCATGTCGGACAGGACCTCGCCGCTGCCGACGCCGAAGTGGATGCGCGGCACGCCCAGGTCGGCGACGTGCGACAGCGCCTGCGCCGAGTGCGGTGCGACGCGTCGGACGTAGTCGGCGCGCGACAGGGACCCGACCCACGAGTCGAAGAGCTGCGCGGCCGAGGCCCCCGCGAGCACCTGGGCCCGGAGGAACGCCCCTGACACCTCGGCCGCCCAGGCCAGCAGCCGCGACCAGGTCTCCGGCTCGGCGTGCATGAGCGTGCGGGCCCGGATGTGGTCCTTCGACGGGCCGCCCTCGACCAGGTAGGCCGCGAGCGTGAAGGGCGCACCTGCGAATCCGATCAGCGGGGTGTCGCCGAGCTGCTCGACCGTGCGGGCGACCGCCTGCCGGATCGGTTCGAGTGCCGCCGGGTCGAGCGGCTCGAGCGCGTCGACGTCGGCCGCGGTGCGGATCGGCGACCCGAGCACGGGGCCACGACCGGGGACGATCTCGACGTCCACGCCCGCGAGCTTGATCGGCACGACGATGTCGCTGAAGAAGATGCCGGCGTCGACCCCGTGCCGACGGACGGGCTGCAGGGTGATCTCCGACGCCATCTCCGGGTCGAGGCAGGCGTCGAGCATGGCTGTGCCGATCCGCAGTTCGCGGTACTCCGGCAACGACCTGCCGGCCTGCCGCATGAACCACACCGGCAACGTCTCCGGACGGTCACCCCGCAGGGCCCGTACCAGGCGGGAACCACTCGTCCGCCCTGATGCCAGGGGGTGGGAGTCGGGGAGTGATGTGGTCGTCGCTTCGGTCACCGGATGATTGTCCCATCGAGCGCGTTACCATTGGCTACGTGCTCATCTGTCTCACGGCGTCGCATCGCAACGCCAGCTTCGACCTCTTGGAGCGACTGAGCATCGCTGCCCCGGCCGCAGCAGGCCATCTCGTCACGGACTCCGACGTCCTGGACGGCGCAGTGGTCCTGGCCACCTGCAACCGTTTCGAGGCGTACCTCGACATCGCCGGCGACGACCGCGACTCCGCCGTCGCCGCCACCGTGCAGGCCGTGGCCGCCGCGAGCGACCTCGACGCCACCGAACTGCGCGATTCGGTCAACGTGCTCGGCGGCAAGGACGTCGTCCAGCACCTGTTCGCCGTGTCGAGCGGGCTCGAGTCCGTCGTGGTCGGCGAGACCGAGATCTCCGGACAGGTCCGCCGCTCGCTCGAGGACGCCCGGAGCAACGGCACCACCACCTCGGACCTCGAGCGCCTCTTCCAAGAGGCAGCGCACACCTCACGTGGCGTGAAGACCCGCACCCGGATCGGCGCCGCGGGCCGGTCGCTCGTGCGCCTCGGTCTGCAGCTCGCCTCGTCGCGCGTCACCGACTGGGCGCACACCCGTGTCCTGCTGATCGGCACCGGCAGCTACGCCGCCACCACCATCGCGGCCCTGCGCGACCGCGGCGCCCTGCACATCCAGGTCTTCTCCCCCTCGGGCCGTGCCGCCTGGTTCGCCGCCAAGCACGACCTCGTCGCCGCCCGTGACCTGCGCCAGGCCATCGGCACGAGCGACGTCGTGATCACCTGCACGTCGAGCGAGCTGCCGGTCGTCGCACCGGCCGACCTCGACGACGGCATCCGCCGGATCGTCATCGACCTGGGACTCCCGCGCAACGTCGACCCGGCGGCCGCGGGAGTGGACGGCGTCGAGCTGCTCGACCTCGAGACCATCAGCCTGCACGCCCCGATCTCCGAACTGAACGCCGAGTCCGAGGCCCGCGCGATGGTCGACGACGCCGTGTCCCGCTTCCGGGCGCAGGCGCTCGAGCAGTCGACCACCCCAGCCCTGGTCGCCTTCCGCAAGCACGTGTTCGACATCCTCGACGACGAGATCGACCGCGCGAAGCGTCGCGGGGACGCCGACGGCGAGTCCGCCGAGCACACCGAGCGCGCCCTCCGGCACCTGGTCGGCGTCCTGCTGCACCGCCCGTCGGTCCGGGCCCGCGAGCTCGGCCGCGCCGGCCGTGGCGAGGATTTCGTCGGGGCCATCGACGCCCTGTTCGGCGTGCGACCCGAGCCCGAGGCAGAGCTGCCGGCGCCCGTCGTCCCGCTCGCCGACCGCACCGCCCTGGACCCGACCGTCCCGAAGCGCGACGACCAGGCGGACGCGAGCTGAGCCTCCAGACAGGCTCGCAACCACCCACGCTGCGGGTCAGCGCGCTCTTGCTGGTGCGGGACCGACGCGTCCTGATGGTGCGTGCGCGAGCGCGCGACGTGCTCTACCTGCCCGGCGGCAAGGCGGAACCGCAGGAGACCGACCTCGACGCCGCCATCCGCGAAGCACACGAGGAGACCGGCCTGCGGGTGTCCCCCGATGACGTCGACCCGTTCGGCGTCGTCCTCGAGCCGGCCCACGGGCAGGCGCCCGGCACGATGGTCGCGATGACCCTGTTCCTGGTCCGACCAGGAGGCCCGTTGGACTCCGCCACGCCCGTCGCCTCGGCCGAGGTGGACGAGGTCGAGTGGGTCACCTCGGCGGACGCCGGTCGCTGCCCGCCAGCGGGCGTGGAGACGCTCCGCCGCCTGGTGGCGGCGGAGCGCATCGACTAGCCGTCAGGCCTGGTCCTTGTCGACGTAGTGGCCGGTCTCGCCGTCCTGGGTCGGGGTGGCCTCGCCGGGGATGTCCGACTCGACGTACTCGCCGTCGGGTCCGCTCGACTCCGGGCGGGCCTCGCCCGGGATGTCGCTCGCGACGAACTCGCCCACGGGCTCCGTCGTCGTGACGCGCTCCTCGCCGGGGATGTCGCTGTCCGTGAAGGCACCTGCGCGGGTCTCGACCCCGTCCGAGCGACCCTCGTCGCCACGTGCCTGTTCGTGCTTGCCCGTCATGTCCGACCTCCGCTGCTCGGGTTCCTTGCTCCGGAGTGTGCTCGCGGTCCCTGGATGCCGACCGAACCGCGATCTCCCGGTGGTGGTTGCCTGTGCAGCATGCAACGCAGCAGTCGATCGAAGTTCCTGCTCGCCGTCACCGGGCTCGTCGCAGTCGGGGCGCTGGCAGGCTGTGCGTCCGGTGGTGAGCCGACCGCCACCGAGACGGTGACCGCACCCGCGCAGTCGCCGTCCGCGCCGTCGTCCTCGTCCGCGTCGTCGTCCTCCGCGACCCCCTCGTCCGGTTCGTCGGCGTCCGCCGGCACGGGATCCGGGTCCTCCGGGTCCGGATCGTCGGGGTCCGCGGCCGGCAGTCGCTGTGCGGCGTCCTCGCTCGCCGCGAGCATCGAGCCGGGCAGCGGCGGCGCTGCCGGCAGTGTCATCGTGCACCTCGCGCTGCGGAACACCGGGTCCACCACCTGCACGCTGCAGGGGTGGCCGGGCGTCTCGTTCGTCGGCGGCGGCAACGGCACCCAGATCGGGGCCGCGGCCACGCAGGAGAAGAGCTCCCCGCACCCGACCGTCACCCTCGCGCCGGGGAAGACCGCCGTGTCGCCGCTCAAGATCGTCCAGGCCGGGAACTACTCCAAGGCTGACTGCTCGCCGAAGACGCCGGACGGGTTCCGCGTCTACCCGCCCGGGTCGAAGCAGTCGCTGTTCGTGCAGGACACCGACTACCAGGCGTGCTCGTCCGCCGATGCATCGCTGCTGTCGGTGCAGGCGTTGGTGCCGGAGGGGCAGGCGACCTCGTAGCGGGGCACCGCCTGCGGCCCTGAGACCCGTCGGCGCCCCGCGCACAACCAAAGTGTCTCCGCACCGCGCGATCGCGCGGTTCCGGGTGACTTTGGTTGTGCGGCCGCGTCTCCGAGGAGTTCGTGACCGAGAGCGTCGCCGCGGGTCGGGTTCCGGGGTCGCGGACGGTGCCGTCGGTGTCCACGACGGCGCCGTCGGACGCCTCGAGCATGCCGCCGCCGAACACCCATGCGCCAGCCGCCTTGGCCTGCCGGACCACCGCGTGCGTCGCCTCGGAGACGGCGGCCAGTTCGGCGATCGAGAACACCATCGTGCCCTCGTCGAAGGAGATCAGGTACCGGGTCATGCCCAGCATCATGCTCCTCAGCGACGAGCGGGGGCGTGCACGGCTTCGAGCACCTCGGTGCCCATCGTCCGCAGCGCCTCGATCACAGCGAGCCGCCGCTGCAACGTCGCATCGTCGAACGTGACCGTCACGGCGTAGCTGACCGACGACCCCGGACCCCGGAGGATCCCCGCCTCGGCCCGCACGCCCGTGCTCGAACCGGTGACCGCGACGACCTGCAACCCGTGGTCCAACACCCGATGCGCCAGGGGGTCTAGGCCGAACGAGCCGGAGACCAGGTTGAGGTCGCTCGCCAGGGACAACCAGCCGAGCACCCGGTTCGACACGGCTTCGTCGACGACCTCGCCGAGCGCCAGTCCGCGCATCACCCAGGCGAGCTCGCCGGTGGGGGCGACCGAGGCATCCGGGGCGTCGTCGGGTCCGCGACGGTCGCGCACCCGGTCGATCAGGGCGGTCCGCTCGATGCCGAGGGACTCGGCGCGCTCGCGGACGGCGTCGATGCCGACGGTCGACAGCAGCGCGTTCATCGCCCACGTGTCGCCGGTGGCGCCGACCAGGGTCGCCAGGTCGGGCACCTGCATCGTCGGCTCCTGCAGGAACTGCCACAGGCCGGCGCCGGTCGCGGTGTCCCGCGCCATGCGCTGGAGCCGGTCACCGTGCAGGCGGCCGTCCTCGAGCTGGGCAGCGACCTCGATGAGCAGCAGGACCCGTCCGAGGCTGGCGACGGGTTGGACGACGGTGTCGTCGATCGCCAGCAGGGCCTTGCCGGTCGAGGTGTCGATCACCGACGCGCTGACCCCGGCTCCGTCCAACGCGAGGGCGCCGAGGGCCTCCGTCGTGGCGCCGAACCGGTCGTCGGGCCGACCGCTGTGCCGGCCGCGGGCCCGACCGTCACCACCTGAGCGGTCCCCCGGCCGCCGACGGCGTGACGACCGAGCCGCGTCCGGCTCCACCATCACCAGATGGCGACGCGCTCGGCGGGGTCGAGGTACATCGCGTCCCGCTCGGTCACGCCGAAGGCGTCGTAGAACCCGTCGATGTTGCGGACGACCTGGTTGCACCGGAACTCCGTCGGCGAGTGCGGGTCGATCGACAGCAGGCGCGCGGCTTCCTCCGGACGGATCGCCATCTGCCACGCCTGCGCCCAGCTCAGGAAGAACCGCTCGGCGCCGCTCAGGCCGTCGACGACCGGGGGCTCCTGGCCGTCGAGCGACAGCAGGTACGCCTTCCACGCGATCGACAGGCCACCGAGGTCGCCGATGTTCTCGCCGATCGTCAGCGCACCGTTGACGTGACCGTCCGGCACCTCGGTCGGGACGAGGGCGTCGTACTGCGCGATGAGGGCCTTCGTGCGCTCCTCGAACGCCGTGCGGTCGGCCTCGGTCCACCAGTTCTCGAGCTTGCCGTCACCGTCGTACTGCGAGCCCTGGTCGTCGAAGCCGTGCCCGATCTCGTGGCCGATGACGGCACCGATCGCGCCGTAGTTGGCGGCGGCGTCGCGGCCGGCGTCGAAGAACGGGAACTGCAGGATCGCGGCGGGGAACACGATCTCGTTGAAGCCCGGGTTGTAGTACGCGTTGATCGTCTGCGGCGTCATGAACCACTCATCGCGGTCGATCGGCTTGCCGATCTTGCCGAGCTCGCGGTCGACCTGGAACGACGCGACGGCGCGGACGTTCGCGACGAGGTCGTCTGGAACGACCGGCAGTGCCGAGTAGTCGCGCCACTTCACCGGGTAGCCGATCTTCGGCGTGAACTTGTCGAGCTTGTCGAGGGCTCGGGCACGGGTCTCGTCGGTCATCCAGTCGAGCGCGGTGATGCTCTGCCGGTACGCCTCGACCAGGTGGGCGACGAGGTCGTCCATCGTGGCCTTCGAGGTCTCGTCGAAGTGCTCCTGCACGTAGATGCGTCCGACGGCTTCGCCCATCGCGCCCTCGACCAGGGAGACTCCGCGCTTCCACCGCTCGCGCTGCTTCGGCGCGCCGGTCAGTGCGGTGCCGTAGAACGAGAAGTTCGTGGCAGAGAACGCGCTCGTCAGGTACGCAGCCGAGCCGCGGATGACCTGCCAGCGCAGCCAGTCCTTCCAGACCTCGAGCGGCTGGTCGCGCAGGAGCTCGGCCAGGCCGGTGATGAACGAGGGCTCACGGACCACGACGGTTTCGAAGGCCCCTGCCGGTGCGTCGATCGCCTGCCACCAGGCCTGCAGGTCGATGCCCTCGGCGAGCGCCGCGACCTCGGCCCACGGCAGCTTGTTGTAGGTCTTCTGGCTGTCACGCGTGGCGACGTTGTCCCAGTGCTTCGAGGCCAGAGCGGTCTCGAGCGCGATGACGTGCTCGGTCCGGTCGCCGCCGTCCTCGAACCCGGCGAGCGGGAACATCGCCGCGACGAACTCGCGGTACTTCGTGCGGATGTCGGCGAAGCGCTCTTCGCGGTAGTACGACTCGTCGGGCAGCCCGAGACCGGACTGCTCGAGGAACACGACGTAGGACTCGGGGTCGCCCGGGTCGTTGTCGACGAAGAGCTGCAGGAAGCTCGGCAGCCCGAGGCGCTCGAAGCGGCCGACGGTGGCGATGAGTCCGGGCACGGACTCGATGGCCGTGATCTCGGCGAGCAGCGGCTCGATCGGCGCGGTCGCGAGTTCTTCCAGCCGGGCTTCGTCGGTGAAGGACGTGAAGAGGTCGCCGACCTTGCGCTCCTCGGTACCCGGCGCGGCCTGCTGCGAGCGCTCAATGATCTCGCGGACGGCGAGCTCGGCGGCCTCGGCCAGCACGGTGAAGGAGCCGTAGCGGGCCTTGTCGTCGGGGATCGGCGTCTCGGCGATCCAGGTGCCGTTCACGTGGCGGTACAGGTCGTCCTGGGGGCGCACCGCGGGGTCGAGTTCGTCAGTGTGGATGCCGGAGGCACGTGCGACGTCGGTCATGCGGTCCACGATAGCCACCGACACCATGTTCGAGCGGGGTCAGTCGCGGTGGGCACCACGACGACGCGTCCGACGGGCGACGACGAGCGCACCGAGGCCCGATGCCAGGAGCGCGCCGGCGATCCCGACGGGCACGCTGGGGTCGGTCCCCGTGTAGGCCAGCTGCTTCGTCGAGGCGACGGTGATCCGCCCCGCTGCCGCGTGCTGCGCGGTCGGGTGGGTGCCCGTGGACACCCCGGGTCCGGAACCGTCACCCGGGTGGGGCTCGGGGCGCGGTCCGGGTCGGACCGGGAGCTTCGGCAGCACCAGGCGGAGCGCGCCCTGTTCGACGCCGTCCACCCGCTGTCGCGCGACCACGACGTCGTCCGGAAGCAGCATGCGCGGGACGGTGAGTTCCCAGCCGCGGCCGATCGACGTGGCGATCGGGTGACCGTCCGGACTCTCGAGCGGGGTGCCGTCCTCGGACTCGAGGGACACCACCCCGCCGATCTCTCCGGTGCCCGCGAGTCGGACGGATCCGTCGGCGAGGACGTC
Source organism: Curtobacterium sp. VKM Ac-1393 (assembly GCF_015350995.1). Classification (GTDB taxonomy): domain Bacteria; phylum Actinomycetota; class Actinomycetes; order Actinomycetales; family Microbacteriaceae; genus Curtobacterium. Next base: position 635,279 of record NZ_JADKRW010000001.1, read on the forward strand.
GACCGTGCCGGTGAGGGCGAGCGGGACGGTGACACGTGCTTCGGTCGTACCGAGCTCGGTCGTGCCGTCGAAGGTCGTCACGGTGACGGTGGAGAACCGAGCCGCCTCGGGGATGGGGAGCTCGACGGACCACGAGGTGTCCGCGGCCGTCGTGACCGTCACCGGCCGACCGTCCGCGTCGAGCACCGGCCCGTCGTCGTCGGCGAACCGGAGCGTCGTGCCGACCGGCGCGCGTCCGGTGAGCGAGATCCGTTCCGTCTCGCGCGAAGCCGTCGCCGTGGACACGACCGCCGCGCCCGAGACCGTGTAGACGTCGTCGACGCCACCGTTGTGCGTGCCGTCGAAGTACTGCCACGCCTCGACGTGGTGGTCGCCGAAGGCCAGGTCCCGCAGGGTGAAGGACCATGCACCGTCGGCATCCGCGTCGGTCTCGCCGACGGTCTCCCCGTCGTCCTTGATGACGAAGTGCGCCTTCGGGTGGCCGGTGCCGTCGAGGGAGATCGTGCGCGCGAGGCCGTCGACGGTGGCGATCATCCCCGGCGGCTCGAGCACGAGCACGTCCACCGGGACGTCGATCACCTGCCCCGAGACCTGTGACGTCACGCGCAGCACGCGTTCGCCGGACCGGACCCGGACGGTGGTCGTCCAGGCCCCGTCGCGGCCGACCTCGGTCCACGTCGTCTCGACACCGTCGCCCGTGATGCCCACGCTGCCGCCGACCGGTCCGGTCCCGACGAGCGTGACGATGCCCAGCCCGTGGTCGATCGACCGGACGCCGGCAGTGAAGTCGGACCGTGGCGTCGTGCTCGTCCCGCTGTGGCTGCGAGCCGGATCAGCGCTGGCTGCGGTGACGGACAGCGCCGGTGCGAGGGCGATCGCCGCGACGGCGACGGCCACGAGGGCTCGACGTGCTGTGGCGAGGGATGGGGACGACTGCGGCATGGTGCTCCTCCGGTGGTACTCCACACACCATATACATGTTGTCCACAGGTGGGAACTCACGATCGTCATGCGTGCACGGCTGCCGGTACGGTCATCGCATGGGACTTCCTTGGAGGCTGCACGGCGACGGCAAGACCGTCTCCGCGGCGACGATCGTGGCACCGGACGAGCGACTCACCTGGCCCCGGACCATCGGTCTCGGCGTGCAGCACGTCGTCGCGATGTTCGGTGCCACGTTCCTGGTGCCGCTGCTCACCGGGTTCCCGCCGTCGACGACCCTGCTCTTCAGTGGCATCGGCACGATCCTGTTCCTGCTGATCACCGGCAACCGCCTGCCGAGCTACCTCGGGTCGTCGTTCGCCTTCATCGCACCGATCGGTGCTGCCACCAAGATCGGCGGCATCCCGCTCGCCTTGTCCGGCATCATCGTCGTCGGTGCACTGCTCGCGATCGTCGGCCTCGTCGTGCACCTGGCCGGCGCGGGTTGGATCGACCGGCTGATGCCCCCGGTGGTCTCCGGTGCGATCGTGGCCCTGATCGGGTTCAACCTGGCACCCGCGGCGAAGAACAACTTCACCGCCGCCCCGGTCGTCGCGGTGATCACCCTCGCGGCGATCATCCTGGTCACCGTCCTGTTCAAGGGCCTGATCGGGCGGCTGTCCATCGTGATCGGCGTCCTGGTCGGTTACGTCGCCGCACTGATCGGCGGCCAGGTCGACTACTCGAAGGTCGGCGACGCCGCCTGGATCGGCCTGCCCACGTTCACCGCTCCGGCATTCGACCCGTCGCAGCTCGCGATCTACCTGGCGTTCGTGCCGGTCGTCCTGGCGCTCGTCGCCGAGAACGTCGGCCACGTGAAGGGCGTCGGACAGCTCACCGGACGTGACCTCACGCCGCTCACGGGTCGCGCGCTCTTCGCCGACGGCATCTCGACCGTGCTCGCGGGCGTCGGCGGCGGCTCCGCCACCACCACCTACGGCGAGAACATCGGCGTCATGGCCGCCACCCGCGTCTTCTCCACCGCCGCGTACTGGGTCGCCGCGATCGCCGCCGTCCTGCTCGGCCTGTCCCCGAAGATCGGTGCGGTCATCTCCTCGGTTCCCGCCGGCGTGCTCGGCGGCGCCACCACCGCCCTGTACGGCCTGATCGGTGTCATCGGCATCCGGATCTGGGTCGAGAACCGGGTCGACTTCTCGAAGCCGAAGAACCAGCTGACGGCAGGCATCGCGCTCATCATCGGCATCGCGGACTTCACGTTCGCGTTCGGCCAGGCGAGCTTCGGGGGCATCATCCTCGGCACCATCGCCGCGATCGTCGTCTACCACCTGATGGACCTGATCGGACGGGCGCGCGGCACCGACGAGCCCTCGACCGAGGTCGCCGACCCCGCACACGCCGCCACCGGCGCCGTCCCCGCGGAACCGCGCGCCGACTGACGCGAGTGGTCGGCCGGAACGTGCGTCCGGCCTGACGACGTGGGACCACCGGACTGGAGGCCCGTGGCGGACACGGCCACGGGCCTCCCGTCCGTCACGACGCACGTCGACGACGTGGGCCGGTGTGCTGAGATTGCACGATGAGCACGCACCTCGAGCGCACGCGCACCTTCACCGCGATGCACGTCCCCGGCGCACCCGTCGTCCTGCCGAACGTGTGGGACGTCGCGTCCGCACGCATCGTCCTCTCGTCCGGAGCACGTGCGATCGCGACGACGAGCGCCGGCGTCGCCTGGTCACGCGGCCGCCGCGACGGCAACGATCTGACCCGGGACGGCGCGCTGGACGCCGTGCGGCCGATCGCGGCGGCGGTCGACGTCCCGTTCACCGCAGACATCGAGCGCGGGTACGGCGAGACACCGGGCGCCGTCGCCTCGACGGTGTCCGCGTTCCTCGAGCTCGGCGTCTCCGGCGTGAACATCGAGGACTCCCTCCGGCCGGTGGCGGAACAGGCGGACCGCATCCGCGCAGCCCGCCAGGCTGCGGATGACGCCGGCGTCCCCCTCTTCGTCAACGCTCGGATCGACACGCACCTGCTGGGCGTGCCCGGCAGCGACGCCTGGGTGGAGGAGACGCTCTCCCGGGCGACCGCCTACGCCAGGGCCGGCGCGAGTGGCGTCTTCGTGCTCGGAGCACTGTCGGCCGCGACGATCTCGATGCTCGTGGACGCGATCGAGCTGCCCCTCAACGTCGCGTTCGGGCCCGGCACCCTGTCGGTCGGTGACCTCGCACGGGCGGGGGCGAGCCGGGTCAGCGCGGGATCGGCCATCGCCGAAGCCGCGTACAGCGTCGCCGGCGACTGGGCTGCACAGATGTTCGGCGAGCAAGGTGCTGTCGTCTCCGCACCGCCGACGCTCGGCTGGGCCGCGATCAACGAGGTCGTCCGCGACTGAACCCCGGAACCGGTGCCGGGCATCTGGAATGCGCAGGTTCCGTCCGCCGGGTCCTCCTCGAGGAGGAGGTTCGCCGACGTCACATCTCGTGTCCGGGGAGGACGCGGCGGTGTGGTCGCGCTCCCTACCGTTGTCTCGTCGGGATGCGCCTGACGTGGTGGAGGGTGATGATGACGATGACGAACACGCCGGCGACTGTGGATCGCCGCGGGGTGGTGTGGTTCGCGGTGGCGGGAGCGCTGACGATCGCAGTGGTCGTGTGGCCGGCAGCGATCGCCGGTTGGACCTCGGGGACGCACCTGTCCGTCGCGGCGCTCCCCGGCGCTGTGGCATCGGGGTTCGCGCAGTGGGTGGGGTCCGGGCGGACGTCGAGCTCGCCGTTGGCCGCGGCGGTGTCGTACTGGGCCGTGTTCCACGTCGTGAAGGCGATCGTCGCGGTCGCCCTGCTGGTCGTCTTGGTCCCGGTCGGGCAACGTGTCTGGACCGCGTTCGCACGGGCACGATCGCGGGGGCGTCGCATCGTTCTGTTCCTGGTCGGCGTCCTGGGGGCTCCGATCGCCCCGCTCGTGCTGCTGGTCGTGATGGCGAACGTGCAGGGTGCGGTGGCGCCGCTGTCATCGGTGCTGGACTTCCTGCCGATGGACGGCGCCTCGGTGCTGCAGGTCCGCGGTGAGTTCGCGTCCGGGACGATGACCCCGCCGCTGGCGGCGCTCATCGATGACTTCCGCCGCTACCACGCGGCGCTCGTCGTGACCGCGGTCGCTGCGATCGTCGTGGTCGTCGCCGGTACAGCTTCGATCTGGGTGCAGCGTGCCCGCACCCCGAAGGCCGATCGGTGTCTCCGCCGGGTGCTCGCCGGCGGTGGGATCCTGCTCCCCGGGATGCTGGTGTTCCTGGGGATCGTGCTCCTGGCGAACCTGTCGACCGTCGCGGACACCGCACCCGCCCTGGCCGCGTTCTTCGACGGCAGCGGGATGTGATGGTCCTGGGTCACGACCGCACGGTGCGGCAGTGGTGGCGGGCGCACCCGATCGTCGCGGACGCCGTCATGGCCGGTGCCCTCGCCGTCGCGGTGACACCGCAGCTTGCCTTCCACGCCCAGGCCGGTGATCCGCTGCTCGTCGCGTACGTCACGCTGTCGCTGGCGATGATCGCGCCGCTGAGTGTGCGTCGACGATGGCCGATGGCCGTCTTCTTCGGCGTCAGCGTCGTCGCTGCCGTGCAGTGGTCGATCGGGGTCCAGCTCGCTGCGGACGTGAGCGTGCTGGTGGCGCTGGCGACGGTCGCCGCCCACCGTCCGGTGCGGGACACCGCGGTCGCGGTCGCGATCGCCGAGGTGGGTGCGGTGGCCGCGTCCGCCTCGTGGCCGCACGGGCTCCACGTCACCGAGATGCTGACCGTCCTCACCGTGTTCGTCCTCGCGGCGACCGCGTGCGGCGCCTCGGTCCGCAACCACCGCCGCGTCGTCGCGGTCCTGCAGGAGCAGAGCGCTCGGGCACAGCGTGAACGTGCGCAGCAGACACTGCTCGCGGTCGCCGACGAGCGCAACCGGATCGCGCGGGACATGCACGACGTCATCGCCCACGGCCTCGCCGTGATCGTCACCCTCGCGGCGGCCAGCACCGGCAGGGCGGCTCGGCAACCGGAGCGCGTCGACGAGGCCGTCGGGTTGATCGAACGCACCGCCCGCACGGCCCTCGCCGACACCCGTCACGCGGTGGGGACGATCCGAGCGGACGATGGACTGTTGCCCACGCCGAGCATCGACGGGGTACCGGCGCTGCTCGACCTCGTCACCGCAGCCGGCCTGCGCGCCACACTGCAGACCCACGGCGCCGTTGACCGAGTTCCGGCAGCGGTCGGGGTCGCCGTGTACCGGGTGACCCAGGAGGCCATCACGAACACCCTCAAGCACGCGAGCGCGACCACGTTCACCGTGACCATCACGGCATCGCGAGACGACCTCGTCCTCGTCATCGCGGACGACGGCACCGGAGGCACCCACGACACCCGAGCCGGAGGCTCCGGGCTGGTCGGGATGGAGGAACGCATCACCCAGCTCGGCGGCATCCTCGACGTGGGACCCGATGGCCCACGCGGGTGGCGGGTCGCTGCGTCGATCCCCCTCGCCGTCCGGCCCGAAGGAGCACGAACATGACCATCCGCGTGCTCCTCGTCGACGACCAGGCCCTCATCCGGATGGGGTTCCGGCTCATCCTCGACGACACAGAGGACATCACGGTCGTCGGCGAGGCCCCGGACGGGCAGACCGCCGTCCGTCAGGCGAACGCACTCCGCCCGGACGTGATCCTCCTCGACATCCGGATGCCCGGCATGGACGGCCTCGAAGCCACCGGACGACTCCTCACCGATGACCCCGACGCGAAGGTCCTGATCCTCACCACCTTCGACCTCGACGAGTACGCCTACCGGGCGCTCCGTGCCGGTGCCAGTGGATTCCTTTTGAAGGACGCGCCGGTCGCCGAGCTCCTCGCGGGCGTCCGCGCCGTCGCTGCCGGCCATGCCGTGACCGCGCCCCGCATCACGCGGCTGCTGCTCGACCGCTTCGCACCGCAACTCCCCACCGGGCCGCTCCGCACACCGGACGGGCGCGCACTCCCGAACCTCACCCAGCGGGAGAACGAGGTGCTCCTGCTCGTCGCGAAAGGCGAGTCGAACGCCGAGATCGCCGCAACGCTCGGCATCGGCGAAGTCACCGTCAAGACCCACGTCGCCGGAGTCCTCACCAAGCTCGGCCTCCGCAACCGCATCGCCGCAGCGATCTACGCCCACGAACACCACCTCACCTGACTCTGATCGCCGGCGAGGCGGGCATGGTCCGACCCGATCAGTCCGGCGATCGGACCGCCTCCTCAGCCGAGCCCGAGGCAGAACGCCATGACGGCCTGCTGCACCGGCAGGAGTCCGGCCTTGAAGTCGTGTCCGACGAATGCGGCGTGTTCGACAGCGTCGACGCTGACCTCACGGCCGCGCACGAACGGCGGGCACGGGTTGAAGCGGGCCCCCGGTGGAGCGAGCTCGAGGAGCGCCGCCGTGATCCGGTACGGCTCGAGCGCGTCAGCGTGCGCACCGGGACCGTCGGTGAGGACCACGTCTGCTGATCGAACAGCTGCCTCGAGGTCGTCGGTCCACGCAACCCCCGGGGTTGCGAGATCGGCCGGGCAGCACTGGATCAGGTCGAGCTGCAAGACGCGAGCGGCTTCCTGCCACGCCCTGGCGATGTTGCCGTCCGGGCCCACGAAGAGGAAGCGCATCGCAGCGATGTCGCCCCGCTGCTGCAAGGCGTGAAGGTCGGACAGCACCTCGCACGGATGGTTGTCGTCCGTCATCGCGTTCACGACCGGCAGCGCTTGCGCCGCAGCCAAGGCGTCGACCACCGCGAGGTCACGGTGGCGCACCACGACGATGTCGATCCAGTTCTCGAGGTAGCGAGCGACATCTGCCAGCGCCTCCGGCTTGTCGAGTGTCGTGTCCGGGAACACGATCGGTTCGAGCCCCATGAGCGAAGCGCCCCGCTCGAACGTGGCCCTGGTGCGCAGACTCGTCGGCGGGAAGAACATGACCGCCGCGCCCTCCGTCACGGGCCCCCGGCCCGCACGGAATGCGTCGGCCAGGTCGAAGACTGCATCGACGTCAGATGCAGACCAGTCATCGAGCTTGACGAGAGAACGCATCCGAGCAGCGTAGGGGCCGGGACACCGAGCCATCCAGCAAGACCGGCCGAGTCGACGAGGGCGACCATCGCCGGGTGTGCGAACGACGCCCGTGCCGCATCCCCGCCAGAATGGCCCGGTGCCCCGAACGATGACAGCCGCAGTGACCGCCGAACGGCGTGCGGTCGACCGCGACATCGTCCGGCTGGCGGTACCCGCGCTCGGCGCACTCGTGGTCGAGCCGCTCTTCCTGCTCACCGACACCGCGCTCGTCGGGCACCTCGGAGCGACGCCCCTGGCGGCCGTCGGACTCGCGAGTGCCGTGCTGTCGACGGTGACCGGGCTGCTGGTGTTCCTGGCGTACTCGACGACCCCGGCCGTGGCGCGGGCGCTCGGCGGCGGCGACCGTCGCGGAGCCGTGCACGCGGGCATCGACGGGATGTGGCTCGCGCTCGCGCTGGGGGTGGCGCTCGCGCTCGTCGGATGGCCGCTCGCCGGTCCGCTCGTCGACGTCTTCGGCGCCTCGCCGGAGGTGTCGGAGGCAGCGACCGCCTACCTGACGATCTCGCTGATCGGGCTGCCCGGCATCCTGGTCGTCACCGCCTCGACCGGACTGCTGCGCGGGCTGCAGGACACGAAGACACCGCTCGTCGTCGCGACCATCGGGTTCGTCGCGAACGGGCTGCTCAACGCCGTCCTGATCTACGGCGCCGGCTGGGGCGTCGAGGGGTCCGCCGCCGGCACCGTCATCGTGCAGTGGGCGATGGCCGTCGTCTACGCCCGCATCGCCGTGCGTGCCGCGCGGTCGTCGGGAGCGCCGCTGCGGCCCGGCGCCTCGGGCGTCGTCCGGGCGCTGCGGTCCGGGGCCTGGCTGTTCCTGCGGACCGCGTCACTGCGGATCGCGATGCTCGCGACCGTCGGGGCCGCTGCTGGGCTCGGCACGACCGGACTGGCGACGACGCAGGTCGGGCTGACGGTGTTCTCGACGCTGGCGTTCGCGCTCGACGCCCTGGCGATCGCCGGGCAGGCGCTGGTCGGACACGGTCTCGGCAGACGTGACCCGGAGCGGGTGCGGCTGGTGACGCGGCGGCTCGTGCTGCTCGGCATCGCCGGTGGTGTGCTGCTCGGGGTACTGACCCTGGCCGTGAGCGGGGTGCTCGGGCCGGTGTTCTCGGACTCGCAGGCCGTGCGCTCGGCTCTGCCCGTCGTGCTGGTGCTCATCGCCGTTGGGATGCCCGTCGCCGGCTACGTCTTCGTGCTCGACGGGGTGCTGATCGGCGCAGGGGACGCGCGGTACCTGGCCATCGCCGGCGGCGTGAACCTGGTCGTGTACCTGCCACTGCTGTGGTGGGCCGGCGGAACGCTCGCGGGGCTGTGGGCGGCGTTCGCGCTCGGATACATCGGGGTGCGGGCGGTCACGCTCGGGGTGCGGGCGCACCGGCGTGGATGGGTGGCACAGGCGCTGGCGCGGTGAGCGGGTGGATCGGATCTGGTCATCTGGGCCGGGGGATGGCCAGACTGTGCGGTGATGGTCCAGCTCAGCGAAACACGGACCGCAACACTACGGAGTCGTGTCGCGGCTGATCGTGTTGCTGGCAGGACCCGTTCGCAGCTCGAGCCGTTCCCGTCGCGGGCGGGATCCCGGTGGTTGGTCCGCCTGGCGTTCGCCGTCCCGTTCGTCGTGATCGCGCTGGCCAGTGCGGCGCCGGCGGTCACGGCGGCGACGGTCAACGCGTCGTCGGTCGCTCGAGTCGCGGGGGTGCCGTGGGACCGAGCCGACGCGGCCTGGGTCGGGGACCTGTACCCGCCGCTGGGAACGGTGCTGGTGCGACTGATCCCGGGCGGATCCTTCGGCCTCGGGATCGCGGGGGCCCTGGTCGCCGGGCTGCTCCTGCAGCAGCTGCTCGAGGTGATGGTGCACCGTCGCTTCCGCTGGTGGACGATCCTGGTCTTCCTCACCGCCGTCGCGGGGAACCCCCTCTTCGCCTACACCGCCACCGGCAACTTCGAGGCGTTCCTTAGCATCGCGCTCTTCGGCGTCGGCACCGTCAACATGGTCCGGTTCATCACCGGCCGGAACACCAAGGCCGGGTTCGAGTCCGGCATCCTCTTCATGCTCTCCGCGCTCGCGGACGCGTCCGGACTCATCCTCGTGGTCGTCGTCGCGGTGACCGCCCCGCTGCTCGTGGTTGCTCGCCGCGGGCAGGCCGGTGCCCGGTCCTCGAACGTGCTGATCGTGCTGTTCCCGACGATCGCGGTCTTCCTGTCGGTGATGTTCCTGCAGCTGGTGTTCCTCGACGACCCGTTCGCGGTGTTCCGGTCGGTCGTGCACTACGACCCGGCGCGGTGGGCGATCGTGCCGTACCTGTTCACCACTGCCGACGGTCTGCTCCTCGTCGCCCCGGTCGCGAGCGGCGCCGCCCTGGCCCTGCTCGCACGCCGACCCGGGTCCATCCTGATCGGTGTGTTCGTGTTCGCCGCGCTGATCTTCGGGTTCATCGGCGGACTGGTCGCGACGAACTCCGCCGGCAACGTGTACCTCGTGATGTCGATGATGGCGATCGCGATCCTCCCCGCCGCGCGCACGGTCCGCACCAGCGCCTGGATCACCGCCGTCGGCGGGTTCCAGATCGTGATCGCCTGGGCGTCGGCCGGCAACCGCCCGGCCACGCTCGAGTGGATGGGCGCCATCGCACGATCGATCGGATGGAGCTGACGGATGGCCGACGACGGGAGCACCTCCGCACGGCACGCGATCGACGTGCCGTTCGCGGAGCAGTCCGCTCTGGATGAAACGGTCACCGCCGGAGGTCTCCTCCAGCAGGGACTCGGGCAGCGGTACCTCGCCGAGGACTGGCTGCCGGTCCGCCGACTGACGGACGGCAGCGTCCTCGTCGCGAGCGCGGCTCGCACCGAGGACGCCGCCCTGCGGGATGCCCTCCAGGAGGAACTGGGCGGCCCCGTCACGTTCGTCCAGGTCTCGCAGTGGTCCATCCGCCAGGTCGTGCTGCGGCAGTACCGGACGGCGATCGCCGATGCCGCCGCGAACGAGCTCCACGACCGCAACCCGGCACTGTCCGGGCAGACGGTGTTCTCGCGGGGCCAGCGGGTCGGTGGTGTCGTCGTGGTCGCGGCGGTCGTCATCAGCGCGATCCTGTGGCCGCGGGTGACGGCGATCATCGCGCTGGTCACCGCAAGCCTCGTCTTCCTCGCGGGCACCGCCTTCAAGTTCATCGTCTCGATCCAGGGCGCGCGCTACGACGTCGTCGAACGCATCACCGACTCCGAGGTCGCGGCGCTCGACGACGCCGACCTGCCCGTCTACACGGTGCTGGTCCCGGTCTTCCGCGAAGCGAACATCGTCGCGCAGCTGATCGACAACCTCGGCGGTCTGGACTACCCCGTCCACAAGCTCGAGGTGATCATCCTCACCGAGGAAGAGGACCAGGCCACCCGCGACGCCATCACCGCTGCCGGGGCACCCGCGCACTTCCACGTCGTCGTCGTCCCCGCCGGGCAGCCGCAGACCAAGCCCCGCGCCTGCAACGTCGGCCTCTACCTGGCGACAGGCGAGTACCTGGTGATCTACGACGCCGAGGACACCCCCGATCCGGACCAGCTGAAGAAGGCGCTCATCGCCTTCGAGCGCGGCGGCGAGGACACCGTCTGCGTACAGGCGGCGCTCAACTACTTCAACGCCCGCGAGAACTTCCTGACACGGATGTTCACCCTCGAGTACTCGTACTGGTTCGACTACATGCTCGCCGGGCTCGACCACCAGTCGCTCCCGATCCCCCTCGGCGGCACATCGAACCACTTCCGGACCGCTTCGTTGATCGAGCTCGGCGGGTGGGACCCCTACAACGTCACCGAGGACGCCGACCTCGGGATCCGTGCCAGCGCCGTGGGCTACCGCGTCGGGGTGATCAACTCCACCACCATGGAAGAGGCGAACACGTCGATCCCGAACTTCATCCGCCAGCGCTCGCGGTGGATCAAGGGCTACATGCAGACCAGCCTCGTCCACGCCCGCCGTCCGTTCGCGCTGATCGGCGAGGTCGGACTCCGACGCTTCGCCGCGTTCACGCTCCTGATCGCCGGCACCCCGGCCACGTTCCTGTGCGTGCTGCCGTTCTACGCCGTCACCGCAGTGACCTTGATCCTGCCCGCTGACGCGGTCTCGTCGGTGTTCCCGGCGTGGGTGCTGTGGATCTGCCTGTTCAACTTCTTGATCGGCAACGCCGTGATGATCTACCTGTCGATGATGGGTCCCTTCAAGCGCGGCACGTTCCACCTGATGCTGTGGTCACTGCTGAACCCGGTCTACTGGACGCTGCACTCGATCGCCGCCTACAAGGGGCTGTGGCAGCTCCTGACCAAGCCGCACTACTGGGAGAAGACCAACCACGGGCTCACGAACCAGAGTGCTCCCGGCGGTCCGGCGTGAGTGTTCCGGTCGTGAGCGGCCGTCCGACCACAGGCGGTGTCGCGTCGTCGGCCGTCCTCGCCACCGCGGGCATCGGGGTGCAGGGCGTCGCGAAGCTGCTCGTGACCGTCGTCGTCGGTCGGGTGTTCGGCACCGAGGCCCTCGGGCAGACCACGGCGCTGCTGTCGCTCTCGGTCTTCGTCGCCCTGCTCTGGCCGAACGCCGCCGGCAACACCGCGTCGCGGTACCTGGCGATCGCGTTGCGGGGCCGGCGGTCGGACGCCGCGGTGAACCGGCTGCTCGGGCTGTCGATGCTGGTGTCGACCGCGGTGCTCGCGGCGGTCACCGTGCCGGTCGCGCTGGCCTGGGGCAACGGCCCCGGGATGGTGCTCGGCGGGGCCGCGGTCGTCGTCGGCTACGGCCTGTACTGCTACGCCCGCGGCGCGCAGCTCGGGTACGGCAGGGCGCCACGGGTCGCGCTCTGGGACTCGGTGACGAGCGTGCTGGCGCTCGGGTTGCTCGTGGTGGCCTGCGTCGCCCGGCTCGAGCCCTTCGTGCTGCTGCCGCTCGCGATCGGGTACACGGTGTTCGCGATCGCGTGTTGGCCGCGGGGGAACGCGCTCCCAGGCGAGTCGGAACCGACGGCCGGGGTGCTCGGGTTCGCGGCGTGGAACGTCCTGGCGGTGGTGACCTCGAACGGGCTGCTGCAGTTGACGATGATCTCGGCGCAGGTGACGTCCTCGGCCCAAGAAGCCGGTGTGTACGCCGCTGCCTTCACCCTGGCGACTCCGGCGTCGATGCTCGGACAGGCGCTGGGGCAGGTGCTCGTGCCGGCGTTCGCGCACCGGAGCGACGGCGGATCGCTGCGATCGCGTGGGGCGCTGCTGCTCGTGGTCGGGTTCGCCGCTGGGTCCGCGGTCGTGTTCGGCCTGGTGGCGCTGCTCGCCGGGTGGTTCCTGCCGATCGTCTACCCAGCCGAGGGCACCGCTGCCGTCGCCGACCTGCGGTACCTGATGGTCGGCGTCTGGGTGTTCACCGTCGGGCTCGTCCCCGCGGCGCTGCTGCTCGCGTCGGGGCGGTCACGGCAGGTCGCGCTGGCGTCGGTCGCCGGGTTCGTCGTCGGGGCGGTGCTCATGGCCGTGCTCGGGCCCGTTGCGGGAGTCGCTGGTGGGACGACGGGGTTCTTGGTGGGGAGTGCGGTGAACCTGATCGCCGTGATCGGTCTCGGGGTGCAACGGCGGGGCGGGCCGTCTTCCGCGACCACCCGCACGTCATCCCACGCTTCGACGGGGTGGTGACATCGCCGGGCGGCGTCCTTCACTCACTGAGGAGCTTCGCGAGCAGTCGCTGGAGCTCTGCTTGCTCGTCCGTGTCGAGACGCACGAGCCATTCGTCGAACTTCGCGGAGAGGACCTCGAGCGCCTTGTCGAGGGTCTGCACGCCTTGGGGGGTGACGGCCAAGCGGTGCCGCCTGAGGTCGGTGGGATCGATGTCCCGGCGGACGAAGCCCTTCGCCTCGAGGTTCTTCACGTACACGGTCACGCTGGGCTTGGGCAGGACGAGCCGAACGGCGAGCTCGGCGGGGTAGGGGCAGCCGTCGATCTCGCCGAGGACGAAGAACTCCTTCGCCTCCAGCCCGAGCGCCTCGATCTCCGGAGCACAGTCGTTCATCACCCGGGTCAGTACCCGGTGGTTCAACGACCAGATCCGGGCCGCGCTCGAGTCGTGCATGGAGCCTCCGATCAGCAGTGGTACATTTCTGTACTAGTTCCAAACGGAACGTTCGTAATTTCGGACAACCTTGTTCGGCGAACAGTCTACTGCAGGGCGTTCGACCCCTCGGAAGGATCGACCTCCATGTCCACCACGCGCGACACCGTCTTCTCCAACGACACCTTCGACCTCGCCGGGCAGCTGCACCTGCCGGATGGCTTCAGCGAGGACCACACCTACCCGGCGGTCGTCATCGCAACTCCCGGCAGCAGCGTGAAGGAGCAGATCGGCGCGAACTACGGCCGCCGCCTCGCCGACCGCGGCTACGTCACCATCGCCTTCGACCCGGGTTTCCAGGGCCAGAGCGGTGGCCAGCCGCGCGACCTCGAGAACCCGGCTGCGCGGATCGACGACATCCGGTTCGCCGTCGACCACCTCACGACGCTGTCGTACGTCGACGACTCCCGCATCGGCGCGCTCGGCATCTGTGCCGGCGGCGGCTACGCGGTCGGTGCGTCCATGACCGATCACCGCATCAAGGCGCTCGGCACGGTCGTGCCCGTCAACATCGGTCGAGCGTTCCGCCAGGCCGACACCTCGTCGAAGGGCTCCGCGATCGCCATGATCGACGCTGTCGGCCGCAAGCGCACCGCCGCAGCCGCTGGCGAGGACATCGACCGCAACACCTGGCTCCCCGACACCGAGGAACAAGCCGCGGCGTTCGGCATCACGGACGTCGACACGCTCCAGGCGGTGCGGTTCTACCGGACTCCGCGCGGCCACGACGAGCACTCCACCAACCGCCGCTCCTTCACCAGCGACGCCATGATCCTCGGCTACGACGCCTTCAACCTCGTCGACGAACTCCTCACCCAGCCCCTGCAGGTCATCGTCGGCGGCCGCCTCGGGACCACGTTCTCGTACTCAGACGGTCTCACCCTGTGGGAGAAGGCACCGAATGCCGTCGGGCTCCACGTCATCGACGGCGCCGGCCACTACGAGCTGTACGACGAGCCGGAGTACGTCGACGAAGCAGTCGGCACGTTGGATGTCTTCTTCCAGCAACACCTCGCCGGCTGAACCGTTCGTGAGCCGCCACGAGTCGCAGCTCACGCAGGACCGACGGTCGTCAGTCGTCCTCGGTGGGGCCACCGACGATGCTGTCGGCATGCTCCACGATCCAGTCCATGAGGGGAACGAGTCGAGTGGCCAGTTCGGCGCCACTGTCGGTGAGTGAGTAGTCGACTCGTGGCGGGATCGTCGGCTGAGCGACTCGTCGCACGATGCCGTCGTGCTCGAGCGTCCGGAGGGTGGAGGCGAGCATCTTCTCGCTGATCCCCTCGATGGTGCGCCGGAGTTCGCCCCAGCGCTTGCCGCCCGGTTCGAGCGCGAGGAGCACGAGCACTCCCCAACGGCTCGTGACGTGCGTGAGCACGACTCGGCTAGGACACGCCGCAGGGAACTGCGGCGCGGTGCCCGTGTTCCCAGCAGGAGGTGCAGGCGGTTCCACGATTCCGACGTCCATGTGAGTACCTTACAAAAAGGTGCGTACCTGCGCTCAGGACGGTTCGTTGCGATGCTGCCTTCATCCGCTGAACCCTGCTGAAGGAGCCCACGTGTCCATCATCGTCACCGCAGCCTCAGGCCACCTCGGCCGTCTCGTGGTCGAGTCCCTCATCGAACGCGGCGCCGCTCCGGGATCCGTGGTCGCCACCTCGCGCGACGTCGGGAGGATCGCGGACCTCGCAGCGTCGGGCGTGCGGACCGCCGTGCTCGACTACTCCCGTCCGAACACGATCGCCGACGTCATCGGTGCCGGCGACGTCGTCGTCCTGATCTCGAGTGATGCCGTCGGGCAGCGCGTGGCCCAGCACGCCGCGGTGATCGACGCCGCGGCACGGGCCGGCGCAGGTCGGATCATCTACACGAGCGTCCTGGACGCCAGTCGCTCGACGTTGGTCCTCGCCCCTGAGCACAAGGCCACGGAAGAGGCCATCGCCGCATCCGGTGTCCCCGCCACGATCCTCCGGAACGGTTGGTACACGGAGAACTACGCGACCGCCCTCGACATCGCACGGCAGAGCGGCATGCTCGTGGCGAGTGTCGGGGAGGGCCGAGTCGCCAGCGCGAGTCGCCGTGACTTCGCGGAAGCCGCGGCGGTCGTGGCGCTCGACGACACGACCGCCGGGCGCGTGTTCGAACTCTCCGGCGACACCGCCTGGACCCACGCTGAACTCGCGAGCGTCCTCACCGACCTCATCGGGTCGCCGGTGCGCTACCGAGCGCTCAGCCCGGACGAACACGCCGAGTTCCTCCGAGGCGCAGGGCTCGACGAGGACACGGTCGGCTTCTTGGTGGCGCTCGATGCGGGCATCCGGGACGACCTGCTCGCCCACACCAGCGGGGAACTCAGGGCGCTCATCGGCCGGCCGACCACCACGCTCGCCGCAGGCCTCGCCGCCACCGCGGCGCGTTGACCCCCATCCAGTTCCGTCAGACCACACACGAACAGGAGAACACCATGCACACCGACCTGATCACACGAGCACGGTCCAGCCGCATCGCCCGCGGCACGGCCGTCTTGGCCGGAGCCGCCCTGCTCAGCGGACTCGTCGTCTCCGCACCGGCAGCCGCTGCTCCGGCGGTACGACAGCAGTCGAGCGCGACCACCGCAGCGGACCGGCAGGACACCGCCACCGAACAACACAATGCCTGCATCGTCCGGACGCTCTTGACCCAGACCTTCACCGACCCCGCCAGCAGGTCTTCCCGGCAGCTCGCGGCCCGCCTCGTCTCCTCGACCGCGGTCACGCACGGCGCGGGCACCGCCACCGGCCCGAAGGGACTCCTGAGCCAGTTCTCGGCGGACCGGACCCGCGTTCCCGGGGCTCAGGCAGTGATCAAGCACCTCGCAGCCGACGGCGACCTCGTCGCGGTGCACTGGCAGATCGCTCCCGATCCGCGCGATGAACGTCGCGGCGATGCCGCCGTCGACCTGTTCCGCCTCCAGCACGGCAGGGTCGTCGAGCACTGGTCGCTCGAGCAGTCCATCCCCACCGGCACACCGGCGAGCGGGAACACGAACACCATGTTCAGCGACCTCTACCGGCCGGCCCGTCCGACCTCTGCGCCGACGGAACGTCGAGAAGAACGCAATCGGATCCTCGCGGTGTCGGCGTACGACACGTTGTTCCGCGACCACGACGCATCGATCCTCGACCGTGCCTTCGACCCCGCGTACCTGCAGCACAACTCCGTTGCGCCGAACGGGACGGCGGCGCTGAAGCAGCTGTTCGGGAGCGGTGCGCAGTTCCCGGCACAACAGTCCGTCATCTCGCTCTCCGACGGCGACATCGTCTGGACCTTCTCCCAGGCGGTCGGAGCGAAGCCCGGAGACCCGCTGCTCGCTGCTGACCTGTTCCGCGTCGACGGTGGCCTGATCCGCGAGCACTGGGACGTGGTCCCCACCAACTAGTCATGCAGGGCGCGCCGGGGTCGGGGTCGGCGAGACAGCTGGTCGTTCAGTACCCCTGGGCGACCGGGATGTCCCAGTACGAGGGCTGTTCGTACTGCTCCGACCAACCCCGGCGCATCCGTGCAGCTGCGCGGTCGAAGGCGTCGACGACGTCGGTGTCCGGGGTGAGGAGCGACTGCAGGCGCAGCCCGTCGTAGAGCGCGAGCAGCTGCTGGGCGCCCCGGATCGGGTCCATCGTGATCGGTTCCCGACCGGCCTGCACATCCCCGGTCAGCGCCGTGCGGATCGTCTCGCGGAACTGCAGGTACGCCGACCGGTAGTAGTCCGCTCCGTCCGCGGTCGGGTCGGTCGCGGTGACCAGGCTCGACGCGACCAGGCGCATCAGAGCAGGTTCTTCGGCGTGCGCGACGAGGAGCGCATGCAGGTACGCCACGGTGCCCTTCTCGGCCGCGAGCGGGGCGAGCGGCGCCGAGACGGCCCGTGTCCACCGCATGACCGCGGCCGCCAGCAGGGCCTGCTCCGACGGGAACAGCGCCGAGATGTCCTCGACACGCATCCCGCAGTGCGCGGCGACCGCATCGAGCGAGAACCGGGAAACACCCCCGTCGTGGATCGCCGTGATCGCACCGTTGATCGCGCGCGTCCGCGGCGCGTCGTCGTCGATGGTCTGCTGGTTCGTCAGCGGACTCAGCGGGTGCTTCCGGAACCACTCCAACAGGGCTCGCGCCCGCGAAGCGCCGAACGACGGATCCGACGGTCGACCGGCGGCGAACAGGTCGCTGAACCCCGGGACCTCCTGCATCAGCGGATCGAGCGCCTGGAACGCCATCGACCAGTCCGGGAACGACCGTCGCTCGATCGGTTCGTCGAGCAGCACCCGCACGTTCGTGTGGCGCGGGTCGGCCTGGACCTGTCCGAACCGGGCGTGCACGACGTCGTCGTCGCCCTCGATGATCCCGATGCAGTTGTCACCCTTGTGGGCGAGCATGCCGGTCACCCCGAGGAGGGTGTTCTTCTCCCGCCCGACCGCGAGGATCTGCGCGAGTTCCGAGTCGGTGATCGGACGGGTCTGCGTACTGGTGTAGACGAGCGAACGCATCGTGTCTCCCCTGTGCCTTCGAGCGGTGTGTTCTCCACCGAGTGAACGCCCTCCCGCACGGTCACGGCTACCCCACCTTCGGGACCCCGCCCTCGTCGGCAGATGCTGCCGTGCGGTACGTGACCACCAGGACGGTGACGTCGTCGGGGTGGTCGCTCGTGGCCGCGAGCGCCGCGATCTCGTCGACGATCGCGGCAGCGGCGGTCTGCTCCCCGAGGAGGGCGGCGAAGCGGTCGAACGTGTCCGTACCGGTACCGAAGAGGTCGAGGACACCGTCGCTGATGGACACGATCGCGTCTCCCTCGGCCAGGGTCGTGGTGGCACTCGTCCACGACGTCCCGATGCCCAGTGGCAGATCAGCCGATCGGAGTGGTTCCTGTGTTCCGTCGGCGCGGCGGAGGATGGTGAGTCCGTGGCCGGCGTCGGCCCACTGCGCGGTGCCGTCCCGGTCGACGCGGAGGTGGAAGCAGGTGGTGAACCGCGCGCTGAGTAGGTCGCTGCCGCCGGTCGCGATCCCGGCTGCCGCGCGGCGGAGCCCGTGGGCCGCGTCGGTGTCGTCGACGGTGCTCCGGATCACCGACCGCACGGCGGCCGCGATCATGCCGGCAGCGACCCCCTTCCCCATCACGTCGCCCAGGGTGAACGCTGCTCCGGTCTTCGTCGGGAACCAGTCGTAGAAGTCACCGCCGACCCGCTTCGCCGGAAGGCACATGCCCACCGCTTCGAGTTGCGCGGGCAACGACGCGACATCGCTCGGCAGCAGGGCCTGCTGCATGAGCTCGGCCTGCACGATCTCCGACTCCATGACCCGTCGCTGCCGTTGGGAGACGTCGAGGCGGAGCGTGGCTCGACGGGCGAGCTCGTTGGTCACCGTCGCGGCCGCGGCGTACACCAGCACCGCCACTAACAGCCTGACGGCCTCGCTCCCCGGTACCGGGCCGGGTGCCACGACGAACGGCAGCAGCAACGTGACGCTCGTGCCGATGAGCGGGTAGACGATGTGCCGGCGCCCGGGGTTGGCAGCGATCCAGATGACCGGCAACACCACGATCGCCAGGAACACCGACCGGCTCTCCCCCGTGCCGTAGCGCAGCAGCCCGACCGCGATGAAGTCCACCGCCGGCAGGAGCAACTCCCAACGGATGAGCAGCGGCCACCGCGTCATCAAGCCCGCGCACACGAGCGCCAGGAGCGCACACACGACACCGGTCCACATGCTGACGGGTTCCGTCACCGGCAGCCACGGCGTCAGCGTGCTGGCGACGGCGGCGGACGAGATCAGCCCCGCCACGACGGCCTGCTTCACCAGCGGAGCCACCACCGGCTCCCCGATGGGCAGGGTGACCGGGCCGGTGTCGACGTCGTCCCGGATCCGAACGAGTCGCCCTCCGATAGTCGACCGAGGCACGATCGGAGCTGGACCCGACGCCGCATCTCGTTCCACGAGCCCAGTCAACAGGACTCCGAGCGCACGAGCATCCCCGCGTTCGGGGCCGTCCCCGAGATGTCGGGCGACGCCCGCACCCGTCAGAACAGTGCGTTCACCTCGCCGTACCCGACTGCCTGCGCCGTCGAGTCGCACGTCCCCGCGGTCAGCAGCTCGATGGCTGCGTGCCGCGCCACGGCGTACGCGGCTTGCGCGACCCCGGAGCCGAGGCTCACGCGCGCGACGCCGACGGCGGCGAGCTCCGCGACGCTCGGCGAGCCCGGCCCGGCCATCACGTTCAGCGGCGCGCTGATGGCCTCGACGAGCGCGCTGATCGTGCTGAGGTCGCCGATCCCCGGGACGAACACGCCATCTGCCCCTGCGTCGAGGTACCGGTTCGCGCGGTCGATCGACTCTGTGAGCAAGAGCTCCGGTGCGACGAGCCCAGCGAGGTGCACGTCGGTCCGCGCGTTGACGAACAGCCGCACTCCGGCGCGCTCGCCTGCGCGGCGGGCCGCAGCGATCCGATCGACGAGTTCGCTCGGTGCCGACGCGCCGTCCTCGATGTTGATCCCGACCGCACCCGCTTCGAGAACCGCGTCCACCGTGCGCTCCACGCCGTCGGCATCGTCCGCGTAACCGCCCTCGATGTCCACGGTGACGGGCACGGAGACGGCGGCGGTGATCCGGGTGATCGCGCCGAGCGCTTCCTCACGTGAGAGGACGTTGCCGTCCGGGCGCCCCAGCGACCACGCGACACCCGCGCTGGTCGTGGCGATGGCCGGGGCGCCGGCGGCCTCGATCAGTCGGGCGCTCGCGACGTCCCACGCGTTCGCGAGGACGAGCGGCTGCTCGGGGTCCCGATGGAGCGAGTGGAAGCGGGTGGCTGCTGCTGTCGTCGTGTGGTTCACGGAGCCAGTCCAGCGTGCGAGGCGGTCTTGGTCTGGCGGATTCCGGACGGGGTGGGATCAGCGAACAGCCGGCGGCGGACCCGTCGTGTCCCCCACCCGCAACTCCGAGGTGAACGTCGCCGGCTGCGGCTCCGCCCCCTCGAGCATGGCCAGGGCAGCACGCGCGGCGGCCTGGCCCTTCTGCACGAACGGCTGCACCAGGGTGGTCAGGTGCCGGATCGGGGTTCGGTGCAACAGGCTGTCGTCCACCGTGATGCCGTCGAACCCGACGACACTGACGTCCTCGGGCACCCGGAGTCCGGCATCGGACGACCGTGCCGCCGAGCACCTCGGTGACCGCCGTGACGGGGTCCGCGTTCTCGCTGCGTGCGCGCACCAGGATGTCGCCGAGCCGGATGCTCAGCGACAGGGCCGCAGTGACTGCCGAACGGCGTGCGGTCGACCGCGACATCGTCCGGCTGGCGGTACCCGCGCTCGGCGCACTCGTGGTCGAGCCGCTCTTCCTGCTCACCGACACCGCGCTCGTCGGGCACCTCGGAGCGACGCCCCTGGCGGCCGTCGGACTCGCGAGTGCCGTGCTGTCGACGGTGACCGGGCTGCTGGTGTTCCTGGCGTACTCGACGACCCCGGCCGTGGCGCGGGCGCTCGGCGGCGGCGACCGTCGCGGAGCCGTGCACGCGGGCATCGACGGGATGTGGCTCGCGCTCGCGCTGGGGGTGGCGCTCGCGCTCGTCGGATGGCCGCTCGCCGGTCCGCTCGTCGACGTCTTCGGCGCCTCGCCGGAGGTGTCGGAGGCAGCGGCCGCCTACCTGACGATCTCGCTGATCGGGCTGCCCGGCATCCTGATCGTCACCGCCTCGACCGGACTGCTGCGCGGGCTGCAGGACACGAAGACACCGCTCGTCGTCGCGACCATCGTCGTCTCCGCAATGAGAATCAATGCGGACGAGCTATTCGAGAATCCCCTGGTCGGGAAGTGAGGGACGGGGGGAACTGGACCACCCGAGAGAAGATCGCGGCGGACGACCGACCATCAGGCACCGTTGCTTCACCGCGTCTGACCTAGCTCATCGGTGCCCAGGCCCCACACGCTCACTTCGGGACGGCTTCGCCCGGTTACGCGAGAACGCTCATTGTCGCACCGGTAACAAGTGCGGCTAAGGCGAGGGCGAGCAGGACTGTCGACCAGATCGTCAAGACGAACTTCCTGTCAGCGATAGCTGCGTTGATGGCGACCTGGCGGAGGAGGTTTGCGCTCAACTCGCCGCGAGCTTGGGCAGCTGCGAATGCTGCGGCGTAGTCGGTAGGCGCTGGGTAGAGGGAGGCGACTGCCCGATAGAACACCACCTCGGCCTGGTCCGATGCGAGGAAGCGACGTCTCGGTATCAACCCGAGAACCACGCATATGGCCGCACTGGCAAGCAGCGCCCCGGCAACTGCGGCCGTGGCGAGGATGGAAGGTCGCCCACATGCGTTCTGCGCCACCGCGTACACCCCGCCGCCAGCGATGCCTACCAGTGCGAGCAACGCAGTGAGCTTCGCATCGCTGTGTCGAATCCACCCATTCACCAGCTCGAGCTGCTGCCAGGCGGCACCTTCGAGCCGTTCCGACTTCTTCTTGCTCATCGGTTAGACAACCCGGTGCGACGGTTCCGCGCTGCGGCCTTCTTGTCGGCCATTACTTTCTCAAGATTGCCAGCGCGTGCCGCTCGCATCGACTCGTCGCGCGCCTCCTCAGACTCCGTCCTTGTCGTCTCGCCCTGAAGGATTGCGTCGCAGAACGTCTCGCCACAGCTCGTGCACCACGACGAGGTGAGCACCCGGCCATAGCGGCTGTCGTCTTCCTCCGGAACGTTGTCGATGGTCTTGTTTCGCCAGAGAGCGACAGGCTTCGTTCCGGGTTCGTGGGCACAAGTCGTAGTCAGGTAGTCGTTGTCCTCGATACTCGCCCAGACGTCGGCCGACACAATCAGTTCCCCAAGGCCAGCAGTCTGAGCGGCCTTCGCCGCGTAGTTCACAGGCTTCCCCGACCAGATGGGCTCTTGTTCGTTGGGGTTGCGAGGCGTGCCGATCCTCTTAGCCAGCACCCGCCCACTTGCGATGCCAACTTTGTAACCGGTTTCTGGAGCGTCAGGCCACCTCTTGCGGATCTTCTCGGACAGGCCGACACTGAAGGTTTTGACTGTGATCCCGGCGCAGACTGCCTTCTCGTAGCGGTTGTCTCCCCAGAAGAGCCCGAACGCTCCATCGCCTTGGATCTGAATGAAGTCAGCACCGAAATGCTTGAGCACCCCCACAGCGTTGTCGGTAGATGCCTCGTAGATGCTTGCAGTCGAAGACGCATGCTTGCCCGTCCCCAAGCGGGAGGAGCCCTTGAGGTCGACGACAACAGCAACCACGTCATCGAGCTGGTGCCACTCGCGCTTCTCAATCGCCAGCTTCTTCACATCAAAGGAGGCAGGGTCCTTCTTAACGACGCTGGGCATCGTGGCCAATTCTGCTGCGATGTCACCCTGTATCTCATCCAGGAGTTGCGACAAACCGGTCGCTTCCATGCGGCCCCTCTCATCGAGTTCAGTAGTGGATCGATTCTCATCTCTGCCACCGACATTCGCGAAGTCGGGCTCGCCCCCGCCTGTCGCTTCGCCGAAGCGACCCAAGGGCAGGACCTCAGCCGCCACGTTCACGCCGGCCGGCGTATTGACCATTCCGGCCGAAACACACGTCTGCCCCCTTCGCAGCTCAATGGAAGCGCCGCCCTCCACATCGTGTTCCTCACTCCAAGCCAGTCATGAGGTCGCCTCAAAATGTCCTGGATTGTCGGTAGGGTGACGGGATGGACGATGTACTGCACTACTTCGCCGGACGCGACGGGCATGAGGAGCCGGCGAAGGTTTCCATCTACGACGTGTGGGTGCACGCACAGCGTGTGCGGCTCGAAGTGACCGACCGCGGCGAAGCAGCGGGCATCACTCGATTCTCGGTCGTTGCGTTCGCCGTCGACGTGCCGGAAGCCGACCGGGAAAACAACCGGTACGGAGTCTCCGTCGGGAACCCCGACGCCACCGTCGACGGTGCGCTGTCAATGGTGCACTGGAACATCTTCGAGCAAGAGCGATGACGAGGATGGTACTGCCGCGGCAGCAGCGGACCGGAAGCGTCACGGCATGATCAAACTGCGAGCGGGTGTCGACGTACAGCAGGTCATTGAGACGCTCCGCGACCTGAGTCGGAGCCTCTCGAACATCCGCGGCAGGGGTGGTGTGACGCCGCGACGCATGTACGAATGGCGTGTGTGGAGTGCCGACGCTATCCGGCGCGCCAGCCTGTTGCTTCCCGAACGGGAGCTGGAGCGAGTCGTCCTGGGAAGTCGATTCACGATGCTGCACTCGACCGATCCGAACAACGCGCTGATCGACGCGGAGCTCGACTTTCGCGCCCGTGGCCTTGCAGACGCTGCCGATGAGCTGGAGCTCGAGTGGTCGAAGTGGCACTCCGGGCAGGGGACAGCAATCATCCTCGACACGAACGTGTTCATGGAGTACGGCACGCGGGTGCGGCTGGTGGACTGGCACGACCTGGCGGATCTGACCTACCGTCCGCCCGTGGTGGTGCTTATCCCGATTCAGGTGGTCGAGGAACTGGATGTGTTGAAAGACCGCGGCAGCGACAACCAGAAGCGGGCGACGGCGCGCGCGGTGCTGCGATGGCTGGACAGGTCCTTCCCGCTTGGGCAGGACAGCATCCACATGACCGGCGCCGGCGTCCCGGACGGTGAGGGTGCCACGTTACGAGTGTGGGTGGACGACGTCGACCGAGTGCCGATGCCACGCGCAGACGCCGACATCATCGACCGAGTACTGGGTTTGCGTGGCTTCACCGCACGCACCCTGCTGATCAGCCAAGACCGCAGCATGCAATTGCGGGCCCGATCGTCGGGCATCGACGCCCGACACCTCCAGCGGGCTCGGGTACCGGAAGAGCCGACGACCGAGAAGCCAGCGACCGCGGGGTCACGCTGACTGACGACTCCCTCGCAGGCCCATCCCCTCAACAGGCGGCGACCGATGGGGTCCAGCGTCCGTCCTGGGCCCGAGCGTCGTTCCCGTCGCTCACCTGAACCATCCACCAACGCGCGCGGTGAAGCGATGCCACCGACACGCTCCAACACGTCGAGCACCACCGGCACGACGCCACCACCGAAGGTGAAGCTCTCACCGAACGATCCCCACGAGGTGGTCGACTTCCAGCGACACGTCAGCGATGATCCGTCCCAGGCCGTACCCGGGAAGCAGGGGCTGCGCTCCTGGCCGACTAGCGTGCGATCGAAACGCAGCGCGGCGCTGGTCTCCGTCGCGAGCGCCCCGCCGATGCGCTTCTCCGGCGGCGGCTACCGGGAAGCCATGAAGGGCGACCTGAAGGGGTGGTTCGGGTGGACGGTCCGAACCGCGAGCATGCAAGACGCCCCCACGCGAAGGTGTTCAGTCCGCTGGCGTTTTCTCGCTCTGCGCACCGTCGGTTCCGGCGAAATCGCCGGGCACATTTGGCAGTTTCCAGTTGTGGCTATCCAGGTACCGATGCAGCAGCTTCAAAGAGGATGTTCGGTTCAGATGCCCGGTTACTGCGGATGCAGGAGCCCCGCTGGCGAGGAGTCCGAGAACCAAGAGCCGAATGAGGATCGGATCGTGGGCGCTATCGATGCGGCCACGGATTGTTCGTCGCGTCGGCTGCGGTTCGATGCTGGCGAGCCGCTGCACTGCGACGGCGAGCTTCTGCGCGTTCTGTGAGTGCGCTAGCCATGAGCGGAGCACCCTGACGGCGTCATTGCTCATCGCGTCGGCGGCGATCGCGGTCGCGTGCTGAGCGGCGACCCAGTCCGTGTGCGGCCAGTCCGACGTGTGCTCACCGACGAACCATTCGTTGAGTCTGTCAAGCGACACGGCACCCGCGCTCCCCGCCTCGCGGAGGTAGCGACTGAGGTGGTCGGCCCCGTGGAGTATCCACCGCGAGGCATCCATCCATTCGGCGCTACGGCCGAATCGCCTCGATTTCCAGAGACTCCTGAGGACGAGACCGAGTTCGGTGCGGCTCTGTTCCCTCGGGTTCTGAAGCGCGGCGTCTTCTGCGGTGAGGAGCTCGCCGTCGGAGATGACTGTCAGCGTCAAGTCGGGGTAATCGTCGTCCACGATGTCTGTTTCGGTGCGGATGACGCGTTGGTCTGCGCGTTCGAACTCCAGAGCCTTCTGCTAGATACTCATTACGCATCTGCCGGCGGCCGCGATGAGTCGGCCGAGCGTGTCAAGCATCTGCACTTCAGCGGGGGAGTACTGGTCAACCATACCAACACTCTAAGCACGACTCCCGACATGCATTCGCGCACAACGGCCCGTCTCGATGCCGATCGTTCAACGGCACGCCGGCGGCTGCAACTTCGCTGGCAAGCTCATCGTGTGACGACCGACTCCCCCTCTCACCGGGTACACCGCTTCGAGGTGGTATCGGCGAACGAGCTGCCTGAAATGAACCGTTTACAGAGATCGTTCTTTTCGAAGCACTACCGGCCAGGGTTCCTTCGGGGCGATGCGATCGACGTCGACGGGCAGTTCGGCTACCCCGTCGTCATGCTGCACGAGCTCCTAGCTGAGTGGGACCTTGAACCCAAGACGGCGATGGAGGGGGTGGCTCGCATCATCGACGCGTACCCGAAATCCGTGGCTCAAAGTGAAGCACGACAGTGCCTGGCCGACATGCACTACCTCCGGGAGGAGTGGGCCGATGCGTTGAAGCTGACGTACGGTTTCCGACGGCTCGTTGCCTTCGTCGGTCTCAGCGACCTGTTGCAGCCACGTGCGGAAGCGTGGGAGATCATGCGGTGGGGATCCTCAAACATCACCAAGGCGGGCTGGCAAAACCTCGACGCGGCGCTTGATGACCTTCAGGAGACGCTCGACAGCTTCCACGACGCGCACGGAATCAGCATCGTCGGGCATTTTTGGAGGCGACTGCATGCCAACGAAACCACACAAGCGATAGCGCAGAGCCTTTACGACCTGATCGGTTCCGACTACTCGGTGGAACAGATCGTTCAGCTCATCGATCACGGCCGTGCAGTCGGCCCGTACCCCCTGACCGCGTTCGAGGGCTTCGCAGGCTACGAGCGTCCCATCCCAGCAGCTTGGAACCGCAGTAATCCGTACGCCTTCGAGGGCGTGATCCGAGCGCTCTGCAGGCCCCTGTTCCGCGAATCGGAGAACCGTGCGCGTGAGGCCGCTGGACTCCCGCGCGTCGGCGAGGGCCTGGTGTCGGAGACACGTCTGCTGCATCAACTACGCGCTGCGTTCCCCGACGAGCGAATCGACCACCAGGTACGGCCATCTTGGCTGGCGCCACAGTCTCTCGACATGGTGCTCCGCGGGCGAAACGTCGCAATCGAGTACCAGGGAGCCCAACACTCGCGCCCGGTGGAGTTCTTCGGCGGACGGGAGGCTTTCGAGCGGCAGCAGCAGCGCGACGCTACGAAGCGTTGCTTGTGCGCTGCGCACGGGATGACCCTGGTCGAGGTCCACCCCGATTACCTGCTAGATGACATCGTTGGAAAGGTACGCCACGCTCTCGAGTAGCCACACCACTCAGGGCAGCCGCCCAATCCGCATTTCCAACACATCGCTATGTAAACGGACTCAGCCACGGTGCGGTAGCTGATCCCCATGCGGGCGCCTCTCGTCGATCGCCTTAGCGCCCCATGAGCAACGCGACCGCCGTCCAGCCGACCATCGACACCCAGACCGCAATGAGCAGCGGTGAGGTAAGAACCGAGCGTCGCACTGGTTTACGGTGCCGTGCGTGCAAGATGCTAAGCACGGCACAGAGCAACAGCCTCGCGATAGCGACACTTCAGACGGCCCACCAGCAGCCGCCGAGGGAGAGCACGAACGCTAGCCGACCTCCCTGTGCTGGCAGGAGGAGACCCGCACCCACCCGGTCCGCCACTTCTTCAATGCTGAGGCGGGCGCCTCGGTGGTTCCCGAGGTCGCCGTCCATGCTCGACCGCGCTGCTGCCGAAGTCCTCTCGCTTGCCCGCATCAAGGAAGCGATGTTGGCGGTCGGTCATACCCGGAACGCGCTGCACCAGCTCGACAGCTGGGAGTCCAGACGCACCACCGGCAAGTTCGGGCGATGAAGGCGCACACGGAACCGGTCCACCGTGCGCCGGATCCTCGGTCTGGCGGAATCCGGACGGCGTGGGATCAGCGCGCAGCCGGCGGCGGCCCCGTCGTGTCCCCCACTCGCAACTCCGAGGTGAACGACGCCGGCTGCGGCTCCGCCCCCTCGAGCATGGCCAGAGCGGCACGGGCAGCAGCTTGGCCCTTCTGCACGAACGGCTGCACGAGCGTGGTCAGGTGCCGGATCGGGGTGCGGTGGAGCAGGCTGTCGTCCACCGTGATGCCGTCGAACCCGACGACACTGACGTCCTCGGGCACCCGGAGTCCGGCATCGAGTGCGGCCGAGATCACCCCGACGGCGATCAGGTCGCTCTGCGCGATCACCGCGGTGGGGTGGGGGCCGTCAGGTGCGAACAGCTCGACGCCGGCCAGGCGCCCCTCTTCCACCGAACTCCCCGCCGTCTCGACCGCTACTGCGGAGGGGTAGACCTGGCGCACACCCCGCAGGCGTTCGAGCGTCGTGAAGGCGATGCCCGAAGCGAACCGGGCGTCGTCGATGGGGCCCCGCCGACGAGCAGCGTCGAGCGGTAGCGTCACCACCGTGACCGCAGTGTGCCCGAGGTCCTGCAGGTACGCGGCAGCACGGCGTGAGGCATCTCGGTTGTCGAGTTGGACGGGCACGGCACCCTCGATCTCGTCCGCCTCGATCGCGACCACAGGGATCTGCCGACGCCGTAGCACCGCGACGGCGGGGTCGATCCGGACGTTGCACCCGACGAGCACGACGGCGTCCATCGGGGCGTCGACCAGCGGGCCAGCACCTTGCTCGTCGTCGAGCGGACTCCGCACCAGCAACAGGGACACCCCCGCGGCACCCGCGACCTCGGCGATGCCGTCGAGCGTCAGGACGTTGACCGGATCACGGAAGGCATCGCTCAGACGCTCGTCCATCACGACGCCGATGACACCGGAACGACCGCGGCGCAGCGAACGGGCGCGGGGATCCGGGCCGCCGTAGCCGAGGTCGGCGGCAGCGGCGAGTACGCGGGCCTTGGCGTCCTCGGACACCGGGCCGAGACCACTGAAGGCGAGCGACGCCGTCGACGGCGCGACACCGGCGGCACGGGCCACCGCTGCCAGCGTCGGGCGCGACGGACGTGCAGCGCCGCCGCGGGAACGCGACGCGCCGGGTCCTGTTGCCGGTTCGTCCATCGCCCGTTAGCGTAGCGGGAACGAGCGGTCGAATCGATTCGACAACCGCAATGCCAACACCAGAACGCGCACCACCACGCGAGCCGCAGCACGATGGGAAGCACCATGACGACGCCGTCCACCCGCACCGTCCCGACCACCAGGGCCTGGATCATCGCGGTGTTCGTGGTGTTCACCCTGTCCGGGCTCGACATCGCGACGTGGCTGGGCCGGATCCCGAGCGTCCGCGACTCCCTGGGGGCGAGCACCTTCGAGATGGGCCTGCTCGTGCTCGGCATGGCGGTCGGCTCGATCGGCGGGCTGACCTTCGCCGGGCACATCGTCGCGAAGCTCGGAGCACGGCGGGGCGTGCAGGTGGCTGCGGCGTGCCTGGCGCTCGGCATGATCTTCGCCGGGGTGGCGGTCACGCTCGGGTGGGGCTTCGCCGCCATCTGGATCGCGCTCATCGCCTTCGGGTTCGGCAACGGCCTGTGCGATGTGTCGATGAACGTCTCCGGTGCCGCCGCCGAGAAGGCCGGCGGGCGCACGATCATGCCGCTGTTCCACGCCGCGTTCAGCCTCGGCACGCTCGCCGGCGCCGGGCTCGGTGCGCTGGCCGAGCGGCTCGAGATCCCGGTCTCTGTGCACTTCATCGTCCTGGTCGTCGTCACGAGCGCCGCGATGCTCGTCGCCGTCACGAAGTTCCAGGACGAGCACCTCGTCGAGCAGCCGGTCTCCACCGACACCAGCCCCGTCGCGACGCCGCTCACCCGCATGCAGGTCTGGGCGCAGCCGTCGACGATCCTCATCGGCGTGATCGTGCTCGGCATGGCCCTGGCCGAGGGCTCCGCGAACGACTGGCTGCCCCTCGCGATGATCGACGGCCACGGGCTCGACAACGCCGCGGGCGCCGGCGTCCTCACGGTGTTCCTCGCCGCGATGACCGTCGGCCGCGTCGCCGGCAGCCCGCTGATCGACAAGTTCGGCCGTGTGCCGATCCTGCGCATCAGCGCCGCCGTCGCGGTGGTCGGCCTCGGCATGCTCATCTTCATCGAGAACGTGCCGCTCGCGATCGTGGGTGTCGTGCTCTGGGGCCTCGGTGCCAGCCTCGGCTTCCCGATGGGCATGTCCGCAGCCGCCGACGATCCCCGCACCGCGGCCGCCAAGGTCAGCGCCGTGGCGACGATCGGCTACGTGGCGTTCCTGGCCGGGCCTCCCCTGATCGGGTTCCTCGGGGAGCACGTCGGACTGCTCGGTGCGCTCCTGGTCGTCTTCGTGTTCATCATCGCGGCCGGGCTGGCCTCGGGTGCAGCACGTGAGACCGGCGCCGCAGCCCGACCCACCCGCGGAACCGACAAGACGAGCGGGACCACGAAGACGGCCAAGACCGACACGACCAGTGAGACCGACAAGACGAGCGAGCACAGCAACCGCAGCTGACGCAGCGAGCCCTCAGCCGCCGTCCCCGGCCCGCGCCCGCGTCGCCAGGTGCAGCGCGAGCCGGGTCTCCGGGTCGGACAGGTCGACCCCGAGCAGCCGTTCCACCCGCGCGATGCGGTCGGACACCGTGTTCCGGTGCACGCCGAGCACCGCGGCGGTCTCGGCGATCGACGACTCCGCGTCCAGGTAGGCGGCGAGCGTCGTCAGGAGCGCGCCGCCACCGCGCTCGAGCGGTGCGAGCAACTGCCGCGACGCCGGCAGGAACGTGTCCGTCTGCGTCCACGCGAGCAGCAGTTGCGCGAGCCCGAGCCGGTCGACGTGCACGAAGTGCCCCGACTCCGGACGGCTGGCGGCCAGGCGGGCGGCGTCGCCGGCCTCGCCGAGCGTCCGGACCAGCCCGGCAGGGCCCGCCTGCAGACTGCCGACACCCACGTTGGTCTCCACGGTGGTGCGGAGCGTGTTCTGCGCGCGCCGCAGCCGACCCGCGATGTCGGCCACTGCCTCCCGGCCGGGCTCGTCGGGTTCCGACAGCCACAGCACCCAGCCGTCCGCCTGTTCGACGACGACCGCGTCGAGTCCCTCGGCGCGCACCGCGGCGTCCACCTGCTGGCGGTGCGCGACCAGGTCGACGCCCTGCCGCGCGACGACGCGCGCTCCGACGTGCCAGGCGTCCAGCCGCCACCCGGCGGCGATGGTGCGCTGCACGAGCTGCGGGGCGGGCGCCCCGTCGGCCGCGCGGAGTTCGTCGAGCATCGCCATCCGGTAGCGGGCGTCGCGCTCGTCGTCGAGCCGGGTGAGCAGCAGCCGGTGGCCGACGGCGACGGCCGCGACCCGCAGGGCACTCGCCACCACCTGCTGTTCGGCGGCGATCGGGACGGACAGACCGACGGCCACCCAGGCGCGCGGTCCGATGCCGGTGCCGACCGGGATCGCCACGAGCGTCTCGTCGACGCCCTCGGCGATCAGCACGTCGCTCGTGCCGCCGCGCCGGACGAGCACGGCGCGGGCCGCGTCGTCGACGGCGGCTCCGCGGAGTGCCAGGCCGGAGGCGTCGAGGAACCGCACCGGGTGGCCGAGCGACCGGTCGAGCCGGGTGAACAGGTCGTCGAGTTCGGGGCCGGCGTCGAGCGCGACGCGGGCGGCGTCGAGAGCGGCCCGGGCCGCCGGACCCATCCCGGTGCCGATGAGTTCGTGCAGACGGACCGAGGTCGCCCACGGGTCCGGGGTGGCGAGCACGGCGACGCCGAGCCGGTCGGCGAGCGTCGTGGTGCCGGGGCCGAGCTCCAGCGATCCGTCGACGACGAGCATGGTGGTGCCGGCCGCGGAGGCCCGGCGCAGCAGCACGTCGAAGCGCGCGTCCGCGCGGTCGACGGGGGTGAGCAGCACGACGACGTCGTCGCCCTGCGACAGGGACCGGCCGACCTGGTCGGGGGTCCCCACCACACCGCGGACGCTCCGGACCACGGTGCCGCCGGGGCCGACGAGCAGGCGGGTACCGGACGGCAGCAGCGGCAGCAGGTCGCCGACGGCGTTCACGCGACGGCCCCGCCCACGGCCTCGGGCACGACGTCGGCGTCGATGCCGAACGCCCGCGGCCCCATGCGCGCGGTGCGGTCGGGGTCCGCCCACCACCACGGCGCCGACGGCAGCACGAGCACGGCGAGTTCGTTGCCGACCCGCGTGCGGTCGGTCGCCACCGGCGCGAGCGAGCGCGCGTCGACGACCGTGATGACGCTCGGGGTGCTGGCGACCGGCAGGCCGTCGACCAGGCAGTGCACGTACTCGCTGCCCGCCTCGACCCGGGCGACCGCGCCGGAGCCGGCGTCGCGGATGGCCAGGCTGCTGCGCACGAACGCGAGCGCGTCCCCCTCGCGCTGCACGTCGATGACCCGGCCCTGGGCGACGACACGGCCGCCGATGAGCGCGGCGAGTTCCGCAGCGTCGCGTGCGCCGCCCGCGGCGCGTCCGATCCGGATCGCGCGCTGCACGCTGCCGACCACGGCGCGCTCGCGCAGCAGCGCCACCGGGACGGGGCCGATCGCGAAGGCCGCCCAGCCGCCGCTGTGCGAGACCGCCTCGCGCCAGACGGTCTCGACGTCGTGCGGGTGCCGGGCGTCGACGACGATCCGCAGACCGCTCGTCGTGGCCGCGGCGGCCGAGACCGTCGTGGTCGGGCCGACGAAGACCGACAGCTGGTCGATGCGCGGGACCGCTCGGCCGACCAGGTCCGCGTCGACGAGCGGCAGTCCGGCAGCGTGCGCGGTGAGGGCTGCGGCCGGTCCGGTCACGCCGCCGATCTGCGCGGCGACGACGGCGTCGGCACGGACACCCGTCCAGCGTTCGACCGCCGCGAGCGCGGCCGGCAGCTCCTCGCCGCTCGGCATCTTCTCCTCGAGCACCGTGGTCGACCCGATCAGCCCGACGGCCACCACTGATTCGAGCGCCGGGTCGTCGAGGTCGACGACCGGAACGCTCCGGTTGCCGAGTGCGAGTCGGAGGGCGCTGACCATGTGGTCGACGCGGCCGCCACCGCCGCAGCCGAGCAGGGCGGTGCCGCGTCCGAAGACGGTCGCGTCGTCGGCCTGGAGGCCCGCCACACCGCCGCCCCGCCGCTCACCCTGGTCCATGGGTCCATTCTGCTGCCGCGGTCGGTTGCCCGGGTCGGCGCGCGGCCGTCGGTCAGCCGGCCGCCGGGGCGGCCGGTCGGACGTGCTCGTGCAGGTCCTCGACCGGGACGAACGGTTCGTCGAGCCCGAAGCACGACGGGCCGAACACGGCGAGCGCTTCCGGGGTCCGCATCAGGTCGGGCGTCGAGATGCCGATCACCCGGACGCGCTGCCCGAACCGCAGCCGTTCGGTGGTGATCGGCTCGGCGGTCTCGGCGTCGAGGACGCAGATCAGGTCGGGCACGACGGCGACGAGGCGGCCGTCCCGCCGGGCGACGAGGTTCTCGTTCTGGAACCGGAGTTCGAGCTCGGAGCCGTCGGTCCCCTGCACGGTGGCGCGACCGCGGGCGAACCCGTCGACGGTGCGGCGCTCGACGTCGACGACCTTGCCGTCGAACAGCTCGCGCAGGTGCGTGTAGATCGTCGTGCCGAGGGCCTCGGCGAGCGCGTCGATCGGGTCACGGTGGGCTTCGCGGGCGACCCGGATGGCCCGACCGACGGCGAGCGCCAGGGAGAGCGTGCGCGGGACGGCGGTCTCGCGCACCTGACGGCCGGACATGGCGTACTCGGCGATGTACGCGACGCCGCCGAGCCGGATGGTGACCCCGCGGGCGAGCCACTCCATCTTCTTGTTGTCCGAGCCGGTCTCGATGATGACGCCGTGACCGTTCTCGTCGCTGATCGCCAGCGGACTGCCCGGCACGCCGTAGACCGAGAACGTCTCCATCTGCAGCTCCGGGAACGCGCGGCCCATACCGTCCGCGTCGACCACGGGCAGGCCGCCGGTGGCGCCGACGAGCAGCGGGATCATCGAGTTGATGCCGCCGCACTCGATCGGCATCGTGGCGGTCGCCGTCCGGCCGAGGTGGGCTTCGAGCCGGCGGAGGGCGCCGAGGGGTTCCGGCCCGGCTGGGATGCGTTCGAGCACCACGGTCGGTGCGCCCATCTGCGCGGTGGGGATCACGAGGGCGTCGTCGGGCACCTCGGACGGGTCGAGGATCGTGACGGGGCCGTGCTGTTCGATCGCGGCGCGCACCAGGAGCATCCCGATGGTGGGGTCGCCCCCGCCGCCGGTGCCGAGCAGCGCGGCGCCGCGGGCCAGGTCGGGCAGGTCGTCGACGTCGAGGATCCAGCTCATCGGGCGCCCTCCTTGCTCGTCTCGCCCGTGCTCTCGCCGGGGCTCGTGGTGCCGTCGTGGCGGACCGCGGGGGTGTCGTAGCCGAAGTACCGCGGGCCGGCCAGGCGCAGGCCGTCCGGGGAGTGCCAGCGTTCGTCGGCCGGTGCGGTGACGATCCGGATGCGGGCGCCGAAGCGCAGGGCCTCGGTGGTGATCGGCTCGCCGGTCTCGGCGTCCAGGGTGATGATGAGGTCGGGAGCCGTGGTGCGGACCTGGCCGGCCACCTCGACCAGCAGGTGCTCGTTCTGGAACCGGAGCACCGCCTCCAGGCCGGTGTCGCTGCCGGAACCGGCGATGCGGGCCGTACCGCGCGCGAACCCGGTCACGGTCTTGCGCTCGATGTCGGCGACCTTGCCCTCGAAGACGACCGTGCCGCCGAGCACCTCGGTGACCGCCGTGACGGGGTCCGCGTTCTCGCTGCGTGCGCGCACCAGGGTCTCGCCGAGCCGGATGCTCAGCGACAGGCTGCCGCGGACGAACGACTCCTTCACCTGCGCGCCGGACATGGCGTACTGGGCGGTGATCGCGGAGCAGCCCATCTCGACCGTCGCCGTGCGGGCGAGCCGTTCCGCCCACCGGTTGTCGACCGTGTCGAAGACGACGGTGTTGCCCTTCTCGTCCGCCAGGGCCATCGGTGTCGCACTGATGCCGGACAGGGTCGGCAGCACCATCTGCACCTCGGGGAAGGCACGGCCCATGCCGTCGCCGTCGACCAGGGGCAGGCCGAGCTCGGCCGCGGCGACGATCGGGGTCGTCGAGTTCACGCCGCCGACCTCGATGCAGGCCAGGTGGGTCGGGGTGACGCCGAGGAACGCCGACAGGCTGCGGATGGCCTCGGCGAACTGGCCGGCGGACGGGAGCTTCTCGACCATCACCGTGGGGGCGCCGATCATCGCGACCGACAGCACCACGGCGTCGTCGGGCAGGTCCTCGACCTGGACGATCTCGACCGGACCGTGGGCGCGGACGGCGGCCTCGGCGAGCAGGCGACCGATGTAGGGGTCGCCGCCGCCGCCGGTGCCGAGGATCGCGGCGCCGCGGGCGAGGGCGGAGCAGTCGGCGCCGATGGAGGTGAGCGGGGGTGCTGTGGGCGCAGCTTGCGTCGCGCTCATCGGACCAGCGCCCCGAGTGCCAGGTCGCCGACGGCCTTCGCGCGGATCCGCGTCGCATTGCCCGGCAGGTACGGGATAGGGACCTCGTCGAAGTCCACGATGTCCACCGAGCCGGGGTCGGCGCCGGCAGCGATGGCACGGTCGACCGCCTCTTGCCGGGCCTCGTCGACCACCGCGGACCGGCGGCCGTCGCTGATCGCGTAGACCTTGTCGACCTCGCCGCTGACCTGCGCGATCGCGGCACCGATGGCGTTGGCGACCGAGTAGTGCTCCGGGCGGTGCACGGTGCCGAGTCCGGGCAGGGTGTCGGGCAGCAGCACCGAACCGCCGCCGACCGCCACGACCGGCAGCGGGTCGGACGAGGTGCGCATCCGCTCGACGATGTCGGCGACGCGCTCCGCGATGACGTCGAGCGCACGGGCGGCGACATCGGCGGGCACCCCGGCGACGAGCGACGGGTCCCCGATCGCGCCACGGCCACCGCGGACGGCCACGTCGGTCGCGGTCAGGGTCGTGCCGCCGAAGACCAGGCCCTCCTCGGTCAGGCGGTAGCCGACGGAGTCCGGACCGACGACGCTGCCGTCCTCGCGGATGCGGGAACCACCGCCGATGCCGACGGACAGCACGTCGGGCATCCGGAAGTTCGTGCGGATGCCGGCGACGGCGACCTCGCCCGTGGCCTCGCGCGGGAAGCCCGCGGTCAGGACGCCGACGTCGCTCGTGGTCCCGCCGACGTCGACGACCGCGCAGGTGTCGAAGCCGGACAGCACCGCCGCACCCCGCATCGAGTTGGTCGGGCCGGAGGCGAACGTCGCGACCGGGTAGCGGCGGGCGTACTCGACGTCCATCAGGGTGCCGTCGTTCTGGCTCAGGAAGAGGGGTGCGTCGATGCCGCTGCCCGTGACCGACCCGGACAGGCCGTCGACGATCCGGTCGGCGAGCTCGCGGAGCGCCGCGTTGATGATCGTCGCGTTCTCGCGCTCGAGCAGACCGATGCGACCGATCTCGGACGACAGCGAGAACGCCACGTCCGGCCCGAGCTCGGCGGCCATGATCTCCTGCGCGCGCTGCTCGAACTCGTCGTTGATCGGGGAGAACACCGACGAGATCGCGACCGAACGGATGCCCGCGGCGGCGATGGCTCCGGCATGCCGCTTGAGTTCCTCGGGGTCGAGCTCCGAGATGACCCGGCCGTCGAACTCGTGGCCGCCGTGGGCCAGGAACGGCTGCGCGTGCACGGCGGACACCAGGTGGGCGGGCCAGTCCGTGAACGGCGGCAGGGACGCGGTCGCCGGCAGGCCCAGGCGGACCGCGGCGGTCGGGGCGAGGCCGCGTGCCTCGACCAGGGCGTTGATGAAGTGGGTGGTGCCGATCATCACGCCGTCGATGTCCGTGGGGCCGAAGGCGTGCTGCTCGCGCAGGCCGTCGAGCGCGGCGACGATGCCCGAGGTCACGTCGGGAGTGGTGGACCGCTTGACCGCCGCACGGACGGTGCTGCCGTCCATCAGGACAGCGTCCGTGTTGGTGCCGCCGACGTCGATGCCGATGCGCATGGGGTTCCCTTCGGTGGTGCGGGTGGAGCGGGTGCGGGGTGGAGCCGTGTGGGGGTGGGTCTGGTGGGGATGCGGTGGTGGGGACCGGCCGCGCCGTCACGCGGATCAGGGACGCGACGCCGCGACCGGCCGTTCGGGGAACGCCCGGGTCAGGCGCCGGGGGTGGGCGCGGCAGTTCCGGTGGGCGCGGCCGCCGCGGCGGTCGGCACGGCTTCGGTCCGACTGACCCCGACTCCGCGGATCAGCCCGGCCTTGCCGGCGACCACGTAGAGCACGAAGGCGATGACCACCGAGTTGATCGAGGGGATGCCGAGGACCACGAAGTACCCGATGAGCGAGGCGATCGCCCAGATCACCAGGGTGGCCGGCACCCACGTGGGCGACGTCGCCGGGATGTTCTCGGCATCGCTCAACTCGCGGCGCCACCGCTTCACGACGAAGTACTCGGCAACCATGATCCCGGCGATGGGCGGGAAGACGACCCCGAGCACGGACAGGAACGGGGTGAAGGCCCCGAGGAACCCGACCGCCGCGAGCACCGACCCGATGACGCCCATCACGAGCGTCACGAGCCCGCGGTTCACCTGCTTGCCGAACACCGCGTCGATGAAGTTCGTCACGCCGAGGCTCGAGCTGTAGATGTTCCAGTCGTTGATCTTGAACGTACCGAGCAGGATCACCAGGATGCCGACCCACCCGACGCTCGACGTGATCACGCGGGTGATGTCCGCTGAGCCCACGGCGTGCGCGAGCAGGACGCCGGCCAGGCCGATGACGTACTCGCCGAGCGTCACACCGAGCAGCGTCTGCTTCACGACGTCGCCGACCGACCGGTTGAAGCGCGTCATGTCCGGAGTGATCACGGCCCCGACGATGAACCCGCCGGCGACGAGGGTCGTTCCCGCGACGAAGCTCAGCTCGGGACCGGCGGGAGCCCGGGCCGCGAGCTCGGCGATGGAGTGCCGACTCAGCTCGACGATGACCGCCCAGCCGACGAGCACCAGGAACAGCGGCACGGTCACGTTCGCCAGCCACTGCATCGAGTGGAACCCGCGCAGCACGATCGCGGTGACGAGCAGCCCGAACACCAGCGACCACGCCCAGGCGGGCAGGATCGGCAGGATCGACACGAGGCCGGCCGCCGAGACGCCCGACTGGATGCCGAACCACCCGATCAGGCTCAACCCGATCGCGAGCCCGACCAGTGCCGAGCCGGCCTTGCCGAACCCGGTCCAGCGGGCGATCACCGAGGTGTTCAAGCCCTCACGGACACCGATGACACCGACGAGCACCGAGACGATCTCGAGGATGACGGCACCGAGGGTGATCGCCCAGAAGGCGTCCCAGAAGCTCATGCCGAAACCGAGCGTCGCACCGAGCAGGAACTGGGACAGCGCCGAGATCTGTCCGAAGCGCTGCACGGCGACCTGGAACCAGCCGTAGCGCGCGGACATCGGGACTCGGCTGAGCGAGTAGTCGTCGACGACGACCGACTCGGAACGGGGGGTTCGTGGTGCTGACACTGCGGTCTCGCTGGCCATCGTGGCTCCTCGGGGAGGGGTGTCGGCGTGGGCCGATCGGGGTGTCAGCCACGGTAGGACGGCATCGAACCGCGGTACATGTGCAGAACGTTGTTACGAGCATGTGAATCCGTGCGCGGTGCACAGCCAGCGCGCCCGGTCCGGCCGACGACACCACGCCCGTTAGGCTTCCGGGGTGCGTCTCGTCATCGCCCGGTGCTCCGTCGACTACGCGGGCCGGCTCTCAGCCCACCTGCCGCTCGCGACCCGCCTGCTCATGCTCAAGGCGGACGGTTCCCTGCTCGTGCACTCCGACGGTGGCAGCTACAAGCCGCTGAACTGGATGAGCCCGCCCTGCTCGATCGAGATCACCGAGCCGGACGACGAGCAGTCGGTCGCCGGCATCACGCAGGTGTGGACGGTGACGCAGAAGAAGACGCAGGACAAGCTCATCGTCTCCCTGTACGAGGTGGTGTCCGACGAGACCCACGACCTGGGCGTCGACCCTGGCCTGGTGAAGGACGGGGTCGAGGCGCACCTGCAGCAGCTCCTGGCCGAGCAGATCGAACTGCTCGGTGACGGCCACACCCTGGTCCGTCGCGAGTACATGACGGCTATCGGGCCGGTCGACATCCTTGCTCGTGACGACGCGGGAGCGAGCGTCGCGGTCGAGATGAAGCGCAACGCCAACATCGACGCGGTCGAGCAGCTCACCCGGTACCTCGAGCTCATGAACCGCGACCCGCACCTGCGCCCGGTGCAGGGCGTGCTGGCGGCGCAGACGGTGGCACCGCAGGCGCGCACCCTCGCCGAGGACCGCGGCATCCGCGTCCTCGTGCTCGACTACGACGCGATGCGCGGCATCGAGGGCGGCCACACCCGCCTGTTCTGAGCGCGCTTGCGTCGCTGCTGGTCGCCCGACCGGGAGGCGCGGTGCACGTCCGCCCCGCCGCCGACGGATCGCGGATGGGCCGGTTCCACGGCCCGGCTAGGGTGGACAGGACATGACCAGCCCGTTCTCCGCCATCCTGTTCGACCTCGACGGCACCATCAGCGACTCCGCGCCGGGCATCCTCGAGAGCCTGACGCACACCTTCCGCACCGTGGGCGTCCCGGTGCCCGACCACGACACCCTGATGTCGTTCGTGGGTCCGCCGATCATGGACACGTTCCGGGTCGCGATGGGCATGGACGAGGCGCAGGCGGAGCACACCCTCGCCGTGTACCGCGAGCACTACTTCTCGCACGGCGCCCTCGACTCGACGATGTTCCCCGGCATCGACGTCGTGCTCCGCACCCTGCACCAGGCCGGACTGCCGATCTCCACCGCGACGAGCAAGCCCGAGACGCCGGCGACGTACATCCTCGAGCACTACGGGCTGACCGGCGACATCGACATCATCACGGGTGCGAGCGACGACGAGGTCCGGTCGAGCAAGGCCGACGTCGTCGAGGAAGCACTGCGACGCCTCGACGCCCGCGGGTTCGACACCAGCCGCCCGGTGCTCATCGGCGACCGGGTGCACGACGTCGAGGGCGCCACGGTGCACGGCGTCCCGGTGGTCTTCGCCGAGTGGGGGTACGGCTCCCCCGCCGAGGCCGAGGGCACCATCGCCACGGCCGCCACCCCGCTCGACCTGCTCCCGATCCTGCTGCCGTGACGGGCGGAACCGGCCGGGCCGGCGCGACGCGGCAGGGGCTGCGTGCCGCGGCGTGGGTGCTGCCCGCCGCCATCGTCCTCATCGCCCTGAACTTCCGCGGGCCGATCGTCGCGACGGCCCCGGTCATCGGTGACGTCCGGCTCGACCTCGGCCTGACGTCCACGATCGCCGGACTGCTGACGACGATCCCGGTGCTCTGCTTCGCCCTGGCGACCCCGTTCGCCAGCTGGGTCATCGCGAAGGCCGACCCCGAGCGTGCGGTGTCCCTGTCGCTCGTCATCGTGCTCGCCGGCACCGTGGTGCGCTCGATGCCGTCGTCCGCCGCACTGCTCATCGGCACCGCCGTGATCGGCATCGGCATCACGATCGGCAACGTGGTGATCCCGGTCGTGATCCGGCGGGACACCTCGCCGGAACGCGTCGGCCTGGTCACCGGTGTGTACACGTCGGCGCTCAACGTCGGGTCGATGATCACGTCGCTCGGCACCGCTCCCCTGGCGGCGCTCTGGGGCTGGCCGGTCGCCATCGCGGTCTGGGCCGTCTTCGCGGTCATCGCCGGGTTCGCGTGGACGTACGCGGTCGGTGCGCGGGCCGCGTGGCGCCGCCCGGTGCGGTCCGACGACGACGAGCCCCTGCCGATCACCGGCCCGATCGACCAGGTGCTCGACACCGGGGCGATCCGGACGATGCGAGCCGACCGGGCCGCCGCGGCCGCCGCTGCTGCCACCGCCGCAGAACCCGTCCGCCCCGCGAAGCGGCTCATCACCTGGGGCCTGACGCTGGCGTTCGGCGGTCAGGCGTTCTCGTACTACGCCCTGACCGCCTGGATCCCGACCCTGCTGCACGACGAGATCGGCTTCTCGAAGGCGTCGTCGGGTGCGAGCTCGTCGGTGTTCCAGATCCTGGCCGTCGTCGGAGCGCTCGGGGTCCCGCTGCTCGCGACCCGGTGGCGTCCGGCGGCGATCATCGCCCTGGTCGGCACCCTGTGGCTGGCGATGCCGCTCGGGCTGCTGTTCGCCCCGCAGCTCTGGTTGCTGTGGTCGGTGCTCGGCGGCGCAGCCCAGGGCGGCGGCATCACCGTGATCTTCATCGTGATCGTGCGGATCGTGTCGAGCGACGCCGATGCCCGCCGGATGTCCGCGTTCGTGCAGGGCGGCGGGTACCTGCTCGGATCTGCGGGGCCGCTCGTCGCCGGGGCGCTGCACGGTGCGACCGGGGACTGGACGGCACCGCTGCTCGTCGTGCTCGTGTCGGTGCTGACGCTCGGCATCGTCGGCACGTTCGCCGCGCGACGGGTGTCCTGACCCCGAACCCGGACGCCGGCTGAGACCCCGCTCCGGCTCGACCCGGGAACCGCTGAGCGACGAGGCCCACGGCCGCGAGTCGTCACAGCGCAGCGCCCGGCTTCGCGGCGTTCCGGCGGCGGGGTCCCGGCCCACCGTCATGCCGGACGGCCACTGTCCAGAGAGTGGACACCCAACGACCCGCACGGTGGCGGGACCAACCCGTCGCGGCACAGCTCACCCTGCTCGCCATCGCCGCCGGGATGACCGTGCTGCTCGGCTGGAACCTGGGCCGGGGCGGCGACTTCGGCTTCTACCAGGCGTCGGCGCGCTCGATGTCCGAGTCGTGGCCGGCGCTGCTGTCCGGGTCATTCGACCCCTCGGCGACGGTGACGCTCGACAAGCTGAGCGGCTTCGCCGTGCCGCAGGCGCTGAGCCTCCGGCTGTTCGGGCACTCGACCGCCGCGCTCGCGTTCCCCCAGGTCGTCGAGGGGCTCGTCGCGCTGTGGGCCTGCTCGCTCGTCGGGCTCCGGTGGGCCGGGGTCGGCACCGGACTCGTCGCGGCGGCAGCGGCTGCCTCGACGCCGATCTTCGTGTCGGTGTTCGCGCACCCGATGGAGGACGGCATGGTCACCGCCGCACTCGCCGTCGCCCTGCTGTGCTGGCAACACGCCGCGCTGACCGGGCGCTGGTGGCCGCTCGTCACCGCGGGTCTGGCGGTCGGTGTCGGGTTCCAGGCGAAGATGGTGCAGGCCTGGTTCGTCCTGCCGGCACTGCTGCTCGGCACGCTGCTGGCCTCGGCCCGGTACGACGGCCGTTCCTTCCGCCTCGGCACCCGGGTGGCGCGCGCCGGGGTGCTCGGGATCGTCGCAGTCGTGGCGTCCCTGTCGTGGGTGACGGCGCTGGCGCTCACCCCGACGGGCTCGCGACCGTGGGCGGACGGCTCCACCGACGACAGTCCGCTCGCGATGGTGTTCGGGTACAACGGCATCGACCGGTTCCTGCCCGGTGCGGTGCCCGGGTCCGTCCGGTCGTTCGCCGTCCCGTTCGGCCCGCACACCTGGCGCGGCGGTGCGGCCGGGTTCGGCAAGCTGCTCGGACCGCACCTGGCGTCGCAGGTGTCC
Source organism: Curtobacterium sp. VKM Ac-1393 (assembly GCF_015350995.1). Lineage (GTDB taxonomy): Bacteria > Actinomycetota > Actinomycetes > Actinomycetales > Microbacteriaceae > Curtobacterium. The sequence goes on from NZ_JADKRW010000001.1 coordinate 677,224, forward strand.
TGGCTCCTGCCCGCGGCGGTGTTCGGCGTGGTGGTCGCGGCCGTGGTGCTCGTCCGACGGCGAGCACGGACGGTCGACCGCTCGTCGACCAGCCCGTCGCGAGCCACCGCCGGCACCCCCTTCGGGCACGCCTTCGACACCCGCGCCGGATCCGCCACCCTGGTCGTGCTGGTCGTCTGGCTCGGCACCGCGGCGGCCGTGCTCTCGGTGGCCGCGGTGCCGCACACCGCCTACGTCGCCGCGATCGGCGTGCAGCTCGCCCTGCTCGCCGCACTCGGGTGGCGCGGAGCGGTCGGCCTCGTCCGGGCGCAGTCGTGGCGGCTCCGGGCGCTCCCCGTCGTCCTCGCCGTGGCACAACTCGGCTGGGTCGTCTTCCTCGCGCGGGGCACCGCGATGCCGAGCGTGCTCACCGGCCCCGCGGTCACGGTCGCGACGGTCGCCGTCGTCGCGACCGTGGTGGCGTTCGGGTGGCGACCCCGCTGGGAGGCGACGCGCGGACCGGGCCGGCACCGGGCCTCCCGGACGGTCATCGCATTCGCAGCCGGGCTCGCGCTGATCGCCGGACCGGCGGCCTTCTCACTGCAGGCACTCGACGCGACGCGCGACGGCAGCGGCGTCGACGCCTCGGTCGGACCGTGGCCGGCGCGCTGGCCGATCCCGGTCGGCAGCCCGGACGTCTTCCACGTGTCGCGACCGGACCCGTGGGGCGGGTCGACGCCGTACCCGCGTGCGCTCCGCCGGCTCGTCGCGACCGCACGCCGCCTGGAGGGGTACCGGCACGACGAACCGCTGTTCCTGACGGACACGTGGCACATCTCCGCACCCGTGATCGACGCGACCGGGCTCCCGGTGCTGACGGACGGCGGCTTCTCGGGCACCGTGCCGGTCTTCACGACGCACCAGATCCGCCGGAGGATCGCCGACGGCCTGCGCGTCCTCGTCGTCGAGGCCAACGCGCCCCGAACCGACCCGGTCCTGCGCGCCGCCCTGGCCGGCGGCTGCCGCGCCGTCACCCACGGCACCCGCCACGCACGCCTGCCGATGCAGCCGCGCCGGGCGGGCGGCATCACGTGGACCGTGTGGCACTGCGGGCTGCCCGGTCCGTCCGTCGGACCCGGTGCCCACCACCGCCACCGCGTGTCAGCCCGCGGCGAGCACCTCGCGCAGGGACATCGGCGCGCGGCCGGTGATGCGCTCGACGTCACCGGACACGTGCGCGAGCGCCCCCTCGGCGATGGCCGTGTAGGTGCTCACCCACGCGTCGGCCTGCCACGGCTCCGGGCTCCACTGCGCACGTGACGCGTAGGCCTCGTCCAGGGTCTCCGGGTGGTACGTGACCGTGCGGCCGCGGACCTCGGCCACGGTCGCCGCGGCCTGTGCGAGGGTGATCGCCTGCGGGCCGGTCAGTTCGTACGTCTGGTCGCGGTGGCCATCCGGGTCGTGCAGCACCGCGGTCGCGACGCGGGCGACGTCGGCACGGGCGACCGCGGCCATGGCGCCGTCACCGGCCGGACCGCGGATCACGCCGTCCTCGCCGACCAGGTCCTCGACGAAGTCCAGGTAGAAGCTGTCGCGCAGGAACGTGAACGCCATCCCGCTCTCGCGGATCGCCTGCTCGGTCGCCCAGTGGTCGCGCCCGAGCGTGAAGGTCGCGTCCGCCGCCGCGCCGAGGAACGACGTGTAGACGACGTGCCGCACCCCGGCTGCCGCCGCTGCCGCGACGAAGGTCCGGTGCTGGTCCAGGCGGTCTTCGGCCTCGGCTGCCGACACCATCAGCAGCACGTCGACCCCCTCGAGCGCCGCGCGACCCGCGTCGGCATCGGCGAACGTCGCGACCGCGAACTCGGCGCCGGGCAGCTCCGGTGCACGGGCGGCGTCGCGCACGATCATGCGGAACGGCAGGCCGTCCGCGGCGAGCGCGCGGGCGACCGCGCCCCCGATGTTGCCGGTCGCTCCGGTGATGGCGATGGTCATGGTCGCTCCTTCGGTCGGTCTGCTGGTCACGTCGGTCGGCTGGTCACGTCCGCACCGTCCGGGAGGCACGGATCACCGTGGGCGCGACCCTCGCCGCGTTCACGCCGTCGACCTCCACCGCCCATGCGCGCGCAGCGTCGTGGTCGCGTCCGTGTCGCATGTGGCGACCGACCAGGCGGTCGACGCGCACCCCGTCGTCGACGGCGCAGAACCAGGTCTCGGTGAACAGGCCGCCGAGCGCTGCCCACGGTCCGGAGTCGTCGAGCAGGTAGTTGCCCTCGGAGACGACGAGTGTCGTCGCCCGGGGGACGGCGATGCTGCCGGCGACCGGTTCGTCGGTGCGGCGGTCGAAGTCCGGCGCCCAGACGACGTCCTCGTCCGCCGCGACGAGCCGCCGGACCAGGGCCACGTAGCCGTCGGCGTCGAACGTGTCGACGGCACCCTTGCGGTCGTGGCGGCCGAGGGCGTCGAGTGCCGCGTTCGACAGGTGGAAGCCGTCCATCGGCACCTGCACCGCCGTGCCGGACCCGAGCCGTTCGTCGACGGCGGTGACCACGCGGCGGGCCAGGGTCGACTTGCCCGCGCCGGGAGCCCCGGCGATGCCGAGCACCACCCGACGGCCCACCGAAGCCAGCTCGACCGCACGCTCGACGGCCTGGTCGACGCTGCTGTCCGGGTGGTTCACGGCCCCATCCTGGCAGAGTGCACCGACACCGGACCGGGGTGGTTCACTGGCGGCATGGTCGATGCGACGAAGGCGTTCAGCGGGTTCTCGGTGCGCGACGTGCCGGAGGCGAAGGCGTTCTACCAGGACGTCCTGGGGGTCGAGGTCACCGAGGACCACGGCATGCTCTTCCTGCAGCTCGGCGACGGCCACGGCGTGCTGGTCTACCCGAAGGGCCCGGCCCACGAGCCGGCGGACTTCACGGTGCTGAACTTCCCGGTGCCGGACGTCGACGCCGCGGTCGACGAGCTCACCGCGAAGGGCATCACGTTCCTGCAGTACGAGGGCATGACCGACGAGAAGGGCGTGAACCGCAGGGGCGGCCCGCTCATCGCGTGGTTCACGGACCCGTCGGGCAACGTGCTGAGCGTCCTCGCCGAGTAGCCGCCGGCGTCAGCGGGTCAGTGCGCCCGCCCAGGCCAGGGCGACGGGCACCAGCAGTCCGTGCCGGTGGTGCGGGAGCTCGGCGATGGGCAGCCAGCGCGACTCGTCCGTCGACCCGTCGACCTCGTCGCGCAGGGCACCGCCGACGACCTTCGCGCGGAACACGACCTGCACGGCCTTCATCGGGCGTCCGTTGGCGTGGATCCGACGTTCGGCGGGGACGACGTGGTGCCGCACGCCGAGCAGCTCGCCGACCTCGGACTCGTACCCGGTCTCCTCGCGGACCTCACGCACGACGGCCTGCTCGACGGTCTCGTCGAACTCGACGCCGCCGCCGGGCAGCGTCCACGTGCCCGCCTCGGGGAACCGCAGCTTCGCCAGGAGCACCCGGTCACCGTCCGTGATCACGCCGTACGCGGCGAGCCGGGTGTCGTAGTCGGTGTACTCCATGGGCCGACCCTGCCAGGTGCGCGAGCCGACGCACGCAAGCCGCGCCGCGCCTGCTGGCCGTCCGGGCTCAGACCAGGGTCTCGACGGCGGCCCAGCCGACCCGCATCCGCGCGACGGCGCGGTCGAAGCCGCTCAGCGGCTCGGCGTCGTCGCGGACCATCGCCTGCAGCTGGAGCCCTTCGTACAGCGCCATGAGCTGTTCGGCGGCGTGCCGCGGCGAGGCACCACGGGGTTCGCGCCCGGCCACGACGTCGCGCACCAGGGCGAGGGTGAGGTCCTCGAACGCCCGGGTGTACTGCGCACGGAACCAGCCCGCTGCGGGGTGGTCGGGGTCGGACGCCGCGCTGAGGAGCGCGACACGCAACCGGATGAGCGCCGGGTCGTCGATGCCCGCCTGCAACCGTGCGCGCAGGAACGCGGCGGCACCCTCGCGTTCGGCGACGACCCAGAGCGCGCGGCGGCTGCCGTTGTTCCAGCGGTCGATGACGGCGACGACGAGCAGCTCCCACGACGGGTACACGCGGTGGACCTCGGCGACCGCGACCTCGGCGTGCTCCGCGACCTCGTCCGGCCCGACGCTGTGGAAGTCCCTCGCCCGGTACGCACGGATCGCGCCGGACACGATGCGGGCGCGGAGATCGGCGTCGGACGTGGACATGCAGACGATTGTCCGGTCCCGACGTACGGCTCGCGACCGCCAGTTCAGGGGTCGTGCGGCGGTCAGCGCCGGTCGAACGTCAGTGTCTCGTCGTCCGGGGCGGTGACGGCGCCGGTGCGGGCGAACTCTGCCCAGATCGCGCGGAAGGCCCGGCCGCGCCGCTCGACCTCCGGCCAGTCGTGCTCGGGGACGAAGCGGGTGCCGGCCCAGGCCTCCCGGCCGCCCAGCAGCAGGGGCAGGTCGCTCATGTGGACCGCACCGGTCGGGGCCGTCGTGACCCCGCGCACGAGTCGGTACGACGTCACCCGCCCACCGGCACGACGGTGCCGCGCGGTGAAGCGTCGGACGTCGCGACCGTAGATGACGTCGGAGAGCGGACGGACCACCCACCAACGGAGCGCCGGGCGGAGCACCCGCGACCGGGCAACCCGCGACAGGCCGCGGACCAACGGCACGTACATGCCCGTCTCGTCCGTGGCGGAGCCGATCAGGACGTCGACGTCGCGGGCGACCCGGCTCCAGGCCGCGTCGAGGTCGCGCTCGGCCGGCAGCGGGGCGAAGCCGTACTGGGTGCCGAACGGCATGCCGCCGGCCAGTCCGTACGGTGCAGCGGCGCGGGTGCCGAGCGCCTGCCGTTCGAGCAGGTCGTCGAGCGGGGTGTCGGCGTGCACCGTACCGACGGCACGGATCATCGCGCGGTTCATCCGGGACCGCCCGCGTGACAACCCGAGCGGTGCGCTCTGGATGATCGCCCGGCGGAACAACCCGGCCGCACCCTCGCTGATCATGAGGTGGGCGGCCGCGTCCCCGCCAGCGGACTGGCCGAACACGGTCACCAGGTCGGGGTCGCCCCCGAAGGCCGCGATGTTCGCCTGCACCCAGCGGAGCGACTCGAGCAGGTCGAGCAGTCCGAGGTTCGCCGGGATCGTCTCGCCGTCGCCGAGGAACCCGAGGACCCCGAGCCGGAACGTCACCGACACCACGATGACGCGCTGCTCGGTCACCAGGTCGTGGGCGTCGTAGATGGGCAGGTCCCCGCCGCCGATGACGTACGAGCCGCCGTGGATCCAGACCATCACGGGCAGGCGCTCGTCCGGTGCGACGTCGGCCGGCAGGGTGATCGACAGGCGCTGGCAGTGTTCGTCGATCGTCAGGTCGGGGACCGGGTTGAGGAGCTGGTCGACGAACTGCGCGTGCGGCTGCGGTGCCACGGGCGACGGGGTCGACGCGTGCAGCTCCCCCACGACGGGCGGCATCGGCTCCGGTTCCGCGAACCGCTCGGCCCGCGCGTAGGGGATCCCGAGCACGCGGACGACGTCGCCGTCGACCGTCCCGACGATGCGGCCGGCCGGGGTGTCGAAGGGGGCTGGGGTCGCGTCGAGCATGGGTGCCACGCTACCGAGGGTCGCTGACCCGATCACGGGCCGGGTCCGCGACCGGACGCAACGAACCCGATGCGGCGAACGCGGCCACGAACAGCACGGCGATGAGCCAGAGGGCACTGAGCGCCCCGACCCGTTCGGCGATCGCTCCGATCACCGGCGGCCCGGCGAAGTTCGCGAAGTACCCGATGGACGCCACGACGCTGACCCGCGCCGCCGGGTTCGGGCCGCTCTGCGCCGCAGCCGACATGCCGAGCGGGAACCCCATCGAGACGCCGACGGCCCACAGGACGACGCCGATGAGCGTGAGCCACCAGGTCGTGCCGACGATGAACAGCACGGCGCCGAGGATGCCGAGCGCGGTCGTCCAACGGACCGTGCGCACCCGACCGAGCCGGTCGACGACGGGGCCGGCGAAGACACGGGTCGCCGCCTCGGACACCGCGAACACGGTGAAGAAGAGCGCGCCGATCGTGGCCGTCTGGCCGTGACCGTCCGTGGTCGCGAGGGCCAGCCAGTTGTTCGCCGACCCCTCACCGAGCTCGACGCCGAGCATCACGACGCCGATGAGCAGCAGTCGGACGTCGGCCCAACCACGCGCCCACTGCCGCAGTCGCTGCCGCGGGGTGAGCGTCGTGTCGTGCTCCTCGGCGCGCGTGCCGTCCGGGATCGCCCGCATGGCGACGACGCCGACCACGAGGATGACGACGGCCTCACCGATCAGCTGGGCCGAGGGGGTGATGCCCAGCCACGCGCAGAGTGCGGCGATCCCGGCACCGAGGGCCGCGCCTCCCGACCAGGCAGCGTGCATCAACGGGAGCAGCGTGCGCCCGGCGAGCGCCTCGATCGCCGTGCCCTCGACGTTCGCCATCACGTCGAGCGAGCCGATCCCGGCGCCGGCGACGACGAACCCGACGCTCGCGAGCGGCACGGAGTGCAGCGCGGCGGCGATGCCGATGACCGCCAGCGCGGCGGGGACCAGGACGGCGACGGCCGTCAGGGCACGCCGTCCGCCCAGGCGACGGAGCAGCGGGGCGGCGCTCAGCAGGCCGCCGATCGAGCCGATCGTGACCCCGCCGAGCATCAGCCCGATGGTGCCGATGTCGACACCGAGTTCGACGCGGAGCTCCGGCAGGCGTGGACCCCAGCCGGCGAGGCTGATTCCACCGATGGCGAAGGCGACGATGATCGCGTTCCGCCACCCGGCGAGCTGGCTGCGGTCGACGTCGACCCCGGAGGTGTGCATCCGGCCATCGAAGCGGGTTCACGGGATCACCACAAGCGAGGACGACACGGAGGGACGCAAAAACTACACACCGGGTGGTTTTTGGGGTAGCGTCGTCATCGATCTCGCCGTGGAGCATCGCTCCTCGACGGACTGCGACACCCGGTGCTGCGACGCCTCGGTGTCGCGACACCCAGACAGGACCGAAGGAGCCTTGAGCAATGCCCACCACTTCTGTGCAGCTGTACTCGCTGCGTGACGCCATCGCCGAAGACCTCGACAAGGCCATCGCCCGCGTCGCCGAGATCGGGTACGAGAACGTCGAGCCCTACGCGTTCGTCGAGCGCGCCACGGACCTCGAGCGCGCCTTCGCCGCGACCGGCCTCAAGGCACCGTCCGGCCACGTCGCCGTGATCGACGCCGAGGACACCGCCCCGATCTGGGACGCCGCCGAGCGCCTCGGCATCCGGACGGTCATCGACCCGTTCATCCCGACCGACCGCTGGCAGACCGCCGACGACGTCGCGAAGATCGCCGAGCGCGTCAACGTCCTGACCGCCGAGGCAGCCTCGCGCGGCCTGCAGTTCGGGTACCACAACCACCAGTGGGAGTTCACGAACAAGGTCGACGGCCGCACGGTCTACGACCACTTCGTCTCGCAGATCAGCCCGGAGACCGTCCTCGAGCTCGACACCTTCTGGGCCACCGTCGGCGGCGCCGACGCCCCCGCCGTCCTGAAGGCACTCGGCGACCGCGTCGTCGCCATCCACGTCAAGGACGGCAAGGTCGACGGCGACATCCTCACCGCACTGCCCTCGTCGGAGAGCGCGCTCGTCGTGCCCGAGGCGCTGCAGCGTGCGTTCGAGAACCAGACCCCCGCGGGCCAGGGCGACGTGAACGTGGCGGGCATCCTCGCCGCGGCACCGCAGGCGATCCGCGTCGTCGAGTTCGACGCCTACTCGGGCGACGTCTTCGAGGGCATCACCGAGTCCCTCGCCTGGCTGAAGGACAACGACAAGTGAGCCGTGTCGGTCTCGGCATCATCGGTGCCGGCAACATCTCCACGCAGTACCTGGAGAACCTGACCAAGTTCGCCGACGTCGAGGTCCGCTTCGTCGCCGACGTGCTGCTCGACCGCGCAGCCGCCCAGGCCGCGGAGTACGGCGTCGCGGCATCCGGCACGGTCGAGGAGCTCCTCGCCCGTGACGACGTCAGCATCGTGATCAACCTGACGATCCCGGCGGCGCACGCCGAGGTCGACCAGCAGATCATCGACGCCGGCAAGCACGTGTGGAGCGAGAAGCCGATCGCGACCGACCACGCGTCGGCCGCCGCGGTCCTCGAGTCCGCCAAGGCCAAGGGCCTGCGCGTCGCGACCGCTCCGGACACCGTGCTCGGCGCGGGCATCCAGACGGCCCTGCGTGCCATCGCCCGCGGAGACATCGGCGAGCCGCTCTCCGCGACGACGCTGTTCCACGTCCCCGGCCCGGAGGCATGGCACCCGAACCCGGACTTCCTGTTCGCCACCGGGGCCGGCCCGCTGTTCGACATGGGTCCGTACTACGTGACGACCCTCGTGCACGCGTTCGGCACCGCTTCGCGCGTGCAGGCCGTGTCCTCGAAGTCGCTCGACCGACGCACGATCGCGTCAGGCCCCCGCGCCGGCGAGACGTTCCCGGTCGAGGTCCCCACGCACCACGCAGCACTGATCGAGTTCGCCGGCGGGCAGTCCGCCCAGTCGACGTTCTCGTTCCAGCACGCGCTGCCCCGCATGGGCTTCGTCGAGATCAACGGCACGCTCGGCACCATCTCGCTGCCCGACCCGAACACGTTCGAGGGTTCGTCGCAGCTGTGGCGCTACGGTCAGGACGAGCCCGAGACGCTCGAGGCCGTGGGCTCCACCTGGGGTCGCGGCACCGGTGTCGTCGAGCTCGCCCGCGCAATCGCCGAGGACCGCCCCGAGCGTGCCTCGGGTGCGGTCGCGCTGCACGTCCTCGACGTGCTGCTCGGCATCCGTGACGCCGCCGAGTCGGGTTCGGCCGTCGACATCACCTCGACCGTCGACGCCGTCCCGCCGCTGCCCGAGGACTTCGACCCCGCGGCCGCGGTCCTGACGGCGTAGGCGCGCACGACGCGCACCACTTGGTGAGCAGAAATGGTCGGGTACCCGTACGGGACCCGACCATTTCTGCTCACGAAGTGACTTCAGCAGCGCCGCTTCATCCGGACAGTCGTGTAGGTGTCGGCGATGTACTGCCGTCCACCCTGGGTGTACTCGATCGTCACCGCCCCCGCCGTACCCCCCGACGGGCCACTGGACTCTGCATGGACGACCAGGTCGTACTGCTCATCCGAGGGGATGGCTGTGCCATCGGCAACGACCGCACCACCGTACGACTCCGGCACGGGCCAGGAGGTCGTTCCGATCCGGTTCTCCCGTACCTTCACGACCACCGCGCCAACGATACGGACACCGTCTGACTCACTCGATGAGATCCGGCCGATGGTGATCGGGGTCCCGGCCTCGTGGTCGAGCGGGATGCCGACACCGAAGCCTTCACCACCATCATCGGTACTGGCGCAGTAGTCGAGGCCGTGGTCCTCGAACCGCAGCGGACCGTCGGTCGCAGTGGCGCACCCTGAAGCCGAGAGCGTCAGCGCAAGACAGCCGCCGACCACAGCCCTTCGTTTCACTTCGTCACGGCGCGCTCCGGGGTACCGCCCCAGTAGCCCTTCGTTCCACACACCCGCTTCGTGCTCCCCGACTTGTTCGTGTAGGACATGGCCGCGTTGGAGCTCCATCCCGTCTTTGCTGTCAGCGTCACACCGAGTGGGCCGATGAAGTTGACCGCCTGCTCCCAGGTGTTTGACGATGTCGAACTCCTGGTGATCGTCGTGTTGTTGCTGAAGTTCGTGCACTTCGTGGCCGTGGGCACGGGTGCGGACGCAACCTGCGAGCCGCCCGCATAACCCGTCGCGCGCACGACGTGGTTGTAGACCGAGTTCTTGGTCGAGCCGACTGGGCGGCACCACTGCGCGTACTGCCCGTACGTGAAGTAGGTGTAGTACGCGGTTCCCCCGTACCGGTTTCCGTAGTCGACTCCGGCGTCCGACGACCGGCTGACTGTACCGGCCTTCGACCAGCTCCCCTTCTTGGCGTTCGCCGAGTACACCACCCCCAGGTTCGAGGATGCGCCGTTCTTGTAGACGAATCTCCCGTTCGTGTAGGACGCGAGTGCGTAGGTGGCCCCGACGAGCACCCGTCGCACACCGAGGTTCTTCGTCTTCGTCTCTCCACAGACCTGCGTGAACGGGGTTGCACTCGATGTGCGAGCGGACGTCGGCTGCATACCGACCTCAGCCGACGAGACAGCGGTACCGGTCGCCCGCATCGCGATCGACTCAGAACCTGCGTCTCGAGTCTTGACGTTCCGCTCAGCATCAACGCTCGGGTCCGCGAAGGACAGCGCGTCGCCGCTCCTGGTGAGCTTCCTGCTCAGGGCGAACGGTGCGAATTCAGCGCCGTCGAGCGCGCGTACCTCGAGGTCGACGACGCCGTTTGCGTCAGCGAATTCTTCGACAGTGGCCACGTCGTCGATGCGCAGGTCGAAACGACCACCGCTTCCCACAGTTCCGGCCGCGACGGGAACAGATCGGACCTCCGAGCCGATGCTCGTGGCCCGGTCATCGCGTTCGACAGCGAAGACTCCGACCGACGCGCCAGCCGAGAATGGGGCGCCGTCGGCCCGAGTCGCGGCTCCGGAGATCACCGGGGGCCCTTCTTCAACAGCGTTGGCCACGCCGGGTCCCGCCGAGACCAACGTCGCAACGAGACCCGCCCCCGCCACGATTGCACAGAACTTCTGCATGCTCTTCCTCCTCTGGGTGGTCGTCAGCGTCCACCCAGCGAGCATATTGGCGATCAATACCGCACTTCAATCCATACTGACATATGGAGATATTTTGGGACGAGGGCGGCGCCCACCGGCTTCAGGTCGGCGGCGCGGGCACGATCTGCTCGAGCAACCGCAGCACCTTCTCGCCGTCGACGGCCTCGGGGTCGAGCAACCACTGCACCTGCAGCCCGTCGGACGCCGCGATGCTCAGCGAGGCGAGGTCAACCGGGTCCAGGTCGGCACGGATCCGCCCCGCCGCCTGGTCCGCCTCGATCAGCGCGGCCAGGTCGGCCCGGAGCCGCGTGAAGCGTTCGCGCATGAAGTCGCGCGTGGCCGGGTGCCCCTCTTGCACGGCATCGGCCGCGAGCGTCGTGTACAGCTGCACGAGCCCGGGCACCGCACGGTTGCGCGAGGCGCTGTCGCGCATGTCCCCGATCGCCGACTGCAACCGATCCGGCGCCCCCTGCTCGCGCACCTCGTGCTCGCGGTAGACGGCGAGCAGCAGTTCGTCACGGCTCGGGAAGTAGTGGCGCAGTGCTGCGTGCGTGATCCCGAGGGCCTCGGCCACGGATCGCAACGACGACGCGTCGACGCCCTGCTCCGCGACCATGCGGATCATCTCGTCGAGGATCTGCGTCCGGCGCTCGGTGCCCTTGCGGTACCCGCCCCGTCGCGGCGGGGCCGCGGCGTCGTCGGCGGGGTGCGTCATGCACCCAACTTACCGCTGGAAGGTTTTAGCGCCACCCCCGGACGGGAGGCCCGTGGCGGGGCCGAGCCGCGCCTCCCGTCATCCGGTGGTCGCGACCACCGCGCCGGGTCGCGTCAGCCCGGTCGCGTCAGCGCTGCTCGTCGACCGTGTACTCGTCGACCGGCGCGGGCTCGCCGTCGGCGAGCGCCGCGACGATCCGGGTCAGCGACTCCGCGAGGACGGCGTTGTCCGCATCGGACAGGTCGTCGAGCACCTCGACGACGGCTTCGTGGAACCGGGCGTACGAGGCGTCGATCTTCTCGGCAGCCAGGTCGGTCGGCTCCAGGAGCTGTGCACGACGGTCGGTGGGGTGTGCCGCACGGACGAGGAGCTCCTTGTCGACGAGCGCGTCGACGAGCTTCGTGACCGAGGCGTTCGACACCGTGAGCATCACGGCGAGGTCCTTCGGCCCCATTGTGCGCCCGTCGCGGTGGGCCTGGAGCATGTACCGGATCGCCAGCGACTCGTTCTTGCTCAGGCCGCTGTCGATGCGCGCGGACTCGATCTGCTGCTCTTCGGCGTGCTGCAGGCGCAACAGCGCCTCCACAGCGGTCTTCGCGGCCTGGGAGCGGGGCTCGCGGGTGTAGAGGTGGTTGTGCTCTCGACGGACGACGGTCAACGGCATGTGGTCATGCGCTCCTGGCTACGCGGCGGGGACGGTGAAGAAGTCGGCGTACGCCGGCTCGGGGCGGCGTGCCAGCAGCGACGGGTCCTCGATGCGGCGCGCGACGAAGGCGTCGATGACGGCGGGGTCGGTCAGGCCGATGCGCGTGTGGCTGCCACCGATCCGTGCCGCCCGAGGCATCCCGGAGTACGTGCTGTGCATGTCGATCCCGCCCTTCTGCGGCCGTGCGTCCCGTGTGGACAGCTGAACTATTTCACGACGTGAACGTTCTCTGCAACGAACGATTCGCAAATCGTACGTTTTGCGCACCGAACCGTTCGCTTCGCGAATCAGCCCTGTCTGCCGACGGCCTTCAGAGCATCGCGGCCGACATCACCGCGACCGCGATCCCCATCGCGAGCGTCTCGACGACGGGGAGCGCCCGAGCCCGGCGCCGGACGCCGTCCCGCACCATGTGGGCAGTGAGCAGCAGGTAGCCGATGGTCAGGCCTCCGAGGACGAGCTGCCAGGTGACGGCGACCACCCCACCGTGCCCGTGCATGCCGGCACCGGACATCCCGGTCATGCCGGGGCCGTGCGCCATGCCGACTCCCATCGCCCCCATCACCAGCAGACCGAGCGCCGCGTGCAGTCGCCCGAACCGGCCGTGCGCCGACGCGACCCGGACCGCCGGAGCCGACCCGGGCCTCCCGTCCGAACCGGACGCACCGGACGCACCAGACGCGCTCTGCACCCGGTGCACCGCCGCGACCGCCACGGCGAGCAGCGCGAGCACCACGAACCAGAGCACCCCGGGCAGCACGCGCGGCCCGAAGGCTCCGTCCACCATCGCGGCCACCATCACGACGGCTGCCACCACGTCGACCGCACGGCCGGGGCGCCAGGCCCCGACCGTGCAGCAGGCCCCGGCGGACGCCGGCACGATCGCGGCGAGCCCGAGCAGGTCGGTCACGTCAGTGTCCGTGCCCGTGGTCGTGCGTGACGGCGTCGTGCGCCGCGTCGACGCCGCCGGACGCGTGGTGCGAGCAGTGCGACGCCGCGGTCGCTCCGATGGCGGCCGGCACGTTGAGCGCCGGGTTCCGCGGGAAGAACCCGTACGGCTTGAGCGTGAACTTGGCGTAGTCGACCGGCATGACGGGCCAGTCCTCGGGCCGCGGGAAGTGCGTCGGGCCGAAGGTGTGCCAGAGCACGATGTCCTCGCCGTCGAGCGACCGGTCCCCCTCGACGTAGCGGGCCACCCCGTCACCACCGGGGTTCTGGTGCACGAAGTCGCCCGCGGCGAAGCGCTCCGCCGGGTCGTACTGCGTGACGTACAGGTGCTTGCGGGCGAACTCGGCACGGGCGGCGACGGAGGACGAGTCGTCGGCGAGCAGCACGGGGGCGTCCTGCGGGTACAGCACGTACCCGGTGGGGCGGTCGAGGTGGTTGCGCTCCTCGGTGTTCGAGACGAACCACGTGCGTGCCTTCGAGGCATCGGCGAGACGACCCGACGTCGACTCCGACGCGATCCGGGTCACCGACTTCGTGAACGCGTTGCCGTGCTCGTTGCCCGGTCCGACCGGCACCCGCACGGCGTCGACCTCGTCCACGGCATTCGACAGCCCGTCGACCATCATGTCGAGCCGCGCCGAGAACAGGTGCTGGTGGTACGGGGCGCCGAGGCCGGGGGCGACCTCGGAGGCGTACGGGTAGTCCGCGCCGTCGTCCGAGCGACCCGGGTACGACGACGTGAAGAGCACGCCGGTGAGCTTCGCCTCGCACTCGATCGTGCCGTCCAGGTACAGGTACCAGTAGAAGCCGTAGTCGTAGTTGCCGACGGTCGTGAAGAACGAGATCACCAGGCGGCGGGACCGACGGATCTCCTGCGACCCGGTGTAGATGTCGCCGTGCTTCCAGAGCGTGCCGAAGTCCTCCTCGTGCATGCAGATGCCGTTGCGGATGGTCTGCGGGTTGCCGAGTTCGTCGGCCAGCACGGCGTCGAAGTACTGGATCTCGCCGACGCAGTCGCAGCCGAGCTCGAGCGAGTTCGTGAAGCGACCGAACAGGTACTCGCCGGTGTCGAAGTAGTTCTGCCAGAACCGCACCGGCGACGGGTCGCCGTACGGCACGAGCATCTCGTCGATCGACGCCCGGTACACGATCGGGCGCAGCCGCTCGCCGTCCTGCCACGACAGCTGGCGGAGCACGAGCCCCTCGCGGGCGTCGAAGCCGACCTGGAACCGCCAGTTCGCCCACTCGACGAACTCGCCGTCGACGCGGAACGACGGGCCCTCGGGCTGGGTGATGACGATCGGCTTGAGGTCGAGCGGTTCGCCCTGCACCGCGGGGTCGTCGAAGTTGCCCGAGGTCGTCGGCACGGGCATGTCCGCCACGTCCACGATCCTCGTCACGGTGCGGTTCGCCGCGTCGACGTACGCCGACAGGCCGTCGACGGGGTGCGCCCACACGTGGTCGGCCGGGTGGTCCTGCTTGAACGCGAGCACGCGCAGGATGCGCCGCCCGACCTCTTCCGGGTAGTCGTAGTACCCGGCGGACAGCGGCACGCACTTCACCTCGTCGGCGGACAGGCCGCGCTTCGCCAGGGCGGCGACCCAGCGCTCGTCGGCGTTCGCGATCTCGCCGACGGCGTCGAACTCCTCGATCAGCACGGGCAGCTGGCCACGGGACCCGTCGAGCACGTCGGTCCGCAGCACGGTGCCGGTGGTGATCGACACGACGCGGTCGGTGGAGCGACCGGTCGCCATGTCGAGCAGCATCACCCGGGCCGTGCGGTCCGGCAGGGGGCCGTCGCCGGCCTGCCACGCCAGGACCTCCTGCTTGTGCGGCTCCTCGAGGCCGACGTAGGCGAAGCGGGTGGTGTCGGTCCAGTCCGGCTGCGCCGTGACGAGGTCGCGCACGGCGGTGAACTCGTCGGGGGTCAGGCTGCCGAGCGGGTGCGTGGTGGTGGCTGCGTCGGTGGTCGCGGTGGTCGGGTCGGTGATCGTCATGTGCGTGGTGCTCCTTGCGCGTTGCGTCGTGCGTGGGGTCAGGTCGGTTCGGCCGGGAGGCGCGTGGGGCGCCCGGCGGGTCAGCTCTCGGTGGCGAGACGGTCGAGCATCAGCTCGTAGCGGCTCCGACTGCGGCGTCGCAGTACCACCGCCTGCACCACGCCGATGACGGGGACGACCACGACCAGGCCGGTGAGCACGATGCTCACGACACCGAAGACGCTCGCGCCGGAACCGTCCACGTCGCCGACGAGCGTCGGGAAGTTCACCCAGATCAGGACGGCCGCGGCGACGAGCCCGAGGAACCCGAGGACGGGCGCGACGATGGTGTTCCAGACCCGCCGGTCACCGGGGTTGCGGCGGAAGTACACGATGACGGCGAGGCTCGTCGCGGCCATCAGGATCGCGACGCCCAGGGTGGCGACGCCGGCGAACCAGCTGAACACCTGCAGCACCGGGTCGAGGCCGAGCACTGCGAACAGCACCATCAGGACGGCCGCGGTGACGGTCTGCACCAGGCTCGAGGTGTGCGGCGACGCGTGCTTCCGGTGCACGTCGCCGAGGCGGGCGGGCAGCAGCGACGCGTTCGCCATCGAGTGCTGGTAGCGGGTGATGACGTTGTGGAACGACAGGACGCAGGCGAACATGCTCGTCAGCAGCAGCACGTTGAGCACGGCCTCGCCGGCGCTGCCGATGTACTGCGCGGCGGTGGTGAGGATGAGCGATCCCGGGTCCTTCGCGACCTCGGCGAGGATGCCGTCGGGGCCCCAGGCCATCACGAGCCCCCACGACGCGAGCGTGTAGAAGACGCCGATGCCGATCACGGCCGTGTAGGTCGCACGCGGGATGGTCCGCTCCGGGTCCTTCGCCTCGTCACGGAAGATCGCGGTGGCCTCGAACCCGATGAACGCGGCGATGGCGAACATCAGGCCGACACCGGGCGACCCGGACATGATCTGGGTCGGCTCGAACGGGGCGAGGGACAGGCCGTCGGCCCCACCGCGGAACACGATCGCGGCGACCAGGACGAGCACGATGCCGACCTCGCCGACGAGCATCACGCCGAGCACCTTGCTCGACAGGTCGATGTGCCGGTAGCCGAGCATCCCGACCAGGGCCACGACGACGAGCGACCAGACGTACCAGGGGATGTCCGGCCCGCCGAGGCCCGTGACAGTGACCCCGAGCAGGTACCCGATGTAGCCGTGCACGCTGACCTGGATGGTCGTGTACGTCAGGAGCGCCAACGTGGCAGCACCCGCTCCGGCCGGACGGCCGAGCCCGTGCCCGACGAACGTGAAGAACGCGCCGGGCCGCGGCACGTGCCGGGTCATCGCCGCCAGGCCCACCGAGAAGAGCAGCAGCACGACGGCTGACGCGGCGTACAGCGACGGGAACCCGACCCCGTTGCCGAGCAGCATGCCGAGCGGGGCGGCGCCGCCGACGACGGTGAGCGGGGCGGCGGCCGCGACGACCATGAACACGATCGCGGTGACGCCGAGCGAGCCGCGCATGGTCCGCTGCGGCGCGGGTGCGGCTCCGAGTGACGCGGGGTCCTTCGTGATGCTGGACATCGTGGCCTTCCGGTTCGGGTGGGTGGGGCGGGGCGGTGCGGGACACCGGTGGTGCTGGGTGTGACCACGGTCCCGTGCCGCCGTTGCGGTGCCGTTCCGCCGGCGTGAAGCCCTGTCGCCGCCGAATGGGACGTGCCCGTCGGACGCGTCTCATTTGCGCGAGACGCCGCCGAAACACCACCGAGACACGGGCGCAACGGCGCAGCCCTACGGTTGCCGCATGACCGCGCTCGACCGAGCCATCGCCGACCCGCCCCGGGTACCGGGCGTCGGCACGCGCTCCCCCGTCGACGGGTTGTCCCGGCGCAGCATCGGCCCGGTCGACGTCCTCGCCCAGTCGGTGTCCGCCGTGGCGCCGTCCGCCGCCGCGACCACGATCCCGGTGCTCGTCGCGACGGTCGCGGGGCAGGGCGCCACCTGGTCGCTCCTGGCGGCGATGGCGCTGTCGTTCCTGGTCGGGCGCACGGTGAACCAGTTCGTCCGACGGGTCGCCGGCACCGGGTCGCTCTACACCTACGTCTCGCTCGGGCTCGGCCCGGTCGCCGGGGTCGTCGCGGGCGCAGCGCTGCTGCTCGGGTACGGCTTCATCGCGATGTTCTCGCTCACCGGCAGCGGGTACTACCTCGACTACCTGCTGTCCCGGTTCGTGCCGGCGGCCGGTGACGACGCCCTGGTCACGATCGTCGTCGTGCTGGTGATGGGCGCCGCGGTCTTCGCGGTGATCGCCCTCGGGGTCCGGTTGTCGACGCGGCTGACGCTGCTCGTGGAGTCGCTGTCGGTCGCCGTCATCGTGGTCCTCATCGTCGCGCTCGTCGCGCGGTTGCACCCCGTCGACGCCTCCGCGGTCGCCCTCGGGCCGACGCAGCCGGCGTCGTTCGCGGTCGGCACCGCCCTCGCGGTGACCGCGTTCGTCGGGTTCGAGAGCGCGTCGGTGCTCGGTGTGGAGGCCCGGCGCCCGTTCCAGGCGATCCCCCGCGCGATCTCGTGGACCGTCCTGGTCGCCGGCGTCCTCTACGTGGTCAGCGCTGCGGCCCAGCAGATGGGGTTCGCCGCCATGGGCGCCGACCTCGCGGCGAGCGCCTCGCCCGTCAACGAGCTGGCGAACGCCTTCGGCATGCAGTGGATCGGGTGGGCGCTCGACCTCGGGATCGCGGCGTCGTTCGCGGCGTGCGCGATCGCCTCGACCACGGCGCTCGTGCGGGTCCTGTTCGCGATGGGCCGCGAGGGCGTCCTGCCCCGGGTGCTCGGTCGGGCGTCGCCGCGGTTCCGGACGCCGTTCGTGGCCGGCGCGGTCGCGTGCGGGGTGCTCACGGTGCTGCCGGTCCTGGGCCTGGCGAGCGGGATCCCGACGTGGACGCTGATGGAGGCCGAGCTCGTCGTCGCCGCCCTCGGCTACATCGCCTCCTACGCCCTGACGTGCTTCGCGGCCCCGGTGTTCCTGCGGCGCATCGGTGAGCTGACGGCGGGGGTCGCGGTCGTCGCCGTCACGACCGGGGGCCTGCTCACCGCCGTCCTGCTCACCTACCTCGGGGTCGAGGCCGCGTCGTCCCGTTGGCCGGCCGTCGCCCTCGCCGTGGGGACGGTCGCCGCGGTGGTGGTCGCGTTCTTGGTAGCCACGCGTCGGCGACCATGGCGACGGGGTCGGAGCCGCGCCGTGTACGACGTGCCGGTCGAGGCGGACCTGCTGGGGGCCTCCCGTCCGTCCGCCGGAACCGGCCACCAGGCGGAGGTGCGGTGAGCGAACCCGGACTCCGTGCACGGCAGCCGAAGGCGATCCAGAACGCCCTCGCGGTGCTGGAGGCGGCCGCGCACGCGGGACCGGGCGTCACCGCCCAGCAGATCTCGGAGGCCCTCGGGATGCCGCGGGCCACCACCTACCGGCTCATCACCCTGCTCGTCGAGGACGAGTACCTGGTGCGACTGCCGGACCTGCGCGGCTTCGCCCTCGGCCACAAGGTCGCCGACCTGGCCGGTGTGTCGCCCGCTCCGGCGCTCGCACCGCTGCCCCGGGCCGTACGGTCGGTGCTCGCCGACGTCCGCTCCGCGGTGCGGGCCGGCGTGCACCTGGCGCGCTACGACGTCGGCGGCGTCCGTGACATCGACGTCGACCCGGACTTCCCGCTGCTCGACGAGGCCGCGCTGCGGGCGACGCCCGGGTCGAGCGCGATGGGGCGGCTGCACGCCGAGGGCGGCCTCGGTCCGGTGCACCAGGTGGGGGCGTTCACGGCGGGGTTCGGGTGCCTGGCGTTCCCGGTCCGCGGCGAGCGCGGAGAGCTCGTGGCGGGGCTGACCCTGTCGGCACCGGCTGCACGGGTGTCGTCGCCGGGGGACGCACTGGTGCACCTGCGCCGGGCGGTGACGCGGCTCGAGCCGCTGCTCGGGTGAGGGATGACCTCGCTCAGGACGCAGCGCAGTCGGCGACGAACGCCATCAGCGGGGTCGCATCGTCCCGCGTGAAGAGGATGTCCAACGCCTGGTTGAACTCGAACTGGCGCACGAACGGGATGCTCACCGCGTCGTACCCCTCTGACATGAGCAGACCCGTCATCATCAGGCGAGCCGTGCGCTTGTTGCCGTCGAAGTAGAACTGGGATCGCGTCGCCGCTGCGAAGTAGGCCAGCGCACGTTCCCGGGGGTCCTCCAGCGCTCCGACGAACGCACAGATCGATGCGAACCGTTCTTCGAGCTCGTCCTGGGGCACGCCGTCGACCACGCCGCCTGACGCCAACCGGACGGCTCCACCGCCACCGACGTCCCCTTCCCCGCGGAAGGCGCCGGACTCGATGGCCTCGTGCACCGCGACGCGACCGTGCAGGTCGTCCGAGACGACCTTCGACAGCACGAATCCCTGTGACGCGACGAGCGCATCGAGATGCGTGTAGCCGTCGACGAGCGCGAACACCTGACGCTCGTCCTCGATGGGGTGCCCGCCGACGGTGACACCGTCCAGGAGCGTCCGGACCTCGGGCAGGGTGAACGTGTTCCCCTCGAGCGCTGCGGCGTTCCACACGAGATCGGGGAGCACGGCGCTGAAGCGGTGGCGAGCACGCGAGGACGACGACCGTCCGATGCGGCCGAGGTCGATCCGTGCTGCGTCCCACGACACCCCGGTCGCGGCGAGGGCCTCGTCCGGTGACGTCCGGACCGATCCGGCGCGCTCCCCGGGCGGGACGGGCGTCGGCCGCCCCGGCCGTTTGACGTACGAGCCGGGGCCGAGCTCCCACGGCTGCCGCGGGCTCAACGGTCACCCCGCGCGTACTGCGCCACCGCACTCCGGGCCGGCCCCCCGAGGCCCGCGGCGTCGATGAGTCCCTGGAGCGGGTCGACCAGGTGGACCGCCTCGATCTCGGTCGCGCCGATGAACACCGACGGGTGCGCGGGCACGACGGCGACGTCCACGGCCTCGCCCCGTCCGCGGCGGAACGTGTCCCCGACGAGCTGGGCGAAGGCGCGGGGGTCCTCGGTCCAGACGATCGTCGGTGCGACGATGCCGTCACCGATGCCGAGTGCGTCGAGCGCCGCCCAGCCGGACAGCGCCCACGGCGTGTTCGATGCGCGTCCGGCGGACACGAGGCGGTCGATGTCCCACGTGTCGGCGGTGAGCAGGACGGCTCCGTCCCGTTCGAGTGGAGCGGTCGCGGTCCCCGCCTCCGCGATCACGGCGGCAGCGTCCGCGGGCTCTGCCGTCCCGACGAACCGTTCGAGACGTGCGGCCCACTCGGACGCGGCATCAGCCCATTCGGCCAGGCGGTCGTCGCCGAGACGTGCACGCGCCGCCACCGCTGCGAGCGGATCACTCAGGACGGAGAGCGTGACGTCGAGGTCGAAGCCCGCCGCGATGGCGAGCTCGCGGAGGTCGTCGATCCGCGGCGACGCGCCACCGAGCATGCGGTAGACCGTCGGCCGGCTCACTCCGGAACGGGCGGCGATCCGGGTCGCACCGAAGGCAGCGGTGCCGCGGAGCTCGGGGATGACCTGGTCGATCTGCACCGAACGATCGTATCAAGAATGAGACAATCGCGGATGACCGTCTCGAATTCGAGAATGATCGCGCAGAGCCGCATGACCTCGGCCGGGCAATCGGCATAGCGTGGGCGCGTGGACCTCGAACTCAAGAACCGTGTCGCACTCGTCGTCGGAGGCAAGGGGTACATCGGTGCCGCCGTCGCCGACCGCCTCCGAGCCGAGGGGGCGACCGTCGTCGTCGCGTCCCGCAGCGCCGACGACTCCGACGGCAGCGTGTCGATCGACACCGCCTCGCAGGAGTCGGTGGACGCGGGCATCGCCACCGTCCTCGAGCGGCACGGGCGCATCGACGTGCTCGTCGTGACCGCCGCACCGAGTGCGAGCACGCTCGACCCGGCCCGGAAGTCCGACCCGGAGCAGGTCCTCGACGCGATCGACGGCAAGGCCCTCGGGTTCCTCCGGATCGCGAACGCCGTGCTCCCCGCGCAGCGCGAGGCCGGGTTCGGCCGCGTGGTCGTGGTGAGCGGCCAGAACGCCTACTTCTCCGGCAACATCACGGCGTCGCTCCGGAACACGGCGGTGAGCGTCATCGCGAAGAACCTGGCCGACGACGTGGCGGGGACCGGGGTCACGGTGAACGTCGTCAACCCCGGGATGGTGACGGACACCCCGTCCGCCGAGGTCCGTCCAGGAGGCCCCGGCGACTCGACGCCGCAGCAGATCGCCGACCTCATCGCGTTCCTGTCGTCGCCACTGAACGCGGTGTCCGGCGAGTCCGTCTCGATCGCGCACCGTCAGCTCGGGTCCGTCGTCGTCTGATCCCCGAGTACCGGGTGGTCGCCCCGCGCTTCACCCGCAGGGACGAAGCGCTTCGCCCCTGCGCCCGATGCCCCCGTGGCGCCGGGCCGCGAGTCTGGTGGCATGGAGTCCTCGACGAAACACACGATCGCCACGCTGCTGGTCTGCGCCGCCATCGTCGCCATCACCGTCATCGCCCTCGCCGCCATGCGATGATCGAGCCGTGACGGACCGGCGCACGTTCATCCGGCCGCTCGCCGCCCGTTCGATCGCCGTGGACGTGGCGTGGGCGGTCCTCGCGGCGTTCGTCTTCCTGCTGCCGATCGAGGTCGAACTCGAGCACGCGAGCTTCCTCGCGGTGCTCGCCGCCGCCGGTGCGATCGCGCTCCGTCGGGTCTCCCCGTCGGCCGCGATGCTGCTGGTCGTGGTCCTCGGGATCGTCCAGGTCGGCGGCGGTGAGCGCCCGTCACTCGTCGACCTCGCCATCTTCGTCGTCATCGGCACCACGGCCGTCGTCGGCACCCGGACCGAGGTCATCGTCTCGGGCGTGCTCGCGTTCGTCGCCGGGGTCGGTGCGACGCTCTACCTCGCCGTCACCGGCTTCCGGTACCTCGTGCTGCTCAACGGCCCGCGCGACCAGGCCTTCCTCGCGATGGCCGCACCGGTCGCCGCACTGCTCGGGGTGTGGGCCGGCGGGGTCGCCGTCCGGGCCTTCCGCTCGCGCGACCGCGAGTCGGTCCGCCGCGCCGACGCCGAGGCGGCAGCGTCGCGCGCCGAGGCCGTCGCCACCGAGGCCGAGGCGACCGCCACCCGGGCCATCGACGTCGCGGAGTCCGAGCGCATCCGCGCGGACATCGCCCGCGACGTGCACGACGTCGTCGGCCACTCGCTCGCGGTGATCATCGCGCAGGCGGACTCGGTGCCGTTCCTGGCCGACGAGGCCCGCATCCGCGAGGTCAGCGCCACCATCGCCAGCACCGCCCGCAGCTCCCTGGTCGAGGTCCGCCAGGTGCTCGGGCACATCGACGGCTCCGGGGAGACGACCGACCCGGGCTCGCTCGAGGAGATCGTGCAGGGCATCCGCGAGGCCGGCGTCGACGTCGACCGCACCGTCCGCGGGGTCCCGATCACACTCCGACCCGACACCGGCACCGCTGCCCGTCGCGTGCTGCAGGAGATGCTGACGAACGCGCTCCGGCACGGTGCTCCGGGGCTGCCCGTCGTGGTCCGTGAGACCTGGCGGAGCGCCGACGTCGTGCTCGAGGTCGAGAACGTCGTCGGTGACGGCACAACCGGGGGCTCCGGCCGGGGGATCGACGGCATGCACACCCGCCTCACCGCACTCGGCGGGTCGTTCGACGCCGCCGCGCTGGACGACGTGTTCGCCGCACGCGCCCGCATCCCGTTCGACGTCCAAGGGGGACCCGTCCGATGACCGACCCGATCAGGATCCTGCTCACCGACGACCAGGCGCTGTTCCGCGCCGGTCTGCGCGTGGTGCTCGACGCGCAGGACGACATGCAGGTGGTGGGCGAGGCCGCGGACGGTGCCGAGGCGCTCGCCCGCATCCAGGAGCTCCGACCCGACGTGATGCTGCTCGACATGCGCATGGCCGGCATGGACGGCGTCGAGACCGTCCGTCAGCTGTTCTCCGGCGCCGTCGAGGGCCCGCTCCCCCGCGTCGTGGTGCTCACCACGTTCGGGCTCGACCCCGCCGCCGCGACCGCGATCCGGCTCGGCGCGAGCGGCTTCCTGCTCAAGGACGCCACGCCGACGTTCCTGTTCGCCGCGGTCCGCGCCGTGCACGAGGGCAGCTCGGTGATCGCTCCGAACGACCTCGCGCAGCTCTTCGGCGCCGACGTCGCGAAGGCACCCGCCCCGCAACCGCCGGAGTTCCAGGCGCTGACCGAACGCGAGCGGGTGGTGTTCGGCTGGGCGTCCCGCGGGCTCTCGAACGCCGAGATCGCGACGAAGGAGTACGTCACCGAGTCGACCGTGAAGACGCAGATCTCGAGCATCCTCGGCAAGCTCTCGCTGCGGGACCGCGTGCAGCTCGTGGTCTACGCGCACGACCACGGGCTGGCGGGTACCCGCGACGCTTGAAAGGTATGCCTATTCAAGGCCGCCGAGGTCGAGCGCTGCGACCTCGTCCAGGACGGTCTCGACCGCAGCCGGATCGTGCGCGAACCGACCGAGGAACAGCCCGCTGATCCGCCCCTGCCCGCGGGTGAGCAACCCCGGACCTGCGCTGCCCCCGTACAGCACGGTGCTCCCGCGCAGCTCGGGTCGCGTGGCGAGGTGCTGCTCGATCCCCGCGAGCACCGCCACGATGTGGTCGTCCGGCGCCGGCGCGGGCGCACCGATCGCCCACACCGGCTCGTAGGCGACGGTCAGCGCCCCGGCCAGACCGTCCGCGACGGCGGACGAGACGGCACGGTCGAGCTGCGCGGTCACCTCCGCCACGGCTTCCGCTGCACCCGGCCTGGGCCCACGCGAGCCGGTTCCGGCACGCTGCGGAGCTTGCGGAGCGGCGTGACGGCCGAGCTCGTGGGGAGAGGCCCGGGTCGTCTCCCCGACACAGAGGAGCGGGTGCAGGTCGTTGCGGAAGGCCGCGTGCACCTTCGCGGTGACGGTCGCGTCGTCCTCGTGGAACAGGGAGCGTCGTTCGGCGTGCCCGATCTCGACCAGGTCGACCCCGATCTCCCGCAGTTCGGCGCCCGAGACCTCACCGGTGAACGCCCCTTCGTCGGCCCACGACAGGTCCTGCGCGGCCAGGAGCACCCCGGACCCGGCCAGCACGTCACGCACGGTGACGAGCGCCGGGAACGTCGGCGCCACGAACAGCGAGGCCGCTCCCGACCGGGTCGCGGGGTGCCGCCGGGCGATCTCGGCGACGGCCCCCGACCACTGCAGGGTCCGGGCGTGCGAGAAGTACGTCTTCAACGACACCCCGATGGTGATCACGGTGCGAGCGTCTCCACGATGAGCGCGAACGACACCGCACCCGGGTCCGGTGTGCCGACGGCCTGCTCGGCGTGGGTGCGTGCACGGCCCATCTTCGGCACGAGCGACGCGGTGGCGTCGGCGGCCTCGCGGGCGGCGCTGACGGCGTCCGCCCAGGCGTCCGCGAGCGACGCCCCCGCGTCGATCCGGGTGCGGAGCACCTCGTCGAAGGGCACCAGCGCGTCGACCATGGTCTTGTCACCGGTGGTCGCGCCGAACGCGAGGACCGCCTCGGTGGCGGCGTGCACCGCGCTCTGGACCGTGGCGGCCGACGGACGCTCGTCGTCCCCGAGGACGCGACCCAGTGCCTCCAGGCCGGCTCCCCAGATCGCACCGGACGTGCCGCCGGCCTTGTCCGACCAGGCGTCGCCGGCGATCCGCAGGACGGTACCGACACCTGCGCGGGCGGTTACTGCATCCGTGGCCGCTGCCGCTGCGGCGTGCGCGCCGCGCTGCATGCCGATGCCGTGGTCGCCGTCACCGGCGACGGCGTCGATGCGCCCGAGCTCGTCGGCGTGCTCGTCGAGGAGCGCGCGGACGGCGGCGAAGCCGGCCGCGACCCGCTCGCCGACCGCCCGTGAGTCGTCGCTCGCCGCGCCGATGGCGACACCCTCGGCGTCCGCTTCGACGGTGGAGGGGTCGACGCGTTCCTGCGGGACGGCGCCACCCTTGCGGTAGGCGGGGGTGTCCGCGGGCGCTGCCCAGAGTTCCTCGAGTTCGGCGTCGAGCCAGAACAGGGTGAGCGAGACGCCGGCCATGTCGAAGCTCGTGACGAGTTCGCCGACCTCGGGTTCGACGATGACGACCCCTGCGTCGGCGAGCCGCTGCTGCACGGAGCGGTAGACGACGAAGAGCTCCTCGTACTTGACGCTGCCCAGCCCGTTCAGGATCGGGACGACGCGCGCGCCGTTCTCTCCGTCGAGCGTCACCCCGTCGGGCAGTTCGTCGAGCAGACGGGACACCAGCAGCTCGGCCAGGCCGTCCGCGGTGGGCACGTCCGTCTCGTCGATGCCCCGCTCGCCGTGGATGCCCATGCCGATGGCCATCCGCCCCTCGGGCACCGTGAACAGGGGTTCGTCGGCACCGGGCAGGGAGCAGCCGGAGAACGCGACGCCGAACGATCGCGTGCGGTCGTTGGCGCGCTCGGCGACGGCCGTGACCTCGTCGAGGCGACGGCCCTGCTCGGCGGCGGCACCGGCGACCTTGAAGACGCAGAGGTCGCCCGCGATGCCACGCCGTTCCTGCGCGCGGTCCGCCGGCGCACTCACCACGTCGTCGGTGACCCGGACCGTCCGGACCGGGATGCCGTCGGTCTCGAGCGTGCGCGCCGCGGCGTCGAAGTTCAGGACGTCGCCGGCGTAGTTGCCGTAGCTCAGCAGCACCCCGCCGCCGTGCTCGGCGGCCCGGGCGACGCCGGCCACCTGCTGGGCGCTGGGACTGGCGAACAGGTTGCCCATCGCGGCACCGGCTGCCAGGCCGGGCCCGACGAGTCCACCGAACGCCGGGTAGTGGCCGGAGCCGCCACCGATCACGACGGCGACCGTGCCCTCGGGGCTGGTGGTGGCGCGGGCGACGCCGCCGTGCACCTTCCGCACCCAACGTTCGTTCGCGGCGACGAAGCCGTCGGTCGCCTCGTCGGCGAAGTCCGCCGGGTCGTTGAACAGTCTGGTCACGCGTTCGTCTCCTTCGACGTCGTGGTGCGGACATGCGAGGTGTCGAGGAGATCGTCCGCCTTCGACCCCCGGAAGAACTTCGTGCAGAAGATCATCACGGCCGCGACGAACGCCAGGACCCCGAGCGAGACGATCCCGAACGCGCCGCTGTCGGTCGGCACCACCTCGTTGATCGCCGTGCGCATGATCGGGGCGACGAACCCGCCCAGGTTGCCGAGCGAGTTGATCAGGCCGATGCCCGCCGCGGCGGCTGCCCCGGTGAGGAACGCCGTCGGGTACGCCCACGTGATCGGGCCGACGGCCAGGAAGCTCGCGACCGCCAGCGTGATGAACACGATGCCCAGGATCGGCTGCCCGTTCGCGCCGGCCCAGGCCGAGCCGAGGATCGAGAGCCCGGTCGTGATGTAGAACATCGTGCCCCAGCGACGGCGACGACCGACCGAGTCCGCCTTCGAGCCGACCAGGTAGCAGGCCACCAACCCGACGAGCCACGGGATCGCGGTGACCAGGCCGACCTGCCACCCGACGTCCTGCCCGAGCAGCGAGGACACCTGCTGCGGCAGGTAGAACGTCGTGCCGTACACGGCGACCTGCAGGCAGAAGTAGATGATCGTGAAGTACCAGACCCGGCCGCTCGCCATGGCCTTCCAGATGCCGGTCGGACCGTCGGCGCTGCGGGCGGTGTCCTCGCGTGCCATCGCCGCCGTGAGCGACTGCTTCTCGCCCGGCTCGAGCCACTTCGCCTGCTGCGGACTGTTCGTCAGGAACACCAGGGCCGCGATGCCGGCGAGCACCGCCAGGATCCCCTCGCCGAAGAACATGACCTGCCAGCCGTGGAACGGGGTCGCCTGATCGCCGAAGCTCAGCAGTCCGCCGGACAACGGGGCGCCGATCATCTGCGAGAACGGCTGCGCCAGGTAGAAGATTGCGAACATCCGCACACGCACCTTGTTCGGGAACCACTCCGACAGGTACATGATCACACCCGGGAACAGCCCCGCCTCGGTCACACCGAGGATGAAGCGCAGGACGATGAACATCGTGTCGTTCGTCGTGAAGGCGAACAGCGCGGCGACGATGCCCCACGTGACCGCGATGCGGGCGAGCCAGAACCGGGCGCCGAAGCGCTTGAGCAGCAGGTTCGACGGGATCTCGAAGATCGCGTAGCCGATGAAGAAGATGCCGGCGCCGAGGGCGAAAGCCGCGTCCGAGATGCCGCGGTCGACGCTCAGTGCTTCTTCGGCGAAGCCGACGTTGGTGCGGTCGAGGAACGCGACGAAGTACAGGATGACGAGCATCGGCATCAGGTGCGTCGTCGCCTTGCGGATGGCGGACTGCAGGCCGGGGTCGTTCGTCGACCCGAGCGCGGGGGCAGGGGGAAGGGACACGGGTTCGCTCCTTTGCGAGCACGGTGCGGTCGTTCTGGCGTCCGGCGGTCGGTTCGGTCGTCCGGACGGGAGGCACGGATCGCGTCGCGTGGTCGGCGCGCGTTCCGTGGGCGGCTGGCCCTAGTGCATGTACAGGCCGCCGTCGACGTTGAGCGTCTGGCCCGTGACGAACCCGGCGTCCTCGCTGATCAGGTACGCGATGGCCGCAGCGATGTCCCGCGGGGTGCCGATACGCGGCAGCACGCCGTCGGCGGCCATCTCGGCCTTCCGTTCCTCGGTCAGGGTGCCGCCCATGATGTCGGTGTCGATCGGACCGGGGGCGATCGCGTTGACCGTGACGCCGCGCGGGCCGAGCTCGCGCGCCAGGCCACGGGTCAGGCCGATCACGCCGGCCTTCGCCACCGTGTACGGGGTCTTGCTGAAGGTGCCGCCGCCGCGCTGGGCGGAAACCGACGACAGGTTCACGATGCGGCCGTAGCCGTGCTGCACCATCGACTCCGCTGCCCGCAGGCTGGCGAAGTGCACGCCGTCGAGGTTGATCGACAGCACGCGGTGCCACTCCCCCTCGGGCAGGTCGAGGTAGGCGTGCGCGGACGAGACGCCGGCCAGGTTGACGAGGGCGACGACGGGGTCGAGTTCCGCCTCGATCGTGTCGAACGCTGCCCGGACCGCGGTCTCGTCGGCGACGTTCGCGCCGACGCCGACCGCACGGACGCCGTGCTGCTCACGGATCTCGGTGGCGACCTGTTCGCTGGCGGTCTGGTCGAGGTCGATGATGCCGATGTCCCAGCCGGCCTCGGCCAGGTGGTGGGCGGTGGCGCGACCGATGCCGCGCGGTGACGCCGCTCCGGTCAGGACGGCGGTTTGCTGTTCGTTGCGCATCGTCGTGCCGCTCAGTGGATCGGCGCCGGGCCGAGGTCGTCGAGCAGCTTCTGCATCGCGACGTAGGCCTTGTTGCGGTAGGCGACGAGCTCCGGCGTCCGGTCGGCCGGCACCTCGAGGTACCCGGCGCCGGACTTCGTGCCGAGCTCGCCCGCGTCGACGTGCTGCTGCAGCGACGGCGGGGTGGCGAAGCGCTCGGGCCAGCGGGTCTGCAGCGACTCGAAGCAGAACGCGTAGACGTCGAGCCCGGCCATGTCGGCGATCGCGAACGGGCCGAAGAACGGCAGGCGGAACCCGAACGTGGTCCGCACGATGGTGTCGATGTCGTCGGGGGTGGCGATGCCCTCGTCGGCGATCTTCGTCGCTTCCTCGAACAGCGCGTACTGCAGGCGGTTCAGGACGAACCCGGTCGAGTCCTTCACCCGCGCCGACTGCTTGCCGGTCGCGGCGACGACGGTCTCGCCGACCGCGATCGCGTGCTCGTTCGTGGTCGGGTGCGGGATGAGCTCGACGCCGGGGATGAACGGTGCCGGGTTCGAGAAGTGCACGCCGAGGAACCGCTCCGGACCGACAACGGCCTCGGCGAGCGACTCGATCAGGATCGTCGAGGTGTTCGAGCCGATGATCGCGTCGGGGCGGGCGGCTTCGCTGATGCGGCGGAGGGTCGCGTGCTTGATCTCGATCTTCTCGGGGACGGCCTCCTCGATGAAGTCGGCCTCCGCGACCGCTTCCTCGATGGAGGCGGCTGCGCTGAGGTGGGCGTCGACGCGCGCCACGGCGTCCGCGGGGAACAGGCCGTCCGCGACGAACTGCTCGGTCTCCGCGATGAGCCGGGCGCGGTTGGACGCGGCGATCTCGGCCGAGACGTCGGCGATCCGGACGGTGTGGCCGGCGAGGGCGAGGACCTGGGCGATCCCGCCGCCCATGTAGCCGGACCCGACGACGGCGATGTCGAGGGTGCTCATCGGATTGCTCCTTCGGTGCTGGTTGCTGCAGTCGGGGTCGCCGTCGCGTCGAGCTTCGTCGTCGCGAGGACGGATCGGATGTACTGCTGGTTGGTGGCGCAGACACCGAGGCTGTCCCCGCCGTACTGCTCGGTCATGACGATCCCGCGGAACCCGTCGGCGACCGCGTCGCGCAGGACCTGGCGGTAGTTGATGAGGCCCGTCTCCATGGTGCTCGGCGCGCTCGTCGCCCAGCTGCCGTCGCCGGCCTCGTCACGCGTGTAGTTCTTCACGTGCAGGTAGTTCGTGTGCGGCATGGTCTTCGCGAAGAGCTCCCGCCAGTCCTCGATCGGCCGGTGCAGGCGGATCAGGTTCGCGACGTCCGCATTCAGCCCGACGTTGTCGAGCCCGATGTCCTCGACCAGGCGCACGGCGCTGTCGGCGCTGCCGAGGTACGTGTTTTCGTACAGCTCCAGGGCCATCGGCAGCCCGACGCTCGCAGCGTGCTCGCCGAGCTCACGCAGTCGCTTGACCGCGGCGGCCCAGACCTCGGGGTCGTCCGGGTCCTTCGGGCCCTGCGCGGTCCAGAACCACAGCGCGCGCTTCTGGGCCTCGGTGAACGGCTGGTGCAGGCCGGTCGAGAACACCTGCATGCCCCACTCGGCCGCCGCGTCGATGGTGCGGTGGGCGTAGGCGAGGTTGTCCTCCTCGTGCCCGGGCTGGATGACGCTCTTGCGCTGCAAGTGCACGGACGGGATCCCGATGCCGTGCGCCTTCGCAACGGCGAACAGCTCGTCGCGGCGGGAGGCTTCGAGGTCTGCGGGGCGGATGTGGCTGTCGGCGAGCTCGGCGAGCGAGAACCCGGCGGCTGCGATCTGTGCGAACACGTCGTCCCAGACCTCGGCCGGAGCATCGTGGAACGCGGTGCCGTCGCGCGTCACCTGGGCGAATCCGTGCAGACAGGCGGCGATCGGCCAGGTCTTCGACGTCCAGGTGGTGGGGTCCCAATCCTGGTCGACCCAGTCCTGCGGTGTGCTCACGGAATGCTCCTTCGCATGTCGAGGCTCATCGATGAACCTCTTTCCTATAGGAAAGATACTCGCACCTCGACAGAGCGCAACCCCTGCGGGATCAGCTCGTGTGCGAAGCGTCCTCGCGCGACCGGAGCCGGACGGCGTCGATGTGGTGCCGCATCGCCGCGACCGCTTCGGCCGGCCCGACCGCGAGGGCATCGATCACCGCTCGGTGCTCGTGCACGGCGCGGTCGGTGTCGTCCCCGCCACCCTCGACGATCTGCCGCATCCGGTGCACGCGGGTCGTGATGATCTCGGACATCTCCTCGAGGAACGGGTTCCGCGTGGCATCGAAGATCAGCTGGTGGAACTGCCAGTCGCTGCGGAAGAACCGGGCCATGAGTTCTTCCGGTGCCTGCGCAGCACCGACCGCCGCGACCTCGTCTGCGATCGCAGCCTGCTCGTCGAGCGCCGTACCGAGCCGCACCCGCAGGGCGTCGACGTCACCGCGGGCGGCGAGCTCGACGGCGCCGCTCTCCACGATGAGCCGGGCGTCGAACAGGGCCTCGAGCTGGTCGCCGGCCAGGGGTGGGGAGACCCGGTAGCCCTTGTTGGCCTGTCGGGTGACGAGGCCGGTGCGTTCGAGTTGCACCAGGGCTTCGCGCACCGGGGTCGGGGAGACGCCGAGGGTGCGGGCGAGGCCGTCGATCGAAAGCCGCATGCCCGGTTCGGCGTCGTGGCCCATCAGGACCTCGAGCACCCGGTCGTAGACGCGGTCGCGCAGGCCGAGCTGTGCGATGCGCTCCGTCCCGAAGCCGGGCATGGTCGTGGACATGGGTCGATCCTAGAGAATCCACGACTCGGGCTCGTTGGGAGGGCCCCGGGCCGGGCTGCACCATCACGAGCTGTCGCCTTCTTCGACGTCGCCTCGGGCCTTGCGCTCGTGCCGCCCGCGGGCTTGCTCGCTCGCCCCTCCACAGGCGCACCGATATGGCGCTCTTATGTCAATCGCAGCGCGTGAGCGGCTCACTTTCACCAGAAAAGCGATATGTTGGGAATGTCGCTTGCCACCTTGCAGGGACTCAGGGCTGCCAGCGACGTGGCCGCCGTGTAGCGTTTCGCGCCCCTTCACTGGGCACTTTTACGGGACAGACCTTCGGCAATACTTCTCGTCGGATAGCAGACGGCGAGGGGGCCATCTTGGAGGACGGCTGTCGCGCAGCGGTGAACGACCGGCTATCGGACGTGAAATCGAGCACCATTCGGTCCGCTCCCGACGCGATCACGGCGACCTGGTCATCGTCGGTAACCACTCGGCTCGCTACCGCGAACGAGACGGCCCTGCCGCGGAATCCGAACGTGTGCAGACTGCGGAGGCCTGCGGATTCACCAGCGCGGAACGGCTCCCTCCGCTCGTCGTTTCGCAACATCGTCGTGCATCCGGCGACGCAGTCACAGCAATGGCAGCGCCTCACCCGTTCGGCGACCGATCGGCTGTCCGTCCGTGGACAAAGCGCAGGAGGCCGGTGGAAGGCGGCGGCATGGAGCTGTGGTACTCCGATTGACAGTGCGGTTGGCTGCGATCAGCCGAACCCAACAATCCCTCTGGCGCCCTCACCACTCAAGTAGGAGCAACAGCGGGGAGCGGCGGTTCGAGCCACCACTCCCCGTTGTTAACGGTAGCTAAATGTTCGAATTAGACGGAAACGACTCGTCTTCTGTCGTCTGATTTAAGCAGTCGTCAACGGCCTCACCACACGCCTGTGAAGTTCAAAATCACAGTCAGCAGGAAGAACGCAATCACGACTGCTACCACGACCCAAGCACCTCTGGTTAGCGGCTGCCGCGGCTCATTTCGATCGCGCGCACCAAGGGCACGCACCCATCGACCAGTAAGAAGAGCCCCCGCGCCGACCATAAGAACTACTGCAAGAATTATTCCAGGAACGTTACCCACTTACAAGGCCTTTCCAATTTGCCCGATGGCCAACAGGAATGAAAGGTAGCCGGTTCCTCTACCTACGCCTGCTTTTTGATCCTCCGGCACCAGGTCAGTTGCAAGCTGCGCTCCGACACCAAAAGCACAGCCACCGACTGCCTCCGCAGCTAGACCCATAGGAGTGTAGGACGTACCAATTCCCAATCCGATACCCACGCTGGTCAAAGCGCCGGTTGCGCACTGCGTCGCGTAGGTTCCAAAGGACGAAAGCTGTCCCGTCGGGTCCATGCTGTTGAGTGGATCATTACCAGCATACGCGTAGCGATTTGCGTTCGTTGGACTGAGGGGTGCGTCGAGGGTGTCGCGTTCGATCCACGCGCCGGTGACGCTCGATTGCCAGCGGTACCCGAACTTGGTGAGCCCGTTGTCGTTGCTGCTCGAGCGGAGCCCGCTCTTGAACCCGTAGGGGTTCTGCTGCCACTGCGCACTGTCGCCGCCAACCTTCACGGTTTCGACGCCGTACGGGTCGTAGGAGACGGTGTAAGCGGTCTTGCCGGTGTCGGCGATAGCGGCGGCCGGGCTGCCAGTGCCGTCGATGACCCACATGCTCGTGGTGCCGTCGGTGGTCTGCAGGTCCAGCGGCTGTCCCGCGCCCGGGTCGGAGATCACCGACGCGGTTCCGGAGCCGGCGATGGTGCGACTGGCGATCACAGGGACACCGTTGGAGTCGGAAGTGCCATACGTGTAGTCGTACTCGGCTCCTCCGTCGGTGGCCTGCGAGAGCAGCTTGTTCATGTCTCCACCGGCGTACTCGTAGCGGGTGGCGACGCCGTCCTTCGTGGAGGACGTCATCTGTTGCGCACCGTTGTACGTGAACGTCTGACCGGGCGCCTTCACCATGTTGCCGACACCGTCGTACGCGTAACCATCGGTCGTGATCTGCCCGACGGTGTTGTAGGTCAGCGTCTGCGAGCTGGTGACGTCTCCGCCGCGCTTGGCGGTGAGCCGGTTCCCGGCGGCGTCGTACGTGTACGCCCACGTGATGTTTGTCGCACCGCCGGCCTGCGTGGCCTTGGTGAGGCGGCTGTTCGAGTCATACGTGTACGTGGTCGTCTGCTGGGTGATGTTGTCCTTCACCCACTGGATCTTGTCCGTGGCGTTCGCGCTGTTCGTCGCCGAGCAGTCACCCCCGGCGTCGATCCCGGTGATGTAGCAGTACGTCAGGCTCACGACGGGTTTGGACGGGTTGTCAGCGTTCACGGCCCGAACACCGGTGACGTGGTCGGACACCCCGTAGGTGATCGTCTGGTGCGCCTGCCACGACGTCGGGTCCTTTGTCGGGTCCGTGTTCTCGACGGCGCCGAGCCAGGCGTCGGTGCGGCGGCCGTGGTCGTCGTTCTTGTAGACCTGCTTCGCCGTGCCGCCGTTCGCGGTCGGGTAGGTGGTGCGGGTCAGGACGTTGGCGACGTCGTAGTCGTGCGTGACGGTGCCGTGGTCGTCGGTGACCTTGGCCGTGTTGCCGGCGAGGTCGTAACCGTAGGACACGGTGCCGCCGCCGGCGGTGTTCACCGTCGAGGTGAGCCGGTTCCGCTGGTCGTAGGTGTTGGTGATGGTGCCGGTCGCGGACTGCTCGGACACCTGGTTGCCGTTGCCGTCGTAGGTGTTCGTCACCGTTGCGGTGCCGTCATCGAATGCGGTCGTCAGCAGCCGGTCGTCGTTGTCGTACGTGTACGTCGTGACACCGCCGTCACCGTCGGTGTGGTTCTTCACCCGGCCGAAGTCGTCGTAGGAGTACTTCTGCTCCCCGACCGTGTTCGCCGGCGCCGTGATCGCCAGCAGCTGGTCGTGGGTGTCGTACGAATAGGTCGTCTTCCGGTCACGGTCGCTGTCGCCGGGAGCAGTCGCGGACTTCACCGCACCCCACGCGTACGGGTCAGTGCCCTTCTTGTTGTACTCGAGCTCTGCCTTTGCCGCCTCCGGACCGGCGCCGCCCGTGGCGGTCGAGGTCTGGTTACCCGGGCCGTCGTAGCCGTACGACGTGTCGTTGCCCGAACTGTCCGTGACCTTCGACGGCAGGTACGCGGCCGATCCGGAACCGTACGTCGCCGAGTTCTTCGTACCCGCGCCGGACTCCGACTGCGTCAGAGACTGCTCGTTGTTCGCCCCGTAGGTGTTCTTCGACGTCGATGCGCTTGCGCCCGCGCCGACACTCGAGTTCTCGACGCCGTTGTTCGTGGACTTGTAGGAGCGGGACTGTTCCCGCTTCGCGGCGTCGACGACGTTCGTGACGAGGTCGTTCCCGTCGAGGGTGTAGTTGGTGTACTTGGTGTCCGCCACAGCGACCGACTGATCGGACCGCGGGTCGGCAACCAATGTCGTGGTGTCGTCCTTGAAGAAGAACCGCGTCACAGCGGTCCCCGGGGAGCCCGCGGTGGTGTTGCGCTGCTCGACCTTGGTGATCCGGTCAGACGAGTCGTAAGTGAACGCCGTCACGCCACCCTCGGGCGCCGTGATCGAGGTGAGGTCACCGCTGGTGTACCCGAACGTCGTCTTCTTGCCGAGCGCGTCCTTGTACGTGGTGATGTCACCGGTGCTGTTCTTCGTCCACGACACGCTCCGTGTGCTCGAGCCTGAGGTCTGGGAGAACGTCTGCACGCCGTTCGCGTAGGACGAGTTCGCTGTCCGCGCCCCCGTCACACCAGCGGTGGAGACGATG
Source organism: Curtobacterium sp. VKM Ac-1393 (assembly GCF_015350995.1). GTDB lineage: Bacteria > Actinomycetota > Actinomycetes > Actinomycetales > Microbacteriaceae > Curtobacterium. The sequence goes on from NZ_JADKRW010000001.1 coordinate 712,173, forward strand.
GACTTCAGAGTGAAGCCGGGCTCGTCGGAGTTGAAGCTGATCTGGTTCTTGTTCCGGTCCACGATCGAGGTGGGCTGGCCGGCGAGGTTGAAGTGCGTCGTCGAGTTCGACGTCCACCCCTTCAGCGTGTACTCGTGCGTCGTGCTGTTGTCGATGCGGGTCAGGGTCTGCTGCAGACCGGCCGGGCTGATGAACGCACCCTGCGCCCCCGACGGACGGAACTGCCACGCCGTACCGACAGCGTCCGTGTAGATGACACCGTCGGCATTCGCAGTCAGGTCACCGGCTCCGGCGAGGGCGTACTGCCACCGGTTCGCATCCATCGTGTTGGCGTCACCAATGGTCGTGCTGCGCGAGTTGTACGCGGCACCGATCGTGGTGTTCTGCGTCACACCCGGCAGGCTCATCGCCGTCGTGGTCACCAGCAGATTGCCGGTGCCGACGTCGACGGAGGCATTGGTCTGGTCCGTGATCGGGAACGGCAGCGTCGTCGCCGACGTCCGCTGACCCGTCCGGTTCGTGTTGCCAGGGCCGCCGGGGAGCGAGTTGTACGCACCCTGCAGGTCGATGAGGTAGTTCATCGACGCCGTGCCCATGTTCTTGATCCGGATCTTGCCGTTCGCACCCACCGGCGCGACGACCGTGTTGGTGACCTTCGACGTCGCGTCGGAGCTGATCGCCGACGACTCCGGCTCAGCCGCACCATCGGCCCACATCTTCGCGTACGAGTCGGCACCGCTGTCGTTCACAGCGGTGAACGTCACCGCCACCGCCGACAGGCCGCCCTCGACGGTCGGGGCACCCTGGACACCGCCGACCTGCAGCGTGAACGACGCACCCGAGGCGATGCTGGAGCTGTTACGGGTGTCGATGAGGCGGCCCTGCAGCGGGGTGAAGCCACCACCGGGGTTCGACTTCAGGAAGTAGCCCTGGATGTCAACGACGAGGTCGATCTTCCCGCCACCCTCGGCGGTGTCGATGCTGAACTTCCCATCGGCGTTCAACGCGACCTGCGCGTTCATCGCCGTCGTCTGACCCTCGTTCGAGTTGTAGTTCAACACGCCTGTGCTGCGAGTCTCGCCGGTCGGCGTGGGGCGGACCCAGCCGGCCTTCGCCTCACGGTTGATCACGATGATGTTCACCGCAACCGCCGCAGCGCCAGCCGGAATGCCGTTCGAGCCGGTCGCCTGGATGGTGCGCTGCGACCCAGCAGGAATCTGCCCCTGCGCGGCACCGATGCCGCCACGGGAATCCAGCACCCGGGACGGTGACATCGCGACGAACCCGCCGGCCGAGACGCCGTTCTTCGTCGACGTGTAGTAGCCGGTGATGTCGATGATGACCCTCGACTGCGCCGTCTCGGTCCGCACCTGGATCGTGCCGTCATCCGCGACCGCGAGCAGACCCGTGTTCGACGTGTTCCCACCGACCCCGGAGTTGTAGATCATCAGCAGCGTCGTCGCATCGGAAGCGTCGGCGCGTGCCTGCAACTGCCCCGACCCGGACGGATCGGCGATCGTGACCATCATCGTCACCGCGCCGATCCCCGACGACGGCAACCCAGCCACCCCGGCAACCTTGACGGTGCGGAACACGCCCTTCTCGGTCGCACCACTCAGCACACGAGCGTTGGAGGGCATCGGCACGTACTGACCGCCCGACCCCGTCACCGCCGCCTGCGCCGGTGTCGGCTGCGACACCACCACCAGCAACGAACCCAGCAGAGCGACCAATGTCACCACCGCCAGGACCACTCCACGGACACGACCCGACAACGACGCAGCGAACACGCGAAAAGAACCCCTCAGCACGTCGCACCAACGCACAGCCCCCATGGCTGTGCTGTGCAACTCCACAGCACGTTACGGAGCATCACTCACCACCGCACCCCCACATGTGGGGGTCGAAACGACGAGCGTCGCACCGATGTAGGCGGGGTGGACCAGCACCGCTCAGTACAGCGCCGCGATCCCCCGCACGTCCCCGAGCCCGAGCGTCCGCTGTGCTGTGTCGCACACCGTGGACGACGGCTTCATCACGAGCCCGGACTGCTGCGCCGTGTGCCCGAGCCCGTACGAGTGCCCCCACTCGTGCGTCGCGATGCCGCGCAGGTCGAACCGGTTGCCCGAGCAGGTGGTGGTCGATCCCCACCGGTGGCTCGTCGAGTACCGCTGGTCGGTCTCGAACGCGACCCCGTCCGTGAAGGACCAGATGCACGTCACAGCGAGGGTCTTCGACGGCAGCGTCCCCCACCCGACGACACTCGTGCTGTTCGAGGTGCCGCAGCCCCCGTCAGCGGTGACAGAGGGCTGCTGCTTCGTGGTGCCGAGGTACTCCTGCGCCGCCGCCGACTGGACGGTCTGACCGCACGCCGTGATCGTGCCGGTCCACGCTTCGGCGCCGCGCTGGAACGCCGCGACCTTCGACACCTTCGCCCCGCTCGGGTTGTACCGCCACCGGATGGGCGACTCCCAGTGCGCGCCGGTCAGCGTGTAGGCCTTGCTCCCGCAGCTCGCGGACGTCGTCGTGCCGCCGTGCGAGACGGTCCCGCGGATCGTCGGTCCGAGGGTCCGCCGCTGCTGGGCTGCGCGCTCCTGCCGGACGGCGGCGGGCGATCCGCCCCAGACCACGTCGACCTGCACGGCGATGCCCGCCGCACCACGGTTCGCGATCACGACGTCACCGGGGTCGGTGTCTCCTTCGGCGACCGGGGCAGCGGTGAGCGTGACGCCGGCTGCGGGCACCGCAAAGGTCCGGCCGTCGTCGAGCGCGATCACGCCGGAGTCGACGTGGCATCCGGAGGCGAGATCGTGAACCGAGATGCTGTCGCCGTGGCATCTGGGCGCTCCCGCGATGCTCGGCGCGGCGAACGCCGCCGTCAGGACGAACCCGAGTACGACCGCGGCTGCGGCCTTCGATGACGTGCGCAATGCGCCCTCCTTGATCACACCGCACCCGAACCACGGTGGCGGACGGCTGCATCAGTGTCCGGGGGCCCAGGAGGGCCGACAAGCCCCCAGAACGGCCGCGGTGCGCAGACTGGACCGGGTAGCGTGCCGCCATGCAGTGGGGCGACACCGGACTCGACGACCACCAGATCGCGTTCGTGCTCCGCACGCTCCCCGACGCGGTCTTGGTGGCGGACGACTCGTGGGGCCTGCTCGACACGAGGGTCCTGCACGTCGTCGCCGGCGACCACGCCTGGACCGTGAAGGCCTCGGGCCCGGACAACACCCACTTCCCGCGGGAACTCGAGGCGCACCGGACCGTCACCGACACGCTGCGCGCCGCCGGGGACACCGGCGCGCTCGTGTCCGCGGACGAACAGCACCGGGTCCTCGTCCTCGAACGCGTCCCGGGTCACCTCGCGCTCGGCACCGCGGACGAGCACGCCCCCGAGGTTCACCGGCAGGCCGGCGCACTCCTCCGGCGTCTGCACGACCAGGGCACCCGGCACGACCCGTCGTTCCTGCTGCACGAACAGGCGAAGGCCCTCCGCGCGCTCGATGCCCCGCACCGGATCTCGCCCGACGTCGTCGCCCGGACCCGCGCGGCACTGCGCGCACTCCCGACCGACCACCCAGGCGAGCCCCTGGTCCCGACCCACGGCGACTTCCACCCGCGCAACTGGATCGTGGACGACGGACGGCTCCGCGTCATCGACTTCGGCCGCTTCGGCTGGCGCCCCGCGTCCTTCGACCTCACCCGACTCGCGGTGCTCCACTGGCAGCACGATCCGACCCTCGAAGCAGCGTTCTTCGACGGTTACGGCGACGATCCGCGCAAGCCTGGGGCCTGGCGCTGGCTGCAACTCCGCGAGGCCGTCGGCACTGCGACTTGGGCCTACGCCGTCGGCGACGAGGGCTTCGAGGCGCAGGGCCACGACATGCTCCGGCGCGCCCTCGCGGCCTTCTGACGGTCAGGAACGAGCCCAGCTCACGGCACCCGCACAAACCGCGGCGCCCCGCGATCCCGCAGCCGGAACCCCAGGTGCTGGTACAACCCGATCGCCCCGGTGTTCCCGGCAGCCGCGTGCATGAGCGGTGTCTCACCACGCTCCCGGATCCCGTGCGCGACGGCGAGCACCAACCGCCGCCCGAACCCCTGCCCCCGGTACCCCTCGTCCGTGCACACCGCGCTGATCTCGGTCCACCCCGGCGGGTGCAGGCGCTCCCCCGCCATCGCGACGAGCTGTCCGTTCCGTCGGATGCCGAGGTACGTGCCGAGCTCGATGGTGCGCGGCAGGAACGGCCCCGGCTTCGTCCGCTCCACCAGGGCGGTCATCTCCGGCACGTCGTCCGGCGTCAGCACGACGGCCTCGGGGTCCGGCGCACCCTCGATCGCCTCACCGGTGAGCTGCACGCCGCCGGCGCCCTCGACGAGCTCCCACCCCGACGGCAGGACGGCAGCGGCACCGACGCCGAGCATCCCGCCCGACCCGAGCAGCGCCCGGACGTCGTCCCAGTCCTGCGGCGTGGGCTGCGCGGGGATGCCCGTCCACACCGACACGTCGGTCTGGTACCGCACGACCTCGCCACGGCGCTCGGCGAACCGGGCGTGGTGGCTGTTCAGCGCGGCCATCGCGGGCGCGTCGAGCATCCGCGTCGGGGTGCCGTCGTCGGCGATGGTCAGGTCGAGCGTCCGGAGCGCTTCGCCGCGGGCATCGCCGCCCCGGAACCCGAGGTCCTCGATCCGCCGACGGTCGCCGTCGGCCCACCCGGCGGTGTCCGCGACGACCCCGGGGGCGTAGTGGTTCGTGGCGCGTTGCACGACCAGCTCGACGTCCGCTGCCGAGGCCACGAGGACCTCTCCGGGTCGGGGCAGCGCGGTCGAGGTCGGCGCAGTCGTCGTCATCCCACCATTGTCCGCCCGCACCGAGCGCCGCCACCGCATCGTTGCATCCCGTGACGCCGTGCCGCGCCTCGCACGGTGCGAGGGTGCCCGCGGCCCGTGCGAGGTTCCGTGCCCGGTGCGAGGGCACGTGCACCGCACGGAGTACGGAACCTCGCACCAGACCGAGAACCGCGGGAGCACCAGCGCGAGCAACCAGCACCAGCGCCCCGCCCCGCCTCACGCCAAGCGCGCCGCCACGAACTCCACCATCCGCCGCACCAGCAGCGCCCGCGACGACGCCCGCCGGTACTCGTGCCCCTCACCCGCGAGCTCCAGGTACTCGACGTCGTGCGACCGCTCCCGAAGCGCCGCGACCACCTGGTGCGCCTCGCCGATCGGCACGTTCGTGTCGAGCTCGCCGTGCACGACGAGCAGCGGCGCCGTGACGTCGTCGATCGCCCGCATCGGCGACAGGGCCGCGAGCAGCGCTTCGTCGTCGACGGGGTGCCCGTACTTCGTCGCGGCCGCCGAGGCGATCCACGGTTCGGTGTCCCGGTAGAACGTCGCGAAGTCGCTCATCCCGCACACCGCGACCCCGGCCGCGAACACGTCGGGCGTGAACGCCAACGACGCGAGGGTCGCGTACCCGCCGTACGAGCGGCCCTCGACGGCCACCCGCGATCGGTCGGCGTACCCGTTCGACACCAGGAACCGTGCGCAGTCCACGACGTCGGCGAGCGCGTTCCAGCGCAGGGCCAGGTCGTCGGCGTGCACGAACTCGTGTCCGTACCCGGACGATCCGCGGATGTTCGGGGCGAGGACGGTCACGCCCGCTGCGGCGAGCGCCTGGTGCTGCGGCGAGAACGTGGGTCGCTCCTGCGACTCCGGTCCGCCGTGCAGGTGGACGAGCGCTGCGCGCGGGCCGGGAGGAACGTCCTGCGTCACGCCATCGCCATCCGCCGACGACGCGACCGGCTCCACCGCCCGGTACAGCCACCCGGTCAGCTCGAGTCCGTCACGGGCGGCGAACCGCTCGAGGGTCGGCTCGACCAGCTGCACGTCCGGCAGCGCGGGGACGTCGGTGACCCGGTTCCAGGTGAGCGCGTTCGTGTCGAGGCGCCAGAGTTCTCGCGGTCGGGTCGGTCCCTCGACGGCGAGCAGCACGCTCCGGCCGTCACGGCTGAGCACCGGGTCGGTGACGACGTACCCCGGCAGGTCGGGCACGGGGGTGCGCGAGGCGTCGTGGGTGTTGAGCAGGTCGAGTTCGCTGCGCCCGTCGACGTTCCAGACGAGCAGCAGCGTGCGGCCGGCGTCGTCGGCGTCGAGGTACTCGAGTTCCGCGTCGGCGCGCTCGATGATCCGTCGGGGTGTGCCGCGCCAGCCGTGTGGTCCGACGGGCTGGGCGACGAGTCCGCGGCGGGGCAGTCCGGCCTCGGTCGCGACGTAGGCGACGAGGGGGCTGGTCTCGCTCGCGGGCGAGGGCCGCAGGAACGCGATCTCGGCGGAGCCGTCGGGGTCGTCGGCGAACAGGGCGTGGCTCTCGTCGGTCAGCCGGTCGACCACGACGACGAACTCCTGCCCACGCTGCCCGTCGCTCAGCACGACGAGGCGTTCCTCGACGGACAGGTCGAGGATGTGGATGAGTTCGCCGACGGCCAGGTCGTCGCGGTCGCCGGACACCGGGTCGACCAGGTACGAGCGGGCCGGCTGCTCGGCCTCGGTCGAGGGCAGCGTGATGACGACCCGGTGCCCACTGCGGCTCCACGGGCCGAGTTCGGCGTGTTGGTAGCGCGAACCGGCGATCTGCGCGGCGTCGGTGCCGTCCGGCCGGACCACCCAGACCTGCTGCTTCACACCGCCGTCGGTCGCGATCGCCACGGCGAGCCACTCCCCGTCGGACGACCACGACACCCGGATCACGGGGTCGTCGGACAGCGCGATCCGCACCGGTTCGGGCAGTTCGCCGTCGACGACGACGTCCTGCACGAACACCTCGGGGGTGCCGTGCCGATCGGACACGAACGCCACACGCCGGGCGTTCCGGGTCATGGTCGGGCCCCACGACCCCCAGGCGGCGGCGAGCCGCGCACCCAGGTCGGCCGCGGCCCTGGCGGCGACCGTGGGGCGGACGTCGGCCGACGACGCGACGCTCACCGCGCCTCCAGGCCGGATGGAACCCACGTTCACCGCACCCCCTGCTGCTGCAGCCACATCTCGATCAGGCCGAGCTGCCAGAGCGCGTTCGCGCCGATCTCGGTCCGCGTGCTGTTCGGGTCCTGGAGCATCCGCTCGACCGTACCCGGGTCGAACAGACCACGTTCCCGCGCCTCCGGCGCGTGCAGTGCCGCGCGGACCCGCTCCAGGTACGGGCCCTCGAGCTGCCGGATCGCGGGCACCGGGAACGACCCCTTGCTGCGGTCGATGACGCTGTCGGGGACGATGCCGCGCGATGCCCGCTTCATGACGCCCTTGCCGCCGTCCGACAGCTTGAGCGCGGGCGGGATCGCACCGGCGAGCTCGACGAACTCGTGGTCCAGGAACGGCACGCGGGCCTCGAGGCCCCACGCCATCGTCATGTTGTCGACGCGCTTCACCGGGTCGTCGACGAGCATCGTCATCGTGTCGCTGCGGAGCGCGGCGTCGACACTCGTCTCGGCGCCCGGAACCGCGAACGAAGCGTCCACGAACGCCGACGGGGTGTCGTCGGCGCTCTTCCAGCGCTCCCCGAGCAGCCCCTGCAGCGCCGGCCACCGGCGGTCCATGAACACGGAGCGGTAGGCCTCGGCTGCCTGGTCGCGGGGGACGTCGGCGAGCGGCGGGTACCAGTCGTAGCCGGCGAGCACCTCGTCGGCGCCCTGGCCGGACTGCACGACCTTGACATGCTGCGAGACCTCCTGCGACAGCAGGTAGAACGCGACGCAGTCGTGGCTGACCATCGGCTCGCTCATCGCGGCGACCGCACCGTCGATGCCGTCGAGCAGCCGTGTCGAGGGGATGTGGATGCGGTGGTGGTCGGTGCCGAAGTGCTTCGCGACCTGGTCCGAGTACTCGAACTCGTCGCCGGACTCACCGCCCGCCGCCTCGAAGCCGATGCTGAACGTGGCGAGGTCCTGCTGGCCGGCCTCGGCGAGCAGCCCGACGACCAGGGACGAGTCGATGCCGCCGGACAGCAGCACGCCGACGGGGACGTCGGCCACCATGCGGCGCTCGACCGCCGTGCGGAGGGAGCCGATGAACGCCTGCTCCCAGTCGTGGTCGGTCCAGTCGGCCCTGGCGGGGTCGCGTTCGAACCGCGGCTCCCAGTAGACGGTGTCGCGCTCGGTGCCGTCGCGCTCGATCACCCGGACGGTGGCGGGCGGCAGCTTGCCGACGCCGGACAGGATCGTGCGGGGTGCCGGCACGATCGAGTGGAAGCTCATGTACGAGGCGAAGGCGACGGGGTCGATGGACGTGTCGATGCCGCTGCCGGAGCTGCCCGCGCCGCCGTCGCCCGCCAGGATCGCCGGCAGGGAGCTCGCGAACCGCAGCCCGCCGCGGACCTGCGCGACGTACAACGGCTTGATGCCGAGCCGGTCCCGCGCCAGGACCAGCCGGCCGCTGGCGTGCTCCCAGATCGCGATGGCGAACATGCCGATCAGGTGCTCGACGAAGGCCGTGCCCCACTCGGCGTAGGCGACGGCGATGACCTCGGTGTCCGACGTCGAGAAGAACTCGTGGCCCTTGCCGCGCAGCTCGTCACGCAGCTGCTCGTAGTTGTAGACCATGCCGTTGTAGGCGATCGTCAGTCCGGCCCGGGGCAGCACCATCGGCTGCGCACCGGCGGTGGACAGGTCGACGATCGACAGTCGCCGGTGGCCGAGCGCGACCGGCCCGCGTGCCCACAGTCCGTCGCCGTCGGGGCCGCGGTGCACCATGCACCCGGTCATCCGTGCCACTGCTCCGACGTCCGGGGCGGTGCCGTCGAACCGGATCTCGCCAGCGAGTCCACACATCAGCTGTCTCCCTCGGTCGCCGTCGCGGCGGATCCCACGATCCACGTGTCCTTGGCCCCGCCGCCGCGCGACGAGTTCACGACCATGCTGCCCTCGGGCGCGACCCGGGTCAGCGCGACGTCGGCCAGGTGCGCGTCGCCCGCTCCGGTGCCGGTCAGGTAGACGAACGCGCGCAGGTCGACGTGCCGGGGGTCGAGGCCCGCCGGTCCGATGGTCGGGTGCGACGACAGCTGCACGACCTCTTGGCCGACCCAACCCGTCGGGTCCGCGGCGATCTCGCGCCGTCGTTCGGCGACCTCGGGGGCGCTCGCGCTCGGCCCGATCAGGACCCCTCGTCCGCCCTCACCGTCGACCGGCTTCGTCACGAGTTCGCCGACGCGGTCGAGCACCGACAGCCGCTCGCCCTCGATGCTCGTGCGGTACGTCGGCACCGACTCGAGCAGCGGCTTCTCGTCCAGGTAGTACCAGATCAGGTCCGGCACGGTGACGTACATCGCCTTGTCGTCGACCAGCGCGTTGCCGGGGGCGTTGGACAGGTGGACGTGTCCGGCCTCGGCGACGTCGAGGATGCGGGCGCCCAGCTCCGGCGTGTGGTCCGCGGTCAGGGCGCGCACGTCGCGGTCGATCCGCAGGTACAGCCCGTCGAGCACGTCACCGGTGGTCGCGTCGACCACGCGTCCGTCACGGACGTCCAGGTCCGACCCGGCCAGGAGGCGCAGCCCGGCTCCGTCGGCCAGCCTGCGGTGCTCGAACCACGCGCCGGCGGCGGGGCCGTCGCTGACGAGTGCGAGCACCGGGTCCGGGTTGCCGGTCACCGCGGTCGCGTTCGTGCGCAGGGTCTCGCGCAGCCGGTCGATCACGCCGTGTGGATCGCGCAACAGCGCCGGCCGTGGGGCGTCCGGCACGACATCGTCCATCAGCTCGCGGAGCGCGATGCCGTACGCCACCCCGGAGGGCGACCGCACGTTGTCCTCGAGCACCCGCCAACCACCGAACTCGTTCCGCACCAGGTCGAAGCCGAGCACGGGCGCACGCACCGCGTGACCGGGCAGGCGCGAGGCATCGGGGTCCCAGCCGTTCGCGCCGACGAACTGGTGCTCGTCCATGACCCCGTCGGCCACGATCCGCCGCTCGCCGTACACGTCGCGCAGGAACAGCTCGATCGCCCGTGCCCGCTGACCGAGGCCGCGCTCGAGCTGTGCCCACTCGTACGCGCTGATCGTCCGCGGCACCAGGTCGCACCCGAAGGCCTGCACGCCGCCGTCCACGACGAACCCGACCTCGTGCTCGCGGGTCCAGGCGTCGCGCGCGGCGCAGTGCGCGTTCGTGGTGTCGGCGTCCCAGGCGGTGAAGTACGTCGCCAGGTCGCGGAACGCCGGACGGGGGCGGGCACCGGGGCCGACCGCTTCGTCGCCGGCGCGCACGCGGTACCCGGGGACCGCGACCGCCGGGTCCTCGTCGCGGCCGGACGGCGTGCCGGCGGTGTCCTCCACCACCAGGGCGACGACGTCGTCGAGCTCGCCGCGCTCGGCGTACGCGGTGCGCTGCCGGTCGGTGGAGTTGCCGCGGGCCAGGGTGTCCTCGAGCAGGTCCGTGACGGTTCCCCAGTCGCCGAGTTCCTCGAGCTGCGGCCGGAGGCGTGACACGAGCTGCCGGACCGCGACCTCGGCCGGCAGGCGTTCCGGGTGCTGCCCGAGGCCGAGCAGTTCGCCGCTCAGCCCGGTGCGTGCCGCTTGCCACATCGCCGCACGGTGCAGGGGCTCGCTGCGGGGGTGCCACTCGGCGCCGGACTCGACGGCGATCTCGGCCTTCCGCACCGCGGCCCGGAACAGCCCGGCGATCAGGACGGCGTCGTCGACGATCGGAGTGGCGTCGCAGACCCGGAGCTCAAGCGTCGGAGCGTGCGACGACGGCCGTACGTCGAAGTACGCCATCTTCTTGTCGGCGATCACCCCCGAGGCGATCAGGTCGTCGAGCACCTTGTCGTACTCCGCCGCGCTCGACACCCGACCGAAGCTGCCCGCCGACGGCCACCGCTGCCAGATGATGCTGCGGAACGACGAGTACCCGGTGTCCTGCCCGTTCCAGAACGGACTCGACGCGCTCAGGGCCAGCAGCACCGGCAGCACCGGGGCCACCCGCTGGGCGATCTGCACCGCCAGGTCACGGTCGCTCACACCGACGTGCACCTGCAGGCCGCAGATGAGCTGCTCGTCGACGAGCATCCGATACTGCTCCTGCATCCGGCCGTAGCGCCCGCCGCTGGTGAGCTCGAAGTCGGCGTACTCGGACCGCGGTGCCGTACCGACCGACGCGATGGTGACCCCGGCCGGTGCGATCGCGGCGCTGAGCTCACGGCGCAGGTCGACGATCACCCGCCGCAGGTCGTCGAGGGTGCGCACCACGGGGGTGTTCGTCTCGATGGTCGTGCGCTGCAGTTCCGCGCCGAAGCGGTCGGCGGGCAGCTTGGGCAGAAGGCGCGGGGCCTTCGCGGAAAGTCGGCCGGACTCGAGGTCGATGAGGTGCAGCTCTTCCTCGGCGCCGAGCGTCAGCTCTGCACTCATGGCTGGAACCTACGCGTGGCTGCTGTGGTGCGCGCCGCGGCACACCGCCCGACTCGTGCCCGTAACACGCCCGTCAACCGAGCGTCACGAGCACTGCTCCGCCCGGCCGCACCGTGCTGTGGACGCACCACACGTTCGGACGGGAGGCACGACGCCAGCCCGCCACGCGCCTCCCGTCCGCACCGTGCGCACCTCGCCACCCCGTGCGAGGTTCCACGCACCGTGCCCGGTTACAAGCGCGCACCACGCGCGCAACCTCGCACCAGCCCGCGCACCCCGCACCGTGCGCACCGCGCCGACCCCGCACCAGCCCGCGAAAGCCGCACCGTGCGAGCGCCGGCCCGCCGCCCGCCTACCCCCGCGTCCGCGCCAACCGCCGGTTGAGCGCACCGTTCAGCAGCGCCACGAGCAGCCCCACCGCGAACACGAGCGTCCCGAAGCACAGCACCTGCGGCGGCATGCCGGCCTTCGCGGCCCCGTACACGAACAGCGGGAAGGTGACGGCTGGCCCGGCGACGAACGAGGTGATGACGTAGTCGTCGATCGACATCGCGAGCGCCAGCAGCCCCGCCGCGAGCATGCCCGGCGCGAGCAGCGGCAGGGTGACGAGCCGGAAGGCCTGGAACGGCGTCGCACCGAGGTCGCTCGCGGCCTCTTCGAGCACCTGCGACGTGCCGGAGATCCGCGCCCGGAGCACCACCACGACGTACGCGACGTCGAACGCCACGTGCGTGATCAGCACCGTCAGGAACCCGGTGCCGAGCCCCACCGACAAGAAGAAGGAGAGCGACGCCGAGCCGACCACGATGGACGGCGCCGCGATGTCCGCGAAGACGACGGCGTTCACGGCACCGCGGCCGGGGAACCGGTACCGCTCGAGCGCCAGGGCCAGCGGCAGCCCGATCGCGACCGAGACGATCGCGGCGAGGAACGCGACCAGGACCGAGGTGACGAACGCCGACCCGAGCCCGGAGACGTTGACCAGGTTCGCGTACCAGTAGGTCGTGAAGCCGTTCCAGGCGAAGGACAGTCGGTTCGTCGGGGCGTCGTTGAACGAGTACACGATCATGTAGACGATCGGCACGAGCGTGATCGCGATGGTGACCCAGTAGATGATCGCGAGCCAGGGCCCGCGCCGGTTCACGCCGTGGCGGCTCGGGCCGCGGGCGATCCCGCCGGTGGCCGGTGCGGCGGACGATCGGGTCGGTGCGACGGCGGTCATACGAGGTCCTCGAGGTCGTCGGTGCCGGAGACGCGGGCGTAGATGAACAGGATGATGCCGAGCACCACCATGAGCACGGTCGACAGTGCCGCCGCGACGTTGTACTGCTGGTTGCCGGAGTAGGCGTCCTGGATCGCCTGGCCGATCGTGTACGTGTTCGTGCCGCCGAGCAGCGCCGAGTTCACCGGGTCGCCGACGCTGTCGATGAACACGAGCAGCACCCCGGCGAAGATGCCCGAGCGGGACAGCGGCAGCGTGGTGTGCCAGAACGCCCGGAACTTGCCGGCGTACAGGTCGTTGGCGGCTTCGCCGAGTCGCGGGTCGATGCGTTCGAGTGCGGCGTAGATCGGCAGCACCATGAACGCCAGGTCGTTGTACGCGTCGCCGAAGATCACCGCGCCGCCGGTCCCGAGGATGTGGAAGTCCTTGCCGGCCAGGCCGATCGCCTGCAGGAACGTGACGACCGGGCCCTGCGACGCGAGCACGAACGCCCACATGTCGGTACGGATGATGAACGACACCAGGAAGCTCACGAACACGAGCATGAGCAGCGGGTTCTTCCACCTCGGGGACACCCGGAACGCGATGAAGTACGCCACCGGGTACCCGACGATGATGGTCACGACCGTGGCTGCTGCGCCGTACCAGAGGGATCGGAGCAGGAACGTCAGGTACGGCACCTGCGGGTCGATGAACAGCGAGCCGTAGATCCCCCAGTTCCACGTGAAGGTGTACCCGTCGTCCGGGTTGCCCGACATCAGCGAGACGATGAGCCCTGACACGAGCGGGATGACGAAGAACACGCAGAGGTACGCGGTCCCGACCAACGCGAGCAGGAACGGTGTGCCGCGACCCCGCCCCCGGCGGACCGGAGCCGGACCCGGACCCGCGCCCGGTGTCGGTGTGGCACCCGGGCCGGCGACGCCGACGGCGGTCACGACTGCACCACCGCGTTGAAGATGCCGTTCCACTCCGAGTACTCGTCGTAGTTCTCGAACACCCGGAACTCGTGCGACTTGTCGAGCACCTCGGACGAGGGGAACACCAGCGGACTGTCCGCCACCGTCGCGTCGTCGAGCTCGTTCCGCACGTAGTCCTCGGCGCCGGGGACCGGGCAGACGTAGTTGACGTAGTCCTCGACGATGCCGGCGATCTTCGGCGTGTAGTAGAAGTCCATCCACTCGAGGGCGGCCACCGGGTTCTCCGCCTGCCGGGGGATCATGAGGTTGTCGTGCCACATCATCTGGCCCTCCTCCGGCGTCACGAACTTCAGGTCCTCGAACCCGGACTGCTGCGCCTGGAAGACGTCGCCCGACCACGCCTGGGTGATCCACGTGTCGCCGTTCTCCAACCGGTTGATGTAGCTCTGGTCGTAGAACCCGGTGACGCTCGGGCGCAGTTTCCGCAACCAGGCCTGCGCTTTCCGCCAGTCCGCCGGGGTCGAGGTCTCGGGGGCGATGCCGTTCGCGAGCAGTCCGAGGGAACCGAGCTCGGTGTTGTCGCTCATCAGTCCGACGCGGCCCGCGAACGCCGGGTCGAGCAGGTCCTGGAACGACGTGATCTCGCGGTCGATGTACTTCGGGTTGTAGGCGATCCCGGTGAACCCGGTCTGCCAGACGACGGAGTGCTTGTTGCCGGGGTCGTACGTCGGGTCCTTCACCGAGTCCCCCGCGTTCGCCGCGAAGTTCGGCAGCCGCGAGTGGTCGAGCTCGCACACGAAGCCGTTCTTGATCATCTGGGTCAACTCGAACCCGTTGGTCATCACGACCAGGTCGTAGCCGGTGGCACCCTGCGCCCGCAGGATCGGCGAGACGGTCGCGTAGAAGGTCGCGTTGTCCTGGATCACCGCCTGGTAGTCGACGCTGATGCCGGTGGCTTTCTGGAACAACGCGAGCGACTCCGACTTGCCGTGGTCGGAGTCGATGTAGAGCGGCCAGTTCGCGAAGTTCAGCGTCTTGGTCGCCTTCGCGTCCTTCCAGAACGCGGTCCAGTCGACGGCGTTCTCGGCCACGGACGCGGCCGAGCCCTTGATGCTGCAGCCCGCCAGCAGTGCGGCGACGGCGGCGGCGCCGCCACCGGCCAACAGGCCCCGTCGACTGAGCCGCGCGGACGTCAGTCCGCGCAGCAGGTCCGGGCCGGCTCCCCCGCCGGTCACGCGAGCGATCCTGCCGTGGCGGGTGCGGACGGGAGGCCCGTGGCGGCGTGGGCGGTGACGGACGCGTCGGACGCGGGGTGCGCCTCCAGGCCGAAACCGTGGTCGACGCCCCACGTGAGCCAGACCTCGGTGCCGGTCGCGATCCGCGGCCCGCCCTTCGAGTTCTGCGCGAACACCGAGACGCGGCCGGCGCCGGGGACGTCCACCAGGTACTGGGTGCTGACGCCGGAGAACGAGACGTCGACCACGCGGCCGGGGCCGAGGATGTTGCGGCCGGCTTCGGGGGTGGGCTCCGAGGTGCGGATCTTGAGCTTCTCCGGACGGACGCCGACGACGACGCTGCCCGAGGTCGAGACGGCGCGGTCGGCCGGGACGGCGATGGTGCCCGCCGGGGTCGCGACCACGAGCAGCGGGCCGTCGGTGCCGCGGACCTCGCCCTCGAGCAGGTTCGACTGGCCGAGGAAGTTCGCGACGAACGCGGTGCGGGGCAGCTCGTACAGGTCCTGGGGGCTGCCCATCTGCTCGATCCGGCCGCCGTTCATGACGGCGACCGTGTCGGCCATCGTCATCGCTTCTTCCTGGTCGTGGGTGACGTGCAGGAAGGTGAGCCCGACCTCGGCCTGGATCGTCTTCAGCTCGAGCTGCATCTGGTGCCGGAGCTTCAGGTCGAGCGCGCCGAGCGGCTCGTCGAGCAGCAGCAGGGCCGGCCGGTTCACGATCGCGCGGGCCAGGGCGACGCGCTGCTGCATGCCGCCGGACAGCGAAGCCGGGCGCTTGTCGGCGGACGCGTCGAGTTCGACCAGGTGCAGGGCCTCGCGCGCCTTCGTCATCGGGTCCGGGATCCGCCGCCGCTTCAGGCCGAACGCGACGTTGTCGAGCACGCTCATGTGCGGGAACAGCGCGTAGTTCTGGAACACCGTGTTGACGGGCCGCTGGTACGGCTTCGTGTCGGTGACGTCCTTGCCGCCGATGGTGATGGTGCCGCTCGTGGGTTCCTCGAGGCCGGCCACGAGCCGCAGCGTCGTGGTCTTGCCGCAGCCCGAGGGGCCGAGCAGGGCGAAGAACGAGCCGGCGGGCACCGTCAGGTCGAGGGCGTCGACCGCGGTGTGCCCGGGGAACGACTTGGTGATCTGCTCGAGCCGGAGATCGGCTCCGGATTCGGCGAACGTGCCGGTCATTGCCATGGTGCCTCCTGCTGCGTCGGACGGGTCGGGATCAGCCGATGTAGGACATGACGTGCTTGATGCGGGTGTAGTCGTCGAACCCGTACTGGGACAGGTCCTTGCCGTAGCCGGAGTGCTTGAAACCGCCGTGCGGCATCTCGGCGACGATCGGGATGTGGGTGTTGATCCACACGCACCCGAAGTCCAGGTCGCGGGCGAAGCGCATCGCCCGCGAGTGGTCGGTCGTCCACACCGAGCTCGCGAGCCCGTACTCGACGCCGTTCGCGGCGCGCAGTACTTCGTCCTCGGTCGTGAAGCGCTGCACGGTCTGCACCGGGCCGAAGACCTCCTGTTGCACGATGCGGTCGTCCTGCCGCAGGCCGGACACGATCGTGGCCTGGTGGAAGTAGCCGACGTCGCCCTGCCGCCCGCCGCCGAGCTCGATCGTGGCGTGGTCGGGCAGGGTGTCGAGGAAGGACCGGACCTGGGCGAGCTGGTTCGCGTTGTTGACCGGGCCGAAGTACGGGGTGGCCGTGTCGGCGCCGGTCCGCGCGTTCGCCCGGGCTTCCTCGGCGAGGGCCGCCACGAACTCGTCGTGGATGCCGTCCTGCACGAGCACCCGGGTGGCGGCGGTGCAGTCCTGCCCGGCGTTGAAGAACCCCGCGGCGACGATTCCGGCGACGGCGGACGGGATGTCGGCGTCGTCGAACACGATCACCGGGGCCTTGCCGCCGAGCTCGAGGTGGGTGCGCTTCAGGTCGCCGGCGGCAGCGCGGGCGACCTCCATGCCGGCGCGGACCGACCCGGTGATCGACACGAGCTGTGGCGTCGGGTGGTCGATCATCGCGGCGCCGGTGGTGCGGTCGCCGACGACGACGTTGAGCACGCCGGGCGGCAGGAACTCGGCGGCGACCTCGGCGAGCAGCAGGGTGGAGAGCGGAGTGGTGTCACTCGGCTTGAGCACGGTGGTGTTGCCCGCGGCGAGCGCCGGGGCGAACTTCCACACCGCCATGTTGAGCGGGTAGTTCCACGGGGTGACCTGCGCGACCACGCCGATGGGCTCGCGCCGGACGAACGAGGTGTGGTCGGTCATGTACTCGCCGGCGCTGCGGCCCTCGAGGTTCCGGGCAGCTCCGGCGAAGAAGCGGATCTGGTCGACGGACAGCAGGATCTCGTCCTCGACCAGGGTGGCACGGGGCTTGCCGGTGTCGAGGGACTCCAGGTCCGCGAACTCCGCCGCCCGCGCTTCCATGGCGTCCGCGATCCGGAACAGCGCGAGCTGCCGTTCGCCGGGGGTCGTGCGGCGCCAGGTCGCGAACGCGGTGCTCGCGCTCGCGAACGCGGCGTCGACGTCGGCCGCGGTGGACACCGGCGAGGTGCCGTAGACCTGCTCGGTGGCCGGGTCGACGAGGTCGAAGGCGGCCTCGGCGCTCGAGGCGACCGAGGCGCCACCGATGAAGTTCTGCACGGCGTGCGACATGGCGGCGATCCTGACACGGATTCCGGCGGTTCGGAAGACTTGTAACAACGGAAATCGTCGCGAAACACGGTGTTCACAACGGAATCCCTTGCGCGCTCCGAGCCTCGCTGCCATGCTGTCCGGCATGGCGGCAGCACCACGACGTCCGGGACCGATCGACGACACCTCGAAGCGGATCATCGAACAACTCCAGGCGGACGGCCGCCGTCCGTACGGCGAGATCGGCAAGGCCGTCGGTCTCAGCGAGGCGGCGGTCCGGCAGCGCGTCCAGAAGCTGACCGAGACCGGCGTCATGCAGATCGTCGCGGTCACCGACCCGATGCAGCTGGGCTTCCACCGCCAGGCGATGATCGGCATCCGGGTCAGCGGCGACACCCGAACCGTCGCCGATGCCCTGGAGCAGCTGCCGGCGGTCGACTACCTCGTGATGACCGCCGGCAGCTTCGACCTGATGGTCGAGGTCGTCTGCGAGGACGACGACGACCTCATCGAACTGCTCAACGGCACGATCCGGGCCATCCCGGGCGTCGCCGGCACCGAGACCTTCGTCTACCTGCAACTCCGCAAACAGCTCTACGACTGGGGAACGCGATGACCATCTCCGAAACGACCAGCGGCCAGGCCACCGGCCAGTCCACCCGCCTCGGGTCCTACGACCCGTTCGCGCCGGTCGACGACGCCGACCTGCAGCGGAAGTCCCGGGACCACCTGTGGATGCACTTCGCCCGGCACGGTGCGAACCAGGCCGGAGCCGACGTGCCGATCATGGTGCGTGGCGAGGGCCACCACGTCTACGACAGCCACGGCAAGGGCTACATTGACGGCCTGTCCGGCCTGTTCGTCGTCGCCGCCGGCCACGGCCGCAAGCGCCTGGCCGAGATGGCCGCGAAGCAGGCGGAGACGCTGAGCTTCTTCCCGATCTGGTCCTACGCGCACCCGGCGGCCATCGAACTCGCCGACCGTCTGGCCGAGCACGCCCCCGGTGACCTCAACAAGGTCTTCTACTCGACGGGTGGCGGCGAGGCGGTGGAGACCGCCTTCAAGCTCGCGAAGTACTACTGGAAGCTCCAGGGCAAGCCGATGAAGCACAAGGTGATCTCGCGCGCGGTGGCCTACCACGGCACCCCGCAGGGCGCCCTGGCGATCACCGGCATCCCGGCGATGAAGCAGATGTTCGAGCCCCTGACGCCCGGCGGTTTCCGGGTGCCGAACACGAACTACTACCGCGCCGAGGAGATGGGCTTCCCCGGAGGCACCGAGGAGCAGTTCGGCTTCTGGGCGGCGGAACGCATCCGCGAGATGATCGAGTTCGAGGGTCCCGACACCGTCGCCGCGGTGTTCCTCGAGCCGGTGCAGAACTCCGGCGGCTGCTTCACGCCGCCGCCGGGGTACTTCCAGCGGGTGCGCGAGATCTGTGACGAGTACGACGTGCTGCTCGTCTCCGACGAGGTCATCTGCGCCTTCGGCCGGATCGGCACCATGTTCGCCTGCGACACCTACGACTTCGTGCCGGACATGATCACGTGCGCGAAGGCGATGACCTCGGGGTACTCCCCCATCGGCGCGACGATCATCAGCGACAAGCTCTTCGAGCCGTTCTCCAAGGGCGACACGACCTTCTACCACGGGTACACGTTCGGCGGGCACCCGGTGTCGGCCGCCGTCGCGATGGAGAACCTCGACATCTTCGAGGAAGAGGGCCTGCTCGCGAACGTGCGGCAGAACGCGCCGCTGTTCAAGGCCGAGCTCGACACCCTGAAGGACCTGCCGATCGTCGGGGACGTCCGCGGCGACGGCTACTTCTACGGCATCGAGCTCGTCAAGGACAAGGCCACCAAGACCACCTTCGACGACGACGAGTCCGAGCGGCTGCTGCGCGGGTTCCTGTCGAAGGCGCTGTTCGACGCCGGGCTGTACTGCCGGGCCGACGACCGCGGCGACCCGGTCGTGCAGCTCGCTCCGCCGCTGACCATCGGGCAGCCGGAGTTCCGCGAGATCACCTCGATCCTGCGGAGCGTCCTGTCCGAGGCCTCGTCGAAGGTCTGACCGTGAGCGGCTACCGGGGCGTCTCGTTCTGGCTCGACCAGCTCGCGTCCACCGGACGCGACGACCTGGCGCCCCGGCCGCCGCTCGACGGCGACACGACCGCGGACGTCGCGATCGTCGGCGGTGGACTGACGGGTCTCTGGACCGCCTGGTACCTGCACCAGGCCGACCCGGGCCTCCAGATCGTCGTCCTGGAACGCGAGATCGCCGGGTTCGGCGCCTCCGGGCGCAACGGCGGCTGGTGCTCGGCGCTGTTCCCGCGCTCAGCGGAGTCCGTCGCGCGCGAGCACGGCCGCGACGCCGCACTCGCGCTGCGCGCTGCGATGCGCGACACCGTCGACGAGGTCGGCCGCGCAGCGGCCGAAGCCGGGGTCGACTGCGACTACGTGAAGGGCGGCACCGTCCTCTACGCACGCTCCGCCGTGCAGGAACGCGCGGCGCACGACGAGGTCGTGTCGTCGGCCGAGTGGGGCGACGCCATGACCTGGCGCGCGGCCCGGCCCGGCGACGCCGCCGGATCGGCGGGGGTCGCGTGGACCCCGGACTGCGCGCGCGTGCAGCCCGCCGCACTGGTGCGTGGCCTGGCGGCCGCCCTGGAGGCCCGGGGCGTCCGGATCGCGGAGCACACGCCCGCCTCGTCGTGGGACCACGGGCGTGTGGTCACGTCGCGTGGGACCGTCACGGCCGGCGCCGTGGTGATCGCAGTCGAGGGGTACGGCGCGCAGCTGGAGCAGACGAAGCGGCGGATCCTGCCGCTGTACTCCCTCATGACCGCCACGGCACCGCTGCCCGCGGCGGTGTGGGACCGCATCGGCCTCGAGCACGGGCAGACGTTCTCCGACTACCGCCACCTGCTCGTGTACGGGCAGCGCACGGCGGACGACCGACTGGCGTTCGGCGGACGCGGCGCCCGCTACCACTGGGGGTCCGCGATCACCCCCGGCTACGACCGGGTACCACGCGTGTTCGAGCACCTGCGGGGGTCCCTGGTGGAGCTGTTCCCGGCCGTCACCGACGCCCCGATCACCCACACGTGGGGCGGCCCGCTCGGGGTGCCACGCGACTGGTGCGCCTCGGTCACCTGGGACGGCCACGTCGGGACCGCCGGCGGCTACGTCGGCGACGGACTGTCGACGACGAACCTGGCCGGTCGGACGCTCGCCGACCTCGTGCGCGGGGTCACGTCGCCGCTCACCGCGCTGCCGTGGGTGAACCACCGCTCGCCCGACTGGGAGCCGGAGCCCCTGCGGTTCCTCGGGGCGAACGCCGGGCTCGTGGCGACTGACCTGGCCGACCGCGAAGAAGCACTCACCGGGCGGCCGAGTCTGGCGGCCCGGCTGATGGCGCCGCTGACGGGAGGGCACTGATGGATGCCGACGTCGTCGTCGTGGGGGCCGGGGTCTCCGGGCTGGCCGCTGCCCGGGCGCTCGCGCTCGGGGGCCAGCGGGTCGTCGTGCTCGAGGCCCGCGACCGGATCGGCGGACGGACCTGGACCGACTCCGCGCTCGGGGTGCCCGTCGACCTCGGTGCCTCGTGGATCCACGGCA
The DNA here is from genome assembly GCF_015350995.1 of Curtobacterium sp. VKM Ac-1393. Taxonomy (GTDB): domain Bacteria; phylum Actinomycetota; class Actinomycetes; order Actinomycetales; family Microbacteriaceae; genus Curtobacterium. The sequence goes on from NZ_JADKRW010000001.1 coordinate 733,175, forward strand.
TCGACGGCAACCCGCTCTGGGCCCTGGCTCCCCGGTTCGGCATCGAGACCGTCGAGTTCACGGTCGGGAGCTTCCAGTTCGACGGCCGACCGATCGCCTGGCACGGCCCCTCCGGCGCGCCCCTGTCCGAGGCTTCGGCGTCGGCGTTCGTCGCGGACCTGCACACCGTCGACGCCGCCCTGGACACCGTCGTCGCACACGCTCCACCGCCCTCGACCTACGCGGCCGCCGTCGACACCGTGCTGCGGTCCCTGCTGTGGCAGGGCGACCGGGCTGCACGGGTCCGCGAGTACATGGCGCACCGCTCCGAGGACCTCTGCGGCGCACCCGTCACGGTCCTCGACGCCCGCGGGCTCGAAGAAGAACACGTCCCCGGCGACGAGGTGGTGTTCCCCGGTGGCTACGCCCAGTACGCGCACGCCCTGGCGGTCGGACTCGACGTGCGCCTGTCCTCCGTCGTCGCCACCGTGCGTTCGTCGTCTTCGGGCGTGGTCGTCGGGCTCGCCGACGGCACGACCGTGTCCGCTGCGGAGGTCGTCGTCACCGTGCCGCTCGGCGTGCTGCAGGCCGGCGACGTGACGTTCGACCCGCCGCTCGCCGAGGCGGTCACCGATGCGATGGGCCGGCTCGGGATGGGGGCCTACGACAAGGTCTTCCTGCGGTTCCCGGAGCGGTTCTGGGGCGAGTCGTGGGTGGTGCGCCAGCAGGGGTCCGCCGGTGTCGACTGGCACTCCTGGTACGACATGTCCCGCGTGACCGGCGCGCCCGTGCTGGCTGCCCTGGTCGGTGGGACCGGGGCCCGGCGCCTCGAGACACTGCCGGACGCGATGATCGTCGAAGAAGGGGTCGGCGGGCTGCGGCGGATGTTCGGTGCCGCTGTCCCCGAGCCCGAGGCGTTCCGCATCACCCGGTGGGCCGACGACCCGTTCTCGCGCGGCTCGTACTCGTACCTGCACGTGGGGGCATCACCGGACGACCACGACCTGCTCGGCACCGTGTCCGGCCGGGTGCAGCTCGCCGGCGAGGCCACGTGGGGCGACGACCCGGCGACGGTGCACGGTGCGCTGCTCTCCGGGCTGCGGGCGGCGGGGCGGTTGCTCGGTGCCGAGGTCGACACGCTCGCCCTCGCGACACCCCTCGGCGCCTGACCGGTCCCCGTCCCGCGCCCCCGCCCCGCCCGCGCGTCTCGCCCGTCTCGCCCGTCGCCCCCGGGGTTCCAAAATCTCGGAACCCCGACGCGCTGAGCGGGCCGCTGTGGAACCTCGACGGACGTGAGCGGTGTGTTGTGGAACCTCGGGCGCCCCGAACCGACGCGCCGCGACGGGTCCGCTGCGCGCCCGACCAGTGCGCGACACTCACACCGTGACCCCGACCACGACCCGACACCGCCACGAACACCGCGCGCCGGTCGCGATCGCCGTCCTGGTCAACCTCGGCCTCGGCCTGTTCCTGCCGAACGAGGTGCTGTTCTTCCCGTCGTGGGTCGTGCCGGTGCTCGGCGTCCTGCTCCTCGCCCCGCTCGTCGTCTTCAACCCGCGACGACTGACCCGCGAGACGACCTGGTCGCGGTGGGTGTCGTTCTCGTTGGCGATCCTGCTGACCGTTGCGAACCAGTTGACCGTGGTCCGGACGATCGGACAGCTGCTCGGTGGCCATGCGGAGGGCGGTGCGGTGCTGCTCACCGCCCTGCAGGTGTGGGTGAGCAGCATCATCGCGTTCGGACTCGTGTACTGGGAGCTCGACCGGGGCGGGCCGGTGGCTCGTCGCCGCCCGGAACTGTGGGCGAGCGACGAGGCCGACTTCCAGTTCCCGCAGGAGACCGATCCGAAGACCGCTGCGTGGCGTCCGGTCTACCTCGACTACCTCTACGTGGCGCTGACGAACATGATGGCGTTCAGCCCGACCGACACCATGCCGATGACCGTCCGCGCGAAGATGATCATGGCCTACCAGTCCCTCGGCGGGTTCATCCTGCTGGCCCTGGTCATCTCGCGCGCGGTCAACATCATCAGCTGAGGTCGCTCAGGAGCCGTGCGCCTCTTCCGACACCGGCTGCCACTCGCGCCAGGTCGCCAGGCGGGACTCGTAGTCCTTCTCGGCGATGCCGAGCGGGGCCTTGCCGAAGAACACGCGCAGGGGCGGCTGCTCGGCGTCGACGACCTTGAGGATCGCCGAACGGGTCGCTTCGGGATTGCCGGGGTCAGCGGCCGACGGGCGCTTCGACGCGGCCTCGCGGACGTCGGCGTAGGCGGCGATCTCGTCACTCTTCTTCGACGACGGTCCGGACCAGTCGGTCGAGAACCCACCGGGCTCGATGAGGGTCACGTGGATCCCGAAGCCGGCGACCTCCTGCGACAGCGACTGCGACAGCCCCTCGAGTGCCCACTTCGACGCGTGGTAGGCGCCGACCGTCGGGAACGCGCTGATCCCGCCGATGCTCGACACCTGGATGACGTGCCCGGAGCCCTGCTCGCGCATGATCGGCAGCGCGGCCTGGGTGACCCAGAGCGCCCCGAACAAGTTCGTCTCGAGCTGGGCGCGGACCTCGTCCTCGGTGAGTTCCTCGACCATCCCGAAGTGGCCGTAGCCCGCGTTGTTCACGACCACGTCGACCGAACCGAAGTGCTCCGCCGCGCGCTGCACCGCCGCGAAGTCCGCGGCACGGTCCGTGACGTCGAGCTGCAGCCCGAGGAACGTGTCCGGGTACTGGTCGACGAGTGCCTGCACGTCGTCGGTGTTCCGGGCCGTACCGGCGACGGAGTCTCCGCGTTCGAGGGCGGCTTCCGCCCACTCGCGGCCGAAGCCCTTCGATGCTCCGGTGATGAACCAGGTCTTGCTCATGTTGTCTCCTCCTGAGATCTGACGCGATCAGGCAACGCCCCGCGCCCCGGTGGCACCTGGAGGTCCGGGTGACGGACGCGGCAAGCGGACACCAGCGCGCCGCGGCTCAGGGCCGAGGCGCCGCGAACTCCAGGTTGACGTCGTCGGGGTCCTGCACCGACAGGATCACCAGGCCGAAGGGCGGCAAGTCGGTGACGTCACCGTGTTCGATGCCGGCTGCATCCAGCCGCTCGGCGGCGGCGTGCAGGTCGTCCACGGACCCGACGCGGAACGACACGTGGTCGAGGCCCACGCGGTCAGGATCGAACTGGTCTCCGGCGGGGGCGACCGGTCGCAGGCCGAGCGTCTGCCCGCCGAACGTGAACGAGCACCCGCCGTAGGTCCGCCAGGGGTCGTCGCGGATCGTCGGGTCGTCGATCTGGTCGCTGAAGTCACTGCCGGGCGGCATGCCGAACAGCCGCTCGTAGAAGGCCTTGCTGCGGCGGATGTCGGTGACCGTGAGGCGCACGTGCGAGAAGCCGAGCGGCGTGACGATGGGTTCGCTCATCACCCCATCCAACTCGTGGAGGATCCGAGCCCCGATCCGCCACCCGTTGATCATCGGCGCGGGGCTCGATCCCGACGCTTCTCCCGACCAGCGAGAACGACGACGCCGGTCACGCACACAACCACACCGCCCAGCAACCAGTCCCGAACCGACGTCAATCCGGCGTTGGCTGCAACGACACCGACCACCACGATCGCGAGCAGCGGAAAACACAGGCCGACAAACCTTGGCAGGTACCGCCCTGCCAGCCAAGCCATCCCGAAGAATGCCGCGACGGCGGCGGCGATGAAGAAGTCCATCATGTTCCTGCCCTTTCTGTGGTGGATGATCGCGGACAACCGATCATTCGGCGCAACCGAAGGCTTGTGCGCACGTCGACCGGCCACACCGTGAGGCGCACGACATGGCGGCCGCGAAGGTTGAAGACTTGGAATCCCGCGTGGCGGAACGCCCCGCTCCAGCGGGAGAAATCGATGGCTTCTTCAGGGATCAGCCACACGGATCGGAACGCGACACCTCGACGCGCTACGAGCCATCGCGCACCGCGCTGATTCGTGGCGACATCGATCCTCCCGAATCGAGAATCCGTAAAACGCCAGATCAGCAGGTACGCCGCTGTCAGTGCGAGGGCTGGTCCGGGACCGACACCGACCCAGGACGCGACAGTCAACCCAGCGATGACTCCAGCACTGCTTCCCACCATCAACCAGGCACGTTGCGGGCGTGCCGGGGACGAAAAGCGGGCGGGATCCACGTCGGTGAGGGCATTGAGCATGCGCAGACCGTTCGAAGCACTCGTCAACGGGAGGAGCCTGCCTTCCGTGATCTGACCGCCGTCACCACGGATCATCGCCCGGAGCGACGCGCGGCGAAGCGGGAGGAGCAGGAGAGGCTGGCGGAGTTCGTACGCCGACACCGCGTTTGCGGCGACCACACGATGTTCTCGTTGCGTCAAGCCGGCTCGGAAGACGAGCTCCCCGGAGGTCCCGAGCGCTACGACGAAACGGCGGTACTTCAGCCACGCGAAAAGCGACCCGTACGCAATGCTGCACGCAGCACAAGCGCTCAGGATGACGGTCAACCGCCACCCGCCGACCCCTCGAAGGTCGTCGACCGTCGGGAGGATTCCCCGTACCGACCCGATGAAGGATGCCACTTCGGCGACCAACGAGTAGAGACTCGGGATGAACCACAGGAATGCCCCCGATGCGATGCCGATGAGGACGAAATCCCATCCCCGCAGGACGGGTGAGATCACCGAATGGGCGTCGGCCCCGGTCTTCACCTGAACCGAGTGAGGGTTACGCCGGAGCGGCGATTCCCCTGGTGCCGACCGCGAGGCCCGATGATGAAGTCGTTGTATCCTCGCCGCTTCACGCTCGCTGATACTCGGAATTGCCTCCCCGGCACCATCGGAAGCATTGACCGAGATTCGTACATCCGTGACGCGAAGGAGACGTTGTACCAGCGACTGGCTCTGCGACACGGACGAAACGGATCGCCAGGGAAGCAGCTTGTCCTGTCGTCCGACGACACCCTTGCTGATCCTGACACCGGAACCATCTGCTGCGTAGCGAAGCGAGATCCAGTCGTGGAAGACGACGAAGAACCTGGTGTACGAGTAGTAGGCACCGAAGACGAGAACGGGCATGCGCAACCCGTCGGGCGCGAGGGCGAAGATCGTCACGAGGAAACCGAGAACGATCCAGCCGGAGCGCATGGCGGCAAGCCCGCGAACGATCAACAGCCGAGCGTGCGGGCGCCGGAGCCTCCTCCGATCAGGCACTTCTGGCCAGACTCGCTGCGACGATGACATCGACGTCCTGTGGCGACATCGGAAGCAGCGTGACCTCCTTCGCGGGCGTGAAGATGACGCACCTTGCCAACCCGAGCCGATGCAGCAGCGGACCAGTCTGCTGACGGATGACCACGACCTTCGGCCAGGGAACGTGCTCCACCGATCGCCACAACGCGCCACGATGGATCACCAGTCCGGTGGGTGCCAGCTCGACCCGGAACCGACGAACTCCCGCCGGTGCGATGAGCGCCGACTCGATAGCCGCACTCAACCCGGCCAACACCACGCCCATGCGACAGTAGAGCGCCCACTCCGGAGGCAGGAGAAGAGAGAGGAGCACTGCAGCAGCTGCGACCAGTACAGCCCCGCCACACGCTTCGACTCGGGCCACGATCACCGCGCGTGCTGCGGCTCCGATCGAGAGTCGATCCATCACCACGTCCGATGGATCATTGGACGGCGGTGACCGCGTCGTGGTACTGCTCCTCGAGACTCTGGACGTCGACTGCGAGGTGCGTCAGGACCGCCCCGACGTCTCGGGCGAGACAGAACACTTGGGCAGCGTCGAGGCCGTCGACCGCGAGGGTGCCGCCCTCATCCTCGCGAACCGTCGCCGATCTCTCCTGGAGAGCCGCGCGCAGCTCGCGGTGCCCTGCCTCGGCATGCACGCGGACGGTTCGCTCGAGTGCCGTGCGGTCTCGCTCCAGCTCGGACACGGAGCCTTCTGCCAAGAGCAGCACCCGGGTCGCGATCCGTTCCATCTCAGCCATGAGGTGAGACGAGAGCAAGACGGCCCCACCGTTGCTCGTGAACTCGCGGATGAGGTTCCGCATCCACAAGACGCCATCCGGGTCGAGCCCGTTGAGTGGCTCGTCGAGAATGAGTGCATCGGGTGAGTCAACGAGCGCGAGCGCGAGTGCAAGCCGTTGACGCATCCCGAGCGAGAGGTGCTTCACTCGTCGACGTGTGGCTTCCCCGAGGCCGACCTCGACCAACCGAGCTCGGACGTCCGATCGAGCTGCACGACCTCCCGCGCTGAGGAGCGCGATGGCCACGTGCTGCTGGCAGGTGAGTCGAACGTCCAGCCACCCTGGGTCGAGAAGTGCTCCGATCCGAAGATCCGAGCGGCGCTGACCGGGCTCCGTCGAGACCTGACCCGCAGCCGGAGCGTCGATCCCCGTCACGATCCGCAGCAGTGTGCTCTTTCCTGAGCCGTTCGCACCCAGGAGGCCGAGGACTTCGCCTCGACGGAGTTGGAGGTCGACGCCAGTCAGCACGTCGCGGCTCCCGAAGCGCTGACGGATCCCGATCAGCTCGATCATCGCGGTCATCGGATCCTCCATCGGAGCAGCGAGACGAAACCGACAGCGAGGAGAACGCCGTCCATCAAGCAGAACCTCGCCGCGGCCCCGATCTGAGTGGTCGGGTCGAGCATTGCGGCGGTGAGGGTGACGGGAGCGATCTGCAGGAGTGGACCGCTGAAGCTCGGTACCCAGATGCCCGCGATCGCGACGACGAGTGGGAGAGCCCAGATGAACGCGAGGTACGCGAACACCGTCCCGACGACGGACCGTACGATCATCCCGATCGCAGCGCCCAGCAGTGCGAAGAAGGCATGCAACGCGGGCACCGCGAGCCAGTAGGGAATCGTGTCTCGGTCAAGGCTTGCTCCGCGGTGCACTGCGATCGGCGCGATCAAGAGCATTGCGCCGACGCCGGTGATGACCGCGGTCGAGACGAGCACGATGATCTTCGCGCAGAACACCAGCGCCCGGCCCTTCATCTGGAGGAGCGTGAGCGCGAACTGCCGGGACGACAGATCGGCAGAGGCGAACAACGCAGCCCCAAGGCCGACGAAGAAGGGGCTGATGTCACCGCCAGCGGCCACGGCGCTGAGGATCTGTTCGTCAGGCGCACCGAGTCCGAGGGCGAACAAGCGGCCAGCGCCGAGGGCGATAGCGCCGGCCGCGGCCACGGCGAGCAAGACGCCTTGCACACGCAGACTCACGAAACGGCGGAATTCTGCTCGCCAAGCGCGCGCCCACCGGCCCCGCCGATGAAGAAGCGTCGGCATCCCCGTCATGATCCGCGCCGGAATCGCTGGACCGGGCTCCATGCGCGGACCTCGGCAACGGACGCATCCGTTGCACTCCACGTCGACCTGACCCTGAACACGAGCATCGCAACGCCCCCTCTCGTCGGAAGACTAACCGGTCTGTTCGGCACAATTTCACTCGCAACTGGTTTGTAATGTCACATTTGACAGGTACAACCCGGGGCTGCAAGGTTGTCCTCGCCGCGCCGAAGCGGTCGGGCTGCCGAGTGCACGCGGGGGACCGTTCAATGCCGATCAACATGTGAAGGGGGCGCAGCAATGGCTGTGTTCGCACGAATCCTCCAGCTCCTCGCCAAGTACGGAGCTCGCGCCGTCAACTGGGCGAAAGCCAACATCCAGCGGGTGCTCAACTGGATCAACGCCGGGCAGGCGATCGACTGGATCGTCTCGAAGATCAAGCAGATCCTCGGCATCCGCTAGTGACCGGCTCCAGCTTGAAGTGACGGCGGAGCCCACCATTGCTGCTGGCCGTGGTGGGCTTCGTCATTGAGCATTGCGATCGTTGACCACTTGATCAACAATGGCCGGATGGACGTCGTCATCGCTCCCCCGCACCCGTCTCCGCTGCACCAGGACTCCGGCACACCCCGCCGCGCGGTCCGCGTCGCGCTGGTGCAGATCCGGTGGCTCGCAGACCCCGCTGCACACCGCGCACAGCTCGCCGACGGCATCGCCACCGCCGCGGCGAACGGCGCCGCAGCGGTGTTCCTGCCCGAGCTCACCCTCCGCCGCTACCCGGGCGACACCCCGGCGAACGGCACACCGAAAGACCTCGCCGAGTCGCTCGAGGACGGCCCGACGGTGGCCTTCGCCCGCGCACAGGCGATCGAGCACGGCGTGTTCGTCCACGCCTCCCTGTACGAGCGGCCCGCAGACGACGACCAGCCCGACGACCCCCGCGGCTACAACACCGCCGTCCTCGTCGCCCCCGACGGCACCCTGGTCGGCCGGACCCGGAAGACCCACATCCCGATCAGCGCCGGCTACTACGAGGACACGTACTTCCGCCCGGGTGCGGACGACGACGCGTTCCCGGTCTACGAGCCTGCCGGACTCGGCACCCGCATCGGGCTGCCGACCTGCTGGGACGAGTGGTTCCCCGAGGTAGCCCGGTCATACGGTCTCGCCGGGTCCGAGGTCCTGGTGTACCCGACGGCGATCGGCTCCGAACCGACGTTCCCCGCGTTCGACACCGCCCCGATCTGGCGGCAGGTCATCGTCGCGAACGGCATTGCCGCCGGTCAGTTCATGGTCGTGCCGAACCGCTGGGGCGACGAGGGCGACATCACCTTCTACGGGTCGTCGTTCATCTCGGACCCGTTCGGCCGCGTGCTCGCCGAGGCTCCGCGTGACGCCGACACGGTGCTCGTCGCCGACCTCGACCTCGACGCCCGGACCGAGTGGCTCCGGCTGTTCCCCTTCTACGTGACCCGACGACCGGACCTCTACGACGGCCTCGTCGCACCGGTCGACGAGGACCGCCACGCGTACGGCGCACGCGACGCGATCGACGCGGCCCAGGCCGTGGCGGCGACCGACGCCGGGCAGGAGGCACGCGCATGACGTGGGTGATGCCTCCCGAGACGGCTCCGCAGGAACGCACGTGGATGGCGTTCCCACGCCCCGGACTCACGCTGGGTGACGACGCGGCGAGCGCCGAGGCGGCGCGACGGACGTGGGCGACCACCGCGAACACGATCAGCGAGCACCAGCCCGTCACCGTCGTCGTCGACCCGGTGGCGCGCAGCGACGCACGACGACTGCTGTCGGAGCAGGTCGAGGTGCTCGAGGCGCCGCTCGACGACTTCTGGATGCGCGACATCGGCCCGACGTTCGTCGTCGACGACGTGACCGGCGAGCTGGGCGCCGTGGACTGGGTCTTCAACGGCTGGGGCGCGAACTCCTGGTCGACCTGGACCCGTGACGCCGAGGTCGCCGCCACGATCGCGGCCGCCGCCGGTGCGCAGCGGATCCCGTCGTTGCTGGTCAACGAGGGTGGGGCGATCCACGTCGACGGCGCGGGGACGGTCCTGGTGACCGAGACCGTGCAGCTCGACCCGCGACGGAACCCCTACGCCGACCGGTCCCGGGTGGAGCAGGAGCTGGCGCGGACGATCGGTGCGACCGAGGTCATCTGGCTCCCACGCGGCCTGACCCGCGACTACGACGGGTTCGGCACGCGCGGGCACGTCGACATGGTGGCGACCTTCGCCGGAGCGGCGATGGACACCGTCCTGCTGCACGCCCAGCCGGACCCGGGTCATCCGGACCACCTGGTGATGCCGCAGATCCGTCGGGTGCTGGAGCAGGCGACGGACGCGATGATCGTCGAACTGCCGGCCCCGTCGACCCTGACCGACGACGGTGGCCCGGTCGACTGGAACTACGTCAACCACGTGGTGGTGAACGGCGCCGTGATCGCCTGCGCGTTCGGAGACCCCGTCGCCGACGACCGTGCGCGGGGCATCCTCGCCGACGCGTACCCGGGCCGTCAGGTGCGCTCGATCGACGCCCGCGAGGTCTTCGCGCGCGGCGGTGGGCTGCACTGCATCACGCAGCAGGAACCCGCGACCCTGCCCACCGGAAGCTGATCAGCCCGAGCCCGAGCCCACGCCCGAGCCCGAGCCCGAGCTCGCGCCAGCGCCAGCGCCAGCGGCCGCGCCCGCGGGTGCCCCCAGTCCCACCCGCGGCTGCAACCAGTCGAGCCCCGCGGCGAGCGCTGCCCGCGCCGTCACCCAGCTGTGCCGCCCGCCCGGCACCACCCACGTGGCAACGTGCATGCCGGCTGCCCGGGCACGCTCCGCCATCACGGGCATGACCGGCCCGTAGGTGGTGTCGAGGGCGCCCGCCGCGAAGAACGCGTTGGACGCCCGGAACGGCGCACCAGCCCGGAGCAGCGCCGCGGGCTGTGCTGCAGCCCACGCGGCACGGTCACCGGCGAACCCCTCGTCGATGGTCTTCGTCACGCTGCCGAGCGACGGGCCGTCCTCACCGGAGACGTCGACGAGGTTGCCGAACCGCGAGGGATCGCCCGCCCCGAGCTGGATCGCGCACGTGCCGCCCTGCGAGAACCCGCCGATGGTCCACGCCGACGCCGCGGTCTGCACCTTCAGGTGGCTCGTCACCCACGCGGGCACGTCCTGGGTGAGGAAGGTCCGGCTGTTGCCGAGCGCTCCGTCGACGCACATCGGGTTCGCCGACCGCGGCCCGAGCTGGTCGGGCACGACAACGATCGGCGCGAGTCCCCGGTCGACGGTGGCGAGCGCGTCCATCGTCTGCTCGATCTGCCCGCCGGTCGCCACGTCCTCGGGACCGGCTCCGCGGGACTGGCCGGACAGGAGCACGTCGACGGGCAGCGCCGGTGGGTCCGCGGTGAGCGCGGCCGGGGGCAGGTACAGCAGGGCTTGCCGTGCATCGAAGTGCGACCGCGTGGCGGGGATCGTCACCCGGAGCAGTCGCCCCTGCGCGGGCTGGTCGGCGGGTGCGGTCCACGTGGTCGCGAGGTCGAGGTGCGACGGCTCGGGCGTGGACCCGGGTGTCTCGGCAGCCGGGATGCCGCCGCCGGTCATCGGGGTGCGCGCGCTGGCAGGCGCGCTCGGCGCCGTCGTCGCGTGACCCGTGGAGGCGCGGCTCGGCTCGGCCTCGCTCGCTCGCCCACCGGCGGCGGGGCCGGTCGCAGAGCCGGCGGCGGGGCCGGTCGCGGAGCCGGTCGCGTGGGCGGCGCCCCACCCGCCGGCCGCCCCGAGCGCGAGCCCGACCACCAGGCCGGCGGCGAGCAATCCGGTCGAGCGGGAACGGAGCCCTGGTGTCCGCGTCATCGGTCGTCCTCGTCCGTACGGCGTCCGGCCCGGTGCCGGTCGTGACGAGCCGATCGTAGGGAGCCGTGCCGAGAGGCACCCTGCCGTTCCGGCTCGCCGGCTGAGCGTCTTCGTGGCCGGTGCCAGACTGCGGACGACGGGGCGAGAGCAAGCGACACCGCGTACACCGCAGCCTCGGATCCTGTACTCCGTGGTGGGTTCGACGCTCCCCGCGGCGTCGGTATCGTCAGCGCATCGGTTCACCCGACCCGGTCCGTGCACCGCCGCGCGGACCCCGGCCCCGCGGCTCCGGCTGCGCGCAGGAGGGAACTCCCCATGGCGTCCACCATCGTCACCGCCCCGCCCGTTCCCGCACGTGGCGGGTCACTGAAGCGGAGCCTCGGACTCTGGGCCATCGTCGGACTCGGCCTCGGGTACATGACCCCGACGGTGGTGTTCGACACCTTCGGCATCGTGTCCGGGCAGACCGACGGTGCCGTGCCGAGTGCGTACCTGATCGCACTGGTCATCATGGCCCTGACGGCGATCAGCTACGGCAAGATGGTCCGGGTCTACCCGGCGGCCGGCTCGGCCTACACGTACGTGCGGGAGTCGATGCACCCGAACCTCGGGTTCATGGTCGGCTGGGCGTCCCTGCTCGACTACCTGCTGCTGCCGATGGTGAACGCCCTGATCATCCGGCTCTACCTGGAGCAGGTGTTCCCGGCGCTGCCGTCGTGGGTGACGGTCGTCGTCTACACGGTGTTCGTGACGACGGTGATCTGCCTGTCGATGCGCGGCACGTCGAACCTCAACATGGTGCTGCTCATCGGCGCGATCCTGGCGATGATCGCGTTCGTGGTCTTCACCGTCATCGAGCTGGTGCACGGTGCCGGCGCCGGCACGATCGCGAGCACCGAGCCGTTCGTGCACGACGGCGTGACGATGTCCGCCCTGCTCACTGGTGCGACGGTGGTCTGCTTCTCGTTCATCGGCTTCGACGCCGTGACGATGTACACGGAAGAGGCGAAGTCGATCCGGATCATGCCGAAGGCGATCATGCTGACGGTGCTGCTCGGTGGCGCGATCTTCCTGGTGTCCGCGTACTTCGCGCAGCTGCGGTTCCCGACGAACACCCCGTTCGGCGAGTTCACCGACGACCCGCTGCCCCAGATCGGCCTGCTCGTCGGTGGCCCGGTGTTCCAGGCGGTCCTGGTGTCGGCCGGGTTCGTCGCCGCGCTGGCGTCGGGGCTCGCATCGCACGCGAGCGTCGCCCGCATGCTCATGGTGATGGGCCGGAACAACGTCCTGCCGAAGCGGGTGTTCGGCTACGTCAACCCACGCACGCACACCCCGGTGTTCAACGTGGTCTTCGTCGGGGCGGTCACGCTGCTCGCGATGAGCTTCTCGCTCGACACCATCTCGTCGTACATCAACTTCGGCGCGCTCGTCGCCTTCACCTTCGTCAACGCGAGCGTCATCGTGCACTTCGCCGTCCGGCAGGGCCGCCGCCACACCGCGGGTGACCGGTGGAAGTACATCGTCCTGCCCGGGCTCGCGATGGTCCTGACGGGGGTGCTCTGGTCGCAGCTCCACGCCGACGCACTGGTCGCAGGAGGAGTGTGGGCCGCGATCGGCTTCGCCTACCTGCTCGTCATCACGAAGGGCTTCCGGGTGCTGCCGAAGAGCTTCGACGAGAACCAGCCGGTCACCGGCGTCAACAAGCAGCTGACCGACCAGGCCTGACCCACCACGAGAGGACGCCATGTACGCCGTCACCGACCCCACCACGGGCACGACCCTCGAGACGTTCCCGACCATCACCGACGACGAGCTGCGCGCCGCCGTCAGCACCGCCCACCACACCCACGGCGGGTGGGGCCGCACCAGCACCGTCGCCGAGCGCGCGGCCCTGCTCCACCGCGTCGCGGACCTGTACCGGGAGCGCCACGCCGACCTCGCCGCCACGATCGTGCGCGAGATGGCGAAGCCGATCGACCAGGCCGAGGGCGAGGTGGACTTCTGCGCCGACATCTACGACTACTACGCCGACCACGCCGAGGAGTTCCTCGCCGACCAGCCGATCACCCTGGCCGACGGCTCCGAGGGCAGCGCCTTCATCCGGAAGTCGTCGATCGGCGTCCTGCTCGGCATCATGCCGTGGAACTTCCCCGCCTACCAGATCGCCCGGTTCGCCGGCCCGAACCTGCTCATCGGCAACACGGTCCTGCTCAAGCACGCACCGCAGTGCCCCGAGTCGGCCCTGGCGATCGAGCGGATCTTCCATGACGCCGGGTTCCCCGAGGGCGCGTACACGAACGTCTTCGCGACGAACGACCAGGCCGCCGACGTCATCGCCGACCCGCGCGTGCAGGGCGTCTCGCTGACCGGGTCCGCCCGTGCCGGCGCCGCCGTCGCCGAGATCGCCGGCCGGAACCTGACGAAGGTCGTGCTCGAGCTCGGTGGGTCGGACCCGTTCATCCTGCTGTCCACCGACGACCTCGACTCGGTCGTCGAGTCGGCCGTCACGACCCGCCTCGAGGGCAACGGGCAGGTCTGCAACGCCCCGAAGCGCTTCCTGGTCGTGGACGCCCTGTACGACGACTTCCTGGCGAAGTTCACGACGGCCATGTCGGCAGTGGCGCCGACGGATCCGTCCGTGCCCGGCGCCGAGCTCGGCCCGCTGTCGTCCCCGACCGCCGCAGACCGCCTGCAGGAGCAGCTCGCGTCCGCCGTCGAGCAGGGAGCGACGGTCGTCACGGGTGGCAGCCGTCAGGGCAACGCCTTCGTGCCGACCATCCTGACGGACGTCACGCCGCAGAACGACGCCTACCGCGAGGAGTTCTTCGGCCCGGTCGCCGCCGTCTACCGCGTCGCCGACGAGGACGCCGCCGTCGCACTCGCCAACGACACCCCGTACGGCCTCGGCTCGTACCTGTTCACGACCGACGCCGACCAGGCGCTCCGGGTCGCGGACCGGCTCGAGGCCGGCATGGTCTACGTCAACATCGTCGGCGCGGACAGCCCCGAACTGCCGTTCGGTGGCGTCAAGGCGAGCGGCTTCGGCCGCGAGCTCGGTCCCCTGGGCGCCGACGAGTTCGTCAACAAGAAGCTGATCCGCATCGGCTCCTGACGGTCGCGAGACGCCGGCGTCTCCGCACGACGCCCCGGAGCACGCAAGACGCCCCTGATCCCGGCGGCGTCTCGACGACGTGACGGCGTCCGACACAGACGCCGGCGTCTTGTACGGGGCCATCAGCGGACGGGAGGCGCGGTGCCAGCTGGCGCCGCGCCTCCCGTCCGTCCTGTCGTGCGTCCAGAGCACGCCGGCGTCTCATCCGGACGCCGCACAACGCGCGAGACGCCGCCGAATTCGGCGGCGTCTCGTTCACATGGGGGCGTCTCGCGCAGACACCGGCGTCTCGCGCGCACACCGGCGTCTCGCGCAGACGCCGGCGTCTCGCGCAGACACCGGCGTCTCGCGCGCACGCCGGCGTCTCGCGCAGACACCGGCGTCTCGCGCGCACGCCGGCGTCGCGTCAGGAGACCGAACCGACGCCCGCCGGCACACTCACCAGGATCTCGTCCGCGACCTCGCGCCCGATCCGCACCGCACCGTCGACGTGCTGGTACCCCTGCCCGGCCAGGTCGCTCGACGCGAACCGGATCGGACCGACGGCTGCACGCTGGTCGGCGCCGTACCGGACGAGTCCACCCAGATCGAAGCTCGCCGCGTAGGCGCCACGGGTCCACTCCTCGGTGCCCCAGTCGCTCTCGTAGTACACGACCGGACGCAGGGCCTCGTCGCCGTAGTAGTGCGCGAGCGACGCGAGCACGCGAGCCTTCCGCTCCTCGACCGACAACGCGAACAGGTCGTCGGCGTGCTGGTCCGAGACGAACCCGACGAGCGTGCCCTGCTCCGAGCCGTGCTCGGTGTTGTCGTAGGCCTCGTGCACGACCTCGTACGGGCTGAACGCGGTGCCGGAGAGCCCGGCACCGCGCCAGAACGGCCGGTCGTAGACGGCGTGCACCTTGATGACGAAGCCCATCGACAGGTGCTGGTGCAGCTGGTGCTGACGACGGGGCAGCGGCGGTTCGTACGAGATCCGCGAGTACAGGGGCGGCGGGACGGCGACGAGCGCCTGGCGGGCGTGGACCTCGAGGCCGCCGTCGGCGAGCGCGACGACCCCGTCGTCGGTCCAGCGCAGGGTGCGGACCGGGGCGTTCAGGTGCACGGCGTCGCCGAGGCGCTCGGCGAGCCGCTCCGACACCTGCTGCATGCCGCCGACGACGCGCTTGTCCAGGATGAAGTCGGCGTCGACCAGGTTCGTGAAGCTGCCGGCCGAGGCGGCCATCAGCAGTGCCTGCAGCGCGGAGAACGCGTGCGCGGGCTTCGTGAGCATGGCGCCGGCGATGAAGAGTTCGACGTTGTCGGTCGCGACCCGGTCGTCGCTGAGCGAGTGCAGCCAGGCCCGGAAGGAGACCTCGTCGAGTGCCGCCGCGTGCGGGGACTCCCACGGACGGGCCGGGTCCACCGCGGCGACGTACCCGTCCACGACCTCGACGAGCCGCTCGATCTCGTTCGCCGTGGCTTCGGGCAGCGGGAAGATGTCGCCGGTGTACTCGGTACGGGTGCCGTCGGCGTCGATGTAGACGCTGGAGCCCTCGCGGTACCGGTCGTACGTGTCGAGTCCGAGTTCGTCGAGGGTCTCGAGCAGTGCGGTCTGGTCGGGCGAGACCCACTGGCCACCGATCTCGAGGGTGACCCCGTCGATGTCGTTCGTCCAGGTGCGCCCGCCGACGCGGTCACGGGCCTCGAGCACCGTGACGGTCAGTCCCGCCGCGCGCAGGCGGTTCGCGGCGGTCAGGCCGGTGACACCGGCTCCGATGACGACGACGTCGCTCTCGATCATCGTGCTGCTCCTTCGGTGGTCGTCGGGGTGCCGGTGTTCCGGAACGGGTCCGGGGTCAGCGTGTACATGGTCTCGAGGTACTCGGCGATGCCCTCGCCGCCGCCCTCGCGACCGAGGCCGGACTGCTTCACCCCGCCGAACGGGGCCGACGCGTTCGAGACGACGCCGGTGTTGAGGCCCAGCATGCCGGTCTCGAGCCGCTCCATCAGGCGCTGCCCGCGGGCGGGGTCCTCGGTGAACGCGTAGCCGACCAGACCGTACTCGGTGTCGTTGGCGGCGGCCACGGCCTCGTCCTCGGTCCGGAAGGTCCGGATCGCCAGCACCGGTCCGAAGATCTCGTCGCGGAGCAGGTCGCTGCCGGGCTGCACATCGGTCAGGACCGTCGGCGCGTAGAACGTGCCAGGGCCGTCGACCGGGTGTCCGCCGGTGCGGAGCGTCGCCCCGCGTTCGAGCGCGTCGGTGACCAGGCGGTGCGCCTTGTCGACGGCGCGGTCGTCGATGAGCGGTCCGATCGCGACGCCGTCCTCGGTGCCGCGCCCGACCGACATCGCCGCGACGCGTTCGGTGATCCGACTCGTGAACTCGTCGACGACGTCCTCGTGCACCAGGAACCGGTTCGCGGCCGTGCAGGCCTGTCCGGTGTTCCGGAACTTCGCGGCGAGCGCGCCGTCCACCGCCAGGTCGAGGTCGGCGTCGGCGAACACCAGGAACGGGGCGTTGCCGCCGAGCTCCATGCTGGTCCGGAGCACGTTCTGCGCCGCCTGGGCCAAGAGGGTCCGGCCGACCGGCGTCGATCCCGTGAACGAGAGCTTGCGGAGGCGCGGGTCGGCGATCACCGGTCCGGAGACGTCGGCTGCCCGCGTGGTCGGGATCACGTTGACCACACCGGCGGGCAGCCCGGCTTCACGGAGCAGGTCGACGAACAGCAGCGTCGTGAGCGGTGTCAGCTCCGCCGGCTTCACGACGACCGTGCAGCCGGCGGCGAGCGCCGGTGCGATCTTCCGGGTCGCCATCGCCAGCGGGAAGTTCCAGGGCGTGATGAGGAACGCCGGACCGACGGGCTTGTGCGAGACGGTGGCGCGGCCGGTGCCCTCTGGGTTGGTGCCGTACGAGCCGCCGATGCGGACCGCTTCTTCCGAGAACCAGCGCAGGAACTCGCCGCCGTAGGCGACCTCGCCGCGTGCCTCGGCGAGTGGCTTGCCCATCTCGAGCGTCATCAGGAGCGCGAAGTCCTCACGTCGCTCCTGCAGCAGGTCGAACGCGCGGCGCAGCAGCTCGGCGCGCTGCCGGGGTGGGGTCGTCGCCCAGCCCGTCTTCGCAGCGACCGCGGCGTCGAGGGCCCGGACACCGTCCTCGGGGGTTGCGTCGGCGATGTCCAGCAGGGTCGCACCGGTGGCGGGGTCGACGACGGCGAAGGTCGCGCCGTCGGCCGCCGGCTGCCAGACGCCGTCGACCAGGAGGCCCGTGGGGACGCGGGCGAGCAGCTCGCGTTCGGCGTCGGTGCGGTCGGCCGCAGGGGCGGTGGTGGTGGCGTTGGTCTCGGTGGTCATGCTGTTGCGAGTCCTTCCAGGACGACGTCGAGTCCCTCGTGGAGCAGGGCGTCGTCGATCGACAGTGGGGGCAGGAAGCGGACGACGTTGCCGTACGTGCCGGCGGTCAGGGCGATGACGCCGTGCTCGAACGCGTGCCGCACGACCTTGCCGGTCAGTGCTGCGTCCGGGTCCCCGGTGGCGGGGTCGACGAGTTCGATCGCGACCATCGCGCCGCGTCCCCGCACGTCGCCGATGCGCGGGTCGGTGGTCTGCGCGGCACGGAGCCGTCCGAGCAGGACGTCGCCGATCTCGCCGGCCCGGTCGATCAGCCCGTCGTGCTCGAAGGCGTCGATCGCTGCCAGTGCTGCGGCGCAGGCGATCGGGTTGCCGCCGTAGGTGCCACCGAGCCCGCCGACGTGTGCGGAGTCCATGACCTCGGCGCGACCGGTCACGGCGGACAGGGGCAGACCGCCGGCCATGCCCTTCGCGGTGGTGACGACGTCGGGGACGACGCCCTCGTGCTCGCTGGCGAACATCGACCCGGTGCGGGCGAAACCGGTCTGCACCTCGTCCGCGATGAACACGACACCGTTGGCGGTGGTCCACTCGGACAGCGCGGCCAGGAACCCGGGGGCGGGCACGACGAAGCCGCCCTCGCCCTGGATCGGCTCGATGAGGACCGCAGCCGTGTTCGCCGCGCCGACCTGCTTCTCGATCTGGCTGATCGCGCGCTTCGCGGCTTCGGGCCCGGAGAGGCCGTCGTGGAACGGGTAGGACATCGGCACCCGGTAGACCTCGGGGGCGAACGGGCCGAAACCGTCCTTGTACGGCTGGTTCTTGGCGGTGAGCGCCATCGTCAGGTTCGTCCGGCCGTGGTACGCGTGGTCGAACACCACCACGGCCTGTCGACCGGTGTGCTTCCGCGCGATCTTGACGGCGTTCTCGACGGCTTCGGCACCGGAGTTGAACAGCGCCGTCCGCTTCTCGTGGTCCCCGGGGGTCAGCCGGTTGAGGGCTTCGGCGACGGCGACGTACCCGTCGTAGGCGGCGATGGTGAAGCACGTGTGCGTGAAGGCGGCGACCTGTTCCTGCACGGCGGCGACCACGCCGGGGTGCGCGTTGCCGACGCTCGTCACGGCGATGCCGGAACCGAGGTCCACGAACGAGTTGCCGTCCGCGTCCACCACGACGCCGCCACCGGCCGCGACGACGGCGATGGGCACGGCGACACCGACACCGGCGGCGACGGCTCCGGCCTTGCGCGCCAGCAGCTCCTGCGACCGCGGGCCGGGGACGGACGTGACGAGGCGTCGTTCCTGGGGCAGTGACGGGCCGCCGGCGGACGCACTGATCGAGGGTGCTGCGGTGGAGGACATGCGGCGATCGTAGGAGCCACCGCCGACACGGGGCGCTGTCCGTCGTGTACACCGAGTACCCTTCGGATCGCCTCGGTGGATAAGGTGCCGTCATGCCCGCGACACTGCGTTCCCTGTTGCACCGAGCCGACCTCCGTCTGCGCTCGCGGACTGCTGCGGACGACGTCGCCCTCGACGCCCCGCTCTCGTGGCTGCACAGCTCCGACCTCGAGGACCCGACGCCGTTCCTCGCCGACGGGCAGGGCCTGCTGACGACGGGCACTCAGTTCGGCGCGGAGGCCGAGGTGCCGGGCGACGTCGCCGATGCCTACGTCCGACGGCTCGTCGACCGGGGGGTCGTCGCGCTCGGGTTCGGCACCGAGGTCGTCCGGGCCGGCACCCCCGACGCCTTGGTCGCCGCGTGCGAGCGTCACGGCCTGCCGTTGTTCGAGGTGCCGTACGAGACCTCGTTCATCGCGGTCGCGCAGGCGAACGCCGAGGCCGTCGCCCGCGACGCCAACGCCCGGAACGCCTGGGCCCTCGCCGCGCAGCGGGCGATCTCCCTTGCCGCCATGCGTCCGGACGGCCTCGGCGCCACCATCGCCGAGCTCTCCCGGCAGCTCGACGGCTGGGTCGGCCTCTTCGACGTCTCCGGCCGGCTCGACCGCGGACACCCGGTCGACGGGGTGCCGGCGGAGGACCTCGAGGTCCTGCGCGTCGAGGCGCTCCGCCTGCTGCGAGCGGGACAGCGGGCGAGCCTGCCGGTGACGACCGAGCACCACACCGGCTTCACCCTGCAGACCCTCGGCAGCGGCGGCCACCTGAGCGGCGTGCTCGCCATCGCGAACGGCGGCGCCCTCGACCGTGCCGGGCGCGAGGTCGTCACGGCGGTCATCGCCCTGGCGGGGCTCGCCCTGCAGCAGAACCGCGAGCTGGCGAGAGCACGCGGCCTGTTGCGGACCGGACTGCTCACCATGCTCTCGGTCGGCGACCCCGAGGTGGTCCAGTCGACGTCGCGCGAGGTCTGGGGGCCGTTGCCCGCCGAACCGGTCCGGATCGCGGCGGTGGACGTCGCCGACCACGACCTGGACACCGTCGTCGACCTGCTCGAGCTGTGGGTGCAGGACCGGCCGGGCCAGTTGTTCTTCGCCGTCGACGACGCCCTGTTCCTCTGCGTGAGCGCGGACGACACCGGCATCGTCGAGGAACTCGTCGGGCGCTTCGACCTGCGCGCCGGCATGTCGGACGGGGCGGCCTACCGGTCGTTCGGCCGCGCCCGCACCGAGGCCGTGCAGGCCCTGGACCGTCGCCGCGAGGGCCGTCCGGGCACCACCGAGTTCGGCGACCTCGCCCGCGAGGGCGTCCTCGCGCACCTGGCCCACGTCGACGTCGATGCCGGGGCGGTGGCACGTGCGTTCCTCGCGCCGCTGCTCGACCACGACCGGACGGCCGGCACGGAGCTGACCCGCACCGTCCGCGCGTGGCTCGACGAGAACTGCGAGTACGACCGCACCGCCCAGGCCCTCGGCATCCACCGGCACACCGCTCGGGCCCGGGTCGAGCACGCCGGCCGGCTCCTCGACCGCGACCTCACGGTCTTCGCCACGCGCGCCGACCTCTGGGCGGCCTTCGTCGTGGACACCGCGGGTGCCGACCGCGGCGGCCGGTCCGGCCGGCGCGCCTAGGCTGGCACGGTGCCGACGACACCGGCCCGCCGGCGCCTGAGTCCGGCCGAGCGTGAGGCCCAGATCACGGCAGCGGCGGTCGACCTCGCCCGGTCCGAGGGGCTCGCGGCCGTCACCCTCCGTGGGGTGGCCGCGGTGATCGGTGTGGCGCCGTCGCTCGTCGCGCACTACCGGCCGAGCATGGAGGACCTGGTCGGCGAGACCTTCCGGACCGTCGCCGCAGCCGAGGTCGCCGAGGTCCGCGCGATCGTCGGCGCAGCACGCGAACCGGTGTCCGGCCTCCGCACCCTGCTCGGCTGCATCGCCGACCCCGCACGCGACGACGTCGCCACCCTCTGGGCCGACGCGTGGAGCATCGGCCGCACCAACGCCGCACTGGCGACCGCCGCCCGGGACGTCATGGACGACTGGCAGGTCCTGGCGACCACGGTGGTCGCCGACGGGGTGCACGCGGGTGTGATGCGCACCGACGACCCGGACGGGGTCGGACGCCTGTTGTTCGCCCTCGTCGACGCCACCAACGGCTACGCCCTGGTCGACTACCTCGACCGCTCGACCCGCGAAGGCCTGGTCCGCACGACGATCGCCCGCGCCGTCGGCCTGGACGGCTCAGCTCTGTCGGGGTGACACCCGCCGCAGCGCGACCCACTGCAGCAGCATGATCGTCTTGCCGTCGGCGATCCGGCCGTCCTCGACCATCACGAGTGCGTCGTCGAGCGCGAGTTCGAGCACCTCGATGTCCTCACCCTCGTCCTCGACCCCGCCGCCGGCCTCGACCCGGTCGGCCGGGGTGTACGCCCCGACGTAGAAGTGGACCCGCTCGGTGACCGAGCCGGGGCTCATGAAGACGTCGCCGACGTGGACCAGTTCGCCAAGCCGGATGCCGAGCTCCTCGGTGGCCTCACGTCGCACGGCCGTCTCGGGGTCGTCCTCGTCGAGCAACCCGGCAGCCGCCTCGATCAACATGCCGTCCGGGTGCCCGTTCACGTACGCCGGCCACCGGAACTGCCGGGTGAGCAAGACCGTCCCGCGCTCGGCGTCGTACGGCAGCACCGTCGCCCCGTTCCCGCGGTCGTAGGTCTCGCGCTGCTGCCGGTCCCAGCGGCCGTCGCGGCGCCGGACGTCGAGGGTGGTGCGACGGAGCACGTGCCAGCCGTTCGACACCACCTCGACGTCCCGCACGACGACATCCGGGTTGCGGTCGAGGTCACGACCGACCGCGTCGAGTCCGACGCGACCGCGGTCGTCCGGCACGTCGACACCGGGGCGGGGGGCTGCTGCGCGTTCGTCGGTCACGTCGTCACGCTAGCGGGGCGGCCTCGTGGTGCGGCGGGAAGAACCGGCCACGGGAACACCGGTACCGGCGTGTCGGGCGCGAGCCGTGCCTCCCGGCCAGATCCGGAGGACGCGCTCCGAGAACGAGGAAAGGCCCCGGATTCCTCCGGGGCCTTGCTCGTTTCGCCTGGTGCGCGAGGGGGGACTTGAACCCCCACGCCGTTTCCAGCACACGGACCTGAACCGTGCGCGTCTACCAATTCCGCCACTCGCGCCAGCCCCAAAACACTACCACGCACAGACTGCCCCCTGCGCCAACCACTACCATGCAGGGGTTGGCGACCGACGACTCTGGAGACACATGGGCCTGCTGGACAACTTCGAGCGAGGGCTGGAGCGCGCAGTGAACGGCGCGTTCGCGAAGACCTTCCGCTCCGGTGTGCAGCCGGTCGAGATCTCCAGCGCCCTGCGCCGCGAGCTCGACACGAAGGCCGCCGTGGTGTCGCGAGAGCGCATCCTGGTGCCGAACGAGTTCACCGTGCGCCTGGCGCCGCCGGACTTCACGCGCATGAACGACGTCGGGCGCCCGCTCATCGACGAACTCACGCAGATGGCCCACCAGCACGCTGTGGCGCAGAACTACTCGTTCTCCGGACCGGTCACCATCCGCCTGCAGCAGGACGGCACGCTGTCGACCGGCATCCTGCAGATCGACTCCACCACGGTGCAGCGAGACGTCGCCTGGGTCGCCGTGCTCGACATCGGGTCGCAGCGGCACCGGCTGGACCGCGGACGCACCGTCATCGGCCGTGGCAGCGACGCGGACATCACCATCGCGGACACCGGGACGAGCCGGAAACACGTCGAGGTCCTGTGGGACGGCAAGCACGCCCAGGCCACCGATCTGGGCTCGACGAACGGCTCGAAGCTGAACGGTCAGCACTTCTCCCAGGCGATCGTGGAGCCGGACTCCACCATCGAGATCGGTCGTACCCGTATGGTGTTCCGGGTGATCCCGGAGAACGACGGAGGTGCTCGATGACCACAGGCCTGACCCTGCTCGTCCTGCGCTTCGTGTTCCTCGCGGTGCTGTGGCTGTTCGTGTTCGTGATCGTCTTCGCGCTGCGGAGTGACCTGTTCGGTCAGCGGGTGCGCACGATCCCGACCGATCCGAAGGGCGCACCGTCGGGTCCGACGACCCCCACGATCCCCGCTGCGGCAGCCCCGACAGCGGCTTCGGCCGGTGCGTTCACCGACCTCATCGGGCAACCGACCCAGGCGACGCAGTCCGCGTCGCCGGCCGCGACCCGCCTCGTGATCACCGAGGGTGCGCGCGAGGGCATGGAGATGCCGCTCGGCGGCGGACCGATCACGATCGGCCGGTCCAGCGAGTCCAACGTCGTGATCCGCGACGACTACACCTCGACCAACCACGCCCGGCTCGACCTGCGCGCCGACGGCTGGCTCCTCACCGACCTCGAGTCCACGAACGGCACCTTCGTCAACGGTCAGAAGGTGATCGCTCCCCTGACCGTCGCGGAGCGCACGCCGATCACGATCGGGACGACGACGTTCGAGCTGCGGCGGTAACCCGGCATGACCGCTCGCACGCTGAGCGCCGCTGTGTCCCACGTGGGACGCATCCGCGCGAACAACCAGGACTCCGGCTACGCCGGGGCGCACCTGTTCGCGGTCGCGGACGGCATGGGCGGGCACGCCGGCGGCGACGTCGCCTCGGCGATCGCGATCCGACGCATCCGCGAGGTCGACCGCGAGTTCCCCTCGGCACACGACGCCGAGTTCGCGCTGCAGTCGGCGTTGATCGCGGCGAACCAGCTCATCACCGAGACGGTGTTCGAGCACCAGGAACTGACCGGCATGGGCACCACGGTGTCCGCGATGATCCGGGTCGGTGAACAGATCGCGATCGCGCACATCGGCGACTCGCGCATCTACCGCCACCGCGACGGCGAGCTGCAGCAGATCACCTCGGACCACACGTTCGTGCAGCGACTCGTCGACAGCGGTCGGATCACGCCCGAAGAGGCCGCGGTCCACCCCCGACGGTCGGTGCTCATGCGGGTGCTCGGCGACGTCGACGCCGCACCAGAGGTCGACACGGCGATCATGGACATCCAGCCGGGCGACCGCTGGCTCCTCTGCTCCGACGGTCTGTCGTCCTACCTGGCCGAAGAACGCATCCGACACGCACTCGCGTCGAACATGGACGCCAACCAGGTCACGCAGCGCCTGGTCAAGGAGACGCTCGACCACGGCGCGCCCGACAACGTCACCGTCGTCGTGATGGACGTCACCGCAGAAGAGGTCGACGACGACGACGACGCGGCCACCACCGTCGGGTCCGCAGCCGCCCCCCTGACCTTCGAGGCGTCGACCGGCCGCAAGCCGATCCGCCTCCCCACGATCCTGCTGCACCCGCTCAAGGTCACCACGGCGCCGGAGGACTCGCACTTCGAGCCGGAGTCCGACCAGTTCTTCGCCGAGCTCATCGCCGAAGACCGCCGCCGGCGCATCCGTCGCCGCATCTCGTGGACGATCGCCCTCGTCGTCGCGGTCGCCGCCCTGGTCGGCGCGGTGTTCCTCGGGTGGCGGATCACCCAGGACCACTACTACGTCGGCAACGACCGCGGCACCGTCGCGATCTACAAGGGCGTGCAGCAGTCGATCGGACCGATGGCGCTGTCCGACGTCTACGAAGAATCCGACATCACCGTCTCGTCGCTGCCCGACTACACGCGCGAGAACGTCCGCTCGACGATCAACGCCCAATCGCTCAGCGACGCACGCGACATCGTCGACCGGCTGCGCAAGGCCGCCGAGACCGGTCAGGACCAAGCCGGCACCGGCGGTGACGGGGGTTCCACCTCGTCGCCCTCGCCGTCGCCGTCGCGGTCGTCCTCCCCGTCGCCGAGCGCGACCCGGAGCTCGCGATGAGCAACGCCACCGCCCAGTCGTTCACGCAGGCGATCACGATCAAGCTCCGTGAACCCGCACGTGCTCGGAACCTCGAGCTCGTGCTGCTCGTCATCGCCTGCGGCATCTGCGCCGGCGCGATGGTGCTCGTGCAGCTCGGCACCAAGGGCCGGTTGTTCGACACCTCGGTGCTGTGGACCGGAGCCGCCATCCTCGGCCTCGCGCTCGTCATGCACGTGGTGCTGCGGGTCGTGGCGAAGAACGCCGATCCCTTCATCCTGCCCGTCGCCCTGGTGCTCAACGGCATCGGCATCGCGGAGATCTACCGCATCGACATCCACAACGGGCTGTCCGGGTGGAGCGCGATCGGCGTCAAGCAGATCGTGTGGACGCTGCTCGCGATGGTCCTGGCGATCATCACGCTGCTGTTGGTCCGGAACCACCGGTTCCTGCAGCGGTACCGCTACATCTTCATGTTCCTGACGATCGCGCTGCTGCTGCTGCCGATGCTCCCGGGCATCGGGTACGCACCCGGCGGAGCGCGCGTCTGGATCCGCGTCGGGCCGTTCTCGTTCCAGCCCGGCGAGCTCGCGAAGATCACCATGGCGCTCTTCTTCGCCGGGTACCTCGTCACCGCGCGCGACTCCCTGTCGATCGTCGGCAAGAAGTTCCTCGGCATGACGTTCCCGCGCGCCCGTGACCTCGGCCCGATCCTGGTGATGTGGGGCGCCGCGATGGCCGTCCTCGTCTTCCAGCGCGACCTCGGCACGGCGCTGCTGTACTTCGGCCTGTTCCTCGTGATGATCTACGTCGCGACCGCGCGCATCAGCTGGGTCGTCATCGGCCTCGCGCTGTTCGTCGGTGGTGCCCTCGTCGCGCAGAGCGCCCTCGAGTACGTGCACGGCCGCTTCGAACAGTGGCTCGACCCGTTCAACCAAGAGGTCTTCAGCCGCGACACCCAGGCGAGCTACCAGCTCGTGCAGGGCCTGTTCGGCTTCGCGAACGGCGGGATCACGGGCACAGGTCTGGGCCAGGGTCGTCCGTACATCACGCCGGTCGCCAACGCCGACTACATCGTCGCCTCGCTGGGCGAAGAGCTCGGCCTGATCGGCGTCTTCGCGATCCTGGCGCTCTTCATCGTGCTCGCCTCGCGCGGCATCCGTGTCGGGTTCATGGCGCAGGACGACTTCGGCAAGCTGCTCGGCGTCGGCTTCGGCTTCGTGATCGCCCTGCAGGTGTTCGTCGTCGTCGGTGGCATCACCCGGGTCATCCCGGTGACCGGCCTGACCACGCCGTTCATGGCCGCGGGTGGTTCCTCGCTCATCGCCAACTGGATCATCGCCGCGATGCTGCTGCGACTCACCGATTCCATCCCAGCCGAACAACGCGTCCAGCAAGGCGCGATCCCCGCCGCGAGCGGGCGGTCCGCGCGTGCGACCAGGAAGGAGCGTCGTCGATGAACCGACAGCTCCGCGGTGTCTCGACCGTCATCGTGCTCATGTTCGTCGCACTCTTCGTGTCGACGACGTCGATCCAGTTCTTCTCGGCCGACTCGCTCCGTGCCGATTCGCGCAACTCGCGAACCATCCTGGACAGTTACTCGACCAAGCGGGGCGCGATCCTCGTCGACGGCAGCCCGATCGCCGAGTCGACCCCGGTGGACGACCAGTACGAGTACCAGCGCAAGTACACGAACGGCGACCTGTACTCCGCCGTCACCGGCTACTTCACCATCGGCCAGGGCAACACCGGCATCGAGAGCGCGGAGAACACGGTGCTGTCCGGCAACTCGGACGCCTCGTTCTTCCAGAACCTCAACTCGATCCTCACCGGCCAGGACGTCCAGGGCGACAACGTCAACCTGACGATCGACCCCGCCGTCCAGCAGGCCGCGTACGACGCGCTCGGCACGAACAGCGGCGCCGTGGTCGCCATCCAGCCGAAGACCGGCAAGATCCTCGCCATGGTGTCGAAGCCGAGCTACGACCCGAACACGCTCACCTCGCACGACACCGCGAAGGTCAAGGAGCAGTACGACGCCCTGCTCGGCGCCTCGTCGTCCCCGCTGCAGAACCGCGCGATCGGTGGCGACCTGTACACGCCCGGATCGGTGTTCAAGCTCGTCGTCGCCTCGGCGGCACTCGAGGGGGGCAAGTACAACCTCGACTCGACGTTCCCGAACCCGTCGCGACTGCAGCTGCCCGGCACGAGCACGTACATCAACAACGCCGAGGGCGGCACCTGCGGCGGCGGCGACAAGGTCAAGCTCCGCACGGCCATCCAGAACTCGTGCAACATCCCGTTCGCCGAGCTCGGGCAGAAGCTGGGCTACGACGCGATCAAGAACATGGCGGACAAGTACGGCTTCGGTGACGCCATCGAGGTCCCGATGTCCGCCACCGCCAGCCAGTACCCCGAGGTCGACTCGACCGCGCAGCTCATGCTGAGCGCGTTCGGCCAGGCGAGCGTCCGGGTGTCCCCGCTGCAGATGGCGATGGTCTCGGCCGGCATCGCGAACGGCGGCAAGGTCATGCAGCCCTCGCTCGTCGACTCGATCACCACGAGTGACCTGAAGACGGTCGAGTCCTTCTCCCCGAAGCAGTACAGTGATCCGCTGTCGTCCTCCGAGTCCGCTGACCTCACCGAGGCCATGCAGAGCGTCGTCGACGCGGGCACCGGGACCAATGCCAAGATCGACGGTGTCGACGTCGCAGGGAAGACGGGCACGGCCGAAGGCGGAACAGGCGATCCCTACACACTCTGGTTCACCGGGTTCGCGCCCGCGAAGGACCCTGAGGTCGCCGTGGCGGTCGTCGTCGGAGACGGCGGCGGGCTCGGTCAGTCGGGAGTCGGCAACACGGTCGCGGCCCCGGTCGCGAAGAAAGTCATGGAGGCGGTGCTGAACAAATGAGACCCACCAGCGGACTCACCTTCGGTGGGCGGTACCAGCTCTCGTCCCGGGTCGCCATCGGCGGCATGGGAGAGGTGTGGCAGGCCACCGACCTCGTCATCGGCCGAACCGTCGCACTCAAGATCCTCAAGGACGAGTACCTCGGCGACCCCGGGTTCCTCGAGCGCTTCCGCGCCGAGGCCCGGCACGCTGCGCTCGTCAACCACGAGGGCATCGCCAACGTCTTCGACTACGGCGAAGAGGACGGCAGCGCCTACCTCGTGATGGAGCTCGTCCCCGGCGAAGCGCTGTCGACCATGATCGAGCGCGAGCACACGCTGCCGGTCGACAAGGTCCTGGACATCGTCGCGCAGACCGCGAACGCGCTGCAGGCTGCGCACGCCGTCGGCCTGGTGCACCGTGACATCAAGCCCGGCAACTTGCTCATCACGCCGGACGGCCGCGTCAAGATCACCGACTTCGGCATCGCGCGCATCGCCGACCAGGTCCCGCTCACCGCGACCGGCCAGGTCATGGGCACCGTGCAGTACTTGTCGCCGGAGCAGGCGAGCGGACACCCGGCGTCACCGTCCACCGACATCTACTCGCTGGGCATCGTCGCCTACGAGTGCCTGGCGGGTCGTCGTCCGTTCACCGGTGAGTCGCAGGTCGCGATCGCGATGGCGCACATCAACGAGCAGCCGCCGGCGCTGCCCGGGGACATCCCCGAGCCCGTCTCGGCACTCGTGATCTCGTGCATCGCGAAGAAGCCCGCCGACCGCCCCGCGACCGCCGCCAACCTGGCGCGCGCCGCACAGGCGCTCCGCCGCGGCGACGTCGCAGCGGCGACGGTGGCCGTGCCCTCGATCGCACAGGGTGGGACCGTCGCGTTCAACCCGCCGCAGGGCCAGGGGAACGACGCCGCCACGGCGCTGCTCGGCACCCAGGCCGGAGCGGCCGTAGCAGGTGCCGGTGGGCCTGGCGCTCCGCGATCGCCCGCCACGGACGAACCCGAGGAACCGAAGAAGAAGCGCGCGTGGATCTGGTGGGTCGTCGGCATCGTCGTGGTGCTCGCCATCGCGGGTGTCGTCGGAGTGTTCGCACTGAACGGTGCGGCCGACCCCGAGCCCAGCCCGTCGAAGTCCACCTCGAAGACCCCGCGTCCGTCGCAGGCCCCGTCGGAGACGCCGTCCCAGACGCCGGTGGACACCCGCGTGACGGTTTCGGCGGCCGACTACCAGGGCCAGAATGCCGAGCAGGTGGCCGCCCAGCTGCAGGCCAAGGGCCTCGTGGCCACGGTCGTCGCGGGCTCGAACGCGACGTCCTCCGACCAGGTCGGCACCGTCGAGTCGCTCAGCCCGGAGGGCAGTCTTGCGCAGGGCACGACGGTGACGATCAAGGCCTACGGTGACGTCCTGACGGCCGAGACCCCTGCGGTGGCGACGGGTGGCGACGTCAGTGCGTCCGGTCGCGTGACCTTCAGCTGGCCGTCGTACCAGAAGTGCCCGGCCGGGTACTCCGACGTCAGCTACACGTACACGATCGACAACGGCACCGTCACGTCGAACGGCAGCAGCTCGGGTTCGACGTCCGGCACCGCGGTGACCGTCGCAGGGGCGCAGTACGGCACGGTGACGCTGTCCTACAAGGTGACCTGCAAGTCGCCGCAGTCCGACGCCACGGTGGTCTCGGACTCCTCGCCCGGCGCCCAGGTCGAGTGGACCGAGCCGACGGACCAGACCACGACCGACCCGTCCGACGGGATCAACCCCACCGACGGCCCGATGGACGGCAACTGAACACCCCCCGGACGGGGACTGTCGACACCGTTCGGTAACGGTTCGGTCGAGCCCTCCGTGGCCAGCGTCTCACCAGGTGGTGCTGCCGTACACTGATCCGGACCGACAGACGGAGGAGTACGTGCCAGAAGGTGTGACCGCGGGGATCACCCTCCTCGCCAACCGGTACGAGATCGGTGACGTCATCGGTCGAGGCGGCATGGCAACCGTGCACCTCGGCAACGACACCCGTCTCGGTCGCAAGGTCGCGGTGAAGCTCCTGAAGCCCAGCCTCGCCAACGACCCGGCGTTCCGCACCCGCTTCCGGCAAGAGGCCCAGGCCGCCGCCCGCATGGCCCACCCGACCGTCGTCCGCGTGTACGACGCCGGAGAAGAGACCGTGACCGAGACCTCGGGCGCCGAGGTGCAGGTCCCCTTCATCGTGATGGAGTATGTCGAGGGTCGTCCACTCTCCGACATCATCGCCGAGGGCGCAGTCGCCCCGGACGAGGCAGTCCGCATCACCGAGGGCATCCTCACCGCACTCGAGTACTCCCACCGTGCCGGCGTCGTGCACCGCGACATCAAGCCCGCCAACGTCATGGTGACGCACAACGGCCAGGTCAAGGTCATGGACTTCGGCATCGCGCGGGCGATCACCGACACCTCGGCCACCGTCGCGCAGACCACGTCGATCCTCGGCACCGCGTCGTACTTCTCGCCGGAGCAGGCCCGTGGTGAGACCGTCGACGCCCGGACCGACATCTACTCCACCGGCGTCGTGCTCTTCGAGCTCCTCACCGGCCGTGCCCCCTTCCTCGGTGACACCCCGGTGGCGGTCGCCTACCAGCACGTCAGCGAACAGCCCGTCGCACCGTCCTCGATCACGCCAGCGGTCTCACCGGCACTCGACGCCGTCACCCTGCACGCGCTGGTCAAGGACCGCACCCGCCGGTTCCAGAACGCTGCCGAGTTCCGCTCGGACCTGCAGCAGGCCGCGGCGGGCCGTGTGCCGGCATCGACCAAGAAGATCCAGCAGAACGCCGCGAACGACGCGTCGACGGTGCTCTTCGGGGTCGACCCCCGCACCACCTCGAACCCGGCCGCGGCGTTCCGCGAGCTCGACGACGACACCGCCGAGCACCGTCCGCAGCGCACGCAGAACCGTCCGCCGGTGGCGTGGATCTGGGTCGGCATCCTGCTGACCGTCGCGGTCATCGTCGGGGTGGTCTTCTTCGTCGCGAACCTGCAGCCGGGCAAGCCGCCGGTGTCGTCGTCCGTGAGCGTGCCGAACGTGACCGGGTCGACCTACAGCGCCGCCGCGGCCGCGCTCGAGAAGAAGGACCTCACGGCCGTCAAGGTCGAGGAGAACTCCGACTCCGTCGACAAGGGCATGGTCATCCGCACCGATCCCGGCTCCGGCATCAACGTGGGCCGCAGGTCCAGCGTCAACGTCGTCGTGTCGCTCGGCCCGGAGCGCGTCCCCGTTCCCGAGCTCAGCGGGCAGTCGCAGGCCGCCGCGCAAGAAGCGCTCGACGCCGCCGGCTTCCGCGTCGGTGCGATCAGTTCGGACTACTCGTCAGACGTCCCAGAGGGCACCGTGATGAGCTCCGATCCGGCGTCCGGTTCGCTCCACACCAAAGGCATCGTGATCAACCTCACGGTCTCCAACGGCAAGGTGCAGCTGCCGAACGTCACCAACCAGCAGTTCGCCGACGCCAAGGCATCGCTCGAGCAGCTCGGACTCACCGTGACCCCGGCGCCGTCGAACGCGTGCACGGGCGGTCTGGTCACCCAGCAGGACACCCCAGAGGGCGACGTCGCCCAGGGCAGTGCCGTCACGCTGACCTACTGCGCCGCGTCGAAGCAGCCGTCCCAGGCACCCACCTCCGGTGCCGGCAACAGCGACGGCAAGGACAGTGGCGACAACGGAGGGGACAACGCCGACAACGGCGACGGCCGCTGAGCCGACCACGCGTGGACGCGAGGGGCGGTGCGGGCGCGTGACGGGCCTCCCGTCCGGCTGCTGACGGCCTGGAGGCCCGGCGCGGTCCCGCCACGGGGCCACGCGTCCGTCATGGCGTCACGTCCACTGCCCCACACGCCGTCGTCTTCGCTCGGCGCACTACGGACGCCGAGACGCCGCCGTGTCCGGCGGCGTCTCGGTCACACGACGGCGTCGTGCTGACGCGCGTCAGGCGTGCTGGCGCGCTGGCGCGCGTCAGGCGTGCTGGCGCGCGTCAGGCGCGGTGCGTCGCGATGAGCGGACCCAGGCCAGCTGCGTGTTCTGCTGCCCCGGACAGTCCGGTGGTCTCGAGCCAGTTGCCGACCATGCGGTAGCCACCCTCGGTCAGCACGGACTCGGGGTGGAACTGCACGCCGTACACCGGGTGCGCGCGGTGCTGCACGCCCATGATGACGCCACCACCCGTCCGCGCCGTCACCGTGAGTTCGTCCGGCACCGTGCCGTCGACGATCGCGAGCGAGTGGTACCGCGTCGCCCTGAACGGGTGCGGGACCCCGGCGAACAGCGTGCTGTCGTCGTGGTCGACCTGCGACGTCTTGCCGTGCATGAGTTCGTCGGCGTGCGTGACCGTGGCGCCGAGGGCCTCCGCGATCGCCTGGTGCCCGAGGCAGACCCCGAGCAGCGGCGTCTCGGACTCGATCGCGGCGTGCACCGTGGGGATCGAGACGCCGGCGTCCGCAGGGGTGCCGGGGCCGGGCGACAGGAGCACGCCGTCGTACTCGGCGATGCGGTCCGCGATCTCCGATTCCGGGAACGCATCGTTCCGCACCACGTCGGTCTCGGCCCCGAGCTGCTGCACGTAGCCGTTCAGCGTGTAGACGAAGCTGTCGTAGTTGTCGACGACGAGGATCCTGGTCATGGCGGTTCACCGTACTCGTGGGGGATGTGTGCAGCGACCGCCGGGCCGATCCACACACGTGGTCACGGTAGGATACCGGCCATGGCCAGTGACAAGGACCGCACCAAGCCCGCCCGGAGGACCCGAGCCGACTCGGTCGACACCGCGGGGGACACCCCGAACCCGGTGTGGTTCAAGCCGGTCATGTTCGGCTTCATGATCATCGGCCTCGTCTGGGTGATCGTCTTCTACATCTCCAACGCCACACTGCCCGTCCCGAGCCTCGGTTCGTGGAACATCCTGGTCGGCTTCGGCATCATGTTCATCGGCTTCCTCATGACCACGCGCTGGCGCTGAGCCCCAGCCTCGAGACCCCCGACGCCCGTCGCACCGCAAGGTGCGGCGGGCGTCGTCGTTCTCCACAAGCGGCGCGGTCCCGATCGGCTGGATCGTCGAGGATTCCGGCGCTTGTCCACAGTTCTCCACACTCTCCACACGCCTCTCCACATCCGGACCCCGGAGTTGTCCACAGCTGTGTCCACAGTGGGGATAATCACACGCGTGTAACTCACCGCTTTGTCCACAGCTGTGGACAACTCTGCGGGGAGCCTGTGGACGGTGGTGTGTGCGGCGTACCCGAGGCTCGAGGCATCCCGGCTGAGACCCGAGGAACGACGAACGCCCCGCCGCTGGTGCGACGGGGCGTTCGGTGGACGGAGTCCGCCCGGTTTCAACCGATGGTGACCGCGTAGCTGACCGCGGTGAGTGCGATCCCGACGACGGCAGCTCCGGCGAGCAGCGCGACCTGCAGGGGACGCTGCCGGATGTTGCGGGTCTTGGCGAACACGAAGCCCACCACGAAACCGCCGATGATGCCCCCGACGTGCGCCTGCCACGAGATGTTGGTACCGGGCAGGAACCCGACGACGAGGTTGAGGCCCATGATCACCAGGAGCTGCACCGCGTTCTGCCCGAGGCTCCGCTGCAGGACGAAGAATGCCGCGAACAGACCGAAGATCGCGCCGGACGCCCCGACGACCCAGGTGCCCGGGGCGAGGAACGTGACGAGCATCGAACCGAAGATCCCGGTGATGAAGTACAGCGCCACGAACCGCCAGGCGCCGAGCATGTTCTCGAGCATCCGACCGAAGATCCACAGTGCCCACATGTTGAACAGGATGTGGAGGAAGCCCGAGTGGACGAAGAGCACGGTCACGACCCGCCAGGGCTGCGTGGGCAGCAGGAGCGAGTTGTAGGCGAACAGGCTGGTGAAGAAGCCACCACTGACCTGGTCCAGCAGCCAGATGGCGACCGTGATCGCCACGATGACGACCGTCGCCTTCTGGTCCAGCATCGCGAAGCGCCGCCGCGCGACCGTCAGCCCGCTGGGGGCTCCGGACGCACGGCGGTTCGCGGCGAACTGTGCGCGCTGTTCACGCACACACTCCGGGCAGTGCACCCCGACTGCCGCCGGCGTCTGGCACTCCGGGCAGATCGTCCGCCCGCAGCGCTGGCAGAGCACGAAGCTCTGCCGGTCCGGATGCCGGTAGCAGGTGTTGTTCGGGTTGTACGCCGGGTCGGTCACGTGAGGATCAGACGCCTTCGACGTCGATGCTCTGGATGACCACGTCCTCGACGGGCTTGTCACGGCCGTCGGTGGGGACGGCCTCGATGGCGTCGACGACGGCACGCGACTCGTCGTCGGCGACCTCACCGAAGATGGTGTGCTTGCCCTGCAGCCACGGCGTCGCCACCGTGGTGATGAAGAACTGCGAGCCGTTGGTGCCGCGGCCGCCCTGGATGCCGGCGTTCGCCATGGCGAAGATGTAGGGGTTCTGGAACGTGAGCTCGGGTGAGATCTCGTCGTCGAAGCGGTAGCCGGGGCCACCGATGCCCTGACCGAGCGGGTCCCCGCCCTGGATCATGAAGTCCTTGATGATGCGGTGGAAGATCACGCCGTCGTAGAGCTTGTCGGTGGACACCTTGCCCGTACCCGGGTGGGTCCACTCCTGCTGCCCCGTGGCGAGGTCGACGAAGTTCTTAACGGTCTTCGGAGCGTGGTTGCCGAACAGGTTGACGCGGATGTCGCCCTTGTTGGTGTGGAACGTTGCGACAGCGGTGTGCAGAGACATGTTCCGATTCTCGCATGTACCGGCTGCGTGTGGACGGTACCCACAGGTGAGGCTCCGTGACCTGTCAGGGACTCTGGTGGCAGGATGGGTGTCACGCCGATCCGATGGAGGTACCAGATGACGACGATCGAGATCCCGCGCAAGCGTCGGAAGCAGATCAAGAAGCTCAAGGGCCAGACCGCCTCGCTCCTCGGAGAGCAGCGCAAGGTCCTCGAGCACGCGAACGCGATCCTGGCGGAAGCCCGGTCGAACGCAGCCGACGCAGCCCGCAAGGACATCGCCCCTCGTGTGCAG
Source organism: Curtobacterium sp. VKM Ac-1393 (assembly GCF_015350995.1). GTDB lineage: Bacteria > Actinomycetota > Actinomycetes > Actinomycetales > Microbacteriaceae > Curtobacterium. The sequence continues at coordinate 767,926 of NZ_JADKRW010000001.1, forward strand.
AACGCGATCGACAACGGGATCCGCCCCGCGGTCGCAACCGGAGTGCACGCTGCGACGTCCGCAGCACACAGCGCTTCGCACAAGTTCCAGTCCGAGGTCATCCCCGGGCTGGTGTCGACCGCCGGCTCCGTGCTGAGCGTCACCGACCTCGCGAAGGACCCCCGGGTCAAGAAGATCGTGAAGAACGCCCAGAAGAAGGGCAAGAAGGCGAAGAAGGCCGCGGCGAAGTACGTGCCGTCGCAGCAGAAGAAGGGCATCGGCTTCGGTGGTGTCGCACTCATCATCGTCGGCGTCGTTGCCGTCGCTGGTGCTGCGTACGCCGCGTACCAGACCCTCCGTGCTGACGACGACCTCTGGGTCGCCGACGACGCGGACACGGCGGAGAAGCCCGCCGCCTGACCTCCCGGTTCGTACGAAGGGCCCCGGCTGATGCCGGGGCCCTTCGTCGTTCCCGGGTGCAGCGCTGCGAGGACGCGCCCGCCTGCCGACGCCGAGGTTCCACGACATGCCGCACGTTGCCCGCCGAGGTTCCACGGGTGGCCCCAGGCGCGCTCGAGATGCCGAGATTTCGGAACCTCGGGGCGAGCGGGCACAAAGAAAGCCCCTGGCCAACGACGATGTCGTCAGCCAGGGGCTTCTGCGAGTGGAGCCTGGGAGAATCGAACTCCCGACATCCTGCTTGCAAAGCAGGCGCTCTACCAACTGAGCTAAGGCCCCGTGACACTCGTGAACTGCAGTGCCGGACGAGATGGTGGGGCTACAAGGACTTGAACCTTGGACCTCTTCGTTATCAGCGAAGCGCTCTAACCGCCTGAGCTATAGCCCCTCAGACCGGATGAAAGCCTACCGCACGGATCTCGCAGAACGAAATCGAGCGACCGGCTCACCCGGCCCGGGTGTGTCAGTTGTTCGTGAAGCCGACGAGCAAGCCGCCGGTGATCCGGACACTGAGGTTGTAGAGGACGCTCACGATGGCGCCGAGCACGGTGCCGACGACCACGTTGAGGATGCCCACGACGATGGAGAACCCGAGCACCTGGCCCAGCGAGAACTGGTCCATGATCGAGTAACTGTTCTGGCCGGTGACGTCCTTCAACAGGGCGTCGACCTGCGTGAACACGCCCGTCTGGTTCAGGATGACCCACACCAGTGCCGTGGCGACCACGATCACGATGCTGCCGGCCAGGGCGATGAGGAAGCTGAGCTTCACCATCGACCAGAAGTCGACGTAGACCAGCCGCAGCCGCACTTGGCGGGTGCCGACGGGTCGCTTCGCCTTCTTCTGGAGCTTCTCGGCGACACTACTCATTGCTTGACTGGTCCTCTCCGGCCTCGTCCGCGACGGGCTCGGTGTCGATGGGATCAGTGGAGTCCGGGGCCGCTTCGGAAGGGCTGACCGTCTCCACCGGGCCCGCTGGCTCGATCTCGGCGTCGTCCTGGTCGACCAGGTTCCGCTCGGTGTTCTGGGCCACCGCGATGATCTTGTCGTTCGCCGCGAACCTGGCGAAGACGACACCCATGGTGTCACGACCCTTGGCAGGGACCTCGGCCACGGCAGACCTTACCACCTTGCCCGATTGCAGCACGACGAGCACCTCGTCGTCCTCGCCGACGATGAGAGCACCCACAAGGTCGCCTCGGTCGGTGGCCAACTTCGCCACCTTGATGCCGAGACCACCGCGTCCCTGGATGCGGTACTGGTCGACCGCGGTGCGCTTGGCGTACCCGCCCTCGGTCATCACCCAGACGAAGCCGTCGTCCGCGACCACGCGTGCAGCCAGGAGCGAGTCGCCGTCACGGAAGGACATGCCCTTCACGCCGGAGGTCGATCGACCCATCGGCCGCAGGGTGTCGTTCGTCGCAGTGAACCGGAGCGACATGCCCTGACGCGACACGAGGAGCAGGTCGTCGTGCTCGTCGACGAGCAGCGCCTGGCGGAGCTTGTCGCCGTCGCGCAGGTTGATCGCGATGATGCCACCGGTGCGGTTGGTGTCGTACTCGGTGAGTGCGGTCTTCTTCACCAGCCCGTGCTCGGTCGCGAGGACGAGGTACTGCGCGACCTCGTAGTCACGGATGTCGAGCACCTGCTGGATCTGCTCGTCCGGCTGCATCGCGAGCAGGTTCGCCACGTGCTGGCCCTTGGCGTCGCGGCCGGCTTCCTGCAGCTCGTACGCCTTGGCGCGGTAGACCCGGCCCTGGTCGGTGAGGAACAGCAGCCAGTGGTGCGTCGTCGTGACGAAGAAGTGCTCGACGATGTCGTCGGCGCGGAGCTGGGCGCCACGGACGCCACGGCCACCGCGGTGCTGCGACCGGTACTGGTCGCTGCGTGTGCGCTTGACGTAACCACCGCGCGTGATGGTGACGACCATCTCCTCTTCGGGGATGAGGTCTTCCATCGACATGTCGCCGTCGTAGCCGAGCATGATCTCGGTGCGGCGGTCGTCGCCGAACCGCTCGACGATCTCCTCGAGCTCGTCGCGGATGATCGTGCGCTGCCGGGTCTCCGACGCCAGGATGTCCTGGAAGTCGGCGATCTTGCGCTCGAGCTCTTCGGCTTCGTCGTGGATCTTCTGACGCTCGAGGGCGGCCAGTCGACGGAGCTGGAGCTCGAGGATCGCGCGCGCCTGGATCTCGTCGACGGACAGCAGGTCCATCAGGCCGGAGCGGGCCTCTTCGACATCGGGCGACCGGCGGATGAGCGCGATGACCTCGTCGAGGGCGTCGAGCGCTGCGAGGTAGCCGCGCAGGATGTGCGCGCGCTTCTCGGCCTCGCGCAGGCGGAACTGCGTGCGGCGGACGATGACGTCGACCTGGTGTGCGACCCACGCCGAGATGAAGCCGTCGAGCGGCAGGGTGCGCGGGACACCGTCGACGATCGCGAGCATGTTCGCGCCGAAGTTCTCCTGCAGCTGCGTGTGCTTGTACAGGTTGTTCAGCACGACCTTGGCGACCGCGTCGCGCTTGAGCACGATCACCAGGCGCTGGCCGGTCCGACCGGAGGTCTCGTCGCGGATGTCCGCGACGCCGGCGAGCTTGCCGTCCTTGACCAGGTCGGCGATCTTGATCGCGAGGTTGTCCGGGTTGACCTGGTACGGCAGCTCGGTGACGACGAGGCAGGTGCGACCCTGGATCTCCTCGACGTTGACGACGGCGCGCATCGTGATCGAACCACGACCGGTGAGGTAGGCGTCCTGGATGCCCTTGGTGCCCAGGATCTGCGCGCCGGTCGGGAAGTCCGGCCCCTTGATGCGCTGCATGAGCGCGGCGAGGAGCTCTTCGCGCGTCGCCTCGGGGTTGTCGAGAGCCCACTTCGCGCCCTCGGCGACCTCGCGCAGGTTGTGCGGCGGGATGTTCGTCGCCATGCCGACCGCGATGCCGACCGAGCCGTTGACCAGCAGGTTCGGGAACCGTGCCGGCAGGATCGCGGGCTCCTGGGTCCGACCGTCGTAGTTGTCCTGGAAGTCGACGGTGTCCTCGTCGATGTCCCGGACCATCTCCATGGCGAGCGGCGCCATCTTGGTCTCGGTGTACCGCGGTGCGGCGGCGCCGTCGTTGCCCGGCGAGCCGAAGTTGCCCTGACCGAGCGCGAGCGGGTACCGGAGCGACCACGGCTGCACCAGTCGGACGAGCGCGTCGTAGATCGCCGAGTCGCCGTGCGGGTGGAACTGTCCCATGACGTCGCCGACGACGCGGGAGCACTTCGAGAACGCACGGTCCGGGCGGTAGCCGCCGTCGAACATCGCGTAGATCACACGGCGGTGCACCGGCTTGAGGCCGTCGCGGACCTCGGGCAGCGCACGGCCGACGATGACCGACATCGCGTAGTCGAGGTAGGAACGCTGCATCTCGAGCTGCAGGTCGACCTGCGAGATGCGGTCACCGGAGACGACGATGTCCCCGCTGTCGCCGTGGACGATCTCGGGCTGCTCGTCGGGGGCGTTCTCGTTGTCGTCAGCCATTGGCTTGCGTTACCTTTCTGACGGCCGGGAGGCCGTGGTGACGTTCGTCGCGGTGGACGCGACCACAGGTGGTCCGGACCAGAGCGCGCGGCTGGCACCGCGCCTCCAGGCCAGGGTCGAGATGTCGAGCCTGCTCAGATGTCCAAGAAGCGGACGTCCTTGGCGTTCTGCTGGATGAACTGGCGACGCGCGTCGACGTCTTCACCCATCAGCGTCGAGAAGGTGCTGTCCACCGCGGCGGCGTCCTCGAGGGTGACCTGCAGGAGCGTGCGGGTGTCCGGGTTCATCGTGGTGTCCCAGAGCTCCTTGTAGTCCATCTCGCCGAGGCCCTTGTAGCGCTGGATGCCGTTGTCCTTCGGGATCCGCTTGCCGGCGGCGATGCCCGCCTGCATCAGGGCGTCGCGCTCGCGGTCGCTGAACACGTACTCGTGCGCCGCGTTCGACCACTTCAGGCGGTACAGCGGCGGCTGCGCGAGGTACACGTAGCCGCGCTCGATGAGCGGCCGCATGTAGCGGAACAGCAGCGTCAGCAGCAGCGTGGTGATGTGCTGGCCGTCGACGTCGGCATCGGCCATCAGCACGATCTTGTGGTACCGGGCCTTGTCCGGGTCGAAGTCCTCACCGATGCCGGCGCCGAACGCCGTGATCATCGACTGGATCTCCTGGTTGCCGAGCGCGCGGTCGAGCCGCGCCTTCTCGACGTTCAGGATCTTGCCGCGCAACGGCAGGATCGCCTGGGTCATCGGGTTGCGACCCTGCACGGCGGAACCGCCGGCAGAGTCGCCCTCGACCATGAAGATCTCCGACAGGGTCGGGTCCTTGGACTGGCAGTCCTTCAGCTTGCCGGGCATGCCACCCGACTCGAGCAGCCCCTTGCGGCGCGTGGTCTCGCGGGCCTTGCGGGCGGCGAGCCGAGCCTGCGACGCCTGGATCGCCTTGCGGACGACGTCGCGGGCCTGGGTCGGGTTGCTCTCGAACCAGTGCGTGAGCTCGGCGCCGACGACTCGCTGGACGAAGCCCTTGGCCTCGGTGTTGCCGAGCTTCGTCTTCGTCTGGCCCTCGAACTGCGGTTCGCCGAGCTTCACGGAGATGACGGCCGTCAACCCTTCACGGATGTCGTCACCCGTCAGGTTGTCGTCCTTCTCCTTGATGATCTTCGCCTCGCGCGCGTACTTGTTGACCAGGTAGGTCAGCGCCGCACGGAAGCCCTCTTCGTGGGTGCCGCCCTCGTGCGTGTTGATCGTGTTCGCGAAGGTGTGGACGCTCTCCTGGTACGAGGTGTTCCACTGCATCGCGACCTCGAGCGCGATCTTGCGCTCGGGGTCCTCGGACTCGAAGCCGATGACGTCCGGGTGGACGAGGTCGGCCTTCTTCTGCGCGTTGATGTACTCGACGTAGTCGGCGAGCCCGCGCTCGTACATGAAGGAGTCGTTCCGCGCTTCTTCCCCGTCTGCCGGGGTGCGCTCGTCACGCAGGTTGATCCGCAGGCCCTTGTTGAGGAAGGCCATCTGCTGGAACCGCGTGCGAAGAGTCTCGTAGTCGAAGACGACGGTCTCGAAGATCTCGGCGTTCGGCCAGAAGGTGATCGTGGTGCCGTGCTCGTCGGACGCTTCGTCCTTGGTGAGTGGTGCGACCGGGACGCCGTCGGTGTAGCTCTGGCGCCAGACGTGGCCCTGCTGTCGGACCTCGACGTCGAGCTCCGAGCTCAGGGCGTTCACGACGGACGAACCGACACCGTGCAGACCACCGGACACGGCGTACGCGCCGCCGCCGAACTTGCCGCCGGCGTGCAGGACCGTCAGGACGACCTGGACCGTCGAGACGCCCTCGGCCGCGTGGATGCCGACCGGGATGCCACGGCCGTTGTCGACCACGCGGACACCGCCGTCTTCACGGATGGTGACGTCGATGGTGTCGCAGTACCCGGCGAGGGCTTCGTCGACGGAGTTGTCGACGATCTCCTGGACCAGGTGGTGCAGACCGCGCGGACCCGTCGAGCCGATGTACATACCGGGACGCTTGCGGACCGCCTCGAGCCCCTCGAGCACCTGAATCTGGTCTGCTCCGTAGGACGGTTCGCTCTGCGGGGTCTCCGCGTCGAGCGGGTTCTGCGGGTCGTCTTCAGATTCTGATGCCATGTCGAGCGTGCTCCTGCCTGCGCGCGGAACGCCCGCGCACTGCACCTCCCAGTCTACCGCAGAGCCCCCTCTTTCGAGGGCTCATCCGGCCCACAGACGGGCTTTTTTGGCACCTCAGGATGATTTCGTCGGCTCAACCGTAGGTGTCGCGAGGACCGCGCCCCTGGACCGTCCTGGGGCCGCGTTTCCAGGTGGGGGCGTCCGGCCCGGAAACCCGGATCGACTCGACCCCGGCTTCCGGGTGCCGCTCGGCGATCGTCGTCGTGACACTCGCCCGCATGAGACGGAGCTGCGTCGCCCACGCTGTCGAGTCGCACCGGATGACGAGTGCACCGTCGTCGATGGTCACCGGCGTCGAGTGCTTCGCGAGTTCCTCGCCGACGACGCTCGGCCAGTCCACGAAGAGCTCGGAACGGGCCAGTGGTTCGGTCCACCCGAGCTCGTTGGCCAGGGATCCGACGACGTCGCCGAGTCCGCGGGGTTCACGGCCGCGGCCGTACGGGACGGTGTCGGCGTCGAACTCGCGGGAGCGCCGCCGGCGGGCGTCGACCCCGCGCTTCGAGGGATCACCGAAGACGGCGCGGAGGTGCCGGTAGACCCGCGAGGGTTCGGTGGGCTTCCACGGCCGGGGCATCAGGCGTCGGCCTCCGGCCGGGTCGCGTCCGTCGCGTCCGTCGCGTCGGTCGCGTCGGTCGCGTCCGTGTTCGACCTGGAGGCCCGGCTCGCGTCCGCCTCGTCGGTCACGATCGTGCCCGCCTCGATCCGCACCGTGTGCGCAGCCAGCTGCGAGGGCACGTCGCCGAACACCGCCGCCGTGATGAGGACCTGCTCGTAGTCGGCCACGGCGTTCCCGAGGCGTTCGCGCCGGGATTCATCGAGTTCGGCGAACACGTCGTCGAGGATGATGATCGGGTCACCGAGGTTCGACTCGGCCCGCAGGATCGACGCGCTCGCCAGCTGGATCGCGAGCGCGAACGACCAGGATTCACCGTGGCTGGCGTATCCGCGGGCGGGTAACCCGTTCAGTTGGAACAGTACGTCGTCGCGGTGCGGTCCGACCAGGGTCAACCCGCGGTCGAGTTCGTCACGGCGACGCCGCTCGAGGGCGGCCGCGAAGGCCTCCGCCGCTGCGGTCACACCGACCGGCTCGTCCGGGGTCCCGAGCACCGGGTCGGTGGCGGCCGCAGACTCCGGGTCACCGCCGCGGATGGAGAGCACGCCGGCGATCGAGGCGTCGTGGTGTTCACCCGCGACCGTCGCGTACGCCTCGGCGACGAAGGGTGCGAGCCGCCGCGTCAGGTGGTCGCGCGCTGCGACGATCTCCGCACCGAGTCCGACCAGCCGGTCGTCCCAGACGTCGAGCGTCGACAGCGCGTTCGCCTTCGCGCCGGTGGCCCGCGCCGACTTGAGCAGGGTGTTCCGCTGCCGGAGCGTGCGGTCGTAGTCCGCCAGCACGCCCTGCATCCGCGGCGCGATCTGACCGAGGAGCTCGTCGAGCATGCGGCGGCGGCCGGCCGGTTCGCCGCGGACGAGCGCCAGGTCCTCGGGGGCGAAGAGGACGGACGTGCAGTAGCGGGGCAGCTCGCGGGGCTTGATCGCGGAGCGGTTCACCTGTGCGCGGTTCGCCCCCGTGCGGTTGATCTGCACCTCGGCCAGGATGCTGCGGTCCTCGTGCGCGAGCCGAGCCCGGACGATCGCGGCGTCACATCCCTGCCGCACGAGTGCGGCGTCCGTCGGGACACGGTGTGAGCCGAGCGTGGAGAGGTACCCGATCGCCTCGACCAGGTTGGTCTTGCCCTGGCCGTTCCGCCCGACGAACAGGTTCGGCCCGCGTGCGAGGTCGACGTCTGCCTCCCGGTAGTTCCGGAAGTCGGTGAGTTGGAGATGGTCGACGTGCACGCGGGCCGAGTCCGGGTTTCCCCGGGTGGTCCTAGGACTTCTTGACGGCGTGACCGCCGAACTGGTTGCGGAGCGCCGCGACGGCCTTCATCGTCGGGGACGCGCTGCCCTGACGCGAGACGAACCGCGCGAAGATCGACGCCGACAGTGCCGGCATCGGGACCGCGAGCTCGATGCCCTCTTCGAGGGTCCAACGACCCTCGCCCGAGTCCTCGACGTAGCCCTCGAGCTCGTCGAGCTTCGGGTCCTCGTTGAGGGCGAGCACCATGAGGTCGAGGAGCCAGGAGCGGACGACGGTCCCGCGCTGCCAACCGGCGAACACGGCGGGGACGTCGGTGATCAGGTCCTTGGCCTCGAGGAGCTCGTAGCCCTCGCCGTAGGCCTGCATGATCGCGTACTCGATGCCGTTGTGGACCATCTTCGCGTAGTGACCGGCACCGATCGGGCCGGCGTGCGAGAAGCCCTCTTCGCGCGGGCCCTCGGGACGCAGCGCGTCGAAGACGGGCATCGCGAACTCGACGTCCTTGACGTCACCGCCGACCATCAGACCGTAGCCGTTGTCCTTGCCCCACACGCCACCGGACACGCCGGCGTCCATGTAGCGGATGCCGCGCGCACCGAGCTGCTCGGCGTGCGTGGTGTCGTCGAGCCACTTCGAGTTGCCACCGTCGATCACGAGGTCGCCCTCGTTCAGGACACCGGCGAGCTCCGTGATGACGTCGTCGGTGATCTTGCCGTGCGGCACCATCACCCAGACGAGTCGCTGACCCTCGGGCAGGGCGCCCGCCAGGTCGGCGAGGCTCGCGACGTCGGAGACGGCGGGGTTGGCGTCGTAACCGGTGACCTCGATCCCAGCGTTGCGGAGACGGGCACGCATGTTGTTGCCCATGCGACCAAGGCCGACAAGACCGATGTGCATGATTTCCTCTTCTGTTTCGTCGTCGCGCTGAGGCGGTGGTGGTGCGTCAGCGCAGAGTGCCTGTTGCGCCTATCGCAGCAGCAGGTTGGGCTGCAGCAGGTACCGGTATCCATCGGTCGCAGCAGCCTCTTGCGAAGTCTGGCCGGTGATCAGCACCGGGCCCGGCTTGTTGGGGTTCTCCGTCTTGGTGAAGGAGATGCGGACGAACTCGGAGTGCACCGCGTTCAGCCCGTCCAGGAGGAAGGCGGGCTTCAGCGAGACCACCGTTTCCTCTCCGGTCAGCAACGCACTGATCGACTCTGACGCCTGCGCTTGTTCGGATCCGATCGCCTCGAGCGTGAGCCCGTCGACCGTGAAGGAGAACCGGAGCGCCGCTTCGCGCTCCAGGACGAGTGAGACCCGTCGGACGGCCTCGACCAGTTCGGCGGTGTTGATCACCGCGTGGTCGTTGACGTTCTCCGGGAAGAGCCGGCGGACCGGCGGGTAGTTGCCCTTGATGAGCAGCGACGTGACGGTCTTGTCGTCGGCGTGGAAGGCGATGAGCTCACGGTCCGAGTTGCCGCTGATCGACACCGAGACGGTGGACGCCGAGCCGAACGTGCGGCCGACCTCTTGCAGGGTGCGGGCCGGGACGAGTGCGTGCAGCGTCTCGGTCTCTCCGCCGGAACGGCCGGAGTCCCACTGGATCGTGCGGACGGCCACGCGGTAGCGGTCCGTCGCGATCAACGAGACGTCGTTGTCGCCGACCTCGAGCTGGACGCCGGTGATCACGGGGGTGACGTCGTCACGGCTGGCGGCGACGGCGACCTGCGACACGGCTTCGGAGAACGCGTCGCCGGGGATGACACCGGTCTGCGGACCGATCTCGGGCAGCGTCGGGTACTCCTCGACCGGCATGGACAGCAGCGTGAAGTGCGCGGAACCGCACGACACCGAGATCTTGGAGTCCTCGGTGGTGAACGTCACGGGGGCGTTCGGCAGTCGGCTCGCGATGTCGTTCAGCAGGCGACCGGAGACCAGGACCGTGCCAGGGTCATCGATCTGTGCCGAGATGGACGTCTGCGCCGAGACCTCGTAGTCGAAGGACGAGAGCGTCAGTCGATCGCCGTCAGCGTGGATCAGTACTCCCGACAGGATCGGGAGGGTCGTGCGCTGTGGAAGGAGTTTCACTGCGAAGGAGACGGCTTCGGAGAAGACGTCCCGGTTGACCTCGAACTTCACAGCTGGAACCCCTGTCGATCGGCTTGGACTGTCCGGCCGCCCCATTCTGGCACAGGCGGACGTGGGCCGGATTTCTTGTCATCCCGCCGTCCACAAGGTTGTCCCGCGGAGATTGATCGTTAACCAGGAGTAATGGTGTTAACGCCTGTGCACACTGTGGATAACCCTGTGCATGCCTGTCCGCCGTAGGGAACTACACGGTTGTGACTTGTGGGCGGCCTGTGGGGGACGTCGGGATGAATGAATCTCATCTATCCACTTCCATCCCCAGTTTCCACAGGAGGCCCCCTCGCTGTGAACAACCGGGCGGCGTGTCCTCCACAGTTATCCACAGGCTATCCACACTGTGAGAACTCCGGCCCATGGAACCGTCTCAGATGGTGGATGCGCCCGGAGACGGGCCGATCTCAGCGGTAGCGGCGGTCCTGCTTGATGCGGCTCGTGAGCTCGGTGACCTGGTTGTAGATCGACCGACGCTCCTTCATGAGCTCCGTGATCTTCTTGTTCGCGTACATCACGGTGGTGTGGTCCCGGTTGCCGAACAGCTGCCCGATCTTGGGCAGGGACAGGCTCGTGAGCTCACGGCAGAGGTACATCGCGATCTGCCGAGCGGTGGCGATCGCCTGGGATCGCGAGGAGCCGTAGAGGTCGTCGACGGAGAGCTTGAAGTACTCCGCGGTGTGGTTGATGATGTCCGTCGGCGCGACGACGTTGTCCTCGTCGAGGGTGATCAGGTCCTTGAGGACGGTCTGCACCAGGGCCATGTCGACGGCCGTCCGGTTCAGGCTCGCGAACGCGGTGACCCGGATCAGCGTGCCCTCGAGCTCGCGGATGTTGCTCGAGACCTTCGAGGCCATGAACTCGAGGATGTCGTCGGGCACCTGCAGGTGGTCGGACTGGGCCTTCTTGCGGAGGATCGCGATGCGCGTCTCGAGCTCTGGTGCCTGCACGTCGGTGATCAGGCCCCACTCGAAGCGGGAGCGCATGCGGTCTTCGAAGCCGGTCAGGTGCTTCGGTGCGACGTCCGACGTGATGACGACCTGCTTGTTGTGGTCGTGCAGGGTGTTGAACGTGTGGAAGAAGGCCTCCTGCGTGGAGTCCTTCCCCTGCAGGAACTGGATGTCGTCGATGAGCAGGATGTCGATGTCCCGGTACCGCTGCTGGAACTGGTTCGAGCGGTTGTTCGCGATCGAGTTGATGAAGTCGTTCGTGAACTCCTCGCTCGACACGTAACGGACACGGATCCCCGGGTAGAGGCTCTCGGCGTAGTGGCCGATGGCGTGGAGCAGGTGGGTCTTGCCCAGCCCGGAGTCTCCGTAGATGAAGAGCGGGTTGTAGGCCTTCGCCGGCGCCTCGGCGACGGCGACCGCCGCGGCGTGCGCGAACCGGTTCGACGAGCCGATGACGAAGTTGTCGAAGTTGTACTTCGGGTTGAGGCGCGACTCTGGCCGGCCGCTGGTGCCCGGGGAGTCGATCTGGCTCGGGACGAAGGGGGCTTCGATGTACTGCCGGGGTGCTGCGCTCTGCTCGACGGCTTCCTGCACCGGCTCGGCGTACTCGGGGACGTTCGGGTCGACCCGCGGTTCCGATGCCATGTCCGGGTTCACCGTGATGGCGAAGTTCGCGACCGAGTCGTCACCGATGCGGGCGACGGCCTCGGTGATCGGGATCCGGATCCGCTGCTCGAGCATGCCGCGGGTCAGGTCGTTCGGCACCTCGAGGTACAGGGTGCCGGCGAGCACGCCCTTCGGCTCGACCAGGTTGAGGAAGCCGTGCAGCTGCGGCGTGATGCGGGGGTCTTCGCTGAGGAGTCCGAGTACGGATGACCAGAGGTCCTCGACGGGGTCGGCCGGCATCGTCATGTCGCGCTCGTCTCCAGGGGTGTTGTCGTGCGTTCGTCGCCGGACCGGGGTGCGTCCTGCTGGGTCGGACATGCCGTGGCGCCGAGGGTGGCGGCGCACACGGACCGTGTTCTTCGGCGGCAGCTCGAGGGGCTTCGTCGACGCCTCGGGCCGCGCGTGTTCCCACAGGGTTGTCCACAGCGTTGTCCACGACCGTCCCGATCCGTCGGACAGGAGTACTTCCCTGTCGTACCGGGGCACGGAGCCGATCGATGACCCCACTGTAAAGGACCGGGCCGGGTGGCACCGAACGGAAGTTGTCCCCAATGTGGAGAATGGACGGGAGCGGTGCGCTCGACGCCCTCGGCACCGAGGCCGGGCTGATCGGCGTTTGACCTGCTCGCTGCTGTCACGTACCGTTAACCAGTTGACTGCGGCCGTTTGGTCGCGCCCATCAGCGTCGTTCGACACCGAGCGATGACACATACGTGACGGCCCGCCGCGAGCAGCCGTGTGGAGAGATCATGAGCAAGCGCACCTTCCAGCCGAACAACCGTCGTCGTGCCAAGAAGCACGGCTTCCGTCTCCGCATGCGGACGCGTGCCGGTCGCGCCATCCTGTCGGCGCGTCGCGCCAAGGGCCGCACCGAGCTCTCGGCCTGATCAGGCTCTCTCGCCTGATCCGGTCCTCGGTCTGACCCCGGCGTCGCAGTGTTGGCCAGCGCCAACCGCATCGTCCGCGGGGACGACTACCGGAACGTCGTGCGTCGTGGTCGCAAGAGCGCCACGGCGCACGTCGTCGTGTCGGTGGTCCGTCGAACGACCGACCCGGACGGTCCCTCGCGGTTCGGGTTCATCGTCGCGAAGACGGTGGGCAACGCCGTCACCCGCAACCTGATCAGGCGGCGGCTCAAGGCGATCGCGCACGGCATCCTCGTCGACTCCCCCGTGGGGTACGACGTCGTGGTCCGTGCACTGCCAGCCGCATCGCAGGCCGGATGGCCTACCCTGCTCGAAGACGTCGTGCGCTCCTTCGCGCGCGGGGTGGAGAAGGCAGCATGAACCGCACCCTGTGGACCCGGCTGGCCTGGGTCGCCGCGTTGCTCCCACGCAACGCGTGCGTCGTCGTGCTCCGCGCCTACCGTGCCGTGATCTCCCCGCTGTACGGCAACGTCTGCCGGTACCACCCGTCGTGCTCCCGGTACGCCCTCGAAGCGATCCAGCAGTACGGCGTCGTCCGCGGATCCGCGATGGGTGCCTGGCGCATCGCTCGCTGCAACCCCTGGGCTGCAGGCGGTATCGACGACGTCACCGAACGTCGTCGCCCGTTCGTCGTCAACCGGTTCGGGTTCGTCCTCGCGCCGATCCCGCAGCAGCCGCACCCCGCGGTCGGAACGGCTCGGCCGGTCCTGCTCCCCCAGCGCACTCGAAAGGCGTAGCCGTCCCCATGGACATCATCGGTACGATCCTCTGGCCGCTCAAATGGGTGGTCTCCGCCATCCTCGTCGGCTTCCACTGGATCTTCGAGAGCATCGGCATGGACCCGGGCGCGGGTATCACCTGGGTCCTCTCCATCATCTTCCTGACCTTCGTGGTCCGCGCCGCGTTGATCCCGATCTTCGTGCGCCAGATCAAGTCGCAGCGTCGCATGCTCGAGGTCGCGCCGCAGCTGAAGAAGATCCAGGACAAGTACAAGGGCAAGAAGGACCAGTTCTCGCGTGAGGCCATGAGCCGCGAGACCATGGCCCTGTACAAGGAGACCGGCACCAACCCGCTGAGCTCCTGCCTGCCGTTGCTGCTGCAGATGCCGATCTTCTTCTCGCTGTACTCGGTGCTGCACGAGGCGCAGATCAACAAGACGGGCATCGGCCTGCTCACGAACGACCTCGCGGCGTCGTTCGGCAACGCGGCCCTGTTCGGTGCTCCCCTGCACGAGACCTTCACGAACGCCTCCGGCTGGGAAGTCCGTGCGATCGCCGGCTTCATGATCGTGGTCATGACGGCCTCGCAGTTCATCACGCAGCTGCAGCTCGTGGCGAAGAACATGTCGCCGGAGACCAAGGCGTCGCCGATGTACCGCCAGCAGAAGATGATGCTGTACATCCTCCCGCTGGTCTTCGTGATCTCGGGTCTGAGCTTCCCCCTCGGCGTCATGTTCTACTGGCTCGCGTCGAACGTCTGGACGATGGCGCAGCAGTACTTCGTCATCCGCAGCATGCCGACGCCCGGCTCCGAAGCCGCTCTGGCACGCGAGGCTCGTCTGGCGAAGAAGGCCCAGCGTCGCGGGATCGCCAACCCGGTGCTCGCCGAGGCAGGTGCCGGTGCGGGTGCAGCCGAGATCGAGGCCGTGCGCGTCACCACCCAGCGTTCGCAGCCGGTCGGCAAGCAGCGCTCGAAGAAGAACGGGAAGAAGTAAGTGACCGAGCAGGACACCGCCGCAGCCGTCGACACCACCGAGGCGCCGGACGTAGACGCCCGTGACGAGGCCGACATCGCTGCGGACTACATCGAGGAACTCCTCGACATCTGCGACCTCGACGGCGACATCGAGATCGAAGAGCGTGCCGGTCGCGTCTACCTGTCGGTCACCGACGACGGCGAGGCGCTCCGTGTCCTCTCGAAGCCGGACACCGTGACCGCTCTGCAGGAGCTCACCCGCATCGCTGTCCAGGCGGAGACCGGCGAGTTCAGCCGGCTCATCCTCGACGTCGGCGGCTCTCGTGACGCCCGTGCCGACGAGCTGCAGCGGCTGGTGGACACCGCCGTCGAGCGCATCGAAGCAGGGTCGTCGTCCGCAGCGCTCCCCCCGATGTCGTCGTACGAACGCAAGCTCGTCCACGACCTCGTCGCCGAGAAGGGCTTCCACTCGGAGTCCGAGGGTGAGGGTCGGGACCGCCACACGGTCGTCACCCGATGACGGACGCGTCCGTTCCGACCGACGCAGCTGCCGTGCTCGAGGTCGAGCCCGTCGCTGCCGCGCAGCTCTTCGGTGCCCAGATCGAGACGGCTCGGTCGTTCACGAACGAGTTGGCACGTCGTGGTGAGGAGCTGGGCCTGATCGGCCCGCTCGAGTTGCCTCGGCTCTGGACGCGACACATCCTCAACTCTGCGCTGCTGGCTCCGCTCCTGGAGGCCCGTGGGCGCGTTGCCGACGTCGGTTCCGGCGCCGGGTTGCCGGGTCTCGTGCTGGCGATCGCCCGTCCGGATGTGCACTTCACGCTCATCGAGCCGATGGAGCGTCGCGTGGATTGGCTCACCAGCGAGGCCTCGCGCCTGGGTCTGGCCAACGTCGGCGTGGTCCGCGGGCGGGCCGAAGACGTGTCGGACGCGATTGTGGTCGACCAGGTCACGGCCCGCGCGGTCAGTGCACTCTCGAAGCTCATCCCCATCACTGTTCCGCTGGTCCGTTCCGGTGGACAGCTCATCCTGATGAAGGGTGCTCGGGTCGATGAGGAGATCGAGAAGGCGCGCAAGGTGATCCTCCGGAACCACCTCGCCGATGTCGAGGTCCTCGAGCTCGGGGAGGGTGTGGTCGAAGAGACCACGCGAGTCTTCCGGGCTACAGTTGACTGACGCCGCGGCTCGGATCGCATTCTCCGATCGCCGGCGGCTCCACGTTTCACGTGAAACACCGAACCGGGGAAGAGGCACTCGTTGAGCTCATCGACCGACTACGACGCGTCGACTCCACTCGCTCGTGAGATCGCCGACCTGAATCGGCGGCGACGCGCCATCGCCACGGAGCAGTTCCCGCTGCCGTCGAAGACGCGGATCATCACCGTGTCGAACCAGAAGGGCGGCGTCGGCAAGACCACGACGACCGTGAACTTGGCGGCCGGCCTCGCGCATGGCGGCGCCCGCGTCCTCGTCATCGACCTGGACCCACAGGGCAATGCGTCGACGGCCCTCGGTGTCGACCACCAGGCAGAGGTGGCGAGCATCTACGACGTGATCGTGGATGAGGCGGCGATGGCCGACACCGTGCAGCGCTCCCCCGAGTCGGACACCCTCTGGTGCGTGCCCGCGACGATCCACCTGGCTGGTGCAGAGATTGAGTTGGTCTCCCTGGTCGCCCGTGAGCAGCGGCTCCGGACGGCACTCGACTTGTACTTGCAGTCGCTCGACGAGCCGTACCACTACGTCTTCATCGATTGCCCGCCGTCGCTCGGCCTCCTGACGATCAACGCCTTCGTCGCCGCGCAGGAAGTCCTGATCCCGATCCAGTGCGAGTACTACGCGCTCGAAGGTCTCAGCCAGTTGCTGCGCAACATCGAACTGATCGAGCGGCACCTCAACCCGAACCTCCGGGTGTCGACGATCCTGCTCACGATGTACGACGGCCGGACGAACCTGGCGAACCAGGTGGCGAACGATGTGCGTGAGCACTTCGGCGACCAGGTACTCAAGGCGATGATCCCCCGATCGGTCCGCGTCAGCGAGGCGCCGAGTTACGGGCAGAGCGTCGTGGCGTACGACGTGAACTCCACCGGGTCCCTCTCCTACCTGGAGGCGGCAGCAGAGATCGCAGCACGAGGAGCGCAAAACTGATGGCACCCAAGCGAACCGGACTCGGCCGGGGCATCGGCGCGCTCATCCCGACGGCGACGGATCAGCAGGATCGTCCCGTCGACGTGTTCTTCCCCACCGGGGGCTCGCCTGCGTCGGCGCCGACCGCCGACGAATTGGTGGCGGTTCCGGGTGCACGCCTCGCGAACCTCAATCCCCTCGACATCGTGCCGAACGCCCAGCAGCCTCGCAAGGAGTTCCGAGAGGAAGAGCTGCAGGAGCTCGTGCATTCCATCCGCGAGATCGGCGTGCTGCAGCCCATCGTGGTGCGCCCGATCGTCGGATCGACCGGTACCGAGCCGCAGTACGAGCTCATCATGGGCGAGCGTCGACTCCGGGCGACGAAGGAACTCGGCCTCAGCACGATCCCCGCGATCGTCAAGGAGACCCCGGACGACGCGATGCTGCGCGACGCCCTGCTCGAGAACCTGCATCGCGCCAACCTCAACCCTCTCGAGGAGGCATCGGCCTACCAACAGCTCCTCGCTGACTTCGGCATCACCCAGGAGCAGCTGGGACAGCGCATCGGGCGCTCCCGTCCCCAGATCACGAACACGATCCGTCTGCTGCGTCTCCCCTCCCCCGTGCAGCGTCGCGTCGCGGCAGGTGTCCTGTCGGCCGGCCACGCTCGTGCGATCCTCGCAGCGCCCGACGCCGAGGCGATGGAGTACCTCGCCGAGAAGATCGTGAACGAAGACCTGTCGGTGCGAGCGGCCGAGTCCATCGCACAGCAGCTCTCCACGAAGACGCCGGCGAAGTCCACTCCCGCGCCGTCCAAGCGTCAGGTGCACTTCAACGACCTCGCGGATCGATTGGGCGATCGCCTGAACACCCGGGTGAAGATCGCTGTCGGCGCCCGAAAGAGCTCCGTGACGATCGACTTTGCCAACGGTGACGATCTGAACCGCATTCTTGGCGAGCTCGGCATCGGGGACATCGCCAACTGACAGCCCCTGAGCGGCTCTGTGCGGCCGTCTGAGCGTCAAACACACACTTGGCGCCCAGCGGGCTCTTCTGGCTGATTCGGGCCATCTGGCAGCCCGCGAGCAGTGGCCCGTCATACGGTGGGCTCGTTCTCGGTCGGCGAACGGTGCAGGTGCAGGTGCAGGTGCAGGTGCACGTTTCACGTGGAACAGTGGCAGGCTCGCCCCATGAAGAAGTCTGCGGCACCGGAGCCCCTCTGGAGAGACGTCGTGGGGACGGAGCTCCGGCTTCGACGCCGCCGACGAGGCGACACCCTCGCGGAGGTGGCCCAGCGAGCCGGGGTCTCCCCCCAGTACCTGTCCGAGATGGAACGTGGTCGCAAGGAGCCCTCGAGCGAAATGCTCGCCGCGGTGGCGGGCGCGCTCGAGAGCTCCTTGCTGGATCTGACCATGGCCGCTGCCGAGCAGCTCCGGGAGCGGGCGACAGTTGCGGCCGGGAGCCACGCTCAGGTGCGCAGCTTGTTCACCCTGGCTGCTTGATTCGTACTCGTCACCGTCGTGACAGGACGTGGTCCACGAGCCCGTAGTCACGGGCCTGACGAGCCGTGAAGACTCGATCATGGTCCGTGTCTGCTCGGAGCCGTTCGGCCCCCTGTCCGCTGTGGTCGGCCAGGACCTGCTCGATCTCTGAGCGGATTCGGACCACTTCGTCGGCCTGCAGGATCAGCTCCGGAATGGCACCCTGTCCCTGGGCTGCGGGCTGATGGAGGACCGCACGCGCGTGCGGCAGGGCAGATCGCTTGCCGACGGCGCCGGCGGCAAGCAGGACCGCCCCGACCCCGACCGCTTGGCCAACGCACGTTGTGGCGACGCCTGGTCGGATGAAGCGCATCGTGTCGTAGACCGCGAGCATCGCGCTCGGGTCGCCGCCCTCGCAGTTGATGTAGAGCTGGACGTCAGAATCGGCGTTGTCCGACTCCAGGAACAGGAGTTGTGCAATGAGGGCGTTCGCGACCCCGGCGTCGATACGTGTGCCCACGTAGATGATCCGCTCGGTGAGCAGGTGCGAGTACACATCCAGGACACGCTCTCCGCGGGCATCTCTCGCGATGAAGTTCGGAATGGCGTAGGTGCTCATCGGACGGCCTCCCCCACGACGGTCGCGCTCGAGAAGCCTGCGGGTGTGGATCGTGGTGGTTGCGGCCGGATGAGGGTGAAGTCATCGACGATCACATCGATGAAGCCGTAGTCCAAGGCCTCCTGCGCTGTGTACCAATGGTCGTGTAGGGAGTCTTCGAAGACACGGTCCATCGCCTGGCCGGTGTCCGACGCGATCAACCCGAGGACTGTGTCCCGTGTGTCCCGGAGGTGGTCGGCCTGCAACGCGACGTCCACCGCGCTCCCTCCGATCCCCGCCGAGCCCTGATGCATCAGGACCCGAGCGTGTGGAAGGGCACGGCGCTTGCCTGGGGTGCCGGCGGACAGCAGGAACTGGCCCGCGCTGCACGCAATACCGAGTGCGAGGGTGCTCACGTCATTCGGGACGCTCCGCATGAGGTCGCGGATCGCCAGCATGGCTGGGACGGAGCCACCTGGCGAGTGGATCCAGAGCGCGATGTCAGACCGCGGATCGTCTGCAGCGAGCTGGAGGAGCTGGGTCATCAGGACGGTGCCGTTGTCATCGTCGAGGGCACCGTCGAGGACGAGTACCCGCCGGTCCAGAAGGGCCTGTCGGTGTCCCACGGTGAACGCGGGAAGGGTGGTTGCTTCGCTCATGGATCCACGGTGGACCAGAAGCTGCAGCAGAGCGGACGATGCTGCTGTGAGCAGCGCTGCTCACAGCAGCGGTGGAGCGAGGATGTTCCACGTGGAACGCTCGGCCACAGTGGATCAGGCGTGGTGGTCGCGGATCGCCTGCTCGGCGAGCTCGGCGTAGGTCCATCCGAGATCGAAGCCGGACGCCGAGAGTGCCTGGGGCAGCAGTGAGGTCTCCGTCAGCCCTGGCAGGACGTTCGCCTCGAGGAACCACGGGGTACCGGCGCCGTCAATGATGAGGTCGACCCGCGACAGGTGCCTGAGGCCGAGTGCTGCGTGGGCCGCGACGGCAGCTTCGGACGCCGCTGCGGCGAACTCGTCGGACAGTCGAGCCGGCGTGTAGAACGTCGTCTCACCGGCGTTGTAGCGCGCCTCGAAGCCGTAGATGCCGTTGCGCGGCACGATCTCGACAGCGGACAGGGCGACCGGACCGTCGCCGGTGTCGATGATGCCCACCGCGACCTCGGTCCCGCGGATGAGCTGCTCGACCACCACGTCGTCGCAGTACGTGTACGCCGTCACCATCGCACGGGGCAGATCGTTCACATCGTCGACGAGCGTCACGCCCTGAGCGCTCCCGCCGCGAGCCGGCTTCACGGCGAGTGGGACCGGGTGCTCCCCTGCGATCGCCTCAAGGACACCCACGGCACCGAGTTCACGGAAGACGTCGTGGGACAGTGTGACGGACCGCGGGGTCCGGACGCCTGCTCGCGCGACCAGCGCCGAAGCCGTGGGCTTGTCCCATGCCAACCGGGCCGATGTCGAACGTGAGCCGACGAACGGGATGTCCACCGCCTCCAGGATGCCCCGCAGGGCCCCGTCCTCACCGGAGGCGCCGTGCAGCGCCGGCCACACGACGTCCGGGCGCGATTCGGCGAGAGCCGGTAGCAGCATGGTGTCTGCATCGCGCAGGTCGACCTGCCAGCCGTACCCGGTCAGCGAGTCGGCGACCCGCCGACCGGACCGCAGGGAGACGTCACGCTCGTGCGAGATCCCTCCCGCGACGACGACGACGTGACGACGGGTGAGCTCGGCCATGTGAGGGTCCTCCGGTGTGGAACTGCGGTGCTGGTGGATGAGCGCCGAGGAAAAGCGCTGATCAGGAGATGTTCGGCGGCGGTGCGCTGACCGAAGACGTCTGTCGGACGACGGTGGTCGGTCGGGTCGTCGGGCCGAAGGTCTCAATCAGTTCGAGCTCGTCGTTCACGACGTTCGCGAGCCGCTTCACGCCGACGCGGATCTGCTCGGGCGTCGGGTAGCAGAACGACAGACGGATGTGTCCGCCGCCTCGGCCGTCGGCGTAGAAGGCGGTACCCGGTGTGTAGGCGACGAGTTCCTTCACGGCCCGGGGCAGCATGCCCTTCGAGTCGAGCGTCTCCGGCAGCGTCAGCCACACGAAGAAGCCGCCGTTGGGCTTCGTCCAGGACAGGTCCGGCAGGAACTCCCCCAGGGCGGACAGCATGGCGTCGCGACGTTCCGCGTAGATGCCGCGGAAGGTGTCGACCTGCCCCTTCCAGTCCGCGGCGTCCAGGTAGGCGTTCACGACGTACTGCCCGAAGGAGTTGGGCGCGAGGACGGCCGACTCGTTGGCGAGCACGAGCTTCTCGCGGATGGCGTGGGGCGCGAGTGCCCAGCCGACGCGGAACCCGGGTGCGAGCGTCTTCGAGAAGGACCCGAGGTAGACCACGCCCTCTTCGTCGATGGAGCGGATGGCCTGCGGCGCCGGCTCGTCGAACCAGAGCAGACCGTACGGGTTGTCCTCGAGCACCAGGATGTTGTTCGACCGGCAGATGTCGAGCACCTCGATGCGGCGCTCCCGGCTCATCGTGACGCCGGCCGGGTTGTGGAAGTTCGGGATCGTGTAGAGGAACTTGATCCGCTTGCCCTGCGTGCGGAGGTTCGCGATCGCCTCGCGCAGCGCCTCGGGCACCAGACCGAGCTCGTCGGTCGTCACGTGGACCGTCTCGGCCTGGTACGAGCGGAAGACGCCGATCGCTCCGACGTAGGACGGCGACTCGGCGAGGACGACGTCACCCGGATCGATGAAGAGCCGGGTCACGAGGTCGAGCGCGTGCTGCGAGCCGGTCGTGACGACGACGTCCTCGGCGCTGGCTCGGATGCCCTCGAGGCTCATGACATCGACGATGTGCTCGCGGAGCGACCGCAGGCCCTGCCCGCCGCCGTACTGCAGCGCCATGGCCGCGTGCTCGTTCATGACACGGTCCAGGGAGCCCGTGACGAGCTCTCTGGGCAGCGCGGAGACGAACGGCATGCCCCCGGCCAGCGAGACGACCTCGGGGCGCGAGGCGACGGCGAACAGGGCTCGGACCTCGGAGGCGCTCAGCCCGGCGGTGCGCTGGGCGTAGGAGTCGTACCAGGGGTCGAGGCTGTTGCCGTTCGTCATACCGTGCTCCGATCAGTGGGACATTCCCGCCACACTACGACATCGACCCCGGGAATCCGGGCTCCGCGGCGGGGGCCGATCCGGAACGGGTGGCATGCGAACGCCCCGCCCGCGCCTGCTGAGCAGGACGAGGACGGGGCGTTCGGCGGTGCTGGTGCGACCTACGCGAGGAACTCGGCGAGGTCGGCCTCGAGCGCGGGCTTCGGCTTGGCGCCGATGACGGTCTTGACGACCTCGCCGCCCTTGAAGACCTTCATCGCCGGGATCGACGTGATCTGGTAGTTCATGGCCGACTGGGGGTTGTCGTCCACGTTGAGCTTCACGATCTCGATCTTGCCGGCGTGCTCTTCGGCGATCTGGTCGAGGATCGGCGAGACGGCGCGGCACGGGCCGCACCACTCAGCCCAGAAGTCGACGAGGATCGTCTTGTCGGACTTGAGGACCTCGTCCGAGAAGGTGGCGTCGGTGACAGCCTTGGCGTTGGACATGGGTGTCCTTTCGTGAGAAGTCGGTACTGGGTGTGGAACCGCGGCCGGGCCCCCGGCATTCCGAGGGCCGTCCGGGTCAGGCGGAGATGGTGACCGGTTCGACCGGGGTCTCGCCCGCAGCAGCGTCGGTCAGCGTGTCCTCGAGGTCGGCGAGGTACTTCTCCGCGTCGAGGGCGGCGACCGCACCGGAGCCGGCGGCCGTGATGGCCTGACGGTAGGTGTGGTCCAGTACGTCGCCGGCGACGAACACTCCGGGGACGCCGACGGCCTTGGACGTCCGGCCCTCGACCGCGATGGTGCCCTCGGGAGCCAGCTCGAGCTGACCGTGGATCAGGTGCACGCGGGGGTCGTTGCCGATCGCGATGAACAGGCCGTCGAGGGCGAGTTCGCTCTCGGTGCCGTCCACGGTGTCCTTGAGGGTCACACCGGTGACCGCGGAGTCACCCTGGATGCCGATGACCTCCTTGTTCCACGCGAACTCGATCTTCGGGTCGTTGTGGGCGCGGTCCTGCATGATCTTCGACGCACGGAGGGTGTCCTTGCGGTGGATCACGGTGACCTTGTCGGCGAAGCGGGTGAGGAACGTCGCCTCTTCCATCGCGGAGTCGCCACCGCCGACGACGGCGATGTTCTTCTGGCGGAAGAAGAAGCCGTCGCACGTCGCGCACCACGAGACGCCGTGGCCGGACAGTCGCTCTTCGTCGGCGATGCCGAGGTGGCGGTACGCCGAACCGGTCGCGTAGATGACCGCGAGGGCTTCGTACGTCTCACCGGAGCCGACGGTGACCTTCTTGACGTCACCCGTGAGGTCGACGGAGACCGCGTCGTCGTACAGGACCTCGGCGCCGAACTTCTCGGCCTGTTCCTGCATCTTGATCATGAGGTCGGGACCCTGGATCCCCTCGGGGAAGCCCGGGAAGTTCTCGACTTCGGTCGTCTTGGTGAGTTCCCCGCCCGTCTCGACGCTGGACGCGACGATGAGCGGCTTGAGCTCTGCGCGCGCGGCGTAGATGCCGGCGGTGAACCCGGCCGGACCGGAACCGATGATGATGAGCTGGCGCATGCCTGATTGCCCTTCCGTTGCGTGCTGACCGGGTCAACACATGGTACCGGCGCGGCATTCCGCGACGTTCGGGAAGTGCGGTCAGCGACCGAGCTTGCTCTTCACCATGCCGACGGCGTTCTTGATCTCGCCGTTCTTGGCGACGACGAGCGCCCCGAAGTAGACGATGACCATCGCGGCACCGGTGAGCACGATGGTGATGAGTGCGCCGGTGCGGTCCGACATCGCGAACCCGGATGCTGAGAACGCCCCGAGGAAGTTCGCGACCACCAGGCCGACCACGCCGGCGATCAGCGCCGCGATGATGAACTGCACGTGCGAACGGGTCACGACGGGACCCTCCATGCCACCCAGGCGCTTGCGGACGAGCACCAGCGCCACGATGGTCTGCGCGGTACCGGCCAACGTGGTGCATGCGGCGATCGCGACCCCGATCGTCTCGTTGGGGAGCGTGGAGACCGCCAGCGCGCCGATGACGAACAACACGGACTGGATGCACTGCATCAGGAACGGCGTGCGGTGGTCGTGCATGGCCCAGAAGACGCGCTGGATGATGAACAGGATGCTGAAGAGCACGAGGCCCGGCATGTAGGCGAAGAGCACAGCGCCGATCGACAGCGCGCCGTCGAACGTGTCCGAGAACATCCGTCCGAACGGCACGGCGACGACCATCAGTGCGACGGACGCGAAGACCGTGAAGAGCCCGACGATGCGGAGCGAGAGCGACAGGTTCTTCTGGACCGCACCGAGGTCGCCGCGCTCCGCGTCGTGGCTCATGCGCGTGAAGTAGGCGGTCGCGATCGAGACCGTGATGATCGAGTGCGGCAGCATGAACAGCAGCCAAGCGTTCTGCAGGACGGCGTTGCCGGCCGCACCCGAGCCGAGCGACGCGACGCGCGACTGCACGATGCCAGCGAGCTGGGTGACGAGGATCATCGCGAACAGCCACCCGGCCGCGGTCCCCGTTGCCTTCAGACCGACGCCCCGCCAGCGGAAGTCGGGACGGAAGCTCAGGCCTGCTCGACGCCAGAAGAACGGCAGGAAGGCTGCCTGGGCGAGGACGCCGAGCGAGGCGCTGCCCGCGAGCACCGCGATCTTCGTGGCGTCCCAGTCGTCGACGCCCGAGTTCGCGGCGCTGCCGCCGAACATCGCGATGAAGACGACGAGACCGGCGAGCGAGATGACGTTGTTGAGCAGGGGCGCCCACGTGAACGGTCCGAAGACCTGCTTCGCGTTCAGGACCTCGCCGAGCAAGGAGTACATCGCGTAGAAGAGGATCTGCGGTAGGCACCAGAAAGCGAAGAGGACGGCGAGGTCGTACGCCTCTGGTGAGAGGCCCTTGCCACCCGAGGTGGATTGGGAGCTGTACAGCCGCACCAGCAGCGGAGCAGCGAGGGTGGCGACGATGGTGATGACGATGAACACCGAGCCACCGAGCGTCACGATCTTGTTGACGTAGGACTGGCCGCCGTCGGTCCCGTTCTTCATGGCGCGGACGATCTGCGGGATCAGCACCGCTGACAGCAGGCCGCCCGCGATGAGCGCGTAGATGTTGTTCGGCAGCTGGTTCGAGATCGCGAAGGCGTCTCCGGCGGGGCTCTTGTACTGACCGATCGCGTAGGCGAGCACGAACGTCTTCGCGAATCCGAGGACGCGCGACAGCATCGTGCCGGCCGCGAGCATCGCACTCGCCCGCCCCAGGCTGCGCTCGGCGACCGGCTCAGCGTCGACGTCGGGCTGGGGCTGGGTGGCGCTGATGGTCGGCTCCTCGGGGTCGCGGGTGTCCGCGACACTGCTGGGACGGGCGTCGGACGGGAGGCCCGGTTCGACCCCGGCACGGGCGGTCGCGTCCCGCAGGTGGTCGCCACCAGGGCCCGCGACGGCGGCCGCGCCGGTGTCGGCCACGGTGGACGCACCGGGCGCAGCCGGCTGGACCGCGAGCGGCCGGTTGGGGTCCTCGTCGTCCTCGTCGTCGACCTCGCCGTTGCGGCGACGGATGCGCTTCCGGATGCTGCGGAAGATACCGAAGCCGAAGATGCCGAACAGGGCGATGGCTGCGGCGGCGGTGATGACCGTCTCCCACTGCGCCTGCACGTTGAGTTCGACGGTGGCCGGCTGGGCGATCGCGACACCGGTCGGGCTCGAGAGCGACATCGTCAGCTCGACCGTGCCGTTCGCCACGGACTGCACGGGGACGGTGGCTCGGGTCGACGAGTCCGGCTGGATCTCGACGACGATGTCGTTGCGCACGATCCGGAGCGCGGAGTTCGACGGCTGGACGGCCAGGTGCACGGTCACCGGGTGGTTCGAGCTGTTCCGGATCGAGACCGGCAGTGACGACCGGTCGCCGAGCAGGGTCAGGCTGCTCGAGTCGACGATCCCGACCTCGGTGGTCCGCTTCGCCCAGTTCGCGGTGCGGGCGTCGATGGCTGTGGTGAGCCCCTGTTCGTCCTCACGCCAGGCGTTCGACGCCAGCGCGAGCAGCTGCAGGCGTGCCGACGCCGTCAGGTCGGTGGGGGTGTCCAGGATCGTGGCGAAGGCTGCGAGTCCCTGTTCCCCCCGCACCAGGCGCTTGAGCTGCTTGACGCGGTCGGCACCACTGGACGCGTTGTTGAGCGTGAGCGATCCGGCGACGGCGCTCGAGGCGGTCGACAGGTCGGCCGGGGCGACCCACGCCGTGCTCTCGAGGGCGTCGAGGGTCTGGCTGAGACGTGAGGAGTCCGAGGGCCAGTCGCGGCCGAGGGTGAGCAGGATCGGCCCGGTCGCGGTGCCGTCGCGCGCCGAGGTCGCGAGGGTCGCGGTGAGCTCGGACATCGCCGCGGACCAGCTCTGTCGATCGGGGGCGTTCGTGGCGTCCCGCAGCAGGGAGGACATCGACTGGTCGGAGACGAGGACGTGGTCGTCGCCGACCTTCTCGGACGCCGGGACCGTGGCGTTCGCGCCGGCCGAGGTGTTGCCGCTCGAGACGATCGTGGTCTTCGTGCCGGCCCGCTCGAGCGCCGGCAGGTCCGACGTGGACACGGTGCCCTCGGTCGGCCAGGCGATGGAGTCCATCGAGTACGGGAATTCCAGCAGCTGTTCCGTCGTCGGCAGCGTCTCGGGCGCATCGTCGGTGCCGGCGTCCGAGGTGGGGTCGTCGCCCGGGACGGCGGTGCTGCTCGGTGCCGAGGTCTGCCCCGGTGTGCTGCTCGGGGTCGGGGCGGGTGTCTCGGCGCCGGGGAAGTTCTCGGTCTTCACCGACTGGTCCAGCGAGATCGGCGACAGGATGCCGTCCGAGCCCGCCTGCCGCAGCCCGGTGACGTCGGCGTCGGCGTAGGACAGTGCGAACGTCTCGTTGCGCAGGGCTTCGAGGCGGTCGAGCCAGGCGGTCGCCGCCGACGGGGCGTTCTCGCCGAGGATCCGGATCGACGCGATGATGCGGGGGTCGACGGCGACGGCGACGTTGTGGTCTTCGGCAGCGTCGAGTTGCTGCGTGAGTGTGCCGTCGACCGAGGTGGCGGCGGCCAGGACGGCGGGGCTGAGGATGCCGTCGGTGGACTTCGGGACCGTCACCGGCATCGCCACCGAGACGCTGACCGGCACCTGTTCGAAGTCGGGGTACCAGGTGATCGCGGAGCGGGCGACGGCGAAGGTCTCACCGGCCGTGTACTCGGCAGCGATCCGTCGGGCACCGAACGAGGAGTACCCGCCGAGTGCCACGTTGCCCGACACGATCTCGACCGAGTCGATGGTGACCGATTTGTGCGCCGGGACCTCTGGGATGTCCACACTGTCCATCGGGGCGCCGAGGTAACCGGTTGTGGTGGTGTCGGCAAGCCACTCGGCCAGGACGTCCCGCGTGCTCACCGAGCGGAAGATGTCGAACTCCGCGGTGCCGGCCGGCAGTGCGGCGTCGGTGTCGTTCGTGACCGTCACCGAGAGGGTGAGGTCCTGGTCGCGCTGCACGATCCCACGGTTGGCGGGAGCGACCGAGATGGTCGCCTTGCCCGCGTCGGGATCGGCCGGGTCCGCCTGGTGCGTCTTGGCCGACGAGACCGTCGCGGCGGACGCCTGCGGGGTGCTGACGGGCGCGACGACCAGGCCGAGCGCGACGAGGGTCGACGCGGCTGCGGCGAGCGTGGTGCGGAGGATGTGCATACGGAAGCGGGCCACGGGGTCGGTTCGGGCCGAGCACGAGTGTATGAGGCGCGACCATGAACAGGTCCCGTGCGCGCGGGGATGTGGAGAACTCGGGGCGCCGATCTGGGAGGATGAGAACCGTCATGCAGTCCGTTGCCCAGGCCGTCGAACGACTCGACGCACTCGCCACCACCGAGCCCGTCGCTCTCCTTGCTCGGGTCTTCGCCGACGCCGGACACGAGCTGGCCCTGGTCGGCGGCCCCGTCCGCGACGCCTTCCTGGGGCGACCCGTCAGCGACCTGGACTTCACGACGAGTGCCCGTCCGGACGAGATCCTGGCGATCGTGGAGCCGATCGCGAGCACCACGTGGGACGTGGGCCGGCAGTTCGGCACGATCGCCGCACTGGTCCGCGGCGAACAGGTCGAGATCACGACGTACCGCAGCGACGTCTACGACGGCGAGACCCGCAAGCCCGAGGTCGCGTTCGGTGACACCATCGAGGACGACCTGCTCCGACGCGACTTCACCGTCAACGCGATGGCGCTCCGGCTGCCCGCTCGGGAGCTCGTCGATGTACACGGCGGTGTCGAGGACCTGCTGGCCGCACGACTCCGCACCCCGCAGGCCGCCGTGGTGTCGTTCCGCGACGACCCGCTCCGGATGATGCGAGCCGCTCGGTTCACCGCGCAGCTCGGCTTCACCGTCGACGACGACGTCCGTGTGGCGATGGAGGACCTCGTCGACTCCATCGACATCATCTCCGCCGAGCGGGTGCGCGACGAGCTCGTCAAGCTCCTGAACACGAGTGACCCCGTGCCGGGCATCCGCCTGCTCGTCGACACCGGTCTGGCGCAGCGGTTCCTGCCCGAGCTGCCCGAGATGCAGCTCGAGATCGACGAGCACCACCACCACAAGGACGTCTACGAGCACTCGTTGACCGTGCTCGAGCAGGCCATCGGGTACGAGGCCGAGCGGCACGCGGGCGACCCGCCGGACACCGTCCTGCGGCTCGCGGCCCTGCTGCACGACATCGGCAAGCCCGCCACCCGCAAGCTCGAGCCCGGTGGCGCCGTGAGCTTCCACCACCACGACCTGGTCGGCTCGAAGCTCGCGAAGAAGCGGCTCAGGGCCCTGCGCTTCGACAACGACACCATCGCCGCGGTGTCCCGCCTGATCGAGCTGCACCTGCGGTTCTTCGGGTACACCGAGGGCGCCTGGACCGACTCCGCCGTCCGCCGTTACGTCCGCGACGCCGGCCCGCAGCTCGAGCGGCTGCACGAACTCACGCGCTCCGACGTCACCACACGCAACCGCCGCAAGGCCGACCGCCTGGCGTTCGCGTACGACGACCTCGAGGACCGCATCAAGGTCCTCGCCGAGCAAGAGGAGCTGGACTCGATCCGGCCCGACCTGACCGGCGACGACATCATGCGGATCCTCGACATCCCGCCGGGGCGCGCCGTGGGCGAGGCCTACCGGTTCCTGCTCGAGGCGCGGATGGACGACGGCCCCCTCGGGGCCGACGATGCCGAGGCGCGCCTGCGCGACTGGTGGGCCGCCCGGGGCGACACCAGCGCTTGAGCCGCGACCGCCTGACGGACGCGACGGTTCTCCACAGACCGGTGGCGCGCCTCCAGGCCGTCGGGTAGTCTGTGCAGGTTGCCCGGCGCGTGTCTGCGCGCTGTGGCACATGCATCAACCCTCCTGCCCCGGGAACTGCCCGGGGCCGCTGAGACCAGAGGAGGTGGGTTCCGCATGCACCAGTACGAACTGATGGCGATCCTCGACCCCGAGATCGATGAGCGCACCGTCGCTCCCAGCCTGGACAAGTTCCTCGCTGTCATCCGCAACGACGGTGGCACCGTCGACAACGTGGACGTCTGGGGCCGTCGCCGGCTCGCTTACGAGATCGCCAAGAAGTCCGAGGGCATCTACGCCGTCGTCGACTTCACGTCCTCGCCCGAGGCCGCCAAGGAGCTCGACCGTCAGCTCGGTCTCTCCGAGGCCGTGCTCCGCACGAAGGTCCTCCGCGCCGAAGAGGGCATCGCGCAGGTCGCCGCTCAGAAGCAGCGCGACGAGGCCCGCGCGGCCCGCAAGGCCGCCAACGCCTCGGCGACCGCAGCAACCGCGACCGCGAGCGCCGAGTAACCCGTGGCCGGCGAAACCGTCATCACGGTGGTGGGCAACCTCACCGCGGACCCCGAGCTGCGCTACACGCAGAACGGGCTCGCAGTGGCGAACTTCACCATCGCCTCCACGCCTCGCACGTTCGACCGTCAGGCGAACGAGTGGAAGGACGGCGACGCGCTGTTCCTCCGCGCGAGTGTGTGGCGGGAGTTCGCCGAGCACGTGGCGGGGTCGCTGACGAAGGGCTCGCGCGTCATCGCGCAGGGTCGTCTGCGTCAGCGTTCCTACCAGGACCGTGAGGGTCAGCAGCGCACGAGCATCGAGCTCGAGGTCGACGAGATCGGCCCGTCGCTCCGGTACGCGACCGCACAGATCACCCGCGCAGCGGGTGGCGGCGGCGGTCGTGGACAGGTCGGCGGCGGCAACGGCGGCGGTCAGCAGGGCGGCGGCAACGGCGGCTGGAACAACAGCGGTGGCGGCAACGCCTCCGCTGGTGCCCAGTCCGACGAGCCGTGGTCCCCGCAGGGTGGCCAGCAGGGCGGCGGCAACGCACAGTCGAACGACGTGTGGAGCACCCCCGGCGGCAACTTCGACGACGAGACCCCCTTCTGATCCCTCGGGTTCCGACGGACACACAACTTTTCTTCTAAGGACAAATCACTATGGCTGGAAAGAGCACCGGCGACCGCCGGAAGCCTCGCGGCAAGGGCGGCAAGAACGCCGCTCCCGCGAAGTCGATCAAGGTCGGCGTCATCGACTACAAGGACGTTGCGACCCTTCGCAAGTTCATCTCGGAGCGTGGAAAGATCCGCGCCCGTCGCATCACCGGCGTCTCCGTCCAGGAGCAGCGCCTCATCGCCCGTGCCGTGAAGAACGCCCGTGAGATGGCGCTCCTCCCCTACGCCGGCTCCGGCCGCTGATCGGAGGTCGACACATGTCGAAGCTCATCCTCACCCACGAGGTCTCCGGCCTCGGTTCCGCTGGTGACGTCGTCGACGTCAAGAACGGCTACGCCCGCAACTACCTCATCCCCCAGGGCTTCGCTGTCGCGTGGTCCAAGGGCGGCGAGAAGCAGGTCGAGTCGATCCGGGCCGCGCGCACCGCGCGTGAACTCGCCACCATCGAAGAGGCACAGGACCTCAAGATGAAGCTCGAGAACGCGACCATCTCCCTGGCGGTCAAGGCCGGTAAGGACGGTCGTCTGTTCGGCTCCGTCCGTCCGGGCGACGTCGCTGACGCCGTCCAGGCGCAGGGCGTCGGCTCGCTCGACAAGCGCAAGGTCGAGGTCCCCGCGACCATCAAGACCGTCGGTGACCACGAGGCCACCGTGCGTCTGCGCGAGGACATCACTGCCGTGATCTCGCTCAAGGTCGTCGCTGCCAAGTAGCACTGACGTTCCGCTCCACGACGGGCGGGTCTCCTCCGGGAGGCCCGCCCGTCGTTGCGTTGGCGGGGCGGCGTTGCGTTGACGGGCTCTGCGGTCGGTGTCGGCGTTCGGGCTCGGCGTTCGCACTCGA
Source organism: Curtobacterium sp. VKM Ac-1393 (assembly GCF_015350995.1). Lineage (GTDB taxonomy): Bacteria > Actinomycetota > Actinomycetes > Actinomycetales > Microbacteriaceae > Curtobacterium. Next base: position 798,926 of record NZ_JADKRW010000001.1, read on the forward strand.
TGCGCGCGGCCGTCGGGTCTCTTCCGGGAGGCCCGGCCAGCGTTGTGTTCGCGGGTTCGGCTTGGCTGGCTGGTTACGTCTCAGGCCCGGTCCGCCTTGCTGGGAGCGACCCGAGAACGCTCCCCACAGGAGGGGCCCTTGTCAAGTCGTTTTACACAGAGGAAACGTGTCAAATCGCAACCTTCAACGCGTACTTGAACCCCACTTTTCCACACATGGTGTGAACACGAAAACCCCTGGTCAAACGGTCGAAAGTGTGTTCCCATAGCCCTGTTTCCACAGACTCGTCCACAGTTCTCCACACAGCGCTCCGGCGTGTTCCGCAATCTCTCCACAGAGTTATCCACAGGGCCGTTTGTTGGGGATAACTCTGCGGCCGTAGCTTGGCCCAGCGACTCGGGGATGTCGGTCGCTGGGGGTAGAAAGTCGTTGTGGGTGTCGGACCGTCGTGTCCTGACCCACGTCGTTCAACAGAGGAGAGAGTGTGTCGATCGCGCATCTTGAGCCCGCACCGCAGGAGTACTCGGAGCGCGGCATGGAACGCACCCCGCCGCACGACCTGTTGGCCGAACAGTCGACCATCGGTGGAATGCTCCTGTCGAAGGACGCCGTCGCCGACGTCATCGAGACCGCCCGTGGGGTCGACTTCTACGTTCCGAAGCACGAGGTCATCTTCGACGCGATCCTCTCGCTCTACTCGCACGGCGAGCCCACCGACGTCATCGCGGTCACCGACGAGCTGACCAAGACCGGTCTGCTGTCGCGTGGCGGTGGCGCCGAGTACCTGCACAGCGTCACGAGCATGGTGCCGACCGCTGCGAACGCCGGGTACTACGCCGGCATCGTCGCCGAGAAGGCCGTGCTCCGTCGCCTCGTCGACGCTGGCACCCGCATCGTGCAGATGGGCTACGCGTCCGAGGGAGAGGTCACCGACCTCGTCAACAGCGCGCAGGCCGAGGTCTACAACGTCGCCGGCGGCGTGCAGACCGAGGACTACGTCCCCCTGACCGACGCCATCTCCGCCGCCCTCGACGAGATCGAGGCCGCCAAGGGCCGTGACGGCCAGATGACCGGTGTGCCGACCGGGTTCGCGCAGCTCGACGGCCTGACGAACGGCTTCCACCCCGGACAGCTCATCATCGTCGCCGCACGACCCGCCCTCGGCAAGTCGACGCTCGCGCTCGACCTGTGCCGCGCCGCCGCGATCAAGCACGACCAGACCGCCGCCTTCTTCTCGCTCGAGATGGGTCGCGCCGAGATCGCGATGCGTCTGCTGTCCGCCGAGACCAGCGTGCCGCTGCAGAACATGCGCAAGGGCACCGTCGACTCCCGCGACTGGACCACCATCGCGCAGACCCGCGGTCGCATCAACGACGCCCCGTTCTTCATCGACGACTCCCCCAACATGACCCTGGTCGAGATCCGCGCCAAGTGCCGCCGACTCAAGCAGCAGCACAACCTCAAGCTCGTCGTCATCGACTACCTGCAGCTGATGACCTCGGGCAAGAAGGTCGAGAGCCGCCAGCAAGAGGTCTCCGAGTTCTCGCGTGCCCTGAAGCTCATGGCGAAGGAGCTCCAGGTCCCCGTGATCGCGCTGTCGCAGCTGAACCGTGGTCCCGAGCAGCGTGCCGACAAGAAGCCGGCGATCTCCGACCTGCGTGAGTCCGGGTCGATCGAGCAGGACGCCGACATGGTCATCCTGTTGCACCGCGAGTCGGCGTACGAGAAGGACAACCCGCGGCAGGGTGAGGCCGACCTGATCGTGGCGAAGCACCGTAACGGGCCGACGGACACCATCACGGTGGCGTTCCACGGGATGTTCTCGCGGTTCGTGGACATGCCGCAGTAGGACGATCTTTGTCGTCCGCTAGTTCACTTGTCCGACTGCCACTCAAGGTGTCTGAAATACGGACATTGACAGGTTGTTCGGCAGTACGGACAAGCCACGTTGACTCGGGGTCGGGTAAGTCTTCGTGCGTCGCGAGGCGTCCGTATGGCGTGCGTGAACTGAGATAGTTCGCGAACCACCTATGTGAGACGGGGTTCGCCCCGGAGTAGGGCCGTAGGAGTCCGGGGCCGCCCGCAAGCACCCGGGGGTCCACTGGAGGACCGGCTACCGGACACGATCTGCGGCATGCTTCAGGCATGCCCAACGTGAGTGCACCCGCTCCAAAAGGTTTGGCGCTCGTGCGAGTCCTTGCCGTGTGTGCTCCGCTCGTTGGGGCGACAGCGGTCGTCTTAGGCATCGCGCAAGCTCGATCCGGAGACGCCATCGGCTACCTACTTGTCGCGCTGGGCGTTCTGATGTTCCTGCTCACGTACTACTTCATCCGGATCATCCGGATCGCTCGCCGCTGAGCAATCCCTTCCCGAGCCGATGTCGGTCCGCCAGCAGTCAGCTGTCGAGTGCGATGACCCACGGGATCAGCAGGAGACCCGCGACGATGAGCAATCCGATCCCGGACCAAAACCACGCAGCACTGGTTCCGCGCTCGGCTTTCGCCTGGCCAATCCCATCTCGACGAATCGCAATGACAGCAGCGCGCCCGATGAGCCCAAGCCCCGTTAGCGCGATGACCATGAGCCCCCACCACGTCCACCACGAGAAGTCCACAAGACGAGCATGCCGGATGAGACGCACTTCCGATCGCGACGGGTACCAGCCGGTGTGCTCACTCGCCGATCGGCAAATGAGGGCACCACTCAGCGGCGGCGACTCCTGATGATGGCGCTGACGACGATCACAGCCGCTAGTACGCCAACGATCGCCGTCGGGATCGGTTCAAATCCCACGCCAGTGAACGCAGCAACCACGGTGTCCTCTCGTCGAGCGCGTAGGCGAGCGCTCGGTTCCAAGGGTACGCAAACGCCATGGGCCCGCCTCGATAGCCGATCGCCGATCGGCCGCACTTCAGTTGTGTCAAGCTGCCGCCGATGACGATCACAAGCTCCCCATGGGATCACCCACTGCCTAAGCAGTCACAAGTTCACCTGGATCTCGTGCCAGAAGGTGTCCTACACAAGCTGGCTGCGGGCAATTCGACGTCGCTCGTTCTGCAGTACGTATCGCCCTACCTCGCAGGACCCGATTGCGCTGGATTGTGGCGAATGAGAAGTAAGCAGATCAACGAACGGCCCGGCGATGCGGCCTGGATCACTCGGCTGATCGTCGACCCGACCATCACCGCGCCTGTCGGCCTGGCCGGTTTTCACGGGGCCCCGGACGCCGCTGGCATGGTGGAGCTCGGCTACCGTGTGGACCCTGAGTTCCGCCGCCGAGGCTATGCGCGACAGAGCCTCGAGATCCTTCTCGCAGTCGCCCAGAGGCGCCCTGACGTGCGGACTGTCCGCGCCACCATCAGTCCCGACAACGCTGCCTCGCTCGCGCTCATCAACAGCTACGGGTTCGTCGAGAACGGTGAGCAGTGGGACGACGAGGATGGGCGCGAAATCATATTTGAAATCCCAGCGTAGGCAGCGGCCTTCGTCCACATAGCGCCCGATAGCCGCTCGGCTACTGGTCGCCTTTCGACTTATGGAGTCCGAAACGCCACAGCCAGAAGCCGGCACCGAGCCACAGGAGTCCTAGCGCGGTGTTGAGGAGCACCAGCAGTAGGTCGACATCGGAACGCATGAGACGCACGATCGACGTCGAGACGAAGACGACCCCGAAGACGAGGGCAATCGAACCCAGCACCTTCGCGCTCCCCACGTCCATGGGCCGAACTTACCGTTCATGGTCGTCCCAGTAGTCGATCGGTTATCGGCCGACCTTTGCTGATCGGAGCTCGACGGGTAGTGTCGCGCCCATGACCGAGATGCAGCAGCGGAGCCTTCTCGAACGACTCATCGGAAAGCCCCTTCCTTGGCTTGCCTGGACGTGGGCCGGTCTTGCTGTCGTCTGGATCGTCTTGACCGTCGTTGACCCGACTGACTTCCACGTGCCCGTGGCGATCGTCTGGTCGGTGCTGGCGGTGATCCGGCTTGGTGGCGTTTATAACGCCCGCAGGCAGGAACGGCGTCGCATGCAGGCGCTCGAAGCGCAAACGATCGCCCACTGAGCTCCGGCTCTTGGCGGACCCGCGTAAGCCGTCTCAGCAGCCGATCGGCTACCGGAGCAGCTCGCGTTCGTAGAGGCTGGAAGCGAGTTGCCGCCCGCCCTCGAGGGCGGTCACCGAGACGTCGCGAACGTGCCGAAACCCTTGCTGTTCATAGAAGCGCCGCAAGCCCGGGTTGTCCGTCGCACAGTCGAGCCGCACGAGGGCCGCCCCACACTCAGCAGCTCCTTGCCCCACCCACACCAGTAGTCGTTGCCCGAGCCGGCTGCCACGATGTGTCTGCGACACGGCGAGCCGGTGGACGTAGACAGCGGAACCGCTTTCCACACCCCACGTCTCGGAGTCCGAGTCGGACACGGTGACCATGGCCGCGATGCCCTGGTCCTGTCGCAAGACGAAGAGATTCCCTTGCTCCGCGTCGCGGAGGAGAACGGTGTCCGGCACGGGGTCCTGCCACTGGTCGATCCCGCGCGAGCGCAGCCACTGCCTCGCACCGTCGATGATCGCCTGAGCCGAAGGAACGTCCGCGGCGGTGGCCGCTTCGACCGCCAACACGTCTGGATCCAGAGGACGACGCTACGGGGTGACCGAAGCGGAAACGAGCGGAAGCGCCCTCGCTGACCGCCCGGTAGCCGACCGGCTATCGGACAGCAGATCGGTCGTCCGTGCGCTCGACATCGGCACTATCCGCTTTCGCGGTCAATGGCACGGTCGGCGCCGTCCGACCGCGCCAGCGGCCATACACAGACGCCGCTGCCCGAGTGGGAGACTGCTGGAGTGATTAAGAGCATTCAGGTGGAGCTGCAGATCCACGGCCAGCGTGGCTCTTCGGCGCACGTGACGCAGCTCCTGGGTGTCCGTCCCGACGAGCAGTACGAGATCGGCGGTCCCAAGGGCGACGGTCCCAGCACCTTCGACGTCTCCATCTGGAACCTGTTCAGCAACCGCCACGTCGAAGAGATCCGAGCAGAGCACGAACAGGCCCCCTGGGGGCGCTTGCACTGGATCTTGCGGCTGCTGCCAGAAGATGCAGCGGACCGGTTCGCTCGTCTGCGCGATGAAGGCTACGAGGTCACTCTCTCGGTGGCCCTCATCACCGACCACAAGGAGAACGCCTTCACCGTCCCTGCGGCAACCGTGCGACAGGTCGCTGCTGCGGGACTCAATCTCGAACTGACCCCCGTGTCAACCAAGCAGATCGACATCACCTACCGCGACTCCTGGTGATAGCGAGTGAGTGGCGCTCACAATCGCCCGATAATGGATCGGCCGGTGAGACGGTCAGCTATTCGCTCGCGGTCGTCACCGCCAGCCTCGCCGGCGTCCGCGGGACGACCGGCTAACGGACACGCTAGTTCTGACGCGCACGATGCTCGCGCTCCTGCTGTCGAGCAACTCGCGGTCCCCATGCGATCAGAATCGCTCCCGCAACAGCGGCAGCGAGAGTCGCGGCCAGCAGCGGCAGCCAAGGCGTGAAGTTCGTGACCGCAGCCAGGATCGTCAGAACGATCAGGGCCATCGTTAGTGAGCCAACGATCCACGCGATCCAGAGCCGGTACCTACGCATCATCACCCCATAGTGCACTGGCTCTCGGTAGAGGATCGGCTACCGGGCATCGGCGCCCCGGCAGCATCCCGTCGTGAGATCGATGAAGCCCTGGCCTCGCCTGTTCGCCTGTTCGCCTGGTTGGCCGTAGTTGCGGCTGCGCTGATGCTTGCGTTAGGGCTTCTGAACCTGCTCCTCAACACCAGGATGGTCGGTTCGTGGCTGCCCCTGGTCGTTCTCATGCCCTGGTCCCTGTACCTCGGCATCTGGAGTCTCCGCAACCAGGACAAGCGCTGACCCGGCAGACGAAAACGCAGATGTCCGGATGCCGATCCGGTAACGGTGCAAGCTGATGCGGTGACTTCCAGTGCGACGCTCCCGGCCCCACGCGCGGTAAGAGCTCTGACCTCTGCCCTCCTTGCCGTCGTAGGGGCGGCCGCCGTGTTCATCGCCGGGTGTTCAGCACATCGTCCACTGCAAAGCATCCTTGCCAGCGTTGTGGCTGTTGTTGCGGTTGTGGCTTCTACTCGGGCAGTGCGCGCGGCGTACGTGTTGACTCCCGACAAGCTCATCCTTCGAGACGTGTTATCCACGCGCGCGATCCCGAAGAGCGACATCGTCGGATTCCCTGCAGTCGCGATAGTTGAACGGCGAGACTCCTGGGGAAGCACGCGGCGCGAGGTCTTCCTGCTGTTCCGTGAGGACCGAGCATTTGGGGCAGAAGAGCGGGCCCTCGCCCTGGCGCTTCTCCGGCATTGGTTGCGGCCTGGACAATAAGCGATGGCCAGCTGAAGCCCGTCTCGGTAGCCGATCCTTGGGTTCAGCCGGTCGTTGCAACACCACCGTGAATCGGAGTGCTGCAGATGGGATCGAGGCTGGAACACCGTGCC
>NZ_JADKRW010000010.1 GCF_015350995.1 Curtobacterium sp. VKM Ac-1393
ACAACAATGACCGGATCCACTCGAGCCACGGACTCACGCCCGCAGCCCGAGTGTCACCAACCTCATGACTCAGTACAACTAGAGCCGAGCGGGGAACGCCGACCGCCGGCCGACCAGGGTGAGCGCCGCTGCGATCGCCCCGAACACGATCATCACCACGGCCAGGACCAGTCCGTCGAACACGGTCAGCAGCGCGGCTCCGAAGATCCCGGCGACGAAGATCGCGATGTTGAACGCGACCGGCAGGAACGCACTGGCGACGTCGGCGTTCTCCCCGCCGGCCGTGGTGAGCGCCGCCTGCAGCTGCGTCGAGGCACCACCGAAACTGATGCCCCACAAGACCGCAGCGACCAGGACAGCGACCGGTGATGCGTGGCCGACGAGCAGGACGATGCCGGTGACGACGAACAGTCCGACGCTCAGGTGCAGCAGCGGCCGGGGGCGCCAATCGAGCAGAGCGCCCGTGATCACGACGCCGAGGATCGCCGCGATGCCGTAGACGAGGAGCACCAGTCCGGCGCTGAGGTCGGTGCCGGTCACCCGCAGGTAGGGCGAGATGTAGGTGTAGATCGTGTTGTGCGCGACCATCCACGTGGCGATGACCGCGAGGATGATCGCGATTCCACGGATGCGGAACACCTTGACCACGGAGAGCTTCGCGGTACCCGTCTGGCCGGGTACGTCCGGCACGAACACCGCGATCAGCGCGAGGATGGCGACCCCGACGAGACTGAGACCGATGAACGACCAGCGCCAGTCCAGGGCGGTGCCGATGAACGACCCGAGCGGGGTGCCCAGCGCGAACCCGACGGGTGCGCCGGTGGAGACGATGGCGAGCGAGACCCCCGCGAACCGGGCGGGACTGATGCGCCGCGCGTAGGTGGCGAACATGCCCCAGATGATCCCGGACACCGCGCCGGCGACGAATCGCGTGACGAGCGCGACCGTCACGTTCGGGGCGAACGCGGTGAGGGTGTTCGCGATGATCAGCACGGCGATGGCCGTCATGAGCAACGGCTTGCGACGCAAGCTGCGGGTGAGTGCGATCGCCGGCACGGTGGCGATGACGGTGCCGATCGCGTAGGCGCTGACGAACAGTCCGACCGTGCCCTCGGACGTCCCCATGCCGTCCGCGATGACCGGCAGGAGCCCCGCGGGCATGGTCTCCATGGCGACGAGCACGAACCCGATCGCCGCGAGCAGTGCGAGCGGGAACCACGGCAGTCGGTCGTCGCCAGCGGGTGCGGCCGTCGGGTGGTTCGACGGGGTCGTGGTCACGAGGGGGTCCATCTCCCTGACGCTAGGGCGGCTCGAGCGTCGGAAGGGAGGTTCTGCTCGACCCCGTTTCGGCAGAGCCTCACTCATGTCGCCGCCCGCCATACTGAGCCGATGACCCGCGCGCTGCTCCTCGTCGACATCCAGCTGGACTACTTCCCGGGTGGGGCCTTCCCCCTCGTCGAACCCGATGCCGCTGCCACTGCGGCCCGCTCGGTGCTCGACGCCTTCCGTGCCGCCGGCGACCTGGTGGTGCACGTCTTCCACGTGTCCACGGACCCCGACGCCACGTTCTTCGTGCCGGGCACGCCGGGCCTCGACTTCCACCCGTCGGTCGCGCCCGTCGACGGCGAGCCGGTCCTCGAGAAGCACGAGCCGAACAGCTTCCTCGGCACCGGACTCCAGGAACTGCTGACCGACGCCGGAGTCGACGAGGTCACCATCGTCGGGATGATGAGCAGCATGTGCATCGACTCGACGACCCGGGCCGCGCACGAACTCGGCTTCACCGCGACCGTCGTCGCCAACGCGTGCGCCGCGCCGGACCTGACGCTCGGCGGCGTCACCGTCCCGGGTGCGAGCGTCCACGCCGCCTTCATGGCGGCGCTCGACGGCAGCTTCGCCACCGTCACGACGAGCGACGCGCTCAGCCGCTGACGTCCGCAGGGCGGTTTCGGGGCCCTGGGATCAGGGCGAGGCGGACGGGAGGCCCGTGGCGGCCCCGCCCCGCGCCTCCCGTCCGTCAGCCGTGCGCGTCGACGGCCGCGCCGGCGCGACCGCGTCGGGTTTCCGTATCGGGAATACTCCCGAACCGGGTATATGCTTCCGGCCATGAGCAGTGGAGAACTCCGCGAACCCGTCTTCTGGATCCTGACGAGCCTGACCGGTGGTCGGCAGCACGGGTACGCGATCATCCAGGCGGTGGCCGAGCTGTCCGAGGGGCGCGTCGCACTCGCGGTGACCACGTTGTACGCGTCGCTCGAGCGGCTGCAGAAGGACGGGCTGGTCCAGGGCGACGGTGACGAGGTCGTCAGCGGTCGACTCCGGCGCTACTTCGCGATCACGAGCGAGGGCGAGCAGCGTCTGGCCGACGAGGCAGCACGGCTCGACGCGAAGCTCCGCGTCCTCCGCACCCGACTCGGGCGTGCGTCGACGGCGACGTCCGGGGGAGCGGCATGACCGCCGAGCGGAGCGGCTCACCGCTCGAAGCCCGGTACCGCCGGCTCACGAGGTGGTACCCGCGCACGTGGCGAGCAGCGAACGAAGACGCCTTCGTCGGGACGCTCCTCGACGTCGCGGACGCCGAGGGCCGTGCCGCTCCGACGCGACGGGAGCGGCTGGACATCGTCGGGCACGCGGTCTCCGCACGGTTGGACCGGATGGTCGTGCCGCACGTCCGCGACGCGGGCAGCACGATCGCCCTCACCATGGGCACCGGCTTCGCGCTCGCCGAGTTCGTCGTCAGCAGCTGGGCACCGTGGATCCACGGCAACCCGGCGCCGGAGTCGCTCGTGCAGGTCGGGCCGTTCCGCGACACCGGCTTCGTGTTCGCCGCACTCTGGCTCGTCGCGCTCGTCGCGGCGCTCGCGGGGCGGTGGGCGGTCGGGCGGATCGCCCTGGTCGTCTGCATCCTCGCGGCCGTCGTGACCCCGTACTGGTTCGTCCGGTTCCCGGGGGTCTGGAGTGTCGACCGCGCCACGCTGGCCCTCTTCGCGGCCTGCGCACTCGTCGCCCTCGTCGGGCGGCCGATCCGCAGTCACCACACCGCGGCGGCCGCGGCCGGGTGGCTCCTGCTGGGCGTCGCGAGCTACGGCAGCGTCGGCCACCTCACGGGGGAGTGGCTGACCAGCCGGAGCCTGTGGGACGGCAACCTCTGGGCCTGGTACGCCGTCGGGGTGCTCGAGGTCGTGGCCGTCGGGTTCGCGGTGGCGCGGATGTGGACCGTCGTCTTCACGATCACGCTCGGCCTCACCCCGTACATCCTCACGGTCGTCGGCAACGAGATCCGCGGGATCCTCTCCGAGAGCGGCTCCGCGGGTGTCATCGCAGCACCGGTCGCGCTGGGAATGCTCCTGCTCGTGCTGCACAGCAGTGGCAGGCTCGAGCTCACCGACCGAACCCGTCGCCGGGTCGGGCGGATCCGGCCGCCGCGCACCTGACACATCCCCCTTCCGACGGACGCGCCGCCGGACACCGCTGCAATAGCGTGGCCGCCGTGATCGAAGTCAGCCACCTCACCAAACAGTACGGTCCGAAGACCGCCGTGGACGACGTCTCGTTCGTCGTCCGACCCGGCAGTGTGACCGGCTTCCTGGGGCCGAACGGCGCCGGCAAGTCCACCACGATGCGCATGATCATGGGCCTCGACCGGCCCACCGCGGGGAGCGCGACGGTGAACGGCCAGCCGTACACGACGTTCCGCGACCCGCTCCGACAGGTCGGTGCCCTGCTCGAGGCGAAGGCGGTCCACTCGGGCCGCAGCGCCTACAACCACCTGCTCTCGCTCGCGGCGACCCACGGCATCCCGAAGTCCCGCGTGCACGAGGTCATCGACATGACCGGCCTCGAGTCGGTCGCGAAGAAGCGCGTCGGCGGGTTCTCGCTCGGCATGGGGCAGCGCCTGGGAATCGCTGCCGCACTGCTCGGCGACCCGAAGACCCTGATCCTCGACGAGCCGGTCAACGGTCTCGACCCCGACGGCGTGCTGTGGGTCAGGCAGCTCGCCCGACGGATGGCCGCCGACGGCCGCACCGTCTTCCTGTCCAGCCACCTGATGAGCGAGATGGCGCAGACCGCTGACCGCGTCGTCGTGCTCGGCCGCGGCAAGGTCCTGGCCGACGCCCCGATCGCGGAGTTCGTCGCCGGCGGGGGAGCCGCACCGGGCGCCGCCGGTGGTGGCAGCCGGGTCATCGTCCGGACGCCGTCGCCCGACCAGCTGTTCCAGGCCATCGGCCCGAACGCATCCGTCACCCCGCGCGAGGACGGCACCTTCCTGGTCGTCGGCCCCGACGCACCGACGGTCGGCACCATCGCCGCACAGGCCGGTGTCGTCCTGCACGAACTCACCCCGACCGGCGCGAGCCTGGAAGAGGCCTACATGGCCCTCACCCGCGACGACGTCGAGTACCGATCGGAGGGCACCCGATGAGCGCCACCACCCCGCCCGTCACCCGGGCACACTCGGCATCCAAGCCGGACTCGGTCCGCCTGTCGTTCCCGCACATGGTGCAGAGCGAGTGGATCAAGCTCCGGAGCATCCGGTCGACGATCTGGTGCTACGCGATCCTGGTCGTCCTGACGATCGGCATGGCGGCGCTGCTCGGCGCCTTCGTGGTCGTGCCGGAGAACGCTCCGCAGTCCGTCATGAACGCCAACTTCGTGAGCATCAACACCACCGGCGTCTCGCTCAGCGCACTCGTCGTCGGTGTGCTCGGCGTGCTGATCATCACCGGCGAGTACGGCACCGGCCAGATCCGCTCGACCTTCACCGCTGACCCGCGGCGCACGGGCGTGGTCCTCGCGAAGGCGACCGTCCTCGCGCTGACGACCTTCGTCGTGAGCGTGGTGTCGACCTGGATCGGCGTGCTCCTGTCGGCGCTGTTGCTGTCCTCCGATGACACGACCGCGCAGATCGGCGACCCGTCGGTGTTCATGCCGATCCTCGGTTCGTCGGTCTACGTGACGCTGCTCGCGCTGCTCGCCTACGGCATCGGGCTGCTGGTCCGGTCGAGTGCCGGTGGCATCGCGATCACGCTCGGCATCCTGCTCGTGCTGCCGGTGATCCTGTCGCTGGTCGCGGGTCTGCTGCACGCCGACTGGGTCGGTGACGTGTTCCGGTTCCTGCCCGACCAGGCCGGCAGCCAGCTCTTCGCGTACTCGTCCTCGGGCACAGAGGCCGGGCCGACGAGCGGCGTCGTCCTGAACGGCTGGGGCGGCTTCGGTGTCCTGGCTGTCGAGGTCCTGGTCGTGGGCGCCCTCGCGCTCACGGTCGCACGTCGACGCGACGTCTGACCCGACCGAGCCGCACACGCGTTTCGCGACGTCCCACCTGTCGATCGACGGGCGGGACGTCGTTCGTTGTGCACGCATCGACTGGCCGAGGGCGTCGCTAGGCTCGCACCGTGCGACTCTTCCCCGCCCTGGCCCTGCCGGCGCTCGCCGTCGTGGCCCTGCTCGCCGGCTGCACCTCGGCGCCGCCCGTCGACGAGGAAGCCCTCAGCGCGTGGCAGCACGCACACGAGAGGTCCGGGGCCGGCGACGACGCGCTCGCCACGCTGTACTCCCGGGTCAACACCGGCGAGGGACAGACCGATGCTTCTGGCGAGCTCCAGCGCGGCATCACGATCACCTTCGAGCACCCCGAGCAGATCGACCACCTCGAGTTCTCCTGCTTCGGCGACGCCCGGATGACCGGTGGCGTCATGACGACCTCCGAGTCGACGTCCCGGACGACGTCGACCGACCCGATGTCATGCAGCGACGGGCAGCAGCGCGTCGACCTCCCGCGCACCTGGAGGCGTGACGTCGACAGCATCTCGTTCAACGCCTTCGACAGCGACCGCGACAGTGCATGGCAGGTGCTCGTCGTCAGCGCGGGCACGGACACCGACTGATGTCACGCGGCCGCCGCTTCCCCGCCCTGGCCCTGCCGGCGCTCGCCGTCGTGGCCCTGCTGGCCGGATGCACGTCGGCGCCGCCCGTCGACGAGGAAGCCCTCAGCGCGTGGGAGTCGAAGCAGGAAGCGAGGACCGAGACCGACGACGCCGTGCTCGGGCTGCTGTCCGCGAGGATCTCGCCCGGCGACGGCGGCGACGATCCCGAAGAACAGACCGGGATCCGGGTGCAGTTCCCGGACTCGCGGACGATCGACCACCTGGAGTTCTCGTGCTACGGCAACGGGCAGATGCGTGGCGTCGTGCGGACGGTGTCGGCGCGCGGATCGCAGAGCATCGAACTCGATCCGATGGACTGCCGCGACAGCCCGCACCAGATCGAACTGTCATCGAGCACGGCCGTCGACAGCGTCGCGTTCAACGGCTTCGACAGCGACCGCTCGAGCGCCTGGCGGCTCGTCATCATCGGCGCGGGCCCGACGGGGGAGTGACTACCGCAGCACCTGGTAACGGTGCAGCGTGACCCCGTTGTGGTACTCCCGCTGTTCGAGCAGGTCCAGCAGCAGGGGCGGTCGCACGCCCGTCTCCGGTGGGTCGAACAACGGCCGCCCTGCGCCGAGCACGGCGGGGTGCGTGTAGAGCAGCAGCTCGTCGAGCAGCCCCGCGTCGAGCAACTGCGTCGCGAGGTTCGGGCCGCCGACCCCGATGTCGCCCTCGGACTCCTCGCGCAGGACAGCGAGCTGCGCGATCGCGTCGTCGCCACCGATGACCCGGGTGTTGTGGTCGGCGCTGGTCCGGGTCCGCGAGACCAGGACCTTCGGGTGTTGGGTCCAGACCTCGCCGTACTCGCGCATGAACGCCGGCATCGACTCGTCGGTTCGGGCGTCCGGCCAGAACGGGTCCATCATGTCGCGGACCACCCGGCCCTCGACGGACAGGGTCATCGCGGCGGCGCGAGCGTTGAACTCGCGGTGCAGCGGCTCGTCGATCCGCATCCACTCGGGCCCCTCGACGTCGCCGAGTTCGCCCGCGTCACGCTCGACGAAGCCGTCGATCGAGACGTTCATCCAGTACACGAACCTCGCGGGCATCGCTGACTCCTTCGTCGCGCGGAACCGGCCAGGACCGGCCCGGTCCGCTGCCCGCGAGCGTACGCTCGCGCACGCAGCCCTTCCTCGACGATGAGAGCAGGACCCCGTGCGCCGAACAGTCGCAACCATCCTCGCCGTCGCGACGCTCACGGCGGTCGCGACCACGGGCCTCCCGGTCGGCCCCGCCGCAGCGTCCACGCCCGTGGCGGACCGGACCACCGGACACAGCAGCGCCGGCCACGGCACCGCCGCGCCGACCCACCGGAACCCGGTGGCGCTCAGCCTGCCCGACGGCGAGACGGCGGCGAGCTGCGCCGACCCGACCGCGATCCACGGTGTCGGGCGCGACCGCAACTGGTACCTGTACTGCACGACGGACGCGCTGACGGCGACGGAGCTGAACGCCGACGGGTCGCTCGTGCAGCACGGGGTGCCGACCTACCGGTCGACCGACCTGACGCACTGGACGTACGTGAACGACGCGTTCCCGACCCGACCGTCTTGGGTCGGTTCGGCGAACGGCATCTGGGCGCCGGACGTCGTGTACCGCGCCGGCGACCGTGGTCGCGCGGGGACCTGGTACCTCTACTACGCCGCGTCGGACACGCCCTCGGCGACCGGGCCGACCGGCGGGGGATCCGCGGTCGGGGTCGCGACGAGCTCCAGTCCGGTCGGTCCGTGGACGGACTCCGGCGGGCCGGTCGTGGCTCCGCAGGCGGCGGCGAACGGCGCCGGACAGCGCTGGGCCTTCGATCCCGAGGTCATCACGGACAAGGGCACGGCCTACCTGTACTTCGGCAGCTACTTCGGCGGGGTCAACGTCCGGACGCTGAGCGCCGACGGCCTGCGCTCCGACCCCGCGAGCGAACGGCAGATCGCGATCGACAACCGGTACGAGGGCGCCTACCTGATGCGGCACGACGGCTGGTGGTACTTCACGGGCTCCGCCACGAACTGCTGCAACGGCGCACTGACCGGGTACGGCGTGTTCGTCGCCCGGTCACGCAGCCCGCTCGGACCCTTCACCGACCAGGACGGTGTCGCGATCACGAGCACCCGGGTCGGCGGAACACCCCTGCTCGTGCAGAACGGCAACCGCTGGGTCGGCACCGGGCACAACACCGTCGTCACCGACTTCGCGGGCCAGGACTGGATCATCGCCCACGCGGTCGACCGCCGCGACCCGTACTACGCGGGGCAGCCGACCTACACGAAGCGGCCAGCGCTCATCGACCCGCTCGACTGGCGGCACGGCTGGCCCGTCGTGCGCGGCGGTGCGGGACCGTCCGACACGGTGCAGCCTGGGCCGGTCGCGCAGCCGGGGCAGCGTGCGACCTACCGGGCGACCACCGCACCGGTCGACGTGCCCGGGCGGCCCATCCGTGCGCTGTCGACCTCGTTCGACGGGACCACGCTCCCTGCAGCGCTCAGCTGGACGCGCGAACCCGACCGCTCGACCTGGACCGTCGCCGGCGGCACGTTCCGCTGGCAGACGCAGGACGCCGACATCCACCCACCGGCGACGCCGCTCGCCTCCGTGCTGTCCGAACCGGCACCACGGGGCGACTACGTGCTGCAGACGACCGTCGCGGTCGACACCCCCGCCACCGGCGACGGCGTGAACTACGTGCAGGGCGGACTGATCGTGTGGGGTGACGACGGCAACTACCTCCGTCTCACGTCGAACTCGATCTTCGACACCAGGCAGACGGAGTTCGGCAAGCAGGTCTCCGGGCAGCCGGCCGGGGCGCCGAGCTACGGCAACACGGTCGTCGGACCGGTCGGGGACAGCACCACGCTCCGGATCGTGCACCGGTTCGTCGGTGGGGAGCACCGGTACACGGCGTACACCGCCGTCGACGGGCGGCACTTCGTGCGCGGTGGGACGTGGACGGCGGACCTCGGGAGCACCCCGCGCGTCGGACTCATCTCGCTCGGCGGTGCCGGGTTCACGAGCACGTTCGAGGACCTGCAGGTGAGCACGGTGGCGGCGCACCGGCGGTGACGGGGGCGGCTGGTGCGTCGGGCGCGCCGGGCGTGCCGGGCGTGCCTGGCGCGCCCGGCGCGGTCCTTCCGTTCAGCCGGAGAACGTCGTGGCCGCACACGATCCCCGTCGGGATGGGAAGATGCACCGACGCCTGCCAGCACCGAGAACGAGGCCAGATGACTCCGACCGAGGACACCGAGTCCGCGGCCCCACTGCTCGACGGGCGCTACCGACTCGAACACGCCATCGGCCAGGGCGGCATGTCCGTCGTGTACCGCGGCATCGACGAGAGCCTGCACCGCCCCGTCGCGGTCAAGGTGTTCCACGCCGGCACCGTCGACATCGCCCGGCAAGAAGCCGAACTCGGCGTGCTCGCCTCGCTCGAGCACCACAACCTCGTCAGCCTGCTCGACACCGGCGTCGTCACCGGCCGCGACGGCACCCACCAGCGCTACCTCGTGATGGCGCTCGTCGTCGGGCAGGACCTCGAGGAACGCCTGTCCGTCGGGCCGCTCGCCTCGCGCCACATCGCCGAGATCGGCTACGACATGGCCGAGGCGCTGCACTACATCCACAGCCACGGCGTGGTGCACCGCGACATCAAGCCGTCGAACATCCTGCTCGTCGACTACGGTCACGACTCGGACCGCGCCCGTGCACGCCTGACCGACTTCGGCATCGCGCTCGCCGCCGGCGTCGAACGCATGACCGCCGACGGCGTCACGACCGGAACCGCCGCCTACCTCAGCCCGGAGCAGGCCCGCGGCGGCGACGTCGGTGCACCGAGTGACGTGTACTCGCTCGGCCTCGTGCTGCTGCAGTGCTTCACCCGGCGCCGCGAGTTCCCCGGTTCCCTCGTCGAGTCCGCGGTCGCCCGGTTGTCCCGCGACCCCGTCGTCCCCGAGCCCCTGCCGGAGCACTGGAAGCACCTGCTCCGTGCGATGACGGCGCAGGACCCGTCGGCACGTCCCGCCGGCGCCGAGCTGGTCACGATGCTGCGTGACGTCGTGATGACCGAGACCGCCGGTACCGACCACGTCGTCGACATGACGGGGGCCGCCGCCGATCCCG
This sequence comes from Curtobacterium sp. VKM Ac-1393, assembly GCF_015350995.1. GTDB lineage: Bacteria > Actinomycetota > Actinomycetes > Actinomycetales > Microbacteriaceae > Curtobacterium. The sequence continues at coordinate 10,038 of NZ_JADKRW010000010.1, forward strand.
CTGCGCCGCCTCTGTCCGAGGTGGACTCGGCTCGCCCTGCAACGCTCGACACGCTGCCCGACGAGGCGCTCCAGCGCACCACCGCGATGGCCGCCCGCCTGTTCGACGCACCGATCGCCCTGGTCGAGGTCCTCGACGAAGACCGCGCCTGGTCGCAGTCGTACATCGCCGAGGGTGTCGACGACGCAGCTCGCAGCATCAACTTCGGCAACGGGTTCGCGCCCGTCGCGGTGCCGGTCGTGATCCCGGACGGGTCGATCCACCCCGACATGCAGCACAGCCCGCTCGTCACCGGCGCGCTCGGCATCCGGTTCTACGTCAGCGTGCCGCTCGTCCGCCACGACGGAGTACCGATCGGCACCCTCGCGGTGCTCGACACGAAGCCGCGGCAGGCGACCGAGGCCGACCTCGCCAACCTGCACGACCTGGCCGCCCTCGCCGTGACGCAGCTCGAGATCCGGCAGGAGTCGCTCCGCACGACGAGTGACTCGCTGCCGGTCGCGCAGGAGGGCGTGCGGCCGTAGACGGTCGCCGCTGACGGACGGGAGGCCCGGTGCGGGCCCGCCCCGCGCCTCCCGTCCGCCCCGCGCGTACGTCTCGTGCGCTTCGTGCGTCGGCCTCGCCGGTGGCCGCCCGCCCGCGCGCCGCAGGCCGAGCGGGCGAAACACCCGGGTGCAGCGCGCTCGTGACCGCGGCATTTCGCCCGCTCGCGGACGCATGCCCGAGCTCGCATGCATCCGCTGGAATACGAGTGCCCGCTCGCGCGAGCGGGCGATATGCCCGGGTGGCGAGCCACGTTGACCCGAGCATTTCGCCCGCTCGCCGGGACCGGGCGAGCAGTACCCGCGCGAAAGGGCGAAATGTCGGCGTGGGGCGCCTCCCAGACCCGGGCATTTCGCCCGCTCTCCCCACCCGCCCCCCGCCGCCCGCTCGCCCCCACCCGTCCCCGCCCCCCGCCCGGGCACGCGCGCGGGGTTCGTCAGGCCAGGCGTGTGGCCGCGATGCCGCCGTCGACGTCGATCGTGCCGCCGTGCACGAAGGCCGCCTCGTCGGAGGCCAACCAGCGCACCGCGTACGCGATGTCGATCGGCCGGACGGGGCGGCCGGCGGGGGTGCCGACGGTCATCTGCTCGAGCGCCTCGTGCGAATCGGCGTTGCCCGGCGTGGCCGTCGCCCCCGGCGCGACGGTCGACACGCGGACGCCGCTCGGGCCGAACTCGGCTGCCCAAGCACGTGTCAGCTGCTCGACGGCTGCCTTCGTCGCCGGGTAGAGGGCCATGAACGGAACTCCGACGCGGGCCATCCACGAACCGGTGTTGACGATGACCCCGGAGCCCCGTTCGACCATGCCCGGGGCGAGCGCGCCGACCAGCACGTGCGGCGCGCGGACGTTCGTCGCCCAGAGCGCGTCCACGGCCTCGTCGGGCAGCGTCGCGGTGGGACCGCCCGGGTACACGCCGGCGTTGTTCACGAGGATGTCCACGCGGCCGCCGAGTGCCGCCGTGGCACGGGTTGCGAGGTCGCGGACCTCGTCGGCCCGGCCGTTCAGGTCCCCGATGAGGGGGACTGCCGACCCTCCGGCAGCGGTGATCGCGTCGACCACCGCCTGCGTCCGCGCGGCGTCGCGCCCCGCGACGCCGACGTGTGCGCCGGAGGAGGCGAGGACCCGGGCGATCGCTTCGCCGATCCCGCTCGAGGCGCCGGTCACCAGTGCGGCGCGGCCGGTCAGCCGATGGTCGGTGGGGAGTGATCCGAGGAGTGCTTCGTTCGTCTGCATGGTTCGATGCTCGATCGGTCGGGCCCAGCAGCGATTGCCCAGGACTCCGGACTGCTTGCTGGATCCTGCACAGCGCCCGTCTCCACCGGTGGCGCGCGGCAGTCCCGGACACAATGGGGTCCATGGACGACGTCACCTCGGACCGGTTGGACCGCGCGCTGCGGAGCGTGTCGGCGCACGTGGACGACACGGATCGATCCGGGAGGCTCGGGGTGCGTCTGTCGCGCGTGTCGCGTCCGACGGAGCTCGGCTACCAGCGCTACACACCGTCCATGTCCGTCGTCCTCGCCGGGCGCAAACGGTCGATCGTCGGGGACGACGACCAGGTCTGGGGCCGGGAGCGCTTCATCATCACGCCCGTCGACCTGCCGGTGATCGCCGGGGTCGTCGAGACCGATCTGGGCGCCGGGTTCGTCGCCGCGGTGTGGCAGCTCGACCCCGTGGCCGTCGCCGAGGTCGCCGGGGCGATGTCCCGTCCGCACCAGGACGCTGCGGCACCGGCTCGGCTCGGCTCGTGGACGCCCGAACTCGCGGACGCGTTCGCCCGGCTCGTCGGGCTGCTGGACACCCCTGAGGACATGGCGGTCCTCGCGCCGCTCGTCACCCGCGAGGTCGTGCTCCGCTTGCTGCAGACCGACCAGGCGCCGCGGATCCTCGCGGCGATCGGCAACCGCGAGGGCGACGTCGTCGCTGCAGCGACCGCTCTGCTGACGGAGCGGATGGCCGAGCCCTGGTCGGTGTCGGACCTGGCGGCCGCGGTGCGGACGAGTGAGTCGACGCTGTTCGCACGCTTCCGGCAGGTCACCGGGATGAGCCCCGTGCAGTACCTGCGGCGGCTCCGACTCGGCGAGGCCCGGCGACGGATGATCGTGCTCGGCGACAACGCCGCACAGGCCGCTGTCGCGGTGGGGTACCGGAGCGCTTCGCACTTCTCGCGGGACTACCGGGCGCTGCACGGGCGGCCGCCGGCGGCGGATGCCGCGCGGGCGCGCGGGATGCTGGCACGCGGCGAGGTCGCGATCGCCTGATCAGGCAGAGGCAGAGGCAGAGGCAGAGGCAGCGGCAGGGGCAGGCGCGGCGCGATGCCGATCCCGGCTGATCGGGCACTGCCCCTATCGGTCCAGGCGGCGCAGGCGCATGCTGTGCGAGGTAACGGAACCCGAATCCGCAAGTGGCCGAAGCACGTTCGGCCCGTGGGGAGGGAGCGCCTCACTGGGCGTCAGTCGAGCGTCGACGCTTCCTTCCTGTCCTGTTCCTGCAGCTCGTCCCGCCGCGATTCGGGTGTCGCGACCGGAACGGGGAGGGACGTCCGCGTCCCCGCGAGCCGGGTCCTCACCGCCGCCCGGCTCGTGCAACTCACTCGGTGAGGGCAGCCGCGTAGGCGCGGACGGACCGGTGGTAGCGGGGGAGCGTCGGTTCGACGGCCTCGATCGCGACCCGGAGTGCTTCGTCGTGACGGCCCGCACTGTGCAGGGCGAGCGCGAGGAACACCTTCGGTGCGGCCCCGGTGGACGGGTGTTCCGGGGCGTCACGCAGCATGGCGATGGCCTCGTCGATCCGGTCGAGGTTCCGCAGGGTCGAGGCGTGCTGGACGACCATCTGCGCGGCACGGGCCGGGTCGACCTCGGTGAGGCCGGCCGCGGTGGCTGCTGCGTAGTGGACGTCGGCCTCGTCCTCGTGGCCGCCGGAGTCGTTCGCGCCACCGAGCTCGAAGGCGCCGAGGGCCGGGTGCGGTGCGACCTCGGCGAGCTCGCGCATGCGGTCGATGCGCTGTTGATCGTCGATCGTGTCGTCGGCCCAGAGTGCGGCGACGCGGGATTCCCAGTCTGCGGTGCTCATCGGCCCAGCGTATTGCCGCCGGTGCCGGTGCCGGTGCCGGTGCCCGTGCCGTCGGTGATCGTCGCGCGGAAGGACCGCACGAGCGGGACGCCGGGGTGCACGAGCGCCGGTTCCCGCCAGGCCAGTGCCGAACCGATCGCGGGGTACTCGGCGGCCCGGACGAACCAGGGGTCGCGGTGGTCGAGCGCTTCGAGTCGCACCGAGGCTGGGGCGCCCTCGAACACCGCGGACCACTCGACCCACGGCGCGACCGAGCCGTGCACCGCCGCTTCACCGTCGGCGTCAGCGGTCCGGACGACCACGTCGGTGCAGTCGGCGAACCGCCAGAAGAACCCGCCGTAGCCGGCACCGACCCGTCCGTTGCTGCCTGGACCGCCGAGGTGCACGACCGCATCGCCGGGGGTGCGGAACGACGACGACCAGGTCAGCTCCCACCCGGTGTCCGTGCCGCGCCAGGTGAGCGTGCGGTCCTCGCGCAGGACGACCGTGTGGTCGTGGCCGCGCCAGACGAGTTCCTGCGTGCTGCCCCCGCCGCCGTGCGATGCGCTGGCCGATGCCGGGTGTTGCTCGGAGTGCGCGACGTCGACGCGGCCGTGGTCGTCGAGCCACACGTACCCGGATCCGTGCACGTACGTCCGACCGCCCCAGCAGTTCGTGCCCTCGACGTCGGGGATCGCGACCCCGAGGCCGCAGTGCCAGTCGTGGTCGGCCGGGTGGTGGGCAGTCAGGACGGTACCGCTCAGGGTCCGCACCGGGTGCAGGTACGGGCGAGGGGACGAGCTCGCGATGATGGCAGCACCGTCGCGCTCCGTCGCCACCGGAGACCCGTCGACACGCAGCGTCTGCAGGAACTCGTCGTGTCGGGTGTGCGCCCAGGGTGCCCCGACCTCGGAGAACAGCGCGCGTTCGTCGGCGGCGCGGTCGACGATCGCCTCGACGTCGGCGACGAGCGGACGCCGAGCCGGCCCCTCGCCCTCCCACGTCACCCACGGGTGGTCGATGCGGACGGGCTCGGTTGCCCGCACGGCCTCGAGCACCTCGACGAACGCCCCGGTCGACCCCAGGGGCACGAGCAGGTCGTTTCCACTGGATCGGTGGGCGAGCAGGTTCTCGAGCAGGTCCGTCCGGCCCACGGTCTGTGTGGCGCCGCCGACGGTGACCTCGTCGGCCGTGTAGTGCAGCACCGCGCTGTCCTCGGTTCCGCGGACCCGAACGGTCGGCAGGACCTCGGACGGACCACAGAGGGTCAGTGCCGCGGTGGCCTCGAGCCCGGCGCTCGTCGTGACGCGCACCGCGGAGGTGTCGTCGCCGTCGATGTCGTTCGCCCGGTACAGCTCGACCTCGACGCGGGCGACGTCGGACGCCCGACGGCACCCGACGAGCGCCAGGGCCGTCGCCACCGCGTGGGCGAGGGGGTTCGTCACCACGCCGTCGAGGACGTCGACGCCCTGGATCCGACGGCGTCCGGCCCATGCGGAGCGGTCCCAGTACGCCTGGTTCCGGGTCCACGTGCCGACGGCCGCGGCGGACCGGACCGAGCCGACGAGCGACCCGTCGCGGAAGGCCGTCAGGGCGCCGGACCCGAGGCTCTGGAACCCGACCTGCACGACCCGGCCGGTGCGCCGTTCGGCGTCGAGCAGGGTCGCCAGCGCCTCCCGGGTCGTGACCGGCGGCTTCTCGAGCAGGACGTCGGCCCCGGCCTCGAGGGCGGCGACCGCCAGCGGCAGGTGCGCGCCGATCGGCGCTGCGATGACGACGACGTCGACCGGGCCGTGTCCGCGCGCTGCCGCGACGTCCGACGCCACCGGAACGCCGTCGTCGGTGGCCGTGACGAGCGTCGGGTCGACGACGGCGGTCAGCGTGCAGACCCCCGCGGCGACGAGTCGGTCGATGTTCACCCGGTGGTGCAGCCCGTAACCGCGCGCACCGACCAGGACGATTCCGGGAGGCGCGGTGCCGCTCCGGTGCGCGGCCGGCGGTCGTCCCGTGGTCACGACCACAGCGGTCCGGTCCCGATCACGATGCGCGTGGTGCCGGGGGAGCGCCCGGTGACGTGGACGTGCTCGCCGGCCGGACGGTCGGTGCCGCCGAGGAACGCGTAGTCCTGCCCGGGTGCGTAGAACGCCGGCTGGTCCGGCCCGCTGCCGTTGCCCGGGCCGAAGGACAGGACGTCGTCGCCGACGCGGCGGGTGCCGGTGCCCTCGGCGAGGACGGTCTCCCCGGTCGCGGCATCGGTGCGCACGCCGGTGAACGTGCCCTCGTCGCGGAAGGTCAGCTGGAGCGACCACGGCACGTCGGCACCCTTGGTCGTCACGTCGAGTTCGACGGCCTCCGCGGTGATGGTGACGTCGACCGTCGTGGTGAGGGAGACGGTGTCCGCCGCGCGCGAGCCGAAGGACATCGACGCCGAGAACCGTCCCGCGTCGCCGAGCGTGTACGCACCGTCGGTGCGTCGGGTCCGGGCAGGGAGGGGCTGGTGGTAGCCGGCGGACACGATCTCGGACAGGCGGTAGCGTCCCTCGCCGAGTGACTCCAGCGACGTCGGACGGAACGGTCCCAGCCCGAAGAACTCCCGCGACAGCCGCACGTCGGACAGCACGACCGCACCGGCGAACACGCGCAGGAACGTGGGGCTGTTCGCCAGGCCCGATCGGACGTGCCCCTGGGACGGGACGTCCGAGCCGGCGAACAGCACGACGCTGCGGTCGGCTTCGCGGACGTGCACGAGGCGTGCGTCGGTGAAGGCGTGCACGGCCGGGGCGAGCGGCGCACCGACGGGCAACGGACGGTCGAGCAGCGGATCGGTCATCGCCCGGGCCGCGACGGCGCCGGGCCGCCACGACGCGGTGGCCGCGGCCCGGACGGCGACGGCCGCGAGGTCAGCCCGGTCGTCGAGGACCGCCACGTGCCAGAGCACCGGAGCGAACGCACCGATCCCGAACGCCTGCGACTGGTCCTGGCGACGGGACTGCACGGTCTCGACGGTGTCGTCCGGCAGCAGCAGCGCGAGCGTGGCGTCCAGTGATCGGCGGACGGGGTCGAGCAGCTCCGGCCGGTCGAGCACCGCGGCGAGGACGAGGAACGACGGACAGGACACGGCGGCGGCGTAGTTCGGGCTGCGCTCGGACCACAGACCGTCGGCGTCGATGTCGGCACCCTCGGCGAGCCACTCCTCGATCCGGTCGACGAGCACGGGCGACGGGTGCAGACGGTGGATCCGGGCGAGCGCGGCCGAGATCTCCCACCGGTGGTTCGGGGTGTGGACGCCACCTGTTACCAGGGCCGGGGTCGCACGGTGCACGATCCGGTCGAGGTCGTCGGCCAGCGCCGCGGCCGCCGACACCGACGACCGGTACGGCGCCAGCAGCTCGAGCGCGTCGCAGACGTCGTTCACCGTGAAGGCCGAGTCCGGCGGGGACAGCACGTTGTCGCCGCCCACGAACGTGCCGCCGGGGGACTGCCGGGCCGCGAGGTGCCGGACCCAGCCGTGCGCGGTCGTGAGGTCGTCGTCGGGAAGGCGAGCTGGGCCTCCCGTCCGCTCGTTCCGGACCCACGCCCCGACCAGGGTGAGGGCACGCGCCATCAGCTCCCGGTGCTGCAGCGCAGCCGGATCGTCGTCGGCGAGCCGGAGGCCCGCGACGGCGGCGTCCGCGGCCGGACCGATCGCGTCGAGGAACCCCATCAGTCCTTGAGCCCTGCGTTGAGGTCTGCGCCGTTCACGTACTTCTGGAAGACCAGGTAGATGAGGACGAGTGGGATGATCGAGATCACCGAGGCACCGAGCAAGACGGTCCAGTTGACGTTCTCGGCGCCGACGATGCTCTGCAGGGCGATCTGGATCGTGAACTGGTGGGGGTCGTTGAGCACCAGCAGCGGCCAGATGTAGTCGTTCCACCGCCACTGGAACGAGAAGATCGCGAGCGTCAGCATGATCGGGCGGGAGATCGGCAGCATGATGCGCCAGAAGATACCGAACTCACTCGCACCGTCGATGCGGGCGGCCTCGACCAGGTCGTCGGGCACCGTGATGAAGAACTGCCGGAACATGAAGATGCCGGTGGCGGTGATGACCGACGGCACGATGATGCCGGCCAGCGAGTCGTACATGCCGAGGTCGCGGATGACGATGAAGGTCGGGGCGAGGATGACCTCGGTCGGCAGCATGGTCGTCGCCAGGATGCAGACGAAGAAGACCTTGAGCCACCTGTTGTCGTACTTCGCCAGGGCGTACCCGGTGGCGGCGCTCGCCAGCACGGTGAGCACGGTCGTCACCAGCGCGACGATGACGGTGTTGCCGAAGTACCGGGCGAAGTCGTAGCTGGCCCACGCCTCGGTGAACCCGCTGACCGACCAGTTCTTCGGCAGCAGGGTGAGCGGGTACGAGAACAGCTCACCGCCGGGCTTGAAGGCGCTCAGGACGAACCAGAGCACCGGGAACCCGAAGGCGATGATGAAGACCCAGAGCAGGGCGGTGGCGGCGATGGCCTTCGGACGGGGCGGGCCGTCGAGGCGCTTGGTCTTGGTCGTGCTCTTGCGCGTGTTCTTGCTCTTGGTCGTGTTGTCGGTTGCGGGTGCGCCGGGGGCGTTGGGCAGGGTGGCGGTCATCGACGGGCCTCCGTCCGACGGTTCACGGCCAGCTGGACGAGCGCGATGGCCATGAGGATGAGCATGAGGACCATCGACGCCGCGCTCGCGTAGCCGATGTGGGCGTTCTGGAACCCGTTCGTGTAGATGTACTGCACGAGCAGGTTGTTGTCGGTGCCGGGCCCGCCGCCGTTGAGCGCCTGGATGGTGGCGAACTCCTTGAACGCCCCGAGCGACGACAGCAGGATCACGATGAACGACGTCGGCGCGATGCTCGGCAGCGTGATGTACCGGAACTGGTGCCAGGCGCCGGCCCCGTCGAGCGACGCCGCCTCGTAGTACGACTGCGGCACGTTCCGGATCGCGGCGACGAACAGCAGCATGTTGAAGGCGGCTCCGGCCCACGCGGTGGCGAACACGACGACGAGCAACGACAGGTCGGCGTTCGACTGCCACGGCACGGCCTTGCCACCGAGGGACTCGATGACGAAGTTCGCCAGACCGAAGTTCTCGCCGAACATCCACCGCCAGATGACACCGGTGACGATCGGGGAGATCAGCCACGGCACGAAGAACACGATGCGGGCGACGCTCCGGCCCTTCGCCGCGGGGCTCGTCAGCATCAGGGCCATCGACAGTGCGAGCACGAACCCGAGGGGGACGGCGACGATCGCGTAGAGGAAGGTGCGCCCGAGGGCCGCGTAGAAGGTGTCGTCGGCGAACAGCTCGAAGTAGTTCGCCAGGCCGATGAACTTCGGGTCGACGACGCCGTTGTAGTCGGTGAACGAGTAGCCCAGGCCGATGACGGCGGGCCACACGAAGAACACGACGAACAGGACGGCGTTGACGCTCACGGACAGGATCGGGGCGAGGACGGGCTTGCTGACGCCGGAGCGGCGGCGCTTCGTCGTCTTCGCGGCTCCGGGCCGGCGGGGCGGCACCGGGGTGGGGACGGCGGTCTGCACGTCACCGGCTGCGGTGGGGATGCTCACGATGATCCTCTTCGTTCGTGATGGTGCTGCTGCGGAAGGGAAGACGAACGGGGCCGGACGTGTGCGCCCGGCCCCGTTCCGTCAGCCGACGTGCTCCTCGTAGTACTTCGTGATCGTCTCGAGGGTCTTCTTGGCCGACTGCTGCCCGTTGATGAGCTTGCCGACCTCGGCGGTGGTCGGGTCGGTGCCGAGTTCCTTGCCCTCGACCGCCCACTTCGCGCTCTCCTTGGCGTAGGAGCTCGAGATCGGATCGGCTGCGTCGATCTCCTTCTGGTACAGCGCGAAGGAGTCCTTGGCTGCCTGCGACTCGAACGGGTACTCGATGTCCAGACCGGTCTCGACGGGCAGGAAGCCGTTCGTCGTCACGAGCTTCGCGTAGTTCGTCGGCTCGTACATGTAGTCGATGAACTTCTTCGCTGCGGCGCCGCGGGTGTCCGAGTTCTCGAACCCGACGATGTTGCCGCCGTAGTTGATCTCGGTGGCGTGGGTCGGGTCGGCCGGGGTGGCGGCGCTCGCCCAGTCGAAGTCGGTGATGTTCGACGCGAAGTCCGACGACTGCCACACGCCGGAGAAGTACGCGACGACCTGACCGCTCTTGAACAGCGCGTTCGGGTCCTGGCCGCTCGTCCACACCGACTTCGGCATGACCGAGTCGTCGTTCATGTCGGCGAAGTCCTGCAGGGCGTCGACCGTCTTGCCGTCGGTGGGGAAGGAGCCGTCCTTCTCCTGCTGCATGAAGTCCGTGCCCTTGGTGAACATGTAGGCGCGGAGCCGTGACGGCGACGAGTCGAACACCATGTCGTACTTGGCACCGGTCTTCGCCTTCACCTGGTCGGCGGCTTTCAGGAACTCGTCCCAGGTCCACGCCTTCGCGGGGTCGGTCGGGTAGTCGATGCCGGCCTTCTCGAACAGCGACTTGTTGACGAACAGGCCGGCAGCGGTGACGTCGGACGGGATCGAGGTGACCTTGCCGTCGTCGTCCTTCGCGATGATGTCCTGGTCGATCTTGTTCGCGTCGTCGTCGACGATCGAGGCCAGGTCGACGGTCTTGCCGGTCCAGATCGGGTCGATGCCGGCGGCGCGCACGACGTCGGGCAGCGAGTTCGCTTGCGCGGACTCGCGGAGCTTGGTCTGCAGTCCGTCGTAGGGCAGGTTCACGATCTTGACCGTGACCCCGGTCTTCTCCTCGTACGCGGTCGCGAGGTCCTGGTAGCCCTTCTCCTGCGCGGTCGAGGTGGAGAGCCAGAAGGTCAGCTGATCGACCTTGCCGCCGTCGCCGGATCCACCGGAGGCGCAGCCGCTCACCAGGGCCAGTGCGGCGATGCCGCCGACGAGCGCGAGCATTCTCTTGGATGACTTCATCGTCACTGCTTTCGTTCGGGACCACTGACGTGTGCCGTGGGCGAGCGTTCGGGGTGTCTCGGCCGAGGACCCCAGGTCTACACGACGTGCGCGCTCTTGGCAAGCGCTTTCCTGCGCGATGTTCTGACATGGTGACCAGCCGTCTCGAATGGCCGCGCCGACGGCGTGGACGGTGGTCGGGCCTCCCGGGAAATCGCTATCCTCGCCACAGACCGCGCACGGCGCGGATCGGACTGGAGGCACGACATGCCCGAGCGAGGCGCCGTCACCCTGGCCGACGTGGCGAGGCTCGCAGGCGTGTCGCTCGCGACCGCCTCGCGGGCGCTGAACGGCAGCACGCGGAAGGTCCGACCGGAGTCGGTGGACCGGGTGCAGGCTGCCGCCCTGGAGCTCCGGTACACCGCCAACGTGCAGGCGCAGGCCGTCGCTCGCGGGACCACCACGACCCTGGCGCTCGTCGTCGGCGACATCGCCGACCCGTACTTCGCCGCGATCGCCGCGGGGGCGATCCGGGCGGCCGACGACGCCGGTCTCGTGGTGACGATCACCTCCACCGGGGGAGACCCGGCGCGCGAGGCCGCGGTGCTCGGGGTCGTCGCCGGGCTCAGGCCGCGGGCCGTGGTGCTCGCCGTGAGTCGTCGACTGGGTGCCGGGCTGACGTCCGGGGGGTCGGATTCCGCCGCCGCCGTCGGTGCGCTCGTCGCCGCGGGCGCCGGGGTGTCCGCGCTCGTGTCCGATCTCGACGGTGCCGCGGCCGGGGTGCCCGGGGTGCACGGGGTCGTGATCCGGAACCTCAGCGGTGCGGCTGCCCTGGCGGGGGCGCTGGTCGAGCAGGGCCACGACTCGTTCGCCGTGCTGTCCGGTGACCCGGACCTGGTCACCGCGCACGCCCGGGTCGAGGGCTTCGTCGCCGGCCTGGCCGCGCACGGCATCCGGGTACCCGACGACTCGGTGGTGCCGTCGGCGTTCACGCGCGACGGCGGGTACCAGGCGATGGTGACGTTGCTCGACCGGGCCGCCGCGGGGTCGTGGGTGCTGCCGCGATGCGTGTTCGCGGTCACCGACCTGATGGCGGTGGGGGCGGTCGCGGCGATCCGGGAGCGTGGGCTCGTCCCGGGGGTGGACGTCGGCGTCGCGGGGTTCGACGACGTGCAGATGCTCGCCGACGTCGTGCCGGCACTCAGTACGGTGCGGCTCCCGTTGGAGGAGATCGGGGAGCGGGCGGTGCGGCGGGCGCTGGGGCTCGAGGCCGACGGTGCGATCGACGGCGAGGTCGTGCTGCGCGCGAGTACGGCGCGGTAGCGCGGCGCGGCGGTCGAGCTCGAGGGCGCTCGACACACCGGCGCCCGGGCGTCGAGGTTCCGCAACACGCCGCCGGTTCAGCGCCGAGGTTCCACGGAGTGCCGCCTGGCACGCCGAGGTTCCGAAATCTCGGAACCTCGGCTGGCGGGGTCGGGAACGTCCCACGCGATCCCCATCGGTCACCGGCGGGTGGGGAGCGTCGCACGACACGCCGGCGCCCGGGCGTCGAGGTTCCGCAACATGCCGCGTGTCTGGCGTCGAGGTTCCACGGAGCACTGTTCAGAGCCTCGAGACTCCAAGATTTCGGAACCTCGGGGGCGCGCGGGTGCGGGCGCGGGCGGGCGGGCCGTGGTGTACGGTTCCGGCAAGCGCTTTCCAGCACGCGGAGAGCAGGCCACGGCGAGCAAAGGAGCACGCGTTGACCACCACGCGCACCATCGGCATCATCATGAACGGCGTCACCGGGCGCATGGGTTACCGGCAGCACCTCGTCCGGTCGATCCTGGCCATCCGCAAGGACGGCGGACTCCGGCTGCCGGACGGCTCCCGCGTGCAGCTCGAACCGATCCTGGTCGGCCGGAACGCCGCGAAGCTCGAGGAGATCGCCACCCGCCACGGCCTCGAGCACTGGACGACCGACCTCGACGCCGCCCTCGCCGACCCCCGCTGGGACGTCTTCGCCGACTTCGCCGTCACGAGCGCCCGTGCCGATGCGCTGCGCAAGGCGATCGCCGCCGGCAAGGCGATCTACACCGAGAAGCCGACCGCCGAGACCTCCGCCGAAGCCCTCGAACTCGCCCGCCTCGCCGCCGAGGCCGGGGTGCCGAACGGCGTCGTGCACGACAAGCTCTACCTTCCCGGCCTGCGGAAGCTCCGCCGCCTGATCGACTCCGGGTTCTTCGGCCGGATCCTGTCCGTCCGCGGCGAGTTCGGCTACTGGGTGTTCGAGGGAGACTGGCAGACCGCGCAGCGACCGAGCTGGAACTACCGGCAGCAGGACGGCGGCGGCATCGTCGTCGACATGTTCCCGCACTGGAACTACGTGCTCGAGCAGCTGTTCGGCCGCGTCGAGTCCGTGTACGCGCGCGCCGTCACCCACATCGAGCAGCGCACCGACGAACAGGGCCACGAGTACCCGGCGACCGCGGACGACGCCGCCTACGGCGTGTTCGACCTGGCCGGCGGGATCACGGCGCAGATCAACTCGAGCTGGGCGGTCCGGGTCGACCGTGACGAGCTCGTCGAGTTCCAGGTCGACGGCACCGACGGCAGCGCGGTCGCGGGACTGTTCGGCTGCCGCATCCAGCCCCGGACGGCGACGCCGAAGCCCGTCTGGAACCCGGACCTGAAGGACGACCGCGACTACAGGACCCAGTGGCTCGAGGTCCCCGACAACGCGGTGTTCGGCAACGGTTTCCGCGCCCAGTGGGAGGACTTCCTGCAGGACCTGGTCGCCGGTCGCCCACATCCCTACGACCTGTTGTCCGGTGCCCGCGGCGTGGCGCTCGCGGAAGCCGGCCTGCGGTCCAGCGCCGAGGGGCGACGTGTGGACCTGCCGGAGCTGCGCCTGCCCGCGCAGACCGCACCGAGCCTCCAGGCCGACGCCGACGCCGACGCCGACGCCGACGCGAACAGCGCCGACGCGAACAGCGACGACGCCGACCGCGCAGCCGCGCCCGCGACGGCCGGGGCCCGCGCATGACCGACCTCACCCTCCTCGCCCCCGACGGCACGACCACCCGGACGCCCCTGAAACCGCCCGCCGTCACCGACGCCGCCAAGCCGTCCGCGGCCCTGACCGAGCGCCTCGTCTACGCCGCCGCCCACGTCGTCCCGCGCGCCGCCGCCGACAACACCCCCGGTGCTCCGGCCGACCTCGACTGGGACGCCACACTCGCCTTCCGTCACCACCTGTGGTCGTGGGGGCTCGGCGTCGCGGACGCGATGGACACGGCGCAGCGGAACATGGGCCTCGACCCGGCCGCGGTGCGTGAGCTCATCACCCGCAGTGCCCGCGAGGCCCAGTCCGTCGGCGGGCGCATCGTCGTCGGCGTGAACACGGACGACCTGCCGGACGACCGCAACGAGCTCCCGACCGAGCAGCAGGTCGTCGACGCGTACGTCGCCCAGCTCCACCACGCCGAGGACTCCGGCGCCGGCGTCGTCCTGATGGCCAGCCGGCACCTGGCACGACTCGCGCAGAACGATCCGGCCACCTACCGCCGCGTCTACGGCCGGGTCGTCGAGCGGGCGAGCGCACCCGTCGTCCTGCACTGGCTGGGGGAGGCCTTCGACCCCGCCCTCGCCGGCTACTTCGGTGGGCAGCAGGCCTCCGACACCGTGCTCGACATCATGCGCGACGCCGGGCCGAAGGTCTCCGGCATCAAGATGAGCCTGCTGAACGCCCGCGCCGAGGTCGCCCTCCGCTCGCAACTGCCCGCGACCGCCCGGATGTTCACCGGCGACGACTTCCACTACGTGGACCTCGTAGCGGGAGACGGTCGAGCCCACTCCGACGCCCTCCTCGGCGCCTTCGCCGCCGTCGCACCCCTCGCCTCCGCCGCCGTCCAGGCCCTGCCCGACGACGCCGCCTTCCGCGCACTCCTCGCCCCCACCGAGGCGCTCTCCCGCCACGTCTTCAGCGCCCCCACCTGGCACTACAAGACCGGCATCGCGTTCCTCGCCTGGTTGAACGGCCACCAGCCCGCCTTCCAGATGGTCGGCGGCCAGCACGCCGGCCGCTCCCTGCCGCACCTGTCCGAGACCCTCCGGCTCGCGAACGCCTGCGGCGCCCTCGAACACCCCGACCTCGCCGCGTCACGATGGCACGCGCTGCTCGCGGTTGCCGGCGTGGCGACACAGCCGACCGGGAGGCCCGGATCACCCACCGTCGACCGCACCGTCGCCGAGGTGGTCGCGTGACGACCGCGGCGGACGCCGGCACGCCGGTCCGGTCCGCCGGTGCTGGGCCGCATCCGCGGCTGTCGGTCAACCAGGCGACCATCAAGTACGCGCCGCTCCGACAGGCGCTCGACATCGTGGCCGGGGCCGGCATCGGAGCGATCGGCACCTGGCGGGAGCCCGTGGCCGAGGTCGGCCTCGCCGAGGCCGTCCGGATGGTCGCGGACTCGGGGCTCCGGGTGTCGTCGCACTGCCGCGGAGGCTTCTTCACCCTGCCGCCCGGAGCCGCTCGGCAGCAGGCCCTCGACGACAACCGGCGCGCGATCGACGAGACCGCAGCCCTCGCCGCGGCCGGCGCTCCCGGCTCGGCGCCGGTGCTCGTCCTCGTCGCCGGGGGACTGCCCGAGGGATCGCGCGACCTGGTCGGCGCCCGGGGCCGGGTGGCCGACGCACTCGCCGACCTCGTGCCGCACGCCCTCGACGCCGGCGTCCGGCTCGCCGTCGAGCCACTGCACCCGATGTACGCCGCCGACCGGGCCGTGGTGTCGACGCTCGCGCAGGCCATCGACCTGGCGGCACCGTTCCCGGCCGCCGCCGTCGGGGTCGTCGTCGACACGTTCCACGTGTGGTGGGACCCGGCCCTCGAAGGATCGATCGCCCGCGCGGGGGCTGCCGGGCGGATCGCGTCGTACCAGGTGTGCGACTGGCTCACCCCGATCGCAGCCGACCCGCTGCTGTCACGTGGGTACCCGGGCGACGGGCACGTCGACTTCGGGCCCGTGACCGAGGCGGTGGTCGCTGCCGGCTACACCGGGGACGTCGAGGTCGAGCTCTTCAACCAGGCGATCTGGGACACCCCCGCCGCCCAGGTGGTGGCCCGCGTCGTGCAGGCGTTCGGCGCCGCGGTCCCGCTCCCGCGCTGACCGCTCGGCGCTGAACCGTCCGGCGCTCCATCCGTCGTCAGCGCGTGCGGCGGACCAGCACCACGCTGTCGAGGACCTCGTGCGGGTCGCCCTCGGGCGTCGTCGCGGTGCGCGGCCGGAGTTCGGCGGCCACGACCTCCCAGGCGTCATCGAGCTGCAGCGCTGCCAGGTCCTCGTCGGGCGTCGGGAACCGGTACTCCTGCATCTCTGCCGGCAGGTCGTCGTGCGGTGGGGCGGCGTGCGCGGTCACGAGCAGGTGCCCGCCGACCGCGACGAACCCGCTGGCCCGCCGCAGGATCTCCGCGCGTGGGATCTCCACCGGCCACGACTGCAGGTACGACGCCGTCACCAGGTCGAAGCGCGCGGCCGTTTCCCACCGGGCGAGGTCCGCAGCGACGAACGCTGTCCGTTCGTCGACCCCGGCCGACACCGACGCCCGCGAGCCGCGCTCGATCGCCGTCACCGACAGATCGATGCCCAGTGCGTCCCAACCCTGCTCGGCGAGCCAGACGACGTCGCCGCCCTCACCGCAGCCGAGGTCGAGTGCGCGCCCCACGGCCAGCGCCGCTGCGACGTCGGCCAGCACCGCGTTCACGCGGCCCGACCAGATCCCGTCGCGCTCGGCGTACCGCTGCTCCCACCAGTCGCGGGCCGAGCCAACGGGGGAGCCGGCGGTCGCGGCGGTGGTCTCGTGTGCATGCATCTGCCAAGTCGACCGCACCTGCCGGGCCGGACCCAAGCCCTGTTGCCGCCCCAGCAACGTCGGACGGTGCGAGGCGGACCCGCACCGCGCCTCCCGGCCGCTACTCGACGGGCGGGATGGGCTCCGCGTTCTCGATGCGGGCGCTCGCCGTGGCCATGTGCGCGTCCATCGCACGCTGCACGGCGGGCACGTCGCCGGCCCGGAGCGCCTCGTAGATCGCGCGGTGCTCCTCGTAGGCGGCCTCGGTCGCCTGGCGGGTCTGCACACGGCGGCCGACCCACACGCTGAGCATCGAGCGCAGGCTCTGCAGCAGGTCGCCGAGCACGTCGTTCCCCGCGGCCCGGGCGAGCAGCACGTGGAACCGGACGTCGGCGTCGATGAAGGCCTCGGGGTCGTCGAGGGTGGCCTCTTGTCGGACGAGGTACTCGCCGAGCTCCGCGACCTGCTCGGGTGTGGCACGCTGCGCGGCGAGGATCGCAACGGTCCGTTCGAGCGAGGACCGGACCTCGAGCAGCTCGCGCGTGCGGTTCGACGCGAGCATGAGCCCCCACGACAGCGTGGTCGGCAGCAGGTCCGAGGTGCCGCCCTGCAGGTACGTGCCCGAGCCGGGGCGGATCTGCACGATGCCCAGGATCTCGAGGGCCGCCAGGGCCTCGCGCACGGCGGAGCGTCCGACCCCGAGCCGTTCGGCCAGGATCCGCTCGGACGGCAGTCGCGAACCCGGGGCCAGCTCACCCGCGGTGAGCAGGGACACGAGCTGTCGGGCGACCTCGGAGGCGGGCGAACCCACGGGCACGGACTCGAGTTCGAGTCGGATGTTGAGGGGATCGTCCGGGCTGAACGCGGGCATGCAGTGAGCGTACCGTTCGGTCAACCGGTTGGGCTTCGAGTCGCTTGGGGAGTGTTTGGTCAACCGGTTGACAAGTTGAATTGGAATCCGCACACTGGACCAGGCGCACCGATGCGCCCGCTCCACCACCGGGCGCTGCAGCCCGGGCCGGAGTCGTACCACCCCCACCGAGCAGGAGTCATCGTGGACATCCCCGCCACGCGAGGCATCCCCACCTCGGTCGTCGAGAAGACGGCCATCCGCAAGATCGCGATCCGCATCGTGCCGTTCGTGGCACTGATGTTCTTCATCAACTTCCTCGACCGCACCGCGATCTCCTTCGCGGCCCCGAACGGCATGGAGGCAGACCTCGGTCTGACCGCCGCCCAGTTCGGGTTCGCCTCCGGCGTGTTCTTCATCGGCTACCTCGTACTCGAGGTGCCCTCGAACCTGGCGCTCCACAAGTTCGGCGCGCGCATCTGGCTCGCCCGCATCATGATCACGTGGGGCATCGTCTCGCTGCTCTTCACGTGGGTGCAGAACTACCCGCAGCTCGTCGGCCTGCGCTTCCTGCTCGGCATCGCCGAAGCCGGGTTCTTCCCCGGCGCGATCCTGTTCCTGTCGACGTGGGTGCCCGCACGGCACCGCGGCAAGATGCTCGCGCTGTTCTACCTGGCCCAGCCCCTGACGAGCGTCATCGGCTCCCCGCTCGCCGGCTGGCTGATGACCCACGAGGGCATGCTCGGCGGCCTGGCCGGCTGGCGCTTCATGTTCCTGTGCGTCTCGATCCCGGCGATCATCGTCGGCGTCCTGTGCCTCTTCGTGCTCAAGGACAAGCCATCGCAGGCGAAGTGGCTCGACGAGGACGAGAAGGTGTGGCTCGAAGGTGCCCTGGCGACGGAGAACAAGGAGAAAGCCGGTCACGGCAGGGGCGGTCTCCGTGCGGCCTTCGGTTCCGGCCGCGTCTGGATGCTCGCCGCGGTGTACTTCGGCTTCATCTACGGCCTGTACGCGCTGAGCTTCTTCCTGCCGACGATCATCGACGGCTTCCAGGAGCAGTTCGGCACCACGTTCGACCTGTTCCAGAAGGGCATGATCACGGCGATCCCGTACGTCCCCGCCGCGGTCGTCCTGTACTTCTGGTCGCGCGACGCCTTCCGCCGTGGCGTCCGGGTCTGGCACATCGCCGTCCCCGCACTCGTCGGTGGCCTGAGCATCCCGGTCGCGCTCTTCATGAACAGCCCGGCCGCCACGATCGCCGTCATCGCGGTCACCGCCTGCGCGATCTTCGCCGCACTGCCGAACTTCTGGACGGTGCCGACCCAGTTCCTGACCGGTGCCGCCGCTGCTGCGGGTGTGGCGCTCATCAACACGATCGGCAACCTCGGCGGGTTCGCTGCCCCGTACATCACGGGCATCGTCAGCGGGTGGACCGGCGGTTACCAGGTCCCGATGTTCATCGTCGGCTTCTTCATGGTGCTGTCGAGCGTGCTGATGTTCGTGCTCGGTCGGAGCACGAAGCGGCACGAACGACGGGACGCCGACGCTGCGGCGCAGGCCACGACGACGGCGACGACCTCGTCGACCGCGACCGCGACCGCGACCACGACCCGGGAGACCCACGCATGACCCGCCTGTTCAACGACCCCGCGGACTTCGCCGACGAGATGGTCGACGGCTTCGTGGCCGCGAACCAGGCCCGGGTCCGCAAGGTCCACGGCGGCGTCGCCCGCTCGACCACCAGCCCCGAGGGGACCGTCGCGCTCGTCGTCGGCGGTGGCTCCGGCCACTACCCGGCCTTCGGCGGACTCGTCGGGCACGGTCTGGCAGCCGGTGCGGCGATGGGCAACCTGTTCGCCAGCCCGAGCGCCCAGCAGGTCACGGCGGTCGCGAAGGCGTCCGAGCACGGCGGCGGCGTGCTGCTGAGCTACGGCAACTACGCCGGCGACGTGCTCAACTTCGACGCCGCGGCACGGGCACTGGCCGCCAGCGGGATCGACGTCCGCACGGTGCGGGTGACCGACGACGTCGCCTCCGCCCCGAGCGCCGAAGCCCACAAGCGCCGCGGGATCGCCGGCGACCTCTGCGTGTTCAAGGTCGCGGGCGCCGCCGCCGAGCGCGGGGACGACCTCGACACGGTCACCGCGATCGCCGAACGCGCGAACGACCGCACCCGCAGCTTCGGCGTCGCCTTCTCGGGCTGCTCGCTCCCCGGCGCCGACGAACCGCTCTTCACCGTCCCCGAGGGTCGGATGGCCATCGGCATGGGCATCCACGGCGAACGCGGCATCGCCGAGGCCGACGTCCCGACGGCTGACGGTCTGGCCGACCTGCTCGTCGACAAGCTGCTGACCGAGCTGCCATCCGGTGTCGTCGTCGACGGGGCACGCGTCGTCCCGATCCTCAACGGCCTCGGCAGCGTCAAGTACGAGGAGCTCTTCGTCGTCTTCGGCGCCGCGCAGCGCAGGCTCGCGGCGGCCGGTGCCGTGGTCGTCGAGCCCGAGGTCGGCGAACTCGTCACGAGCTTCGACATGGCCGGCGTCTCGCTGACGCTCTTCTGGCTCGACGACGAACTCGAGCAGCTCTGGGCCGCGCCCGCCGACAGCCCCGCGTACCGCAAGGGTGGCGCCGTCCCGCAGCAGCCGGTCGCAGCCGAAACGCTCGCGGCCGACGTGCAGGCGCCGGTCACGGTCGGCTCCGCGGCGTCGCAGGCGGCCGCTGCCCGGGTCGCCGAGGCGATCACGGCCATCCGCACCACGATCGACGTCCACGCCGACGAGCTCGGTCGCATCGACGCCGTCGCCGGTGACGGCGACCACGGCATCGGCATGCAGCGCGGCTCCACCGCCGCCGACCGTGCCGCTGCGGACGCGGTGATGCGCGGCGCCGGTGCCGGCAGCGTCCTCGCGATCGCCGGCGACGCCTGGTCGGACAAGGCCGGCGGCACGTCCGGTGCGATCTGGGGAGCCGCCCTGGAGGCACTGGGTCGCGTCCTCGGCGACGTCGAGCGCCCGTCAGCCGCCACGGTCCAGAGCGCGGTGCACGCCGCCACCGAGGCCGTCCTCGCCTTCGGAGCCGTCCCCGGCGACAAGACCATGGTCGACGCCATCGTCCCGTTCGACCAGGTGCTCACCGACCGCGTCGCGGCCGGCGACGACCTGGTCGCCGCGTGGTCCGCCGCATCTGCCGTGGCGACGGCTGCCGCCGACGCCACCGCCGACCTGCTGCCGAAGATGGGCCGCGCCCGCACCCACGGCGAGGACGCGGTCGGCACCCCCGACGCCGGCGCGATCTCGTTCGCCCTGATCACGGCGGCCGTGCTCGCCACCATCGCCGTCCCCGCCTGACCCCCGCACACGCAGAGAGGCACCCGCATGAGTGACCAGCAGTTCCGCATCGTCGTCGGCTCGGACGACGCCGGGTTCGACTACAAGGAGATCATCAAGGCCGACCTCGCGAAGGACCCACGCGTGGTCAGCGTCACCGACGTGGGCGTCGACGCGGACGGGCACACCGCGTACCCGCACGTCGCCGTCGATGCTGCACGACTCGTCGCGTCGGGTGAGGCCGACCGCGCGATCCTGATCTGCGGCACCGGACTCGGTGTCGCGATCGCGGCGAACAAGGTCCCCGGCATCCGGGCCGTCACCGCGCACGACTCGTTCAGCGTCGAGCGTTCGGTCCTGTCCAACGACGCCCAGGTCCTCTGCATGGGCCAGCGGGTCGTCGGCGTCGAGGTCGCACGCCGGATGGCGAAGGAGTGGCTCGGCTACACCTTCGACCAGACGAGCGCCAGCGCCGAGAAGGTCGCGGCGATCTGTTCCTACGACGGTTCTGCGCCGGTCGGGACCGACGCCTGATGCCGGAGCCCACGGCGGCCGCTCCGATCACGATCGGGGTGTCGCTCAAGATGTACTTCGGGCACGCCCGGACGCTCGAGTGGGCGGCCGCCGTGGCCGACATCGCCCGGACCCACCCGGCGGTGCAGTCCGGCGCCGTCGAGCTCTTCGTCATCCCGACGTTCCCCTCGCTCGTGCCGGTGCACGCCGTGCTCGAGCGCACCCCGGTGCTCCTCGGCGCGCAGGACCTGGCGTGGGCCGACGAGGGTGCCTTCACGGGTGAGGTGTCCGGCCGCGAACTCCGCGAGGTCGGGGTCGACCTGGTCGAGATCGCGCACGCCGAGCGCCGGTCCCTGTTCCACGAGTCCGACCAAGACATCGCCGGCAAGGTGCACGCCGCTTTCCGCAACGGCCTGCGTCCCCTCATCTGCATCGGCGAGACCGAGCGCGCGGCCGACGGTGACCCGTCCGCTGCCGTCGCCGAGGTCACCGCGCAGCTCGACCGCTTCGTCGCGACGGCCGTCGCCGACGGGCTCGCCGGACCGGTCATCGCCGCCTACGAGCCGGTCTGGGCCATCGGCGCGCCGCAGCCCGCCCCCGACGAGCACATCGTCGCGGTGCTTGCGGGCATCGAGCAGCACCTGGCGACCAGCCCGGAGCTCGCCGGTTCGGTCGTCATCTACGGCGGCAGCGCCGGGCCTGGCCTCCTCACCCGGGGACAGGGCCGCATCGGTGGCCTGTTCCTCGGCCGCTTCGCCCACGACCCCGAGGCGATCCGCACGATCCTCGACGAAGCCGAGGCGCTGGCCGCGACGCAGGACGGAGCACCGGCGTGACCTCCCTGCTCGGCCTCTCCACCTACGCCTACTTCTGGCGCATGTCCGACCGTGTGCCGGCACCGCTGTCCCTCGACGACGCCCTGCGCGACGCCGCCGCCCGCGACGGCGTCGACCTGTTCCAGATCTGCGACCACCTGCCGCTCGACACCGCGTCGGACGACCGGCTGGCCGCGATCCGGACGCTGGCCGACGACCTCGGGCTCACGCTCGAGGTCGGCACCCGCGGCACCGACCCGGCGCACCTGGCCCGGTACCTGCACATCGCGCAGGTGCTCGGCGCGACGCTCGTCCGGTCGATGTGGACGCGCGGCGACGACCACCCGGACGCCGCCGAGACCGAACGCCGACTGCGGCAGGCGCTCCCCGCGTACGAAGCGGCCGGGGTGACGCTCGCCCTCGAGACGTACGAGGTCGTCGCCACCGCCGACCTCGTCGCGGTGGTGCAGGCGATCGGCTCCGACCACCTCGGCATCTGCCTGGACCCGGCGAACACCGTCGCACGGCTCGAACACCCCGCCGACGTCGTGGCGATGACCGCCCCGTACGTCGTCAACTGGCACGTCAAGGACTCCGGCTTCACCCGCTCGCCGGGCTGGGTCGGCTTCCAGTACACCGGCGTCCCGATGGGTTCCGGGGTCATCGACCACGACACCGTCCGCGCCGCGATCGACCCCGACGCCCGGGGGATCAACCGCGTCATCGAGTTCTGGCTGCCGTGGCAGGACGAGCACGCGGGCGCCGAGCCACGACCGGGCGAGACGCCCGCACAGACCACCACCCGCATCGAGGCGGCGTGGACCGAACACACCATCGAGCACATCAGGAGCAAGGAATCATGACCGACACCGTCACCACCCCCCACACCGTCGCTGCCGGATCCGGTACGGCCGACGTCACCGTCGCCGTGATCGGTGCCGGCGGCAAGATGGGCACTCGCGTCTCGAACAACTTCGCGAAGAGCGAGTACACGACGCTCTACAGCGAGGCCTCGCCCGCCGGGCAGGAGCGCATCCAGGCCCTCGGCCGGTCACTCACCGACAGCCTCGAGGCCGCCAAGGTCGCCGACGTGGTCATCCTCGCCGTGCCGGACGTCCTGCTCGGCAGCATCTCGGAGCAGCTCGTCCCGGTCATGCAGCCCGGCGCGACGATCCTGACGCTCGACCCGGCCGCCGCCTACGCCGGACTGCTCGCCAAGCGCGAGGACATCCACTACGCCGTGGCGCACCCGTGCCACCCGTCGGTGTTCCTCGAGCGCACCACCAAGGCCGAGTGGGACGACACCTTCGGGGGCATCGCCGCTCCGCAGGAGGTCATCGCGGCCTTCGACGCCTCCGAGTCGCTCGGCGACCAGGACGAGCGTGCCAAGGCGATCGCCGAGGCCGTCATCACCACCATGTACGCGCCCGTCATCCAGGTGCACTGGGTCACCGTGAAGCAGCTCGCCGTGCTCGAGCCGACCCTGGTCGAGACCATCGCCTGCATGATCGGCGACTTCCTCAACGACGCCCTCGAGGAGACCGTCACCGGTGTCGGCGTGCCCCGCGAGGCCGCGCGCGCCATGCTCTACGGCCACACCTGGATCGCGCTGACCAACGGCCTGCGCGGCTCGAACCCGTTCTCGGACGCCTGCCACATCGCCATGGGCTACGGCCGCGAGAAGCTCATCAAGGAGGACTGGAAGCAGGTCTTCGACGACAGCGAGCTCGACAGCGTCATCGCGAAGATGCTCAAGATCGACGCCGTCCGCCGCTGACACCCGTCTGATCCGCCAGAGCGACAGATTCCCGCCGACCATCGGCGGGAATCCGTCGCTTTCGCGGTACTCACCGCCCGCCGCGGGGTCCCCAGGCCTCGGCGAGGGTGATCGAGGCGACCCCCGGCACCGTCAGCGCCGCCACCGACGCCGCGAACCACGCCCGCGCTGCCGCCGAGTGCTGCTCCGGATCCGTCGCATCGGGCACGAACTGCGGCCCGTAGCCGGCCTCGATCGTCGCGTCGGTCACGACGGGGCGCGCGGACGTCGCCACCGCGTTGAACCGTGGCCGCAGCGTCACCGGTCCGACGTGCAGCGCCCTGCCGGCGGCCAGCCTGGAGGCGCTCATCACCACCCAGCGCTGCATCCGGATCGACTCGGTCACCTGTTCGGGCGACCGGTCGTGCATCTGCGGCGTCACGCTGAACGTCAAGGGCCCGTCCCAGTCGCGGAACAGGTCGACGGTCCGGTTCAGCTCCGTGAAGTGCGCGCGGGTGCCGGCCACGACCTCGAGGTCGCCGGCAGCAGTAGCGGCGTCGCGCAGGGCTTGCTGCAGCGCCGGTGTCGTCACGTGCGAGGTCGGGTCGAACGCACCGATCCGCACGACCGCGCCCGAGTCGAGCACGTCGTCGATCGCGGCACGCAGCACGTCCGGGTCGTCGGTCACGAACCGGACGTCGAGCGGCCCGCCACCCGCATCGAGCCGAGCCGAGGCCAGCACGGCAAGGACGTTCGGATCGCCGAGCACGGGCTCCACCAAGACCGGCACGCCGAGCGGCACCCCGGCCGGGCGCGCGTCGGCCGGGCGCGCAGCCGCCGGGGCCGACGCGGCGAACAACTGGAGCGTCGGCGGCGGGGCGACCACGGCGGTCGGAGCCGGCCCGTCCAGGAACGCGAGGTCCGGGGCGGGGGCGGCCGTGCCTCCCGGTCGACCGTCCGTCGTCGCGCGCAGCGTGAGCGACTGGTGGACCACGGAACCCGCGTCGAGCGTGACCGGGAACGGCTCGGACAGCGGCGTCGAGTAGGTCTTGAACGAGGCATCGGTCCAGTTGCGTTGGTCCTCCATCTCGAACACGTCGCCGGCCAGGTCGAGCGTCAGCGCGACCCGACCCGTCGACCAGTCCAGCCCCGACAGGTCGTGGGAGGGCTGGTGCGGCGCGATCCACGTCGGGAACGCAGCCTCGGTGACGGTGCGGGACGGGTGCCGCGCGGTGAAGGGTGCGCCGGCGAGGGTCGGCGGCTGCAGCACGACCAGGCCGATGCGGTTGCGGCGGAACGGCGTCGTCGTGGTGGCGACCGCGTCGACGTGCAGGGTGGGGCCGTCGACGGTGACCTCGAGGGCGTACCGGAGTACCTCGGTGCCGTCGTACCGACTGCTGGACTCGATGCGGAGGCGCCCGCTCGTGCCGTCGGCGCCGGTGTCGATCGTCCGGGTGAGCACGGTGTCGTCGGCGGTGCGCCAGTCGTGATCACGGGTCACGAACCGGATCGCCCGCAGCACCGGTTCGTCGTCGTACGCGAGGTCGGCGAGCTCGGCGTCGAGCACCGTGAACCGCCACGCACCGATCGACACCGTGCCCATCGACGTCACAGTCATGGTGCATGACTACCACCGGTCAACCGGTTGGGCAATGATGGGTCCGTGGAGCGACGGCGCTCCCAGGACGGAGCTCCCGCATGACCGCACGACTCGACCACAGGACCGCACTCGTCACGGGGGCGGGCTCCGGCATCGGTCGCGCGATCGCGGACCGGTTCGTCGCCGAGGGAGCGCGCGTGGTCTACGCCGACCGCGATGCAGTGGCGGCTGGCACGGCGGCAGCGGCGGCCGGTGCGCTCGCGCTGCCGCTCACCGTGGACATCGCCGACGAGGCCAGCGTCGAGGCCGGGTTCGCCGCCCTCTCGGCGCAGGCGTGGACGCCCGACGTGGTCGTCGCGAACGCCGGCGTGCAACTGTTCGGTCACGACGCCGCGGTCGCCGACCTGTCGCTCGAGACCTGGAACCGCACGGTCGCGGTGAACCTGACCGGCACGTTCCTGACCGTGAAGCACGCCGTCCGGGCAATGCTCGCGGCCGGCGGCGGCGGGTCGATCATCGCGACCGGTTCGCCCACGGGGCTGAACGGCGAGGGTGCGGACTTCGCGGCGTACTCGTCGACGAAGGGCGGCATCCACGCCCTCGTCCGCGCGACCGCGATGGCCTACGCGCGGGACGGCATCCGGGTGAACACCGTCGTGCCGGGCTACACCGAGACCGGGCTCGTCCAGGCGATCTCGGGCGACCCCGAAGCACGCGCGGCGATCGTCGCCCGCACGCCACTCGGCCGCCCCGGCACCCCCGACGACGTCACCGGGATCATGGTCTACCTGGCCAGCGCGGAGTCGTCGTACGCGACGGGCGCCGAGTTCCGCGTCGACGGCGGCATGACGAGTCTCTGACCCGGTCGCGCGCTCGCCGACCCGGTCGCGCGCTCGCCGACCCTTCGCGCTGAGCGACACTCCACGGGCCCCCGAAGCCGTCAACTGTCGCTCTGCACGTGAGGTCGATCGCCGCTGCGCCGCCCATTGGCCAGGGAACGCAGGCCCCCGTCCTGGGGTACCCGGCACGCGTACCGTCGGGCGCAGCGATGAACTCGCGTTCAGGGAGAACAACACACATGACGACATACGAATCCGCCGACGGGGTGGAGCCTGTCCAGGTCACCACCTACCGTCTGGTCCGCAAGGCCGCTCGCCGTGGTTGGGCAGTGCCCACCGACGCTGCCGAGCCGTCCCTCGCCGACCTCGTGAGCGCCCGCGGCGCCGCCAGCTCCGAGGCCCGCTGACCGACACGGCGGCGCCGCACGGCGGCCCGCAGTATCGTCGCCGCATGTCCTCTTCGGCCCGAGCCGTCACCCGCGGCGTCGAGGTCGGCACCCGGGGCTCGGACACCGGCACCCCCGTGCTCGTCCTGCACGGCACCCCCGGCGGCATCGACGTCGCCGAACTGATGTCGGCGTTCCTGCCGTCCGAGCAGTTCCGCGTGGTGACGGTCTCGCGGCCCGGGTACCTCGGCACACCGTTGGACCCCGACCGCTCGTCGATCGACGACGAGGCCGACCTGCTCGCCGGCGTGCTCGACGACCTCGGCATCGACCGCGCGGGGCTGCTGGCGTGGTCCGGTGGTGCCCCCGCCGCGTACCGCTTCGCCGTCCAACACCCGGAACGCACCACGGCGCTCGCCGTCGCCTCAGGGGTGTCCGGTCGGTGGGTCCCCGGTCCGGCGGGTCCCGCGGAGCGGCTCGTCACCGGCACGGCGTTCGGTGCCCGTCTGGCAGCCGCCGCAGCACGCATCGCCCCGGCCGCCGCGGCTCGCGCTGCCGTCGCCGGTGTCAGCGCACTGCGCGGGGGAGCCCTACGGCAGCACGTCGCCGGTGTCCTCGACGATCCAGAGCGCCGAGCCTTCCTGCTCGGCGTCGCCCGCACCGGCAACGCCTCCGGACCGAGACGCGCCGGTTGGGACAACGACGTGCGGCAGCTCGCGGCCATCGAGTCGCTCGACCTCGGTGCCGTGCGGGCGCCGACGCTCCTGGTCCACGGCGACGCCGACTCCGAGGTCGTGCACGACGACAGCACGCGCGCTGCCGACGCCATCCCCGACGCGGAGTTCGTCACGCTGCCGGGTGGCACGCACTTCGCCTTGTGGGACCACCGCGACGCGTCCGCCGTGCAGGAACAGGTGCGCGCACACCTGCAGCAGCACCAGCGCTAACCGTCGCGGACCGCCCCGATCAGCGCATCGAGCGCCCGGTCCAGCTCCGGCACGGTCACGGCTCCGTACCCCAGCACGATCCCGGCCGGCGTGCTGCCCGGTGTCATCCCGTACTCCTCGAGCGTCGAGACCAGCACGCCGGACCCCGCCATCCGCGCGGCGACCTCCTGCCCGGTCGCCGGACCCGGCCACACGACCACCGCGTGCAGTCCGCCGTTCAGGGCACGGGCCTCCAGTCCGGCGACGCCGTCGAGCCGAGCCGCGATCCGGGCGCGACGGTGCGTGTAGTCGCGACGGACCCGGCCGAGGTGCCGGCGGAGCGCGCCGGTCCGCAGCAGGTGCGCGAGCGCGACCTGGACGGGTTCCGCGACCACCGCACCACGGGCGCGGCGGGTAGCGAGCACCGCCTCGGCGATCCCGGCCACGGCACCGGCACTCTGCTCTGCCGGAACGGCGGCGGGCAGCACGACGTACGAGCAGCGCAGCCGCGGGTCGAGCGTCTTCGAGAACCCGCCGACGTGCAGCACCACCCCCTCGGCGTCGAGCGCCGCGAGGGCGGGCACGGGGCTGCCGCGGTGTCGGAACTCGGAGTCGTAGTCGTCCTCGACCACAAGCGTGCCCGTTGCCGCGGCCCAGGCGAGCAGCCGCTGCCGTCGCACCACCGGCATCACCGAGCCGAGCGGGTACTGGTGGGTCGGGGTGACGAGCACGACGTCGACCGGGCCGGCGGCCGAGAGGGCGTCGAGGTCCATCCCGTCGTCGTCCAGCGGGATGCCGACGACCGTCCCGCCCGCACTGCGCACCGCACGCTGCCCGGTCCGGTAGCCGGGGTCCTCGACGGCGAACACCGGCGCGCGACCGAGGTGCATGCGCAGCGCCTCGGTGACGAGGGACAGCGCCTCCGAGGTCCCTGCGGCCAGCAGCACCCGGTCGAGCGCCGGGGCGAACCCCCGGCTCAGCCCGAGCTGTGCGGCGACCTGCGCCCGGAGGTCCGAGGTGCCGAGCGGGTCGGCGACCGCGTTCCGCAGGGGCGCATCGGCCGCTGCCCGCCAGGCCGCCCGCCAGTCCCGCTGGGAGATCGCGGTGACGGCAGGGATCCCGGGGCGGCAATCGATGACCCGGGCGGCGGCGGCGGCCATCGCCGTCGCACCCGGGTCCGACGCTGGCGGCAAGTCCCCGACGACGGCGCCGCCCCGGTCGCCCACGCTGGCCATGCCGAACGCGCCAGCGGACGCCACGACCCGCGCCACGGCCCCGTGCCGTGTCCGGATCCACCCCTCGCCGTCGAGCTGCTCGTACGCCGCGACCACCGTGCCGCGTGCGACGCCGAGCTCGGCAGCCAACGCCCGGGTCGAGGGCATCGGATCGCCCTCGTGCAGCGTGCCGTCGTGCACCATGCCCCGGACACGAGCGACGACCCCCGCGGTCTTGCTGGACTGGTCCACCACGATCACCCCGATCTGGTCCACGCACCGGACCACTCCCGACCCTAGCGTTGCCCGCATGAGCACCCAGAACCCCGCCGACGGGCCCGATCTGCGCGTCCGACGCATCCGCGAACGACAGTCCCACGACCCGGCCGTCCTGCGGGCGATCCTCGCCGAGGCCCACCTCGCCCACGTCGGGTTCCTCCGCGGCGGCCACCCGATCGTGCTGCCCTTCCTGTGCGGCGTCGGCGACCTCGGCGACGGCCCGGTCCTGCTGCTGCACGGCTCGACGGGCGGCGGCCTGTTCCTCGAGGCGGGTCCGGCCGGTGTGCAGGTCGCGGCGACGGTCACGCACCTGGACGGCCTGGTGTTCGCCCGCTCGACCTTCGACAGCTCCGCGAACTACCGGAGCGCGATGATCGCCGGCGCTGCGACCGTCGTGCCGCCCGAGCTCCGCACCGAGGCGCTCTGGCAGGTCTCCGACCACCTGATGCCCGGTCGCCGTGACGAGGTGCGCGAGATGACCGCGAAGGAGGTCCGTGCCACCCAGGTCCTGCAGTTGCCCCTCGACCGCGCGAGCGTGAAGGTCCGGTTCCAGGGCAACGGCGAGGCTGCCGACGACGGTGAGGACCACACCGTGTGGGCGGGCGTCCTGCCGCTCGCCGTCCGCGCCGGCGTCCCGGTCGCGGGGGACATCTCGGGGGACAGCCCGGTCGACGCGTCCGTCGTAGCGCTCGCGGCTCGCCTCGACCGCCTGGCGGCCGACCGGGAGGCCCGGATCGCCGCCGTCATGCGGCTCGCCTCCGTCTGAGGCCGGGTCCACGGCGCATGAATCCCGGATCCGCCGCATCTGAGCGAGCTGCGAGGATCGCCCGTTCCTGTGACCAGCCGCAGGAACACTCCGGGACTGCTCAGCCGCGGGCCGCTCCGTGACCAATACGTTACTTTCCGGATCGCCCAGCGGTCCCGACCCGGAAGGACCCATGGGACGCCACGCCCTGCCTGCAGCAGCCGAAGACCGACAGCCCTCGCGAGCGACCCCGCGCACCGCGCTGGAACCCGCTCCGGCATCGCCGGGACCGCAGCTGCGTCCCCGCGGCCGTCGCTCGGCCCTCGGGCCCGCCGCCGCCCGGTCCACGTTCGTCGAGCACCCGAAGCCGACCCGCACCGTCCGGATGCAGTGGCGTCCCGTGCCCGTCGCTTCCGTCGCCGGCACGGCCGTCCTGAGCCGCGCGGCCGTCCTCCGAGCCGAGCGGGCCGTCGACCCCCGGCACATCCGCCGCGCGGCGAACGCCAAGCGAGCGGCGATCCTGCTCGCTCCCGCCCTGGCGGTGACGTCCACCCTGACCCTGTCGATGCCGGCGAACGCGGCGACCCCGACCGAGACGCAGCACGGCACGACGACCGCGCAGGCCGCACAGACCTTCACCGTGGCGCACGACGTCAAGGTGCCCGTCGTGTCCACGGACGGCATGACCACCACGACCACGGTCGTCTCGTACCCGACGCTCGACCTGCGCTTCGGCGTGACCACGGCCCAGGCGCAGTCGGCCCTGTCGGCTGCCCTGTCCGCCGGCGGTGACCGGGCCACGATCGTCGAGACCGCCCTGCAGTACATGGGGGACCCGTACGTCGAGGGCGGCGCGAGCCACGCGGGCATCGACTGCTCCGGGCTGACGATGGTCGCGTACGCCGCGGTCGGCATCCCGCTGGTGCACTACGTGCCGACGCAGGACGCGGCAGCGACCACGATCCCCGAGTCCGAGGCGCTGCCCGGTGACCTGGTCGTGTACGACGACCAGGACCACGTCGGCCTGTACCTCGGCCAGGGACTCGTGCTGCAGGCCCCGCACCCGGGCGAGGTCGTCGACATCGTCCCGATGTACTCGGCCGCGCACCACTTCGCGCGCCTGCTGCCCGCCGGCAGCTGACCCGACGCAGGCGGGGCCGTCGACGGTGACCATCCCTGCCACCGGAGGGTCCGGCACCGACGTGTCACGGGCCTCCCGTATCCTGGCCTGATGGCTTCCGACACCCGTACCCCGTTCGAACAGCAGCAGTCTGCTCGTCCGCAGGTGCGCCCGCGCACCGAGGGCTGGAAGCAGGCGACCGACACCGACGGTCGTCCGCTGCTGCAGTTCGCGTCGCCGAAGCGCGGCAAGCCGCCCGTCCACCTGGCCGACCTGACGGCCGAGGAGCGCGAGGCGCGCGTCAAGGAACTCGGGCTGCCGGGCTTCCGGGCGAAGCAGCTCGCGACCCACTACTTCACGCACTACACGTCCGACCCGGACAAGATGACCGACCTGCCGGCCGCCCAGCGCGAGCAGCTCGTCGCCGGCATGTTGCCGCCCCTGCTGACCGAGACCCGGCGGCTGGCCACGGACAACGGCGACACGATCAAGTTCCTGTGGAAGCTGCACGACGGCGCCCTGGTCGAGTCGGTGCTCATGCGGTACCCCGGTCGGATCACGCTGTGCGTCTCGTCGCAGGCAGGCTGCGGCATGAACTGCCCGTTCTGCGCCACCGGTCAGGCGGGACTGACGCGCAACATGTCGACCGCCGAGATCATCGAGCAGATCGTCCGGGCCAACGCGGCCATCGCCGCGGGGGAGCTCGGGGGTGATCCCCGCAAGGGCGGCAAGGACCGCGTCGACGCCGAGCGCGTGACGAACATCGTGTTCATGGGCATGGGGGAGCCGCTCGCCAACTACAAGCGGGTGATGGACGCCGTGCGACTCATGGTCGCGCCGCAGCCGAACGGCCTCGGCATGAGCGCCCGCGGCATCACGATCTCGACCGTCGGGCTGGTCCCCGCGATGCGCAAGCTGGCGGACGAAGGGATCCCGGTCACCTTCGCGCTGTCCCTGCACGCACCCGACGACGAACTCCGCGACGACCTCATCCCGGTGAACTCGCGCTGGAAGGCCGACGAGGCGATCGACGCCGCGCACAACTACTACGTCAAGACCGGGCGTCGCGTCTCGATCGAGTACGCGCTCATCAAGGACATGAACGACCACGCCTGGCGTGCCGACCTGCTCGCGTCGAAGTTGAACGCCCGTGGCAAGGGCTGGGTGCACGTCAACCCGATCCCGCTCAACCCGACGCCGGGCTCGGTGTGGACCTCGTCCGAGGTGCACGTGCAGGACGAGTTCGTCCGCCGGCTCAACGCCGCGGGCATCCCGACGACCCTGCGCGACACCCGCGGCAAGGAGATCGACGGGGCCTGCGGGCAGCTCGCCGCAGCGGAGTAGCCCCGGCGCCGACGGGGGCTCCCGGGCCGACACGCCCGGGAGGAACCACGGTTGGCGGGGCCTCGGGAGCCTGTGTAGTGTTACCTCTCGTTGCCACGGCGGCGGAGAACGGAACGGCTGAGACGGTCACTGGGTTTACCTGGTGATCTTGTCCGCCAGGGTTCTTCCCCGGGTGACGGATTTGAAAGCCTCTCTGGCGAGCATCTTCGGGTGTGGAGCGGGGGAGTGCGTCTGGTCCTTGAGAACTCAACAGCGTGCACATTGTCAATGCCAATTTATTGATCGACCTCGTGCCTGGCCTTCCTTCGGGTTGGTTGGGTCATGATGCAATTCCTTTTGGATTGAAGATTGTCAGTAGACAGTCAACAGTCAGAATCAACTCGGTCTGATGCCT
>NZ_JADKRW010000011.1 GCF_015350995.1 Curtobacterium sp. VKM Ac-1393
TGATTCTGACTGTTGACTGTCTACTGACAATCTTCAATCCAAAAGGAATTGCATCATGACCCAACCAACCCGAAGGACGGCCAGGCACGAGGTCAATCAATAAATTGGCATTGACAATGTGCACGCTGTTGAGTTCTCAAGGACCAGACGCACTCGCTCCTCGGCTCAGATTCGAGCTTCGGCCACGAGGCTTGTGTACTTGGCTTGCCACCGGTGTGCGTCGGACCGGAATGTCCTGTGGCTCATCCCCGAGGGGAGAGAACCGGTGGGCTTGTCATCCTAGGCGTCGAAGCGATCGAGCACAAGGCCAGATCTGAACTTCAGTGGAGGATGGTCCCGCTTGAGGGCCGACGTGCTCTGGGCTCTCGCTCCAGCCGCTCCGCCGCACCTTTGGGGTGACGAGTAGGAACTTTACGCAGGGCTGGGCGTGTGTGCCAAGCCAGGCCCGATCCCGGGCGTGTCGCGTTGTGCAACACGCGTCGCCCGGGTGCCGGCGCGATCAGGCCAGCGTCACGCCGGCGAGGGTCTTCTTGCCGCGGCGGAGCACGAGGACTCCCCCTGGCAGGGCGAGGTCCGACAGCGGTGCGGTGGCGTCCTCGGCCCGGGCGTTGTTCACGTACACGCCGCCCTGGTCGATCGCGCGACGGGCTTCACCGAGGGACTTCACGAGCTCGGTCTCGACGAGTGCCCGCGCGACATCGGCTCCGGGTTCGAGGGTCACCGACCCCGGCAGCTCCGCGATCGCCGACCGCAGGGTGTCCGGGTCGAGCGCACCGAGGTCACCGTTGCCGAACAGGGCAGCGGCGGCGTCGATCGCCGCCTGGGTGGCGTGGACCCCGTGCACGAGCGAAGTCACCTCGAACGCCAGCGTCCGCTGCGCCTCGCGCCGGAACGGTTCGTCGGCCACCGCCTGCTCGAGCCGCTCGATCTCGGCCCGGGACAGGAACGTGAACTCCCGCAACCGGGCGATCACATCGGCATCCGCAGTGTTGAGCCAGAACTGGTACAGCGCGTACGGCGACGTCATCTCAGCGTCGAGCCAGATGGCGTTGCCCTCGCTCTTGCCGAACTTCGTGCCGTCGGAGTTCGTGATCAGGGGTGTTCCGAGCGCGTGCACGGTCGCCCCCTCGGCACGACGGATGAGCTCCGTCCCCGAGGTCAGGTTGCCCCACTGGTCCGAGCCACCCGTCTGCAGCGTGCACCCGTACTGCCGGAAGAGTTCGCGGTAGTCGAGCCCTTGCAGGATCTGGTAGCTGAACTCGGTGTAGCTGATGCCCGCGTCGGAGTTCAGCCGCGCGGCGACGGCGTCCTTCTTGAGCATCGAGTTCACACGGAAGTACTTGCCGACGTCACGGAGGAAGTCGATGGCGGACATCGGGGACGTCCAGTCCAGGTTGTTCACCAGCCGGACACCGTTGTCACCGTCCGGGCTGAGGAACCGCGACACCTGCGCCTGGAGCCGAGCGACCCATTCGGCGACCGTCTCGCGGGTGTTCAGTGTGCGCTCGGCCGTCGGGCGCGGGTCGCCGATGAGCCCCGTCGATCCGCCGACGAGGGCCAGCGGCTTGTGCCCCGCGAGCTGCAACCGACGCATGGTCAGGAGCTGCAGGAGGTTGCCGCAGTGCAGCGACGGTGCCGTGGGGTCGAAGCCGCAGTAGTACGTGATCGGATCACCGTCGAGGGCCTCTTGCAGCGCGGTCTCGTCGGTCGAGACCTGCACCAGACCGCGCCAGCGCAGTTCGTCCCACACCGAGGCGAAGGTGGGGTCGTTCTGCTGACGCGTCAGGACGTCTTGAGCGGTATCACTGGACACCCCGCCATCGTAGCGGCGGCGCACCACCGACCGCGCGCCGTCGACCGGGAGGCCCGTGGTGCGTCCGTCAGTCGAGGGCACCCTTGTGGCGTCGGTACGTCGACACCGTCGGGTCGCCCGTCAACCAGAAGCGCCAGGGGTACTGCGCACCGCCGGCGATGCCGCCGACGCCGGTGCGCGGTCCGCGCGAGATGCGCGGGACCGGAGCGGTCCCGCCGGGGCCGGGTGTGGTCTCGGTCAGGAGTTCGTCGATCACCCGGGCCAGCGGGGCGGAGGCGAGCCGGGCCTCCAGGCCGGGTGCCAGCGTGAGGACGAACGGGCCGGAGCCGTCGAGCAGCGAGGTGCCGTCGTCCTGCCCGAGCACCGCGCCGAGGGCGCCACCGAGGTTGCCGGGGCCACGCGCCAGCGCGACGTCGGCGACCGACGGGCCACGTCGTCCGCGTGCGGTGTCGACGCCCTCGATCACCTGCGCACCGCGGAGCAGGGAACCGGACGAGGTGCAGGCCGGCGCGCTGACGACGTTGACGCAGGTGTGGATGCCGTACGAGCGGTACGCGTACAGGGTGCCCGGCGACCCGAACAGGTGGCGGTTGCGCTCGGTCGGACCGCGGTGGCCGTGCGAACCGGGGTCGGTCGGGCCGGAGTACGCCTCGACCTCGGTGATCCGCAGCGTGACCCCCCGGCCCGCGATCGTCGCACCGAGCAGTGCCGGTGCGACGATCGGCGCAGGCTCGGCGAGCATCGCGAGCAGCCCCTCGGTCATCGCGTGAAGGGTGCGCCCTCGGCCAGGTCGTGGACGCGACGCGTGACGGACGCCAGCTGCTCGGCCACGCGGTCCGGAGCGGTTCCGCCGACACCCGAGCGGGACGCGACGCTGCCCTCGATCGTGAGCACGGCGCGGACCCCGGGGGTCAGGTGCTCGGAGACGGACCGGTACTCGTCGTCGGTCGGGTCGTCGAGCTCGATGCCGCGCTCTTCGCAGTACCGGACCAGTGCGCCGGACACCTCGTGCGCATCGCGGAACGGGACGCCCTGGCGGACCAGCCACTCGGCCACGTCGGTCGCGAGCGAGAAGCCCTGCGGCGCGAGCTCGGCCATCCGGTCGGTGTCGAACGTGAGCGTCGCGATCATGCCGGTGAAGGCGGGCAGCAGGACCTCGAGCGTGGCGACCGAGTCGAAGACCGGCTCCTTGTCCTCTTGCAGGTCGCGGTTGTAGGCGAGCGGCAGCCCCTTCAGGGTCGCGAGCAGGCCCGTCAGGTTGCCGATCAGGCGGCCGGACTTGCCACGCGCGAGCTCGGCGATGTCCGGGTTCTTCTTCTGCGGCATGATGCTCGACCCGGTCGAGAACGCGTCGTGGAGCCGGACGAAGCCGAACTCCTTCGTGTTCCAGAGGATGACCTCTTCCGACAGACGCGAGACGTCGATGCCGATCTGCGCGAGGACGAACGCGAACTCGGCGACGACGTCGCGGGCGGCCGTGGCGTCGATCGAGTTGTCGGCCGGGCGGGCGAACCCGAGCTCCGCGGCGATCGCGGCGGGGTCGAGGCCGAGCGAACTGCCGGCGAGGGCACCGGCGCCGTACGGGCTCACGCTCGCGCGGCCTGCCCAATCGCGGAGGCGCTCGAGATCGCGGACCAGCGGCCACGCGTGGGCCAGCAGGTGGTGCGCGAGCAGGACGGGCTGCGCGTGCTGCAGGTGCGTGCGACCCGGCATGATCGCCTCCGGGTGCTCGTTCGCCTGCTGGGTGATCGCGTCGACCAGGTCGATCACGAGCCGGCCGATGCGCCGGCCGTGGTCGAGCATGTGCATGCGGCCGAGCGTGGCGATCTGGTCGTTGCGGCTGCGGCCGGCGCGGAGCTTGCCTCCCAGCTCCGGACCGAGGTCGGCGATGAGGAGGCGCTCGAGGGCGCCGTGGACGTCCTCGTCGGAATCGTCCGGCTGCAGCGTGCCGTCGGCGTGTGCGGCCTCGAGCCGGTCGAGTCCGGCGAGCATGCGCTCGAGCTCGTCCGCCGTCAGGTACCCAGCGGTGTGCAGGGCTCGGGCGTGCGCGCGGGAGCCGGCGATGTCGTACGGGGCGAGCTGCCAGTCGAAGTGCGTCGACTTCGACAGCGCTGCGAGGGCCGCACTCGGGCCGTCGGCGAAGCGGGCGCCCCAGAGGGCTCCGGTGTTGGTGGCGTCGGTCTTCTCGTCGGTCATGTCGTCCTGCGTCGTTGTCGTCGGGCCGGGTGGCGGCGGTGTGTCGTCCGCCGGGTGGCGTGCTGTCAGTTCGCCGCGTCGCGGCGGGCGGAGATCTTGCTGGGAAGCGACCAGAGCTCGATGAAGCCCTTGGACAGGGTCTGGTCGAACGTGTCGCCGGTGTCGTACGTGGCCAGGTCGAAGTCGTACAGGCTCTGCTCCGAGCGACGGCCGGTCACCGTCGCCCGACCACCGTGCAGCTGCAGGCGGACGTCACCGGAGACGTGCTGCTGGGTGTGGTCGACGAAGGCGTCCAGGCTGCGCTTCAGGCCACCGAACCACAGGCCGTCGTAGACCAGGTCGGCCCACTCCGACTCGACACCGCGCTTGTAGCGGTTCACGTCGCGCTCGAGGGTGAGGCGCTCGAGCTCCTCGTGCGCCGTGATGAGCGCGATCGCCGCAGGTGCCTCGTACACCTCGCGGGACTTGATGCCCACGAGCCGGTCCTCGACCACGTCGATCCGACCGACACCGTGCTTGCCGGCCACGGCGTTCAACTCCTGCACGATCTGCAGCACGCTGAAACGCTGCCCGTCGAGTGCCACCGGGACCCCGCGCTCGAACGTGATCGTGACCTCGTCCGGCTCGTGCGGGATCGCGGGGTCCTGCGTGTAGGTGTAGAGGTCCTCGGTCGGCGCGTTCCACGGGTCTTCGAGGAAACCCGTCTCGACCGCACGGCCCCACACGTTCTGGTCGATCGAGTACGGCGACCGCTGTGACTGCTGGATCGGCAGCGCGTGCTGCTCGGCGTACGCGATCGCCTTGTCACGGGTGAGGGCGAGGTCGCGCACCGGCGCCACGCTCCGCAGGTCCGGGGCGATCGCCGCGACCGCCGCTTCGAAGCGGACCTGGTCGTTGCCCTTCCCCGTGCAGCCGTGCGCGACGCTGTCGGCACCGAGCTGCTTCGCCGTCAACGCGAGGTGCTTCGCGATGAGCGGGCGGCTCAGCGCCGACACCAGCGGGTAGCGCTTCTGGTACAGCGCGTTGGCCTTGAGCGCCGGCACGATGTACTCGTCGGCGTACTCGTCCTTGGCGTCGACCACGATCGACTCCACGGCACCGCAGTCGAGCGCGCGCTGCCGGATCGCGTCGAGGTCCTCGCCGCCCTGGCCCACGTCGACCGCGAGTGCCACCACCTCTTTGCCGGTGGCGTCACGCAGCCAGCCGATCCCGACGGAGGTGTCGAGGCCGCCGGAGTAGGCGAGGACGACGCGGTCAGCCATGGTGCTCAGGCGTTCGCGGCGAGGAGCCAGGCCAGCAGCGCCTTCTGGGCGTGCAGACGGTTCTCCGCCTCGTCCCAGATGATGCTGCGCGGACCGTCGATGACATCGGCCGTCACCTCGAAGCCACGGTCGGCCGGCAGGCAGTGCATGAACACCGCGTCGTCGGCCGCGTGTGCCATCAGGGCGTCGTCGACGCGGTACCCGGAGAAGGTGTCGAGACGCGACTGCTTCTCGGATTCCTTGCCCATCGACACCCAGGTGTCGGTGACCACGACGTCGGCACCGGCGACCGCGGCCACCGGGTCGGTCACGACCAGGACGGAGCCGCCGGTCTCGGCCGCACGGCCCTCGGCGTCGGTGACGACCTGGGGGGACGGCGAGAACTCGGCCGGGGCAGCGACGCGCACGTGCATGCCCGCGGTCGCGCCGGCGAGCAGGTACGACTGCGCCATGTTGCTCGCGCCGTCGCCGATGAACGCCACGGTCTGGCCGGCCAGCGTGCCGCGGTGCTCGCGGATGGTGAGCAGGTCGGCGAGCAGCTGGCACGGGTGGAAGTCGTCGGACAGCGCGTTCACCACGGGGACCGTCGTGCCGGCGGCCATCTCCTCGAGACCGGCCTGGCCGTACGTGCGCCAGACGATCGCCGACACCATGCGCTCGAGCACACGGGCGGTGTCCGACGGGGTCTCCTTGCCGCCGAGCTGGCTGTTCGCCGTCGAGATGATGAGCGGGCTGCCGCCCAGGTCCGAGATGCCCACGTGGAAGGACACCCGCGTGCGGGTCGACGACTTGTCGAAGATGACGGCGACGCTCTGCGGGCCGGCGAGCGGCTTGGCGCCCCAGCGGTCGGCCTTCATCTGGTCGGCGATGTCGAGGATCGCGGACTGCTCGGCCTGGCTGAGGTCGTCGTCGCGGAGGAAGTGGCGGGTCATGCGGAGGTCTCCTGGGTAGCGGTGCCCTGCTCGGCAGCGACGGCCGCGAGGCTCTCGGCCAGGATCGACACGAACTCGTCGATCTCGGCGTCGGACACGATGAGCGGCGGCGCGAGGCGCAGGCTCGACTCGTTCGGGGCGTTGATGATGAGACCGCGCTCGAGAGCGGCGGCGTTGACGGCGGCTGCGATCGGGCCGGTGAGCCCGACGCCGATGAGCAGGCCGGTGCCGCGGACCTCTTCGACGAGCGGCGAGCCGATGCCGGCGATGCCGGAACGGATCCGCTCGCCCTTGACCACGGCGGCCGCGACGAGGTCGGCGCGCTCGATCTCGGCGAGGACGGCGTTCGCCACGCGGGTGCCGAGCGGGTTGCCGCCGAAGGTCGAGCCGTGCTGGCCGGCCGAGAACAGGTCGGACGCCCACCCGAAGGTCACGAGCGCGCCGATCGGGAACCCGCCGGCGATGCCCTTGGCCACCGTGATGGCATCGGGGGCGAAGCCGTGGCCCTGGTACGTGAACCAGTTGCCCGTCCGGCCGACGCCGGTCTGGATCTCGTCGAGGATGAGCAGGGCGCCGTGTTCCTCGGTCAGCCGGCGGGCTGCGAGCAGGAAGCCCTCGGGCAGGTCGACGACGCCGGCCTCGCCCTTGATCGGCTCGATGATGATGGCAGCGACCGTGTCGTCGATCGACTCCTCGAGCGCAGCGACTGTGGAGTCGATGTGCTCGACCCCCGGGATCATCGGCAGGAAGTCCTGCTGCAGCGCGGGCTTGCCGGTGAGGGCGAGTGCCCCCATCGTCCGGCCGTGGAAGCCCTGCTTCAGTGCGAGGATGCGGGTCTTCTGCCCGTCCGCGCCCTTGTTCAGGCGCGCGAGCTTGAACGCCGCCTCGTTCGCCTCGGCACCGGAGTTGCCGAAGTACACCCGACCGGCCTCGCCCGCACCGGTGATGCGCTTGAGGCGCTCCGCCAGCTCGAGCTGCGGCGGGGTCGCGAAGTAGTTCGACACGTGCACGAGCTTCGCGGCCTGGTCCGCGATGGCCTCGACCAGCGCGGGGTGCGCGTGGCCGAGGGAGTTCACGGCGATGCCGGCCAGGAAGTCGAGGTACTCGTTGCCGTCGACGTCCCAGACGCGGCAGCCCTGCCCGCGCTCGAGCATGATCTTCGGCGGGGTCAGGGATCGCATGAGCGACGCCCCGAACCGGTCGTTCCAGGTCTCGGTCTGCGTCTCGCTGCTCACGGCTGCTGCCCCTTCTCGGTCGTGCTGGCCACGTGTTGGCCGGTGCTGGTGCTCGTCGACGGTGCTGCCACGCGTCGGCCGATCTCGGCGTGGGTCATCTGGTTCTCGGTTCGTCGGCTCGGGTCCGGGATCACCTCGGTGCCCGCACCACGCAGGGTGAAGACCTCGAGCAGGATCGAGTGCGGGATCCGGCCGTCGATGATCGTCGCGCCCCCGACCCCGCCGACCACGGCGTCGAGACACGCGGTCATCTTCGGGATCATGCCCGACTCGAGCGACGGCAGGAGCGCCCGGAGCTCCTCGACCGCGATGAGGTCGACGAGCGAGTCACGGTCCGGCCAGTTGCGGTACAGGCCGGGGACGTCGGTGAGCATGATGAGCTTCGACGCCCGCAGCGCGATCGCCAGAGCTCCGGCAGCCGCGTCGGCGTTCACGTTGAGCGCCTGGTCCGGGTCGGCGTCGTCGATCGCGATGCTCGAGACGACCGGGATCCGACCGGCCTCGATCGCGGCGAGCACCCCGGACGGGTCGACGTGGGTGATGTCACCGACGTGGCCGAGGTCGTACTCCTGCCCGTCGACGACCACGCCCTTCTGCTCGCCGGTGAACAGCGACCCGCCGTCACCGAACACCCCGACGGCCAGGCCGTCACCGTGCTCGTTCATCAGGTCGACGATCTCGCGGTTGACCTCGCCCGCCAGGACGTCGCGGACGACGGAGATCGCCTCGGTCGTGGTGACGCGGTAGCCGCCGCGGAACTCTGACTCGATGCCCTGTTCCTTGAGCGCTGCGGAGATCTGCGGACCGCCGCCGTGCACCACGACGGGGTGCAGGCCGGCGTACCGCAGGTAGACCATGTCCTCGGCGAACGCGCGCTTGAGGTCGTCGTTCACCATGGCGTTGCCGCCGAACTTCACGACGACGACCTTGCCGGAGAACCGTTTGAGCCACGGCAGGGACTCGATCAGGGTCGCGGCCTTGACGGCGGCGAACTCGTGTTCTTCTTCCTTCGTGAGGGGCGTGCCGGCCCCTTCGGTGTCACTCGCCATCAGCTGGAGTACGCGCTGTTCTCGTGCACGTAGTCGTGCGTGAGGTCGTTGGTGAGGATCGTGGCCGAGTGCGTCCCGACCCCGAGGTCGATGCGCACGTGGGTGTCCCGCGGCGTCAGGTCGACGGTGTCGCTCGGCTGGTCCGGTGCGCCGGCGTGGCAGACCCGGACACCGTTCATGCTGACGTCGACCGCGTACGGGTCGAAGTCGGCGTCGGTCGTGCCGATCGCGGCGAGCACCCGGCCCCAGTTCGGGTCGTTGCCGAAGACGGCCGCCTTGAACAGGTTGTTGCGGGCGACGCTCCGTCCGACGGTCACGGCGTCGTCCTCGGTCGCGGCGTGCACGACCTCGATCGCGATGTCGTGGCTCGCGCCCTCGGCGTCCTGCTGGAGCTGGCGGGCCAGATCGGCGCAGACGGCGGTCAGGGCTTCCTGGAAGTCACCGACCTCTGGAGTGACGCCGCTCGCACCCGACGACAGCAGCACGACGGTGTCGTTCGTCGACATGCAGCCGTCCGAGTCGACGCGGTCGAACGTGATGCGGGTGGCCGCACGGAGCGCCTGGTCGAGCTGGTCCGGGGTCTGCACGGCGTCGGTCGTGATCACGACGAGCATCGTCGCGAGCCCGGGCGCGAGCATGCCAGCACCCTTGGCCATGCCGCCGACGGTCCAGCCGTCCTCGGTCACGACGGACTGCTTCGCCTTCGTGTCGGTCGTCATGATCGCCGTCGCCGCGTCCGGGCCGCCGTCGGCGGTGAGCGCAGCGCCGGCGAGGTCGACGCCCCGGAGCACGTTGTCGCGGAAGGTCTGGTCGCCGACGCCGATCAGCCCGGTGGAACAGACGACGACGTCGCCCGCACCGATGCCGAGGGCGTCGCCCACGGCTTCGGCCGTCATGTGGGTCGTCTGGAACCCGAAGGGGCCCGTGAAGCAGTTGGCGCCGCCGGAGTTCAGGACGACGGCACGCGCGACGCCGTCCCCGACGACCTGGCGGGACCAGATCACCGGGTGCGCCTGCGCACGGTTGCTGGTGAAGACCGCGGCCACGGCCGCGTCCGGGCCGTCGTTGACGACGAGCGCCACGTCCGGCTTGCCGCTGGTCTTCAGGCCGGCGGTCACGCCGGCAGCGCGGAACCCCGCTGCCGCGGTGACGCCCTGGAGGCCCGGTTCGCCCTGGGTGGGCTTGCTCACGTCGGTGAGGTCGGTCACGGTGCGACTCCGTCCACGCTGAGGCCCAGGGTCTCCGGCAGACCCAGGGCGATGTTCGTCGACTGGACGGCGGCGCCCGCCGTGCCCTTCGCGAGGTTGTCGAGCGCCGTCACGGCGACCACGCGGCCAGCGGCCTCGTCGACCGCGATGCCGACGAGCGCGGTGTTCGCGCCGATGGTGTCCGCGACCCGGGGGAACTCGCCCTCCGGCAGCAGGTGCACGAACGGCTCGTCGGCGTACGCCTGCTCCCAGGCGAGCCGGACGTCGCGGGCGCTGACCCCGGGGGTGAGCTTGGCCGTCGTCGTCGCGAGGATGCCCCGCGACATCGGGACGAGGACCGGCGTGAACGAGATCGTCACGCCCGCGGCTCCCGCCACGACCAGGTTCTGCTGGATCTCCGGGACGTGCCGGTGCGTGCCGCCCACCGCGTAGGCGCTGGCGGAGCCCATGATCTCGGACGCCAGGTAGGTGTTCGCGAGCTTCTTGCCGGCACCGCTCGGGCCGACGCTCAGCACCGCGACGATGTCGTCCGACTCGACGAGCCCGGCTTGGATGCCCGGCTGGATGCCCAGCGTCACCGCGGTGACGTTGCACCCGGGGACGGCGATCCGCTTGGTGCCCACCAGCGCCGAGCGCTGCTTGCCCTGCGCCGTGATGTCCTCGACCTCGCGCCACTCGTCGGCCGAACCGGGGGTCGGGGCCGCGAGCAACAGCTCTGGCAGGCCGTAGGTCCAGGCGCCGTGGTAGTCGCCGCCGTAGAACTGCTCCCACGCCGCGGGGTCCGTCAGGCGGTGGTCCGCACCGCAGTCCACCACGAGGGCATCGTCGCCGAGCTCTTCGGTGATCGCCCCCGACTGACCGTGCGGCAGCGCCAGGAACACGACGTCGTGCCCGCGCAGGGTCTCCGCCGTCGTCTTCTCGAGGGTCAGGTGCGACAGCGAACGGAGGTGCGGCTGCGTCGCGATCAACGGCTGTCCGGCGTTCGAGAACGCCGTCACCGTCCTGACGTCGAACTCGGGATGGGAGGAGAGCACGCGAAGGAGCTCACCACCCGCGTAGCCGGAGGCTCCCGCCACGGCGACGGATACGGACATGGGATTCCACCTTTGGTCGGACTGGTCGTCGAGAGAGTCGGAGGCGGCGACCCCGGGCGGTGCTGATCCCGTCGTGGGTCAGTCGCGCAGGGTCGCCCCGAATCGCTCGCCGGCACGTCGGACTGCGCCGTCGCGGGCCTCGGTGGCCTCGGCAGCGGTCAGCGTGCGGTCCGTGGCACGGAAGCGCAGGGCGAACGTCAGGGACTTCTGTCCCTCGTCCACGCCGGAGCCCCGGTAGTCATCCACGAGCCGAGCATACTCCAACAGGTCTCCGGCACCAGAGCGGACCGCATCCAACACGTCACCGGCCGGCACCCCGGCGTCGACGACCAGGGACAGGTCCTGCGTCGCTGCCGGGTACGACACGATCGGAGCGACCGCGACGAGCTCGGGGGCCGCGGCCACCATGGCGTCGAGGTCGAGCTCGACCACGGCCACCACACGGGGCAGCACCGCAGCGGCGGACAGCTCCGGCAGCAGTTCACCGGCGACGCCCACGACGGTGTCGCCGACGAGCAGCGACGCCGCGCGGCCCGGGTGCAGCGACGGGTGTGTGGTCTGCGCGACGCGCAGTTCCACGCCGACGGCCCACGCGACCTGACGGGCCGCGTCGATCGCGTCGGCGATGCCGTACGGCTCCGCCGTGACGCCGGCCTGCTTCGCGACGCGGTTGCCGGTGAACAGTGCGGACACGTGGAACGGCTGCGCGGGCAGGGACGCGTCGAGTGCCTGGAGCGTGGCGCGGTCGGGCAGTGCGGCGCCGGCCGGGACCTCGTCGGTGCCGAGCGTCACGCCAGCCACCGGCAGGAACACCCGCGAGGTCTCGTAGAGCGCGACGTCGAGCAGGCCGCGGGACACGTTGCGACGAGCCGCGTCGACCAGGGCCGGCACGCCGCTGCGACGGAGCAGGTTCTGCTCGCTGTCGAGCGCGTTCGCGAGCACGACGCTCGGGCCGCCCTCCGGGTCGATGCCCGGGTAGGCGTCCTGGGTCGCGGCCGACACGAACGGCGCCGTCACGGCCTCGACCAGACCAGCGGCGGCGAGGGCTGCGGAGACCCGACGTCGCGCCTGCTGGTGCGGGGTGAGTCCGCGTCCGGGCGGGGCGACGGGCAGCACGCTCGGGATGCGGTCGTACCCGACGATCCGCGCGACCTCTTCGACCAAGGTGGTGTCGTCGGTCAGGTCGGGGCGCCAGGTCGGCGGCGTGACCGCGAGCTGGTCGCCGTCAGGCTGCACCGCGGCACCGATCGCACGGAGGGTGTCCACGACCTCGGCATCGGTGTAGTCCACACCGATCAGTTCGGTCGGACGCGAGATCCGCATCGCCACCGTCGCTCGCGGCTCGGTGTCGACGAGCGTCGAGCCGAGGGCGTCGGCCGTACCCCCGGCGAGCTCGACGAGGAGCTCGACGGCGCGGTTCGCAGCGGCCTCGGCCACGAGCGGGTCGACACCGCGCTCGAAGCGACGGGACGCCTCGCTTGGCAGCTTGTGCCGGCGAGCGGTGCGCGCGATCGACACCTGGTCGAAGCCGGCTGCCTCGAT
Source organism: Curtobacterium sp. VKM Ac-1393 (assembly GCF_015350995.1). GTDB lineage: Bacteria > Actinomycetota > Actinomycetes > Actinomycetales > Microbacteriaceae > Curtobacterium. Next base: position 12,332 of record NZ_JADKRW010000011.1, read on the forward strand.
CAGGACGTCGGTCGTGCTCGCGGAGATCTCGGTGCGGACACCGCCCATGACGCCGGCGAGCCCGACGGGGCCGTCGTCGTCGGTGATGACCAGGTCTTCGGGGTCGAGCTTCCGCACGGCGCCGTCGAGGGTCTCGAGCGTCTCGCCCGCAGCCGCACGACGGACGCCCAGGCCGCCGCGCACGGTCGACAGGTCGTAGCCGTGCAGCGGCTGGCCGAGTTCGAACATGACGAAGTTCGTGACGTCGACCGGGAGCGAGATCGAGCGGACACCTGCCAGGGCAAGGCGCGACACCATCCAGGCGGGTGTCTTCGCGGTCGGGTCGATGCCACGGACGACGCGCGTGACGAAGGTGCTCGCACCGACGCGACCACGGATCGGGGCGCGGTCGTCGATCGTCACCGGGAAGCCCTCGGCCGAGCGGGGTGCGACGCGGTCGGCCGGGTCGTGGAAGCTCGCACCGGTGGCGTGGGCGTACTCGCGGGCGACGCCGCGCATGCTCAGCACGTAGCCGCGGTCCGGCGTGACGTTGATCTCGACCGCGGCGTCGTCGAGACCGAGGAGCGCGATGGCGTCCTGGCCGACGGTGGGCTCCATGCCGAGGTCGGCGAAGCGCAGGATGCCCTCGTGCTCGTCGCCGAGCCCGAGCTCGCGGGCCGAGGCGATCATGCCGTCGGACACGTGGCCGTAGGTCTTGCGGGCGGCGATCGGGAACGGCCCGGGCAGCACGGCGCCTGGCAACGTCACGACGACGAGGTCGCCCACGTCGAAGTTGTGCGCGCCGCAGACGATGCCGCGGGGCTCGGGCTCGCCGACGTCCACCTGGCACCAGTTGATCGTCTTGCCGTTCTTCTGCGGCTCGGGGACACGCTCGAGCACCCGGCCGACCACGACGGGACCGGTCAGGTCGAAGGTGTGGACGTCTTCTTCCTCGAAGCCGACCGACACGAGCGCCGCGTGGACGTGCTCGAGGGTGACGTCCTCGGGGAGGTCGACGGACTCGCCGAGCCAACGGAGTGGGACGCGCATCAGACCACCGTTCCGAACTGCTGCGAGAAGCGGATGTCGCCCTCGAGGAAGTCACGCATGTCGTTCAGGCCGTTGCGGAACTGCAGCGTCCGCTCGATGCCCATGCCGAACGCGAAGCCCTGGTACTCGTCCGGGTCGATGCCGGCGGCGCGCAGGACGTTGGGGTTGACCATGCCGCAGCCACCCCACTCGACCCACCGGGCGCCACCCTTGGCGTTCGGCTGCCAGACGTCCATCTCGGCGCTGGGCTCGGTGAACGGGAAGTAGTTCGGGCGCAGGCGGATCTGCGCCTCGGCGCCGAAGACCTGGCGGGCGAAGTGCTCGAGCGTGCCGCGCAGGTGCGCCATCGTCAGGCCCTTGTCGATCGCGATGCCCTCGACCTGGGTGAAGACCGGCAGGTGCGTGGCGTCGAGTTCGTCGGCGCGGTACACGCGGCCCGGGGCGATGACGTAGAGCGGGAGGTCGCGGGACAGCAGCGACCGCACCTGCACGGGCGACGTGTGGGTGCGCATGACCAGGTGGCGGTCGACGGGCTCGACGAAGATCGTGTCCGCCATGGCCCGGGCCGGGTGGTCCTGGTCGAAGTTCAGGGCATCGAAGTTGAACCACTCGTGCTCGAGCTCGGGGCCTTCTGCCACTTCCCACCCCATGCCGACGAAGATGTCCGCGACGGCTTCGTTGAGCAGCGAGAGCGGGTGGCGCGAGCCGGTCGGGCGGTGCGTCGGCAGCGCCGTGACGTCGACCCGCTCGGCCTCGAGCCGCGCACGTTCCTCGGCCACGGCGAGGACGGACTCCTGCTCCGCGATCGCCGCGTTCAGCCGACCGCGGGCCTGACCGACGAGCTTGCCGGCCGCGGCCTTCTGCTCCGGCGGCACGCTGCGCATCGACGCGTTCATCCGAGCCAGCGGTGACTGCTCACCGGTGTGCTCGGCCCTGGCCTGCTTCAGCTCGGCGACCGTCGTCGTGGCGCGGACGGCGGCGAGTGCTGCGTCCACGGCGTCGGCGACGGCCGATTCGCTGATCTCGAGAGGTTCTGACACGAGACCCAAGCCTACCGGCCGACGGGATACCACCCGCCTGCACCGAGCAGACGGTGGATGACCGTCAGTACCGGCAGGCCTGTGGAGGAACGTCAGCTCCGGAGCGCGAACGCCGACTCGTACAGGCAGACCGAGGCCGCCGTCGCCAGGTTCATCGACTCCGCCTGCCCGTAGATCGGCACCTTCACCGCACGGTCGACGAGGGCGAGGTCCTCGGTGGTGAGCCCACGGGCCTCGTTGCCGAACACCCACACGGTCGGGCCGTCGAGCATGCCCTCGGCCCGGACGGTCGGCAGGTCGTCGCCCGAGACGTCGGCCGCGAGCACCGTGTACCCGAGCGCCTTCGCCCGCTCGATGGTGTCGGCCAGGGTCACGCCGACGGAGACCGGCACGTGGAAGAGCGAGCCCGTGGTCGACCGGACGACCTTCGGGTTGTACAGGTCCACCGACCGCCCGGTGAGAACCACGGCGTCGGCGCCGGCGGAGTCGGCGGCGCGGATGATCGTGCCGGCGTTCCCCGGGTCCCGCACCTCTTCGAGGACGGCGACCAGCCCCGGCAACGCGGCCGGCTCGTCGGAGTCCCCACGGGGCTCCAGGTCGACGGCGGCAGCAGCGTCACCGACGCGACGGTCCGGGAAGACGTCCTTGACCGACGTCGGGAACTGCTGGCAGACGGCGACGACGCCCTGCGGCGTCACCGTGTCGGCCATCGCGTCGAGGACCTGCTCCGTGACGAACCAGGTGTCGACCGGCGCGTCGTCGAGCCCGTAGCGGGCGGCGGCCGTCGGCGTCACGTAGAGCTCGCGCAGCAGCTCCGGCGCGTACTGCAGCGCTTCACGCACCGCCTGCGGCCCTTCCAGCAGGAACAGGCCCGTTTCAGCACGGACGTCCTTCTTCGACAGGGCCGCAACGGCCTTCACGCGTCCGGCACGGGGGTTCTCGAGGAGTTCGCTCACGACCCAAGTCTAGGAACGACGAAACCCCCGCCGTGCGGCGGGGGTTTCGCGAGCAGAAGAACTGACTACGCAGCCTTCGGGGCCGAGGTGTCGGCCGGGAGGGCCTTCTTCGCGGTCTCGACGAGCGCGGTGAAGGTCTCGGGGTTGTTCACCGCGAGGTCGGCGAGGATGCGACGGTCGACCTCGACACCGGCCAGACCCAGACCCTGGATCAGACGGTTGTAGGTCAGGCCGTTCGCACGGGACGCAGCGTTGATGCGCTGGATCCACAGGCGACGGAACTCGCCCTTCTTCGCGTGACGGTCGCGGTACGCGTAGACGAGGGAGTGGGTGACCTGCTCCTTGGCCTTGCGGTACAGACGCGAACGCTGGCCGCGGTAGCCCTCGGCGCGCTCGAGGATGACGCGGCGCTTCTTGGCGGCGTTGACCGCTCTCTTTACTCGTGCCATTGCACTATTCCTTTACGATCCGGGGGCTCAGAGGCCGAGGAGCTTCTTGACGTTCTTCGCGTCGGCCTTCGAGAGGACCTGGTCCTCGTTCAGGCGGGCCTTGCGCTTGGCGCTCTTGACCTCGAGGTTGTGACGCATACCGGCCTGCTGCTTCATGATCTTGCCGGTACCGGTGACCTTGAAGCGCTTCTTCGACCCGGAGTGGGTCTTCTGCTTGGGCATGGTGGTGCCTTTCCGTGGGATGGATGGGGACCGCGTCGTTGCGGGGTCGGTCTGGGTGACCTATTCGGCGGGAGCGTCGCTCTTGGCCGGTGCCGCGTCCTGCTCGGGCGCGGGTGCCTCAGCCGGGGCTTCGGTCTCCGTCGCGACGTCCGAGTGGTCCTTCGCAGCGTGCTCGGAGGCACGGCGCTCGGCCTTCTGCGCAGCACGCTTCGCGTTCTGCTCGCCCTTGACGTCGGACTTGTTCTTCAGGGGGGCGATGATCATCGTCATGTTGCGGCCGTCCTGGGTGGGACGGGACTCGACGACGCCGAACTCGGCGATCTCCTCCGCGAACTTGTGGAGGAGACGGACACCCTGCTCGGGGCGCGACTGCTCGCGGCCACGGAAGAGGATCATCGCCTTCACCTTGTCGCCACCGAGGAGGAACCCCTCGGCGCGCTTGCGCTTCGTCTCGTAGTCGTGCACGTCGATCTTCAGGCGGAAACGGACCTCTTTCAGGTCCGTGTTCACCTGGTTGCGACGGGCTTCCTTGGCCTTCTGAGCGGCCTCGTACTTGAACTTGCCGTAGTCCATGATCTTGGCCACGGGCGGCTTCGAGTTCGGCGCGACCTCGACCAGATCCAGTTCGGCTTCCTGCGCGAGACGCAGTGCCATGGCGATCGGGACGACGCCGACCTGCTCACCCTGTGGGCCGACGAGTCGGACTTCGGGAACGCGGATTCGGTCGTTGGTACGGGGATCGGTGATGCGGAGCTCCTTCAATCAGGTGGTGGTCGTCCGGGACGTTTGCCCTGGACGACAGCACGAGAGAGGAGATCTGACGCACGGATCGGAACCCGTTCGGCAGCCGCCCTGCGTCGGATCCGTGGACCCGACCGACGAGAGCACCCGCTTGCTGTGCACTCGTGGAGCGATTGTGACCCGGTAGCCTGGTGGAACGCGGCCGCGGGTGGGAGAGACTCCTCTTTCGTGACACCGTTCGTCGGCTTCAGGAGAACCTGGTTCCACACGGACAGCATCTGCCGTGGGCGAGTCTAGCAGAGGAGCACCGTGACCGACACCCCGATCGACGACGACGGCAGCGGCATCGACGCCGCCAGGGACATCTCGGAGGTGCCCGCCGTCGAACTCATCAACACCGTGGCCGTGCACCTGCTGAGTGCCGCAGCCGTGAAGGTCGGCCTGGCCGACGACCCCCAGGAGCAGACCGACCTGGACGAGGCGCGCAAGCTCATCACCGCACTGGCCGGTCTGGTCACCGCCGCGGCGACCGAGATCGGCGACCACCACGCCCGTCCGCTGCGCGACGGGCTGCGCTCGGTGCAGCTCGCCTTCCGCGAGGCGTCGGCGATCCCGGACGCGCCGGGTGCGGGGCCGGGCGAGAAGTACACCGGCCCCGTCAACTAGCCGGCATCCGTTCCGCGCGTGGGATCGGACGGGAGGCCCGTGGCGGCGTCGCCACGGGCCTCCCGTCCGACACGACGCCGGATCAGGACGCGCTGCGGCCGACCAGGCGCGCGACGGCCGCGAGCGGGATGCCGACCCAGTCGGGTCGGTTCCGGGTCTCGTAGACGACCTCGTAGACGGCCTTGTCGAGCTCGAACGCGTCGAGGAGCTCGCGGTGCGCGCGGAGGTCCGCGCCGATCTCCCGCTGGTACCCGTCGAGGAAGCGTGCCCGGGCCTCGTGCGCCCAGCCCGCGGCGTCGACCGGTTCGGCGTCGTGCGCCAGGGCTCCGGCGACGTAGTCGAACGAGCGGAGCATGCCCGCGACGTCACGGAGGGTGACGTCCGGCAGCGAGCGCTCGGTCAGGGGGCGGAGCGGCTCCCCCTCGAAGTCGAGGAAGACCCAGCCGCGGGGTTCCGGAGCGGCGAGCACCTGACCCAGGTGCAGGTCACCGTGGATGCGCTGGAGGTCGGGCCAGGGTGTCGCGGTCGCACGGGCGTAGACAGCGCGGATCGCGTCGGCGTGCTCGGCGACGGCCGGGGCCTCGCGTGCCGCGGTGTCGAGGCGCTCGTGCATGGTCGCGACGGCCGTGTCTCGGCGGGCCTCGTCGGCGGGTTCGGACGGCAGGGCTCCGGCGAGGGTGCGGTGCACGTCGGCGAGCGCCGCCCCGAGCTGCTCGGCCCGGTCGCCGAAGGGGGTGCCGGCGTGCGCTTCCTCGAGGGCCACGCGCCAGGCGTCCTCGAGCCCCGGCAGGAACTCCTGCGCGAACGCGAGGTGTCCGGTCGCCGTGCCGTCGTCTCGACCGACGTCGGGCCAGCTGCCCCGCAGCGCGCCGTAGACCTGCGGGACGCGGGCACTCCCCGCGGCGGACAGTGCGAGTTGCGTCGTGACGTCGGGGTTGTCGCCGTGGTGCAGGACCCGGAAGACCTTGATGATGACGCGGGCGCCGGACTCGGTGTCGCAGATGACCGAGGTGTTGGACTGCTCGCCGGTCAGGACGCGGGCCGAGCGGATCCGACCGATGGGGCGGAGGCTCTGCGGGTCCGCGTCGATGCGTGCGGCGAGCGCCGTGATCCACGCGTGGTCGGCGGTGGCGTCAGCGATCGTGCCGTCGGGGCCGCTGGTCACGGGTGACTGGTAGAGGACCGGAGCCGCGGGGGCTGCGGGGGCCTCGTCGAGGACGAGCCGGGTGCCGGCGGCGGTGGAGAGGGTGCGGAGGCGTGGCACGGACCCCTTCGAGGCGTACCACCGGCGGTCGCGGATCCAGGACTCGAGGTCGTGGTCGCTCGGGGCGGTCGTTCCGGGTGGGGTGGTGTCGGGTGCGGTGTCGCGGGTGTCGGGTGCGGTGTCGCGGGTGTCGGGTGCGGTGTCGCTGGGGTGGCGGGCTCCGTCGCTCATGCAGCGGACCGTACGCTCCGGGGCCTGGCGAGGTGCCGAGTCCGGTCGTCATCCCTGCACAGCTCGAGGTATCGAGCTGTCCGTCCACAGAACGCGCCTGCGCCCGGACCGCACGGGTGTGGGCGGACGACACTTGCCACATGCCGAGCCAGCACCCCGCCCCCGACACCGCCCACACCGATCCACGTGCGAGTTGGCGGATCCCCGACGACCGCCGCCTGCCGGCGCTCGAACCGTTCGCGACCGAGGTCCACCGGCACGCCGTGGTCACGCTGCGCGAGACCCTGTGGGACTCCGAGGACCGGGTGCTCGCTGCCGAGGGGATCACGCTGGCCCATGCCGACGACGGCACGTGGAGCATCGACCACGGCGACGGGCTGGAACCGCTAGGACCCGACCTCGACGGCCTCGGCGACGGGCCGCCGCGGGACGCCGTCGAGGCGTTCCTGCGCGGACGGCCGCTCCGGACGGTCATCCTGCGGGACACCTCGACCGCCCTCGTCACGCTCCGCGGCAAGGACGGGCGCCTCCGGGCCGAGGTCGCGGACGTCCGTGTCGACGAGGGCGATCCCGACACCGCGCTGCTGCGGTCCGCACGGTGGTGGGCGCTGACCGACGACGGACGGAACGGCGCGACGGCTCGTGCGGCGGAGCGGGCCCTGACGGATGCCGCGACCGAACCCGCCGCGCTGTCCGCGACGCCGGACCCCCGGGTCACACCGCTCACTCCGGCACGTCGCGGCGGCCGGGCGAAGCGACCACGGGCCGGCACGGCGGCGGCGTTCGTGCTGCGGGTGCTGGGGTCTCTGCGCGCCGACCTCGTGGCCGTGGATCCGCGCGTCCGGGCGGATGAACACGACGCCGTGCACGACTTCCGGAAGGTGCTGCGTCGACTCCGGAGCGTGCTCGCGGCGTACCGCGGGGCGCTCGACCGCGACGCGACCGAGGCACTACGGGCCTCGCTCACCGAGGTCGGACGGGTCGCCGGGGCCGCCCGTGACGCCGAGGTCCTGCACGGTGGGCTGTTGCGGTCGGCGGCGCGGGCTCCCGACGGCTTCGTCGACGGTCCGACACTGGACCGCATCGGCGGGCACGCGCTGCAGCTGCGGGACAGGACGTCCGCCGAGCTCCGGCGAGCGCTGCGCACGGACGACTGGTTCCGCACCCTCGACGCGCTCGACCGACTGCTGCTCCGCGCTCCGGCCGGCCCGCACGCCCAGGACGACGCCGCGGTGTTCGTCGCGGAGCGCATCGCCCGGGAGCGCACCCGGGTCCGACGGCTGGTCGGCGGCGGAGCAGAGGACCTCGAGGCACTGCACGAGGTCCGCAAGGCCGCACGCCGTCTGCGGTACGCGGTGCAGGCGGCCGGCGACGTGGCCGACCTCGGGAAGCGCCGGCTCGGGACGCTCCGGCGGGTGCAGGAGACGCTCGGCGAGGCCCTCGACGCCGCCCATGCGGCGGCGGCGTACCGGCAGCTGTCGGGTCCCGCTGCGCAGGACGGTGCGGACACCTTCGGGTACGGGGCACTGGCGACGGCCGAGCACGTGGTGCTCGAACGGGGGCTGCGTCGGTCGCGGAAGCTGTTGGCCCACCTCTGAGCCCACAGCGCCCGGCTCTGGGATGCGCCAGGGCCTTTACAACGATGTACCGCGCGCGGGAACATGGACCCATGAGCACGCAAGACGGCACCGTGGCCGCACCTGACACCGCATCCGCTCCCGCACTCCCCCTCGCCTCGCGGCAGGACGGCACGTACCCCCGGCCGCAGATGCTCCGCACCGCCTGGGCCGACCTCGACGGCACGTGGTCCTTCCGGAACGACGGCGACGACACCGCCTGGCGCTCCGGGTTCCCCGACGCCCGCGACATCGTCGTGCCGTTCCCGCCCGAGTCCGTCGCCTCGGGCATCGACGAGCCCGGCTTCCACCCGGTGGTCTGGTACTCCCGCGCGATCACCCGCGACGACCTCGAGGCCGCCGGACACGGCACCACCGCACCCCGACTCGTCCTGCACTTCGGCGCCGTCGACTACCGCGCCCGCGTCTGGATCGACGGCCAGCTCATCGGTGAGCACGAGGGCGGTCACACGCCGTTCTCGTTCGACGTGACCGACACCCTCGCAACCGACCCCGACGCCGTCCACACCCTGGTCGTCCGCGCCGAGGACGACCCGCACGACCTGACCCAGCCCCGCGGCAAGCAGGACTGGCACGAAGACCCGCACGCCATCTGGTACCGCCGCACCACGGGCATCTGGCAGACCGTTTGGCTCGAAGCCGTTCCGACCGCCTCGATCGACTACCTGCGCTGGACGAACGTCGACCACGCAACCGTCCGCTTGACCGTTCGGATCGCCGGCGAGCGCACCGGCGGCGACCGCCTGCGCGTCGTCGCCCGCTGGGACGAGCGCGACGAGCACCTCGCCACCATCGAGGCGACGCTCGGCGACACCTCGGACGAGTTCGACGTGGTCGTGCCGATCGCGCGCCAGACGAACGGGCAGGCCGAGGACGAACTGCACTGGACCCCGGACGCCCCGCGCCTGGTCGACGCCACGGTCTCGCTGCTCCCCCGTACCGGCACGACGCCGATCGACTCCGTCGCGTCCTACTTCGGGCTCCGCACAGTCGGCGTCGACGGCGGCACGTTCCTGCTCAACGGCCACAGCTACGACGTCCGGAGCGTCCTGAACCAGGGCTACTGGCCGGACTCGCACATCGCCGCCCCGTCGCGCGAGGCGCTGCGCCGCGAGGTCGAACTCATCAAGGAGCTCGGCTTCAACGCCGCACGCAACCACCAGAAGATCGAGGACCCCCGGTTCCTGTACTGGGCGGACCGGCTCGGCATCCTGGTCTGGGGCGAGGCCCCCGGTGCCTACGCGTTCTCGCCCCGAGCCGTGCAGCGCCTGATGCGCGAGTGGATGGACGCCGTCGAGCGTGACGCCTCGCACCCGTCGATCGTCACCTGGGTCCCCGCGAACGAGAGCTGGGGCGTGCAGCACATCAGCACCGACCCGGCGCAGCAGGCATACGCCCGGGCACTCGCCGACGTCACGCGGGCGATCGACCCGACCCGTCCGGTGATCTCGAACGACGGGTGGGAGCACACCAACTCCGACATCGTCACGATCCACGACTACGAAGGTGCCGGCGACGCACTCGCCCGCACCTACGCCGACGATGCCGCCCGCACGGCGCTGTTCACGCACTTCGGCCCGTCGGACCGCTGGGTGCTCGTGGGCGGCGCGCAGGACCTCGGCCAGCCGGTGATGCTCACCGAGTTCGGTGGCGTGAACTACCAGCCGGGTGTCCAGCGCGAGGACGGCTGGGGCTACACCTCGGCCAGCGACGGCGACGACTGGGTCACCCGCATCACGGCGCTGTACGACGCGATCCGGGCGAGCTCGTTCCTGGCCGGCTCCTGCTACACGCAGCTGACCGACACCATGCAGGAGACGAACGGCCTGCTGAACGCCGACCGCTCCCCCAAGGTGCCGATCGAGCAGATCCGCCTGGCGGTCACCGGTCGCTAGCCGGGAGGCCCGGCCCCACTGAGCAGAAGACGTCGGGTCCCGCAGATGGACCCGACGTCTTCTGCTCACCCGATGGGCAGGTCGGCGCGCGGCCCGGCGCACGGCGGGGGCCGCCCGCCGGAGCGGGCACGCGCCCTGGTCTGGGAGGATCGGGCGGGTGACGAGCGTGGCGGAGACGAGCCGGGCCTCCCGGTCGGGGGTACGCAGCCTGCTGACCGGACCCCGTAGCACGTGGACCGCACCCCTGCTCATCTGGGCGGCCTCGCGGCTGCTGAGCACACTGCTGCTCGCGACGACGTACGTACTGGCGACGGCGAACGACTGGACGTTCGCGTCGTACCGGCAGGACCCGTCGTTCTTCACGTTCTCCGGATCGTGGGACGCCTCGTTCTACCGGACCATCGCTGAGCACGGCTACCCGGCCACGCTCCCCCTCGACGATGCGGGTCACGTGCTGCCGAACGCCTGGGCGTTCCTGCCCGTGTTCCCCGCGATCGTGCGGGCCGTCATGACGCTGACGGGTGCGTCGTTCTGGGTCGCGGGCGTGCTCGTCGCGACGATCGCGGGAGCCTGCGCCTGCGTGCTGCTGTACCGGCTGGTGCTCGCGGTGGGCTGCTCGCACCGTGCACGCTGGGCGACCGCACTGTTCGCCTTCGCGCCGACCGGGTTCCTGCTGCAGGTCGCGTACGCCGAGAGCCTGCTGCTCGTGCTGCTGTTCGGCGCACTGCTCGCCTTGGTGCGGCGGCGGTACTGGCTGATCGCGCCGCTCGGCGTGGTTGCCGCGTTCACGAAGCCGGGGGTGCTCGCGCTGGCCGTGGCGCTGGCGGTGCACCTGGTCGTGCGGTGGGTCGGGTCCCGCCGATCTGCTCGACCTGCCGAGGTGTTCCCGTGGCGTGACCGCGCCGCGATCGTGGTCTCCGGCCTCGTCGTCGCGGCGGCGGGTCTGGCGTGGCCGGTGATCGCCTCGGCGGTGACCGGGCGGCCGAACGCGTACCTGGACACCGAACTGTCGTGGTGGGTGGGGTTCGTCGGGCGACAGCACTTCGCCCCGCTGACGCCGTGGTTCACGATGGCCTCGACGTGGCTCGGGCCCCTCGGCATCGTGCTCGTGGTGGCGGTGCTCGGCGGTGCGGTGTGGTTCTTCACCCGACGGAGCACCCGTGCGCTCGGCACCGAGGTGCTCGCGTTCACGGCGTCGTACGGGTTGTACCTGGTGGCGGTGTTCCTGCCGCAGCAGTCGTTGCCGCGGCTGCTCATGCCGATGGCGCCGTTGCTCGGGTCGGACGTGTTCGTCCGGACGCGGCGGCGGGCTGTGACGTGGCTCGTCGTCGGGGTGTGCCTGCAGCCCGTGGCGATCGTGCTGCTCTGGTTCCTCGGCTACCCCTGAGCGGCAGGCCGATGCCTGCCCGCCAGTCGGCCTACGCGTCGAACGTGTGGAACCAGGCCGTCCCGCCCGGGTGCTGCACCGTGATCATCTCGTCGAGGTCGCGGTACGGGCCGTCCTGGTTGTGGCTCGCCGACTTGATGCGGATCGTGCCGTCGGACTCGGTGAAGACCTCGGACACGATGGTGGTGTGGTCCGGCGAACCGTTCGCGTTCCAGTCGTAGAACACGATGTCGCCGACCTTCACCTTGTCGCGCTCGTCCGAGGTGCGCCGGGTCAGCCCGAACTCCGCAGCGTTCGTCTCGAGCCACGGGTCCATCGTCGGGCAGTAGGTCCACGTGGCACTGTGCTCGGCGCCGGCGGCCCGGTTGTACCAGTCGGAGCGCTGCTCCCAGCCGCGAGCGATGAGCGTCTGGCTGACGTAGTTCGCGCAGTCGCCGCCGATCGGGTTCATGGTGCCGTACTCGGACAGGTTGTAGTCCTTCCAGTGCGCCATCGCGTACTGGAGCTGCCGGTCGACGTCGGTCAGCGCTGCGTAGGCCACCGTCGACGTCGCCACCGCGGTGGACGCGTCGGGCACCGGTGCAGCCGTGGGGGTCGGCGTCGCCGTCGCGGAGTCCTGCGTCGCACCGGTCTGGCCGTCGTTCGCGGCACTGCCGTTGCCGTCAGACGACTGGTTGGCGGACGGGCTCGGCTCGATCGTCTCGGTGAAGAGCGCGACGGCGGCGTCACCCGCGGCGTACATCGCCTGGTGCGGAGCCGTGAAGGTCACCTTCGACGCCGTGGCCGTGACATCCCTGGCGGCGACCCCGCCGACCGTGACGCCCTTGACCGCTGCGAGCCCGGTCCCCGCGATGGTGACCGTGATGCCGCCGACGAGCGGGACCTGCACCGGGGTCAGGGACTTGGCGACGGGCTTGGCCGTGGTCTCGCTGCCAGTGGCCTTGTCGCCACCTGTCGTGTCGCTGCCACCCTTGCTGCCGCCGTCGTTGCCGTTGCCGCCCTTGCCGCTGCTGTCCTTGCCGGACGAGCACGCGGCGACAGCGAGCCCGATCCCGGCGACACCGGCGAGGGACAGGAGTGCGCGGCGGTTCATCGAAGCAGTCATGACACAGCCAGCGTAAGCGACGCACCTGACGTTCCGACACGGCATGATCATGTGCGGGGGACGAGTGTCCTCCGTGTCCGGACGGACGCGTTCGAGAGGATCAGCAGACCATGCCCGAGAGCCACGACTTCTTCGTCGCCACCGACCCCGAGACCGCACGCGCGCAGGTCCGCGACGCGCTCTCCCGCCAGGGCTACGCCGTGGACGACGCCGACCAGGGAGCGCTCCGTGCGACCCGCGGCAGCATGGGCCTCACCCTGCTCATCGGCGGCCTGGCGAACGACCGGACCTTCCACACCCGGCTCGACGTGCAGATCATGGTCACGCCCGACGGCCGCACCGTCGCGCGACTGCTGCGCGGCTCGGGCAAGTCCGCGCTCAAGGGCGGTGCGATCGGCATCTCCCGCGGGAACCGTGCGTTCGAGGAGGCCGCGAACGCCATCCACGCCACCTTCACGCAGGCCGGCGTCCTGACGGACAGCTTCGCGAGCTGACGAGCTGGCGCGCCGGCGCGCGGTGGACGCGCCCCGGCTGCAGACGGGAGGCCCGGAGCCAGCTGGCACCGGGCCTCCCGTCCGTCAGGTGGTCACCGCACACGCCCTTCGCGACGATCCACGCGACGAACGTCTCGTGGATCGTCGCGGACCGCGCGTTCGGCTACGTGCAGGAGACGTCGCGGTCGATCGTCCCGGACCCGTAGGCCACCTCGACCTGGACCATCGCGATCGTGCCGCCGGGCAGCGGGGTGCCGGAGCAGGCCTTCCGCGCCTTGGTGACCGTGCTCTTGCCGAGAGCGATCCAGTTCGAGCGGCCGTACAGCGGGCTGTTCGACTTGACCGTCCCGGCGATGGTCTTCCACTGCGAAGTGGTCGAGTAGAGGCCGATCCGCTTCACACCGGCCGTCTTGAGCCCGACGATCATGCCCTGCATCGCCGCACGGTTCTGGGCGGTGTCGCGCTGGAACGACAGGCCCTCCTCGACGTCGAGCCACCAGCGGTACGCGGACGGGTTCGCGACGCCGCGGCTCTGGACGTCGTCGTACCCACGCGCGTAGCCGTACATGAAGGAGCACGCCAGGGTGACCTGCTTCTTCCCGCCCTTCGTCACGCACTTGCCGAACGGGTTGGTGGGCACGGTGTTCATGTAGCGGTTCGAGGTCGGCCAGACCTTTGCCTTCAAACCAGGGTTGGCGAACAGGACGTACAGCTGCGTCTTCGGCTGCGTCGATCCACCGACGGACTGCGCGGCCCAGTCGAGCTGTTCGGCGAGGCACCGGTTCGTTTGGTCGCCGAGCGACCCATTGACGCCGACGATGCCGAACGCCTGGTCGGTCGGGACCTGGCTGCCGCACTGCGGCCAGGAGATGTCGACGCCCAGCGGTGTGACGGCGGCAGAGGCGCCCGACGCCGGTCCGGCGACCGCGATGCCCGCGGCCACCACGACGGCGGTCGCGATGGTCGCGACGAGACGATTGAGACGGTTCATGCTCTCCCCCTGATCGGGCCCGTTGCGGGCCTGCCGCGCCCCTCCGGCGCACCGGGAGTCTAGGACGATGCGGTCAACAACACACCACCCCGGTTCGTGAACTGTGCACAACGGCACAGCTGCGCAGGCATGTGGAGACAGCAGAACGGCCCGGAACCTGTCGGTTCCGGGCCGTTCTGCTCTTGGTGGAGCTAAGGGGATTCGAACCCCTGACCTTCTCATTGCGAACGAGACGCGCTACCAACTGCGCCATAGCCCCAAGTGCTCGATCACACTAGCACCACCGATCGGCCGATCCGAAATCGCAGGAGGCCGGTCGGGCGAGCCGCGCCTCAGACCGCGCGACGCCGCCGCATGATCGCGTCGAGGTCGGCCTGCTGGTACGCATCGTCGTCGAGGACCCCCATGCCGGCCCACTTGCTCGGCGGCGCCGGCGGACCTGACGGAGCGGACGAACCGTTCGACTCCTCGGTGACGAGCTCGGGCACGGCAGGTGCCCGCAGGCCCAGCCGCTCGGCGAGACGTCCCTGGTCGTGGGCGGACAGTGACGCGGCAGCGTCCTCGAGCTCGGGGCGCATGCGTGACACCCGGGCGAGTGACGGGTCGGCCTCGCCGGCGCGGATGGCAGCGGCTTCCGCCTCGGCCTCGGCCTTGGCCGCGGCGACCCGCTCCTTGAGTCGCGCAGCGAGCTCGGCAGACGACTCCGGCGACGCAGCAGGAGCGGTCGGACGCTCGACGTACAGGGGTTTCGGCACCCGGTTCGGGGTCCAGCTGCGGTCCTCCGCGGGCTCCGCGGACTGCTCGGTCGACAGCGGCGGCGCCGGGTCCGTCCACGCGGTCGCCGGCCGGGAGGCCCGTGTCGACCCCGCCTCCGACGCCGCGACACGGGTCTTCCGCGCCGTCGCCACCTGGTGCAGCTGGGCCAGGACCGCTGCGGACCCACCCGCGGCGAGGAGCCCGGCGACACCGAGGAGCCAGAGCGCGGGAGCCACGACGAAGACCACGAGCGCGACGATGATGCCGAGCGTGCCGAAGAGGGTCGCTCCGAGCCGGGAGCGACGCATGCGCATCGCGGTCAGGGCGGGAACCGACGAGGCGCGCTCGAGGGCGGGGGCCTGCTCGGCGAGCCGACGGGTGATCTCCCGCTGCCGTGCGGCCTCGTGGGCTCGGACGATGGCGGTGCGCTTGGCCTCTTCGGACCGGGCGACGCGTTGCGCCTCGGCGAGGGACTTCGCGTTCAGTTCGACGCGGACTTCATCAGGCAGCTCGGCGGTCTGCGCGAGGATGCGGAGGGTCTGCTGCAGGCGGATCGCGTTCCGCTCGGTGGCGAGGTACTGGCGCCGGGCGGCCCAGGACGGCATCAGGTAGACGAGCCAGAGGACGGCTGCGACGAGCAGGACGATGCCGCCACCCCACGAGCCGATTCCTGCCATGGGGACACGGTAGGGGCGGGCGTATCCCCGTCGCGTGATTGGGGAACGCGTGTTGCGCGTGTCGCGGCGGAATCTACCGGCGCGGCGTGGTGTTGATGGGCAGCGCCGCTTCGTCACGAGCGGCGAGCGGGACGGCACCGAGTCCGGGCGGGACCTGGCCGCGGACCCAGCGCTCGAGGACGCCCTCGCGGACCTCTTCGGCGACGAGCGCGAAGCAGAAGTGGTCGCGCCAGTCCCCGTTGATGTGGATGTACCGGCGACGGAGGCCCTCGTACCGGAACCCGAGCTTCTCGACGACGCGCAGACTCGGGGCGTTCTCGGGCCGGATGCAGATCTCGATGCGGTGCACTCCGACCGCACGGAAGCAGTGGTCGACGGCGAGGGCGACCGAGATCGGCGTCACGTTGTGGCCAGCCGCGCCCTCGACGACCCAGTAACCGATCGAGGCGCTGGCCAGGGATCCGTAGGTGATCCCGGAGACGTTGAGCTGCCCGACGAAGCGGCCGTCGAGCTCCATCGCGAACGGCAGTCCGAGTCCCGCGCGGGCGTTGGCCTGGAGCGCGCGGATGCTGCCACGGACGTCGGTGGAGACGTGTCCTGAGGGGTTCGTGGCCTCCCAGGTGCGGAGCCACGACCGGTTGGAGGCGAGCGCGAGGTCGAGGTCGCGCGTGTCACGGAGCCGGAGGGGCCGGATGGTGACCCGCCCGTGGGACAGGGTCGGGATCGTCGTCATCGCTTGCTTCCTCCGGGATCCCGCCGCTGTGCGGGACGGGGTGTCCCGCCCGGGTCCGTGTGCACGGTCCCGGGCGGGATGGCCGACTCATTCGCCCGCGTTGAACTCCTTCAGCCACGACTTGAGGTCGGGGCCGAGGTCTTCGCGGTCCGAGGCGAGCTGCACGATCGCCTTGATGTAGTCGAGTTTGTCACCGGTGTCGTACCGGCGTCCACGGAACACGACGCCGTACACGCCGCCGGTCCACTCTTCGGCGCTCGCCATCTTCATGAGCGCGTCGGTGAGCTGGATCTCGCCGCCCTTGCCCGGCTCCTGCTTCTCGAGGACGTCGAAGACCTCGGGGCGGATGACGTAGCGGCCGATGATGGCCAGGTTCGAGGGCGCCTCGCCCTGCGGGGGCTTCTCGACGAGCCCGGTGATCTTCACGACGTCGTCGGTGTCGGTCGGCTCGACCGTGGCGATGCCGTACAGGTGGGTCTGCGACTCGGGGACCTCGAGGAGGGCCACGATCGTGGCGTTCTTCTCGCCCTGGACCTCGATCATGCGCTTGAGCAACGGGTCACGGGCGTCGATGATGTCGTCGCCGAGGAGCACGGCGAACGGCTCGCGGCCGACGTGCATCTTGGCGCGGAGCACCGCGTGGCCGAGGCCGAGCGGGTCACCCTGGCGCACGTAGTGCATGTCGGCGAGGTCCGTCGACTGGTTGACCTTCTGCAGCTTCTCGTGGTCGCCCTTCTTCTTGAGGGTCTCCTCGAGCTCGGACACGTGGTCGAAGTGGTTCTCGAGCGCGTTCTTGTTGCGGCCCGTGATCATCAGGACGTCAGTGAGTCCTGCGCCGACGGCCTCTTCCACCACGTACTGGATGGCTGGCTTGTCGACGACGGGGAGCATCTCCTTCGGCATCGCCTTGGTCGCGGGGAGGAAGCGAGTGCCCAGCCCTGCCGCTGGGATCACCGCCTTGGAAATCTGGAAGCCCATGCCCCAGACCGTATCCGATCCGGGTTTCCGGGGCATGTCATCGCTACAGGGGACACGGCATCAGCGCGTTTCCCGGCGGGAAGCCGCAACGGGCGCCCTCGGTAGACTCCTGCGCATGATCGCCGATCTCGGGAACGAGAAGCGCGCCCTGCGAGCCGAACTCCGGCAGCGGCGGCGCACCCGGACCACGACCGAACGCGACGCGGACAGCGCGGCGCTCACCGCGACCCTGCAGCGCTTCGCCGAGGAGCGCCAGGTCACCTCGCTCGCGCTCTACCTGTCGGCGTCCGACGAGCCCAACGTCCGCCCGTTCCTGAACTGGGCGTTCGCGCACGACATCCGGGTGCTGCTGCCGGTCACCCGCGAGGACGGCCTGCTCGACTGGGCCGTCGGCGACGGTGAGAGCGAGACCGAGGGGATCTTCGGCATGCCGGAGGTCGTCGGCGAGGTCCTGTCCCCGATCGCCATCAACGACGTCGACGCGATCCTGGCCCCCGCGGCGGCGGTCGGACACGACGGCGTCCGGATGGGCTGGGGCCGCGGCTACTACGACAAGACCCTCGGGTCCATGGCGAAGCGCCCGCCCGTCTATGCTGTGATCTTCGACGCGGAGTACCTCGACGAGGTCCCGCGCGAACCCCACGACGAACCCGTCGACGGCATCATCACGCCGTCACGCATCATCACGTTCCGGAGCTGACGTGCCCACTTACTCGTACCGTTGCACCGAGTGCGACAACGCGTTCGACATCAAGCAGTCGTTCTCCGACGCCACCCTGAGCGAGTGCCCGGTGTGCGGCGGCGTCCTGCGCAAGGTGTTCTCCCCCGTCGGCGTGACCTTCAACGGTGGCGGCTTCTACCGCACCGACTCGCGTCCGGCGCCGAAGTCCGAGGGCTCGTCGAGCACGCCGGCGAAGTCGGAGACGAAGGCCACCCCGGCGAAGACCGAGTCGAAGCCGAGCACGCCGAAGCCCAGCGCGTCGTGACCACGAGGACTCCTCGCCGATAGGTTGATGGAGTCGCCGACCGGCGACTGTCCTCGACCGGAAGGAGTCCCGTGAAGGGCTTCAAGGAGTTCCTGCTCCGCGGCAACGTCATCGACCTGGCCGTCGCAGTCGTCATCGGTGCCGCGTTCACCGCGATCGTCACGGCGATCGTCAGTTCGCTCATCAACCCCCTGATCGGTGCGGTCTTCAACGCCTCGAGCCTGGACAAAGCGCTCGTCTGGTCCATCCCGACGGTCTCCGGCGGCAGCGCGAAGATCCTGTTCGGCGCGATCATCGGCGCGGTCATCAACTTCGTCATCGTCGCCGCGGTCGTGTACTTCGCCCTCGTCGTGCCGGTCAACCACCTGAAGAAGGTGGCGTTCGAGCGCGTCAAGAACGACGAGGAGCAGACCCCGCAGGACGTGCCCCCGACCGACGTCGAGGTGCTGCTCGAGATCCGCGACCTGCTCCGCTCCCAGAACGGTGTCTCGACGAGCACCGGGACCGGCGCCCACATCGCGCCGAGCGACGCCCCCGAGGGCCCCGGTATCGGCGGCTCGACGAAGCTCTAGCGCGACCCGGAACCAGGTTCCGGACACGACACCACGGAGATCCGCGGTGCTGTGTCCGGAACCTGGTTTCGTTGCGGGGGTGGGAGCGTCAGGCGGTGACGCGGCGGCGCTTGGCGAACATCGCGACGGCGTACTGGACACCGGCGAGGACGTGGCCCGCGGTGCCGAGGTACACGAGCACGAGCGCGACGACACGGACCCACGGCGCGTTCTCGTCGACGGCGTGCACGGCCGAGAACAGCAGCACCGGCAACCCGACGAAGAGCAGCGCGGAACGGATCTTGCCCGTCCACGTGACGTCGAGGTCCGGGTTGCCGCGGAACAGCACGCTCGAGAGCACGACGAGCACCAGGTCGACCAGCACGACGACGGCGACGACCCACCACGGCAACAGCCCGGTCAGCACCAGCGACAGCACGATCGCGATGATGGCCAGGCGGTCGGCGATCGGGTCGAGCGACTTGCCGAGCTTCGAGGTCTGGTCGAACTTCCGCGCGATGAAGCCGTCCGCCCAGTCGCTCACCCCGAGCACCACGAGCGAGACGAGCGCCCACCCGGGGTGACCGGCGACGACCAGGCCGATGAAGACCGGGATCAGCACGAACCGGAACAGGGTGATCAGGTTCGGCCAGGTCTGCCAGTCGGGGCGCTGGCGCACGGTCTCAGTCATCGCAGCCAGGCTACCTGTTACCAGTGTGGCGGGACGTCGCGCCGGAGCTGGTCGTCGTTCTCACCGTCGCGGTGTCGCGCCGGTTCCGGTGGCGGCGCCGGGTCGTAGCCCGCCACCGGCTGGGTGGTGACGCGTCTGCGGCGCCGCACCGGGTCTCCCGACCGGTCGTCCGAGTCGCCTCCGTCAGACGCTGGACGGACGGGAGGCGCGGCTGACGACGCGTCGTCGGCTCGCGTCCACGTGCCCACCAGCTGGTCCGTCTCCGGCGTGACCGGACCGGCAGGCCGGGAGGCCCGCCGACTCGGCCGGTCGGTCATCGGCGCGCGGGGATCGGCGGGATCGAGATCTCCTGCGTGGCACCACGGTCGACACCGAGCACGGCGGCGACGGTGTTCGCGACGCGGTCCGGGTCGGAGAACAGCTGGAACGCGTGCACGCGGACGTAGTGCCAGCCGAGTCGGCGCAGGACCTCGGGGCGCAGACGCAGGGACTCGCGGAGCGACCCCCTGACCAGCGACGCGTCGGTCTCGATCGTGACGCACACGCCACCGTGCGCAGCCACCAGGCCGAGCTTGCCGCGGTGGCCGAGCGCGACCGGGATGCCGCGCATCTCGAGGCGTCGCGCCAGGTCGACGAGCAGCGGGTCGGAGTCGTCCGGCACGTACTCGGCGGTGGTACGAGCACGGACCTCGGCCAGGATCTCGGCGAGGGCGACGGTGCCGTGGCCCATCCGCTCGGCCTCGATGTCAGAGGGCTGGAAGCACGTGACGATGACCATCGAACGGCGCGCACGGGTCATCGCGACCGCGAGCAGCCGCTCGCCTCCGGGCTTGCCGAGCGGGCCGAAGTCGCGCAGCACGCGGCCGTGCGGGGTGCGGCCGTAGCCGATCGAGAACACGACGCGGTCACGGCTCTGCGCGACCGACTGCTCGAGGGTCGCGACGATGAACGGCTCGGCACGGTCGCCGATCACGAACTCGGTCAGGTCCTTGTGGCCCTGCGCCGCCGTCAGCACGGCCTGCTCGACGCGCACGGCGTGCTTCGCCGAGGCGGTGATGACCATGAGCGACTCGGTCGGCCGGGTGCGGGCGTGGTCGATGACGAGCCGGACCACGCGGTCCACCTCGGCGTCGACGCTCTCGACGGCACCGGACTCGGGGTCCGGCACGGCCTTGCCGTCGCTGACGTAGTCGAGTGCGATCGAACCGTGGCCGAGGAACGAACCGGCCCACGGCAGCGACTCGATCTTGCCGCCGTAGAAGCGACGGTTCACGAGCTCGGCCAGGTCCTCGCCGCCGGCGCGGTACGAGCGCGACAGGGACAGGGTCGGCAGCAGCGTCGACAGCTTCGCCAGCGCGGAGTCGGCGTGGAACGCGTCGAGCGTGCCCTCGTCGACCTGCAGGGTGCGGTGCTCCGGGTCGACGGCGATGCGGAACGGCGACGGCGTCTGCGTGACGGGGTCACCGAACACGACGGTCTGACGTGCGCGGCGGACGGCTCCGACGGTCTCGGCGATCGTCACCGCGCCGGCGTCGACCAGGATCACGGTGTCGAACGGCATCGTGTCGGCGATCTGCGACACCTCGTACGGGCTCGCGAGCCAGACGGGCGCGATCGACCGGGACAGGTGCGGTGCCGAGTCCTGCAGCAGGCGCGAGGTGATCGCACCCTCGCGCAGTTGGGTCTTCAGCGCCGTGGCCTCTTCCGGCCAGTCGACGAGTCCGACCTTCCAGTTCTCGGCGAGCTGCCACGCCAGGCCCTGGGAGACCCCGGCCGCGTGGGCGTCGTCGACGAGTCGGAAGTCGGCTTCGACCCGGTCGAGCATGTCGGTGTTCGCGCCGAGCAGGGCCCGGTCGGACTCGAGCATCGTCTCGAGCGCGGACTGCCACCAGGCGAGCTCGAGTTCAGCCGGCACCTGCAGGTCGGGCACGTGCCGGTTCGCCAGATCGGTGATGAGCGGTTCGAGCTGCAGGTCACGCAGCGTCTGCATGAGCTCGGTGCGCTCCTGCAGGTTGTGCAGGACGTCGGACTCGGCCGCGAGCTCGGCGATGGTGGGGACGAGCTGGTCGACCGGGGTGTTCGCGAGCTGCCGGTCGCGCTCGGTCCGGCCGAGCGGCTCGTCCAGGCGCGCGAGATCCTCGGCGACGTTCGAGAACAGCACCTGCACGTCCGCGATGCCCGTGGGCACCTCGGGGTTCACGCCGGCGGCGACGTAGCGCTGCCACAGGACGCGCTGCTGCTGCACCCGGGTCAGGGCCTCGTGCAGGTCGGACACGTGCACGCCGGGACGCACGTACTCACGGGCGAGCTTCTTCAGCCGGCGACGGTTGGTCGACGACATCGGAGCACCCTCGCCGCGCGGGGCGGTGGCCGCGACGAGCTCGGACACCGAGCGGTCGAAGACCACCGGCAGGAAGCGGTCGAGCGTGTCACGGATCTCGGTGAGCAGGCGCAGGTAGATGCCGAGCTCGTTGATCGTCGTGAACTGCCGCATGTGCGTCGTGGCGACCAGGTCGTGCGCACGGCGGAGCAGGGACGGCAGGCCGTCGGCGTCGAGGTCCTTCGCGATGCGGTGGGCACGCTGGGCGCCGTCGCTGGTGGAGAACTTCGCGCCGTACCAGGGCGAGTCGTCGGGGCCGTAGCGGAACTCGCCGAGGTTCGCCGCGCTGACCATCGTCTCGGCGACGCGGGAGCGCCCCTCGACCATGGACGCCACGGACTGCTTCGACAGACGCGCGGTCGTCGACGGCGGGACCGGCAGCAGCGACAGGCGCGACAGCTCGACCAGGCAGTCGAGCACCGAGACGCCGAAGTCGGCGTCCTTGCGGGTGAGCGAGCCGCGGTAGTCCTTCAGGACCTTGCGGAGCCGGACCAGGGCGTCGTCGACCTCGCGCAGGTTCGGACGGGCCGCCTTCTCGTTGCGGGCGATCGCTCGGACGACGTCACGGCGCAGGGTCGCGGGTGTGACCGCGACGCCGGGCAGCTGGACCTCGCCGAAGCGTGCCGCGATGCCCCGCAGGGTCGCGCGGCGCGGGCTCACCACGAGGACGCGCTTGTTCGCGGCGACCAGGCCGCCCAGGGCGTTCACGATGGTCTGGGTGCCACCGGTGCCGGGCAGGGTCTTCACGACGATGGAGTTGCCGGCCGCGATCTGCGCGATCACGTTCTCCTGCTCGTCGTCGGCGTCGAGCAGCAGCGTGTCGGTCTCCGGGCTGCGCTCGTCCGACGGAGTCTGCTCCACCGGGTGGTACGACTGCTCGACCTGCCACTTGGCGCTCGGGTTGCCGGCCAGGGCGTCGAGCACGGGGTGGGACAGGTCGCCGGTGTCCTCGACCATGCCGGTCGCGACCTCGGCGAACGTGGAGACCACGAGCCGGGCGTGCACGGAGAAGCCGGGGATGTGCGCGGTCAGGCCACGCAGGCGGTCGATGACGGGGTTCGGCGTGAACGAGCCGTCCTGCTGCGCGAGCGCCACGAAGGACTGTGCGTCGAGGATGACGCCGAACTGCTCGTGCAGGGCGTCCGCGAGACCCGGGTTGAGGACGGGTTCACCGAGGAGCCGGACCTCGAAGTCTCGGCCGTGGCGGCGGATCGCCAGCGGGCGGAGGAGCACCGGGCCGCGGAACTGCTCGTCGCCGTGCTTCCAGTCGGCCATGCCGATGCCGAGCTTGACGGCGTCGATCCCGCGCACGGTGGCGAGCTCGGTGCCCTTCGCCTCGACCTGTCCGGCGGCGACGCGGGCCGCACGGAGCGCCACCTCGTCGCGGATCAGGCTGGACAGCAGGGTGGTCTTGCCGGTGATGAACTGGGCGAGGCCGCCCGGGTGCGTCGTCGACAGCTCGATGCGCGCGCGGGGGTGGTCGCTGAAGTGGGTGAGCGGGCTGGTGCCGCCGACGCCGGTGAGCTGGCCGCGCCAGCCGTCCCACGTCGGCTCCGCCGCGTTGCCCGCCTGCAGCCGGGGATCGCCCAAGCTGATCGCCTGCGGGCTCGTCAGCTGCAGTTCCGGGCGGAGCGTGCGGTCCGGCTCGTCGTCGATCCGGTCCTCGTCCACGTCCTGCTGCTCGTCTCGGTCGTCTCGCTGATCGCGGTCGTCTCGTTCGTCGTCGGGGCGCTCGTGGGCACCCTCGACGGGGACGTCGTCGTTCACGTCGTCCTCACCGTCGGTTGCCCTGTCCGCTCGCCACACATCCGACACTGTAGGCGGGAACGCGCGCCCTCTCTGGCAATGAACCGAGGTTTCGGGGTTTCCGGCCGATGCGGCACCCGCCGGACGGCCCGCGGTGCACGTCGGACCGGCCGCGTCGCACTGCTGATGGGACGCCCGGCACGTCCGATGTGGTACCAACGGGACATGGCCATCGACGACCGCACCGCCCCGTCCGCCCCCACGCCGAACCGGCGTCGATCGGTCCCCGCCGAGATCTCCCGCTCGTGGCTGCTCGTCTCCGGTACCGCGACCGACCGGTTCGAGACGTCGCAGCGGTCCCGCGCCGACCAGATCATCCTGGACATCGAGGACGCCGTCGACCCCGCCGCCAAACCGTCGGCCCGCCAGGGCGTCGCCGCGTGGCTGGCCGGTGGCGGCGAGGCCTGGGTCCGGATCAACGACGTCACGACCGACTTCTGGGCCGACGACGTCGAGGAGCTCCGCGGTCTGCCCGGACTGCAGGGCGTGATGCTGGCGAAGACCGAGTCCCCGGCCCAGGTCACCGACACGTGGCACCGACTCGGCGGCCAGACCCCGGTGATCGCCCTCGTCGAGTCGGCACTCGGCATCGAGGAGTCCGTCTCGATCGCCAGGGCCCAGGGCGCGTTCCGCCTGGCGTTCGGCTCCGGCGACTACCGGCGGGACACCGGCACGAGCGCCGACACCCTGGCGATGGCGTACCCGCGGTCGAAGCTCGTCGTCGCCTCGCGCGTCGGCGACCTGCCCGGCCCGATCGACGGCCCGACCGTCGGGTCGTCGCACCCGATCCTGCGCGAGCAGTCGCAGGTCGCGGTCTCCCTCGGCCTGACCGGCAAGCTCTGCCTGGACACCGAGCAGTTGCCCGTCATCAACGAGGTCATCTCCCCCACACCGACCGACGTCGCCTGGGCGCAGGACTTCCTCGACGACTTCGAGGCCCGCGGCAAGGTCATCCGCGACGGATCCGACCTGCCGCGCCTGGGTCGGGCCCAGAAGATCCAGCGGCTCGCACAGGCGTTCGGCGTGGAAGCGCGGTAGGACTGCTCCCATGACCTGGTCCAACGTCCCCGGCGGTCCGCCGCAGTCCTCGCCCGGCCCCCAGGACCCGCAGCGCGGCGCCTGGGAGCGCGGGGGCACCACCCTGTTCCCGCCCGCGAAGCTCGCCGACCGGATCTCGACGGTGCTGCTGCTCGCCTTCGGTGCGGTCATGACGATCGTGACCGCCGTGGTCGGCATCATCGCGGTCATCTCGGCGACGGCGACGTGCGATGCCTCGGCCGGGTGCTCGCCGGGCGGCTACATCGGCGGCACGGCCATCGCGGTCGGTGGCGCGTTCGTGATCGGTGTCGCCACGATCGTGCTCGCGATCGGTGCGTGGATCCGCCGGAAGTCGTCGTGGTGGATCGCCGCGATCGGCTTCGTGCTCGCGATCGGCGTGATCGCGTGGGGCGGGGTCGTCTTCGCGAACGCGGCCGACGGCGAGTCCGCCGGTTCGTCGGTGTCCGCGAGCGCCTAGCTCTGGCGCGCACCGCGCTGGTCCTGCCGGACCGACTCCGAACGACACCATCGACGTCGTACGACTACGAGTTCGTCGTTCGTTGCGCCTGCCGCCAGTTCCGCGCGCGCAGCTGCGACATCCTCGACGTCGTCCGACGTCGACGATGTCGCAGCGCGTCGCATCGCGTGGGCAGAGGCGACGGGGCGACGGACGGGAGGCCCGTGGCGGACGCGGCAACGGGCCTCCCGTCCGGCACGGCGTACCGTCCAGGGCATGGTGACGGTGTCGCGGACGACGGTCGCGGTGGTCGGTGGTGGCCCCGCCGGGGTCG
Organism: Curtobacterium sp. VKM Ac-1393; assembly: GCF_015350995.1. GTDB lineage: Bacteria > Actinomycetota > Actinomycetes > Actinomycetales > Microbacteriaceae > Curtobacterium. Next base: position 37,766 of record NZ_JADKRW010000011.1, read on the forward strand.
TCCTCGGTCTGCTGCTCGCGCGGGCGGGCATCGCGGTGCGCGTCGTCGAACAGCACGACGACTTCAACCGGGACTTCCGCGGCGACACCGTGCACGCCTCGACCATCCGGTTGCTCGACGAGCTCGGACTCGGCGAGCGCTTCCGGGCCCTGCCGCAGTCACGTCTGGACGACTTCTCACTGCCGATGCCGGACGGGTCGCGGTTGCTGCTCGGCGACTTCTCGCGACTCGCGCCCCCGTACGACCACGTGGCGATGGTGCCGCAGTGGGACCTGCTGGACCTGCTCGTGACCGCTGCCCGGCACGAGCCGTCGTTCGACATCGCGATGGGCCTGGCGGCCACCGGGCTCATCGCGGAGAACGGCGTCGTCACCGGGGTCCACCTCCGCCCGCGCGACGGCAGCGGCGAACCCGAGGAGCTCCGTGCCGACGTCGTGATCGCCTGCGACGGACGGAACTCGGTCCTGCGCCGTGCGGCGGGACTCGTGCCGCGCGCGTTCCGGGTGCCGTTCGACACCTGGTGGTTCCGGCTCCCTCGGCGGTCGGGTGATGCGGCGAGCGCCCTGACGCCGGCGTTCTCCGACCGAGACGTGCTGCTGAGCTTCCCACGGCCCGACTACCACCAGGTCGCGTACTTCGCCCCGAAGGGCTCGGACGCGGTACTGCGGGCCGAGGGCATCGACGCCTTCCGTGCTCGGGTTGCCCGACTGCGTCCGGACTTCGCGGACCGGGTGGACACGATCGCCTCGATGGACGACGTGCACGTGCTCGACGTCCGGATGGACCGGTTGCGGCGGTGGTGGCGGCCCGGGCTGCTGTGCATCGGCGACGCGGCGCACGCGATGTCACCGGCCGGAGGCGTCGGTATCAACCTGGCGGTGCAGGACGCCGTGGCGACGGCCGCGATCCTGGTGCCGTCGCTGCGGCGCGGGCTCCGCGGTGCAGGGCTGGACAGTGCCCTGGCCGCAGTGCAACGCCGTCGGAGGCCGCCAGCCGTGATCGTCCAGTCGGCGCAGGCCGTGCTGCACCGCGCGGTCTTCGAGCGGGCGTTCGCGGGGCGCCTGCAGGACGGGCCACCACTGCTGCCCGTGCTGCTCGCCCGGTACGTGCCGCCGTCGCGGGGCCTGTACGCGCGGGGCATCGCGTTCGGCCCACTGCCGGAGCACGCGCCGAGTTGGGCGCGGCGCTGACGACCGGCGCAGGACGAGGCGACGTGGGTGCGGTGGGCGGGACCGGACGGCGGACGGGAGGCGCGGGGCGGGGCTGCCACGGGCCTCCCGGCCGGCGGCTGGTCACCACCACTGCAAGACGCACCCTGGGCGTGGGCATGCGCGTCGGGCACATGCTGGGTCGATGAAGCAACGAGTCATCGGAGACGTGTCGGTCAGTGCCATCGGTCTGGGCGGGATGCCCATGTCGATCGAGGGCCGACCCGACGAACGACAGTCCATCGCGACCATCCACGCGGCGCTCGAGAACGGCGTCACGCTCATCGACACAGCGGACGCGTACCACCTGGCCGCCCACGACGAAGTGGGGCACAACGAGGAGCTGATCGCGCGGGCCGTGCGGGAGTTCCACGGCGACATCGAGTCGATCCTCATCGCGACGAAGGGCGGACACCTGCGTCCGGAAGCCGGCGCGTGGGCGCAGAACGGCCACCCGGAGTACCTGAAGCAGGCGGCGAAGGCCTCGGCCAAGCGTCTCGGTGTCGAGGCGATCGGTCTGTACCAGTTCCACCGCCCGGACCCGGCGGTCCCCTACGCCGAGTCCGTCGGCGCGCTCGGCGAGCTGCTCGACGAGGGCGTCATCCGGATGGCCGGCATCTCGAACGCGGACCCGGACCAGATCCGGACGGCGAACGAGGTCCTCGATGGGCGGCTGGCCTCGGTGCAGAACCAGTTCTCTCCGAAGTTCCGATCGAGCGAGCCCGAGCTCGAGCTCTGCGACGAGCTCGGGATCGCGTTCCTGCCGTGGAGTCCGCTCGGTGGCATCGCGAACGCCGCCGACCTCGGCACCGCCTACGAGGACTTCGCGTACATCGCGCGCGACCGGGGCGTGACCCCGCAGGTCATCGCACTCGCGTGGGAGCTGCAGAAGAGCGACGTGGTCGTCCCGATCCCCGGGGCATCGCGGCCGCAGTCGATCCTCAACTCGCTGACCGCACCGACCGTGAAGCTGCGGCCGGAGGACATCGCCCGTCTCGACGCGTCGCAGCCGGCGGCCGTCTGAGCCGCCTTCGTCCTGCCGCTGCCTGACGCGCGGCGACGCCCCGTGGTTCCGGTCGGAGCTGCGGGGCGTCGTCGTCGGGAACTGCTCAGCTGCCCGGGCAGACCGCCGACACCGCGTTCAACGAGGACTGCACGTCGCCCTGCGCGTCCGTCGCCTCGGTGGAGTCGGTGGAGCCGCTGTCGGCGATCGCGGACGCGTAGTCCCGCGCATCGTCGGTGAAGTCCTCGAAGGCGTCGTGCACGGAGTCGTTCGTGACCTTCGGCAGCGCGGCATCGAGCCGGTCGGCGAACTCGCCGACGATCGCGGCACGCGCGGCGGGGTCGGCCGGCGCCGACGACGACGACTGCTCGTCGATGAACGACTTCAGCTCGCGCTCGACGAGCGCACACGCCTCGGTCTTCGTCTGCGCGGCGGCCGACGTCTCCGACGGGGCGGACGTCTTCGACGGGGCGGACGTCTTCGACGGGGCGGACGTCTCCGTCGAGCCACCGTCGTCCGACGACCCGCCGGAGCAGCCCGCCAGCAGCGTCACGGCGACGAGCGCCGTGGTGACCGCGGTGAGCGTGCGACGCATCAGGAGTTGCACGCCTTCTGGAAGGCGTTGCCGGCGTCCTGCACCTTGGTGCTCGACTTCGTGAGCGCCGAGACGTCGGCCGACTGCGGGTCCTTCGCGATGTCCTCGATCTGGTCGACGAGGTCGCCGTAGGCGTCCTCGAACGCGTCGCCCTTCTGCTTCAGGTCGTCGTCGGACAGGTCGTCGACGCCGTCGGAGATCTTCTCGTCGAGCTCCTTGAGCTTCGTGACGGCGGCGTCCGGGTCGGACTGCAGGTTCGCGGCCTCGGACTGCACGCCCTCGGCGGCGGACTTCACGGTCTTCTCGAACTGGGTGCACTGGTCGGCCTTCGACGGCCCGGTCGAGCAACCGGCGAGCAGGGTGAGCGCGAGGCCGGCGGTGGCGAGCGCGATGAACTTGTTCTTCGGCATGGTGGAGAGTCCCCCTCTGTCGGTCCGCACTCCCCCGGATGAGGTGCAGATCCGTCATCGAGCGTACATGGAGCACTCACAGGATGACCGGCGTCGCGGCGTACCGTCGAGGGCATGCGCGCCATCACGTTCGACGACACCTCCATGTCCGTGACCGACCTGCCCGACCCGGTGCCCGCCGCCGGCGAGGTGCTCATCGAGGTCGCCGCCGCCGGGGTGAACAACGCCGACCTGCAGCAGCGTGCCGGGAACTACCCGCCGCCGCCCGGGGCGTCGGAGGTCCTCGGGCTCGAGGTCTCCGGCACCGTCCGGGCACTCGGCGACGGCGTGACCTCGGTGTCCGTCGGCGACCGCGTCTGCGCCCTGCTCTCGGGCGGCGGCTACGCCTCGCTCGTCGTGGCACCGGCGACCCAGGTACTGCCCGTCCCCGACGCCGTCGACCTGGTCGAGGCCGCCGGCCTGCCCGAGGCCGCCTGCACCGTGTACTCGAACATCGGCATGCTCGCCGGACTCCGACCCGGGCAGACGCTGCTCGTGCACGGCGGCACCGGCGGCATGGGCTCGCACGCCGTCCTGTGGGCGAAGGCCCTCGGCGCGACGGTGATCGCCACGAGCGGTGGCGACCGCAAGGTCCAGGCGTCGCGTGACCTGGGTGCCGACCTGGTGGTCGACCACCGCACCGAGGACTTCGTCGAACGGGTCCTGGCCTTCACGGACGGCGTCGGGGTCGACGTGGTGCTCGACGTCGTCGGGCCGGCCTACCTGGCGCGGAACTTGCATGCCCTTGCACCGAACGGGCACATCGCAGTCATCGCCTCGGGCAGCGGCAGCACCGCCGAACTCGACCTCGGCGCCATGATGCGGAAACGGGCGTCGATCAGCGGGACGACCCTCCGCGCCCGACCGCTCGACGAGAAGGCCGCGATCGTCGCCGCCGTCCACGAGCACGTCTGGCCCTTCGTCGCCGACGGCAGCGTCCGCCCGGTCATCGACACCGTCCTGCCGCTGGCCGAGGTCGAGGAAGCGCACCGGAAGGTCCGCGACGGCGAGGTCGTCGGGAAGGTGCTGCTGACGCTCTAGGTGTACCTGGCCATGACGTTGGTGACACTGCGGGGCTTGTGAAGAGGGGAGGCCTCCTGGCTTAGTGGAGCTGTCTAG
>NZ_JADKRW010000012.1 GCF_015350995.1 Curtobacterium sp. VKM Ac-1393
ACCATCACCGCACAGATCAAGTAACCCCACGTACTCCGGCTGTGCATGGCAGACCGGAACGGCCAACGCCCCGTCGCTCGCGACGGGGCGTTGCTCGTGCGTGCAGGTACCGGGTCAGCGTGCCCGCGCGAGGTGAGCGATGACGCCAGGCAGTGCGACACCGCACGCTGGCCGCTCGGGGTTACCGTCACGGGTTCGCCTGACGCGTCCAGTAGTCGGCTCTGACGGCCAGGAACTCACCGTCGACCTCCGAACTCAGGTTGACGGTGCGCGGGTCCCACAGCGTCCCACGCTGCCGAGCTTGCGGGGTCGTCCCCAGACTCGTCGCGAGGTCGTGCGGGCTCATCCCGTCGGGCGGTCGGACCGAGAGAACGACCCAGCAGCCACCAGAAGCGCACTCCTTCTCTTCCGCGACCACCTCACTGCCCGCAGGCAGGGAGACCGAGGCCGTGGGAGGCACATCTCCCTCGGTCGCGAAGGCCGACAAGAACACGAGGCGAGTGCCGACGAGCACGACGATCAACGTCGCCGCGACCGCGACGGTCCGTACGACTGATCGCTTCCGTCCCCCAGTGGCCGTCACGAGCGCCACCCTACGGCCTGAGCGCGCGATGCTCGGGGGTCCGAGCGCCTACTTGTCCCACGCCGACACGGACTCGAGGCCTCGGGCGGCACGTTCCTCGTCGAGGACCTGTTGCACCACCTGGCTCTTCGCCGCCGTGTACGCACGACCGTCCGACGATCGAGCTGCTCGGGTCTTGACCTCCCGGTACCGCGCGACGGCGGTGGGGTCGCTGAGCAGCTTGTCCCGCACGAGCCGTTGGTTGCACTCGTCCCACTGGTCCGAGGCGAAGACGTGCAGGATGTGGGTTCTCGCCCCGTCCCGCTCGCGGGTGTACACCCCGTGGTTCTTCGGACCGGCTCGGTGCTGCGTGTAGCCCGTCGGCGCGAGCAACGGGCCGAGCGCCATCGGATCCGTGTCGGCCGCGGCGCGGACCGCGATGTCGATGACCGGCTTCGCTTCGAGGCCCGGGATGGCTGTGCTGCCGATGTGTTCGACCGCGAGGACGCGGTCTCCGAGCACGGTGACGAGCCGTGACGCCTCACACGAGAAGTCGTCCGCCCAGGAGTCTCGGTGTGCTTCCAACCGCACGGCGGACGGCTCCGCCGCGGACAGGATCGACGCCACCGCCGCTGGCCAGAGCGCATCCAAGCGCGGCCCCCAGGGAGCCGCCATCACGCCGCTCTGACGAAGTTCCACCACTTCGGACACAGCGAGCCAATTCCAGGCCATCACCTCGGCCGGATCTGGCCGCACAGTCGAGCCGGCAGGTTCCCGGACGACGAAGAGGTCCACCAGCGCAGAGTCCTCGGTGAAGCGACCGACCCACTGCAGCGCGTCGGGCGCGACCTCGAGGGCGGTCTCCTCGCGCAGTTCACGGCAGGCTGCCGCTCTCCCCGACTCACCGGCGAGCGCGCTCCCTCCGGGGAACTCCCAGCCGTACGCGAACTCCTTCGTCGGAGCTCGTTGTGTGACGAGGACGGTCCCGTCGGCGCGGTGGACGCAGACCGTGACCACGAGGTGGAAGGACCCGACGGGCCATCCGCTGTCGCCTCGCCGGAACGTCGTGCCGGTCGCTCCGCCACCCGCATCGACCACGTCCCACCACTCGTCCACGACCGCCAGCGTACGTCGACCGTCGCGACCCGTGTCGTGCCACTGCACGACTCGTGATGGCCGAGCCCCCAGACACCTCGGGGCTCGCTGCGATGACGGCGACCAGACCGCGCCAGTCGGGGTGGTGGTCCTCGTCGACGGCCGCACGGCCGTCCGCGTAGTCGGACGCGACGCGCAATGCCAGGGACGGTCCTCCCAGCGTCGGTGACCGCGAGGTGAGGCCTACCAGCGCGGCTGCGGTGGGACAGAACGACGGGAGGCACGGTGCCAGCTGGCACCGTGCCTCCCGTCCGTTCGTCCGCGTCAGCGGATGACCGAGATGTTGTCCGCCTGCGGGCCTTTCTTGCCGGGCCCCACGTCGTACTGCACGTGGTCGTCTTGCGCGAGCGGCCGGTGACCGATCGTCGCGACGATGCTGGAGAAGTGGGCGAACAGGTCGTCTGACCCGTCGTCGGGGTGGATGAAGCCGTACCCCTTGTCGTGGTCGAACCACTTCACGGTGCCGGTCGGCATGGTCGACAGCACGGCGTCAGTGGATGCGCAGTTGCGCGACCATCGGGCAGGCGAAGGGGTCGCGGGCGGCGAGTCCGACGCGGTTGAGGTACCGGACGACGATGCCGTAGGACCGCAGCAGCGTGGTCTCGGTGTAGGGCACCTCGAGGGCATCGCAGTGGTCACGGACGAGCAGGCGGGCCTGCTTCAACGCCGGACGCGGCATCGACGGGAACAGGTGGTGCTCGACCTGGTAGTTCAGGCCCCCCATCAGGAACGACACCCACCAGCCGCCGCGGATGTTGCGCGACGTGCGGACCTGGCGCGAGAAGAAGTCGACCTTCGCATCGTGCGCGATCGTCGGCATGCCCTTGTGGTTCGGCGCGAACGAAGCACCCATCATCACCCCGAACACGGCCAGCTGCACACCGAGGAACGCACACGCCATGCCGAACGGCAGGAACCAGAACACGACCGTCAGGTAGATCCCGAACCGGGCGACGAGCAGCGCGGCCTCGAGCCAGCGGTGCTTCACGTCGGCCTTGGTGCCGTTGCCCGTGACGATGCTCTGCACCGCGTACCGGTGCAGGTTCAGGCCCTCGAGCGTCAGCAGCGGGAAGAACAGCCACCCCTGGAACCGCATGAACGTCGTCATCAGCGGGCCCTTGACCGCGGCGGCGTCCTCCGGCAGGAACCGGATGCCGTCGGGGGCGATGTCGGGGTCCTTGCCGACGGTGTTCGGGTTGCCGTGGTGACGGGTGTGCTTGTTCATCCACCACGAGTAGCTCAGGCCCACCAGGAACGTGCCGAGCCAGCGGCCGGCGTGGTCGTTCCACTTCTGCGACGCGAACACCTGACGGTGCGCAGCCTCGTGCGAGAGGAACGCGAACTGCGTGAAGATCACACCGAGCGCACCCGCGACGATCAACTGGAACCAGGAGTCACCGAGGAAGGCGAACGCGACCCACGCGAGTGCGAAGGTGACGATGAGTGTGCCGAACAGCGACCAGTAGAACCCGGTACGGCGTCGGAGGAGTCCGTTCTCCTTGACCTGCGCGAGCAGTGCGGAGTAGGTCGAGGTGCCCTTGGGGCTTCCTGTTCCTGGACGAGTGCGGGTGTAGCCCGGAGCGAGCGGAGTCGTGGTCAAGTTGACCGACCTTCCGGTGCGGACCGGTCCTTCGACCGGTTCGAGATAGTTCACGCGATTGCGCTTGGTGCGACCCTAGGGCCTGAAGGTGCGATTCCACCTGACAATCCGCCTGCCCCACTCCGGTGGTCGGATGCGGGTGGGTCGGGCGCCGACACGCCTGATCGAACACTCAGGACCGCTCCCAGGCACCATGGAACGCATGGCAAGCACCACCCCCACCGCTCCCCCGCCCGGTCCCGCGACCACGACCTCGGAGGTCCGCCGCTGGGTGTTCTGGCCAGCCGCCGTCCTCGTGCTCGGCTTCGTGGCGTTCACCCTCGTCTCACCGTCGAGCGCCGAAGCGATGTTCCTCGGCCTGCAGGACGGCATCGTCCGCAACTTCAGCTGGTACTACGTCCTCATCGCGGCGTTCTTCGTCGGCTTCTCGGTGTTCGTCGGGTTCAGCAGGTTCGGGGACATCAAGCTCGGCAAGGACACCGACGAGCCCGAGTTCTCGACCGGTTCGTGGTTCTCACTGCTCTTCGCCGCCGGTATGGGCATCGGCCTCGTCTTCTACGGCGTCTCGGAACCCCTCAGCCACTTCGCCTCGCCGCGCCCCGGCGTGACCGGCACCGAGAGCGAGCTCGCGCAGCAGGCCCTCACCCAGACGTTCCTGCACTGGGGCCTGCACGCGTGGGCGATCTACGTCGTGCTCGGCCTCGCGCTCGCCTACGCCATCCACCGTCGCGGCCGCCCGGTGTCGATCCGCTGGGCGCTCGAGCCGCTGCTCGGCAACCGCGTGCGTGGCGGATGGGGCAACCTCATCGACGTGCTCGCCCTCGTCGGCACGGTCTTCGGCGTCGCGACCTCGCTCGGCCTCGGCGTGATCCAGATCGGCGCCGGCCTCGAGAAGGCGGGCATCGCCGACAGCGGGATCGTCAGCCAGATCGTCATCATCGCCGCGATCACGGCGGTCACCATCGTCTCGCTCGTCACCGGGGTGGCGAAGGGCATGAAGATCCTGTCGAACTTCAACCTGCTGCTCGCGGCCGCGCTGCTGCTGTTCGTGCTCATCGTCGGCCCGACCCAGTTCCTGCTCCGCGACTTCGTGCAGTCGATCGGTTCGTACCTGCAGAACGTCGTCGGGCTGTCGTTCAACGTCACCGCCCAGCAGGGTGCCGAGGGTGAGGCCTGGCAGGGCGCCTGGACCACCTTCTACTGGGGTTGGTGGATGTCGTGGGCCCCCTTCGTCGGCGTCTTCATCGCCCGGATCTCGAAGGGTCGCACCGTCCGGCAGTTCGTCTTCGGCGTCCTGCTCGTGCCGACCGTGCTCACGTTCCTGTGGTTCGCGGTCCTCGGTGGCGCCGCGATCCACCGCGAGACCGACGGCTCCGGTGGCCTGATCGCCGCGGACGGGTCGGTCGACGTCGAGGGCTCGCTCTTCACCCTGCTCGGTGACCTGCCCGCCGGCACCGTGCTGGTGTTCGGCGCGATCCTGCTCATCGGGGTCTTCTTCGTGACCTCGTCGGACTCCGGCGCCCTGGTGATGGCGATGATCGCGTCCGGCGGCGACATCGAGCCGAAGAACTGGCTGCGGGTGTTCTTCGCGTTCGTCTCCGCCCTGCTCGCCGTCGCACTGCTGCTGAGCGGCGGACTGGATGCCCTGAAGACGGCGGCGATCACGACCGCCTTGCCCTTCAGCGTCGTGCTGCTGCTCACCTGTTGGTCGACGATCATCGCCTTCACCCGCGAACGTCGGGCCTACGACAAGGCGGAGCGCGAGGTGCTGCTGGAACATGTCGGCGCCCACTACGGGCTCGAGGTCGACGAGCCGTCGGAGCGTGCGCCGCGCTCGGCGTTCGGTCGGCCGTGGGCAGCCGTCAAGAAGCGGGTACGCGGCGGGCAGCCGCCGCACCCCGCAGCGACGGCCGTCGACGACTTCCCGGTCCGCACGCAGGCGGTCTCGCCCGACCCGGCGGTCGACGCGAGCCTGGATGACGCGCCGGCTCCGGAGAGCGCGCCGCGCCCGACGGACGGGTGACGGCCTGGAGGCTCGTGGCGGCGTCGCCACACCTCCCTCGCAAGCTCGGTCGGCGCGGCCCACGTGCCGCTGGCGCGTCACCGCTGAGCGGTCCGCGCCCGTCCGTCAGCGGTTGCGTCCAGTACGTCGCACCCGCCGTCGCTTCGAGGACTCTCGATCTGGATGGAGGAAGGCACGGCCGATTGCACGAGGCGTCAGTCAGCCGCTGGGCGTCGTCCCGCCGAGGACTGGAATCGCACCAGGTACCCGTCGGGATCCTGCACGAGGAACTGGTCGACGCCGGCCTGCTCGGCCCCGATGTCGTACCACTTCGTCTCGGGCTGCATGAAGAGCTCCGTACCGGCACGGAGCAGGGCAGCGGCCAGCGATCGGCTGTCCGGCACGGTGATCTGGAAGTTCACGCCGCGGCCGAGCGGGGGTTCGAGCGGACCGGTGATCCAGTTCCGGCCGACCCCTGCCTGCTCGAGCATCAGATGCGCCGTACCGAGGACGACGTACGCGAAGCGCTCCTCCGGCCGCGCGTACCTGACCTGGAAGCCGCACTGGCTGCACCAGAATGCGATGCTCCGGTCGAGGTCGGCGACGAGGAGCTCGGGGACGAGTGCGGGCTCGAGGGTCTCGGTCACGAGCACCATCGTCGCACCACAGCGCCGCACCGCCGCGCTGCCCGCCTCGTGCGCAGATGCCGGAACAGGAATACGTCGATGTGGCGGCGTGCGAGGATTCGTCGACCACATCGACGAGAGGCTCGGCCATGACCACGGCACGCACGTTCCACCTGATCAGCACGCTGCTGCTGACCGTCGGGTTCCTCGGCGTCGGCGCGTTGATGTTCGACGCGAACTACGGGCCGGAGGGCGGTGGCGCGAACATCGGCCTCGGGCTCCTGATGCCCCTGTGCCTCGGCTCCGGCGTCATCGGCATCGCGATGGGCATCGCAGCCCTCGTGACGAGGTGGTCGGCCGGCCGCGCCGCACGATCGCGCCAGCCACGCCCGGGGCACCTCCCCGAGGTTCCATGACATGCCGCGTGCACCTCGCCGAGGTTCCACGGGCAGGCTCCGCGGCGCGTGAGATGCCGAAATTTTGGAACCTCGGGCGGGCTCACCACCCCGGCACGGCCACCCGCACCGCGCTGATCCGCCCCGCACGCGTCTGCGCCGTGGTCGCCGGGTCGTAGCTGTCCGCCGTCGCCAGGTAGAGCGTGCGGCCGTCCTCGCCGCCGAGCGCGCAGTCGATCGCACACAGCCCCGGAGCATCGATCCGGTCCGTGACCTCGCCGCCCTCGAGGACCCGGAGGAACTCCCCCGTGTCGACGGAGCAGACCCAGACGGCGCCGTCGCGGTCGACCGTGCTGCCGTCCGGCGTGACGCCACCGGGCAGCGCCGCCCACTCGCGTCGGCCGGTCAGCGACCCGTCGGGCTCGATGTCGAACGCGGTGAGCCGGCCGCCCCACGTCTCGCTCACCACGAGGGTGCGGGTGCCGGGCAGGACGTTCGCGCTGTTCGGGAACACCAGGCCCTCGGCAGCCAGACGGAACGAGCCGTCCTGCTCGATCACGTACAGCGGGCCGGGGCGCAGTTCCTCGCCGCCGTACAGGTCGTAGCCGAAGGCCCCGATGTAGGTCCGGCCGGTCGCCGCGTCGACCACCAGGTCGTTCACGAGCGACGACTCCACCCCGGACAGATCGGCGAACACGGATGTGTCGCCCACGTCGTCGACGGCGACGACCGTGCGCGACTCCATCGAGCTGACGATGAGCCGCCCGTCGGCCAGCCACCCGAGCCCGGACGACTGCCCGTCGACCGTGGCCTCCATGCGCGGAGCCGCGGTCGAGGCCGGGTCGAGCGAGAACACCTGGCCGGTGTGCATGTCCGAGTACCAGAGCCGCCCGTCGTGCCAGCGGTTGCCCTCGGGGAAGCGGATGTCGGTGACGACGTCGGTCGCGGAGTCCAGGGTGATGTGCACCGATCCACCCTGCCAGCCGGACCCCCGCGCCACCCGATGGTCTGGCACGATCGGTGCATGCCCCTCGACGGAACTCCCCTGCAACGGCTCGGCTTCCTGACGATCGGGTCGTTCGACCCCGCCCGGCCGTCGCAGGGCCACGAGGACACCCTCCGGGTGATCGAGCGTGCGGAAGCGCTCGGCTTCGACAGCGCGTGGCTGCGCCACCGGCACCTGCAGCACGGCATCTCCTCCCCCGTCGCGGTGCTGGCCGCCGCCTCGCAACGCACCTCGCGCATCGACCTCGGCACCGCCGTCACACCGATCGGCGCGGAGAACCCGTTCCGCTTGGCCGAAGACCTCGGCACCGTCGACGTGCTCCTCGGCGGCCGTCTGAACCCCGGCTTCTCGATCGGCGCCCCGATGCACTTCGACCTGTACCGCGACGCGATCTACCCCGACACCCTGGAGCACGAGGACCTCGGCAACGACCGGCTCCTGCGCTTCCGCGACCTGGTCCGCGGCGGCCCGGTGGCCGCGACCGAGACCGTCGAACGTCGCGGCATCGAGGAGTTCGCGAGCACCGTTCAACCCCACAGCGCCGGCCTGGCCGAACGCATCTGGTACGGCACCGGCAGCACGAAGTCGGCGGTCTGGGCCGGTGAGAACGGGTTCCACCTGCTCACGTCGAGCGTCACCCGGAGCGAGAACGGCACGGACTTCGCCACGAACCAGCGCGCGCAGATCGACGCCTACCTCGACGTCCACCCCGGCCCCGCCGCCGCCCGCGTCTCGCAGGGCCTGGTCGTCATCCCGACCGACACGGCGACCGGGGAGCAGGAGGCCCGGTACCGCGCCTACGTCGACAGCCGGTCGGGCCGGGTCGGCGTGCCGATGGGGCCCGCTGGGATGCTCTTCGCCGCCGACCTCGTGGGCACCTCGGCCGAGATCGCGGACCGGCTGCGCGCCGACGTCGGCTACCAGGCGGTCACCGAGGTCGCATTCGCGCTGCCGTTCTCGTTCGAGCCGGACGACTACGCGCAGATCATCACGGACATCGCCGAACGACTCGGCCCGGAACTCGGCTGGTCGCCGAAGCAGGCCTGACACCGAGTCGGCCCGGTGCGGCTGCCCGCATCGTTCGCGCACGTTTCCCGGGGCCTGTTCCGGTGCGGGACCGACCCTGCTTCGCTGTGCGCAGCCGCGGCACCGATGCCGCAGCACGTCGAGGGGAACTCCGTGTTCAAGAGCATGCTCACCATCGCAGCCGCGGCTGCACTCGTCGTCGGGGGTGCGCTGCCGGCGCATGCCGCTCCGACACCGTCGACGCCCAGCGCGCCGGCCTCCGTCAAGGTCACCGGGAGCGGAGGTGACGCGGACGTCACCTGGGGCGCACCCCGCACCGGCCCCCGCGTCACGGGCTACACCGTCACGGTGACCCCGGCCGACAGCCAGCCGAACAAGGGCGTCGATCGACTGCCCGCCACGGCCCGGTGGGACCACTTCGGCGCACTGCGCATCGGCACCACGTACACGTTCGCCGTCCGTGCGGTCGCCGCCAAGCGGACCGGGCCTGCGGCCACCGTGCAGTTCACGGCGAAGGCGGCCGCACCCACACCCCAGTCGCTCTTCGCACTCGACGCGCAGGGCAGCGTCGTCCGCTTCGCCACCGAGGGAACGGCACCCAGCACCACGGTCGCCCCGAACGGCGCCGGCTACACCGCCGACGACCGCGGGGACGTCTTCGTGCCGTCCGCCGACCGCACGTCCATCGTCATGTACCCGGCAAGCGGTGGCGCCGCGCGGACGGTCGCGACGGGTCTGCACCTGACCGCCGACCTGCGCTCCGACGTCGCCGGCAACCTCTACTGGGCCGACTCGGTGTCCGGGTCCGTCACGATGCTCCCCATCGACGGCACGGCTCCCCGTGTCGTCGCGGAGTTCGGCACCGTCCAGTACAGCAAGCACGCCTTTGCCGTGTCGCGGAACGGGATCGTCACGGCGTACAACAACAGCCCGTTCGGAGCACGCGTCGAACAGCGGACCGCGGCAGGCGTGACCACCGTTCGAACCGTCACGTACCAGGGCGTGTACCCGTTCATCGGGGCACTCCAGTCGGATGACACCGGCAACCTGTACCTCAGCGTGACCCAGGACGGCCCGGGCGGCCGGTTCCCCTGGCTGCAGGTCAAGGCGGGTGCGAGCGCCGCCACGAGGTTCTCCACGGACGACGCGTTCGAGTACGGCGCGACCAACTCGACGTCACTGCGACTGCTGCAGTCCGCGGCCTGGTGCAGCGAAGCCGACGAGCGGAGCGGGAACTGCTCAATCGACCGCTCGCTCGCCCGGGAGCTCGTCGCCGGTGCTGACGGATCCCAGCAGACCCTGCCCGTGACGGGGATCACGGCCGGTTCACGCGGATCGAACGTCGGCGCGTCGACCGAGGCCGGTGACGTGTTCATCGACATCAACCGGGCGCCGTCGGCAGGGCTGTGGCGTGTGCCCGCCGCAGGCGGCGCGGCACAGCAGGTGGCCGCCGCGCAGTACACGCGACTGCTCGTGATCTAGCGATCGGGGCCCTGGACAGGGCACAGGCGGACGGGAGGCTCGGGTGCCAGCTGGCACCGTTCCTCCCGTCCGTCACCGGGTCGCGCCCAGGGCGCGTGATCAGTCCTGCTGGTCCGCCTCCACCGCATCCCGCAACCGGTCGAGCACGTCCGGCACCGCCGAGCGGACCCGGCTCCAGCTCGGGATGAACGGCTTGTCGTCCGGGCGCGCGCTGAAGGCGCTGCCCGCGTCGAGGATCGCTTTCGTGAAGAGCTCGACGGCAGCTTCTTCGGCGTGCTGGTCGAAGCTCAGGCCGCTCATCTCCGCTTCGTGCCGGTAGACCTCGACGATGTCGAGCGCGTTCCGGTAGTACGTCGCCTTGAGCACCCGGAACGAGTCCGAGGTGAGCGGCACGCCCATCGTCGCGAGCTTCCGCAGCAGCGACTGCACGATGTCGTTCCCCATCCGCGCGAGTCCGCCGGTGCCGTCGGCCTCGGCGAGGGGCTGGTGCTTGTGGTCGTACGCGTCGGCGATCTCCACCTGGCAGACCTGCCGGGTCGCGTAGTCGCGGTACACCTCGGACAGCATGCCGATCTCGAGGCCCCAGTCCCCCGGGATCTTCAGGCCGTTCAGCACGTGCGCGCGCATCGCGAACTCGCCGGACAGCGGGTACCGGAAGCTGCTGAGGTACTCCAGATACTCCGACTCGCCGTAGACCTGGCGGAGCGACCGGAGCAACGGGCCGACGAGCAGGCGTCCGACGCGACCGTTGATCCGGCCGTCGGCGACGCGGGCGTAGTAGCCCTTCGAGAACTCGTAGTCGAACGCCGGGTTCGCGACCGGGTAGAAGAGCCGCGCGAGCATGCCCCGCTCGTACGTGGTGATGTCGCAGTCGTGCAGCGCGATGCACTCGGCCCGCTCCGACGCGAGCGCGTAGCCCGTGCAGTACCAGACGTTCCGGCCCTTGCCGGGCTCGCCGGGAGCCAGCCCCTCCCGCTCCAGGTCGGCGTCGAGTTCCCGCAGGCGTGGCCCGTCGTTCCACAGGATCCGGTGCCGCTGCGGCAGCCGTGCGAAGAACTCCCGCGCGTGCTCGAACTGCGAGCGGTCGGCCCGGTCGAGCCCGATCACGATCTCGCTGAGCCAGTCGGCCTCGGCCAGCTCGTCGACGATCCGCGACAGCGCCGGACGCTCGAGCTCCGAGTACAGCGCCGGCAAGATCAGGCTCATCGGGCGCTTCTCGGCGAACCCGCGCAGGTCGTCCTCGATGCTCGCGGTGCTGCGGCGGCCGAGGTCGTGGAACGTCGTGATGACGCCGTTCTGGTGGAAGTCGCTCATCAGTGGCTCCTGCGGTGCTGTTCGAGGTGGTGTCCGAGGCCTTCGCTCCATCCCCGCGGGCCGGGGTGCGTCGTGCGGTACACGCGCTCGGGTCGGTCGTCGGCGAGCGGACCGGGTGCCGGGCCGTGGCCGCGGACGACGACCGCCAGGTCGACGGCGTCGAGCAATGCGGTGTCGTTCGGGCCGTCGCCGAGCCCGATGGTGCGCGGGACGGTGCCGGTTCGGCGTTCGTGGTCGGCGACGAGCATCCGGACGGCGGTGCCCTTGTCGCGGCCGGCGGGCAACACATGCCAGAAGCGGCCGCCGCGCACGAGGTCGAGGTCTGCTGCGGCGAGCGCCGCGCGGAACGCGTCCGCGCGGTCGTCGTCGGCGCGGTCGTCGCCTTCGGCGTGCCAGAGCAGCACCTCGGAGCCTTCGCGTCGGCGTGCAGCTTCGGCCGACTCGAGGTCGAGGCCGGTCCAGGCGGCGACGACCTCGTCGGTCACGCCGCTGAAGGTCGCGAAGTGCAGGTCCAGGTCCGCTCGGATGCGGTCGAGGTTCGCGCGGAGACGGTCGAGAGCGGCGTCCGCGGGGCCTGGACCGGGGCCAGGGCCGGCGCCGTCCGACCGTCCGGCGATCTCCTTGCCGTCCGGTCCGACGACGATCGCGCCGTTCTCCGCGACGAACGCCTGCCCGTCCAGCCCGGTCCGCCGCTGCAGGGTGGTGATCTCGGCCCGGGTCTTGCTGCTGCAGAACACCACCGGCACGCCATCGGCGCGCAGCCGCTCGAGCATCGGCAGGGCAGCGTCGAACGAGTAGTCGTGGTGGTCGAGGAACGTCCCGTCGAGGTCCGTGACGACCAGCAGGTCCTGTGGTGGCATCGTGCTCCGCTCGCGGCTGGCTGGGCTGCGGGCGACGGTGCCCCGGACCACCCTGCCATGCGTCGGAGTCCGGTTGGTGAACGCACCGAAGTACAGGGAGTCACCCGCTCTCAGAGCCAGTGCTTCCGCTTGGACACCGCCCACAGCACGACCGCCGACAGCGCCATCGCGATGATCGCCGCCGGGTACCCCCACACCCACCGCAGCTCGGGCCGGTGCTCGAAGTTCATGCCGTACGGTCGAGGGGGCGTCGGCATGAGAGCACCAGGGGGATCACCGTGAGGAACATCCACGACGAGTCACCGATCTCGTGAACGCGCCGCTGCATCGCATCACCCGCGTCGGTGTCGGCGTCGCCCTCATGCTGGCGGCGGCGTGCGGCTTGGCCGGCTGCAGCGACGGTGGTGATCCGGCGAACGCGAGCAAGTCCGTCGTCGGCATCGTGCAGGCGTCGGCCGACGCCGTCGGCGGTCACTGGACGGTGTACCGCGGCCCCGCCGCCGAGGTCTGCACCCAGTCGGGCGGTGGAGACGGCGCCCGTTTCGTGTACGTCCTGGAGCGGAGCGGCACCGACGGCACCGACCCCGCTGCCGACATCCGGACGGTCGAGGAGCTCTGGAAGTCGAAGGGGATCACGACAGAGCAGTTCGAGAGCGGCGGTTCGGACCCGCTCACCGGCATCCGGGGCGCGGACGGGCCCGTCACCTCGATCGGCTTCAACGCGTACCCGCAGCGGTACAGCATCACCGGGGTCTCGAAGTGCTCCGACGGCGACGTGCAAGACCTGCGCAGCTCCGAGTGAGGCGGGCGTCGTGATCCGCTGAACGCGCGGTGACACCGCTGGGACGGGAGGCCCGGTGCCAGCTGGCACCGGGCCTCCCGTCCCGCTCGTGGGGACGTCTACTGCGACACGTCCTCCTCGGATTCGCCTCGGGGCGCGGTTGCGCCGCGTACCGGCGACGGATCACCGAGCAGTCGTCGGGTCCAGTCTGCGAGGGCCGCGGTCGCGGTCCTCGAGATCGCGGCGTCGGGCACCATGCTCGTGAACCCGTGGAACGCACCGGGCCAGACGTGGAGCTCCGCGTCGACCCCCGCTGCCCAGAGGCGGCTGGCGAAGGCGACGTCCTCGTCGCGGAACACCTCGGCACTGCCGCAGTCGATGTAGGTCCGCGGGAGCCCGGACAGGTCCGTGGCGCGAGCCGGCGCAGCGGAGGCGGACACATCGGACGTCGCCCGGCGGGACCCGAGGTACGCCTGCCAGCCGAAGCGGGTCATCTGGCGGTCCGCTACGCCGACACCGTCGATCTGCATGGTCGAGACGGTGTCGTCGCGGTCGTCGAGCATCGGGGACACCAGGATCTGCGCCATCAGGTCGGGGCCGTTCCGGTCGCGTGCGAGGAGCGCTGTCCCCGCCGCGAGGCCGCCGCCGGCGCTCTGCCCGGCGATGACGAGCCGTGCCGGGTCGATGCCGAGCTCGGCGGCGTGCGCTGCGACCCAGACGAGCCCGGCGTAGCAGTCCTCCACCGGGTACGGATCGGGGTACTCGGGTGCCAGGCGGTAGTCGACGCTGACGAGGACCACGTCGTGGTCGAGCAGCCAGTCGTCGAACCCGTCGAGGTTCCCGAGGTGGTGGCCGAACACCATGCCCCCGCCGTGGATCGAGTAGACGGCCGCGGTCGCTCCGGTCGCACCGGTGCGCTCGATGCGCTCGACGCGCTCGATGATCGCGAGGTCGATCGGGTCACCGAGGTGTCCCGGGACGGTGACGTTCCGCCGCTGGTACCCGCGGGATCGCAGGCGTTCGTCGAGGACGTCCTCGGGCACATCGAGCTGCCGCATGCGGGGCAGCATCTCCGCGGTGAGGGTGAACGGTCCGCGGGCCTCGAGCGTCGCCAGGAAGGTGGCGAGTTCGGGGTCGAACGGTGAACGGGCGATGGTGTCGGACACGGGGGCACTCCTTCGAAGAAGAAGTGGCGACTCCCGTGAGACGCGTGTGCGGTCCCGACTGCCGGAGCAGCGCGGGCTTTTTCCCTCTGCCGCCGACAGTAGGGCAAGCGACGACGCTGCGGGTCGCGCGCGGGGCTGTACAAGGCGTTTTGGATCTGACACGTTAACCACTGAACTGTTAAACGTCAGTTCCAAAAGAGAGGAGCGGGCAATGAGCAAGATCGGTCAGCAGGCTCGGCGGATCACCGCCGGCTTCGCAGCAGTAGCTGTGGGCGGGACGGTGTTCCTCGGCGCGATCCCTGCACATGCGCAGGGCGATGCTGGAGGCCAGGGAGTCGTCGGCGGATGGTCGGAGAACGCCGAGACCGTCAATGGCGCAGAAACCGAGATGTCGGTGTTCGCGGTGAACCACCGTGGTGCATCGGAACGGAAGACGATCAACGGGACGACGCACAAGCGCTCGCACGGGTGGACCACCTGGGCAGGCGTGCAGCACTACACGCGCGCGCGGCTCGAGCACGGCAGCAGGATCATCGCTGACTCTGGCCGGAAGTGGGGCAAGTCCGGCACTGAAGCAGTGACCGTCTGGAAGCCGTACCGGCCGAACCAGCCCGGCAACGGTGTCGGTAGTGCGAAGACCTACTACGGCAGGTGACACATTGCAGCGGGTGCGAGCCGCCGGCTTGCACCCGCTGCTGCGTGAGGAGAAGACGTGACGAAGCAACAGATCACGGCGATCGCGGGCCTGCTCCTGCTGGCCATGCTGTTGACGGTCTTGATCGGGGTGTTCGACGCTCGCCGAAGTGTCATCGCCGCGGAAGGCAATGACCTCCGCACGGGGCAGAGCGCGTGGGTGACCGCGACACTCGACGAACTCACGCGTGCCAGGAGCGCGTTCGAACCGGGAACGAAGGTGTTCGTGGGCCTCGACGGTGAGGTCCGCGCCGTTGCGGTCCTGTCGGGACAGTGGACAGATGTTCCACTGCACGACGGGCACGCACTGACCGGGCGCCCCGGCGAAGCCCTCGCCGGCGCTGACGTTGTCGTCCGCGGCGGCGACATCGCCGTCGATGGCAAGCCGTACAACGTGGTGGGACGTCTCGGCGTCAGGGCGGACAGCCTGCTGTCCGATGACGTGGTCGTCGCCGATCCGTCGCAGTTCTCGGCGTCACCACAGCGGCTGCTCCTGGACGGCCCGAGCAGTGTCCGCCACTACACCGCACAGTTCCCTGGCCGAAGCGTCGAGATCATCGACGACGGCACGAACCGCAGGACGAACGTCGACGCCGTGTCGCCGGTCCTGGTCACGCTCGGCGCGCTCGTCGTCACGCTCATCGCCGTGGTCGCTGGCTTGCAGGCTGGACGATGGGAGCTCCGTACCGCCGCCGTCCGCTTCACCACGGGGGTTCGACCGCTGACCACCCTGTGCAGCGCGACCACCAGAGTCAGCATTGTCAGCGCCGTCGCCTGTGGAACCGCATTCGTCGGCGCGGCAGCTGCGCGGCACACGACCTTCCTCGACCTCGACGTCGCCGTCGCCGTCGTCGCGGTCGGAACGGTCACGCTCGCCGTCTCGGTCGTTTCCTTCTGGCAGGGAAGCCGGCGATGGAACTGCTGAACGACCTCCGGTCCAACTGGACGCTCATCGTCGCCAAGATCGTCCTGATCGTGCTGCTCGCACTCTGCTGGTACAACGTGGCGTCGTTCACCCAGTCCACGTCGCAAGCCGTGGCCCAGGGCCTGTCCGCTGATGCCGACGCCGACCTCTACACGGTGATCGACGATCTCGACCCGGAGGCTTTCGAAGCGGTTCGGCGGGACGAGCGCGCACTCGACGCTGTCGCCTCGTTCGTCGACCGCATCGATGACGAGCCCCGATTCAGGTTCATCTCGTCGTACGACCAACCCGTCACTGTCCAGGACTTCCGCGGCGACGATCGCTTCGACGTCGGCTACGGCACGGAGTACACGCTCAACGGGAAGTACCAGGACGAGTCCAGACGGATCGTCCAGGACATCAAGTCCATCCAGCTCAACGAGACCGCATTCGAGTTCGCGGGGCTCTCGGTGCAGGACGGGGAGCCGATCGAGTGGGATACCGTCGACTGGGGTTCCGGCCGGATCCCGGTGCTGCTCGGTGACGAGTACCGCGGCGTGTACGAGCTCGGACAGCGACTCACCGGAGCGGTCATCCTGCAGGAGCAGGAGCTCGAAGTCGTCGGTTTCCTCGAACCGGACAGCGCCATGTACTTCCGAGGTGAGGCCAACCACTACCTCGATGACACCGTCATCGTGCCCTACCCACCGAACCTCGCCGGACTGGACCGAGCAGCACTCGACCGGCTGGACCTTGAGCTGTTCGGGCGCCTGGTGTTCCAGGTGCTGAACGCCGACCTCGCCGTCGATCGCAGCCTCGATTTCGGTGGCGTCGTCGCGCGACTCGACGACATCGGAGACGACACCGGCTTCCGGTCGTACACGTTGCTCGGAGTACCGGCCTACCTCGTACAGCTCTCCCTCGTCCGCCAGCTCATCCACGACAACCTGGTGCTCGTCACCGCGCTGCTCGTCGTGCTCACAGCGGGCGTGGCCATCATCACGGCGTTCCTCAACCGGCTCCTGCATCGCCGTCGAGCGCCAGTGGCGCACGTGCACCATCTCCTCGGGAAGAGCCCGAACCGCACCAACCGGTTGTTCCGCGCAAGTCGCCTCACCGAGTACACCGCCGCGTTCGGACTCTTCCTCGCAACCAGCGCAGTGCTCCCCAATGACAGTGCGATGGCACGATTCGCCGCCGGTACCGCCCTGCTCCTCTGGTGCGTGGTGGACGGCGCACTCGGCCGACGGGCCGTCCGCATCGAACTGACCACCCAACACCGAAGGGGTACCCCACGATGATCGTGCTGCGCGACGTCTCGAAGACGATCACCGAGCCCGACGGATCGACCCGAACACTGTTCGACCGACTGCACTTCGACCTCCGCGAAGACGATCGCTCAGTAGCCATCACTGGGCGAAGCGGATCCGGTAAGAGCACGTTGCTGCGGATGCTCGCCGGCCTCGACACCGACTTCGGTGGAACGTACGAGCACGACGGGCACGTGCTCGAGCGCACGGCACGCAGGATGGCGGCCCACCGGCTCCGACACATCGGCATCGTCACCCAGGACCACAGCCTGCTCGGCGACCGCAGCGTGCTCGACAACGTGCAGCTCGGAGTTCCTGCTCGTGCTGACTCGGCAGACCGCGCGCATGACGCCTTGGAGGCTGTCGGCATCAGTCACCTTGCAGGCAAGCGCCCACGACGACTTTCGGGAGGAGAAGCGCAGCGCGTCGCGATCGCTCGAGCCATCGCGAAGCGCCCTGCCGTCGTCCTCGCCGATGAACCCACCGGCGCACTGGACGAGAAGACCGAAGACGAAGTACTCGGCCTCTTCGACCGGCTGCAACAAGTGGGAACCAAGTTCGTGATCGTCACCCACAGTGCGCGCGTTGCGCAGCGATGCGAACGTCGACTCCACCTGCACCACGAGCAGCTCATCGAGTGCGGTGTCTGATCGAAGCAGGAGCAAACCATCACCGGCGCAGTCATCGCGAGGGGCAGCGTTGTGTTCGCTCGATTGGGTCCGCTCCCGAGTCCCCCACGCAGCGAGCGCAGAACGTCAACGAGCTCTTCCGGATACGCCTGAGCACCGTCCGGTCACCCCCAGGTCAAGCGCTGTTCACCCGCTGCCGCTAACTCTGCTTGTCGGACCGCCGCCCGAGGGTCCCGATACCGGAGAGCCCATGAACACCCGCACTGCACTGTCCTGCGTCGCCGTCGCTACCCTCGCCTCGCTGATGCTCGCGGTACCGGCGCACGCCGCCGACGACGCCGCCAGCTTCTACAGCAGCAAGCAGCCCTACATCGCCCCCAGCCAGTCGGACATCGACGCCTACTCGCCGGCGCCGACGGGCTACGCACCCGTCGCTACGGAGTCGGTCGCCCGACACGGATCTCGGGGGCTTTCCGCGTACAAGTACGACGCGCTGCTCCACCGTCTCGCTAAGACCGCGCAGGCCGAGAACGGGTTCCTGACGCCTGAGATCGGGACGGAGTTCTCCGCGAACCTGGACGCCATCACCGCGGCGAACGTCGCGAACGGCTACGGCATGCTCACCGGTCAGGGCGCCGCCCAGCACCAGGGCATCGGAGCGCGAGCTGCGCAGCGCAACAAGCAGCTGTTCGCAGCTGCGGCGAAGACGGGCGGGCGCGTCGTCGCCGAGACATCGGGTGAGTCTCGCGCCACGGAGTCGGGCGAGAACTTCTTGCGGGGCTTCGGGGCTGCGGGCGTCACGCTCGAACCGCGCCCCGACCTGCTCTACTTCCACGAGGTCGAGAACCCGGACGGCACCGACAAGGCCGAGGGGTCGCCCGAGCGCCAGCGCGCACAGGCGTACGAGGACTACATCGCCCAACAGACCGGTGACGGCGGCACGATCGCGGCGGCCGTGCAGTACATCCAGGCGAAGCCGCGATCGGTCGAGGCGGCGAAGGACCTGCTCTCCGGCATCTTCACGCCCGAGTTCATCGCCGCGATCGGCACGGACAAGGCACACACCTGGTACAACACCGCCGACGGCTCCAAGGGCGGCGCGGTGGCGTGCGCGCCCGGCGCCGACACGAAGGCCGATCCCGATGCCTGCGGCGATCCGAAGAAGTCGATCAAGAGCACCGTCGATGCGGCGATGGCGCTCTACAACCTGTACATCATCGCTGCCGACATGCACGAGGAGAACGTCGCGCCGCACGCGTTCGACTTCGCGCAGTACTTCGCTGGCCGGCCGGCGGATGCCGAGTGGTTCGCGTACTTGCTCGACGCCGAGGACTTCTACGAGAAGGGCCCGAGCCTCGCCGGGCATGACGAGACCTACTCGGTCGCCCAGCCCCTGCTCGACGACTTCTTCGCCACGATCGACGCCCGCCTCGCCGGCGGCGACGTGGTCGGGACCTTCCGCTTCGCACACGCCGAGACGATCATCCCGTTCGCTGCGCTGTTGCGTCTGCCAGGATCGACCGTTACCGCGCCCGACGACGCAGCTCCGACATCGGATGCCGACGTCTACGACTACGCCAACAACCCGTGGCGAGGTTCTGCGGTGACGCCGATGGCTGCGAACGTGCAGTGGGACGTCGTGTCGCGAGCGGGCATCGACCCCGCCACCGGAGCGGCCTACACGCCGCTCGTGCGCATGCTCTACAACGAGCGGGAGATCGCGTTCGCCTCCGGGTGCCGTGCAGTCGCCACTGGGTCGAACTGGGTCAAGGAGACCGAGCTCAAGCACTGCCTCACCGGCACGGCGATGACCGAGAGCCCGCTGATCGCCGCAGCCACGCCGGTACCGACCGCGACGCCCACTGCGGAGCCCACGCCGACCCCGACTGTGACACCAGCGACCCAGGGCGCCGGCACACCGACGTCCCAGGCGACGGGCACGCTGGCCGCGACCGGAGCGCAGTCGCCCGTTGGACCGGCGTTGCTCGCGGCACTGCTCCTCCTGGCCGGCGCCGGGACGCTGGCACTGCGTCGCCGGCGTCGTCACATCGAGTGACACCGATGCGGAGCGGCGGCTGCTCGAGGCTGCCGTTCGACCTCTTCGCACCGGCCTGATGCAGGTCATCAGCGGACCGACCAACCACTCTGGGGCGGCGTTCGACAGAAGATCGTCCGCCGGAAGCGCCCGTCAGGAACTCAGCTTCGCCTCGTTCCGTCGCGCTCGGACCGGGCGGACCCGTGGAGTGCGAAGCCGATCGCGCCGACGATCGCAGCCAGCAATCCCATCGCCGCGATGACCAGCCCTCCGGCCACGAGTCCGACGTAGTCGACGCCTGCGCCGAGGAGCGCCATCACGAGCCCCGCCACCAGTGCCCCGACGCCGATCGCGAAGCCGAACACACGAGGCGGAACGCGAGAGAACAACATGCTCCCAGTCAACTCGCCGTCAGCGGCGCGCGGCATGGGGGCGTCCGAGCTTGGAGGTGGGCCCCACCCGGCGGTACCGGCGGTACCGGCGCACCGCGCCAGCGGGGTGACGGCCGTGCCGGGAGGTGGGCCCCACCCGCCGGTACCGGCGCACCGCGCCAGCGGGGCGACGGCCGTGCCGGGAGGGACGGTGCCAGCTGGCACCGGGCCTCCCGTCCGCAGTTTCGGCCTTCAGATCCCGCGACCGGTGGCGATCACCGGTCACCTTCTGATCGCTCCATCGCGCGGCGTCCACGACTGAAGAACTCGGCGAACATCTCCCGTTTCGCCGCGTGCGAATCGGGCTCGAGTTCGAGTCCCTCCATGGTGAGGTCGGTCCCGAAGAGTTGCAGGATTCCCGGACCATTCGGACCCGTGGTCTCGAGGGACACCGAGAACAGCGTCGGCGACATCGTCGGTACCCTCTCTCCATGGCTGGTCGCCACCAGGGACAGCGTCGTCGGGTGGGCAGTGGTCTGTCTCGCTGCGACCCGCCGCGGTGAGGTCCTCGGCGTCGTGCGACCCGTCGAGCAGGCTCACGGCTCGTCCGGAGACGCGGGCACCGTCGTCCTGTCCGCCCTTCGTGGAAGACCCGCAATGTAGGCGGTCAAGACGGCGACTGGGTCGAGCGGTGCAACCGCAGCCGTGCGGTACAGCAACATCGCGTCGATGAGGCCGACGAGATCGACCGCCGCGCCGTCAGGGTCGTCCACTCGGAGCGCGTCCAGGAGTGATCGAGCTGCATCGTGCAGCCGGGAGCGCACCGGATCGGCCCCGGTGAGCGGCGCGCGGAGTTCCTCGTCCGCCCGGAGCTCGAGCAGGAGCGCGAGGCGAG
>NZ_JADKRW010000013.1 GCF_015350995.1 Curtobacterium sp. VKM Ac-1393
CGGTGTTCCAGCCTCGATCCCATCTGCAGCACTCCGATTCACGGTGGTGTTGCAACGACCGGCTGAACCCAAGATCGCCTATCGGGACGGGGTTTGGGCATACGCAGGTCTGACGACGGAAGCCCCGTTTGGGAGAGCGGCGAGGGGCGCTGAGGCTGACACCGATTCCTGGCTCTTCGCCTGGGTCGCATGATGCCGGGCTCCAGGAACGAGCCTGGAGAGGTGTGATCTCGATCCCGGCCCGCCAGGGTCGCAGTGGTGAGCTGCCCCTCGGCGGGTACCGTCCCGACCCGAAGGGTTCGACACCCGATCTCACGGTCCTCGCATCACATTGGCACGAGCACAGGCACCAGCATGTTCCAGCGCCGACCGTCCCAGGGCAGACGCGCCTCGTGGCGAAGCGTTACGGATAGCGGCGATGTGCGACTTCACCGTCTGCTTCGATGTGGTCCCTGACGAGAAGCATCATTGAGTGAGTCGTGGGCCCGGGCGGCGGCTTCGGGGTGCTGACCAAAATGCGTCGTGTAGGTGTCGGTGAATCGGCCGAAGTGTGCGAACCCCCACCGGCGGGCGATTTCGGTCAAGGGCGTTGCGGTGTCGGAAGCGTGCAGTTCGGTGCGGACACCTTCGAGTCGGAGCTGGCGGAGGTACTGCAGCGGGGAGACGCCGAAGTGTGTTCGGAATTGGTTCTCGAGCATGTGCGAGCTGACGCCGGCAACCGAGGCGATCGAAGCGGTGGAGAGCGATGCCGCCGGGTGCGTGTCGATGAAGGCGACGGCCCGTGCCAGGCTCGCCGGTACCGCTGCGCCATCGTCGGGTTCTCCCGGTCCGACGATGTTCTCGTGGTCCTGCATCAGGCGCGGTACTGCTGCACTAGAGGGCACGCGAACGGGTCGCGGGCGGCAAGGCCAACCCGATTGAGGTACTGCACGACGATCGCGTAGGACCGGACTAGGGAGGTCTCGGTGTAGGGGACGTCGTGGTCGGCGCAGAACTGCTGGACGACGAGCCGTGCGGCGCGGAGGTTCGGGCGGGCCATGTTCGGGAACAGGTGGTGCTCGACCTGGTAGTTCAAGCCGCCCATGAAGTGCTCCACCCAGCGGCCGCCGTGGATGTTTCGGGAGGTGAGGACCTGCCTGCTGAAGAAGTCGACCTTCTGCCCTTCTTCGATGATGGGCATGCCCTTGTGGTTCGGAGCGAACGCGATCCCCATGTAGAAGCCGAACACCGCGAGCTGCACGCCGAGGAACGCGAACGCCATACCGACGGGCAGAGACCAGAGCAGCACGCCGAAGTACAGCACGAACCGGGCCAGGAACACGCTCCCCTCTGACCAGCGCCCCTTGATGCCGGTGCCGGTGAGGTAGGTGCGGATGGACTGCCAGTGCAGGTTCGCGCCCTCGAGCAGCAGCATCGGGAAGAATGCGTACCCCTGCACCCGGACCAGTACCCGCATGATGCCACGCTTCGCGGCGGCGTCTTCGGGGCGGAAGGAGATCGCCTCGAAGGAGATGTCCGGGTCCTTGCCGACGGTGTTCGGGTTGGCGTGGTGGCGGGTGTGCTTGTTCATCCACCACACGTAGCTGATCCCGGCGAGGAAGGTGCCGCCGTACCGGGCGGCCCGGTCGTTCCAGGTGTGGGAGGCGAAGATCTGTCGGTGCGCGGCCTCGTGGGACAGGAACGCGAACTGCGTGAACAGCACCCGAGGACGCCCGCGACGATGAGCTGGAACCAGGACTCGCCCAGCACCGCGAACGCACCACCCGCGAGAGCGAGGGCGACGATGAGGACAGCGAAGACGGTCCAGTAGTAGCCGGTCCGACGGCGCAGCAACCCATCAGCCTTGACGCGCTGCAGCAGCGCCGAGTACGTGGACGTCGCGCTGGCTGAGCCGTTGCGGGGTCGGGTGCGGAGGATCGGCGACGGGGCAGCACCCGCTGATTCGACGTGTGACATGGGAGCGGGTCTCCTGGGCTTGGTGACAGATGGGCCAGCAACCAGGGGTAAGGGCTACATCTGGGCACGCTACGAGCAGCGGCCGAACCGTCTTCGGTTACGGGAGCGACCACGGGTGGCCGCGCCTCGTGGTGGGGTGGAGATACCGGTCGGGCATCGTTCGGGTCGATGCCCGACCGGTGGTACGGGACGACCCGACGGCAACACGTCGAGCGAGGAGCTGCGAGCGGATCGTCGTTCCTCGGTCGTCATCGGAGACGTTAAGTGTTCCGGCGACCAAGGACTGGGGCAGCTGCTGCTAACCGTAGGGGGCGGCGTTTCACGGTGCAACGCAAACCCAAGGTCTTGCGCAATGCGGCTGCGCGCTCGGTGGCGGACCGACTGGGGAGGGCGGACCCCTCGATCGTTCGCAGTCACGAACGGGGCTGCTGACCCGCGGATTCGGTGACGGCGGGCAGGACGGTGTTGCGCGAGACAACCTCACGGGCGAGTTCGGCGAGGGGCTGTTGGTGAGAGCGTGCGTGCTGGCGGAGGAGATGGAACGCGGTGTCCATGTCGACCTGGTGCGTGTGCGAGATGAACCCCTTGGCCTGTTCGATGACGACACGGGTGTTGAGGGCACGTTGCAGCTGTTCCTGCGCGAGGGTGGCGTGGTCGACGCTGCGCTGCTGCAGGATGCTTATGGTCGCGACGTCCGTGAGTGCCCGCGCGGCGATGGCGTCCTCCTCGTTGAGCTCGCCCGGGCTTTCGCGGAACAGGTTCATTGAGCCGAGCGTGGTATCGCGCAGGCGAAGCGGGATGGAATGCACGGATGCGTAGCCAGCCAGCTCGGACGCTGCCGCGAAGCGGGGCCACCGGCGGCGCATCTCGTCTGCGTTCGCCACGGACACAGCCGCGCCGGTGGTGAACGCTTCCACGCACGGGCCTTCACCGGCATCGAGCTGCATCAGCCCGATGAGGTTGCTGCGTTCGCTCGTCGACACGATGACCTCGAGCTGCTGCCTCGGGTTGGCGAGCATGATGCCCGCCGCGGACGTGTCGAACAGGTCAGTGGCGTTGTCGACCAGAGACTGCAGCAATTCGACGACGTCGTACTCGGCAACGAGAGTGTCGGTGAGGGTGACGAACGCGTCGACGAGTCGGTGCTCTCGGGTGTGAGTCATGGCTGCTTCCTTCCCTACGGTGCAACGTCGTTGCGGTCGGTGAAATCGATGACTCGGGCGACGACGTCGGCTGCGAGGCTACGAACGGAACGGCCGGCGACGAATGCATGACCGCGGAGAATCAGCAGTGCGTCGTCTGCATCGGTGCCGGTCTGCGCTGCGAGCATGCCGGATGCTTGGTGGACCTCACGGCGAGAATAGGCCCCGGCGGCAGCGTGCGAATCGCCGTCTGCGCCGACTTCCACACGCAGCAACGCTCGGCGGAGCGCCGAGCGAGCCGCGGCCTCAGTCAACGCGATCGCCTCTTGTACCGCCCTGCCTCCGAGGCTGCCACGGGCGTGGGTATAGAGGTCGACGACGCCGATGTCGAGTGTGCCGAGGCGCATCGGGAACGCGAACACCGCGCCCAGCCCGGTCTCCTGCATCGCCTGCAACGCGACCGGCCACCGCGCGGAAGTCGCGGCCTGCACGTCGGGTTCGAGGACCGGCGTGCGTGTACGCACCGCTTCCCAGCAGGGTCCTTCGCCGAGGTCGAGCTGGATCTCGTCCAGCCGCGCCGCGGTCGCGTCGCTAGCGCACACGGTCTCGGACCCGAACGGGTTCCCCACTGTGGAGATCGCAACGCCCATCACCGGCAGCACCGACAGGAAAGGTGCGCACAAATCATCGCCAACGCCGGCGCCGTGCAGTGCGGCCGCGGCGCGGGTGAAGTCACCGCTCGCCGCCATCAGCTGGCACCACGAACACCCTGGATGGTGCGCAACCGGTCCTGTCCGTGCATGGCTGACCTCCTCGCTGTCACCAGCGCGAGGTCCAGGCACCGGGGTCGCTGCCCACCGTACCGTGCAGCCTCGCGCGCGGTGCATCCGCAACACGCAGTGTGTCTTGCGACGTGCATGTCCCGGCCCTACATTGGCTGGCAGCTGCCCCAGCCCCTGGTCGCCGGAACCACCCGGATTCTCGATGACGAACAGGGATGACACCGTGACCGCACACCTTCTCCGCATCGGCGATTTCCCGCGGTCGCACCATGGACCACCGGTCGGGCGCGCCCCTGATTCCGTGCCCGACCAGTACACCCTCGCCGGTTGTCGCTGGCCCGCCTTCGCTCCCACCGCAGCTGCGATCGAGGTCCGATGATGCTGTCGATGTATGCCCCGGCCGTACACCCGGATGAGCTTCCAACCACACGTGCTGCGTGGCACCGACGGGCGGGACTGACCGATCCGGCAGTACTCGCTCTCGCCGTCCAACGACGGATCGACTCCGTTCCAAGCGAGCCCCGATATGTGGACTTCTTCCATGCACGCTGAAGTGCACACACCGCATGATGTCTACGCGGCGGCAGCTACAGTCACTGCGACCGTCGCAGTACTGGCCGGGGCGATCTGCACCATCGCAGCGTGGGGCACGCTCCTAGGAGTCGCCGGCATCGCGATGGGAATCCTCGGACTACTGGCCGCGCTTGTTGGCTTCATGCTGGTTCGCTTGCCGCCGCGCTGACCGCGGCGCGACTGATCTGTAAGCGGAGGCCCGCCGGAGGCGGCCGGGTGCTGCCAGTCGGTTCGGATTGCGGTGAGCACGCTTTGGTTGAGGCCTCATCAGCGTTCCGGCAGCATCTGCGCGGTTCCGAGCGGGAGGTTGTGGAGCGCTACGTTCACACGATGAGTCGGATCGCGTCTTCGGATCCGGTTGGCGGCGTGGATACGCCGGCGGTGCGGGTGGAGGTGTGCGCCCTCACGTGCCATCCCTCCGGAAGTTCCTGTTGGATGCGCAAGAGGCCGGCGTCCTCGGTGTCAGCGATGACACTGATCTGGACCGATGCGCCGCCGGCGCTGATCGTTGCGACCACTCGCACACTCATTTCAGCAGAATGCCACCGCGCGGGCGGGTGGACGTTGAGACTCCGTCCCCGATGGAATCGGCTCCGAACGCTGCAACCGCTGAGCGACGGAAGCCTGGTAGGTCACAGCTGCGGGAAAGCCGATCACCGTCATGGTGTAGCGCGCTCCAGCGCAGCAGCAATCAGTTCAATGCGGCCCGTCAAGACGTGGGCGCGGTGTGGCGGTGCCGCGGCATTGAGGCGCTCCGCGAAGTGCAGCGCAGCACGCAGTACTTCCGGATGGTCGATGGCGTAGATCGCCACGCTCTCGAGGATCTCGTCCACGAGGGTCTCGATCGGAGTCCAGCAGCAGTACACGCGCCCATGTCCGTCGTCATCGCGGTGGACGGTGATCGGGTCGCGGCCCCGCCAGATAGGGACGAGGGCGGCAGCGGCGAGATCGAGCGCGCTCACCGCCGTGTAGGGGTCGTTGGTTCCGCTGGCGAGCCCCCGAACGCCGATTTCGATCAGCTGCTGGAGCGCGAAGCGCACATCTTGGTATGGCGTTCGCGCTGATCCGAAGGTGACCTGCGCGATGAGCGCGTCATGGTCGGCCTCGCCGCGGACCTTCATGACGGTCTCCCCGGGGAGGACGTGTGTGCCCGGCATCGCAACGACCTCAACAGCGACGTCTTTATGCTCCGCGAGTCGGCGGAGCCGGTCCCAGCCGATGGACTGCACGTACCCCGCGGACCGTGCGGGGATCGTCACCCAGTCTCCGGTCATGACCGCCGACACGGTGCTGCGGTGGTGGCCTGGGGCTTCGGGGAACGCGACGTCGAGGGCGGCGATGAGGTCCGCTTCAACCTGGGTCAGCAGAGAGGTGACCTGCACGCTGCTGGCGATGTGGTGGATGAAGAACACCAGCACCGCGACATCGACGACACCCAAGAGGACGGCCACGTGGACGGCGACGACGGGGACGAACGCTGTCGTGTCCTCGACCGCGGTGTGGACGGAGCGAAGGACGACGATCGCGTAGAGGAACGTCGAGGTGAACGCGGCGAGGACGAGCTGGTTGGCGCGGTCGGCCATGAAGTTCCGCACCAGACGAGGACCGTACGTCGACGACGTCGTGGCGAGGACGGAGATGGTGATCGAGAACGACGTTCCGGCGACGGTCAGCATCGACGTGCCGATGGTCGTCAAGATCGACCGGCCACCACTGGCGCTGAGCACGTCGAGAAACGCGATCCGTGTTCCGCCAGCCTGCAACGCCTCGTCGAGGGCGACGAGCAGCTGCGCGACGATGATCGCCGTGATGCCGAGAATGGTCGGCCAGAACCAGAACGACTCACGGACGCGGAGTGCGATCGTACGAACGGGAGTCACTGGGTCCCCCCTGGGACGACGACACGCCATGGACCGGAGCCGTGGGTGGTGTGGGGTGGTCGCGAACTGCGAGGAGTACGGGCGTGGCACCGGACGCTGTGGCGCGGCTCTGTAGGTGCAAAGCGTGTCACATCCGCTCCTTCACTCCGGTGCGGATGAGCGCCCAGTTCACCGGAAACGCCGTTGCGAACCCAGCGACCATCGCAAGCTGCATGACGAACCAGAACTCGGGCGTGACCACGTCGGCACGGCCACCGAAGAAGGCCGGGAGGACGAGGAACTGCGCAAGTGCCATGACCCCGTACATCCCCACCTGCCAGGCGGAGATGGAGAACGTGTCGGCTTTCAGCGCCGCGACGATGCCGGCTCGGAATCCGAGCCCGCGCATCGGCGCAATAGAGAAGTACTGGAACACGATCCCGAGCGCGAACGCGAGGACGAAGTCGATGATCCATCCCGCGAAGATCTCATCCTGGTAGAACGTGCCGCGGCCCACGAGCGTACCGAGCAGCGGGAACAACACGAGCACGAACTCACCGACCAGGTCACCGATCGCGCATCCAGCCCCACAATGACTCGTCCCGATTGCCACCGACACCGCCATCGATGATCCACGTCCGGTCCCTCGACCTGCGACAGCCCTGCTCCTGCGCAGGTAGAGCAGCAGCCACACGATGCCACCGAACAGCATCGTCAGCGGCCACACCACGTTCATGATTGCCATCCGCTGCGGATGCCGGAACACGTCAACCGCAACCCACGCCGCAGACACGACACCGACCGTCAGGAACCCGACGGACACGACCGTGAACCACACAGGGAACTGCTGCACAGACAACGCTTCGATGATCAGACCTTCCTCGCCACAGGGTCAAGCCGACGCGGCCTCTGTTCCCCGCAGAAGCACCGAGAATGGTGCCGGGCACACCGCTTGGAGCCGCTACGCGTCACGGCCGTCTTTCACCCGGCCTGACGAGCTCTCCATGGTGGCAGCGTCCGGGGCGTCGTGAGCCGGCCCCAGACCGACTGGCAGCCCTGCCTCGGGGTGGTTCAGGTCGAAGGCCGGCGACTCGGAACGGATCCGCGGGATCGACGTGAAGTTGTGGCGCGGCGGCGGGCAGGAGGTCGCCCACTCGAGCGAGCGGCCGTAACCCCATGGGTCGTTCACGGCGACCTTCGGTGCGTTCCGGGCCGTCACGTAGACGTTGAAGATGAACGGCAGGAACGAGATGCCGAGGATCATCGAGCCGATCGTCGACAACTGGTTCATCCACGTGAAGCCGTCGTTCGGCAGGTACGTCGCGTAGCGCCGCGGCATGCCGATGACGCCCAGCCAGTGCTGGATGAGGAACGTGGTGTGGAACCCGACGAACAGCAGCCAGAAGTGGATCTTGCCAAGACGCTCGTTGAGCATCTTGCCGGTCCACTTCGGCCACCAGAAGTAGAAGCCGCCGAACATCGCGAAGACCACGGTGCCGAAGACCACGTAGTGGAAGTGCGCCACAACGAAGTACGAGTCGGACACGTGGAAGTCCAGCGGCGGCGACGCCAGGATCACACCGGTGAGTCCACCGAACGTGAACGTCACCAGGAAGCCGATCGCCCACAGTAGCGGGGTCTCGAACGTCACCGAACCGCGCCACATCGTGCCGACCCAGTTGAAGATCTTCACGCCGGTCGGGACCGCGATGAGCATCGTCATGAGCGAGAACCAGGGCAGCAGGACGCCACCGGTGACGTACATGTGGTGCGCCCACACCGTGACCGACAGGGCCGCGATCGCGATGGTCGCGTAGACGAGGGTCTTGTACCCAAACAGTGGTTTACGGCTGAAGACCGGGAGGATCTCGGACACGATGCCGAAGAACGGCAGCGCGATGATGTACACCTCGGGGTGCCCGAAGAACCAGAACAGGTGCTGCC
>NZ_JADKRW010000014.1 GCF_015350995.1 Curtobacterium sp. VKM Ac-1393
CTAGACAGCTCCACTAAGCCAGGAGGCCTCCCCTCTTCACAAGCCCCGCAGTGTCACCAACGTCATGGCCAGGTACATCTAGTCGACGGCCGCGGGACGAGGCCGCTGGCATCACCGCGGGTTCACCCGTTGACGAGGTCGCCACTCCACGTCAGGTCGCTGTCCTCGTCGACCGGGAAGGCCTCGAACCGGTCGTCGTCCAGGACCGCGTCCACAAGGGCCCGCGACCCACCGACGATCGTCGAGTCCCAGTCGATCTCCGACGCGAGCACCCAGGCACGGTCCTCCGGCCAGAGCATCTGCGGGGTGTGAGCGAGGTCGACCGCCGTCCCGATCCGGGCGTGGTCCAGCCACGTCGGGTCGGCGAGCTGCTGCAGGGTCATCGAGAGGAGGAAGCACTCCCGGTGCGGCCAGGCGAAGCGTTCGACCGCGAGAGCAACACGGATCGCCGTCTGCTCTTCGTCGTGCACCGCTTGCTGCTCGACGACGTACCGCCGCATCGACTCGATCTCCTCCGCAGTCGGCTCGTCCGGACCCTGCCAACCGACGGCGAGCGTCGAACCGCCGCTCAGGTAGCCCCACCCGTCCCAGATCGCGCCGACCAGGCCGTCCGGCGTCGACGTGGCCTCGGCCAGGTGCTCGGTCAGTGCGGCGAGGAGTGTGGGTTCGAACCAGCCTTCGTCCGGCGCCTGCACACGCCAGCCGTCTTCGAGCACCTGGTCAGACTCGTCGGCCCGGCCGGTCAGGCTGCGCCATTGCACCAGCGGGTGCATCGTCTTCCCGGTGCGAGTCGCGACTTCCGCCCACGGCCACACCGCCGACTCGACGTCCGGGTGGCCGCCCCACTCGTCCACGATCGAACGGTCCTCGCGATCCGCGGACACCGGGTGGAGGATGCGGGCGTACGCCTCGAAACCGGTTCCGGCCGCGCCACCCACGGTGGCGAACGTACCCGCCCGGGCGAGCAGCCAGTCGCCGCGGGACGCATCGGTGATCAGCTCCACGTGCCGAGCCGAGGGTCAGCTGCCGGTGGACGGTCGCTGCGGACGAGACGCGCGGAGCCCCGGGAACTGCTCGTCGCGCCACTCGCCGTCGACGGGCACTCCGCTCGCGGCCGCACGCTCCTCGCGCTCCCGGAGCTCCACGCGTCGGATCTTGCCCGAGATGGTCTTCGGCAGCTCCGCGAACTCGACCCGACGCACGCGTGCGTACGCCGGCAGCGCCGTGCGGGCGAACGCGAGCACCTGCTCGGCGGTGTCCACCGTCGCCTCGAACCCGGCGGCGAGCGTGATGTACGCCTTGACGACGTTGAGTCGGGCGTCGTCGGGGGCGGGCACGACGGCACTCTCGGCCACGGCCGGGTGCTGCAGCAGGGCGCTCTCGACCTCGAACGGTGACACCTTGTAGTCGGACGACTTGAACACGTCGTCGGTCCGCCCGATGAAGGTCAGCTCCCCGTCGGCGTCGCGGACGGCGATGTCGCCGGTGTGGAAGAAGCCGTCGCGCATCGACGCCGCGGTCCGGTCCGGGTCGCCGAGGTACTCGGCCATCAGGTTGACCGGCCGCTCGTCGAGGTCCAGGCAGACCTCGCCCTCGTCGCCGGGCTGCCCGGTGACCGGGTCGAGCAGCGTCACGGTCACGCCGGGCAACGCACGTCCCATCGCACCAGGGGTGACGGTGCTGCCCGGGGCGTTGCCGATGATCGCGGTGGTCTCGGTCTGCCCGTAACCGTCACGGATGGTCAGGCCCCACGCGCGTTCGACCCGGTCGATGACCTCGGGGTTGAGCGGTTCTCCGGCCGACACGACCTCGCGCAGTGCCCGAGGGCGCGCACCGAGATCGGACTGGAGCATCATCCGCCAGGCGGTGGGCGGTGCGCAGAACGTGCTCACCTCGGCGGCGTCCAGCTGGGCGAGGAGCGCGGCCGGGTCGAACCGCGGGGTGTCGTGGACGAAGACGGTCGCCTCGGCGATCCACGGCGCGAAGAAGCAGCTCCAGGCGTGCTTCCCCCAGCCAGGCGAGCTGATCGCCAGGTGCACGTCCCCGGGCCGCAGGCCGAGCCAGTGCATCGTGCTGAGGTGCCCGACGGGGTAGGACGTCTGGGTGTGCACGACCATCTTCGGCTTGGAGGTCGTGCCCGATGTGAAGTAGACGAGGCAGGGATCGGAGGTCTTGGTGACCACGACGGGTCGCGACTCCCCCGCGGGTGCTGGCTCGCCGAGGTCCGACGGGTACTCCGTCCAACCGTCCGCAGCGCCGCCGATCACCACGCGCGAGAAGTGCCCGCGGACGTCGTCGTACTTCGCGGTCTCACTGCGGTTCGTGACGACGTGCGCCACGCCTCCGCGGTCAACGCGGTCCTGCAGGTCGGCGGTGTCGAGCATCGTCGACGTCGGCAGGATCACCGCCCCGAGCTTGATCACCGCGAGCATCGTCTCCCACAACTCGAGCTGGTTGCCGAGCATGACCAGCACGTGGTCGCCCTTGCGGACACCGTGCTCGTGCAGGCGAACCGCCAGGCGGTCGGACCGGGCGGCCATCTCCGCGTAGCTGAGCCGCTGCTCCGAGCCGGCCGCGTCGACGATCCAGAGCGCGATGCGGTCGTTGCCGGCCGCGATGACGTCGAACCAGTCGTCCGCCCAGTTGAAGGTGTCACCGAGGTCCGGCCACCGGAACTCGGCACGGGCAGCATCGGCGGACGCTGCGGAGAGCAACTGGTCACGGGCGGCGCGGTACGCGGCGGTCACGTTCGGGTTGGGCACGGACCGATCATGCCGCATCCGTCTGGTCGCCGATCCCGAACAGCCGACGTGCGTTCCCCGACGTGAACGCTTCGCGGGCCGCGTCCGAGGGGAACTCCCCCAGGAACGCGTCGATCTCGTCGGAGGACGGTCGCTGGAACGGGTGGTCGGTGGAGAACAACAGCCGATCGGGTGACGTCACGTCCAGCGCGTGCCGGAGCAGCGTGGGGCTGAGCATCCCCGAGCTGGTGATGTGGACGTTGGAGCGGACGGTGTCCGACACCGTCCGCTCGAGTCCGGCGACCCGCGACAGGCTGTCCGCACGGTCGAGCCAGAAGAGCAGCAGCTCGCCCCAGTGCCCGAGCACGATCTGCAGGTCCGGGTGCCGGTCGAAGGTGCCCCCGACGATCAGGCGCAACGCTGCCCGCGCTGCCTCGAGGTGCCACCCCCACCCGAAGGTCGCCAACCCGAGCTCGACCATCGGGTCGAACCCCTCGTACGCCGCTTCGCGCAGCCGCTTCGACGGGATCTGCGGGTGGATGAAGACCGGCTTGCCGAGCGCCGCCGCGGTGGCGAAGAGGTCGTCGTACCGCGGGTCGTCGAGCGGCACCTCGCCGGTGCGCCCGTAGACCATCGCCCCCACGCAGCCGAGGCCGGCGGTGCGCTCCAGTTCAGCGACGGCTGCGGCCGGGTCGGGCATCGGCAGGGTCGCGAACGCGCGGAACCGATCCGGGTTGTCCGCGACCGCGGCGATCGCGATGTCGTTCGCCTGCCGACTCAGCGAGATCGCGTCCGCGGCATCGAGCGGCTGCGCTCCGGGCGGCGCGAGGGACAGCACCTGCACGTCGATACCCTGCTCGTCCATCGCTGCGAGCCGGGCATCCCCGAGGTCACGGAGCATCTCGCCGTTGTCGCCGAGCTCGTCCAGTGCCGTACTCGGGTCGCGGCGATCGTCGGGCAGGGCATTGACGGCGTCCGTCAGGGCCGGGTGGTTCCAGTGCTCTTCGATCGCGATCAGGGTCATCGGGGTTCCTCCGTCGTCTCGCACGCACCGGGCATTCGCTCATCGGTGTTGAGTGAACCGTACACCTCGCTCAACGCCGTAGAGTCAGACGCATGGCCGAGACCTCACGCGACGCGAAACGCGCACAGACCGCCGAGCGCATCCGCGCAGCGGCCCGGCAGCAGTTCGGTGCGAACGGGTACGAGGGCACGACGATCCGGAGCATCGCCGCAGCAGCGGGCATCGATCCGTCGCTCGTGATGCAGCACTTCGGGTCGAAGGCAGCGCTGTTCGCGACCGCCGTGCAGCTGCCGGCCGCGTCGGGCGGCGGGAGCGAGCGCGCGGCCGCTGACCACCTGCTCGACGTCCTGGGCATCCGGTTCGACACGCTCCCCGCCGAGACGGCCGCCCTCGTCCGCTCGATGCTGACGGTGCCCGAGGCGGCGGACACCATGCGTGGCTACCTCGACGAGCGGGTCGAGAACCTGGCGCGCTCACTCGACGGCGACGACGCCCGGCTGCGGGCGTTGATGACCGTGAGCGGCATCCTCGGCATCACGATCACGCAGCACTTCCTGCGCCTGAACGCCTACGAGGACGCGTCGCGTGACGACCTGCTCCGCGCGGCGCGGGGCTGGGTGGAGTCGCTCACCACCGGGTCGCACCCCACCGATTCCGGCGCTCCGCAGTAGCGGCACTCACGCTCCTCCGCCCACGGCCGCACGGATCACAGCGATCGTGTCCGCGGTCTGCACGTGCAGGTGCGCCCGTATCCCCAACGCCCGCGCAGCCTCGATGTTCTCCGGCACGTCGTCGACGAACAGGACATCCGCGTGCGCGGCGCCGAGCTGATCGAGGGTGATCCGGAATGCCTCGGCCTCCGGCTTCGTGACCCCGATCTCGTGGCTGTAGCAGATCGGGTCGAACACGGCCGAGAACCCGAACCGTCGCTCTTCCTCTTGACGGGCGCCGTCACCCGAGTTGGACAGGATCGCGAGACCGATCTGCCCGCGCAGACCGGCGAGGAAGTCGAAGAGCGGCTCGTTCAAAGAGCCGCAGTATGCGTCCCAGAAGTCGGCTCGCATCGACGCGAGCACCTCGGCCGATGCACCGAGGGTGGCACCGATCTTTCCCCAGTACTCATCGTCCACCCCGGTCCGTCGGGCGGCATCGGGCAGGTCGGCCTGCGACAACCTCGCTGAGAACTCTTCGTCAGTCAGACCGAACGCGGCCGCCCATCTCGTCCGGAACTGCCCGGGCCACGATGCGTCGTCGACCATCTCGAGCACGCCACCGACGTCGAGCAGCAGCCACCGCACCCCGCCGCCGGTCATGCGGACGCCCTGTCGAGTCGGCGGATCATCTCGAGCTCCCGCTCGTCGGGCGCGAGCACGTGCGGCTCGCTCGCCCCGGTCGGCTCGTAACCGCGTCGGACGTAGAAGGCCTGAGCCCGCAGGTTGCGCTCGTGCACGTGGAGTCGCAGCGTGGTGCCGTGGCCGACTGCCCACGACTCGATGGCGTCGAGCAGCGCATCGGTCACGCCAGCCGCACGGCCGCGGTGCGAGGGTGCGACGTACACGCCGACCAGCAACGGCCCGGTCGCGGCGTCGGGGATGAACACCCCCATCGCACCGACCCAGCGTCCGTCGGCGTCGATCGCCACGAGTGAGGCCCCTCCGGCGGACTGACCTCGGCGGCCCCGCGCACGCCACTCGGTCTTGTCGAGCTGCTCAGCGTCCGCCAGGTGCTCCGCGTACGCCATCGGGGTGTCCCGGAGCATCTCCAGCCGGAGTGCTCGGATGGCGGCCCAGTCAGCCTCGGTCGTCGGTCGGATCGTGATCCCCTGCATGGACCGAGCCTAGGACCGACAGCGGTCAGCGAAACTCGTCGGAACTGATTCCAATCGACTTCAGGCAGGGCGCCGAATAGCTTGCACAGGCCGGGAATCACCCGGAGCGCTCACCAGCCGCACATCGCTGGTTCTCCACCCTGCACCAGGGTGTGTT
>NZ_JADKRW010000015.1:0-3827 GCF_015350995.1 Curtobacterium sp. VKM Ac-1393
GGTCATGATGCAATTCCTTTTGGATTGAAGATTGTCAGTAGACAGTCAACAGTCAGAATCAACTCGGTCTGATGCCTTCGGGTGTTGGGTCTGTATTTTTTTACGGAGAGTTTGATCCTGGCTCAGGACGAACGCTGGCGGCGTGCTTAACACATGCAAGTCGAACGATGATGCCCAGCTTGCTGGGTGGATTAGTGGCGAACGGGTGAGTAACACGTGAGTAACCTGCCCCTGACTCTGGGATAAGCGTTGGAAACGACGTCTAATACTGGATATGACTGCCGGCCGCATGGTCTGGTGGTGGAAAGATTTTTTGGTTGGGGATGGACTCGCGGCCTATCAGCTTGTTGGTGAGGTAATGGCTCACCAAGGCGACGACGGGTAGCCGGCCTGAGAGGGTGACCGGCCACACTGGGACTGAGACACGGCCCAGACTCCTACGGGAGGCAGCAGTGGGGAATATTGCACAATGGGCGAAAGCCTGATGCAGCAACGCCGCGTGAGGGATGACGGCCTTCGGGTTGTAAACCTCTTTTAGTAGGGAAGAAGGGAGCTTGCTCTTGACGGTACCTGCAGAAAAAGCACCGGCTAACTACGTGCCAGCAGCCGCGGTAATACGTAGGGTGCAAGCGTTGTCCGGAATTATTGGGCGTAAAGAGCTCGTAGGCGGTTTGTCGCGTCTGCTGTGAAATCCCGAGGCTCAACCTCGGGCTTGCAGTGGGTACGGGCAGACTAGAGTGCGGTAGGGGAGATTGGAATTCCTGGTGTAGCGGTGGAATGCGCAGATATCAGGAGGAACACCGATGGCGAAGGCAGATCTCTGGGCCGTAACTGACGCTGAGGAGCGAAAGCATGGGGAGCGAACAGGATTAGATACCC
Organism: Curtobacterium sp. VKM Ac-1393; assembly: GCF_015350995.1. Taxonomy (GTDB): domain Bacteria; phylum Actinomycetota; class Actinomycetes; order Actinomycetales; family Microbacteriaceae; genus Curtobacterium. The sequence goes on from NZ_JADKRW010000015.1 coordinate 880, forward strand.
TGGTAGTCCATGCCGTAAACGTTGGGCGCTAGATGTAGGGACCTTTCCACGGTTTCTGTGTCGTAGCTAACGCATTAAGCGCCCCGCCTGGGGAGTACGGCCGCAAGGCTAAAACTCAAAGGAATTGACGGGGGCCCGCACAAGCGGCGGAGCATGCGGATTAATTCGATGCAACGCGAAGAACCTTACCAAGGCTTGACATACACCGGAAACGGCCAGAGATGGTCGCCCCCTTGTGGTCGGTGTACAGGTGGTGCATGGTTGTCGTCAGCTCGTGTCGTGAGATGTTGGGTTAAGTCCCGCAACGAGCGCAACCCTCGTTCTATGTTGCCAGCGGGTTATGCCGGGGACTCATAGGAGACTGCCGGGGTCAACTCGGAGGAAGGTGGGGATGACGTCAAATCATCATGCCCCTTATGTCTTGGGCTTCACGCATGCTACAATGGCCGGTACAAAGGGCTGCGATACCGTAAGGTGGAGCGAATCCCAAAAAGCCGGTCTCAGTTCGGATTGAGGTCTGCAACTCGACCTCATGAAGTCGGAGTCGCTAGTAATCGCAGATCAGCAACGCTGCGGTGAATACGTTCCCGGGCCTTGTACACACCGCCCGTCAAGTCATGAAAGTCGGTAACACCCGAAGCCGGTGGCCTAACCCTTGTGGAAGGAGCCGTCGAAGGTGGGATCGGTGATTAGGACTAAGTCGTAACAAGGTAGCCGTACCGGAAGGTGCGGCTGGATCACCTCCTTTCTAAGGAGCATCTGGCTCATGGCGTGTCCTTCGGGGTGCGTGGTGGGTCCAGGCGCCGAGTAACCCGAACGTGGTTGCCGGTAGCTCATGGGTGGAACATTGACAGTGCAGTTGGGAGTGATGCTTCCGACCTCAGTACGCTCTGCTTGCAGGGTTGGGACGGGTTGGGGTGGAGCTGCTGGCTGGTGCACGTTGTTGGGTCCTGAGGGACCAGGCTTCCTGCTGACATGAGAGTGTCTGGTGGGGGTTGGGCCTGCGGGTCCTTCGCCGGGCCGCATGAAGCACTGTCAACGGACGGTGGGGAGTGTGGTGCCGATCGTATGTTGAGAACTACACAGTGGACGCGAGCATCTTTGATTCGCGTCATCCAATCGATCAGAGGCTTTCTAAGCTGATGGTTGTGGGTGATGACGGATCGCAATTTTAATCTTTGTGGTCAAGTTTCTAAGAGCAAACGGTGGATGCCTTGGCATCTGGAGCCGAAGAAGGACGTAGAAATCTGCGATAAGCCTCGGGGAGCTGATAATCGAGCCCTGATCCGAGGATTTCCGAATGGGGAAACCCCGCTGGGCGCTTTTGTGACCTGGTGACTCCCGCCTGAATATATAGGGCGGGTAGAGGGAACGTGGGGAAGTGAAACATCTCAGTACCCACAGGAAGAGAAAACAACATGTGATTCCGTGAGTAGTGGCGAGCGAAAGCGGATGAGGCTAAACCGATCATGTGTGATAGCCGGCGGGCGTTGCATGGTCGGGGTTGTGGGACACGTCACTCAGTTCTGCCGGACTGGGGCGGTTACAGCGCATCATAGTCGAACCGGTTTGAAAGCCGGGCCGTAGTGGGTGCCAGCCCCGTAGACGAAATGGTGTTATGGCCGGATGTGTATCCCAAGTAGCACGGGGCCCGAGAAATCCCGTGTGAATCTGTCAGGACCACCTGATAAGCCTAAATACTCCCAGATGACCGATAGCGGACAAGTACCGTGAGGGAAAGGTGAAAAGTACCCCGGGAGGGGAGTGAAATAGTACCTGAAACCGTTTGCTTACAAACCGTCGGAGCCTCCTTAGTAGGGGTGACGGCGTGCCTTTTGAAGAATGAGCCTGCGAGTTAGTGATATGTGGCGAGGTTAACCCGTGTGGGGCAGCCGTAGCGAAAGCGAGTCTGAATAGGGCGTTTGAGTCGCATGTTCTAGACCCGAAGCGAAGTGATCTATCCATGGCCAGGTTGAAGCGACGGTAAGACGTCGTGGAGGACCGAACCCACTTCAGTTGAAAATGGAGGGGATGAGCTGTGGATAGGGGTGAAAGGCCAATCAAACTTCGTGATAGCTGGTTCTCTCCGAAATGCATTTAGGTGCAGCGTTGCGTGTTTCTCGCCGGAGGTAGAGCTACTGGATGGCCGATGGGCCTCAACAGGTTACTGACGTCAGCCAAACTCCGAATGCCGGTGAGTGAGAGCGCAGCAGTGAGACGGTGGGGGATAAGCTTCATCGTCGAGAGGGAAACAACCCAGACTACCAACTAAGGTCCCTAAGCGTGTGCTAAGTGGGAAAGGATGTGGAGTTGCATAGACAACCAGGAGGTTGGCTTAGAAGCAGCCACCCTTGAAAGAGTGCGTAATAGCTCACTGGTCAAGTGATTCCGCGCCGACAATGTAACGGGGCTCAAGCACACCACCGAAGTTGTAGATTTCGCACTATAGACAAGCCTTTGTGGTTCAGTCGTGCGGAGTGGTAGGAGAGCGTCGTGTGGCGAGTGAAGCGGCGGAGTGATCCAGCCGTGGACGCTACACGAGTGAGAATGCAGGCATGAGTAGCGAAAGACGGGTGAGAAACCCGTCCTCCGAAAGACCAAGGGTTCCAGGGCCAGGTTAATCCGCCCTGGGTAAGTCGGGACCTAAGGCGAGGCCGACAGGCGTAGTCGATGGACAACGGGTTGATATTCCCGTACCGGCGAACAACCGCCCAAGCTAATCCAGTGGTGCTAAGAGTCCTAACCCGGACTGTCCGGATCCCTTCGGGGTGATGGTGGCCGGTCTAACGCTCGACCCCATGCTGGTGCGGTTAGCGTATGAACAGGTGTGACGCAGGAAGGTAGCTGAGCCAGGCGATGGTATCCGTAAGGTGAACCTGGTGTAAGGATGTAGGGCTGACGATAGGCAAATCCGTCGTCTGTACGCCTGAGATCCGACGCGTACCCGT
>NZ_JADKRW010000015.1:3927-5376 GCF_015350995.1 Curtobacterium sp. VKM Ac-1393
TTGCTCCGTGAGCGTTGAAGGCCGCAGAGACCAGTGGGAAGCGACTGTTTACTAAAAACACAGGTCCGTGCGAAGTCGCAAGACGATGTATACGGACTGACGCCTGCCCGGTGCTGGAAGGTTAAGAGGAAGGGTTAGCCTTTGGGCGAAGCTCTGAATTTAAGCCCCAGTAAACGGCGGTGGTAACTATAACCATCCTAAGGTAGCGAAATTCCTTGTCGGGTAAGTTCCGACCTGCACGAATGGCGTAACGACTTCCCAGCTGTCTCAACCGCGAACTCGGCGAAATTGCACTACGAGTAAAGATGCTCGTTACGCGCAGCAGGACGGAAAGACCCCGTGACCTTTACTACAGTTTGGTATTGGTGTTCGGTGTGGCTTGTGTAGGATAGGTGGGAGACTGTGAAGCGGGCACGCTAGTGTTCGTGGAGTCATTGTTGAAATACCACTCTGGTCACTCTGGATGTCTAACGTAGGACCCTGATCGGGTTCATGGACAGTGCCTGATGGGTAGTTTAACTGGGGCGGTTGCCTCCCAAAGAGTAACGGAGGCGCCCAAAGGTTCCCTCAACCTGGTTGGCAATCAGGTGGCGAGTGTAAGTGCACAAGGGAGCTTGACTGTGAGACTGACAGGTCGAGCAGGGACGAAAGTCGGGACTAGTGATCCGGCAGTGGCTTGTGGAAGCGCTGTCGCTCAACGGATAAAAGGTACCTCGGGGATAACAGGCTGATCTTGCCCAAGAGTCCATATCGACGGCATGGTTTGGCACCTCGATGTCGGCTCGTCGCATCCTGGGGCTGGAGTAGGTCCCAAGGGTTGGGCTGTTCGCCCATTAAAGCGGTACGCGAGCTGGGTTTAGAACGTCGTGAGACAGTTCGGTCCCTATCCGCTGCGCGCGTTGGAAATTTGAGAAGATCTATCCCTAGTACGAGAGGACCGGGATGGACGAACCTCTGGTGTGTCAGTTGTTCTGCCAAGGGCACCGCTGATTAGCTACGTTCGGACCGGATAACCGCTGAAAGCATCTAAGCGGGAAGCCGTCTTCGAGATGAGATTTCCATGCACCTTGAGTGTGAGAGGCTCCCAGCAGACTACTGGGTTGATAGGCCGGATGTGGAAGCGGGGACTAACGACCCGTGGAGCTGACCGGTACTAATAAGCCGAAGACTTGATAACACACTGATTTCCGTGCACTTGTTGCACGGGCTCGCGTCCACTTTGTGGTTCCCGACAGACGATCGGGAATCAAACTGAATACACCGCTCTGCCCATTCGTGGGCAGCAGCCGGAGCATGTTTGAGACCAGATCATGGTCGAGAGTGTTCCGGTGGTCATAGCGAGAGGGAAACGCCCGGTCACATTCCGAACCCGGAAGCTAAGCCTCTCAGCGCCGATGGTACTGCAAGGGGGACCTTGTGGGAGAGTAGGACGCCGCCGGACTTAACGTA
>NZ_JADKRW010000016.1:0-444 GCF_015350995.1 Curtobacterium sp. VKM Ac-1393
CAGGCACGAGGTCAATCAATAAATTGGCATTGACAATGTGCACGCTGTTGAGTTCTCAAGGACCAGACGCACTCCCCACTCCACCCATTGGGCTTCGTCAGAGAGGCATTCGTCTCACGACACCGTTGAACACCGCGGCCGAAACCGTGGAACTCTTGGGCGTCTGTTGCCTGAGCGAAACCCCGTCCGGACTGCATCTCCAGGTGGTTCAACCCGGTGACCGTCTCGGCCGTTCCGTTCTCCGCCTCAGCGGCAACGAGTGACAACATTACGGGGAGGTGAACGGCAGCGCCAGCCGGGCCGCATCTCGGGCGTGTCGCGCAGTAGGAGGCTGCTGGCATCTGCTGCCGCCCCTGGCTACACCGGGACACCGGGACACCGGGACACCGGGACACCGGGACACCGGGACACCGGGACACCGGGACACCGGGACACCGGGACACC
>NZ_JADKRW010000016.1:544-1328 GCF_015350995.1 Curtobacterium sp. VKM Ac-1393
GGGACCAGCATCTTCCCCCGCCAGCCAGATGGCGAGCGACGTACGCATGCCGAGCGATGCCATCCGGGCCGAACACGCAGACACCCTCACCTCGGGCGATTGTGTCGGGTCGGGGCCGCATTCGCCGCCCACATGGACGCCCTTCTCGATCAGGGAGCGGGATCCTCTCCGCCGACACAGCAAGCTGCACGCGACCGGCGGATGGCTCGAACCACAGTCGCACACGATACGCACGCTCTGTGCGAGCCCCATCGAGCACTGGGCGGCCGTCAGTGCCCGCGACCGATGGCAGACGCCCAACCGGGCCAGTGGGACCATCAGCGCGACCCCAGGCCCAGCCGTGAGCTCCGCGGACGCTGAAGCACCGCCGACCTGACACCCGCAACGGCGGACGCACCACGCCTCGCGAACAGTGCAGATCGAGAGCGGTCGACACGAGTCGACGATTCCTGCTCACGAAGGGCCGGCGCCACCAGTGGGGCCCATCGAGCTCGTCCTCGAGCGAGGCAGGCACCCGAGCACGACTGAACGCCTCATCGGCGAGCAGCGACGGGACAGGGGCGCAGCAGAAGGAGTCAGCGCTGCGGCCTTTTGTGAGCGCACACGGTCGAGTCACACCCGAGGGACCTGACCATCGCCGCTCACGAGAGGGCGCACAGCCTCGGAAACGCAGAAAACCCCTGACCAGTGCTGGTCAGGGGTTCCCTGGTGTTACTACGTTAAGTCCGGCGGCGTCCTACTCTCCCACAAGGTCCCCCTTGCAGTACCATCGGCGCTGAGAGGC
>NZ_JADKRW010000017.1 GCF_015350995.1 Curtobacterium sp. VKM Ac-1393
CCGATCGGCGGTTTCAAGGGGTCGTTGCAACGGGTGGGTGTTTCGGGTCCGAGAGTAGCTGCTCGAAGGCTTCTGCTGGGGTGCGATAACCCAGAGTCTTACGGGGTCGTCCGTTGAGTTCGGTAGCGACTTCGAGGAGCCGTTCCGGGCTGTGGACGCTGAGGTCGGTGGACTTCGGGAAGTACTGCCGGAGCAGGCCGTTGGTGTTCTCGTTCGAGCCGCGCTGCCACGGCTTGTGCGGTTCGCAGAAGTAGATCGCGAGGTCCGTGGCGAGGGTGATGTCCTTGTGCCGGGCAAGCTCGGTGCCCTGATCCCACGTCAACGACCGACGCAGATGCTCGGGCAGGGTCTGGATAGTGGGGATCATCGCGTCGCGGACCGCGTCGGCGCTGTGCCCGTCCGGCAGGTGCAGCAGCATCACGTACCGAGTGGTGCGTTCGACGAGGGTCCCGATCGCGCTCCGGGCGTTGATGCCGACGATGAGGTCGCCTTCCCAGTGGCCGGGAACGGCCCGGTCATCAACCTCGGCGGGGCGTTCACTGATCAGGATCATGTCGCGGATCTTCGACCACGACGCCCGCCGCGGCTCACCCCGATGCCGGCGGAGGGCGCGGCCGGTGCGGAGGTGTTTGTGCAGGTCAGCGCGCAGGTGGCCGCGGCCCTGGACGAACAGGGACTGGTAGATCGTCTCGTGCGACACGTGCATCTCCGGCCGGTTCGGGAAGGACCTGGCCAGGTCATCACGGATCTGTTCCGGGGACCAGTTCCGCACCAACCGCAGCTCGACCTGCAGAGCGAGCTCGACCCGGTCCAGCTTCCGCGGCTTCGGGCGCCGCGCACGAGCCCGGCACTGCTTCTCGGCGGAGTACGGCCGGTAGGTTCGACCAGTCGCGGAGTTCCTCGTCAACTCACGGCTGATCGTCGACGGGGCCCTACCGAGGGCTTTTGCGATCGCACGCACGCCCTCACCGGCAAGGCGCAGGTCCGCGATCTGGAGCCGCTCTTCCTGGCTCAGATACCGGTCGGAGCGGGGCTTGTGAGCGAACGGATTCCGTCCGCCGGCTGCTTTGACCCATCGGTATCCCTGACGTCGGTCCACGCCGACAGCATCACAGGCCGCCGTCCGTCCGAGGCCCTGTCTCAATAGCTCCCAGAACCGCGCCTCCCGGGCACGGTGTTCCAGCCTCGATCCCATCTGCAGCACTCCGATTCACGGTGGTGTTGCAACGACCGGCTGAACCCAAG
>NZ_JADKRW010000018.1 GCF_015350995.1 Curtobacterium sp. VKM Ac-1393
TGTACCTGGCCATGACGTTGGTGACACTGCGGGGCTTGTGAAGAGGGGAGGCCTCCTGGCTTAGTGGAGCTGTCTAGTTCTGCCACTGCCAGGAGGCCTCTGTGTCCCACGCTAACGCCCGTTTGACCCTGCATGGACGACGGCTGCTCGTCGCACGCGTCATCGAGGACCACCGTCCCGTCGCCCATGTAGCGAAGGAGCTTGGCGTCTCGCGCCAGTGCGCGCACCGGTGGGTGCGCCGATTCCGCGCGGAAGGCGCCGCCGGGTTGCTGGACCGATCAAGCCGCCCGCTTCGGACGCCGACGAAAACGAGCCCGGAACGTGAAGCAGCGGTCCTCGCCGCTCGGGCCGAACTCCGATTCGGTCCCGCCAGGCTCGCCGCCTATACCGGCGTCCCAGAGCGGACGATCTCCCGCATCCTCCGCCGGCATCAGGTCCCACCACTGGCATGGTTGGACCCGATCACCGGCGCGCTGATCCGAGCGACCCGGTCGACGATGAACCGCTACGAGCACGAGCGTCCCGGCGACATGGTCCACGTGGACGTGAAGAAACTTGGCCGCATCCCGGACGGCGGCGGCTGGCGTGTCCACGGCCGAGGAGTAAACGCTCGGGACCGGAGAAACCCGATCGGGTTCGACTACGTCCACGCCGCGGTCGATGACCACAGCCGTCTTGCCTACGCGGAGATCCACCCCGATGAGAAGGGCGCGACCGTAGCCGGGTTCCTGACGCGCGCAGCGGCCTACTTCGCCGACCACGGCGTGACACGAATTGAACGAGTCATCTCGGACAACGCATTCGCATACCGACACTCGGCCGCGTTTAAAGACGCGGTCTCTGCGCTCGGAGCGCGGCAGAAATTCATCAAGCCGCACTGTCCCTGGCAGAACGGGAAAGTCGAGCGGTTCAACCGGACCCTCGCCACCGAGTGGGCCTACCGGCAGCCCTTCACCAGCAACCAAGCCCGAGCCGACGCTCTTGCGCCCTGGATCGAGCACTACAACAATGACCGGATCCACTCGAGCCACGGACTCACGCCCGCAGCCCGAGTGTCACCAACCTCATGACTCAGTACA
>NZ_JADKRW010000019.1 GCF_015350995.1 Curtobacterium sp. VKM Ac-1393
GCGATCGTCATCCCCGGGACCAGCGCGACGGGTCCGAAGCGCATCCGCTCGAGGTTCTGCCGGGCGAACTCGAACCACTGCGTGGAGCGCACGATCGTGAGGTGCGGGCTGACGGAACGCGCGACTGCTTCCTGGGCGGTCTTGCCGGCGAAGTAGCCGTACCCCTGCACCTCGGGACGCATGCAGTTGACGATGGACAGCAGCACGTGGTGCGCGCCGGTCGCACCGGCTGCCCTGCCGATCGTGCGGGTCGACCCCGTGAAGAACTGCGTGGCCGCTCTCCGGCTCGTCGTGAACCGTCCAGTCGCCTCGATGATCACGTCCGCGCCGGCAAGCACAGCGGTTGCGTCGTCACGCAACACGTCGAAACCCGTCGACCGGGACAGCTGCGTGACCGAACATCCTCGTGCTTCCACTGCCTGGCTGATCGCGGCACCGGAGATCCCGCCGCCGACAACTACTACTCGCATGAGCCCACCCATCCTCTACGTCCGTAGAGAACACTACGATAGTAGAGGCCGAAGGGACAGGTATGGATCGGCGGGAACTGCTCGCAGATGCGGGGATCAGACTCACAGCGCGCGGAGGCGTCCGCGCGCTCACGCATCGCGCAGTCGACGCCGCGGCCGGGCTGGCGGCGGGGTCGACGTCGTACTACGCCCGCACGCGCCGTGAGCTGACAGCGCTCGTGGTCGCCCGTGTCACAGCGCAGCTCTCCGCCGAACTCGGCGCCCTGCAGATCCCCGACGACCTCGACGACGCTGCTGTCGTGCACATCGCGGCCGCGTTCCTTGCACAACTCGCAGCACGAGCAGAAGCGCAGGCGGCTCGCCTCGCGCTCCTGCTCGAGCTCCGGGCGGACGAGGAACTCCGCGCGCCGCTCACCGGGGCCGATCCGGTGCGC
>NZ_JADKRW010000002.1 GCF_015350995.1 Curtobacterium sp. VKM Ac-1393
GGCAGCACCTGTTCTGGTTCTTCGGGCACCCCGAGGTGTACATCATCGCGCTGCCGTTCTTCGGCATCGTGTCCGAGGTCTTCCCGGTCTTCAGCCGCAAGCCGATCTTCGGGTACAAGACGCTCGTCTACGCGACGATCTCGATCGCGGCCCTGTCGGTCACGGTGTGGGCGCACCACATGTACGTCACCGGTGGCGTGCTGCTGCCCTGGTTCTCGCTGATGACGATGCTCATCGCTGTCCCGACCGGCGTGAAGATCTTCAACTGGGTCGGCACGATGTGGCGCGGCTCGGTGACCTTCGAGACCCCGCTGCTGTGGGCGATCGGCTTCCTGGTGACGTTCACGTTCGGTGGACTCACCGGTGTGATCCTGGCGTCGCCGCCGCTCGACTTCCACGTGTCCGACTCGTACTTCGTCGTCGCGCACTTCCACTACGTGGTCTTCGGCACGGTCGTGTTCGCGATGTTCTCCGGCTTCTACTTCTGGTGGCCGAAGTGGACCGGCAAGATGCTCAACGAGCGTCTCGGCAAGATCCACTTCTGGCTGCTGTTCATCGGCTTCCACACCACGTTCCTCATCCAGCACTGGCTGGGCGTCATCGGCATGCCCCGTCGGTACGCGACGTACCTGCCGAACGACGGGTTCACGTGGATGAACCAGTTGTCGACGATCGGCTCGATGATCCTCGCGGTCTCGTTCCTGCCCTTCATCTTCAACGTGTACGTGACCGCTCGGAACGCACCGAAGGTCGCCGTGAACGACCCGTGGGGCTACGGCCGTTCGCTTGAGTGGGCCACCAGCTGCCCGCCGCCGCGGCACAACTTCACGTCGATCCCGCGGATCCGTTCCGAATCCCCGGCGTTCGACCTGAACCACCCCGAGGCAGGCGTGCCGATCGGTGTCGGCCCTGCGAAGGACGCCCCGGACGCCCCGACCTACGACGCCGCGAAGGGCGAGGTGAAGTAGCCGATGCGCGCGAACACCAATCTGTTCTGGATCCTCTTCGGGTTCTTCATCCTCGCGGACGCCGCGTACACCATCTGGGCGATGCTCTACTACGGGCACCCGGAGTGGGTGGGTACGGTCGCCATCGGCCTGACCGGCATCATGTCCGCGTTCATCGCCTTCTACCTCGGTAAGGTCATGGCGTCCCAGGGCGGCGTGCTCCCCGAGGACCGCCCCGACGCCAACATCGAGGACGGCGACGCCGAGCTCGGGCACTTCAGCCCCTGGTCGTGGTGGCCCATCCTGCTGGCCGCCGCGGTCGCGGTCTGCTTCCTCGGTGTCGCAGCCGGACTGTGGATCGTCCCGATCGGTCTCGCCCTGGTGGCGGTCACCCTGGTCGGCTGGGTCTACGAGTACTACCGCGGCAACTTCGGGCACTGACCTGACGCTGCATCGCACCTGACACATTCGGGCGGCACCACATCCGGTGCCGCCCGAAGTGCGTCCGGGCGCGGCACGACCGGCGCTGCACACCACAGCGCTCCAAGAACTCCGGTCCCCGATCCGGAACAAACGGGCCCGCCCGCGACTTGACTGGAGCGGACCTCCCACCACAGCGAAAGGAGTCACCTCAGGTGACCGACAAGCGCACCCTCATCATCTTCGGCGCGACGGGCGACCTCGCCTCCCGCCTGCTGCTGCCGGGCCTCGGCACGTTCCTGCAGAGCGGTCGAGCGGTTCCCGTCCAGCTCATCGGCACGGGCCGCAGCGCCCGCAGCGAGGAGCAGTGGAAGGACATCGTCACGAAGTCCTTCGCGTCGCAGGACGTCAAGGGATCGGAAGTCGACGCGACCCTCGCCTCGACCCAGTTCATCCAGGGCGACCCCACCGACCCTGAGCACCTGAAGGCGCTGCTCGACGCGGCCGACGCCGAGCCGATCCTGTACTTCGCCCTGCCGCCGCAGATCGCCTCCGACATCTGCGAGGCACTGCAGCAGGTCGAACTCCCCGAGGGCACGACCCTCGCGTTCGAGAAGCCCTTCGGTACCGACGTCTCGAGTGCTCAGGCCCTCAACGAGACGGTCCTCAAGCTGGTCCCGGAAGAGCGCGTGCACCGCACCGACCACTTCCTGGGTCGCACCACGGTCCTGAACATCATCGGTCTGCGTTTCGCGAACCGCCTGTTCGAGCCGATCTGGAACGCCGAGAACATCGAGAAGGTCGACGTCTTCTACGACGAGACCCTCGGTCTCGAGAACCGCGCCCAGTACTACGACGAGGCCGGCGCGATGGTGGACATGATCCAGTCGCACCTGCTGCAGATCCTCGGCATCGTCACGATGGACGCCCCGGCGGACATCGATGCGGTCGAGTTCCGCTCGTCCCTGGCCCGGGTGCTGCGTTCGACGCGCCTCAAGGGCGACGACCCGAAGATCGCCTCGCGCCGCGCTGTCTACACGGCCGGCACGATCGACGGCAAGGACCTGCCGTCGTACCAGGACGAGGACGGCGTGGACAAGTCGCGCGCGACCGAGACCCTCGCCGAGATCTCGGTCGAGGTGGACACCGCCCGCTGGGCCGGCGTCCCCTTCACGTTGCGCTCCGGCAAGGCGCTCGGTGCGAGCCGCAAGGAGGTCCTGATCACCTTCAAGCCGGTGACGCGCCTGCCCTCCGGCCTGAGCGGTCGCCCGAAGACGGACACGCTCCGCATCGTCCTGAACCCGGACGAGATCGAGCTCACCGTGTCGGCGAACGGTGGGGGCAACCCGTTCGAGATGGGGCAGGTCACCCTGTCGTCGTCCTTCGCGGACGGCGAGCTCACCCCGTACGGCGAGGTCCTCAACGGCATCTTCCACGACGACCCGCTGCTCTCGATCCGCGGCGACGTGGCCGAGCGCTGCTGGGAGATCGTCGAGCCGGTCGTGAAGGCCTGGAAGGCCGACGAGGTCCCGCTCGAGGAGTACCGCGCCGGTTCGCGCGGCCCGGCGGACTGGGAGTCGTCGTCCTGACGGACGTGATCGTCGCGCCCTGAAAGGGCGAACCTGACGGACGGGAGGCGCGGTGCCAGCTGGCACCGCGCCTCCCGTCCGTCGTTCGGTGCGTCCAGGGCGTCGCAAGACGCCGTCGTGTTGTCACGACGCCGTCGAATTCAGCGGCGTCTCGATGATGTGGAGGCGTCCTACGGGAACGCCGGCGTGTTGCGGGCACACCGGCGTCACGCGAGCACGCACGCACGCCGGTGTGTTGCGGACACGCCGGCGTCAAGCGAGCACGTGCGCACGCCGGCGTCACGCGCGCACGCCGGCGTCAGGCGGGGGTGCCCGCCCGCTCGCCCTCGCCGGTCCACGAGCGCGTGCCGCCGTCGTGCACGGGAAGCCGCGTGCGGTGGCCGCTGGACGCACCACGTGCCCGGTTGATCGCATCCGCAGCGGACACCAGCGTCAGGTGCGAGAGCACCTGGGGCGTGTTGCCGATGTGGTGCCGGGTGGCGACGTCGATCTCCTCGGAGAGCATGCCGACGTCGTTCGCGTACCCGACGAGGACGTCCATCAGGCGTTCCGCGTCCTCGATCCGGCCCGAGGCGGCGTACTGCTCGACGAGCCAGAAGGAGCACGCCAGGAACGGATGCTCCGCGCCGGTGAGTCCGTCGAACCCGGACGACGTCCGGTACCGCAGGACGAGGCCGTCGGAGCCGGTCGACAGGTCCTGCTCGATCGCGGCGACGGTGCCGGTCATGCGGGTGTCGTGGGCGGAGACGTACCCGATCTGCGGCAGGACGAGCAGGCTCGCGTCGACCTCGTCGGTGTCGTAGTGCTGCCGGTAGCTGCCGCGCTCCGCGTTCCAGCCGTGCTCCTCGATCTCGGCCCGGACCTGGTCGCGCAGGGTGCGCCAGCGGTCGACCGGACCCTCGAGACCGAACTCCTCGACGGCGGCGACCCCGCGGTCGAAGGCGGCCCAGATCATCGCCCGCGAGTGCGTGAAGTGCCGGCGGGGACCGCGCATCTCCCAGATGCCGTTGTCCGGCTCCTGCCAGTGCTCCTCGACGTAGCCGAGCAGAGCGCGTTGCAGCGCCCACGAGTCGGCGTTCTCCTCGACCCCGAGCTCGCGGGCGTCGTGCAGCGCTGCGAGGACCTCGCCGAACACGTCGCCCTGGTACTGCGTGTAGGCACCGTTGCCCACGCGGACCGGCGTCGAGCCGGCGTACCCCGGCAGGTGTGGGAGCTCGCGTTCGGGCAGCTCGCGCTCACCGGCGATGCCGTACATGATCTGCACGTCGGCGGGGTCGCCGGCGATGGCGCGGAGGAGCCACCCACGCCAGTGCGCAGCCTCGTCGCGGTAGCCGTGCGCGATGAGCGAGGCGAGGGCGAGGGATGCGTCGCGCAGCCACACGTAGCGGTAGTCCCAGTTGCGTTCGCCGCCCGGGTCCTCCGGCAGGCTCGTGGTGACGGCGGCCACCACGCCGCCGGTCTCGCCGTGGGTCATGGCGCGCAGGAGCAGCAGCGACCGTCGGGCTGCGGCGCCGTAGCGGCCCTCGGTGCGGGCCGTCGCCATCCAGTCGGTCCACCAGGTCAGGGTGCGGTGCAGCTCGGCGTCGACGTCCACGGGCGCCGGCGGTTCGCGGTGCGACGGGTACCAGGTGAGCACCGTGTCGAGCACGTCGCCGTCGTGGATCGTCGCGGTGGCCGTGTGCCGGTGGTCCGAGGCCCGGAACCGCGGACCACGTGCGACGACCGACCCGGGCCCCGCCGTCGCCAGCAGGGCCGGGTCCTCGTCGCCGCCGATCTGTCGGACCCACGGCAGTGCGAGCGCGTAGTCGAAGCGGATGCGGAGGGTCTGCTCCACCTCGACCGTGCCGCTCAGCCCGCGGACCCGGCGGACGATCGACGGCCGGTGCGCCCCGACGGGCATGAACTCGGTGACCTCGACAGTGCCCTCGGTCGTGGTCCAGATCGTGGAGAGCACGAGCGTGTCGCCGCGGTACTTCCGGTGGGCGGTCGCCGCCGGGTCCGTGGGACGGAGCGTCCAGTGTCCGTGGTCCTCGGTGCCGAGCAGCGAGGCGAAGGTGGCGGCGCTGTCGAAGCGCGGCAGGCAGGCCCAGTCGATCGTGCCGTCGCGGCCGACCAGCGCGGCGGTCGAGGTGTCGCCGATGACCGCGTGGTCCTCGATCAGGTTCGGGGGAGTCGGGGCTGTCCGCTCGGTGCTCATGACCCGATCGAACACCCGGTGGCCGAGCGTCGTGGTCGGGGTGTGGTCGGCGTGCCGCACGCGTGCCTGAAGGCTCGCTCAGGCCGGTTCGGCGCTCACGATGGTTCGGCGCTCACGACGCTTCTGCTCTCACGACGGGTCGGAGCCGTCGGCCTGGGCGAGGCCCACCCGCGCCAGCTCGGACCAGAGCCCGGCGCCGTCCGGCGCGTAGACCCACGGAGCCGAGGTGTCGCGGGACCGCTCCTGTGCCCGCGACCGGCCACCGGCGAGCACGGCCTCACTCGTCGACAGCTGCCGGATCGCGACCCCGGCGACGTTCTCGGGGTGCTCGCGGGCGAACTCGCCGTACAGCGACTCGTCGTGCTGCCCGTCGTCACCGACGAGCAGCCACTGGACGTCCGGGAAGTCCTTCGCCAGACGCCGCAGGTTCTGCTGCTTGTGCTGCTGCCCGCTCCGGAAGAACCGATCGTGCGTGGGGCCCCAGTCGGTGAGCAGCAGGGTGCCCGACGGGTACATGTTGCGGGTCAGGAAGCGCTGCAGGGTCGGCGCGACGTTCCAAGCACCGGTGGACAGGTACACCGTGGGTGCACCGGGGTGCTGCGCCTGCACGCGTTCGTACAGCACCGACATGCCCGGAACCGGTCGGCGGGCGTGTTCGGTGAGGACGAAGGAGTTCCACGCCGCCAGCATCGGCCGGGGGAGCGAGGTCACCATCACGGTGTCGTCGATGTCGGACAGCAGCCCGAAGCGGGTGTCGGGGTGCACGACGAACACGTCGGCCTCGACGTCGCGCCCACCGCCGGCCGACAACCGGACGGTGCGCCACCCCGGCTCGAGGTCGATCGGCACGATGGTGTCGACGACCCCGCCGCGGTCGGTCTCGACCACGTGCGAGACCCCACCGGCGGTCACGGTGACCTCGGCGTGGTCGACCGCGACGCTCGTGAAGCTCTTCCACCCACGGACACCCGCGTAGGAGACGTCCGAGGCCAGGCCACGGCGCGTCAGCAGCACGCGGCAGAGGATGCGGACCCACCCGGGTGCGCCGTAGCCGGTGTAGGGGACGACGGTCGGGACCAGGCCACGGCTTCGGGCACGGTGCTCGCGGAACTCCTGGACGGCGTCCTCGATGCGGGCCGCGCGGTGCAGGAGCGGCTCGGCCAACGACGGCTCGTGGGGCGTCGGGTCGGGCATCGCCCCATCATCCCATGCAGGACCCGGAAGTCCACGTCGCGCGGCGCCTGTGGTGAGTCGCAGCCATGTTCCAGCCGGTCTCTGCGAAAATCGTCACCGTCACACCAACGAACCGCGCTGGAGCGCAAGAGGAGAACACGTGCTCGTCACCGAGGTAACGAACGCTCTGCCGGGGGGATCATCACTGCTCAGGAACGAGCCGGTCCAAGCCCGCAGTTCGGCGCGCCTCGCGGGTCTGCTCGACGCTGCTGCCGCGGTGATCGACGAGATCGGGTTCGAGCGACTCACGACCGCCATGGTCGCCGAACGCGCGGGCGCTTCGATCGGAACCGTCTACCGCTACTTCCCTGACCGCATCGCCGTGGTCGACGCGCTCGCCATCCGCTGCACGCAGCGGCTCGCCGCGCGGTTCGTCGCGGCGCTCGACGCCAGCAGCGCCACGACGTGGCAGCAGGCCTGCGACGCACTGATCGACGAGACCGCCGAGATGTACCGCACCGAACCCGGCTTCCGCGCGATCCGCTTCGGCGACACCGCGGACACCGGCACCGGTGACGCCGAGGACCGCATGGGCGCGCTCGGCGCAGCCGTGGGCCAGATCATGCGCGACCGGTTCGGGCTGCCCGAGAACGAGCGCATCGCACGTGCCTGGGTGGTGCTGGCCGAGTCCGGTCACGCCGTGCTGGCGCGTGCACACCGCGACCGCGAGCACCCGGACACGGCGCTCATCGCCGAGTACCGCACCATGAGCCGTGCACACATGGAGTCGGTGGTCGCGGCGGGCTGACCGCCGCACCGCTCCGACGGCGCCCGTGCCGTTCGGACTGGAGGCCCGGGCGCAGTCCTGCGTCCGGGTCGCGTCGTCCGTTCGGTCACGTCCAGGGCCGCCAGCAGCTGTCCGGGACGCGCCGCGCGCCGACATGGGTGAACCACTGTCGGACCCGACGGGTACTCTCATCCGGAGTCGGGCTACCTCCGAACAGAAGGGCACCCATGATCGAGTTCCGCTCGGTACGCAAGACCTACCCGGACGGCACGAACGCGGTCGACGACTTCGACCTCGTCATCCCGTCGCGGACCACCACCGTCTTCGTGGGTTCCAGCGGCTGCGGCAAGACCACGCTGCTCCGCATGATCAACCGCATGGTCGACCCGAGCTCGGGCTCCGTGCAGATCGACGGATCCGACGTCTCCGGGGTCGACCCCGTGAAGCTCCGGCGCAGCATCGGCTACGTCATGCAGAACTCCGGACTGCTGCCGCACCGGAAGGTCATCGACAACATCGCGACCGTGCCACTGCTCACCGGGGTGTCCAAGGCTGATGCACGCACTCGCGCCCTCGAGCTCATGGACACCGTGGGGCTCGACCGTGCGTTCGCCGACCGGTACCCGTCCCAGTTGTCCGGCGGACAGCAGCAGCGTGTCGGCGTCGCGCGCGGCCTCGCGGTCGACCCGAACATCCTGCTCATGGACGAGCCCTTCGGCGCCGTCGACCCGCTGGTCCGCAACGACCTGCAGGACGAGCTCATCCGCCTGCAGCGTGAGCTCGGCAAGACCGTCGTGTTCGTGACGCACGACATCGACGAGGCGTTCAAGCTCGGCGACCAGGTCGTCATCCTGAAGAAGGGCGGCGAGATCGCCCAGCAGGGCACGCCGTCCGAGATCCTGGCCGAGCCGGCCGACGACTTCGTCGCGAACTTCATCGGTGTCGGGCGTGGCCGTCGTGCGCTGCGCGTCGAGCACACCCCCACCGGGCCGATCGTCGTGGACGGCGACGGCCGTGCCGCCGGTGTCCTGACCGGGCCCGTCAACGTGGTCGACGCCGCCGCCGCGGTGCCGGCCGCTGCCGAAACGAACCAGGCCGGAGCGTCGCAGCACGCCCCGGGTGCTCCGGCGCAGGGTGGGGGCATCCGGTGAACTGGGTGCTGTCGAACCTCGACACCATCTGGGACGCAACCCTCGCGCACCTCGCGATCGCGATCCCCCCGATCATCGTCAGCTTCCTGCTGTCGATCCCGATCGGATGGATCGTCGTGCGGTTGCGGCGTCCCGAAGGCCGTCGTTCGACCAGGAGCATCGGTGGCGGCATCGTCACCTTCGCCGGCCTGCTCTACGCGATCCCGTCGCTCCCGCTCTTCATCGCGCTGCCGAGCCTCATCGGCACCGGCCTGCAGGACCCGATCAACGTGGTCATCGGGCTCACGCTCTACGGGCTCGCGCTGATGGTCCGGTCGACCGTCGACGGCCTCGAGTCCGTCGACGCCCCGACCACCTCGGCGGCGACAGCGATGGGGTACTCCGGTGCCCAGCGCTTCTTCCGGGTCGACCTACCGCTCGCCGGTCCGGTCCTGCTGGCGGGGCTCCGTGTGGTGGCCGTCTCGACCATCTCGTTGACCACGGTCGGTGCGGTCCTCGGCGTCAAGAGCCTCGGATCGCTGTTCACCGACGGCATCGGTCGCGGCATCACCGAGGAGATCGCGTCGGGCATCGTGATGGTCCTCGTCCTCGCGTTCGCCATCGACGGGCTGCTCGTGCTGCTCGGGCGCATCGTCATGCCCTGGACCCGCAAGAACCGGGTCGCCGCACGACGGAGTCGTCGCGCCCTGCAGACCGCGGAGGTCGCCTCGTGATCATCGGACAGGCATTCGGCTGGGTGTTCGACCCGGCGAACTACGAGGGGTACAACGCGATCCCGACCCGGTTGTGGGAGCACATCTGGATCTCGGTGTTCGCGGTCCTCGTCGCGTCGGCGATCGCCGTCCCGCTCGGGTACCTCATCGGGCACACCGGGCGGGCCCGTAGCCTCGCGATCGCGCTCTCCGGCGGCATCCGCGCGCTCCCGACCCTCGGCGTGCTGACGCTGTTCGGCCTGTTGCTCGGGGTCGGGCTGCAGGCACCGCTCCTCGCCCTCGTGGTCCTCGCGATCCCGTCCGTGCTGGCCGGCGCCTACGCGGGCATCGAGTCCGTCGAACCCGTGACCGTCGACGCCGCTCGTGCCCAGGGCATGACCGGCTGGCAGATCCTGACGAAGGTCGAGATCCCCCTCGGGCTCCCGCTCCTGATCGGTGGCATCCGCGCCGCCGTGCTGCAGGTCGTCGCGACCGCGACGCTGGCTGCCTACGTCGGATCGGGCGGGTTGGGCGGTTACGTCTTCCTCGGCCTGAAGACCCAGGACTACGCCATGATGCTCGGCGCGTCCATCCTCGTGATCGCACTCGCGATCGCGTTCGAGATCGTCTTCGCCCTGGTGCAGCGGGCGGTGGTGCCCGCGGGCGTCTCCGGCCACCCAGCAGAGCGACGCAAGGCATCGCGCGAGCGAGCCAGCAATCCCATCCCGGAAGGAAACCCCTCGTGATCACAGCACCCAAGATCCGCGCAGGCATCGCAGCAGCACTCGCGGTCGGCGTCGCCGCAGCCCTGGCGGGCTGCTCGTCGAGCAGCCCGCTCGACAGCGGCTCCAGCGCTTCGTCCGACTCGAAGACGATCGTCATCGGTTCGCAGCAGTACTACTCGAACGAGATCATCGCCGAGCTCTACGCCCAGGTCCTCGAGAAGGACGGCTTCGACGTGAAGCGAAGCTTCAACATCGGGCAGCGCGAGGTCTACCTCCCGCAGCTCGAGAAGGGCGCGATCGACGTCATGCCCGAGTACAACGGCAACCTGCTGCAGTACTTCGACAAGAACTCCGACGCGAAGACCGCCGACCAGGTCGACGCCGGACTCGAGAAGGCCCTGCCGAAGGGGCTCCGCGTCCTCGACCAGGCCGAGGCCACCGACCAGGACAGCTACACCGTCACGAAGAAGTTCTCCGAGGACAACGACGTCACGAGCCTGTCCGAGCTGAAGAACGTCAAGTCGAAGCTCACGATGGGTGCGAACTCCGAGAACCAGACGCGACCGTACGGTCCGAAGGGCCTGAAGTCCGTCTACGGCGTCGACGTCGACTTCAAGGCGATCGAGGACTCCGGCGGAGCCCTCACGGTGAAGGCGCTCAAGGACGGCACCGTCCAGCTCGCCGACATCTACACCGCTGACCCGAGTATCAAGGCGAACGGCTTCGTCACGCTCAAGGACCCGGAGAACCTGATCCTGCCGCAGAACGTGATCCCGGTCGTCTCCGACAAGGTCAACGACAAGGCCGCCGAAGCGATCGACTCGGTGAACGAGAAGCTGACGACCGAGGCCCTGATCGGCCTCAACACGAAGAGCACGGCGGACAAGGAGAAGGCGTCCACCATCGCCAAGGAGTGGCTGACCGACGAGGGTCTGCTGTAGCAGTCCCTCTGTGATCCAGACGACAGGCGTCGGGCATCTGCCCGGCGCCTGTCGTCGTTCCGAGCGGCGCGTGGTGGCACATCTGTTCGGCACGACCGTGCCGTGCAGGGCCGCTGCACATTCGTGCAGAGATCGTTTCTACAAGTTGTCGAAGTCGGTGGTCGCGCGGTACCGTTGAAGGGTCCCAACGGCTGTGACATCTGATGTATCCGTTCCACAGGAAGACAACTGACGTGCACCGACTGCGCGCGGCGACCCGACTGGGAAGTGCCGCATGACCGACCTCCTCGACCCGCTCATCCTGTCGCGGTGGCAGTTCGGTCTGACGACCATCTACCACTTCCTCTTCGTCCCGCTGACGATCGGCATGGCCGCCGTGGTGGCCGTGTTCCAGACCGCGTGGTACCGGACCGGTCGCGCGCACTACCTGCAGTTGACCCGGTTCTTCGGACGCATCTTCCTGATCAACTTCGCGATGGGCGTCGTCACCGGCATCGTCCAGGAGTTCCAGTTCGGCATGAACTGGTCGAACTACTCGCGCTTCGTCGGTGACGTCTTCGGCGCACCGCTCGCGCTCGAGGGGATCCTGGCCTTCTTCTTCGAAGCGGCGTTCATCGGCGTCTGGATCTTCGGGTGGGACCGCTTGCCGAAGGGACTGCACCTGGCGAGCATCTGGTGCGTCAGCGCCGGGACGATCATGTCGGCGTACTTCATCATCGCCGCCAACGCCTTCATGCAGCACCCGGTCGGCTTCGCCATGAACGAGGCCAAGGGGCGCGCCGAGCTCACCGACATCTGGGCGGTCCTCGGCAACAAGGTCGCCCTGGCGGCCTTCCCGCACACGCTCTTCGCCTGCTTCATGGTCGCCGCAGCAGTGATCATCTCGGTCGCCGCGTACCACCTGGCGCGCAACCAGAACCTCGAGACGATGATGCCGGCGCTCAAGTTCGGCATGTGGACCATGGTGGCTGCGGGCGCCCTGACGGTGCTCACCGGCGACCAGCTCGGCCTGACGATGGTCGACACCCAGCCGATGAAGATGGCCGCCGCCGAAGCGCTGTACAACACGGCGACCGGCAAGGACGCCTCGTTCTCGATCTTCACGCTCGGCACCCCCGACGGCGTGCACGAGCTGTTCTCGATCCGCGTGCCGTACCTGCTGTCGTTCCTGTCGACGCACACGTTCAACGGCACGGTCGAGGGCATCAACGACCTGCAGGCGCAGTACACCCAGGTGTACGGCCCCGGCGATTACAAGCCGATCATCTGGGTGACCTACTGGTCGTTCCGCTGGATGATCGCGCTCGGCATCGGTGCGGTCATGGTGTCCCTCGCCGGCCTCTGGCTGACCCGCAAGGGCCGGTTCCCGACGCAGCGCTGGATCTGGCGCGTCGCCACCTGGACCGTGCCGCTGCCGATGGCCGCGATGATCGTGGGCTGGATCTTCACCGAGATGGGTCGCCAACCGTGGCTCGTGTTCGGGTTGCTCAAGACCAGCGACGGCGTCTCGCCGAACGTGACCGGGCTCGAGGTCCTCATCTCGCTGATCGTGTTCACCGTGATCTACGGCTCACTGGCGGTGGTCGAGTTCAAGCTCATCAAAAAGGTCGCACAGGAGGGCCCTGCCGCTCCGGCAGAGGTCGACGAAGCGACCGGCGAGGTCAAGCACGAAGTGACGGTGTACTGAGATGGATCTGCCTGTCCTCTGGTTCGCGATCGTCGGCGTCTTCTTCGTCGGCTACTTCGTCCTCGACGGCTTCGACTTCGGTGTCGGCATGTCCCTGCCCTTCCTCGGCAAGGACGACACCGACCGTCGGGTGCTCATCAACACGATCGGCCCGGTCTGGGACCTCAACGAGACCTGGGTCATCGTCGCCGGTGCCTGCCTGTTCGCGGCGTTCCCGGAGTGGTACGCCACGATGTTCTCCGGGTTCTACCTGGCGTTGCTGCTCATCCTCGCGGCACTGATCCTTCGCGGTGTCTCGTTCGAGTACCGGCACCAGAACAAGTACCTCGAGTGGAAGCGACGGTTCGACCTGATGATCATCGTCGGGTCGGCGGTGCCGTCGTTCCTGTGGGGCGTCGCGTTCGGCAACGTCGTCCGGGGGATCCCGATGGACTCCGGGCACAACTACACGGGCACGCTGTTCGACCTGCTGAACCCGTTCGCGCTCCTCGCCGGCCTGGCGACCCTGCTGGTCTTCTTCACGCACGGCGTCGTGTTCGTCGCGCTGAAGACCGAGGGCGAGATCCGCGTCCGGGCGAAGCGCCTGGCGACCCGGGCCGGGATCCTGACGATCGTCGTCGGCGCCGCGTTCCTGGTCTGGATGGCGTTCGTCCGGGCGACCCCGGCCTCGCTCGTGCTGTCGGTGGTCGCGGCCCTCGCGCTCGTCCTGGCGGTGCTCTGCAACGCCTGGGGCAAGGAGGGCCGTGCGTTCACGCTCATGGCCGTCACCATCGCCGCGATCGTGCTCGCCATGTTCACGGCGATCTTCCCGGACGTCATGCCCGCCACCAACGACCCGGCGAACAGCCTCAACGTGTACAACGCCTCGAGCGGCTCGTACACGCTGACGGTGATGAGCTGGGTGGCGCTGATCTTCGTCCCGCTCGTGTTCGCCTACCAGGCCTGGACGTACTGGGTGTTCCGCAAGCGTGTCTCGCGGGCCCAGGTCACCCAGGCCGCGCACTAGGCAGCGCGACGATGAAGCCACTCGACCCGCGACTCCTGCGCCTGTCGCGGACGGCACGTGGCTTCATCGTCGCGGCCACCGGCACCGGCGTCCTCCGCACGGTCGCGACCATCGCGATCGCCTGGGGGATCGCCGCCGCCGTCACCCTCGGGATCGACGCCGTCCGGGTCGGCCGTGTCCCGGAGGCGTTCGGACCAGCCGTCGCGCTGCTCGGCGGGGCCTTCGTGCTCCGCGCCGTGGCGGCGTGGGCGACCGACGACCTGGCGGCCCGTGCCGCGGCGAAGGTGAAGAGCGAGATGCGCACGACGGTGCTCGCCCGCGCCGCCGAGCGGGGTCCGTCCTGGCTGGCGGGCCGGTCGAGTGCGGGGTTCGCCACCACCCTCGGTCCTGGCCTCGACGCGCTCGACGCCTACTTCGGCCGCTACCTGCCGCAGCTCGCACTCACCGCGATCGCCACGCCGGTGCTGCTGGTCGCGATCGGTCTGGGTGACCTGACGAGCGGGCTGATCATCCTGTTCGCCCTGCCGGTGATCCCGGTGTTCATGATCCTGATCGGGCTCGCGACCCAGTCGTTGCAGCGGAAGCAGTCCGACGCCCTGGCGAAGCTCGGCGGTGCCTTCCTCGAGGCCGTCGAGGGCCTCGCCACCCTCAAGGTCTTCGGTCGTGCCCGGCGGCAGGTCGGCCGCATCGGTGCCGTCACCGACGAGTACCGCCGCGGCACCCTCGGCGTGCTCCGGCTGTCGTTCGTCAGTGGGTTCGCCCTCGAGCTCGCCGCGAGTCTGTCGGTGGCGCTCGTCGCGGTGTCGATCGGCATCCGTCTGGTCGACGGCTCGCTCGGGCTCGGCGCGGCGATGTTCGTCCTGGTCCTCGCTCCAGAGGCATTCGCGCCGATCCGTCAGGTCGGCGCCGACTTCCACGCCGCCCAGGACGGCGTCGAGGCGTCGGCGGCGGTCCTCGACGTGCTCGACGACGACACGGCCACCGGTTCCGAGACGACCGCCCACCTCGCTGCACCTGCCGCTGCGGCCCTGTCCGTGCGCGGTCTGACCGTCCGCCGACCAGACGTCGTGATCGGTCCGCTCGACCTGCACGCCGAGCGCGGCACGGTCGTCGTCCTCGCCGGGCCGAGCGGCTCGGGCAAGTCGAGTCTCATCGCGGCACTCCGCGGGGTCCTGCCGCACGACGGCACGGTCGTCGTGCCGGGTCCGGCCGGCGCGGCGACCGCCGACCGCACGACCTGGGCCGACCAGCGACCCCGACTCGTCCGCGGCACCGTCGCCGAGAACGTCGCGCTCAGCGCGACCCCCGACGCGGTGGACGTGCTGACCGCGTTGCGCGACGCGGGGCTGGATGTCGACCCGGGCCTCCCGGTCGGTGCCGGCGGCAGCGGTCTGTCCGGTGGCCAGGCGCAGCGCGTCGCCGTCGCGCGCGCCCTGTACCGGGTCCGCCGCGTCGGGACACCACTCGTGCTGCTCGACGAGCCGACCTCGGCACTCGACGCCGAGGCCGAAGCCCGCGTCGTCGCGGCGATCCGCGGCATGGCGGCCGACGGCGCGGTTGTCGTGGTCGCCAGCCACCGACCGGCGGTCGTGGCCGCGGCCGACGTCCGGGTCGACATCGGCACCGGCGGGTCGGTCACCGTCCGGACGGGGGTGCGCGCATGAGCCGCCAGGGTCGTGGAGCGTCCGTCCTGCGCCTCGCGATGCCGCGCGGGTCGGGCCCGGCCAAGGCGGTCGCCGCCGGCGCGCTCAGTGCGGTCTGCGCCGTGGCGCTCCTCGCCGCGAGCGGCTACCTGATCACCCGTGCCGCAGAGCACCCGCCGATCCTCTACCTGACCCTCGTGATAGTCGGTGTGCGGGCCTTCGCACTCGGCCGGGCGACGCTGCGCTACGTCGATCGGCTCGCCGGACACGACGCCTCGTTCCGCCAGCTGGCGGTGGTGCGCACCGAGATGTACCGGCGGCTCGCATCGGTCGCGCCTGCGGGCCTCGGGAGCACCGGGCGTGGAGACCTGATGACGCGTCTGGTCACCGACACGGACCGACTGCAGGACCTGCCCATCCGGGTCGTCGGACCGCTCGTGTCCGCCGGGGTCGTCGCCGTGCTGTCCGTCGTCGCCGTCGCGTTCGTGTCGGTGCCGGCAGCGCTCGTGCTCCTGCTCGCCCTGACGGTCGCGGCACTGCTCGGATCGGTCGTGACCCTGTCGATCGCGAAGCGCTCCGACCGCGAGACCGCGGCGGACCGGGGGCGGGTCGCCGACCTGGTGCTCGACACCGTACGGACGCTCGACGTCTTCGCCGCGTACGGCACCCTCGACGAACGGCTGGGCCACATCGCCCGGCTCGACACCGCCGTCACGCGTGCCGTTCGTCGCCGTGGCGCGGTCGAGTCCCTGGTCGGTGCCCTCGTCGGGCTCGTCGGGGGCGCGGCGGTCGTCGGCATCCTGGCCGTCGGTGCGCCCGCCGTGGTGTCGGGAGCGCTCGACGGTCCGCTCTGGGCACTGGCCGTGTTCGTGCCGCTCGCCCTGTTCGAGGTCATCGGGGGCGTTCCCCTCGCAGTTCTCACGTTCCGCCGCGTGCGCGCTGCCGCCGAGCGGGTCGAGCAGGTCGTCCCCACCGAGGTCCCTGAGGGCATCGTGC
This sequence comes from Curtobacterium sp. VKM Ac-1393, assembly GCF_015350995.1. GTDB lineage: Bacteria > Actinomycetota > Actinomycetes > Actinomycetales > Microbacteriaceae > Curtobacterium. Next base: position 15,955 of record NZ_JADKRW010000002.1, read on the forward strand.
CGGAGCCCGACCAGGACGCCGATCCGGCCGACCTGGCCGTGCCCGGACCGGTCACGGTGGCGCTGCGCGACCTGACCGTGCGGTGGCCCGGGGCCGCGGAGCCCGCCGTCGACGGGGTCTCGCTCGACCTGCTGCCCGGCGAGGTCGTCGTGCTCGAGGGCCCGAGCGGCGCCGGCAAGTCCACCCTCGTCGACGCGCTCGTCCGGTTCGTCGACCACCGGGGCTCGTACACCCTCGACGGCGTCGAGGCGAAGGACATGCACCCCGACGCCGTCCGCGCGCGCATCGGACTCATCGAGCAGGACCCGTTCGTGTTCGACCAGTCCGTGCGCCAGAACCTGCTGTTCGCCCGCGAGTCGGCGACCGACGACGACCTGCTCGCCGTCCTCGACCGGGTCGGCCTCGGCGAGTGGGTCGTCCGACGCGGCGGGCTCGACGCCTCGGTGGGGGAGCGCGGGGGACTCGTGTCCGGCGGACAGGCACACCGGCTCGCCCTGGCCCGGGCGCTCCTGCACGCGTTCCCGGTGCTGGTGCTCGACGAACCGACCGCCGACATCGACCCGGACCTCGGCGACGCCGTGCTGCGCGACCTCGTCACGACGGCCCGCGCAGCGGGACGGACGGTCGTGATCGTGTCCCACGTGCCGGTGGCGCCGGACCTGGTGGACCGGACCCTGCGGATGCGGGACGGACGCCTGCTCGACCCGTGAGCCGACAGGCGGACGCAGGACGGGCCTCCCGGCTTGTATCGTTGACGACCGTGACCACCGAGCAGCACGCCGAGGACCCGAACGCCTACGACTTCCGTCGTATCCAGGAGAAGTGGCAGCCCCGCTGGGAAGAGCTCGGGCTCTTCACCACCGACCTGGACGACACGCGTCCGCGCAAGTACATCCTCGAGATGTTCCCGTACCCGTCCGGCGACCTCCACATGGGGCACGCCGAGAACTGGGCGCTCGGCGACTTCGTGGCGCGCTACTGGCGCCAGCAGGGCTTCAACGTCCTGCACCCCATCGGTTGGGACTCCTTCGGCCTGCCCGCCGAGAACGCCGCGATCAAGCGCGGGGTGGACCCGAAGGACTGGACCTACGCGAACATCGCGCAGCAGAAGGCGTCCTTCAAGCGCTACGCGCCGTCGTTCGACTGGAGCACCGAGATCCACACCTCGGACCCCGAGTACTACAAGTGGAACCAGTGGCTGTTCCTGAAGATGTACGAGAAGGGCCTGGCGTACCGCAAGGACAGCTGGGTCAACTGGGACCCGGTGGACCAGACCGTGCTCGCGAACGAGCAGGTCCTGCCCGACGGCACCTCGGACCGCTCCGGCGCCGTCGTCGTCAAGAAGAAGCTGACGCAGTGGTACTTCAAGATCACGGAGTACGCGGACCGTCTGCTCGACGACCTCAACCAGCTCGAGGGACGGTGGCCGGCCAAGGTCATCGCGCAGCAGCGCAACTGGATCGGCCGCTCGGTCGGTGCCGACGTCGACTTCGTCATCGAAGGACGCGACGAGCCCGTCACGGTGTTCACGACGCGCCCCGACACGATCCACGGCGCGACGTTCCTGGTCGTCGCACCGGACTCGGACCTGGCGGCTTCGCTCGTTTCGTCTGCTCCGGACGACGTCCGTGCTGCGTTCGATTCGTACCTGGTCGCCACCCAGAAGACCTCGGAGATCGACCGGCAGAACGCGGACCGCCCGAAGACCGGCGTGCCGCTCGGCCGCTCCGCGATCCACCCGTTGACGGGCGAGCGCCTGCCGATCTGGGCCGCCGACTACGTGCTGGCCGACTACGGGCACGGCGCGGTCATGGCCGTGCCTGCGCACGACCAGCGCGACCTCGACTTCGCGCGCACGTTCGACCTGCCGGTGAAGGTGGTCGTGGACACGATGGCCGCCGTGACCGGTGCGATCCCGGTCATCGACCCTTCGGCCCCGCCGGAGGACCTGCCCTCGCTCGACCCCGTCGTGACCGGTGAGGCGCTGACGGGCCAGGGGCGGATGATCAACTCCGGGCCCCTCGACGGCATGTCGAAGCAGCACGCGATCACCGCCGCGATCGCACTGCTCGAGGAGCGCGGGACCGGTCGCGCCGCCAAGACCTACCGCCTGCGCGACTGGCTCATCTCGCGCCAGCGCTTCTGGGGCACGCCGATCCCGATCATCCACGGCGCCGACGGCAGCGAGCACCCGGTGCCGCTCGACCAGCTGCCCGTGCGGCTGCCCGACACCGAGGGACTCGACCTCAAGCCGAAGGGCACCTCGCCGCTCGGCGGTGCGACGGACTGGGTCAACGTCCCGAACCCGGTCGACGGCACGCCGGCGCTCCGCGACACCGACACGATGGACACCTTCGTCGACTCGTCGTGGTACTTCCTGCGGTTCCTGGCGGCGAACGACGACACGCAGGCGTTCGACCCCGCCATCGCCCGCAAGTGGGCCCCGGTCGACCAGTACATCGGCGGCATCGAGCACGCGATCCTGCACCTGCTGTACGCCCGCTTCGTCACCAAGGTCCTCTTCGACCTCGGCTACCTCGACTTCACCGAGCCGTTCTCGGCGCTGCTCAACCAGGGCATGGTGCTGTCCGGCGGCTCGAAGATGTCGAAGTCGAAGGGCGGTGTCTCGCTCGGCGACGAGCTCGACGCGAACGGTGTCGACGCTATCCGCCTGGTGATGGGCTTCGCGGGACCGCCGGAGGACGACATCAACTGGGAGGACGTCTCCCCGTCCGCCTCGGCACGCTTCCTGGCGCGTGCCTACCGCCTGGCGACCGACGTCACCTCGACGCCGGACGCCGTGTGGGCCGAGGGCGACCGCGCCCTGCGTCAGGTCACGCACCGGTTCCTGGCCGATGCACCCGGCCTGATGGAGTCGTTCAAGTTCAACGTCGTGATCGCACGGCTCATGGACCTGGTCAACGTGACCCGCAAGGCGATCGACAGCGGCCCCGGTGCCGCAGACCCCGCCGTCCGTGAGGCCGTCGAGACCGTCACGCTCGGGCTCGCCGTGTTCGCGCCGTACACCGCTGAGGAGATGTGGGAGCAGCTCGGCTACGAGGCCACTGTCGCCACGTACGGCTGGCGGAAGGCCGACCCGACGCTGCTCGTGCAGGAGACGCTCACGGCCGTGGTGCAGGTCAACGGCAAGGTGCGCGACTCGTTCGAGGTGTCGAAGTCGATCGATCCGGCCGAGCTCGAGGCACTCGCGCGGGCATCGGCGAACGTGCAGCGGTACATCGGCGACCGCGAGATCGTGAAGGTCATCGTGCGGGCGCCGAAGCTCGTGAACATCGCGATCAAGGCGTAGTCGGCGGGCGGCGGCCGTCCACGGGGCGTGTGCGGTCGGCCGTCCACGGGGCGTGTGCCATCGGCCGTCCACAGGGTGGGTGCAGGCGGCGCTCGTCCACAGTCCTGATCTCCGGAGCCCGGCCCGTCGGCTGGGCTCCGTAGCGTTCGGGGCATGTCGTCGTCATCGCCTGCACCACCTCCTGCGGGGCCGTGGTGGTCACGGATCGCGCTGTCGCCGCGTGCTGCGGTGGTGCTGGCCGGGGTCGTCGTGGTGGTCGCGCTCGTGGTGGTCCTGGTCGGGTCGCTGGCGGATCGCGGAGGTGCCGGTGCGGGCGGGCTCGTCGTCAGTGGAGCGCCGACCGCCGCGGAGCCGTCGGCGTCGCCATCGGCCGTCGGCTCGGCGACCGCGGGTCCGGCCTCCGTCGGTGGGACCGCTGCCACCGGCGCAGCACGTGTGGTGGTGCACGTGCTCGGGGCGGTCGAGCGCGACGGTGTTGTGCGCCTGCCGCCGTCGAGCCGGGTCACGGACGCCATCGAACAGGCCGGCGGCGCGACGGCGGACGCGGACCTCGACCGGTTGAACCTCGCCCGGGTGGTGACCGACGGGGAGCGGCTCTACGTGCCGCACGTGGGAGAGGACGAGGTCCCAGCGGCGCTCGATCCGGTCGACGGCGGCGCGGCCGCAGCGGGCGGCGGCGGTGACGGGGCTGCGGGTCCCGCGGGAACCAGTCCGGACTCCGTGGTCGACCTGAACAGCGCCGACCAGGCTGCGCTCGAGACCCTGCCCGGCATCGGTCCGGGGTTGGCCGGACGGATCCTCGCCTGGCGTGACGAACACGGCCGGTTCGCCGCGGTCGAGGACCTGCTCGACGTCAGTGGCATCGGCGACGTCCGGTTCGCCGAGCTGCGCGACCGCGTGCGGGTCTGAGCCGTGTCCGTGGAGCTCCGGCCGAGCCTGACGGATCTGCGGGTCGGGGTGCCGGTGGCGATCGTCTGGATCCTGGTCGCGGTACTGGTCGGGGTGCCGGGGGCAGCTCCCGTCGTCGGGATCGTCGCCGCCGTGCTGGCGGGAGCGAGCGGCGTCGTCCGCGGTCGGTGCTCCTCGGCGCACCGGGTCGTGCTGGCGTGTGCGGGACCGGCGTTCGTCGTCACGACCCTGACCGCGCTGCTGACGGTGTCGGTCGCCGTGGGCGAGACCCGACGCGTGCCGCCACCACTCCTCGCGCTCGCATCCGGGGCCGGGTCGGTCTCGTTCGACGTGGTCCTGTCGCGGGACCTGGCGGCTGGGGACCGCTCGGTCCTCGCGCGCCTCGAGCGTGCGGACGACCTCGGCGGGTTGCGGGTCCCCGTCCGGCTCGTCCCCTCGGGCGAGCAGCGCGACGGTGCGCTGGCGGCCGGCACACGCCTGACCGGGAGCGGAGCGCTCGGCGGCGACGAACCCGGGGCGGCGACGGCGTTCGTGCTGTTCGTCCGTGGGGTGCCGGCCGCCGAGGCACCCGGAGGCTTCCTCGGAGTGACCGACACGGCCCGCCGGGCGTTCGTCCGGACGACCGAGGGGCTTCCCGAGCCCGGGGCGGCACTCCTGCGCGGAATGGCGATCGGTGACCGGTCCGGACTGGACCCGCACACCGAAGCCGCGATGGAGACGTCCGCACTGACGCACCTGACCGCCGTGTCCGGAGCGAACTGCGCGGTGATCGTCGGCCTCGTCGTCGTGATCGGGCGAGCGTGCGGCGCATCCCGTGGCGTCCGAGCGACGGCGGCGATCGCGGTGCTGCTCGCGTTCGTGGTGCTCGTGCGGCCCGATCCGTCGATCGTCCGGGCCACGGTGATGGCGGTCGTCGTGCTGGTCCTGCACCTGTCCGGTCGCCCTGTGCGCGGTGTGCCGCTCATCGCCCTGGCTGCGATCGGCATGCTGGTGGTGGACCCCTGGTTCGCGCGGTCGTTCGGGTTCGCCCTCTCCGTGCTCGCCACGACCGGCATCGTCGTGCTCGGTCCGCCGCTCACCGTGTTCCTCGCTCGACGCCTGTGGACACCGGTGGCTGCGGCGCTGGCCGTCCCGGTGGCTGCGCAGGTCGCGTGCTGGCCGGTGACGATCCCGTTGTCCGCGGCGCTGCCGACCTACGCGGTACCGGCGAACCTGCTGGCCGAACCGCTCGCGCCGGTCGTCACGGTGATCGGGCTCGCGGCGTGCCTGCTCGCTCCGCTCTGGCCCGCGGGCGCGCAGGTGCTCGCCGCGGTCGCGTGGGTACCGGCCGCGGCGGTCGGGGGTGTCGCCCACGGGGCAGCCGCCCTGCCGTTCGCCGCTGCACCCTGGCCGGCCGGAGCGCTCGGTGTGGCCGGTGCTGCGCTGGTGTGCGGCTGCATCGCGGTGGCGGTGCTGGTCCGGGGTCGGCTCGGTTCCCGGTTGGTGCTCGCAGCGGGCGCGGTGGTCGTGATCGGCGTCGCGGCGGTCGCCGTCCCGGTGCTCGTGGTCCGTGGTTCGGTGCCGGGCGACTGGTCGGTCGCCGCGTGCGACGTCGGGCAGGGGGACGCCGTGCTGCTCCGTGGCGAGGCCGCCGTCGCCCTCGTGGACACCGGCGACGACGAGGAACGGCTCCGGGCATGCCTGGACCTGCTCGGGGTGGACCGGATCGACCTGCTCGTCCTCACGCACTTCGACCGCGACCACGTCGGTGCCGTGGGAGCGGTGACCGGCCTGGTCGAGACCGCCCTGGTCGGACCGGTCGGCCGCGCGTCGGACGATCGGGTGGTCGACGACCTCCGACGCGCCGGGGTCGACGTCCGGAGTGCCGACGACCGGGTCTCCGGCTCCCTCGGGCCGCTCGCCTGGCGCGTGGTGTGGCCCTTGGCCGGCGATCGTGCCGCCGGCAACGACGCGAGCATCGTGCTCGTGACCGAACCGCCGCCCGGTGGCGGCTGCCCCACGTGCCTGACCGGCGTCTTCCTCGGCGACCTGGGGGAGTCCGTGCAGCGTCGGCTCCGGGTCGGCGGCGGACTGCCCGCCGGTCCGGTCGACGTGGTGAAGGTCTCGCACCACGGTTCGGCGGACCAGGACCCGCTGCTGTACCGGCAGCTCGCCGCCCGCATCGGGCTCATCGGCGTCGGTGCGGGCAACACGTACGGGCACCCGACACGATCAGCACTGACGATGCTCGCAGCGTCCGGGACGACGCCCTACCGGACGGACGAGCGGGGCCCCGTCGTGGTCGGGCGTGCCGGCACCGACGACCTGCGGGTGTGGACGGAGCGCACGCCGTCGGTGGCCGCCCGTAGGATCGTCGGAGCACCCGTCGCACCGGCACCGTCCGGATCGGCACCACCGGAAGGACCGCATGCCCGCCAAGAAGCCCGCGCGCGCCGCAGCGAAGATCGACCAGGTTCCCTGGTCGGGGATCCGACCGGCTCCCGTCGTGCTCATCACCGGCCCCGAGGCGTTCCTCGCGGACCGGGCGCGTGGTGTGCTGAAGGACCTGCTCGTGGGCGAGGACCCGGCGCTCGAGGTGCACGACCTCGAAGCCGACCAGTACGCCCCCGGCATCCTGGCGACCCTGGCCAGCCCGTCGCTGTTCGGCGAACCGCGGCTCGTCCGGGTCACCAACGTCGAGAAGTGCACCGACGCCTTCATCACCGAGACGATCTCGTACCTGCAGGCCCCGGCCGACGACGTCACCCTGGTGCTCCGACACGGCGGGGGCGTCCGCGGCAAGAAGCTGCTCGACACGATCCGCAGCGGGGTCGGCGGTGGCGTCGAGGTCCTCTGCGACGAGCTCAAGCGCGAGACCGACCGCATCGACTTCGTGAACGCCGAGTTCCGGGCCGCGCGACGCAAGATCGCACCCTCGGCGGTCCGGACCCTCGTGGTGGCCTTCGCCGACGACCTGGCCGAGCTCGCCGCGGCGTGCCGACAGCTCCTGGCCGACGAAGCACAGGAGATCACCGACAAGGTGGTCGACAAGTACTACGGCGGCCGCGTCGAGACGAACGCGTTCAAGGTGGCAGACATCGCCCTGGCCGGACGGTCCGCTCCGGCGATCGTCGAACTGCGGCACGCCCTGGCCACCGGAGAAGCCCCCGTCCCGATCGTCGCCGCGTTCGCGAGCAAGATCCGCACTATGGCGAAGGTCAGTGCGTTCCGTGGGCCGAGCGGTCAGGCGGCGTCGGCCCTCGGGATGGCGCCGTGGCAGGTGCAGCGCGCGCAGCGTGATGTCGCCTCGTGGAGCGAGACCGGGCTGGCGAACGCGATCACGAGCATCGCCGAGGCCGACACCGCGGTGAAGGGCGGCTCGCGCGATGCGCACTACGCGCTCGAGGTCATGGTCCGCACCATCGCCCGACGCGGCGAGGCCCGCTGAGGCGACCCGCGCCTCCCGGCTGTCGCACGTCCGGTCGTCTCACGTCCTCGAGTGAACAGAAGACGACGGGTGCACCCGCGGAAGCCGTCGTTTTCTGCTCACTCGAGCGCGCACGCAGCGGAGGCGCGCCGCGCGCCGCCCCCGCACGCGGCCCCCGCCCCGCAGACGACGAAGGCCCCACACCGAACGGTGCGGGGCCTTCGTGCGACGCTCAGGAGATCAGAGCGACGCAACCTTCTTCGCGATGGCCGACTTGCGGTTCGCGGCCTGGTTGCGGTGGATGACACCCTTGCTCACGGCCTTGTCGAGCTTCTTCGACGCGGTGGCCAGGGCCGCAACGGCCTTGTCCTTGTCGCCAGCGGCAACGGCGTCGTTGGTGTGACGGATGAACGTCTTCAGCTCCGACTTGTAGGCCTTGTTGCGCTCGGTGGCCTTGAGGTTGGTCTTGATGCGCTTGATCTGCGACTTGATGTTCGCCATGTGTAGCTCCTGCTTCGTCTCGTACGGGTGGGCGCGACCGCGGGGTAGAGGGGCCCTCGGTCGCATCGCGTTCCACCCGTGGGCGGGGAACGCGCAAGCCAGCCACCAACATTACCAGGCGAACGGCCCGCCACCAAAGCACGAAACACCGCTGGATCGGCGTGATCTCGCGGCAACATGCACCGGATACGGTGACGGACATGCCATCCCTCGCGCCTCGGATCGACACCGTGCCCGCCTCCGGCATCCGGAGGGTCTTCGAGCAGGCAGCGCTGCTGCAGTCCTCGGGGACCGCGGTCACGATGCTCGTGATCGGCGAGCCGGACGTGCCGGTGGCACCGCACATCGGCGACGCGGCCCGTCGGGCGTGGACCGAGGACCGCACCGACTACACGCCGAACGGCGGCATCGCACCACTGCGCGAGGCGATCCGCGACAAGCTCCGCCGCGAGAACCGCATCGAGGTCGACCTCGAACAGATCTGGACGACGATCGGTGCGACGCAGGCGCTGTTCCAGGCGATGACGCTGACGCTGGGCCCCGGCGACGAGGTGCTGGTGCCGGACCCCGGGTACACGACCTTCACGATGAACGCGCACATCATCGGCGCGACCCCGGTGCCGTACCGACTCGAGCCGCAGCACGGCTTCGAACCCGACCTCGAGGCGCTCGAGGCGAGCGTCACCGAGCACACCCGCGTGATCGTCGTGAACTCGCCGTCGAACCCGCTCGGCTCGGTGTTCGGCGAGGACACCCTCCGCGCGCTGCTGGCCTTCGCGAAACGGCACGACCTGTGGGTGATCAGCGACGAGGTCTACGAGTACTTCACCTACGGCACCCGGCACGTCAGCCTGGCCGCGCTCGACGAGGACGACCGGGTGTTCTCGGCGTTCTCGTTGAGCAAGACGTACGCGATGACGGGCGTCCGGGTGGGGTACCTCGTGACACCGAAGGGCCTCGGCCCGACGATGCGCACCACGCAGGAGGCCATGATCAGCTGCGTCGCCGAACCCGACCAGTACGCGGCACTGGCGGCGATCGTGGGGGACCACTCCGCGGTGCGCGACGCCCGCGAGCACTACCGCGCGAACCTCGAGGTCGCGAAACAGGTCCTCGACGCCGCCGGCATCCGGTACCTCGACCCGCGCGGTGCGTTCTACCTGTGGGTCGACCTGTCGCACGCCTCGGACGGCGACGTCGCGGCCTGGGCGCTCGGCCTGCTGCAGCGCGAGGCCGTCGCGGTCGCGCCCGGCAGCGCGTTCGGCCGCACCGGCGAGGGCTGGATCCGCGTGTGTCTGGCGGCGACGCCGGACGACCTCCGCCGTGGCCTGGGCGCGTTGCCCGCGCCGGCGCACGTCGCCGTCTGACGCTGGAGCGTGCGGCCGGGAGGCCCGCCCCGTGTCCGCCACGCATCGCACCGTGCGAGGTCTGGTCGCGTTCCGTGCCCGGTTCCGGATTCCGTGCGAGGTCCCGCCCCTCGCACGGAATCGGGAACGCCGCACGACGGTGCGGCGTCGCACGGTGCGACGCACGCACGAACTCGCACCGACCTCGCACCGTGCGAGCCGCGCTGCGCGACGCCGGCACGCAAGCATGGGAGACTGGGCCGACCGTCCGACCCACCTGAGGAACCGTGAGCCCACAAGCATCCGCTCCGCTCGAGCCCGCCGCGACCCCGGCCGGCGCGATCCGCAACTTCTGCATCATCGCGCACATCGACCACGGCAAGTCCACGCTGGCCGACCGCATGCTGCAGATGACCGGCGTCGTCGAGGAGCGCGCGATGCGCGCGCAGTACCTCGACCGCATGGACATCGAGCGCGAGCGCGGCATCACGATCAAGTCGCAGGCCGTCCGGATGCCGTGGGAGCTCGACGGCGAGACCTTCGCGCTCAACATGATCGACACCCCCGGGCACGTCGACTTCTCGTACGAGGTGTCCCGGTCCCTCGCGGCTTGCGAGGGCGCGATCCTGCTCGTCGACGCCGCCCAGGGCATCGAGGCGCAGACGCTCGCGAACCTGTACCTGGCGCTCGAGAACGACCTCGAGATCATCCCGGTGCTCAACAAGATCGACCTGCCGGCGGCCGAACCCGAGAAGTACGCGGCCGAGCTCGCGCAGCTCATCGGCGGCAAGCCGGAGGACGTCCTGCGGGTCTCCGGCAAGACCGGCGTCGGCGTCCCCGAGCTCCTCGACCTGGTGGTCCGGCGCGTGCCGGCACCGGTCGGCGACGTCGAGGCCGCGCCGCGCGCGATGATCTTCGACTCGGTCTACGACAGCTACCGCGGTGTCGTGACCTACATCCGGATGATCGACGGCTCCATCAAGCCGCGCGAGAAGGTCCAGATGATGTCGACGAAGTCGACGCACGAGATCCTCGAGATCGGGGTGTCGAGCCCCGAGCCGATCCCGACGAAGGGGCTCTCCGTCGGCGAGGTCGGCTACCTCATCACCGGCGTGAAGGACGTCCGCCAGTCCAAGGTCGGCGACACCGTCACGAGCGCCCAGAAGCCCGCGACCGAGGCACTGCCCGGCTACACGGACCCGAAGCCCATGGTCTTCTCGGGCCTGTACCCGATCGACGGGTCGGACTACCCGGACCTGCGCGACGCGCTCGACAAGCTCAAGCTGTCCGACGCGGCCCTGGTCTACGAACCCGAGACGTCGGTGGCGCTCGGCTTCGGCTTCCGCTGCGGGTTCCTCGGTCTGCTCCACCTCGAGATCATCACCGAGCGGCTCTCGCGCGAGTTCGGCCTCGACCTCATCACGACCGCGCCCAGCGTGATCTACGAGGTCACGAACGAGGACAACTCCGTGACCGAGGTCACGAACCCGTCCGAGTTCCCCGGCGGCCGCATCGTCGAGGTCCGCGAGCCCATGGTCCGCGCGGCGATCCTCGCGCCGAAGGACTACGTCGGCGCGATCATGGAGCTCTGCCAGTCGCGCCGCGGCTCGCTGCTCGGCATGGAGTACCTCGGCGAGGACCGCGTCGAGATCCGCTACGAGATGCCCCTCGGCGAGATCGTGTTCGACTTCTTCGACCAGCTGAAGAGCAAGACGCAGGGCTACGCGTCGCTCGACTACGAACCCATCGGCGACCAGGCGGCCGACCTGGTCAAGGTCGACATCCTGCTGCAGGGCGACCAGGTCGATGCGTTCAGCGCGATCGTGCACCGCGACAAGGCCTACGCCTACGGCACGCTGATGACCGAGCGCCTGCGCAAGCTCATCCCGCGTCAGCAGTTCGAGGTGCCGATCCAGGCGGCCATCGGTGCCCGGATCATCGCCCGCGAGAGCATCCGCGCGATGCGCAAGGACGTCCTGGCGAAGTGCTACGGCGGTGACATCACCCGCAAGCGCAAGCTCCTCGAGAAGCAGAAGGAGGGCAAGAAGCGCATGAAGACGATCGGTCGGGTCGAGGTCCCGCAGGAAGCCTTCATCGCGGCGCTCTCCGGCGACGTCGAGGAAAAGAAGAAGTAGCGCCCGTCGCGCCGGGCGCCGACGTTTCGCGCTGAGCGACACCGCACGCGCCGGGGCGGCCGTGGAGTGTCGCGGAGCGCGAAAGTTCGCCCGCGCCGGTCGGCGCCGGCGGCCGCGGTCGTGCGCCGTCAGCGGGTGCGCGCGGCGCGGGTCCGCAAGGCGGCCAGGCAGAGGGCCGGGAGGCTCGCGGCGGCGAGTCCCGCCAGTGCGGTCCGCAGGATGGTCCAGTGCGCGACCGCGTCGAATCCCGTCTGCTCGCCCGCGGCGATCCCGGCGACGACCGCGCCGACCACCAGCACGAGGGTCACCGCGCCGAGCACCTGTGGCAACCGCTGAGCGCGGTGGCGACGAACCGCGGTGACCAGGGTCGCCCCGAACAGCAGGACCCCGGCGCCCGCGCAGCAGGCTCCGGCGGCGGCGATGACGTTCGCGGTGTCGAAGCCGTCCCACGCGCCCGGGGCGACGGTCGAGTAGCGCGCGGGCGACGCTGCTGCGGTGGTCGTCACGTCCACCAGGGCGCGCGCGAGCGCGGCGGCGCCGAAGGCGACGAGCGTGAGCAGGGCGAACGTCGCAGTCCGACGGTCGACGGACCGGCGGGGCGCGGGGGTGGAGCGGGGCACGGGGAAACGATACGGGCGTGGCGGGCGTGTGTCGGGCCTCCAGTTCGGGGCGCACGCGAACCGGACGATCCTTCGGTTCGATCCGACGGGGCAGGCCCAAGTAGGCTGGCGGCATGAGCATCCGCGGGAGCTACCGGACCGCCCTGACCTACGGCGCGGTGGGGGCGACCCAGGCGTCGGACCTCATGACGTACCCGCCCGAGGGGTTCACCCCCACGGAGTCCCGGGCGCGGATCGGGCACGGCGACCAGCGGTTCGAGACCGCCGTGACGCAGGCCCTGACCTGGCAGATCCAGGAACGCAGCGGCATCCGTGTGCAGGTCGAGGACCAGCCCGACGACGACGAGGTCCGCTACAACCCGGTGACCTTCGACGACGACGGCGTCCCGATCGCTCCCGCGTCGATCGGCACCCCGCGCGTCGAGAAGTTCGCCCCGGACGGCACCCCGCTGCTGACCGCCGGCACGAGCGCGACGCTGACGATGCACGCGTTCGGACAGACCGTGCAGGCTCCGGTGCGGGTGGTGTCGATCATCGACGAGCACGATCGCAAGGGGTTCGCCTACGGCACGCTCGAGGGGCACCCGCTGTCGGGCGAGGAGTCGTTCGTCGTCGAGCGCACCTCGGACGGCTCGGTGTGGCTGCAGATCCGGCAGTTCTCGCAGCCGGCCGGTCGGAAGTGGCGGTTCGTGGCGCCGTTGCTGCGTCGGCAGCAGAAGGTCATGGCCGAGAAGTACCTGGCGGCGCTCCGCGGGGACTAGCGCGCGGCGACCAGCGCGCGGCGACTAGCGCAGAGGCGGCAGCGCGGCGATCGCGTCCTCGATCAGGGCGGCGTCGACCCGGCAGTCCCTCGCGACGGTGACGGCGTTGGTCGCACGCAGGGCTTCGACGTCGAAGACCCCCGTCGCGACCGCCAAGAAGGGGATGCCCGCGGCGTCAGCGGCTTCGCCGTCGCGCGGGGTGTCGCCGACGATGACCGCCCGGGTCCCCGCGAGTTCGGCGGCGGCGCGCATGGTGACGTCGGCGCGCTCGACCTCGGTGTCGCCGAAGTACGAGTGGTCCCAGTCGAACAGCGTCTCGTCGAAGCCCGCCCCGGACAGCTTGACCCGCGCGCGGTACTCGGAGTTGCCGGTGAGCAGGCCGTTCCGCCACCCGAGCTCCGCGAAGCGGGTGAGCAGCGCGGTGGCCCCGGGGACGGGGGAGCGGTGGTCACCCGAGGCGTGCCGCTCGGCGGTGAGGTCGCGCAGGTGGCCGCTGACCGTGGGGATGATGGTGTCCTCGAACGCGTGTGCGCGGACGTGCTCGGCGATGAGCCCGGCGTCGGTGCGCCCGTGCTGGTGGCCGACGCGCAGGGTGAGGTCGCGGCCGACCGCCCGCTCGAGCGCGAGGTGGTACAGGTTGCCCGGGGACGACGCGTTCATCACGAGGGTGCCGTCGATGTCCCACAGGACCGTGGTGGGGACGGGGTGGTGCTCCATGCGTCCATCATGACGGAGAATGGACTCCATGCCGAGTGCTCTCCCGATCGCCGATCCAGCACCAGCGGACGGGCTGATCACGCCGCGCGCGGCCGCGGGCTCCGCCGCCGGTCCGGGGGATGCGTCCGACCCGACGTCCGCCGAGGGCGCCGTGCCGTTCGGGGTGTACGTCCACGTGCCGTTCTGCCGGGTTCGCTGCGGCTACTGCGACTTCAACACGTACACGGCGTCCGAGCTCCGGGGCGTGCGCCGCGACGACTACGCCGGCCACGCCGTGCGCGAGATCGAGTGGGCCGCGACCGTTCTCGACCGGTCCGGGGTGCCGCGCCGGCCGGTGTCGACCGTGTTCTTCGGCGGCGGCACCCCGACGATGCTGCCGGCGTCCGACCTCGTCATGATCCTGCGGGCCATCGACGACACGTGGGGGATCCTGCCCGGCGCCGAGGTCACGACCGAGGCCAACCCGGACTCGGTCGACGCCGCGTCGCTGCAGACCCTGCGTGACGGCGGGTTCAACCGGGTCAGCTACGGCATGCAGTCCGCGGTGCCGCACGTGCTCGCGACCCTCGACCGCACGCACGATCCGCTCCGGGTGCCCGTGGTGGTGGACCTGGCGAAGCAGCTCGGCCTCGACGTCTCGCTCGACCTCATCTACTCGACGCCGGGGGAGTCGCTCGCCGACTGGCGCACCTCGCTCGACGCCGCGATCGCCTGCGAACCCGACCACGTGTCGGCGTACTCGCTCATCGTCGAGGACGGCACGGCGATGGGCCGCATGGTCGCCCGCGGTGACCTGCCGGCCCCCGACGACGACCTGGCCGCGGACATGTACGAGCTCGCCGACCAGGTGCTCGGCGACGCCGGGTACTCCTGGTACGAGGTCTCGAACTGGGCGCGCGTCGACGCTGACGGCGGCACCGCGCGGCACGCGAGTCGGCACAACCTGTCGTACTGGAAGGGCCACGACTGGTGGGGTGTCGGCCCCGGCGCCCACTCCGCCGTCGCCGGCACGCGCTGGTGGAACGTGAAGCACCCGGCCGCGTACGCGAACCGGGTGCTGTCCGGCGAGTCGCCGGCCGCCGGGCGCGAGGTCATCGACGACGAGACCCGGTACGTCGAGCGCCTGCTGTTGGCCGCTCGCGTCCGCGGGGAGCTCGCGACGAGCGAGATCCGCCAGGAGGCCCGTGGCCGGGTCGCGGGACTCATCGCACGTGGTCTCGTGGACGGGTCGGCCGCGGTGCGGGGACGCATCGACCTGACCCTGCAGGGTCGCCTGCTCGCCGACGCGGTGGTGCGGGAGCTGCTCGACTGAGCCGTCCTGCCTACTGCTTGATGAACTCGATCGACAGGGGGTAGCGGTAGAACTGGCCCTGGTTCGCAGCGACCGCCGCCATGATGCCGAAGACGATCGTCAGGATCGCGATGATCGGGAGCAACAGTGCCCCGATCAGCGCGAGCGTCAGGATCCCCGACACCACGTAGGCGATGCCCACCGTGATGTGGAAGTTCAGTGCGACCCGGGTGTGCTCGCGGATGAAGCCGCCGCGGTCGCGCAGCACCAGGTACGCCACGAGCGGTGCGACGAAGTTGAAGAAGATCCCGCCGATGTGCGTGAGGGTGGCCCAGAGCCGCTGGTCCTCCGGGCTCATCGGCTTCGGCGGGGTGTACCCGCTCGGGTACTGGGGCCCGTTCGGGTTCTGCGGGCCACCGGGCTGCTGTCCGTAGGTCATGGCGGCAGCGTATCGGGGCTGCAGTCGCGCGGGCGTAGGATCAGCAGTCGACACGTCCGAGTGCCAGATCGACCAGGAAGGAGCGCTCGTGGTCAGTGAACGCAGCCTCGAGGTCCTGAAGGCCATCGTGCGCGACTACGTGGCGTCCCGCGAACCGGTCGGCTCGAAGACCATCGTCGAACGGCACGCCTTCGGCGTCAGCGCCGCCACGATCCGCAACGACATGGCCCTGCTCGAGGACGAGCAGCTCATCGTCGCCCCGCACACCTCGTCCGGCCGGGTCCCGACGGACAAGGGCTACCGGTTGTTCGTCGACCACCTCGCCGCCGCACGGCCCCTGACGAGCGCCCAGCGGCACGCGATCGAGACGTTCCTCGGCGCCCCGAACGACCTCGACGAGGTCCTCGGACGCACCGTCCGCCTGCTCAGCCAGCTCACGAACCAGGTCGCCCTCGTGCAGTACCCCTCGATGGTGCGCGCCCGCGTCCAGCACGTCGAGCTCGTCCGACTCGGCGACACCCGGCTCATGATCGTGCTGATCACCGACACCGCCCGGGTCGAGCAGCGCGTCGTCGAGACCGACGTCGCGCTCGACGAACCGCTGCTGACCGAGCTCCGGACGGTCCTGAACGCGGCGTCCGTCGGCCTGCTGCTGCAGGACGTCCCGGCGTCGCTCCGTGCCGTGCCGCAGCAACTCCGACCAGCTGCCCAGACGCTCGCCGGCGTCGTCGTCGCGACCCTCATCGAGCAGGTCGCCGCGAACCGGCAGGACCGCCTGGTGATGGCCGGTGCGGCGAACCTGGCGAAGAGCGAGCAGGACTTCTCAGGCGGCCTCTTCCCGGTGCTCGAGGCGATCGAGGAACAAGTCACCCTGCTCCGCTTGTTCGGGGAGATGCAGGTGGACGACATCGCCGTGGCAGCGAGCATCGGCGTCGAGAACGCCGAGTACGGACTCGACGCCACGAGCATCGTCGCCGGCGGGTACCTCGCCGGTGGCGGCGAGGTAGCGCGCCTCGGCGTCCTCGGGCCCACCCGCATGGACTACGGCACCAACATGGCGGCCGTCCGAGCCGTCGCACGGTACCTGTCCAAGCTCTTGGGCGAACACTGATCGACTGCAACACCGACCGACCGACCGAACACAACCGACTGAGGGATACGTGGCAGACCACTACGACGTCCTCGGCGTCCAGCGAGACGCCTCCGAGGCCGACATCAAGAAGGCCTACCGCCGCCTGGCGCGTGAGCTCCACCCGGACGTGAACCCTGCTCCAGAGGCAGCCGAGCGGTTCAAGGACGTGACGCACGCGTACGACGTGCTGAGTGACCCCGAGCAACGGCGCCGCTACGACGCCGGGCCACAGGCCGACAGCCCCTTCGGCGGCGGCGCCGGCGGGTTCAGCGACATCTTCGACGCCTTCTTCGGCGGCGGTGGGGGCGGCGGCCGGGGCAGCGGTCCCCGGAGCCGTGCCGAGCGCGGGCAGGACGCCCTCCTGCGCATCGACGTCGACCTCGACGAGGTCGTCTTCGGCACCCACAAGGACGTCGAGGTCGACACCGCCGTCCTGTGCGAGACCTGCCACGGGTCGTGCTGTGCGCCCGGCACCAGCCCGCGCACGTGCGACATCTGCGGCGGCTCCGGCAGCATCCAGCGGCAGGTGCGCTCGCTGCTGGGCAACGTGGTCACGAGCGCACCGTGCGGCACCTGCCGCGGGTACGGCACCGTCATCCCGAGCCCCTGCCCGACCTGCCAGGGTCAGGGCCGCGTCCGCGCGCGTCGCACCGTGCCGGTGGACATCCCTGCCGGCGTCGACTCCGGCCTGCGGCTGCAGATGCCCGGCCAGGGCGAGGTCGGCCCCGCGGGCGGTCCGTCCGGCGACCTGTACCTGGAGATCCGGGTGCGGCACGACGACGTCTTCAGCCGTGACGGCGACGACCTGCTCGCCACGCTCGAGGTCTCGATGACCGACGCCGTGCTCGGCACCACGACGACGATCGACGGTCTCGACGGGCCCGTCGAACTCGAGATCCGCGCGGGTGTGCAGAGCGCCGACGTCCTCGTCATCAAGGACCGCGGCATCACGAAGCTGCGCGGGAGCGGCCGCGGCGACCTCCGGGTCGGTGTCCAGGTCATCACGCCGACGAAGCTCTCGCACAAGGAACGGCAGCTCGTCGAGCAGCTCGCGAAGTCGCACAAGGCGGCGGCGCCGCAGCTCGCCCGGTTCCAGCAGGGCATGTTCGGCAAGCTCCGCGACCGCTTCTTCAACTTCTGATGGCGTCGCTCTACGTCGTGGAGTCGCTCGACGGAGTCGCCGTCGGCGGCTCCGTGACGCTCGACGGGGCGGAGGGGCGGCACGCCGTGACCGTCTCGCGCGTGCGGGTCGGGGAGACGCTGCGGATCTCGGACGGCCGGGGGACCGTGGTCTCCGGCGCGGTGGACTCCGTCGACCGCGATTCGCTGGTGCTGTCCGTCGCGTCGCTGTCCGTCGATCCGCTGCCGGTCCCGTCACTGACGCTCGTGCAGGCGCTCGCCAAGGGCGGCCGCGACGAGATGGCGGTGCAGGCGTCGACGGAGATCGGCGTCGACCGGATCGTGCCGTGGTCGGCCGCGCGGAGCGTCTCACGGTGGGAGGGCCCCAAGGTCGAGAAGGGCCGGTCGCGGTGGACGGCCATCGCGCACGAGGCCGCGAAGCAGGCGATCCGATCCCGGGTACCCGAGGTCGGGCCGCTCGTCACGACCGGCCAGCTCGTGCCGGCGCTCGGTGCCGGTGCTGTCGTGCTCGTGCTCGACCCCACCGCCAGCGTCCGGCTCGCGACGTGGGAACCGTCGGCCGACGTCGACGAGATCGCCCTGGTGGTCGGACCCGAGGGCGGCATCGACGGCTCCGAGCTCGACCGGCTCGAAGCCGCGGGCGCGGTCCGGGTGCGACTCGGCGACAGTGTGCTGCGGACCTCGACCGCGGGTCCTGCGGCCCTCGCGATCCTGCAGGCCGGACTCGGACGCTGGTGAGGGAAGGCCCGAGGTCGGTCGTGCGTTCTACGATGGAGTCATGAGCACCAGCACGCCCAGCGTCTTCACGAAGATCATCGCGCGCGAGATCCCGGCGACCGTCGTCGCCGAGGACGACCGTGTGATCGCGATCGAGGACATCGCCCCGAAGGCCCCCGTCCACGTGCTGGTCATCCCCAAGACCGAGCAGTACGCGAACGTGGCCGAACTCGCGGCCGGTGACCCCGACCTCCTCTCCCACGTGGTCGCCACCGCGCAGCGCATCGCCGACGAGCGCGCCGGCGGCCAGTTCCGTCTCGTCTTCAACACCGGCGAAGCCGCCGGTCAGACCGTGTTCCACGTGCACGCGCACGTACTCGCAGGTGAACTGCAGGAAGGCACCCTTGCCGGCTAACGAACCAGCACAGCCCACCACCGACGACGAGCAGGTCGTCTCCGTCGCCCTCCAGGTCGACGGGATCGCCATGGTGCAGCTGCTCGGCCCCCAGGACCGGCTCCTCAAGACCGTCGAGCGACAGTACCCGGGCGTCAAGGTCGTCGTCCGCGGCAACGAGGTCACCCTCACCGGCCCCGAGCGCGACGTCGCACGGGCGAAGGCGCTCGTCGACGAACTGGTCGGCATGGTCCGGCGCGGACAGGACATCGGCCCGTCCGACATCCCCATGTCGGCGCGCATCCTCGACGACGACCGCAAGCCGTCCGACACCTTCGGCACGCCGATCGTGTCGAGCCGCGGCAAGTCGGTGCGGCCGAAGACCGACGGCCAGCGCGCCTACGTCGACGCCATCGACGAGCACACGATCACGTTCGGCATCGGCCCCGCCGGCACGGGCAAGACGTACCTGGCGATGGCGAAGGCCGTCCAGGCCCTGCAGCGACGCGAGGTCACCCGGATCATCCTGACCCGTCCCGCGGTCGAGGCCGGCGAGCGGCTCGGGTTCCTGCCCGGCACGCTCACCGACAAGATCGACCCGTACCTGCGCCCGCTGTACGACGCCCTGAACGAGATGATGGACCCCGAACTGGTCCCGAAGCTGTTGGCGGCGGGCACGGTCGAGGTCGCTCCGCTCGCGTACATGCGCGGCCGGACGCTCAACGACTCGTTCGTCGTGCTGGACGAGGCGCAGAACACCACGCCGGAGCAGATGAAGATGTTCCTGACGCGTCTCGGTTTCGGCTCGAAGATGGTCGTCACGGGGGACATCACGCAGGTCGACCTGCCCGGCAACGTCTCCGGACTCCGGATCGTGACGCGGATCCTCGAGTCGGTCGAGGACATCCACTTCGCCCGTCTGGGCAGCGAGGACGTGGTGCGGCACACGCTCGTCGGCCGCATCGTCGACGCCTACACGGTCTACGACGAGGAGCGGCTCGCCGAGCAGGCCGGACACCGCCCCGGCGGCCGGGGCACCGCACCGGTCGGCAACCCCGACGGCGCCAACCGCGCCGAGCGGCGCGGCCGTCCGCCGCAGGACCGGCAACGCCCCCCGTACCCCCAGAACGACGCCAGAGGAGACAACCGGTGAGCATCGAGCTCAACAACGAGTCCGGGGTCGAGGTGGACGAGGCCGCGATCCAGCGCCTCGCCGCGTTCGCCCTCGACGCGATGCACGTCCACGCCGACGCCGAACTCGCGGTCGTCCTGGTCGACGAGGGTGCGATGGAACAGCTGCACGTGCGCTGGATGGACGAGCCCGGTCCGACCGACGTGCTGAGCTTCCCGATGGACGAACTCCGTCCCGGCACCGAAGAGGACCCGACGCCCGCCGGCCTGCTCGGCGACATCGTGCTCTGCCCGCAGGTGGCCGAGGAGCAGGCGAAGACCGCCGGGCACTCGAGCACCGACGAGATGCTGCTGCTCACCTGCCACGGGATCCTGCACCTGCTCGGGTTCGACCACGCCGAGCCGGACGAGAAGGCCGAGATGTTCGGGCTGCAGGGCGAGATCCTCACGGCGTTCGCCGCGCAGCAGCGAGGACGGTAGTCGATGCTCGTCGTCGTCGGCCTGCTCGCGGTCGCCCTGGGTCTCGTCGTGCTCGGCGGGCTCCTCGCCGCGAGTGACGCCGCCCTGTCGGTGGTGTCCCGTGCCGACCTCGACGAGATCGCACGGGGCAACAAGCGTCGACGTGCGCTCGAGGCCATCGCGGACGACGTCGGCGCGCACGTCAACGCCCTGAACTTCTTCCGCGTGCTCGCCGAGACCGCGGCCGCCGTGCTCGTCACCATCGCCCTCGTACGGGCGTTCGACGTGTGGTGGGTGGCGCTCATCGTCTCCGCCGCGATCATGACGGCCGTCTCGTTCGTGCTCGTCGGTTCGAGTCCGCGCAGCGTCGGGCGGGCCCACGCCGAACGACTCCTGGCGTCGACCGGTGGGCTGGTCCGCGCCGTGCGGATCGTCCTCGGCCCGCTCGCCGGGCTGCTCGTCCGGATCGGCGACCGGGTGACACCCGGCAGGGGCCGGAGCGCCTCGACGGTCTCGAGCGAGGAGCAGCTGCTGTCCCTCGTCGACGAGGCCACCGAGAGCAACGTGCTCGAGGACGAGGACCGCGAGCTCATCCACTCGGTGTTCGAGTTCAGCGACACCCTCGTGCGCGAGGTCATGGTGCCGCGGACCGACATGCTGACGGTCGACGGCTCCGACACGCTCGCGGCCGGCATGGAGCAGTTCCTCGCCGCCGGGGTGTCCCGCATGCCCGTCACGGGCAAGGACAGCGACGACGTCCTCGGCGTGCTGTACCTGCGCGACGTCTCCCGTTCACTGTACGAGCGCCCGGGTTCCGGCAGCGAGCGGGTCACGCGGTTGCTGCGCCCGGCCGAGTTCGTGCCCGAGTCGAAGGCGGCAGACGACACCCTGCGGCACATGCAGGTCGCGAAGAACCACCTGGTCCTCGTGGTGGACGAGTACGGCGGCGTCGCCGGACTCGTCACGATGGAGGACCTCATCGAAGAGCTCGTCGGGGACATCTCCGACGAGTACGACCGCGCCGTCGTCGACCGGGTCGAGGTCGAACCCGGCGTCTGGCGGATCTCCGCGCGGCTGCCCGTCGACGAGCTGGGCGACCTGTTCGGCATCGAGCTCGACGACGACGACGTCGACACCGCCGGTGGGCTGCTCACGAAGGAGCTCGGCCACCTGGCGGTCTCCGGCGACACCGTCACGGTCTCCGGCGTCGTGCTGACGGCCGACCGCGTCGAGGGCAAGCGCCGCCACCTCATCACCGTGCTCGCCGAACGGACCGACGCCCTCGCCGGTGTCACCGACGCGTTCGACAGCACCACCACCACGACGGGAACCCCGCACGCATGACCGACCCCACTCCCACCGCCTCGGGCACGCCGTACCGCGCCGGCTTCGTCTCGTTCGTCGGACGCCCGAACGTCGGCAAGTCCACCCTGACGAACGCGCTGGTGGGACAGAAGGTCGCGATCACCTCGTCGAAGCCGCAGACCACCCGCCGGGCGATCCGCGGCATCGTGCACCGACCCGACGGCCAGGTCATCATCGTCGACACCCCCGGGGTGCACCGTCCGCGCACCCTGCTCGGCGAGCGGCTGAACGACCTGGTGCAGTCGACCCTGGCCGACGTCGACGTCATCGGGTTCTGCGTGCCCGCGAACGAGCCGGTCGGCCCGGGTGACCGCTTCATCAACGACACCCTCGACCAGTACCCGCGGGCGAAGAAGATCGCCATCGTGACGAAGATCGACCGCGTCGCCAAGGACAAGGTCGGCGAGCAGCTGCTGGCCGTCTCGAAGCTCCGCGACTGGGACTCGATCATCCCGACCTCGGGCACGACGGGCGTGCAGCTCGAGGTGCTGCTCGGCGAGATCACGGCGCTGCTGCCGGAGTCGCCCCAGCTCTACGACTCGTCGGCCGTCACCGAGGAGACCGACGAGGAGCGCATCGGCGAGCTCATCCGCGAGGCCGCGCTCGAGGGCGTCCGCGACGAACTGCCACACTCGCTCGCCGTCGTCATCGAGGACATCGTCGAGCCGGACCAGGACGACGACGCCGACGGGCCGCTGCGGATCTTCGCGAACCTGTTCGTCGAGCGCGACAGCCAGAAGGCGATCGTGATCGGCCACAAGGGCGAGCGCCTGAAGGACGTCGGTTCCCGCGCCCGCGTCGAGATCGAGTCGCTGCTCGGCGGCCGGCACGTGTACCTCAACATCCGCGTGAAGGTCGCCAAGGAATGGCAGCGCGACCCGAAGCAGCTCGGCCGCCTCGGGTTCTGACGATCAGCGGTCGGGTGTCATCCACGCGAGGGACGCGGCGGTGAGTCGCGCGCCGTACCGTGGACGGGTGTTCCGTCCCATGCTGCGCGTGCAGGTCATCACCGACGTCGTGATCGCCGCGGTGCTCGGCGCGCTCGTGCTGATCACCTCGGCACGGGGGATGGACTCCCCGCTCGCGTTCGTCACCGTAGTCGGCATGACCGCTGCGTTGGCGCTCCGACGGCTCTCGCCGGGCCTGGCCCTGGCGGTCGCGTGGGTGTTCGCGGTGTTCGAGATGGTCACGGGCCAGACGCCCGACCTGTCGAACGTCTTCATCGCGGCGGTGCTGTACACGACGAGCGCCTACGGCAGCCGGCGGGTGCGGCTCGCCGGACTCGTCTCGGCGATCGTCGGGTCCGTCACCGCGGCGCTGTACATCGGCGTCGACGACTACCGGAACCGGCTGACGATCGATACCGCCACGACCCCGGTCCAAGAGTCGGTGCAGGTGACCGTGTCGTACTTCGCGGTCGTCCTGCTCCTGCTCCTGCTGCCCTGGCTCGCCGGCCTCGTGGTCCGCACCCGGCGGTCGGCGAGCATGAGCCGCGAGGCCCAGCTGCTCGCCGAACGCGACGCTGCCCGTGCCGATCGGGCGGTCGCGGTCGAGCAGGAGCGGGTCCGGATCGCGCGGGACATGCACGACATCGTGGCGCACTCGCTCGCGGTGGTCATCGCACAGGCGGACGGCGCCCGGTACGCCCTCAAGGCCGACCCCGCCGTCGCCGACCAGGCCCTCGGCACCATCTCGTCCACCGCCCGCCGTGCGCTCGGGGACGTCCGCGAGCTCCTCGGCGCGCTCCGGCACGAGCAGGGCACGGTGCCGACGCCGGAGATCGACGACATCGACCGGTTGATCGGCGAGATGCGCCAGGTCGGACTGGACGTCCGGGTCGAGCGCGAGGGTGACCCCGCCGGACTCCCGACCACGACGCAGCTCGCGGTCTACCGGATCGTGCAGGAGAGCCTGACGAACGCGTACAAGCACGGTGAGCCGGGGACCCCGGTGCACGCGTCGCTGACCTACCGACCCGACACCGTCGAGATCGCCGTGGTGAACCGCCGCGCCGACGACGGCACCCGCGGACCGGGCACCGGGCACGGCCTCGTCGGGATGCGGGAGCGCGCCACCATGACCGGCGGGACGATGACCGCCGGGGCCCGCGGGCCGGACTTCGAGGTCGCCGTCCGCATGCCCGCCGTCCCCGCGAGCGGGCAGATGCCCCGCGGCCGCATCACCCCGACCGTCAGCCCCACCGCCAGCCCGACCGAGCAGGAGCGCACCGCCCGATGACCACCACCCCGCCGACCGACGGCCGGATCCGCGTCGCCCTCGTCGACGACCAGGCCCTGTTCCGCACGGGCATCCGGATGCTCATCGGCTCCCAGCCAGACCTGCAGTTCGTGGGCGAGGCCGGTGACGGCGCCGAAGGCGTCGAGCTCGTGCGTCGCACCCGACCCGACGTCGTCCTGATGGACGTCCGCATGCCGGTGATGGACGGCATCACCGCGACCGCGCACATCGTCGAACAGGCCGGCACGGACGGCGCGAAGGTGCTCGTGCTCACCACGTTCGACTTCGACGAGGCCGCGGCGAAGGCCATCCGCGCCGGCGCCAGCGGCTTCGTGCTGAAGGACGCCGACCCGGAGTTCCTGCTCGCCGCCGTGCGCACCGTGCACGCCGGCACCGCGGTGTTCGCGGCCTCGGCGACCCGGGAGCTCCTGCGTCGTTACGACGACTCCGTGGAACAGACCCCGACCGTGCCGGCGACCTTCGACGACCTGACGCCCCGCGAGCGGGAGATCTTCGACCTGGCGGCGCGCGGGTTCAGCAACAGCGAGATCGCCCAGCACGAGTACGTCAGCGAGGCGACGGTGAAGACCCACATCTCGCGGGTCCTGACCAAGCTCGGCCTCCGGGACCGCGTGCGCCTGGTCGTCTTCGCACACGAACACGGGCTGGTCACCAAGGCCGACTGACGGACGCGAGCCGGGGTGTCGACCCGCGGACGTCATCCGGTGGGATGACCCGTCCACAGGAAGTCGAACCGAGCGGACCATCCACAGGAGTCGCTCGACGGACGCGGGGCGGGCCTCCCGGCCGTCATCGTTGGTGCATGACCACCAGCCACGCTCCGATCATCCGACTCGACCACGTGTCCAAGCACTACGGCGACGCCGCGCGCCGGGTGACGGCGCTCGACGACGTCAGCGTCGACATCGGCGCGGGGGAGTTCACCGCCGTCATGGGCCCGTCCGGTTCCGGCAAGTCGACGCTCATGCACGTCGCCGCGGGGCTCGACGCGGTGTCCGCCGGCCGGATCCAGATCGACGGCGTCGACATCACCGGGCTCGGCGACAAGGACCTGACGGAGCTCCGTCGGCGTCGGCTCGGGTTCGTGTTCCAGTCGTTCAACCTGGTGCCGACGCTCGACGTCAGCGAGAACATCCGCCTGCCGTTCCTGCTCGGCGGGCACAAGCCGTCGCGGGACGAGACCGCGTGGATCGATCGGCTGGTCGACCAGCTCGGGCTCGGCAACCGGCTGTCGCACCGACCGCACCAGCTGTCGGGTGGCCAGCAGCAGCGCGTCGCCATCGCCCGTGCACTGGCGTCGCGACCGGCCGTCGTCGTCGCCGACGAGCCGACCGGTGCGCTCGACTCGCGGACGGGCCGTGACGTACTCGCGATCCTGCGCGGGGCGGTGCAGGAGTGGGGCCAGAGCGTCGTCATGGTGACGCACGACCCGGTCGCCGCCGCGAACGCCGACCGCATCCTGTTCCTCGCCGACGGCCGGGTCGTCGCGGACCGTCCGGCGATGGACGCCGGTGCGATCTCCACCACGATGCTGGGGATGGAGGCAGCAGCGTGAACGGCGTCCGCTCCTTCGCGCCCACCGTCCTGGTCGCGGCGCTCGGCACCACGTTCGGGTCCGCACTCGTCATCGCCCCAGGCATCGTGACCGAGGCACTCGGGGCCGCCGGGCTCGCCGACCTCGGCCCGGTGAAGTCGATCCTGTCGGTCGTCGGGTGGCTGTTCCTCGGGATCGCCCTGTACGTCGGCGCGATCGTCACCGCCAACACGTGCGCGACCCTGATCGCCGGCCAGACCCGCATCATCGCGTTGCAGCGGCTCGTCGGTGCCACGGGTGCCACGCTCCGCGCCCGGATCACCCGGACCGGACTGGTCGTCGGGGTGCTCGGCGGACTCATCGGCGCCGTCGTGGGCACCGGGCTGTCGGCGCTGTTCGTGGTGGTCCTCCGCGGCAACGGGTTCCTGCCCGACACCGACTACACGCTGCTGCCGTGGGAGCTCGTGCTGCCCGTCGTGGCCGTGGTGCTGGCGACGTGGGGTGCGTTCGCCGCGGGGTCGCGTCGGGTGCTCACGGTGACACCGCTCGAGGCACTGTCCTCGAGCGTGGAGCCGAGCCACGACGACCTCCGCTCCGGTGCCGCCCGCAAGGTCTGGGCGATCGTGCTCATGGCCGGCGGTGCCGCACTCATGCTCGTCGGACTCGCGGTCAGTGCCGGGTCGCCGATCGCGGTGCTGCCCGCGGCCCTCGGCGGGTTCGTCTCGTTCGCGGGTGTCGCCGTCGGCGCGACCATCGTGATGCCGCCGGTGCTGCAGCTGATCGGACGGATCGGTTCGCACGACCCCGTGGTGCTGCTCGCCGGGCGGAACGCCGTGCGGGCGCCGGGTCGGTCCTCGCGGGCGACCATCGGACTCGTCATCGGCGTGACCCTGCTCGTCACCTTCGCCGTCGCGCTCGGCATCATGCAGCACGTGCTCGAAGCGCAGCTCGAGGGCTTGGGCCAGGGTCAGATGACGACCGAGATGGTGCAGGCGCAGCGCGACTTCTTCGTGCAGCTGAACGCCGTCGTCAGCGTCATCGTCGGGTTCTCCGCCGTGATCGCCGCCGTCGGGGTCGTGAACGCCCTGGCGCTCGGGGTGCTGCAGCGTCGGCGCGAGCTCGGGCTGCTGCGGGTGCTCGGCCTCACCGGGGCACAGGTCCGCCGGATGATCGTGACCGAGGCCGTGCAGATGGTCGTCGCGGCCGTCGTCACCGGACTCGTGCTCGGCACCTTCTACGGCTGGGTCGGCGGGCAGACGCTGCTCGGTTCGCTCGGTACCCCGGTGACCCCCGTGCTGCCGCCGCTGACCATCGGGATCGTGGTCGTCGGGGCGCTCGTGCTCGCGGTCGTCGCGACGATCGCGCCGGTGCGGCGCGCGATGCGCGTGCCCCCGACCGAGGCGCTCGCGGTCGACTGACGCGGCGTCCTGGTCGCACCACGCGGCGGACGGGAGGCAGGGTGCCAGCTGGCACCGTGCCTCCCGTCCGCCGTTCCGCGCGTCGACTGCCGCGCCAGCGCCCGCCCGCCACGCCCGCGCCCGCCACGCCCGCGCCGCGCGTGCGCCCGCCGCGCCGCTCGCGTTCGCCGAGGTTCCACGATCCGCAGCTTTCGGCGGCCGCTGGCGACGGTTCCTGGAACCTCGGCGACCAGCCGACGGCATGGCGCGACCACTCGGGCATCGACCACCGACGCGCTTGTCACACAGCAGCCCGCCGGTGCTACCGTGGACTCGATGTACTCGGCACTTCTCCTCCTTCGCTGCCGCGACGAGGCCTGACACACCGGCCCACCTCGTCGCGGAGTCCGTCGTGGCCGCCCTCACCCAGAGCACA
The DNA here is from genome assembly GCF_015350995.1 of Curtobacterium sp. VKM Ac-1393. Classification (GTDB taxonomy): domain Bacteria; phylum Actinomycetota; class Actinomycetes; order Actinomycetales; family Microbacteriaceae; genus Curtobacterium. The sequence goes on from NZ_JADKRW010000002.1 coordinate 43,354, forward strand.
CGAAAGCGACGAACGATGCAGAACACGCAGCAGCCCTCCGGGATGCCGATCCACAAGTACGTCCCCTTCCACGACCAGATCTCGGTGGAACTCCCCGACCGCACCTGGCCGACGAAGCGCATCGAGCGGGCCCCGCGCTGGTGTGCGGTCGACCTGCGTGACGGCAACCAGGCCCTCATCGACCCGATGGACGCCGAGCGCAAGCGCGCCATGTTCGACCTGCTCGTCGGCATGGGCTACAAGGAGATCGAGGTCGGGTTCCCGAGCGCCTCGCAGACCGACTTCGACTTCGTCCGCAGCCTGATCGACGAGGGCGCGATCCCCGACGACGTCACCATCCAGGTGCTGACCCAGGCACGCGAGCACCTCATCCAGCGCACGTACGAGGCGATCGACGGCGCGAAGCAGGCCATCGTCCACCTGTACAACTCGACGTCGATCGTGCAGCGCGAGGTCGTCTTCCGCACCGACGTGCAGGGCGTGGTGGACATCGCGGTGGCCGGGGCAAAGCTGTGCAAGGCGGCCGAGGCGACGCTGCAGCACGACACGACGGTCTACTACGAGTACTCGCCGGAGTCCTACACGGGCACCGAGCTCGAGGTCGCGCTGCAGATCTGCAACGCCGTGCTCGAGGTCTTCGAGCCCACCCCCGACCGCAAGGTCATCATCAACCTGCCCGCCACCGTCGAGATGGCGACGCCGAACGTCTACGCCGACTCGATCGAGTGGATGTCGCGCAACCTCGCGCACCGCGAAGACGTCATCCTGTCGCTGCACCCGCACAACGACCGCGGCACCGCCGTCGCCGCCGCGGAGCTCGGCTACATGGCCGGTGCCGACCGCATCGAGGGCTGCCTGTTCGGCAACGGTGAGCGCACCGGCAACGTCGACCTCGTCGCGCTGGGCATGAACCTGTTCACGCAGGGCATCGACCCGGAGATCTCGTTCGCGGACATCGACCAGGTGAAGCGCACCGTCGAGTACTGCAACCAGCTGCCCGTGCCCGAGCGGCAGCCGTGGGCGGGCGACCTCGTCTACACGGCGTTCAGCGGCTCGCACCAGGACGCCATCAACAAGGGTTTCGAAGCGATGAAGGCCAAGGCCGCCGCAGCGGGCAAGGACATCGACGAGATCGAGTGGGCGGTGCCGTACCTGCCCGTCGACCCGAAGGACATCGGCCGGTCGTACGAGGCCGTCATCCGCGTCAACTCGCAGTCCGGCAAGGGCGGCGTCGCCTACCTGCTCAAGACCGACCACGCCCTCGACCTGCCCCGCAAGCTGCAGATCGAGTTCTCCGGCGTCGTGCAGCGGCACACCGACACCGAGGGCGGCGAGTTCTCGTCGCAGCGCATCTGGGAGGTGTTCCAGGACGAGTACCTGCCCGCCTCGACCGACGACGACAAGTGGGGGCGGTACGAGCTCACCAAGACGGCGACCTCGAGCGACTTCGACGGCACGACCTCGTTGTCGGTGGCACTCCGGGTCGACGAGGGTTCCGTCACCGCCGACGCCGTGGGCACCGGCCCGATCGACGCGTTCCTCAAGGTGCTCGCCGACCAGGGCGTCCAGGTCACGCTGTACGACTACTCGGAGCACACGATGAGCGCCTCGGGTGACGCCAAGGCTGCGTCGTACGTCGAGCTCGACGTCGACGGCGTGCGCCTGTGGGGCGTCGGCATCGACGCCGACATCTCGACGGCGTCGCTCAAGGCGATCGTGTCCGCGGTGAACCGCGCGGTGCGCGCTGGTGCTGCTGCCGGCGCCGACTCGCCGGAGCTCGTCTCCGCCTGAGACGCGACCAGGCCGGGAGGCGCGGTGCGGGTCCGTCCCGCACCGCGCCTCCCGTGTGTGCACGCGTCCACTGCCTGACGCAAGACGCCGTCGTGTCGTCGAGACGCCGCCGAACAGCGCGGCGTCTCGACGAGCGGGCGGTGTCTTGCGAAGACGACGGCGTCTTGCGACCGCAACGACCGCACCGAACGCACCGACAGCGACCGCGACGACTGCAGCAGCACAGCGAGCGCGGCGAGCATCAGCAGCGCACGCCGGTGTCGGCGGGGCGGGGGATACTGGGGACATGCCGCTGTACCGGGACGAGTGCGTCGTGTTGCGCACCCACAAGCTCGGGGAAGCCGACCGCATCGTCACCATGCTCAGTCGGCAGCACGGCAAGATCCGCGCGGTGGCCAAGGGTGTCCGGCGGACGGCGTCGAAGTTCGGCAGCCGCCTCGAGCCGTTCATGGTCGTCGATGCCCAGTTCTACGAGGGCCGCTCGCTCGACATCGTCACGCAGGCCGAGTCACTCGGGGCCTACGGCGCACAGATCGTCGCCGACTACGGCGCGTACACGGCGGCCAGCGCCATGGTCGAGACAGCCGACCGGCTGAGCGAGGCCGACGCGGGCCTGCAGCAGTACCTGTTGCTCGTCGGAGCGCTGCGGTCGTTGTCCCGCGGTGAGCACCACTCCAGCGCCACGCTCGACTCCTACCTGCTCCGCGCGATGAGCATCGCGGGGTGGGCGCCCTCGTTCAGCGACTGCGCGGTCACGGGGGAGCCCGGGCCGCACTCCGCCTTCGTCGTGCAGCTCGGCGGGGTCGTCGCCGACCGGGCTGCGCCTCCCGGCACGCCGCGGCTCGACCCGGCGACCCTCGGGGTGCTCGGCTCGCTGCTCGCCGGCGACTGGGTGAGCGTCGACGCCACCGACGAACGGACGCGGTCTCGTGCCTCCGGCGTGGTCGCGGCGTACGCCCAGTGGCACCTGGAACGATCGCTCCGGTCCCTGCCGCACGTCGACCGCTCCGAGCACCCGATGCCGGTGCCGCTGACCCACGACGGGCCCGAGGCGACGGCGCGCGCGGTGGCCTCGACCCCGGCACCCGCCGTGCCCGCCCCCGATCCCGCTGTCGAAGGAACCCCCACCGCATGAGCCCCCGCCGCACCGACGCCGCCGAGCCGTTCCGCCCGATCGACTGGACCGGCGAGACGCCCCCGGCGATCCCGGCCCGGTTCGTGCCGGAACACGTCGCGATCGTGATGGACGGCAACGGTCGGTGGGCGAACGGCCGCGGACTCACGCGGATCGAGGGGCACAAGGCCGGCGAGGCCTCGCTGCTCGACGTCGTCGCCGGCGGGATCCAGATCGGCGTCAAGCACATCTCGGCGTACGCGTTCTCGACCGAGAACTGGAAGCGTTCACCGGAAGAGGTCCGGTTCCTGATGGGCTTCAACCGCGATGTCATCCGTCGCCGACGCGACCAGCTGAACGACTGGGGCGTCAAGGTGCGGTGGGCCGGACGCCGCCCGCGGTTGTGGCGGAGCGTCATCGACGAGCTCGACCGCGCCGAGCAGATGACCGCGGGCAACGACGTGCTGACGCTGACGATGTGCGTCAACTACGGCGGCCGGAACGAGATCGTCGACGCCGTGCGGGGGATGGCCGAGGACGTCGCCGCCGGGCGCCTCAAGCCGAGCCAGGTCACCGAGAAGGCCCTGGCGAAGCGGCTCTACGTGCCCGAGATGCCCGACGTCGACCTGTTCCTGCGCAGTTCGGGGGAGCAGCGCACGAGCAACTTCCTGCTCTGGCAGTCCGCGTACGCCGAGATGGTGTTCCTCGATCGTCTGTGGCCGGACTTCCGGCGCACCGACCTGTGGGGCGCGATCGAGGAGTACGCACGCCGCGACCGTCGCTACGGCGGTGCGGTCGACGCCCCGACGGCCTGACCGGCACCGGGCCCGGACCCGGAGCCAGCCCGTCAGCCGGGCAGCGGCCCGTCGAGCAGGTGCGCCGCCGACCGTACCGCCTGCAGGGCCGCACGGACGCTCGGGACGCGCTCAGCCCCACGCGCGATGACGACCTCGACCCGACGGGCCAGGTCGTCGTCCACGGGGTCGACCCGGACCTCGGCGGGGATCACCGTCGTCGCGAGCGCCAGCCGGGGGAGCAGCGCCACGCCGAGTCCGGCGGCGACGAGTCCCACCACCGCTGCCGCGTTGTCGGTCTCGAGCACGATGTCCGGGGTGAACCCGGCGGTCGCGCACGAGGCGAGCAGGTGGCCGCGGCACCGCGGGCAGCCGCCGATCCAGCGAGCACCGCGGTGCGACGCGAGGTCCACGGCAGAGTCCACCGCGCCAGAGCCCAGGGCGCCGGCGCCCAGGCCACCGGTGCCCACTGCACCGGAGTCCAAGGTGCGGCCACCGCCCGAGCCTCCGGACGGCGTCACCAGGGCGAGCGGATCCCGCCCGAGCGCCCGGGTGACGAGCCCGGGGTCCGGGGCGGACCCGACCTCGTCGCCGACGTAGGTGAAGGTCAGGGCGACGTCGACCTCCCCGCTCCGCAGCAGGTCGAGCGCCTCTGGTGGTTCGACCTCGACGTACGAGGTCGTCACGCCCGGCGCCGTCGCGGCCAGCCGGGCGAGCACCGCCGGCACGAGCGCCGACGATGCACTCGGGAACCCGGCGAGTCGCACTCGTCCGCGGGTCAGGCCCCCGACGGCGTCGAGGTCCTCGCGCGCGGCGGTCAGCGCGGCCTGCACGTGCAGTGCGTGGTCCGCCAGCACCCGTCCGGCGTCGGTCAGCGTCGCACCGCGCCCGCCCCGACCTTCCTGACCGGACCGGAGCACCAGGGTGTGCCCGAGTCGTCGCTCTGCCCGGGCGAGCAGCTGGCTGACCGCCGGTTGGCTCGACCCGAGGGCTGCGGCGGCGCGAGTGATCGACCCGCCGTCGGCCACGGCGCGGAGGACCCGGAGCAGCTGGGGGTCGATGTCGTCCATCACGTGATGTTATCGGCTGCACAACGAGCCGGATCTGGTGTGATGGAACGCGAGCCGGGACGCTGTCCGCATGGACTCCTTCCCCGCCGGCCGCGGCTACCTCGCGGCGTGCACCGCCGGTCTGCCGACCCGGGCCACGCTCGCCGCCCAGCGGGCCGACCTCGACGCGTGGTCCCGCGCCGAGACCTCGCCGGCCCACTACGGGGCGTTGGTCGAGGAGGGGCGTGCGCTGTTCGCCGCCCTCGTCGGGGTCCCGGCATCGCGGGTCGCCACCGGCTCGCAGACCTCGGTGATGGCCGCGGTCGTCGCCGACGCCCTGCCGGACGGTGCCGAGGTGGTCGTCCCCGACGGCGACTTCAGCTCGGTCGTCTTCCCGTTCCTCGCCCAGGCGCACCGAGGCGTCCGCGTCCGGCACGTCTCGCTCGACCGGCTCGCCGCCTCCGTCGGGCCCGACACCGCACTCGTGGCGTGGTCCGCCGTGCAGTCCGCCACCGGCGTGGTCACGGACCCCCACCCGGTCGTCGCCGCGGCCCGGCAGTTCGGTGCCCTCACCCTCTGCGACCTCACGCAGGCAGCCGGCGTCCTGCCCGTCGACGCCGCCCTGTTCGACGTGACGCTCACGCACGCCTACAAGTGGCTCTGCGCACCGCGCGGCGTCGCCTTCATGACGCTGTCCGACACCGCGCTCGCTCGGCTCCGTCCGGTCCAGGCCGGCTGGTACGCGGGAGCGGACGTCTGGTCGTCCTGCTACGGCCCCGACATGCGCCTGGCCGACGACGCCCGTCGCTTCGACGTCTCGCCGGCCTGGCAGGCGTGGCCCGGCGCTGTGGCCGCGCTCGAACACGCGGTCGCGCTCGACCAGCAGGCGGTCTGGAGGCACGCCACCGGTCTCGCGGATCGGCTGTGCGACGCCCTCGGGTCGCCTCGGCAGGGCGACGGGCAGGCCATCGTGACGTTCGCGGACGCCGACGGGTCGGCCCTCCGAGCCCTCACCGCCGCCGGGCTCACCGCGTCGGGGCGTGCCGGGCGACTCCGGATCGCGTTCCACCTGTGGAACGACGAGGCGGACGTGACCGACGTGGCGGACGCGCTGGTCGGGGTCGCACCCGCCACGTCACGATCGTGAGCGCGGACGGCGGACGCGGGGAGGGCCTCCCGGGCCACGAACGCCGGTAGTCTTGCCCGGACCGTTTCCGCACCGAGCACCCAGCTCGGCGACCTCTGGAGCACCCTTTGGCACAGCCCTCCCGTCTCGACAGCGTCATCGCCCTGGCCAAGCGCCGCGGCTTCGTCTTCCAGTCGGGTGAGATCTACGGAGGCTCCCGCTCCGCGTGGGACTACGGGCCCCTCGGTGTGGAGCTCAAGGAGAACATCAAGCGCCAGTGGTGGCAGCGGTTCGTCCGCGGCCGTGGCGACATGGTCGGTCTCGACTCCGCCGTCATCCTGCCCCGCAAGGTGTGGGAGGCCTCCGGCCACGTCGCGACCTTCACCGACCCGCTCGTGGAGTGCCTGCACTGCCACCACCGGTTCCGCGAGGACCACCTGATCGAGGCCTTCGTCGCCAAGAAGGGGCGTGACCCCGAGGGCCGCATGGCCGAGATCGCCTGCCCGAACTGCGGCACCCGCGGCGAGTGGACCGAGCCCCGCGAGTTCTCCGGGATGCTCAAGACGTACCTCGGCCCGGTCGAGTCCGAAGAGGGCCTGAACTTCCTGCGCCCCGAGACCGCGCAGGGCATCTTCGTCGACTTCGCGCAGGTGGTCACGACCAGCCGCATGAAGCCCCCGTTCGGCATCGGCCAGGTCGGCAAGGCGTTCCGCAACGAGATCACCCCCGGCAACTTCATCTTCCGCACGCGCGAGTTCGAGCAGATGGAAATCGAGTACTTCGTGCCGCCGGCCGAGGCAGGAGAGCACTACGAGCAGTGGATCGCCGACTCGGTCGCGTTCTACACCGACCTCGGCATCGACCCGGAGAACCTGCGCCGCTTCGACGTGCCCGACGGCGAACGGGCGCACTACTCCGACGCCACCGCCGACATCGAGTACCGCTTCGGCTTCACGGGCTCGGAGTGGGGCGAGCTCATGGGCGTCGCGAACCGCACCGACTTCGACCTCAACAACCACATCGAGTCGTCGGGGCAGGACCTGCGGTTCTTCGACCAGGCGGCCAACGAGAAGTACGTGCCGTACGTCATCGAGCCGTCCTTCGGCCTGACCCGTGCGCTCATGGCGTTCCTGCTCGACTCGTACCACGAGGACGAGGCACCGAACGCGAAGGGTGGCGTCGACAAGCGCACCGTGCTGCGACTCGACCCGCGGCTCGCCCCGGTGAAGGCCGCGGTGCTGCCGCTGTCGCGCAACGAGCAGCTGTCGCCGGTCGCCCGCGGCCTGGCCGACGACCTGCGCAAGAACTGGAACGTGGACTTCGACGACGCCGGCGCGATCGGTCGCCGCTACCGTCGCCACGACGAGATCGGCACGCCGTTCTGCATCACGGTCGACTTCGACACGCTCGAGGACAAGGCCGTCACGGTGCGCGAGCGCGACACGATGGCGCAGGAGCGGGTCGCCCTCGACCAGCTGCAGGGCTACCTGGCGCAGCGCCTGCTCGGCGCGTAGGGGCGCGGCCCGTCGGCCGCGTTGGAACCTGGTTCCGGACACAGCACCACGCAGATCCGCGGTGTTGTGTCCGGAACCAGGTTCTGCGGGAATGAGCACGCCAGCCGCGCGTTGGGATCAGCATGAACGACTCCGTGAAGGTCGATGTCTGGTCGGACATCGCCTGCCCCTGGTGCTACATCGGCAAGCGCAAGTTCGAGGCCGGTGTCGCCGCGTTCGGCGCCTCGGCGGACGGCCGCCCGGTCGAGGTCGAGTACCACTCCTTCGAGCTCAGCCCGGACACCCCCGTCGACTTCGAGGGCACCGAGGCCGAGTTCCTGTCGAACCACAAGGGCATGCCCGTCGAGCAGGCGCAGCAGATGCTCGACCAGGTCACGGGCATCGCGGCGTCGGTCGGGCTCGACTACGACTTCGAGGCCATGCACCACACCAACACGGTGAAGGCGCACCAGGTCATCCACCTCGCCAAGCAGCACGGCAAGCAGCTCGACATGGTCGAGCGCCTGTTCACCGCCTACTTCGAGCGCGGCGAGCACGTCGGCGACGAGGCGACACTGGCCGACCTCGGGGCCGAGATCGGCCTCGACCACGACGAGGTCCTCGCCACCCTGCGCGACGACTCGCAGCTCGCGGCCGTCCGAGCCGACCAGGCCCAGGCGCAGGCCTTCGGCATCACCGGCGTCCCCTTCTTCGTCATCGACGGCAAGTACGGCGTCTCCGGTGCGCAGGACCCGGCAGCGTTCGAGCAGGTGCTGACGCAGGTCGTCGCGCTGCGCGAGACGACACCGGACGAGGTCGCCTCGGCGACCGGACGCGCTGCGGACGACGCGAGCGCCGACGTGGCGGCGAGCCGATGACGGGCGCGACGGTCACCGTCGGGGGTGGGGCGGGCCTCCCGTCCGCCTCGTCGGTTCCGGATGCGATCTCCGGACTGGAGGCGCGCCCCGGCCTGCTCACGCTGGTCACGCCCGGTGGTGCGCCGGTCTGCGACGGCGATTCGTGCCTGATCGACGCCGGATCGTTCGCCGGTGCCGAGGGGGACTGGAGCGAGGTCCCGGACTGACGCATCCGTCGGTCGCGCGTCGCGCGCTGGTGGTCCCGCGCCCCCGTGCGGTCGTTGCGCCCCGACTCTGCGGGGCGCGACGGCTGAGCGGGGGCGCGATCCGTCGGTCGCCGGACCGATCAGTCGCGCTGCGGTTCCTGGTCGGTGATGTCGGCGACCGTCGCGGCGTACGCGGCGATGAGGTCGTCGGCGTCGACGAAGGCGCTCGCGCCGTGTCGGCCCGCGCCGAGGGCGACCCGGCGGCCGACGATCCGTTCGTCGGCGTAGACGGGCAGGTCGCCGGTCGCACCGATGGGGGTGATGGTGCCGCGCTCGTAGCCGGACGCCTGCAGTGCGGTCGCGGCGTCGGGCATCGACAGCTTGTTCACGCCGACCACGGTGCGGAGCTTCTTCCACGCGATGCTGCGGCCGCCGGGCACCAGGGCGAGCAGGAACCCGCCGTCGTGACGCTTGACCACGAGCGTCTTGACGACGTCGCCTGGCGTGATGCCGAGCAGTTCGGCGGCCTGCTGCAGGGAGTCCGCTGCCGGACGCTCGACCACGTCGACCGTCAGGCCGCGGGCCGCTGCGTCGGTGTCGAACCGGGTGCTGGCGTCGATGGTCATGTGGAGAACGCTACCGGCGAGCACCGACGTGGGAGGATGGACCAGGTATGACGATCACACACGCCCCAGCACGGCCTCTGCGCATCGGCCCGATCGAGGTCGACGTGCCGGTCGTGCTCGCGCCCATGGCGGGCATCACGAACATGGCGTACCGCCGGCTCTGCCGCGAGTACGGCGCCGGACTCTACGTCTGCGAGATGATCACCTCGCGGGCGCTGGTCGAACGGACACCCGAGTCGATGCGGCTCATCCAGCACCACGAGTCCGAGACCCCGCGGTCGATCCAGCTCTACGGCGTCGAGCCGAACACGGTCGCCGAGGCAGCGTCGATCCTGGTGGGCGAGGACCGTGCCGACCACATCGACCTGAACTTCGGGTGCCCGGTGCCGAAGGTCACCCGCAAGGGCGGCGGGGCTGCCCTGCCCTGGAAGACCGACCTGTTCCGCGACCTCGTGACGAAGACCGTCCGGGCCGCCGGTGACGTGCCGGTCACCGTCAAGATGCGCAAGGGCATCGACGAGGACCACCTGACCTACCTCGACGCCGCCCGCATCGCGCGGGACGCCGGTGTCGCAGCCGTCTCGCTGCACGCCCGCACGGCGAACGAGCACTACTCCGGTCACGCCGACTGGTCGGCGATCGCGACGCTGAAGGAAGCCGTCACCGACATCCCGATCCTCGGCAACGGCGACATCTGGTCCGCAGCCGACGCGCTCCGCATGATCGACGAGACCGGCGCGGACGGCGTCGTCGTCGGGCGCGGGTGCCTCGGTCGGCCGTGGCTGTTCGGCGACCTGGCGGCGGCGTTCCGCGGCGAGGGGATCCGCTACATGCCGACCCTCGGCGAGGTCGCCGACGGGTTCCGTCGGCACGCCGAGCTGCTCGTCGAGTTCTTCGAGTCGGAAGACCACGGCTGCCGCGACATCCGCAAGCACGTCGCCTGGTACTTCAAGGGGTACCCGATCGGCAGCGACGTCCGGTCCGGTCTCGCGCTGTCGTCGAGCCTGCAGGAGATCGACGACCTGCTCGGGCAGCTCGACCGTGACGCGCCGTACCCCGGCGAGGGTGCCGAGGGGCCCCGCGGCCGCGCCGGCCACCCGAAGCGCACGGCCCTGCCCGACCGCTGGCTCGAGTCCCGCGACGTCGACAGCGAGTTCCGCAAGGTCCTCGCCGCGGCCGAACTGCACCACAGCGGCGGATGAGCGCCTTCTCGTCGTACGGTCCCGCCGACGCCGAACGCTGGCTGCCGGAACAGCACTCGAACCGGCGGTCCGACTTCGCCCGCGACCGTGCCCGCCTGCTGCACTCGAGCGCGCTCCGTCGCCTCGCCGCGAAGACCCAGGTGCTCAGCCCGACGACCGGGCTCGACTTCGCCCGCAACCGCCTGACGCACTCGCTCGAGGTCGCACAGGTCGGTCGTGAGCTCGCGGACTCCCTCGGGCTCGACCCCGACGTCGTCGACACCGCGTGCCTGGCGCACGACATCGGCCACCCGCCGTTCGGCCACAACGGCGAGACTGCGGTCAACGCGTGGGCCGCCGGGATCGGTGGGTTCGAGGGGAACGCGCAGACGCTCCGACTGCTGACACGGCTCGAGCCGAAGGTCTACGGGGTGCGGCCGGGTGCCGGTGCCGGTGCCGGTGCTGGCGCGGGGGCCGACGCTGGCGTCGAGCGTCCCTTCGGGCTCAACCTGACGCGCGCGTCACTGGACGCCAGCTGCAAGTACCCGTGGCCGGCGGCGCAGGGCGTCTCCGAGTCGTCGTCCGGCCGCACGAAGTTCGGGTTCTACGACGACGACCACGACGCCTTCGAGTGGCTCCGGGCCGGGGCTCCCCGCCGCCAGCGGTGCATCGAGGCGCAGGTCATGGACCTGTCCGACGACATCGCCTACTCGGTGCACGACTTCGAGGACGCCGTCGTCGCCGGGTTCATCGACGTCGCGGCCCTCGGTGACCGCGTCGGCGAGAACGACATCGTCTCCGCCATGCACGCCTGGGTCGGCGACGACCTGAGCCGCGACGAACTGCTCGAGGCGTTCGACCGCCTCCGGTCGCTGCCGCTGTGGATGACCTCGTACGACGGGTCCCGCCGCGACGCCGCCCACCTGAAGAACCTGACCTCGCAGCTGATCGGACGCTTCGCGCGCACGGCGACGGCCGCGACCCGCGAGTCCTACGCATCCGGGTCCCTGGTCCGGTTCGCGGCCTCGGTCGTCACACCGCCCGAGATCATCGGTGAGATCGCGGTGCTCAAGGGGATCGTGGCGGCGTTCGTGATGACGCAGGGCGATCGCCAGCCCGTGTACGAGGAACAGCGCCGGATCCTGACCGAACTGCTCGACGTCCTGGCGGCGTCGGGTGCGCCGGACCTGGAGCCCGGGTTCGCAGCGGACTGGCGTGCGGCGTCCGACGACGACGGGCGACTCCGCGCCGTGGTCGACCAGGTCGCGAGCCTGACGGACCAGGGGGCGATCGCCTGGCACCGACGGTTGGTCGTCGGCGAGCGGGAAGCGGTCCACATCCCGGTGTGAGCGGGGCCGCGGTCGGTCGCGGTGGCTCGTCCACATGTCGGGGCCGCGGTCGGCCGAGGTCGGTCCCACGAACTAGGATCAGAGGGTGGCTGGCAGGATCGCGCGGAACGACATCGACGAGGTCCGCTCGCGTGTCAACATCGCCGACGTCGTCGGCGACTACGTCACGCTGAAGAACGCGGGCGTCGGCTCGATGAAGGGGCTGTGCCCCTTCCACGACGAGCGCTCTCCGTCGTTCCACGTCCGACCCCAGGTCGGTCGGTACCACTGCTTCGGCTGCGGCGAGGACGGCGACGTCTTCAGCTTCATCATGGCGCAGGACCACACCACCTTCGCCGAGGCCGTCGAGCGCATGGCGGCCAAGATCGGCTTCACCCTGCACTACGAAGAGGGCGACGGGCCGCGCACCGACTACAACACCCGGGCTCGGCTGATCGCTGCCAACGAAGCGGCGCTCGAGTACTACACGGCGCAGCTCACCACGGCCGCGGCCGACCCAGCCCGGCGGTTCCTGGGGGAGCGCGGGTTCGACCCCTCGGCAGCGCAGCGCTTCGGCGTCGGGTTCGCGCCGAAGTCCTTCGACATGCTCAAGGACCACCTGCGCGGTCGGGGCTTCACGCTCGAGGAACTCACCTCGGCCGGGCTCGTCAGCCAGGGCGACCGATCGCCGTACGACCGGTTCCGTGGGCGCTTGATGTGGCCCATCCGTGACGTCACCGGTGCCACCATCGGGTTCGGTGCCCGCCGCCTGCTCGACGACGACAAGGGCCCGAAGTACCTCAACACGCCCGAGACCCCGATCTACCACAAGAGCCAGGTGCTCTACGGGCTCGACCTGGCCCGCCGCGACATCTCGAAGCAGAAGCAGGTCGTGATCGTCGAGGGCTACACCGACGTCATGGCCTGTCACGTCGCCGGTGTCACCACCGCGGTCGCCACGTGCGGCACGTCGTTCGGCGTCGACCACATCAAGGTGCTGCGCCCGATGCTCGGCGACCTGGCCGGCGCCGATCCGAACGCCAACGGCGAGGTCGTCTTCACCTTCGACCCCGACGAGGCCGGGCAGCGTGCCGCGTCGCGCGCCTTCGCCGAGGAGCAGCGGTTCGCCGCGCAGACCTACGTCGCCGTCGCGCCCGGGGGCCTCGACCCGTGCGACCTGCGGCTGGCCCGCGGTGACGACGCCATCCGCCGCCTCATCACGAACAAGCGCCCGATGTTCGAGTTCATGATCCGCCGAACGCTGGAGGGCCACGACCTCGAAACGGTCGAGGGCCGCGTCGGTGCCCTCCGCGCGGCGGCCCCCGTGCTCGCCGGCATCCGCGATCGCTCGCTCACGCAGGGGTACGTCCGCGAACTGGCCGGCTGGCTCGGCATGGACATGCCCGAGGTCCGTCGGTCGGTCGAGACCGCGCGTCGGCGTGCGGGGTCGACGGACGATCGGTCAGGAGGCCCGGGGCGCGACGGTCGCACCGGTCACGGTGCCGACGGGGCGGGTGTGGTCGACGAGCCCGTCGCCGGGATCCGCTCGCTGCCGAACGACCCGATCAGCCGAATGGAGCGCGACGCCGTCATGGCGATGGTGCAGCAGCCGACCTCGGTCGGAGCGCCGCTGCTCGGGCTCGCCGCATCGGCCACGTTCTCGGCGCCGATGCTCGCCGCCGTACGAGACGCCGTCGTCGCCAACGTCGACGTCATCGGTGCGGGGGACTGGCTCGACCGGTTGCTCGCTGACGTGCCGACCCCGTTGCGGTCCCTGACGCACGAGCTCGCCCTCTCCCCGATCCCCGCGCGCAACGCGGACGACCTGGCGGCGTACTGCCGGAGCATCGTCGTCGCCCTGGTCGAGCGGGACCTGCTTGCGCGCAAGGCCTCGTTGCTCGGGCAGCTGCAGCGGGCGGACCCGCACGAGCAGGCCGAGCGACGCGCCGAGATCCAGCGGCAGCTCGTCGACATCGACGGGCAGCGGATGCGGCTCCGCGCCGACGCCGAGGCTTCCTAGCCACTTCGCCTGTTCCCGCGGCCCGCGGCCGGCGGCTCTTCGGGGCGCTTGGCGTCGCCGAGGTCGCACGACGCGCCGCCTGCCGTTCGTCCAGGTTCCGAAATCTGCGCATCTGCCCGCGGCCACGCGGCACTTCGTGGAACCTCGGTGAGCCGGCATGTGGGCGGGGCGTGTCCGCACGACGTGGCTGAGGCAGTGCGACGTGACCACGTTGCAGAGGTGACGGGCGTTGTTGCGGTGCGCCGGGCCTCCCGGTCGATGTCCGAGGTTCCACAACACGCCGCGTGCGTGCCGCCGAGGTGCCGATGCGAGGCCGAACGTGCGCCGACATGCCGAGATTTCGGAACCTGGGGGCGGGGACAGGGGGGGGGTGGGGCGGCGCGGGCGGGGCGGGCGGGGCGGGCGGGGCGGGCGAGGGGCCGGTTGCGCCGCGCAACTTTCGTGTGCGGCGCGCCGCACCACGGCGCACGAATGATGCATCACGCGACGGGTGCGTGCATTACAGCGGTGTAAACAAATCGCCCCCGGTTCGATGAGTTCCGTGACAGGGTGATACCAATGAGCGTTCCTGACCGGGCACACAGACGTTCCACCCGCCGGTCAGGACTCTTGCACCCATCTTCCAGAGAGGCGTCGAACATGGCATCCGTGTTCAAGAAGCACACCACCACGTGGGGTCGGCGCGGCATCGCGCTCGGCGCCGGGGCAGCAGCGACGGCGCTGGTGCTGACCGGTTGCGCGAGCAGCAGCGTGAGCGACACCGAGCTGAAGGGCCTGAGCATCGGGACGACGGACAAGATCACCTCCCTCGACCCGGCCGGCTCCTACGACAACGGTTCCTTCGCCGTGCAGAACCAGGTCTTCCCGTTCCTGATGAACACGCCCGTGGGCAGCCCGGACGTCGAGCCGGACATCGCCACGAAGGCGGAGTTCACGAACCCGACCACGTACGAGGTCACCCTCAAGGACGGGCTCGAGTTCGCGAACGGCAACAAGCTCACCTCGAGTGACGTGAAGTTCTCGTTCGACCGCGAGCTCAAGATCAACAACGAGAACGGCCCGCAGTCGCTGCTGGCCAACCTGAAGAGCATCGACACCCCGGACGACACGACGGTGGTCTTCAACCTCGACCACGCGGACCAGACCTGGCCGCAGGTGCTCTCGAGCCCCGCCGGCCCGATCGTGGACGAGGACGTCTTCAGCGCGACGAAGCTCACCAGCGCCGACGACATCGTCAAGGGCAAGGCGTTCGCCGGGCAGTACCAGATCAGCTCCTACAAGGAGAACCAGCTGATCCAGTACAAGACGAACCCGAAGTACGACGGTCTGCTCGGCAAGGCGAAGACCTCCGAGGTGACGGCCAACTACTACACGAAGGAGACCGACCTCAAGCTCGCCGTGCAGCAGGGCGACGTCGACGTGGCGTACCGCTCCCTGACGCCGACCGACATCTCGGATCTCCGCAAGGACGACAAGCTCAAGGTCACCGATGGCCCCGGCGGCGAGATCCGCTACGTGGTCTTCAACTTCAAGACGCAGCCGTACGGCACCGGTCAGGACGACGCCGACGAGGCGAAGGCCCTCGCAGTGCGCCAGGCCGCCGCTGACGTGGTCGACCGCGCCGCCCTGGCGAAGGAGGTCTACAACGACACCTTCACGCCGCTGTACTCGATGGTGCCGGACGGCCTCACCGGTGCGGTCCAGCCGTTCAAGGACATGTACGGCGACGGTGATGGCGGCCCGGACGTGTCGAAGGCGAAGAAGACCCTCGCCGACGCCGGTGTCTCCGGCAAGGTGCAGCTCGACATCCAGTACGCGCCCGACCACTACGGTTCGGCCTCGGACGACGAGTACGCGCTGCTGAAGACCCAGCTCGAGGACTCGGGCCTGTTCACCGTCAACATCCAGTCGACGGTCTACACGACCTACGCCCAGGAGCGCACCAAGGACGCCTACCCGGAGTACCAGCTCGGCTGGTTCCCGGACTTCTCCGACGCCGACAACTACCTGTCGCCGTTCTTCACCAAGGAGAACTTCGTCCAGAACCACTACGACGACTCGGTCATCCAGGACCTCATCGCGAAGGAGCAGGCGGAGTCCGACCCGGACAAGCGTGCCGACCTGATCGAGCAGGCCCAGGAGCGCGAAGCAACGCAGATCTCGACGCTGCCGCTGCTGCAGGGCAAGTCCGTCGCCGTCGCCGGCAAGGACGTCAAGGGCCTGACCCTCGACGCCTCGTTCAAGTTCCGGTACGCCACCCTCAGCAAGTAGCACCACGCCCCTCGCGCAGGCCGCGGGCGTTCCCACGAGGAACGCCCGCGGCCTGCGCACCGGCATGAAAGGCACCCCTCCCCGTGACCCTCAGCACTCCCGAGGCGACCCAGGACGTGAACGGCACCGATCCGACCAAGCCACAGGCACGACGCAGTGCCAAGAACAGTGGCGGCGGACTCGGCCGGTACATCCTGGTCAGATTCCTCCTCATCATCCCGACCGTCTTCATCCTGGTGACGCTCGTGTTCTTCCTGATGCGCGTCATCGGGAACCCGATCACCGCGTCGGTCGGCGGGCGGCTCACCCCGACGCAGCTGCAGGAACGCCTGCACGCCGCCGGGTACGACCGTCCCGTGCTCGTGCAGTACTTCGAGTACCTCGGCAACATCCTGCGCGGTGACTTCGGCAACGCGTCGACGGACAACCGGCCGATCACCGAGATCATCCTGCAGTACGGCGGCGCGACCGCCGAGCTGGTGTTCTACGCCCTCGTCGTCGCCCTCGTGCTCGGCATCCCGCTCGGCATGCTGGCCGCGTACACGCGCGACAAGTGGCCCGACGTGCTGCTCCGTGCCCTCGCGATCCTGACCTACGCGACCCCGGTGTTCTTCGGCGGCCTGCTGCTCAAGCTCGTCTTCTCGGTGTGGCTCGACTGGCTGCCCCTCGGCGACCGCGCGTCGACCAGGGTGGAGCTCATCCTCGACGGCATCCCCGGCGCGAGCGGCATCTACATCATCGACGCGCTCCGCACCGGCAACGCGGCGGTCATCGGCGACGTGCTGCAGCACGCCGTCCTGCCCGCGCTGACCCTCGGCCTGCTGACCGCCGGCATCTTCCTGCGCCTGGTGCGCGCGAACATGATCGGGTCGCTCGGCTCCGAGTACGTCGACGCGGCCCGTTCCCGAGGTGTCCGCGAGTCACGGCTCGTCCGGACGCACGCGTTCCGCCCCGCCCTCGTGCCGATCATCACCGTCATGGGTCTGCAGATCGCGATGCTGCTCGGCGGCTCGGTCCTGACCGAGACCACCTTCGATTGGCGCGGACTGGGCTTCGAGCTCAACCAGTACCTGTCGGCCCGTGACTTCGTCGCTGTCCAGGGCATCGTCGCGATGCTGGCGGTGATCGTCGCGGTGACCAACTTCATCGTCGACGTCGTCGCCGCACTGATCGACCCGAGAGTGAGGTTCTGACGATGGCCGACACCACCCTCGTCGACCGCCACGAGCCGCTCTGGAAGCGGCTGCCCGTGGTGGTCCAGCTCCGCAAGAGCACCGGCTGGCAGCGCGCCATGCTCATCGTCGGCGTGGTCATCTGCGCCCTCTACCTGCTCGTCGCGGTCTTCGCCCCGCTGCTGGCCCCGTACGGCTTCGGCCAGCTGCAGGGCGCGGACGGCGAGAGCTTCCCGCGCACCGACGCACCGAGCGCGGAGCACATCTGGGGCACCACCGTCGGCGGCTTCGACGTGTTCAGCCGCGTCGTCTACGGCGCCCGGACCGCGGTCCTCGTCGTGATCGTCGCGGTCATCGTGTCGATCATCGTCGGCGTGCTGCTCGGCCTGGTCTCCGGTTACCTGGGCGGGTGGCTCGACCGGATCCTGGTCGTGGTCGCCGACGCGATCTACGCGTTCCCGTCGCTGCTGCTCGCGATCGTCGTGTCGATCGTGATCTCCGGTGGCAACTCGAGCTACTCGGGTGGCATCATCGCGGCGGCGATCTCGATCACCGTCGTCTACGTGCCGCAGTACTTCCGGGTGGTCCGCGCCGAGGCCGTGCGCCTGAAGAACGACGCGTTCGTCGAGTCGGCGCGCGTGATGGGCACGAACCCGTGGCGCATCATGACCCGGCACGTGCTCCGGAACTCGACGCGGTCCCTGCCGCTCATCCTGACGCTCAACGCCAGCGACGCGATCCTGACCCTGGCCGGGCTCGGCTTCCTCGGGTTCGGCATCGGACCGACGAGCGGTGCCGAGTGGGGCTACGACCTCAGCCGTGCGCTCTCCGACGTCGCGAGCGGTGTCTGGTGGACGGGTGTCTTCCCGGGTGTCGCGATCGTGGTGCTCGTGCTCGGCGTGACGTTCATCGGTGAGAGCCTCAACGACATCTCCGACCCCCGTCTGCGTGCGCGCCGGCGGCTGAAGCAGCTGGTGTCCACGCGCGACGCGCGCAACACGGCAGCACGCGCGGAAGGAACCGGCGCATGACGAACGCAGCAGGCCCCCAGAACGACGCAGCCCCCGAGAACGCGGGCGCACCAGTCGTCGTCGTCGACGACCTCACCGTCACCTTCGCGACCGACGGCGGCGCCGTCGACGCGGTGAAGGGCGTCAGCCTCGACGTCCGCCCCGGCGAGGTCCTCGCCCTGGTCGGCGAGTCCGGCTCCGGCAAGTCCGTCACGGCTCGCGCGATGCTCCGGCTGATGCCCGAGACGGCGACGCTCGGCGGCGCGGTGCTGCTCGACGGCACCGACGTGGTCACCGTGGGCGCGCAGAAGCTCCGCAGTCTGCGCGGGACCGCCGGCGCGATGGTCTTCCAGGAGCCCAGCACCGCGCTCAACCCGGTCTTCACGGTCGGGTGGCAGATCGCCGAGGGGCTCCGGGCCCACGGCGGCATGTCGAGGAAGGAGGCACGGGCGAAGGCCATCGACTACCTCGGCCGTGTCGGCATCCCCGACCCCGAGACCCGGGTCGACCACTACCCGCACCAGTTCTCCGGCGGGCAGAAGCAGCGTGTCGTCATCGCGAGTGCCCTGGCCCTCGAGCCGTCGGTGATCATCGCCGACGAGCCGACCACGGCGCTCGACGTCACGGTGCAGGCCGAGATCCTCGACCTGCTCCGCCGCTGCCGCGACGAGTTCGGCACGGCGATCGTGATCATCACCCACAACATGGGCGTGGTGGCCGACCTGGCCGACCGTGTCGCCGTGATGTACCAGGGCGAGATCGTGGAAGAGGCGTCGGCGACGGACCTGTTCGCCCGCCCGCAGGCCGACTACACGAAGCGGCTGCTCGCCGCGGTGCCCCGGCTCGAGGCGTCGACGGGGACCGCCCGCCGCGCCGCGATCTCCGAGGACGTCACCCCGCTGGTCGAGGCGAAGGGGCTCGAGATCGAGTACCCCGGGCGCCTCGGTTCGCCGGCGTTCCGCGCCGTGAAGGGCGTCGACCTGGCGATCCGTCCCGGCGAGGTCCTCGGCCTGGTGGGGGAGTCCGGCTCCGGCAAGACCACCATCGGCCGTGCCATGGCCGGTCTGACGAAGGTCACCGGCGGCTCGCTGAAGGTCCTCGGCGCCGAGATGCTCGGCTACCGCGAGCGCGACTTCAAGCACCTGCGCAAGGACATCGGGTTCGTGTTCCAGGACCCGGCGACGTCGTTCAACCCGCTGCTCACGATCGCCGAGTGCGTGGCCGAGCCGCTCGTCGTCCACAAGGAGGTGTCGAGTCCGCGTGCTGCGCGCAAGCGGGTCGACGAGCTCCTCGAGGCCGTCCAGCTGCCGCGGGCGTACGGCGACCGCTACCCGCACGAGCTCTCCGGCGGGCAACGCCAGCGTGCCTCGCTCGCCCGGTCGCTCGCGCTCCGGCCGAAGCTGCTCATCGCCGACGAGCCCACGAGCGCGCTCGACGTGTCGGTGCAGGCCCGCGTGCTCGAGCTGTTCCTCGAGCTCCAGCAAGACCTGGGCTTCGCGTCGCTGTTCATCAGCCACGACCTGGCGGTCGTGGGCGCGCTGTCCGACCGGATCGCGGTGCTCTACCGCGGTGACCTGGTCGAGGTGGGCACCACCGCGCAGGTCCTCGGCGCGCCGCAGCACCCGTACACGCAGCGCCTGCTGGCGTCGCTCCCGGTGCCGGACCCTGCGGAGCAGGCCGAGCGACGGCGTACGCTGGAGCAACTGGAGAACGCCGGGTCCTGACCCGACGCGACCCGTCCAGGAGGCCCGTCCTGCGTCGACGACGCACGCCGGGCCTCCTGGGCGGTCGTCTCCACAGCTGTACGCACGACGGTCCTGCCAGCGGCGGTCCGTCGCGAACCGCCGCCAGGGGGCGGCGTGGAAGGGGACCCATGATCGCGGTCAACGGACCGGCGGTCGTCGCGGACGACGTGTCGATCGAGTACCGGGGCGGACGGGGGTCCGAAGCGATCCGAGCGGTCGACGGCGTCAGCCTGACCGTGCGGCAGGGCGAGATCCTCGCGCTGCTCGGTGAGTCCGGCTCCGGCAAGTCGACGTTCGCGGCGGCGATCGCCGGACAGCTCGGCTCGCACGGCGAGGGCGACGGGGCCCTCCGCCGGCACATCGTGGGCGGCGAACTCACGGTGCTCGGGCAGAAGACCCGGGGGCTGCGCGGTTCGTCGCGCAAGCTCGAGCGACTGAGCGGCCGCATCGGCTACCTGCCGCAGGACGGCGCCGACCGGCTCAGCCCCGACCTGACCGTCGGCGAGGCGATCGCCGAGCCCATCTACCAACGCGACCGCCGGTTCGACCGGAAAGAGGCCGGCCTGATCGTCGCGCGCCTGGTCGACGCCGTGCACCTGCCACTCGGCGTGATGCGCCTGAACACGTGGGAACTGTCGAGCGGGCAGCGGCAGCGCGTCGCCCTCGCTCGCGCGCTCGTGCTCGAACCCCAGCTGCTGGTGGCCGACGAGCCCGCCCGCGGCGTCGACGTGCTCGTGCGCCAGTCGGTGCTCGAGGCCCTCGCGACCCTGCAGCGCAACCGGCACTTCTCGGCCATCGTGGTGTCGAGCGATCTGCGCGAGGCGGGGGCCCTGGCCGACCGCGTCGCCGTGATGGCGGACGCCCGACTGGTCGGTCTCGGCACCTTCGACGAGGTGCTCGACAACCCGGTCGACCCCTACGTGAAGACCCTGGCCGCGACCGCGGCCCGCGGTGTCAAGCGCCGCCCCGCACCCACCGCCCCGCGCCGTTCGACGGCACCGCGCAGACCGGTCGCCGCGGGCACCGGACCCCGCACGGACCGACAGGAGAACCCGTGAGCACCGTCACCCGAGGCCACCGCGCCGTCGTCCCCACCTCCGGCGCCCCGCTGCCGATCGACGCGCCGCTGTCCGGCCCGGTCGCCGTGCTGCCGGAACCGACCAACCTGCACGTCACCGCGGTGACCGAGGCCGGCGGCACCGTCGCACCGCTCGACGCGGACACGCGCGGACTCGTCTGGCTGGACCCGCGCGACCCGTCCGGACTCGAGGACGCCCTCGACGCCGCACCCGGGGTCGGCTGGGTGCAGCTGCCGTTCGCCGGCGTCGACGCCTTCGCGCACCTGATCCAGGAGCACGGGGACCGCGTCCTCTTCACCTCGGCGAAGGGCGCCTACGCCGAACCCGTCGCCGAGCACGCGCTCGCGCTCACCCTCGGCGCGCTCCGGGTGCTGCAGAAGCGGGCCCGTGCGACCTCGTGGGCGACCGAGCCCGAGGGCGTCTCGCTCTACGGCCGGAACGTCGTCGTCATCGGTGCCGGCGGGATCGCCCTCGAGTACATCCGCCTGCTCGCCCCGTTCGACGTCGACGTCACCGTGGTGCGCCGCTCGGCCGACCCGGTCGACGGCGCCTCGCGCACCGTGACCACCGACCAGCTCGACGAGGTCCTGCCGGGCGCCGACGTCGTGATGATCGCGGCGGCCATGACCTCGGGTACGGCCAAGCTCTTCGGCAAGCGGCAGTTCGCGATCATGAAGCCCTCCGCCCGGCTCGTCAACATCGCCCGCGGGGGACTGGTCGACACCGACTCCCTGGTCGAGGCGCTGCGCTCCGGTGCGATCGCCGCCGCGGGACTCGACGTCACCGAACCCGAGCCGCTGCCCGACGGCCACCCCCTGTGGTCCGAGCCCGGAGCGATCGTCACCCCGCACCAGGCGGACACTCCGGAGATGGTCGCGCCGCTGCTGGCCGAGCGGGTGCGGCTCAACACCGCGGCGTTCCTGGGCGGCACGGGCGAGGGGTTCGTCGGCGTCGTCGACCCCGTCGCCGGGTACTGACGCCGGGTCGTCTCGCGGGGCCGGAACGCGGCGCGCCCGGGCGGCGTGTCCGATGCGGTGAGGGGCCCCGAGGTCCTGCTATGCTGTTACCCGTTGTTCGCACGACATTCGCCAGCGGACAGTGATCCTCGATAGCTCAATTGGCAGAGCAGCCGGCTGTTAACCGGCAGGTTGTTGGTTCGAGTCCAACTCGGGGAGCTTCTGGCCCGGATCCGCAAGGATCCGGGCCTTTTGCGTGTGTTCGCGCCGCAACGGGACGCGCAGTCGGCTCACCTGCTCCGCTCTGACGCGCTGCTAGCCTGAACCAGTCCCCAGATCCCGGAAGGCCACTGTTCGATGTCGTTGACCCGCGAGCCCGTCACCGGGCGCATGGTCGACTCGCGGACCGAGCCCGTCCTCTGGCGCGCGAACCGGGTGTTGTCCTCCCCGACCGCGTTCCTGGTCGTGCTCGTGGCGTTCCTACTGGTCGGTTTCTTGTTCGCCGTCACCATCCACGTGCCTGCGTCGGCCGCACCGGACGAGCGGCGGCACATCGGCAACATCCTGCTCTACGCAGCGCGCCCCTGGACGGACGGGCCGTTCCTGCACGACGTCAAGGCGTCGACGCTGTGGCTCGGCGAGGTCACGCGCTTCCCGGCGTACCTCTACTACTACCTGATGTCCTTCCCGGCGAGGGGGGCGCAGGCGCTCGGGCTCGACTACGAGCACACCGTCATGGTGCTCCGGAGCATCGACGTCCTCGCTGCCGGGGCCGGTCTGGTCGCCCTGCGAGCGATGTTCCGGAACGCCGGGGTCCCGACCGCGATCGGGCTCCTCGCCATCATCGCGACGGCCTTCACCGGCCGGTACGCCTGGCAGGCCGCGACGATCAGCTACGACGCGCCGTCCATGGCAGCGTTCTTCCTCTTCGCTGCTGTCGCCGTGAAGGTCGCGCGCGACGGGGGCCTCCGCACGCTCGCCTGGCTGGTCGTCACCGCGATGCTCGCGCTGATGCTCAAGTACTCCCAGGCGCCTCTGATCCTCGCCGGGGCGTTCTTCGCGATCCTCTTCCGGTACCGGGTCGACGGCTTCGCGTGGCTGCGGAACCCGGTGCGGCGAGCGGCCGCGGGCTTCCGGGGCCGGCCGGCGCGGTCGATCGTGCTCGTCGTCGTCGGTGCTGCGCTCCTCGCCCTCGTCCTCGAGCGCTTCGGTGTGAACCTGCTCGTCTACCGGGCGTTGAACCCGGACTGCGCGGAGATCCACAGCCGTGCTGCGTGCATGAACTTCGGGATCTTCCGCCGGAACTACAACGCCGTCCGGGCCCACGACCTGGCCGTGGTCACCGGGACGCTCGAGCCGTTCCACCCCCTGGCGTTCCTGTGGATGTGGATCACGACGTACTTCCGGTCGCTGTTCTTCTTCTGGGGTCCGTCGTTGGCCTGGCGCCCGAACCTCGGCGTGGTCGTGTTCGGCGCGACGGTCTCGGTCGCTGCCGTCGCGATCGCCGGCACCCAGCTGCGACGGGTCCTCCGCTCGGCCTCGATGTGGTGGTTGGCCACCGTGCCCATCGCCTACACGGTGGCGGTCCTGTGCTTCAACGCGGCGACCGCCGTGAACCTCCGGCAGGACTTCGCGTTCTCCGGCAGGTACCTGCTCCCGGTGATGCCGATGATCGTCGCGGTGATCCTGCTCGCGATGTCGTCGTGGCTCCGCGGACTGCGCGGGCGGGCTGCGACGATCGCTTGGGTGGCCACGATCACGGTCGGCGTCGTGCTGTTCGCGTTCTACAACCCGATCAGCGCCTTCTTCCCGTACGCCGACTCGGCTGCCTGGTACTCGAGCTGGGCTCGTGCGGTGTTGCCCCACTGGCTGACCGGACTCGACACGTGACCGGGTCGTCGCGCCTCCGAACCGTCGTCGTCCTCGCCCTGACGGTCCTCTTCTTCGTGGTCATCGGCGTCGGCGCGTTCGCACGCACAGGTGGAACGAGCGCGGGTGAACGGCGAGTGGGATCGTGCACGGTCCGTATCGCGCCGCAACCAGGTTCGGTGACGACGTGCGCGGACCAGGACCTCGCCGGTGCGGACTTCGCCACCGAGGACCTCCGTCTCGCGGACCTGCACGGTGCCGACCTCCGTGGAGCGGACCTCGGGGCGAGCGTCCTGTTCGGTGCGGACCTGCGCGGTGCCGACCTCCGTCTCGCGGACCTGCACGGCGTCGACCTGTACGCCGCCGACCTGACCGGAGCGGACCTGCGCGACGCAGACCTCACGGGTGCGGACATGTCGGGTGCCGACATCAGTCAGGCGCGCATCGACGGCGTCGACCTCACCGACGCGCGGATCGCCGGGCTGACGGTTCGCGGCACACCACTCGAACTCGCGGACCAAGAACTCCGCAGCACCGACGGACGGCCGCTCACCGTGCCGATCCGTCTCGACCTGCCGCGCGGCGTGACGTCGACCAGTTGCGTCCGGCAAGAGGTCCAGGCGCCGGTGGGCGCGACCGAGGTGCGCTGTCGCATGAGCACCGAGGCACGCAGCGGCGGCCGGCTCGACCAGCGCGCGACCATCACCGTCACTGGCCCGACGCGCTGAGCGGCGGTCGTGCGGCTTTCCTGGCCGGGGGAAACTGTTAGCGTTCACAGGTGCTCCGATCCCGTCCGCCCCGCGTCGTGCTCGTCGGCGCGCTGCTCGCAGGGGTGCTCGCACCGCTGCTGGTCGGGTGCAGCGGCGCAGGACCGGACACCGACTCGTCCGAGGACCCGACGAGCTCGGAGACCGGACTCGGGTCGGGCGCGTCGCCGGTCGTGTTCGCGTTCGTGTGCGACGACGGCGAGCGGGAGACCTACACGACGTACTCGGCGGTGTGGGAGGCCGAGCGGACCTCGTGCGCCGCGGAACGGCTGACCGGTTCGGTGCCGTCGGAGCAGCAGCAGGCGGCGGTCGACGCGGCGCGTGGTGACGCGACGCTGGTCGAACTCGCGAGCACCTGCGCGGTGACCGGGACGGCACCGTGGACGTCGGCCGTGGCCGACGACGGCTCGGCCCACCTGGCCGACGGGCTCCTGCAGTACTGCCCGGGGCATCCGGAGACCGACCACCTGCGCGACGCGCTGTCGTCGTACCGGAGCTGAGCCGGGCCTCCCGGTCGGACGACGCGGACGACGCAGACGACGCGACCGACGCGACCGACGCAGTCGACACGACCGACGCGTCCGATGCGCGAGACGTGTCCCGCGTCAGCCCTCGGGGTGGTCGCGACCCGGCAGCCACGACTGACCGGGGCCACCCCAGCTGTTCTTGCGGATCGCCTTGGCGACCTGCTTGCCGTACGGGTGCACGAGGCGGTCGGCGTAGAGCCATCCGTCCAGGTGGTCGTACTCGTGCTGGAAGATGCGGGCGAGCCAGCCGTCGGCGCTGACCTCGAACGGATCACCGTGCTCGTCGACGGCGCGGAGCAGGGCGCGCTCGGAGCGGCGCAGCGGGAACCGCTCGCCCGGCACGGACAGGCAGCCCTCTGACTCGTCGTCCTCGTCGAGCTCCTCGACCGACTCGGGGACGGGCGGACTGATCCACAGGACGGGGTTCACGGCGGCGCCGCGGTGCAGGACGTCATCGTCGTCGGTGTACGAGTACACGAACAGGCGCTTGCCGACGCCGACCTGCGGGCCGGCCAGCCCGACACCGGGGGCGAGGTCCATGGTCTCGAACATGTCGGCGACGAGGGAACGGAGGTCGTCATCGAACTCGGTGACCTCGGCTGCACGCTCGTGCAGGACGGGTTCGCCGGTGATGCGGATCGGGAGAACGGCCATTCACCCAGGTTATCCGGCGGTGGACGGTAGCCTCGACGCGTGACGACGGACCTCCAGCTGCCGGACGCAGTGAACCTGACGCCGTTCCAGGCGCTCATGATCCCGGTCGCGCTCATCGGTGCGGTGTTCCTGTCGCTCGGGGCGCAGTTCCAGAGCCGTGGGGTGCAGCGGGTCGAGGCGCGGCTGGGACGGCAGTCCAAGGGACTGAGCGTCCGGCACGTCGTCGGCCTGGTCTCGAGCGGCTACTGGGTGCTCGGCACCCTGATGCTCGGCATCGCGGTCGTGCTGCAGCTCATCAGCATCACGTACGCCCCGCTCATCGTGGTGCAGCCGCTCGGTGCGGTCGCGCTCGTCATCACGACGTGGTTCTCGTCGCGGTCGTCGGGTGTCCCGTTGGGCCAGCGGGCGAAGCGTGCAGTGTGGACGTGCATCATCGGTGTCGCGATCTTCGTCGGCATCGCGGCGTTCGTCGGGCACGAGAGCGCCATCACCCGCCAGCAGCTCGTCACGGTCCTCGTCATCCTGGCGGTCGTGCTCGTCCTGGTGCTGGTGTCGTTCCGGCTCGTCGCCAAGCACAAGAACGCGCTGTACTACATCGTCGGCGCAGGCATCCTCTACGGGTTCGTCGCGACGTTGGCGAAGGTCGTGCTGAACCGGTTCGTGAACGGCACGTTCGACTGGCTCACCGTGCTCGCGATCATCGGGGTGGTCGTCGCGGCGTCGCTCGGCGGGTACTTCGTGCAGAACGCGTACTCGGCCGGATCGGCGGACCTCGTCATCGCGGGGCTGACGGTGATCGACCCGATCGTCGCGGTCGGGATCGGCGTGGTCGTGCTCGACGAGGCGTCCGGGGCGCCGTGGGGTGCGGTCGCCGGTTTCGTGGTCGCGGCCGGCATCGCGATCACCGGCGTGTTCCTGCTGGCGAAGCACCACCCGCAGACCCGGGCCTGACCGCGACGGCCGGTCCGGCGCGGGCCGCGACGTCCTGCCGGTGAGGCGGCGTCACTCCCTGGTGGCACGAGGGTCCCCCGCGCGGCTGACGCGGCCGCCCGAGCAGGTGCGGTACCGTCGCAGTCCGACCAGCAATCGCCCACGAGAGGACGACGCCAGCCGTGTCAGGAGACGTCACCACCGCCACCGCCGAGCCGACGGGTGCGACGGGCGGACACCGACCGTTGCGGGTCTTGATCGCCGCGGACACCTTCCCGCCGGACGTCAACGGCGCCGCCACCTTCGCCGAGCAGCTCGCCGTCGGTCTGGCCGAGCGCGGGCACGAGGTCCACGTCGTCGCGCCCGCATCGAGCAGCCACCACGGCACCTTCGACGAGGAGCACCAGGGTGTGACCCTCGTCGTGCACCGCCTGAAGTCGTACAAGTGGCCGCTGCACGCCTGGCTCCGCTTCGTGTGGCCGTGGAGCGTGAAGAAGTGGACCGGGCCGATCCTCGACGCCGTCAAGCCCGACGTGCTGCACATCCAGTCGCACGTCGTCATCGGCCGTGGCATCGTGCCCGAGGCGAACGCGCGCGGCATCCGGGTCGTGGCGACCAACCACTTCATGCCCGAGAACCTGCTCGAGTACACCCCGTTCGGCAAGTGGACGCTGCCCATCGCGCTGAAGATCGCGTGGAGCGACGCCGCGAAGACCTACCGGCTGGCCGACACCATCACGACGCCGACCAACCTGGCGGCCGACTACCTGCGGAAGGCCATCGCCGGGCAGCGGGTGCTCGCGATCTCGTGCGGCATCGACGCATCCCGCTACGTCGCGCGCGAGGGGCGCCCGGTGAACAACGACATCGTGTTCGTCGGCCGCGTCGCACCGGAGAAGAACCTCGACGTCCTGGTCCGCGCCGTGGCACTGCTGCCCGGTTCGCTCGCCGCCACGCTGACGATCGTCGGCGACGGCGAGATGATCCCGAAGCTCACCGCCCTGGCGAAGGAGCTCGGACTCGAGGACCGCGTCCGGTTCCTCGGCTTCGTCTCGGACGAGGCGAAGCGCACGGCCCTGACGAACGGGACCGTGTTCGCGATGCCGTCCACCGCCGAGCTGCAGAGCATCTCGTCGCTCGAGGGAATGGCGTCCGGCCTGCCGGTCGTCGCGGCCGACTCGATGGCCCTGCCGCACCTCATCGACGGCAACGGGTACCTGTTCACCCCGGGCGACGAACGGGACCTCGCGGCCAAGCTCGAGGCCGTGCTCACCGCACCGGAAGCGGAGTACACGGCGATGCGCGCACGCAGTCTGGCCATGATCGAGGCACACGACATCAACCGCACACTCACGACGTTCGAGGCGCTGTATCGTGGGGAACCGGTGGCCTGACGGTCCCCGAGGGGCGGTAGCCAAGCTGGTCAAGGCAGTCGGCTCATAACCGAACGATTCGCGGGTTCAAGTCCCGCCCGCCCTACGTGCAGTTGAGACGCAAGCCCGAGGACGACCACGACAGCGCTGGTCCGACGCCGAACGTGACCTTCCAGGTGACCCGCGGCGGCACCGGCGTGCGCGTCAACGCCTTCCGCATCGGGTTCATGGGTGCCATCGGCGTGCTCGTGGCCCTGCTCGCCGGCACGATCATCGGTGAGCTGAGCACCGTCCTCGTCTACATCGGGGTCGCGCTGTTCCTCGCGCTCGGCATCGACCCGCTGGTCTCGTTCCTCGAACGGATCATCCCGCGGTGGGCAGCGATCACCATCGTCGTGGTGGGCGTCCTCGGTGTCTTCGCGGGGGTGGTGTTCGCGGTCGTGCCGATCCTGGTCGAGCAGGCGACGAACCTCATCCAGAACTTCCCCGAGGTCGTCGACGACATCTCGAAGCAGCAGTGGGTGCAGGACCTGTCGAAGCAGTTCGCCGGGTCGTTCGACATCGACCACGCGCTCGAGTCGGTGCAGTCCTTCGTCGAGAACCCGGGCAACCTGCTCAGCGTCGGTGGCGGGATCCTGGCCGTCGGCAGCGGCATCCTCTCCGGGGTGACGGGCGTGCTCATCGTCCTCATCCTGATGCTGTACTTCCTCGCCTCGATGCGCGGGATGAAGCGCGCGGCCTACCGGTTCGTACCGGCGTCGCGTCGCGAGAACTTCATCGACGTCAGCGAGCAGATCACCCAGGCCGTCGGTCGGTACGTGGTCGGTCAGGTCTCCCAGGCGCTCATCAACGGCATCCTGAGCCTGGTGTTCCTGCTCATCATCGGTGCGCCGCTGCCGGTGCTGCTGGCGTCGTTCGCGTTCCTCGGCTCGCTCATCCCGCTCGTCGGGACGCTCAGCGCCGCCGTCGTCATCTCGTTGCTCTGCCTGTTCGCGTCACCGGCGACCGCACTGGCCGCCGCGATCTACTACCTCGTGTACATGCAGGTCGAGGCGTACATCATCTCGCCGCGCATCATGTCGCGCGCGGTCCAGGTCCCCGGTGCCCTCGTGGTCATCGCCGCGGTGGCCGGTGGCACGATCGGGGGCGTGCTCGGCGCCCTGGTCGCCCTGCCGGTGGCCGCGTCGGTCATCATCATCGTGCAGAAGGTCATCTACCCCCGGCAGGAGCTGGCGTGACGGACGCGGCGGCGGCGTTCGCCGACCACGGTGCCTTTGCCGACCACGGCGCCTTTGCTGACCACATTGCGGAACGCGATCGCTGGGCGCGCGGTCCTCGTGGTCCGTTGGCCCTCGTGAACGACGCCCAGCGCGTCGACCACGCGCAGCCCGTGTGGCCGGTGCCCGGCAGCTGGGCGCCGACGACCGGCGGCCTCACCGTCACGGCCGCGGCCGACGACGGCGTCGTGGTCGACGGTGTCCCCGTCGACGGCACGGTGCTGGTCGCGGGCGACACCGCCGTGGTGCCGTCCGCCGTCGCGTTCGCGGACGGCTTCGCCGGCACGGTGTCCGGGTCGACCCTTCGGGTCTGGGACCCCGCCGCCGAACCCGTCCAGCGCTTCGACCACATCGCCCGGTTCGACCGGTCCGACGACTGGGTGCGTTCCGGAACGTACGTGCCGTCGGACGACGGTGCGGGCGACGACCGGGAGGCCCGTGGCAGCGTCCTCGACGCCGCCGGCGACGCCCTGCCGGTCGCCGGGCACATCGAGACGGCCTTCGGCAGCACGACGGTGCGCTTCGTCGCGGTCCGGTCCGCCGCGTTCCGCGGTGCACCGCGCCTGCAGCTCATCGTGCAGGACGCCACGAGCACCCTCGCCGAGGACGACCCCGGCAGCACCTACTCGATGGGTCGGTTCCTGTACCTGGACGATCCCGGTGCCGCGGGCAGGGTCGAACTCGACTGGAACCTGCTCGTGCTGCCGCCCTGCGCGTTCTCGTACCAGTTCGCCTGCCCGATCCCGCCGGAGGACAACCGCGTCCCCGTGCCGATCACGGCGGGGGAGCGGCACCCGGTCGACGCCGAGGACTCCGTCCTGCACTGAGTCGGATCCGGCTCGGCGGGGTCCTTGCCGTTCCCAGCCGGAACGCTGCATAATGGGCGTGTCCGCTCAGGACATCACAATCGCATACCGAATGGTTCCGTGGCTCGCAGCCGCTCGGATCCTCCGCACCAGGTCGATGGGGAAGTCGCACCTGACGTATCGGAGGAACCGTGAACGGAACGACGACAGGAGTGCTCTACGTGCACTCCTCACCCCGCGCGCTCTGCCCGCACGTCGAATGGGCAGCAGGTCGCGCGATGGATCGCGCCGTGAACTTCTCGTGGCTCGACCAGCCGGCGCAGGACGGTGCGCGCCGGACCGAGTTCACGTGGACCGGTGCGGTGGGTGCCGGTGCCGCGATCGCCTCCGCGCTGCGCGGCTGGGAACACCTGCGCTACGAGGTCACCGAGGAGCCGACGACGGCGTCCGACGGTGGCCGTTGGATGCACACACCCGACCTCGGGGTGTTCTACGCGCAGACCGACGTCACGGGCAACATGGTCATCCCCGAGGACCGGGTCCGCTACGCCATGGAGGTCGCCGGCAGCAACGCGCTCGAACTCCACCGTGAACTCCGGCTGGCGCTCGGGCAGGCGTGGGACGACGAGCTCGAGCCCTTCCGGCACGCGGCCGAGGGCAATCCCGTCGTCTGGCTGCACCGCGTCGGCTGACCCGGGTGTGCCAGATGCCGGCGTGTTGAGTGCGCCAGACGCCGGTGTGTTGGGTGTGTCAGACGCCGGCGTGTTGGGTGTGTCAGACGCCGGCGTGTTGCCCTGACGCCGCCGAAGACTCGAGACGCCGCCGAATACGGCGGCGTCTCGTCGTTCCCGAGGCGTCTCAGCGACACGACGGCGTCTCAGCGACACGACGGCGTCTCAACGACACGACGGCGTCTCAACGACACGACGGCGTCTCAACGACACGACGGCGTGTGCCGGGGACTTGGAGCCGGGGCGGGAACGACGGAAGCCCGCCCCGACGACGCGGGACGGGCCTCCAGGCCGAACAGGACGGACGCGATCAGACGCTGCGGAACGCGACCACGGCGTTGTGCCCACCGAAGCCGAACGAGTTGCTCACCGCAAGCAGGTCGCCGTCGGGCAGCGCTCGCGGCTCGCGCGCGACATCCATGACGATCTCCGGGTCCTGGTCGTTGAGGTTGATCGTCGGCGGGGCGACACGGTTGTGCAGCGCGAGGACCGTGAACGCGGCCTCGATCGCACCGGCACCACCGAGCAGGTGCCCCGTCGACGCCTTGGTCGCCGACACGACGATGTCGTCGAGGTGGTCACCGAAGACGCGACGCATGGCGTGGTACTCGGCGACGTCGCCCACCGGGGTCGAGGTGGCGTGCGCGTTGACGTGCACGACGTCCTCACGGCTGGCACCAGCGTGATCCAGGGCCTGCAGGACCGCACGAGCCGCAGCGCTGCCCTCGGGGTCCGGCGCCGTGATGTGGAAGGCGTCCGAGGTGATGCCGGCACCGGCGACCTCGGCGTAGATGGTCGCGCCGCGGGCCTCGGCGTGCTCCTTCGACTCGAGGATGAGCGCCGCGGCACCGTCGCCGAGCACGAAGCCGTCACGCGTGACGTCGTACGGGCGGGACGCGGTCTCGGGGGAGTCGTTGCGGCGGGACAGGGCCTGCATCGCCGCGAAGGCGGCCAGGGGCAGCGGGTGCAGGGCAGCCTCGGCGCCACCGGTGATGACGATGTCGGCATCGCCGTCCGCGACGTGGCGGTACGCCTCGGCCAGGGACTCGGTCGACGAGGCGCAGGCCGACAGGTAGGTGCGGGCGCCGCCACGGGCGCCGAACTCCATCTCGATGGCGGCGGCCGGGCCGTTCGCCATGAGCATCGGGACCGTCATCGGCAGGACGCGACGCGGACCCTTCTCACGCAGGGTGTCCCAGGCGTCGAGCAGCGTGTTGACGCCGCCGATGCCCGTCGCCCAGTCGACGATGAGCCGCTCTGGGACGACGGACTCGGCGTCGATGCCGGCGTCGGCCCAGGCCTCACGCGCTGCGACGAGCGACAGCTGCGACGAGGGGTCCAGGCGCTTCGACTCGGGACGGGTGAGCTGGTCGGTGAGGAACCGGCGCGCCTGGCCGGCGAACTCCACGGGGAGCTCGAGCTCGGCGTACCGCGGGTCCTCGATGCGGGTGATGCCGGACTTGCCGGCGAGCAGCGCGTCCCACGTTTCCGGGGCAGTCGCGGCGAGGGGTGAGATCGCACCGATCCCGGTGACGACGACGGTCTTCTTGGTCATGGAACGACGGTTCTTTCGTTGGGGAACAAGATGAGCGCCGCGGCCGACGGGGACCGCTGGCCGCGGCGCTCAGGAAGCTCGTGTCAGGCCTGGGCCTTGACGATGTAGTCGACCGCGTTGCCCACGGTCTTGAGGTTCTTGACCTCTTCGTCCGGGATCTTCACGTCGAACTTCTCCTCGGCGTTGACCACGATGGTCATCATCGAGATGGAGTCGATGTCGAGGTCGTCCGTGAAGGACTTGTCGGCGGCGACGGTGTCGGTGGCGATACCGGTCTCGTCGTTGATCAGCTCGGCCAGGCCGGCGAGGACTTCTTCGTTGGACAGGGCCATGAGTTTCTCCTTGAGGGGGTGTCGTTTGACCGTGGACCAGCCTAGGGCACGCAGCGTGCTCGCGCCCGGAGGCTGGTCGGGGTGGTCGCTGGTCGCGCGGGTGCGCGGCCGGGTGGGTTCAGGTTCGCCGGTTGGGCGGGATCAGGATCGCCGGTTGGGCGGGTTCAGGGGAGCACGACGACCTGGGCGCCGAACACGAGTCCGGCACCGAAGCCGATCTGCAGGGCGAGCCCGCCGGACAGCTCGGGGTGTTCCTCGAGCAGGCGGTGGGTGGCGAGCGGGATGCTCGCGGCGGAGGTGTTGCCGGTGGTGGTGATGTCGCGGGCGATCGTCACGGACTCCGGCAGGCCGAGCTGCTTCGCGAACTCGTCGATGATCCGGATGTTCGCCTGGTGCGGGACGAACGCCGCGAGGTCCTCCGGTCGGACACCGGCGGTCTCGAGGGCTTCACGGGCGACCTTGACCATCTCCCACACGGCCCAGCGGAACACCGTCTGACCCGCCTGGCGCATGGTCGGGCGGGGCGCGCCGGCCTCCCACTCGTTGTAGGTCGCCGTCATGCCGATGGCGTCCCACTTTGAGCCGTCCGAACCCCAGATGGTGGGGGCGATGCCGGGGAAGTCGCTCGGGCCGACGACGGCCGCGCCGGCACCGTCACCGAGCAGGAACGAGATCGAGCGGTCGGTCGGGTCGACGACGTCGCTGAGCTTCTCGGCGCCGACGACCAGCACGTGGTCGGCCAGCCCGGACTTGATGAACGAGTCGGCCTGGGCGATGCCGTAGGCGTACCCGGCACAGGCGGCGCTGATGTCGTACGCCGCTGCGGGCGTCGCACCGATCCGCTCGGCGAGCAGCGAGGCCATCGAGGGCGTGGCGACGGTGTGCGTGACGGTGCTCACCAGGACGACACCGATCTGGTCGGGGGACAGGCCGGCCTTCTCGATCGCCTCGCGCGCGGCGGTCTCGGCGAGGTCGACCGCCTCGACGTCCTTGCCGGCACGCTTCCGGGTGATGATCCCGGTGCGCTGGCGGATCCACTCGTCGGACGAGTCGATCGGACCGACGAGGTCGTCGTTCGGCACGACGTTCTCGCCGCGGGCGGCGCCGAAGGCCAGGATGCGGGTGAACTCGTGGCCGCGGCGCTGGGAGAGTGCGGGGCGTTCGGTCATGCGGATGCGTCTGCTTCCTGGCCCGCGCGCTGCAGCAGGTCGATCGCTGCGGGCAGGTCCTCGGGGGTCTTGATGGCGACGGACGGCGTCCCGCGCAGCCCGCGCTTGGCGAGCCCGACGAGGGCGCCGGCCGGTGCGAGCTCGATGATGCCGGTGACCCCGGCGGCGGCGAAGGACTCCATCACCGCGTCCCAGTGCACGGGGCTCGCGATCTGCTGGACCATGAGGTCGACGAACCGTCGGCCGTCCTCGATGCGGGAGCCGTCGGCGTTCGTCCAGATCGGCAGGGACGGGTCGTGCACGGTGGCGGCTGCGGCGACGGGGGCGACGCGCTCGACGGCGGGTGCCATGTACCGGGTGTGGAACGCACCGGCGACGGCCAGCGGGATGACCCGGGCCTTGGCAGGAGGATCGGCGGCGAGTGCCGTGATCGCTGCCGTGGTGCCGGCGACGACGGTCTGGCCGCCACCGTTGTGGTTCGCGGGAACGAGCCCGTGCTCCTGCAGTGCCGCGGCGACCGCGTCGGCGTCACCACCGAGCACGGCGGCCATCGAGGTCGCCTCGAGGGCGGCGGCGTCCGCCATCGCCCGGCCACGCTCGGCGACCAGCGACACGGCGTCGGTCGGCTCCAGGATCCCGGCGACCGCGGCGGCGGTGAACTCGCCGACCGAGTGGCCGGCGACCCCACCGACGAGCGCACGGCGGCCGTCGGCCAGCAGCGCGTCGGCGGTCACGAGTCCGGCGGCGACGATGAGCGGCTGTGCGAGCGCGGTGTCCTTGATGGTGTCGGCGTCCGACGTGGTGCCGTGCGCCGCGAGGTCCACCCCGATCGACTCGGACCACTGTCCGACGCGTTCACGAACTGCGGCGTCCTCGAGCCAGGGGGCGAGGAAGCCGGGGGTCTGGGAGCCCTGTCCGGGCGCGACGACGACGATCACCGGACAATCCTGTCGCTCATGCACCGTGGGGCCCGTGTGGGCTTCCCACACGAAACCCCGTGTGACATTGTCGGATCCCTACCGGCGCGGAACGATGCGGCGACGACCGGTGGCCGATTCGGACATCGCGCCGAGGATCAGGGCGGACTGCACGATCAGGGCGTCCCGGGCGTGGGTGGCGTCCCACCCAATGATGTCGGCGACCCGACGCAGGCGGTACCGCACGGTGTTGGGGTGCACGAAGAGCTCGCGTGCCGTGGCCTCGAGCGACCGCCCGGTGTCCAGGTAGCACCACAGCGTCTGCAGGAGCTCGGTGGACTGGTCCTTGAGGGGCACGTAGATGCGCTGCACGAGCGCGGACCGGGCGAGCGGATCGCCGGCCAGGGCACGTTCGGGCAGCAGGTCGTCGGCAAGCGCCGGCCGCGGGACCCCGCGCCAGGCCCGTGCGACGGCGAACCCGGCGAGGGCCGCCTTCGCGCTGGTGGACGCGTCGACGACCCCGGGGACCTCGTTGCCGAGCACCAGGTGGCCCTCCCCGAACAACGGTTCGAGGGCCTGCGCGATGGCGGTGAACGACACCGGGTCTTCGCCTTCGGGGACGTCGTCCCGTGGGGTCGAGCGGCCGATCACCACGACGA
Organism: Curtobacterium sp. VKM Ac-1393; assembly: GCF_015350995.1. GTDB lineage: Bacteria > Actinomycetota > Actinomycetes > Actinomycetales > Microbacteriaceae > Curtobacterium. The sequence continues at coordinate 78,738 of NZ_JADKRW010000002.1, forward strand.
GCCGCGACCCCTGGACCCCGACGAGCACGTCGGCGTCCATGTGCCGTGCGGTGCGACGGACCTGGTCGACCTCGAGCTGCTTCGGTGCGGTGCCGACGAGCACCGCGACCTCACCGTGTCCGTGCCACCCGAGGGCAGCGATGCGGGACGGAAGCTCGTCGTCGTACTCGCCCGACAGGATCGAGTCGACCACGAGCGCTTCGAGGCGGGCGTCCCACAGGCCGCGGGCCTCGGCCGCGCGGGCGTAGACGTCGGCTGCGGCGAAGGCGATGTCGCGCGAGTACTTGAGGATCGCCTCTTGCAGCATCTCGTCGTCGGCGGCGCGCTCTTCGACCACGGTGACGACCACGCGGATGAGCTGCAGCGTCTGCTGCAGGCTCACCGAGCGCAGGAGCTCACGAGGGGCCGAACCGAAGACGTCGGCCGCGGCGATCCACGGCGTCGACGCGGTGCCCTCGAGCCAGCTGATGAATGAGGTGATGCCCGCCTGGGCGACCAGGCCCACGGCGGAGCGGCGCCCCGGCGGCATCTCGCTGTACCAGGGGAGGGTGTCCTCGAGCCGCTTGATGGTGGCGGTGGAGAGTTCCCCGGACACCTGACGGAGCCAGGAGAGCGCCCGCTCGCGCGCGCTCTCCTGGCTCTGGGCCTTCGACGGGCCCTCGGTGTCCGGTCGGACCGGCGTCACTGGGTGATCAGCTCTCGCCGCCCGCGCTGCCGGTGGTGCCGGCGGTCACGTCGTGCAGGCGGTACTTGTCGATCGCCTGCTGGACGAGTGCACCGTCGACCTTGCCCTGGCGGGCGAGCTGCTGCAGCGTCCGCACGACGACCGAGGGGCCGTCGATGTGGAAGAAGCGGCGAGCAGCCGGACGGGTGTCCGAGAAACCGAAGCCGTCGGCGCCGAGCGTGGCGTAGTCGGTCGGCACGAACGGACGGATCTGCTCCTGCACCTGGTGCATGAAGTCGCTCACGGCGACGACCGGGCCCTCAGTCGCCAGCAGGCGCTCGGTGACGTACGGCGTGCGCGGCGACTCGTTCGGGTTGAGGAACGCGTGCTGCTCCGCGTCGAGACCGTCGCGGTACAGCTCACCCCAGCTCGTGACGCTCCAGACGTCGGCGGAGACGCCCCAGTCCTGGGCCAGCAGCTGCTGCGCCTCGAGGATCCACGGCACGGCCACACCGGATGCGAGCAGCTGGGCCTTCGGGCCGTCGTGCTCGCTCGGCTTGAGCAGGTACATGCCCTTGACGATCCCGTCGACGTCGATGCCCTCGGGCTCGGCCGGCTGGACGATCGGCTCGTTGTAGACCGTCAGGTAGTACATGACGTTCGGGTCGCTGTGCTTCGGCGAGCCGTCCTCGTTCGTGCCGTACATCCGGTCGAGGCCGGCCTGCACGATGTGCCCGATCTCGTACCCGTACGCGGGGTCGTAGGACACCACGGCCGGGTTCGTCGTCGCGAGGAGCAGCGAGTGGCCGTCGGCGTGCTGCAAGCCCTCGCCCGTCAGCGTCGTGCGCCCGGCGGTGGCACCGATCATGAAGCCACGGGTCATCTGGTCGCCAGCGGCCCAGATCGCGTCACCGGTGCGCTGGAACCCGAACATCGAGTAGAAGACGTAGACCGGGATGAGCGGTTCGCCCTGCGTCGAGTACGAGGTGCCGACCGCGGTGAACGCCGCCATGGCCCCGGCCTCGTTGATGCCGACGTGGATGATCTGACCCTGCGGGCTCTCCTTGTAGGCCAGGAGCAGCTCGCGGTCGACCGACGTGTAGTGCTGGCCGTTCGGGTTGTAGATCTTCGCCGTCGGGAAGTACGCGTCCATGCCGAACGTGCGGGCTTCGTCCGGGATGATCGGCACCACGCGGTTGCCGAAGTCGGGGGAGCGGAGCAGGTCCTTCAGCAGCCGGGCGAAGGCCATGGTGGTGGCGATCTCCTGCTTGCCGGAGCCCTTCTTGACGACCTGGTACTTCGCGTCCTCGGGCAGGGTGATCGAGGTGTACTTGGTCCGGCGCTCCGGCACGTAACCGCCGAGCGCCTGACGACGCTCGTGCATGTACTGGATCGCCTCGTCGTCGTTGCCCGGGTGGTAGTACGGCGGCGTGTAGGGGTTCTCCTCCAGCTGCGCGTCGGAGATCGGGATGCGCATCTCGTCGCGGAACTGCTTGAGGTTGTCGAGCGTGAGCTTCTTCATCTGGTGGGTCGCGTTGCGGCCCTCGAAGCTCGGGCCCAGGCCGTAGCCCTTGACCGTCTTCGCCAGGATGACGGTCGGCTGCCCCTTGTGCTCGGTCGCGGCCTTGAAGGCGGCGTAGACCTTGCGGTAGTCGTGGCCACCGCGCTTGAGGTTCCAGACCTGGTCGTCGCTGTAGCCCTCGATGAGCTCGAGCGCCTTCGGGTCGCGCCCGAAGAAGTTCTCGCGGACGTAGGCACCGTTCTCGGCCTTGTACGTCTGGTAGTCGCCGTCCGGCGTCTGGTTCATCAGGTTGAGCAGCGCGCCCTCGGTGTCGCGGGCGAGCAGGTCGTCCCACTCACGCCCCCAGACGACCTTGATGACGTTCCAGCCCGCACCGCGGAAGAACGCCTCGAGCTCCTGGATGATCTTGCCGTTGCCGCGCACCGGACCGTCGAGCCGCTGCAGGTTGCAGTTGATGACGAAGTTCAGGTTGTCGAGGCCGTCGTTCGCCGCGACCTGGAGCTGTCCGCGCGATTCGACCTCGTCCATCTCGCCGTCGCCGAGGAACGCCCAGACCTGCTGGTCGGAGGCGTCCTTGATGCCGCGGTTGGTCAGGTACTTGGCCTGCTGCGCCTGGTAGATCGCGTTGATCGGGCCGATGCCCATCGACACGGTCGGGAACTGCCAGAAGTGCGGCATGAGGCGCGGGTGCGGGTACGACGACAGGCCGCCACCGGCGTGGGACTTCTCCTGACGGAACCCGTCGAGCTGGTCCTCGCCGAGACGCCCTTCCATGTAGGCGCGGGCGTACATGCCGGGGGAGGCGTGGCCCTGGAAGAACACCTGGTCGCCGCCGGACGCGTGGTCCTGCGCGCGGAAGAAGTGGTTGTAGCCGACCTCGTACAGCGCGGCACTCGACGCGTACGTCGAGATGTGGCCGCCGACGCTGATGCCGGGACGCTGCGCGCGGTGCACCGTGATGGCCGCGTTCCAGCGGATCCACCGGCGGTACCGGCGCTCCAGTTCCTCGTCGCCGGGGAACTCCGGTTCGTTCTCCGGCGCGATGGTGTTCACGTAGTCCGTCGTCGGGACCATCGGCACACCGAGGTGCAGTTCCTTGGACCGCTTGAGCAGGCTCAGCATGATCTCGCGACCGCGCTGGTGTCCGTGGGTCTGGACCAATCCGTCGAGGGACTCACGCCATTCGGCGGTCTCCTGCGGGTCCTGGTCGTTCGCCCCGGTGCTGTACGGGTCCTGGTCGTTCACCGTCACCCTTGACCTCGTTCGTTCTCGTGGTGGTGGACATGGTGGCTCCGGTGGTCGGGTCGCGACCGGATGGGGCCCCGTCCACTCTAGGCCCCAGCACCGACGCTGATGCTGATGGTGACGTGCACGTGGACGGGTGCTTGCATTCGGGTGTCGTCGGCGTAGCATGGCCGATCGTGCACACGCGACCCGCGGCGCACGGACCCGACGGGCACACCCCACGCCCGAGGAAGAAGCACACGTCCCGATGGCTCTCGAGATCGGCTCACTCGCGCCGGACTTCGAGCTCCCGAACCAGTTCGGTGAGCACGTCCGACTCAGCGACTTCCGCGGCAACCGCCCGGTCGCACTCGTCTTCTTCCCCCTGGCGTTCTCGTCGAACTGCACGAACGAGCTCTGCGCCCTGCAGGACAACGTCGCGATGTTCCAGGACCAGCGCGTCGAGTTGATCGGCATCTCCGTCGACTCCAAGGCGACGCTCCGCTCGTTCGCCGAGCTCAACGGCTACGACTTCGAGCTCCTCGCCGACTTCTGGCCGCACGGCGCGGTCTCGAAGGAGTACGGCGTCTTCCTCGAGCACAAGGGGTTCGCCACCCGCGCGACCTTCGTCATCGACGTGCAGGGCCGCATCAAGGCCTCGATCATCACCGAGCCCGGCCTGCAGCGTGACGTCGCGGAGTACAAGGCCGCGCTCGACCGACTCGCCGCCTGCACCGCACCCGTCCCCGTCGGCTAGCGTTCCGAATCCCTCCTGCGACGCATCCGCGTCGACAGCGGACGGGAGGCCCGGTGCACGCCATCGACACGGACGCACGTGACCCCGTGGTCACCGCCGAGGCCTACGCTCCGTACCCGGTGTCGCCCACGCCCGCCACGTGGCACCTCCGGCGAACCGAGATCGTGACGCCCGCCGGACCCGTCGTGGTGCACCACCGGCCGGGTCCGGATGCGCTCCTGCTGCTGCACGGCGTCGCTGGCTCGTGGTCGACCTGGTCCCCGTTGCTGACCACGGCGGCGGGCATCGACGGTCGTGGGCTCGTGCTCGTCGACCTGCCGGGGTGGGGATCGTCGCCGGCACCGCGCGGCGCGTTCGACCTCGACGACGTCGCCGTGTCGCTGACCACGGTGCTGGACGCGCTCGGGATCGCCTGGGTGGACGTCGTCGGGCACTCGATGGGCGCCTTCGTCGGGATGCACCTGGCGGTGGTCGCCGCCGAGCGCGTGCGGTCCGTCGCCCTGGTGTCCGGCACCACCGTCGCGACCGCGGACGCCGCACGGCACCCGCTCCGGGGGCTCCGGACGCTGCCGTCGTTCACGCTGCTGCGTGCGGGCCTGACGCTCACGCGCGAGGCCGCGCGGCCGATGCTCAGCGCACTGTCGCGCGTCGGGCTGCTGCCGCTGCTCGCCGCGCCGGTGTTCACGCACGTGCGACGACTCGACCGCAGTGTCCTCGACGCCTTCGTCCAGGAGCTCCGGCCGACCCGGTTCACCGACGCGGCACGGACCGCCGCGGGTTACGACCTCGACCGTTGGCGGGGGATCACCTGCCCGGTGACGGCGATCGCCGGGCGCGACGACGTGTTCGCGCGCGTGTCGGACCTCGAGGCGTTGCGGGAGCTCGTGCCGCAGGTCCGCACGGTGCTGCTCGACGACTGCGGGCACTTCGCCCACGTCGAGCACCCGGACGCCGTCGCGCGCGAGCTCGGGCTCGCCTGACCGCCGCGCGCTGTCGTTGCGCGCGGTCCTTGCGCGGGCACGGTGCGACACAGCGGTTGTCGTACGACGTCGACCCTGTCGTCCCCGCGCGGCCGCAACAGTTGCAGCCGCGCGGCAGCGACTTGCCCGATGTCGTACGACGTCGACGGTGTCGTTCGGAGTCGGGACGCGCGGGTCAGGCGGGCACGGGGAACGTCGCGGCGACCCGCGAGCGGACCTCGGCACGGACGGCGCGGCGCATCACGGGGGAGAACAACGAATGGTCGCCGTCCTCGACCCGCACGATCGACACCGAGCCGCGTCGACCGACCCCGCCGTAGCGGCGCAGGGCCTTCTGCCCGCCGAGCCGGTCGAACAGCGCGGCGTCGTCGGGGGCCGCGATGACGACGACGTCGGTGCCGTGCTCCACGAGCGGCCGGACGTGCTCGACGACACCGCCGACGCGGTCGCGACGGGCGACCCACTCACGGACGACCTTCGGCACGACGGCGTTGTACCGCTGGCGGACCCAGAGCCGGGCCGCCGAGGGGGCGTCGACCGCGCGGACGGCATCCTCGTAGCTCCCCGGCGCGGCTGGCTGCCGGCGGTAGTCGTTCGGGCTGATCTCGACGACGAGCCGCGGTGCCTCGTCGGCCGAGCGGCCGGCGAGCCAGGCGCCCGCACACATGCCGACGAGGACCAGGCGGTCCGACGGGGTGCCGAGGGCGGTCACGACGGCGGACTGGTCCTCGACCCACTCCTGGGCGAACAGGAAGCTCCGTTCGTCCTCGCGCACGACCGTGCTCTCGCCGGTGGCACGGCGGTCGACGCGGACCACCCGGGCTCCGTCGCGGGCGAGCGCCCGGGCGAGGTCGACCTGGTAGTCGGTGGCGCCGACGCGGTGTTCGGCTGCGCCGTTGTGCAGGACCACCAGGGGCGCATCGTGGTGCTGCGCGGACGACACGGTCTCGACGGCGAACAGTTCCTCCGGCCCGAGCCGGACGATGCGCTCGGACACCCGGCCGTCGACGTCCAGGACCTCGTCGAGCTCAGGCGGCACGACGAGCGCTGCGGCGGACGGCGCCCAGGCGTCGAGCCAGGCGACGGCGGTGTCCACGGCGGCACCGGGGATCCGGGCGTGGATGCTGGTGCCGTCGAGGAGCTCGGCGCTGCCGGTCACCTCGGTGGACTCGACGTCGCCGAGGGCCTTCGGCGCACGGGTGTCGGGTCGGACGAGCGTCACGGTGGGACCCGTGCGCGGCGCGAACGCGAGGGCGGCGAGGGCGGTCGCTTCGTCCGGCTCGACCTCGATGCCGATCAGGCTCTCGAGTCCGTCCACCACCCGTTCGCCGCCGATGGTGATCGTCGCGAGGGCTCGCTGCCGGCGGAGCCACCCGCGTCCGGAGGCCGGGGCGTCCCAGACGAGCAGCGCGTCGGTGTCCTCGGCAGCCGCGGCGGCGACGAGCGACGCCGAGGCGAGCCCGACGAACGCGACGTGCCGGATCCCCGTCGTGCGGAGCACGGCGGCCGCGTGGCGCGCGGACCGGACCTGCGCGTCGGGGTCGGTGTCGGGTGCGCCGTCACCACGTCCGGACGGGTCGTAGCGCACCGAGGCGATGCCACGGGCCTCCAGGCGGTCGGCCAGCAGCCGGAGCGTGCGGTACGCGATCACGCCCTCCTGCCCCAGCGGCGGGCAGATGACGACACCGGCCCGCGCCGCGGGCGGCAGCTGCACGGCAGCGCGGATCGCCGGCGAACCCGACCATCCGTGCAGCGTCGTCACAGGCCGAGGGCTGCGCGGACCGACGCCGGCCAGGCGTCGACGTCCGTGCCGTGGGCGGCGAACAGGGCGATGGTGATGCGCTCGAGACCGAAGGCGATGCAGGCGCTGTGCGCGACCTCGCCGTCGGCGGTGCGGAGGCCGAACGACGTGCCGAAGTGGTCCTCGTGCAGGTTCGCCGAGCTGATCGCGGTCGTCGGGTGGTCGTCGCCGTAGACCGGCGTGACGAACTCGAACTTGAGCGCCTGCTCGACCTGGTTGCGGGCGAGCATCTGCCCGACCCGACCGAAGAACGGGTCGTTGGCGGGGACGACGTCGATCTCGAGTCCGAACGACTCGAGCAGTGAGCGCATCACCGGGATCCGGCCGTCGCGGTGCTGCTGCGCCGATGCCGGCGTGCCGATGTGCACGAACTCGTGCATGTGGAAGGCCTGCAGGCGCATCGGGTCGAGGGACGGCTCACGGCGGAACGAGTCGCCGACGATGTCGAAGAACCGGCCCTCCTGCGGGATCGTGTCGCCGACGAGTCCGTAGACCGGGTGGCAGACCGCGGGGGTGAGCATGAGGTCCGCCGGCTCGAGGAAGCCCTCCCACCGCTCACCACGCTCGCGGGCGGCGAGCAGGGCGCGGTGGGCGCGGTCGTCGCCGGTGAACCCGGAGATCGACGCGGCGAGGTCGGGGAACGACGCGATGTAGTCGGTGCGTTCGAAGGCGGCGAGCGGCTCGACCGGCGGGAAGCGCAGCACCTCGGCGTCGAGGTCCTGCTGGCTCCGGACGGCCGCGGCGTCGACGGCCGTGTACACGCGCTCGAACACGCCGGTGCGGCCGTACAGCCCGGGGGAGCCGAGGTCGATGAGCACGCGGTCGGCGAGCAGGCGGGCACGGAGTGCGGCGCGGGCGGCGTCGAGGTCCGGCGCGGTGGCGGTGCTGGTGGTGGTCGTGCTGGTGGTGGGGTCCGTGATGGTCACAGGATCACTCCCGTCATGAGGGCCAGGTCGGCGTCGTTCTTGAGGAGACGGTCGTTGCTCACCATGACGGCGGCACCGTGGGCGTCTCGGAGGTGCCGGGCGATGCTCATCGGACCGGAGGCCGCGTAGCCCGCGATCCCGACGATGCGCATCGCCTTCGTGACGATGTCGGTCACGCGCTCGGACGCGCCGATCTTCAGGGCGTTGGCTGCGAGGGCGTACGCGCTCGAGGCGAGTACCTCGGGGTCGTCGGCCGCGGCGTCGAACCGCTCGGCGGCGTGCCGGACGGAGTCGGCGAGGGCCTGCAGGTCGACGAGCAGCTCGGCGAGCCGGAGCGCACCGGGCGGGGTCGTGCCGATCGCCGCGCGCGCCTGCTTGCGGACCGCGGTCCGGGCACGTTCGCTCGACGACGCGGCGATGCCGAGCCACACCGAGGCCCACAGCACGTGCGAGACCGGCAGGACCGTCTGCGCCGAGATGGCTGCGTAGTCGTCACGGAACACCCGGTCGACGGTGGTCTCGGTGTCGAGGATCCAGCCGTTGCTGCAGGTGCCGCGCAGGCCCATCGTGTCCCAGGTGGACGTCTGCGACAGGACCATCGAGTCGGTCCGGCAGATGAGCAGGCGCTGGTCGGAGGCCGGGGCGTCCGGGTCGCGTCGTGCGGTGACGAACACGGCGTCCGCCTCGGTGGCGTACGAGATCACCGGCGCGTCCTTGCGCAGGCGGATCCGGCCGTCGTCGGTGGCCTCGATGGAGCAGGTCGAGCGTCGGGCGTCGCCGCCGACACCGCGTTCCGTGGTCGCCGAGGCGACGAGCGCGCCGTCGCGGACCGCGGCGATGGTCTCGAGCACGCCGGCACCGTTGCCGCCGTGTCGCCACAGCGCCATGACCTGGCCCTGGTGCATCGCGAACACCATGCCGGTCGCGGCGCAGGCCCGACCGAGTTCGGTGGCGATCACGGACAGCTCGGACACCGTGGCGCCCTCGCCGCCGTGCTCCGCGGGGACGGCGGCGGCGAGCAGTCCGTACTCGCGCATCGCGGCGATGGCCTCGCGCGGCGGACGGGCGTCGCGGTCGACCTCGTCGGCGAACTGGGCGGCGACCGCGGCGACGGCGGCGGCACGTTCGGCGAACCGGTCGACGACCGACGTCGCGGGCAGGGTCAGCGTCACGACGCGAGCTCCGCGGCGAGCTCTGCAGCGGCGACGATCGACTCGACGGTGGCGAAGGTGGACCGGTTCAGGACCGAGTCGGGGAACTCGACGTCGAGTTCGGACTCGACGGCGAGCATGACGTTCACCGTGGCGTGCGACGACAGCCCGAGCGCGTACAGGTCGGCGATCGACGCGACCGCCTGCGCGTCGACGGTCAGGCGGCCGTGGTCGGCAAGGGCGCGGCGGACGGCCCGCTCGGTCGCCGGGTCGGCGAGCGTCGAGGTCGTGCTGGCGTGCTGGTGGTCCTGGTCCATGTCGGCAACCATAAGGAAGACCGGGGCTCGGGAAACCGCCGTGCGGGTGCGTGAAACCGCACGGCATCCGATGCCCCTGTGCGGTGGTACAGGGTGGCGCGGGGCGTCCGACTCGGAACGACGAACTCGACGTCGCACGACGTCGAGTTCGTCGTTCCGAGTCGGTGCTGCGCCAGGTCAGCGCTCGGTCAGCGCGACCGCCGTCGCGACCGCGAGCCCCCGCTCGTGCGCGAGGGACACCGCGATCGGACCACACCCGATCGTCTCGGCCAGTGCGGCAGCGGTTCCGGTCAGCTCGACCGTCGGCGCCCCGTGGTCGTCGAGCACGATGGCCACGTCGCGCAGCGGGATCGCCTGGTCCGGTGCGGGCCGGAGGAGCTTGACGACGGCCTCCTTGCCGGCGAACCGGGCCGCCAGGCGCTCCGGGTCGTCGCCGCAGTCCGTGCGTTCACGGACCGTGAACAGCCGCTCCAGGTACCGCTCGCCGTGCGCGGAGATGCCCGCCACGACGTCCTCGACCGCGGCGAGGTCGGTGCCGGTCCGGATCGTGGCCATGGCAGCAGGGTACGCAGCTCGCGTCGTCCCTGCATGCCCGCGGCGGCATGGGCGTCGGAGGGGGTTCGTATGATCGGTGCCAGAGACCACCGAGGGGGAACCGATGGCATCACCGTGGATCGGCATCATCGAGGACGCGCGACACTACCCGTCGCCGCACAACTCGCAACCGATCGTCGTGCGGGTCGAGGACGACCGCACCGCGACCGTGTACTACGACCTGCGGCGGGGGTTGCCGGCCGAGTCGTTCGGCATCCCGTTCGGACACGTCTGCGCCGGGGTGTTCCTGGCCGGGCTCGACGTCGTCGCCCGGGCGCACGGCTTCACCGTTCAGGAGCGGCTCGACCACGCCGAGATGGACTTCGGCTGGCTGGACGGCGCGGCCGACGACCACCTGCACCGCCTGGGTGACGTGACGTTGCGTCCGCACACGGTCACCGCGGACGACCGGGAGGCCCTGGCTCGCTTCCTCGCCCGGCGCACCTCGCGCAGGCCTTACGACGCCACCCTGGTGGACGACTCCGCGATCCAGGCCGCGTCCGCCATCGCGTCGGCCGCCGGGCAGCGCTTCCGCACGACCGCTGACCGGGCGACGGTCGACGAGATCGTGCGCGTCAACCAGGAGACGCTGTTCGACGACCTGCAGCACGACGCCGTGCACGACGAGATCCTGCACTGGCTGCGGTTCTCGAAGCGGCAGGCGGCGACGACCGGCGACGGACTGTCGGCCGAGACGATGCTCATGCCCGGACCGGTGCTCCGGTTCGCGATGGAGCACCGCGGGCTCTGGGAAGCACCCGGCGTCGGCGGGGTCTTCAAGCGCGTGTACCTGTCGACGATGCGCGGGGTCCGGCAGCTCGGCTGGCTCGAGGGCCCGTTCCGGACCCCGGCCGAGTACGTCGAGGCCGGCCGCGTCTTCATGCGGATCTGGCTCGAGTTCACGGCACGGGGGATCGCCATGCACCCGTTCGGCACCGTGATCACGAACCCGCGGTCGCACGCGGCGTTCGTCGAACGGGCCGGTGTCGACGAGTCCGACGGACGGATGGCGTGGATGCTGTTCCGCTTCGGGCACAGTGCGCCACCGCCGTTGGCCCACCGCAGACCGGCGGCCGCGATGACGGTCGGGGGTGCACGGTGAAGCGCGCGGCGGTGTTCTCGGTCGTGTGGGTGGTGGAGACCTTCGTGGCGCTGTTCATGCCACGGGTCGGCACCCACAAGCTCCTGCTCACGCCGGGCATCGAGCCGCTCCGCTGGACCCTCGGACGCTGGCGTGCCTGGCGGACCGTGGAGCGGGCTGCGAAGCGGGTGCCCGCGTACGGGGCGTTCCTGGCGGAGGCGGGGCGGGCCTCCCGACCGTTCCGTCTCGACACGCGTGGCGGGATCGCCGCGGCGATCTCGGCGCTGCCCGAGATGGACAAGGAGTCGTACGTCAAGCGGTGGAGCATCCCCGAGCGCTGCGTCGACGGACGGCTGCCGCGTCGCGGTGTCGTCGTCGACGAGTCGAGCGGGTCCAGCGGCACACCGACCAGCTGGGTGCGCGGTCCCGACGAACGCCAGGCCACGCGGCAGCTGTTGCAGCTCGGGTTCTCGCGCACCGCGAAGGACCTGCCGAAGCAGCCGTTCGTGCTCAACGCGTTCTCGCTCGGCGCGTGGGCCACGGGCATGAACGTGACGGCGTCGCTCACCGAGTCGTCGATGATCAAGTCGATCGGACCGGACCGCGACAAGATCGTGCAGACGATGCGCGAGTTCGGCACGGACTTCACCTACATCATCTGCAGCTACCCGCCGTTCCTGAAGGCGCTGTTCGAGGACGACCGGCTCGACTGGAGCGAGTACACGATCGTCGCGGCGTTCGGCGGCGAGGGCATCAGCGAGAACATGCGCGCGCACATCGAGCAGTACGCGCAGGCCGTGCTCGGGTCGTACGGGGCGAGTGACCTCGAGATCAACCTCGGCATCGAGACGCCGTTCAGCGTGCAGTTGCGCCGGGCGATCGCGGCCTCGCCCGAGCTGTCTGCCGCGCTGACGAAGCAGGCCGAGTACGGCGTGCTGCCGATGGTGTTCCAGTTCAACCCGTTCGGGTACCTGATCGAGACGAACGAGCTCGGCGAACTCGTCGTCACCATCACCCGGTCCGAGAACATCAGCCCACGGATCCGGTACAACATCCACGACCGTGGGCACGTGGTGCGGATGAAGGACCTGCGGCGGACGCTGCGCGCGCACGGCTTCGACGAGCTCGCAGACTCCGCCGAGCTCGACCTGCCGCTGCTGTTCCACTACGGCCGGTCCGACCTGTCCGTCGACTACAACGGTGCCGTCGTCGCACCGGACGTCGTGCGCGACGTCGTGTACGGCGACCCCGAGCTGCTCGAGGCCGTCGAGAACCACCGGCTCATCAGCTACGAGGACGACCGGGGCGACCGCCAGCTGCACATCGCGTTCCAGCTCGCCACCGGAGCCGGCGACTTCGACTCGGACGCCGCTCGCCCGGCCGTCATCGCCGAGCTGCGGCGGTTGAACAAGGACTTCTCGAACGCGATCCGGACCGCTCCGCCCGGCACCCTGCCGACGGTGGCGTTCTACCCGTACCGGACGGGTCCGTTCCGCGAGGACGGCAAGAAGCTCAAGAACGAGTACGTCTGGCAGTTGCCGGCGGGCGCCGCCGAGCAGTGGGAGCTCGACCTGGCGTGGGTCGCGCCGAAGGAGGCGTGAGCGTTTGCACCGATCGAGCTAGCCGTACTGCGGAGGCCAGTCGAAGGCGGCCGGCAGGTGCGGGACCTCGCCGATCGTCGTGACGATGAGGACGACCTCGCGCCGGTTCGTCAGCTCGATGGACCGGGGGTTGCCGATCGTCCGGCGCCCGTCCACCCACACCGTGAGCTCGCCGCGCAGACCGCCGACGTGTTCCGGACCGAGCGAGACGCCCCACTCGTCGAAGAACTGGCCGAGCGTGAACGTCTGCTCCGTGGGGGACTCGACGTGCACGATGCCCGAGGTGTCGTGCGTGTGGATCTCGGCGGCGAACTCGCCCCGGTCCGAGTGCCCGATGTTCGCCGGGACGGTCACCGGGGTGTCGCCGTCGAGGATCGTCAGATGGGTGTGGACGTGCTCGGCGAGCCGCTCGCCCCACACGTTCCGGAGGCCCGCCGCATCGGCACGGGCGGACAGGTCGGTCGGCCGTGGCCAAGGCGGGGCGTCGCGCGACGTCCCCGCCCCCGGCGCGGCACAGCCCGACAGCAGCAGGAGTGCGGCCACTGCGACCGCGACAACCCGGGTCCTCACCAGCGGTCGTGGACCGTGGCACGGAACCACGTGTCGTAGAGGTCGTGCACCGTGGCGTCCAGGCCGTCGATCGCGGGGAGCTCACCGGCCGCGGCGTTCGACCGGGCCTGCTCCGGGTTGCGGGCACCGGGGATCGCCGCGGTCACGCCGTCCTGCGCGATGACCCAGGCGAGCGCGGCCTGCGGCACCGAGACCGCGTCGGGCAGCGACGCCGCGAAGGTCTGCGCCGCGCGCACACCGTCGTCGTAGTCCACACCGCTGAACGTCTCACCCTGGTCGAACGCCTCGCCGTGGCGGTTGTAGTTGCGGTGGTCGCCCTCGGCGAACGACGTCTCCGTCGTGTACTTGCCGGACAGCAATCCCGATGCCAACGGGACGCGCGCGAGGATGCCGACCCCTGCCTCCAGGGCGGCCGGCAGCACGCGGTCGAGCGGCTTGAGGCGGAACGCGTTGAGGATGATCTGGACGCTCGCGACGCCGGGCCGGGCGATCGCGGCGAGTGCCTGGTCGGCGGTCTCGACGCTGACGCCGTAGGCGGCGACGGACCCGTCGGCGACCAGCGCGTCGAGGGCGTCGTACACGGCGCTGTCGCCGATCACCTCGGATGGTGGGCAGTGCAGCTGCACCAGGTCGAGCGTGTCCTGCCGCAGGTTCGTGCGGGACCGGTCGACCCACTCGCGGAAGTTCGCCGCGACGTAGTTCGACGGGACCTGGTCGGCTCGGCGGCCCATCTTCGTCGTGACCGTGAGCGGGACGTCGGGGTTCGACACCCGCCAGGACCCGATGAGCTGCTCGCTGCGACCGTCGCCGTACACGTCGGCGGTGTCGAACAACGTGACGCCGGACTCGACCGAGGCGTCCATCACGGCGTTCGCGTCCGCTTCGCTCACCGGACCCCAGTCACCGCCGAACTGCCACGTGCCGAGACCGATGGGGGAGACTTCGCGGCCGGTGCGACCGAGGGTGCGACTCTGCATGTGGCCGAGCGTAGTCAGGCGGCGCGGGCTGTTGTTCAGCCGACGGCGCGGGCTGTTGTTCAGCCGATGGTGGAGACGCCGCGGCGCAGCAGCGCACGGGCCGCTCGGGCCCGGGGGATGACCCACACGGCCGCCCACAGGACCATGCCGGCCCAGAGCAGTATGAGCATCGTCGTGATGAGGGCGTCGTGCTGGTCGCGCATCGACCACGTCATCGCGATCCAGAGCGTGCCGAGGACGACCTTGCCCCACCCCGCACCCTCGCGGTCGGCCTGTGCCTGCACCAACGGGATCCAGAGCTCGGCGGGCACCCCGATCGGGATCTGACCCTCGGCGACCCAGTCACGGACGAGGACCGAGTTCTCGTACCCGCCCTCGGCACGCCAGGCTCGGAGCTGCAGGTACACGGCGATCGCGGCACCTGCCGCGGCGGCGGGGATGCCGACGGAGACGAGGACGGTGGTGGTCGCCTCGGTCCACGACGACAGCACGAGCATGACGAGCACGACCGCGAACGCGGCGCCCGTCACACCGGAGCCGAGGAGCCGCAGCCGCCCGGACTCGTCGAGGACACCGACACCGACACCGTTCACGAGGGAGAGGGTACGCGCGGTTGCCGAGGTTCCGTGGTGCGCTCCGAGGTTCCCCCGTGCGCCCGAGATTCTGTGGTGCGGCGAGGTTCCGAAATCTCCGCATCTCGCGGCCCTGCCCGCTCGGGATCGGCACCTCGGTGATCGTCGCGCGGCATGTCCTGGAGCCTCGCCAAGTCCTTCGCGTTCGAACTGGAGGCCCGTCCCGCGTCGTTCTCCACAGATCCGTCCGACCGTGGTCGGGCCCGGTGCCTCGTGCGCGATGCTCTCGACGCCTCACCGACGTCTCGCCGGACCCTCAATTCGTGAGAGATCGAAGAAGGCCCGGCGCGAGGGTCGTCTGGGCGAGTCGCCGCGTGCCCGGCCGCCATCTGAAACCTGCCATCTCACACGAATTCCGCTTTGGCTTCCCGGTTCAGATGGAGATCGTCAACGCTTCGATCAGGCCATCGCGATCGTGCGTGAAGTCGTATCGGAGTTCGACTCGCCCGCCGGGGAAGTCTCCCTCGATGAGGATGCCGACCTCCGTCCCGCGGTCGGCCGGCCGCACGAACAGCCAGGTCGACGTCGTGGTGAACTGGTTCGCTGGTCCCGACAGCCAGGCGCGGATCGCGGCATGACCGGTGTACGTGTTGCCGTCATCGACAACGACAGCGTCGGGCGTGAACGTCTCCACCACCAGGCTGACGGCGGGGCCATCCATCAGGTCGAAGTACGACTGCACGGCACCGGTGAGATCGCCACGGGTGAGGGGCTCGTCGCCCTGCTCGGCGTCCATCAGGTGGTCTTCACAGTTCCGCCGTCGACGGTGATCTCGTCGCCCACGATGGAGGCCGCCGCATCCGACACGACGAACCCGATGACGTCGGCGATCTCGGCCGCCGGGGCGAACCGGCCGTCGGGGATCCCCCCGAGCGAGTCCATGAGCATCTTCATGCCCTCTTCTTCGCCGACACCATGCGCTTCCCCGATCCGCTCGGCAAGACCGTTCGAACTCGCACTCTGGATCCCGCCGGGGGAGACGGTGTTCACTCGGATCCCCTTCGGCGCGAGTTCGTTGGCGAGGCCCTTGCTGTACGCGCGGAGGGCAGCCTTCGCGGCGGCGTAGCCGAGTGTGCCATCGAACAAGGGCATGCGCCCCTGGATCGAGCCCACATGCACGATGACACCCTTGCCCTTTTCCAGGAGCTGCGGGGAGAGGGCGCGGTCGATTCGGACGGCGGCGAGGAGGTTGAGGGCCAGCTCGGCGTCCCAGTCGGCGTCCCTCATGGCAGCGTGCCCACCACCGGGCGAGGTGGATCCGCCGGTGACCTGGACCAGGATGTCGAGGCCGCCGTCCGCCTGGACCGCCTCCGCGATCACCTCGGCCGCGTCGGCGTCGGTGACGTCGACCCGGATGAGTCGGTCCGCTGCCGAGTGCTCAGGGGTGGAACGACCGATGGCCAGGACGTGAGCGCCCGCATCGGTGAGGCGGCTGACGACCGCCGCCCCGAGGCCCTTTGTCCCGCCGATGACAACAGCGCGGCGCCCCGCGAGCGACAGGCTGGGTGGGTAGAGGACTGCAGTGGATTCGTTCATGTGTCGAGCGTCGCCCTTCCCCGTACTGGAAGGTCAAGCCCGACATGATCACCGGATGGTGCGAAAGATCGGCCAACCGATTTCCGTGACTGCCTCGGGCAGAACGTCGACCGCTTCCTGCAGGTAGGTCTCCCGGATCGGCCCGTCGACACCCAATTCATGCCCGGTGACGTAGGCGCCGAGGGCGCCGTAGGTCTGGGCCATCGTCGCATCGGGGCCTCGATGGACGGTGATCGCGAGATCGACAGCCGGCAGGATCTCTGCCCGGATTGTCTCGGGGAAAGCGCCGATCCCGTCGATGGTGTGCACCGGCACGAACAACGCCGCCTCACCTTTCTCTTCAAGAAACAAGCTCGTCGCCCAGATGCCACCCCGAGGGCCGGACTGTGAGGCGCCGGATGTTGCGATGCTCTCGCTCAGGGCTTGGTGAGCGGCGGTGTACCACTCGCCGAGATTCGCGAGGTCGATCAGCTGCCGTGCGACCAGTGCCGGCGTAGGAGCGACGCTGCGATGCTCGACCTGAAGGGGCATCGTCGGGCCGGTGAGGAGACCTCGGAGGGCAAGAACAGCGGCCTGAGTCGCTTCGAGCTTCACCTCCAGACGGGTCAGGTGTCCCGCGATGAGATCGTTCCGAGTCGCGACATCTGTCGTGTCGAGGATCTCGCGGACCGTCTCGACCGGAACCTCGAGGGAGCGCAACTGGCGCACCACCTGGGCGTCCACGATCTGCCCGGCGTCGTAAAGCCGGTAGCCGTTTGCGGGATCGATGGTCGCTGGCTCGAGAATGCCCGACTGGTGGTAGAAACGCAGCGTCTTGGCACTCAGCCGCGTCGCTCGAGAAAAATCACCGATAGTCATGCTGAACTTCACAACCTCATCCTGACCCTTCCCCCTACGGCAACGTCAACGAACTCACGAAGTGCAAAACGGCCATGCACGCACGCTCGCCGTTGGTCACCGCGCGTCATCGCCGAGGTTCCACAGCGGCGCTCCCAGGGCCCCGAGATGTCGATATTTCGGAACCTCGGGGGATGCGACCGACCGGGGTGGATGCGAGCGGACGGGCTGCGCGTCAGCTGTGCGCCAGGAGCCAGCACATGCCGGCGGCGGCGAAGGCCATCGCCCAGCTCACCAGGCTGCCGATCAGGAAGTACTCCGCCTGGTACCCGGTCGTCTCGCGCCGGATCTCGGGGAACCGGACGATGCCCTTGGCCGCGATCAGTGCGGCGACCACGGGGAAGGCCCCAGCCACCGCGAACCCGGCCAGCAACAGCCGCTCGATCGGGCCGATCAGGCGTCCGCCCTTGAGGCGAACCGTGCTGTCCCCGGACGGTTCGGCGTCGGAATCCGAGCGTCGGCGTCGCCCGAACCGGCGGCGGAGGTCCTCGGCCTCGGCCCCCGTGGCGGCGCCGCGCTGCAGTCCCGGCGGCAACGCCTGGGCGACGACGACGTTCGCGGAGTCGATGAGGAACAGTGCCGAGCCGACACCGCCCACGACGGCGGCGAGCGGGACGGCGTCGATGAACGCCAGGCCGGAGCCGTCGTGCCAGTCGACCACGAAACCCGCACCGTCGGGCAGCGGACCCCAGAGCAGCAGCACGGCGACGGCGACGGCGAGCAGGACCGCGGGCCACGACCCGGACCGTCGCAGCAGCCCGTGGGCAGTCGGCGCGTCACGATCCTCGTCGGCGGTCCCGGCTCCGGCTCGGACCGGCGCGGTCGTGGCGATCCACGCCGCCGCGAGCACCACCGTGACGAGGACACCCCACACCGGGACGCCGAGACCGAGCCAGGCCACGGCGGAGACGCCGGCCCACAGCACGACGACCGCGATGGTGGTCAGGGTGCGCTGCCGGTGTGCGTCGGCGCCGGTGCGGGCCCGGACGATGTCGCCCAGACCGATGAGTGCGAGGAGGATCCCGGCGAGCATCAGCGTTCCTGTCCTGCGAGGACCCGGAGGCCCTCGACGATCGCGGCCACGCCCGACTTCTGGACGGATTGGGACACGGCCGACGGGGTGATCCCCTCGGTCGCGGCGATCTGCGCTTGGGTCTGTCCCTGGGCCAGACCGAGCGCGATGCGTCGGGCCCGAGGCGTCAGGCGGGCCAGGACGTGGTCGCGGCTCAGGAAGTACGCGTTCACCAGTCGCTCCTCGGTGCCGTGGCGATCGTCGGAGGCGTGGAACCACGACCGGAGGAAGGACGTCCTGCCGTCTTCGCGACGGTGCGTCTCGTTGATGGCGTCGCGGGCGGACCACCACGCTGGGCCGTCCTGGAGCGGACCGCTCCTGCCGGAGCCCACCGTCCGGACCGTCCCGCGACCCATCCCGAGACGGACCTGCACCGTCGGTGGCAGCGCGAGCATCGCGGCGGTGCTGGCGACGAGTGCGTCGGTGAGCGTGGCGTAGATCACCTGGAATTCGTCGCCGACAGTAGCGTGCACGGGGTCCACCGGGGTGACGTCGGTCGTCTCCTCGAACGCCCGCTCGACCGCACGCTGTGCGGCGGGGCGGTCATCGAGCGTGCGTGAGTCGACGAGGTCGAGGATCACGGCGTAGACGGGCTCATCGGACATGCGTTAAGTGTACGGCTTACTATCGGCGAAATGAAGCCGAGCACTGAACTGGTCAGTGGCCGGGCTGTCGAGCGCAACGATACGAGAGAACGGCCTCTAAGATCGTGTCGCGGGCTCTTAGCTCAGTTGGTAGAGCACTTCGTTTACACCGAAGTGGTCGGCGGTTCGAGCCCGCCAGAGCCCACCGCAGACGCGATCAAGGGGGTCCGATGAACAGCCGACGACACCAGCCGGTCCGACAGCACGCCGTCGACTTCCTGCCGGGAACGAGCGGGAATCCGCTCGCACCGTTCCAGCGCGACTACCAGCCCGGACAGGGTCCGATTCGCCACGACTGGGTGTACCTCGTCCCGATTGGAGCGGTTCTGGTCGGCGGGGTCATCGGGTTCTTCGTGTGGGGGAGCTGACGTCGTGATCGATCGACCCGCGTCGGTACGACTGCTCGCCGGGCTGATCGGGGTGGCGATCGCCTCGACCGTCGCGCTGGCGGGATGCTCGGACGGCGACGCCGGACCGCATGCGTCGCCGAGTGCGCACCGAACCGGAGCGCCGCCGACGCCGCACGCGAGCCCGACGACCGATGCTGCCGAGTACTTCTCGATCCTGCGGCGTCCCGTCACCGCTGCGGACGCCCTGCCGGAAACGGAACTGGCGCCGGCTCCGGACGACATGGTCCCGAACAGCGCACGGTTCGCCGTCGAGCACGACGGCACGAAGTACTGGATCGCCACCGTCGCCGACGGCGGAGCATGCCTGATCGCATGGAACCGCGATCGCGACAGCCCGGAGAACTACTCGGTGTGCGGCGGCGGGCAGGATCTCGAGCCGGCATCGGTCATCACGAGCATGATCGATGAGCAGGAGCACCAGACCCTCCTGGTGTCCGACGGTTACACCAGCGGCGAGCCAGACCCGCTGCACGAGCTCGCCCCCAACGTCTGGGTGTCGGCACCCGGCGACTGACCGCGCCGCACGGCTGCCGGCACCACGCTCGTGACGCGACGCGGTACGACGAAGCCGATGTCGCACGACGTCGACCTCATCGTTCCGCGTCGGAGAAGCACCAGCACAGCCAAGCACCAGACCAGCACCGGACCAGCGCCCGGATCAGCCGGTCACCTCGTGCGGGTACTCCTCCGATCGGCCTTGGAACGCGAGGATCGCCGGGTTGCGCACGTGACCGTCCTCGATCTCGACGGCGCGACGGATCGTGTCCGAGGCTGCCCACGACGCCGGGCCCTCCATGGCCGGCCGGAGGAACGGCATGAGCGCCTCGCTGATCTCCCACGTCGTCGAGTTCCAGAGCAGCGACGGGCTGTGGTCGACGGCGTAGTAGTTCGTGCTCTCGCCGACGGTGATCATCGGATCCGCGAACGTCGTCGCCTGCGCCCACTCGAACCCCATCCCCACGTCGATCGAGACGTCGACGATGAGGCTGCCCGGACGGAACACGCCGAGGTCCTCGGTGCGCAGGTACGTGAGCGGGGCGTTCGGGTCCTGCAGGGTGCAGTTCACGACGATGTCGTTCTCGGCCAGGTACGGTGCCAATGGCACCGCGCCGTCCTCGGTCTTGACCGTGCTGCCGGCCGGCTGGTGGTCGTCGATGCCGATCTGCAGCATGTCGACGGAGGGGATCGGGGAGCCGACGGCTGCGATGTCCCGGTTCGTCAGGACGCGGACGTCGTGGATGCCGTGGGCGTTCAGTGCGGTCACGGCACCGCGGGCGGTGGCCCCGAAGCCGATCACGACGGCGGTGAGGCGGCGACCGTAGTCTCCTGTCGACCCGCAGAGCTGCAGCGCGTGGAGGACCGAGCAGTAGCCGGCGAGCTCGTTGTTCTTGTGGAACACGTGCAGGCTGAACCCGCCGTCCGACCGCCAGTGGTTCATCGACTCCCACGCGATCAGGGTCAGGCGCTTGTCGATCGCGACCTGGGTCAGGCCGGGGTCCTGCACGCAGTGCGGCCAGCCCCAGAGCACCTGCCCGTCACGCAGGTCCTCGAGGTCGGACGCCTGGGGCTTCGGCAGCAGGACGACGTCGGAGGCGGCGATGAGTTCGGCGCGGTCCGCGATGCGACCGACGAACGGCGCGAGCTGGTTGTCGGGCACGCCGAACCGCAGGCCGTACCCACGCTCCAGGATGATGTTCGCCCGGAGGTCGGGGTCGATGCGCTCGAAGTGGGCGGGGTGGATCGGGAGGCGGCGTTCGTCGGGCTTCCGCGACTCGGCCAGCACCCCGAGGGACAGCAGCGGCGATGCTGCCGGTGTTTGGGTCATGGTGCACTCTACGGTGACCGCCGCGCGATCTTCGCCGTCTGCTCGAGCGCCAGGTCCCGCATCCGTGACGCTTGGTCCGGATCGAGCGCCGACCAAGCTGTCTCGGCACGCTCGGCGACGCCGTCGTAGACCGCTTGCACGTCGCCTCGTACGCGCTCTTCATCGAGGCCGGATGCTCGCGCGAGCTTCGACCAGTGGTCGTGGGTCAGCTCTTGCGGGTACTGGGCGCCCCCGATGCGCATGGCGAGTTGCTGGTCGTACTGGGGCCAGAGTCGTGTCGGGAGCGCGTCGTAGAGGGGGGACAAGGTGATCCCCGTCGGTCGGAGCAGGACCGAGTAGTTCTTCGCATGTGCATCGGCGTTCCCGATGGCGGCGTTGAACGCCAGTTGCCGGACGAAGTCGTGCGCAGCGCCGTCCGAGGGATCGTGCTGCCGGAGTGTCGTGATGATCGGCTTCGCACCGATCGAGTACTTGTTCTTCCCCTCGAGGCCGAGCGCCTGAGCGAGGTCCTCCATGTGCAGGCGTGCGACGAAACCGTTCGGCCGGGGTGCGCGATCGAACCGCTCGACGATGTACGCCCGTTCGCCAGCGACCTCGAGCACGCTGGCCGCTGGTGCATCGAGACCGACCTGACGGGCGAGGGTCTCCGCTGCGACCTCGGCCGCCTCAGCTCCGCGGTTCTCTCTGTGGGCCGGTTTGACGATGTGCGTCGATGCCACCGATTCGTTCGACCAGAACCAGCTGCCGTCGATCGACGCGAGCGCGAACTTCGGCTGCGAGCCAGCGAGAGAGAAGCGTGCCGGCTCGCTCCGCTCCCACCACTGATCGGGGTCCTGGTGCAGGCTGCTGATCCGGTAGGCGATCGCATCGTCCTCGGCGAACAGGAGCGCCTCGGCAGGACTCTTCGGACGCTCCGACGTTGGCAAGAGCACGAGTCCGCCCGCAACGTCACCACCCATCGCGGCGAGGAGGTCGAACGTGCGGGTCGATGCCGCGCCGGTGACCCGCCGCATCCAGTCGCGCGCCTCTCGGCGATCCGGCAAGAGGTTGTCCAGGAACCGCTCAGCAGCGCGCGCCGATGCGGAACCGTCTCGTGGTAACGACAGCGACACCGGTGCATCAGACGCGGCATCGTCGTACCGCAGCTGGACTCGCCCGCCCGCGTCCTCCACGAACTCGCCGACGTACCCACCCTCCAGCCAGGCGTGCAGACGATCGGTCACACGGAGTCCTCGACGGAAGCGGTCGGGAGCGCCAGCGGCTGTACATCGAGCGCGCGGACGATCCGCAGGACCGTCGGCAACGACGAGACCGGGCGCCCGGACTCGATGGACCGCACGTCTCCTTCGCTCGTGTCGGCCCGTTCGGCCAGCTCAGCTCGGGTGAGACCGTGGATGGCGCGTTCATCGGAGACGACCCGCGCCAGGCGCGCAGGCGAGTTGAGGAAGCGACGCCGTGCGCGCCGCACTCGCGCCGCGACCTGATCGTCTTCGCCCCGCATCGCAGCACGCACGAGCACCTCGCCGAGGGTGTGCGACACGGGTGCCGCTGCCCCGCGGAACCAGGCTCGCAGCAGTGCTGCCGGCTCGTCTGCGTTGCGGACCTGCGCCAGGTAGTGAGCAATCCGGACACGGTCCGACCCGACGAGACCCTCGACCGTGGTGTCGGACAGCGCGTGCAGGAAGAGGCCTCTGGTGCGGGGGCTCATCGGTCTCGTCCCCGCTGACACGACTGCGATCGCGTCGTCCTCGATCACCCACCGACGCCCGGTGTGACGAGCCGGTAGCTTCCCGTGCTGCGCGAGTGCGCGGACCCGACGCTCCGAGATCCCGGTTCGCGCGGCGTACTCGGCGGTGGTCGGCATGGACCGATGGTAGGCGCTGCGGAACAAGAAGTGCAACGGACGCCGAGGCGCTCACCCTGAGAACGGTGTGTCCGCGGCGAGCGTCGCGGACACCAGGCGGGCGAAGTCGAAGTCGGGGCCGTCCGTCGCCTCGTGATCGACCAACAGCCCGCGCATCCCGACGGCCCGGGCCGCCTCGACGTCGTGCGCAACGCTGTCACCGACGAACAGGCACTCGTCCGGCGCGACCCCGAGCTCCGCCGCCACGATCCGGAACGCTCGACCGTCCGGCTTCTGCACTCCGATCCGTTCCGAGGTGCACACAACGTCGATCGCGTCGAGCAGGCCGATGCAGCGTGATCTGCCCGGCGCGCCAGCGCTCGAACTGTTCGGCCTCGGCGGTGAACCAGCGACCGAGGGCCGTCTCCGAGAGCTCGACCCCGAGCGACTCGAGGAACTGTCCTGCGCCGGTGGACGCGGCACCACGATGGTCGAACAGCGTCCCGTCGAGGTCGAACACGACCGCCAGCAGCTCCGCCATGCCCCCAGCGTACGAAGAAGCGACCCGCACGGAGTGGACCACCCCGCGGCACCTCCGCCAAGATGCACTGGGAGGCCCTGTCCTGCCGGAAGCGGAGTCACCCCCCATGCGAGTCCTGAGCACCGTCCTGCTCATCGTGCTGATCACGGCGCTCACCCTCGGCGGAACCCTGCTGGCGGTGTTCGAACTCAGCGACGCCTCGGACGGCTTGATCATCGCGGCGAGCATCAGCATCCCGATGTTCGTGGTCGGACCGGCCCTGGTCGGGTCGCTGGCCGGGTACTGGGACCACCGGTCGTCTCCGGACAGCTCGCGGTACCTGCGGTGGTGGCTGCTGGGCGCGGTCGTCGTGGACCTCGCCGGCGCGGTGGTCATCGTGCTCGCGTCGGTCTCAGCCGGTGCGCCGGTCTGGGTGCCGGTGGTGCTGATCGGGGGAGCGGCGGTGCTGCTGGCGGTTGCACGTCCGCTCGGTGCGCTGTTCCGGCGGACGGAGCCGGCCCCGACGGAGTACCCGGTCGGCTACCGGTTCGGAGCGGCCGAACTCCGCCACACGATCGTGGTGATCGCGGTGACCTTCGGCGTGTCGATCGTCGTCGTGACGATCGGCGTGGTGGTCCTGGCCGCCTTCACCGGGGACGACCCGGCTGGACTCACCCAGGCGGCCGTGCTCGCCGGCCAGCTGGTCTTCACGGCGACTGCGTTCGCAGCCCTGCTCCAGTCGCTGCCGTTGAACGGGCTCCTGCGGGCGTCCGCCGGCCACGACCTCGGTCGGCTCCGCCGGTTCGCGAAGGTCGTGCTCCGTGGTGCGGACCTGCCCCTCGACCCCGCCGAGCGACTCGGAGCCGTCCGGTACGCCACGGTGGTCCCGCTCGCGCTGCGCTTCCAGCTCGTCTACCTCGGCCTGCTGTACACCGCGATCGCGTTCCAGATGGTCTCGACGGCGCTTCGCGGCGACCTCGGGGTCTTCCCGCTGGTCGTCCTGGTCGTCATGGTCGCGGTGCTCGGCTGGGTCGTCCCACTCACCCTCCGCCGGATCCGCAGCGCGACGGCGTACGCGGCGCAGCACGCGGACCAGCTCGACGTCGACCAGACTCGACCCGTGCCCCAGACCATCCACTTCCACCGGAAGCACCACGACGCCGTCCAGCGCGGCGAGAAGGTCACGACGGTCCGTTGGCAGGAGGACGTCCGCCCCGGCCCGGCGGTGTTCGTCTTCGACGAGCACCCAACGGCACGGCCGCTGGACGGTGCGGTCACCGAGGTGACCAACCACCCCCTCGCGGACCTGACCCCCGCGGCCGCGCACCAGCCGGCGGGCACCGACATGGTCGAGTTCGCCACGCAACTGCGCGCCAACTACTACCCGGACATGCCGGACGACGCCGTCGTCCAGGTCGCGGTCATCGCGCTCGACGCGACGCAGCGCGGCTGACGTCAGCCATGGCGGTGGCCGTCACGACCTGACGGACGGGAGGCCCGCTGCGGCCCCGCACCGTGCCTCCCGTCCGCACGGGGTCGCGCCCAGGGCGCGGCGAGCCGCCCGTCAGCGGTGCAGCGTCGTCTTCGGGTACTCGCCGTAGCGGGTCGTGTACTCGGCCGAGAACCGGCCGAGGTGCGCGAACCCCCACCGCCGGGCGACCTCGCTGACCGAGCTGCTCGCGGTGTCGAGGCGGAGCAGGTCGCCACGGACCCGCTGCAGTCGCACGGAGCGGACGTAGGCCGACGGCGGCATGCCGAACAGACGCTGGAACGACTCCTGCACGGCGCGGACGCTCAGACCGGATACGCTGGCGAGGTCCGAGACCGCGATGGGTTCCGCCGCGTGGTCGTGCACGTGGTCGACCGCGCGGCGGATGCGGGCGTTCCGCGGTGCCCACAGCGCGCTCGACGGTTCCGCTGCCCGCGGCGGGTACAGGGCGAGGAAGGCGACGGCCACGGCGCGTGTGGCGTCCGACCACGCGGGCGTCGCGACACCGTGCTCGGCGAGGACCCGACGAGCGGACTCGAGGACCTGGCGCCACCGGGTCACGGCCTCCACGGTCGGCACGGTGCGCTCGTCGAGGTGCAGGCCCCCGGCTGGCAGGCCGTGCCGTTCCTCGGCGACGGTGCGCACGAACCCGCGGTCGAGGTGCACCATGACGGCGTCGTGGTTGCGGGCCTCGACCACGGAGCGCCGCTCGGTCGGCACCAGCGCCGGCGTGCCGGGCGCCACCGGGCCGGCCCCGCGCAGCAGGTCGAGCGAGACGACGCCGCCGAGCACGAGCACGACGACGTACGAGTCGTCGGGTGCCGTCGTGCCCCGGACGTAGCCGCGCATCTGGGACCGGCGGAGCGTGACGTTGCCGTCGCCGACGGCCAGGTAGCGGAACGAGTAGGCACCGGTGGTCGACCGGGTCTGCCAGTCGGTACCCGACACCAGGCCCGGGATCCGCTCGAGCGCCTGCTCGGGCGTGGTCGCCGAGGCCTCCAGGCGGACCGGCGCGGTCGAAGCCGGCGCGACGGGCTCGGTGGTGTTCGCGGATGACGTCTCTTCGACGGATTGCAGCGGCACGATGGACATCCCTGATCGACTCGAGGAACACAGGAGTTCCGGCGACCGGGGTCCGGGGCAGCTGCCGCCAACGTACGTCCGTCCGGGACCGTCCGCAAGGGTGCGTGCTCGACGGACGCTCGCGACGATCAGCGGGCGGGTTCGTCGCCCGTCAGGTCCGAGCGGGTGTCGGCGTGGATGGTGTCGGGGTGCTCGAACGTCTGCGCCGCAGCCCGCAGGCGCGCCACGAACTCGCCGTTCTCGACCTCGAGTTCGTCGTCGTCGGCATCCGAGACCGCGAGTTCGCTCGACGGTCCGACGAGGATCTTGACCGTCGTCATGGTGCCGTCGGCGGCGACCGTCGGGACCGCGATGGCGTCGGCCCTGCTGCCGCCGGCGAGCGCGGCGGCGTACTCGATCACGGCCTCGGCGACGTCGTCGCTGGTGAGGATCGTCGAGCGGTCGTACTGGATGTACTTCATGTGTCGGGCCTCCAGCCACCCAGTCAAGCGATCTGCGGCTGGCTGCCGTCCAGGGTTCCGGCGCGCCGCGCATTGCGCGGGAGGCGACAAGTCGCGAGGATCATCACGTGCCCGAGATGTTGCACCGCACGCAGCGGGAGATCAGGACAGACGAGCCGTCGGTCGCGGCTGAGGCACTTTCGGTGACCCACATCACCCACGGGCTCACCGTCGAGGCGTCCGGTGCGGGCTTCGTGTTCGAGGAACGAGTGCGCGGGACAGCCCTCCTGTCGCTGGAGTCGACGCACTGCACCGGTACCGTCAGCGGTTCGCTGGAACCGGGCCGGGCGATGATGATCGCCTGGCTGAAGTCGGGGTCGGGGCGCATCGACGACGACCCTGCGCAGATCGGGCGTCCGGTGCTGTACCGGCAGGACCCGCAGCGTTTCCGGTGGGTCGACTTCCAGCACGACGTCCTGCGCATCGACCGGACCGTTGTCGAGCAGGTCGCGGCGGAGCGCGGCGACTGGACTCCGGGTCCCCTCGAGTTCCGCCCGCGGCACGTACCCGAAGGGGCACCGCTCGCCGCCTGGTGGCTGATGGTCCGGTCCGTCGCGCAAGAGGTGATGCAGGGGCCGACCGACGTGCCGGTCGAGCGCGAACGCGACCTGGCGCGGTTCGCCGCCGGTGGCCTGCTGACGGCGATCCCGCACTGGCCGGTGGGGCAGCACGAGCCAGAGGTTGCCTCGACCGCACGGTTCGCGCGCGCCGAGACGTTCCTGCTCGACAACGCGACGGAGCAGATCACCGTCAGCGACATCGCCGAGGCCGCCGGGTTGAGCGTGCGCGGGGTGCAGGCGGCGTTCCAGCGGCACCACGGGATCACGCCGACGATGTACCTGCGGCGGATCCGGCTCCTGCTCGCCCGCGAGGCGCTCGAGGCCGGCGACGACCGCAGTGTGGCCGAGATCGCCCGGGCCACCGGGTTCGCGCACCTGGGGCGGTTCGCCGGCAGCTACCGGCAGGAGTTCGGCGAGTTGCCGCGGCAGACGGCCCTGGCTGCGCGGGAGTAGCGGCAGCGGGAGTAGCGGCGGCGGCAGCGGCAGCGGCAGGAGTGGCGGGCCGGGGCGTTACCGCAAGGATCACGCAACCGCCCCGGCGTCCGTTGTCGCGTCACCCTGCAGCGCCTAGGTTTCGGCTGTGCGACACCGCACAGTCCCTCGAACCCCGGAGGCCGCATGACCGCGCCAGCCGTTCCCGTGCCGTCGACGTTCGCCCGACGGCTGCGTGAAGATGCCGCGCACGCCCGCGAGCACGTCGTCCTGACGGCACTGCTCGGCTCGCCGTTCCTGCCGCGCGTGGTCCGCCGGGTGCTCCTGAACCTGGCGGGGGCGCGTGCCGAGTCCGCCCCCGGTGTCGGTTTCTCGCTCACCGGCGACCCGCGCAACCTGTCCGTCGCGCGCGGCGTCTACTTCAACCGCGGCACGACGATCGAGGCCGTCGCACCCGTGCGCATCGGTGCGAACGCCGCCATCGGCATGCAGGTCCTCATCATGACGAGCCACCACGCGATCGACGCCGACGGCCGCTGGAGCGACACCGCGACCGGCCGCCCGGTCGTCATCGAGGACCGTGTGTGGATCGGGGGCCGGGCGACGGTCCTGCCCGGTGCGCACATCGAGCACGACGTGGTCGTCGCCGCCGGCGCGGTCGTCACCGGACGCCTGCTCGCGCACGGCGTGTACGCCGGCGTGCCGGCGAAGCGCATCCGCGACCTGGCCGGGGCGGACCGGCCCGAGGTTCCCGACGCGACCAGCTGACGGCCTGGAGGCGCGGGGCGGCCCCGCCACGGGCCTCCCGTCCGTCGGTGCGCGCCCTGCACACTTCTGCCCCGGACACGCCGGTGTGTCGGTCAGACGCCCCGACGTCAGCGACACGCCCCCGTATCCGGCGGCGTCTCGGGCAGCTGGCGGCGTCGTGCGGACACGCCGGCGTCCGGCGTCCGGCGTCCGGCGTCCGGACACAGCGTGCTTCCGCGCGCGCCCGCTGTCTGCCACGATGGGCGCGACGCGGGCGACGATGCCCGGCCGTCGTGAGGAGTCCACCATGTCCGTGCGTCTCAATCCCTACCTCGGGTTCCGTTCGGGGGCCCGCGAAGCCCTCGAGTTCTACCACTCGGTGTTCCACGGCGAGCTCACGATCGGCACCTTCGGCGAAGCCGGCATGAGCCAGGACCCGGCCGACGCCGACCATGTCATGCACGGGCAGCTCGACGGCGAGAACGGACTGCTGCTGATGGCGTCGGACGCGCCGGCGGGCATGCCGACGCCGTCGGAGAGCTCGATCTCGCTCTCGCTGAGCGGCGACGACACCGAGGCACTGACCCGCTACTGGAACGGCCTCGCCAACGGCGCGACGATCGTCGAACCGCTCACCCAGGCGCCGTGGGGCGACACGTTCGGGATGCTCACCGACCGGTTCCAGGTGTCGTGGCTGGTCAACATCACCGGCTCGGCGAGCTGACGGCGGCCGGGACCGGTCCGACCGACGCGGCGATCGGCCACCGCGGCACCCAGCACCGGACCCGCGCGGTGTACCGGCGGAAGTCGTCGCCGAAGCGCTCCTCGAGGTCGGCTTCCTCGAGCGGTCGGACGATGCAGTTCCACACGATCGACCCCGCGAGCGCGTAGACGACCACCATCCACGACCCGAGCACGAGCCCGACGGCGACACCCTGCGTGATGCCGGCGAGCGCCATCGGGTTGCGGACGGAGCGGTAGGGACCGGCGACCACGAGGCGGTTGGCGCTGGCAGAGGGCAACGGCGTCCCCGCGCCCTTCGTCGACATCGCGGCGGCCGACGCGATGCCGAGCGCGCTGGCGAACATGAGCACGACGAGCCCGGTCACGAACAGGGTGGTGACGACCGGGCCGGGCAGCGCCGGGTGCACCTGCCAGCGGTGCTCGGCGAAGGCGATGAGCACGGGGAACACACCGAGGAAGAGCCCCCAGAAGACGACGATCTGCAGCGTCGTCGCGACTACGTGCCGTGACCGTGCAGCGTGCGGGTCGGCGGTGCGGAACCGCAGCGGCCCGGCGTCCAGCCACTCGGTCGGCACCCGACCGAGCAGGACCAGGGCGAGCGCCAGGACGGACCCGACGGACGCGGCGGTCATGACGAGGACACCCCACCCGGCCTCACCGCTGATCGTCGCCCACGCCGCGAGGCCGGCGAGGACGACCGTGGTCCACACGGAGGCGACGATCGCCGCGATCCGCCCGACCGTGCCGGCGGCGATCGCGGCGAGCGCCGAGGCAACGACGAAGAGCGGGACGTCGAGGGTCGCGACGACCACCGGGTCCAGCGAGCCGAGCGTCAGGGTCCGGATGCCGGGCACGGTCGCGACGGCGATCCACCAGACGGCGCCGCCGAGTGCCTGCAGTGCGAAGTACAGCCGGCCCCGGGACACGTCTGCACCGTAGCGCGTTCCGCGGCCCGGGTCACGGTGCGACCGCGGCCTGGGTCACGGCGTGACCATGCCGCCGTTCACGTTGAGGGTCTCGCCGACGACGTAGCTCGACTCGTCCGACGCCAGGAACACGTAGGCCGGTGCGAGTTCGGCCGGCTGTCCGGCGCGGCCCATCGGCGACTCGCTGCTGCCGAATTCGGGCAGCGTCGACGGGTCGACGCCGCCGCTCGGCTGCAGGACCGTCCACGTCGGCCCGGGAGCGACGACGTTCACCCGGATCCCGCGCTCGACGAGCAGCTGCGACAGGCCCTTCGAGAAGTTGTTGATCGCGCCCTTCGACGCCGCGTAGTCGAGACGGTCCGGTGCCGGCTTGTACGCCTCCATCGACGCCGTCGTCGTGATCGTCGCCCCCGGGTGCAGGTGCGGGAGCGCCGCCTTCACGAGTCGGAACAGGCCGAACACGTTGACGTCGAACGTCGCCTCGAACTGCTCGTCGGTGATGTCGAGCAGGTCCGGCTGCCACCGTTGCTTGCCCGCGACGCTCACGAGGGCATCGAGGCCGCCGAGCCCCGCGACCGCCTGGTCGACGAGTTCCTGGGCGGAGCCGCGGTCGCGCAGGTCGCCGGGGATCGCAACGGCAGTGCGTCCGGCGGCACGGATCTGCTCGAGCACGTGGTCGGCGTCGGACTGCTCCTCCGGCAGGTACGCGATCGCGACGTCGGCGCCCTCACGGGCGAACGCGATCGCGACGGCGCCGCCGATCCCGGAGTCGCCACCGGTGATCAGGGCCCTGCGGCCGGCGAGCCGGCCGGTGCCCCGGTAGGTCGACTCGCCCAGGTCGGGGACCGGGTCCATCTCGGACTGGAGGCCCGGCTCGGCCTGCGTCTGCGGCTTCGGCTGGACGTCGGGGTAGCGGGTGCGCGGGTCGCCGTGTTCGTACTGGTCGGTGGGCATGCGGGTTCCTTCCTGCGTTCGTCCCCACGGAACCCGTTGCGGCTGGGCGAGGGCGGAACGCCATCCGTCCTGCGCATCCGTCCAGGGCGGCGGGGTTGCCTCGACGCATGAGTGATGACGACGTCGAACAGACCGAGCGCGACTTCGCCGACGCGGTGAACATGACCGCCTCGGAGCTGCGGGGGTGGCTCGACACGGACGAGTCGAAGCACGTCGGGCAGACGCCACCGGGCGGCGGTGAGTCGACCGGGCACGAGAGCGGACGGCACATAATCCGGATCCTCGAGAAGCACAAGGCGGACCGGACCGACGACGACCACGCACACATGCGGAAGGTGGTCGGCTACGTCGCCCGGCACGCGGCGCAGCGGCCGGACGGTGACGTGCACGACACCCCGTGGCGATGGTCCTTGATGAACTGGGGACACGACCCCGAGCAGCGCTGACCCCGCCTGCCCCCCGCCAGCCTCCCCGTTATCCGGCGTCGGCGTCGGCCACGGCGTCGATCCCGGCGGCGATCTCCGCCGCGTGCGTGTGGTGCAGGTAGTGCTCGCCGTCGAGCATCACGACCTGCCCGTCGGTGACGGTGGCAGCCTGCTCGCGGTGGAGACGCTCCCACCCCGGCACGTCCGGGTCGTCGGCCACGACGAACAGACGGACCGGCAGGTCCGCCGGGAACGACAGGCCACGGGCATGGCGGAAGTTCGCTCCGAGGTGCTCGTACTCGTCCAGGTAGGTCGAGGTCATGCTGTTCCGGTGCGACAGCAGGACCATCTGCTCCTTCTGCGCCGCGGTGTACGGCAGGTCTGCGTAGGCGTCGCCAGCGAGCGCCGTGAGCACCCGCAGGAGTCCGGTCGCCTTCACGAAGCGGAACAGCCCCGATCCGACGGCCTCGTCGATGCCGGGCTGCGTGGGGACGCTGCTGTCGATGCCGACGAAGGCCTGCACCTCGTCCGGATGGGCGTGCACGTACTCGAGCGCGTAGATGCCGGCGACCGAGTGCCCGGCGAGCACGTAGCGGTCGATGCCGAGCTCCGACAGCGCCTGGTGCACCTCGGCGACGATGTTCGCGCTCGTGCGCGGCCGTTCGGTGCCGTCGCTCAGGCCGTACCCGAGCGGCTCGACCACAACCACCCGGTGGGTGTCCTGCAGCCGGTCGACCAGCGGGGCGAAGTCGATGACCGGTGACGCCGTCCCGAAGCCGGGCAGCAGCACAACCGTCGAGGGGCCCGAGCCGGTGACGGCGACGTTGACCCGGCCGCCCGGCACCGCGACGAGCTGCCCGTACGGCCGGATGTCGTCCCGCTCGGAGGCGGTCGCGATCGCGTCGTAGGTGGCGGTGCCGCCGAGTGTCAGGGCACCGAGTCCGATCAGCCCGACGAGCGAGAACCCGATGATCCGGAGCGGCCGGCGGCGTCGGCGCGGAGCGCGCGTCGGGGTGACGGCGGGGGCGGGGGCGGAGATGGGCGTGGGGTGCTGCGTGTCCATGCCTGCACGCTAGGTCGGGCGGGCACCACCGCACATCGGAGCGCGGTACCGATGCGGCGTCCGCCTCGTCGTACCGGAGTCCGACCTCGGGACGACTCCGCGACGATCCCGGGACGGCTCGGGGACGACCCCGGAACGGCTCCGGGACGGCTCCGGGATGGGGGAGAATGGCGGGGTGAACGAGACGGGCATGCCGCGCTTCCGACGGATCTGGTCGACCGTGCAGGTCGGGGTGCTCGCGATCGCCGTCGGGTTCTGCGTCGTGATGCTCGTGATCGGGCAGGGCAAACTCGACCGGGTCTACGCCGTCGCCGCGGTCTTCTTCGGGCTCGCACTCGTCGGGCACAGCACGTACCTCTGGCTCCTGGCCCGGGCCAACCGCGCCGGACGCTGAGGCTCCGGAGCCGCTAGACCCCGAGCCGGAAGAGCAGCGGCAGGAGCAGGCCGGCGACCCACACGAGCAGGAAGAGCAGCGCCCCGCCCGTCAAGAGCCGACGACGACGGCGCAACGTGGGGCTGCGCTCCTCGCCCCACATCTGGGCACGGACGAGCACCCGGTTCGCCTGCTCGACGACCTTCCGGACCTCGGGATCGTCGAGCTCCAGGGCACCGGCCCGGGCGTGCTCGGCGATGACGGTGGCCTCGTCGACGGTGAGGTCGTCCTTGCGCATGCTCCATCTTCGCACCGGACCGCCCACGGTGCCTGTTTCGCGCGGTCGGGCGCCCCGGCACGGTGCGGGTTCCGTGGGTGGGTGCCGGGTTGGCCGCGTGGTGCGTGGTTGCAGGCGTGCACGGTGCGTGCAACCGCGCACCGGCTGACGCACCGCGCACGGCCCCTGGGCGGGACCGGACCACCGACCGGGTACTGATGGACCCATGGGACATCGCTACCGCGGGAAGATCGTCGTCGTCACGGGAGCATCGAGCGGCATCGGGAGGGCCGCGGCGCACGAGTTCGCTCGGCAGGGCGCGACACTCGTGCTCGCGGCGCGCGGGCACGACAGTCTGGAGGCCGCCGCCGCCGAGTGCCGAGCACTCGGCGCCGACGCGATCGCGATCCCCACGGACGTCGCCGACGAGCACCAGGTGAAAGACCTCATCGGCACCGTCACGACACGCTTCGGCCGCATCGACGTCTTCGTCGGCAACGCCGCCCTGTTCGTCTACGGCCTGTTCGAGCAGACCCCGGCCGAGGCCTTCAAACGTGTCGTCGACACGAACCTGTACGGGCACCTCCACGCGATCCGGCAGCTGCTGCCGCACTGGAAGCAGCGCGGGCAGGGCACCTACGTGCTCGTCGGGTCGATCCAGTCGCTGCTGTCCGCGCCGTACCAGTCGGCGTACGTGACGAGCAAGCACGCGGCGCTCGGTCTGGTCGACGTGCTCGGGGACGAGTTCGCCGGCACCGGCATCCGGTTCACGACGCTGCTGCCGTCGACGATCGACACCCCGATCTACCAGAACGGCGCGAACTACACCGGCAAGAACTCGCACCCGCTGCCACCGACGGTGTCCGTCCAACGCGCCGGGCGGGCGGTTGTCCGCGCCGCCACACACCCGAAGCGGTACCGGTTCGTCGGCCGGATCCAGGCGTCGCTCGTACCGCTGCAGTACGTGTTCCCGGGGCTGTTCCACAAGATCACGAAGCCGATGGTCGAGACCTTCGCCCTGCGTGGGAAGGGCGAGCCGACCGACGGCAACCTCTACGCTCCCGCGGACGCCGACAACGCCACGGACGGCGGCTGGGTCGCGAAGCGTCGACGTGTCACCCGCCCGCTCGTGTGGCTCGGCGCGGCCGCCGCGGTCGGTGCCGTGGTGCTCGGCCGCGCGCGGCGGTAGACCCACACGCGTTCTGCGACGATCCACGAGTCGGTCGACGCGTGGACCGTCGCAGAACGGGTGTGCAGAGCGACGCGACCGTGCGGGTCAGGCAGAGACCGACTCGTCGGCCGTCAGCACCGGAGCGATCGTCCCCGTCCGGGCACCCTCGTACGCCGCCAGGATCATGCCGAGCACCGCGATGCCCTCGCGCTCGGTGTGGATCGGCCGCGTGCCGTCGCGCAGGCAGTCCCCGAAGGCGCCGATCTCGGCCGCGAAGGTGTCGACCTCGTCGAAGGTGACCGACTCGCTGGTGCCGTCGCGCAGGTCCCATCGGAGCGTGGTGCCGTCGCTCGTCAGGGAGCCGTGCTCACCGACGACGCTGAAGCGTTCGGTGCCGGCGGCCGGGTCGTACGCCCAGCTCGTCACGAGCTGCCCCACGGCGCCGTTGTCGAAGCGGAACAGTGCCTGCGCCGAGTCCTCGCCCTCCATGAAGGCCAGCCGGTGCGTGGACAGCATCGCGGTGGCCTGCACGGGGACCCCGCCGGCCAGGTGCATGAGCAGGTAGCTCGGGTGGTAGCCGGTGTCGATGAGCTCACCGCCGCCACTCGTCGACGCGTGGGCCCGCCACCCCATGTTCGACGGGTCGAACTCGTTGCGGAACGAGTCGGTGGTGCGGACCTCGTACACGGTGCCGAGCGCCCCGCCGTCGATGAACTCCTTCGCCTTGGCGACCGCGGGCATGAAGAGCTGGTTGTGCGCGCACATCAGGGTGATCCCCGACGCGGACACGGCACGCTGCACGTCGGCGGCCTCGTCCGGGCTCAGGCACAGCGGCTTCTCGCACAGGACGTGCTTGCCCGCCTTCGCCGCGGCGACGATCGCGTCGCGGTGCAGGTGGTGCGGCAGGCAGATGTCGACCGCGTCGATGTCGGCCTGGTCGAGCATGGCGAGGTAGTCGGTGAAGAACGGGACGCCGAGTTCGGCCCCGCGCTCCTCGGCCGTGGCGGCGAAGGCATCGGCGACCGCGGCGATGCGGATCGTGTCGGGGTGCTGGGCGTACCCGGCGATGTGCGCAGAGGCGATGCCGCCCCCGCCGATGAGGCCGACGCGGATGATGTCGCTGGACATGGTGACTCCTGGGTTCGGTTCGTGGTGCTGGACTGCTGGGGCGGTCAGGCGGGTGCGCCGACGAGGGCGTCGCGGCCAACGACGTCGCGGCTCGCGGCGTCGTTGGCGGCGACCACCAGCCGGGTGAGGTCGACGGCGCGGGCGAGGTTGTCGTCGGCACGTGTGCCGGCGGTGACGTGGTCCACCCACTGGCCGAAGGCGTCCTGGGTGTCGGCGGGGACGTCGAGGGTGACCGTCTCGTCGCCGTAGGCCGGTCCGCCGGCGGTGAGCCGGGCCTCCCGGTCGGAGTAGGCGAGCCAGCCCCTGGTGCCGGCCACGTCGATCGTGAACGGGGTGCCCGCGACGAAGCCGGCCTCGATGACGCCGATCGCCTGCGAGGCGTAGCCGACGGTGACCACGGCGTGGTCCTCGACCGGGCGGCCGGTGAACGAGCGGTAGACGGCCTCGACGGTGTCCGGGTGGGATCCGAGGAACAGCTGCGTCAAGTAGACGGGGTGGCAGCCGAGGTCGGTGAGTGCGCCACCGATCGCGGTCGCCGGGTCGAAGAAGCGCTCCGGCAGCCAGGGGGCCACGGCGCCGTCGTGCGAGAGCCGGACGCGCGAGTACGTGACGTCGCCGAGGCGGCCCGTGTCGAGCTCGCGCCGGATCGCGGCGGTGTACCCGTGGTACAGCCGCGGCAGCGAGACCACGAGCGCGACGCCGGCGGTGTCGCAGGCGGCGATGACCTCGTCGCACTCCTCGACCGTGGGGGCGAGCAGCTTTTCGGTGAAGACGTGCTTGCCCGCCGTCGCGGCACGGACGATGACGTCGCGGTGGACGTCGGTCGAGGTCGTGACGGTGACGGCGTCGACGTCGTCCCGGGCGAGCAGTGCGTCGAGGTCGTCGGTGTACTCGACGCCGAACCGTTCGGCGCCCGCGCGGCCGCGCTCGGCGTCGTCGTCCCAGACGGCCACGAGCTCGGTGCCGGGGTGGTCGAGGGTCTGCTGGGCGTAGTCGCCGGCGTGGACGTGCCAGAAGCCGAGGACGGCGACGCGCAAGGGGGTGGAGGGCATGTGTGTTCCTTTCGTGTGGACGGACAGAGCGTTCCTGGTCAGATCCGGACCTTGTCGTAGTCCTTCGGCAACTTGAACGGCGAGTAGGTCTGCATCATCGGGTCGACGCGGGCCTGTGCCCGCTCGACGGCTTCCTGTGGACTCGCGGTGCCGAGCAGGACGCTCGACCGCGCGTCGGCGAGGGAGTCCCACCACGCGCCGCCGACGGGCAGCGGCGGACGGCAGGTGGACGCGCCGATCGACTCGGTGAAGAAGCGGATCGACTTCGCGGAGCCCTTCGGGTCCTTGAGCGCGGCGATGTTCGACGGCACGCTCGTCGCGGGCACCATGTAGGTCTCCTGGCCCTGCTTGCTCGTGAAGTACTTCATGAGCTCCCACACGGCCCTGTTCTTCTTCGAGCCCTTCGGGACGCACAGCGCGAAGCCACCGGACCACGTGTACTTGTCGCCGCCGTCCTGCTGGGTCGGCAGGTACGCGGTGCCCCAGTCGAGGTCCTTCGGGCCGTAGTTGTCGAAGGTCTGGATGGTCGAGGGGACGCTGACCATGAACGCCATCCGGTCCGCCATGAACGCGGTCTGTCCCGGCGGGTGCCCGGTCGGCTCGTAGGTCGCGATGAAGGTGTCGGCGTCCTTGTAGCCGTACCGCTTCGCCCAGTCCTCGTAGAACTCGAAGATGCTCCGGACGCTTGCCGAGTCCATCGTCATCTTCGAGTCCTGCTGGTCGAAGTACGACGCACCGAGGCCGAGCCCCCACGTGAACGGCCAGCCTTCGCCGTACCAGGGGAGCAGTCCCATGTGGGTGTAGTTGCCGCCGGACTTCTTCGTGATGCGTTCGCTGACGTCCCACATCCGGTCCATGCCCACCGGGCCGTTGTGCTCCCAGTCGAACTCGTCCGGGTCGATCCCGGCACCGGTGAGCATCTTCCGGTTCACGAACATGCCGCGGGCGTCGGTGTCGTGGGGGAGTCCGTAGGTCTTGCCCTGGTAGCTGACCTCACCGATCGTGAACCCGAGCCACTGCGCCAGGAACTCGTCCTTCGGCTGGTCCTCGAACTGGTCGATCATGTCGTCGATCGGTTCGATCAGCCCGATCGCCGCGTACTGCGCCGCGCTGAACCGGTCGAGGAGCCACAGGTCGGGGGCGGTGCCGCCGCGGACGGCGGTGATGATGCTCGTTGCGTCGCCGGTGCCCTGCGACGGCACGACGTTGACCTTGACGTCGACCTCGGGGTGGACCTTGTTGAAGTCCTTGATGACCTTCGTCTGGAACGGCACGAACGTGCCCGTGACACCCCAGATCGTGACCTGGTTCGGGTTGCTCCGGCCACTCGAACCGGAGGCGCACGATGCGGCGAGGAGCGCGAGGGCGCCCGCCCCACCGGTCGCGGCCGCACCGCGCAGGAACGTCCGTCGGTCGAATGCGCTGCTCACTTGAAGCTCCCGATCTGGACGCCCTTGATGAACGTCCGCTGGAACACGAAGAACAGGACCACGAGCGGCAGGATGATGAGCACCGATGCCGCCATCAGCTGGTTGAACTGGAAGTCCTGCGAGTTGTTGAGGCGGAAGATCTGCAGCCCGATGGACAGCGTCTGCACGTTCTCGTCCTGCAGGTAGATGAGCGGTCCCAGGAAGTCGTTCCAGGCACCCACCGCCGCGAAGATCCCCACCGTGACGAGTGCCGCCCGCGCCTGCGGGAACACGATCCGCCAGAGGATGCCCCACTCGGACGCACCGTCCATCCGCGCCGCGTTGAGCAGGTCCTTCGGGATCTGCAGCAGGAACTGCCGGAGCAGGAACACGTAGAACGCGGACCCGAACAGGCTCGGCACGATGAGCGGCAGGAAGGTGTTGATCCAGCCGAGTCGGGCGTACAGGTCGAACATCGGGATGAGCGTGACCGGGAACGGGATGAACAGCGTCGCCAGCACGACGTAGAACACCTTGTCGCGGCCGCGCCACTCGAGGCACGCGAACCCGTAGGCGATCACGAGGTTCGACACCATCGAGAACAGGGTGACGCAGACCGTGATGACGAGCGTGTTCCGGAAGAACGTGAAGAACGGCATCGCGTCGATCGCCTTGCCGAAGTTCGACCAGTCGAGCCACTGCGGGAACCACGTGGGCGGGAAGGCGCCGAGTTCGGAGTTGCCCTTCAGCGCCGAGATGACCATCCAGTAGATCGGGATGAGGAACAGCAGGCTCATCGCGATGAGGAGCACGCGGGCGAGGACGGACGACCACGGCGAGCGGATCGAGCCGTCGGCGTTGCGGGAGCGGTCATCGGCACCCTTGCGGCCACGGGGCCGGACGGACTCGATCGACGAGGTGACCGTGTCGCGGTCCGGGTGGCGTTCAGTGCGCAGTGTCATCGGTCACTCCCCGGTCACGTCGTAGTTGACGAAGCGCTTGGACAGCCAGTACACGAGCCCGGACAGGATCATGCCGGCCAGGAACAGCAGCACCGCCATGGCGCTGGCGAACCCGAGCTGCGCGTAGCTGAACGCGTTCTTGTAGAGGTAGAGCATGTAGAACAACGTCCCGTTGTCCGGGCTGCCGAGTCCTCCGGTGCCGGACGAGATCACGTACGCCTCGGTGAAGACCTGCAGGCCGTTGCTGATGCCGGTGATCAGGTTGAACAGGATCACGGGCGAGAGCAGCGGCAGGGTCAGCGCGAAGAACTGCCGGACCGGGCCGGCCCCGTCGACGCGGGCCGCCTCGTACAGGGTCTTCGGGATCCCGCGCAGCCCCGCGAGGAAGATCAACGCCGCGTTGCCGGCGCCCATCTGGGCGAGCGCGACGATGACGAGCTTCGCCGTCGTCGGGTCGCCGAGCAGGTTCGTCGCCGGGATCCCGACGAGCTTCATGACCTGGTTGACGATGCCCGTCTGCGGGTTGACGAGCACCACGAAGATGAACGCCAGCGCGAAGGTCGGGATGAGCGAGGGGATGTAGAGGGCCGTCCGGTACCAGCCGATCTCGCGGACGTCCTGGTTCATCGCGATCGCGATCACGATGGCGATGACGATCCCGACGGGCACCGCGATCACGGCGTAGAACAGGGTGTTGCCGACCGCGGTGTGCACGAGCGGGTCGATGAACGCGGCGACGTAGTTGGCGAACCCGACCCAGGTGATGTCGGCCATGCCCGAGTACCGGGTCAGGCTGATCGCGAACGAGTAGATCAGGGGGTAGGCGATGAACACGAGCACGCCGAGGATCCACGGCGAGATGAACGCGATGCCGACGCGCAGCCGGCGTTTCTCGGCCGGGGTCCACGGGTGCTTCTCGCGTGGCCGTCGTCGGACGGTGGCGTCTCCGCCCTGGAGCGTCCGCGGTGGAGCTGCTGTCCCGGATCGTGCGGTCGTCGTCACGAGCGTCCCTTCCGACCCCGTGCCACGCCGGTGTGGCACGGGTGAACTCGTCGCCGGACGGGCGAACCGATCGCTCCGTCGCGGATTCAATCCAATTGATTGACAAATTCGTATGACCAGAAATGCTAGGGACCATGTCCGAGCCTCGTCAACCCCTTCGTGACACCGTGGTGCAGAGCAGAACGGGTGGCACGAACCTCGCGCGCGTCGGCGTCCAGAACCGTGCGCTCGTCCTCGATCTCATCCGCCGACGGGGCCCCTCCGCACGCGCCGAACTGATGCGCGCCACCGGGCTGAGCGCCCAGACGGTGTCCAACATCGCGGTCGGGCTCGTCGCAGCGGGGCTGGTGCGCGAGGTCCCCGGCGGTGGGCGACGGCTCGGGGTCGTCGCACGGTCACGGTCGGCGATCGGGGTCCACCTCGACCCGGCGCACCTCGTCGTCGTCCGCACCGACCTGACCGGCGCGGTGCTGGCCGTCGAGCACGTCGACCTGGACGCGACGGACGACCCGGCGCGGACGCTCGACACGATGGCGGCGGCCGTGCAGCGCGTCCGCGGCGGCGCGCGTCCGAGCGTTCCCGTACCCGCCGGCATCGGGCTCGCCGTCCCCGGCCCGATCGACCCCGCCGGCATACGGATGGGCACTCCCGCGCAGCTGCCGGCCTGGTGGGAACTGCCCGTCACCGGCGAACTCGCCGCTCGGACCGGTCTGTCCGTGCACCTGGAGAAGGACGGTGTCGCGAGCGCCCTCGGCGAGGTCTGGGCCGCTGCCGGCGCCGACGACCTGGTGTCGGTCTTCCTCGGCCACGGCATCAGCGCCGCGACGGTCGCCTCGGGCGAGGTGGTCCGTGGCGCGACCGGCAACGCCGGGGAGTTCGGTGGCATGCCGGTCGAGGCGCACGGCCGCTGGACCGAGGTGTGGGAAGCGTGCCAGCCCCTGCAGCAGGTCCGCCGCGGGATCGCCGCCGGTCTGCTCCCCACGGGCATCCCGCTCGACCGTGCCACTGACGTCCGGCAGGCATTCGAGCGGCTCTGCGCGACGCCGTCCGCGGCACCGCTGGTCGCCGAGGCCGGAGCCGCCCTCGGATCCGCCCTCGCCCACGTCGTCGAGTTGCTCGACGTGCCGCGCGTCGCGATCGGGGGCAGCGCCGCCCTCGCCGGCGGCGACGTCTTCATCGCGGCCGTCCGGGAGCGGCTCGCCGTCCGCCTGCCGCACGGGCCGTTCCCGACCGTCGAGGCCACCGCCTTCGGCGAGGCGTCGGTGGCCCGCGGAGCGGCCTGCGCCGTGCTGCAGGCCGACCTCGCCGTGCCGACTGCCGTCGACCGCGGTGTCGGCGTCGGTGCGGGGCGTCGACCGGGAGGCCCGGTGCACCTCCGCAGCATCGCCCACCCCTGGTGAGCGGGAGCGTCCAGGGCGTCTGTGCCGATCAGGACGTCGGATCGGTGCGCCTGCGACGCACGCGTGACGCCGTGCGACGGCTGCGGCGCGTCGACCGCGGGGACGCCGTAGCGTCGGGGGCATGAGCACGACGACGCCGACCGCATCCGACTTCGTCGCCGGGTGGACCGCCTGGCACGAGGACCACGAGCGGGCACGGGCGAGCGAGCACGGCTTCCTCGCCATCACGAGCATCCGGTGGCTCACCGCGACGCCCGAACGGTTCGACGACGCCCCCGGCACCT
Organism: Curtobacterium sp. VKM Ac-1393; assembly: GCF_015350995.1. Lineage (GTDB taxonomy): Bacteria > Actinomycetota > Actinomycetes > Actinomycetales > Microbacteriaceae > Curtobacterium. The sequence continues at coordinate 120,263 of NZ_JADKRW010000002.1, forward strand.
GGTCGACCGGCGAGGACGGCCCCGTCGTCGAGCTCGCCGACGGCGAGACGATCACGGTCGACGGACAGCAGGTCACCGGGACACACCGCTTCGGACCCCTGGCCGAACGGTCGAGCACGAACGTCGTGTGGCAGGACGGCGACGAGACCGTCGTGGTCGAGGTCGCCCGCCGTGGCGGCAGCGACGTCATCCGCCCACGCCACCCGGGCAACGCGACCCGGACCGAGTACCCCGGCACCCCGACGTACGAGCCGTCGGACCGGTTCGTCGTCGACGCGCACTTCGAACCGTTCGACGAACCCCGCGAGGTCACCGTGGGCTCGGTCGTCGACGGGCTGCAGCACGTGTACGCAGCCCCCGGCGTCCTCACCTTCGACCTCGACGGGCCGCGGTCGCTGCTCGCGTTCAACGGGCACGGCGACGGCCTGCACGTCCTGTTCACCGACCGCACCAGCGGCGTCACGACCTACGCCGCGAACCGGAGCCTGGACATCGCCGCGCCGGACGCCGCCGGGGCGACGACGATCGACTTCAACCGGGCGACGAACCTGCCGTGCGCCTACACCGCGCACGCGACCTGCCCGCTGCCCCCGGCCGAGAACCGGCTCGACGTCGCGGTCGAGGCGGGGGAGCGCCTGCCCGCCTGACCCCGCCGCCGCGCAACGAACGACGTCCTCGATGTCGTACGACGTCGAGGACGTCGTTCGTTGCGCTCGCGGGTCGTTGCAGCCGCGCGGGAGCGACAGGGCCGATGTCGTGCGACGTCCACGGTGTCGATCGGCGTCGGCGGTCGGCGCCCGCCTCAGCCTGAGGGGACGCGCTGCCAGGTGCTCGTCGCCCGCCAGGCCTGCGGATCGAAGGCGAACACGCTGCCCATGCCGGGCTGGTCGAGCGCCCGTGACACCAGTACGCCGGTCAGGTCGGCGAGCAGGAGCGCCCCGACGGCACCGTGCGACACGATCGTCACGTCGCTCTCGGTCGTGAGCCGCCGGACTGCTGCGACGATGCGGGCCTGGGCGTCGACGGCCCGCTCCCATCCGCGGACCGATCGGGTCGGCTCCGCGAAGAACCGGTCGACGACCCCGTCGAACTCGGCCGGCGGTAGGTAGCCGGTCGCACTGCGGTCGATCTCGCCGAGCAGGGGATCCTGCGCGGGCACGAGCCCGACCGCGGCCCCGAGCAGCTCGGCGGTCTCGACGGCCTTGCGCTCCGTGCTCGACACGAGTGTCCGGACGCCCGGCTCCCAGGCCAGCGGACCCGACCGCGCTGCGCGTGCGCGTCCCTCGGCGGAGAGCCCCCACGACTCGATCGGCTCGGCGGGTTCCACGACGACCTCGGCGTGGGTCAGGAAGTACGAGACCATCCGGCGATCCTGGCACGGACCGCTGGTGTTCCGCGGGGACGGTGTCGGGTGTCACCGCGTCGCCGTAGGGTGAGCGCGTGGAGTTCCCGGGGGAGGCGGCCGGCGCGCGTGACGCGTCGACCTCTCCGGGGTCACCCCGGGGCACGCAGGACCAGCAGGACGACACGCCCCGAGCAGGCGAGCGCGCTCCGCGCGCGACGCTGCACGGAGGCACCGACAGGTCCTCCGGGAACCCCACGCCCCTCGCCGTCGTCACCGCGGCGCTGGCGGACGCCTTCCTGACCGCCGAACACTGGGCCGCAGACGACCTGACCGCGGTCGGGTACGTCGTCGTCGGCGTCGAGCGCGCGTACGTCGGGCTCGCGGTCGCCGCCGCGCTCGAGGCCTACCCGCGGCCGCCCGTCGACGCCCCGCGACAGCTCGCCGCCGTGCTCGCCGCCGCCCCGCGGCTCGTCGCACTGCACCGGTCACGCGAGGCCAGCCGGCCGGTGCGTGTCCTGGTACGCCGGGCCACCGCGGTGCGCGCCCGTCCGGAGACCGCCAGCCCGTTGCTCGTCGACACCCTGCCCGAACTCGCCCGGGCGCTCGACCTCACCGTCGGCCGGCTGCTCTGGCTCGCCGACACCCGCGCGTGGAACCGGCGCCAGGGACCCGCGAGTCCGCTCCACCACTACCGGCACGAGTGGATCACCCGACCCGGTCGTGCGCCGCGCCTGCTGGAGAAGCCGATGAACATGCTCCGGCGCACACAGCGCACGGTCCTCGACGAACTGCTGACGCTCCTGCCGGTGCACGACGCGGCGCACGGCTTCGTCGCGGGGCGGAGCGTCGTCACGGGAGCTGCCGAGCACACCTCGCAGCAGGTCGTGGTCACGGCCGACCTCACCGCGTTCTTCGCGAGCATCAGCGCCCCGACGGTGTACGGCGTCTTCCGCGCCGCCGGGTTCGCCGAGCCGCTCGCGCACGTGCTGACCGGGCTCTGCACGCACCGGGTCCCCGTGCACGTGCTCTCGGCGATGCCCGCGGGCGGTTCGCCGGAGGAACGCCACGCGCTGCGCCAGGCGTTGGCGACGGCACACCTGCCGCAGGGCGCACCGACCTCGCCGGCACTCGCGAACACCTCGTTGCGGCACCTCGACGCCCGACTGACCGGGTGGGCCGGTGCCGTCGACGCGGTCTACACCCGGTACGCCGACGACCTGACCTTCAGTGGTGGTGAGCGGCTCGCCGCACGGCCGGACGCGTTCCTGCGGGGCGTCGACCGGATCGTGACCGAGCAGGGACACCGGCTCAACCCGTCGAAGACCCGGGTGCGGCGCCGCGGGGTCCGGCAGTCGGTCACGGGCGTCGTCGTCAACGACCGCACCTCGCCCGGGCGCCGCGAGGTCGACCGGCTGCACGCCATCCTGCACAACGCCGTGGTGCACGGGCCGGCCTCCCAGAACCGCGCGGGACATCCGGAGTTCCGGGCGCACCTGCTCGGGCGCATCGGGTGGGTCGAGCAGGTCAACCCGGGCCGGGCCCGACGGCTGCGCGAGGAGTTCGCCCGCATCGTGTGGTGAGGTCGTCTGTGCGCCGTGTGACGTTCGGTCGCGCTCCTTTGCCCCGCGTTGCGGCGACCTGCCGCGCGCGGGCCTGACCTCGCACCGTGCGAGGTCGGCGCCGAACGGTGCGAGGTTCCGGAGTCCGTGCGACCCGCGCGGCCTCGCACCGCGTACGGAACCTCGCACCACACCGAAACCCGGCACCGACACTCGGCACCACATGACGTCGTGTGACACGCGGCACCACCACTCGTGTCACATGACGACTCCGTCGTTCACGGTCCGCAACACCCGTCGCCTCGGGGCCCGGACCGCCCTAGCGTCGCCGTCATGACCGACTACCTCGACCGGGAGCAGGACAAGACCTTCACGAAGGTCTACAAGCAGCAGACCCCGGACATCCTCAAGGCCTTCGTCCAGTTCGACGAGTCGGTGTTCCAGGCCGAGGGCCGCGCGATCCCGCTGAAGTACCGGGAGCTCATCGCCCTCGCCGTGGGCATCACCACGCAGTGCGTCTACTGCATCGACGGCCACAGCCAGCGCGCTGTGACGGCCGGAGCGACCGAGGCCGAACTCGCCGAGGCCGCCTGGGTCGCGACGGCCATCCGCGCCGGCGGCGGGTTCGCGCACGGCCGCCTCGGCTTCAAGTTCGGCGCCGACGCGACCCCCGCCGCCGACGCTGCGCACACCCACTAGGAGGACTGCCGTGCCCGATCGCACCACCCTCGTCACCGCGCTGCAGGGCGCCGGCTGGCACCCCGCCGCCTGGCGCGTCGCCGGCCCGGCCGCGCAGCGCCTGTCGAGCCTCCGGCACTGGCGCGACGTCGTCGTCGAGCAGGACCGACTCGGCATCGACGCCGTCACCATCGAGGACTCGTTCACCGCCGGCCCGGTGGACGCGGCGGACGACCTCGACACCACGACCGTCGTCGGACGCCTCGACGCCCTCCTCGTCGCGAACGCGGTCGCCCCCGCGACCCGCGCCGTCGGTCTGGTGCCGACCGTCTCGGTGACGCACACTGAACCGTTCCACGTCGCCACGGGCCTCCAGACCCTCGACCACGTCTCGCTGGGGCGAGCCGGGTGGCGGATCCAGGTGAGCCCGACGCCCCGCGAATCGGCCCTGTTCGGCCGTCGACCCGGCGGCGACGACGTGGCCACGCTGTTCGACGAGGCCCGCGAGGCGGCGGAGGTCGTCTCCCGCCTCTGGGACAGCTGGGACGACGACGCGATCATCCGCGACGTCACGACCGGCCGCTTCATCGACCGCGACCGGATCCACAACGCCGAGTACGCGGGCCGTCACCTGTCCGTCCACGGCGCGTCGATCGTGCCGCGGTCGCCGCAGGGGCGCCCGCCGGTCTTCGCCCTGGCCCACCGCGCCGACGCAGCGGCGTTCGCCGTCGACGCTGCGGACGTCGTGCTCGTCACGCCCGGGTACCAGGGCCGGGAGGCGCTGGACCTGTTGGACGAGGTCCGTCACCTCGAGCAGGTGGCCGGGTCGGACGTCCGTCGCCCGGTCCTCGCCGACCTCGCGGTGTTGATCGGGTCGTCGACCGCTGCCGCGGCCGACGAGCTCGCCGCGCTCGACGCCGCTGCCGGCACCCCGTACGCCGTCGGCTCCGGCTCGGACACGTCCGTGCTCGCGACGACGGTGCCCGAACTCGTGTCGCTGATCGGGGACCTGCGGGGCCTCGGCTTCGCCGGCGTCCGGCTCCGCCCGCTGCGCATCCCGATCGACAGCACCGCCATCGCCAGGCAGCTCGTCCCCGCCCTCGTCACGGCCGGGCTCCGCGCCGACGTGGCGTCCCGTCCCACCGCCGACCTGCGCACGCGGCTCGGCATCGCCCCGGCGGTCAGCCGGTACGCCCGTCCGTCCGTCACCGGTCCAGTTCCCTCGGGGGTCTCAGCATGAGCACCAAGCGTCAGGTCCACCTCGCCGCCCACTTCCCAGGCGTCAACAACACCACCATCTGGAGCGACGACCGCGCCGAGAGCCAGATCGCGTTCTCGTCGTTCGAGCACTTCGCCCGCAACGCGGAGCGTGGGTTCTTCGACTTCCTGTTCCTCGCCGAGGGCCTGCGGCTCCGCGAGCAGAAGGGCCGCGTCCACGACCTCGACGTGGTCGGGCGTCCGAACACCCTCGCGGTCCTGGCTGCCCTGGCCGGGGTCACCGACCACATCGGGCTGGTCGGCACCCTGCAGACGACGTTCAACGAGCCCGTGGAGCTCGCGAAGCAGCTCGCCACGCTCGACCACCTGACCGACGGCCGCGCCGGCTGGAACGTCGTGACGAGCTCGGACGCGTTCCACGGCGCGAACTTCCGCCGCGGCGGGTTCCTCGACCACGCCGACCGGTACACGCGCGCCGCCGAGTTCATCGCGCTGTCCCGCGAACTCTGGGACTCGTGGCAGCCCGACGCCGTCGTCGCCGGCATCGCCGCGGTCGGCGCGCTGGCGGACGGCGTGTTCGCCGACCGGTCGCGCATCCGCGACGTCGACCACCACGGTCCGCAGTTCGACGTCACCGGCACGTTCCCGGTGCCCCGCAGTCCGCAGCGGCACCCGGTGATCGTGCAGGCCGGTGACTCCGACGAGGGGCGCGACCTCGCCGCCACGAACGCCGAGGTCATCTTCTCGCTGCACACCGAGTTCGACGACGCGCAGGCGTTCTACCGCGACGTGACCGAGCGGCTCGAACGGGTCGGACGGTCGAAGGACGAGCTGCAGATCCTGCCCGGCGCGACGTTCGTGATCGGGTCGTCGGCGGAGGACGCCGAAGAACGGTCGAACGCCGTCCGTCGCGCCCAGGTCAGCCCGGCCACGGCGATCGCGTTCCTCGAGCAGGTCTGGAACCGTGACCTGTCGTCGTACGACGTCGACGGCCCGCTGCCGACGATCGAGCCAGACTACGAAGGCACCGCGATCACCCGCGGGCGCGCACGGCACACCCGCGACGTCCCCGCGCTTGTGCGGTCCTGGCGGGACCTCGCCGAGGCCGAGCACCTGTCCATCCGCGACCTCGTCATCCGGGTCTCGACCCGCGGCGGGTTCGTCGGGACGGCGTCGCACATCGCCGCCGAGATCGACCGGTACGTGCAGGAGCGCGCCACCGACGGGTTCGTCGTCGTGCCGCACACCAACCCGTACGGCCTCGACGAGTTCGTCGACACGGTCGTGCCGCTGCTGCAGGAACGCGGGGTGTACCGGGAGTCGTACGACGAGGGTGCGACCCTCCGGCAGACGCTGGACCTGCCCGGCACGATCCGGGACCGTTCGGCCGCCGCACGCACGGCCGCTGCGGCGGGTCCGGCGCGTGCGGCAGCGTCCGCCGGGGTGCTCGCGTGACGGTCTCCAGCCTGGCGATACTCGTCCCCGGCAACTTCGAGGACGACGCCCCCGTCGACGGTCTCGAGGCCACCCTCGACCTCTTCGCCACGGCCGAGCGGCTCGGCGTCGACGGCGCCTGGGTCCGGCACCGGCACCTCGAGCACGGCATCGGCTCGGCCGCGGTCTTCCTGGCCGCGGCGTCGCAGCGCACCACCGCCATCGAGCTCGGCGTCGCCGTCGTGCCGATCGGGTGGGAGAGTCCCTTCCGCCTGGCCGAGGACTTCTCCCTCGCCGACGTCCTGGCGCACGGTCGACTGCAGGTCGGCCTGTCCACCGGCTCGCCGCACGCCGAGATCCTCGGCGACCTGGTGTTCGACGGCGACTGGCGCGCGTTCGACCGTGGGTACGGGCGGGTCTCCCGGTTCGTGGAGAACCTGCGCGGCGCGTTCCTCGGCGCGGACGACACCGTCATCCAGAGCCCCGGGAACGTCCAGCGCCCCCGGCTGCAGCCCTACGCACCGGGTCTGGTCGACCGGGTCTGGTACGGCGGCGGGTCGCTGCGGTCGGCCTCCTTCGCCGGCAGTTCCGGGCTCAACCTGCTGCTCGGCAACCTGACCTCGGGCGAAGGCACCGACGACTACGGCACCGCCCAGCGGAGCCAGCTCGCGGCGTACCGCGCCGCGCTGCCGACCGGGCGAACGCCCCGCGTGGCCTGGGGCCGGTGCGTCGTACCGACCGACTCGGCCGACCGGGTCTCGCGCGAGCGGTACCGCACCTGGTACGAGTCCCGTCTCGCACGGCAGACCGCGCCCCAGGGACCGCGGCGGACCCTGTTCTCCGCCGACCTGGTGGGGCCCGCCGAGCAGATCGTCGAGCAGCTCGTGCACGACGCCACGCTGGCCGAGGTCGACGAGTTCCGGATCGAGTTGCCCTACGAGTTCGCCGGTGACGAGTACGAGCAGATCGTCTCGGACGTCGTGGCGAAGGTCGCACCGGCGCTCGGGTGGACGCGCGCCCGGACGACGGTGGCTGCATGACCCGCTACGTGCTCTCCCGCATCGGCCAGGCCGTGCTCGTGCTCTGGGCGGCGTGGACCATCTCGTTCTTCGTCCTCTACGTGCTGCCGAGCGACCCGGCCCGCATCATGGTCGGTCCGGACGCCACCGACGTCACGGCGGCGCAGCTCGACGCGCTCCGGCACCAGTACGGCCTCGACCAGCCGGTGCTCGTGCAGTACGTCCAGCACCTCGGCGCCCTGCTCACCGGCGACCTCGGCCGCTCGATCGGGGTCGGTCGACCGGTCGCCGACGTCATCGGCGAAGCGATCGCGCCGACCGCCCAGATCGCGGTCGCCGGCCTCGTGCTCGCGATCGTGTTCGGCGGCGGGATCGCGGTCCTGGCGACGTGGACCCGGAACCGAGCCCTCGGCCAGTTCCTGCTCCAGCTGCCCCCGATCGGCGTCGCGGTCCCCGGGTTCTGGTTCGCGCTGCTGCTGGTGCAGTGGTTCTCGTTCGGGCTGCACGTGTTCCCGGCGTTCGGTGGCGAGGGCCCAGCGTCGGTCGTCCTGCCGGCGATCACCCTGGCGCTGCCGACCGGTGCCACGATCGCCCAGCTGCTGTCGAAGTCCCTCTTCCAGACCCTCCGCGAGCCGCACGTGGACACCGCGTACGCCAAGGGTGCCGGGCGGTGGCGGGTGCAGCTCCGGCACGCGCTCAAGAACGCTGCGCTGCCCGCGCTCACCGTGACGGGACTCATCGTCGGGCAGCTGTTCTCCGGCACCGTCGTCACCGAGACGGTGTTCTCCCGTCCGGGCCTCGGCCGGGTCACCGCCACCGCCGTGCAGCAGCAGGACATCCCCGTCGTGCAGGGCACCGTGCTGCTCGCCGCCGCGATCTTCGTCGTGGTGAACCTGGTCGTCGACCTCGTGTACCCGCTGCTCGACCCGCGCGTCGTCGTCGCCGGCAGCCGTCGGAAGCTCCGCGACCAGGACGGCGGGACACCGGGCGCGACGCCCGGCGGGACGCCCGGCGCCAGCCCGTCCGGCGCGACCCCGCCCGGCACCACCCCGTCCAGCGCCACCGAACCGAAGGCGGTCCCCGCATGACCGAGACCACCCAGCTGGCGATCGGCCGCCCCGCGTCGCCCGCCACCGACCGCGTCCCCGGCGGCACCACGACAGCGCTCCGTGCACTCGTCGCCCGCCCGACGCTCACCGTCGCCCTCGTCTGGCTCACCCTCGTCGTCCTCGCCGCGCTCCTGCCCGGAGCCCTCACCCACCACGACCCGCTCGCCGCGGACCCCGCAGCCAAGCTCTCCGCTCCGGACATGGCGCACTGGTTCGGCACCGACCAGCTCGGCCGCGACCTCTACGCGCGCGTCGTGCACGGCACTGCGCTCACGCTGCAGGCCGCGGTCTTCGCGATCGTCATCGGGCTGGTCGGGGGCTCGCTCGTCGGGCTCGTCGCCGGCTTCATCGGCGGGGTCGTCGACGCCGTGCTGATGCGCGTGGCCGACGTCTTGCTGGCGATCCCGAGCCTGCTGCTCTCGTTGACGATCGTCACCGTGCTCGGCTTCGGCACCGTGAACGTCGCGGTGGCGGTCGGCGTCGCGAGCATCGCCACGATCGCCCGCATCATGCGCTCCGAGGTCGTCCGTGTCCGCACCGCGCCGTACGTCGAGGCCGCGAGCGCGAACGGCAACCGCTGGTGGCGCGTCCTGCTCGTGCACGTGCTGCCGAACGCGTCCGGGCCCGTCGTGGTGCTCGCCGCGCTCGAGTTCGGCACCGCGATCCTCGCCGTCTCCAGCCTGAGCTTCCTCGGTTACGGCGCGCAGCCGCCGCAGCCCGAGTGGGGTTCCCTCGTCGCCACCGGCCGCGACTTCATCGCGTCCTCGTGGTGGCTCACGACCATCCCCGGCCTGGTGATCGCCGTCACGGTGCTCGCCGGCAACCGCGTCGCCCGCGCGCTCGACACCGAACGGAGGGCCGTCCGATGAGCCTGCTCAGCATCCGAGACCTGACCGTCACCTACGGTCGCGGCAGCAGCGCGCGCACCGCGCTGCACGGCGTCTCGCTCGAGGTCGGCCGCGGCGAGCGCGTCGCCATCGTCGGCGAGTCCGGTTCGGGCAAGTCGACGACGGCGCACGCGGTCCTCCGGCTCCTGCCCGCAGCGGCGGACCTGACGGGAGGCACGGTGCGGCTCTCCGGGGCGGCCGACGGTTCCGGGGACCTCGACCTGGTCACCGCGACCGACCGCCAGGTACGGTCCGTGCGCGGCGTCCGGATCGGCTTCGTGCCGCAGGACCCGACGGTGTCGCTCAACCCCGTGACGCGGATCGGCACCCAGGTCGCCGAGGTGCTCCGGATCCACGGGCTCGCCACCGGTGCCGAGGCCCGGGAGCGTGCCGTCGAGGAGCTCCGCCGGGCCGGCATCGACCGTCCTGAGCTCCGTGCGCGGCAGTACCCGCACGAGCTGTCCGGCGGCATGCGGCAGCGTGTGCTCATCGCGATCGCCCTGATCGGCGACCCGGAGCTGCTCGTCGCGGACGAACCGACGAGTGCGCTCGACGTCACGGTGCAGCGGACGATCCTCGACCACCTGGACGGGCTCGTCGCCGAACGGGGCACGAGCGTGCTGTTCATCACGCACGACCTCGGGGTCGCCGCCGACCGGGCCGACCGCATCGTCGTGATGTCCGAGGGGCGGATCGTCGAGCAGGGCACCCCGGCCGAGGTGCTCGGCGCACCCCGCGAGCCGTACACGCGCGCCCTGATCGCAGCGGCGCCCAGTCTCGACGACGTGACCGCGTCCGTGGGACGCGAGCCGTCCCCGCGGGCTCGGCCGGCCGGCCGCTCCGCAGGCTCCGCGGCCGGCCGGAACCGGCCCGAGGGGGCCCACCTCCCGTCCGTCCGCCCCGACCCACTCGTCGTCGCGACCGGACTGCGGAAGTCCTTCGACCGCGTGACCGCCGTCGACGGCGTCGACGTGACCGTCCCGCGGGGCCGCACGCTCGCGCTGGTGGGGGAGTCGGGGTCGGGCAAGTCGACCACCGCGCGGCTCGTGCTCGGGCTCGAACGCCCGGACGCCGGCAGCGTGCGCTTCGACGGTGCCGACGTGGGCGGAGCCCGCGGCGCGGCGCTGCGGGCGTACCGGCGGCAGGCGCAGATCGTGCAGCAGAACCCGTACGCGGCGCTGCACCCGCGGCTGTCGGTGGGGGCGGTGATCGCGGACCCGCTCGCGGCCTTCGGCATCGGCACCCGGCGGTCCCGTACGGCTCGGGCGGCGGAGTTGCTCGACCTCGTCGCGCTGCCGTCGTCCGTGCTCGGTCGTCGACCGGCGGAGCTGTCCGGCGGACAGCGGCAGCGTGTGGCGATCGCCCGCGCGCTCGCACTCGACCCGTCGTTCATCGTCCTCGACGAACCCGTCTCCGCACTCGACGTGTCCGTCCAGGCGCAGATCCTCGACCTGCTCGCGGAGCTGCAGTCGACGCTCGGCGTCTCCTACCTGTTCATCTCGCACGACCTCGCCGTCGTCCGTCGCATCGCGCACGAGGTGTCCGTCCTGCGGGGCGGCCGCGTCGTGGAGCACGGCGACGTGGCGCAGGTGCTGCACGACCCGCAGCACGAGTACACGCGCGCACTGCTCGACGCGATCCCGGGACGATCCCGGCGCGTCCCCACCACTGAAGGAGTCTCATGACCACCCACCGCACCCCGTTCCGTCTGGTAGCCGCGATCGCGGCCGGCACCGCGGCTGCCCTGGTCATGGCGGGCTGCTCGTCGGGCGGTACCGCGTCGACGTCCTCGTCGTCGAAGCCCGTCGACGGCGGCTCGCTCACCTACGCCATCGCGAACGACCCGATCACGCTCAACCCGGCGGGCACGGGTGCCGGCAACGACACGTTCGCGATCACCCGGCAGCTCGTCGACTCGCTGCTCTGGCAGGACCCGTCCGACGGCTCGCTCAAGCCGTGGCTCGCGACGAAGTACTCGGCGAACGACGACGCCACGGCGTTCACGTTCGACCTGCGCTCCGGTGTCACGTTCTCGGACGGTACCGCGTTCGACGCGACGGCCGTCAAGGACACCTTCGACGACATCGCCTCGGCCGGCGCATCGAGCACGGCCGCCGCGTACTTCTCCGGCTACGAGGGGACGAAGGTCGTCGACGACGACACGGTCGAGGTCGACTTCGGGGCGCCGAACGCCGCGTTCCCGAACGCCACGTCGTCGGTCGCCCTCGGCATCGTCGCCCCGAAGACGACCGAGACCCCGTTCGACGACCGCGCCGACGGGAAGGCCGTGATCGGCACCGGACCGTTCACGCTGCAGTCGTACACGAAGAACACGTCCACGATCCTGACGAAGCGAAAGGACTACGACTGGGGTCCCGCAGCCCGCGGCTCCGGAGCGGCGCACCTGTCGAAGGTCACGTTCCAGGTCGTACCCGAGGCGAGCGTCCGCACCGGCAGCCTGCAGTCCGGGCAGCTCGACGCGATCAGCAGCGTGCAGCCGAGCGACGTCGACACCCTGCAGGCGCAGTACGATCTCGTCACCCGCGCCAACCCGGGCCAGGTGTTCGGTTTGACGTTCAACCAGAAGCGGCCGATCGTGTCCGACCTGGTCGTCCGGAAGGCGATCGCACAGGCCGTCGACCCGAAGGCGGTCCGCGACACCGCACTGAACGACCTGTTCAAGGTCGCGAACTCGGTCCTCGGGTCGACGACGCCCGGGTACGCGGACATGTCGTCGGGTTCGGACACGTCGTCGGGTTCGGCCGCCTACGACCCGAAGGCTGCGGCGGCCGCCCTGGACGACGCCGGGTGGAAGAAGGGCTCCGACGGCATCCGCTCGAAGGACGGCACGAAGCTGCAGCTCAAGCTCGTCTGGATCACGAACTTCGGACCGAACCAGACGTCCCTCGAGCTGATCCAGCAGGAGCTCGGGAAGGTCGGTGTCGGTGTCACCCTCGAGAGTGGCACCGTGCCGCAGTACCTCGCCAACCTGACGAGCGGCGACTGGGACCTGTCGTGGGACAACAGCTCGCGCGCCGACGGCGACGTCCTGCGGTCGAAGTTCTCCAGCTCGGGTGCCCAGTCGATCGGCGCGTCGGACACGACGCTCGACGCGCTCTTCACGAAGGAACTGTCGCAGTCGTCGGCGTCCGACCGGTCGGCCACCTTCGGGGAGATCCAGCAGCGCATCGCGTCCCAGGTCGACTTCGTCCCGGTCCACGAACTCACCAGCATCATCGCGCCGGCGACGGACGTGCACGGCATCGCCTTCGGGGCCGACACCCGGCTCGACCAGCTGACCGGCGCGTGGAAGGACGCCTCGTGAGCCCCGCTCGCTCCGTCCCGCTCTCGGTACTCGACCTGGTGCCGGTCACCGCCGGGTCCTCCGCAGCCACGGCGCTCCACCGCACCGTCGACCTGGCCGTCGCCGCGGAACGTGCCGGGTACGCCCGCTACTGGCTCGCCGAGCACCACCTCAACCCCGGGGTGGCGGGCAGTGCGCCGACCATCGTGATCGGAGCGGTCGCCGCGGCCACGTCCACCATTCGGGTCGGCAGCGCGGCGACGCTCGTCGGCAACGCCCGGGGGCTGCAGATCGCCGAGACCTTCGGCACCCTCGCGGCGCTGTACGGGCCGCGGATCGACCTCGGGCTCGGCCGCTCCGGGGCGCCGGCACCCGGTACCCCCAAGCCGCCGTCGCTCGCGCCGCGGTCGGACCAGGTCGTCGACGGACTGCTCGTGCCCGCACCGTTCGACTTCCGCATCGCACCGGGCAGCCGGTTCGCCCTGCAGGGGGAGATGCTCGGACGCGTCCCCGGTGACGTCGACCGGTTCGAGGGCGAGCTGTCGCTCATCCGGGCGCTGTTCGCCGGCACGTGGTCGCGGGACGGCGCCGTCGTCGAGGCGCCGCCCGCGGCCGGAGCCGAGGTCGAACTGTGGATCCACGGGTCGACCGGCGGTGAGAGCGCCCGGGTCGCCGGAGCACTCGGACTGCCGTACGGCGCGAACTACCACACGTCGCCCGGCACGGTCCTGGCGTCGGTGCAGGCCTACCGCGACGCGTTCCGCCCCGGGGTGTTCCAGGCGCCGCACGTCATCGTGTCGGCGGACGTCGTCGTCGGGCGCACCGAGGCCGAGGCCGCGGAGCTGTCGCTCGGGTACGCGGAGTGGGTGCACTCGATCCGCTCCGGCGTCGGGGCGATCGCGTACCCGACCCCGTCCGCAGCACGTGTTGCGCCGCTCGCTGCGGCGGAAGCGGCGTCGGTCGCCGATCGGCTCGCCACCCGCTTCGTCGGGGATGCTGCGGCCGTCGCGGACCGCCTCGAGGTCCTGCAGCGGGCGACCGGCGCGGACGAGCTCCTGGTGACGACGATCACGCACGACCACGACGCCCGGGTGCGTTCGTACGAGCTGCTCGCGGCGGAGTGGGCGGCGCGGGGTGCTGGTGCTGGTGCCGGTGCTGTGGATGCCGGGGTGGATGCCGGGGTGGGTGCCGGGGTGGGTGCCGGCGTGCGCTGACCGCACCGATCTGGAACGACGAGCTCGATGTCGCACGACGTCGAGCTCGTCGTTCCACGTCGGTGCGCGTGCATGTTCCGACGATCCACCCGTTGATCGTCAGGTGGATCGTCGTCCCTTGCGCATGCATCGAGTGCGTGTGCATGTTCCGACGATGCACGCGTCGATCACCTCGTGGAATGTCGGACGATGCGCGCGCACAGAGCGACTCCCTCGACGTCGTGCGACATCGAGGGAGTCGTTCCGAGTCGGGCGGGCCCGGCTCAGCTCGCGTCGAGCGGCAGCCCCTCGGGGTTGACCTCGGAGTGCTCCACGGCCTCGTTCGACAGGTTGTACGACTTGAGCCACTTCGCGTACGTGCCGTCGTCGATCAGCTCGTCGATGGCGTCCGCGATGGGCTCGGCGAGCCCGCTGTCCTTCTTCGTCGTCGCCGCGATGAGCCCCTGCAGGTCCCCGCCCGCGCCGGAGAACGTGCCGGCCGTCTTCGTCGGGTTCGCGCCGTCCGCGCTCAACGTGTTCTGGTAAGCGACCGTCGGGTTCGGCCCGAAGTACGCGTCGATCTTGCCGGAGTCGAGCGCCAGCTTCACGGCGTTGCCGTCCGGGTAGTACTTGATCGTGATCGTCTTGCCCTGCTTCGCCAGGTCGGCCTTCCAGCCGAGCAGGATGAGCTCCTGGTTGGTGCCGGAACTGACGGCGACGGTCTTGCCGGCGAGCACGGACGGGTCGCCGTCGAACGTCAACGAGGAGTCCTCCGGCACCTGCAGCGCGAGGTTGTCCTGACGGTAGGACGCGAAGTCGTACTTCTCGCGGCGCTGCTCGGTCACGGTGATGTTCGAGAAGCCCGCGTCGTACTTGCCGCTGTCGATGCCGACGAACAGGTTGTCCCACGTGGCGTTCTGGACGTCGGCCTCCAGACCGAGCTTCGCGGCGACGAGCCGCCCGAGGTCCGGTTCGGACCCGGTCAGCGTCTTCTGGTCGTCGCCGGTGAACGCGAGCGGCGGGAAGCCGGCCGGCAGGGCGCCGATGCCGATGGTGAGCGTCCCCGCCTGCTTGACGTCGGCGGGCAGGGCGTCGTGGAGTGCGGTGTCCTCCTTGACGGTGACCTTCGTCTCGGTCGCGGCGCCGTTCGACGCCGCGCCGATCGTGACCGAGCCGGAGCCGGCGCCGGCGCCGGCCGTCGCCGACGTGGCGCATCCGGCGAGCGCCACGACGACTCCGGTGGCGAGGACGAGGGCGCCGGCGCGGGTCCGCCAGCGGGAAGGGGTGGTGATGGACATGGTTCTCCTGGGATCGGGATCGAGATCGGGTGGAAGGGAAGAAGGAACGTCGAGGGGGCGGCGTCAGCGGACGCGGGACAGGAAGTCCCGCGTGCGAGGGTGCTGCGGATCGTCGAGCACCTGGGCGGGCGCGCCCTGCTCGACGACGCGGCCGTGGTCGAGGAACACGACGTGGTCGGCGACCTCGCGGGCGAAGGCGATCTCGTGGGTGACGATGACGAGCGTGGTGCCCGTGTCCGCCAACCCCCGGATGACCCCGAGCACCTCGCCGACGAGCTCCGGGTCGAGCGCCGAGGTCGGCTCGTCGAGCAGGACGACCGACGGTTCGAGCGCCAGCGCCCGCGCGATGGCCACGCGCTGCTGCTGTCCGCCGGAGAGCTGCCGCGGCCGGGTGTCGCCGCGGTCGCCGAGTCCGACGCGCTCGAGCAGGGCCGCAGCACGGTCGCGGGCCACGGCACGGGGGACCCCGGCGGCGATCGGCCCCTCTGCCACGTTCTCGAGCGCGGTCAGGTGCGGGAACAGGTTGAAGTGCTGGAACACGAACCCGATCCGCGAGCGCTGCCGCAGGATCAGCCGCTCTGGCAGCTCCTTGTACCGGGGGACCCCGTCGCGCCCGGGCCGGAGCTGGACGCCGATGGTCTCGCCGCCGACCGTGACCACCCCGCGGTCGAGCGGTTCGAGGTGGTTGATCGCGCGCAGCAGCGTGGACTTGCCGGACCCGGAGGGACCGAGCACGACGGTCACGCTCCCGGACGGCAGCGTCAGGTCGATGCCGTCGACGACGACCGTGTCACCGAAGGCCTTGACGGCTCCGTGGATGCTGATCGCCGCGCTCATCGGACCGCTCCGGACCGCGCACCGCGACGCACGGCGGACCGCACCCGCTGGAACGGCGTGGGCGGCAAGGTCCGCGCCGACCCCCTCGAGGTCCACCGCTCGACGTAGTACTGCACGACCGACACCGCACTGGTGAGCGCGAGGTACCAGATCGTGGCGACGACGAGCAGCGGGATGATGTCGGTCGGGTAGGTGCTCGACAGGTTCTGGACGACGCCGAACAGGTCGAGCAGCGACACGTAGAACAGCAGCGACGATGCCTTGAGCAGCCCGACGACCTGGTTCACGAACGCCGGCACGATCGACCGCAGCGCCTGCGGCAGGATCACCCGCACGAACTGCCGGCGTCGGGGGAGCCCGAGGGCCTGCGCGGCTTCGTGCTGTCCGTGGTCGACGGCGAGCACGCCGGCGCGGACGATCTCGGACGCGTACGCGATCTCACTCAGGCTCAGCCCGATGACGCCGATCGCCAGGTCGCCGAGGACGTTGGCGGTGGGCACCTCGACCTGCGGCCCGAACGGGATCCCGACCCCGATCGTCGGGTACAGCGACCCGAGGTTGTACAGGAAGACGAGCACCAGGATGAGGGGCACGGAGCGGAACAGCCAGACGTAGCTCCACGCCAGCCCGGACAGCACCGGGTTGCGCGACAGCCGGGCGATCGCGACGACGACGCCGCCGGCGAAGCTGATCACCGCGCTGAGTCCCGTCGCCACGAGCGTCAGCTGCAGGCCGGTCAGGATCGCCGGGCTGAACAGCCACTTCCCGACGGCCGGCCACCCCCACGCCTCGTTCGTGAACAGCGTCTCGACGAAGTTCAGGAGCACCACCAGCACGACGGCCGCGGCGATCCAGCGCAGCGGGTGCCGCAACGGCAGGACGGGCCGGTCGAGTGCGGCGCGTCCCGCCGCGTCGATGGTCGCGGCGGTCGTCCGGGAGGCCCGGGGAGCGTCCGCCTCGCGGGTCGCGTCGTCGACGCCGGCCGCGTCGACTGCGCCGGTCGCGTCCCGGGGCGGGCCCGTTCTGGTGTCGGTCATGTCGCGACCGTAGAAGGGTCGCGCGGCGCGGACAACGCGCGGCGAAACACACCGCTACGCGGCGGAACCCGGCGTCACAGACGCGGGATCTGTGACGCCCGGTGACGCGTCGTGGTGCTCGTCCGACCCGGCCGCACTGTCGGTGGTGCTCCCTAGCGTGTGGACGTGGCCGAACCCGTGGATGCGTGGTGGCGTCGCCGGCAGTGGTCGCGCGGCGAGGCGGTGCCGTACGCCGTCGGCCAGTTCCGCGCCGACTGGGCGCCGTACCCGGTGCTCATCCGGCAGTACCACCCGGACTGGAACCACGGCGTGGTCCTGACCCAGGTGCCCCCGGCGGCCGAGGTCCTGCTGACGTGGGAGTGCGACGTCGGCCACGTCTTCGTCGCCACCCCGGCCGAGCAGCGGTCGCGCCCCGGTCGTGAGCGTCGGCGCTCCGTCTGGTGCCCGGAGTGTTCGGTGCAGGCCCAACCGCAGCGCTGGCCGGTCCTGCCGTCGGACTGGCCGGCGCAGGTGCCGGTCCCGCAGCGGGTGGTCCGTGCGACCGGCCGCCAGACCCTGCCTGCCGCGCCGACACGCGGGACCCCTGCGGGTGCCGTGGCCTCGAGCCGGAGCGGTGCCCGTCGACCGGCGCCCGGAGCACCACGTCGGCCCAGCCAACCGGTTCCCCGGACCATCTGCCCGAAGACCCCGCGGGTGCCCTCGGGTGAGTCGTTCACGAGCGTGTGCGCACCGGCGACGGCCTCCGCGGTCGAGGCCGAGCTCCGCGCCGCGCTGTCCGACCGGTTCGCGTTCACGTTCGACCACTCCGCGATCCGGCTCGACCGCCCGTTCTTCGACCACGTCGAGGTCTGGCCGGACATCGTCCTGCCCGAGCTCCGCGTCGCGATCGAGTACGACTCGACCGGTCGGCACGGCCTCGAGCACGTCGGGCCCCGGCAGGAGACCGACCGCAAGAAGGACCGCGCCGTCCGTGCCGTCGGCTGGGAGGTCGTGCGCATCCGCACCGGGCGGCTGCCGGCGCTCGGCCCGCACGACCTGCAGGTGTCCGGCATCTCCGGCCGGACCATCGGGCTGCTGGTCGACACCCTGCGCGCGATCCGTGGCGACCTGTTCGTGGACGCGTACGCGCGGTGAGCCGACGCCTCGGCACGGCGAGCGATCGGGGTACGCGATCGCCGAACGGGGTACACGTCGTCTGGGTCCGCCGCCGAGCGACCGGTAGGCATGAGTGGTGACCCCTGCGTTCTGCCTCCACGCGCTGGGGGCGAGCTCCGAGGAGTTCGCCCTGCTCCGCCGTGCCCTGATCCGTGACGACCTCGAACTCATCGGCATCGACCTGCCCGGGTTCGGCCGCAGCCCGGCCTCGTCCGGCACCACCGTCGAGGAGATGGCCGTGCTCGTCGAGCGGGCGATCGGTGCGAGCGGCGCCAGTGAGTGGGTGCTCCTCGGACACTCGATGGGCGGCAAGGTCGCCACCGTCGTCGCCGACCGCACCATGTCCGGCGCCAACGGCCTGTTCGGCCTGCGCGCCGTGGTGCTGCTCGCGGCCTCACCACTCGCCCCGGAACCCATGGACGACGACCGACGTGCCTCGATGCTGTCGTGGGCGGCGGACGGCCCGATCAGCGCGGCCCACGCGGCCGAGTTCGTCGAGGCGAACACCGCCTCGACCCTGTCGCCGGAACGGCACACGACCGCGGTGCAGGACGTCGAGCGCACCGATCCCGGCGCGTGGACGGCGTGGCTCACCCGTGGCAGCCGCGAGGACTGGTCCGACGCCGCCCCGAACCCGGTGCCGACGCTCGTGCTCGCCGGCGCCGAGGACGGCGACCTCGATGCCGACGCCCAGCGCCGGCTGACGCTGCCGCACTGGCCGGACTCCGAGCTTCACGTCGTCGACGGTGCGGCACACCTGCTGCCATGGGAACAACCCGAGGCCGTGGCGGACCGGATCCGTGACTTCTGGACCCGCCGGTTCACCGGCGCTCCCGTCGTGCCCGTCGAGCAGGCACGGGTGATCGCCTCGCCGCGGGTCAGCGCCCGCATGCGCTCCCTGTTGGCGGCACGTGCGCTGCCCGACGACCCGGCTGCCGAACCACGGGCGATCACGACCGTGCAGCTGCAGACCCTCCGCGCGATCGCCCGGATCGTCGTGCCGCAGCCCGGCGAGGGCCAGGTCGACCTCGCCCTGCGCGTCGACACCCAGCTCGCGGCCGGGCTCGGCGACGGCTGGCGGGTCGACGGCATGCCCGTGGACGTCGAGGCCTACCGGGCCGCGCTCGACGTGCTCGAGGCGGCGGCGCGGGCCGACACGCTGGACCGTGCCCTGCAGGACGTCGCTGCCGGCGAGTACCGCATCGACGGCGCGGTCGGCGCCGCGATGGACGCCCAGCAGCTGCGCGCCTGGTTCGAGGACGCCAGCGTCGACCTCGTGAAGCACTGGCTCGCCCACCCGGCGACGATGGCGGCGATCGACTTCGACGGCTTCGCGAACGGCGGCGACGGCGTCCGCAAGCAGGGCTTCCAACTGCTCGGCGCCGACGAGCGCGAAGCATGGGAACCATCGGCACCGCGGACACAGCACGACATCCCCACGACGACGGAAGCAGCACGATGAGACTCGACGGACAGCGCACGTACGGCACGGACGACGTCGTCGACGTGGTCGTGGTCGGCACCGGGGCCGGTGGTGCGCCCCTGCTCGCCTCCCTGGCCCGCCGTGGCTTGGCGGTCGTCGCCCTCGAGGCGGGGAGCAACACCGAGCCGGGTGACCACGTGCCCGACGAGGTCGCCGCCCCCGAGGACATCAACTGGATGGACGAACGGCTGAGCGGCGGCGGCGCCCCGACGGCCTTCGGCCCGAACAACAGCGGTACCGGGGTCGGCGGCTCGACGCTGCACTGGGGCGCGTTCACCCCGCGTCCGAGCGAACACGACCTGCGCCTGCGTTCCGAGAGCGGCGCAGGCCAGGACTGGCCGATCAGCCACGCCGAGCTCACCGGCTGGATCGAACAGGTCGAGCACGACGTCGGTGTCGCCGGCCCCGAGCACTACCCCTGGGACCCGTCTCGGCGGTACCGGATGCGCCCGCCGGCCCGCAACGCCTCGTCGGACATGATGATGCGGGGTGCGGCGGCCGCCGGGATCACCGCGACCGACGCGCCTGTCGGCCTGACGACCGAGGACCGCCACCAGGACCACCACGGTCTGCGGCACGCCTGCGTGTCGTGCGGCTCGTGCCACCAGGGCTGCCGCAACGGCGCCAAGGTCTCGATGGACACGACGTACCTGCCGGCCGCGGTGGCGTTCGGCGCCGAGATCCGACCGGACGCGTTCGTGCACGGCATCGAGCTCGACGCGTCGGGCGCCGTCAGCGCCGTCCTGTACACCCGCGACGGTCGCGAGCACCGTCAGCGCTGCCGGGCGCTCGTGCTGGCCGCCGGCGGCATCGAGACGCCCAGGCTCCTGCTGCACACCGGCATCGCGAACGGCAGCGGCCAGGTCGGCCGGAACTTCACCGCGCACGGCGCCACCCAGGTCTGGGCACGGTTCGACCAGTCGATGCGGTCCTACCGCGGGTACCCGTCCTCGATCATCACCGAGGACTTCGTCCGCCCCGCCGACGCGGACTTCGCCGGCGGCTACTTGATCCAGAGCCTCGGGGTGCAGCCGCAGACCTTCGCCAACACGCTCGTCCGGGGCGGCGGGCTGCGCGGTGCCGAACTGGTCCGGGCGATCCAGGACTACCCGTACTCGGCGGGCGTCGGAATCAACGCCGAGTGCCTGCCGTACGACGACAACCGTCTGGTGCTCGCGGACGAGGTCGACGAGCACGGCGTCCCGCGCGCGCGGGTGTCGTTCACGCCCGGGTCCAACGAGGAAGCGATCCGCCGCCACGCTGTCCGCACCATGACGACCATCGTCGAGGCAGCCGGCGGCACGGACGTCCGCGTGCTCGAGCGGACCGCCCACACCATCGGCACGGCGCGGATGGGCACCGACCGCGAGACCTCGGTCGTTGACCCCGACGGCCGCTCGTGGGACGTCCCGAACCTGTGGATCGCCGACAACTCGGTGTTCCCGAGTGCCGTCATCGCGAACCCCGCCCTGACAATCATGGCGTTGTCGCTCCGCACCGCCGAGCGGGTACTGCAGGCGGCCTGACCGGCGCGGGCGGGTGGTGGCACGGATGTGCCACGACCCCCCCCCCCCCCCGCTCCGCTCAGCCGCGCAGTGCGATCGCCTCGCTCGTCCACCGGGCGTGCAGGTCCCAGGGGTCCTCGCCGCCCGCAGCGACCGCATCGACGTGCGCGAGCAGTGCCGGGGTCACGCGGAACCACTCGGTGCCGGGGTACCGCGTCGCCGCGAACTGCACGTGCCGGCGGCGTTCGAGCGACCGGTCGCCCCGCTCGAACGCGAGCAGGTCCTGGTGCGGGATCGCCGCCAGCCGCTGCCGCGGGTTGGTCGTCGTGCCGATCTTGACCCGGTCGCCGAAGTCGTCGCGCATCCGCAGGTAGTAGACGACGTCGACCCGTGGGGGAGCGAGATCACCGTCGGGCACGTCGCCCCACCGCCACTCGCACCTCGCGCAGACGAACGCCGTCGGGAACCGCACCCCGATCCGCGACCCGCACACCGGGCACGGCCCCGGCAGCGCGTCCTCGACGCCGAGGTGCTCGGCCGCGGACTCCGTCACCAGCGTGACGTGCGTCGCACACAGGGGCACGCCCGCGAGCGCGTCCGCAGCGGGGCCCGCGCAACCCGGCACGCAGCACGACGAGGTGACCATGCGCGGAACGCTAGCCGGACCCACCGACGTGCCCCGTGCCTCCCGGCCGCCCCGCGCACCTGCGCACCCGCGCACCTGCGCACCCGCGCCGCGCCGGTGCGTACCTGCCGGAAACGGGCGTACCTGGTCGGTTGGAACGACCAGGTACGCCCGTTTCCGCTTCCCATCGCAACCGCTCTGGGAAGAACCGGGCAGACCGAGACCCGTCAGTCGGTGAAGATGACGCCGACCGGCTCGCGCTTCTCCTCCTGGAACTGGTCCTCACCGCGGCCCAGCGCCCAGTAGGCCGACAGCGACATGTCGCGCTTCTCGAGTCCCCAGTCGTCCTGCAGCAGCCGACGGATCGCCTTCATCGCGGTCCGCTCGCCGTGTGCGAACACCTGGACCGGCCGGGAGGCACGGGGCAGTGCCCGGGCCGTGTCCAGCAGGAGCGTGCCCGGCTGGGCGCCGGTGGCGTCGCGGTGCAGCCACCGCAGGTCGACCCCGGCCGGGTGCGCGATCTCCTGCTCGTCGGCGGGGCCGGCGACCTCGACCAGGGCGACGCCCGTGGCGGTCGCGGGCATCGACTCGAGTGCCGCTCCGATCGCGGGCAGCGCGCTGTCGTCACCGAGCAGGACGTGCGTGACGTCCGTGTCGTCGACGGGCGCGTAGCCGCCGCCGGGACCAGACAGGGCGAGCTTGTCGCCGGGCTGCGCCGCGGCGGCCCAGGGGCCGGCGAGCCCCTCGTCGCCGTGCACGACGAAGTCGACGGCGATGGTCTTCGCGTCGTGGTCGACCGCGCGCACGGTGTACGTGCGGCGTGCCGGACGGTCCTGCTTCGGCAGGGTCTCGCGGAGTGCTTCGAGGTCGTACGGCGGCTCCAGGCCGAGCGCGGGCTTCGCGAGCAGGAGCTTGACGTACTTGTCGGTGGCCGCGAGCTTCTCCGGGTCGGCGGTGCTCACGAACTCGTCGAAGGCCGGGCCGCCGAGGTGGACGCGCACCATGTGCGGCGAGAGCCGCTCGGTGTGGTCGACGACGAAGACGTGCTGGGTGCGTTTGGACTTGGAGCTCATCGGTACGAGCTTCCTCTCTCCTGCTTGACGTTTGCGTTACTAAGGTTAGCCTTACCTCATGGACACGACCGTCATCCCGTTCTCCGAGCTGCTGCGCAAGCGCACACGTCGCTCGCACGGCTCCTCGGCCGGGAACGGCTTCATGCACGACCTGCTCGGCGGGAAGTGCGACGTCGCCGACTACGCCGCGTTGCTCGGACAGTACTCGTTCGTCTACGACGCCCTGGAGCGTGCGGCCGAACGGATGGCGGACCACCCGGTGGCGGCACCCTTCGTCACCTCGCAGCTCACCCGGATGCCGGCGATCCGTGCCGACCTCGAGTACCTGATCGGCCCGGACTGGTCCGAGCTGGTCTGCCCGCTCCCCGCCACGACGGCATACGTGCGGCGGCTCAACGAGGTCGCGGCCGAGTGGCCGGGCGGCTTCGTCGCGCACCACTACACGCGGTACCTCGGCGACCTGTCCGGCGGGCAGATGATCGGGCGGATGCTCTCCGACCAGTTCGACTTCGACACGAACGGCGTCCTGTTCTACATCTTCGACCAGGTCGCCGACCCGAGCGCCTTCAAGGACACGTACCGCGCGCAGCTCGACGCGGCGCCGTGGACGGCCGACGAGCAGGAGCGGGTCATCGCCGAGGTCGAGCTGGCCTACTCGCTCAACAGCGGTCTGCTCGCGGGGCTCGACGCACGCCGGCGTCCGGTGACCGACGGTGGTGACGTGGCGGTGACCGCGTGACCGAGCCGTTCGACGACGAGGCACGCCGCGCGATCCTCCGGCACATGAACGCCGACCACGCGGTCGACAACCTCGTGATCGTCCGGGCGAACGGCGCCGCGACCGCCGTGGCCGCGACGATGACCGAGATCGACGCGATCGCCGGGGTGTGGCTCGCCCGGCTCGACGACGGTGACGAGGAGCAGGTCATCGTGCCGTGGACCGCGCCGCTGACCGATCGTCGTTCGGCGCGGACGCAGATCGTCGAGGTCCACTCCGCCGCCCAGGCGCAGCTCGCCGGACCGAGCTGAGCGCGTGCTGCGCCGACCAGACGGTCGACGTCACGCGTGGCCGCGGGCCGATACGCTGCTCGGAGCCGGGACGCTGTTCCCGGACGACCCCGAAAGGACTCCATGACGGCGATCGACGGATCGGCGCGCCATGAGCGCGCTCGGGACGACGTCAGCGGTGCGGTCGACAGTGACCTGCGCGCCGACGTGCGGTACCTCGGCAACCTGCTCGGGCGGGTGCTGCGCGAGAACGGCGGCGACGACCTGCTGCGCGACGTGGAGTCGCTGCGCGCGGCCGTGATCGACGCCTACGAGGGCGACCACGCCGAGGGTGCTGCCCGCGCGCAGACCCTCGTGTCGGCGATGTCGGCCGAGCGCGCCGAAGCGGTGGCCCAGGCGTTCACGACGTACTTCCACCTCACGAACCTGGCCGAGGAACACCACCGCGTGCGGGTGCTCCGGCAGCGCGGCGACGACGGCGGACTGCCGGGCGACTCGTTCCCGGCGACCTACGCCGAACTCGTGGCCGAGGTCGGCGAGGCCGAGGCCGCCGAACGGCTCCGGACGCTGCGGTTCCACCCGGTGCTCACCGCGCACCCGACCGAGGCCCGCCGTCGTGCGGTCACCACGGGCGTGCGCCGCATCACCGACCTCATCGACGAGCGCGACCGGGCGAAGAACGCCACGGCCCGCGCCGAGAACGAACGACGGCTGCTCGAGGAGATCACGACGCTCCTGCGCACCTCGCCGCTCCGGACCACCCGTCCGACGCCGCTCGACGAGGTCCGCACCGCGATGAGCGTGTTCGACCAGACGCTGTTCGAGATCGTCCCGCAGGTGTACCGCCTGCTCGACGACCGGCTGCAGGGCGACGACGCCGGTCGTGCACCGGTGACCGCTCCCGCGTTCGTGCGGTTCGGCACCTGGATCGGCGGCGACCGCGACGGCAACCCGCACGTGACCGCCGACATCACGCGCCAGGCGGCGGAGATCGCGGCCGAGCACATCCTGATCGGGCTGACGCGTGCCACCACCCGGATCGGCAGCGCCCTGACGCTCGACGCGAGCGACACCCCGGCCGACGCCGGGCTCACCGCGCTGGTCGCTGCCCAGGAAGCGCTCGACCCGGGCATCGCCGAGCGCATCGGCGTCCGCGCCCCGAACGAGACCCACCGTCGGGCGCTCCTGTTCACCGCCGCACGCATCGACGCCACCCGTCAGGGGACGACGCCGCTCGCGTACGACGGCCCGGACGACCTGCTGTCCGACCTCCGCACGATCCAGTCGTCGCTCGTCGCCGCGGGAGCGATCCGACCCGCGAACGGCGAGTTGCAGAACCTCATCTGGCAGGTCGAGACCTTCGGGTTCCACCTGGCCGAGCTCGAGGTGCGCCAGCACTCGCAGGTGCACCGCACCGCCCTCGCCGAGATCCGCGCCGGTGGTGCGCGCAGCGAGACCACGGAAGAGGTCCTCGCGGTCTTCCGGACGATCGCCGAGCTGCAGGAGCGGTACGGCGTCCGTGCCGCCAGCCGCTACATCGTGTCCTTCACGCAGTCCGCTGCGGACCTGGCGAACGTGCACGAACTCGCCGTCGCCGCGCTCGGATCGCCCGAGGCCGCACCGGTGCTCGACGTCATCCCGCTGTTCGAGACCTTCGCCGACCTGCACGCCAGCGTCGACATCCTCGACGAGGCCGTCCGCACGGAGACGTTCCAGCGTCGCCTGACCGAGACCGGTCGTCGGCTCGAGGTCATGCTCGGGTACTCCGACTCGTCGAAGGACGTCGGCCCGGTCTCCGCGAACCTGGCGCTGTACGACGCCCAGGCACGCATCGCCGACTGGGCGCGCGACAACGAGGTCGAACTCACCCTGTTCCACGGTCGTGGTGGGTCGCTCGGCCGCGGCGGCGGACCGGCCAACGAGGCCGTGCTCGCGCAGCCGCCGGGGTCGATCGACGGCCGTCTGAAGCTCACCGAGCAGGGCGAGGTCATCTTCGCCCAGTACGGCGACCAGGACATCGCGGCCCGGCACCTCGAGCAGATGGCCTCGGCCACCCTGTTCGCGTCGTCCCCGTCGAACGAGGCACGCACGGCCGCAGCCGCGACCCGGTTCGCCGACCTCGCGCAGCAGCTCGACGACGTCTCGCGTGTCGCGTTCTACGACCTGGTCAAGGCCGACGGCTTCGCGCCGTGGTTCGCCCGGGTCACCCCGATGGAGGAGATCGGTCTGCTGCCGCTCGGCTCCCGCCCGGCCCGCCGCGGGCTGTCGGTGGAGTCGCTCGAGGACCTCCGGGCGATCCCGTGGGTGTTCTCGTGGACCCAGGCGCGGATCAACCTCGCCGGGTGGTACGGCCTCGGCTCGGCGCTCGAGGCGGTCGGCGACGTCGACGTCCTGCGCGCCGCGTCCGCCGAGTGGCCGCTGTTCGGCGCGATGATCAAGAACGTCGAGATGTCGCTCGCGAAGACCGACGAGCACATCGCCCGCCGGTACCTCGAACTCGCCGACCGCGACGACCTCGCCGCGAAGGTGCTCGACGAGATGGTGCGCACCCGCGACTGGGTGCTCCGCATCTCCGGCGGCAGCGACGTGCTCGAGGACCGCCCCGTCCTGGCCCGCGCCGTCCGCCTGCGCAGCCCGTACGTCGACGCCCTGTCGCACCTGCAGCTCCGCGCGCTCCGGTCCATCCGGACGACGGGCAGCACCGACCCGACCGATGCCGACCACCGCCTGCTGCTGCTCACGGTGAACGGGATCGCCGCCGGCCTGCAGAACACCGGCTGATACCCGACCAGCGGAGTGCGTCGAAGACGCCGGGTCCCGATCCGGGACCCGGCGTCTTTGTGCGCGGAGAGACGGGTCGAACCGGTAGGTTGCTGGTTGCAAGGCGCACCGATCAGAGGAGACCACCCGGCATGGACATCGTCGTACACGAAGCGCAGCCCGACACCGCGGTCCTGGAGTGCAGCGGACGCCTCAACATGGTGTCCGCGCCCGCGTTCCGCGAGGCCGTGGCGCAGGTCGTCGCCGACGGTCGTGCCCGCGTCGTCGTCGAGCTCTCCGGAGTGGAGTTCATGGACTCGTCCGGCCTCGGCGCCCTGGTCGGCAGCCTGAAGACGGCCCGCCAGGCAGGTGGCGACCTCCGCATCGCGGCGCCGTCCGAGCAGGTGCAGATGGTCCTGCAGCTGTCCAACATCGACAAGATCCTCCGCACGTACCCCGACGGGGACAGTGCGGTCACCGACTGGTGATGACCGCCTCGGCCGCCGAGCACACGCTCGAGCTGTCCTGCCCGCCGGACGACGTGTCCGCCGTGCACGAGTTCCTGGCGAACGTGTGGCAGCACGATCCGTCGATCTCCGTCGAGGACCGGATGGCCCTCGAACTCGCGATCGTCGAACTGGCGTCGAACGTCATCGAGCACGGCGCCGGTCCCCACGGAGTGTCGTGCCGCCTCCGACTCGAGGTCGACGCCGAGCGGTTCTCCGCGCTGCTGTCCGACGACGGCGTGGCAGCCGTGGTGGACACCGACGCCGCTCGGCTGCCGGACGGGCTCGTGGAGAGCGGACGCGGGCTGGCACTGGTCCGGATGGTGGTCGACGACCTGCGGTACGAGCGCGTCGCCGACGAGAACCGCTGGACGGTCCGGCGCGCCCGACACTGAGCCGCCGTCCGACCGGACCGGCATGCCCGGTTCGTCCGTCTCGCGCACTCCACGGGCCACTATCCGCAAACTGGAACGCGGGATTCCCGGAGTCCGAGACGGCCGTGTCACGATTCGCGCGATGACAGTCGAACCGGATCCCAGGATCAGTTTCGAGACGGCGGGGAGCGATCTCGACGCTGCCGTGCACATGTACGAGGACGCCTACGCCAGTGTGGGCTTCACCGCGAACCGCACGGAGCGCCCGTTCGCGTACCGTTTCCGCGTCGTCGGCGACGACGTGATGTCCTTCCGGTCGACCCGGTTCGACGCGCGGATGCGGGGCGAGCTCGACGTCCGTGACGAGTACGTGGTGATGTGGATCACCGACGGCGGCGGTCGGGTCGACGTCGGCCGGCAAGAGGTCGCGTTCACACCCGGCACCCCGATGATGTTCCCGACCGGTCGACCCTTCGCGTTCGACCTGCGCGACGTCCGGCAGAGCCTGGTGCAGTTCGACCGGACCGCCCTCGAGCGCGTCGCCGCCGAGGTCCACGGAGAACAACCGGGCCCGCTCGTGTTCGACCACACGGCGACGCCCCGCAAGGCCGATCTGCGGGCCTGGAACACGCAGGTGCAGCGCGCCGCCGCGACCGTGCTCGGCCGTGCCGACGTCAGCACGCTCGCCCTCGCCGAGACCGCACGCGAGACCGCGCGGGCGCTGCTCCGGACGTTCCCGCACGAGCTGCTGGCCCCCGACGTGCCCCTGCCGCAGGGAGCCACCGGCCGGGTCGGCGAGGCCGTCGAGTACATGCACGCCTTCGCACACACCCCGATCTCGACCACCGACGTCGCCGAACACGTCGGGCTGAGCGTCCGCGGCCTGCAACAGGCGTTCCAGCGGCAGGTCGGCACCGCCCCGAACGCGATGCTGCGCGGGATCCGCCTCGACCGGGTCCGCGAAGAGCTGCGGCGGGCGTCGGCGGGGGACCTCACCGTCGCCAGCGTCGCGATGCGGTGGGGGTTCGCGCACCTCGGTCGGTTCTCAGCTGCCTACGCGGCCCGCTTCGGCGAGTACCCGCGCGACACGCTGCAGCACTGATTCGGTACGCTGCCCGGGTGAGCAGACCTCGACCGTGGGTGATCGTGCCCGGGATCTGGAACTCCGACGCGGAGCACTGGCAGTCCGGCTGGGAGCGGGAACGCGGCGACGACGCGGTCCGCATCGACCCGGCGTCCTGGGGTGAGCCGGAACCCGGGGACTGGCGGGACGCGATCTCCCGGGCGGTCGCGTCGTGTGCCGAGCCGCCCGTGCTCGTCGCGCACAGCCTGGGCGTCCTCGCCGTCGCCGAGTGGCTCGCCACGAACGCGACGAACACCGACGGCACCACGACGTCCACCGTCGCGGGAGCCTTCCTCGTCGCTCCACCGGACCCCGACGCGCCGGGCTTCCCCGCCGCAGCTGCGGGGTTCAGCGCACCACGACGAGTCCGGACGGCCGAAGGGGCTGCCCGCACGCCGATCCGGATGGTCGTGAGCGACGACGACCCGTACTGCACCCTCGACCGGGCCCTGGGGTTCGCGGACGCGATGGGTGCCACGGTCCTGCGCGTCGGCGCCCTCGGGCACGTGAACGTCGCGAGCGGCGTCGGTGACTGGCCGGCCGGCAGGGAGCTGCTGCGCGCCTTCGAGGACACCCTCTGAGCCGTACCCCGACGGGGCGGTCGACACGCCGTTCACCTTCGCGGCGATATGGCAGGGATTGCTGCGACACACCGCGGATGTCCCCAGTTCTCGCGTCCGCGATATTTATCCTTCGGACATGGAAACCCAGTCCGGTGCACGCACCCCCCTCGTCGACCCGTTCGGTCGCGAGGTCGAGGAGTGGCTCCGTGACGCCCCGGCGACGCGCACGCCGTACGTGGCAGACCTCGTGGTCCCGCCCGTCACCGGCCCCGTGCAGCGCCCCGGCGTCGCGGCGGACGCCACCGACGTCACGGACACGACCAGCGTTGCCCAGACGATCGAGGTCGCACCGACGCCCGCCGGACCCGCCTTCCGCCGCGACCGCGCCCGGCACGCCGCCGTCTGCGCACCGTCGTTCCCCGAACCGCCGGAGCGCATCGCCCTGCGCATCGAGGACCTCGCCGTCGAGGTCTCGTCGTCCACCGGCCGCAGCACCATCGAGCGCATCGTCCTGCTCGAGGACGAGGTCCGCCGCCGCGACGAGGACCTCGCACGCCTCGCCGCCTGGGAGGCCACCGTCTCCGGTGCCGACGACCCCGAGGTCACCGCCGCCCGCGCCTTCGCCCGGTCGGTCTTCGCGGACCTGCTCGAGGACGCCGCCGACGAGGCCGACCGTCGCGACCGCGCCGCCGCCCGCCGCGCCGCGACCTCGCCCGTCGCCGTCGTGACCGGAGCAGCGCCCGCTCCCGCCGTGGTCGCGGTCGCACCGGCGACGGTCTCCGCGCCGGTGACGGTCTCCGCGCCGGCGGCCGACGTCGACGTGGTGACCCCGGCCGTGCAGCTGGTCACCCCGGAACGTGACGAGCCCGTGCGACCGGTGCTGGGCCGCGCGGCCGTCTCGCCGGTGTCCGCGAACACGCGACCCACCCCGCTCATCCAGCCCGCCACCGGGCCAACGGTCATCGACCGTGCCGCGTTCGCCGCGGCGCTCACCGCGCACCAGGGCACGACCGCCAGCACGCCCGTCGTCCTGCCGGACGCGGTCTCGGTGCCCGTCGTCGAGACGGACGCCTCCGCGCACGTCGAGGCCGACACCGACCAGCCGGCCCAGCCGGGCTGGTGGTCGCGACTCGTCGCCGGCCTGCTCCGTGCGCTCGGTCGCCGCTGACCGGGAGGCCCGGATCGCCCCGCGCGGACCGGCTGCCGGTCCCGACGCGGTCGCCTCGGTAGACTGACCGGATGCCGACGCTCCGCGAACTCCAGGCCGTGATCGAAGACCTGTGGCCCGCCGCAGGAGCCGAGTCGTGGGACGCCGTCGGACTCGTGGCGGGTGACCCCGACGCCGCTGTCGAGCACGTCCACCTGGCCGTCGACGCCGTCCCCGCCACCGCACAGGAGACGGTCGAGCTCGGCGCCGGTCTGCTGCTCACGCACCACCCGCTCCTGTTGCGCGGCGT
Source organism: Curtobacterium sp. VKM Ac-1393 (assembly GCF_015350995.1). Classification (GTDB taxonomy): domain Bacteria; phylum Actinomycetota; class Actinomycetes; order Actinomycetales; family Microbacteriaceae; genus Curtobacterium. Next base: position 150,813 of record NZ_JADKRW010000002.1, read on the forward strand.
GACGACGATCGCCGAGTCGACCTACAAGGGGAGCGTGCTCGCGACCCTCGTGCGCGGCGGCAGTGCCCTGATCGCGGCCCACACCAACGCCGACGTCGTCACCACCGGCACCTCGGCGGTGCTCGCCGACCGCATCGGGCTGACCGAGCAACGACCGCTCGACGCCGGAACCGACCCCGCGACGGGCATCGGCCGCGTCGGGGTGCTCACCGAGGGCACGACACTCGGTGCACTCGCGCGGAAGCTCGTCGACCTGCTGCCGCCCACCGCCACCGGGGTCCGGGTCTCCGGTGACTTCGACCAGCCCGTCCGCACGGTGGCGCTCTGTGCGGGCGCCGGGGACTCGCTGCTCGGGCACCCCGCCGTGCTCGCGGCCGACGTCTACATCACGAGCGACCTGCGGCACCACCCGGCGTCCGAGTTCCGCGAACAGGCACTGCTCGGCGGCGGACCCGCCCTCATCGACACCTCGCACTGGGCCACCGAGTGGCTCTGGCTCGACGTCGCCGCCGCGCAACTGCGTCAGGCCACCGGCGTCCGGGTCACCGTGAGCGACCTCCGCACCGACCCGTGGGACTTCGCGGTCCTGCCGGCGGCCGAACCCACCACCCCCACTGAAGGAGTCTGACCATGAAGGCAGCACCCGAAGACCAGGTCATCCTCCTCGACGTCCAACGACTCGACAACGACGTCACCCGCATCGCGCACCGCATCACGTCGCTGCAGAAGGGCGACCAGCTCACCGGCCTCGGCACCAAGGCCGCCGGGCTCCGCAGTGAGCTCGTCACCGCCACGGGGCTGGTCGAGGACGCGGAACGCGAGCTCGCCCGCCTCGAGTCCGACACCGCCACCGCACAGGCCCGGGTCGAGCGCGACACCACGATGCTGCAGAACGTGTCGAACTCGAAGGACGCAGCCGGGCTGCAGAACGAGCTCGAGTCGTTGCAGCGCCGCATCGGGGGACTCGAGACCGCCGAGCTCGAGGTCATGGAGAACCTCGACGGGCTCCGTGCCCGGGTCGGGGACATCGAGGCGCAGCTCGCCGACGTCGAGGCCGCCCGCTCCGGCCTGGTCGCCGAGCGCGACGCCGAGATCGCACGGCTGTCGTCCGACCGTGCCTCGGCCGAGCAGGCCCGTGCCGACGTGGCTGCGAAGGTCCCAGCCGAACTGCTCGCGCTCTACGACCGGCAGCGTGCCCGCTACGGCTTCGGGGCGTCGCTGCTGCAGGGCGGGGTGTCGACGGCTTCGGGTGTCGCGCTGAACAACTCCGACCTGCAGGACATCCGGCGGGCTGCGCCGGACGACGTCGTGCTCTGCCCGGACAGCGACGCGATCCTGGTGCGGACGGCCGAGTCAGGGCTGTAGCGCGCCGCGGCGGTCGCACGGTGCGAGGGGCCCGTCCGGTGCGAGCCCGGCACGGTGAGAGGAGCCCGTCCGGTGCGAGGTTCCGTACTCGGTGAGAGGCGCCCGACGCCGCAAGGAGTACGGAACCCCGCACGGAATCGTCCGCTCCTCGCACGGTGCGAGGGAGCGGACGACGAGCAGTGGGGCGAATGGGCCGGCCGTACGCCGGGTTCTGTCCCGCCGCTTGCACGGCGGTGACGGCCATCTCTCTCGGACCGACGTTGCCGTCGGCCTCCAGCGGTCTACCCGAGGACTCGGCGAGCAGCCTCAGCGTCCTCTGTCTGACCTTGCTCCGGGCGAGGTTTACCGAGCGGATCCGGTCACCCGGACCCCTGGTGGTCTCTTACACCACCGTTTCACCCTTACCGACGTCGCCGCCGGCGGTCTGCTTTCTGTGGCACTGTCTCGCGGATTGCTCCGGGTGGGTGTTACCCACCGCCCTGCTCTGTGGAGCCCGGACGTTCCTCGGCACTCCCGGGGGAGTGACGCGACCGTCTCACCGACCCATTCGCTGCGAGGAGTCTACCGGCTGCCGGCCCCCGCCCGCCCCGCCCACCCCGAGGTTCCGAAATCTCGGCATGTCGGAGCGTGCGGGGGCCTTCCGTGGAACCTCGGCGTACGAACGACGGCGAGTCGTGGAACCTCGGCGCCCGCGCTCGGGCGCGTCGAAGCGACCAACACCGCACCGTGCGGGCCGGGGCCGGGGCCGGGGCCGCGGATCGGGCTCGGCTCGGTCTCGAGCGGACCGTGCGTCAGGCGCTGCGGGCAGCCAGGGTCGCGGCGCCGATGATGCCGGCGTTGTTGCGCAGGGTCGCGGGGATGATCTCCGCCTGCAGGTCGAGCAGCGGCAGGAACTCCTCGTACTGCTTGGACACGCCTCCGCCGACGACGAACAGCTCGGGGGAGAGCAACGCCTCGAGCGTCGAGTAGTAGGTCTGCAGACGCTTCGCCCAGTGCTTCCACGACAGGTCGTCGCGCTCCTTGGCAGCGAACGAGGCCCGCGACTCGGCGTCGTGGCCGTCGATCTCGAGGTGCCCCAGCTCCGAGTTGACGATGAGCACACCGTCGTTGATGAGCGCGCTGCCGATGCCGGTGCCGAGCGTCGTGACGATCACCAGGCCGTCCTTGCCCTTCGCCGCACCGAACTGCTGCTCGGCGAACCCGGCGGCGTCGGCGTCGTTCACGAAGTGGATGGAACGGCCGAGCTCCTTCTCGAACAGCGCCTCGGCTTCGAAGCCGATCCACTTCTTCGAGACGTTCGCGGCCGACATCGTCTTGCCGTCGCGCACGATCGCCGGGAAGCACACGCCCACGGGCACGTCCGCCGACGGAGCGAGCTCGGCGACGATCTCCTTGACGACGGCGGTGATGTCGTGGGGCTTCCCGCCTTCCGGGGTGGCCTTCTTGATGCGGTCCGTGGTGAGTTCACCGGACGCGACGTCGACGATCGCGCCCTTGATGCCCGTACCACCGATGTCGACGCCGACTGCGAGGGAGGTCATGAGGTTGTCGTGCCTTTCGGTTGCCTGCCGGAGGTGTCCGGTCAGGAAGAGGGTTCCGCCAGGAAGACGGATCCGGTCAGGAGACGGTGAGGAGCTCCGCGCCGCGTTCGGTGACGACGAGGGTGTGCTCGAACTGCGCGGTCCACGACTTGTCGCGCGTCGAGACCGTCCAGTCGTCGGACCAGATGTCGGCCTCGATCCCGCCGAGGGTCAACATGGGCTCGATGGTGAACACCATGCCCTGTTCGATGACGTCGTCGTACTGCGGCGCGTCGTAGTGCGGGATGATCAGGCCGGAGTGGAAGGCACGACCGACACCGTGGCCGGTGTAGTCGCGGACGACGCCGTACCCGAAGCGCTTGGCGTACGCCTCGATCGCGCGGCCGATCACGTTCACCTGGCGGCCGGGGGCGACGGCCTTGATGCCGCGTCGGAGTGCCTCTTCCGTGCGCGTGACCAGGTCCGACACTTCTTGCGACGCCTGACCGACGACGAAGGTGCGGTTCGTGTCGCCGTGCATCCCGTCCTTGTAGGCGGTGATGTCGATGTTGACGAGGTCGCCCTCCTGCAGGACGGTGTCGTCGGGGATCCCGTGGCAGATGACCTCGTTGAGGCTGGAGCACAGCGACTTCGGGTAGCCGCGGTAGCCGAGCGTCGACGGGTAGGCGCCGTGCGCGACGACGAAGTCGTGGCCGATGCGGTCGAGTTCGTCGGTGGTCACACCCGGACGGATCGCCGCACCCACGGCGTCGATGGCCTGCGAGGCGATGCGGCCGGCGGTACGGATGCGCTCGACCTCTTCGGGCGTGTACGTGTCACCGAGGCCGTGCTCGTGCGGTTCGACCTTGCCGACGTACTCCGGACGCTCGATGTCCTTCGGGACGGTCCGGAGCGGGGAGACGCGGCCGGCAGTCAGGTGTCCGTGTTCGTCCCGGGGCATGCCGACCACTCTAGCCGCGGCGCGACGCGCCGAGCGCAACCGCCCGACGGTGCGGCCCGACGGGGTGGGCGTGACCGCCTGGAGGCCCGGTGCCGGTCCGGCGGGCCGGCACCGGGCCTCCAGGCCGTCACCTGGGTACGGTGGGCGACATGAGCGACGAACGCATCGAGTCCCAGTGGTGGTTCAACGACAAGACCGGCCAGGTCGAGCAGGGTCCGCAGTCCGCGCAGCGCGACCGCATCGGCCCGTTCGACACCCGCGAGGACGCCCAGCACGCGCTGGACCGCATCGCGGCGAACAACGAGAAGTGGGACGCCGAGGACCGGTGACGCGGACACGCGCCCCGGCGGCGCGTCGCACGCCCCCGCGCACGGCACCGGACCACTAGCCTGGGACGAGGCCCGCCCACGGCCACCCGATACACGGAAAGGTCGTGCATGGACAAGCAGACGGACTTCGTGCTCCGCACCATCGAGGAGCGCGGCATCAAGTTCATCCGACTCTGGTTCACGGACGTCATCGGGACGCTGAAGTCGGTGGCGATCGCCCCGGCCGAGGTCGAGGGCGCGTTCGCCGAGGGCATCGGGTTCGACGGCTCCGCGATCGAGGGGCTGTCCCGTTCGTACGAGGCCGACGTGCTGGCGCACCCGGACCCCTCGACGTTCCAGATCCTGCCGTGGCGGGGCGAGGTCGACCCGACCGCGCGGATGTTCTGCGACATCACGACGCCGGACGGCCAGCCCGCCGTCGCCGACCCGCGCAACGTGCTCAAGCGCACGCTGGCGCGGGCGAGCGAGCGCGGCTTCACGTTCTACACGCACCCCGAGATCGAGTTCTACCTGCTCAAGAGCCGTGAGTGGAAGGACGGCGGCCCGCAGCCCGTCGACCAGGCCGGCTACTTCGACAACGTCCCCGGTGGCAGCGCGCACGACTTCCGTCGCCGCTCGGTCCGGATGCTCGAGGACCTCGGCATCTCGGTGGAGTTCAGCCACCACGAGGCCGGCCCGGGCCAGAACGAGATCGACCTCCGCTACGCGGACGCCCTGACGATGGCGGACAACATCATGACCTTCCGCACGGTGGTCAAGGAGGTCGCGATCGAGCAGGGCGTGTACGCCACGTTCATGCCGAAGCCGATCTCCGGCCAGCCGGGCTCGGGCATGCACACGCACGTCTCGCTGTTCGAGGGCGACCAGAACGCGTTCTACGAGGCCGGCGGCGAGTACCAGCTGTCGCGGACCGCCAAACACTTCATCGCCGGTGTGCTCAAGCACGCACCGGAGATCACCGCGGTGACGAACCAGTTCGTCAACTCGTACAAGCGGCTCTGGGGTGGCGACGAGGCCCCGTCCTTCGTGACGTGGGGGCACAACAACCGCTCAGCGCTCGTGCGCGTGCCGCTGTACAAGCCCAACAAGGGCCAGTCCTCGCGCATCGAGTACCGCGGCATCGACTCGGCGGCGAACCCGTACCTGGCGTACTCGCTGCTGCTCGCGGCCGGTCTCAAGGGCATCGAGGAAGAGTACGAACTGCCGGCCGAGGCCGAGCACGACGTCTGGAGCCTGACGGACGCCGAGCGCCGTGCCCTCGGGTACAGCCAGCTCCCGTCGAGCCTCGACCACGCCCTGAGCCTGATGGAGGACTCGGAACTCGTGGCCGAGACGCTGGGGGAGCACGTGTTCAACTTCGTGCTGCTCAACAAGCGCCAGGAGTGGAAGCGGTACCGCGACCAGGTCACGCCCTTCGAGCTCGACACCAACCTCGGCGCCCTCTGAGCGAGCGCACCACATGACCGGTCGGACGACGTCGTCGCGCTCCGAGTTGGCCCGCCTGGGCTTCGCCGAGCTGTCGGAGAGCCTCGAGCGGATCGCGGACCTGGAGGCGCGGTTCGGCTCCGTCGTGCCGCTGCCGGTCAGCGGGACCCCTGCGCTCTGGGGCATCACCGCGGATCCCGACGGCGCGCTGCGGCTGCTGGAACGGCTGCTGGAGCGTGCGCCGGACGAGCTCCGGCCCGTCCTGGCGGACGAGGCCGCGACCGAACGGCTCATCCGACTGCTCGGCGCCTCGGTCGGCCTCGGCGAGTTCCTGCACCGTCGTCCGGCCGAGCTCGCGCTGCTGCTCGAACCCGTCGTCGCCCCGTGGTCACAGGAGCGGTACACGGCGTCGCTGGCCGAGGCGATCGACGGCGCGACCGGCGAGGACGCCCGGATGCGGTTGCGGGTGCGCTACCGCCGGCACCTCGCGCAGATCGCCCTGTACGACGTCCTGCACTCGTCGCCGACCGAGGCGTTCCCCGCCGTCGCCGCCGGCTTGGCCGACCTCGCCGGCGCTGCGCTCGACGCCGCGGTCGACGTCGCCCGGCGCGAGGTGCCGTTCCCGGCTGCCGACGTCGCGGCGACCCCACTCGCGGTGATCGCGATGGGCAAGGCGGGCGCCCGCGAGCTCAACTACGTCAGCGACGTCGACGTCATCTTCGTCACCGAGTCCACCGACGAGGTCAGCACCGACCGTGCCGTCCTGATCTCGACTCGGATCGCCATCGCGGCCACGCACGCGATCACCGACCTGGCCGCCGAACCCGGGCTCTGGGAGGTCGACGCGAACCTGCGGCCCGAGGGCAAGGACGGCGCCCTCGTCCGCACGCTCGATTCGCACGTGGCGTACTACGAGCGCTGGGCGAAGTCGTGGGAGTTCCAGGCGCTCCTCAAGGCCCGGCCGATCGCGGGCTCAGCCGACCTCGGTGCGCGGTACGCCGACGCGGTGGCACCCTTCGTGTGGAGTTCCTCGGCACGCCCGGGGTTCGTCGAGTCGGTCCAACGGATGCGGGAACGGGTCACCGACCACATCCCCGACGGCGAGGTCGACCGGCAGCTGAAGCTCGGCCCCGGAGGCCTGCGCGACGTCGAGTTCACCGTGCAGCTCCTGCAGCTCGTGCACGGCCGTGACGACGAGTCCGTGCGCGTCCGGTCCACGCTCGAGGCGATGGACGCCCTCACCGCCGCCGGGTACGTCGGCCGTGCCGAGGCCGCCCACTTCGGTCCGGACTACGCGCTGCTCCGGGTCCTCGAGCACCGCATCCAGCTCCGTCGGCTCCAGCGCACGCACCTGATGCCGACCGACGAGGAAGAGCTGCGCGTCCTCGCACGGTCGAGCGGTCTGGCCAACTCGGCATCGGCGCTCGAGACCCGGTGGCGTGCTGTCAAGCTCGAGGTCCGCGGCCTGCACGAGCGGCTGTTCTACCGCCCGCTGCTGTCCGCCGTCGCCACGACCGAGGGCGAGATCGTGCTGACCGACGACCAGGTCGTCGACCGCCTCGGTGCGATCGGCTTCGTGGACCCGCCCGGCGCCCTCCGGCACATCCGTGCGCTGACCCAGGGCACGAGCCGTCGAGCGGCGATCCAGCGGAACCTGCTGCCGGTGCTCCTGCGGTGGATGGCCGAGGGACCGGCACCGGACCGGGCGCTCCTGGCGTTCCGGCGGCTCAGCGACACCCTGGGGGAGTCGAGCTGGTTCCTCCGCATGCTCCGCGACTCGTCCGGTGCGGCCCACTCGCTCACCACGGTGCTGTCGGAGTCGGCGTTCCTGTCCGGGCTCCTCGAACGCTTCCCCGAGGCCGTCGCCTGGCTCGACGAACCCGAGGCCCTGCTCCGCGCCCGCCCGATGGACTCGTTGCTCGCCGAGATGACCGCGACGACGGCCCGGCACGGCAACGACGTCGACGGTGCCGCCGGACTGCTCCGGTCGGCGCGCCGCCGCGAGACGCTGCGTCTCGGCATGGCCGCCGTGCTCGGGCACCTCGACGTCGACTCCCTGGGGCCGGCGCTGAGCGACGTGACCGAGGCGACCCTGGCCGGAGCCCTGGCGCTCGCCCGACGCGACGCCCCGGCCGACCTCGAGTTCGGCATCATCGCGATGGGCCGCTACGGCGGGCGGGAACTCGGGTTCGGTTCCGACGCCGACGTCCTCTACGTGTACCGCGCCCCCGACCTGGCACCCGAGGTCGCGTCGCGGACGGCGCAGACCATCGTGCGTGAGCTGAACCGGCTCACCGAGGACACCGTCCACCCCCTCGACCTCGACATCGACCTGCGCCCAGAGGGCAAGAACGGTCCGGTGGTGCGCACCCTGGAGTCCTACGGCGCCTACTACGCCCGGTGGTCGCTGACGTGGGAGGCGCAGGCGCTGCTCCGGGCCCGCGGCGCCGTGGGCGACGACCAGCTGCTCCGCGACTTCGAGCACCTGGCCGACCGTACGCGGTACCCGTCCCACATCGACGACAACGAGGTGCGCGAGGTCCGACGCATCAAGGCGCGTGTCGAGTCCGAGCGGCTGCCACGTGGGGCCGACCCGGCCCGGCACCTCAAGCTCGGTCGCGGGTCGCTCAGCGACGTCGAGTGGTTCGTCCAGCTCCTGCAGCTCCAGCACGCGCTCGAGGTCCCTGCGCTCCGCACGACGTCGACGCTCGAGGCCCTCGACGGGGCAGTGGCCGCCGGGTACGTCAGTGCCGACGACGGCGAACGGCTCGGAGCGGCCTGGCGGTTCGCCTCGCGGACGCGCAGCGCGCTCGTGCTGTGGTCGGGGAAGACCACCGACGTCCTGCCCGTCGACCGCGTCCAACTCGAGGGTGTGGCGCGACTGATGGAGTACCCGCCGGGGTCGGCGAGCGAGCTGGAAGAGGACTACCTCGGCATCACCCGGCGCGCGCGCCAGGTCTTCGAGCGCGAGTTCTACGGCGCCTGACCGGTCCCGCAGGGCTCGCGACACGCCCGAGGTCACGCGCAGGGCCCGGCGTCGCGCAGTCGTCGGAGGTTAATTCTCCGTGTCGCGCACCGTCCCCCGTTGCGACGCAGTCCGTACCCCTGTTCGAACCGCCTCGGTACTGTTACCGCACCGTGACCGAACTCCCACCGGACCTCCAGGGGCCTGTTTCCGTTGCCCCCCGACACGCCAGGTGACCGCCTGCTGACCGGGGCTTTCCTTCGGAGCCGACCCGCGCCTCCCGGCCGCCTTCGAGGTCGGTACCGGCGGCCGCTGGCCGACGAGTGGTCCGCAGGAGTGCTGTCAGCACGAGGGGGGACCACTGGTCCCCGCGGAGAGGGGGACCAGTGTGTACCCCGTAACGCGCCGGAAACGCCCCCGGACGGGGGCCGCGTTGCGCGGGTCTCCAGGTTCTGTCTCAATTGACATCACCCGAACCGACCCTGATTCCCCAACGTCGCGGAATCTCCACCTCGAACGTTGAAGCAGGGATCAGTGTTCACCTTCATTCTGCAGATCAGGCAGATGGTCGAAGGCCACCCCGAGTTCTACCTGTTCGCCGTGTACTCCGCGGTGATCTGGTTGCTCTGGTTGGTCAAGGTCGTCATCTCCGCCCGCTACCGCCCGTTCACCGGCACCTTCGTCGGTACCACCAGCGTCGTCGTCCCCGTCGTGGACGAACCGCTCGACCTGTTCCGCGACGTCATCGGTCGCATGGTCGAGCAGCGACCCGGCGAGATCATCGTCGTCATCAACGGCGCCCGCAACGAGGCGCTCGAAGCCGTCTGCGACGAGTTCGCCCCGCTCGTCCGCTGGACACACACGCCCATCCCGGGCAAGCGCAACGCCGTCAAGGTCGGCACCGAGATGTCCAACGGCGACATCACGGTGCTCGTCGACTCGGACACCGTCTGGACCCCCGGCGCACTCGAGGAGCTCCTCCGGCCGTTCGCCGACGAGTCCGTGGGCGGCGTCACGACCCGCCAGCGCATCCTCGAGCCCGAGCGCAGCTGGATCACCCGCTGGGCCGACTGGCTCGAGAACTCCCGTGCGCTGTACTCGATGCCCGCCCAGAGCGTCCTCGGGCAGATCGGCTGCCTGCCCGGGCGCACGATCGCGTTCCGGCGGAACATCCTCGTGCGGGTCATGGACAAGTTCATGCACGAGAAGTTCATGGGCGTGTTCCTCGAGGTCTCCGACGACCGGACGCTGACGAACCTCACGCTCAAGGAGGGGTACCGGACCGTCTACCAGTACACGTCGCTGGTCTACACGGACGCCCCGCTGCAGGTGAAGAAGCTGTTCAAGCAGCAGCTCCGCTGGGCCCGCGGCTCGCAGTACAACACGCTGCGCATGCTGCCGTGGATGCTCGGCCACGCCCCGGTCCTGGCGGCGTTCTTCATCACCGACATCATCCTGCCGTTCATGCTCTTCGGCGTGATCGCCGGCTGGATCTACCGTGCGTTCACCGGGCAGGGCGAGAACCTGTACCAGGGCATCCTGTCGCAGTACGGCTTCTCGACCGGCTTCGTCTACGTCGCCGCGCTCATGGTCGTCTCGTCGGTGCTGAGCATGGCGATCCGGCAGATGCGTCACCTGGCCGAGAAGCCGAGCGACTTCTTCCGGCTGCCGATGTTCATCATCGTGTCGACGTTCTTCCTCATGCCGATCCGGCTCATCGGCTTCTTCCGTCTGGCGCACGCGTCCGGCTGGGGGACCCGCGCCGGTGCCTACGCCGGTGGTCCGATGCAGGAGGACCCGGCGGACAGCGTCCAGCCGAGCACGCCCGGCACGCAGATCCCGTTCAGCCCGATCGACGCGGCGGACCGGGCCCAGGCCCTCGACGGGTTCGTGCAGCTGCAGGGCACACCGTCCGGCGTCGCGCACGAGCAGGTCGCCGTGGACCGCGCGTTCGACGAGCTCTTCGGCGCGGACGCCACCGCCAACTCCACCGCGACGGTGCTCGCGACCCGGCGGGAGGCAGCAGCCGCGTTCGCCGGCCAGCAGCCCGCAGCCCCACGGACCGCCCCCGTGAAGGCCCGCCGGTACAACCCGTACGCCGCGATCCCGTACTGCATCGGCTTCGCGATCTTCGCCCTGGAGGCCTTCCTCATTGTCTGACCTCATCCGTTCCTCCAGTACCTGGTGGGCGCAGTCGAGCAAGCACGCCCGCTGGACCGCCGTCGGGACGACCGCCATCGTCCTCGCACTCGCCCTCATCACCTGGTCCGTCTGGGTCTCCCCGGCCGGCCCCGTCTCCACCGCCGTCCACCAGGCGCTCGGTGTCACCGCCCCGAAGGCGAAGAAGGTCTCGGCCGCCGAACTGCAGACGCAGCTCGACGCTGCCCAGGACCGCATCTGGGCGCTCGAGGGCAAGCTCGACTCGAGCACGGCCCAGGCCGGGTCGCGTGGCGACCAGGTCACGGAGCTCAAGGCGCAGATCGCGTCGCTCCAGTCCCAGCTCGGTGCCGCGAAGCACTCGGGAGGCGCGTCCTCCGTCACGGCGTCGGGTTCCGGTGCGAACGGGGCCGGCACCTCGGGCTCCGGTTCCGGATCGGGATCAGCCGTGTCCGACAACGGGTCGGGTTCCGGCTCGGGCAGCGGTTCCGCCGGTGGCGCGGGGTCGGGCTCCGGCGGCTCGGGTGGCAGCGGTGGTGGGGCCACCAAGCCCAACCCCGGCCCGTCGACCGACCCGGGCACCACGCCCGTCGCCGTCCCGACCAAGGCCGAGATCCTCGGGCAGCAGTCCCGCTGGTACGGCCTGTACACCGCGCAGTCCCCGTTCAACTGGGCCGAGTACGACGAGGTCTCCCGCCAGGTCGGCACCGCGTCGAACATGACCGGGTTCTTCCAGGGCTTCGACCAGGCGTTCAACGCGAGTGCGATCCAGCGTTCGTGGGCCAACGGCCGCGTGCCGCTGATGACCTGGGAGACCGCCCCCGCGCAGACCGGCAACGACCAGAAGTACGTCGCCGGCTACACGAACCAGGACATCGTCGACGGCGACTTCGACGCCTACCTGACGAAGTACGCCAAGGCGCTCAAGGCCAACGGGCAGCCGATGGTCATCCGTCTCGACCACGAGATGAACGGCTCTTGGTACAACTGGTCCGAGGGGTCCGCCCAGCAGAACGCCGCCGGCTCGTACGTGAAGATGTGGCAGCACGTCCACGACGTCTTCCAGGCGAACGGCGCGAACGACTACGTGGTGTGGGACTGGTCGCCGTCGCGCATCGACAAGCTCGGCAACCCGAAGTACCAGACCGTCGAGTACATGCAGCAGTACTGGCCGGGTGCCGACTACGTCGACTGGGTCGGCATGAGCGGCTACTACCGCGACGCCACCGAGCAGCCGACCTTCGCGAACACGTTCAGCGCGACGCTGTCGCAGATCCGCCAGATCGCACCGGGCAAGGGCATCATGCTCAACGAGATCGGCGCGACCGAGACCGGCACCAGCGTCTCGAACCCCCAGAAGACGCAGTGGATCGACTCGCTCTTCGACGCCCTGGCCGACCCGGCCAACGACGACATCATCGGGTTCGCGTACTTCAGCGAGACCGCGACGACCATCATCGACGGCAAACGCACCACGAACGACTGGCGACTCAACTCGCGAGCCGACTCCCTGCAGGCATTCGCCGCGGGCATCAAGCGCAACGACATCGACTACGACCTGCAGGAGGTCACGCCATGACCGCGTCCAAGAAGTCGCCCGCAGCGGCCGACACCCGTCCCGCACCCGTCATCAGCGTCATCGGCACCGGCTACCTCGGTGCCACCCACGCGGCCGCCATGGCCGAGATGGGCTTCGAGACGATCGGCGTGGACGTCGACCCGGCGAAGCTCGCCGCGTTGTCCGCCGGCGAGGTCCCGTTCTTCGAACCCGGTCTGCCGGAGCTCATCACGAAGCACGTCGCCAGCGGCAAGCTCCGGTTCACCGCGGACATCGCCTCGGCGGTGGCGGCGGCGGACGTCCACTTCGTCTGCGTCGGCACACCGCAGAAGGCCGGGTCGCACGCCGCGAACCTCGCCTACGTCGAGAGCGCCACCCGCGGCGTCGCCGAGAACCTCACGCACCCGGGCCTCATCGTCGGCAAGTCGACTGTGCCGGTCGGCACGGCCGCACGGCTCCGCGGCATCGTCCGCGAGTTCACCTCCGACGGCATCGACGCGGAGCTCATCTGGAATCCCGAGTTCCTGCGCGAGGGCAAGGCCGTCGAGGACACCCTGCACCCGGACCGCCTGGTCTGGGGCGGTGCGTCGGAGGCCGCCGACGCCGTCATCCGCGAGGTCTACGCCGCCCCGATCAGCGAGGGCACCCCGGTCATCACGACGGATCTCGCCACCGCCGAACTCGTCAAGGTGAGTGCCAACGCGTTCCTCGCCACGAAGATCTCGTTCATCAACGCGATCTCGGAGATGTGCACCATCGCCGGCGCGGACGTCTCGACGCTGGCCGATGCCCTGGGCCACGACTCCCGCATCGGCCGGAAGTTCCTGAACGCCGGCCTCGGTTTCGGCGGCGGCTGCCTGCCGAAGGACATCCGGGCGCTCATGTACCGCGCGAACGAGATCGGTGCCGGGCAGGTCGTCGGCCTCATGCAGCAGGTCGACGAGATCAACATGGGCCAGCGGCAGCGGGTCATCGACATGGCGATCGACTCGGCCGGCGGATCGGTCCTGAACCGCCGTGTGGCCGTGATCGGCGCCGCGTTCAAGCCGCTCACCGACGACGTCCGGGACTCCCCGGCGCTCAACGTCGCCGCCGCCCTGCACCTCCGCGGCGCCCAGGTGACGCTGTGGGACCCCGAGGCGATGGAGCCCGCTCGACGGTCGTTCCCGACCCTCACCTACGCCGACTCGATGGAGGCGTCCATCGAGGGCGCCGACGTCGTCCTCGTGCTGACCGAGTGGGACGAGGTCGTCACGGCCGATCCCGCCCGGCTCGCCGAGCTCGTCGGCCGGCGCGTCGTGATCGACGCGCGCAACTGCCTCCCGGTCCAGGACTGGGTCAAAGCGGGGTGGACCGTCCGTTCCCTGGGACGGCCCACGCCGGTCGCGGGTGCACCCGTGAGCGTCGCAGCCGGGACCAACGACACGCTGGCCACGGCCCGTTAGTCTCCGTCTGCGAAGCGGGGTCCGTGCCGGGCGGCACGGACCCCGTTCGCGTGCGCGCGGGCTGAGGGTGACCGCCCACCCCGCCGAAGCGACACATTGCTGCGGATGATTCGCGGCACACTGTCGCTGTCGCGGCACAGACGAAGGCCCCGCACCTGACGGTGCGGGGCCTTCGTGAGTCAGCGAAGATCAGACGCCGAAGTACAGCTCGTACTCGAACGGGTGCGGGCGCTGGGCCAGCGGGAGGATCTCGTTCTCACGCTTGTAGTCGATCCAGGTCTGGATGAGGTCCTCGGTGAAGACGTTGCCCTTCGTGAGGAACTCGTGGTCCGCCTCGAGGAAGTCGAGCGCCTCGTCGAGGGAGCCGGGGACCTGCGGGATGCCCTTGGCCTCTTCCGGGGGGAGCTCGTAGAGGTCCTTGTCGACGGGCTCGTGCGGCTCGATGCGGTTCTGGATGCCGTCGAGGCCCGCCATCAGCTGCGCGGCGAAGGCGAGGTACGGGTTGCCCGAGGCGTCCGGCGCGCGGAACTCGATGCGCTTGGCCTTCGGGTTGGTGCCCGTGATCGGGATGCGGATCGCCGCGGAACGGTTGCCGGCCGAGTAGACCAGGTTGACCGGCGCCTCGAAGCCCTTGACCAGGCGGTGGTACGAGTTGATCGACGGGTTGGTGAAGGCGAGCAGCGCCGGGGCGTGCTTGAGCAGGCCGCCGATGTACCAACGGGCCAGGTCGGACAGGCCGCCGTAGCCGTTCTCGTCGTAGAAGAGCGGCTTGCCGTCCGACCAGAGCGACTGGTGGGTGTGCATGCCCGAACCGTTGTCACCGAAGAGCGGCTTCGGCATGAACGTGGCGACCTTGCCCCACTGGTCGGCCGTGTTCTTGACGATGTACTTGAACTTCAGGATGTCGTCCGCGGCGTGGACCATCGTGTCGAACTTGTAGTTGATCTCCTGCTGGCCGCCGGTGCCCACCTCGTGGTGCGAGCGCTCGAGCTCGAAGCCCGCGTCGATCAGCTTGAGGGTGATGTCGTCGCGCAGGTCGGCGGTCTTGTCGACCGGCGACACGGGGAAGTAGCCGCCCTTGTACGGGGTCTTGTTGGCGAGGTTGCCGCCTTCTTCGTCACGACCGGTGTTCCAAGCGCCCTCTTCGGAGTCGACCGCGTAGAACGACTCGTTCTGGGTGACGGAGTAACGGACGTCGTCGAAGATGTAGAACTCGGCCTCGGGGGCGAAGAACGCGGTGTCCGCGATGCCCGTCGACGCGAGGTACTTCTCGGCCTTCTTCGCCACCTGGCGCGGGTCGCGGCCGTAGATCTCGCCGTTCCGCGGGTTGTAGATGTCGAAGATCATGATGAGCGTGCGCTCGGCGCGGAACTGGTCGACGTACGCCGTGGTCACATCGGGGATCAGCTGCATGTCGGACTCGTGGATCGACGCGAACCCACGGATCGAGGAGCCGTCGAAGAGCTGGCCGACCGAGAAGAAGTCCTCGTCGACGGTCGATGCGGGGATGTTGAAGTGCTGCTGCACACCCGGCAGGTCCGTGAATCGGATGTCGAGGAACTTGACGTCGGTGTCCTTGATGAAGGCCAGGACCTCGGAGGAATCGCTGAACATGGGGCCGATCTCCAATGGGTTGGGTGATGTCGGAGGCACCGATCAAGGCACCTCCGACGAGGCTATTGACACGGGGTTTCCCGGACGTGACTGAATTGTTTCGGGCGTGTTACGCGCGGCCAGTCGCCTACGCTGGGAGCATGGCCCGCAGCTCCTCCAGTCCGTCCGTGCCCTCCGAGCATCCCGACGGCTGGCCGGGCAAGGACCTCGGCCTGCCGGAGACCGGTCCCCGCAGCGTCGGGCGCATCGGACGGCGGATCGTCGCCCTGCTGATCGACGGCGCCCTCGCCGACCTCGTGGCCTACGTCACCGGGGTCTGGTCGCCCGTGAACGGTTCCGGGGACATCGCGCACAGCTGGGTCCAGCTCGCGATCTTCGCCGGCCTGCAGGTGCTCTTCATCTGCCTGCTGTCCGGGTCGTTCGGGCACATCTGCGTCGGGCTGCGCGTCGTGCCGATGCGTGGCGGCTACGTCGGGGTGTGGCGTCCGGTACTCCGCACCGTGCTGCTCTGCCTGGTGGTGCCGGCGCTCATCATCGACCGCGACAGCCGCGGCGCGCACGACCGGATCGCCGGGACGGTGCTGGTCCGGCGCTGACGCGCGTCCTGGCGCCCGCGGCCGCGCCGCACCGTGCGAGGTTCGTCGCCGGGTGCGCCGGGGCGCGCCGGCGTGCGGCTGCGCACGGTGCGAGGTTCGTAGGCCGGTGCGAGGTTTCGTGCCAGGGTGCGCCTGCGCACGGCGCGAGGTTGGTCGCCCGGCGCGCCTCGGTGCGCCGGGGTGTGGCTGCGCACGGTGCGAGGTTCGTCGGCAGGGGTGCGCCTGGGTGTGGCTGCGCACGGTGCGAGGTTCGTAGGCCGGTGCGAGGTCGCCGGCTCGGTGCAGCGCGACAGGCTCGCGCCGAGCGGGCAACCTCGCACCCGGTGGCCGAAGCCGCACGGTGCAGCCGGCTGGCGCGACCGGCCGACCACACCGACCGCCCCCACCGCACGCCGAACGCCCCCGACCTGGCACGGTCGGGGGCGTTCTGCGGCGCGGGCGGGGCCGGGGCGATTCAGCGCGAACGGATCAGCGCGGACGCCCGGCACGGGCACGCATCGGGTCCATGCCCTTCGGGATCGCGGCCGCGGGGCTCTGTGTCAGGGAGTCGAGGCGGTTCGCGACGGCCAGGACCTCGTTGCGGTTGAGCGACTTCTTGTACTTGTTCATCACACGCGGGAGCTTGTGCAGCGTCACCGCTTCGTCACCCTCACCGACGTGGACGATGTGCACCGCGACGTTCGGGACGATGCGCTGGACCTTGCGACGCTCTTCCTCGACCTGACGGTTGAGGTTGCCGCGCTGGCCCTCGGTGATCAGGACGACACCGGGCCGACCCACCGCACGGTAGACCGCGGACTGCGAGCGACCGTGCACGGCGACGGGCATCTCGCTGGAGCGCCACTGCCGACGCAGCGAGTTGGACAGCACGGCACCGACGGCTCCGGGCTGGCCCTCGATCTGCGAGTAGGCGGCGCGTTCGGCCAACCGACCGAGGACGATCAAGAAGAGCAGCACGCCCATCAGGACGCCGGCGACGATCCACAGGATCATCGCGAGCCAGTTCCGCCCCGGCAGCAGGAGCGCCAGCAGGACGCCGAGGACAACCGGGCCGACGAAGGCGAGGGCGAACCACCACACCGACGACGGGTCTGCCCGCCGCGTCATCTGGAAGACCTGGAACATCTGCTTGAGACGCCCCGGCTCCTTCGCCTTCGTGTCTGTGGAAGAGCTGCGTGCCATGCCAACAGGATACGGCCTCCGTGCGCCGGGGGAGACCGCACGTGGTCCGGCTGTGCGCGAACACGCGTTGTCCACAGGTCGGACGGGACGGACGGGAGGCCCGGCTCGCCTCCGCCACGCTCGTCACCATGGACACGACGACCGACCAGGGCATCCACGACGCCCGCCGCGACCGGTGGGTCGCGTCGTCCACCGACACCGCTGCGCTGGCCTGGGTAGCGGACCGGACCGCCACCACTCACCGGCACCTCGTCCCCGTCGCCGCGGTCGGCCGGAACGACGGCGGCGGACTCGTGACCGTGCTCGACCGCCCCCGTGGAACGCCGCTGAGCGCTGCGCTCGACCGCCTCGGCGCACCCACGACCGGGGTCGCGGTGACGCTCAGCGTGCCGCTGCTCGAACTGTTCGTCGCCGCTGTCGACGGTGCCGTGCGGCTCGGCGCTGCGGGGATCGACGACGTCCTGGTGGACGATGCCGGCGCCGTCGTGCTGTGTGACCGACCAGTGGGGGCGTCCCGTGATGACGAGGCACCGGCGGCAGCGGCGACCGCGACCGATGTCGACGCCGCTCGGGTCGTCGTGCTCGCTGCTCGGGTCGTCTGGGAGCGGGTCGACCCGCGTGATCCCGTCCGTGACGACGTGGACACCGCGCTCGTCCTCGCTCTGGACGGCGACCGCACCGCAGCGCGAGCGGCTCTCGACGTCGTGCTGGCCGCCGCCCCGCCGCGGCCGTTCCGGTGGACGCCACCCAGGGCCGACCTGCTCTTCGCCGAACCGGAACCCCCGCGCAGCACCGGCACCGTGGCCGACCGCCTGCTCGCCGTCGTGCGGGACGCCGTCGAGCACGGTGTCCCGCTCGGCGCCGGCCGACGGCTGCCGCTGCGCCGAGTCGTCGTCGGGATCGTCGTCGCGACCGGCACGGCGATCGCTGCCGTGTCGACCCTCGGCGCTGGGAACGGTGGCAGCTGATGCGAGCCCTCGCCGGAACGGGGACGGCCCCGGTCCCCCCACGCGGGGGAACCGGGGCCGTCGGCCGTGCTGCTGGGATCAGTACCCGAGGTTGGGGGCGAAGTTGCCCGCTTCCAGACGGTTCTTCACCGCGACGAGGTACCGCGAGGCATCCGCACCGTCGATGATCCGGTGGTCGTACGACAGGGCGAGGTAGACGAACGAACGGATCGCGATGGCTTCCTGCCCGTCGACCTTCACGACCGCCGGACGCTTCGTGACGATGCCCGTGCCGAGGATCGCGGACTGCGGCAGGAACACCACGGGGGTGTCGAACAGCGCACCACGCGAACCGGTGTTCGTCAGCGTGAACGTCCCGCCGGCCAGCTCGTCGGGCTTGAGCTGGTTGTTCCGGGTGCGCTCCGCCAGGTCGGCGATGGACTTCGAGAACTGCGCCAGGTCGAGCGACGCCGCGTCCTTGATGACCGGGGTCAGCAGGCCGCGCTCGGTGTCCACCGCGATGGAGACGTTCTCGGACTCGGGGTAGACGATCTCGTCGCCCTCCACCGTCGAGTTGATCTTCGGGTGGGCCTTGAGCGCCTCGGACGCCGCCAGGGCGAAGAACGGCATGAAGGAGAGCTTCGACCCGGTCTTCTCGAGGAACTCCGCCTTGTGGGCGTCGCGGAACTGCGCCACCTTCGTGACGTCGACCTCGACGACGCTCGTGAGCTGCGCGGTCGAGGTCATCGACTGCACGGCACGCTCGGCGACGACCTTGCGCAGGCGCGTCATCTTCTCGCGGGTGCCACGCAGCGGCGAGACCTCGGCGACGAACGGGCCAGACGCGGCGACGGGTGCTGCGGCACCAGCGGCGGCCGGGGCCTTCGCGACGGCCGCGAGCACGTCTTCCTTGCGGATGCGACCGCCGACACCGGAACCGGTGACGGTGGACAGGTCGACGCCCTGCTCGTTGGCGAGCTTGCGGACGAGCGGCGTGACGTAGCCGGAGGCCGCGCCGTCCTGCGTCGGGTTCGGCACCGCTGCGGCGGTCGTCGCGCTGGGCGCTGCGGCCGGTGCTGCCGGGGCGGGGACCGCTGCCGGGGGAGCCGGTGCGGCGGCGGGCGGCGGGACCGGAGCGGCCTGGGGGACCGGAGCGGCCGCGGGCGGTGCTGCCGGTGCCTGCGGGGCGGCCGGCTGCGTCTGTCCGGCGGGGGCCGGCTCGGGCTCGGTCGGCTCCGGTGCGGGGGTCTCGGACTCCTGCTCGGTGCTCGGCTCGGCCTCGGGGGCCTCTGCCTCGGCTGCGGCTTCGTTCGAGGACTCGTCGGACGAACCAGCGTCGGACGAACCGTCGCCGATCTTCACCAGCGCGGTGCCGACCTCGACGGTCTCGTCCTCCTGCACGAGGATCTCCTCGATGACGCCGGCGACGGGCGACGGGATCTCGGTGTCGACCTTGTCGGTCGAGACCTCGAGCAGCGGCTCGTCGACCTCGACCCGGTCACCGACGTTCTTCAGCCATCGGGTCACCGTGCCCTCGGTGACGCTCTCGCCGAGCGCCGGGAGGCTGACGGATTCGCTCATCGGGTGGACTCCTCTTCGCAGGGGGTTGCAGTTGTTGTTGATGTCATTGTCACAGTGCGCGGACGCGTCCGGGTCACAGCGCGTGCAGCGGCTTGCCCGCGAGGTGCAGGAACGCCTCGCCGAGGGCTTCGTTCTGCGTCGGGTGCGCGTGCACGAGCGGAGCGATGTCCTCCGGGTACGCCTCCCAGTTCACGGCGAGCTGGGCTTCACCGATGAGCTCGCCGACGCGGGCGCCGATCATGCTCACGCCGACGACGGGTCCGTCGATGACGCGGACGACCTTGACCGACCCGGAGGTGCCGATGATGTGGCTCTTGCCGTTGCCGGCCAGGTTGTACTCGTACGAGTCCACCTTGTCGGCGCCGTACTCGGCCTCGGCCTTGGCCTGCGAGAGGCCGACGGAGGCGACCTCGGGGTCCGAGTACGTGATCTTCGGGATGTTCTTGTCCTCGATGATCACCGGGTTCAGGCCGGCGATCTCCTCGGCGACGAAGATGCCCTGCTGGAACCCGCGGTGCGCGAGCTGCAGGCCGGGGACGATGTCGCCGACGGCGTAGACGTTCGGCAGGTTCGTGGCGAGGCGCTCGTTCGTGGTGACGAAACCGCGGTCCATCGCGACGCCGACCTCGTCGAAGCCGACGTTCTGCGTGACCGGGCCACGGCCGACGGCGACGAGCAGGATGTCGCCGTCGAAGGTCTTGCCGTCCTCGAGCGTGACGACGACGCCGTTCTCGTGCTGCTCGACGCCCTGGAACCGGACACCCAGCGAGAACTCGATGCCGCGCTTGCGGAAGGCGCGCTCGAGCTGCTTCGACATCGATTCGTCCTCGGCGGGGACGAGGTGGGGGAGTCCCTCGACGATCGTGACCTCGGCACCGAACGACTTCCAGACGCTGGCGAACTCGACGCCGATGACGCCGCCGCCCAGGATGACGACCTTGTTGGGGACGTAGTCCATGCGCAGTGCGGTCTCGGAGGTGATCACACGGCCGCCGATCTCGAGACCCGGCAGGGACTTCGAGTAGGAACCGGTCGCGAGCACGACGTTCTTGCCGACGATGTTCTGGTCGCCGACCTGCACGGTGTTCTGCGAGGTGAGACGGCCCCAGCCCTCGACGACGGTGATGCCGCGGGCCTTGATGAGCCCCTGCAGGCCCTTGTACTTCGAGGTGATGATGCCCTGCTGGTACTCGATGACCTTCGGGACCTCGACGCCGGCGAACTCCGCGATCACGCCGTACTTCTCGGCGTCGCGCGTCGCGTCGGCGACCTCGGCCGCGTGCAGCAGCGCCTTGGTGGGGATGCAGCCACGGTGCAGGCACGTCCCTCCGAGCTTGTCGCCCTCGATGAGCGCGACGCTCATGCCGAGTTCGGCGGCCCGGAGCGCAGCGGCGTAGCCACCGCTCCCGCCACCGAGGACCACGACGTCGTAAGTCTGTTCCGTCACCTGGTGCAACTCCCTCGTGCGTGTCGGGCCGATCGGGCCCTACGTGGACACCGCGGAGGGCGGCGTCCGACGGTCGGACCGCGTGGTTCCGGTCCCGTCCCGTGCAGTACCGGTGGGAGGTGCGTCGATGCCCCGTCCCACCGGTACCAAACCTACTACTCGGACTGGAGGTCTTCTGCGAGAGCGATGAGCGTCCGGACCATCACGCCCGTCGAGCCCTTGCCGAGCCACCCGTAGCCGCCGCCCTTGTGCTCCGACGGGCCGGCGATGTCGAGGTGTGCCCACGGGATGCCCTCGCCGACGAAGCGCTCCAGGAACTTCCCCGCGAGCAGCATGCCGCCGGCCGGGTTGCCGACCGTGGCGTTGACCATGTCGGCGACCTCGCTGGCGAGCCGCGCGTCGAGCTCCTCGGGCAGCGGCATCGGCCAGATCGGTTCCGAGGCCCCCTCGGCGACGGCGCGGACGCGGGCGACGAGGTCGTCGCTGCCCATCAGGCCGGTGGTGCGGTCGCCGAGCGCGACGACCTGCGCGCCGGTGAGCGTGGCGACGTCGACGATCGCGTCGGGGGCCTCGAGCGAGGCGGCGGCCATCGCGTCGCCGAGCACCAGGCGGCCCTCGGCGTCGGTGTTCGTGACCTCGACGGTCTTGCCGTTCTTCAGCGTGAGGACGTCACCCGGGCGGGTCGCCGTGCCGGACGGCATGTTCTCGGCGAGGGCGAGCCAGGCGGTCACGCGGACGTCGAGGCCCAGGCGTGCCGCGGCGACGGTCGCGGCGAGCACGGTGGCGGCGCCGGTCATGTCGGTCTTCATGCCGAGCATCGACGCCGCGGGCTTGAGCGAGAGGCCGCCGGTGTCGAACGTGATGCCCTTGCCGACCAGGGCGAGGTGCTTCGTCGCGGACT
The DNA here is from genome assembly GCF_015350995.1 of Curtobacterium sp. VKM Ac-1393. Classification (GTDB taxonomy): domain Bacteria; phylum Actinomycetota; class Actinomycetes; order Actinomycetales; family Microbacteriaceae; genus Curtobacterium. The sequence continues at coordinate 172,806 of NZ_JADKRW010000002.1, forward strand.
CCGGTGCGTAGCGCACGACGACCAGACGCGGCGGACGGGCCGAACCACGGCCGACGCCGACGATGCCGCCGAAGCCCTGCTCCTCGAGCGCCTGCTCGTCGAGCACCTCGACGGAGATCGGGAGCCCGTCGGCCTGCGCGACGGCGACGTCGGCGACGTCTGCGGGCCCGAGGTCGCCGGCGGCGGTGTTGACGAGGTCGCGGACGAGCGAGGCGGCGTCCGCCACGATCGCGGGCCGGACGGCGGCGTCGGCCGCGGCGGACGGTGCGAGGACGGTCACGCGCTGGTCGCCGCGCGTCGGTCCGGTCGTACCGGCGCCCTTGTGCCGCGTGAAGGCGTAGGCGCCGAGCGCGGCGCCCTCGAGCGCTGCCTCGACGAGCACGTCGGTGTCGGTCGGCAGTGCCAGGACCACGGACGAGACGTGGGGGAGCTGGCGGACGGCGCTGCCCGCAGCCGAGCGGACGGCAGCGGCGTCGGTGCCCGAGCCGAGCCCGATCAGCGCGATGCTCGCGGCGTCGACGCCGACGGCCGGGATGCGCACCAGTTGGTCCTTCGCACCCGTCGCACCGATCGCTGCGAGGTCGAGGTCGTCGAGTGCGGTGAACGGCGTCGTGGCGGGCGGCGCGATGGTCGCGGGTGCGCCGTCGGCGCCGGGCCGGACACCGACCACGAGGACGTCGGCGGAGATCGAGGAGGGGGCGGAGGAGTCGGTGGAGAGCGTCGGTCGGACCATGCTCCAACCCTATCCACGCGCTGTTCGCTGTCGGCGTGGTCGTCCCGCACAGGGGTGTCGGTGGCCCCGCCTAGCATGGGGACGGTGAACCACCCCGAGGAGCTCTACACGTTCGACGAGGCCGCCCCGACCGTCCCGGCCGGGCTGCACCTGGTCGCCGGGCTCACCGGTTTCGCCGACGCCGGTTCGGCCGTGGCCCAGGTGACGGCGTCGGTGCTCGACGACCTCGACACCCAGCTGGTCGCCGAGTTCGACCCCGACGTCCTGCTCGACTGGCGTGCCCGCCGCCCGGTCATCACCTTCGAGCACGACCACATCGCCGCCGTCGAGCCGCCCCGTCTGGCGCTCCACCTGGTGCGCGACGAGATCGGCCAGCCGTTCCTCTTCCTGTCCGGGTACGAGCCGGACTTCCAGTGGAACCGGTTCGTCGACGCCGTCACCGGCCTGGCTGCCCAGCTCCAGGTCGCCGACACCACGTGGGTGCAGTCGATCCCGATGCCCGTCCCGCACACCCGTCCGATCAGCCTGACCGTGTCCGGCACCCGCGCCGACCTCATCGAGCAGATGAGCGTCTGGAAGCCCGAGACCCAGGCGCCGGCGAACGTCCTGCACCTGGTCGAGCACCGGCTCGCATCGACCGGCGCGCAGGTCACCGGGCTCGTCCTGCTCGTGCCGCACTACCTGTCCGACACCGAGTTCCCGGACGCCGCGGTCGCCGCGCTGTCCGGCATCGCCGCCGCCACCGGCCTGATCTTCCCCACGGACACCCTGCGCGAGGCAGGCCGCGAGTTCCTCACCCGCGTCGAGGAGCAGGTCGCCGGCAACGGCGAGCTGCAGCGCCTGGTCGGTGTGCTCGAGGAGCGTCACGACACCTACATGGAGGGCAACCCGGTCGCGTCGCCCCTCACGGGCGTCGACGGCGAGGTCCCGACGGCAGACGCCATCGCGGCCGAGCTCGAGCGCTTCCTGGCCGACCGTCGCACCCAGGGTGACGTCGGCGACTAGCGGTCGCGTGATCTGGACGCGCGTGCAGGGCGGACGGGAGGCCCGTGGCGGGCCCGCCCCGCGCCTCCCGTCCGTCGTCCGGTCGCTCCCGACCCGGCGCGGACGTCCGCGACACACGTCGCGTATCGCGGTCCGCAGGATCGGTAGCCTGGTCGGGTGAACTCGCGTCGTGCCTACCTGGTCTGGGGCATCGCGGTGCTCGCCTACGTCCTCGCCGTCGTGCAGCGGTCCTCACTGGGAGTGTCCGGCGTCGACGCGCAGGACCGGTTCGCCGTCTCCGCCGCGGTGCTGTCGACGCTCGCCGTGGTGCAGATCGCCGTGTACGCCGGACTCCAGATCCCGGTGGGCGTCGCGCTCGACCGCGTCGGACCGCGCAGGCTCGTCCTGATCGGCGCCGTGTTGCTCGTCGTCGGACAGGCCGTCGTCGCCTTCTCACCGACGATCGGCCCTGCGATCGCGGGCCGCGTGCTCGTGGGCGCCGGCGACGCGATGACCTTCATCTCGGTGATCCGGTTGGTGCCGATGTGGTTCAGTGGCCGGATCCTGCCGCAGATCTCGCAGTGGACCGGCAACCTCGGCCAGATCGGCCAGATCCTGTCGGCGTTCCCGTTCGCGGTGCTCCTGCACGCAGCGGGGTGGACGCCGGCGTTCGGGGTCGCCGCCGCCGCGAGCGCCGTCGGGCTCGTCCTGGCGTTCGTCTTCGTCCGGAACGGCCCGGTCCCCGTCCGCACCGGCACGATCCCGCTCCCGCACTCGTGGGGCGCGGCCTTCCGGACCTTCGGGCACGCACTGCGGCGCCCGGGAACCCAGCTCGGGTTCTGGTCGCACTACGTGACGCAGTCCTCGGGCACGGTGTTCTCGCTGCTCTGGGGCGTCCCGATGCTCCGCGGACTCGGGTACACGCCCGCCGAGGCCGCAGGGTTCCTGACGATCATCGTCGCGGTCGGTTTCGTGGCCGGGCCGCTGCTTGGACTGCTGTGCGCCCGGTTCCCGATGCGTCGCTCGAACCTCGTGCTCGGGGTCGTCGTCCTGCTCGCCGTGGTCTGGACCGCGATCCTGCTCTGGCCCGGCCACCCGCCGACCTGGTTGCTGGTCCTGCTCGTCGTGGCGATGGGCATCGGCGGACCGGGCTCGCTGATCGGGTTCGACTTCGCCCGCACCTTCAACCCCGTCGGATCCCTGGGATCCGCGAACGGCGTCGTCAACGTCGGCGGGTTCCTGGCCGCGTTCGTGATGATGTACTTGATCGGGCTGCTGCTCGACGTGACGGCGCGGGTCACCGGCGAGACCGTGTTCGCCTGGGACAACTTCAGGATCGCCCTCACCGTGCAGTACGTGGTGGTCGGGTTCGGCGTCGGGATGCTGCTGCACGCGCGCCACCGGACGCGCCGGGTGCTCCACGCGGAAGAGGGAATACGCGTCGGACCGCTCTGGGTTGCACTCGTTGCGCGCCTGCGGAAGCGGCACGTGCAATAATGATCACGGACCCACGCAGGACCCCCACCTGACGGCTCACTTCGGTGTGCCGATCGACACGGGGGACTTGACATGGGTCCTAGTGCTGCCCGGAACGGTAGGACTCGACGACGCGGGGGACTGCGGCGCGGGCCCTGGGCGGCGAGGGAGGCCACGACCCCACGAACGTGGCACGACGAGAGAGGTGATCGCATGGCTGCCCGGAGCACGACGATCGATCCCACGAAGGACACTCAGCCCGAAGGTGCTGTGGCAGAGGACGCCACGGCTGCCGAGGGAACGGACGCGCCGAAGAAGCGCGCCACCAAGGCACCCGCCAAGAAGGCCCCGGCCAAGAAGGCCGCCCCGAAGGCCAAGAAGGTCGACCCCGTCGACGAGGCGAACGAAGCCGGCGACGAGCCGGCCGAGGACGTCGAGGACGCCGACGACAAGACGGTCAAGCCCGACGCCGCCGCTGCGGTCGCCGCCGGAGCGCTCGTCATCTCGCAGACCGACGACGACGAAGCGCCGGTCTACTCGACGACCATCACGGGTGCGACCGCCGACCCGGTGAAGGACTACCTCAAGCAGATCGGCAAGGTCGCCCTGCTCAACGCCGAGCAGGAGGTCGAGCTCGCGATGCGCATCGAGGCTGGCCTGTTCGCCGAGGACAAGCTCCAGCACTCGACCGGGCTCACGAAGCCGGCCGAGCGCGAACTGCGCTGGGTCGCCCGCGACGGGCAGCGCGCGAAGTCGCACCTGCTCGGCGCGAACCTCCGCCTCGTCGTCTCGCTCGCGAAGCGCTACACCGGCCGCGGCATGCAGTTCCTGGACCTCATCCAAGAGGGCAACCTGGGCCTGATCCGCGCGGTCGAGAAGTTCGACTACACCAAGGGCTTCAAGTTCTCGACCTACGCCACGTGGTGGATCCGCCAGGCGATCACCCGGGCCATGGCCGACCAGGCCCGCACCATCCGCATCCCGGTGCACATGGTCGAGGTCATCAACAAGCTCGCCCGTGTCCAGCGGCAGATGCTGCAGGACCTCGGTCGCGAACCCACTCCGGAAGAGCTCGCCCGCGAGCTCGACATGACCCCGGAGAAGGTCGTCGAGGTGCAGAAGTACGGCCGCGAGCCGATCTCCCTGCACACGCCCCTGGGCGAGGACGGCGACTCCGAGTTCGGTGACCTCATCGAGGACACCGAGGCGGTCGTGCCGGCCGACGCGGTGGGCTTCACGATGCTGCAGAAGCAGCTCGAGAGCCTGCTCGACTCCCTGTCCGAGCGTGAAGCGGGCGTCATCCGCATGCGCTTCGGCCTCGGTGACGGCCAGCCGAAGACCCTCGACCAGATCGGTGACACGTTCGGCGTGACGCGCGAGCGCATCCGTCAGATCGAGTCCAAGACGATGGCGAAGCTCCGCCACCCGTCGCGATCGCAGTCGCTGCGCGACTACCTCGAGTAGGCCGATGCGGTTCTTCATCCCGATCCTGATCGGGCGGATCCTCCGTGCCCTCGCGCGAGCGCGGGGCGGGGGATCCGCGTACCCCGGCTTCATCGTGCTCAAGCTCGTGCCGGACTTCCTGCAGCACGTGACGAAGCAGTTCCCGAACGGCGTCGTCTTCGTGCTCGGCTCGAACGGCAAGTCGACGACGACGCACATGATCTCGGACATCGTCCGGGCGCACGGGCTCCGCGTCTTCACGAACCCGTCGGGTGCGAACCTGCCCCAGGGCATCGCGTCGGCGCTGCTGTCCGAGGTCTCGCTGACCGGTCGCCTCAAGGCGGACATCGGGATCCTCGAGGTCGACGAGGCCTTCGCGGTCGAGCTCGCCGGCATCCTGTCGCCGTCCACGGTGACGATGCTCAACGTGCAGGTCGACCAGCTGTACCGGTTCTTCGAGACCGAGCGCGTCGCCGACATGATGCTCGACACGGCGGCACTGTCGACTGCGAACGTCATCACGAACCGCGACGACCAGTTCCTCGACGCCTACGTGGCGCGCACCGGCCAGCGCGTGCTGCGCTTCGGTGCGAGCACCGAGGTCGTCGCCGCCGCACCGAACGGTCTGCAGAACGCCGACGACTTCGACCGGCAGGACGCCCAGCCGAACGCCGCTGAGTCAGAGGTCGTCGTCAACACCGGTGACGGTGCGACGATCCGTTTCGACGGCGCCGACATCCAGGTGCGCCTGCCCGCCCGTGGCCTGCACTACGCGGTCGACGCCGCTGCTGCCACGGCCACGGCCAGCGCGGCACTCGGTACACAGTTCCGCGCCGACGCCGTCACGAAGGCCTTCGGCACGATGAAGCCGGCGTACGGCCGCGGCGAGCGACTCCCGATCGCCGGCGAGTCCGCCGAGTTCACGATGTTCAAGAACGCTGCGAGCCTGCAGCTCAACCTCGACGCACTGCCCGATCGCCCCGAACAGGTCCTCATGGCGATCGACGAGGGGACGCCGGACATCTCGTGGATCTACGACATCGACTTCTCGAAGCTCGACCACGTGGACGTCGTCTCCGGTGACAAGGCCTGGCAGATCGCGATCGTGCTCGAGCACGCCGGTGTCCGCATCGGCCGGGTCGAACCCGACGTCGAAGCTGCGATCAAGCACATGGAACAGCTCGGCTCGACGACCAGCGGGACGAAGAACTTCATCGTCAACTACGAGATCATGATGATCGCCCGCAAGGCCCTCGGCCACCCGGACATGGAGAAGACCGCATGACGGCCGACCGGCTGACCATCCTGCACGTCTACCCCCGGCAGATGGGGGTCTCGGGGGACCGCGGCAACGTCGCGGCCCTCGTCCGCCGCGCTGCAGCTGCCGGTCTCGACACCGAGGTGCTCGAGTACGCGCCCGGCGACGACCTGCCCGCTGCGGCGGACGTCGTCGTCATCGGCAACGGACCGCTCAGCGCGATGCGGTCCCTCGGCGCCGACGTCGCGCGCGTCGGTGCCCCGCTCCGTTCGTTCGCCACCGACGGTGTACCGGTCGTCGCGGTCGGTGGTGGGTTCGACCTCGCCACGAACCAGGTCGTGCCCACCGAAGGTGCTCCGGTCGACGGCTTCGGCGTGTTCGACGCACGTGCCGTCCGCGGTGCCGAACGCCGCGTGAACTACTTCGTCCTCGAGACCCGCTACCCGCTGCTCCCCGGAGCGTCGAAGCGGCTCGCCGGCTTCGAGGACCACGCCACCACGATCGAACTCGCGGACGGGGTCACCCCGTTCGCCGACGTCGTGTCCGGCGGCGGCAACCAGGCGGGAGCCCCGGTCGAGGGCGCGATCGTCGGCACGTCGTTCGGCACGCACACGCAGGGCCCGATCCTGCCGCTCAACCCGCAGCTGACTGACGGGGTCCTCGCCGCCGCCGCCGCACGGCTCGGTCGCGAGTACGCGCCGGACCCCGAGCAGACGGCGACCATCGACCGGTACGCAAGCGAAGCGCGGGCGACGGTCGACCGCTACGTCGACAAGGCGTTCAAGCGCATCGCGTGACGCTCACGAAGGCCGGGTCCCGATGGGGCCCGGCCTTCGTCGTGTCCGCGGTGGCAACAGTTGCCAAGCACTTCCGTGTAAACACGACATCTGAAACATTGGACACCCTACAGAGGAGGTCTCATGCAGAAGAACATCATCAGACTCGCCATGATCGGTGCGCTCGTCGCGTCACTGACCGGTGCGGGAGTCGTCGGGCAGGGTGCTCCGGCCGAGGCTGCCATGGCGCGGATCAGCCCGGCCTGCAGTTCCGTCCCGACGACCACGACCGAATCGGACGGGGTGCCTGGCTCCATCTTCTACAAACGCCTGCAGTGCTTGGCGAGTATGTCGAGCTACACGGGCCCGATCGACGGTGTGATGGGGCCGAACTCGTGGAAGGGGGTGTCGAGCCAGCTCGCCAACGGAGGCTTCTTCCAAGGCGGGATCGCGCAAGGCTGGGAGAGCACGGACAACGTCGCCGCGCTGCAGCGCTGGGCGGCTGCCCACGGCCGCTACAGCGGTCCGATCGACGGGGTGTGGGGTCCGAACAGCTACCGCGGCGTGGCCTGGGTGCTCAACCGCGTGTTCTAGACGCACCACGCAGAGACGGGAGGCCCGGTGCCAGCTGGCACCGGGCCTCCCGTCTTGCTGTGGTGACGCTACTTCGACTCGTAGAGTCGGCTGCTCTCGTCGTGCCACTCGATGGCCGTCGCCGCGAGCTTGTCCTTGAACTCGGCGCCGTGGTGGGCGCAGAAGAAGAGCTCGCCGCTCGACATGGTGGCTCGGATGTAGGCCTGCGCTCCGCAGCTGTCGCAACGGTCGGCGGCGGTCAGCTGGTGGTTGCTGACTTCGTCGATGGAGGGGTCCTGCACGGTCTGGGTCATTGCTGTGCTCCTCACGGATCGCAGGTGGTGCCGGGTGGTTGCACCATTTCAACACGTGATGCCTGAGAACGATGCATTGTGGAGGCCTGTTTCGCTCACCGCGGACCGGTTGTCCCCAGTGCGAGTGTCCGGGCAGTGGGTGTCGGTGCGGCTCGGTAGCATCGGCAGGTGAGCTCCGACTACTCCGCACGCCATCTCTCCGTCCTCGAGGGGCTCGAAGCGGTCCGGAAGCGTCCGGGGATGTACATCGGCTCGACCGACTCCCGGGGCCTCATGCACTGCCTGTGGGAGATCATCGACAACTCCGTCGACGAAGCCCTGGCCGGACACGGGGACGAGATCGGGGTCGTGCTGCACGCCGACGGTTCGGTCGAGGTCCGCGACACCGCCCGTGGCATCCCCGTCGACGTCGAACCGAAGACCGGGTTGACCGGGGTCGAGGTCGTGTTCACGAAGCTGCACGCCGGCGGCAAGTTCGGCTCGGGGTCGTACGCGGCGTCCGGCGGGCTGCACGGCGTCGGCGCCTCCGTGGTGAACGCGCTGTCCGAGCGTCTCGACGTCGAGGTGGACCGGGGCGGCAAGACCTACGCCATGTCCTTCCACCGTGGCGAGCCCGGCACGTTCGACGACGCGAAGGGCATCGGTCCGGACGCTCCGTTCAGCCCCTTCACCTCGGGCAGCGAGCTGCGGGTGGTCGGCAAGGTGAAGAAGGGTGTGACCGGGTCCCGCATCCGCTACTGGGCAGACCGTCAGATCTTCACGGCGGACGCGCGCTTCAGCACCGACGACCTGGTCACCCGCGCACGACAGACGGCGTTCCTGGTACCGGGGCTCGGCATCACGATCACCGACGAGCGTGTGGCATCGATCGAGGCGGCAACAGCACGTGCCGCGTCGACGGGTACGGCTGTCGAGGCCGGTCCGGTCGTCGAGCGCTTCCGGTACGAAGGCGGGATCGGGGAGTTCGTCGAGCACCTCGCCACCGACACCGCCGTCACCGATGTCTGGCGCGTGCAGGGCACCGGCACCTTCACCGAGACCGTCCCGATGCTCGACGACAAGGGACACATGGTCTCCACGTCGGTCGAGCGGTCCTGCGAAGTGGACCTGGCGCTCCGCTGGGGCAGCGGCTACGAGACCGCGTTCCGCAGCTTCGTCAACATCATCGCGACGCCGAAGGGCGGGACGCACCAGGCCGGCTTCGAGTCGGGCCTGGTCAAGGCCGTCCGCGCGCAGGTCGAGGCGAACGCCCGCAAGCTCAAGGTCGGGCAGGACAAGCTCGACAAGGACGACGTGCTCGCCGGCATGACCGCCGTGCTGACCGTCCGGCTGCCCGAGCCGCAGTTCGAGGGCCAGACGAAGGAGATCCTCGGCACGCCCGCGGTCCGCAAGATCGTCGACCAGGTGGTGTCGAAGCGCATCACCGAGATCCTGACGTCAGCGCAGCGCACTGAGAAGGCCCAAGCCGCGACCCTGCTCGAGAAGGTCGTGCAGGAGATGAAGACCCGGATCTCGGCCCGCGCCCACAAGGAGACCCAGCGCCGCAAGAACGCGCTCGAGAACTCCTCGCTGCCGACGAAGCTCGCGGACTGCCGGTCGCAGGAGACCGAGGGCACGGAGCTCTTCATCGTCGAGGGCGACTCGGCCCTCGGCACGGCGAAGCTCGCACGCAACAGCGAGTACCAGGCGCTGCTGCCGATCCGCGGCAAGATCCTCAACGTGCAGAAGGCGTCCGTGTCGGACATGCTGTCGAACGTCGAGTGCGCGTCGATCATCCAGGTCATCGGCGCCGGCTCCGGTCGCACGTTCGAGATCGACCAGGCCCGCTACGGCAAGGTCATCATCATGTCCGACGCCGACGTCGACGGTGCGCACATCCGCACCCTGCTGCTCACCCTGTTCTTCCGGTACATGCGGCCGATGATCGAGCAGGGTCGGGTCTTCGCGGCCGTGCCGCCGCTGCACCGGGTCGTCGTGGTGAACCGCGGCAAGCCCAACGACACGCTCTACACGTACTCCGAGCAGGAGCTGCAGACCGTGCTGAAGAAGCTCGAGAAGACTGGCAAGAAGTACCAGGAGCCGATCCAGCGCTACAAGGGTCTCGGTGAGATGGACGCCGACCAGCTGGCCGAGACCACGATGGACCGTGCGCACCGGACCCTGCGGCGGGTGAACATCACCCACGCGGAGAGCGCGGCGAAGGTGTTCGAGCTGCTCATGGGGAACGACGTCGCCCCGCGCAAGGAATTCATCCTGGCCGGCGAGGGCCTGGACCGCGACCGCATCGACGCGTAGCGCCGGTGGCCGCGCGCCGCGCGCCGCGCTGCGTCCTGGCCTCAGCGACTCGTCTCGGGCCGCGTACTCCGAATTCGGTCGCGCAGCCCGAGTCTCGGTGCTGCCACAGCGACAATGTGACGCCACCGTGCACGGTCCGTGCCGCCAACGCGACAGAGTCCCGCGAACTGTTCGCGGGACACTGTCGCTTTCGCGGGTAGGGGCTGCAGCGCACCGCTACGCGTCGCCCGCGGTGCCGTCGAGCGCCGCAGCGCTGCCGCCGATCGAGCCGATGACGGCCTCGAGCGGCGCACCGGACCCGTCACGCTTCGACAGCCAGTCGGGCAGGGTCCGCGCCGCGCCGTCCGTGCCGACGGCGTGCGGGGGAGCGATGCCCGCCCAACCCACGGTGAGGCCGTCCTCGCCCTTCAGGAACGCGTGCGCCCGGACACCCTGGGTCGCACGGCCCTTCGCCGGGAACTCGGACAGCGCCGACACCTTGGCACGGCCGGAGTCGGTGCCGGGCAGCGCGGTGGACGTCGTGGAGACGGTGGCGACCACGGCGTCGTCGGACCGGGCGACCGACCCGAACCAGATCACCGCGGCGCCGGTCGCCAGTGCCATGCCCGCGACACCACCGGCCGGCAGCCCCTGTGCTCGGACGCCGGACGCCGGGAACCGCAGCAGCTGGGCGTTGGAGCTGATGAACACCAGGTCGTCGGACTCGGGGGCCTGCGCGGCGCCGACCACCGCGTCGCCGGGCTTCAGGCCGATGGCGACGAACTCGGGCTTGTCGGGCCATGCCCCGGGCACGACACGCTTGACGATGCCCTGGACGGTGCCGATCGCGAGTGAGTCGTCGGAGGCGCCGGACAGGTCCACGAGCGCCACGACGGTCTCGCCCTTCGTCAGGGTGAGGAAGTCCGTCACCCGCACACCGGCATCGAGTCGGACGGCGGCGGGCGGCACCGCCGGAACGTCCACGGGGGAGAGCCGCAGCACCCGCCCGGTCGAGGTCAGTGCGCCGACCTGGCCCCGGACGCTGCTGACGACGGCGGACCGGACGGCGTCGTGCTTGGAGCGCTTCGGCACGCGGACGATGCTGAGCTCCGACGTCGGGATGTCGACGCGGATGAGTCGTCCGGTGGTGGAGAGCAGCACACGGCAGGGCGCGTCGGCGACCTGGAGCGACTCCGGGTCCACCGCGGCCTTGCGCCCGCCCTTGACGGGGGCGTCGGCCTCGGTGAGCAGGGTGCGCCGCGGTGTGGCGAACCTGTCGGAGACCTCGGTGAGCTCGAGCGCCACCTGGGCACGCAGCCGTTCGTCCGACGCCAGCAGTTCCTCGAGCGCGGCGATCTCGGTGAGCAGCTGGTCGCGCTCGGCCTCGAGCTCCATGCGCGAGAACTTCGTCAGGCGACGCAGCCGCAGCTCGAGGATGTACTCGGCCTGCACCTCGGAGAGGTCGAAGACGTCGCGCAGTCGGCTGCGAGCGGCATCGGAGTCGTCCGAGGTGCGGATGACCTGGATGACCTCGTCGATGTCGAGGATCGCGATGAGCAGCCCCTCGACCAGGTGCAACCGCTCCTGCTTGCGCGCCAAGCGGTACTGCGACCGCCGTGTGACGACCGACAGCCGGTGCTGCACGTAGACGTCGAGCAGCTCGTGCAGCCCGAGCGTGCGGGGCGACCCGCCGACGAGCGCGACGTTGTTGATGCCGAAGCCGTCCTCGAGCGGGGTGTGCTTGTACAGCAGCTCGAGGACCGCGGTGGGGTTGAACCCGCTCTTGATGTCGATGACGAGCCGCAGCCCGTGGTTGCGGTCGGTCAGGTCCTTGACGTCGGAGATGCCGACGAGCTTCTTGGACTGGACGCCGTCCTTGATCTTCTCGATCATGCGTTCCGGGCCGACCAGGTACGGCAGCTCGGTGACGACGAGACTGACCTTGCGAGGCGTGGTGTTCTCGATGCTCACCTTCGCGCGGGTGCGGAACGTGCCCCGTCCGGTGGCGTAGGCGTCGCGGACCCCGGAGAGCCCGACGATGGTGCCGCCGGAGGGCAGGTCGGGCCCCGGCACGAACTCCATGAGCTCTTCGAGGGTCGCCTGCGGGTTCATCAGCAGGTGCTTCGCGGCCTCGACGACCTCGCCCAGGTTGTGCGGCGCCATGTTCGTCGCCATGCCGACCGCGATGCCCGATGCACCGTTGACGAGCAGGTTCGGGAACGCCGCCGGCAGCACGCCCGGTTGCATGATCTGGTTGTCGTAGTTCGGGACGAAGTCGACGACGTCCTCGCCCAGGCCCTCGGTCATCGCCATCGACGGCTCGGCCAGTCGGGCCTCGGTGTACCGGGCGGCAGCGGGACCGTCGTCGAGCGAGCCGAAGTTGCCGTGGCCGTCGACCAGCGGCACGCGCATCGTGAACGACTGCGCCATCCGCACCAGGGCGTCGTAGATCGCGCCGTCGCCGTGCGGGTGCAGCTTGCCCATCACCTCGCCGGTGACGCGTGCGCTCTTGACGTGCCCGCGGTCGGGCCGCAGGCCCATCTCAGCCATCTGGTACAGGATGCGCCGCTGGACCGGCTTCAGGCCGTCGCGCGCGTCGGGGAGCGCCCGTGAGTAGATGACGGAGTACGCGTACTCAAGGAAGGAGCCCTGCATCTCCTCGGAGACGTCGACGTCCTCGATGCGCTCACCGTCGGGCAGGCCGACTACGTCCGTGCGTGCCATGGCACCTTTCTGGAAGACCGGGGTCGTCTGGAAGACCGGGGTCGTCTGGAAGACTCTGTGGAATGGGAACCAGCGTACCGACGGCCCCCGACGCCGCCGCCAACCTCGCCGACGTCTTCCCGAGTTGCCTCGTCGCGCTCGGCGCTGCGGACGACACGTGGGTGCGTGACAACGGCCTGGAGGCCCGGATCACCCTCCGCCCCGCCCGTTCCGCGATCGTCGTCCTGGTCGACGGCCTCGGGAGCGTCGCGCTGTCCGCTCGCGCCGGGCACGCCCGTTGGCTCACGGCCGCCAATGGGTCCGGCACCGCCAAGAAGCTCCGGAGCGGGTTCCCGACCACGACGGCAGCGGCACTGAGCACCCTGACCACCGGTCGGTCGCCCGGCACCCACGGCGTGGTCGGCTACAGCGGCTGGAACCCGGACACCGAGGCCGTGATGAACCTGCTGGGCGGATGGGACACCGAGGTGCCGGCGGACTGGTTCCTCGTCGCGACGCTCTTCACCCGGGCCGCGGAGCTCGGCGTCGACCCGGTCGTGGTCGGACCGGAGCGGTACCGGGCGTCCGGCATGACGGCGAACGTCCTGGGCGGCGCACGCTACGTGGCGGCGGACTCGATCCCGGACCGCATCGACGCCGCTCTGGCCGAGACCGCCACCGGACGGTCGCTCGTCTACCTGTACGTGCCGGAGCTGGACTCGATCGGGCACAAGTCCGGGTGGCAGTCCGACCGGTGGACGGCGACGCTCGAGCTGCTCGACGGCGAACTCGCCCGCCTCGACGCCCGCGGCGCTGCGGACGTCGGGATCCTGGTGACCGCGGACCACGGCGTGCTCGACGTGCCGGACCACGCGAACATCGCCGTCGACCCACTGCTGCTGACGGACGTCGTCGGGGTGGCGGGCGACCCTCGGTGCCGGCAGTTCACGGTCGCACCGGGCACGGACGTGCGCGGGCTGGTCGGGGCGTTCCGCGCGCGCTACGGCAAGAAGGCGTACGTCGCCAGCCGTGACGAGGCGATCGCCGCCGGGTGGTTCGGCGTGGTGTCACCGCAGGTGGTCCCGCGCATCGGCGACGTCATCGTCGTGGCGCGCGGGTCGTGGGCGTTCAACGACGACCGGGCACTCCGTGACGGCGAGGTGCCGAAGCGCATGATCGGCCAGCACGGCGCGATGACGGACGAGGAGACCATCGTGCCGCTGCGGCTCGCCGGCGCGTTCGCGCACTAGCGAGCTGTCCGAGCGGTCGGCTCAGGCCGGGTCCTCCGGGCGGGTGCCGAAGACGATCTCGTCCCAGCTCGGCATCGACCGGCGGTTGCGCTTCTTGCGCTCCGAGCGCCCCTCGGCCTCCGGTGCGGATGCCGGGCGGTCGTCGGCCGACTGCGGAGCGGTGTCGCCGTCCGGTCCGTCCTCGAAGCCCTGCAGCGGGATGTCCACGACGCTGATCGAGGTGCCGCGGGCGGGTTCGTCGCGCTGCTCGCCGAATGACGCCGCCTCGCGCTCCCCTCGGCGACGACGGAGGGCCTCGAGCAGGTCGGCGGTCTCGTTGCCCGGAGCACGTTCCTCGACGGCGGCCTGGCCGATGCGGGGCAGCGGTGCACGGAGGGGCGCGCGCTCGGAGACCTCGGGGTTCGTGACGGCGTCGTCGTGGTCGTCGACCCGGAAGGCGCCGGAGTCGAAGCGGGTGTCGTCGTCCGTCTGCGCGTACTCCACAGCACGCAGACGGGGTGCGATGCCCTCGTCCTCGGTGTGCGACAGGCGGTGGGCGTCGCCGTTGTCCGGCACGAGCGTCGCGGTCTTCGGGTCGAACCGCCACTGGGCGTCGTGCTCGACCTCGGCCGCCGTGTAGCGGACCCGGACCTGCCAGCCGCTCTCCGGGTGCTTCCACGAGCCCCAGCTGATCGCGGTGGCCTCGCCGGCCTCGAGCTTCGCGGTGATCGCCGCGCCGAACGTGTCGGGGGCCTCGTCGTCGACCGGGGTCACCGGGACGCGGTGCGAGGCGTCGAGCACGAACGCACGCTCGGCCAGCACCGGCCCCTCGAACCGGCGGACGTACTCGACGTCGACGTCGAGTGCGGCGGCGACCTCGGCTGCGTCGGCACCGCCACGGATGCGTGCCTGGACGTCCTTGGGGGAGACGCGCTTCTGCGGACCGGAGTCGGGGTTGGCCTGTCGGACCTGCCCCGGCAGCGCGGACGTGACGGGCAACCGGAACTCGGTACCGCCGTCGGTGGCCAGGAGGATCGCGCCTGCCTCGACTCCGATGACTCTCACGTCTTGCATGGTCCAGCCTTCCCAGCGTCACGTACGGTCGTGCGTCGTACCCCGTGAGTATGCAGTGATCGCCGGCGGTTTCGACGGAGGCACACGGGCGTGCCGCGGAGTCCGTCCCGGGCGAGAACGGCTGTCGGGAATGTCCCGATCGGGTCACGGGTTGCAGCGCCGTGACGACCCGCCGTAGATCTCGGTTTGCACTCTGGCGGGACGTCGTGCAAACTGTCGCCGCCGATCACCCGGCGACGACCTCTCGATACGAGAAATGGATGGGCATGGCCACCGATTACGACGCCCCCCGGAAGACCGATGACAACTCCGATTCGGAGTCGATCGAGGCCCTCAAGGAGCGCGTTCCTGACAAGATGTCGGGGGTCGTCGACGATGATTCGGACAACCCCGGCAGCTTCGAACTCGCCGGGCAGGACCTGAGCGACGTCGACCTCGACGTCGTGGTGCTGCCCCCGCAGGTCGATGAGTTCACCTGCGTCGAGTGCTTCCTCGTGAAGCACCGCTCCCAGCTCGACCACGAGTCGAAACTCGGGCCGGTCTGCATGGAGTGTGCCTCGCTCTAGACGCACCGATCACCGAAGGCCCCGCATCCTGCAGGATGCGGGGCCTTCGTCGTGCGCGGGGCCTTCGACGTGCGCAGCGGGGCGGACGCGCCACGGGCCTCCCGGCCGCCCGCAGGGTCCGTCAGGACCGCAGCGCCTCGACGACCTTGGTGGGCTGCCGGACGCTGACCAGCCAGTAGGGGGTCGGGTCGGCATCGTCGCGGACCTCGACCTTGACGACCCCGCGGACGTACCCGCGGAAGAGCGTCCAGGCGCGCGCGTCGAGCTTCGGCCCGCGCTGCGTGGTCGCCTCGGCGCCCTCGAACGCCTCGACGCTGCCGACGAGTGCGCGGGGGAGGTGCGCCTTGCCGGCGCGGAACTCGCTGTCCGTGACCTCGATGGTGGGTGCGAGTGCCCACAGGAGCACGAGCACGCCGAGCTCCATGCCGATCGCGACGAGCACACCGGCGAGCACGCTGATGGGCAGGAACACGAGCAGGGTGGCGGGGATGACGAGCGCCGTCGCCAGGTACAGGGCGGGCGGGGCCCAGAGTCGTTCGCGGTACAGGGTCACGAGTCCATTCGACCACGACTCGGGGGAGGTCACGGTCGGGTCACGTCTCTGCACTACCCTCGACACGTGACCGAACCAGTCGACGTCCTCTGGACCGGGGAGAACACCCCCGGACACGCCCACCCCGGCGACGCCGGTGCCGATCTCGTCTCGACCGAGGCCTTCGTGCTGCAGCCGGGCGAGCGACACCTGGCCGGCACGGGCCTGCGGATCGCGCTCCCCGAGGGCTACGCCGCGTTCGTGGTCCCGCGCAGCGGCCTGGCCGCCAAGCACGGCATCACGATCGTCAACAGCCCGGGCACGGTCGACTCCGGGTACCGCGGCGAGATCAAGGTCTCGCTGCTCAACACCGACCGGTCCGAGCCGTACGAGGTGCACGTGGGCGACCGCATCGCGCAGCTGATCGTCATGCCCGTGCCGCGGGTGACGTTCTCGCGCGTCGACGAGCTCCCCGACAGCGTCCGAGGCCAGGGTGGCTTCGGCTCGTCGGGCTACGGTTCGTCGGGCTACGGTGACCGGAGCGGCGCCGTGACCGGTCCCGCCGATGATGTTCAGGAAGGAACGCACGCATGAAGTTCGGTCGACGCAAGCGTGACGAGGGCGAGGTGACCGAGGTCGAGGTGGCCGAGGCCGTCGCCGACGAGGTCGAGATCGCGGACACGACCCCCGAGGTCGACATCGCGACGGACGCCGACGCGGACCTCGACGAGGTCGACGGGGTCGCCCCGACGGACAAGTCCGCGCCGGAGGACCGTGCGGAGAACGGCCCGCACGACGAGACCGAGGCGAACCTGGTCCGCCCGTACGTCGACCTGGGCGGCGTGAAGGTCCTTCCGCGCGAGGGGCTGCACCTGCGCCTCGAGGTCGAGGAGGGCTCGCAGCGCGTCGTCGCGGTCGGGCTCGACTACGACGACTCCACGCTGCAGGTCCAGCCGTTCGCCGCACCGCGGTCGACCGGACTGTGGCACGAGATCCGCGCGCAGATCGCCGAGCAGATCGAGCGCCAGGGCGGTGTCGTGACCGAGGTCGACGGCCCGTTCGGCCCCGAGCTCCGCGCATCCGTTCCGGTCGCGGTCGACGGGGACGGCGGCGCGGCTGGCGTCCGTCCGGCCCGCTTCGTCGGCGTCGACGGCCCCCGGTGGTTCCTGCGCGGCGTGATCGCCGGCAAGGCCGCCGAGCAGCCGGACGACGCCAGCGAGATCGAGGAGCTGTTCCGCAGCGTCGTCGTCGTGCGCGGCACGACGCCGATGCCGCCGCGCGACCTCATCCCGCTGCACATGCCGAAGTCGACGCAGACCGCGATCTGACCAGCGGCCGCCTGACGACCTGACGACCGACCTGCCTGGAGGCACGGTGCCGGAACACGACGACACCCACCGACCCGAGACGGCCGGGTCCGAAGCCGTGCCCGCGTCCGCTGGGATCCCTGACGCTGCGTCGGCTGCGCCGTCGTTCTCGGCGCAGTTCCGCGACGCGGTGCAGAACGCGGGCATCGCCCGCGTCGCCCCTGGCGAGGCGCCCTCCGGGCGCGCGCTGCTCGGCGCGGTCGGCGGCATCCGCGGACTCGCCGAGTCGGTGCTGCCCGGGTTCGCGTTCCTGGTCGTCTACGCGATCACGAAGGAGCTCGTGCCGAGCGTCGTGATCCCGGTCGTCGTCGGACTGGTGTTCGTCGTGCTCCGTCTGGTGCAGCGACAGTCGCTGACGATGTCCTTCGCGGGCATCCTCGGCGTCGCGGTGTCGGCCGGTCTTGCCCTCATCACCGGACGCGCCGAGAGCAACTTCATCCCGGGGATCATCATCAACTCGGTGTGGTTGGTCGGGCTGCTGGTGTCGCTGGCCGTCCGCTGGCCGCTCATCGGCCTGGTGGTCGGGTTCCTGCTGCCGGCCAACGAGGACGGCTCGCACGTCGACTGGCGTGCCGACCCGGTCAAGCGCCGGGTGCTCACGGTCGCGACGTGGATCTGGGTCGGGCTCTTCGCGCTCCGCCTGGCCGTCGAGGTGCCGCTCTACCTGACCGCACAGGTCGAACTGCTCGCCGGGCTCAAGCTGATCCTCGGCGTCCCGCTGTACGCAGCAGTGCTCTGGGTCACCTGGCTGCTGGTCCGCACGGTGTTCGTGCGGAAGGACGACGCCGCCACGGTGTAGAGTTGTCTCGACATCGAGACATTTTCTCGTGCGGCGCTCTGACGTCGGCGGGATTAGGTTTGCCTTGCTGGTGGGACGGTCCACGGCCCGCGAAGATGAGGGCAAACCGATCAGTAGGGAGGCGGCACGGTGGCTGCAGTCAATAGCTTCGGCTCGAAGGACACACTGTCGGTTGGGGGTGTCGACTACGCGATCCACCGGATCGACTCCGTGCCCGGGCACGAGAAGCTCCCGTACAGCCTGAAGGTGCTGCTCGAGAACCTCCTCCGTACCGAGGACGGCAAGAACGTCACCGAGGGGCAGATCCGCGCCCTCGCCGCCTGGAAGCCGGACGCCGAGCCGGACACCGAGATCCAGTTCTCGCCGGCCCGCGTGGTCATGCAGGACTTCACGGGCGTCCCGTGCATCGTCGACCTCGCCACCATGCGCGAGGCGATGGTCGACATCGGTGGCGACCCGAGCAAGATCAACCCGCTGTCCCCGGCCGAGATGGTCATCGACCACTCGGTCATCGCCGACCTCTTCGGCAGCACGGACGCACTCCAGCGCAACACCGACCTCGAGTACGAGCGGAACGGGGAGCGCTACCAGTTCCTCCGCTGGGGCCAGACCGCGTTCGAGGACTTCAAGGTCGTCCCGCCGGGCACCGGCATCGTGCACCAGGTCAACATCGAGTACCTGGCGAAGGTCACCTACACGCGTGACTTCGACGGTGAGACCTACGCCTACCCGGACACCCTCGTCGGCACCGACTCGCACACCACGATGGTGAACGGGCTCGGCGTGCTCGGCTGGGGCGTCGGCGGCATCGAGGCCGAGGCAGCGATGCTCGGTCAGCCGGTGTCGATGCTCATCCCGAAGGTCGTCGGCTTCAAGCTCTCCGGTGAGATCCCGGCCGGCGTGACCGCGACCGACGTGGTGCTCACCATCACGCAGGAGCTCCGCAAGCACGGTGTCGTCGGCAAGTTCGTCGAGTTCTACGGCGAGGGCGTCAGCGCCGTCCCGCTCGCGAACCGCGCCACCATCGGCAACATGTCGCCCGAGTTCGGTTCCACCGCGGCCATCTTCCCGGTCGACGACGTCACGCTCGACTACCTGCGTCTGACCGGTCGCGACGAGGCGCAGATCGCCCTGGTCGAGGCGTACTCCAAGGCCCAGGGCCTGTGGCACGACGCCTCGGTCGAGCCGGCGTACTCCGAGTACATGGAACTCGACCTGTCCACCGTCGTGCCGTCGATCTCCGGCCCGAAGCGTCCGCAGGACCGGATCGAACTGTCGAAGGCGAAGGACCAGTTCGAGGTCGACCTGAACAACTACACCTCGCCGAGCGTGCAGACCGACCTCGACGACGCGGTCGAGGACTCGTTCCCCGCCTCGGACCCGATCGCCGCCGGTTCGTCGAACGAGGACACCACGACCCACGAGCACGTCCACGTGTCGAGTGCGCCGTCGACCGCCTCGGTGCCGACGAAGGTCGCGATGGACGGGGCCGACCCGTTCACCATCGACCACGGTGCCGTCGCCATCGCCGCGATCACCTCGTGCACGAACACGTCGAACCCGTCGGTGATGATGGCCGCCGGCATCCTCGCGCGGAACGCCGCCGCCAAGGGCCTGACCTCGAAGCCGTGGGTCAAGACGACCCTCGCGCCCGGTTCCAAGGTCGTCACCGACTACTACGAGAAGGCCGGTCTCACGACCTACCTCGAGCAGCTCGGCTTCTACACGGTCGGCTACGGCTGCACCACCTGCATCGGCAACTCGGGCCCCCTGCCCGAGGAGATCTCGCAGGCCGTGCAGGACAACGACCTCGCCGTCACCGCAGTGCTCTCGGGCAACCGCAACTTCGAGGGTCGCATCAACCCCGACGTGAAGATGAACTACCTGGCGTCCCCGCCGCTGGTCATCGCGTACGCCCTCGCCGGGTCGATGCACTTCGACTTCGACAAGGACGCCCTCGGTCAGGACCAGGACGGCAACGACGTCTACCTGCAGGACATCTGGCCCGACGCGGCCGAGGTCCAGCAGGTCATCGACGAGTCGATCGACACCGAGATGTTCACCCACGAGTACGGCTCCGTGTTCGAGGGCGACGACCGCTGGAAGAACCTGCCGACCCCGACGGGTGACACCTTCGAGTGGGACCAGGAGTCGACGTACGTCCGGAAGCCCCCGTACTTCGAGGGCATGACCATGCAGCCCGACGCGGTCTCGGACATCTCCGGCGCCCGTGTGCTGGCGAAGCTCGGCGACTCGGTCACGACCGACCACATCTCGCCCGCCGGTTCGATCAAGGCGGACAGCCCAGCCGGCAAGTACCTCGCCGAGCACGACGTCGACCGCAAGGACTTCAACTCCTACGGTTCGCGTCGCGGCAACCACGAGGTGATGATCCGCGGCACGTTCGCGAACATCCGCCTGCGCAACCAGCTGCTCGACGGTGTGGAGGGCGGGTACACCCGCGACTTCACCACCGCCGACGGCGAGCAGTCGTTCATCTACGACGCCTCGCAGCACTACCAGGAGCAGGGCATCCCCCTCGTCATCTTCGGTGGCAAGGAGTACGGCTCCGGCTCGTCGCGCGACTGGGCGGCCAAGGGCACCAACCTGCTCGGGGTCCGTGCCGTCATCACCGAGAGCTTCGAGCGGATCCACCGCTCGAACCTCATCGGCATGGGCGTCGTCCCGCTGCAGTTCCCTGCCGGTGAGACCGTCGAGTCCCTCGGGCTCGACGGCACCGAGGTCGTCTCGATCTCGGGTCTGACCGAACTGAACGAGGGCCGCACCCCGAAGACCGTGCACGTCACCGCGACGCCGAGCGAGCACTCGCCCGCCGGCAAGCAGCCGGTCGAGTTCGACGCGGTCGTCCGCATCGACACCCCGGGTGAGGCCGACTACTACCGCAACGGCGGCATCCTGCAGTACGTGCTCCGCTCGCTCGTCTGACGCGACCCGGATACTGCCTGGAGGCGCGGTACCAGCTGGCACCGCGCCTCCAGTCCGTTCTGTCCCCACGCGCATAGAGTGGGCCGACAGCCCCACGAAAGGAGCGCCCGTGAGCCTGCTCAGCAGCATCACGTCGCCGCGCGACCTGAAGCGTCTCTCCGACGCGCAGATGACCGAACTCGCCGCCGAGATCCGACGGTTCCTGGTGGCCGAGGTCGCGAAGACCGGCGGGCACCTCGGGCCGAACCTCGGGGTCGTGGAGCTGACGCTCGCGATGCACCGGGTCTTCGACTCGCCGAGCGATCCGTTTGTGTTCGACACCGGGCACCAGTCGTACGTGCACAAGCTCGTCACCGGGCGGCAGGACTTCTCGAAGCTGCGCGAGCGGGGCGGGATCGCGGGGTACCCGCAGCGCAGCGAGTCCGAGCACGACATCGTCGAGTCCTCGCACGCGTCGTCGTCGTTGTCGTGGGCCGACGGGATCTCCCGCGCGTTCGGGCAGACCGGGCAGACCGACCGCACCGTCGTCGCCGTGGTCGGTGATGGCGCGCTCACCGGCGGGATGACGTGGGAGGCGCTCAACAACATCTCGGACGACAACGACCGTCGACTCGTCATCGTCGTCAACGACAACGGCCGGTCCTACGCGCCGACGATCGGTGGCATGGCGCGGTTCCTCAGCTCGATGCGGACCCGCCGCGAGTACCGGGCGCTGTACGAGACCTCCCGGGCGGTGGCCGATCGGTTCGGTGCCCCCGGGCGAGCGGTGTACCGCGGGATGCGCGGGGGGCTGCACGGGTTCCTGTCGCGCTTCACGAACAACGAGGCGCTGTACTCGAACCTCGACATCAAGTACATCGGGCCGGTCAACGGACACGACCAGCGGGCGATGGAAGCGGCGCTCCGGCAGGCGAAGGCCTACGGCGCCCCGACGATCGTGCACGCGATCACCGAGAAGGGGCACGGCTTCGAGCCCGCCCTGCGTGACCAGGCCGACCAGTTCCACGCGGTCGGGCACATCGACCCGGAGACGGGGGAGTCGCTCGACGCCGCCTCGGGACCGTCGTGGACCTCGGTGTTCGCGTCGACCCTGGCTTCTGTCGGCGATTCGGACCCCCGTGTCGTCGCGATCACGGCTGCGATGCTCCGGCCGACCGGACTGCATCTGTTCCAGGAGCAGCACCCCGACCGCGTGTACGACGTCGGCATCGCCGAGCAGCACGCCGTGACGACCGCCGCCGGCCTCGCGTACGGCGGCCTGCACCCGGTCGTGGCGCTCTACGCGACGTTCCTGAACCGGGCGTTCGACCAGGTGCTGATGGACGTCGCCCTGCACCGGGCCGGCGTGACGTTCGTGCTCGACCGTGCCGGAATCACCGGGCCGGACGGGCCGTCGCACCACGGCATGTGGGACCTCGCACTGCTGCAGGTCGTGCCCGGCATCCGGATCGCGGCACCCCGTGACGCGGTGACCCTGCGCGAGGAGTTCCGCGAGGCGATCGCCGTCGACGACGCCCCCACCGTGCTGCGGTGGTCGAAGGGCCAGGTCGGACCGGACATCCCCGCGGTTCGTCGTCTCGCCGACGGGGTGGACGTGCTGCACGCCGCTGCGGACGGCGTCGAGGACGTGCTGTTCGTGGCCGTCGGGTCGATGGTGCCGACGGCTCTCGAAGCCGCGGCGCTGCTCGAGGCGCAGGGCATCGGCGTCACCGTCGTCGACCCGCGCTGGGTGGTCCCGATCCCGGGCTCGCTCATCGAGCTGTCGCGCACGCACCGCCTGGTCATCACGATCGAGGACGGCGTGCGGGTCGGCGGCGTCGGCACGCGGCTCCGTCAGGACCTGCGGGCCGCCGGGGTCGACACGGGCGTGAACGAGCTGGGGTTGCCCGATGAGTTCATCGACCACGCGACCCGGTCCCAGATCCTCGCCGACGTGGGGCTGACCGCGCAGGCGATCGCCCGCGACGTCATCGACCAGGTCGTGGGGACGAAGTTGCCGCAGGCGAAGCCCGCCCGGTCGCGGGAGTCTGCGGACCGCTAGGCGGGTCGTGCGGAACCAGGTTCCGGACACTGCACCACGTTTCTCCGCGGTGCTGTGTCCGGAACGTGGTTCCAGCGGAAGGCCATCCATGCCGGCAGGGGCATGTCCCTCGGGAACGTCTGGCAGGATCGCCGCATGCGACGGGGGTTCAGGACAACGGTGGTGGGGTTCGCACTCGCCGTGGTGGCGTTGACTTCGGGGTGTGCGGCGATGAACGACGGCACGGTCACGCCGGAGCTCGGTGCCGATGTCCGGATCGGCGCCAGACAGACGATGCACCGTGTGGTCGACTGGGAGGGCACCGTCGCAGTCCACCGGGTCGATGCCACCTGGACCGACTCGTGCGGCCACGCGAGCAACTCCGGGTTCTTCCAGCCCGCTTCGGGCACGACGTGTCGGATCGACGCCGGAGCGGTCTACACGATCGACGGTGCGACCACACCGGTCGACGCGGTGCGCATCGTCGGTCCGGCGCTGCGCTCCGGGGGCCTGACCGACGAGGACCTCGTGGCACAGGCGATCCAGCCGGACGGATCGACACCGTACTTGGTCGACATCGGCGGGCAGCAGTCGATTGCCCTCGGCAACGACCTCGGGCAGGACCGGTTCGCCGTCGTCCGGGTCCGGGGTTGGGACGGGTCACTCGGTCTCTGGCAGTCGGAGGGGGCGTCCGTCGTGCAGTCCGCACCGGGTCTCGGTGTCGATCGACGCGATGACGCCGTCCGAGCGAGCGGGGCGGACTACGTGCTCGTCGTGACGCACAGCGCCGCGTACTTCACGTCGTACGACAACGAGCCGCCCGCGCCGCCGGCACCGCGGCCGTCGGTCCCGCCGTGCTTCAGCGGCAGCAGCGACTGCGTCGGCGGGTGATGGCGGCTCACGACGGGGGCGCTGCCGGATCTGGTGCAGCTGCTGACCGCAGCGCAGCGAGGATCGCCCGCGCCATCGGCGTCACCCAGAGGACCTGGCCGTGGTCCAGACCGTCGCGGCCCTCGCGGAGGATCTGGACGCGGGACGACGAGGCCGACTCGCGCTGGAAGGTCAGGACGATGTTCTCGGCCCGCAGCGCGAACGACGTCCGGCGGGCGATGACGGCGCCGTCGTCTCGGATCTCCATGGCCGCAGCCCCCGGAACCGCGTCGACTGCTCGTCGGAGCAGGGCCGGTACAGCGTCGAGCGGGACCGGCAGGACCACGGACGGCCCTGCGGCGGCCTTCGGTGCCCACCACTCCTGCGTCATCCCTGCACAGTACGCCGGGCGGGCGTTCCTGAGGCCGGGGCTCCATCCCAGCGCACAACCAAAGTCACCCCGAACCACGGCGATCTGCGGTTCGGGGTGACTTTGGTTGTGCGAAGAGGACCCGCGCCGGCTACCGGGAAGCGGGCCCCACGATCAGCGGGTCGTGGAACGTGCCGCCGAAGACCCGCTCGGACGCACCGCTGCGGTCGAGGTACGGACTGATCCCACCGGCCTGGAACGGGTAGCCCGCACCGAGGATCAGACCGAGGTCGATCTCCTCGACGTGCTGGACGACCTCGTCGTCGAGCATGCGGTGCAGCTCGTCGGCCAGGGCGTCCTCGAAACGCTGCTGCATCGCGGCGGCGTCGACGGGCGCTGCTTCCTTCTTCGACGGAGCGACGAGCTTGACGGCGGCGGGGTCGTACCCGGTCGCGTTGCCCTTCTTGTCACGCGTCAGGATGTGCCCGTACTCGGCGATCTTCTTCAGACCGTCACCGGGGTAGAAGCGCTCCGGCCAGGCGGCGTGGTGCGAGTCGAGCACGTGCGCGCCGACCGGCAGACCGACGAGCTCGAGCAGTTCGAACGGCGACATCGGCAGCCCGAGCGGCGCGGCACCGGCCGCTACGACGTCGAACGAGGTGCCCTGCTCGACGCCGCGCATCGCCTCGCCGAGGACCCGTGCGAGCACCCGGTTCACGACGAAGCCCGGCTGGTCGGCGGTGATGATCGCCGTCTTCTTGAGGGTCTTCGCGACGGCCAGAGCGGTGACGAGGGTCTCGTCGGAGGTGTCGGCGGTGCGGACGACCTCGAGCAGCGGCATCACGGCGACGGGGTTGAAGAAGTGGAACCCGACCAGACGCGACGGGTCGGACAGCACCGAGCCCATCTCGGACACCGACAACGACGACGTGTTCGTGGCCAGGATCGCGTCCGGCGAGATGACCTGCTCGATCTTCCGCAAGACCTCCTGCTTGACGCCCATCTCCTCGAAGACGGCCTCGATCACCCAGTCGGCGTCGGCGAAGGCGTCGTAGGACACCGACCCGCTGACGAGGGCGGTGATGCGGTTGGCGTCGTCGGGGGAGATCCGGCCCTTCTCGAGCAGCTTGCCCACCTCGCCGCGGATGCGCTCCACACCGGCGTCGACGCGGGACTGGTCGACGTCCGTGATGACGACGGGGACCCCGAGGCGGCGGGCGAACAGCAGTGCGAACTGCGAGGCCATGAGCCCCGCACCCAGGACGCCGACCTTCGTGATCTTCTTCGGCTCCACGCCCTCCGGCGCGCCGACGGGCTTCTTCGCGCGCTTCTGGACGAGGTCGAACGCGTACATCGACGCGGCGAACTGGTCGCCGGAGAGCAGGTCGGCAAGGGCGTCGTCCTCGCCGGCGAACCGCTCGTCGAGCGATCCCGACTTCGCTGCGGCCACGAGGTCGAGCGCACGGAACGGCGACTTCGGCACCGTGCCGATCTTGGAGGCGACCTGCGCACGGGCGACCTTGACGACGGTGCCCCACGCGGCCTTCTCGAGCATGCCGGGTTCGTGGGGTCGCTTGACCGACACGCGACCGGCGATGACGCCGTCCGCCCACGCCACGGCCGACGGCAGGAACGTCACCGACGGGATGAGCGCGTCGCCGATGCCGAGCTCGACCGCGGCGGGCCCGTCCATCAGGCGGTTGTTCTTGAGCGGGTTCTCGACGATGACGCGCAGCGCGCGCTCCGGACCGATCAGGCGGGGGAGCAGCGTCGCGCCGCCCCAGCCGGGGATGATGCCGAGGAAGACCTCGGGCAGACCGATGCCCTGCGCAGCAGACGAGAACACCCGGTAGGTGCAGTGCAGGGCGATCTCCAGTCCGCCACCGAGCGCCAGGGTGTTGACGAACGCGAACGACGGGACGCCGAGGTCCGAGAACTTCCGGAGGGTCGCGTGGCCCAACGCAGCGAGGGCGTGCGCGGCGTCGCGGGACGGTACAGCGGCGGCCTGCGACAGGTCGGCTCCGGCAGCGAAGCAGTACTCCTTGCCCGTGATCGCGACGCCCTGGATCGCGCCGGCGGTGGCCTCGGTCTTCAGGGTGTCGAGCACCCCGGAGAGTTCGCGCAGGGTGCGCGGCCCGAGGGTGTTCGGGCGCTTGTAGTCCTTGCCGTTGTCGAGCGTGATGAGCGCCAGGGTGCCGCCGGAGGGCATCGTGACGTGCTTCACGAACGAGTGCGTGACGATCTCGTCCTCGCTCATGGCGGTCAGCTGGTCGGTGTCGACGGTGGTCATGCTCATGCCCCCTTCCGAGCCGAACGTGCTGCGGACTTGCTGAAGCCGGGGTTCTCCCAGATGACGGTGCCGCCCTGGCCGAGCCCGATGCACATCGTGGTGATGCCGTACTGGACGTCAGGACGCTCGGCGAACTGAGCCGCGAGCTGGGTCATCAGCCGGACGCCGCTCGAGGCCAGCGGGTGCCCGACGGCTATCGCGCCGCCCCACGCGTTGACGTTCGGCGAGTCCTGCTCGATGCCGTAGTTGTCGAGGAACGCGAGGACCTGCACCGCGAACGCCTCGTTGATCTCGAACAGCCCGATGTCGTCGATCGAGAGCCCGGCCTTCGAGAGCGCCTTGTCGGTGGCGGGGACCGGGCCGACGCCCATGACCTCGGGCTCGACACCGGCGAAGGCGAACGAGACCATCCGCATCTTCGTGGGCAGTCCGTGCTCCTTGGCACCCTCGGCCGAGGCGAGCAGGCTCATGGTCGCGCCGTCGTTCAGCCCCGCGGCGTTGCCGGCGGTGAC
The DNA here is from genome assembly GCF_015350995.1 of Curtobacterium sp. VKM Ac-1393. Classification (GTDB taxonomy): domain Bacteria; phylum Actinomycetota; class Actinomycetes; order Actinomycetales; family Microbacteriaceae; genus Curtobacterium. The sequence continues at coordinate 199,915 of NZ_JADKRW010000002.1, forward strand.
CCGTCCGTGGGGGCGGAACGGCGTCTTCAACGCGGCCAGTGCCTCCAGGGTGGTGCCCGGTCGAGGCGGCTCGTCGGTGCTGACGACGTCCCAGCCGTCGCCCTTGTTGACCTCGACCGGGATCATGTCGGGCTGGAGCTTGCCGGCGGCCCAGGCAGCTGCGTAGCGCTGCTGGGACTGGACGGCGTAGGCGTCCGTGCGGTCCTTCGTGATCGCGGGGAAGCGGTCGTGCAAGCGCTCGGCGGTCGACCCCATCACCAGGGCGTCGCTCGACACCATGCGCTCCGCGATGAACCGGGGGTTCGGATCGGAGTTGAACCCCATCGGGTGGCGCCCCATGTGCTCGACGCCACCGGCGATCGCGATGTCTGCGGCACCGAAGGCGATGGCCCCCGCGAGGGTCGTGACGCTCGTCATGGCACCGGCGCACATCCGGTCGATCGCGTACCCGGGGACCGACTTCGGCAGGCCGGCCAGCATGCCGACGGTCCGCCCGAGGGTCAGGCCCTGGTCGCCCTGCTGCGTGGTCGCCGCGACGGCGACGTCGTCGACCGCTGCTCCGTCGAGCGAGGCGTTCCGGTCGAGCAGCCCGCGCATCGCGTGCACCGCGAGGTCGTCGGACCGGGTCTTCCAGAACACCCCCTTCTCGCCGGCTCGTCCGAACGGTGTCCGTACGCCGTCCACGAACACGACGTCTGATGCCTTTGGCAATCCGGGCCTCCCAGATCCTCTTCGATCGGGCCGGAACGCTGGTCGCTCCGGCCGGCCGGGCCTCGCCCGGCGACGCTCCCGACGCTATGCCCCCAGCCTGGGCGGCCGCATGCCGGTTGGGCGGTTCCTACGACTCGACGTCATCCGTCGCGGCGGGCTGCTGTGCAGCAGCGACAAAGGCCGAGGCGATGATCGAGGCGAGTTCCTCCACCTGCCACGGGCGTGCCTCGTGTCCGGCCAGGGCAGCGCCGACCAGCTCGGTCGACGGCGGCGACGGCGGTGCCCACGAGACGACGCGCAGGGTCTCGGGCGTGAGCAGGTTCTCGAGCGGGATGTCGAGCTCCTCGGAACGCTTCGTCACGGCGGCGCGTGCGGCCTTGTACCGACGGTCGGCCGCGGGGTTGCGGTCGGCCCAGGCCCGAGGCGGGGGCAGCGTGGGCTCGCCGGCTCCACGGAGCTTCGGCAGGTCCTCGGTCGTCCGTCCTTCCTCGACCGCGGCCCACCAGCGGTCGAGTTCGGAGCGACTGGCCCGGCCGGTGAACGCCTTCAGCCCGCCGAGCTCGGCGCGCGTCGCGGGTGCGGCGGCCGCAGCGGCGACGATGGCTGCGTCGGGGATCGTGCGCCCCGGGGCGATGTCGGCAGCACGGGCGTACTCGTCACGGGCGACCCAGAGCGACCGGGCGATCGCCAGGGCGCGGGCGCCGCGGAGCGCGTGCATGCCGGAGAGCCGGCGCCACGGTTCGGCCCGGACGGGCTTCGGGGCACGGTGGAGCACCGCGTCGAACTCCTCTTCCGCGATGCGGGACTTGCCGGCCTCGTCGAGCTTCTCGGACAGGGCATCGCGCAGGTCCGGCAGGAGTTCGACGTCGAGCGACGCGTACACCAGCCACGACTGCGGCAGCGGTCGGGTCGACCAGTCGGCTGCCGAGTGCGCCTTCGCCAGGGTGATCCCGAGCAGCTGCTCGACGACCGCCCCGAGCCCGACGCGGGGGAACCCGGCGATGCGTGCGCCGAGCTCGGTGTCGAAGATCCGGGTCGGGACGAGGCCCACCTCGTGCAGGCAGGGAAGATCCTGCGAGGCGGCGTGGAACAGCCACTCCTCGTCGACGATGGCGGCCTGCAGTTCCGAGAAGTCGCCGATCGGGATCGGGTCGAACAGGAACGCGCCGGCACCGCGACGGAACACCTGGATCAGGTAGGCACGCTGCGAGTAGCGGTAGCCGCTGGCGCGCTCGGCGTCGACGGCGACGGGCCCGTGCCCCGCGGCGATCGCGGCGACCGCTTCGAGGTAGTCGTCGCGCGAGTCGATGACCTTGACGGCCTCGTGCGAGTCCTCGAACGCGGGATCCGGTGCACCGGGGGTCGAACTGGCGGAGTCGTTCACTTGGCGAGCCTCCTCGGGGCCAGCAGGGTCACGCCGTCCGAGGCAGGAGGCAGACCGGCGAGCATGGCGACGATGTCCTGCCATGCCGTGACGTGTGCGGTGAGGTCGTCACCGCGGGGCGTCCAGGACGCGCGGAGTTCCAGCTGGGCGCCGTCACCCTGGGCGGCGAGGTCGCCGTACCCGCGGGAGATGATCTTGGTGGCCGTGCCCGAGGCGTGGTCGTACTCGGCCCCGTGCGTCGCGAGCGCATCGACGAGCCAGCTCCACGTGACGTCGGCGACGAACTCGTCGACGCCGATCTCCGGTTCGAGCGGCGCCTGGGCGAACGAGACGACCCGGAAGGCACCGCCCCAGCCCTCGGGTTCTTCGGGGTCGTACAGGGCGATGAACCGTCCGGTGCCGAGGTCGGACTCGACGCCGTGCGCGGTGCCGGACACGTCCGCCGCGAGGGCGATCGAGAACGGTGCGATCCGCGTGGGCGAAGGGATCTCGGTGACGGTGGTCTCGGAGCGGCTGCTGCCGGAGGACACGAACGCGCGGAGCCGCGCGAAGGCGTCGGGCTCTCGGGTTTCGGACACACATGCAGACTAGGCTCCGGGCCATGTCCCGATCCGCGCGACCCGCCGAGGACGCCGTCCAGGAGACCGCACGATCGGCCGGGTTCATCGCACTCGGCGCCGGTCTGGCCGCCGCAGCGGTGGGGACGGCCGTCATCGGTGGCTTCGTCGCCGCCGTCGCCCGGGCCGTCGTCACCCCGGACCGCAAACGCTCCGAACGCGTCCCGATCCACGCCGTCGACCCGGTCCGGATGACGGTCACCATCGAGCGCACCGCCGACACCGAGCTGCAGGGCCGCTACTCGCTCTGGTTCGGCGCCGGCACCGGCCACATGCGCATCGGCGAGGTCCTCGGCACCACCGACACCACGGTCACGCGCCGCATCATCGCGATCGACGCCGGCGACCCGACCGCCGCCCGCCGCGGTCGCTGGGGCGGCTGGTTCTACCTGACCCCCGGCGAGCTCGACGTGCCCGTCGAGGACATCGACATCCCGACACCGAACGGCCCCGCACCGGCCTGGGTCGTCCGCGCCGACGACCCGGCTGCCCCCTGGGCCGTCCTGGTGCACGGTCGCGGCGTCACCCGCGCTGAGACCATCCGCGCCGTCCCGGTGTTCCGCGCCGCCGGCTACTCGGTCGTCCTCGCGTCGTGGCGCAACGACGGCGTCGCCCCGCCGAGCGTCGACGGCCGGTACGGCCTCGGCAGCACCGAGTGGGAGGACATCGACTCCGTCCTCCGCTGGCTCAGTGCCCAGAATGCGCAGAGCGTCGTGCTGATGGGCTGGTCGATGGGCGGCGCCGTCGTGCTGCAGACCCTGCTGCGATCACGCTTTGCCGGACTCGTCGACGGAGTGGTGCTCGAGTCGCCCGTGGTCGACTGGCACGCGGTGCTCAAGTCGCAGAGCCAGTTGATGGGGCTGCCGCGCCCGGTCCGCAAGGTCGCACAGCGCCTGCTCCGCACGCCGGTGCTCTACCGGCTGGCTGGGCTGCAGCGGCCCGTCGACCTGCGCGAGCTCGACATGGTCACCCGGTCCGCCGAACTCACGGTGCCGATCCTGCTCCTGCACAGCGACGACGACGGATTCGTGCCGTCGTCCGCGTCGCACGACCTGGCACGCGCCCGACCCGACCTGGTCCGGCTCGAGGTGCAGACCACGGCCCGGCACACCAAGCTGTGGAACCACGACGCCGACTGGTTCGACGCCCGGATCCTTGCGTGGCTCACCGAGGTGGTCCAGCGGCGCGGGGCGGCCAGCGCGCGGTAGACGCGACCGAAGGGCGGACGGGAGGCGCGGTGTCAGCTGGCACCGCGCCTCCCGTCCGTCGGTGGTGCCGTCTGCGACACTCGACCCATGTGGCCGTTCCGCAAGCGCCCCGAGCCGGTGCCCTCGACGCCGACGAATCCCGTGTTGCAGCAGATCGTGCTGCGGGGCGGGGACTTGTCCCAGCCGCGTGACTGGGTGCACTTCGTGTACTTCCCGGACGAAGGGTCCGCCAAGGCAGCCTCCGAGCGGATCGCCGCCGCCGGGTGGAACGTCGCAGTCAAGCCGTCCGCTGCGGAGTGGTACGTCGCCGCTGATCAGCAGAACGTGCTCGTCGACGACGCCCGACTGGGCGAGGCGGTGCAGTTCTTCACGAGCATCGCCGCCGAGACGCCCGGTGCACAGTGGGACGGCTACGAAGCGAGCATCTAGGGCGTCTGCTGCTGGCGCGCCCCGAACTCCTCGAGACGAGTCGCCGTTCGGCCGGGCTGGGCTGGGCCGTGCGTCCGGTCGAAGGCATCGCTCATCGTCGTGAGCGGCGGTCGGACCGTGACGGTCCACTCCCCGCTGTCAAACGCGTCGATCCGGACGACCAGGTTCGACTCGTCGGTGAGGTCCGAGCCGGGGAGGTAGCCGAGGAACTCGCCGTCGATGAGCTGCCAGATGCTGTCAGCGATCTCCGTCGCCTCGGCCTGGCTGAGGATGAGCCCTGGTTCCTCCGCCGCGTTGACGCGGCGTTCGAGTGGGAGCGCCTCGACCAGCTGGTCGGGGGACGTGACGGCGTACAGGGTCGTGAGGACCCAGACGAGCTCTGGTGAATGGAGCTCTGGTGTTTCGAGCTCTGGTGTTTCGAGCTCTGAGAAGAACTGCACCAGGTCGGGCAGCACGATGTGATCAGCGGGGATCGTGTACGTGACCATCTCGAAATCGCTCGGCACTGTCGTGGTCATCCGTTCTCCTTGGTCGTTCCTGTCTGGGGCGAGAGCCCGCCCACGCTCATGGCAGCGAGGACGTCGGTCCTGCCGGGCGTGAACGCCGTGATCGCGACCGCGGCGTCAGCCTGCACGGTGCAGAAACCCGGCTGCTCGTCGCCGAGCGGCACAAGCGCACCTGCGAACCCGTCGAGTCCGCGGACGTCGAAGCCCTTCTCCGCGGCCATCGTGTACTTCGTCAGGAAGGTCCGTGCCGTCGACAGCGCGCCCTGCTCGAAGATGCGCAGCCGTTCCTCGGCCGGACACTGCGATGCGACCGCGAGCGCCAGTTCGGCCCCCGGGGCGTCTGATGCGCGGAGGCGCGAGCACAGCTCCTGGACGGTGATGTGGACAAGTCCGACGGATCGGTCGATCGCCGTGGCCGCCACGAGCGTTCGGTCCGTCGCGCGCAACACGACCGTCACGAGTTCGTGGCCGTGCTCGACCTGACAGATCAGGACGAGCTCGTCGTCGAGGGCTTCGAGTGGGTCGATGAACGGCACGAGGTTCGGCGACTGCTGCGAGTAGGTCCGCCGGATGACCGCTGCGAACGAGCGTGCGGACAAGTCGGAGACGAGCACATCAGTGTCCGGACCGACAGTGGAAAGGATCTCGACGACACGGTCCGGCAGCTCCAGGGTTGTTTCGTTGGTGACCGCTCGGAGGTGCGTGACCGAGATGTCCTGGGGCGCGCCCGTCACCGTCGGATCTCCGCGGACGAAAGGCTGTGTCGGTACCGGACCTCGCCGTCGGTCATGGCGTCGATGTCGACCCGTGCGCGCCCCGGTTCGCTGTAGTGCCAGGACGGACCTCGGCGGTTCGACCAACCTTCGAGCAACGCACCCGAGGCGAACCGGATTGCGATCCGCGAGCCCGTGACTGCACCGTCCGACACGACCTCGGTGTGCAGAGCGAGGAGGGTGAGCAGGGAGGGCTTGTCACCGGGATCGAGGAACGCGTGCTCCCCGTCAGAGCCGGTCAGCGCGAAGTCGGTCTCGAACCGGAGCGACGCACCGCTCGAGAAGCGGATCGTGACGTCTGATCCAAGGCCGATGAAGTCGACGGTGTCGCCGGCGATGTCCAGCGCGAAGGGCTGGCGCGGAACGCGGCTCATCCTCGATCTCCTTCCGTACCTGTGCTCGTGCTTCCGGTCGGCGGATCGACACGAACCGGGCGCCCCTTCGGCCCAGAGACGTGCCAGGACTCGAACTCGCCGTCCGGACCGGCGACGAGGGTCTCTCCGTCAGCGAAGACCAGCGTGAGCGTGTAGCCCTCGACCGATCGCCGAACGAGTTGAGTGCCGAACAGCCGCAGGACGGGCAGCAGCGAATCCTTGCGCTCCGGATCGACGATCACGCTGCCCCGAGATCGGTCCGTGACGGTGAACGCAGATTCGAGCTGCACGCTTACGCCGTCGGTGAAGCGCAGGTCGAGAAGGAAGTCGACGCCGATGAAGTCGAGCGTGCCCGCGCCCTCGACGGTCGTCGCGAAACCGCTGGGTTCTGTCGTGTTATGGGTCATGATCATCCACTCGTCCGAAGTCGTGCGCGTCGGTGCCTCGAACAGGAGCTGATCCGTCCGGGGGAGTTCATTCGGCATCGCATCTGTGAACCACGGGAGTTCGAGACTGTCGACCTTTCCTTTCTTCATCCAGATCATCATTTCCCCCGGATACTCTAGAATTGTCATCCAAGTAAAATGCTTCAATCGGGAGTGGGGCGTCTGGCAACCTTGCCCGAGGCGAATCATCCAGATCTATCTGCCAGATTCTCGGACCGGTCGGTCGGAATCCTCGGATCGCTTGCGCTTGGCTCTGCAACGCCCGTGATTCCGAAGAATTCAGGTGAACGAAACAGATTTTCACCAGATCACGCAGGCGTGATTCGTCTTCCGCCCTCATCTTGCCTCTGATTGCATGTACACGTCCTCAACCGTGGATTTCTCCGGGTCCACAAACTGTACTCTCACGTGTTCAGGAGAGCGGATCAAGGGCCGAAGAGCTGGCGTGACGTCGGGGTCGGTCGATAGCGCAATTCTTCGAACGCCGGTAACCAGGGCGCGAGGTCTTCGTGTGCACGCACCGCTTGCTCAAGAACCATCGGTGACCTGATCTTCCGCCGTGGGATCGACTTGGACTCGTCCTCCGTGGCTGGGCGCTGACGCGATTCGTGGAAGTCAGTCACCCAGACACCGTTCGTTTCGGCAGCACCGTAGGTGAAAGCAGGAAGGAAATGGTCCGGATCAGGGGGCGAGCTGCCAACGATGGTCCACATTCCTGGTCGAACCCGGGCGTCGAACGTCAGGGTTGCGAAGAGAGGGGTCGCCGTCCGTGCTCTCGCGACTTCTTCAGGCGTCGGAGACGCACTGACCGGACAGTCGAACACGACCACGTACAGCGCGCGCGTGGTTTGGTCCACCACGTGCGCAATGTACGCGCGGCCATCGCCAAGGGGAACGGCGAGGAAGTCACCGGGCTTCACATCATTGGTCGTCGACTGCCTGCTCAATAGGGATCTCCTCCTACTGCGTTGTACCGTTTGTCGCTCATTTGATGCCTCCGATTCGAGAGGAGTCCGTCCGGATTTGATTTGTTCGTCGGGCCACCCTCGCTGCGGATGTGGAATTCTTCCTTGATCCGGGCCTCGATCACCGTCTCGGTGCGCAGACGCAAGGCTGGAACGAGCGACGCCTTGTCGCCGTCTGGGATGACTTCGAAAGAGGGTCCACCCGGTTCCCGCACCGTGAACGCGGCTTCGAACGCCGTGCTCGCGTTGTTCGAGAATCGCAATGTCACCATGTAGTCGACCCCGACGAAGTCCACTGTTTCTCCGGCGAGTGACAGCGCCCTGGGTCGAGGATGCTCGTCCATCTCGTCCCCTATCGTGGCCGACTCAACTCTGGAGGCCGCGGACGCTCAAGACCGCCAGGACCTCCGATCGGTCTTCCCGAACACCGACAACGAGACCTCCGTCCGCCACGGGTAGGTCCAGCAGGAGAACTGCCTCGCCGTTCTGTCTTCGCAGGGCGGAAACGAACTCATCGAGCCCATCGACGTCGACGCCGCTCTGCACAGCGGCCGAGTACTTCCGTTCGAAAGTGCTCGCAGTCCTGACCGCGTCCTGCCGATGGCACGCGAACGTTGCTTCTGGAGAGAGACCGCGGAGCGCATCCAGCGCAACCGCACGATTCGATGACCTCGATCGGCGCAGGAGCCGTTCGAGCGGCTCGTGTCCGATGGACACTCGCTGCGCGGCTCGATCATGGACGAACACACTGATCACGATGGGCTCAGCTGCTGCGAGGACCACCAGCAGGACATCCTCGTCCACTTCTGCTCGGCAAAGACGCACCGGGGTGTCCGCAAGTGCACGGACATCGTCTGCCACTCGCGCGAGCCCGTCCGTCGACTCGGCGTACGTCGTGTCGATCATCCCCGCCAGTGCAACCGCCGGCATCGCGACGACATCGACAGGTGCGTCTGCTTCCACCAGACGGCTGGCCGTGCGGAGGACACTCCGTGGTAGCGGGTCGCGACCATCGGTGAGCAGCAGCAGAAGCTCGGCTGAGGTCATGGGGGTCACATCTGTCAATGGCCGAACCTCTCTACGTTTGCGTCTGAGACGACGCCTCGGATCAGCACTTCGGATTCCCCAAGGGCATTCGGACCGGGAACGATCCGATGCGCATGTTCTTCCATGGTCGTACTCAAGATCACTCCGCGTCCTCCAGGAGTGAGGACACCCTGACCGCTTCCATCGGACGCGAAGCGCTCCGCCACCGACCGATCAGTCGTCCAACTGGTCAGGTTGCTGTCCTCGGTCATTCCGAGAGCATGTGCTCGGCCATCACTGTGTCCCAAGATGTCTCCGGGCCACGCGGAACCTTCAGTGGCGGCTTCGTACGCGTGGTGGCTCTCGTTCACGCCCCTGTAGATCGAGGTGGGTGGCGTTGCTGCCTCCTCCCCGAGTTCCCTCACCGCTGAGGGCAAGTGCACCTTCGACATGGTGCCGCCGGTCGCCGCTGACGTCGCCGCACCCTCGGCAGCGTTCCGGAGCAGACCACCGGGGGTCACCGGCTGGCCGCTCACCGCGTAGTTCGCGACGTTCTCGGCCGCACCTTCTGCTGCGTTCTTGATCAGCTGCTTGCCGATCAGGGCTCCCGCGCCGCCCCCGACGGCCCCGAAGGCCCCGCTGACGGCCACCTGGCCCCAGTTGACCTCGCCGGTGGTGGCCTTCTGGATGATGGTGTCGGCACCGGCGCTGATGAGCATCATGCCGACCGGACCGCCGACGCCGGTGGCGAGGAGCACCCCGCCCGCGACGACCATCGCGCCGCCGGCGACGTACTCCCAGTTGTCGGCGAACCAGTCGCCGGTGGCCGCGGCGGCCCGGGCGAGCGGACCCTGTTCGGCCGCCGCGTAGGCCTCCAGTTCCGCGTCGGTCACGGGCGCGAGACCGAGCGGGTCGATGGCGTGCAGGGGATCGTTGCCGGCGAACGAGTACGGGTTGCCGGCCCAGGCTGCTCCGGCGGGAGCGGTGACCGGGTCGACGGACAGGAAGCCGCGCGACGACGAGTCGTAGGCGCGGGCGCCCATCCACTCCAGGCCGGCGATCTGCAGCGAACCGTCGGCGCCGAGTGCGACCCCGCCCGGCAGGCCGGAGCCGTCGAGGTCGGCGAGCGTCTTCCACGGATCGGCGTCGTCGGCTGCTCTGGTGGTGCGCCGACCGCTGGTTGCCCACCCGTCGCCCACCCCGGTGAGACCACCGGGAGCGCGGACGACCGGGGTGTCGCCGACAGCGAGGAGCGTCGGCGCGAACGCGGCGGTGTCCCAGTCGATCGGGACGCCGTCGACATCGGCGAGTTCACCGAGGGCGTCGACGTGCAGGTCGGTCGTGGTGCTGCCCGCCGCGGTGGTCTCCGCCACCCCGGTGAGGTGACCCTGCGGGGTCCAGCCGTACGTGGTCGTCACGCCGTCGGCTCGGAGCGCCTGCACCCGACGACCAGCTCGGTCGTACGCGTACTCCGCCTCGGGCGCCCCGTCCGGAGCGTCGACCCTGGTCAACTGTCCGGCAGCGTCGTACGAGAACCGTCGGGCCCCGGAGTCCGTCCCTTCCTCGACCAGACGACCTGCTGCGTCGTACACCCAGTCCGTGCGACCACCGTCGTGGACGGCGGCCACGAGCTGTGCGGCATCGTCGTGCTCGTAGGAGACGCTTCCCCCGGCGCCGTCGACCCGGGTGATGCGTCCGTCGGCGTCGCGCTCGATCGTGCTGAGGTGCGTGCCGTCTGCGTCGATGCGCGCGTGCCGGACGACGTGGCCGTTCGCGTACGCCCATGTCTGCATTTGGTCGCCAGCACGGGCTTGCAGCAGCCGACCGGCCGCGTCGTGTTCGTACCGGGCTTCGCCGAATGCGGAGTGCTCGACCCGGACGACCCGTCCGGTGGCGTCGTGCTCGTACCGGGTCGTGGAACCGTCGGGAGACTGCACCGAGGTGCGGAGCCCGTCGGCATCGTGGGTCCATCGGGTCTGGCGCGACCCGGTGGAACGGCGGACGAGCTGCCCCAGCCGGCTGAACTCGAGGACGTGGGCGGCGGGGGAGTCCGGGCGGGTCTCGTCGGTGATCGTCACCGTGCGGGCGCGGGCATCGCGGTCGATGCGGCCGATCAGCCGGTCGCCGGCGTACTGCGCGGATTCCCGACCGGCGGCGTCGTACTCCCATCGCAGCACGGTGCCGTCCGGGTCGGTCTGGGTGAGCTGTCGTCCGGCGGCGTCGTATGTCGCCGTCGTCGTGCGCCCGAGCTGATCCGTGGACGAGGCCACCTTGTCGAGCTGCGTGTACGTCCGGACGGTCACACCGCCCAGCGGATCGACGGTGCGGACGAGTCGTCCACGCTGGTCGTACTCGTAGCGGGTGGTGCCGCCGAGACCGTTCACCGCGGCGACGAGCTGTCCGGCGGCGTCGTACCGGAAGGTCCGCTGGCCGAAGCGGGTGTCCCGCGCCGAGACCACGCGACCGACCCGGTCGTACCGGTACCGGACGGTGCCGACCCCGGGGACGTCGGCGTGGACGACCCGACCCTGGCGGTCGTACTCGGTGCGGGCGACCTCGCCGGTCGGCAGGGTACGCGCGACGACACGCGAATCGGCGTCGTAGGTCAGCGTGGTGCGTGCGCCGGCGGGATCGATCGCGGAGACCGGCCGGCCGCACGCGTCGTACGCGTACCGGGTGGTGCGGCCCGCCGGGGTGGTGACGGCGACGACGCGTCCGGCCAGGTCGCGCTCGATGCGGGTGAGGCCGCCGTCTGCGTCGACGAGCTCGACCGGTCGGCCGCAGGCGTCGTACGTCGTCAGCTCAGCAGAGGAATCCGCGTGCTCGAGCCGGGTCGGACGGCCGAACTCGTCGGTCGTCACGGACACGGCGTCGAAGGCGTCACGGACCGTGGAGACGCCGTCCGTGCGCGAGCGGCGCACCTCGGTGCGGACACCGGTCGGGTCGACCGTGGCACCGAGGGCTCCGACCGCGTCGTACTCCCGTGTCCAGGTGCCGCCGGCCGGGTCGACCACGGCTTCGAGCCGCGAGAGCGCGTCGTGGACGAACGCCCACTCGGCACCGTCGGGCAGGGTCATCGTCGACACGTTGCCGAACGCGTCGAAGTCCTTCGTGACGACGCGACCGAGGGGGTCCGTGGTGGAGACGACCTCGCCGTGTGGACCATGGGTGACTTCCGTGCGGGCACCGGTCGGGTCGATCGACGCCGTGACCCGGCCGCCGTCGCCGTGCTCGAACCGCCACAGTCCGCCGTCCGGGTCCTCGCGCGCGGTGAGCAGCCCGGCGTCGTCGTAGCGGTACCGCGTCTGGTTGCCGAGCGGTGTGACGGCCTCGACGATCCGGCCTCCGGCGTCGCGGACCAACCGCGCGGTGTCGCCGACGGCGTTCTCGACGCCGACGAGCTCACCGGACGCGTCGTGGTGGAACGTGACGACGACGCCGGTCGGATCGGTGGTGCGGACGAGCACGCCGTCCCGCCAGTCGAGCAGCGTGCGGCCGCCGACGGGGTCGACGACGGCCGACGGGTCCCGGTCGTCGCCCGTGTACTCGTACTCGACGACCCCGCCGTTCGCGGTGACCACCGTGGTCATGCGGTCCTGCTCGTCGTACCCGAAGGTCAGATCGGCGCCCTCCGGCGTCACGGTCCGGACCCGACGCCCGCGGTCGTCGTACCCGTGGACGGTCACCTGACCATCGCGCTCGGTCACCGAGACGAGGTTGCCGTGCGGGTCGTACGACATCGACTGGCGCTGCCCGTCGGTGTCGATGATCCCGACGACACGGCCCTTCCGATCGGCGATCCAGGTGTTCGCGTTGACCCCGTCGACGTCCGACACCGAAGTGACCCGACCGGGCAGGTACGTGAACCGGACCCGTCGTCCGAACGGTGTGCGCTGCTCGACGACCCGGCCGCGGTCGTCGTAGGTGTTCTCGCACTCGACGACCCCCGTCGCCGCGGTCACCCGGTCGATCAGCCCGTCCGCGTTCCAGCGGTACCCGCGACTGCCGACGGCGTCGGTCGCCCGGACCAGCCGGCGGGCGTCGTCGTAGTGGTACTCGACGCGTCGCCCGTCCGACGCCGTCACGGACGCCACCTGGTCGCCGCTGTACTCGATGTCGACGAACCGCCCGAACACGTGCGCGAGCCGCGTGATCCGGTCCTGCTCGTCGCGTCGCACGGTCACGGCGGTGCCCGCTCCACGCGCGCTGCTCAGCCACAGTCCGGACGGCGTGAACGCCCACCGACCGCCGGCGTTGTCCCGCACGACGAGCGAGTCCTGCTCGGCCCGGAGCCACAGGTCCTCGCCGACGCCGCGGCTCCACCCGTCCCCCTGCCGCGGGAAGTCGACCTGCCGGCCGTCGTCCAGCACGACCGAGGCGGCCTCGTCGCTGACCTCGAGCCGGATGTCGAGGATCGAGGACCATCCGATCCCGAACACCCCGACACGGCTGTCGAGCGAGTTGTACATGCGGGTGAGCCGCAGCGACGCGGCCTGTCCCGCGAAGGACAGGTCCGTCTCAGGCTCGAGGAAGTTGCCGGTGGCCGTGTTGACCGGGTCGTCGGCGAACCCGTTGGTCGGGGGCGTCCCCATCGCCGAGAACGGACCGATGGTGAAGTCGTCCCGCCCGGCGTCGATCCCCGCCGAGGACAGGGCGGCCGCGATCGCCGCGTCCGACAGCGTCGCGGGCCCGGCGCCACCACCTGCGGCCTCGAACTGCGCTGCGACGGTGCCCGCCCAGTCGGCGTCCTGCCCGTTCGCCGTGAGCCAGTCGTTCACCGCGGTCAACAGCGACTGGGCGTTGAGGGTGCCCCAGCACGGGTTGCACTCGGCCTCGTAGTCGCTCAGGGCGTTCCGGAACGTGGAGACGGCACCCGACAGATCGGAGTCGAGTGTCCGGGTGGTCGCTTCGAAGGAGCGGAGGTCCGCGGGGACGGCGGACGACGTCCCACCGCTGGCCCCACCGCCCGCCGGGAACTCCCGCCCCGTGACGCTGACCTCGTCCGCCTGCAGTCGTGGCTCCGGCTCGGGCTCCGGCGGCTTCGGGTCGTCACCCCCGCCGAACCACGTCGAGACCTCGTGCCCGGCGGCGACGAGGAAGTTCTCCTCGCGTTCACGCTTGCGGGCGTCCCACGCCTTCGCCTGCTTCCGCCGGTCGTCCTCGTCCTCCGCGGCGTCGCGCAGCTGCTGCACGAACCCCGACAGGCTCTGCAGCGACTCGACGAGCTTCGTCGCGCTGCGCGAACCGATGTCGGCGTTGTCCGCGAAGACCTCGGAGAAGTACCCCCGGAACTCCGCACTCGCCGTCGTCACCGATGACGACCGCGACCCCGCCTGTCCGCCGATCGACGACGCGAGCGCCGTCGCAGCCGATTTCAGTGCATCCGCCGCGCTGTACGAGTAGCCGGTCGGATCGTTCCCGTGGATCTTCGCCATCGTCATTCCCCCCTGGTGCTGACCGCACCATCCTGGCACGGAACCCCACTGGTATTCCAGAGGACGGCATGCGTGCCGAGGGGGAGACGGACGGGAGGCCCGTGGCGGATCCGCCACGGGCCTCCCGTCCGTCTCAGGGTCGCGTCGACGACACCGCAGCCCGCACCTGACGCTGCACGCGTCCGAGCATGCCCACCATGCCGCGGATGCGCAGGGGGCTGACCGCCTCGGACAGCCCGATCGTCAGCGGGTAGTCCGCCGGCACGGCGAGCGCCTGCGACACGGTCAGACCGCTCAGGCCCTGCGCCAGGATCGAGGCGAAGCCGCGGGTGGTCGGCGCCTCGCGCGGGGCGGTGGCGTGCATCCGGACCACGTCGGGAGCGTCGCCGTCCTCGCCCACCGTCACCGTGATGAACACGGGGGACTGGCACTCCTCGACCCGTTCGAGCTCGTCCTCGTGCCCCTGCAGCCGTTCGGGCAACGCGGGCAGCTCGTTCGAGAACTCGAGCAGGAGCTGCAGGCGGTCCTTCTGGCCCAGCGCGAGGAAGTCGTCGCGGATCTCGGCGAGGGTGGCGGGGAGTGGGACGTCGGTGCTGTCGGTCATCGGTTCGGAATCGTACCCGGCTCCGCGCCCTGCACGATCGGGACGCGGACGGCGCTGCCCCACTCGGTCCACGAGCCGTCGTAGTTGCGGACGTTGTCGTAGCCGAGCAGGTGCTGCAGGACGAACCAGGTGTGGCTCGACCGCTCGCCGATGCGGCAGTACGCGATCACCTCGTCGGCGTCGCCGATGCCTGCGCCCTCGCGGTAGATCGCGTCGAGGTCCGCGCGGGACTTGAAGGTGCCGTCCGGTGCGGCGGCAGTGGCCCACGGGATGTTCACGGCGGTGGGGACGTGACCGCCGCGCAGGGCGCCCTCTTCCGGGTAGTCCGGCGCGGTGGTGCGGGAGCCGTCGTACTCACCGGGGCTGCGGACGTCGATGAGGGGCTTGCCGAGGTGTGCGAGGACGTCGTCCTTGTACGCGCGGATCTCGGTGTCGATCCGGTCCACGATCGGGTACTCGGCCGGGGTGACGACGGACTCCTCGGTGGTCAGCGCGCGGTCCTCGGCGATCCACTTCGCGCGGCCACCGTCGAGCAGCCGGACGTCCTCGTGGCCGAACAGCGAGAACACCCAGAGGGCGTACGCGGCCCACCAGTTGTTCTTGTCGCCGTAGACCACGACGGTGGTCTCGCGGCCGATGCCCTTCCGGCCGAGCAGTTCGGCGAACGCCTCGCCGTCGATGTAGTCGCGCTGCACCGGGTCGTTGAGGTCGGTGTGCCAGTCGATCTTGACGGCGCCGGGGATGTGTCCCGTCTCGTAGAGCAGGACGTCCTCGTCGGACTCGACGACGACCAGGTCGGGGGTGCGGGCGTCCAGCTGTTCCTGCAGCCACTCGGTGGACACGAGTCGCTCCGGGTGGGCGTAGGCGGTGAACTTCTCGGACGGGTCGACCGGTGCGGTCATGGTGGGCTACCTCCAGGTGGTCATCCGGCACCGGACTAGGATCGGTCGTCGGTGCCTGTGGCAACGGTACGCGGGCGTGCCGTGCCCCAGCCGCAACGTGACACCGCACGACAAGCTTCCCGGAGGGGTCCAGTGCCTGAAGACCGCGTGCTCACGCACCTCGTCGACCGTGACCCCCAGGTGACGCCGCAGCAGATGGCCGCGGCCCTCGTCCCACCGCCACAGTTCGCGGACGCCTCGTTCGACTCGTACCGGCCGGACCCCGACTACGCCTCGCAGGCCGACGTGCGCGACGCCGTCGCATCGTTCGTCGCCTCCGGGCCCGCGGACGCACCCCGCCGCGGGTTGTTCGGTCGCCGCAAGCCGTCGGCCGAGCCGGCAGCGAAGTCGGGCGTGTACCTCGACGGCGGGTTCGGCGTCGGCAAGACCCACCTGCTCGCCGCGGCGTACCACGCCGCATCAGGACGGAAGACGTTCGGCACCTTCATCGAGTACACGGCCCTGGTCGGCGCGCTCGGGTTCCAGGGCACGGTCGACCTGCTGCGGGGGACCGCGCTGGTCTGCATCGACGAGTTCGAGCTCGACGACCCGGGCGACACCATGGTCATGACCCGCCTGATCAAGGAGCTCACCGAGACCGGAACCCGGTTCGCCGCCACCTCGAACACGCCGCCGGGAGCGCTCGGCGAGGGGCGGTTCGCGGCCCAGGACTTCCTGCGCGAGATCCAGGCGATGTCCGACCGGTTCGACACCATGCGGATCGACGGGCTCGACTACCGCCGCCGCGCGGTCGACGAGTCTGCCGGCGTGGTGTCGGACGTCGCCGCGGCCCTGCCTGCCGGAGACGTCACGCTCGACGACTTCTCGGCCGTGGTCGCCCACCTCGGATCGGTGCACCCGTCGAAGTACGTCGCCCTGGTGGCGGACGTGGACGCCGTCGGACTCACCGACGTCCGGGCGTTCACCGACCAGACCGACGCGCTGCGGTGGGTGGCGCTCGTCGACCGCCTGTACGACGGCCAGGTCCGGATCGTGGCGTCGGGCACGCCGCTCGACCAGGTGTACCCCGAGGCGATGCTCGAGGGCGGCTACCGCAAGAAGTACCTGCGCGCGGCGAGCCGCGTGGTCGCGTTGACGCGCGCCCTGGACTGATCCCCGTTCCGGCCGGGAGGCGCGTGACGGCTCCGCCACGCGCCTCCCGGCCGTCCGTGTTCACGTCGAAAACGCGTTGTGCGACGACTGTCGGCCACCGTCCGGACGGACTGCGCTGACGGATGGCCCCTTTCCAGGGGGCTTCGGGGCGCGCGAAACACGACGTTTACAAACCGCGCCGTCGCGTTACATCCGCGAAACACATCGTGTTCCCTCGTGAAACCTCACCTCGCCAGACTCGGTGTCACCCGAGGCGGTCCAAGAGCCGTTCGTGCAATCGAGAGGTGAACAGATGCTTGATCAGGGCAACACGACCTTCGTGTTGGTCATGGCGGCGCTGGTGTTGTTCATGACACCCGGCCTGGCCTTCTTCTACGGCGGTTTGGTGAAGGCCAAGTCCGTCATCAGCATGATGATGATGTCGTTCGGTGCGATCGCACTCGTGAGCGTCCTGTGGGTGCTCTACGGCTACGCGATCGCCTTCGCCAACCACGGTGACGGCACGGCGGTCTCCGGTGTCGTCGGGTTCTTCAGCATCGACTGGAACCAGATCGGCCTCGGCCAGGCCTTCGAAGAGGCGAAGTCCTCGAACATCCAGGCGGCGTACCCGTCGATGGCCTTCGTCGGCTTCCAGGCCACGTTCGCGATCATCACGGTCGCGCTCATCTCCGGCGCCATCGCCGACCGCGCCAAGTTCGGCGCGTGGATGGTCTTCGCGGGCATCTGGGTCACGGTCGTCTACTTCCCGGTCGCCTCGTGGGTCTTCAACCTGACCTCCGGTTGGGCTGCCACGTGGGGCGTCATCGACTTCGCCGGTGGCACCGCGGTGCACATCAACGCCGGTGCAGCGGGTCTCGCCCTGGCGCTCGTCCTCGGCAAGCGCGTCGGCTTCGCCAAGGGTGCGCACAAGCCGCACAACCCGCCCTTCGTCCTGCTCGGTGCCGCCATCCTGTGGTTCGGCTGGTTCGGCTTCAACGCCGGCTCCGAGGGTGCTGCTGACGGCATCGCCGCGATCGCCTGGGTCAACACCCTCGCCGCCCCGGCCGCCGCGATCCTCGGCTGGCTGCTCGTCGAGAAGCTCAAGGACGGCAAGGCCACCTCGGTCGGCGCCGCCTCGGGTGCCGTCACCGGTCTCGTCGCCATCACCCCGGCGTGTGCCAACCTCACCCCGGGCTGGGGCATCCTGCTCGGCTTCCTCGCCGGCATCGTGTGCTGCTTCGCCATCGACTGGAAGTACCGCCTGGGCTTCGACGACTCGCTCGACGTCGTCGGCGTGCACCTGGTCGGCGGCATCTTCGGCACGCTGTACCTCGGCTTCTTCGCCAACGACACCGGCCTGATCTACTCCGGCTCGTTCGAGCAGCTCGGCAAGCAGGCCGTCGCGGCCCTGGCCGTCGGCATCTACTCGTTCGTCCTGGCGTTCGTCATCGGCTTCCTCATCGAGAAGACGATCGGCTTCCGCGTCAAGACCGAGGACGAGGTCGCCGGCATCGACACCGCGGTCCACGGTGAAGAGGGCTACGTCCTCTACGAGCAGACCGACGACTCGCCGGTCTCGGTCCGCTAGCCAGCAGACACCAGCTCCACCCGCACGACGACGGGCCCCGCGCACACAGCAAGCGCGGGGCCCGTCGTCGTGCGGTTCTGCGGTCCGCGGTCCGCGGTCCGCGGTCCGGCGTCCGGCGTTCGGCGTTCGTTCTCTGACAGGGTGGTCGTATGACGACGACGTCGACCCTCACCAACCTGCGCGAGGTCGGGGGACCGGGCCTGCAGGACGCCCGACCCCGCACCGTGTACCGCGCGAACACCGAGCGCGTCGGTGCCGACGCCTACCCGCCGGGACTGACGACCGTGGTCGACCTGCGCCGCGACGACGAGGCCGCCCGCGTCCCGCACCCGCTCGCCACGACCGACGGCTACCGGCTCGTCCCGCTGTTCGACCCGTCGACCGTCGAGTCCGGCGCCCGGGCCGTCCAGCTCGAGGAGCAGTACGTCGACTGGCTCGAACGACACCGCGCCGGGATCGCCGCTGCGTTCCGCGCGATCGCCCGGTCCGATGGCGATGTCCTCGTCTGCTGCTCGGCCGGCAAGGACCGCACCGGCGTCGTCAGCGGGCTGCTCGCCCGTCTGTGGGGCGCATCGATCTGGGCCGTCGGCGACGACTACGCCGCCAGTGCCGCCGGCCTGGTCGACCGGTTCGCCGCGGAACGCGCCGCGAGCACCGATCCCGAAGCCACCGCGGTCGCTCAGCGGTGCGTGCCGGAGACGATGACCACCGTGGTCCGGCACGTCGAGGCGCGCTGGGGGAGCGTCGCCGGGTACCTGCGTTGGCTCGGGGTGACGGACACCGAGGTCGCCGCGCTCTGACGGACGTGCGTCGTCCCCGTGGCTCGCCACGTGTTGTGGACGCCACCGCGGACGGGAGGCACGGTGCGCGTCCGACGCGCACCGTGCCTCCCGGTCGTTGCCGGTCTGCGGGCCGCACGCGCTTGCGTGGGTCGCTCCCGCTTGCGTGGGTCGCATGCGCCTGCGTGGCCCGGCCGCTCTATTGGTCAGCTCACCAGGCGTAGTCCTCCGGCGAGGTCTCGTGCCCCGGGAAGATCTCGTCGAGCCGATCCAGCGCACGCTGGTCGAGGCGGATGTCGACGGCGCGGACCGCGGACTCCCACTGCTCCATCGTGCGGGGGCCGGTGATCGGCGCGGTCACGCCGGGCTGGTGGAGCAGCCACGCCAGGGCCAGCTCGCCCGGCGTGTGCCCGAGCTCCTTCGCGAACGACTCGTAGGCCGTCAGCTGGTCGCGGTGCCCCTCGACGTACTCGGCCGAGCGGCCGGACAGGCGACGCGAACCGTTCTCGGTCTTCTCGATGACGCCACCGAGCAGACCGCCCTGCAGCGGCGACCACGGGATGACGCCGAGGCCGTACTCGCGGGCGGCGGGCAGGACCTCGCGCTCGATGTCGCGGACGACGAGGTTGTAGATCGACTGCTCGCTGACGAGGCCGAAGGTGTGCCGGCGCTTCGCGGCCTCTTGCGCCTGGGCGATGTGCCAGCCGGCGAAGTTCGACGACCCGACGTACAGGACCTTGCCCTGCTGCACGGCGACGTCGATCGCCTGCCAGATCTCGTCCCACGGGGTCGCACGGTCGACGTGGTGGAACTGGTAGAGATCGATGTGGTCGGTCTGCAGGCGCTGCAGGCTGGCGTCGAGCGCCTGGCGGATGTTGAACGCGCTGAGCTTGCCGCCGTTCGGCCAGTCGATCATGTCGCCGTAGACCTTGGTCGCCAGGACCGTCTTCTCACGACGGCCGCCGCCCTTCGCGAACCAGCGGCCGATGATCTCCTCGGTGGCACCCTTGCCCACCGAGCCGCCGTAGCCGTTGGCGGTGTCGAAGAAGTTGACGCCGAGCTCGTGGGCCCGGTCCATGATGGCGTGCGAGTCGTCTTCAGTGGTCTCCGGGCCGAAGTTCATCGTGCCGAGCACTGCTCGTGAAACCGACAGCCCTGTCCGTCCGAGATGTGTGTAGTCCATGGGTACGGTCTACGCGCTCCGAGTGGCACCGTGCCAGGCCCTGGGAGTACCGGTTCTGCATCGTGCAACGGTGCGTTCTGCGTCGCTGCGTCGCTGCGCCGCCGCATGCCGTCGGGGGCATGTTCTGGTTCGGATGAGGAGTACCGTGACGCTGGTGAACACCCCAGCACTCCGTGGCAGCCGGATCCTCGGGTTCGGTCACCACCAGCCCGAACGCATCCTGACCAACGACGAGCTCTCGACCATGGTCGACACCAACGACGAGTGGATCCGCACCCGCACCGGTATCCAGACCCGGCACATCATCGGGCCGGACGACACCGTCACGTCGATGGCGATCGAGGCGGGCCGCAACGCCCTCGCCGACGCAGGCGTCGCGCCCTCGGCCGTCGGACTCGTCATCGTCGCCTCCACGACCCACCAGGACCGCGCGCCGTACACCGCCGGTCGGGTCGCAGCTGCGCTCGGCATGACGAACGGTCCCGCGCCCATCGACATCAACACCGCCTGCAGTGGCTTCGAGTACGCGCTCGCCCTCGCCGACCAGTCGATCCGCGTCGGGTCCACCGACGTCGCGCTCGTCATCGGTTCGGAGACCCTGTCCGCGATCGCCGACTGGACGGACCGCTCGACGTGCGTGCTCGTCGGCGACGGGGCCGGTGCCGCGGTGCTCGGTGCCGCCGAGACGCCCGAGATCGGCCCGGTGTCGTGGGGCAGCGTGCCGCACCTGCTCGACGCGGTGCGGGTCGAGGGATCGCCGGGCCGCTTCAACCAGGAGGGCCGCTCCGTCTACCGCTGGGCCATCACCGAGGCAGAGGGGCACGCGCGCAAGGTCGTCGAGGCCGCCGGGCTCACCCTCGACGACATCGAGGTCTTCGCGTTCCACCAGGCGAACCTGCGGATCATCGAGCCGCTCGTCACCGCACTGGGCGGTGAGTCCAAGTTCGTCATCCGCGACGTCGTCGAGTCCGGGAACACCTCGGCCGCCAGTGTGCCGCTCGGGCTGTCGAAGGCCTGGGCCCGCGGCGACCTGCCCGAGGGCGTGCCGGCGCTGCTGTTCGGCTTCGGTGGCGGCTTCGCGCACGCTGGGCAGGTGGTCCGGACGCCCGTGCGGTCGTTCTGAGCGGGCTCGGTCCCCGGCTCAGCGTTCGGGGGTCTCCGACCAGAGGTCCTCGTGCTTCGACGAAGCCCGGCGCCTGCCGATTTGCTGCTGCCCGGCCTTGTTCAGCTGCTTGTCCTTGGACCGCTTGTCCTTCGGCTGCTTTCCCTTGGACCGCTTCTCCTTCGGCTGCTTGTCCTTGGACCGCTTCTCCGGCTTGGGTTCGAGCACGATCGGGAACTGCGCCGACGGCGGCCCGAACCCGGTCCGTGACGCCTGGATGACCTTCCGCCCGAGGGCGTGGTTCCCGAGACCGCCGACCGCCGCCCCGATCCCGAACGGCAGGGCACGGCCGAGCACCGACGTGCCCTGACGCACCGCGAAGCGCTTGATGAACTGGTCGCGGACCTGCCCGCCGATGCCGTTCACCATCTGCTTCGGCAGTGACGAGGTCACCATCTCGCCCCAGAAGGCCGTGCGGACCTGGCCACCGGCGATCTGCCCGCCGAGCTGCTTGATGAGCTGTGTTCCCGGAGCACCGAGGATCATGGCCATCACCAGGGTCCGCGCCCGCTCGGGGTCGTCCAACGCGATGCCGTGCACCTCGGTCACCGACTGGGCGAACAGTGCCGTCGTCTCGAGGAAGCCGATCGTCTCCGCACCGCTCAGGCCGAGCGCAGCCACCATCCCCACCCCCGGGATGACGGCGCTCGCCCCGACCGCAGCGCCACCGGTGGTGACCGCGGTGAGGTACTGCCGCTCGAGGATCTGGATGACCTCGGCCGGAGTCGCGTCCGGCTTGCGGCGACGGATCGCGTTGACGTGCGCCACGACGACGGGACGCTGCACACTGATCGCACGGTCGAGCCACTTGACCCATCCCGCGGGCTGCTGTGTCTGTGGAGTGCGGGCGTCGTCGGACATGGGGGAGACCTGGGCGTTCGGCAGGGGCACGATCGCCTGGTCCTTCGGGGAGCGGGCCATACGCTCACCGTACGCCGGGCATGTGGGAGGCTCGCTGGATGGACATCCCCCGTTCTGTCAGTGCGCTCGACGCTGTCCGCCGGGTCGGTGGGTTCCTGCCGGTCGCCGACGTCGTCGACCTGATGCCCGAGGTCCTGGTGCTGGACCCCTCGTCGGTGCTGATCGGCGCCGACGTCGAACTCGAGCGTGGGGTCGTCCTGTACCCGGGGACCGTGCTCGAGACCCGTGCCGGCGGCTCGATCTCGGTCGGGGCAGGTTCGCGGCTCGGTCCGGGAGCGGTCGTCATCGTCGCCACGGCGGCTCGGGTGACCATCGGCTCCGGTGTCGAGTTGGGACCGGGCACCGTCACGATCACGGCGACGGGTGTCGATGTCGGCGTGGGGGACGGCGCTCGGTTGTCCGGCGGCTGCGTGGTCGAGGGCCCAGCCGTCCTCGGTGCCGGCTCGCAGGTCCTCGGAGCGGTCAGCGTTCGCGACGCCGTGCTCGGTGCCGGCGGGGACCACGGTGAGCCGGATCCCGATCGCCGTGCCGGGGTGGTGAAGGGCGTCGGGCGGGTGCACGGCGCGCGGGTGGGGGTCGGCGAGGTGGTCGTCGGAGGAGCGGTCGTGGGACGAGGGACGCCCACGACGTCGCTCGTGGTCGAACGGCAGCGTGCACACCACCCGGACGCTCCCAGCAACTGAGCTCGAGCCGGCCACCGGGCGGGGGCACCTCCGCCTCACCGACACGGCACACCCACCCGGCGCAGTGCTGCACGGACGCGGTCGGGCTGCATCAGGTCGGTCCATGACAGCCGGACCACGAACCGGACCTCGGGAAACGACCGGATGAAGTCCTCGCGCCGCTTCTCCCGCCAGTGCGCGTCAGCCGTGGTCCGCCCCTCGAGCATCACCGGGTCCTCGTACTTCGCGCGGCCGTCGACCTCGACCACGACGCCCTGCTCCGGGAACCAGAAGTCCACGATCGCCGCTCCGCTGTCGGACCGTCGGAACTCGTGCTGCTGCACCGGCTCCGGCGCCCCGATCTGCCGGAAGCGCACCCGGCACACCGACTCCGCCGGCGACCCCGACAGCCCCGAACCCATCCCGATCGCCACCCCCGCCTTCGTCTGCGCCGAGCCCCGCAGCTCGAGATCAGCGGCCAGCGCCTCGGGCGTCGTCCGCCGATCGGCGAGCAGTTGGTCCACGACGGGCAGCGACTCGAGCAACGGACGGGTTGCAGCGACGTCCACCGCGCTCCGCGCCCACCCGGTGGTCCGCAGTCCGCCGGACTCGATGTACGCGTTCGGTGGTCGCGCTGCAGTGCCGTGCCGGACGAACCAGGCGGTCACGCGGGTGTGGGTCGTCGTCGGATCGGACAGGTGCACCTTCACGGGCACGTCCCCGACCAGTGGGAGCCCGAGCACGGCACATGCCGACTGGTGCGAAACGAGATCGGTAGCGCGGATGCGGTGGAGTGATGCTCGGACGAGCACGTGGTGTCGTTCACCAGAGTGGAGCTGTTCGAGCGCCCCGGGCCGCACCAGCACGCCCGGTCGGATCCGCTCGAGGACACCACGGCGGACGTCACGCTCGAGGGCGCGCCGTTCTGCACCCGGGAGCCCGGTCGTGCGGATGAGGTCGATGTCGTGCGCTCTGCCCATGCCCACAGGCTGGCCGAGGTGAGTCGGCCCGACAGCCCCGCGGCCACGATCTGTGGACAGGCGAGCTGAACCGCAGCGTGTGGAGGAACGGAAGCGATCCCTTCGTGTGCACCTTGCGACGATGCACGTGTTGATCACCTCGTGCTCTGTCGACTCATGCACACGCAACAGTTGCGTGCGCATGTTCCGACGACCCACGAGCCGATCGACTCGTGGATCGTCGCAAAACGGGTGCGGCCGCCGCCCGGCCGGCCGCCGCCCGCTACGCCCGCGCGAGCTCCGCCCGCAGCGGCAGGTCCTGGTCCTCCAGGATGAGCTGCGCGCCCTCGGCGGTCCGGGCGTTCACGACGATCGGCGCGAGCAGGTTGACCGTGGTGCCCGCGGCGCCGGGGTTCGCCACCACGAGCAGCATCGCGTCGGCGGGGTCGGTCAGTCCGAGCCCAGCGGCCTGCTCGTCGGTGAGCTCCGGCGCGTACGACGGCAGGTGCACCGCGGCGTCGAGCACGAACAAGCGCGAGGAACCCCCGACCAGGGTGAACAGACCATCGGCACCGGACACCGGCGTCAGCGTGAAGGCCGACGCGGGGGACAGGCCGAACGGCGGGACGGCGAAGGTCAGGGAGATGCTCATCGGAGGTAGTCCATCAGGGTCGGCTGCAGGACCTTCGCGGTGACGGCGAGGGCTGCCTGGTAGTTGGTCTGCTGCACCTGCAGGTCGAGGACGGCCTTCGCGAGGTCGAGGTCCTCGATGCCGGCGCGGCGGTTCTCGAGCGAGACGGACGCGGTCTTCAGCGAGTCCTGGGCTGCCAGCGCGCTGGCGTGCCGGACACCGACGTCGGCCTGGGCGCCGCGGACGGCCCCGAGCGCGCCGTCGACGTCGTTGATCCGCGCGTTCACGTTCACCCCGTTCTGCAGGTCGCTGACGATGGAGTCGAGCACGCCGAACACCGACGACGCCCCGGTGCCGAACACGTCGGCTCCTGCGGTGTCGACGCGCACGGTGGTGCCGTCGCCGATCCGGCGGGAGACGTCGGTGCCGGAGGTCGCCCAGCCCGACGCCGGGTCGTACGCGGCGGCGGCGGTCGAGGCCCCGGCGAAGACCGAGCGGGTGCCGTACGTGGTGTTCGCCCGTGCCTCGAGGTCGGACTTCAGCGACTGGAACTGCGTGATGAAGGCGTCGCGGTCGGTGTCGCTCATGGTGCCGGAGTTCGCCGCCTGCACCGTCAGGTCGCGCACGCTGTTCAGCACCGAGTAGACGCTCGACAGCGCGCTGTCGGTCGTCGCGAGCCACGCCACGGCGTCGTTCGCGTTGCGCGTGTACTGCGCCGCAGCCGCCTGCTCCTTGCGGACCTGCATCGACGAGGCGGTGCCGACCGGGTCGTCGGACGGCTTCTGGATGGCCTGCAGCGTGGTCGCCTGCTCGGTCAGCTGCGCGACCTTCGCCGCACCGGCCTGCAGTCGTGCCGACGCTGCGGTCATCGACATCTGGGTGGTCACCCGGGTGATCACGATCAGCCCCTCCCGACGAGTCCGACGCGGTTGATGATGGTGTCGAGCATCTCGTCGACGGCGGTCAGGACGCGTGCCGCGCCCTGGTACGCGTGCTGGTAGCTCAGCAGGTTCACGTTCTCCTCGTCGAGGTCGACACCGGCGCTCGACTGCTGCTGGGTGCGCGCGTTGGTCAGGGCGAGTCCGGTGAGCGTCGACTCCGTCGTGGCCGACCGGGAGGCGGTGCCCACGCCCGTCACGAACGTCGCCCAGGCCGCGTCCGCACCACCAGTGCCCGTGCCGAGTCGCGAGAGCGCGTCGGCGAACGAGTCGTCGAGTTCCCCCGCCGCGTTCCGCGTCGCCAGGCCGCTGCCGTCCGTGGGGACGACGGACAGCCCCTGCGCCGCGGGCACACCGGCCGCGAGCGCGAAGAAGGCGGTCCCGGTGGTGCCGGCCGGCGTGGTCCCGGTGGCGTGCACGGCGTTGACCGTGGTCGCGAGCTTCGTCGCGACGTCGTCGTACGCGGCCGAGGCCTGGGCGAGTGCGCCGCCGGTGCCGTTCCCGTTCGCGGGGGCGAGGACGGCCAGGGCACCGCCGATCGATCCGCCGGTCAGGGACACCGCGCCGGCGCTGCCGGAGGTCCAGGTCAGCGTGACCGCGGCGCCGTCGGCGAGTCGTGCCCCGCCACCGAGGGTGACTGCACGGGCATCGGTGCCCTGGACGAGCGGGTTGCCGCCGAGCAGCACGTCGACCGTGCCGTCCGCGTTCGTGCGGGTGGTCCCGCCGGCGAGCGTCGCGATCTGCTCGGTGAGCTGGTCGCGCTGGTCGAGCAGCTCGTTCGCGTTCCCGCCGGAGGCCAGCGCGGTGCGGATCCGCCCGTTCAGGTCGGCGACCTGCTTCGCGGCGTCGTTCAGCTGGGCGACCTGGCCGGCGACGGTGCCGCGGATCGCGGACCACTGGGCGTCGACGGCCTTCGAGCCGGCAGCCAGGGTCGTGCCGACGGTGCCGGCCGCCGCGAGGACCGCACTGGCGGCACCCGGGTCGTCGGGGTGGCTGGCGAGTTCGCTCCACGACGACCAGAACGCGTCGAGCTTGGTGCTCAGGCCGTCCCCGCCCGGCTCGTGCAGCCCGGTCTCGAGGGCGGACAGTGCCGTGGCGCGGGCGTCGGCGTACGCCGAGGACCCCGTGGCGACGCGGACCCCGGCGTCGAGGGTGAGGGAGGCCAGGCGGGCGATGCCGTCGACGGAGACACCCTGACCGGCGAGGGCGGCGGTCCCGCGCATGAAGCCGGTCTGTGTGGCGGGGATCGAGTTCTGCGTGATGCGCTGGCGTGTGTACCCGGCGGTGCCGGCGTTCGCGATGTTCTGGCCGGTGACGTCGATGCCGGCACGGGCCGCGGCGAGACCGGAGTACGCGGTGGCGAGGGAGCCGAAGGTGCTGACCACGGGGTTACAGGGTCCCCTCGAACAGGCGCGCGCCGTCGGAGCCGGAGCCTGACGTGCCCGAGGCGTCGTAGGTCGCAGCGTTCGTGACCGTGCCGGCGAGGGTCTCTTCAGTGGCCTGGGCGGCGGTGCGCAGGAAGCGGTCGTTCTCGTCGCGCAGGGCGCCGATCTGGGTGGTCAGCTCGACCATCGCGGTCAGGTGTGCGGTGAGGATCTCACCCCACGGACCGTTCGGCGCAGCGGCGACGACGTCGCGCAAGGGAGCATCGGCGGCGACGCCCCACTCCTCCGCGACCTCGGCGCTCGATGCGGCGCGCTCGAGGCCGGTGCTGCGGAGGCGCTCGAGCACCTGCTCGACCTCGCGGCTGGCGTGCGACACCCAGCGGGAACGGCCGGCGGTGAGCAGGAGCTGCTCCTCCTCGAGCTTGAAGGTGAGCAGCTCGAGCAGTTCGCGTTCGCGCCAGAGCACGGCAGACAGGTCGTTCACGCTCATCAGCTCCTCCCGTGTGGGTCGTCGTCGGGTGTTCGGGTCGTGGTCGTTCGGTCGTGCGGGTCCACCATCCGGCGGACACCGAGACCTATCGACCCGACGGCGGTGGCCGTAAGCGGCGGGGGACGCGACAAGCGAGGCGGATGTCCCCCGGGCCTCCCGGAACGCACCCCGTACGGGGGGCGAGAACGACCGTTCTACTCGGTGGGTCCCCCCAAATGTGGACCGCGAAACACCGCGAATGCCCCCGCACTGGGGACGGATGAACCCCTGTTCAGGGCTTTGCCAGCCGATACATTCGGAACGCACCACGAGGGCGACCTCGAACCGCCTCTCCGGGGGCGCGGGGTGCACCGTCCGGAGGATCCGGACGGTTCTTCGGCGTACGCACCGGCCATCCGAGGCCGGCGTTCGTCGTGCCCAGGGACGGGTGAGTCGAGACAGTCACGTCAGGTCGATCAGGGGATCAGCATGGACCGCACCGCACGCAACGCGATGATCGTCGAGCACCTCCCGCTCGTCGGCTACATCGTCGCCGACGTCCGTTCCCGAGCCACGCACCTGGACCGCGACGACCTCGCTGCCGTCGGCTCCCTCGCCCTCGTCGCCGCTGCCGACGCGTTCGACCCCACCCTCGGCGTGCCGTTCGGCGCCTACGCCCGGACCCGGATCGCGGGGGCCCTCGCCGACGACATGCGCTCGGCCGACTGGGCGTCGCGTGGGACCCGGAAGCGGATCCGCGAGACCCTCGCCACGCAGGAGGCCCTGTCCGCTCGACTCGGCCGGAGCGTCGGCGTGCAGGAGATCGCGGACGCGATGGGGGTCGACCGGCAGACCGCCTCGGACGCCATGAGCGACGCGGCCCGCATCGTCGCGCCCCTGGACGAGACCGTGCACGACCTCGTCGCCGCCGACCTGCCGCTGCCCGGCGACGACCTGCTCGAGACCGAGAAGCGCCGCTACCTGCGTGCCGCCGTCGAGGCGCTGCCGGAGCGGATGCGGTTCGTCGTCGAGGCCGTGTACTTCGGCGACCGCTCGGTGACCGACGTCGCGGCCGAGCTCGGCATCACGCACTCCGCCGTCTCGCAGCAGCGCTCCGAGGCGATGCGGCTGCTCCGCGACGGTCTCGCCGCGCACTACGGGGACGGTGGCCCGGTCGCCGAACCCGCATCGCGCACCACGGCCGCACGCCGCAGTGCCTACCTCGCCAAGGTCGCCACGAACGCCGCGGCCGGTGTCGCGCGTGCCGTGCACGACGCGACCGCGCCCACGGCGGTCGTGGCGAGCTGAGCCGTCGGCGGAAACTTCTCCGCCGATTCCCTAACGACTCCCGGCACCCGGTCGAGAGTCATCCACGTCAGCCCACGGACGGGCTGTAGTACGACCCAGAATTCACGGAGGAAACCACCATGGGTATGTCCATCAACACCAACCTCTCGGCACTCAACACGTACCGGAACCTCAACTCGACGCAGAACGACCTGTCGAAGTCCCTCGAGAAGCTCTCGTCGGGTCTCCGCATCAACCGTGCTGCCGACGACGCGGCCGGTCTGTCGATCTCCGAGGGGCTGAAGTCCCAGGTCGGTGGCCTCACGGTCGCCGCCCGCAACGCGCAGGACGGCATCTCCGTCGTGCAGACCGCTGAAGGTGGCCTCACCGAGACCCACTCGATCCTCCAGCGCATGCGCGACCTGGCCGTCCAGGCCGGTAACGACTCGAACAACGAGGACTCGCGCAAGGCGATCACCACCGAGGTCGGCGAGCTCACCAAGGAGCTCACCCGCATCTCGCAGTCGACCAACTTCAACGGCATCAACCTGCTCGACGGCTCCGCCGGCACCGCAGGCGTCCTGAAGTTCCAGGTCGGCGCCAACGGCGACGCGGCGAGCCAGATCGACGTCGACCTGTCGAAGTCCAACGTGGAGTCCGTGTCGACCGCGGTCGGCGCGCTCACCTTCGACAGCGCGACGAACGCTCAGGCCGCCATCACCGCGATCGACGAGCAGATCAAGTACGTGTCCTCGGCACGTTCGAGCATCGGTGCTGTCCAGAACCGCTTCGACCACGCCATCAACGTGACGAACGTGGCCAAGGAGAACCTCACCGCTGCCGGTTCGCGCATCACCGACGTCGACATGGCGGAGGAGATGGTCAAGTACACGCGCGACAACATCCTCAGCCAGGCCGGCACGTCGATGCTCGCACAGGCGAACCAGAGCACGCAGGGTGTGCTCTCGCTCCTGCGCTAGCAGTACGGACGCCGCCTTCCGGGATCGTTCAGGTCTCCCGGGAGGCGGCGTCGACCGCATGCGACCTCCGCATCCGACCTCCACCTCGAACCGGCAGGGAGTCCTCGATGTCCTCCGTGTCATCGGCCAGCAGCCTCGCGATCGACGGCCTCGTCAGCGGCCTCAAGACGACCGACCTCATCAACTCGTTGATGACCGTCGAGGGCGTCCCGCAGACGCTGCTCAAGAACAAGCTCACCAGCACCAACTCGTTCATCTCGTCACTGCAGACGATGAACGGCCTGGTGCAGGCCCTCGCGACGAAGGCGAAGGACGCCGCGAAGGCGACCTCGCTCGACGTCTTCACCGCCACCAGCTCGTCCTCCGGCGTCACGGCGGCCACCGGTACGAACGCGAGCGCTGGGTCGGTGACGTTCACCGTCGGCTCGACCGCCGCCGCACAGGTCGGCGTCACCGCGGCGATGACGACCTGGTCCGCCGCGGCGGAGCCGATCACACTGGTCGGCGCCGACGGCACGAAGACGACGGTCACCCCGGCGTCCGGCAGCCTCGACGACACCGTGTCCGCGATCAACAAGTCGGGCGCGGGCATCACCGCCACGAAGGTCGCCGCGGGGACCGACCCCGACGGCACGAAGCGCTACCGCCTGCAGCTCACGTCCGCGAAGACCGGTGCCGCCGGCGCGTTCGAGGTGTACCGGGGGACCGCCGACCAGGTCGCCGCCGGCACCGCCACGAACGTCCTGACCGAGATCGGTGCCGCGGTCGTCACGCAGGCGAAGGACGCCAGCGTCACCCTGTGGGCCGGCACCGCCGCCGAACAGACCGTCACGAGCGCCTCGAACACGTTCACCGACCTGGTGCCCGGACTGTCGGTCACCGTGTCGAAGACGAGCACGGACCCGGTGACCGTCGGCGTCGCCCAGGACACCACGAAGGCCCAGGCCGTCGCCTCCGGACTCGTCGACGCCCTGAACGCCGTCGCCGCCTACTACAAGACGAACACCTCGGTGTCGAGCACGACCAGTGCGACGACCGGCAGCACGTCGACCACGGCGGGCATCCTGGTCGGCGACGCGACGACACGTGACGCGACGCAGCGGCTGACGAGCACGATGTCGACGCCGATCAACGGCAAGTCGCCGTCGTCGATCGGCATCGTCATCACGAAGGAGGGCAACTTCACCTTCGACGCCGACGTCTTCCAGAAGGCGCTGGCCACCGACCCGCTCGGCACCCAGTCGATGCTGTCGAGCATCGCCACGAACGTCGGCGCCGCAGCGACCGCGGTGTCCGACAAGTACGACGGCTCCATCACGACGTCGATCGCCGGCCAGCAGTCGGTCGCGAAGGACCTCACCACCCAGATCGACAGCTGGACCGACCGGTTGACGCAGCGCCGCGCCACCCTGCAGCGCCAGTACTCCGCCCTCGAGACCAGCCTCAGCAAGCTCCAGTCCCAGTCCAGTTGGCTCGCGAGCCAGCTGGCGTCGACGACGAGCTGACGGGAACACCATGACCTTCGACTTCCAGGCCGCCGCCTTCCGCCAGGCCGCACAGCCCCGCACCGTGACCGACCAACGTCGCGCGCAGTACACGAACGAGGCCGTCCTGTCGGCCACGCCGGCGCAGCTCGTCACGATGCTCTACGACCGGCTGCTGCTCGACCTGCACCGCGCCGAGGCCGCCCAGACGAACGCCGACTGGGACGCGGCCCGCGAGCAGCTCCTGCACGCGCAGGCCATCGTCGGAGAGCTGTCGTCGACGCTGCGGATCGACGTGTGGGACGGGGGCGAGGGTCTGCTCGCCGTCTACAACTACGCGTCGACCTCGCTCATCACCGCGAACGTGCACCGCGACGTGCAGGCCACCCGCGACTGCATCCGGATCCTCGAGCCGCTGCGGCAGTCGTGGCACGAGGCCGCGGCGTCGCTGCCGGCGACGCCGGCCCGCGAGCAGGCGACGGGCGGAGCCCTCGGTGTCGCCTGACGCCTGGGAGGCGGCACTCGCTTCCCTGGAGCAGGACGTGACGCTCGACGACGGCACCGGGTGGTCGGAGCCGGCCGGGCTGGGTCCGGTGCCGCGCGAGTTGGTGGGGCGTGCCTCCCGGCTGCTCGCAGCGCAACGCGACCGCATCGCGGAACTCGAGTCGGACCGACGGGCGACGCTCGAGCACCTCGGTGCGCTGCGCGCCGTCGACGCGACCCGCGAGCCGCGCGGCTCGGTGTACCTCGACGCCTCCGCCTGACCCGTCCGCCCCGCTCGACCCGCTACGACATGCTCGACGTCGTACGACATCGAGCGTGTCGCTCGCCCGCGCGTGCAACACCGGGCGGGCGCAAGGTGCGACGGGGTGGTCGTCGTACGACATCGATGCTGTCGTTGCCCGGCGAGCGCAACCGTCCTCAGCGTGAACGGATGGCGTTGGCAACGTGCGACGAGGTGGTCGTCGCACGACATCGAGGATGTCGTCCGACCCCGGACGCAACTGTCTGCGCGTGCACGGTGCGTCATCGTCGAAGTCGTACGACAACGAGCGTGTCGTCGAGCCGCGCATGCAACGTGACGCGTGAGCACGGTACGACGTGATCGATGTCGTACGACAACGGGGACGTCGTTCCACATCGGACGCCGCCGTGCCACCCCCGTTCGGGGCGATGCCTAACGCGGCCGGGGACGGGCACCGATAGCGCCACACGAGCACGGATCGCTCACCAGTTCGGCCACGGATCGGCCACCACCGCTTCGGCGACGTCCCCTCGACGACGCCTGACGAGGGGACCACCGTGTTCGATTCCGTGACGAGCGTCGCGCTGCAGAGCGCACTCGACGGTCTGTCGATGCGCCAGAAGGTGATCGCGAACAACATCGCGAACATCAACACGCCGAACTACCACGCCGAGAAGGTCCAGTTCGAGGACGCCCTGGCGAAGTCGATCACCGACGGCAGCGGCGACACCGCGCCGACGATCGCCCGCAGCCTCGAGCCGACCAACACGAACGGCAACAACGTCAACCTCGACGAGGAGACGCTGTCGAACATCGACACCGTGCTCCGGTACCAGTTCGCCACGCAGGCGATGAACTCCGAGCTCACCAGCGTCCGCGCGGCGATGCGGACCAACTCGTGACGACCTTCGACGCGATCGGCATCGCGAGCACCGGCATGACCGTGCACCGGAAGTGGCTCGACGCCGTCTCCGACAACATCGCGAACGCGAACACCGTGAAGTCGATGGACGACACGGCGTTCCAGGCCCGCTACGTCGAGGTGCAGGAGGGCAACGGTGTGTCCGGCGCCTACGTCAAGGGCGCCGCGTTCGGCAGCGCCGCCGGCCGCGTGACCTACGACCCGGACAACCCGCTCGCGAACGACGAGGGCTACGTCCGCATGCCGGACATCGACCTCGGGACGCAGATGGCGGACCTCATCATGGCCCAGCGCGGCTACCAGGCGAACGCCGCCGTGGTCGACCGTGCGAAGACCGCCTACGAGGCGGCACTGCAGATCGGGAAGAACTGATGCCCATCGACGCCGTCAACGGTGTGACCACCAACGCGATGACGAACGCGCTGACCAGCGTGTCCGGCACGTCCAGCGACAGCACGAGCGCGATCGGCGCTGCCGGCGCGACGACCGACGGCAGCGGCTTCGCCGCGAGCCTCGGCAACGCCGTCGACGGGCTGCAGTCGCTGCAGAGCGACTCGAAGACCCTGGCGCTCAAAGCCGTCACCGGCAACCTCGACGACATCCACGACGCGACCATCGCCGCCACCCGTGCGCAGGTCACGCTCGAACTCGTCTCGGCCGTCCGCAACAAGGGCGTCGACGCCTTCAACGAGATCATGAGGATGCAGGCCTGATGCCCGTCGCCGTCAAGAA
This sequence comes from Curtobacterium sp. VKM Ac-1393, assembly GCF_015350995.1. Lineage (GTDB taxonomy): Bacteria > Actinomycetota > Actinomycetes > Actinomycetales > Microbacteriaceae > Curtobacterium. The sequence continues at coordinate 233,253 of NZ_JADKRW010000002.1, forward strand.
CGTCTTCGCGCGCCTGTCGGCGTACGTCAAGGGCTTCTCCGCCGCACAGCGCACCATCGCGATCCTGGCGATCGCGGCACTCGTGCTCGGTGGGATCGCGCTGGCGTCGTGGCTCGGCAAGGCCTCGTACGCGCCGCTCTTCACCGGGCTGGCCGCTGCCGACGCGAGCTCCATCACCGACCAGCTGCAGACCGACGGTGTGCCGTTCCAGCTCACCGACGGCGGGGCGACGATCCTCGTGCCGCAGGCGCAGGTGTACTCGGAGCGGCTCAAGGCCGCGTCGAACGGCCTGCCGTCGTCGAACGAGGGCGGCTACTCGCTGCTCGACAAGATGGGCGTGACGAGCTCGGAGTTCCAGCAGGACGTCACGTACAAGCGGGCGATGGAGGGCGAGCTCGCCAAGACCATCGGCGCGATGGACGGCGTGCAGACCGCGACCGTGCAGCTCGCGATCCCGGAGAAGTCCGTGTTCGTGTCCGAGGAGAAGGACCCGACGGCGTCGGTGTTCATCGCCACCGAGAACGGCACGCAGCTCAGCACCGACCAGGTGCAGGCGATCGTGCACCTGACCAGCGCCGCGGTCGAGGGCATGCAGCCCACCGACGTCTCCGTCGTCGACGCCAAGGGCCAGACCCTGTCGGCCGTCGGCACCGGTGCCACCGGCAGCGGTACCGACCAGGCCGCCGACTACGACGCCGCGACGAGCAAGAAGATCCAGGACCTGCTCGACACGACCCTCGGCGTCGGCAACGCCACCGTCGTGGTGTCCGGCACGATGAACCAGGAGTCCGGCACCCGCACGTCCGAGAGCTTCGCCACCCCGACCTCCGGTCCGGTGGCCCTCAACGAGTCGAGCACCACCGAGGAGTACGGCGCCGGCTCGGGTGCGTCGAGCGGTGCGACCGGGGTCCTCGGCCCGGACAACATCGCCGTCCCGAACGGCACCGCCACGACCGGCACCGGCGACGACGGCTACAAGAACGACTCCGCGACGAAGAACAACGCCGTCGACCACACCACCGAGACCACCCAGATCCCGGCGGGGTCCCTCGACCGGCAGACCATCTCGGTCGCGCTGAACTCGAAGGCCTCTGCGGTGCAGAACGCCAACCTGCAGAGCATCAACGACCTGGTGTCCGCCGCCGCCGGTGTCGACCAGGCCCGCGGCGACCAGGTCAAGGTCGCGATGATGGACTTCGACACGAGCGGCGCCGACCAGGCCGCGAAGGCCCTCGAGGCGCAGCAGAAGGCCGACCAGCAGGAGTCGCTGTGGGCCTCGATCCGCACCGCCGGCATCGTCATCGGCAGCCTGCTCGCGCTCATCGCGATCATGTTCGTCATCGCCCGCCGCAGCCGGAAGCAGGAGCGCGAGGCCGTCGACCTCGGCGAACTCGACGCCTTCGCCGGCGAGACGTTCCAGCTGCCCCTCGCGGTGGACGGCGCGGCCGACCGTGCGACCCTCGGAGCCAGCGACGCCCCGACCGCCGTGCTGTCGACGATGCCCGCCGGCGACCCGCCGACCGAGGTGCTGACCACCGAGGAGATCACGGCCGAGCGCCGCCGCCAGGACATCTCCGCGCTGGCCGAGCGCGACCCGAAGCGCACGGCCGAGCTCCTCCGCGGGCTCCTCGACGACCGGGCCGGCGTGTGAGCGGCCTGGTGCCGATGGGCGGCAGCACGGGCGGCAGCAGCGGCGCCGGCGCGAGCGCCCGCGACCTGACCGGCGCCCAGAAGGTCGCGCTCATCCTGATGCAGATGGACACCGACCGCGCGGCCGAGGTCATGAAGCAGTTCACCGAGATGGAGGCCGAGGAGATCTCGGCCGAGATCGTCCGGATGCGCCGCGTCGAGGACACCGTCGTCGACCGGACCATGAGCGAGTTCCACCGCCTCACGATGCACGGTCGCACGCAGAAGCGCGGCGGCAAGGAGACCGCCCTCGGGCTGCTCGAGGCGTCGTTCGGCGCCGAGCGCGCCGCGGGCGTGATGGACCGGCTCGCCTCGAACCTGGCCGGCCAGTCGTTCGACTTCCTCGACGACGCCGAGCCCGGCCAGGTGATCACCCTGCTCGAGGGCGAGCTGCCGCAGACGATCGCCCTCGTCCTCGCACACCTCGGACCCGGTCAGGCGAGCGCCGTCCTGGCCGGCGTCGACGAGCGCGTCCGCACCGACGTCGCCCAGGCGTTCGCGACGATGGGCAGCGCGACCCCGGAGGCCGTCGGCATCGTCGCCGGTGTCCTGCGCCAGCGTGCCGGCGCCGTCGTGTCCCCGCGCGAGAGCGTCGAGGTCGTCGGCGGCATCGCACCACTGGTCGACATCATCAACCGCTCCGACGTCGCCACCGAGAAGGCCGTGCTCGACGGGCTCGAGGCGCGCGACCCGGAGCTCGCCGAGGACATCCGTTCGCGCATGCTCACGTTCGAGGACATCGTCAAGCTCGAGTCCCGCGACATCCAGCAGGTGCTGCGCGGCATCGACTCGAAGCTGCTCGCGACCGCCATGAAGGGCGCAGCCGGCGCCGTCGTCGAGACGATCCGCGCGAACGTCTCCGAGCGCAACCGTTCACTGCTCGACGACGAACTGCAGGCCATGGGCCCGGTCCGGGTGTCGCAGGTCGAGGAGGCGCGCGCCGAGGTGGTCCGCTCCGTGCGCGAGCTCGAGGCGCAGGGCGTCATCACCGTGCACCGCGCCGAGGAGGACGAGCTCGTTGACTGACACCAGCACCACCGTGCACCGCGTCGGGTTCCCCGCCATCGGCGTCCCCGCCGGTCGCGACCTCGCGTCCGCCGCGGACGTCCGCGGGCACGCTGCCGGCTACACCGCGGGGCTCCGCGCCGCACAGGCCGAGACGGACGCCCTGCGCGCCCAGCTGCGGGCCGAGCACGACGCACTGACCGCGTCGCTGCGGGCGGACACCGTCCGCCGCATCGCGGTGCTCGACGCCGCGACGAACGCCATGCTCTCGACGATCGCACCCGTTCTCGACGACGCGGAGGCCTCCGTCGCCAGCGCGGCCGTCGACCTGGCCGAGGCGATCGTCGGGTACGAGATCCGCGCCTCCCGTCCGTCGGTCGGTCCCGATGGCGACCGGGAGGCCCGGATCGCGTCCGGCGCCGAGACCACCGTCCGGCGGGCCCTCGCGTCCATCGACCGCACGGTCCCGGTGGCCGTCCGGCTCAGCCCGGCGGACGCCGCCCGCGTCGCCGACGTCGACCTGCCCGTGCCCGTGGTCGCGGACCCCGCGCTGTGCGACGGCGACGCCGTCGTCGACCTGCCCCAGGGCATGCTCGACGCGCGCATCGCCACGGCGCTCGACCGTGCCCGCACCGCACTCGGTGTCGAGTCGTCCGGCACCTCCGGGGGTGCCGCATGACCGCCACGCTCCTGCGTCCCCGCGGCCTCGACGACGCCGTGCGCCGGGCCGCTCCGCAGCGCGTCGGTGTCGTCACGAGTGCCGTCGGCCTCGGCCTGACGATCTCCGGGCTCGACGCGCACGTCGGCGAACTCGTGTCGGTCGGCCGCGAGGGCTCCGAGTCGACCACAGTCGAGGTCGTCGCCACCGACGCGACCGGGGTCCGCTGCATGCCGCTCGGCCGCCTGACCGGGATCACCGCCGGGACGCCGGCGCGCACCACCGGCCGCCCGGTGCTGGTGCCGACCGGTGCCGGTCTGTTCGGCCGCGTGCTCGACGGCCTCGGTCGACCGATCGACGACCGGGGACCGCTCGCCGGTGCCGGTGGCGAGCCGGTCGACTGGGTGCCGCTCGACCACGCGACACCGAGCGCCATGGCGCGCACCCGGATCGACACCCCGATGCAGCTCGGCGTGCGGGTGCTCGACACGCTCACCACCGTCGGTCGCGGCCAGCGCATGGGGCTGTTCGCCGGCTCCGGCGTCGGCAAGTCGTCACTGCTGTCGATGATCGCGCGGGGGAGCGACGCCGCGGTCAACGTGATCGCGCTGGTCGGGGAGCGTGGTCGAGAGGTACGGGAGTTCCTCGAGGACGACCTCGGACCCGAAGGCCTCGCCCGCTCGATCGTCGTCGTCTCGACCTCGGACGAGCCCGCGCTCATGCGCCTCCGTGCAGCGTTCGTCGCCACCCGCATCGCCGAGTCGTTCCGCGACGCCGGCCAGGACGTCGTGCTCATGATGGACTCGCTCACCCGCGTCGCGATGGCGCAGCGGGAGATCGGGCTGTCCGTGGGGGAGCCGCCGGCCACCCGGGGCTACCCGCCGTCGACCTTCTCGGTGCTCGCCGGACTGCTCGAGCGTGCCGGTACCGACCGGGTCGGCAGCATCACCGGGATGTACACCGTGCTCGTCGACGGTGACGACCACAACGAACCCATCGCCGACGCTGCCCGGAGCATCCTGGACGGTCACGTGGTGCTCGACCGGAAGCTCGCCATCACCGGGCACTTCCCGTCGGTGGACGCCCTCGGCTCGGTGTCCCGTGTGGCCTCGAAGGTGACGAGCCCGGCGCAGCGCGGTGCCGCGACGACGCTGCGGAAGGTGATGGCCGCGCGCGCCGCCGCCCAGGACCTGCTCGACGTCGGCGCGTACCAGCGCGGCTCGAACCCGCTCGTCGACGCCGCGGTCGACCACCAGGGCGTGATCGACGCGTTCCTGCGCCAGGGGATGGACGAGCGGGCGACCGCCGACGCGTCCTGGCAGCACCTCGGTGGCCTCGTGCAGCAGCTGGGGGTGTCGTGATGGCCCGCCGGTTCCCGCTCGCCGGACTCCTGCGCCTGCGCCACACCGAACAGGACCGCGCCGCCGCGTCGCTCGCCACCGCGAACGAGCGCGTCCGCGAGGCCGCCGACGCCCGGATCGCCGCACGCCGCAGCCTCGCCGACGCCGAGGGCGCGCAGCCGATCGAGGACGCCGCGACCCTGAGCGCCGTCGCCGCCGCACGGGCCGCGACCCGCGGGATGCTCGAGGAGCTCGACGCCGTGGTCCGCACCCGCCGCGCGGACGCCGACCGGGCACAGGACGAGTACACCGCCGCACGCCGTGCCGCGGTCGGACTCGAGAAGCTCGAGGGCAAGCACGCCGCCGATCAGACCGCCGAGGAACTCCGCACCGAGCAGAACGCCCTCGACGAGATCGCGGCACGACGCCGCACGGAAAGTGGTGCCCGATGAGCGTCGAAGCCGTGCTCTCCCGGATCTCCGAGATCCGGTCCCAGATCGACACCCTGCGCGGTGGCTCGGCAGTCGCGACCGCCGGGTCGTCGTCCGCCGGGTCGTCGGCCGCATCGTCGAGCGCCTTCGCCGATGCCCTGGCCACGGCCACCGGGACCACCGGCACCGGCACCGCGACGGCTGCTGCCGGCGCCGCGGCGACGACCGGCACCGTCCCCGCGACCTCGGTCGACGCCGGTGCGGGCACCATCGCCACGGGCAGCGGGGCCACCGGGTCGGACGTCGTCGCGGACGCGAAGAAGTACCTCGGCGTGCCGTACGTGTTCGGTGGCACCACGACCGCCGGCATGGACTGCTCGGGCCTGGTGCAGACCGTGTTCAAGGACCTCGGGGTGACCATGCCCCGGGTCGTGCCGGACCAGGCGAAGATGGGCGTCGAGGTCGGCTCCCTGAAGGACGCGCAGCCCGGCGACCTGATCATCCCGAAGGGCGAGGGCCACGTCGTCATCTACGTCGGTGACGGGAAGGTGCTGCACGCACCCCGCCCCGGCAAGGACGTCCGCATCGTCGACAACTGGTACTCGGACGCCGACATCGCCACGATCCGCCGCATCGTGCCGGCGCAGGCATCGGCCCCGACCGCGGCGACGACGGCCACGAGCAGTGCTACCGACCTGCAGACGGCCGCGCTGCTGTCCATGATGCAGTCCGGGAGCGCCGCATGAGCCTGACCATCGCCACCCAGCCGTCCTCGGCGCCGTCGAAGGCCGCCACCCCGGCCCGTGCGACCGACCCCGCCGGGGCCGGCTCGTTCGACGCCGCCCTGACCGCCGCCGCCGCCGCCGCGACCGATCGTCGTGCCGGCGACCGGGCGACGGCGCGCACGGACCGTGCCGACACGTCGACCGACGACGGCACCACGCCCGAGACGCCGACCACGCCGGTCGCGGACCCGGCCGCCACGGCTCCGGCCGCCGACCCGCAGGCGCTGCTGCTCGCCGGACTGGTGCCCACGCTCACGTCCGTGCCCACGCCGTCGACGGCCCCGGCGACGGCCCCGGTCGAGGCGGGCTCCACCGAGGACCCCGCGACGGCGGCCCCGGCCGCGATCGAGTCCCCGGTGACCGGTGCGGTCGCGGCCCCGGCGAGTGCGAGGGCGAGTGCCACGGCCGCACCGTCCGCGACTCCCGTGCCCCCCGTGCCGCCGACAGGCGCTGACGCGGCTGCAGGCGCAGCGCCGGTCGAGCCGACCCCGGTGGCGACGACGCCCGCGACGCCCCCGGCCGATGCCGCCCCGATCGCGGCCGCGCTGCCCGGGGCCGCCACCGCGCAGCCGGGTATGGTCCCGTCCACCCCGGGCGACGTCGGACCGGCCACAGCCACAGCCGCTGCCGCTGCCGCTGCCGCTGCCGGTGCACCCGCTGCCGCTGCCTCCACGACCGCCGCCGGGACGACCGCCGCACCGACCGCAGCCGCCGCACCGCTGGCGGCGGCGATCCCCGCACCGATCGCACCCGCCAACCCGACCGCGCCCACCAACCCGACCGTGGAAGCCGGCCCGGCGAGCGCCACCCCCGTCGTCGTCACCTCCGTCGCAGCGACCGCCGCACGCGGTGCCCAGACCGGCCACGGGACGGAGCAGCAGGCGTCGACGGCGGGTGATCCGGGCCTCCCGGTCGGCCTGCCCACACGCGGTGGGGAGACGCCCTTCGTCCTGCCCACGACGCCGACGACCGCGCCCGCCGCGGCGGCTCCGTCGGCCACGGCCGCACCGCTCACCCAGCAACTCGCGCGGCCGGTGTTCTCGCTCGCACAGGCCGGCCCCGGCGAGCACGTCGTCACCGTGCAGGTCGTGCCGGACAGCCTCGGACCGGTCACGGTCCGCGCGCACGTCACCGCGCACGGCATGCACGTTGAGCTGTTCGCGGCGTCCGAAGCGGGCCGCGACGCGGTCCGCCAGGTGTTGCCGGAGCTGCGGCGCGACGCGTCCGGCACCGGGCTGAGCACGACGCTCGACCTGTCGTCGCAGAACCACCCGGGCGAGTCGCCGGGTCGCGACCAGCGTCCGGCCGACGGCCGCCAGCGTGCGGAGACCGGCCTGGAGGCGCGACGCACCCCCGCCACGCAGCCCACCTCCGCCACCACCACCTCCACCATCCGCACCGCGGGACTCGACGTCCTCGCCTGACCGGCTCACGAACAGGAACGCAACCATGCCCATCGACGGCATCACCGGCAGCGTGGACCAGGCTGCACAGGCCGCGGCCCTCGCCGCGACCACGACCGCGAAGAAGTCCCAGACGATGGACTCCGAGGTGTTCATGAAGCTGCTCGTCACGCAGCTGCAGAACCAGGACCCGTCGTCGCCGATGGACACCAACCAGATGATCAGCCAGCAGACGCAGCTCGCGATGATGGAGCAGATCACCAACCAGACCACGACGGGGAACGAGAACTTCTCGCTGCAGATGCGGATCGCCGCCGCGAACCTCGTCGGCAAGCAGGTCAGCTACACCGACGCCTCCACCGGCACCGCCGTCACCGGCACCGCCTCGGCCGTGTCCTACGCGAAGAGCGTCCCCACGGTCACCGTGAACGGGAAGGAGGTCGCTCTCGACGTGATCTCCGGCATCACCACCACCGCTCCGGCTTCCTGACCGCGCTGCTTCTCCTCCTCCTTCTTCCTGCTCTTCCTGCCTCTCCGAAAGGACGCACCATGCTCCGCTCGCTCTACTCCGGGATCTCCGGCCTCCGCTCGCACCAGCAGATGCTCGACGTCACCGGCAACAACATCGCCAACGTCAACACCGTCGGCTTCAAGTCGTCGACCACCGTCTTCCAGGACACCCTGTCGCAGATGACCCAGGGCGCCGGCGGACCGCAGACCGGCATCGGCGGGACCAACCCGGCGCAGATCGGCCTCGGCGTCCAGGTCGCCGGTGTCTCGACGAACTTCGCGCAGGGCTCGGCCCAGGCCACTGGCAAGGCCACCGACCTGATGATCTCCGGTGACGGCTTCTTCGTCACCCGGCTTGGCAACGACACCGTGTACAGCCGCGCGGGCGCGTTCGACTTCGACGCGAACGGCCGCCTCGTCACCGCCGACGGCAAGATCGTGCAGGGCTACTCGGCGACCAACGGCGTCGTGAACGACGGCGGGCAGCTGACCGACATCCGACTGCCCCTCGACGCCGCCGCACCCGCGACCTCGACGACCTCGGCGACGGTCAGCGGCAACCTGCCGTCGGACACCCCGGTCAACGAGACGCTGAACCGCGACGCGACCGTGTACGACCAGTACGGCACGAAGCACACCATGTCGCTCGCGTACACCCGCACGAACACCGGGTGGAACGTCTCGGCGTCGAACGGGCAGGGGACCTCTGCCACCGGCACGATCACCTTCAAGGCCGACGGCTCGATCGCCTCCGGCTCCACCCTCGCCGTCGGCGGCATCACCGTCGACATGACCCAGCTGTCCGGGTTCGCGTCGCTCAACACGGCGTCGATCTCGTCGCAGAACGGCCACGAGGCCGGCTCCCTGCAGGGTTACTCGATCTCGAAGGACGGCACCGTCACCGGGTCGTTCTCGAACGGCGCCTCGCTGGCGCTCGGACGGATCGCCCTGGCGACCTTCGCGAACCCCGCAGGCCTCGAGAAGACCGGGGCGTCGGGCTACCGGGCGACCGCGAACTCGGGCCAGGCATCGGTCGGGACCCCGGGTTCGGCGGGCGTCGGCTCGCTCGCGTCCGGCACGCTCGAGATGTCGAACGTCGACCTGTCGCAGGAGTTCACGAACCTGATCGTGGCGCAGCGCGGGTTCCAGGCGAATGCACGCATCATCACGACCTCGGACGAGGTGCTGCAGGAGCTGACGAACCTGAAGCGGTAGGCACGCAGCCCTCGGCTACCGACCGCCCGGACCCGTCGGGCGGTTGGTCGCGCCGTAGACCGCGGCCTGGGTTCGTCGTTCCATCCCGAGTTTCGCGAGCAGGCCGGAGACGTAGTTCTTCACGGTCTTCTCGGCGAGGTCGAGCTGTTCGGCGATCTGGCGGTTCGTGAGCCCCGCGGAGATGAGCGTGAGCACCTGACGTTCCCGCATCGAGAGATCCGGGTCCGTGCTGGGCAGTGTCCGAGCGAGGCGATCCGCGACGCGGGCTGTCAGCGCTTGCGGGAGGAGCCGTTCACCGGCAGCTGCGCGGCGGATGTCGCTGACCAGCGACTGGCCGCGGATGTCCTTCACGACGTAGCCGGCGGCTCCGGCGAGCACGGCGCCCTCGGCTGCGGACTCGTCGTCGTAGGCGGTGAGCACGAGGCACGCGATGTGCGGGAACGCGGAACGGATGTCACGGCACGCGTCGATCCCGCTGCCGTCCGGCAGCCGGACGTCGAGGACGACGACGTCCGGCTGGGTCGCCGCGACCCTGCCGAAGGTCTGCGCCACGGTCGCGGCCTCGCCGACGACCTCGAGGTCGGGTTCGGCGTTGATGAGTTCGGCGACGCCGCGGCGCACGATCTCGTGGTCGTCCAGCAGGAACACGGTCGTCATGACTCGAGCTCGCTTCCGTGGCTCGTCGGCAACGGGACGGTCCAACGGACATCGGTGCCGCCTCGGTCGCTCGTCGTCACGGAGCACGTCCCGCCGCGGCGGTCGGCGCGGGTGGTGAGGTTGGCGATGCCGCTCCGCCGGGTGGTCGCTCCGGGGAACGGCCCGGGGCCGTCGTCGGACACGAGGACGGTGAGGGTGCCGCCGGCCGTCGCGATCCGGACCTGGCTGGAAGATCCGGGCGCGTGGCGGGCGATGTTGGTGACGGATTCGCGGACCACGGCGATCAGGTCGTCCGCGAGCTGGCCGTGGACGTCGAGGTCGACGGGTCCGCTGAACGTCACGGACGGTTGCACCGTGAGCGCGGTCGCGATCGAGGCGACGGTCGTGAGAACCCGATCGCGCACGGAGTCGGCGCGGGGCCGTTCGATCGCGCCGAGCGCGAAGATGGCGGTGCGGATCTCGCTGATCGCCTCGTCGATGTTGGTGACCTGTTCCTCGAGTCGTTCGCGGAGCGGCGCGGGGCCGGCCCGGGCGATCGACTGCAGCGCCAGTCCGGTTCCGAAGAGCCGTTGGACGGCGTGGTCGTGGAGGTCACGGGCGATCCGGCTGCGCTCCTCGGCGCGGTCGAGTGCGCTCCGGTCGTGGCGGCTGCGCGCGACGGCGAGCACGACGCTCGTCTGGCGACCGAAGTCAGCGGCCATGTCGAGCTCTGATGCGGTGAAGGGTGCGCCGCCCGGGGCACGCGATGCGATCAGCGCCCCGAGCGCGCCACCGAAGGCGCGGAGCGGGATCGCGATCGTCGGACCGAGTCCTGGCTGCCACTCGGCGACCGTGGGTGACCCGCTGAGGTCGCTGGAGACCGCCCGCTGCGTGGTCATGGCGTCCCCGGCGAGGGTTCCGACCGCGCTGTACTGCCGGCCGCGGACGTCGTCGGCCCGTCTGCCGGAGGCGGCGGTGACACGGACGATCTCCGAATCGCCGACTGGTTCGACGATGGAGACCAGCTCGCTGTCGACGAACGCTCCGACGCGGTCGACGACCATGGCGAGGACGTCCGAGGCGTCGTCGTCGGCGAGGAGGGCCGCGGTCACCTCCGACGTGGTGGTGGTCCATTGTTCGCGGAGGCGGACGTGCTCGAAGAGCTGTGCGTTGTCGATGGCGACGCCGGCGGTCGCGGCGAGGGCACCGGCGAGTTCCTGGTCTTCGTCGGTGAACTCCGCCTCGGCCGTCCCGTCGAGTCGCAACGTTCCGTAGACGGTGTCACGGACGCGGATCGGGACCGTGATCTGTCGCCCTCGGTCCTCGGCGAGGTCCAGAGGACGATCCTCGCCGGCGTGGACGGAGCGTTCGGTCCCGCCGATCGCGCTCGAGACGGTCAGCAGACCCGAGCGCGCCGAGACGAGTTCGACCGCGGTCTCGACGACCGCGTGCAGGGTGTCGGCGAGGTCGAGGTGCTCGACGATGCGCCGGTTCGCGCTGAGGAGGCTCCGCAGTCGCCCCTGTGTCCGGAGGACGGCGTGTGCGTGCTGGACGAGGTCGGCGACGTTGCGTTCGAGATCTGACCGTGCCACGTCCGGGAAGTGCAGTTGCCGTTCCATGTGGTCCGTCCCGTCCTTGCCGTGCAGGGTATCCCCGCCCGATGCGGACTCGGTCACCTTCGGCCGGAGCACGGCCGTCGTCACCGGTGGGAACGCCGCCACGTGGGTGGGACGACGCACACCGGTGTGCGGGTGCGGTGGAAGAGATCACGAGCGGTCGATCCGAACACGGCGCCGCCGATGGTCGTGCGGTGCTTCCGACCGACGACCACGAGCGCCGCCTCGGTCGCCGCTTCCGCGAGCGCCTGTGCCGCCGAACGCTCGGCGACGGCAGCGTGGACCACGATGGTCGGAGCCTGTGCGCGCACGATGGCCGTCGCGTCGGTGAGGTCGAGTTCGGCACCTTCGCGGAAGAGCCCGGGATCCTCGGCGAGGGTGACCGGTCGTGCGCCCATCGGGACCGGCAGCTGCCACGCCGAGACCAGGCTGAGCGCGACGCCGTTTCGTGCCGCCTCGGCTGCAGCGAACACCACCGCGGCATCCGGTTCTCCCGCGGCGACGCCCAGGACGACGGTGCCGTCACGGATGACCGCGTCATCGGGGACCACGACGACGGGGACGGCGGCGAGGGTGGCGATCGACTCCGGGAGCGATCCCGCCAGAGCAGAGCGGATGATCCGTGAGCGGTGCGCACCGATGACGAGGAGGTCGCTGCGCTCGGACGCGTCGAGGAGGACCTGCTTCGGTGAGCCAGCGCGGAGCGTCAGGGTGACGACGGCATCGGGGTCCTCGGCGGTGATCAGCTGCCCGATCTCCTCGAACCTCGCCCGTGTCGAGGCCCAGTACGCCTCGGTCTCGTACCACTCGATGGCGTGCACGAGCTCGACCTCCATCGGCCCCGATCGGGCTCGGTGTGCCACCCACTCGACCGCCGCGCGCGCACCGGTGCTGTCGTCGACGCCGACGGTGATCTGCTCGGTGCTCATGGTGCGGACCGTTCCAGGGCGTCGGCTTCGGACATCTGCGCTCGTTCGTCGGCGGTGGTTCCGGGGACGACGCAGACCGGGGTCCGGCTGTCCTGGATCAGCCGGTGCGCGACCGAACCGCCGAGCGCACCCCCGAGCGTGGTGCGGTGGTTCCGCCCGATGACGACGAGCGTCGCGGAGACAGCGATCGATGCGAGCACCCTGCCGGGCACGCCTTCGAGCAGCAGCGGCCGTGTGTGGAGCGTCGGGAACCGGCCGGAGACGATCCGGGCCGCGTCGTCGAGGATCCGACGGCCGTGGTCCTCGTGCCGCGCGGGGTCACCGAGCGCGGCGAGCATGCCCTCGTCGTCGGCGCTGGGTGCACGCCAGACGCGGACGAGCACCAGCCCGCGACCGAGTCGGAGCGCTGTCCGGGCGGCGGCGTCGAGCGCTGCGACGGCGATGTCGTCGTCGACGCCGTGGACGACGTCACCGCTTCCGCCGGACCAGTCCGACGGGACCACCACCGTGGGGACCGTCGACCGTGTGGGGATGCGCTCGGGCAGCCAGCCGTCGAGTGCCGTGCGGATGGGGTGGTCGCGGCGGGAGCCGATGACGAGCAGCTGTGCGTGACGAGCCGCGTCGACCAGGACCGTCGCAGCATCACCGAATCGGAGCTCCGATCGGACCGTCGACCCCGCGCCACCGGCGAGGCGGCGTCGCACCCGTGCGAGTCGTTCCTCGGCTGCGACCGGATCCGAGACCATGCTGTCCATCGCGGTGATGAGTTCGATGTCGCACGGGTACGACCGTGCAGCCGCGACGACCCAGTCGACCGCGCGGTCGTTCGCGGCGTGCGCGTCGATCCCGACCACGATGTGCTGCCGCTCGACGGTCCCGCTCATCGTGCACCCGCGGTGGCGACGACCGAGGAGTCGGTGTGCGGTTGATCGTGCTCGGCGTCTGCAACGACGTGGTGCGGGCCGCTGTGCAGGGTCGCGTCCGGGGGGACGGTCGCCACGGGGATGCCGGATTCGCGCAGCAGCTGCTGCCCGACCGACCCGAACAGTGCGCCGCCGAGCAGCGTGTGGTGGCGGCGGCCGACGACGAGCAAGGACGCCGCGTCGGACAGTCCGGCGATCACGTGACCGGCGCGTCCTTCCCGGACGGCGGTCCGGACCCGGAGGCCGGGGAACTGCTCCAGAGCGCGGCGTGCGAACTGGCCGACGAGTTCTTCGGCTTGGTGCGCCCAGATCTCGCGGTCCTCTTCGACGTAGGCGTACCCGTAGGGCGTCGACACGGTCGGGACCTGCCACGCACGGACGATCGTCAGCTCGCACCCTGCGGCGAGAGCATGCTCGGCCGCGAACGCGAGTGCGGTGTCCGACGTGTCGGCGTCGATGCCGACGACGATGCTGCCGTGGTGCTCTTCCCAGTGCTCGGGGACAGCGATGACGGGGATGCCGGAGTTCGCGGTGACGCGTTCCGGTACCCAGCCGGACAGTGCGCGGGCGACGGACGATGCTTGCCGGACGCCGATCACGAGGACGTCCGCCTCGACCGTGGGGCCGGTGCCGTCGGAGTGCTCGGGTGCGTGGACCGTGATGTCGAGGCGCGGGTGACGGCGACGCAGTCGCTCTTGCGCGGCGTACAGCAGTGCGGCCGGCGAGCCGGCGAGGCCCGCGCGGCGGCGCTGACCGATCATCACGATCTCGACCTGGTCGAGTTCGGAGATGACGTTCGCGTCGATCCATGCCAGAGCGTTCTGGCCGGCGACCGTGTCGTCGATGCCGATCCTGTAGCGCGTCATGCTGTGACTCCTTGCCCCTCCGGCCGGAGGGAGTTCCACCGACGCGCATCACGGTATTTCCGTCGGATCGCGCCGGTCAGTGCCGAAGGTCCCGAGGACTCGACTGCGTGTGGAGAGCTGTCGGTGTCGGTGTGATCTGTTGGAGGCCGACCAACTGGGTGAACCCGGCCAGGTTCAGCTCCAGCTCGTTGTGACTGACTGCTGGGCCGCTCACGCCGAGCCAGATCGACCGGTCGTGCCCTCCGCTGACGAGTCGCTCTCCGCACCGCACCGAGAGGACACCTGCGGGCAGCAGCACGGCGAGCCGTTCGAGGTACTGCACGACGATCGGACCGACCGACCTGGGGACTCCGAGGGCAACCCTGTTGCCGGCGACGATCGTCGCCGCGAGCTGCAGAGCGAGCACGGGCGCCGGAACCCCGTCGTCGACGATGAGCTCGACCGAACCGATCGCCGTCGGATGCACTGCCAGACCGACGCGGCCCGTGATCACGATCGGTGCGACGGCGGTGATCCGGGCGACGTCGTGGAACAGCTGATCGCTGCGACCGACATCGCGTGCCCCGCGGCGCACGCGGGATCGATCGGGATCGGTGTGGTCGAGGCGTGCGCTGTGGTCAACCGCTCGTTCACTCGTCAGTGCGAGGAGGCCCGCTCGGTGCTGCACAGCGAGCCGTGCCCACGCCGTGCGGGGCGGCACCCTGGTGACCAGCGGGCGGGCGGCCCGGTCGGTTGCGCTGACTGTGCTGGTGGTCATGTTCGTGCCCTCCGTCGACTCGGTTCCGCAGGCCGCAACCCTGACCGACGACGCGCCGGTGTCCCCGGGTGCACGTCGGCCGTCACGATGCCGGCCCGGTCGGTGTGACGAGGATCTTGACCGCGGTCTCACGGTGGTCGATCAACGCCTGGAATCCGTCCGGGACGAGTCGCTCGAGCGGGATCTTCGCGGTGATGAACGGTGCGAGGTCGACCTTGCCCGTCCGGACCAGGTCGATGGTCGCGGGGTGGTCGTCTCGGTAGGCGATGGTGCCGCGCACGTCGAGCTCCTTGAGGACGACCTTCTGGATGTCGATCGATGCGCGAGAGCTCCAGATCGACACGTTGACGATCACGCCGCCCGGGCGGACCACGTCGACGAGCTGGTCGAGGACCACCTGGACGCTCGAGCACTCGAAACCGACGTCGGCTCCGCGGCCGTCCGTGAGCTCGAGAACCCGTGCACGGACGTCGTCGGTGGTCGGGTCGAGGACGTGGTCGGCGACACCGGTGCTCGTGGCCATCGCGTTCCGAGCGGCACCGGGTTCGGAGACGATGACCGTCAGTCCCTCGGCGTGCAGCACGGCTGCGAGGAGGAGTCCGATCGGTCCGGCTCCACCGACGAAGGCGGTGTCGCCGGACGTCGCACCGCTGCGGATCCAGGCGTGGTGGGCGACGGCGAGCGGTTCGATGAGCGCGGCCTGGTCCAGCGGGATGTCACCGACCGGATGCACCCAGCGCTGATCGACGACGATGCGCTCGCTGAGCCCGCCGCCGCCTCCGGCGAGCCCGATGAACCCCATGCTCGTGCACAGGTTGTACCGGCCGGCGACGCACTGCGGGCAGTGACCGCAGACGAAGTAGGGCTCGACGACCACGTGCTCGCCGACGTGCAGGTCAGCGACGTCGTCACCGACCTGTGTGACGGTGCCGGAGAACTCGTGTCCCATCGTGACGGGTACCTGTTCGCGGGTCAGCGGGTGCGGGTGCCCGACGGGCGGGATGAAGATCGGTCCGTCGAGGAACTCGTGCAGGTCCGTACCGCAGATGCCGCACCAGGCGACGTCGATCGTCACCGCCCCGCGCCGGGGTTCGGGTTCTGCGATGTCGTCGATGCGGATGTCGTGCCGTCCGTGGAAACGTGCTGCCTTCATCGGTTTGCTCTCTCGTCGGTTCGCGTCGGGACGGTCGAGTGGGCGTACTCCGCGAACGGTTCGCCCGTCGCGGGCGCGAGGTCCTCGCGGTGGTCGCCGCCGATCTGCGGGAGCCAGGCTCCTCCGATGAAGTTCTCGTAGCGGGTCTTGAGCGGCACGATGCCGGCGCTCGTGCCGGGAGCCGCGTAGACGGTGGAGTGGTCGTGCGTCGTCGTCGTCGTGGTCGGCAGGTCGATGGTGCTGGTCATCATGTCGCTTCCTTCGTCGGTGTTCGAGGGGTCACGCGGTGACGTACTGCTTCACGGCGGCGGTGATCGCGGAGAGTCCTTGTTTCGCGTCGGCGAAGAACATGCCGGTCTTCGCCTCGGTGAACAGCTCGTTCGGGATGCCCGAGTAGCCGGGGCTCATGGACCGCTTGACGACGACGACGGCCTTGGCGCGGTCGACGTCGAGGATCGGCATGCCCGACACCGCGTTGCCGGGGCGACGGGCGGCGGGGTTGGTGACGTCGTTCGCGCCGACCACCAGTGCCACGTCGCACGTCGCGAAGGCCGCGTTGGCCTGGTCGAGCTGCAGCATCTGCGAGTACGGGACGTTCGCCTCGGCGAGCAGGACGTTCATGTGCCCGGGCATCCGGCCGGCGACGGGGTGGATCGCGTAGGTCACGGCGATCCCGTGGTCGGTGAGGAGTGTGGCCAGCTCGGCGATCTCGTGTTGCGCCTGCGCAGCGGCGAGGCCGTAGCCCGGGACGACCATCACGGTCCGTGCGTAGGCGAGCTGCAGTCCGACGTCGTCCGCCGTGACCTGACGGACTGCTGCGACGTCGGCGCCCTCACCTGCTGCTGCTGCCGTCGGCTCGTCGCCGGTTCCGAAGCCGCCGACGATGATGCTCAGCACGGATCGGTTCATCGCCGCGGCCATCTGCCGGGTCAGGATCGTCCCGGCTGCGCCGACGAGCGCGCCGGCGATGATCATCGCTTGGTTGTCGATCGCGAAGCCCGCGAACGCCACTGCGAGCCCGGTGAAGGCGTTCAACAACGAGACGACGACGGGAGCATCGGCACCGCCGATCGGCAAGACCATGAGCACCCCCAGCGCCGATGCCGCCACGAGCAACACGAGCACGGGGATCGGCGTGGCCGGGACGAGGACGACCAAGACCCCAGCGATCAGGGCTCCGGCGGCCACGACGGTGTTCACGACCCGCGCTCCGACCAGGCGGATCGGGGCCCCCGACACGATGCCCTGCAGCTTGCCCGCGGCGATCAGCGAGCCGGACAGCGTCACCCCGCCGATCAGGACGTCGAGGGCGATCGGGACCGTCGACGTCGGCGTGAGCTCGGTCGCGGTGCCGGTCCGGCGCAGGAAGTCCGTCAGTGCGACTGCGGCCGCCGCGCCGCCACCCACCGCGTTGAGGAGACTGACGAACTGCGGGACGTCCGTCATCTCGGTCGAGCGGGCACGGACCGCTCCGAACACCGATCCCACTGCGAGACCGACGGCGAGCGCGCTCCAACCCCAGATCTCGCCGGTTCCGGCGCTGATCGCGACGACCGCCGTCGCGACGATCGTCACCGCCATGCCGGCAGCTGACACCAGGTTCCCAGAACGAGCCGTGGACGGTGTGCGCATCCGGTGCAGACCGGTCACGAAGAGGATGGCGGCGGCGAGGTACGCGCACCCGGCGACGAAACCGACGACGTTCACGAGCCAGACCGGTTCGTCGTGTCGGGTCGGCGGAACATCTGCAGCATGCGGTCGGTCAGGACGTACCCGCCGACGACGTTCGCCGCCCCGAGCGCAGCGGCGATGCCCGAGAGCACGTAGCCGGTCGGGCTGTCCGCGGCGGCCGCGACCACGAACGCGCCGGCGACGACCGCGCCGTGGATCGCGTTCGCGCCCGACATCATCGGCGTGTGCAGGGTCGAGGGGATCTTGCTGATCACCTCGAACCCGACGAGCAGGCTCAGGACGAAGATCGCGAGGTCGGAGAACAGGTCGGCGGTCATGCGATCACCGTCGTCTCTGCGGTCCGTACGGCCTCGTTGACGACCGCGCCGTCACGGCACACCACCACGGCGCGCTGGACCTCGTCGCGCAGATCGATCGAGACGACACCGTCAGGACACACGAGCGACAGCAGAGCGTGCACGTTGCGTGCGTACATGTGGGACGACGAGGTCGCGAGTTCGGAGGAGAGGCTCCCGGCGCCGATGACGATGACGCCGGTGGCAGTGCGGGTGGTCGTCCCGTCCACGGTCCCGGCGACGTTGCCGCGGTGCGCCGTCGCTGCCAGGTCCACGCACACCGACCCGGGCTCGAGGGCGGCGAGGGTCGCGGCGGTCACCAGGAGTGGCGGCGTCCGGCCGGGGACCTTCGCGGTCGTGATGATGACGTCGAAGCGTGTGAGGTGGTCGGCGAGTTCGGCCTGTTGCGCGACGGATTCCTCGGCGGAGAGCGGGCGCGCGTAGCCGCCCGAACCCCCGCCGGCCGTGATGGACGACGTCAGGAAGGTGGCGCCGAGTGACTCGACCTCGCCACGTGAAGCGGGCCGGACGTCGTACCCGGTCACCACGGCGCCGAGTCGTTTCGCCGTACCGATCGCCTGCAGTCCGGCCACTCCGGCCCCGATGACCAGGACCCGCGCCGGCCGCGCCGTCCCCGAGGCGGTGATCATCATCGGGAAGTACCGCTCGAACGCGGCCGCCGCGACGATCGCTGCACGGTAGCCGGCGGTGCTGGCCTGTGAGCTGACGGCGTCCATCGCCTGCGCGCGGCTGAGGGTTCGCGGCAGGAGCTCGAATGACAGGACATCCACGTGGGCGTCGGCCAGTTGCCGCATGAGTTCCGGGTGTGCCAGGGGATCGACCAGGCCGATGAGGGTCTGCCCGGTTCGGAGCATCGCCGCGAGCAGGGAGTCCGGGGGCCGCACGACGGCGATGACGTCTCCGCGCTGCAGCACCTCGTCCCGTGCCGTCACGGTCGCCCCTGCCGCGGTGTACTCGGCGTCGGTGCAGGACGCGGCCACCCCGGCATCGTGCTCGATGCAGACCTGGAAGCCCGCCGCGACGAGCAGTGCGCTCACCTCGGGGTCGAGCGCGACACGCTGCTCCCGGACCGCGGTCTCGCGCAGCACGCCGATCGTGATCGGATGCGGTCGAACAGGTGGTCCCTCGGTGCGATCGGTCATGGATCGAGTGTCAGACCGCACCGCAACGCCCCACAGTGCCGAACGTCCCTGCGCGCAACGCGTCCTCCGGCCAGACGGGCCGTTCGGCCCTGTCGCGGCCGACGCCGTGCGTCGACGATCGTCCTGACCAGCGACGCCGGGTCCGTCCGGGGCCGTCGTCCCGGAGCGAGCAGGAGGAACCCGCCATGACCAGCTACACCATCGGACTCGACGACACCAGCAGCGGTCGAGCTGCCTTCGACTGGGTGAAGTCGCTCCCGCTCGATGATCGCGACGTGGTGAAGGTCGTCACCGTCACGGAGTTCTTCGGCGAGGCGTCGGGCTCGGCACGGCGGCGGCTCGTCGACGCCGCCGATGCACTGCGTCGGGAACACCCGGGGCTCAACGTCGCGGAGATCTCCGCGGACGGACCGACCGTGCAGCGGCTCATCGACGAGGCGCGCGGCGGAGACCTGCTCGTCATCGGCTCGCACCGGGACCGCATGCTGCGGTCCATGGCAACCGGATGGCTCCCTGAACGCATCGCCGTCGCGTCCACCGTGCCGACGGTCGTGGTGCCGGACGACTGGAACCGGTTCGACGGCGACGGCGACGTCGTGGTCGGCGTCGACACGATCGACGAGACGCACGCCGCCGTCGTCGGCGCCCGGTTCGCGGAGGTCTTCGGCCGATCGCTCCGACTCGTCTCGGCGCGTCCGATCCCGGTCGGCGCCGTGGTCGCCGGCGGGCGGATCGCCACGGCAGGCTTGGCCCAGATGCGCCCCCAGGACGCGGACCTGCTGGAAGCGGTGACGGAGCGGGTCCACACCCGCTACCCGGCCGTGCACGTCCGTGCGGAGGCCGTCGACGGCGACCCGATCGACGTCATCGCCGCCGCCGCGACCGATGCCCTCATCGTGTTCATCGGCCGCGAGCACCACACGGCCGCCGGCGGCGCCCTGTTCGGCTCGGTCGGCATGAACCTCATCCACGGGTCCCGCACGCCCGTGTGCGTCGTCCCGAGCGCGTGACCGCCGTGCGCCGACCCCTGCTCACCCCGCGCACCGTCGACACCGTGACCGAACGATGGCGCGCCTCCGCCGCGCTCGACGCGACCGGCCTCGTCGCATCACTCCGGATCGACGAGGAACGCATCGTGCTCCGCGGGGACACCGGGTGCCACGCCGATCGGACCCTCGCACTCGAGATCGCGGAAGCGGTCGCTGGCCCTGGCGCTGTCCGGAGCGAGATCACGATCCGGCCCCTGCACGTCGGCGCTGACGACTCCGACGGCACGGTTGCGGCCCGCGCCGCCGCGGCGCTGGACGTGCTGCCGGGTGGCGGCGCGATCACGGTGACCGTCGTGGACCACGTCGCGACCCTTCATGGTGTGGTGCCCGACACCGCGACCCGCGTCGCGGGTCACGCGGCGGTGGCGCGGACGGAAGGCGTCCACTTCGTCGACAACCGGCTGACGGTCGTCGAACGGGCCGCGCCGTGACGGACGGGAGGCACGGGGCACGCCCGCCCCGTGCCTCCCGTCCGGCGGTCCGACGGCTGGTCTGGATCGTCGTCACGTTGGGCGCGCTCGGCTGGGCGGCCGCGCTGGCGGCACCGGAGGTGCCGACCGCACTGGCGACGGTCCGATCGCTGGGGACGGCGACCCCGCTGCTCCTGGGCGCGGCGCTGCTGGCTGAGGCCGGTTCGCTGCTGGTGTACTCGCTGCTCACCCGAGCACTCCTCGCCCGGGATGCACCGCCGCTGCCCGTCGTCGTGGCGATCGACCTCACCGCCTTGGGATTGCGGAGCGTCGTCCCGGGCGGCGCTGCGGTGTCGGCCACCCTGCGGCTCCGCAGCTTCTCGCGATCCGGTGTCCCGCTCGCCCGGACCACCGCGATCGTGGTCGTCCAGGCGGTCCTCGTCGCGCTCGCGCTGTGCTCGGTGTTCGGCGTGGGGCTCGTGCTCTCCGCCGGGCGGTTCGCATCCGACGAGTGGGTCGTCGTCGCGGCGGTGGTGGTGATCGCCGTCATCACCGGGTCGGCCGTGCTCGTGTGGCTCTGCCTCCGACGGCTCGGGCGCTTCGAGCGAGCGGTGGTCCGGGCCACCGTGCCGTTGCGGCGGTGGTCGGACCGGTTCACCGAGACCCGCGTGACGGCGTTCGTGCACACGCTGGGACTCGGTGTCCGGATCCTCGTCGACGACCCGCGGTCCGCTGGCACCGCGTTCGCACTCGCCCTCGGCAACTGGGTCCTCGACGTCACCGCGTTCGGCCTCGTCTGCACGGCGGTGGGAGCGAGTCCCGGCCTGTCGGTCCTGCTCGTCGTCTACGGTCTCGGCAACCTGCTGGCGATGCTCCCGATCACCCCTGGCGGGGTCGGGATCGTCGAGAGCGCCATGGTCTCCGCGCTCGTGCTGACCGGCACACCATCGGGCGCCGCACTCCTCGCGGTCGTCGGGTGGCGCGTGCTCGAGTACTGGCTCCCGATCCTCGCAGCCGGGGTCAGCTACCCGATCCTGCGCGTCGTGCTGCGCCGAGCGGAACGACGTCGGGCTGCGGGAAGGGTGCGCGTTCCGGTTCCAGCACCGTCCGGCCCAGGATCGCCTGGAGGTCGGCGAGCATGAGCAGCTGGCGGTGGTTGATCTCGAGCAGCGCCTCGATGTCCACCTTCGCGGCCGCGTTCGTGTCGAAGTCGTGCTGAGCCAGCGCGGCAGCGATCCCGTCCTGCCGTTTCGCCGCGATCAGCAGGATCGCGCCCTGCAGGCCGGCGAGCATGCTGAGGAACAGGTTCAGCAGGATGAACGGGTAGGGATCCCATCGGCCGCCCGCTGTGTTGACGGCGGCCCAGACGACCATGAACGCGACGAACCCGCCGACGAAGCCCCAACTGCCCATCTTGTTGCGCATGGCGTCAGCGGCCCGTTCACCACGGGTCAGGGACGAGTGGTGCCGCTGGTGCCAGGTCAGCCGGGGCTCGGAGCGGGCGCTCCGGCGCGGGGTTTCGGTGGTGTCCATGCGCGATGCCTCTCGGGTGCGGTGCGGATCCTGACGGATCCGGCACCATCCCAGCCGACGGCGGTCGGCTCGGCCAGAGCCGAACGTCCCGGAACCGGACGGACGGGCCCTTCGGCCCTGTCCGCCGACAGCGAGTGGCCGGAGACTGACGGCGGCCGACAAGGTCGAACCGACAGGAGGACACGATGATGAACCGCCACGGCGTCGCACGGAGCACCGCCGAGATGTACGACCCGGCATCTCCAGCCGTTGCCCTCGAGCCCTACCAGTGCTGGACGAAGCTGCAGGACTCGCGGACCGGCCGCATCGTCACCGTCGCATCGGATCGCATCGAGATCCGCCCGGTGAACTTCGTCGCGGACGGGCACTCGATCGTCTTCGACACCTCGAGCGAGGTCGTCCGCTCCGCTGCTGCCGAGCACCGTCCGGTGGTCTTCGAGGTCGACGAGCACGACGGGTGGAGCGTGTGGAGCGTCATCGTGCGGGGGACCGTGGCGGAGACGGACGACCTCGACCTGCCCGAAGGCACGGAGTTGCGGTCGATGCTCCCCACCGTGAAACGGACGCGGCTTCGTCTCACGCCCGACGAGATCACGGGCCGCCTGTTCGACCAGGCGCCCTGATCGCGGCCGGCGTGACGACGCGGTCCGGCTCGCACGGTCGCATGGTCGCACGGTTGGCTTAGTATCTGCGTATGCACGTAGACAAGCAGCCATGCGGGCTCGATCCGGAGTCGGAGTACGTCGAACTTGCGGTCGAGGTCTTTGCGATGCTCGCCGATGCGACCCGGGTGAAGATCATCCTGGCGCTCCGGAACGCCGAGGAGATGTCCGTGAACCACCTGGCCGACGTCGTCGACAAGAGTCCGGCGGCAGTGTCGCAGCACCTCGCCAAGCTGCGGCTCGCGCGGATGGTGTCGACCCGTCGCGAGGGCACGACGGTCTTCTACCGCCTGACCGACGAGCACGCGTCGGGGCTGGTGATCGACGCGGTGAAGCAGGCCGAGCACGTCGTGGGGGCCGCACCGCACCACCGCGGGGAGCAGGTCGGCGCGTGACCGACCACGACCACGACGGGCACCAGCACGATCACGACCACCCGCACGCGCACGGCGGCGTGCGGGGCTTCCTCCACCATCTCGTCGTCCCACACACGCACGACTCCGCCGACTCGATCGACGACGCCATGGAGGCGAGCTCGGCCGGTGTCCGCGCGCTCAAGATCAGTCTCTTCGTGCTCCTCGGCACGACGATCCTGCAGGCCGTGCTGGTCGCCTTCACCGGCTCGATCGCCCTGCTGGCGGACACCATCCACAACTTCGCGGACGCGCTGACCGCCGTACCACTCTGGATCGCGTTCGTCCTGGGGCGGCGGGTCGCGACCCGCCGGATGACGTACGGGTACGGCCGCGCCGAGGACCTCGCCGGCATGTTCATCGTCTTCGTCGTGGCGCTCTCGGCCGTGGTGGCCGGGTGGCAGGCGATCGACCGGTTCGTCCACCCTCGCCCGGTCGAGGCGCCCTGGCTGCTCGTCGCCGCGGGCCTGATCGGCTTCGCCGGCAACGAGATCGTCGCGATCTACCGGATCCGGGTCGGCCAGCGGATCGGTTCGGCGGCACTCGTGGCCGACGGCGTGCACGCCCGGCTCGACGGCTTCACCTCGCTGTCGGTGGTCCTCGGTGCGATCGGCGTGATGCTCGGCTTCCCACTCGCCGACCCGGTCATCGGCCTGCTCATCTCGATCTCGATCCTGGTGCTGCTCTGGGGCACGGTGCAGTCGATCGGTACGCGGCTGAAGGACGCCATCGACCCGGCGCTCGTCGAACGTGCCGAGCACGTCCTCGAGCACACCGAAGGCGTGCACGGGGTCCGCGACCTCCGTCTCCGGTGGATCGGGCACCGGCTGACCGGATCGGCAACGGTCGAGGTGACGACGACGGATCTGCAGGCCGCCACGCACGTCGCCGACGAGGCCGCGGAACACGTCCGGCAGACGATCGGGAACCTCGACACGTTCAGCGTGACCCCGACCCGTCAGGCGTGATGCTGCGCGATCGATGACACGCCCGAGCACACTGTAGCCATGCCGGCGTACCGTCGCCCGGACCACCACCACGGACGATCGGGAGAACGCATGAGCTCGCACACGACCAGCACCGCATCGGTCAGCGCCAAGACCCTGCTCCGCATCGCACTCGGAGCCGTGCTCGTCTCGCACGGGTCCCAGAAGCTCTTCGGCGCGTTCGGCGGCGGCGGCATCGACGGCACCGCCCAGGGCATGCACGCGATGGGGTTCCGCCCCGGCCGACGGAGCGCCGTCCTGGCCGGTCTCGGCGAGGCCGGCTCAGGAGCGGCCCTGGCTCTGGGGCTCGCCACCCCGATCGCCGGCGCGGGTGCCGCGACGACGATGGGCGTCGCATCGAGCGTGCACACCCCGAACGGCTTCTTCAACGCGGACGGCGGCTTCGAGTTCCCGGCGTTCCTCGGCTTCTCGGCGGCGATGTTCGCGCTCGGCGGCCCCGGTCCGGTGTCGCTCGACCACGCCATGCGGCACGCGTTCGATCGCCCGTGGCTGCGGGCGGTCGCCCTCGCGGCGATCCCGGTCGCGATCGCGGTCCAGGTCGCGCAGCGTCGGAAGGAGCTCGCGTCCGACGCGGCGGCGTCCGAAGACGCGTAGACCAATAGACGGGAGGCCCGGTGCCAGCTGGCAGCGGGCCTCCCGTCCGGCGGTCGTCACGCCGTCACCCCGCGGTGTCGCTGAGCACGTCGGTGACGTCACGCAGGGCTGATGCCGCCCAACCGTGCCTCTTCGGCGTCGTAGCCGGCGCGGACCTGGCGCAGCACGAGGTCGTCGATCTCGTCCGCGTCACGGAGCCGCAGCAGGGTCGCGGCCTTGTGCTGCACGAGGGCGAGCTCGAGGGCGACGGCGGTGTCGTGCCGTTGCACGGCGGGGTGCTCGTCGTCGTCCTCCTCACGCGCCTGGATGACGTCGAGGTGCGCCTCGTAGTCCTTCCGCACGCGCTCGACCGTGGCGCGGTCGGCGCCGGACGACCGGGCGAGCCGGGGGAGCGCATCGAGTGCCTCCTCGATCGCGGTCCGCTCGGCGAAGCGGCGTTCCTCGCCGACCGACTCGTCCTCGGGCAGGGCCGCACGGCGCAGGACGGCCGGCAGCACGAGGGCCTGCCCGACGATCGTGACGACGACCACGCCTGCCGTCACGAAGACGATGAGGTCGCGGTCGGGGAAGTCCGCTCCGGACTCGAGCACACGGGGCACGGCGACGGCCATCGCGAGCGAGACCGCGCCACGGAACCCCGCGAAGCCGCTGACGAGCCGGTCGCGGTGCCCCTCGCGCGGTCCGCCACCGGTCTTCCGGGTGACGAGCCACACGGTGCCCCCGGCGGCGTTGAGGAAGGCGAACCGCACGACGACGAGCACCACCGCGACGGCGAGCACGATCCCGCCGGCGCGCAGGAGCTCGGCGGGTTCGAGGGCCCGGGCCGCGACCATCGCCTCGATGCCGACCAGGACGAACAGTGCGCCGTTGAGCAGGAAGGTCAGGAACGACCAGAACGCCCGGACCTGCTGCCGGGTCTCGGCGCGGTCGAGCTTCGGGCCGACCTGGCTGACGACGATCCCGGCCGCCACCACCGCGAGCACGCCGGAGGCACCGATCGCCTCGGCCGCCAGGAACGCACCGAACGGCACGAGGAGCGTGACGAGGTTCTCGAGCACCACGGTGTCGACCCGGCGCAGCACGAGCGTGCCGACCCACGCGGCGGCGAGTCCGGCGGCGACCCCGCCCACGTACGACAGGACGAGCATGCCGGACACGCCCCAGAAGGTGAGCTCCTGGGTGCCGACCGTGACGGCGACGGCGATGCCGTAGACGACGAGGGTCGTGCCGTCGTTGACCAGGCTCTCGGCACGCAGGACCGTGACGTTCCGGCGGGGCAGCATCTTCGTGAGCACGCCGACAGCGGTGGCGTCGGTCGGGGCCACGGCGGCGCCGAGCACCCACGCCGGACCCCAGGGCAGGCCGAGCAGGTGGAGCAGCACGGCGACGGCGCCGGCTGTGACGACCACGAGCAGAGTGCCCATCAGGACGATGCCGCGCAGGTTCTTCCGGATCTCGCGGAGCGACGTCGTCAGGCTCTCCCAGTACAGGAGCGCCGGCAGGAACAGCAACAGGACGGCGTCGGCCGGCAGCTCGACGTCCGCGAACTGCGGGACGAACGCCAGGGCTGCCCCGAAGACGAGCAGCAGCACCGGTGGGGCCACCCGGATCCGGTCCGCGATCCCCGCCGTCAGCGCGATGGCGAGGCCGAGGACGACCACCAGTTCAGGACCCAGCACGTGCACTCCTCGTTCGACCGACGCTCCAGTCAACGCGGAGTGCCCGTGGAAGCTTCCAGATGCGTGCTCACACGGGGTTCGGGCGCCGCGCCAGCCGCCGCCACCACGCACGCCACGGCAACGACGTCGCGAGCGCCAGACCGATCACGACGCTGCCGAACCACGCGACGATGCCGCCGGGGATCGGCACGAGCAGGCTCGTCCACAGCAGCACCGCGAGCACCCCGAGCACGTACGCCGCCCCGGCCTTCAGGTACCGCAGCCGCTTCAGTCCGGCGGCCTCGTCCAGCCGCGAGGTCAACCGCGCCAGGAACACCGCCCCGACCCCGATCGCCGCCACCGCGACCGCCGTCTGTTCGAGTGCCCCGAGCCCGTCCGCGCCGAGTGCACCGGACCCGGACAGGCTGTACACCCCGTCGAGGATCTCGAACAGCATGAACACGACGAGTCCGCGTTCGAACACCACGGTCGACGCGTACGCGTGGATCCGCCAGGCGCCGCGGCCGACCCCGATCGACGCGGTGTCCGACCCGACCCCGTCGAGCGCCCAGGCGGCGACACGCTTTGACCCGAGGTAGGCGGCGAGCCCCGCGGCCCCACCGAGCACGGCCGGCAGCACGGCACCCGGCGACCACGCGCGGTCGAGACCGACGAGCACGACCGTGACGGCGACCCCTGTCGCAGCGGTGACCAGGGACCAGGCGCGAGGACGCGCGACGGCGGCGAGCCGGGCCTCCAGGCGGCCCAGCCAGGACCTGCGCGACGCACGGTCCGTGTTGAACAGGTACTCGGCGAACACGAGCCAGATGAACGCGGCGCCGAAGGCGGCGAGGCCCGGGCGTACCTCGGCGAGGTGCGCCGAGAACGATCCGGGGGCGAAGACGGCCTCCTGCACGGAGCTCGCCGGGTCGGTCGCGTCACCGACCGCGACCGCCGCCGGCGGCAGGAGCAGGCGCATCGCGAGCACGCCCGCGACGATCCCGAGCGACAGGAACAGCCGGCGGGCGGGGGAGTGCAGTCGTCCGGCGATGCCCGCCATCGGCACCGACGAGTCGGCGGCCATCGCGATCTCGAGGAACGCGAGCGCGACGAACGCGAGGGCGGCGGCGGGGCCGAGGACGACCCAGGCCGCCGCGGCGGCGGCCGCGGTGATGAACAGGGGGACGGTCAAGAGCGATCTCGTGGCCATCACCCCATCCAGTACCCGTCGCCTGGGTGGGTGGTGGAGCGCTCCTGCGCATCAGCCTGGAGGCGCGGGTCGATCCGCGCAGAACGGGTGACGGCCCGTCCCCACTTGCGGGGACGGGCCGTCAGGTCACGCGGGCAGGCGGTCGCCTCAGTCGTGGAACGTCTCGATGGAGGCGCCCAGCGAGTTCAGACGCTCCTGCAGCTGCTCGTAGCCGCGGGCGATGATGCCCACGTTGCGCAGGACGCTCTCGCCCTTCGCCGCGAGCATCGCCAGCAGGATGACCACCGCGGGGCGGAGGGCCGGCGGGCAGCTGATCTCGGCACCGGAGAAGTGCGTCGGGCCGGTGACGTCGAGGCGGTGCGGGTCGCGCAGGGTGACGCTCGCGCCGAGGCGGGTCAGGTCGAGCAGGTGGATCGCCCGGCCCTCGTACACCCAGTCGTGCACGAGCGTGGTGCCCTCGGCCATGGCGGCGATGACGACGAAGAACGGCAGGTTGTCGATGTTCAGCCCGGGGAACGGCATCGCGTGGATCTTGTCGATCGGAGCGTGCAGCTCGGACGGGTGCACGGTGATGTCGACCAGGCGGGTGCGGCCGTTGGCGGCCGGGTACTCGTCGGTGACGTCGAACCGCAGCCCCATCTCGGCCAGGGTCGCGAGCTCGATCTCGAGGAACTCGATCGGCGCACGCGTGACCGTCAGCGTGGAGTCGGTGACGATGCCAGCGGTCAGCAGGCTCATCGCCTCGACCGGGTCCTCGCTCGGCCAGTAGTCCACGACCTCGTCGATGCGGCTCTTGCCGGTGATGCGGAGCGTCGTCGTGCCGATGCCCTCGATCTGCACCCCGAGCAGCTCGAGGAAGAAGCAGAGGTCCTGCACCATGTAGTTGGGGCTGGCGTTCCGGATCACGGTCTCGCCGTCGCGGGCGGCCGCGGCCAGGATCGCGTTCTCGGTGACGGTGTCGCCGCGCTCCGTGAGGACGACGGACTTCGTGGGGACGTCCTGGTTCGCGACGCCGACCTCGTACCAGCCGGAGGTCGCCTCGACGTCGACGCCGAAGGGCCGCAGGGCGATGAGGTGCGGTTCGACCGTACGGGTGCCGAGGTCGCAGCCACCGGCGTACGGGAGCCGGAAGGACTCGTACCGGCCGCTGAGCGGACCGAGGAACATCAGCACGCTGCGGGTGCGGCGGGCCGCGTCGGCGTCGATCGCGTCGAGGCGCAGGTCGGACGGGGCGACGATCTCGAGGGTCTCGCCGTCCTCGGACCACGTGACGCTCGCGCCGAGGCTGCGGAGCACGTCGATGATGCGGTCGACCTCGACGATCCGGGCGACCTTGTGCAGCCGGGTGACGCCGCGGTTGAGCAGCGAGGCGCAGAGCAGCGCGACGGCGGCGTTCTTGCTCGAGTTGACGGCGATGGACCCGCTGAGCTTCCGGCCGCCCTGCACGCGCAGGTGGGCACGCTGCGGTGCGCCGCCGATCGAGACGATCTGCTGGTCGAGGGCGTCGCTGATGCGGGTGAGCATCTCGAGGGACAGGTTCTGCCCACCCTGTTCGATGCGGTTGATCGCGCTCTGGCTGGTGCCGACCCGTTCGGCGAGTTGCGCCTGGGTCATGCTGCGGCCCTTGCGGGCGCCCCGGATGAGGGCACCGACCTCGCGGAGGGGTGCTGCGGTCGCCGAGGATGCCGGCGGGACGACGGTGGTGGTGTCGGTCATGGCGCCAACGTAACACGCTCATGAGATAAACCGACCGAAGAACGAGAGTCGTCGCGTGTTTGGAGGTCTCGAATACGTCACAGCTGAGAATTCGGGGGACGAAGACGCTCAGGGATCGGTCAGTGTCGCGCGCACGATCGAGTCGCCGGAGTGCGCCGGGTCGCCGTCGTCCGCCACTGGCAGTTCAGGCCGTGGACCACCCGAGGTCATCGCCGTTGAACTCCCACGCCGTGGCTTCGGTGGTGTCGACGACGGGCTGCGGATCGCGGAGCCAGACAGTGGTGTCCGGCGTCCACCCGGCGATGACACTCGCCGTGTCCGGCCCGACCGGGATCGCCGTCCCCGCGCCGCGGAGCCACGCTCGCACCGTGAGGTGGACGGCGTCGTACTCCTCGGCCACGCCCGACCAGTCCGGCGTCACCCACGCACCGTCGCGGCCGGTCGTCCAGTACCAGTCGTGGCGCCGGGTCGTCCCACTGACGTCGACGGACCACCGCCGGCAGAGGTCGCCCCAGCCCTCGGCGTCGTCGATCACCAGGACACGCGCGTCGGGCGACGGGTCGACAGGGGCGACGGTGGCGCGCTCCCACCCGAGGTCGTCCTCGACGGCCCAGAGCCCGATCGGCCCGAGTACACCGAGCGTGGCCGTCGTCGCGACGAGTCCGGACGGCGCGGTGGACCACCAGGACCCGCCGACGTTCGACGCCGCCGGTCGACGGCGGTCGCGCGCACGCACCGCCGCGAGTTCGGCTTCGAGCGCTCCTCGCCAGGTGACGAGCGCCCGCGCCGCCTGGTCGGGAGCGTCCGCGCTTCCAGGGTGCTCGCCGTGCTCGTCATCGAAATCGACGCTCCACTGCCGCTGGCTCTGCGGCGCGTCGATGAGCCGCGCAACCGCCGGCGTCGAAGCCCACACGTCCGCCAGACGGGCGACAACCGGGGCGAGGTCCGGTTGTGCGACGAGGACGTCCCGCGCGTCCGGCTCCTGCCAGTACATCGCCGACGAAGCCGTCTGAGCGAGGGCGTGCGCCACGTGCGCGAGCCCGACCCTGCGCGGCTCCGACGCCTCGACGGCCGCTTCCACTGCACGAGCGAGCTCCGCGGCCGACGGCGGGGGCTCGGGACGGTCGGCGCCGGGACCGAACAACGAGATCGAACCACCACGGTCGCGCTCCACGTGGTAGTCCGCCCAGAAGAAGGCGAGGTGCAGGGCTTCGCCGACGTCGGATTCCTCGTCGAGCACCTGGAGGAGGAGTTCCGTGCAGAAGCGCCGCCCGCGGGGTCCGACGAGCAGGTCCGAGGCACTGATCACCGTCCCAGGCTAGTGACCGCGTCTAACGCTCCGGCCCCACCCGCCGATAGACCTCCGTGCAAGCCCACGGACGGGCGGCATCCCGCCCCACGGACGGCGGCGGGACGATCGAGAACCAGGACGGGCCATGATCGTCGTCACACGACTCAACGACAGCGCATTCGCTGTCAACCCCGACCTCGTGGAGCGCATCCACGAGACGCCGGACACGACGCTCATCATGGTCGACGGGGCGAAGTACATCGTCCGCGAGTCCATGGCCGACGTCATCGACCTGATCGCCGCCTACCGTGCCCGCATCGTCGGGATGGCGTACGGCACCGACCTGCCGACCACACGGAACGCCACCGGCCCGCAGCCGACGCTCGCCGCCGTCGCACCCCTCCGCACGCAGGACGGGGGCCGCTGACGTGGACATCGCAACGATCATCGGCATCCTGCTCGCCTTCGGCGCCCTGTTCGGCATGGTCGAGATGGAACACGTCGAGCTCGGCGGACTGTTCCTGCCCGCACCGATGCTGCTCGTGTTCGGCGCCACCATCGGCTGCGGCATCGCGAGCACCACGCTGAAGGACGCCATCGCCAGCTTCAAGGCCGTGCCGAAGGCGTTCACCGGCAAGGTCACCCCGCCGCAGTCGGTCATCGACGACGTCGTTGGCCTGGCCGAGACGGCGCGCTCGAACGGTCTGCTCGCCCTCGAGCAAGAGGCCGACAAGCACGACGACCCCTTCATGAAGAAAGCGCTGCAGAACATCGCGGACGGCACCGACGGCGACGAGCTGCGGATCCTGCTCGAGGACGAGATCGAGTCGAACGCGGCCCCGACGCGCAGCGCGAGTGCGTTCTTCATGGGCCTCGGCGGGTTCGCCCCGACGGTGGGCATCATCGGCACCGTCGTGTCCCTGACGCACGTGCTCGCGAACCTTGGCAAGCCCGACGAGCTCGGTCCGCTCATCGCGAGCGCGTTCGTCGCGACCCTGTGGGGCCTGCTGACGGCGAACTTCATGTGGCTGCCGATCGGCGGGAAGCTCCGGAAGCTCGCGCAGCTCGAGTCGGACCGGCAGACCCTGCTGATGGAGGGCCTGCTCGCGGTCCAGGCCGGCAGCCAGCCCCGCCTGCTCGGTGAACGCCTCAAGGCGATGGTGCCGCCCGCAGCGCGCACCGACACCTCGAAGAGCAAGGCCAGCAAGAACAAGCAGGATGCCGACGCCGACGACCAGCAGCTGGCGGCCTGACGATGAGCGCCAACCCCCGAGGGCGCGGCCGCGGTCGTGCGAAGAAGGGCCACGACGAGGCCGAGCACCCCGACGAGCGCTGGATGGCGTCCTACATGGACATGATCACGGTGCTGATGTGCATGTTCCTGGTGCTGTTCGCCATGTCGACGGTCGACCAGGAGAAGTACATCGCCCTGAAGAACTCGCTCGCGACGGGCTTCGGCGAGGTGAAGTCGCAGAAGGTCGACACCGCCAGCGGCACGGTCGTCACGAAGGACCAGGTCGAGGACGGCTCCGGGTACTCGACCGACAAGTCGCAGGCCGACCACTCGACGGCGTCGTCCGGCACGAAGGACACCAACGTCGACCCCGCGTCGACCGTGGTGCCGGTGACCGCGAGCAAGCAGGACCTGGCCGATGCGAAGAAGGAGCTCGACGACCTGACCGCGATCGAGAGCGCGATCAAGGCGAACCTGGCGAAGGCGGGCCAGACCGCGAACGTGCAGTTCACCGTCGACGCCCGCGGCCTGATCGTCCGGCTGGTCGGCAGCGAGACCTACTTCGGCACGAACAGCGCGGACCTGTCCGACCAGGCCCGGCGGATCATGGACGCGATCGCTCCG
Source organism: Curtobacterium sp. VKM Ac-1393 (assembly GCF_015350995.1). Classification (GTDB taxonomy): domain Bacteria; phylum Actinomycetota; class Actinomycetes; order Actinomycetales; family Microbacteriaceae; genus Curtobacterium. The sequence goes on from NZ_JADKRW010000002.1 coordinate 265,760, forward strand.
GTGCTCAAGACGAGCCACCACGACGTCAGCGTCGAGGGGCACGCGGACCAGCGGAACTCGACGGCGCCGTACGCCACCAACTGGGAACTCAGCGCGGCGCGTGCAACCGGGGTGCTGCGCGACCTGGTCGAGCGCGGCGGGATGCCGGGCGACCACGTGCAGAGCGTCGGCTTCGGGTCGAGCCGGCCGCTCGCGAAGGGTGGTACGGACCAGGACCTCGCCCTGAACCGACGGGTCGACATCGTGGTGCTGTCGAACGCCGACCAGGACGTCAGCGCCCTGATGCCGGCGCTCGCGAAGGCACAGGACGGAGCACGACAGGGCTGACGGGCGATCGACCGCACGACAGGACCCCGCCTCCCCAGTACGGGGTACAGCACTGACGGGTGCCGTACAGGCGACCGATAGACGCACCCGTGACCGAGACCCTGCCAGCGCCCGAGGTGTACGACTTCGCGCGCCCGTCGACGCTCGCCCGCGAGCACGCCCGGGTCCTCGAGCTCGCGTTCGAGACGTTCGCGCGGCAGTGGGGCACGCAGCTCACCGCGAAGGTCCGCGCCGTCAGCCAGGTCACCTGCGAGCAGGTGCAGATGGTGACGTACGACGAGTACGCCGCCTCACTGCCCGCGCTCACCGGCATGGTGCTGCTCCCGATCGCGGACACGACCCCGAAGGGCGTGCTGCAGGTCCCGCTCGACGCCGCCCTGACCTGGGTGTCGCACGCGCTCGGCGCCTCGAAGCCGCTGCCGACGCCGGAGCGCACCTTCACGCCCATCGAGCAGGCGCTGGTCCGCAAGATCGTCGAGGACGCCCTCGACGACCTCCGCTACTCGTTCGGCGGGTTGCTGGCCCGTGACGTGACGGTCGGCGGGTTCCAGTTCAACTCGCAGTTCGCCCAGGCCGCGCAGAAGGGCGACCTGATGATCGTCGCCGCGTTCTCGATCCGCGTCGGCGACCGCGTCGCCCCCGGCACGCTCGCACTGCCCGCCGAGGCCGTGCTGCCGCAGCTCGGCGAAGCCGCTGCGCAGGTGTCACCAGCCGACGCCCAGGCCCTGCTCGACGCGCAGCTCGCGGGGGTCCCCGTCGGGGTCAGCCTGCGCTTCGCCCCGGCGACGGTCCTGCCGACGCAGGTGCTCCGGCTCGCCGTCGGCGACGTCCTGCCGCTGCCGCACCCGCAGCACCGCCCCCTCACCATCGCGGTCGACGGCGAACCCGTCGGCACCGCCGCCGTCGGCGCGAACGGCTCGCGCCTCGCCGGGATCGTCGTCACCACCACCTCTGCCGCCACGAGCTCGGAGCAGCACGCATGAACGCCACGACCACCCTCCAGACCACTGCGGCCGAGTCGGTCGCGGCGCAGCTCCCGACGGCCGTCCCGCTGGGTGCGGTGCTGTTGCCGGGAGGCGCGACCCCCGTCGTGCTCGAAGCGGCGGCCGACGCCGTGGTCGCGTCCTTCGTCGGCGGCCTGTCGGCCGATCTGGCGCTGGTGCTCACCGACCTCGAGAGCGTGGTCGCCGCCGGCGGCGCCGACCACGGCATCGTGGCGGTGACCGACGTGCTGCGGCCGTCCCTGGAGGCCGGTGCGTCCGTCCTCGGCGTCGGGGTGCTCGGCGAGGCGAGCCGTGGCTCTGCGACCGCGCTGCTGGCCGACCCGGACACCGTGGTGTTCGAGCTGTCCGCCGGTGGTGTGCCGAGCGGCTGGTTCGGCATCCGGGTCCGCGAACACGGCACCGTCTCGGCCTCGACCGTCGCGAACGTGCCGGCCGGCAACCTCGGCCGCATCAACAACGTCGAGATGACCCTGACCGTCGAGATCGGCCGCACCCGCATGTCGGTCCGCGACGTGCTCGGCATGGAACCCGGCGCCGTCGTCGAGCTCGACCGCAGTGCCGGTGCCCCCGCCGACGTCCTGCTGAACGGCCGACTCATCGCGCACGGCGAGGTCGTCGTGGTCGACCAGGACTACGCCGTGCGGATCACCCGGATCCTCGACGTCGCCGAATCCCTCTGAGCCCCGCGTGGACACCGTCCTGATCACCCTCCGCGTCGCGCTGTCGCTCGGCGTCGTGCTCGCCCTCATGTGGGTGCTGCACCGCGCGAGCCGGAAGCGCTTCGTGGGCAAGACCTCCGGTCGCCGCGCGGCGACCGTCGAGGTCGTCGGCCGCCAGAACCTCGGCGGCAAGGCGAGCGTCGTCGTGGTCGACGTCGAGGGGGAGCGCCTGGTGCTCGGGGTCTCGGAGCAGGGCGTCAGCCTGCTCACGAGCGGGCAGGCGCCCGCTCCTGAGCTCACCATCGTGACCGGACCCGTGCAGCTGCCCGTGCGTCCCGCCCCGTCGGCCGACGCGTTCGGTCAGGAACTGGCGCTGCAGACGGAGGCAACCGAGAGCCTCCCGGCCGATGCGGCGACGCCGCTGCCGATGCGCCCGCGCAACCGTCGTCCGCAGCGCACCGCGCTGCCCACCACGCAGCAGCTGCAGGGCTCGATCCTGTCGGTCGACACCTGGCGGCAGGCCGCCGCGGCACTGCGGAACCGGCGCGCCGGGTGACCGCGGTCCGCTCGGCACGTGTCCTGGCCCTCGTCCTGCTCGGGCTGGCGGTCGTCGCCGGCTTCCTGATGCTCACCGCGACCGGCGCGCACGCCGCCGGTGTCGTCGAACCGACGGCTCCCACGACGCCGACCGCTCCCGCGACCGGTGACTTCAGCGTCAGCGTGAACGGTCCGGACGGCACCCCGTCGTCGGCCGTCGTGACGCTCATCGGCATCACGCTGCTCAGCGTCGCCCCGGCGCTCATGCTCATGATGACGTCGTTCACGAAGATCTTCGTCGTCCTCGCGATGACCCGGAACGCCCTAGGCCTGCAGTCGATCCCGCCGAACCAGGTGATCGCGGGCCTGGCGCTGTTCCTGTCGCTGTTCGTGATGGCGCCGGTGCTCGGCCACATCAACGACGACGCCCTGCAGCCCTACCTGGCCGGGCACCTGGACTTCAACCAGGCCGTCGAGATCGGCACGAAGCCATTGCGGACCTTCATGCTCCACCAGACCCGCGACGAGGACGTCGCCCTGATCACCCGCGCCGCCGGGCTCGACAACCCGAAGTCGATGGCCGACGTGCCGATGACGACCGTGATCCCGGCGTTCATCATCTCGGAGCTCCGCAGCGCCTTCATCATCGGGTTCGTCATCTTCATCCCGTTCCTGGTGATCGACCTCGTCGTCTCCGCGGCGCTCATGTCGATGGGCATGATGATGCTCCCGCCGGTCATGATCTCGCTGCCGTTCAAGATCCTGCTCTTCGTGCTGGTCGACGGCTGGGGCCTCATCATCACGTCGCTCATCGAGAGCTACCACGTTGTCTAGGGGGCACGCATGAACCAGCAGGCCGTCATCGACCTGGTCCTCCAGGCGCTCCTGGTGGCGGGCAAGCTCGCCGCTCCGGTGCTCGTCACGTCGCTCGTCGTCGGGTTCGCGATCTCGCTGTTCCAGTCCGTGACCCAGATCCAAGAGGTCACGCTCTCGTTCGTGCCCAAGGCCGTTGCGGTCGCGATCGCCCTGGTCGTCTGCGGCAACTGGATGATCTCCGAGATGGTGGCGTTCACGCACGTCGCCTTCGACATGATCCCGAAGCTCCTCGGCAGCGGCTGATGGAACTCAGCGTCGACGCCGACCGTCTGGAGGCGACCATGCTCGCGGGCGTCCGGCTCGTGGCGTTCTTCGTCATCGCGCCGCCGTTCTCGTACCGGGCGTTCCCCGGCACGGTGAAGGTGATCCTCGGGCTCGGCCTGGCGATCGGCGTCGCGCCGCGCGTCGCCGTCGGGTACGAGTCGCTCGACACCGGGCCGTTCCTGCTCGCGCTGCTCACCCAGCTCGTCGTCGGGCTGTCGCTCGGGTTCCTGGTGTTCCTGGTGTTCGCCGCGGTGCAGTCCGCCGGTGCGCTCATCGACCTGTTCGGCGGGTTCACCCTGGCGCAGGCGTTCGACCCGCAGTCGCAGGTCAACGGGGCCCAGTTCACCCGGCTGTTCCAGATGGCGGCGCTCGCGCTCCTGTTCACCTCCGGCGGGTACCAGCTCATCGTCGGCGGACTCGTTCGGTCCTTCGACGCCGTGCCGCTCACCGGCACGTTCGAGGTCGACGGTCTGGCGCACCTGCTCGTGGCGGCGATGTCGCAGATGTTCCTCGCGACGCTGCAGATCGCCGGACCCCTGGTGGTCGTGCTGTTCCTGGCGGACGTCGGCCTCGGCCTGCTCACCCGTGTCGCCCCGGCGCTCAACGCGTTCCAGATGGGCTTCCCGATCAAGATCGGGCTCACCGTCCTGTTCGCCGGGGCGCTCTTCATGGCCCTGCCCTCGGTGGTGTCGTCGTTGACCGGCGACGCCGTCCAGGCGATCACGGGACGGGGGTGATGCCCCGTGTCCGACAGTGGTGAGAAGTCCGAGAAGGCCACCCAGAAGCGCATGGAAGAGGTCCACCGGAAGGGCCAGCTCGGCCGGTCCCAGGACCTCGGCGCGTGGATCGGCATCGCGGTCGTCGCGCTCATGGTGCCGTCGATGATCGGCAACGCGGCAGCCGCCGGCACCGCGCAGCTCGTCGCCGTGCAGTCCGTCATCACGAACCCGACCATCGGCACGATGAACCACGTGTTCGGCGAGGCGATGGCCAGCGTCGGCGCGACCCTCGGCCCGATGCTCGCGGTGGTGCTCGTCGCGGTCACCGCCGCCGCCGTCGCCCAGGGCGGGGTGCACCTCCGGAAGCTCGCGCCCGAGGCGTCGCACTTCGACCCGATCGCGGGCCTGAAGCGCGTGTTCGGTGTGCAGGCGCTCTGGAACGGCGCGAAGGCCCTGCTGAAGACCGCGGTCGTCGGGCTCGTGCTCTGGTTCGCGGTGCAGGGTCTGATGCCCGTGCTCATGACGAGCGGTTCGCTGCCGCTGTCGGCCGTGCTCGAGGCGGCCGCGGACGGCGCGGGCACCCTGCTCCGCGCCGCCATCGTCGCAGGACTCGTGCTCGCCGCGATCGACGTGCTCGTGGTCATCCGCCGGAACCGCAAGCGCACGATGATGACCAAGCGCGAGGTCAAGGACGAGCACAAGAAGAGCGACGGCGACCCGCTCGTCAAGGGGCAGCGCCGGTCCCGCCAGCTCGCGATGAGCCGCAACCGGATGATCGCGTCCGTGGGCACGGCGGACGTCGTCATGACGAACCCGACCCACTACGCCGTCGCGCTCAAGTACGAGCCGGGCAAGGCCGCGCCCCGGGTGGTCGCGAAGGGCGCCGGACCGGTCGCCGATGTCATCCGTGCCCGAGCGGAAGAGGGCCGCGTGCCGATCGTCCGCGACGTCCCGCTCACCCGAGCGCTGCACGCCGCGTGCGAGCTCGGCCACGAGATCCCCGTCGACCTGTACACGCCGGTGGCCCGGGTGCTGTCGTTCGTGATGGCACTGAAGGCCCGCGGCGCAGCGGCCGGCACCCACGCACCGCCGAGACCAACCACGCCCGACGAGGTCGCGAGCGTCATCGACCCGGCCACGTTGACCGGTGACCTCCGCCCCCGCAAGCTCCGCGCACCGCGCCTCGCCGAGACCCCGACCGAAGGACTCCCCGCATGAACCGCAAGGACCTGCCGAAGCTCGTCGTCCCGGTGTTCATCGTCGGCATCATCCTGCTGCTGATCCTGCCGGTGCCGTCGTTCCTGCTCGACTTCCTGATCATCATCAACATCCTGCTGGCGCTGGTGATCCTGCTCACGACGCTGTTCGTGAAGAAGCCGCTCGACTTCTCGGTGTTCCCGTCGCTGCTGCTCGTCGCGACGCTGTTCCGCCTCGGCCTGAACGTCGCGTCGACGCGGCTCGTGCTCGGCGAGGGCTTCGCCGGCGACGTCATCCAGGCGTTCGGCCACGTCGCCGTGTCCGGGTCGATCATCATCGGCGCGGTGATCTTCCTGATCCTCATCGTGATCCAGTTCGTCGTCGTGACGAAGGGCGCCGAGCGCGTGGCCGAGGTCGGTGCCCGCTTCACCCTCGACGCCATGCCCGGCAAGCAGATGGCGATCGACGCCGACCTGAACGCCGGACTCATCACCGACCAGCAGGCGAAGGACCGCCGTGCCGCGGTGTCGGCCGAGGCCGACTTCTACGGCGCGATGGACGGTGCCTCGAAGTTCGTCAAGGGCGACGCGATCGCCGGCATCCTGATCATCATCATCAACCTGGTCGGCGGCATCGCGATCGGCATGCTGCAGAACGGGCTCTCCGCCACCGACGCCCTGTCGAAGTACGGCATCCTGACCATCGGCGACGGTCTCGTCACGCAGATCCCGGCCCTGCTGATGGCGGTTTCCACCGGCATGATCGTGACCCGCTCCGGCGCGGAGTCCGAGATGGGTGCGTCCGCCGCCACCCAGCTGTCGCAGTCGCGCAACGCCCTGATGATCGCCGGCGTCGCCGCCGTCGCGATGGGGTTCATCCCCGGCATGCCGATCCTGCCCTTCCTGCTCGTCGGTGCGACGCTGCTGTTCACCGCGTGGCGCATCGGCCGGAACGCCGCGAACGCCGAGTCGGCCGCCGCCGAGCAGCAGGCCCTCGAAGCCGCCGCCCCGTCCGGCGACACCCCTGAGGACCTCATCGAGCAGATGCGCGTCCACGCCCTCGAGATCCTGCTCGCCCCCGACCTGGTCGACATGGTGTCCGGTGCCTCCGACGACCTGCTCGGCCGCGTCCGTGCCCTTCGCCGGAAGATCGCCGTCGACATGGGCATCGTCGTGCCGCCGGTGCGGACCCGCGACAGCATCGACCTGCCGCCGTCGACCTACGCCATCCGGATCGCCGGCGTCGAGGCCGGCCGCGGCACCGCCCCGGCACGCAGCGTCCTGGCCCTCGGCGACCACCTGGACGGCCTGCCCGGCACCTCGACCATCGAGCCGGTGTTCGGCCTGACCGGCAAGTGGGTGCCCGCCGAGCTCCGGCACGCCGCCGAGATGACCGGCGCGACCGTGATCGACCGGGTCTCGGTGCTCGTCACGCACCTGCAGGCGGTCATCGGCGACAACGCCGCGCGCCTGCTCACCCGCGAGGACGTCAAGGTCCTGACCGAGGGCGTCAAGCAGGTCAACCCGGCCGCCGTCGAGGAACTCGTCCCCAGCATGCTGTCGATGGCCGAGCTCCAGCGCGTGCTGCAGGGGCTGCTCGCCGAGCGCGTGCCGATCAACGACCTCGGCCGGATCTGCGAGGCACTCACCCTCCGCGCCAAGGCGTCCACCGACCCCGAGGGCCTGGTCGAGGCCGCTCGCGCCGCCCTCGGTCCCGCCCTCGCAGCCCGGTACACCGACCAGGGCACCCTGCGCGTCATCATGATCGACCCGCTGCTCGAGCAGTCGATGCTCGAGGGCCTTCGACCGTCCGAGCAGGGCAGCCAGATCATGCTCGACGCACACCGCATCGAGCAGGTGCTGGGCTCCGTCCGCGACGCCGTGCGCTCCGTGGAGGACCAGGGCCTGTCCGCCGTGCTCGTCTGCGCCCCGCAGCTCCGCCCGGCCGTGCACCGCATGGTCGCAGCCCAGTCGAACGGACTCCCGGTGCTGTCATACCAGGAGGCCACCGCCGCTGGATCCACCATCGAGACCGTGGGAGTGGTCCGTGCCGCCGACCCGATTGCAGCGTAACGGCGCCACGCTCGACGAGGTCCGCGACGCCGTCCGGACCGAGTTCGGCGCGGGCGCCCGCATCGTCGCCGCCGAGCGGGTCACCACGCCCGGCATCGGCGGCCTGTTCCGCAAGGCGCACGTCGAGGCCACCGTCGAGGTGCCGGAACCGGGGGAGACCCCGACCGCGCGCGTCGTGATCGCGGACTCGCCCGTCCAGCGGATCGGGATCGCGGCGCTGCTCGCCGACGCCGAGGAGGCCGAGGCCCGCATCGCCGGCAGCGACCGCACCCAGGCCACCCGTGCCGACGCGTTCGCGTCGGTGCTCGACGGCTTCGTGGCGGACGGGATCACGGGGAGCGCCCCGCGCCCGACGCGCGCGCTGCCGGAGTCGGACGCGTCTGCGGACGTCGACCCGCGCCTCCAGGCCGTCACCGAGACCCTGCCAGGAGGCCCGGCCACCGCTCCCGACACCGTGTCCGGTCGGCGCGTGGCCCGCTCCACGGCACCGGCGCTGCGGTCCGCCCCTGCCGCGGTGCGCGCTGCGCGTCCGTCCGTGCGGTCCGCCGACGGCGACCTGGTCCTGCTGGTGGGCCGGCCGAACGACGTCGACGCGGCTGCCGGGCTGTTCGCGGTGCGGTACGCGCTGCGGCCGACGGACGCGGCCGACCGACGGTCCGCGATCCTCGCGCGTGCCGACGGCGTCCGCGACGGGCACGCCGTGCTCGCCGTGGCCGCGTGGGACGACCGGGCGACCGGCGACGGCGTCGAGGCCGACCAGGTGTGGGTCGTCGTGGACGTGGGACGGAAGCCCGAGGACTCCGCGGCCATGGTGGCCGCGGTGGCCGGACGGCTGCCGGTGGCCGGCGTCGTCGCGATCGGTGCGGGCGAGACCGCCACGCCGGAGTCCGTCGACCTGCTGGGGCTCCCTGTCGTGTCGCTAGGCTGAGCGGGTGCTGGTACTCACGCGGAAGGTCGGCGAGCGGATCCTCGTCGGTGACGACATCGTCATCACGGTCCTCGACGCCCGGGGCGACGGGGTCCGGATCGGCATCGACGCACCGCGCGGTGTGAAGATCCAGCGCGAAGAGGTCGTGCGCGCGGTCGCCGAGGCGAACGCCGAGGCCGCTGCTGCCGCCGGCGCCTCCGGTGCTTCCGGAGACGACGCCGAGGCGCGGTTGCGTGCGGCGCTCGGTGGGTCCGCGGCGCTCGGTGGGTCCGCCCAGCGGACGGACCCGACCGAGTAGTCGCTACCGGCGGGGCTTCTTCTCCTGCTCGGGCAGTCGGCCGGCTGCCGCTTCGGCGGCGAACCACGCACGCGCCTCGTCCTGGCGGGCCTGCTCCTCACCGAGAGCGATCGGCGCACGGACGTGGCCGGGCTCGTAACCGAACGTCTCGATGAGCTGCGGGACGACCGGACGGAGCCGGGCGACCAGGCGGTCGATGTAGGCCGACACCGCGCGGCCACGCTGCGCCGTGAGTCGCCCGTGCAGCAGGTGCCAGTCGAGGTGCTGCTCGAGCAGTCCCAGCGCGAACAGGTCGCGGAGCCAGACGAGCACCCGACGCGTGTCGCCCTCCGGAACGGCCTCGAGCGCCTCGGTGAACGCGTCCCACTGCATGAGCTCGGCGTGTGCCCGTGCAGCCTCGATGAGCTCGTGCTGGGACCGGTTCAGCAGGACGGCCTGGCGGGCGCGGTCCTTGCCAGCGGTGTTCAGCCGGAGCCCGATCTCGGTGACCATGCTGTCCACCCGACCCGCGAGCAGTGCGCGCTGCGTCGCGGGGTCCTGCAGGTCGGTGACGCTCGCGGCGAGCGAGCCCCGGTCCGCGACGGTCTGCCCGAGACGACGGATGCCCGAGGCATCAGCCAGCTTCGCGCCCACCTGGGCGGCGACGAACTTCGCGGTGGACGCCGGGTCGCGCGGCGCCTGCTTCCGGAAGTCGGTGAGCAGCCGCTTGCCGACGAGCTGCAGCAGGACGGTGTTGTCGCCCTCGAACGTCACGTAGACGTCGAGGTCGGCGCGCAGGCTCGTCAGACGGTTCTCGGCGAGGAAGCCCGCGCCGCCGCAGGCCTCGCGGCACTCCTGCAGGGTGTCGAGCGCGGACCACGTCGACAGTGACTTGAACGCGGCGGCCTGGGTCTCCAGGTCCTCGCGGCGCTCCGGGGTGTCGGCGCGCCCGCTGAAGACGTCGTCGAACGTGCGGAGCAGCTGCTCATGGGCGAACGACTGCGCGAACACCGTCGCCAGCCGCGGGATGAGTCGGCGCTGGTGCCGGCCGTAGTCGAGCAGGACGCCCTCGACCCCGCCGGACGTCGGGAACTGCCGACGCTGCATGGCGTAGGTCAGGGCGATCTGCAGCCCGATCTTCTGCGCGACGACCGCGGCGCCGTCAAGCGAGACGCGGCCCTGCACCAGGGTGCCGAGCATCGTGAAGAACCGGCGTCCGGGGGAGTCGATCGGTGAGCTGTAGGTGCCGTCCTCGGCGACGTCGCCGTACCGGTTCAGCAGGTTCGTGCGGGGGACCCGTACGTGGTCGAAGTGCAGCCGGCCGTTGTCGATGCCGTTCAGGCCGCCCTTGACGCCGTCGTCCTCGCCGCCGACACCGGGCAGGAACGCACCGTCGTCGTCGCGGAGCGGCACGTAGAACGCGTGCACCCCGTGGTCGACGCCCTGGGTCACGAGCTTCGCGAACACGACGGCGGCCTTGCCGTGCAGGGCAGCGTTGCCGATGTAGTCCTTCCACGCCCCGCGGAACGGCGTGTGCACGACGAACTCCTGCGTCGCCTGGTCGTAGGTCGCCGACGTCGCGATGTTCTGCACGTCCGACCCGTGGCCGGTCTCGGTCATCGCGAAGCACCCCGGTACGTCGAACCCGATGATGCCCGGCAGGAACTCCTCGTGGTTCCGCGCGGTGCCGAGGTGGTGCACTGCGGAGCCGAACAGGCCCCACTGCACGCCCGCCTTGATCTGCAGTGAGGGGTCGGCGGTGGTGATCTCCTCGAACGCCGCCAGGTTGCCGCCGTGGTTGTCCTGGCCGCCGAGCTCGGGCGGGTACGGGCGCTGGATCGCTCCGGCGTCGACGAGGATCTGCAGCTGCTCGAACGCGCGGGCGCGGTGCTCGATGGTGCCGAGCCCCTCGGTCTTGTGCAGCGCGGGGTCGAGCACGAGTCGGCGGGAGATCCGTCGGTCCTCGGCCCAGCGGCCGAGCAGCATCGTCTCGACCAGGTCCACGTCGATGCGGAGGTCGGTGTGCTTGCTCGCGTTCTTGCCCGGGTTCCCGCTGGCATTCTTGCTCGGGTTCTCGCTGGCGTTCTTGCTCGCCTTCTCGCCGGCGTCGTGCTTCGCCGTGGGCATGCCGGTGTGCTGCGCGGATGCGGTGTCGACCATGGTCGGAGTCCTCCTGAACTGCGGTGTCCGGTGTTGCCTTCCCCACGCTAGACACCGCCGCCGACAGCCAGACGAACGCGGTGTGGCTCGGACAACCGGCGGTCCGTCCGTGGGGGTCTGGCCGTGGGAACCCTCCAAGTGGCGCGACCGTCGGATTTGTTGAGCACCCATCGACGATTGGGCGCGCCACCGGCCCGCGGGGCAGACTGGCCGACATGTCAGGCTCCACCACGGGACACGATCCCAAGCCCCAACGCACCTTCTTCGGACAGCCGTTCGAACTGTCGACACCGTTCGCGGTGGAGCTCTGGGAGCGGTTCTCGTTCTACGGGATGCAGGGCATCGTCCTCATCTACATGTACTACACGGTCTCGCAGGGCGGACTGGGGATCGACAAGGGCGTCGCCGCCGGGATCATGGGGGCCTACGGCGGCGCCGTGTACCTGTTCACGATCATCGGCGCGTGGATCGCCGACCGACTGCTCGGCGCCGACCGCACGCTGTTCGGCAGCGCGATCGTCGTCATGCTCGGCCACATCGCCCTGGCGCTCATCCCCGGGGTGGGCGGCGTCGGTGTCGGCCTGGTGCTGATCGCGCTCGGGTCCGGCGGGCTCAAGGCGACCGCCACCACCATCGTCGGCGGACTCTACGCCCGCGACGACCCCCGCCGTGACGCCGGGTTCTCGCTGTACTACCTCGGCGTGAACCTCGGCGCGTTCTTCGGGCCGCTCCTGACCGGCCTGCTGCAGAGCTCCCTCGGCTTCCACTTCGGCTTCGGGCTCGCCGCCGTCGGCATGGCAGCCGGCCTGGTGCAGTACGCCATCCGTCGGAAGAACCTCCCAGACACGGTCCGCCACGTCACGAACCCGGTGGACCGCCGACGCCTGCCGCTGATCGGGGTCGCGGTCGTCGTCGCCCTGGTCGTGATCGCGGTCGCCGTCCTGACAGGCCTGCTGAACGTCGGCAACCTGCCGACCGTCGTCGTCGCGATCGTCATCGTCGCCACCATCGGCTACTTCGTCGTCATCCTGACCAGCGGCATCACCGCCCAGGAACGCTCGCGCGTCCTCGCGTTCATCCCGCTGTTCATCGGCAGCGCGGTGTTCTGGTCGCTCTACCAGCAGCAGTTCACGGTGGTCACGGTCTACTCGGACGAGCGCCTGAACAGGTCGCTGTTCGGATGGGAGATGCCGGTGTCGTGGGTGCAGTCCATCAACCCGGTCTTCATCATCGTGCTGTCCGGGGTCTTCGCGGCGCTCTGGACCAAGCTCGGCGACCGCCAGCCGTCCACCCCGACGAAGTTCGCGCTCGGCACGGGCATCATGGGCGTCGCCTTCCTGCTCTTCCTGCCCTTCGTCGGCTCCGGGCAGAACGGCACGCCGCTGCTCGCCCTGGTCGGCATCCTGCTCGTCTTCACGCTCGCCGAACTCCTGCTGTCGCCCGTCGGGCAGTCCGTCGCGACGAAGCTCGCCCCACCGAAGTTCCAGACGCAGATGGTCGCGCTGTTCTTCCTGTCGGTGTCGCTCGGAACCGCCGTCACCGGGGTGCTGTCGCAGTACTACGACCCCGCGCACGAGGCGCCGTACTTCACGATCCTCGGGCTCGTCGCCGTGGCGGTCGGCGTCGCGCTGCTCGTCCTGGCCAAGCCGGTCTTGCGGCTCATGCGCGGTATCCGCTGATCCGTCGCGTCATCCGCTAGCCTGGGGGAAGCCACACGGCCGAAGCAACCAAGGAGTCACCCCATGCTCGAACTCATCGCCGGCATCATCATCGGCATCGGCGTCCTCGGTGGTGTGGGCTGCTGCATGGCAGTGGCCGCCATGATGAAGAGCGGCTCCGAAGAGTACTGAGCCGCTCACCGGCTGGCCGGCTGACTACTCGCCGCTGCCGGTCGTGATCGGCACCAACTGACGACTCAGGACGGTCGCGCGCTCGAAGGGGCCGCGGCCGTCCTTCGTGTACACGGGCTCCTCGAACGCCACGGTCCACGACAGGGGCTCGCCGACGCCGGGGTACCCGACGATCTGGTTGCCACCGGGAGCCACGATCACCCCGATCGGCTCGTCCGCCCACTGCTCACCGCCCTGCGCGGAGTCGATGACCTGCACGAGCGCACCGATGCCGAGGCCTGGGGCGTCGTCGGGGCGGGGCTTGGGGGAGCGGCGTCCGAACACGCCATCACCGTAGCGTGCTCGCCGATCAGCCCGCTCCGTCCTCCGCTCCCAGGTTCCGAGGTTCCGAGGTTCCACGACATGCCGCGTGCGTGCCGTCGAGGTTCCATGACATGCCGCGTGCGTGCTGCCCGGGTTCCACGGATGCCCGCAGGGGCGCCCGAGGTTCCGAGATCTTGGAACCTCGGGCGTCGGACGTGGCGCGGACGGCGGGGCCGGGCTCGCACGGCCCGGGCGACGCCGAGGTTCCATGACATGCCGCCTGTGTGCCGTCCGGGTTCCACGGATGCCCGTTGGGGCGCCCGAGATGCCAAGGTTTCGGAACCTCGGGGACGGCGCGCAGCGCGCAGGGCGCCACGCCCCGCGGTCAGGCGTCAGCGGGGACCCGGGCGATCTCGGTGATGGACGAGTGACCGGTGTCGGGGTGCTTCCGCATCGACAGGAGCCGCTCCATCGAGGGCTCGAGCGCCGTGACCTTGTCGAGCGGCGCGCTCACCACGAGCTGGAACCCGAGCCGCAGCCACGCGGTGACCGCACGGCCGGCGAACTCCGAATCCGCCTTGATGAACGCCTCGTCGAGGAACACCGGGGCGAACCGGGGCCGAGGACGCGTCTCGTCGCCGAGCTGGTACCGCAGGGCCGCACCGACGATGAACGCCACGAGTTCCTGCGTCTCGCCACCGGACTTGTCGCCGAGCGACGAGTACACGCCGAGGTCCTTGCCGGCCGTGTCGTAGCGGACCGCGGTGATCTCCATGTGCCGCCGGACGTCGAGCACCGCGTCGCGCTGGGTGGTGCGGCCACGGGCCGCGTCGGGGTCGGGGCGGATGACGGCCATGAAGCGTCGGAGTCGGCGGAACCGGGTCTCGAGCACGTCGTCGGTCAGCTCGGAGTCGACCGAGGCCGACAGGGCTCGGAGCTCGCGGCGGAACGCGGTGACGTCCTCGCGCGTGACCCGGCGGATCTGGATCTTCAGACGGTCGCGGTTGGCGCCGAACGGCAGGTCCCGCAGGATCTCGTTGACCGGTTCGAGGCGCTCCTCGATCTCCACGACGGCGCGGTCGAACGCACCGGCGAGCGGCACCAAGTCCTCACCGCTCCACTGCGACAGCCGTCGACGCCACTCGGTGCGGCGGGCGTGCAGGCCGGTCGCCACGATCTGGTCGAGGATGGCGTGGTAGTCCGGGTACGACGCGACCCCGGTGCCGAGGTTCGGGTCCGGCCAGGCGTCCTGGTAGCGCTGGAACGTGAGTGTCAGCGACGCCGAGGCCGCTGCGGCGCCGTCGAGCGCCTGCGACAGCCGTTCCTCCAGCCGGCGTCGGAGCCGTCGGGTGGCATCGTCGAAACCGTCCACACCGTCCGGTGCACCGACCTCGGCGAACGCCTCGGCGAGCAGTCGCGACTGCTCGTCGTCGGGCAACGACTCCGGGCTGTCGTCGAAACGCGACAGGATCTCGGCGGCGGCGTCCTGCCCGTCGACGAGCACGGCGTGCCGCTCCTCGAGCCGCTGCACGGAGAGCCGGGCGGCGGAGCGACGGTCGGCGGTCTCGTCGAGCGACTTCCGCAGTCGGGCCACCGAGGCGCGCAGGGTCCGCAGGCCGTCGTCGGCGGCGAGCAGCGCCTGCCGTTCCTCGTCGAGACGAGCCAGTGCGGTCTCGACACCATGGACGTCGATGGCGTCCCAGGTCACGTCGACCACGTGCTGGTGCGCGGCGCGGAGCACGTCGAGCGCGGTGAGGTCCTGCGCGACGTCGGTGCGCCGTGCCTCGAGCGTGGCGAGGTCCTGCGCGATGGACGCGAGTTCCTGCTCGACAGCGGCGACACGTGCCTCGTTCGTGAAGCCGATGACGTTGGCCTGACGGCGGTCGCCGTGCGCACCTCGACGGCCGTCGCGGAGCTGCCCGGACTCGGTGACGCGTCGCCCACCGCCGCCGAGCTCCGAGGCGTCGGTCACGCAGCGCGCGTCGGTGCGGTCGGACTCGATCCGCTCGCGCACCCAGGTGCTGAAGGGCGACTGCTTGATGGCGAGCTTGCCGGACACCATCGCGGGGTCGCCGTCGAGGTCCAGGTGCGGTCCGGTCGGCACGCCCTCGAACTGCACTCGGACCGGCAGTCGGAGCGCGTCGATCGCCTCGCTGAACGCACCGAGGCGGTCCTGGTCGACCAGCAGCGTCCGGGCGACCGGGGCCAGGACGGACTCGATCGCCGTGCGCCAGCGCTCCTCGCCGGGCTGGACGTCGAGCAGCTCGGCGACGAACGGCAGGTCGGCGGGGTCGATGTCGGCGGCGCGGGCCATCGCGAGTCGGGCCTCGTGCATCGGCAGCGGCATCGCACCCTGGCGGTGCTCGAGCGACTGTCGCTCCTGGCGCAGCGAGCGCTCCCGGTCGAGCAGCGGGTACTCCTCGCGCGTCAGGGCGTCGCGGCGGTCGTCCAACGACGAACGCGAAGCGGTGTACGCACCGAGGAACTCGTGCGCGGCGCGCTGGACCACGGTGAAGTCCTGCTCGGTCGACACCGACACACCCAGCACGGCGGTCCGCTCGTCGAAGGTCGTCCGGGTGCGCACGACGGCGTCGCGCTCCCGGGTCCGGCGGTCGATGCGGTCCTCGAGCTGGGCGAGCGCGTTGCCGCCCTGGTCGCGCAGCCGGGCCTCGGCGTCGCGCAGTTCGATCTCGACCGCGGCGTGCCGTGCCTCGGCAGCGGCGACCTCGGCACGCGATGCCGTGCGTTCGCGGCCGTTCCGGTCGACCTCGGCGTCGAGCAGGTCGCGCTTGCGCGACGCGGTCCAGTGCGCGAACGGGGAGACCTCGGCGCCGGTGGCGATGCCGTCCAGGGCCTCGGCCGCGGCGCGGGACCGCTCGATCTCGGTGTGCAGCTCGGTGATGGGGGAGAGGATGCGGACCTTGCGCTCCTCGGTGTCCATCGCCTCGTACGCCTCGTCGAGCGCGGAGAAGTGCGCGAGGGCACGGTCTGCGGCCTCGTAGGTCCCCGGGGTCTCGAGCACGAGCGACTTGTACAGCGCGTCGACCGTCGGCAGGTGCTGCCCGGCCTGGATGCGGGCGAGCAGGCGCATGGCCCGGTTGCCACCACCGGAGTCGCCGATGCCGAGCCGGGTCTGCAGTGTGTACGCGAGCTCCTGGTAGGTGTCGCGGATCACGAGCCCGGGCACGCGTCCGGTCAGCTCGAGGTGGTGGAACCGCGTCGGCACGAACTCCTCGAGCCGGCGCAGGTCGAAGGTGTCGTCGACCGTCGCCATGGTCATCTGGATGTCGCCGACGCCCCGTGCGCGCTTCGGCACGATGTACGCCCGCAGCACCGTGAAGCGCCGCTCGTCGTCGTTCCGGAACGTCACGGCGGCCGCGCCCCAGGTGGTCTGGTCGTCGCCGCGCAGGTTCACGTCGCGCAGCGCACCGGACTCGGGGTCGCGGCGGGTGTCGACCTTGCCGCGCAGGTACGTGAGCAGGTTGCGCTGGTCGGCGCTGCGAGCGCGCCCGGTCGTCGCGTCGTTCGAGGCACCGTTGAACGGCACGTCGGACGGCATCATCACGGCCAGGTACGCGTCCATCAGCGTCGACTTGCCGGTTCCGGACGCGCCGGAGATGAGGGTCGCGGTGCCGGACAATTCCACCTGGCGGTGGCCGTGGAAGCCGCCCCAGTTCACGACCTGCATCGACTCGGCGCGCCACTGCGCGACCGTGTCGAACAGGGCGGGGATCGCGAAGGTGTCGGTCATGCTTCCGTCTCGCCGTCGTCGTCGGTGTCGGTCTCGGCTTCGCCGTCAGCCGGGAGGCCCGTGTCGGCTCCGTCGGTCGGCTCGCCACCCGGCGTGGCCGGGTCCTCCTGCGCGGTGGTGGTCCGCAGCCACGTGTCCAGTTCCAGCAGGCGCTCGAGCGGGAGTAACACCTCGACGACGCTCGCCACCCGGAAGCGGTCCGGGTCCGAGGTGCGGATGAGGATGCGAGCCGTCACCAGGCGCTCGATCGCCTTGGTCACCCGACCCTCGTCGCGCGTGCGGTCGGTCGCGGTCGCCGGCCGGAACCCGGCGACGTGCCCGAGGATCTCGGAGCGGTCGACGACGACCTGGTCCGGACCCGGTCGAGCGTCGGCGCGCAGGCGCATCCGCAGGTAGACGAGGACGATCGTCTCCTCGCGGGTGTACGGCAGGTCACGCAGCAGCGTCGGGAACGTGCGGCGCTGGCTCTCCGAGCGCGCTTGGCGCTTCCAGGCGACCTCGCGGTCACGGTCGACGTGCAGTTCGAGGAACAGGTCGTTCAGGCGCGACCGCAGCTGGTACTCGGCGTCGAGGACGGCACGCCACTCGTCGGGGTGCGTGCGGGAGCTGACGTACGAGTGCCGGAGCAGCGCGACCAGGGCGCGTCGCTGGTGTTCGTCGAGCCGGCCCTCGTCGCCCTCGAAGAGGGCGAAGCTGGACTCGTCGCGCTCGTCGTCCTGCATCACCGATGCGGGGTCGTCGTAGGGGAACGTCTCGTCGACCGGTGCCGGTGTCGTGTCGCTCACCGTGCCTCCTGTGCGTTGTCGTCGTGGGGATCGCCGACCGGCGCGTGCTCGGCAGCGAGCGCAGCGGTGGGCATGTGGAAGGTGACCGGGCTGCCGTCCGGACGAACCGTCCGGTGCTCGGCGATGTGCGCGGCGGACTCGAAGTCGTCGCGGCCGGTGAGCAGGTGGGCGAGGCCGAAGAGCTCGACGGGGCGGCGCTGCTCGGGCGGCAACCCGTGGAAGGCGTCGACGCTCGAGTCGGCCTCCGCGAACCGGAGCGCGGCACGCAGCTCGGTCAGGAGCGGACCGCCGTGGCGCCGGAGCATCTCGACGTCGAGGTCCTCGAAGACGTCGTCGTCGGGCTCCTCGATGGGCGGGGGCACCGACTCAGCGTCCGGGTCGTAGAAGCGCTCGCGCAGGGTGCCGACCTCGGCCGATGCCGGCAGCAGCGGGAGCGGGATGCGGTCGCGCGCGCCACCCTGGTCCATCAGGGTGGCGAGCCCGCGGTTGATCGACCGGATCACGGCGTCGAGCTCGCGGTCGCGGACCACGTCGTGGGCGACGATCTGGTCGCGCAGCGTCGCGGTGAGCTGACGCCGCTGGGCGAGGACGTCCTCGATGCCCTGACGGAGGATCGTCACCGTGTTCCGGAACGCCCGCCGCTCGCCGGCTCCGAGCCCGTCGGCGAACGAGTGGGACAGGATCGTCGCGATGTCGTCGCGCAGGCGGAGCAGCAGGGCGTCGTCGCGCAGGAGCTCGAAGGCGCCCTCGAACGCACGGCCCTCGGGCGTGGCCTGCATGAGGTTGTCGGTGCGGGCCAGGTAGTCGTCGAGGATCTCGCCGATCGGGCGCACCTCTTGCCGGAAGTCCTCGACGATCGAGCGGTGCATCGTCGCCACGGCCTCTTCCACGCGCTTGAAGTCGCTCGGGAGCTGCCGGATCAGGTCGGAGATGTTCGTGTACCCGTCGCGCATCCGGTCGTCCTCGACGGTGACGACGTCGTCACCGTGCTCGAGACGTTCACGCTCCGCCTGCAGTTCGGCGATCTGGGCGTCGATGCGGCGGATCTGCACGTCGGGGTCCGGCTCGGCGCGGGCGGCCCAGCGGTGCACGGCGTCGACGATCATCGCCAGGCGGCTCTCGCTGATCAGGGCACGGTCGGCGGACAGGGCGTCGACGAGGCTCAGAGCCTCGAGCGCGTGGCTCGTCAGGGAGTACTGCTCGTCGCCGTCGGGGGAGTTGGAGCGGACGAGCCACTGGGCCGCCACCCACTCGCGGCAGAGGGCGCGGCCGTTCGGTCGGGGGTCCGGCTCGCTTTGTTCGTGGTGTTCGTGGTGTTCATGCTGTTCGCTCGCGGGGACGCGCGCGCCCGACGCCTGCAGGCGGGCGACGTGTTCCTCGACCTGCAGGTGCATGCGGTCGGCGGGGACGTACTGGACGTCGCGGTCGAACACCGTGCGGAACACGGCAAGGACCGTCGCGCTCGTCGGGCGGGACATGAGGCGCAGGGTCGGACGGTCGAGGACCGCTCGGACCCGGGCGAACTCGAGGTCGACGTCGGTCATGCGCCCCTTCGTCCGATCGTGCTGATGGTGTGGCCCGCGTGCTGCGGCCTGGTGAGATGACAAGAGCCCGACGCTGCTGCGTCGGGCTCTGTCTCAAGGGTGGGCGATACCAGACTCGAACTGATGACCTCTTCGGTGTGAACGAAGCGCGCTACCAACTGCGCCAATCGCCCCCTGCACTGTTCGTGCGGATCGATACTAGCGGAAGTCCGGCGGTGCATCGAACACGACGCGCTGCCCGGGTGTGGCGCGTGGGTCGCGCGTGTGCGGCGGTCGCACGGTGCCGTGTCCGTACGTGGTCGCACAGTGCCGTGTCGGCGCCCCGGTGCGAGCTTGATCGCACGGTGCGGCGCCGTAAGCGGCCACGAAGCACGCAACCGCGCACCAGCCGGCGAAAGGCGCACCGTGCGAAGGGTGCCGTACCGGCCGGATCCGCATGAACTCGGGGGACACGCCCGGTGAACGGGAAGGATTTTGGCGGAAGCCCCCGGGTTCGTATAGAGTTTACGTCGTCGCCGCGACAGCGGAAAGACAAGTGCGGATGTGGCGCAGTGGTAGCGCATCACCTTGCCAAGGTGAGGGTCGCGAGTTCGAATCTCGTCATCCGCTCGAGTGTGGGGCTTCTCGAAGCCTCGCGACTCACCAGAGGGTATCCCACCGTTCGGGTACTCACGGAGACGTGAACCTCGATGGTGGGGTGGCCGAGAGGCTAGGCAGCGGCCTGCAAAGCCGTCCACGCGGGTTCGAATCCCGTCCCCACCTCCAGCAACACCCTCCAGATCCTGTGCGAACTCCGGTTCAGACAGGGAATCTGGGCGATTGGCGCAGCGGTAGCGCGCTTCCCTGACACGGAAGAGGTCACTGGTTCGATCCCAGTATCGCCCACACAAAACCCCCGGTCTCACCGGGGGTTTTTTTGTTGGCTACGGCGGCCGTGGGACATATGTGGGAATACGGCCAGCGAATGGCACGTGTGGGCGTCGGTCTCCCACCACAGTGAGCGACCTCGCGTACGCGTACGGGCGCACGCGCATTTTTCGCAATCGACCGGGTGATTCGGTGTCGGAGCTCTGTGCCACTCTGACGGCATGAGCAAGAAGCACTCTCCCGCGTACCTTCGCGGCCTGGTCGATGCGGTTGCCGAGTTCGAGGCGGCCCTGCGGGAGTTCCTGACGATGCACGAGCCGAACACCCTGGCCCGCGGGATCTTGCCTGCCGTCTACAGGCGCGAAGGCGTAGCCGACGCTGAGTACGCCACCTCGCAGCGTCGCGTGGAGATCGCATCTGGCCGTGCTGGCGCTGCGGTCGCCATCACAGGAACGCGCTACGAGGTGCAGGGCATGGGCGTGGTCGATCCAGTCGCGGCATGGTCAACCATCCTCGGCCCGAAGCCCGTCCTGGAGCCCGAGAACATCCTGTCGGCGTGCGGACAGATGCTTGGCCGGCTCGAAGTGCACATCGCGGAGGCAGAGGCGAACGCGGTGCCGACGGTGAGCGCCGAGGCGATGCACCCGTTGGTGTGGGGCGCCGCCCGGGCCATGTGGCGCGACGGTCACTACCGGCAGGCGGTGGCAGGGGCCGCCGAAGCTCTGGTGGGGCAGTTGAAGGCTCGCACCGGACGCAACGGCATCGCGGAGACCGCGCTGTGGCAGGAGACGTTCTCCGAGCGACCGCCCGAGATCGGCAAGCCGCGGATGCGATGGCCGGGCGACCCAACCGACCGCACCGTGCGCTCCATGAACGAGGGCCTGCGGAGCATCACGGCTGGCGTGCAGATGACCATCCGCAATGCCGCCGCGCATGAGACCGAGCAGTGGACGCTGGTGGAGGCGTCGGAACGGCTGGCTGTCCTGAGCCTCATCGCCAGGTGGCTGGAGACCTGCGTGATCGAAGAGGTCTAGCGCCAGCATGCCGAACGGCCCGCAGCGGTGAGATCACTGTGGGCCGTTCGGGTCTCAGACTAGGCGGTCGGATCGCCACGAAGCGCAGGCAAACGATGGCCCGCAAGTCCCGGAAGTACAGCGCGTTGGATGCGAAGACATGGGCGTAGCCGCGCCGTTGAGTGACCCTCTACTCTGAGAACACGACGACCCGAGGGGCACCATGACCGACCATGATTTTGACATCGCTGTGACGTTCGCAGGGGAGGATCGGGAGTTCGTCGATGAGGTCGTAAAGCTGGTCAAGGCGAGCGGGATGACGGTGTTCTACGACGAGGACGCCAAGGTCGAGATGTGGGGCGAAGATCTCACGGAGTTCTTCGCTGACGTGTACGAGCGACGTGCGCGCTACGCAGTCATGTTCGTCTCTGCCCAGTACGCGGCGAAGGCATGGACTCGCCACGAGCGGCGGAGCGTTCTGGTGAGGGCCATCGAGAGTCCGACGCCCTACCTGCTGCCGGTCCGCCTCGATTCCACGAAACTGCCCGGAGTGCGGAGCACCGTGGCTTACCTTGATGGCCTGGCCGAAGGACCAGCAGGGGTCGCTGAAGCCGTCAAGGCGAAGGTCGGGGCGTCGCGCGCCGATGGTGAGCTTCGCTTCAACGGTCGAGTCCCACGGTCGCCAGCCGAAGCGGCGACGCTCTTGGGTGAGCGTCCGCCGGGTTGGGAGTACATCGCTTTCAGCTATTGGCTCAGCGCCGGTCTGGAACAGCGTCGGTCGGCGTACAACGACCACATCATGGGCTTCGCGTTGGGGGGCGAGTTCATCCCCGGGGACGCCCTGATGGACTACCTCCAATCGGAAATGGCCCGAATCATGGGCGTCACCGAGACCTTCGAAAGTCTCTTGCTTGGTCCAGCCCAGGACGCGGCGATGGGCGCGCGGGGCGAACCCGGCGATGCCGACCTCATCGAGCATCTGGCTGGACGGCTGTTGCTCATCTATGACGAGTTGCTGGCGTGGGCGTACCGGCTCCGCTCCGCGTCGACCTCGACGGGCGAGGGCCGGGCCGTATTGCGCGCGCTCGCTGACTACGCGGCGCAGCCCGTCGAGGCGGTCCGGGATTTCATCATCGATCTTCAAAAGCGCATGGATGTACTGACCGAGACGTTGGAGCGCGGCGAGACCGTCGCATTGCAGCTGACGATAGCGTTCGACATCTCGGATGAGGTTTCGTCGCGGTATCACGCCGCCCTTGACAGCTACGGCAAAGCGCAGAACTAGGCGATCGAGTGTTTCGACGGATCAGGCTGTTGCGAAGCCACTTGACCTGTCGCACCGCCCCCGGACGTGCTCCGACGGCGGTTCGCGACGGTCGGTGGTCTGCTACAGCTGGCTGGAGCGTAGGCGGGCGATTGCCCGCGAGTCGAGTGCATACGCCGCGCCCGATGCGAACACCCGCTGGTAGCCGACCTCATCCGCGCGGAACAGCGCCGAGCGTGCCCCCGACGTCACCTCGCCGCCGTTCTCGCTTTCGGTGAGCACAGCAGCCCAGGCGGCGAGCGGCGCCAGAGTGGCCTCGCGCTGCTTCGCCGCCACGGCGTCCGCTTCGCCGAGAGCCACGAGCCGATCGAACAGCCGGTCCTGGAGTTCGACGGCCAGGGCGTCGGGCTCGGTGGCGTTCAGGACGTCGGGCAGGGTCTCGACCATCGACAGCAGGGCAGCCACCCGGTTCTCGTCGGCCGCGTCGATGACGTCGAGGATGGTCCGGCCGTGGTCGAGCAGCGTCTGCACCTGGGCTCGCTGGATGGTGGCCACCGCCACCTGGTCGGCGGTCGCCGGAGCGCGGCCGGTGAGCACGTCAGCGCGGCTCGGGCCGGTCAGGGCATCGCGGGCTGCGCGTGCGGCAGCAGCGACCTCGGCGTGCGCGGCGTCGGCCGTGCGGATAGCGGTGGCTCGCGCTCGGTCGAGTGCGTCGGGCACCAGGTCGTCGTTGCGCATGTTGACGGCGGCCTGGGCGGCGGCGTCTCGTGCCACCTGAGCGTCGGCGTACGGGGTGGTGTCGGGCGTGTGTGCAGCGTTCTCGGTCATGGTGGTGCTCCTGTCTGGGCTGATGCCCGTTGGTGAGTTGGTGGTGCTGGCCTGGTGAGTCATGCGGTCAGCCGATGGGACGGTTGCCACCGGCGCGTTCGAGATCGGCCAGCAGTCGGTCGAGCGCTCGCTGCATCTGCGGGCGGGTCGTCGCCTTGGCCAGCGTCCGCTCGTAGCGCGCCAGTGCCCTGGACCGTTTGCGCTGCTGAGCCTCCTGGGCCGCCTGAGCGGCCAGGATCGCGTCCTGGTGCTCCGCAGCCAGGTCGGCGACGCAAGCCGCTGAGACGGGCGCAGGGCGCCGCTCCGACGATGTTGCGCGGCTGTCGGCTGGGCAGGGTGATCCCTGTCGCGTCATGCGAACACTTCCGATCGGTCACTAGCGGCGGCTCGCGCCTCCCACCGACGCGCACTGTCGAACGCTCCGTGGCACAGGCGGCACCGAGGGTCGTAGTCCTCTGGATGTGGGCCGTAGGTCATCCACGAGTGCGGAGCCTTGGGCTGGTTCCACCCCTGGAGTTCGTGGGCCGAGTCACCGCGGTAGGACCACTGCTCAGCCTGGCGACCGCAGTCGATGCACTCGTGGTCGCATGCCCGGCCCCGTGCCTCCCGCACCCGGACGTGTGCTGTGGCGTAGGAGATCTCGGTGCTCCACCTCGCGAATCTGTCCACAGCGCCACGTGAGGTGGTGCTGTTGGGCGAGGTTTCTCCTAGGTGTCTTTCCTCTAGTGGTTCCTCGGTGGCTCCTTGGGGGTACGTCGTACGTACCCCTCTCGGTACGTTGGACGTACCTGTCAGGGGTACGTCGGACCTACCTGCCAGGGGTACGTCGGACGTACCCCTCACCTCACCGATCATCGTCGTTCTCCACAGGTCGCAGCCTCAGGGAGTACTCGGCGCGCTGGCCCTCGCGGCCCCTGCGTTCCGATGCAATGGCGCCTCGGCGAACTAGCCCAGTCGTCGCGACCTTGACGCGCTGGAATGCGTTGGTGCGCTGCCGCTCGATCTTCACGGCATCCGGATCACCCGGTGCTGGCTCGTCGGGAATCGCGAATCCGAGAGCGAACGCGGACGATTCCCGCGATGCGAAGTAGCGCGGCTTCGCGTCGGCGTCGAGCGCGGTCAGTGCCATGTAGACAAGCAAGCGAAACTCGTTCGGAGCGAGCGGCACACGTTGTGCGAACACAATCGCTTCGCCCACTAGCCGCGCGCCCACGGTGCGCATTCCGAACTGGTCGATTCCGGCAGTAGGTCGCTATACTGAAACTGCTGCGGATGAATGCCCTGGTGACGGCTTCGGATCTCGGCGACTGGCCTGGTTCGCTCTATTCCCCGTGGGGCGAGCCAGGCGCCGACTCCCCAGTAGAGCAAGAGCAACAGCCATGGGATGGCGCCCCACGCGAGCAGCGCCCCCATCAGCGACCACCCGGCCCGAGGGGCTTACCAAGCGCGTCGAGGTCCGCTTGGCGGATTCGGACCAGTCGCGGTCCATACCGGTAGGCGGCCAGGCGGCCACTCGATACCCAGCGCCGAATCGTCTTGTAGTCCACGCCCATCTGCGCCGCTGCGTCGGCGATGGACAGATCTGGGGTCGTCCGTGTGCTCACGGAATCCTCCGGTGAAGTCGCTCGGAGAGCAGCGCCGTGACTTGGCACTGCTCGATGATGAACGACCTACGTCCGAGGAACCCGCCGTCAGCGATTTCGGTCTAGTTGGGGGCTCCCGGCCGATTCCCAACTGCTGAGAACAATACCACAGACGGGCATCGACGGCGATAGTGCGCCACGTTGTTCGTACGTTGTTGAGTGTGGCTCTACACATTCCCATTGAGCATTACTGAACCCCTGTTGTCGCATTCCGACAGGCCCCTTTGTGCAGTTCGGTGCACTACTGAGGCGGCGCCTTCGGAACGTCGCTGGGTGGCTATACGGTCGCAGGACGGGGCGCACGACCGGAACGGGTCTACGGCGTATCCATGCCCTTTGATCGCGAGCCATTGCGGCCCACGAGGTGGTCCATTCGGGCGAGCGCAAGGTCCGCCTGTGCCTCATCCCCAGCGGCACGAGCGACCGCGACTGTAGCCAGTTCTCTCCGCAGCGCCACGATGCGCTTGGCGGCCGTGCGAGCCTGAGCAGCAGTGAGCATCACGACTGCACCGCAGCCCTTGCCACCGACACTCCAGTTGTCTCCACTACCGGCACTGCTGCGTCCTCACTCATCGGCCATCCGAGCCGCCAGTTCGGCGTCGCGGCCGGTCACGGCCTGGTACCGCATTGCAGCCGCCACCGTCGAGTGACCGAGCCGCGCCTGGATCTCCCGCAGCGTGGCGCCGGTCTGGGCGTAGCGGGTACCAGCGAAGTGGCGCAGTGCGTGCCAGGGCATGTCCGTACGGCCCGCCGCCTCTCGTGCCGGATACCAGGACCGAGCGAACGTGGACTGCGCGAGGTGCATGCCGCTGCGGGACGGGAACAGCAGCGCGCCCGCGTCAGGCCCCACACGGTCGTTGAGGTGACCGATCACGGCTGAGCGGGCGGTGGGCGGCAGTGCGACGACGCGGACGCCAGCCGCCGACTTGGGCAGACCCACCCTGAAACCACCGGCTGTGTGCACGACGGCCCGGGACACGCTCACGAGCACGGTCGAGTCGGTCAGCGTGACGTCCGATCGACGCAGTTCGGTCAGTTCGCCGTAGCGCAGACCGCCCCACGCAGCGATGAGCACGGCGAGCCGCAGGTGATCGGGCATGTGCTTCACGATCGTGCGAAGTTCCTCCAGCGTGGGTGGCTCGACCTTGCGACCCGTCGTCGCGTTCTGAGCGCCGCGGACCTGTGCTGGATTGGCGGTCAGGATGCCGTCGCCGGTCGCGGTCTGCAGGATGGCCCGCAGTAGTCCGTAGGCACGGGCGGCCTGGGTCAACTTGCCCGAGGCCGTGAGCCCCGCGTACCAGGTGCGCACCATGACCGGGGTGATCTGTGCGACGGGCGCAGTCAGTAGCGGCTGCAGAGGCCCAGCCAGCAGCCGCTCGTACTCGACCCTGGTGCGCTCACGGAGCGGCGCCCCGTCTCGTCCGGTCCTGGTCGAGATCCACGACCTCGCGTACGCCTCCAGTGACTCGTGGGCTTGCAGGGCCGCACGCGGTGGGCGCCAATCGCCCGTCACCACACGGGAGCGCTGCTGGGCGAGCCAGCCTCGGGCGTCCGTCATGTTGTCGAACGTGGTGGGTGCCGCGTGCCGCTCGCCGTCCGGTCCGACGTACCGCGCTCGGATTCGACCACTGGGCAGCCGGTCGAGCTGCCCCCACGACTCTCGCGTCTTGCGTGCCTTTGGTCGCGCCATGGTCCCCGTCCTCGTCGTGGGACAACGTGGGATATCTCCTGTCCCACGGTGTCCTCTAGAGGGTAACAGCGGGTAGGTGGTCATGCGCTCCGATCCCAGTGCTGGCAGGGCAGATCGGCGTAACGGCGGGGGAGCGACGGCGCCCAGCAAGACTGGTTCGATCCCAGTATCGCCCACCACCGAGGAGCCCCCGGCAGGACCATCAGGTCCGGCCGGGGGCTTTCGTCTGCCCGGGACCACGCCCTCTCGTTCACGCAGGACACTCGGCACGGATCTGGCACGTTCTGCTGTCCCGCCGCATCGGAACCGCGCTGTCCCTCCGCGCGTCGCTCTCGCCCGATGGCCTCCTCCGCGTGACCATCTCCGACTTCGACGTCGAAGCCAGAACCGGGTCGCGCTCTGGGGTGGTCGTGCTCGGAATCGCGAGCGCAATCGCCGGAGTTCTCGCGGTCGTCGCCGCGGCCGCCGCGCCTTGCTCATCGTCGTCGTGCCGGCCGGAGCGCTACTCGTAGCGGGCCAGCACTGCAATGGGTTCTCGGACTGCCCTGGTCAAACTCCGGAAGCGAGTTGGCCGGCGACACGGCCATTGGCATCGTGGCGACGGTTGTGTGCGGCGCCGTGCTCATGGGCTTCCGTCGTGCAACGAGGCGTAAAAGAGATCAGGGGACGCGCGCTCAAGGACCTGGTGAGCCAGCGGACGGCCTCCCGAAGGGCCGCGGTATCGCCTGGCCAGCATGCGCCGTCGGCGCGAACACCACAACGGTCGCAAGAAGTGACCCGGGCCTGACGTCGCTGTACTCGTCGCAGGATCTGCAGCATGCATGTCCCGGTGACCGATCCGCTTCTGCGACAGAGATTCATTCCTGGAACGTGGTTCGGTACGCAGTCGGGGAGGTGCCGATGATGCTGCCGAAGTGGCGGCGGAGGTTTGCGTCGGATCGCAGCCCGGTCGCTTCGGCGATCTGGGTCATGGTGAAGTCGGTGCGTTCGAGGAGTTCTCTGGCACGGTCGATCCTGGCGCGGAGGACCCACTGCATCGGGGTGATGCCGGTGTCGGCCGTGAACCGGCGTGAGAACGTCCGCGCCGACACGTTCGCTTGGCGTGCAAGGGCGGCGAGGGAGAGATCGTCCTGGAGGTGGTCGAGTGCCCAGGCTCGGGTGGCTGCGAAGACGTCGCCCAGGGGTTCCGGGATGCTGCGGGGCACGTACTGGGCTTGGCCGCCGCTGCGGTATGGGGCGCTGACGAGGCGTCGTGCGACGTG
Organism: Curtobacterium sp. VKM Ac-1393; assembly: GCF_015350995.1. Taxonomy (GTDB): domain Bacteria; phylum Actinomycetota; class Actinomycetes; order Actinomycetales; family Microbacteriaceae; genus Curtobacterium. Next base: position 293,580 of record NZ_JADKRW010000002.1, read on the forward strand.
GTTCGCGAGTGCGACGCCGTGGTCGCGGCGGATGAGGTGGAGGCAGAGGTCGATGCCGCTGGCGGCGCCGGCGCTGGTGAGTACGTCACCGGCGTCGACGAACAACACGTGCTCGTCGACGTCCACCGCTGGGTACTGCTCGCGGAGGACGTGTGTGTAGTGCCAGTGCGTCGTGGCGCGTCGTCCGTTGAGGAGGCCGGCGGCGGCGAGGGTGAACGCGCCGGTGGAGATGGCGGCGATCCGGACACCGCGCTCGTGGGCGGCTTGGAGCGCTGCGATCACCGCTGCCGCTGTGGTGACGTCGGAGGGGTTCCGGTAGCCGGGGACGAGGATGGTGTCGGCCCACGCGAGGGTTTCGAGGTTATTGCCGACGGCGTAGGCGAGTCCGTTCCACCCGTCGACGGTCCCCGCGTGCTCGGCGCAGACGCGGACCTCGTAGGGCATGCTCGGGCGTTTGGCGAAGACGTGAGCTGCGATCCCGACGTCGAGTGCTTTCGCCCCGTCGAGGACGAGCACCGCTACCCGGTGGTCGCTGTCAGTGGTCACGGTCCCGAACCTAGCGCGAGGCCGTGCGGGCACGCGTCTCGCCTCGAGCGGCATGCAGGGCCACGGAGGCGGTGAGCACGAGGAGCACGATCACTGCCGCTGCGACGAACACAGCCCGGTAGGGGGTGGCGAACGAGCCGAGCGCGGCGATGAGCAGGCCCGCGAGGACGGCTCCGGCGCGGCGGGTGTTCGTGAACAGTCCGGAGGCGAGACCCGGGCTCGGGAACACGTCTTGGAACACGGTCAGTCCGAGGCCGGCGACGGTGGCGAAGAACCAGGCGTTCAGGGGTTGCAATGCCAGGAGTTGCCACGGCTCTTGCACCAATGCCACAAGGCCGTAGTAGGCGACACCGCACGCACAACCACCAGCGAGGAGGAGCCGGGTCGAGCGGTGTTCTTGGAGTCGCCCGATGAGCAGCAGCGCGGGGATCTCCAAGAGTGCGGCGGCACCGAGGACGATACCTGCCCAGGTGATCGGAGCGCCGAGGTCGTGCGACACGAACAGGGTCGCGATCGTCACGGTGGCGATGTTCGTCGCTTGCAGCAGCGTGAACGCACCGACGACACCCCATCGGTTCCAGCCACGCAGCTGCGCGAGCAACCGCGGACGAGATGCCGCGTCATCAGCGGGAGCGGGGCGGCGTTGGCGGAGCAGCAGGAACGCGGTGGTGACGTTGACCAGCCCGATGCCGGCGAGGAGTGCCAGAGCTGCCGGGGTGCCTGCCGCACCGGCGACGAGGGTCGCCAGGGGTGGGCCGATCACCCAGGCAAAGGACACGATCGCGCGCGTCCGGATGACTTGCGTAGGTGGCGCCCCTTCGTGGCGGAGCTGCGCGAACAGCAGCGTCGACCCGACGCCGGGCGGGCCGCCGAGGACGACCAGTGCAAGCACGACGATGGGCAGCGACGTCGTGGCGCTGAGGACCGCGACGAGAGCGACGCCGCCGACGGCACAGAACACCAGCGGGCGAAGGTAGTCGCGGCTCCGATCTGCGAGGGTCGGGATGACCAGGGAGGCGACGAACCCACCGACGTTGTAAAGACCGAGGACCCAGCCGACCTCGGTCGCGGTCGCTCCGTAGAGTGACACGAGAAGAACGGCGAGGAGCGGGTTCAGGACCGCGAACTGCAGTGCCCAGAACCACGCTCCCACAGGCCACAGCAGGCGACCCTGCCCCCTGGGGCTGAAGCTGTCGGTTGCCGTTCTGCGAGAGTCGCGGACGTCCTTGTCGGTCACACGATCAGCCAATCGGACTCGGTCCTGCGGCACCAGCGAGCGTCGTGACACCGGCCGTACAGATCGCGCCAGTTCGAGCTGCGAACCACTCGGTACCGTGACCTGATGGTCTCCCTGCGCCTGCCCGTCATTTCATGCAGCCTCGACCCCGCCAGCTGCAGTCGCCGTCTCGCCGAGCAATCGGCAGCCCTCCTGACCGCGACTGGACACCGATCCGACGTCATTGACCTCGCATCGGTCGCGTTGCCGGCTTTCGACAACGACCGGGTGTTCGACAGTGATGCGTTCGGCGCGCTCCACAGTCTCGTCCGTGAGGCTGACGGGGTGGTGCTGGCGTTCCCGATCTACAACTGGGCTCCGTCGTCCACCGTCAAATCGCTCATCGAGGCCACAGGCGCGACCGGCGACGGCCGTCGCGCGGCTTGGTTCGACAAAGTGGTCACTTTCGTGTGCGCTGCCGGTCTGCCGCACAGTTACATGGCGACCGGCGCGCTCACGCAGTCCCTGATGTTGGACTTCAAGTGCGTGGTGAACCCGTACACGGCGTACTTCTCGGAGCGGGACTGGGAAGCAGACACGCTCAGCGAGGACCGGGCCGCCCGCCTGAGCAAGACCATGACGGTGCACGCTGAGCTCGCGAGCCTGCTCAGCGGCAGAACCTACCTTTCGGACTGGGAGGTCTGAGCCTGACAATTCCTGACCGACCAGTTCGTTCAGAGAAGATCAACACCACGAACGCCGTAACGACGCACACTGCTCCGACGATTTTTGTCGGCACACCTGGTGGCAACACGAAGAGCCCGACTCCGCAAGCCGCGAGCACGATCAGGAGAGCGAGAGCCCAGGGGCGCCAGGCCCAGGAAAGCCGAAATTCAAGCCCACAGCCGCTGCATGCATCCGAGCATGGCCGATGGATCCGCCGCGCTGCTGAGAGCGTCGACGGCTCACCAAGGCAAGCGATGGAAGCATCTCCGGCCCGGCCTGCTGGCGGATCCTTCGCCGGGCGTTCGCGGCGTTGACCGGCTCTACTCACACGCTGGCAGTGCTAGGAGTTCCGCGCAGCTAGACACGGTCCAACCGCTCTGACCGTAGGAGTCGTATGCAGACGTGGAAGCGACCTTGACTGCGGTGCCATTCACTTGCGCGAAGAACGGGACGGGATCGCCTTCGGTTGTTCGCTGGATCCAGGCAAGGGTGGCAGTTCGTCCGTGACGTGCAAGCTGATCGAGGCATCGCAGTGCCTCTCCTGGCAGTTCACCATTCCCGTGAACTTCCACCTGCCCGCAGTCCTTCCCCGTCGGTACGTGTACCCAGCTCGGTGCTCCGTCGAGTTTCCGAGCGGCTTCGACGGGATCAGCGGGGGTGCCACTGCAGGCTGCGAGGAGCGCCACAAAGACGAGCGCGAGCCCTGCCCCGATGATCTGACGCTTGTCCACGAGATGAGCATGGCCGATACGGAAGCGCTCAACGGTCACGATCCAGCAACGTGTCGATAGCCGCTCGGTCAGCGGGACTGTGACGCGACGCCGCCGCGGATGGGTCAGTAGCCACGGCGGTAGAGCGTTTGATACACGAACACCCAGACGACGAGGGCGGCCAACCCGACCCCACCGATCCACTTCGCGGTCGTGCCACCGGTGAACAGCAGCCAGAAGCACGGCGCGGTCAAGAATTCGGTGCCGACTGCAATGGGGATTCGATAGCGCGTTGTCCATGTCTTTGGGATTGGGCCGTCAGATTCGTCAACATCGCTCACGACGCGAGCGTCGTTCCGGCGACGACAGGCAAAGTGGCCTCGGCTAATATGTGCGGCTTCACGCCTCGACGAGTTCCGTTGGCCGATCAGGTACCGGACGCCGCGAGTGGAGGGTTGAATGCAAGCATGTTGTCCCGCCTGCCGCCTCGTGTGCTCGGCCTTTCAATCGGCGCGGGGGCTCTGGCCGCAGGACTCGTCATTGCGCTCATCGGCGCCGGCGTCGGGTACGTCGGGCTCATGGCCGGAGGGCTGGTCATCAGTGCGATGGGGTTCCTGGCCGCGATCGTTGGTGCGATTGGCTTCGCACTGCACGGGTCCGCCCGATCCGACGGTGAGTGAACGGAACGATCCTGAGCCGCTGGGAGTGTCCGATCGGCGATCGCTCATCGGGACGCGGGTTGAGGTGTGCTTCGGGTAGCTTCGGCATCATGATGAACCGCGAGCGGCTGGGCCGACGTCTGCCTCTGTGGGCGCTGCTTGTCGCCGGTGTCGTTCTCCTCGGCGTCGCAGCATTGCTGTTGTTGATCGTCGACTCGAAGTTGGTCTTCCTGGCTATCTCGCCACTGACCATCGTCGGGCTGTTCACGCTCGCCTCCGCCGGCGGAGAGTGGCGACGACGAAGCGACAACCAGCGCGGCCGGTAGCCGATCGGTCCTGTAGACGCTATCCGGCTCGGGCGGCAACTAACCGCTACCGAACCCGTCTCGTCCGGCATGCTCTTGCAATGGACTTTTCGTGGTGGACGTGGTGGGGGCTCGTGGCCGTCATGCTGATCGGGCTTGGGCTGATCGGGCGTGCTGCTGTCATCGCCGTCCGCAGGGATGGGATCGGCCGGGCTAGAGCAGAGCGCGGGACCAGTGCTCGGTGGTTCTGGTCAGGGATCGGAGTGCTCGTCGTCGCGGGTGCGCTACTGGTTGTGTGGGTCATCGCGCTCGACAGCTGACCGTGGCCGGTCGACTCTGCCTCGATGAAGGATCCCCTTCCGAACGCCCGCCGCCGCAGGTGACCACTCGTGCCGTCGAAGCGGTGCCAGGTACCGGTTCCCCTTCGAGTCGCGGAGGTCGGCGTCAAACAGTCTCAGCCGTCCTCACGGTGATCGCCAGGGACGTGCGCGATTGCCGCACGCACTCGCTGCCACCGCCGTCGTTCGATCCAGCTGATGACCGCGATGAGGACGCTGACGCCCAGGAAGCCGAGCAGAAGAACCCCCGAAGTGAGGTCCGCGCCAACGAGGGCGACTCCGAATCCGATGAGCGTTGGCCAAAGGTTTCTCGCCGATGCTTGCTGCCGACGCGTCAGGAGGTCGACGAGCTCCATCGAGTGCGGAGTGGGCGGTGTCTTCCCGCGCATCTGCAAGCGGACGGCACGCCGTTGATCACGCTCGAGGAGTGAGGCAGGGGTTCGCTCGCCGCTGCCGAGGAAGGGCTCCAAACCGTCGTGCCGGCGGGCCCACAACCACCCGAGCAGAGCGATGGTGACCCCCGCGCCGCTGACAATTGCCTTCCAAGGTGATGGCTCGAGTGTCGCCAGGGTCGTACCGACCCCGAAGAAGACAAGGGCTAGTCCGGTCAGGACGGCCTGCACTGATGGACCGACGACTAAGGGCCCTCGTTCTACAAGCACCCTGGCTTGCTGCGCGGCAGCGACCCAACTCGAATCGGTTTGTTCCTCACGGAATGGAGGTTCTCGCGGATCGCTCACGCGTCGAGCGTACGACCCTGTGCGCGCATCAAGCCGATCTCAACAGATAGAGGCGGTCCCGTGCAATTCCAGGCTCGCGGCATCGGAGTCTGCCCAGGGGTGTCCGGGACCACCACGTCCCAGAGCTGGACAGGAGTCTCCTCATGGTCCTGCCCGGGCCTCGAAGACACCGATGATGAATCGACTCCCGCGCGGCGGCGAAGAGGGAGACTGCCATGACGCGAGGCTACGACACGACGGTGGCGAAGAGCCGTCCCGATAGCCGGTCGTTCACCGCTACGCGACCCCTGTCACCCTCGCCGCGGTGTATTGCCCACTGCCGCCTGACCAGCGGCAGTGCCGTACGCCTGCCCCGCAAGAATGCCCGGTGACGGCGCGCGAGAGGGGGCTTTCGTTGCTCCGGATCGGTGGACGCTGTCAGGATCGCGCGGGTTCGAGACATCTCTCAGGAGAAGCACCGATCCGATCGCTCGAAGGAGTCAGCACCATGCAGACCCACATCCGTCCCCTCGTCGCCGCCGCGGCGGCCGCCGCGCTCGTCGCCATCCTCACCGGCTGTGCCGCAGCGTCGCCCGCTGGCCCGGCGACCTCCACGCCGGACCGCGTCGGAGCCAGCACGTCGACGAGCTCGACGCCGACCGAGACGACTGCGCCCTCCCCGACCGCGACTGCACCATCCCCGTTCCCGACCGCCACCGCGACGCCCACGGTCTCGGCGCTCGCCCAGCACATCTACGACGAGTGCAACAAGGGGGCCGACGACGCCGGGGTCGTCCTGGAGTTCACCGCGGACCCGTCCGGGTACACCAGGGACGGCAAGTACCTGCTCGTGTACCCGATCAAGCAGTTCACGGACGGCCACACCGACCCGTGGGCGATCTACAACTGCACCCTCACCGACGGCACGGTCGGTTCGACGTTCGTCGGCGGCGGCGTGACCGACACCCACTGAGCGACCGGACGCGGTGGTCGTGACCAGCGCGGCAGGTGCGGTGCGTGGCGGACGCACGCCGCACCTCCCGGCCGGGTCGTGTACGCAGGGCGGTACCTCGTCGACGCGGTGCACCGCGCCGACCCCGCTCAGGAAGGCGCCCGCACCATGACCTCACCCTTCGACCTCACCGGCAGGACCGCCCTCGTCACCGGCGGCAACCAGGGACTCGGCCGGGCGTTCGCGTTCGGCCTGGCCGAGGCCGGCGCCCGCGTCGCCATCGTCGGGCGCTCCGCGGACCGCAACGCCCGCGTCGTCGCCGAGGCCGCGGATGCCGGCCATGAATTCGTCGCCATCACGGCGGACATCACCGACGGCGGGCAGGTGACACGCATGACCGAGGAGGCGATGGCCGCCCTCGGCCGCCTCGACGTGCTCGTCAACAACGCCGGCACGTGCCACCACCGCGACGCCTTCGACGTGCCCGACAGCGAGTGGGACGACGTGTTCGACCTCAACGTCCGCGCACTGTGGAAGACGTCGACGGCGGTCGGCGCGCACATGCGTGATGCCGGTTCCGGCTCGATCGTGAACATCGGCAGCATGTCGGGCCTCATCGTGAACCGGCCGCAGTGGCAGCCGGCGTACAACGCGTCGAAGGCGGCTGTGCACCACCTGACGAAGTCGCTCGCGGTCGAGTGGGCGAATTACGGGATCCGCGTGAACGCCGTCGCACCCGGGTACGTGAAGACCGAGATGGCCCCGGTGGACTCCCCGGAGTTCCGGCGGTACTGGATCGAGGACGCGCCGCAGCAGCGGTTCGCCCTGCCCGAGGAGATCGCGCCGAGCGTCGTGTTCCTGGCGAGCGAAGCGGCGTCGTTCATCACCGGATCCGTGCTGGTGGCGGACGGCGGCTACAGCGCCGTCTGAGCCGGTTCGGCCACCGACGTGCCCGCGCGGGTCGTCGCGCGGGCCATCCCGATGCCGACGAGCAGTGCGGCGACGACCGTCAGGACGACGCCCGCGACGGTGATCCCGCCCTCGAACGCCGCCAGCCGGTCCGCCGTCCACGACGTCGATGCGATGCTGCCCGGCACGAGCAGCGCCAGGACGGTGCCGGTCGCCGCGATGCCGACCGCGGTCGCCAGTTCGCTCGAGGTGTCGACGAGCGCCGCACCGACCGACGTCCGGTTCGACGGCAGGCCCTGGAGCACGTTGGTGCCCGCGACGACCCCGACGACCCGCATGCCCGCAGCGACGAGGACGAGTGCCGCGGCGACCCAGCCGTACCCGGCGCGACCGCCGACGGTGAACAGGGCGAGTCCTGCGACGACGGCGGCAGCGCTCAACCAGGCCGCGCGACCGAGGCCGACGCGCTGCACGAACGGACCGACGAAGCGCCCGCTGGCCAGGAGTACCACCACCTGCGGCAGCATCGCGATCGCGGCCAGCGCCGGCGACCACCCCCAGGCGAACTGCAGCTGCAGCGTCACCAGGTACGACAGGCCGGACACCGCGAGTCCGGACGCCGCCTTGTAGGCGAGCCCGCTGGCGACGAGCGGACGGGCGAGCAGGCGCAGGTCGAGCAGCGGCTGCGCCGCGGTGCGCTCCCGCTGCACGAAGGCCGCCGCCGCCACGACCGTCACGACGACGCCGGTCCACCCCGGCCAGGAGGCACTGCCCGCCTCGGCGAAGAGGGTGGGCGTCCCCAGTGCACCGACCAGGGCCGTGGTCCCGAACAGCGCGCCGGTCACGTCGATGCGGTCCGGGTGCAGGTCCGCCGGCTGGTCCGCCGGCACGCCGGCACGGATGCCGACGAACGCGAGGGCTGCGATCGGCACGTTCACCAGGAGCAGCACCTGCCACGGCGCCACCGCCAGGGCGAAGCCGCCCGCGGTCGGCCCGACCGCGAGCCCGACCAGGCCCGCGGTGGAGATGACCGTCAGCGCACGGACCCGCAGGGCCTCGGTGTCGAAGAGCCGGAACGCGAGGGCCATCGAACCCGGGGTCGTCATCGCCGCGGCGAGCCCCATCACGGCGCGGACCGCGATGAGCTCGCCGGTGGTGGTGACGAGGGTCGTGGCCAGGGCGGAGAGTCCGAGCAGCACCAGGCCGACGAGCATCACCCGGCGTCGGCCGAACCGGTCGGCGACGGCCCCGAACAGGAGCATGAGCGCGCCGAACACGACCGAGTAGGCGCCGGTGACCCACTGCAGTGCGGTCGTCGACGCGTGGAGTTCGCGGCCGATCGTCGGGAGGGCGACGTTCAGCACGGAGTTGTCGAGCATCTCGAACAAGAAGACGGCCGACAGGCCGGCGAGGGCGATCCCGGCGTCGCGGAGCCGGGCGGGGGAACGGTGGGACATGTGCACTCCTTCGATGAAGAAGTGGCGACTCGTCCGAGACCGCGTGTGGGTGCCTGGCCGCCGGAGCGACGAGGCATTTTGCCCTCTGGCAGCAGAGTACGTCCGGCGGGGCGTCCGCTGCAAGTGCGCCGGAACGCGCGTCGGTGCCGTGCGAACGACTGCCGGCTCGGGCAGGCTGGCAGGCCAGCGCTCCGCTGCGCCCTCGGCGTGGGCACGTCCTCGAAGGAGATCCGATGAGCACCACCACCCCTCGCCTGCCGGGCGGCACCTGGACCCTCGGCGACCGGACGGTCGCACGCTTCGGCTACGGCGCGATGCAACTCACCGGCCCCCGGGTCGTCGGACCGCCGAAGGACCACGACGCAGCCATCGCCGTGCTCCGAGCCGCCGTCGCCGCGGGCATCACGCACATCGACACCGCCGAGACGTACGGCCCCCGTGTGGTCAACGAGCTGCTGCACGAGGCGCTGCACCCGTACGCCGACGACCTCGTCATCGCGACGAAGGTCGGCGCGCGGCGCGACGCCCGAGGCGGGTGGCCGACTGCTCGGGAACCCGACCAACTGCGTGCACAGGTCGACGACAACCTCGAGACGCTGGGCGTGGACGTGCTGGACCTCGTCAACCTGCGGCTGGGCGATGCGAACGGTCCGGTCGCGGGACCGATCGCCCCGGCGTTCGAGACGTTGGTCGACCTGCAGCGGCAGGGGGTCATCCGGCACCTCGGCGTGAGCAACGCCACGACGGAGCAGGTGGACGAGGCGCAGGGGATCGCGCCGATCGTGTCGGTGCAGAACGTGTACAACCTGGCCAACCGGCAGGACGACCCGCTCATCGACCGGCTCGCGGACCAGGGGATCGCCTACGTGCCGTTCTTCCCGCTCGGCGGTTTCTCGCCGTTGCAGTCCGAGGTGCTCTCGACCGTGGCTGCGCGCCTCGGTTCCACGCCGATGTCCGTCGCCCTGGCGTGGCTGCTCCGCCGGTCCCCGAACATCCTGCTGATCCCGGGCACGTCGTCGCGGGACCACCTGCGCGAGAACATCGACGGTGCCGCCGTCGTCCTGAGCGACGACGACCTGCTCGACCTCGAGGGCATCGGCGGCTGAGCGCACGGATCACGACCGTGCCCCGTCCGTTACGGTGCTCGTGGGGCGGCACCGGCGCTGCTCGAGAGGCAGGACCGATGACGGACCACGCGGCCACCGCGGCGCAGGAGTTCCTCCGCACGCACGACGAACGGCTCCGTTCCCTGGTCGACCGGGTGGTGCCGGCGGACGAGTACCCGTCGGCGTCCGAGGCCGGTGCGCTCGAGTTCCTGGCCGGGGTGCTGGTCGACCGGCCCGACTGGCTGGACCGTCTCCGTGCCGTCGTCGACGCGTCCGCGGACGTTGCAGGAGACGAACAGGATCCGGACTGGACCTGGTTCGCCGAGCTCGTCGCAGCCGGCTACTACGCCGACGCGGGGAACGGCGGCAACACGGGGGAGCGGTCCTGGGACATGGTCAGCTGGCAACCCGGTCCGCCGGACGGGTGGAGCGTGCCGGTCCCGGTGCCGACCGCAGTGCCCTCGGTCGTGCACCCGTCGCAGCTGGCCGAGCGCTACGACGCGATCGTCATCGGGTCGGGGGCAGGCGGCGGGGTCGCCGCGTGCGGGCTGGCCGAGTCCGGGCGGCGCGTACTCGTGGTCGAGGCAGGGGAGTGGCCCGGCACCGCGGAACTCAGTCGCGACCACATCCGGAACCCTCGGTCGTCGTGGGGAGTTGCGCCACGATCAGGGCCGTCCGACGTCGGGAACCCGCGCACGGTGGCGGACGGTCGGGAACTGCTGGTGCTCCGGCCCTCGTCACCGGGGTGGCACAACAACGCCGTCACGGCCGGGGGCGGCACGCGGGTCTACGGCGCCCAGGCCTGGCGGTTCGGGCCGCGGGACTTCACCATGGCGTCGACGTACGGGGTGCCGGACGGCAGCAGTCTCGCCGACTGGCCGTTCGAGTACGACGAGCTCGAGCCCTGGTACGAACGCGCCGAGTGGGAGATCGGGGTCAGCGGGGGCGACGTCGACGGTCCGTGGTCCGGCAAGCGCTCGCGCGCGCGACCGATGCCACCGCTGCCGTCCGGCGCCGCTCGGGACCGGCTCGCCATCGCTGCGGATGCCCTGGGCATCTCGACGGTGCACGTCCCACTGCTGATCAACTCGACGCCGTACCTGGGCCGCCGCGCGTGCGAACAGTGCGGCATGTGCGTCGGCTTCGCCTGCCCGGTCGACGCCAAGAACGGCAGCCAGAACACCATGCTGACCCGCGCGTTCGCCACCGGGAACGCGTCGATCGTGCTCGAGTCACGGGTCGCCCGGCTGCGCACGGACGGTGCCGGCCGTGTGGTCGGCGTCACGATCGTCGGCACGGTCGACGGCCGCGACTGGCGGGCCGAGGTCGACGCCGCCGAGGTCGTCGTGGCAGCAGGGGCGGTGGAGTCGGCACGGCTCCTGCTGAACAGCCGAAGCGACCGCGAGCCCGACGGCATCGGCAACGGCGCGGACCAGGTCGGACGGCACCTGCAGGGGCACGTCTACGGCGGCGCGATGGGGATCTTCGACGACGTTGTCGACGACGGTCTCGGACCGGGACCGTCGATCGCCACGACCGACTTCCGCCACGGCGTGCCCGGGCAGGTCGGCGGCGGGATCCTGGCGAACGAGTTCATCGCGACGCCGTCGAACACGTACCAGTACCTCGTCGGCACGGGGCTCGCCCCGCGCTCCGGGCTCGGCGGCAAGCGCGCGATGCGGGACCTCGCCCGGCGCAGCATGCGGATCATGGGGCCGATCCAGGAGGTCACCACTGCCCACGCACGCGTCCGGGTCGACCCCGCGGTGACGGACCGGTACGGCATCCCGGTGGCGTCCTTCAGTGGGGGCGTGCACGCGGAGGACGTCCGTGCTCGCGACCACACCAGCGCCCGGAGCGGCGAATGGTTGCGCGCGGCCGGCGCCACGCGCGTGGCGGAGCTGCACGGCCCGGTCCGGGGCACGAGCGGTGGCCAGCACCAGGCCGGCACGCTCCGGATGGGGACGGACCCGGCGACGTCGGTCGTCGACCCGTTCGGCCGGGTCTGGGGGCACGACAACCTGCGCGTGGCGGACGGGTCCGTCCACGTCACGAACGGCGGCGTGAACCCGGTGCTGACCATCATCGCGACCGCGATGCGGAGCGTCGACGCGATGGTCTCGCGGCGCCCGTGACCACACGTTGAGCCGGCCACCGATACGGTGGCGTCCGTGACAGACGACCCTGACGCCACCATCGCCCAGCACGTCCACGACGCGTGGGACGGTTCCCTGCGGCTCGTGCACATCACGATCTCGGACGAGGACGGCGACGCCTACCCGGGGCAGGACGTCGACCGGTGGGTGATCGACGTCCGTGTCCCGATCACCGACGACGAAGCCGAGGCCGTGTCGGTCGCCGAACTCACCGCGTTCACCAGTCGGTCGCCGGAGTCACTCGAAGCGCTGGTCCTGGGCTACCAGGTGTCCGACGTCACCGGCGGGTTCGCCGAGGCGGTCGCCGTGCCGGACGCCACCGGCGAGACCTTCCTGTCGCTGCAGACGCACGCCGCCCAGATGCTCGGCAAGCCGGACCTGCTGTCGCTCGACCAGCTCACCGTGCGTCCGGCGTACCGCGGGTTGCCCGGGCTCGTGCCCGCCCTGGTCGATGCCGTGCGCCGTGGCCCCGCCGGACGTTCGGCGTCGTGGGTACTCGCGGACCCCACGGCCTGGAACGTGCCGTTCGGTGACCAGGACCGTGCGGCCGGCGAGTTCGTCGAGTGGGCGGACACCCCGGTGCTCGCCTCGATGAACGCCGACCACGAGGACCTCGAACGGCTGGCCGCGGTCCCGCCGACCGGTGGCATCGTCATGGGTTCGCGCTCGGACGAGGTGCACCTCGGCGACGCGATCGACGAGGCGATGACCCGCCCGGCCATCGCGGTGGCGTTCACCCTGCCACCGAAGCTGTCGGCGACCCTCTGGGCCGCCGCGCCGGAGGACGTCCACGGCGTGCACCCGGACGAGACCACCGGGTCCATCACGGTCGAGACGCACGACGAGCAGCTCGAGGTCGTCGGCTCACCGGGCACGGCTCCGCAGCTCGTCGGGACCTCGGCGTCGGCGGACGCGGCCACGCAGGACTGGCTCCGCGCCGTGCACCAGCGGTGGTGGCAGTACGAGCCGGAGCTGCACGACCGGATCCACGAGGTCGTCGACGAGTACCTCGCCTCGGGGGAGATCGAGTCCGTCACCGACGAGCGGACCCCGCACCTGCACGCTCCGGACCTGCCGGTCTTCCGCACCGAGTGGCCAGGGATCGGCACGGTCCACCTCGAGGCGCTCGGCGAGGACACCGAACCGGTCGTCTACGACGCGGTGCTCGAGGACGGCGACGCCCACGAGCACATCGGCGTCGTCATCGTGCACGAGTCCGGCCACGTCCGCGCCTCCCTGCACGACGAGTGGAACCCCGGGCTGGTCGACGTGGTCGGTGCACTCACGCACCTGGTCAGCCTCGGCGCGGGGGAGTTCTTCGCCGACGCCCTGCACGACGAGCTGTCGGCCGGGGTCGAGCACGCCATCCTGACGGGCGACGTGCGCGGGCACTGACCGAGCAGGCAGCGGCAGGCGGGCCGGGAGCCGTTCAGCCGAGCCGGGCCGTCAGGCTGCGCAGGTGCGCCCGCGTCCGTCCTGCCGCAGCGGCGGGATCCCGGTCGGCGATGGCGTCGACGATGTCGTCGTGCACGTCGCGGTCGGCCTCGCTGCCGAACGCGCCGTCGATGCGGAGCAGTTCGATCATCGCGTGACGGCTGCGCGGTGTGAACCCGTCGAAGAGCTCGGTGAGCAGCGGATTATGCGCGGCGACCACGATCGCGCGGTGCAGCGCCGTGTCCGCGTCCACGTGCTGCTCGATCGAGTCACGTCGTTCCTGTCGGCGGTCGATCGCGCGCCGCATCGTGCGGAGTTCGGCCGGGGTCCGCCGTTCCGCGGCGAGGGACGAGGCCTCGACCTCGATCGCGATACGGGCCTCGACCACGGCGGTGATGTCCGCGCGGCGAACCACGTCGTCGAGGCCGTCCTGGACGTCGAGTGCGGTGACGAACACCCCGGCACCCTGCCGCGAGGCGAGCACGCCTCGGCCGGCGAGGTTCCGGATGGCCTCGCGCACCGTCGAGCGACCGACGCCGAGCTGCGGTGCCAGCGTCGTCTCGCCGGGGAGCTTCGCACCGAGCACCCACTCGCCGTCCCGGATGCGGGCGAGCAGGGCGTCGGCAGCCTGTTCGGCAAGGGGTTCGCGGCGCACCGGTGTCATCTGCCCATCATGCCGCACGACCTCGAGCACCTCCACTTGTCTGAGGAGTGATGCTACGGTCGTCGCGACAGCAGCAAGAGGAGCCCCATGACAACCACCACTCCCGTCGTCGCGACCCAGCCGTGGAACCGACAGCGTTCGTCCCCGATGCCGTCCCACCGGTACCGCGACGTCTCCGATCGGGTTGCCGTCCCGCTCATCGATCGCACCTGGCCGACACGGTCGCTCACCGCGGCGCCGCTCTGGGTGCCCGTCGACCTGCGCGACGGCAACCAGGCACTCGCGGAGCCGATGGACCCCGCTCGCAAACGGCGCTTCTTCGAGCTCATGGTGCGGATGGGCTACAAGGAGATCGAGGTCGGCTACCCGTCGGCGTCGGAGACCGACCGTGCGTTCGTCCGGCTGCTCGCCGAGACGGACCTGGCGCCGGACGACGTCACGATCGTGGTGTTCACCCCGGCCAGGCGCGACCTGATCGAACGGACGGTCGAGTCGATCCGCGGGATCACCAACGACGTCGTCATCCACATGTACACCGCGACCGCCCCGACGTGGCGCGACGTGGTGCTCGGCAAGGACCGCGAGGAGCTGCGCGAGATGATCCTCGCGGGTGGCCGGGACGTGCTCGAGTTCGCGGGGCACCTGTCGAACGTGCGGTTCGAGTTCTCACCAGAGGTCTTCAACCTGACCGAGCCGGACTTCGTCCTGGAGGTCTGCGACGCGATGACCGAGCTCTGGGACGCCACACCGGAGCGTCCGGTGGTCATCAACCTGCCGGCGACCGTCGAGATCGCGACGCCGAACGTGTACGCCGACCAGATCGAGTGGATGCACCGGAACCTGGCGAGGCGCGACGGGGTGATCCTGTCGGTGCACCCGCACAACGACCGGGGGACCGGCGTCGCATGCGCCGAGCTCGCGGTGCTCGCCGGGGCGCAACGCGTCGAGGGCTGCATCTTCGGCAACGGCGAACGGACCGGGAACGTCGACATCGCCACCCTCGCCCTCAACCTGCACGCGCAGGGCATCGACCCGATGATCGACTTCTCCGACATCGACGACGTCCGACGGACGGTCGAACACGCCACCCGCATCGAGCTGCACCCGCGACACCCCTACGTCGGCGACCTGGTGCACACCGCGTTCAGCGGCACGCACCAGGACGCCATCCGGAAGGGGTTCGCCGAGCACCGGGCCCGCGCAGCCGCCGAGGGTCGTCCGGAGTCGGAGACGGCATGGCGCGTCCCCTACCTGCCGATCGACCCGGCCGACCTCGGCAGGGACTACGACGCGGTCATCCGGGTGAACTCGCAGTCCGGCAAGGGCGGGATCGCCCACCTGCTCGAGACGACATCCGGCATCGAGCTCCCGCGCCGGCTGCAGATCGACTTCGCGCGTCGTGTCCAGCAGCACGTCGACGGTTCGGGGGCCGAGGTCGACGGCACGGAGCTCGTCGAGCTGTTCGAGCGGAGCTACGAACGGACGCCCGACGGCCCGGCGGACATCGACCTGGTGGCGATCGAAGCGACGCACGGCGACGCCGCACGCACCGAGCTCACCCTGCGGATCGACGGAGTCGAACACCGCGGGACCTCCGTCGACGTCGGCCCGGTCGAGGCGGTCGTGGACCTGCTCGCCGCGTGCGGCATCGTGGTCGACATCGTCTCGCTGCACCAGACCTCACGGACGACGGGCAGCGCCAGTGCGGCACTGACCCTGCTCGAGTACCGCGACCAGGCCGGGGTGCACTGGGCAGCAGGACGGGACCGATCGGTGCTCACCGCGAGCGTGGAAGCGGTCCTGCAGGCCGCGCGCGTGATCCGTTCGGCTCAGACCGGCCGGTAGATCGCGATCGGTGGGGCCTGGTCGTCGCCGCCGTCGTGGGCGTCTCCGGTGGCGAGCCAGGTCCGCCCCTCGTGCTCGACGGTGGTCGGCAGATCGCCGTGCACCAGGATGCGGATGGCGGGGGCGTCCCCGTCGATCAGGTCGACCCCGTGGGCCTCGGTCCCGCCCGGGTTGTCGTGCACGTAGCTCATGCTCCGATCGAACTCCGACCACCTGGGGACCGCACCCCGCACGACCGTGCCGGACCACGCCGCGGGATCGGACACGCCCGGATCCGTCGGGGAACACGTCGCGGGGCCCGGGATCGGGTACAGTCGACTCCGCACGGCCGACACGGCGTGCGAATGCGGATGTGGCGCAGTGGTAGCGCATCACCTTGCCAAGGTGAGGGTCGCGAGTTCGAATCTCGTCATCCGCTCGGAAAGAACAGGACCCCCGGGGTTGCTCGAGAGAGCAGCACCGGGGGTTCTCTCGTTCCCGGGGCATGCGTGCGCGATGCGTCCGGGGGCGCAGGCTTCGGGTACCCGCGCCCGCCGGACGCAGAGGCCACGCTGCCCCGGGTGGAGACGCCGAGTGGGTGGCCCGGCGATGTCCCGAAGAGTCATCCGGAGCATCGTCGCGGTCGGATTGGGCCCCAGTTCGGGACGTGCGGAAAGCCGCAAGAACTCCGCACGACACTCCGTGGACGCTTGCGCTCTGCCGGACCCTCAACTAGTGGGGTAACACCGTTCCGGCCTCGACGAGCAGCATCAGCTGCCCCCGAAGCGCTCGGCACGGACGTCGGAGGTGTCGTGGCCGAGCTCGCCGAGCCAGCGGAGCACCTGCTCGACGAACGGGGTCGAGCCGCACACGTAGACGAGCGCCCCGGCTTCGGGCGGGAAGACCGCGGCGGTGAGCGCGTCGCGGGTGAGCCGTCCCGCGGGCACGGCGGACCCGGGTGGAGCGGTCCGGCTGTACACGGTCGTCACCCCGAGCGGGGCGTCGGACGCGATTGCCCGGTCGAGTTCGGCGCGGAAGAAGACGTCGTCCGGGGTCCGCACCGCGACGAGGAGCCGGAACGGTGCGGGATCAGCGGCGTCGGCATGCGCGGTGACCATGGCGACGAGCGGCACGATCCCCGAGCCGCCGGCGATGAGCTGCACCGGCCGGGTGGACTCGCCGGGGCGCCACACGAACCACCCGCCGAGGGGACCGTGCACCTCGAGCGCGTCGCCCACCTCGACCGCGTCGACCAGGAACGGGGAGACCTCGCCGTCGTCGACGCGGTCGACGGCGAGCACCACCTCGGTCTGGCCGCCCTCGGACGCGATCGAGTACGAGCGCGTCGCCTGGTAGCCGTCCTCGGCGGTCAGGCGCAGGTCGAGGTGCTGGCCGGGGTCGTTGCCCGGCCACGTCGGGACCTCGAGGACGAGCCGACGGGCGTTCGGGGACTCGCGCGCCACCGAGGCGACCGTCGCGGGGTGCCAACCCGGCCGTCTGCGGGGCGCGGGCCGGGTGACGGGGGCGATCCGGGCCTCCCGGTCAGCGGATGGATCGGCGGACGGACCGGTGGACGAGTCGGCCCACGGATCGGCGGACGGATCGGCGGAACGGTCCGTGTCGGGAACCGTCACCAGTACCGCTCTTCCTTCCACGGGTCACCGTGCAGGTGGTAGCCCGCATCCTCCCAAAAGCCCGGCTCGTCGTCGGCCTGCATGACGATCCCGCTGACCCACTTCGCGCTCTTCCAGAAGTACAGCTGCGGGACGAGCAGCCGGGCCGGACCGCCGTGTTCGGGCTCGAGCGGCTCGCCGTCGGCCTCGAACGCGATCCACGCCTTGCCGTCCAGCAACTCGTCGAGCGGCAC
The DNA here is from genome assembly GCF_015350995.1 of Curtobacterium sp. VKM Ac-1393. Lineage (GTDB taxonomy): Bacteria > Actinomycetota > Actinomycetes > Actinomycetales > Microbacteriaceae > Curtobacterium. The sequence goes on from NZ_JADKRW010000002.1 coordinate 311,168, forward strand.
GTTGGTCGTGTACCCGCCGGTGCTGTGCACCATGCAGTACTCCAGCGAGGTCTCGACGTCCTCGAACAGCCGATCGAGGGGGACGCCGCGCCAGGGCATGTCGAGCTTCGTCCAGTGGGTGACGCAGTGGATGTCGACGGTGACGTCCTCGTCGCCGAGCGCGTGCACCTCGTCCCACGACCAGGTGCGCACCCCGCTCTCGGTCCGGATCGAGAAGCTCCACGACTGCGGGTCGATGTCGGGGGTCGCGCCGGCGGACAGCACCGGCCAGTCGTGCACGAGCGTCTGTCCGGGTGGGATGCGCGTGTCGTCGCGGTCGGGTCGGCGGCCGCCGAACCCCCTGGTGAACATCGCCATGGTCCTCCTCGGACGGATGGTCCGATCCTGCTCCGTGCCGGCGGCTCCCGTGTAACGAGTGCGTAAACACTCGGACGGTCAAGGAGCAGGACTTGGGGGATCGCTCGCCGCCCTCTATCGTTCACCGGAACGATTACAGGAGGGGCCACCCCGAATGCAGCCCATCGTCCCCGACCCCCGGAACGCCCGCGGCCCGAGCCGCCGAGCGCTCCTCACCGGCGCTGCCGGCATCGCAGGCCTCGGTCTGCTCACGCTCACCGGGTGCAGCTCCGGCGCGACCGCCGGCACGCCCACGATCCCCGAAGCCGCCGCCACCGGCACCGCACGCCGCGGCGGCCGGCTGCGGATCGCCCGTCCGGCAGCCTCGGCCGCCGAGACCCTCGACTCCGCCAGCTCGCTGTCGGCGTACGAGTACCTCGGCGCGCTCTACAACCGGCTCGTCAAGCTCGACGAACAGGGCACCACGGTGCCCGACCTCGCCGAGGAGTGGTCCGCGAACGCCGACGGCACCGAGTGGACGTTCTCGCTCCGCCGCGGCGTGACCTTCCACGACGGCAGCCGCTTCACCGCGGACGACGCCATCGCGAGCATCCGGCACATCCTCGACGAGAAGACCGGCAGTCCGCAGGCCGGCGTGCTCGGCGAGGTGATGGACGCCGACTCGATGCACGCCACCGACCCCTACACGCTGCGCTTCTCGCTGACGAAGCCGAACGCCGAGTTCCCGTCGTTGCTGACCGCGTACCAGTGCTACATCGTGCCGGCCGCCGCGATCGCCGACATCGGCCGCACCGGCATCGGGACCGGACCGTTCCGGCTGTCCGCGTTCACCCCGGCCGGTGCCGGCAGCGTCGAGGCCTTCGAGGACCACTTCGCCGGTCGTCCCGCGCTCGACGGCATCGACTTCTACTCGATCCAGGACACCACCGCCCGGGTGAACGCCCTGCTCGCCGGGCAGATCGACCTGATCTCGCAGACGAACCTGGACTTCGCGACCGCGCGGGTGGTGTCTGCGTCCGACCGAGCCACGGTCGCCCGTTCGAAGAACGCGCAGTGGTACACGATCCCGATGCTCGCCACGAGCGACGAGTTCAGCGACCCGAGGGTCCGCCAGGCGATGAAGCTCGCCTACGACCCGCGGCAGATCGTCGACACCGCTCTGCAGGGCACCGGCTCGCCCGGGTGGGACAACCCCGTGCCGCCCCAGCTCGCCGCGTTCGTCGACGACCACCGCGAGTACGACCCGGACAAGGCGAAGGCGCTGCTGAAGCAGGCCGGTCACGACGGGTTCCAGACCTCGATCTACACGTCGAGCTACGAGTCGGTGTTCACCCCGATGGCGGTCGCCTACCGCGACGCCGTCGCCGACGCGGGCATCCGCCTGACGATCCGCAACGCGAGTTCCGACTCGTACTACACGCAGATCTGGATGCAGAAGCCGCTCATGGTGAGCTACTGGTTCACCGGCCGGCCGATCGACCAGTTGCTCAACCAGATCTTCCGCACCGGGTCGTCGTACAACGAGAGCGCGTGGTCCAACCCGACCTTCGACGGGCTGCTCGACGACGCCCGCGCCGAGATGGACGACGCCAAGCGGCTGACGCTCTACCAGGACGCCCAACGGCTCGTGGTCGAGGACGGGGCCGACATGACACCGATGTTCGGCGACCGGCTCGTGGGGTTGTCCCGCGACGTCGTGAACTACTCGGAGTACGGCTTCGAGTTCGACTACCTGCGGATCGGACTGCGCCGATGACCACCACGAACAAGCCGCTGGACGTCCTCGTCCCGGTCCTCCGCCGCATCGGCATCGCCGTGCTCACGGTGGTGCTCGCGTCGCTGTTCGTGTTCCTCGCCGTGCAGGCCCTGCCCGGCGACGTCGCGCAGCAGCTGCTCGGGCAGAACGCCACCCCCGACGCCGTCAAGCAGCTGCGCGAGACCCTCGGCCTCGACCAGAACGTGTGGCTGCGCTACCTGCAGTGGCTCGGTGGCGCGGTGCACGGCGACTTCGGCACGTCGCTCGTCAGCGGTGAAGCCGTCGCGCCGACGCTCTTCACCGCCTTCCGGAACAGCATGCTGATCGCCGTGCCCGCGATGCTCGTCGGCGTCACGGTGTCCCTCACCCTCGGCGTCCTCGCCGGCGTCCGCCGTGGTCGCCCGGCCGACAAGGTGATCTCGATCGTCAGCCTCGTCGTGATGAGCGTGCCCGAGTTCATGGTCGCGACCGTGCTCGTGCTGCTCTTCGCCATCGGGCTGCCGGTCTTCCCCGCCGTCGTGCTGCGCGGGAGCGACGCCACGGTCGGCGAGCTCCTGCCGACGATTTGGTTGCCGATCATCGTGCTGACGCTGGCGATGGCCGCCTACATCGTCCGTACCGCCCGCTCGTCGACCATCGACGTCATGGCGTCCGAGTTCGTCACCACGGCGGAGCTCAAGGGCCTGACGATGCGGCGCGTGGTGTGGAAGCACGCGGTGCCGAGCGCACTGCTGCCGACGCTCAACGTGGTCGCGCTCAACGTCGCGTGGCTGCTCGGCGGTGTGGTCGTCGTCGAGAACGTCTTCAACTACCCGGGCATGGGCAAGCTCATGCTCGAGTCGGTCTTCAACCGCGACCTGCCGACGATCGAGGCGATCGCCCTGCTGAGCGCGGTCATCTACGTCGTGTGCAACCTGGCGGCCGACCTCGTCGCGCTCGCCCTCGACCCGAAGCTGCGCACCCGCCAGCGCCGGGCCAGGACCCGCACGAGGACCCGTACCAGCCGCGCCGTCACCAGCACCGCCACCCGGAAGGCCAGCGCATGACCGCCACCGCCCCCCGCCGGCGCGGACGGAACCTGCTCGGCGCCGCCGTCGCGCCCCTGCGCGGCTCGACCGCGCTGAGCATCGGCCTCGGACTCATCGCGCTGCACCTCGCGCTCGCCGTCCTCGCCCCGGTCATCGCCGGGCACGACCCCGTGGCGACCAACGCCGGCGACGTGCTCACCGGACCGACCTGGACGCACTGGCTCGGCACCGACCAGTACGGCCGCGACGTGTTGTCGCGGACGCTCAACGGCGGCCGGTACGCCCTGCTCGTCACCTTCCTGGCCACGACCATCGCGGTCGCGGTCGGCACCGTGCTCGGCTGCATCACCGCGTACGCCGACAACTGGTTCGACGAGGCCGTGATGCGCGTCGTCGACGCCCTGCTCAGCGTGCCGTCGATCCTCGCGCTGCTCGTCGTCGTCACCGTCTTCGACGCCGGGCTCTGGGTCATCGTCCTCGCCGTCACCGTCGTCTACGCCCCCGCCGTCACCCGCGTCGTGCGCGGTGCGGCCCGGACCGTGATCACGCAGGACTACGTCACGGCCGCCCGGGCCCGTGGTGAGCGTGCGCTGTCGATCGTGTTCCGCGAGATCCTGCCGAACGTCCTCGACGTCGTGCTCGTCGAGTACGCCATGCGTGCCTCGTGGATCGTCCTGCTCGTCGCGTCGCTGTCCTTCCTGGGCTTCGGCGCCAACCCGCCGACGCCGGACTGGGGCCTGATGGTGCAGGAGAACCGCACCGCCCTGACCGTGGTGCCGCTCGGCACGCTCGCACCGATCGTCGCCCTGGCGACCCTGGTGATCGGACTCAACCTCGCCGCGGACGGCCTGAGCAAGTCGCTCGGCGTCGACCGCGCCACGAAGGGAGTGCGCGCATGACGCACACCGACACCGGTACCGCCCCCGCCGACACCGCGACCGCGCCGGGCGCCATCGTCCGCGTCGACGACCTCGCGATCTCGTACGCGGCCGGCAATCACCTGGTCCCCGTGGTCCGGGGCGTGTCCTTCGCGATCGCGGCCGGCCGCACCCTCGGCCTGGTCGGCGAGTCCGGCAGCGGCAAGTCGACCGTCGCCCGGACGCTCCTCGCGCACCTCCGCGCCGGCTCCACGATCGTCGGTGGCTCGGTCCGCGTCGACGGCGACGACGTCTTCGCGCTGTCGCCGTCCGGTCGCCGCGAGCTCCGCGGCGGCGTCGCCTCCGTCGTCGCGCAGAACGCCGGCCAGGCGCTCACCCCGTCGATGCGGGTCGGCGAGCAGATCCGTGAGGCCCTGCGCGCCCACCGCGAGCCCGACGGCCCGGAACGGGTGCGCGAGCTCGTGCGCCTGGTCCGGCTGCCCGACCCGGAGGCGATCGTCCGCCGGTACCCGCACCAGCTCTCCGGCGGGCAGCAGCAGCGCATCGCCATCGCGATGGCCGTCGCCGCCCGACCGCGCGTCCTGGTGCTCGACGAGCCCACGACTGCGCTCGACGTCGTCACCCAGGCAGCCGTCCTCGACCTGATCGCGGACCTCGGCCGGCAGCTCGGCATGGCCGTCCTGCTCGTCAGCCACGACCTCGGCGTGGTGTCCGCGATGGCGGACGAGATCGCCGTCATGCGCGACGGCGAGATCGTCGAGCACGCCGCCACGGCGGCGCTCTTCGCCGCCCCGCAGCACGAGTACACGCGCGCCCTGCTGGCCGCGGTGCCGGACGGGCGTCGGCCTGGGCCCACGTCGCCGGTTCCGGATCGACGCGCCAGCGGCGAGACGGCCGTGCCGATGGGGGGAGGATCGGGGCACGTGCCCGAGACGGCGACCGTCTCGTCGACGGTCGCCTCCATGGCCGGCCGAACCGTTCCTCCCGAACCGCTCGTCCGTCCCGTGGTGACCGCCGAGGACCTGGTGATCCGCTACGGACGCGGCCTGCCGGCCGCCGTCGACGGCGTCTCCTTCACGATCGCGCCGCGCGAGACGCTCGCGGTCGTGGGGGAGTCCGGAAGTGGCAAGTCGACGCTCGCGACGGCCCTCGCCGGCCTGGTGCCGGCCGAGTCGGGCACGTTCTCGTTCGACGACGGGACCGTGAGCGGCGACCTCCGCGAGCCGATCGCCGGACGGTCCCCGGACCTTCGTCGTGCGGTGCAACTCGTGTTCCAGAACGCCGACACCTCGCTCAACCCGCGGCGCACCGTGGGCGCGGCGATCGGGCGACCGCTCAGGCTGTTCACGGGCACGTCCTCGCGGAAGCGTGTCGGCGAGCTGCTCACCCAGGTCGGCCTCGGCCCGGAGTTCGCCGAGCGGCTACCGGCGCAGCTCTCCGGTGGGCAGCGGCAGCGCGTCGGCATCGCCCGAGCCCTCGCCGCGGAGCCGCGCCTGGTCATCGCCGACGAGATCACCACCGCGCTCGACGTGCAGGTGCAGGCCGGGATCCTGACGCTCCTCGCCGACCTGCAGCGCTCGCGCGGGCTGAGCTGCCTGTTCATCAGCCACGACCTGGCCGTCGTCCGGGGCGTGGCCGACCGGGTCGCCGTGATGACCGGCGGCCGGATCGTCGAGATCGGGCCGACCGAGCGGGTCTTCACCGGGCCGAACCACCCCTACACGTCGACACTGCTCGCCGCGACGCTCGAACCGGGCCGCACCGAGCTGCCCGACGTCGGCGACGGGGTGCCGCGCTGGCGGCACGCCGACGGCTGGACCGACCACGGCGACGGACACCGCACCCGCAACTGGGAGGACGCATGAACGACGGGACCGCTCCAGCCACCTTCACCGCCATCGGCGACCCGGGCTCACTGCCCGACGGCGTGACCGTCCGCGACGAGTGGATCCCGATGCCCGACGGCGTCCGGCTGCACACGCGGATCTGGTCGCCAGTGTCGCCCGACGGCCCCGTACCGGTGCTGCTCGAGTACCTGCCGTACCGGCTCGACGACTGGACCGGGCCCCGCGACTCCGAGCGGCATCCCTGGTACGCCCAGCACGGCTACGCGTCGGTGCGGGTCGACATCCGGGGCAGCGGCTCCTCGGACGGGCTGTTCGACGACGAGTACAGCGAACAGGAGCTCCGCGACGGCGAGGCCGTGATCGCCTGGCTCGCCGCGCAGGAGTGGTCCACCGGTGCGGTCGGCATGTTCGGCATCTCGTGGGGCGGCTTCAACGCCCTGCAGCTCGCAGCCCGTGCACCCGCGGCCCTCAAGGCCATCGTGACGGTGTGCTCGACCGACGACCGGTACGACAACGACGTGCACTACGTCGGCGGTGCGGTGCTCGGCATCGACATGGCCGCGTGGGGCGCGACGATGTTCGCGTTCAACTCGCGGCCACCACGACCCGAGGTCGTCGGCAGCGCCTGGGTCGACCGGTGGCGGGAGCGCTTGGAGTCGAACCGGCCGATGACGCCGGTGTGGCTGTCGCACCAGGAGCGCGACGACTACTGGCGGCACGGCAGCGCCACCGAGGACTCCGGGAACATCAGCGCCGCGGTGCTCGCCGTCGGCGGCTGGGCCGATCCGTACCGCGACGCCGTGCTCCGGCTCGTGTCCGACCTCGACGCCCCGGTCAAGGGCATCGTCGGACCGTGGTCGCACCAGTACCCGGACCGCGAACTCGCTCCGGGCCCGTCGATCGGGTTCCTGCAGGAGACGCTGCGGTGGTGGGACCGCTGGCTCCGCGGGGTCGACACCGGCGTGGAGGACGACCCCGCGCTCCGGGCCTGGATCAACGAGGGCGAAGCACCGGCGACGTACTACCCCTCGCGACGGGGCCGGTGGGTCGGCGCCGAGGCGTGGCCCTCGACGACGACGCACCGGCGTGCGCTCCCGCTCGCCACCCTGCGCGGCGGCGAGGACGGCCCGGTCGTCGTCCGCTCGCCGCAGCACACCGGCGCCGACGCCGGCCGGTTCTTCCCGTTCGGCAACGCCACGGACCTGCCACCCGACCAGCGCGCCGAGGACGGCCGTTCGGCCTGCTTCGACCTGCCGGTCGGCAAGGCCTTCGACCTGCTCGGCAACGTGGTCGTCACCCTGTCGGTCACGAGCGACCAGCCCCGCGCGACCCTGACGGTCCGGCTCTGCGACGTCGCGCCGGACGGCTCGTCGACCCTCGTCACCCGCGGCGTGCTGAACGCGGCGAAGCGCGACGGCATGGACCGGAGCGACCCGCTCGTCCCCGGCGAGCCCGCGACGCTGCCGGTGCACCTGGTCGCGACCGGACACCGGTTCGCCGCCGGACACCGCCTGCGGATCGCGGTGTCGTCGTCGTACTGGCCCTGGGTGTGGCCGCACGGTGTCGAGGCCACCGTCACGATCGACCCCACCGCTTCCGAGGTGTGCCTGCCGGTCTGGACGCGCGACACGGACGACGGCGTGCGGTTCGAGGAGCCCGAGCGCTCGGCGCCCCTGGCGATCGAGCGTGTCGCCCCCGCCGAACCGCTGCCGCAGCGCACCGTCACGCACGACGTCGAGACGGGGGAGTGGACCCTCGACGTCGACCCCGGGTACGGCGGCGGACGGGTCTACCCCGACGGCCTCGTCTTCACCGAGGACGCCCGCGAAACGTACCGGATCCGGTCCGACGACCCGACCTCGGCCGTGGCCTCGTCCCGGTGGGCGATCGGGCTGGAGAAGCCGGACTGGTCGGCACGGCTCGAGACGTCGTCCGAGGTCTCCGCCGACGCCGACGCCTTCCACGTCGTGAACACCGTGCGCGCCTGGGCCCGTGACGGCGGCCCGGACGTGCCCGAGGTCCTGGTCACCGAGCAGACCTTCGTCGACGACGTCCCCCGGACCTCGGCGTGACCGCCGCCGCACCGGGCGCACCCCGGGTCCGGCAGCGCCCCGAGGTCCGTCGCGCGATGATCGTCGAAGCTGCCCGTGCCGTCATCGTGCGGAACGGCGTCGGGGCGACCGGCCTGCGGGACATCGCGGCCGAGGCCGGGGTCTCCGTCGGCACCGTGACGTACCACTTCGGCAGCGTGGCGGAGATCCTCAACGAGGTCGTGGTGCTCGAGACGGAGCGCTTCTACGGGGCGATCGTCATCGCCGTCGACGCCGAACCCGACCCGGTCGAGGCACTGCGGATGCTCGTCGCGCCACTGTTCGGCGACACCGAGCAGGTCCGGCAGCACTGGCGGATCTGGTCGGACTACTGGACCGCGGTGGCGCGTCGGCCCGAGGTCGCCGCTGAGTACGCCGAACGGATCCGCGTGTGGGAGGCCTGCCTCGTCCGGGTGATCCGCCGCGGCGCCGACGCCGGCGTGTTCCGGAGCGGCGCTGACGCCGGTGTGTTCCGGAGCGGCGCGCTGCCGATCGATCCCGACACCGTCGCGCTCAAGCTCGCGGCCTACAGCGACGGCGTCGCGACCCAGATCGCGCAGGGCGTCCCCGGACTCACGAACACGGTCGCCCTGTCGTGGATGTGGACGTTCCTGGCGCACGAACTCGGTGTGCCGGCTGTGGAGATCGCCGGAACCGGACACCAGCACTTGTGATGAGGTAAGGCTTGCCTTACCGTTGCAGCATGGCACGGACCCGGCGACAGCCCAGCGAACGCATCCTCATCGCCGGCGGCGTCGAGGACCTCGCGGAGATCCGCCGCCAGCTCGAGGACCTGCCGGAGAACGCGTACGGCCAGGTCTTCGTCGAGGTCGCCCTCGACGAGCAGATCCGCATCCTGCCGGCGCCGCCCCGCGTCACCGTGACCTGGCTGGTCCGGAGCGCCCGCGCCTCGGCCGTCTCGCCGCTCGTGTTCGCCGACCACGGTGAAGCCCTCGCACACGCCCTGACCGGGTGGGCCGCCGAGTGGTGTGTCATCGACTGCGAGCCGCGCACGAGCGTCTGGATCGGCTGCACCGACAGCCCCTGGGTCGAGCGGGCACGGTCCGCCGTCCAGATCGAGCTCAGCGAGGCCGGTTTCGACACGCTCGTCGGCTGAGCGCCACGGGTAAGGGCAGCCTCTACTTCCTTGCGGCATGCAAGAGAAGGGGGCATGGTGGTGACCATCGGCAGCACCGAACTGGTCAGGACAGGCCCAGCGATACGGTGTGACCACGACGCAGGAGGTTCAGACATGACCACGAGCACCACCACCACGACCACCACCACGTCCCCGTTCTCGACGACGCCCGAGCTCGCCGCTGGGGTGGCACAGTTCCTCGCCCCCGTCGTGATCGACCTCGAGGCACTCGTCGTCAACGGCAAGCAGGCGCACTGGCACGTTCGCGGCCGCAACTTCGTCGGCGTGCACGAGCTCCTCGACGACATCGTCGACCACGCACAGGCCTACGCCGACACCGCCGCGGAGCGCATCGTCGCCCTCGGTCTGCCGGTCGACTCGCGCATCGCGACCGTCGCCGCCAACACCACCCTGCCGCCGCTGTCGCAGGGCTTCCAGAACTCGGACGTCACCGTCACCGAGGTCATCGCCCAGATCGACGCCGCCCTGCAGCAGGTCCGTCGCGCGGTCGAGGGCCTCGACGAGGTCGACCTCAACAGCCAGGACGTCGTCATCGAGATCGAGCGCGGTCTGACCAAGGACCGCTGGTTCCTGCAGGCGCACCTCGCCGCCTGAGTCGCGACCACCCCCCTGACGGGAGGCCCGGTACCAGCTGGTACCGGGCCTCCCGTCCGTCTGCCGTGGCGTCTACCCACCGCGACCCGCGTCGACCCGGTAACGACTGGACGACACGCCGCCGGTGCGTCGTCGAGGTTCCACGGACCGACGTTTCGGCGCGCGAAGTGTGCAGATTTCGAAACCTCGGGGGACGTGAGCGGCGCGGCGGGCGGGAATGGACGGACGTGAGCGGCGCGTCGGACGTGAGCGGCGCGGCGCGTCAGCCCGTCGGGCGGACCAGGCCCGCCTCGTACGCCAGCACCACGGCGTGCACCCGGTCGCGGAGCTGGAGCTTCGCCAGCACCCGCCCGACGTGGGTCTTCACGGTCTGCTCGGCGATGAACAGGTCGCCCGCGATCTCGCCGTTCGACCGCCCGCGCGCCATCAGCATGAACACGTCCCGCTCGCGGTCGGTCAGGACGTCGAGCACCTCGGTACGGGGCGCCGCCGTGGACGGTCCGGCGACGAACGCCTCGACGAGGTGCCGGGTGACACGGGGCGCGAGCAGCGCCTCGCCGGCCGCCACGGTCCGGACCGCGGCCACGAGCTCGTCCGCACTGGCGTCCTTGAGCAGGAACCCGCTCGCCCCGGCCCGCAGCGCGTCGAACACGTAGTCGTCGATGTCGAACGTCGTCAGCATCACCACCCGGACGGGGCGGTCGGTGGGCCCCGCCGTGATCCGGCGCGTCGCCTCGATCCCGTCGAGCTCCGGCATGCGCACGTCCATCAGGATCACGTCGGGCTGCAGCCGGATCGCCAAGGCCACGGCCTCGGCACCGTTCGCGGCCTCGCCGACGACCTCGACGTCGTCCTGAGCCTGGAGGATCGCCCGCAGTCCCATACGGAACATCTGCTGGTCGTCGACCACCATCACCCGCGTCATCTGGTGCCTCCGTCGGCCGCCGGCGTGCGGACGGGCAGGGTCACCACGACCGTGAAGCCGCCGTCCGGTCCGGGTCCGTGGTCGATCGTGCCGTCGAGGGCGGTCACCCGCTCGCGCATCCCCGCCAGGCCGAAGCCGCCGTCGTCGGGTGGCGCGGTCGGGACGGTGCCAGCCGGCGGCGCGGCGTTGGCGACCTCGACCCGGAGACGCGAGTCGTGCCTCCTGACCGTCACCACGGTGGATGCGCCGGGCGCGTGCCGGGCGACGTTGCCGAGCGCCTCCTGCACGACCCGGTAGACGGTGAGCTGTGCGAGCCGGTCGACACCGTCGGCCACGTCGACCCGGAGCTCCACGGGGATGCCGGCCGCGCGCGTGGCCTGCACGAGGGCGGGCAGGTCGGCGAGGTCGGGCTGCGGCGCGCGCTCGGCGGCGGTGTCGCCGCGCAGGGTGCCGAGAAGCTGGCGCATCTCGCGCAGGGCCGTGCGCGAGGTCTCGGCGATCGCGGCGAACTCGACGCGGGCCGATGGTGGCAGGTCGGCGACCCGGTACGGCGCGGACTCGGCCTGCATGTGCACGACGGACATGCTGTGCGCGACGACGTCGTGGAGCTCGCGGGCGATCCGGGCGCGTTCCTCGACCGTGCGGCGGCGGGCCTGCTCCAGCTCGGCGTCGCGGCGCGCGGCGACGAGCTCGTCGCGGATGCTGCGGCGCTGCCCGATGACGACGGCGGCTGCGGCGAGCAGGAGCGTGTCGCCGGCGGACACCACGAAGCTCGTCGCCCACACCGCGGGCTGGTCCCAGCGCCCGGGTGTCACGGCGACGAGGACGAGCGGGAGCACGGCGGCGACGGCCCACACGACCGCGGTCAGCCGCCAGCTGGTGCGGACGCCCAGGACGACGAGCAGGACGCTGAGCCCGATGATGCCGGTGACCGGGATCGGCCACGGACTCGTCCCGACCGGGGCGGTGAGCAGGCCGAGGGCGGCGAGCCCGACGAGGTGGACGGCGGAGGCGGTGCGGGGGACGAACGGGACGATGCCGATGCTGGTGCAGAGGACCGCCGACACGAGCAGCGAGAGCGGGACCGCGACGTCGTAGTACACCGAGGTGACCGGCGCCGCGACGCTGAACAGCGCCACGACCACGACCGCGAGCCCGATCCGGGTCGCCAGGGGCAACCAGGTCGGTCGCGGGCGGAACAGGGCGGGGGTCACGGTCGGACGATCTCTCCGGTGGGGACGATGCGGGACGTGGCGGACGGGGTGTGCGCGACGGGTGTGGTGCTCGCGGTGGGCACGTCGGTCGCGGCCACGACCGCGGTGGCCGCACGCGCGGCTCGGGTGTCGCGCCTGCGGCTGATCGTACCGATCACCCGGTCCACCGCGATGCCGAGGCCCCCGGCGACGACCATCGACACCAGGGCGGCGACGAGCGGCTCGTGCAGCACCTGCGAGGCCGCGAGGGCGATCCCGACCGAGGTCGCGGACCACGCGGTGCCGGCGACCGCGCTGATGGCGAGGAACCGGCGGTACGGCAACCGGGTCGCGCCGGCGGTCATGTTCACCGCGACCCGGCCGACGGGGATGTAGCGGCCCACCAGGATGAGGCTGGCCGACCGGCGCTGCATCTGTCGCTCGGCGAACGCGAACGCCGCGGCGATCCGCGGTCGCCGCGATCGTGCCAGTCGGGTGAGCCCGATCCGGCGACCGATCCAGTACGCGATCGAGTCGCCGGCGATCGCACCCACGGCGGCGGCCACCAGGACCCCGGCGAGGACCGGCTGGCCCGAGGTGGCTGCGATGGCCGCGACGGCGACGAGCGCGGTCTCGCTCGGGACCGGCGGGAAGAACCCGTCGACGAGGCACAGGGCGACGAGCACGACGTAGACGAGCGGGCTCGCGGCCAGCTCGACGACGAACGGGGTGATCTGGTCGAACACGACGACGCTCCTTCGTGCCGACGGACCTCGCCGACGAGGACGACGCTACGGAGCGCCGAGGACCCTGCCATCCCGCTCCGGTCTCGGCGACCCCCTACCGCGGTATGACTTCCGTGCCGGCGTCGGCGGCGCCGTCCGGGTCGGCAGCCGTCGCCGCCGGCCGCGCTTCGACAGCCGTCGCCGCGGACTGCGCTTCGGCGGCAGCCGCTGCCGCTTCGCGGATCCGGCGGACCACGGCCGTCGTGGAGTGCTCGGGCACGTAGTCGACCATGACGACCTCGCCGCCGTAGGCCCGGACGACCGCCGTCTCGCGCAGCATCTCCGGCGAGTAGTCGCCGCCCTTGACGTAGACCTCGGGCCGCAGCCGTTCGATGAGCGGGATCGGGGTGTCGGTGGCGAAGACTGTGACCAGGTCGACGCACGCCAGCGCCGCGAGCACCCCGGCACGGTCCTCCGCCGGGTTGAACGGCCGCTCCGGCCCCTTGAGTCGTCGCACCGAGTCGTCGTCGTTCAGCGCGACGACGAGCAGGTCACCGAGGTCCCTGGCCTGCCGCAGGTACGTCGTGTGGCCGGTGTGCACCACGTCGAAGCACCCGTTCGTGAACACCACCCGGCGTCCGGCACGGCGGGCCCGGTCGACGGCGTCGGCGAGCTCGTCGTGGTCGACGACGGTGACGGCCGGAGCGGTCACCGACACGAGCAGGGCCGCGGCGCTGCACACCGATGTGCCGGCCTCGCGGACGACCACGTCGGCGGCGACCTGGGCCACGGACACTGCGTCGTGCAACGGTGCCCGGACCGCGAGCGCGACCGTCGCCGCGGCGCAGAACGTGTCGCCCGCGCCGGAGGTCTGCTGCTCGGACGCCGGGATCGCACGCGTGCGGAAGCCCTCGTCGGAGTCGCGGTCGAGCAGCACGGTGCCGTCGCGGTCGAGCGTGACGACGACGGCGCGGGCACCGGTCCGGGCGAGCAGGTCGGCGCGGGCGGCCACGACGGCGGGCACCCGGTCGGCGCCGGTCCCGAGGTCGCGTCCGAGGAGCGCGGCGGCTTCTCCGGCGTTCGGGGTGACGAGGTCGGGGCGCAGCGCCGCCCAACGGGCCAGGTCGTGCGCGTCGACGACGATCGTGCCCGGTCGGTCGCGGTCCAGGACCGGTACGACGTCCTCGGCTCGGACGCCCAGCCCGTAGTCGCAGACGACCGCGGCGTCGGCGCACCGGACCGCGCGGGCGACGGCGCGTGCCAGCCGCTCGTCGTGGTCGGCGGTCGGGGTGCCGGCGAGGTCGTCGACCCGGACCACCATCCGGTCGCCCCCGACCACGCGGGACTTCGTGGTGGTCCGTGCTCCGGCGACCTCGACCAGGAACGACGTGTCGACACCCGCGGTCGCGAGCCGCTCGCGCAGCACGGTCCCGGCGTCGTCGTCGCCGATGAGCCCGACGATCCGGACACGGGCACCGAGGGCACGGGCGTTGACGGCGGTGTTCGCCGCACCGCCCGGGACCGCGATGCTCTCCGTCACGCGCACGACGGGCGCGGGTGCCTCGCGTGAGACCCGTTCGGCAGTGCCGACGGTCCACCGGTCGAGGATGCAGTCCCCGATCACGACGACGAGCGGTTCGCGGTCGTCGATGGTCGCGACCAGGTCACGCACCAGGCGGACGTCGACGCTCATCGGGGGTCTCCGGCGGCGCGTGCGGGAACCGGTTCGAGGTGGACGACCGTCGTGGTGGTCAGCTCGTCGAGCAGGTGCGGCCCGTACCCGAAGCCGGCACCGGAGGCACCGCGCGGCTGGGCGCTCCCGCCCGGGGCACCGCCGAACACGGCGTTGACCTTCACGGTGCCGACCGGCAGTTCCGCCGCGGCACGGAGCGCGTGACCGGTGTCGTTCGTCAGGACGGTGGCGGCGAGGCCGTAGCGGTCCGCCGCGGCGAGCCGGAGCCCCTCGTCGAAGTCCCGCACGACGCGGACCGGGGCGACCGGACCGAAGGTCTCCTCGGTCATCACGAGCATGTCGTCCGTGCATCCGGTGAGCACGGTCGCCGGGTAGAACGACCCGGCGCCCTCCGGGACGACGCCACCGGTCCGCACCGAGGCACCGCGCTGCACCGCGTCGTCGACGTGCGACTGCACGGTGCTGCGGAGCCGGTCGTCGACGAGCGGGCCGTAGGTCGCGGCGGGGGAGGCCGTCCGGCGCGCCGCCTCGGCCACGAGTGCGGCGACGAAGGGCTCGGCGACGTCCCGGTGCACGTAGACGCGCTCGACGCTCGTGCAGATCTGGCCGGTGTTCGCGAACGCACCGAGTGCCACCTGCGCCGCCGCCCACTCCGGATCGACGTCGGCGTCCACCACGACCGCGTCGTTCCCGCCGTTCTCGCGGACCACGTGGGCACGGGTGGTCACCGCGGCAGCGGAGAGCCGGTCGCCGGTCGCGGTGGACCCGACGTGCGCGTAGACGTCGATGCCCGGCTGGACGAGGAGCAGTTCCCCGGTGGCACCGTCCCCGTCCACGCCGACGAGCACGCCGTCGGGCAGGACCTCGGCGAGCAGGGCGTTCAGGCGAGCGATGGTGGCGGGCGACCGCTCGCTGCCCTTGTGCACGACGGTGTTCCCGCTGACGATCGCGGCTCCGAGGACACCGCAGGCCACCGCGACCGGGTCGTTCCAGGGCGTCAGGGCGAGGACGACACCGCGCGGGTGCGGCACCGTCCAGTCGGCCGTGCCGAACCGGCCGCGCAGGGCCTCGCCCCGGTGCAGCGGTCCGAGCTCGGCGTACTGCACGAGCGTCCCGACGCCGGCCTCGACCCCGCCGAGCGCGTCGGCGGGCACCTTGCCGGTCTCGCGGGTGTTCAGGTCGGCGAGCTCCCGTGCGTGCGTGCGGACGTGCTCGGCGGCGGCGCGCAGCAGGGCACCGCGTTCCGCCGGCGCCGTGCGCGCCCAGGGGCCCGCCGCCGCCCGTGCGCGGGCGACCGCGGCGCGGACGTCCGACTCGGAGGCGCGGGGGACGGTGGACGCCACCGTCCCGTCGACGGGATCGGTCACCACCAGGTCCGTGGCGAGGTCGGCGGCTGCTGGTGCGATCGTCATGGGGGCCTTCCGGGCAGGGCGAGCGGGAGTCAGACCCTGCTCCGGGAGCGCTGGGCACGGACCCGGATCCGCGCTTCACGTCCACCACCGGTCCGGGCCGCCTCCGGCCCGGTAGACGAGGGTGGTGCAGCAGATCGGTGTGGGCGGAGAACGGTTCGACGGCGTGCGGGAGATCGCGGTGCTCCGCGGTGGGGGCATCGGGGACCTGATGTTCGCCCTGCCCGCGCTCGACGCCCTCGCCGCTGCCTACCCGGCGGCCCGGATCACGCTGCTGGGCACCCCGGCGGCGGCGGCGCTGCTCGAGGGCCGGAGCGACGCCGTGCACGCCGTCGAGGAGCTCCCGGTCGTGCCGGGCGTCCGCGACGCCGGCGACGACGCACCCACCGCCGAGGACTTCGCCGCGCGCCTGCACGGCCGGTACGACCTGGCCGTGCAGCTGCACGGCGGCGGTCGGAACTCGAACCCGTTCCTGCTCCGGTTGGGCGCTCGGCACACCGTCGGCACCGCGACCGCGGACGCCGAGGTCCTGGAGCGCTGGGTGCGCTACGTCTACTACCAGCACGAGGTGCTCCGCGCGCTCGAGGTCGTCTCCCTCGCCGGCGCCGCTCCGGTCACGCTCGACCCCCGGGTGCGCGTGACCGACGGCGAGCGACTGGCCGTCCGCGCCCGACTCGGCGTCGGCGGTCGGCTCGTCGCGATCCACCCCGGCGCGACGGATCCCCGCCGCCGCTGGGATCCGGAGCGGTTCGCCGCGGTCGCCCGAGCGCGGCTCGACCTCGGTGACGACGTCGTGCTCGTCGGCGACGCGTCGGACGCCCCCGCCGCGGACGCGATCGTCGGGGTCCTGCCTGCGGGTCTGGTCGGACGCGTGCACGACCTGACCGGCATGCTGTCGCTCCGCGAGCTGCCGGCCGTGCTCGCAGCCGCGGACGTCGTGGTCGGCGACGACTCCGGGCCGCGCCACCTGGCCGTCGCCGTCGGCACGCCCACCGTCGGCGTGTTCTGGTTCGGCAACGTCGTCAACGCGGGGCCGTTCGACCGCGGACGCCACCGCGTGCACCTGTCCTTCGTGACGCGCTGCCCGGTGTGCGGGGTCGACGTCACGCAGGTCGGTTGGACGGCCGAGCGCTGCGCGCACGATCCCTCGTACGTCGACGAGGTCGACCCGCAGGCCGTCCTGGCGGACGTCGCCGACCTGCTCCGCACCACCTGACCGACGGTGCGTGGATCAGTCGCCCCGGCGGGGTGGTCCGGTCCACCACCGGACGGGAGGCGCGGCGCACGACCGGCACCGTGCCTCCCGTCCGCCACCCGCTGGCCCTAGGGCCAGCTCGGCTCCGTCGCGGGCATGATCGACAACTCGCGGATCTCGCAACCGGCGGGCTGTGACAGCGCGAACAGGATCGCGTTGGCGACGTACTCCGGCTCGATGAGCTGCGCGTCCGGACCGGGCTTGTACTGCTCGGTGCGGTCGGCGAAGAAGTTCGTCCGCATGCCCGCCGGGATCACGTTCGTGACGCCGACGCTGCCGCCGGTCTCGGCGGCGAGGGCCTGCGAGAACCCGCGGACGCCGAACTTCGATGCCGAGTACGCGGTCCCGTCACCGACCCCGCGCAGGGCGAGTGACGACGACACCGTGACGACCCGGCCGTGCGACGCCGTGAGCGCGGGGAGCGCGGCACGCACGACAGCAGCGGTGCCGAGCAGGTTGACCGCCACGATCCGCTCCCAGGCGCCGGACGAGATCCCGCCGATCGGCGCCGGGGTGTCGATGCCGGCGGCGGTCACGACGGCGTCGAGTCCGCCGTGGCGCTCGGCGGCTGCACGCACGGCGTCCTCGGTGGCGGCCGTGTCGGTGACGTCGACCGCGACCGCGTCGATCCCGTCGGCGACGGCGGCGATCCGCAGGTCGAGGACGATCGGGGTACCGCCGGCCTCGGTGACCGCGGCGACGACCGCGGCACCGAGCCCGGAGGCACCGCCGGTGACGAGGACACGGCCGATGGGGGTGGTGGGGACGGGCATGGACTTCCTTCCGGAGGACGTGGAGCGGGACCTGGAGCGTGGGACCTGCCGGCTCAGCCGACGTGCGCGAGCGCGGCTGCGAGCCGCGTGGTGGAGCGGCCGGGGTGGAACGGCACCGTGACGACGTGGCCGCCCCACTCCGCGAGCGTCGCGGACTCGGGCAGCTCGCTCGCGGTGTAGTCGCCGCCCTTCGCCCACACGTCGGGACGGAATCGGCGCAGGGCCGCGTCGGGGGTGTGCTCGTCGAACACGACGACGGCGTCGACGCAGTCCAGCGCGAGCAGCAGTTCGACGCGGTCGTCCTGGGTCGTGATCGGCCGGTCGGGTCCCTTGAGCGCCCGGACCGAGCTGTCCGAGTTGAGGCACACCACCAGGCAGTCGCCGAGGGCCCGTGCCGCGGACAGCGTGCGGGCGTGCCCGGCGTGCAGCAGGTCGAAGCACCCGCCCGTGGCGACGACGGTGCCGCCGGCGCTCCGGACGTCGTGCACGGTGCGCAGGGCGTCCCGGTCGGTGCCCGGGACCGCGACCGGAGCGGGCTCGTCAGCGAGGAGCGCCGCCACGCCGCCCGCCGCGAGGTACCCCGACGCGGCGACGACACCGGCGGACACCGCCTCGGCGACGTCGGCACCCGAAGCGAGGGCGACGGCGACGCCCGCGGCCAGCCGGTCACCAGCGCCGCACGGGTCCCCGGTGCTGACGGAGGGGGCCGGCACGAAGCGGCTGTCCGTGCGGGCGTCGGCGACGAGCGCCCCGCGGTCGCCGAGCGTGACGGCGACCGCACCGACCCGCCACTGCGCGACGAGCGTCGCCGCGGCCACGGTCGCGAACGGCACGCCCTGCCCCTCGAGTCCGGTGAAGCCGCGGGCCTCGGCGGCGTTGGGGGTCGCGACGGTGATGCCCTCGACGGGCACGGCGCCCCTGGGGTGCGGGTCCCAGACGACGGGCACGTGCTCGGCGGCCCGGGCGATCGCGTCCCGCACGGCAGGCGCGGCGGCGACCCCGCGGCCGTAGTCGGCGACCACGACCGCGTCGACGTCGTCGAGCGCGGCGGTCATGGCCGGCGTCGCGGTGGGGACCGGCGGGGTCGCGCAGCCCTCGTCGATCCGGACCAGGGCGTGGTCGGCCACGCGCACCCGGGTCTTCACGGGCGTCGGTGCGCCGGACGGTCCGGCGACGACCGTGACGTCGGGGAGCAGGTCGCGGAGCTCCTGCGCCCGGGTGTCGTCGCCCAGGACGGTGACCAGGACGACCTCGTGACCGTCCCGCGCGAGCATGGTCGCGACGAGCCCGGCGCCCCCGGCACGGCGGACGTCGGTGGTGACGTCGAGCACGGGGACCGGGGCGTCCGGGCTGAGCCGGTCACTCGTCCCCGACACGTCGACGTCGAGCAGGGTGTCGCCGACGACCGCGATCCGGAGGCGACGTCCGACCGCGCGCGACGTCGGCCCGCGCGACGTCGACACGCCAGACGTCGACCCCCGTGCCGTCATCGTCGACCTCCGCGGCGCAGCGCGGGCTCCATGGCCCGGCAGAGGGCGTGCACGAGGACGAGCTGCGCCTCCTGCACGTTCGCGGACGCTCCGTCGATGCAGATCGCGTCGTCCACCGCCTCGGCCAACGGGTTGGGGCGTGGACCGGTCATCGCGATGGTCCGTGCACCGACGGCGCGGGCGGACTCGGCGGCGCGGAGCAGGTTCGGGCTCTTCCCGCTCGTCGACAGCAGCACCACGACGTCGCCGGCGCGGGCGTGCGCCGACACCTGCCGAGCGAAGACCTGGTCGAAGCCGTAGTCGTTGCCGATGGCGGTGACCGCCGAGCTCTCGGCGTGCAACGCGATCGCCGAGTACGCGGGCCGGTCGCCGTCGAAGCGTCCCGTGAGTTCCGAGGTCAGGTGCTGCGCCTCGGCCGCGGACCCGCCGTTGCCCGCGGCGAGCAGCCGTCGGCCGGCGACGAGTCGGCCGGCGACGTCGTCCGCCCACGCGGCGATGTGGTCGCCGTGCGCGACGAGCGACGCGATCACGGGGACCGATGCCGCGACGTGGGCGAGCACGATGCGGGCACTCGCGGTGACCTGCTCGTCGATCCCGGTCTGCTGGTCGATGCTCATCGTGCGGTCCTCTCCGTCGGCGTGACGGCGCGGGCGACCCGGCCGGGGTGGGTGGTCCGGGCGGCACCGAGCCGGGAGTAGACACGCTCGCTGTCCGCGGCGACCTGCTGCCACGTGTACCGCGCCTCGACGCGCTCCCGTCCGGCCAGCCCGTACGCCGCACGGCGGTCCGGGGCGTCGAGCAGGGCGCCGACGGCGGCGGCCACGGCGGACTCGTCGCGCGGCGGGACGTGCAGACCGGTCGCGTCCTCGACGACGGTGTCGATGAGGCCGCCGACCCGCGAGGCGACGACCGCGCGACCACAGGCCATCGCCTCGAGCGGCACGATACCGAACGGCTCGTACCAGGGTGCGCAGACGACCACGTCGGCACTGCGGTACAGGGCGGGCATCTCGTGCTGCCCGAGCTGTCCGCGGAAGGTCACGTGGTCGCGGACACCCAGCGACCGGGCCAGGGCGTCCAGGCGCTGGTGCTCCGGGTCGTCGGGCAGGTCGGCGCCCGCGACGCCCGCACCGCCGACCACGACGAGTTCGACGTCGCGGCCCTGCTCGACGAGCCGTGCCAGCGCGGCGATCGTGGTGCCGACACCCTTGCGCCGGACCAACCGCGACACCGTGAGCACCCGGTGGGCACGTCCCCGTGGCTCTGCGGCACCGTCGGGCCGGAAGCGCGTCACGTCCACCCCGCACGGCACCACCGAGATGTTGTGCAGCGGGACCCCGAGCGCCTTCAGCTCGAAGGCCTCGTCCGAGCAGGTGGCGACGACCTGGTCGACGCTCCGCCCGACGGCCGGCTCGACCCACTCGCGCTCGGCGGGGCTCGTGTCCGCCGCTCCCTGGTGCCGGCGCTTCACGACACCGAGTGCGTGGAAGGTCTGCACCACCGGCACCCGGGTCCCGCCGCTGCGGGCCTGCACCTGGGCGACGGCGTCGAGCGCAGCGTGACCGGACATCCAGAAGTGCGCGTGCACGACGTCGGGCCGGTCGACGAACCACTCGGCGGCCAGGACGGCGGCGAACGTGCCCATGTACGGGAACAGCTCGTCCTTCGGCACGGAGCGCGCCGGGCCGGCGTCGACGTGCACGACGTCGACGCCGGGTCGCAGCCGGACCCGGACCGCCTGCGAGGCGTCCTCGCGGCGCGTGTACACGGTCACGTGGTGCCCGCGGTCCGCGAGCGCCCCGGAGAGCTCCGCGACGTGGACGTTCTGTCCGCCGGCGTCCACCCCGCCGAGCACCGCGAGCGGACTCGCGTGCTCGGACACCATCGCGATCCTCACCGTCGGCTCCCGTCGAGCAGGGTGCCCGCCGCGCGGCGACGCGCGCCGCGCGTGACGGCGTCGTCGAGCAGGTCGTCCCAGTCCGCGGTGAAGCGTCCGAGCGCGTGCCGTGCGAGCACGGCCTCCCGCGCCACGGCACCCCGTCGGCGCGCCTCGTCCGGGTCGTCGAGCAGGATCCGGGAGGCCCGCACCAGCTCCTCGACGTCGGTCGCGATCGCGCCGGCACCGTCCGGGACCGTCCGGCTCGCGTCCGTCGCCGCGAGCACCAGCACCGGCATCGCCATGTGCATCGCCTCGAGCAGCGACAGCCCGAGCGAGGTCCACCGGTTCGGGTGCACGTACGCCCGCCGTTCGGCGAGCGCCGCGTGCATCGGGTCGGCGGGGACGTCGCCCCGGGGGACGACGCGGTCGCCGAGGCCGAGTTCCGACAGGCGTCCGGTGCCGATGCCCCACACGTCGACGGGTGCGACGGCGGCGAAGCGGGGGAGCAGATCGGTGCCGACGACGCGGTTCCGGCGGACGGGTTCGTTGATGACGACACCCAGACGGTCGAGTGCGCCGGTGTAGAGCGGCCCGGGGTCGACGACGCCGTGCTCGACGACGGTGGTCCGCGTGGAGCCGCAGTCCCACATCAGGGCGTTCCAGTGGGTCACGTGCGCGATCACCAGGTCGTCGTGGTCTCGGAGCGGGTGCCGGCTGTCCGGCACGGCGACGCGCGGGGCATTGTGCTCGACGAAGACCATCGGGACGTCCCGGCCGCCGAGCAGGCGCTGCGCGGTGTCACGTTCCTCGGTGCGCTGCAGGACGACGACGTCGATCTCGGCCTCGGCGACGTCGGCGGGGGCGATCTCGACGACGCTGTCCGGCCAGGCACGACCGCCACGGCCGAGGCCCCAGGCGTCCCGAGCCGGTGTCGTCGGCACCAGGTACTCGTGCGGGCCGCGGACGAACGCGTCCATCCAGCCGCCGTGCACGTGCCACACCAGGATGCGCATGCGGAGCCTTTCGGTCGAGCCGGAACGGGGGAAGGAGAAGCAGTGGCGGACGCTACGCAGCGCCCGCTCCGGCGCTGCGCAGACTTCTCGGTTCCATCCGTGAAGCGCGGACGAGCAGTCTCCGGTGCGCGTCGAGGACGTCCTCGACGCGCACCGAGGCCAGGCACGGGTGGCCGTCGACGGGGCACTCACGGGCGCGGCTGAGCCGGCAGGGCGCGTCCTGGTCGCCGAGCAGTTCGACGAGCGGTGCGGACGGGGCCCACTTGACGGCGGGGACGACGGGGGAGAACAGGCTGACGATCGGCACGCGGACGGCGGCGGCGAGGTGTGCGGGTCCGGTGTTGCCGACCACGACCACCTCGGCGCCGGCGAGCACCGCCGCGAGTTCGGCGGGTGTGGTCCGGCCGCCGAGGTCGATGCCCGTGGCACCCGCGACCGACGCGGTGAGTGCACGCTCCCCGGCGGATCCGGTGACCACGACGGGGACACCGCGCTCGGCGTACGCGGCGACGAGGTCCCGGTGGCGGACCGCGGGCCACGACCGGGCCGGCACGCTCGCGCCGGGGTGGACGACCACGTACCGGTCCAGCCCGGCCACGGCCGGTGGTGCCACGGCGTCTTGACGCACCACGAGCCTCCCGTCGTCCCCCGGCGGCAGCCGGAACCCGGCCGCCTCGGCGATCCGCAGGGCACGCTGCGACTCCGTGACGTCCTCGGGCAGGTCCTCGCCGGGGCGCAGTCGGACGTCGAGGAGCGAACCGGGGTGGTCGACGGACGCACCCGTCACGCGGACGACACCGGCGAGGCGCAGGAGCAGGGCAAGGGGCAGCGGCGACTGGTGGAACGATGTGAGGACGACCGCTTCGTCGGGTCCTTCCTCGGCGACCAGTGCGCGGAGTTCCGCGACGACGGCGTCGTCGATCGGTCGTGCGGTCTCCGGCACCCACGGCGCCGCCCACACCCGGACGCGGTCGACTCCGGGCAGCAGCTCGGCCGCCGGCGCCCCCTGCGGTCCGCAGAGCATCGTGACGTGCGCGGCCCGAGCGGCGACGGCCCGGACGGCGGGGCCGGTGACGAGGACGTCGCCGAACGAGTCGAGCCGTGCCACCAGCACCCGGGGGTGGCTCATGTCCGGTCCGTCGCGGGGCCGGCGTGGTCGATGACGAGCTGGACGGCGGCGTCGAGGCTCGCCGCGACCGTGTCCGCGTCGTCGACCTCGTGCCGGAGCGTCCGCCCGGTCGGCACGAGGACGCCCTGCGCCCCGGCGGCGCGCGCGGCCTGCACGTCGGCGCCGACGTCGCCGATCACCACGAGCGTCTCCGGCGACAACCCGAGCCGGTCGGCGGCGTCGAGCACCATCCCCGGCCGCGGCTTCCGGCAGGCGCAGTCGTCGGCGTCGTCGTGCGGGCAGACGCACCACACGTCGAACGGTCCGACGAGCTGGTCCACCCGCGCGTTCGTCGCGTCGACCTGTTCGCGCGTCGCCAGGCCCTTCGCGATCACCGACTGGTTCGTGACGACGCCGACCCGGAGGCCCGCGGACCGCGCACGGTCGACGGCGCGCCGGGCTCCGGGCACGGGGACGACCAGGCGCGGGTCCGCGTTGTACGGCACGTCCACGACGAGGGTGTCGTCGCGGTCGAAGAGCAGGCCGCGGATCACGCGGTCCGGTACGAGGGCCATGGGCCCGGACTACCGGGCGGTCGCCGCGCACCGGCCCAGATCAGCCGCCGAACGCGGGTGCTCCGTGCCGGGCCAGCGGGAGCCGCTTAGCGTCACGGCGGTGACCGCCCTCGAGAACCTGCCCGACGCCGACGGGCGTCCGGAGCTGGTCGTCCTCCGCGCCATCAAGCTCGGTGACCTGCTCGTCGCCGTCCCGGCGCTCCGTGCCCTGCGTCGGGGCTTCCCGGACCA
Source organism: Curtobacterium sp. VKM Ac-1393 (assembly GCF_015350995.1). GTDB lineage: Bacteria > Actinomycetota > Actinomycetes > Actinomycetales > Microbacteriaceae > Curtobacterium. The sequence goes on from NZ_JADKRW010000002.1 coordinate 335,146, forward strand.
CCGGATCACCCTGGCCACCACCGCGTGGCTGGCACCGGTCGTCGAACTCGTCCCCGCGATCGACGTCCACCTGGCCCAGCACGGGCTCGACCACCCGATCACCGTCCCCACGGGTGTCGTCGACGTCGCGGTGAACCTGCACGGTGCGGGTCCGGAGTCGTCCGACCTGATCGCCGCGCTGCAGCCCCGTCGCGTCATCGGGCACGCCGACCCGACCCACGGGTACGCGGGTCCGGCGTGGCCCTCCGACGTGCACGAGCGCGACCGCTGGGCCGACCTGCTCGTCTGGCACGGCGTCCCCGCCGACGCGACGGACGTCACGATCGAGCGGCCGGTGGCGCCTCCCGTGATCGCCTATGCCGCGGTCGTGCACGTGGGCGCCTTCCACGGTGCGCGGCACTGGCCGACGGACCGATTCGCCGACGTGGTGCGTGGGCTGCGGGACCGCGGTGCCGACGTGGTCCTGACGGGAGGCGCGGACGACGTCGTCCGTGCGCGCGCCGTCGCGGACGCGTCCGGCACGGCGCCGGGGGCGGTCCTGGCCGGCACGCTGGGGCTGCAGGACTTCGCGGGGCTCGTCGCGGCGGCACGCGTCGTCGTGACCGTCGACACCGGTGCAGCGCACCTCGCGACCGCCTACGGCGTGCCGTCGGTGGTGCTGTTCGGTCCGGCACCACCCGAGGCCTGGGGGCCGCCGGCAACGGGTCCGCACGTCGTGCTCACCGACGCCTCGGTGCGCCGCGGGGACGTGTTCGCCGAGGACCCGGACCCGGCGATCCTCGCGGTCGGCGCCTCGGACGTGCTCGCCGCGGTGGACCGTCTCGGTGTGCTCCGGGTGACCGCACAGGCGACCGACCGGTAACGTCGACCGAGAGCCGCACGGACCTGCCGGCAGCTCGGAGGGAGCCCGTCGTGTTCGAAGCCGCCAACATCCGTGACTGGATCGGCCTGCCGGTCGTCGACGAGGCCGAGGACAAGGTCGGCACGCTCGAGAGCATCTACTACGACACCGCGACGTCGGAGCCCGCGTTCGGTGCGCTGACCACCGGCATGGTCGGGTTCCAGAAGCTCGTGTTCGTGCCGCTCTTCGGGGCGACGGTCGCGCCGAAGCACCTGCGCGTCACGTTCCCGAAGAAGCTCGTCAAGGACGCGCCGTCGATCTCGACCGACGGCGAGCTCGACGCCGCCACCGAGCCCGAGCTCTTCCAGCACTACGGGCTCGAGTACCGCACCGGCAGCGGCGGCGAGCGTCGCCTCGGGCGTCGCTGAGGCAGCAGCTGATCCGCATCGTCCGCCGCCCCTTGCGCGCCGTCCTGGCGGCGGTCGCCGTCGCGTGCCTGGTGCTCGCGGGTTCCGGCGGCGCTCTGGGCGCGACCACGGCGTCCGCGGCACCGATGTGGCCGGTACCGGCGCCCTACCCGGTCACCGCCGACCCGGCCGAGACGCTCGACGCGATCCCGCCCGGCAGTGAGTACGTGGCGCTCGGCGACTCGTACTCGGCCGGGTACGGCCTGGGGGACCGCACCGGTCTGCCGACGAACGCGTGCGTCCAGTCGGCTCGGGACTACCCGCACCGGCTCGCGGCGCAGTTCGGGCTGGCCCTGACCGACGTCTCCTGCGCCGGCGCCACGAGCGCCGACGTGACCACGGGCCACCAGTTCAAGGGCGTCCCACCCCAGATCGACTCGTTGTCCGACCGGACCCGTCTCGTGACCCTGACGATCGGCGGCAACGACGCCGATCTGTTCGGCACGGCAGCGGCGTGCCTCGCGATCTCCGCGGACGGTCCGGTGTTCTCCGGCCGCGACGCCCCGTCGTGCGAGAGCGCCCTGGTGCAGGACGGCGTCGACCAACTCGGCGTGAAGATCCAGTCGCGGGTGGCGCTCGGCATCGCCGACACCCTGGCAGCCGTCGAGCGGGCTGCGCCGAACGCCGTCGTGGTGTTCCTCGGGTACCCGGCGATCTTCCCGGACACGACGAACACGCCCGCGAAGGGCTGCTTCCGGTCCGCGCTCGACCTCGGCACCCTCGCCGGCTCGTTCCCGTCGGACACGTACCCCTTCACGGACACCGACGTCGCGTACCTGCACGGGGTGCAGGACGAGCTCAACGAGGTCTCCCGCTCCGCCGCCGACGCCGCCGGGGTGCGGTTCGTCGACGTGTTCGCCAGCACGCAGGACCACTCGCCGTGCGCCCCGTCGAAGCGCTACGTGGCCGGCGTGACGCTGACCGGCTCCGGTGACCTGCGGAAGATCGACCTGCAAGCCGGCGCCCTGCACCCGAACGAACGCGGCGTCAGGTACCTGACCGAGCAGATGGCCGACGCGATCCGCGCCCTCGCCGACTGATCCCGTCCGCTGCCTGGGTGGTGGTGACCGACCGGGAGTCCGGGTGCGCCGCCGGGGGCACCACGCACACCGGAGCGGCCGTCTCACGGACCACGTCGTGGAGCAGCGAGCCGGACAGCGCGCGCACGTGGCCACGCCCGAGCACGACCAGCGACGCCCGGCGGGTGTGCGACGCGATCGCGTGGCCGGGATGCCCCTCGACCAGCAGCGGGCGGAGGCGCAGCGACGGGTGGCGGGCGGAGAGGACGGCTGTCACGCGCTCCAGCAGTTCGGCGTTGCGACTGCGCCAGCGCAACGGGTCCTCGGCGAAGTCCGTCAACCCGGTCCGGGTGAGCACCGGCATCTCCCACGCGCGCAGCAGGGTCAGTCGTCGGTTACGCCGGACGGCCTCGTCGACCGCGATGGCGACGGCGCGCTCGTCGATCGGCTCCTCGATCGCCAGCACGACGTCACCGTCGATCGGGTGCGGTCCCTCCGGCACGACCACGGTCGGCACGGCAGCGCGTTCGGCGACCCGCGCCGGGTCACCACCGGCGGTCGAACCGCGCCGGCTGCGGAAGCTCCCGATGACGAGCAGGTCACCGCCGTCGGACTCCTCGACGAGTGCGGCGGCGAAGGGCCCGGCGTGCCGGTGCACCTCGACCGCGACCCCCGGCAGCGCGGTCCGGGCCACCTCGGCGAGCTGGTCGACGACCGGGATCCGGCCCTCCAGCGCGTGGTCGGCGCCGATGATCCGCAGTCGTTCGAGGCCCGTACCGGCCCGGGCGACGATCCACCCGAGGGCCTCGTCGTGGGGCATCGCCGCATCGGCGGCCAGCGTGACCGTCGTCCACCGTTCGTCCATCCCGATCGGCCTCCTCCATCGCAGGCTCCGGGGGCGTCCACTGGCGCTCCGTGCGCCACACGGTACTCGGATCACGTGCGGTGGAACCGGCCGTGCGCCGTGGTGACGGGCGACGCGGACGCGGGGCGGGCCTCCCGTCCGACGCCGCGTAGTCTCGGAGCATGGTGGTGAGCGCCGGACTGTTGCTGCACCGGGCCGGACCGGCCGAGCCGGAGGTCTTCGTCGCGCACATGGGCGGGCCGTTCTGGCGGAGCCGGCCACGCGCGTGGTCGATCCCGAAGGGGGTGGTCGAGGACGGCGAGGAGCCGCTCGCGACGGCGATGCGCGAGTTCGGCGAGGAGATCGGGGAGCCGGCTCCGGTGTCGGCGCACGACGTCACGGACCTCGGCGAGTTCCGGCAGGCGTCGGGCAAGCGCGTGCGCGTGTTCGCGGCCTCCGCACCGGACTTCGACGTCGTCGAGGTGCGGAGCAACACCGTCCGACTCGAGCTGCCACGCGGTTCCGGGAAGTTCGTCGACGTGCCGGAGATCGACGACGCCCGTTGGGTGCTGCTCACCGAGGCACGGGAACTCCTCGTCGCCGGGCAGGTGGCTGCCCTCGACGCACTGCTGGACCGTCTCGTCTGAATCACGATGTGGTGTCGGTGCGGACGGGGTGCGCGCCGCCTCGGTAGCCTGCACGGGCGTCGGGGCACGCCGACGTCTTCACCAGGGGAGTACACATGCGGCGCTGGCGCGCGGTCACGGCGGGGCTCACCACCCTCGCACTCGGAGCAGGACTGGCGATCGGCGGCGCGACGAGCGCCTCGGCGGAGCCGGCAGGCAACTGGGGCACGTTCACCCTGAGCGGGGCCTCGAAGGCCTACACGGGCACGATGACGTTGGCCGGGTTCCCCGCGACCACGTTCACCTCGAACTCGCGGCAGTCGACCGTGATCAGCGGAGCGTCGACGTGGCAGTCCGCGGGGACGCCGTCGGGCCAGGTCTACGGCACGAGTCGCGGTCAGACCTACATGAACCAGCGGCCGCAGGCAGACCGTCCCAACGGCGATTCGGCATCGACCACCACCTACACGTTCGACGGGGCGACGCCAGGTGCGCAGAGCTGGTCGTTCGTGCTCGGCGACATCGACGCCGACCAGGCCACGATCTCGGCGACGGTGGCCGGCGGCGGAGCCGCGACCGGGGAGCAGCTCGGGTTTGAGAGTTCCTACAACTCCTGTTCGGCTGCTCCGGCGGCCGGCGGCTGGTCCTGCACGCCTGACCCCGACGGCACGACGGGCCAGGACAAGCCGACGTGGGACGCGGCCACGCGCACCCTGACCGGCAACGCCGCCGCGTCGGACACCGCTGGCGCGTCGGCCTGGTTCACCCCGACCGTCTCGTTGACCAGTCTGACCATCACGTACCAGCAGCGCAGCGGGTTCCCCGTCTACCAGACCTGGTTCGCCAACCGGACCGCCGCGATCAGCGGTACCGCGACCCTCGACGGGGCGGCGATCCCGGGTGCGACCGTCACCGTGACCGCGCCGCGCGGCACCGTGTACACGACGACCACCGACGCCGACGGCAAGTACGTCTTCCCACAGCTGCCGGTGATCGCGAACTACCGCGTCGAGATCACCCCGCCGGCGGGTGCTGACGGCCCGGAGCAGCCGCAGCGTGTGTCGCTCGCTGTGGCGGCCACGCCGGGCGGCGCCGACGGGACGGCTGACTTCGCGTTCACGTCGCCGGACGACAGGACGTCCGTCATCGGGAGTGTCACCGACGAGGACGACCACCCCGCGGCGAACGTGCCCGTCGTCATCGACGTCCCCGGGGGCGACCCGATCGAGACCACGACGAACAGCGACGGCGTCTACACGGTGTCCGACCTGCCCGCTGACACCGCCGTCGAGGTCTCGGTCGCCGACGAGCCGCCCGTCACCGTGACGACCGGCGACGTCGGCGCTGCCCCCGTCGAACCGGATCCGATCGTCGCCCCGCCGGCTGTCATCGCCACCGTGACCGGTGTCGTGTCCCTCGACGGGACACCCGTCCCGGCCGGCGTGGTCGTCGAGCTCCTCGACGAGTCCGGCGCCGTGGTCGGCTCGGACACCACCGACGCCGACGGCCGCTACACCTTCGCCACGGTTGCGGGCACCTACACGGTCCGCACGGTGGTCCCCGCCGCGGGAGCGACCGGTGACACCGCGAACACCGGGATCACCGCGGTCGCGGGCAGCAGCGTCACGTCCGACCTGCCGTTCGAGACCCCCGCCGCTCCCGTCGTCGTCACGACCGACCAGCCCGGCACCGTGGTCGACACGAACGGCGACCCGGTCGCCGGCGTGGACGTCGTCGCGACGCCGACCGACCCGGAGGCCGGTCCGCCGGTGACCGTGGCGACCGACGACGACGGTGCCTTCGACCTCGTCGACCTGCAGCCGACGACCGAGTACACGATCACCGTCGACGTCGACGGGGCCACTCCGGTCACCGTCGTCACGCCCGAGGACGGTGCTGCGACGCCGCTCGCCTTCGTGGTCGAGGCCGAAGTGACCCCGGCCCCGTCGCCGTCGCCCAGTGCGCCGAGCACCTCGCCGACCGCGGTGCCGACCGTGCCGGCCGCGGGGGGATCGGGCAACGGTCCGGCCGCGGGTACGGGTCACGTGGGCAACGGCGGGCCGCTGGCCTACACCGGTGCGGACCTGAAGCCGGGGCTCATCGCGGCCGGGGTGCTCGTGCTCCTCGGTGCGGCGCTGCTGACCTACCGCGCGGTGCGCAACCGTCGCCGGAGCCACCTGCAGGACTGACCTCGCACGACGAAGGGCGGGTCCGGCGCGATGCCGGGCCCGCCCTTCGTCGTCCGCGCTGCTCGGCGCGCCGCCGCCCCGTCGCGCCGCCGCACCCTCCCCGAGGTTCCGAAATAACGGCATCTCAGCGTCTCGAACGGCAGTTCGTGGAACCGCAACGTCACGCACACGGCAGTTCGCGGAACCTCGACGCGACGCCTACGGCATGTCGACTCGACCTCCCGCCGCACTCCGCCGCCGCAGTCGCCACGCCCGGGCCTCGCCGCCGGGGTCCCACGACATGCCGCCACCCCACCGCCGAGGTTCCACGGGCCGCCGCAGGGATCCCCGAGATGCCGAGATTTCGGAACCTCGGGGCCGCACGGGGCCGGGTCCGACGACGGCGCGGCGCGGCGCCCCGCCCCGCGCGCCTACTGGGTGCGGTGCGTGCGGTGCGAACCCGTCACCGTCGCGACCGAACCCGTGAGGGTCTGGATCGCCCGACCGACGACCGGCACCGACGTGGTGACCACCGCGAGCGAGGACGTGATCGCCTCGATCGACGACGTCGACAGGTGCTCCTGCCCGACCGTGTGCACCGGGAAGCCCCGACGCGCCAGGACGACGACGCCGAGTGACCCGAGCAGCACGGCACCTCCGGCGAACGGCAGGTACTGCAGCCCGACGAGCCCGAGCGCCTGTCCACCGACGGCCGCGCCACCCGCGATGCCGATGTTCGACGCACCGTTGATGAGCGCTCCGGCGATGTCGGGGGAGACGCCGCCGGAGCGGATCGCAGCAGCCATGAAGAGCGTGCCCGTGGTGCCGTTCGCGGCCATCCAGACACCGGCGACGACCATCGTGCCGACCAGGGAACCGTGCACGAACGGCATCACGGCGAAGGCGACGGCCATCACGGCGACGGCGGCGATGAGCGTCTGCCGGGGTGCCCGGTCGACGAACATGCCCGCGAGCCAGAGGCCGATCACCCCGGTGCCACCGAGCACGAGCAGCGCACCGCTCACCATCGAGGCGTCGAGTCCGGCGTCGATCGCGTACGGCCCGACGTAGGTGTAGACGACGTAGTGTCCGGCGAACAGCAGCAGGTCGGCGATCACGACGGACAGCAGCCCGGTGCGCGCCCAGGCCTTCGGGGACCCGATGTGCGGCGACGACGCACCGCTGACGGCGGGCAGGAACAGCAGCGCGACCGCGGCGAGCACGGCGGCGGCGACACCGATCGAGAAGACCGCGGGACGCCAGCCGATGTGTTGCGCGACCCAGGTGGCGATCGGCACGCCGAGCACGAACCCGAGCGAGCTGCCCGAGTAGACGAACGCGATCGCCCGGCCGGCCAGCCGCGGTGGCACGATCCGGGTGGCGTACGCCGAGGCGACGGAGAAGAACAGCGCGTGTGCGACGCCGCCGACGACCCGGCCGGCGCAGACGACGGCGAACGACGGCGCGAACGCGATCATCAGGTTCGAGACGGTGTAGCCGACGAGTGTCGAGACGAGCACGGCCTTGCGGGGGAGCTTCGCCGTGAACGCGGTGAGCGGGAGTGCCAGCAGCGCGACGGCACCCGCGTACACGGTGACGACGATGCCCATGGTGGCCTCGGACACACCGAGGTCGGCGCTCATCGTGCCGAGCAGCCCGACGGGCATGAGCTCGGTGGTGATGGCGAAGAACGTGGCCAGTCCGAGCACGGCGATGCCGACGATCGACTGGGTGGTGACGGTGATCGGCCGCGTGTTCGTCGACACGGCCGAGGTGGTGGTGTTGGTGGACACGCTGCTGACCTCCTCCGGAGCACGGGCGAGCACGCGACGGTGTCGTTCGGGGGAACGACGTGCCGTTCGGAGGAACGACGGTGCCGTTCGGGGGAACGACGACGACCGGGGGGTCTGCGGGGCGCGCTCGCTGTGGATGTGGGTGATGTGGGTACGACTCCACGGCGAGTGCGCTCATCCAGTGTTGCACGATGGACAGCAGCCCGCGAGGGGACGGCCGAGATTCTCGGAGCGCTCCAATGATCGAAAGGCTCAGTTCTCGTTCGTCACCCGCCCCTGCACCCCGCCGCCCCGCAGCGCGATCGTCAGCGTCCCGCTCATCGACTGCGCCGACATCGACACCGAGCCGTGCAGTGCTGCCTCGCGCGGGAAGCACGCCGTCGACGACTCGATCCGGTTCGCCGTCGCCACCAGGCAGATCGTCGACCGGTCCGTGCCGACCCCGGCCCACACCGCCCACGGCGTGTCGAACGAGCCGCCGTCGAGCGCTCGGTTCGTGAACACCAGCCGCGTCGAGTGCAGGCTCACCGGCGCCTCGACCGGCCCCGGCAGCTGGTCGGCGTACGTCTGCGGCACGTCGAGCAGCTGCTCGAGGGTCACGGTCCCCGCCGTCGGCGTGACACTCGGTGCCGCGGCGACCTCCGAGCGCGTGGTCCCCACGACGGTGCCGGCCGCGAAGGCCACCCCCACCGCCGCTGCCGCGCCGAGCGCGATCCACACCCGGGGCCGTTCCGTCCAGAGCAGCGTGCGCCACCGGGACCGTCGCGTCGGCAGGGCCGGGAGGCGCGGCTCACCCCCGACGTCGTCACCCGCGTCGTCGGCACGGTCGGGTCCTCGGGCTTCGGTCACCGCCCACGATCCGGCCTCCGTTCGCGGGGACGGGTCCGGTTCCGCGTCAGCCGCCACGCGCCCTGGGGCCGACGGCCCCGGGGTCCGGCCGGGCTCCAGCGACGACGATTCCGACGAGCCGAGCTGTGGACCCGACCGCTCCGGCGACGAGCCGACCTGTGGAGCTGTCCGTTCCGGCGACGAGCCGACCTGTGGAGCCGACCGCTCGGGGGACGCGACCTGCCCGCTGGCTGGGGGCGTGCCTCCCGGCCGCTCGTCCGACCCCGAGGCGGACGCGACACCCACGCTCGCTCGCCGGCCGCCCGATCGCCGCCCGCTGGCCAGGTCCTGCAGTGCGATCCGGGCGCGCGCCGCGTCGGCGGGGCTCGATGCCGCTCCCCAGGCGACGGCCTCGAGCCGTGCCCGTTCCGCTGCCACGTCGTCGTGGGCCATGCGCACTCCCGATCTGCCGGTCGCGTGGACTCCTTCATCGTGGCACTGACGGGGCGGCGGCGCGCACCCAGAACGAGGGGAGTAGGTGTGACGCATGAGCACCGAACCCGAACCGCGGCACGACGCCGACTCGGAGACCCTCGAGCCGCTGAGCCACGACACCCAGTCCGGCGAGGCCGACTACGTCGCGACGAGCCCCGGCGGGACCGGGACCGAGCGCCACGTGCCGACCGCCGACGAGGAGCAGGGTCGCGGCACCGAGTACGACCCGGTCGACCAGGGGCCGCAGCAGGAGGGCCAGGGCGGCTGACGCCGGGCCCGACGTCGCGCGCTCCCGCTACCGGATCACCCGGCGCAGCACGGCCCGCTCGCCAGCCGTCCACGCGGCGCTCGTCACGACGTACAGCGCGGCGGCGAGCGGCGCGATCGCGGCGAACACGACCGTGACGAACGGGGCGAACCGGCCGATCGCGGCGGTCGCTGCCGCACCGGGTACCTGTGCGCCCGGCTCCGGTGTCGGCACCGGGTTCCAGCGCAGGTTCGCGCGACGGCTGAGCTCCACGATGACCGCGAGCACGGCCAGCAGCACCACGACCACCCAGGCGTGCACCCAGAGCGGCGACGTGAGCGTGACGATCAGCGAGTGTCCGAGCGGGACGCCGACCAGGGTGGCCTCGAGCAGGGCGTTGATCGTGCCGCCGATCGACGCGTGCGTGAACAGGGCGTAGACGAGCGACAGCACGGGAGCCTGCGCGAGGACGGGCAGGCAGCCGGCCAGGGGTGAGACCTTCTCGTTCGTGTAGAGCTGCTGGACGGCGCGCTGCAGCTGCTCGGCGTTCTTCCCGTGGCGCTTCCGCAGCGCGGCGAGCTGCGGGGCGAGCCGACGCCGGTCGCGCTCCGCTCGTACCTGCAGGACGGACAGCGGCACGAGCACGGCCCGGACGGCGAGGGTGAGGAGCACGACGGCGATCGCCGCGGCGAACGAGCCGGTGGTGGGGGAGAGCGCCGCGGTGAGGGCGGCGACGAGGTCCGCGCCGCCGTGCAGCAGCGGGCCGACGAGGGGCAGGGTGGACAGGTCCATGACGGTTCCGATCGGTGGTGGTTCGCAGGAGGGGTCGCGTGCGGCCCGGCCACCGGTCGGTGGTCAGGCCGGGGCGACGACTCCCGGAGCACGCGATCGGACGTGCCCGTCGGCATCGGGGTGGCTCCACGCGATGCGGGTGACCAAGTCCGGTACCGCAACGTGTTCGACACCCGTCGACCGCAGCCCGAGCACCGTCGCCAGCACCGTGGCGAGGACCTGCGCGACGACGACCGCCACGGCGACGGCCGTCAGACCGAGCGCGGCCACCGCCAGCAGTGGCAGGACACCGGCCGCGGGGTCACCGACCGCGGGCACGCCGAGCACCAGCGCGGCGGCGGTGCGGAGGAGCAGCAGGGCGACGGTCATGGTCGGTTCAGCGTAACGCCCGCGTGCCGCCACGGACAGGACGGGAGCGCGGGAGAGGATCGGCGCATGACCGCAGGTTCGCCGAGCACCCCAGCGACCGTCGCGCTCGACCGAGCCGGGGTGTCGTACACGCCGCACGTGTACGACCACCACGAGAGCGCCACGAACTTCGGCGAGGAGGCCGCCGCCGCCCTCGGGCTCCGCGAGGAGCAGGTCTTCAAGACCCTGATCGTCTCGGTCGACGGTGCCCTGGCCGTGGCGATCGTGCCGGTGGCGAACCGGCTCGACCTCAAGGCGATCGCGGCGGCCGTCGGCGGCAAGAAGGCGACGCTGGCCGATCCGGCCCTCGCCGAGAAGCGCACCGGGTACGTCGTCGGCGGGATCAGTCCGGTCGGGCAGAAGTCCCGGATCCGGACCGTGCTCGACGAGTCGGCCCTGGCGTACGACAGCATCTTCGTGTCCGGCGGGCGCCGCGGGTTCGACATCGAGGTGGCCCCGGCCGACCTCGCGCGAGTGACCGAGGCGATCTCGGCGGCCATCGCGCGGACCTGAGTCGAGTCGCCGCAAGTTTCTCTGATCACCGGGAATGACCCCGGTACTCCTGCGTTGCATTGAGCCGAAGGCACTCAAGTTCCCCAGGAGGTCTCTTTGCCAGCAACGTTCGGCCCCACCGGCGGCAGCGACTCGTTCGACGAGTTCCTCGCCCGTCTGCTCGCAGCGCAGGACACCGGCGACACCCAGCGCCCCCGTGCGTTCGGCCGCCCGGTGGACATCACGCGACTCCTCAGCCGTCGCACCCACGAGCTGCTCCAGCACACCGCCGAGTACGCGGCGTCCCAGGGGCAGCACGAGATCGACGCGCTGCACATCCTGCACGTGCTCGTCCGCACCGAACCGTTCGACGCCATCGTCCGCTCCGGCGGGGTCGACCCCGAGCGTCTCGCGGCCGAGGTCGAGCAGCGCCTGCCGGTCGCGCGCGAGCCGCGGCCCGAGCAGACCGGTCGCCCGGCCCTGACCCCCACGGCGCAGCGCATCCTCGTCGAGGCGACGCAGGCCGCTCGCGGCTTCGGCAGCACCTACACCGATCCCGAGCACGTCTTCTTCGCCCTCGTCACCGACCAGGAGACCGTCACCGGGCAACTGCTCGCCAGCGCCGGTGTCACCCCGCAGGTCATGCAGGACTACGCCCAGCAGGCCGCGGCCGCAGCACGAGAGGGGCGCCCGATGCCCGGAACACCCGCAGCCACCGGCACGGACCAGACCACCGACAGCGACACCCCGACGCTCGACCAGTTCGGCACCGACCTGACCGAGCGCGCTCGTGACGGCCGGATCGACCCGGTGATCGGCCGCGCCGACGAGATCGAGCAGGCCGTCGAGATCCTGCTCCGCCGCACCAAGAACAACCCCGTCCTGATCGGGGAGCCCGGCGTCGGCAAGACCGCCATCGTCGAGGGACTCGCCCAGCGCATCGTCGACGGCGACGTGCCGTCCCTGCTGCAGGGCAAGCGGGTCGTCGCACTCGACCTGCCCGGCATGCTCGCCGGCACCCGGTACCGCGGCGACTTCGAGGAGCGCCTGACGACGGCCATGGACGAGATCGCGGCGCACGCCGACGAGCTCATCGTCTTCGTCGACGAGCTGCACACCGTCGTCGGCGCCGGTGGTGGCGGTGAGGGCGGCTCGATGGACGCCGGCAACATCCTCAAGCCCCGGCTCGCTCGCGGCGACCTGCACCTGGTCGGCGCGACCACCCTGAACGAGTACCGCCGGATCGAGAAGGACGCCGCACTCGAGCGTCGCTTCCAGCCCGTCACGGTCGGGGAGCCGAGCGTCGAGGACGCCGTCGCGATCCTGACCGGCCTCGCGCCCCGGTACGAGGAGCACCACGGCGTCGTGTACACGCCGGAGTCGCTCCGCGCCGCCGTCGAGCTCTCGCACCGGTACGTCACCGACCGGCACCTGCCGGACAAGGCCATCGACCTCATCGACCAGGCCGGCGCGCGCCGCCGGCTCGCCCGCTCGGGTGACGACGACGTCGAGGCCCTGCGCGACCAGGTCGCCGAGCTGCTGGCCGACAAGGACCGCGCGGTCGCCGAGGAGCGCTACGAAGAGGCGTCGCGCCTGCGCGACGAGGTGGTCGGACTGGAGGCCCGGATCACCGCCGCCGACGCACCGGACGCTCCCCGCGCCTCCCGTCCGGAATCCGTGGGCACCTCGATCACGGAGCGCGACATCGCGGGCGTGGTCTCGCGTGCCACCGGCATCCCGGCGACGCGCCTGACCCAGGGCGACCGCTCGCGGCTCGCCGTGCTCGAGCAGGAACTGCACGAGCGCGTCGTCGGCCAGGACGACGCCGTCGCGGCGATCGCGAAGGCCGTCCGACGCAGCCGCACCGGCATGGGCGACCAGCGTCGACCGGTCGGCAGCTTCCTGTTCCTCGGCCCGACCGGCGTCGGCAAGACCGAACTGGCGAAGGCCCTGGCGGGCTCGCTGTTCGGGGACGAGTCGGCGATGCTCCGCTTCGACATGAGCGAGTTCGGCGAGCGGCACACGGTGTCGCGGCTGGTCGGGGCGCCTCCCGGGTACGTCGGCTACGACGAGGCCGGGCAGCTCACCGAACGCGTGCGCCGGAACCCGTACTCGGTCATCCTGCTCGACGAGGTCGAGAAGGCGCACCCCGACGTGTTCAACCTGCTGCTGCAGGTACTGGACGACGGGCGACTGACCGACGGCCAGGGGCGCACGGTGGACTTCCGGAACACCGTCGTCATCATGACGTCGAACATCGGCTCGGAGTTCCTGGCCTCGCGGTCCGGCGCCCTCGGGTTCGCGCCGGTGGGCAGGACCGACGGTTTCGGCGAAGACGACCTGCGCGCCCGCGTGATGGGCAAGCTGCGCGAGGCCATGCGGCCGGAGTTCATCAACCGCATCGACGAGATCGTGCTCTTCCGCAAGCTCGACCGGTCGCAGATCGCGTCGATCGTGTCGCTGCTGCTGCAGGACACGGCGCTGCGGCTCGTCGCCCAGGACATGGTGCTCTCGGTGTCCGACGCCGCGGTCGACTGGCTCGCGTCGCACGGGTACGAGCCCGAGTACGGCGCTCGTCCGCTCCGCCGACTCATCCAGCGCGAGGTCGACGACCGCATCGCGACCCTGGTCGTCGACGGCGGTGTGACCGCAGGGGACACCGTGCGGATCGACGTCGTGGACGACGTGCTGACGGCGGTCGTCGCGGAGCCCGCAGCGCTGTAGGGACGCGTTCCTCGGAGGCCCGGTACCGATGCGGTACCGGGCCTTCGTCGTGCGCTCCGTCCTGTCCTCCGTGCTGTCCTCCGTCCTGTCCGGCGCACGGTGCGCGCGCCGTCACCCGGTGCGAGGTTGCCCGCTCCGTGCGGGCCCGCAACTCCGCGCCCAGCCAGCAGGTCGCCGCGAGACCACGAACCTCGCACCGTGCCGACTCTGTTCAGGAATGCAATCTCGGACAATTCCGAGAAAGGGGTTGCGCTGGGAATTGCGGTGCCGATAGTGTTCACTCGTCGCGAACCGCTGGACTCCAGCAGGGGGACGACTCCGACAGCTCGTGACCGAAAGGGGGGCCGACAATGATGATCACCGCAACCACTCCGTTCCGTGGGATCCGTGTGCGCGTCGGCACCCCGTTCCGCGTCCGCTGATCCGGAGCATCCCGCTTCTTCCCGACATCTGTGCCAGGTGACGAGTCCGTCACCTGACGCCCTGCGCTGGGCCTGATCGGCTCGTGTCGCACCAGTCCGGATGACCGTCGATCCGTCCGTCCCGCCTGCTCGATGCACGCGGCCGGACCGTCGCGGTCACTGTCCGGAAATGTCAGCAGGCGGTGTGGTGCTCTCGAGATCGGACGACATTCTGCGCCGTCTCGTCGGGCATTCCTCCGGCGTCCGCGGAATGCATCCCCACGCATTCATTTCTCCTGCCCGCGTTCCGGGCGGGTTCCTCCTGCCCGCGTTCTGCGGCAACTCCGTCATGCCCTGAAAGGGATCACCGTGTCCTCGAAGACCGCCACCCGCCCACCCGATACCCGCGCCGCGCGCCGCCGGGTCTCACTCACCGACCGCATCGCGCTGCGCATCGGCATGTCGCTCATCATCTGGAGCCGGCGCACCCGCCAGGTCCGTCCGGTGATCGACCACGAAACGCGGCTGCAGCTCGACCGCGAGCGGCAGCAGCGCGAGAACGACTGGCTCACCCGGGGCGCCGCGCTCCTGATGTGGCGCTGACCGCACGACACTGCACCGTGCGGTGTGCGCCGATCGGTGCCGACCAGGTGGCTCGGTGCGAGGACACAACCTCGCACCGAGCCACCGTCGGCACCCCGTCCGACGCAACCCGCACCGTGCGCCGCACCGACGGCCTCGCACGGCGTGACCACCCCGGCACCGTGCGCCGTCGTGTCGGACGCACCCCGGGCCTCCCGTACCGTTGACGGGTGACCGAAACCGCAGCTGCACTCGTCGAACGCCTGACCGCCGTCGTCCCGGACTTCCCGAAGCCGGGGGTGCTGTTCCGTGACGTGACGCCGGTGTTCTCCGACGCCGTGGCGTTCGGCCGCGTGTGCGAAGCACTCGCTGCGCCGTTCGCGGTCGGCGCCGGGTTCGACGCCGTCGCCGGCATCGAGGCCCGCGGCTTCGCCCTCGCCGGCGGCATCGCCGCACAGCACCAGGTGGGCGTGCTCACCGTCCGCAAGGCGGGCAAACTGCCCGGTGAGGTCCTCAGCGAGCAGTATGCGCTCGAGTACGGCGAGGCCGAACTCGAGCTGCGCCCGGGCCAGCTCCCCGCCGGCACCCGGGTCCTCGTCGTCGACGACGTCCTGGCCACCGGCGGCACGGGTGCGGCCACCATCACGCTGCTCGAACGCGCGGGGTACCAGGCAGTGGGGTTCGCGGCGTTGCTCGAACTCGACGGCCTGAACGGGCGTGAGCGGCTCGAGCCCCGGCTGCCCGTCACCACGCTCGGCGCCGTGCCCGCCTGAGCGCCACGCTCGCACTAGTCTTGACGCACCATTTCGATCGAGGAGTCCCATCATCGTGACCGAGTCAGTCGCACCCGCGCCCGCAGAGCTTCCCCAGGCACCCGAGCCCCGGACCGCGACGACCACCACGACGGGCACCGAGCTCTTCGACGGTGAGCGCGGCGTCGTCGCGATCCGTGTCGACGGCGTCCTGAAGGACCTCGCGGCTGACGTCGCTGCCGGCGAGACCGCCGAGGCCGTCACCCTGCAGGAGCAGGACGGGCTCGACATCCTCCGCCACTCGGCCGCGCACGTGCTCGCGCAGGCCGTCCAGCAGATCAACCCCGAGGCCAAACTCGGCATCGGCCCGCCCGTCACCGACGGTTTCTACTACGACTTCGACGTCGCCGAGCCCTTCACCCCCGAGGACCTCAAGGCCATCGAGAAGGGCATGGACCGCATCGTCAAGCAGGCCCAGCGCTTCCGCCGCGTGGTCGTCTCGGACGAGCAGGCACGCGAGCTGATGGCGGGGGAGCCGTACAAGCAGGAGCTCATCGGGCTCAAGGGCGCGGCGACCGACGGCGACTCCGGCGAGAGCGTCGAGGTCGGCGCCGGCGAGCTGACGGTCTACGAGAACGTCGACCCGAAGTCGGGCGAGGTCGTCTGGCAGGACCTCTGCCGAGGCCCGCACGTCCCGCACACCCGCTGGATCGGCAACGCCGCGAAGCTCATGCGCGTCGCCGCGGCGTACTGGCGCGGCTCCGAGAAGAACCCGCAGCTGCAGCGCATCTACGGCACCGCTTGGCCCGACAAGGACCAGCTCAAGGCGTACCTCGTGCGCCTCGAAGAAGCAGCGAAGCGCGACCACCGCAAGCTCGGCGCCGAACTCGACCTGTTCTCGTTCCCGGACGAGATCGGGTCCGGCCTGGCGATCTTCCACCCGAAGGGTGGCATCATCCGCCGCGAGATGGAGGACTACTCGCGCCGTCGGCACGAGGAGAACGGCTACTCGTTCGTCTACACGCCCCACATCACCAAGGGCGACCTGTTCGAGACCTCCGGGCACCTCGGTTGGTACAAGGACGGCATGTTCCCGGCCATGCACATGGACGAGGCGAAGGACGAGGACGGCAACGTCACGCGTCAGGGTGCCGACTACTACCTCAAGCCGATGAACTGCCCGATGCACATCCTGGCGTACCGGTCGCAGCCGCGTTCGTACCGCGACCTGCCGCTGCGGATGTTCGAGTTCGGAACGGTCTACCGCAACGAGAAGTCCGGGGTCATCCACGGCCTCACCCGCGTGCGGGGCATGACCCAGGACGACGCGCACATCTTCACCACGCAGGAGAAGATGAAGGAGGAGCTGACCACGACCCTCGAGTTCGTGCTCTCGCTCCTGCGCGACTACGGCCTCGACGACTTCTACCTCGAGCTCTCCACCAAGGACCCGGAGAAGTACGTCGGTGACGACGAGGTCTGGGACGTCGCGACGAACACCCTGCGCGAGGTCGCGGAAGAGTCGGGGCTCGAGCTCGTGCCGGACCCCGCCGGGGCGGCCTTCTACGGCCCGAAGATCTCGGTGCAGGCCCGCGACGCCATCGGCCGCACGTGGCAGATGTCGACCGTGCAGCTCGACTTCAACCTGCCCGAGCGCTTCGGCATCGACTACACGTCGGCCGACGGCTCCCGCCAGCGCCCGGTGATGATCCACCGTGCCCTGTTCGGCTCGATCGAGCGGTTCTTCGGCGTGCTGACCGAGCACTACGCGGGGGCGTTCCCCGCCTGGCTCTCGCCGGTGCAGGTCGTCGGCATCCCCGTCGCGGCTGAGTACGGCGACTACCTCGACGAGGTCATCGCGAAGCTCCGCTCGCACGGCGTCCGTGCCGAGGTCGACCACTCCGACGACCGCATGCAGAAGAAGATCCGCACGCACACCAAAGCGAAGGTGCCGTTCCAGCTCATCGCTGGCGGCGACGACCGCGAGGCCGGTGCGGTGAGCTTCCGCTTCCGTGACGGGCGCCAGGACAACGCCGTGCCCGTGGACGAAGCGGTCGACCGCATCCTGACGGCGATCCGCGAGCGCGCGCAGGTCTGATGTCGGACGAGCAGGACCCGCTGGTCATCCGGGACGCCGCCACTGGCGCGGCCGTCCCGGATGCCTTCCAGCGCCTGTGGAACCCGCACCGGATGGCGTACATCGACGCCGGGCGCGAGGGCAAGGGTCGCGGACACGACGACGACTGCCCGTTCTGCGAGGCGCCGCGCAAGAGCGACGAGGACGCCCTCATCGTCGCCCGTGGCGAGCACGCCTACGTGCTGCTCAACCTGTTCCCGTACAACAACGGGCACCTGCTGGTCTGCCCGTACCGCCACGTGCCGCTGTACGACGAGGCCACGCCGGACGAGCTGCGTGAGATGGGCGAGTTGACCCAGACCGCGATGCGGGTCCTGCGTGCCGTCTCGCACTGCGACGGCTTCAACATCGGGATGAACCAGGGCGCGGTCGCCGGGGCCGGTGTCGCCGCGCACCTGCACCAGCACATCGTGCCGCGGTGGGAGTCCGACGCGAACTTCTTCCCGATCATCGCGCGGACGAAGTCGATGTCCCAGATGCTCGGGGACACCCGCCGACTGGTCGCCGAGGGCTGGCCGGCAGCGGACTAGACTGATCGGCATCATGAGCGACAGCACCAGCACCTCCGGCACCCCTGGCACCTCGATCACCGGCTCCGACCGCGTCAAGCGCGGCCTCGCCGAGATGCTCAAGGGCGGCGTCATCATGGACGTCGTCGACGCCGAGCAGGCGCGCATCGCGGAAGAGGCCGGCGCGACCGCGGTCATGGCCCTCGAGCGCGTCCCCGCCGACATCCGCGCACAGGGCGGCGTCGCCCGCATGTCCGACCCGTCGATGATCGAGGAGATCATCGCCGCCGTGTCGATCCCGGTCATGGCGAAGGCCCGCATCGGCCACTTCGTCGAGGCCCAGGTGCTGCAGGAGCTCGGCGTCGACTACATCGACGAGTCCGAGGTGCTGTCCCCGGCCGACTACGTGAACCACATCGACAAGTGGAAGTTCACCACCCCCTTCGTCTGCGGTGCGACCAACCTCGGCGAGGCGCTCCGTCGCATCACCGAGGGTGCGGCGATGATCCGCTCCAAGGGCGAGGCCGGCACGGGTGACGTGTCCGAGGCCACGAAGCACATCCGGACGATCAGCCGCGAGATCGCCGCATTGCGATACCTCAAGGAAGACGAGCTCTACGTCGCCGCGAAGGAACTGCAGGCGCCGTTCGACATCGTGCGCGAGGTCGCACACACCGGCAAGCTCCCCGTCGTGCTCTTCACCGCCGGTGGCGTCGCCACCCCGGCCGACGCCGCGATGATGATGCAGCTCGGCGCCGACGGCGTGTTCGTCGGCTCCGGCATCTTCAAGTCCGGCGACCCGGCCAAGCGTGCCGCCGCGATCGTGAAGGCCACGACCTTCCACGACGACCCCAAGGTCATCGCCGAGGTCTCGCGCGGTCTGGGCGAGGCGATGGTCGGCATCAACGTCGCCGACGTGCCCGCACCCCACCGCCTCGCCGAGCGTGGCTGGTAGCACGACGGGCACGCCGCGGCCCCGCATCGGGGTCCTGGCGCTGCAGGGCGACTTCCGCGAGCACATCGCCTCGCTGACGGAGCTCGGCGCCGACGTGGTGCCGCTCCGCCGGCCGGAGGAGATCGAGGCCCTCGACGGTGTCGTGATCCCCGGTGGCGAGTCGAGCGTGATGGACAAGCTGTCCCGCGCGTTCGGCGTCGCCGAGCCCCTGGCAGCGGCGATCCGCGGTGGTCTGCCCACGTACGGCACCTGTGCCGGGATGATCATGCTGTCGTCGCGGATCACCGACGGCATCAGCGGGCAGCAGACGCTCGACGTGCTCGACACCACAGTGCGGCGGAACGCCTTCGGCAGCCAGAACGACTCGTTCGAGATCGACGTGCCGATGCCCGAGCTCGGCGATGCCCCGGTGCACGCGGTGTTCATCCGCGCGCCCGTGGTGGAACAGCACGGCCCCGGGGTCCAGGTGCTCGGCGCACTGCCGGACGGCCAGGTCGTCGCGGTCCAGCAGGGCAACGTGCTCGCGAGTGCGTTCCACCCCGAGGTCGCCGGCGAGGACCGCTTCCACCGCCGCTTCCTGGCGATGGTGCGCGGCGCCTGACGCGCGACCACACGCCCGGCCGGAACCGGCGGGGCGGGGGCGCGCCGGGCCTCCCGGCTGGGTAAACTGACCCCGACTTTCCGCAAGACGCAAGGAGAACCGTGTCCGGGCATTCCAAGTGGGCGACGACCAAGCACAAGAAGGCCGTCATCGACGGCCGCCGTGCCAAGTCGTTCGCCAAGCTCATCAAGAACATCGAGGTCGCCGCGAAGATGGGCGGCGCCGACCTGTCGGGCAACCCGACGCTGGTCGACGCGATCCAGAAGGCCAAGAAGACCTCGGTGCCGAACGACAACATCGACCGCGCCGTCAAGCGCGGTGCCGGCCTGACCGGTGAGTCGATCGAGTACACGACGATCATGTACGAGGGCTACGCCCCGAACGGCGTCGCGATGCTGATCGAGTGCCTCACGGACAACAAGAACCGTGCAGCGGCCGAGGTCCGGACGGCGATGTCCCGCAACGGCGGCACCATGGCCGACCCGGGCAGCGTCGCCTACAACTTCTCGCGCAAGGGCGTCATCTCGGTCACGAAGACCGACGGCCTCGACGAGGACACCGTCATGACCGCCGTGCTCGACGCCGGTGTCGAGGACGTCATCGACCAGGGCGGCGGCTTCGAGATCATCACCGAGGCCAGCGACCTCGTCGCGGCCCGCACGGCCCTGCAGGACGCCGGCATCGACTACGACTCGGCCGACGCCGAGTTCGTCCCCGGCCTCAAGGTGCCGGTCGACGCCGAGACCGCCCGCAAGGTGTTCCGCCTGATCGACGCGCTCGAGGACAGCGACGACGTGCAGAACGTCTACGCGAACTTCGACGTGCCGGCGGACGTCCAGGCCGAGCTCGACGAGGACGAGGGCGAGTAGCCGTGCTCCGCGTGCTCGGGGTCGACCCCGGGCTCACCCGCTGCGGCGTCGGCGTCGTCGAGGTCGCAGCGAACCGGCGCGCACGGCTCGTCCACGTGACGGTCGTGCGCACCCCCGCGGACATGCCGCTCGAGCAGCGGCTGCTCCGCATCGCCGACGGCATCGCCGCCGAGATCGACGAGCACCGGCCCGACGCGGTCGCCGTCGAGCGTGTGTTCGCCCAGGCGAACGTCCGCACGGTGATGGGCACGGCGCAGGCGGCCGGCCTGGCGTTGCACGCCGCCGCGGCACGCGGGCTGCCCGTCGGGCTGCACACCCCGTCCGAGGTCAAGGCCGCCGTCACCGGCTACGGCAACGCCGACAAACGCCAGGTGCAGACGATGATCGCGCGCGTGCTCGGGCTCGACGAGGCCCCGAAACCGGCCGACGCCGCCGACGCGCTCGCACTGGCCGTGTGCCATGCCTGGAGACTCGGGTCACCTGACGCGGGCGGCTCACGTGTCACGAACCTCACCCCGGCACAGCGCGCGTGGCGAGACGCGCAGGGCGGCGACGTCGACAGCCCACTCGCGCGGGCGGCCGCTGCCGCGGCCCGACCGCGTGGCTCGTCGGCCGCGTCGGTGGGCGGCCGTAGGCTCGGAGCATGATCGCGAGTCTCCGGGGCACCTGCATCGACATCGCCGGTTCCGGCGTGGTGATCGAGGCCGGCGGTGTCGGCTACGCGGTCACCGTGACCCCCGCGCACGCGCTCACGATGCGCCACGGGTCAGAGGTGTTCGTGCGCACGGCCATGATCGTGCGTGAGGACGAGCACCTGCTCTTCGGTTTCGCGTCCACCGACGCCCTGCAGGTGTTCGACCTGCTGCGGAGCGTCACCGGCGTCGGGCCGAAGTCCGCGATGGGGGTGCTGGCCCACATGGACCCCGCCCAGGTCGCGAACGCCGTCGCGACGGACGACGACGGCGCCTTCCGCAAGGTGTCCGGCATCGGCCCGAAGACCGCCAAGCTGATCATCCTCGCGCTCACCGGCAAACTCGCCGCGTTCGAGCAGGCCGCCGTGGTGACCGCCGGTTCCGGCAGGGCCGCGCACCCCGCCGCGACGGACGTCGTCTCCGCGCTGATCGGCCTGGGCTGGCGTGAGGACGCTGCCCAGACCGCCGTCGACGACACCATCGCGCACGAGCCCGGTGCCGCCGCGATGGGCACGCAGGCGCTCCTCCGTGCTGCGCTCGGGGCGCTCCGGCCCGCCGGTGCCGGCCGGTGAGCGGGATCACCGCCGCCGGTGCCGAATCGCAAGAGGAACTCGCCTTCGAAGGCGCGCTCCGGCCGCGGTCGCTCGACGAGTTCGTCGGACAGCGCAAGGTCCGCGGGCAGCTCGACCTGCTGCTCAAGGCGGCCGGGCTGCAGGAGCGCACGCCGGACCACATCCTGATGGCGGGCCCTCCCGGGCTCGGCAAGACCACCCTGGCGATGATCGTCGCGCACGAGACCGGCAGGCCCCTGCGGATGTCCAGCGGCCCGGCGATCCAGCACGCGGGCGACCTGGCCGCGGTGCTGTCCTCGCTGGTGCCGGGCGAAGTCCTGTTCATCGACGAGATCCACCGGATGGCGCGCTCGGCAGAAGAGATGCTCTACCTGGCGATGGAGGACTTCCGGATCGACGTCATGGTCGGCAAGGGTGCCGGCGCGACGAGCATCTCGCTCGACCTCGCGCCGTTCACCCTCGTTGCTGCCACCACCCGGGCCGGCCTGCTCCCGAACCCGCTCCGCGACCGCTTCGGCTTCACCGCGCACCTCGAGTTCTACGAGAAGGACGAACTCGAGCAGGTCCTGATCCGAGCGGCCCACCTGCTCGAGCTCGACATCGACCGGACGGCCCTGCGCGAGATCGCCGGGCGGTCCCGGGGCACCCCGCGCATCGCGAACCGACTGCTCCGACGTGTCCGTGACTACGCACTCGTGCACCGCACCACCGACGGCATGACGGCCGTCCAGGGGGCCCTCGACCTGTACGACGTCGACGAACTCGGGCTGGACCGCCTCGACCGCGCCGTGGTCGAGATCATGCTGACCCGGTTCGACGGCGGCCCCGTGGGGCTGAACACCCTCGCGGTCTCCGTCGGCGAGGAGTCCGAGACCATCGAATCGGTCGTCGAGCCGTTCCTCGTCCGGGTCGGTCTGGTCACGCGCACGCCGCGCGGCCGCATCGCCACACCGGTCGCGTGGCGGCACCTCGGGCTCACCCCCGGGCAGGGCGTCGGACCGCTGCCGGGCCTGTTCGACGACACCGAGACCACCGACTAGCGGCCGATCGGTCGGGTGACATGCCACGCACAGTGGCGTGCCCTAGACTGCTACGGCCCGAAACCGAGCAACCAGAGAAGGCAACTGCATCATGGGTCAAGAAGTCATCCTCATCGTCATCGTCGTGGCGTTCGCGGCCTTCATGTTCTACAACAGCCGCAAGCGCAAGAAGCAGCAGGGCGAGCTCGCCACCAAGATGGTGCCGGGTGCGCGTGTGATGCTGTCCTTCGGCCTGTACGGCACGCTCCTCTCCGTCGACGACGAGAAGGTCACCGCCGACGTGGAGATCGCACCGGGCACGGTCGTCACGGTGCACCGCCAGACCCTCTCGCGCGTCGTCGACGACAGCGCGTCGGACATCGAGACCACCGCGACGCCGGAGGACGAGGCCAAGCCCGTCGCCGAACTCAACGGTGAGCCGGTCTACGGCGAGCGGGTCGAGGACACCGACGTCTCGAAGCGCAAGTCCGACGACTGATGCACTCGGCCGCCGGGTCGTCTGACCCGGCGGCTTCCCTCTGCCGTCGTGCCTGAGCGCCGATGGTCCTGAACAGAAAGACGAGACGACCGGTGGCACGATCGACACCCGTCAAGAAGGCGCTGCGCTCGCTCACCTGGTTGGTGATCCTGATGGCGATCCTCGCCGGCCTGAACACCGCCGCGTCGATCCTCGCCGGCAGCTCGAAGGACGACACGGACAAGTGGTACCAGGGCGCGAGCTGGGTACCGGAACTCGCACTCGACCTGCAGGGCGGCACACAGCTGACCCTGGCGGCACAGAACACCGAGGGTGACTCGGTCACCTCGCAGCAGCTGCAGCAGGCGGTGGAGATCATCCGCCAGCGCATCAACGCCACCGGCGTATCCGAGACCGAGATCAACACGCAGGGTGCGAACAACATCGTCGTGTCGATCCCCGGCCGGCCGGACAAGGCCACCATCGACCGGATCGAGGCTGCGGCCAAGCTGACGTTCCGCCCCGTGCTCTTCACCGAGGCGGCGACGAACTCGGCCGTCGGTGCCGACGGCAAGTCCACCGCCTCGCCCACGCCGTACTCGCCCCCAGCCTCGCTCGCAGCGACACCCAGCGCGAAGCCGACGAACGCCAGCGACGTCAACTGGATCACCCCGGCGCTGCAGGACCTCTACACCAACTACAACTGCGCGGCCCCGGACGACGTCACGGCGGCCCCGGACGACGAGCCCCTCGTCACCTGCGACCAGGACGGCGCGTCGAAGTACATCCTCGGCCCGGTCGAGGTCTCCGGTGCGAACATCAGCAACGCCACCTCCGGCCTCGCCACCGACTCGCAGGGCACCTCGACGGGCCAGTGGGCCGTCAACCTGACGTTCGACGGCCAGGGCACGAAGGACTTCCGCACGGTCACCAACCGTCTCGTGTCGCTGCAGCAGCCGCAGAACCAGTTCGCGATCGTCCTGGACGGATCGGTCATCACCGCCCCGACCACGAACTCCGCGATCACGAACGGCAAGGCGCAGATCACGGGCTCGTTCACGGCCGAGTCGTCGAAGACCCTCGCCGACCAGCTGAAGTACGGCGCCCTGCCGATCAACTTCCAGGTGCAGTCGAACGAGAACATCTCCGCGACGCTCGGCACCGCCCAGCTCATCGGTGGTCTCGTCGCCGGCCTGATCGGCCTGATCCTGGTGATCATCTACTCGGTCATCCAGTACCGCGCCCTGGCGTTCGTCACGGTGCTGTCCCTCGGCATCGCCGCGGTGCTGACCTACCTGGTGATCGCGATCATGTCGTGGCGCGTCGACTACCGCCTGTCGCTGGCGGGTGTGGCCGGTCTGATCGTGGCGATCGGCATCACGGCGGACTCGTTCATCGTCTACTTCGAACGCATCCGCGACGAACTCCGTGACGGTCGTGCGCTCGAGAGCGCGGTCGAGTCCGGGTGGAAGCGTGCGCTCCGCACCATCCTCGCCTCGGACGCGGTGAACTTCCTCGCCGCCGTGACCCTCTACGTGCTCGCGGTCGCCGACGTGAAGGGCTTCGCGTTCACGCTGCTCCTGACGACCCTGATCGACGTCGTGGTGGTGGCACTGTTCACCCACCCGATGATGCAGCTCATCTCCCGCACCCGGTTCTTCGGCGAGGGACACCGGTTCAGCGGGCTCGATCCGTCGGCGCTCGGAGCCGTCTACAAGGGCCGTGCGCAGTTCCGCGCCCCGGTCGTGGACGGCAAGCGCCAGCGCAGTGCCGGTGAGGCGCAGCGCCGACAGACGATCGCGGAGCGGAAGGCCCAGCAGGCCTCCGGCGACAACGGCTCCACGCCGGACGGGAAGGACGACTGATGGCCAGCTTCAGCCAGTTCGGTAGCGACCTCTACACGGGGAAGCGGTCGTACGACATCATCGGGCGCCGCAAGACGTGGTACCTCATCGCGCTCATCATGATCGTGATCTCGCTCGCGACGCCGTGGCTGCGCGGCGGGTACCAGCTCGGCATCGAGTTCACCGGTGGCTCCGAGTTCACCCTGTCGGACGTCAAGAACACCGACCAGAGCATCGCGACCGACACCGTCGAGCGCGTCGTCTCGGACGAGATCCCGCGCGTCTCGCAGCTCGGCACGCACGGCATCCGCGTGCAGACCGGCCAGCTCACCGACCGGCAGACGACCGAGGTGCAGGACGCCCTGGCGAAGGCCTACGACGTGCCGGAGAGCCAGGTCGCCGCAACGTTCATCGGTGCCACGTGGGGTGCCGACGTCCTGGCGCAGGCGATCCGCGGTCTGGTGATCTTCCTCGCCCTGGCCGCCGTGTTCATGACGCTGTACTTCCGCACTTGGAAGATGTCGCTGTCCGCGATGGCCGCGCTGCTGCACGACCTGCTCATCACGGCGGGCGTCTACGGCATCGTCGGGCTCGAGGTCACGCCGGCAGCCGTGATCGGCTTCCTGACGATCCTCGGCTACTCGCTCTACGACACCGTGGTGGTCTTCGACAAGGTGCGTGAGAACACCGCGCAGGAGTCGATCCGCACGTTCAAGCAGTCGGTGAACCTCGCGGTGAACCAGACCCTCGTCCGCTCGATCAACACCTCGGTCGTGGCGCTGCTGCCGGTCGCGGCGATCCTCTTCATCGGGTCCTACGTGCTCGGTGCCGGGACGCTCCGCGACATCTCGCTCGCCCTGTTCATCGGCATCATCGTCGGAACCTACTCGACGATCTTCATCGCCTCGCCGATGTACGCGCACCTGCGTGAGAACGAGCCGAAGGTCAAGCAGGCCGACGCGAAGAAGACCGCGGCCGCCGAGAAGCGCCAGCGCGAGGTCGACGCCGACGCGAAGGCGACCGCCTGATGCCCGTCGAGATCACCGAGGTCGACGTCGCCGAGGCGCGGCGTCGTCTCGGCTCCGGCTCGCGGCTGTTCGACGTCCGCGAGCAGGGGGAGTGGGACGAGGTCCACGCTCCCGAGGCCACGCTCGTACCGATGTCCGAGCTGGTGAACCGGTGGCAGGAGATCGACGGCGGCGACGAGCCCGCGATCATCATCTGCCACTCGGGCGCCCGCTCGGCCCGGGTCGTCGCGGCGCTCGAGCAGTCCGGCGTCTCCGCGGTGAACCTGACCGGCGGCATGGTCGCCTGGGAGCAGTCCGGCGCCCCGGTGGTCCGCGACGCCCAGGGCGAACCGGGTCACGAGCACTGACCGGACGCGCGTAGTGTTGTCGGATCGAGCTCGGATCGAGCTCTGGGACCGAGTCCTGGGAGGCGCATCATGACGGACACCCGTGAAGAACCGTCCGCGCCGAGTCGCCCCGGCTCAGCCCAGCAGCCCACGAGTCCGCTCGGGCCGAACACCACCGGCAACCTCGGTTCGCTGCGGTCGCTGCTGCCCCGCCTGTTCTCGCGTGCGCAGCCCGCCGGTGCCGTCGACACCCTGATCCGCACCGTGCGCTCGCACCATCCGAAGGCCGACGTCACCCTCATCGAACGGGCGTACTCGGTCGCCGAGCGTGCCCACGACGGGCAGAAGCGCAAGTCGGGTGAGCCATACATCACGCACCCCGTCGCGGTCGCGCAGATCCTGGCCGACCTCGGCATCGGGCCGATCACGATCGCCGCAGCGCTGCTGCACGACACCGTCGAGGACACCGACTACCAGCTCGACCAGCTGCAGGTCGACTTCGGCGACGAGATCGCGATGCTGGTCGACGGCGTGACGAAGCTCGACAAGGTCAAGTACGGCGACAGCGCCCAGGCCGAGACCGTCCGCAAGATGGTCATCGCGATGTCGAAGGACATCCGCGTCCTCGTCATCAAGCTCGCCGACCGCCTGCACAACGCCCGCACGTGGGGCTTCGTCGAGTCGTCCTCCGCCACCCGCAAGGCGAAGGAGACCCTCGAGATCTACGCGCCGCTGGCGCACCGGCTCGGCATCCAGATGATCAAGCTCGAGCTCGAGGACCTGTCGTTCGCGGTCCTGCACCCGAAGCTCTACGTCGAGATCGACAGCCTGGTCAAGGAGCGCCAGCCGAAGCGCGAGCAGTTCGTCCAGAACGTCATCGGAACGCTCAAGAAGGACCTGAAGGCCGCGAAGGTCCGCGGCGAGGTCATGGGCCGGCCGAAGCAGTACTACTCGATCTACCAGAAGATGATCGTGCGGGGTCGCGAGTTCGACGAGATCTACGACCTCGTGGGCATCCGGGTCCTCGTGCCGACGGTGCGCGACTGCTACGCCATGCTCGGCTCGGTGCACGCGCGGTGGACTCCGCTGCCCGGCCGCTTCAAGGACTACATCGCGACGCCGAAGTTCAACCTGTACCAGTCGCTGCACACCAGCGTGCTCGGGCCGCAGGGGCGTCCGGTCGAGATCCAGATCCGGACGCACGAGATGCACCAGCGGGCCGAATTCGGCGTCGCCGCGCACTGGAAGTACAAGCAGCGCGCCGCCGGGCGGGACGTCGGGACCTCGTCGACCACCGACGACCAGGACATGGCGTGGCTCGCCCACATCACCGACTGGCAAGCGGAGACGAGCGACCCCGGCGAGTTCCTCGACTCGCTGCGCTACGAGATCGGCGCGAAGGAGACCTACGTCTTCACGCCGCAGGGCAAGGTCATCGGGCTGCCTGCCGGCGCCACCCCGGTCGACTTCGCCTACGCCGTGCACACCGAGGTCGGGCACCGCACGATGGGCGCCAAGGTCAACGGCCGGTTGGTGCCGCTCGAGAGTTCGCTGTCGAGCGGTGACGTCGTGGAGATCTTCACGTCGAAGAACCCCGACTCCGGTCCGTCGCAGGACTGGCTGAAGTTCGTCAAGAGCCCCAGGGCCCGCAACAAGATCAAGCAGTGGTTCACCAAGGAGCGCCGCGAAGAGGCCATCGAGCAGGGCCGCGACGCCATCGCCCGTGCGGTGCGCAAGCAGAACCTGCCGCTCCAGCGGATCATGAGCCAGGACACCATCGCCGAGGTCGCCTCGTCGATGCGGTACGACGACGTCTCGGCGCTGTACGCGGCTGTCGGCGAGGGCCACGTGTCGACCCAGTCGGTCATCGAGAAGGTCCTGGGCAGTGTCCAGAGCGACACCGAGACCGACGAACCGGAGCTGACGTTCCCACGCCAGGTCACGAGCCGTCAGCTGCGCACGAGCGACAGCGGCGTGCTGGTCCGCGGTGCCCCGGACATCCTCGTGAAGCTCGCGAAGTGCTGCACACCGGTGCCGGGGGACCAGATCGTCGGGTTCATCACCCGGGGTCAGGGCGTCTCCGTCCACCAGTCGTCGTGCACCAACGTGAAGTCGCTCATGAACGAGCCCGACCGCATGATCGAGGTCGAGTGGGCCCCGTCGTCGAAGTCGGTGTTCCTGGTGCAGATCCAGATCGAGGCGCTCGATCGGTCGGGCCTGCTCAGCGACGTCACCCGTGTGCTGACCGACCACCACGTCAACATCCTGTCCGCGACCGTGTCGACGTCGTCCGACCGGCTCGCCCTCAGCCGCTTCGTGTTCGAGATGGGCGACACCATCCACCTCGACCGGGTGCTCAACGCCGTCCGTCGCATCGACGCCGTGTACGACGTGTACCGCGTCAGCGCGGGCTGAGGAGCCCACACGGACAGTACGGCGTCAGCACGGGACGAGCAGCCCGCGCAGTCGTCGCTCGGCCTGCCGCACCATCGGGATCGTCCCGAGGCCGCGAAGGCGCGCGAGGAGCTCGTCGGCGGTCACCACGCCGATCGCCAGCAGGCCAGCGACGGCGTCGCTGCGGTCCGAGCTCGTCGGTCCGGGTGCGCGGAGCAGGTCGATGGCGGTGCGCGCCGGCGTGGTCACGGCGGTTCCGGCAGCGCCCAGCCGCACCACGTCGTCGGGTGGGAGCGCGACCTCGCGCAGGCGCACCGTGGGCCGCACGGTGATCCGCAACTGCGGCGAGACACTCGCGTCCACGGGGTCCGGCGGCCGTGACGACGCGCCCCAGATCCACGCGGCGGTGCGTCCTGCGGCCACCAACCGGGCATCGCCGAGCACCCACGCCACCGCGGTGGCTCGGAGGGCGGGGTCCTGCGGTGTGGCGGGGGAGGCCCAGCACGGCCCGACGGGTACCAGCTCGCCGGCGAGCACGGCTGCCCGGAGCTCCGCCTCGGGCCAGTCGTCCGTGGTCAGGAGACGGGAACCGGGCACCCCGTCATCCTGCCGGACTCGGGCACCCGCCCGACACCCCCTGTGGACAGCCCGGCCCGGCCCGGACACACCGGCGCGGCCGGACGCACCGGCCCCGGCCGGGACCGGACGGGCTCGCGCCCGCGTCAGCGCAGGACGTCAGCGCAGGACGTCGGCCCGGTGCACGAGCGCGGCGGCGCCGATGAGCGGACCGTCCTGCGAGAGCGCCGTCGGCACGATGCGCACCTTCGTCACGAAACCGAACTCGACGCGCTCCGCGACGGCTTCGCGCGCGAACTCGAACAGGTCCGGCGTGACGTGCGAGAACCCGCCGCCGATCGCGACGACCTCGAGGTCGACCAGGCTCGTCGCCGCGGCGATCGCCTGCCCGAGCGCGCGGCCGCTGCGCTTGACCGCTGCGACAGCGATCGGGTCCCCGGCGGCGTACGCAGCGGACAGCTCTTCGCCGGTGGACCCGGCGAACCCCTGCCGCTGCGCCCAGGCGACGGTCTTCGGGCCGCTGGCGATCGCCTCCAGGCAACCGGTCCCACCGCAGGCGCACGGGTCGTCGTAGCCGCCGCACTCCACGTGTCCGATGTGTCCGGCGTTGCCGGTCGGGCCGCTGACCGTCCGGCCGTGCAGGATGAGTCCACCGCCGACACCCGTCGAGACGATCATGCCCATGACGTGGTCGGACCCCTGTGCCGCACCGACCCAGTGCTCGGCGAGCGTGATCGCCAGACCGTCCATGCGCAGCGTCACCGGCACGCCGTCGGGCACGAGCTCCGCGATGCGGTCGCGCAGTGGGTGGCCGCGCCACACCGGCATGTTGAGCGGGGACACGAGGCCGTGCTCCTCGTCGACCGGGCCGGCGGAGCCGACCCCGACGCCGACGAGCGTCGCGTCGGACGGCAGCGTGCCGAGCGCCTTCGTCACGACCTCGTCGACGGCGGCCTGCAGCTCGTCGGACGTGCGCTGCGGTCCGGTGGGGCTGCGGAAGCGCGTGCTCGGCAGGACGACGCCGGCGTCGGTGACGAGCGCGGCCTCGACCTTGGTGCCGCCGAGGTCGACGGCGAGTGCGAGAGCGGTGGACGTGGGCACGGGGGATTGTGGTGCGGTGCTGGACATGCGCGCTCCGATGCGGCGGTCGGGAGGCCCGGCTCGGCCCCGGGACGCGTCGTCGCGCCCGGTGGGCCTCGGCCTGGCCGGTGGTGGTTCGGTCGGGTCAGGTGGTGCTGCGGTGGGTCAGTAGGAACTGGTGTCGTCGCCCTGCGACGACGCCGTGCCGGTCTCCGCGCGGTGCGCGACCTCGCCGAGGATGCGGGCCGAGGCGCTCGTCCCGATGCGGCTCGCTCCGGCCTCGACCATCTCGAGCAGGGTGTCGAGCCCGCGCACGCCGCCCGAGGCCTTGACACCCGTGTCGGCGCCGACCGTGCGGCGCATCAGGGCGATGTGCTCGGCCGTGGCGCCACCACCGGCGAACCCGGTCGAGGTCTTCACGAACGCGGCACCGGCGGACTGCGCGGCGCGCGAGGCGGCGACGATCTCGTCGTCGGTCAGGAACGCGGTCTCGAGGATGACCTTGACGACGGTTGACCCGGCGGCGTCGACCACGGCGCGGACGTCCTGCTCGACGCGCTCCCAGTCGCCCGACTTCGCAGCGCCGATGTTCTGCACCATGTCGAGCTCGAAGGCACCGTCGGCCAGGGCCTGCAGCGACTCGGCGACCTTCACGGCGGTGGAGGTGGTGCCGTGCGGGAACCCGATGACCGTGCCGACGCCGACACCGGTGCCCTGCAGGCGCTCGGCGGCGTGGGCGACGTCGCTCGGGCGGACGCACACGCTGAAGACCCGGTAGGCGGCGGCTTCGTCGAGCTGCGCGTCGACGTCCGAGCGGGTGAGCTCGGGCTTCAGGATCGCGTGGTCGATGAGGCCGCGGACGGCATCGGCGGTGACGGGGAAGGCTGCGTTGTCCACCCGCCAAGCCTACCCGTCAGGCGTGCCGCGTAGCGTTCGGGGCATGCAGGTCCTCGTCACCGGCGCCACCGGGTACATCGGCGGTCGTCTCGTCCCCCGTCTCCTCGAAGCAGGTCACTCCGTACGGGTGTTCGTGCGCAATCCACGGAAGCTCCAGGACGTCCCGTGGAGCGGCGACGTCGACGTCGCCGAAGGAGACCTGCAGGACGCCGACGCGGTCCGCGCCGCGGTCGACGGCGTCGAGGCCGTGTACTACCTCGCGCACGCCATGGGTGCCGACGGCGACTTCGAGTCCGCCGAACGGCAGGCGGCCGAGACGATGGCACGCGAGGCGAAGCGTGCCGGCGTCGGCCGCTTCGTGTACCTCGGCGGTCTGCACCCCGACGGCGACCTGTCGAAGCACCTGCGCAGCCGCAAGGAAGTGGGGGAGATCCTGCTCGGCTCGGGCGTCCCCACGGTGGCCTACCAGGCCGGCGTCGTGATCGGGTCCGGCAGCACGTCGTTCGAGATGATCCGCCACGTGACCGACGTCCTGCCGTGGATGCCGGCGCCCCGGTGGGTGCGCAACCGCATCCAGCCGATCGCGGTCCGCGACGTCCTGTACTACCTGGTGGCGGCGCTCGACGTGCCGGCCGACGTCAACCGCACCTTCGACATCGGCGGACCGGACGTCCTGCGGTACGGGCAGATGCTCAACGGCTACGCGGTCGAGGCGAAGCTCCGGCAGCGCCCGATCACGGTGTTGCCGGTGCTCACCCCGCGTCTCGCCGCACACTGGTTCAACGTCGTCACCCCGATCCCGCGCAAGCTCGCGACGCCGATCATCGAGTCGCTGCAGTTCGAGTGCGTCCAGCGCGAGCACGACATCGACGACGTGGTGCCACAGCCAGAGGGCGGGCTCACGTCGTACCGCCGGGCCGTCCGGCTCGCCCTGAACAAGATGCGTGCCGGCGAGGTGCAGACGAGCTGGCGGAGCGCCACCCTGTCGAGCGCCTCGGCTGACCCGATGCCGAGCGACCCGGACTGGGCGGGCCACACCGTCTACGTGGACGACCGGAAGCGCCACTCGAGCGCGTCGGCCGCGGACGTCTGGCGCGTCGTCGAGTCGATCGGCGGCGAGAACGGCTGGTACTCCTTCCCGCTCGCGTGGGTGGCCCGCGGCTGGATGGACAAGATCGCCGGGGGCGTCGGCCTGAGCCGCGGCCGCCGCGACCAGGAGCGGCTCGAGCAGGGCGACGCACTCGACTGGTGGCGCGTCGAGCGGCTCGAGCGCGGGCGCTACCTGCGGCTCCGCGCCGAGTTCAAGTCCCCGGGACGCGCCTGGCTGGAGATGACCGTCACCCCGAACCCGGACGGCGGCAGCGACTACCACCAGCGGGCGATCTACTTCCCGCAGGGGCTGCCCGGACGCCTGTACTGGTACGGGATCCTGCCGTTCCACGGCATCATCTTCCCCGGCATGGTCGAGCGGATCACCGCGGCCGCCGAGCGCGAGTCCGACCACACCGAGTCGACGCAGCGCAACCGGACCCAGCAGAATGGGAGTCCGGAACCGGCGAACGAGGAGGCAGCATGACCGAGGAACGCAGTCCCGTCCTGTTCCTGGGCGACAGCATCACGGCCCAGGGGTCGTGGGACGCCTGGCTCCCCGACGAGCACACGCTGAACCAGGGCGTCAGTGGCGACACCACCGACGGGGTGCTCGCGCGGCTCGACGCCGTCGTCGCCGAACAGCCCGAGGTGATCGTGCTGCTGATCGGCACGAACGACTTCGGCAACCACCGTGCCAGTGCCGAGCACGTCGTCCGCAACGTCGAGACGATCCTCGTGACCCTGCGCCGCGAGCTGCCGGGCGTCCGTCTGCTGCTCGTGTCCGTGCTGCCGCGCCAGGCCGAGTACTCCACGAAGATCGAGGAGGCGAACCGCCACCTGCGCCAGTTCGTCGCCACGTGCCACGCGCAGTACCTCGACGCCTGGCCCGCGCTGTCCGACGGCGACCACCTGGACGACCGCTTCACGGACGACGGCCTGCACCTCACCGATGACGGCTACCGTGCCTACCTCGGCGAGCTGGTCCCAGCGCTCGAGCGCGTGCGGGGTCTCCCGCCGATGTCCCGGTCCTTCACCGCCATCGACCTCGACGAGGCCCCCGCCTGATGGCTGCCCGCAAGGGACGACCCCCGGTGGGGTCGTCGCAGCACGGCGTGCCCGCCGCTCCCGTGCGGCCGGCCGCCCGCGGTACCCGTGGGTCCCCGGGCTTCACCCGACCGGCACTCGCGCCGTCGATGATCGCCGCGATCGTCCTGCTCGCGTGCGTGGCGATCATGGACTCGTCCGGCTTCGTCTTCGCCCGGTGGGGTGTCACCGTCCTCGGGCTGATCGTGCTCGTGTTCGCGGTGCGCGGGAGGACCTGGTGGGCTGCGGCGCTGATGGCGGCCGTGGCCGTCTGCTGGAACCCCCTGGTCACGGTGCCGATCCCCGGCCAGGTGTGGGCCGCGTTGCAGATCCTGGCAGCCGCCCTGTTCATCGTGGTGGGCATCGCCGTCAAGGTGCCCCGCGAGACGGACGTGCCGCGCGGGACGGACGTGCCCCGGGCCTCCTGACCGGCCCTGACGACCGTCTGCAGAACCGAGGCCGCGGGCGGACGGTAGGATCGCAGGGTCGGGTACAGGACCCGGCAGCGCGACCCGAAGGGCATGGATGAACGACGAGACCGAGCCGGTGACCGAGAGTCCTCTGCTGAACCCTCGACCGTCCTCCGGCGGTCTCGACCGGCCCGACGTCGTCGTCCGCAAGGGCCGTCTGACGCTGCTCAACGGCCACCTGACGCCGCAGCAGTCGATGATCGAGGACCTGCTGTTCCTCGACGACGCCCTCACCGAGGCCGACGTCGACCACCTGCTCATCCGCGGCAACGACGAGCGTCCGGTCATCGCGATCGACGAGCGCGACCGTCAGCGGGCCGAGAGCGCCGTCATGGCGGCAGCGGTCAACGAACCGTTCTATGCGAAGCCCCCGGGTGAACCGGCCGTGCTCGTGCAGGACGACGGCCTCGGACCGGTCGACGAGCCGGTGCTGCGGGTGTTCCGTCCGCGCCTCGAGCCGCTCGGCCGGCTGCGCTACGGCGCCGAGACGAGCGTCCAGCTGGAGTTCTGGCGCCTCACCGACACCGAGGTCCTCGCACCCGTCGAGAACGCCCTGATGCGTCGCAGCCTGCCTGTCGACGAGTTCGTCCTCGTCGACATCGAGCGCTACGGCCGCACCTGGCGCACCGTCGAGCACATGTTCGACGACCACGTCTCCGACATCCGGTTCCCGATCGACATCGTCTTCTCGTGGGTCGACGGCAACGCCATCGAGTACCAGCGCGCCCGCCAGGCGGCGCAGGCCGGTGCCGTCCTGGGCGAGGGCGACGACGCCGCAGCCCGGTTCCGGCAGATCGACGAGCTCAAGTACGCGCTCCGCTCGGTGCACACGTTCGCGCCGTGGATCCGTCAGATCTACATCGCCACCGACTCACCCGCACCGCACTGGCTCGCCGACCACCCCAAGGTCCGCATCGTGCGCAGCGAGGAGTTCTTCGCCGACCCGTCCGTCCTGCCGACGCACAACTCGCAGGCCGTCGAGTCGCAGCTGCACCACATCCCGGGCATCAGCGAGCACTTCATCTACTCGAACGACGACATGTTCTTCGGGCGCACCGTCGACCCGTCGGCGTTCTTCAGCCCGGGCTCGGTGACGAAGTTCATCCTCGCCACCACGCGCATCGGGCTCGGCGTGAACAACGCGGCGCGCAGCGGGTTCGAGAACTCCGCGCGGGTGAACCGCCGCCTGTTGCAGCAGCGCTTCGGGGCGGTCACCACGCGGCACCTCGAGCACGCGCCGACGCCGTTGCGGGCATCGATCATGACGGAGATGGAGCACGAGTTCGCGGACGAGTTCCGCGCCACGGCTGCCTCGCGGTTCCGTGCCGCCGAGAACATCTCGGTGACGAACTCGCTGTACCACTACTACTCGCTGCTCACCGGTCGCGCGATCGTGCAGGAGAACACCGACGTCCGCTACATCGACACCACGATGCAGTCCGGTCTGCGGTCCCTCGACGAGTTGCTGAAGAAGCGGAACGCGGACTTCTTCTGCCTGAACGACGGTAGTTTCCCCGAGGTCAGCGACGACGAGCGCACGCAGCGCGTGACGGACTTCCTCGAGCGTTACTTCCCCTTCCCCGCGCCGTGGGAGCGCCCCGGCGCTTAGGGCGCACCAGCGCCCTGCCGGGGCGCTCCGGGCGAGCCTGCGAGCCCGGCGCCGGAGCCCAGCCATGCGCTCCGGGCGAGCCAGCGCCCTGCCGGGGCGCTCCGGAGCCCAGCCACGCGCCCTGGACGCACCCACACCAGACCGGGAAGCCCGTGCCGGCCCCGCCACGCGCCTCCCGTCCGCCGTGGGCCCACGCCCACCGCATCGCGTGCGCAGAAGACGTCGGGTCCGCATGACGGACCCGACGTCTTCTGCGCACTGGCTGCGGCGACCTACCGGTGGATCGGGGAGACGGGCACCGAGTCGAGGGTGAAGACCGGGATGCTCGAGGTCACGGGGGCCGGCTCGACCGCCGGGGCGATGGTGACGCCGTGGGCTGCCAGCCGGGCCTCGGTCTCGGCGGCGGAGACGGGCTGGCCGACCGTGGAGTAGTGGCCGATCGGCACGACCGAGTGCACGACGTTCCGGCCGTAGACGTGCACCAGGTTGAACGACTGTGCGCCGTCACGCCCACGGGTGCCGCCCTGGTACTCGGTGAGGTCCTGCGTGTAGCACGTGGCGCTGGCGACCGACACGGGGACGCCGGCGAACACGGCACTCGTCGAGTAGTGCAGGTGGCCGGCGATGATCGACAGGACGTCGCTTCCCTCGACGACCTCGGCCAGCGCCTGCTGGTCGCGCAGCTCGACGAGGACGGTCAGGTCCTGCACGCTCGGCACCGGGGGGTGGTGCATCGCGAGGATCGTGCCGTGCGGAGCGGCCTCGGACAGGACTTCGGCGAGCCAGTCGAGCTGCTCGGGGGAGACCTCGCCGTGGTGGTGCCCCGGAACGCTCGTGTCGAGGGTGATCACTCGGAGCCCGTTGACGTCGTAGACGAAGTCGACCGGGCGGTCGGTGGGGTGCAGGCCGAAGAGCTCCTGACGGAAGGCACCGCGTTCGTCGTGGTTGCCCATCGCCCAGATGACCTGCGCGCCGATGCGGCGGGCGGCCGGCTCGACGATCTCACGGATGCGGGCGTAAGCACCCGGCTCGCCCTTGTCGGCGACGTCGCCCGTGACGACGATCGCTTCCGGGCGAGTGCCCGAGGCTTCGATGTCGGCGACGATCTCGGTCAGCCGTGCGGCGGAGTCCACGTCGCCGTAGAGGTCACCGTCCCCGGAGACGAGGTGGGTGTCGCTGAGGTGGAGGAGGAAGTGGTTCGGCCTGGGGTGTTCGGCCGTCCGGCTGTCCATCGGGGTCTCATTCCGTTGGCGGATGCGTGGTGCAACACGTTGCCACACCGTCCTGGACGAGTCCAGCACGTGTCGGTGAACCAGCCGTGAACTGGGGGCGGCGTGTCGGGGGCGGCAGAAAGCCCCCGCCACTTCGTGACGGGGGCTTTCTGGACTGCTAGTGCTTATTCTCGACCTGCGGGGCCTGGTGGCTGCCCTCGAGGTCCGGGCCGTGGTGGGCGGCGTGCGCTGCCTCGAGCTCGGCCTTCGAGACCGGCTCGATCCGGTCTTCGAAGAAGAAGCGGGAGACGCTCGCACGGGCCTTCTGCACGACCGTGATCTGCCCCTTGGCGTTCGGGCGGATCATGAGCGGCTTGTACTCGTTGAACTGCAGGAGCTTCCAACGCTCGTACTCGTCGAGCTGCTCGTGCACCTCGATGTACTCACCGTGGGGGAGTCGGACGATGCGACCGGACTCGTAGCCGTGCAGGACGATCTCGCGGTCCTTCTTCTGGAGTGCGAGGCACACGCGCTTCGTGATCCAGAAGGCGACGAACGGGCCGAGGACCGTCGTGGCCTGGATCACGTGGATCACGTGTTCGATCGACACCAGGAAGTGGGTCGCGATGATGTCCGACGACGCCGCAGCCCAGAGGCTGGCGTACAGCGTGATGCCGGCAGCACCGATCGCCGTGCGGGTCGGGGCGTTGCGCGGGCGGTCCAGGATGTGGTGCTCGCGCTTGTCGCCGGTGACCCAGGACTCGATGAACGGGTACAGCAGGATCGCGAGGATGAGCAGTACCAGGACCGCGATCGGCGCCAGGATGTTGAACGACACCGTGTAGCCGAACCACACGACCTCCCAGTGCGGCGGGACCAGTCGGAGCGCGCCGTCGGCGAAGCCGATGTACCAGTCGGGCTGGGTACCGGCAGAGACCGGCGAGGGGTCGTACGGCCCGTAGTTCCAGATCGGGTTGATCGTGAACATCGAGGCGATGAGGGCGATGATGCCCGCGACGATGAAGAAGAACCCGCCGGCCTTGGCGGCGAACGCCGGCAGGATCGGGACGCCGACGACGTTCTCGTTGGTCTTGCCCGGTCCGGCGAACTGCGTGTGCTTGTTGATCACGACGAGCACGAGGTGGACACCGAGCACCGCGACGAGGATCGCCGGCAGCAGCAGGATGTGCAGCGTGTACAGGCGGCCGACGATGTCGGTACCCGGGAACTCGCCACCGAAGAGCAGGTAGGCGATCCAGACGCCGATCACCGGCACGCCCTCGATCATGCCGACGATGATCCGCAGACCGTTTCCGGAGAGCAGGTCGTCGGGGAGCGAGTACCCGGTGAAGCCCTCACCCATGGCGAGGACCCACAGCAGGAAGCCGAAGACCCAGTTGAGCTCACGCGGCTTGCGGAAGGCACCGGTGAAGAACACGCGGGCCATGTGCAGCATGATCGACGCCACGAACAGCAGGGCAGCCCAGTGGTGGACCTGGCGGACGAAGAGCCCACCGCGGATGTCGAACGAGATGTCCAGCGTGGACTGCAGCGCCGTCGACATCTCGACTCCCTTGAGCGGGACGTACGAGCCGTTGTAGACGACCTCGGCCATGGAGGCCTGGAAGAAGAACGTCAGGAACGTGCCGGAGAGCAGGACGACGACGAAGCTGTACAGCGCCACCTCGCCGAGCATGAAGCTCCAGTGGTCCGGGAAGATCTTCCGGCCGACTTCCTTGACGAGCCCCGAGATGCTGGTGCGCTCGTCGATGTAGTTGGCGACCCCGCCGATGATGCGGGATCCGCGCTCCGGAGCCGGCTTGTTCGCCGTGCTGCTCGGTGCGGTGGTGGTGGGGGTGCTGGTCATCAGCGTTCACGCTCCCAGAAGGACGGTCCGACCGGCTCGTGGAAGTCGCTCTGGGCAACCAGGTAGCCGTCGTCGTCGATCGCGATCGGAAGTTGGGGGAGGGGGCGTGCGGCCGGACCGAAGATGACCTCGCAGTTGTTCGAGACATCGAAGGTGGACTGGTGGCACGGGCACAGCAGGTGGTGCGTCTGCTGCTCGTAGAGCGCGACCGGGCATCCGACGTGGGTGCAGATCTTGGAGTAGGCGACGATGCCGTCGTAGCCCCAGTTCTCGTGGCCCTTGGACGGGTTGAGGTCCTTCGGGTCGAGACGCATGAGGAGGACGGAGGCCTTGGCCTTCTCTTCCAGCATGTGCTCGGAGTCGAGCATCCCGTCGGGGATGACGTGGAAGACCGAGCCGATGGTGACGTCCGACGCCTTGATCGGCAGACCCGTCGGGTCCTTCGTCAGACGCAGGCCCTGCTTCCAGAAGGTGTGGCGCAGGAGCTCGTTCGGGTCTTCCGCCGGGGCGAGGTCGCGGACCAGGACGATGCCCGGCAGCGGGAAGGCGGCCAGGGCGCCGATCATCGAGTTGCGGATCAGCTTGCGACGGCTGAAACCGGACTCCTTGTCGGCGAGCTGGAATGCCTCGACCGCCTTGGCGCGGGTCGCGTCGGTGCCGCGGGTGCCGTGGCGGAGCTCGGTGATCTCGCGGTCGACGACGAGCGACTTCGACCAGTAGACGGCGCCGAGGCCCAACGCGATGAGTGCGAGGGCGATCGACAGGCCGAGGAAGAGGTTCGCGGTGCGGACCGTACCGAAGTCGTTCGAGTCGATCGGGAACGCGACGTAGGCCGCGATCGAGAGGACGCTGCCGACGATCGAGAGGTAGAAGAACGTGGCGACCTGGCGCTCGGCCAGACGCTGCTTCTTCGGGTCGACGTCGGTGCGGCGCGCGCGGTGCGGCGGCTCACCCGGGTTCTCGAACGGGTCGCTGGGCAGCACCGCGATCCCGGGGGAGCTGGTCGTGCCGTGCTTCTCGACAGCCGAGGACGAGTTCAGCGTCTCGTCGTCGTGCTCTGCCATGGTGTTCCCTTCAGTGTCGTTCGACACGGACGATCAGTTGGACTTCGCGGTCAGCCAGACGGTCATCGCGACGACCGCGCCGAGTCCGAAGATCCAGATGAACAGACCCTCGGCCACCGGGCCCAGGGAGCCGAGCGCGAACCCGCCGGGCGACTTGTTGTCCTGCACGTACTTGAGGTACGTGATGATGTCGGCCTTCTGATCCGGCGTCAGGTTCAGGTCGTTGAAGACCGGCATGTTCTGCGGGCCGGTCTGCATCGCCTCGTAGATGTGCTTGCCGGAGACCGTGGACAGGTTCGGTGCGTACTTGCCCTCGGTCAGGGCACCGCCGGCGCCGGCCACGTTGTGGCACATGGCGCAGTTGATGCGGAAGAGCTCGGCACCTTCTGCCGCGTCGCCGTCTGCACCGTTGGTGAGCTCGGTCGACGGGACCGCGGGGCCGGGGCCCAGCGAGGCGACGTACTCGGCGAGGGCGTCGACCTGCTCGTCCGTGAACTGCGCGGGCTTCTCTTCGGCCTGCGGGCCCTGAGCGGCCATCGGCATGCGGCCGGTGCCGACCTGGAAGTCGACCGACGCGGCGCCGACACCGATGAGGGACGGACCCTCGCTGGTGCCCTGGGCGGAGAGGCCGTGGCAGGTGGCGCAGTTCGAGGCGAAGAGCTTCTGGCCCTCGTTCACCTTGGACTGGCTCGTCGCTGCGACGGTGCTCGTGCTGTCGTCCGCGTTCGCCGTGGAGCTGAACAGCGCGTACGCACCGCCGGTGGTCATGAGACCCACGACGATGAGCGAGACGGTCGCCATCGGAGAGCGGCGGCCCTTCTTGGACTTGGTTCTGTTGAACATGTGCTGGGGGGTGTCCAGTTCCTACTTGAGAAGGTAGATGACGGCGAAGAGGAAGATCCACACGACGTCGACGAAGTGCCAGTAGTACGACACGACGATGGCGGTGGTCGCTTCCTTGTGACCGAAGTTCTTCGCGGCGAAGCCACGGCCGAGCGTCAGCAGGAAGGCGATGAGGCCGCCCGTGACGTGCAGACCGTGGAACCCGGTCGTCATGTAGAACGCCGAGCCGTAGGCACTCGAGGAGAGCGTGACGCCCTCGTGCCAGAGGTTGGCGTACTCGAAGATCTGGCCGCAGACGAAGATCGCGCCCATGGCGTAGGTGACGAAGAACCACTCCGTCATGCCCCAGTGGCGCGGGTTCCAGCTCGTGCGGTGCACCTGGAAGCGCTCGGCCGC
Source organism: Curtobacterium sp. VKM Ac-1393 (assembly GCF_015350995.1). Taxonomy (GTDB): domain Bacteria; phylum Actinomycetota; class Actinomycetes; order Actinomycetales; family Microbacteriaceae; genus Curtobacterium. Next base: position 376,237 of record NZ_JADKRW010000002.1, read on the forward strand.
GAACACCGCGAACTGGCAGGCGAAGCTGGACAGCACCAGGATGATCGTGTTCACCGAGGCGAACGGCACCTCGAGCTTGGAGGTTTCGGCCGCCCACAGCTCGGGGGACGTGCTGCGCAGCGTGAAGTAGATCGCGAACAGGCCGGCGAAGAACATGACCTCGCTGCCCAGCCACACGATCGTCCCCACGGCAACGGCGTTCGGCCTGTTCAGGGCCGGACCGCTGGCGGATCGGGAGAGAGAGGTGCTAGTCACGTCCTCCATTATGGCCGAAACCCCCGACAGTGTTTTCGCAGGAGACTGGCGGGTCTCTCGAATTCAGTACGATCGGGCCATGCCTGACGCACTCTCTTGGCCTGCAGTGATCAGCGCGCTCATGGCGCGCGAGGACCTGACGATCAGGCAATCCACATGGGCCATGGAGGAGATCGTGCACGGGCGCGCCACCCAGGCCCAGATCGCCGCGTTCGCCGTCACCCTCCGCGCGAAGGGCGAGACGGTCGACGAGGTCGTCGGGTTCCGCGACGCGATCCTCGACGCCGCAGTTCCACTGGACGTCGACCCGATGGCCCTCGACATCGTGGGGACCGGCGGCGACGTCGTCGGTACCGTGAACGTCTCGACGATGGCGGCGATCGTGATCGCGGCCGCCGGTGTCCCCGTGGTGAAGCACGGCAACAAGGCCAGCTCGTCGAAGTCCGGTTCGAGCGACGTGCTCGCCGCACTGGGCCTCGATCTCACGATGGACGCCGCGCGTGTCGCGGACACGTTCCGGCGTGTCGGACTGACCTTCGCGTTCGCCAACGCGTTCCACCCGGGCTTCGCCCACGCGGGTCCGGTCCGCCGCGAGATCGGCGTGCCGACGGTGTTCAACTTCCTCGGGCCGCTCGTCAACCCCGCACGGTGCGAGGCCAACGCCGTCGGGGTGGCCCAGCTCGAGCTCGTGCCGATCATCACGGGCGTGTTCCAGACCCGCGGGGCGACCGCCCTGGTGTTCCGCGGCGACGACGGACTCGACGAGCTCACGACCACCGGGCACAGCCACATCTGGGAAGTCACCGGTGGGCGCATCATCGAGCACGACCTGGAGCCGCGCGACCTCGGCATCGCCCGCGCCCGCACCGAGGACCTGCTCGGCGGCGACCCCGAACACAACGCCGCGGTCGTGCACCGCGTGCTGGCGGGGGAGACCGGCCCGGTCCGCGACATCGTGCTGCTGAACGCTGCCGCCGGCCTGGTGTCCTTCCGGCTCGCGCAGGACCCGGCCGAGTCCGACCGTCCGATCCTGCAGCGCTTCCGCGAGCAGCTCGCGGTCGCCGCAGAGGCGATCGACTCCGGCGCCGGCGCCCGCAAGCTCGCGGACTGGGTCGGCGTCGCTCCCGAGTGACCGACCTCGCGTCGAGCAGACGCCGTCGTGTCGTCGAGACGCCTCCGAATTCGAAGGCGTCTCGCGCGCCCCGGGGCGCGGTGCGATGACGACGGCGTGTTGCGTGGAAGGGCGGTAGACGCAACCGACGGGAGGCCCGGTGCCGGTTCCTGGAACCGGCACCGGGCCTCCCGTCGGTGCGTTCAGTGCACGCGGTCAGCGTGCGCCGGCGTCGCTACTGGACGTCCTCGTCGACCCAGTCGAAGGTCTTCGTGACGGCCTTCTTCCACAGGCGGAGCGTGCGCTCGCGCTCCGCGGCGTCGAGCTGCGGCTCCCAGCGCTTGTCCTCCTGCCAGTTGGCACGGAGCTCGTCGAGGTTGGCCCAGAAGCCCACCGCGAGACCGGCTGCGTAGGCCGCGCCGAGCGCCGTCGTCTCGGCGACGACCGGACGCACCACCGGCACGTTGAGGATGTCGGCCTGGAACTGCATGAGCTCGTTGTTGGCGGTCATGCCGCCGTCGACCTTGAGCTCGGTCAGGTCCACGCCGGAGTCGGCGTTGACGGCGTCGAGGACCTCGCGGGTCTGCAGCGCCGTCGCCTCGAGGGCCGCACGCGCGATGTGGCCCTTGTTGACGTAGCGGGTCAGACCGACGATGGCGCCACGGGCGTCCGGACGCCAGTACGGCGCGAACAGCCCCGAGAACGCCGGCACGAAGTACACGCCGCCGTTGTCCTCGACGGTCTTGGCCAGGGCCTCGACCTCCGGAGCGCTGCCGATCAGGCCGAGGTTGTCGCGGAGCCACTGGATGAGCGAACCCGTGACGGCGATCGAGCCCTCGAGGGCGTAGTGCGTCTCCTGGTCGCCGAGCTTGTAGCCGACGGTGGTGAGCAGGCCGTTCTCGGAGCGGACGATCTCGGTACCGGTGTTGAAGATGAGGAAGTTGCCGGTGCCGTAGGTGTTCTTCGACTCGCCCTGGTCGAACGCCGCCTGGCCGAAGGTCGCGGCCTGCTGGTCGCCGAGGATGCCCGCGATCGGGACCTCGCGGAGCAGGTTGGACGACTCGACGTGGCCGTAGACCTCGGACGAGCTGACGATCTCGGGGAGCATCGACTTCGGCACACCGAAGTCAGCGAGGATGTCGTCGCGCCACTGCAGCGTCTCGAGGTCCATGAAGAGCGTGCGGGACGCGTTCGTGACGTCGGTCTTGTGGACGCCGCCGTCGACGCCACCGGTCAGGTTCCAGAGGACCCAGGTGTCGGTGGTGCCGAAGAGCAGGTCCCCGGCCTCGGCCTTCTCACGTGCACCCTCGACGTTCTCGAGGATCCACATGATCTTGGTGCCGGCGAAGTACGTCGCCAGCGGCAGGCCGACGATGGCCTTGTAGCGGTCGGTGTCGCCGTCGGCGAGCTTGTCGACGATCGACTGCGTGCGGGTGTCCTGCCAGACGATCGCGTTGTAGATCGGCTTGCCGGTGGTCTTGTCCCAGACGACGGCGGTCTCGCGCTGGTTGGTGATGCCCACGGCGGCGACGTCGTGGCGCGTGATGTCGGCACGCGACAGTGCCTGACCGATCACCTCGCGGGTGTTGTCCCAGATCTCGGCGGGGTCGTGCTCGACCCATCCGGCGCGCGGGAAGATCTGCTCGTGCTCCTTCTGCCCGGTCGAGATGATCGAGCCGGAGTGATCGAAGACGATCGCTCGGGTGGAGGTCGTGCCCTGGTCGATGGCGACGATGTAGTCGGCCATTGGTGCTCCTTACGGGTGTTCGGTGCGGTGAGCGACTCGCGGGTGCGGGCCGCTCACCCCGGGGTGGGGTTGGTTCAGCTGACGACGGGCAGCAGGGCGTAGGACAGCCCGGCGGCGAGGGCGCCACCGATCAGCGGCCCGACGACGGGCACCCAGGCGTAGGACCAGTCGCTCGTGCCCTTGCCCTTGATGGGCAGGAAGGCGTGCGCCAGGCGCGGGCCGAGGTCACGGGCCGGGTTGATGGCGTAACCGGTGGGGCCACCGAGGCTGACACCGATCGCGATCACGAGGAAGGCGACGGGGATCGCGCCGAGCTGCGCCGGGGTCTGGCCGTTGGTGAAGGCGATGACGACGAACACCAGCACGAAGGTGCCGATGATCTCGGTCACGAGGTTCCAGCCGTACGACCGGATCGCGGGGCCGGTGGAGAAGACGCCGAGCTTGGCGGCGGGGTCCGGCTCTTCGTCGAAGTGCTGCTTGTAGGCGAGCCAGACGATGACGGCACCGATGACGGCTCCGATGAGCTGGGCGAGCCAGAACAGGAGCATCGCGCCGACGGTGATGTTGCCGAGGATGGCCTGGGCGAGGCTGACGGCCGGGTTGAGCTGGCCGCCGGACTTGTACGACACGGTGACGCCGGCGAAGACCGCGAAGCCCCAACCGATCGTGACCATGAGGAAGCCGGCCCCGAAGCCCTTCGACTTCGAGAGCGAGACGGCGGCGACGACACCGCCACCCAGGATGATGAGCATCGCCGTGCCGACGAGCTCGGACAGGAACTTGACGCCGATGTCGTCCATCGGTGACCTCCAGTGCGTGAGGTGGGGGTCCGGTGGTGCTGCGCCGCACTCCCCGTTGAGTGATTGAGGCCGAGCCTAGTGACGCACCCGACGACGCGGCGATGAATTCCTGAGGGAAGTGCGTGATCGTGCACGAACGTGCAAGCGCCGTGCGCTGCGTGCGATCGAGCGACGGTGACGCGTCCCCGCCCAGCTGCACGAACGTGCAGTCCACCCGGACGGCCGCTCGCTCGTCGGATGTAGATTGGGCCGCATCCGGTCGACGACGGCGGTGTGTAGTTCGCCTCTGCTCGGCCCCCTACCCGCGGAGGCACGCGCATGAAGAAGCTCATCAACGACCCGCAGGCCGTGGTCGACGAGACCGTCCGGGGCTTCGCCCGGGCACACGCCGGGCACGTCGTGCTGGTCGAGGACCCGATCCACATCCACCGCGCCGACGCTCCCGTCGCCGGCAAGGTCGGCATCGTCAGCGGAGGCGGCAGCGGACACGAGCCCCTGCACGCCGGCTTCGTCGGGTACGGCATGCTCGACGCAGCCGTCCCGGGCCCGGTGTTCACCAGTCCGACACCCGACCCGATCGTCGCGGCGACCAAGGCCGTCGACGGTGGCGCGGGTGTCCTGCACATCGTGAAGAACTACACCGGCGACGTCCTGAACTTCGAGACCGCCGCCGAGCTCGCCGAGATGGACGACATCCGCGTGGAGGCCGTCGTGGTCGACGACGACGTCGCCGTGCAGGACTCCCTCTACACGGCCGGTCGACGAGGCGTGGCCGGCACCGTGGTCGTCGAGAAGTGCGCCGGCGCCGCTGCCGAACGGGGCGACGACCTCGACGCCGTCGCCGCGGTCGCCCGCCACGTCAACGACGTCACGCGGTCGATGGGCCTCGCCCTGGCGTCCGGCACCGTGCCCCACGCGGGTGAGCCGTCCTTCACGCTCGCCGACGACGAGGTCGAACTCGGCATCGGCATCCACGGCGAGCCGGGGCGCGAGCGCATCCCGATGGCGCCTGCCGACCAGCTCGTCGACCGCGTGCTCGAACCGATCCTCACCGACCTCGACGCCCCGGCCGGGTCGACGCTGCTCCTGCTCGTCAACGGCATGGGCGGCACTCCGCTGTCCGAGCTGTACATCGTGTACCGACGCGCCGCCGAGGTGCTGACGGACCGCGGGTACGACGTCACGCGTAGTTTGGTGGGTGACTACGTCACGTCCCTCGAGATGCAGGGGTTCTCGCTCACCGTCACGGTGCTCGACGACGAACTCACCGCACTCTGGGACGCACCGGTGGAGACCCCGGCACTGCGCTGGGGCCGCTGAACCACCGCTCACCATCCAGGAAGGAACACGAATTGGCGCTCGACACCGCATGGGCCATCGACTGGGTCCGTCGCACCGCTGCGACGATCGACGAACACCGGGCCGAGCTCGTCACGCTCGACCGGGAGATCGGCGACGGCGACCACGGTGAGAACCTCGACCGCGGCTTCCGTGCCGTGCTCGAGGCCGTCGACAGCGGCTCCTTCGACACACCCGGTGCCGTCCTGAAGGCGGTCGCGACGAAGCTCATCTCGACCGTCGGTGGTGCCGCCGGCCCGCTGTTCGGCACCGCGTACCTGAAGGCCGCCCAGGCGGCCGGTGACGCTGCCGAGTTCGACGCCGACACGCTCGTCGCCGTGCTCGCAGCAGCTCGCGACGGAGTCGTGTCCCGCGGCAAGGCCGCCGTCGGCGACAAGACGATGGTGGACGCCTGGACGCCCGCCGTCGATGCCGCCACGGCAGCCGCAGCAGCCGGTGACGCCCCGGCAGCGGTGCTCGCCGCCGCGGCCGACGCCGCCGCCGCGGGCGCCGCGGCCACCGAACCGCTCGTCGCCCACAAGGGTCGCGCGAGCTACCTCGGCGAACGCGCCGTCGGGCACCGTGACCCGGGTGCACAGTCGACCGCGTACATCCTGCGCGCCGCAGTCGACGCGACGACGGGCGCCGCGGCGTGACCGTCGGCATCCTGATCGTCTCGCACAGCGCGGCGATCGCCTCCGGCACGGTCGAGCTCGCCCGGCAGATGGCGGCCGACGTGCCGCTCGTCGCCGCAGGCGGGACCGACGACGGCGGCATCGGGACCTCGTTCGAGGCGATCACCGCGGGCATCGAGGAACTCTCGGACGCCGACGCGGTCGTCGTCCTGTGCGACCTCGGTTCGGCGTACCTGACGACCGACACGGCGCTCGACTTCCTCGACGACGACGTCCGCGCCCGCGTGCACGTCTCGCAGGCACCCCTCGTCGAGGGCGCGGTCGCCGCGGCCGTCGCGGCCCAGACGGGTGGTGACGCGGGGGCAGTGCTCGCGGCTGCGGCGTCCGCCGCAGGGTCCGCGGACGACGCGAGCCGTGCCTCCCGTCCGTCTGGTGACCAGCCGGGAGGCCCGGTGCCGGGTGCCGGGGCCGCCAGCGTCGACGCGGTGGCCGCGTCCGAGAGCGTCGAACTGGTGAACGAGACCGGCCTGCACGCCCGCCCCGCGGCGGAGTTCGTCAAGACGGCGGCCAAGTACGACGCAGCGGTGCACGTGAACGGCGTGGACGCGAAGAGCCTGCTGGCGATCATGGCGCTCGCGCTGCCGAAGGGTGCGACCGTCTCGATCGAGGCGACGGGCGCCGACGCGCAGGCAGCGGTGGATGCGCTGGTCGAGCTGGTGCGGAGTGGCTTCGGCGAGTAGGCGTCCCAGCTCGTCGTCCCGTGCTCAGCGGATGGACACCGTGCCGGCCAGGTCGAGGTCCGACGGGCCGCCGGTGACGCCCGCGTCAGCGAGGAGCGTGGCGCCGAAGACGGCGCTCCAGAACGTGCGGGCGTCACGGTCGACGCCGCTCGTGCTCGCCCAGCCGTGCTCCGCGACGATCCGTTCGAGGTAGCGCTCCGACTGCCGGAACAGGACCGCGAGCAGGAGTCGCACACGCGCTCGTCGTGCGTCGTCATCGCCCGCGGCGGCCAGCGCGCGCACGACGAGCAGCGTCGACGGCATCGCGAGCGCGGTGCGCGCGAGGACCTGGCGGAACGCGTCCGCGGACCCGGCGCGCCGACCGGCGGCCTGCAGGCGCGAGGTGTCGCGGAGGAAGAGCGCGAAGGCGGCGTCGAGGACGAGGCGGTCCTTCGAGCCGAAGTGGTGGGTGACCTGGTTCGGATAGACGCCGGCCGCACGGGCGATCTGGCTGACGGTGACGGCGTGGCGTGCTGTGCGCACTCCGCCGGGGTCACCGGCCGCCCCCGCGCTGAGGATCCCGGCGGTCGCGGCGAGGATCCTCGACCGGGTCGCTGCGCCGCGGGTCGTCCCGGTGCCGTCGGTGGTTGCCATCTCCGAATTGTACGTGGTACAACTCCACTTGTTCAACGTACAAGAAGGAGCACTCGTGGACATCTCCATCACCGGCTACGGCGCCGTCTCTCCGTTCGGCCACGGTGTCGCGCCGCTGTGGGACGCCCTGGTGGCCGGGCGCTCCGGCGTGCACGAACTGCACCGAGACGGACCGCTCTGGGAGCAGGTGCCGATCATGGTCGGCGCCGACGCAGCACTCGACGCCGAGTCCGCGCTCGGACGGGTCCGGGCGAACCGGCTCGATCGCAGCCAGCAACTCGCGCTCGTCGCGGCGGCCGAGGCTTGGGCCGACGCCGGCGCACCGGCCGTCGAGGGCGACCGGCTCGCAGTGGTCGTCGGCACGGGCGTCGGGGGAGTGGAGACCCTGCTCGACGCACACGACGTGCTCGCGACCTCGGGCGCACGACGCGTGTCGCCCCGGACCGTCCCGATGCTCATGGCCAACGGGGCCGCTGCGCAGATCAGCATCGCGTACGGCGCGCGAGCGGGCGCCTACACGACCGTCTCAGCGTGCGCATCCGGTGCCGAGGCGATCGCGGTGGCAGCGAGGCTGATCGTCACGGGTGAAGCGGACGTCGTGATCGCCGGCGGGACCGAGGCCGCGGTGACGCCGGTGACGATGGCCTCGTTCGCGCAGTCGCAGGCACTCGCGAAGCCCGACGGCGACGACCCCACCACCCTGTCGCGGCCGTTCGACGCTGCACGTCGCGGATTCGTGCTCGGTGAGGGCGCCGGGTTCGTCGTCCTCGAGCGGGCGACGCACGCCGCGGCCCGGGCGCAGCGGTCGCACGGCACCCTGGCCGGGTGGGGCATCACCTCGGACGCGTTCCACATCACCGCCCCGCTCGGGGACGGCAGCGAACAGGAGCGCGCCATGACGGCCGCGATCCGGATGGCCGGGCTCACCGGAACGGACATCGACCACGTGAACGCGCACGCCACCGGGACCCCGGTCGGGGACGTCGGTGAAGCTGCGGCCATCGCCCGCGCCGTGGGGACCGGTGCGATCGTGACCGCGCCGAAGAGCGCGATCGGGCACATGTTCGGTGCGGCCGGGGCGGTCGAGACGATCCTGACGCTTCGGGCGCTCGAGACAGGGGTCGTGCCGCCGACGCTGAACCTGCAGCAGCTCGACCCGGCGATCGACCTGGACGTGGTGGCGGGGACGGCCCGGACGGCGACGATGCGGGCTGCGCTCAACAACTCATTCGGGTTCGGTGGACAGAACGCATCGTTGGTGTTCACGACGGCCGGCCACTGAGCCCGCCGCGAGCGGGAGCTCCGTCAGCGGATCAGGCCACGCCGCCGCCAGCCGGACCGCTCCAGCAGGGCCCGGAGCGGCGCTTTGAGTTCCTCTTGCCGGAACCGGTGCGGCGCCGCGGCACTGCCGGTTCGACGTTTGCGCTCGGCCCGGCGCACCAGCGCGACGATGAGGGTCAACAGGTTCACGTTGTAGTTGCGGCTGTACCCGCGGTACGCACGGAACGCACCGTTGTTGTAGCCGGCGTCGCGCTCTGAGCAGCGGAACGTCCCCGTCGACGGATCGAGGGTGACGACGTAGCGGAAGTTCACCGATGCACCGCCGTCACCGAGCGATCCGGCGAGCGCCGGGTCGTCGAAGTTCCAGCGCCCCGTGATGGTCGTGCCCTCGACCGCGTAGACGTACGGCGCCCCCGGAACGTTGAGGGCGGTGACCCGCGGCATCAGCTCGTGGACAGGCGTCACGGACATGGTTCCCCCTCGGCGGCACCGGCGGTCGGTGGCACGGTCCAAGAGTGGCGCGGAACCCTCCTCCCGCGCAATCACCCGGCGGCGACGAACGACTCGTCGTGTTCACCCGGGCGTGAGTGACGGGTCCGCGCCGAGTGCTTGCAGGCCGGTGACGCGGAGCAGGTCGAGCTTGGCGGCAGCCTCGGTGCCGGGGACAGCCGTGTAGACGACGATCCGGAGGTCGCCGCCGGGCACGGTCAACACGTCGCAGTCGATCTCGATCGGGCCGACGGGGGTGTGCACCTGCTTGCGGCTCGCCCGGTGCTCGGCGATCCGTCCGGTGTCCCAGCGACGTTCGAACTCGGGGGACTCCCGGCGCAGTCGTGCGACCAGATCGGCCAGGTCGCGGTCGGCGGGGTAGCGTCCGGACGCCTGTCGGAGGTCGGCCGCGAGGTCGCTCGAGAACTCCTCCTGGTGCTCATCGTCCCACTCGACGCCGTCGTGCGCGTGCATGAAGTGCCGCCACACCAGGTTGCGCTCGATCCCGACAGCCCGCGAGGGATCACCGTTCAGCGCGGCCCAGAGGTCGTTCCACAGGACGATGTCGTGCGTGGCCGTGAACACCGCGATCGGGACGTCACCCAGTCGGTCGACGAGCCGCTGCACGCCGGGCGTGATGTGGCGCGGGACGACCTGGCGGGACGGCGGAGCGACACCGGCGACCCGGAACAGGTGGTCGCGTTCCTCGCCGCTGAGTCGCAGCGCCGTGGCGAGCGAGGCGAGCAGTTGCGGCGACGGGTTCGTCGCGCGGCCCTGCTCGAGTCGGACGACGTAGTCGACGCTCACCTGCGCGAGCGCTGCGAGCTCCTCGCGGCGGAGGCCCGGCGTGCGCCGGCCCGGGCCGGCCGGCAGGCCGACCTCTTCGGGACGGACGCGGTCCCGCCAGGAACGCAACACACTCGCGAACTCGCTCATGCCCACCATCCTGGCCCCGCGCCTCCCGTCCGTCCTGGTACTGCCGGTCCCACCGTCGCACGGTGCCTGGGGGAGTCAGCCGCTCGGGCGGAGAGTGGGGGCATGACAACGACACTCATCACCGGAGCCAACCGCAGCCTCGGACTCGAGACCGTCCGCCGCTTGATCGACGCGGGCCACACCGTGTACGCCGGCATGCGCGATCCCGCCACGGGCGACGAGGCACGAGCCCTCGGTGCCCACGTCGTCCAGCTCGACGTGACCGACCAGGACAGCATCGACGCTGCCACCGCGACGATCCCGCAACTCGACGTCCTCGTGAACAACGCCGGCATCCTCGGGACGTCGTTCGGGGTCGACGACCTCGACGCGAGCGCGATGGCCACCGTGCTCGACACCAACGTGACCGGCATCGTGCGGGTCACGCAGGCCGCTCTGCAGCTCCTGCGCCGGTCCGCTGCACCGGTCATCGTCAACGTCGCCTCGGGCGTCGGCTTCACGCGGTGGCTGACGACACCGGGCCACGACGAGTACCCCGTGCCGGCCGTGCCGTACGCGGCGTCGAAGGCGGCCGTGATCGCGATGACCGTGCAGTACGCGAAGAACCTGCCGGAGTTCCGAGTCAACGCCAGCGACCCCGGGTACACCGCCACGGAGTTCAACGGGTTCGGCGGGCACCAGACGATCACCGAGGGCACGGACGCGACCGTCGCACTCGCCACCATCGGGACGGACGGGCCGACGGGGGAGTTCCACAACCGGGACGGCCGCATCGAGTACTGAGGTGCGCGCGGGCGCGCTTCCGTTCCCGTTCCGGTTCCGGTTCCGGTTCCGGTTCCGGGGCACCGTCGAGTGAGCAGAGGACGTCGGGTCGGGTGCTCCCACTCGACGTCTTCTGCTCACTCGCCGCACGACACCAGCGCTCCGTCAGTCGTGCACGTCAGCGCCGAACCCCGGGCCGGGCCGCATCATCCAGCCGTCGGCGTCGGGGAGCGGGCGGAAACCGAACCGTTCGTAGAGCCCGTGGGCATCCGCGGTGAAGAGCGCGAACCGCTTCAGGCCGAGCGGCTCGATCGCCTCGGTCACGCCTCGCACGAGGGCGACGCCCACCCCACGGCCACGGGCCTCCGGATCGACGAAGACGTCGGCCAGCCAGCCGAACGTCACCCCGTCGGTGATGACCCGGGCGTACCCGAGCTGCTGACCCGTGTCCTCGTCGTAGACGCCGAAGTTGCGGGACCCGGCGATGATCGCCTGTTGGGTGGCGAGGTCACGGCCCCGTGCCCAGTACGACTCCTCGCTCAGCCAGCGGTGCACACGGGCGACATCGAGGTCGTCGGGATCGGCGGAGAAGCGCAGTGGGCTCGGTTCGTTCACGGCACCAGTGAACCGGTGGTCGCCACCCACGAGCAACGGCCAATGCGGCCTCGGTGGACAGCGCGTCGACCAGGATGCTCCTGTGGACGCAGACCGGACTCGATCTGGGACGATTGTGGGATGCGCGCCGTCCAGTACGACCAGTTCGGATCCGTCCCCTCGATCGTCGACCTGCCTGACCCGGTGGCACCGGACCACGGCGTCGTCGTCCGGGTCGCCGCGACCGGGGTGTGCCGCAGTGACTGGCACGCATGGAAGGGGCACGACGACTCGGTCCGCCTGCCGCACGTACCCGGGCACGAGTTCGCCGGCGTCGTGTCGTCCGTCGGGGCGTCCGTGACTCGGGTCTCGGTCGGTGACCGGGTGACCGCACCGTTCGTCTTCGCCTGTGGGACGTGCCCGCAGTGCCTCGACGGTGCCACCCAGGTGTGCACCCGCCAGCAGCAGCCGGGGTTCACGCTGCCCGGGTCGTACGCCGACTCGGTGGTCGTGCCGCATGCCGATGTCAACGTGGTCGCGCTGCCCGACGCCGTCGGGTTCGCCGAGGCCGCCGCGCTCGGGTGCCGGTTCGGGACGGCGTACCACGCACTGCGCGCCCGAGGCAGGGTCGCACCAGGGGAGTGGGTGGTCGTGTTCGGGTGTGGCGGCGTCGGGCTGTCGACGATCATCGTCGCGGTGGCCGCGGGAGCCCGGGTGGTCGCGGTGGACGTCTCGCCGGCGGCACTCGAACGGGCAGTCGCACTCGGCGCTCGCGCAGTCCCGATTGACGACGGGGCAGTCGCCGCCGTCCGCGCGATCACGGACGGCGGCGCACACGTCTCGATCGATGCGTTCGGGAGCCGAGCGACCTCCGTCGCCGCGGTGGCTTCCCTGCGCCCGCGCGGTCGTCACGTGCAGGTCGGCCTGTTGCTCGACGACGAAGCCGCACCAGCGATCCCGATGGGGCGAGTCATCGCCGACGAACTCGAACTGCTCGGCAGCCACGGCATCTCCGTGGGGGAGTACGCCGCGATGCTCGCTGACGTCGTGGACGGCAGGCTCCGGCCGCAGGAATCGATCGGACGTACCATCACCTTCGAGGATCTGCCGGAGGCCATCCTCGAGATGGATCAGCCCGCCACCTCTGCCGGGATGACGGTGGCGGTCGTCTGACCCGCGTGCTCAGCGCTTTGGTCGGTACACCAGCCCGAGCGCCCCGCCGCTGAACGCCGTGCAGCTGACGAGGTCCAGGTCGAGCTCGTCGGACAGGTCGGCGCAACGATGTCGCGCACCCAGGCCAACGAGTCAGGACTGCCACCGCGGAACATCCAGTCCGACTCGGCGCGGGGAGCCGCGACGAAGCCGTCCAACGACATCGACATCTTCAGCACGAGTTCACGCACGGGGAGCCCCTGTCAGGACCTGCGTTGACATAATATGCATTATCGGCGCCCACTTCAGAACGCCCAGAGAGCAGAAAACGACGGGTCAAGTCTTGCCACTCGACGTTTTCTGCTCACTCGATGGCAGACCGTCAGTCGGCGGGCTTCGTCGGCACGTCGTCGGCGTCGATCTCCAGCGCCGCCGGTTCGCCGCCCTGTTCCTCCAGGTTCTCCTGGTCGGTGTCGGGCTGCTCCGGCGTCTCGCTCTGGGTGGTCTCTTCGGCTGGGTCGGGCTGGCTGTAGCTCATGCGCGGCACGGTACGCCACCGATGCCGATCGCGTGAGCAGAAAAGGTCGAGTTCCGATGACGGACTCGACCTCTTCTGCTCACGATCCGGAGCGCGTCACATCTGCGAACGCAGCACGCCCACCAGGATGTAGCCGATGATGCCGATGACGATCGCGACGACCGACAGGATGATGCCGGCGAGGACCGTGCCACGGCTCCCCCCGCGCTTGCGTGCGAGGATCCCGAGTACGAGACCGACGATGCCGGCGACCACGCCGATCAGGGCGATGAAGATGCCGCCGACGACGCCGACGATGCCGAGCACCAGGGAGACGACACCGAACGTGTTGGACTTCGCGGGCGTGTTTCCGGGGTTGGACATGGAGTGCTCCTTCGATGAAGACGCCGATCCAGGCCGGGCAGCCGATCGTGAGCGTCGATCAAACGTTATCCGATCCACACCGGGAACGCTCAGCTTCCGAGCGCGAGTCTGTCCCCCGCCTCAGGATCGGACGTAGGCCGCCAGGTGCTGCCCGGTCAGGGTCGAGGGGGATGCGACGAGTTCTGCGGGCGTCCCCTCGAAGACGATCCGACCGCCGTCGTGCCCGGCGCCGGGCCCGAGGTCGATGATCCAGTCGGCGTGCGCCATGACGGCCTGGTGGTGCTCGACCACCACGACGGTCTTGCCCGAGTCGACGAGTCGGTCGAGCAGCCCGAGCAACTGGGCGACGTCCGCCAGGTGCAGACCCGTGGTCGGTTCGTCGAGGACCACGATGCCGCCGCGCTCCCCCAGGTGTGTGGCGAGCTTCAGCCGCTGGCGTTCACCGCCGGACAGGGTGGTGAGCGGCTGTCCGATCGTCAGGTACCCGAGACCGACGTCCGCCAGGCGCGCCAGGATCGTGTGCGCCGCGGGGAGCTTCGCCGGCCCCTCGGCGAAGAACTCCGCGGCATCGGCGACGGACATGCCCAGCACCTGGCTGATGTCCTTGCCGCCGAGGTGGTAGCCGAGCACCGACTGGTCGAACCGCTTGCCGTCGCACTCCACGCACGGGGTGGCGATGCCGGCCATCATGCCGAGGTCGGTGTAGACGACGCCGGCACCGTTGCACGCGGGGCACGCCCCTTCGGAGTTGGCGCTGAAGAGCGCGGGCTTCACCCCGTTGGCCTTCGCGAACGCCTTGCGGATGGGTTCGAGCAGGCCGGTGTACGTGGCCGGGTTGCTGCGCCGGGAACCACGGATCCCGCTCTGGTCGATGGCCACCACGTCCTCGCGCGGCGCGAGCGACCCGTGGATCAGCGTGCTCTTGCCCGACCCGGCGACCCCCGTGACGACGGTGAGCACCCCGGTGGGGACGTCCACGTCGACGTCCTGCAGGTTGTGCGCCGAGGCGCCGCGGATCGAGATCACCCCGTCGGACGTCCGCACGGTGGGCTTCACCGAGACACGGTCGTCCAGGTGCCGGCCGGTGATGGTCCCGCTCCCCCGCAGTCCGTCGACCGGGCCCTGGTAGCAGAGCGTCCCACCACCGGTCCCGGCACCGGGACCGAGGTCGACGACGTGGTCGGCGATCGCGATCACCTCGGGCTTGTGCTCGACCACCAGCACGGTGTTGCCCTTGTCGCGGAGCCGCAGGAGCAACCCGTTCATCCGCTCGATGTCGTGCGGGTGCAGCCCGGTGCTCGGTTCGTCGAAGACGTAGGTGACGTCGCTCAGCGATGAGCCGAGGTGCTTCACCATCTTGACGCGCTGCCCCTCTCCCCCGGACAGCGTGCCGGTCGGGCGGTCGAGCGACAGGTAGCCGAGGCCGATCTCGACGAACGACTCGAGCAGGTCGCGGAGTCCGTCGAGCAGCGGCGCGACGCCGGGGTCGTCGATGGCCCGCAGCCACGGGACGACGTCGGTGATCTGCATCGCGCAGACGTCGGCGATGCTCTTCCCGTCGATCTTCGATGACCGAGCGGTCTCGTTCAACCGGGTGCCACCGCACGCCGAGCACGTCGTGAAGGTCACCGCACGGTCGACGAACGCACGGATGTGCGGCTGCATCGCCTCGCGGTCCTTCTGCAGCAGCGAACGGCGGACCCGGGGGACGAGCCCCTCGTACGTCATGTTGATGCCGGCGATCTTCTGCTTGGTGGGCTCGCGATAGAGGAAGTCCGCACGCTGCCGCTCGGTGAAGTCGCGGATCGGGGTGTCTTTGTCGAAGTACCCCGACTCGGCGTACATGCGGACGTTCCACCCGTCCGTTCCGTACCCGGGGATCGTGATCGCACCGTCGCCGAGCGCCTTCGAGTCGTCGAACAACTGCGTCAGGTCGATGTCGTTGACGAGCCCGCGTCCCTCGCAGTCGGCGCACATGCCCCCGAGCCGCGTGAACGAGACCTTCTCGGCCTTGGCGTCCTTCCCCTTCTGCACGGTGATCGCTCCCCCGGCGGTCACCGTCGCCAGGTTGAACGAGAACGCGTTCGGGCCGCCGACGTGCGGCTGGCCGAGACGACTGAACAGCACCCGCAGCATCGCGTTCGCGTCGGTGGCCGTGCCGACCGTCGAGCGCGGGTCGGCACCGATGCGTTCCTGATCGACGACGATCGCGGTGGTCAGGCCGTCGAGCAGGTCGACGTCGGGTCGCGCGAGCGACGGCATGAACCCCTGCACGAAGGCGCTGTAGGTCTCGTTGATCATCCGCTGCGACTCGGCGGCGACGGTGCCGAACACGAGCGAGCTCTTGCCGGAACCGGAGACACCGGTGAACACCGTCAATCGTCGCTTCGGCAGGTCGACGTCGATGCCCTGCAAGTTGTTGGCGCGGGCTCCGCGCACACGGATGCGGTCGTGGCCGTCGGCGGCGTGCACGCTCGAGCTCGGTGCGTCATCGTCACCGGAACCGGTGTGCATGTCGATCAGCGTACCGGCGCCTACCGACACCGACAAGGCGCCCCGGCACCGTGCGGTGGACGCGACCCACCACCGGACGGGAGGCACGGGTCGAGCCCGCACCGCGCCTCCCGTCCGCACCGTGCGCGCCTTCTCACCCCGTGCGCGCTTCCGCGCACCGTGCAGCGGCACGAGCGCGCACCAGGCCACCAACCCGGCACCGACCGACGGACCCGGCACCGTGCGCGGGGCGCAGCGCCCCGACCCGCGCCCCTCGGTCAGACCTCGGCGAAGCGGCGGACCAGGTCCGGCAGCTCGGCCGGCTCGAAGTCCTCGTCGGTGGCGTCGAGCTCGTCGGCGGTCCACCAGCGCGACGCGAGGATGTCGACCCGCTCGTCGTCGGTCCACTCGGCGTCCGACAGTTCGAACCCGGGCGTGCGCACGACGTAGAACTCGCTGTGGCCACGGTCGTGGTCGGCGAGGTCCCAGTCGACGGTGAAGTCCCAGGACCACACCGGCTCGCCCGGGTCGTCGATGACGATGCCGGTCTCCTCGCGCAGCTCGCGGATCGCGGCGTCACGGTGGTCCTCGCCCGGGTCGACCCCACCGCCCGGCGTGATCCAGCGGTGGGCCCCGTCCGACGACGGCGAGTTCGTGTCCATCAGGAACACGCGACCCTCGGGGTCGAGCAGGATGATCCGGGAGGTACGGCGCAGGCCGGGCTTGGCAGTCACCCGCCCGACGCTAGCCGACGAAGCCGCTGACGTCGCCGACGAGCTTGGTGTGGTCGGCGGGGATCGGCTCGATCGCGGCCAGGGCGATCTCGGCGGCGAACTCCGACACGCTGTAGAGCTTGCCGACCTCTTGCCGACGACCCTCGATCGCGCCGGGGTTCAGGCGGTTCAGCAGGGTGGCGGTGATCGTGCCCTCGATCATGTCGCCGGAGACGACGACGAACTCGATGCCGGCGGCCTCGAGCTGCGGGATCAGCTCACGCAGGGCGAGTTCACCAGCACGCTTGCTCTTGGCGACGGGGACGTACTCGTCCATCGTCTCGGCGGTCTCGACGAAGTGCGCCTGGTGGCTCGTGACGAACACGACACGGGAGCCCGCGGGCATGTGCGGCACGGCGGTCTGGAGCATGTCGATCTGGGCGTCGCGGTTCAGGCGGAGCGCGTAGTCCTCGCCCAGGCCCGACTCCATGCCACCCGAGGCGTTCAGCACGAGCAGGTCGATGCCGCCCCACTCCCCCACGACGGTGTCGACGAGCGCCTGCACGGACCCGTGGTCGGTCAGGTCGGCGCCGATCGCCAGAGCGGATCCACCGGCCGCGACGACCTTCTCGGCGATCTGCTCGGCGCGCTTGGCCTTGTTGCGGTAGTTCACGACGACCTTGGCCCCGGCCTCGGCCAGGTACCCGACGGTGTCGGCGCCGATGCCGCGCGACGAGCCGGTGACGACGGCGCGCGTGTCGGTGAGGGATCCGGGGGCGAGGGGGTTGCTCACAGTCGTGTTCTCCAGGTCTGGTTCCGGCCGGTCGGGCGCACCGAGCCTACCAATCGGCTGGGTGGCCGTCGGACCCTCCTGATATGTTGAACGGAGTTGTACCGGCCGTCGCGACGCAGCGATCCGCCGCTCGCGACCAAGGGAGGGAGATCGCGTGAACGGAATCGATTGGATCCAGAGCATCGTCTGGATCGGACTCGTGCTCTTGCTGGGTGTGGTCGAGATCTTCACCCTCGACTTCATCTTCATCATGCTCGCGGCCGGCGCCGCCGGCGGCCTGGTCGCGGCCCTGCTCGGCGCACCGTGGTGGCTGTCCGCCATCGTCTCCGCGGTGTTCGCCCTGGTGCTGCTGTCGCTCGTCCGACCGCGCCTCCTGCTCATGCTCGGCCGGGGTGCCGACCCGCACCGCACCAACGTCGACGGGCTCATCGGGCTCCCCGGCACGGTCGCGGTCGCGTTCACGACCTCTGCTCCCGGCCAGGTCCGCCTGGCAAACGGCGAGACCTGGAGCGCACGGTTCGCCGTGGGCGCCATCGACCGCACACCGCCACTCGGCACCCCCGTGGTCGTCGAGTCGATCGAGGGGTCGACCGCGGTCGTGCGCCTCGCAGAAAGGGCCACCTCGTGACCAGCATCTCCCCGGGGACGATCGCGCTGCTCGTGCTCATCCTCGTCGTCGTCATCTTCGTGATCGTCGTCCTGGCCAAGGCGATCCGCATCGTGCCGCAGGCCACCGCGGGCGTCGTGGAGCGCCTCGGCAAGTACCACAAGACACTCGCGCCCGGCCTGAACCTGCTCGTGCCGTTCATCGACCGCCTGCGGCCGCTGCTCGACATGCGTGAACAGGTCGTGTCGTTCCCGCCCCAGCCCGTGATCACCGAGGACAACCTCGTGGTCTCCATCGACACGGTGGTCTACTTCCAGGTCACCGACGCCCGTGCGGCGACCTACGAGATCGCGAACTACCTCGGTGCGGTCGAGCAGCTCACGACCACCACGCTCCGCAACGTGGTCGGTGGCCTCAACCTCGAAGAGGCGCTGACCAGCCGCGACAACATCAACGGTCAGCTCCGCGTCGTGCTCGACGAAGCGACCGGCAAGTGGGGCATCCGCGTCGGCCGTGTCGAGCTCAAGGCCATCGAGCCGCCCGTGTCCATCCAGGACGCCATGGAGCAGCAGCTGCGTGCCGAGCGGAGCCGTCGTGCCGCGATCCTGCAGGCCGAGGGCACCAAGCAGTCCCAGATCCTCGAGGCCGAGGGGCAGCGGCAGGCCGCCATCCTCGCGGCCGAGGGTGACGCCAAGGCCCAGGTGCTCCGTGCCGAGGGTGAAGCGTCCGCGATCGCCACGGTCTTCGAGGCCATCCACACCGGTGATCCGGACGACAAGCTCCTCTCGTACCAGTACCTGCAGATGCTCCCGAAGATCGCCGAGGGCACGGCGAACAAGCTCTGGATGATCCCGAGCGAGTTCACCGAGGCGCTGTCCGGCATCGCGAAGGGCTTCTCCGGCGGACGGAGCGGCAGCGGCCCGGTCGCCGGCGCCGGCTCGGGCGGCGACTTCCTCTCCCGCATCTCCAAGCTCGCGAACGAGAGCCTTGCGAACACCGCGGCCGCCGGGTCGGCCGAAACGACGATGCCGCGTGCGGATGCCACCGCCGCGGACATCGTCCCCGAGTCCGACCTCGACGCACGACTGGCCGAGTCGAACCGGAGCGTCGACGCGCACCTCGCAGCCGCCGACGACGCGACCGCCGAGAAGGTCGACGACGCACCGGCCCCGCAGGGCGACGCCGCGCAGCACCCGAACGACGAAGCGTCGGGGCACCGCACGAGCGACGGCTCCGGACGACGCTGACCCGCATCACCACGAACGACGATGCCCGCCCCGGGGAACCGGGGCGGGCATCGTCGTTCGTGTCAGGTGGTGTCAGGCGCCGCGCCGCGCGCGCAGGACCTGCAGGCGCTCCTCGAGGAGTTCCTCGAGCTCTTCGCGCGAACGGCGCTCGAGCAGCATGTCCCAGTGGGTGCGAGGAGCCTTGACGTCCTCTGCGGCGACCTCGACGGGGATGCCGTCGTCGCCGAGCAGTCGGCCTTCGCGGCCCGAGCGTGGCTCCGACCAGGTCTGGGGCACGTCTGCGTCTGCGGAGAAGACGATGTCGAAGGTCTCCCCCGAATCGGTCTGGTAGACCGCACGCTTGCGGTCCGAGAGCTCGACGCCCTCTTCGCTCTGGAGGCTCTGACTCCCGAGCCGCATGCCGCGGAGACTCCGATCAGCCATGTGTGTGCTCCTCTCGCTCGTCTGCCCTCCACAACACTGTCCCACGTGCCACCGTTCCCGGTTGGGCGCATTCACAGTCCGTTCCCAGTGCACGACCCCGGCGCACAGGAACGGTGGCGCTCACGAGCGGCGGCGACGCCCCCACGGGGCGCACGCGAGCAGCACGAGCAGCCCACCGAGTGACAGGAACAGGACGATCGACCCCGAGGCGAGCGACGCCGGGGTCGTCGAGGTGCCGAGCGGGACATCGGTCACCATCGAGGTCGCCGTGTACTCGGGCACCCGGTCGATCGTGCGCCCTGACGGATCGATGACCTGCGATGCCCCGACGGTCGAGATGTTCACGAGCGACCGACCGGTCTCGACCGCTCGCATCCGTGCGATCTCGAGCTGCTGCAGGTTCTCGTCGGTGCCGGAGAAGTCCGCGTTGTTCGTCTGCGCGAGGATGACCTGCGCTCCCCCGCGGACCATGTCGCGGGTCAGCCCGTCGTCGACGATGTCGAAGCAGATCGCGATGCCGGCCTTGATCCCCGCCACCGGCAGCACGTTCGGCTTCGTCCCCGGGGTGTAGTCGCGCTGCAGCAGGCCGATCAGCGACGGAGCGAGCTTCGAGAAGAACCACCGGTCCGGCACGTACTCGCCGAAGGGCACCGGTCGCTTCTTGTCGTAGGACGACTGCCACCCGTCGGCGGTCCACACGAACGAGGTGTTGTGCAGCACCCCGGACGGGGTCTGCGTGATCGCCCCGGCGACGAGTGGTGCGTCGACCGAGTCGACGACGGCGTCGAGTGACGACGCGATCACCGGCTGCTGCCGCGGGTCGAACTCCGCCGAGGCCTCGGGCCAGACCACCAGGTCGACGTCCTTCGCCTCGACGTCGGTGGCGGCGACCTGCGACGCCAGGACGTCACCCGGAGCGGCCCGGTCGAAGTACCCGGCCGGTCCGTTGCCCTGCACCGACTCGACGCGGATCGTGCCCGACGTCGCGGTCGGCCACGCCGGGACCGCCAGCACGGCGGCGACGAGCAGGCCGGCGGTCGCCACCCGCATCGGCAGCCGCATGGTCGCGCCCGGTGTCCGGGGTGACACGAGGGCGAGTGACACGACGACCGCGACGCAGTACACAACGACGAACGTCACGCCGAGCACCCCGACGTACGCGGCCAGGTGGGTGAACGGCCCCTGCGACTGCGACAGGCCGACCCGCCCCCAGGCGAAGCCGCCGTACGGCCAGCTCCCCGAGAACCACTCGCGTCCGGTCCACAGTGCGGCGACCACGGCCGGGAGGCCCCACACGCGCCCGGCGGTCGAGGGCACCACGCGCGCCACCCACCGGTACGCGAGGGCGATGGCCACGCTGCCCAGGGCGAAGAACGCGGCCTCCAACAACGCGAGTGCGAACCACGGGACCGGGCCCAGGTAGCGCCCGGCCCACGAGATGGCCGGGATCCAGAACGCGGCGCCGGCCAGGTAGCCCAACCACGCGGCCCGGCGGGCGCGCTGACCCATCGCCGCGAGCAGCATGCAGGCGAGCGCGGGGTAGGCCAGGAACCACCAGCCCGGCGCGGGGAACGCGAGCGCGAAGAGCACCCCGCCGATGACGGCCAGGGGCAGCGCCGTGCCCAGCGGCAGCGCGGCGAACGGGCCGTCCGCGACCGCACCGCGGCCAAGGCGCGCGGGCACCCCGCGCACACCGGTCTCCGGAACCCGCACCGTGCCTCCCGTCAGACCGCTGCGTAGGCGACGATGCCGCGGCGCACCGCGTCGGTCGCGCGTCGAGCGGTCTGGGCGAGGTCGTCGTCACCGGCGTTCCGGATCTGGTCGAGCAGGTCGATGACCTGCTTCGACCAGCGCACGAAGTCGCCGGCGGGCAGGTCGAGCGTCCGCAGGACGTCGTCGAGAGCCGAGCCGGATGCCCAGCGGAACATGCCGACCGCCATCGCCGGGGTCGGCGGCAACGAGCCGGCCAGGCGGGCATCGCGCTCGATGTCGTCGAGGCGCGACCAGATGGTCAGGGTCTCGTCGAGCGCCGGGCGGAAGGCGCCACGCGGCAGCGCGTGCTCGGTGCCGGGGGCGTCGTCGCGACGGGGCTGGTAGATGATCGTGGCGGCCATCGCCGCGAGCTGCGCCGGAGTGAGGTCCTTCCACACACCGGCCTCGAGACACTCGGCGACGAGCAGGTCGCGGTCCCCGTAGATGCGCTGCAGACGACGGCCGCCCGCGGCGACGGTGGCCTCGCCGTTGCCGGCGTCGACCAGGTACCCGAGCTGCAGGAGCACGTCGGTCACCCGGTCGAACGTCGTCGCGACGGCGCCGGTACGGGACCGGATCTGCTGGAGCAGCTTGTCGTTGACGCGCTTGAGCTTCCACCAGCGCTCCGCCCAGCGGGCATGCGCCTCGCGATCAGGGCAGGCGTGGCAGGGGTGCCGCTGCATCTGGCGACGGACCGCCGTGATCGCGGCCTGCCGTTCCTGACGTGCACCGTGCGATGCCTCACGCCCGCCGGGGACGTTCGTCCGCTCGAGGTCGGACAGCTCGCGGCGGAGCGTCGAGTACTCGGTGAAGTCGCCGAGGTGGCACTGCATCGCCTCGCGGTAGCCCTCGAGCGATTCCTGCTGCGAGCGGACCTTGCGGGCGAGGTCCACGACCGAACGGTCGGCTTGGAACTGGGCGAACGAGGTCTCGAGCACCTCGCGCGTGCGCTGCCGACCGAACTGGTCGATGAGGTTGACGGCCATGTTGTACGTCGGCTTGAACGACGAGTTCAGCGGGTACGTGCGACGGCTGGCGAGCGACGCGACGGCCTGGGGGTCGAGCCCGTCGGTCCACTGGATGACCGAGTGCCCCTCGACGTCGATGCCACGGCGCCCGGCACGACCGGTCAGCTGCGTGTACTCCCCCGGGGTGATCGGGACACGGGCCTCGCCGTTGAACTTCTCGAGCTTCTCGAGCACGACCGTGCGGGCCGGCATGTTCACGCCGAGCGCCAGGGTCTCGGTCGCGAACACGACCTTGAGCAGCTTGCGCTGGAAGAGGTTCTCGACGACCTCCTTGAACGCGGGGAGCATGCCGGCGTGGTGCGCTGCGACACCGCGCTCGAGTCCTTCGAGGAACTCCCAGTAGCCGAGGACGGCGAGGTCCTCGTCCGGCAGCGTGCGGCAGTGGTACTCGGCGGTCTCGCGGATCTCGTTGCGCTCCGGCACCGTGGTGAGCGACAGCCCGGACCGCAGGACGTTCCGGACTCCCTGGTCGCACCCGGCACGGCTGAACACGAAGAAGATCGCGGGCAGCAGCATCCGCTCGTCGAGCATGTGCGCGATGCGTTCGCGGTGCAGTTTCTCGGTGCGCGGACCCCGGCGGTCGTGGTAGCCCCCACGCCCTCGTCCGCCACGGTGGCCGCCGCCGTGCCGTTCGCTGCGCGAGGCACCGCCGACCATGCGGAGCAGTTCCGGGTTGACGCGGTTCGTCGCCGCCGCACCGCTGGAGTCGAACAGGTCGACCATCTTCGAGCCGACCAGGACGTGCTGCTCGAGCGGGACCGGGCGGTCCTCGGACACGATGACGTCGGTGTCCCCGCGGACCGCCTGCAGCCAGTCGCCGAACTCCTCCGCGTTGGAGACCGTGGCGCTGAGGGAGACCAGACGGACCTCGGTCGGCAGGTGCAGGATCACTTCTTCCCACACGGCACCGCGGAACCGGTCGGCGAGGTAGTGGACCTCGTCGAGGACGACCCAGGCGAGGTCGTCGAGCAGGTCGGAGTCGGCGTAGATCATGTTCCGCAGGACCTCGGTCGTCATGACGACGACCCGCGCCCGCGGGTTCACGTTGGTGTCACCGGTGAGCAGCCCCACCTCGGACTCGCCGTAGACCTCGACCAGCTCGGCGTACTTCTGGTTGCTCAGGGCCTTCATCGGCGTCGTGTAGAACACCTTCGCCGTCGGCTGCCGCATCGCGAGCCAGATCGCGAACTCGGCGATGATCGTCTTGCCCGCGCCGGTCGGGGCGGCGACGAGCACGCTGCGGCCCTGGTCCAACGCGTCGCACGCGGCGAACTGGAACGGGTCGAGGTCGAAGCGCAGGTCGGCGCGGAACAGCTCCAGGTTGCGGGAGCGGTTCCGGACCTTGGCGGCGGCGAAGCGCTCGGCCGCACTGAGGTCCGCGCCGCTCACAGGCCGTACTCTTCGTCGAGTTTGGCCTGTTTCTTCGCCAGCCGGCGGTCGTGGAACCAGGCCACGATGCAGGCAGCGATGTAGAGCACCACCATCGGGACGGCCAGCAGGAACATCGAGATGACGTCGGCGCTCGGGGTGACGATCGCGCAGAACACTAGGATGCACACGATCGCGACGCGCCACGACTTGATGATCGCTGCGGCCGACAGGACCCCGACGAAGTTCAGCAGCACGATGAAGACCGGCAGCACGAACGCGATGCCGACGGCGACGATGAGCTTGATGACGAAGTCGTAGTACGCCTTGGCGTCGACGATCGAGGTGTCCTGGCTCGACACGAAACTGCCGAGGATGCCCACCACGTGCGGCAGGATGTACCACCCGAAGTAGCACCCGGCGAAGAACAGCGGGATCGCCGTGCCCAGGAAGCCCCACACGTACTGCTTCTCACGCCGCACCAGGGCGGGCACGATGAACGCCCAGATCTGGTAGAGCCAGACCGGGCTGGCGATGACGATGCCGATCGTGATCGCGATCTGCAGCTTGAGGTCGAACGCCCCCGTGATCATCGGGAAGTTCAGCTCGGCCGTGTGCCCGCCGACCTTCGCGAGCTCCGCAACCGGAGCGCGGAGCGAGTCCAGCACGAACGGGGTGAGGAACCACCCACCGACCGCGGCGACGACGACGGCGATGACTGCGCGGAAGAGGCGGTTGCGCAGCTCGATGAGGTGCTGCCCGAGCGACATGCGGCCTTCGGCGTCGCCGTCACGGCGCCCCTGCCGCCTCGCTCGCCCGCGCGCGGTCGTCGAAGCCATGGCTCGATCCTACGGGGTGGGGACCGACACTCCGACGCGCTCCGTGCGAACGCACATGCAGGGGCGGTCAGCCGACTCGGTCAGCCAGCGGTGAGGGCGGCGGCGGCGAAGTCACGCACGGCGTTCCGTGCCGCGGGCGGGTCGAGCACCACGGCGCGACCGGGCAGCCCGGCGACGAGCCGGACGACGCCGTCGAACCCGTTGGACGCCGCGAGCCGGATGCGCACACGGGCGTCGGCGTCGGGGGCGTCGGCCGTGTCGGCGAGGAAGTCGGCCACGAGCGGGAGCGACGACGAGTCGAGCTCCACCGTGACGATGACGTCCTCCGCCGACTGCTGGAACAGGGTGTCGGGGATCACGACCTGGTCGGCGGACTTCTCCACCGCACGGTCGTCGACGCGTGCGCCGGACATCCGGTCGAGACGGAAGGTCCGGAGCGCCTGCCGGTCGAGGTCCCACGCACGGAGGTACCAATCGGTGTCGATCGACTCGACGCGCAGCGGGTCGACCCGGCGGGTGCCGCCCTGGGTGCGCGGGCCGGCGTACTCGAAGGACAGCCCGCGGCCGTCCGCCATGGCGCGGCGGATCGTGGCGAGGGCGACGTCGTGCAGGTCCTGCCCCACGGCCACGGTCGAGGCCGCGCCACCGGCACCACGGGACAGCTTGGCCATGAGCGCGCGGATGGCGTCGCGGTCGGCGGCCTCGGGCAGCGCGGAGAGGTACTGCAGCCCGGCGATGAGCGCCGAGGCCTCACGCGCGGACAGCCGGGGTGAGTCGTCGATGGCGACGAGGTTCGTCAGGACGATCATCTCGTTCTGGTCGAAGTCGTCCCACGCGATGTCGAACAGGTCGCCGTGCTGGTACTGCATCGTCTCACCGGGCACACCGGACACCGCGATGAGCTCCACGGCACGGCGGATCCGGGCTTCGGGGACACCGAAGTGGCGTGCGGCCTCGGCCACCGAGACGCGCTCGCGGTCGATCAGGTACGGCACCAGGGCGAGCAGGAACGCGAGCTTGTCCTGCGCCTGCAGGGGCTGGGTCTCAGCCACGGGCGGGCTCCTCTCCGTCGCTGTGGTCCCGCACCAGGGCTCGGAGTCGCTCCACGACCCGCAGCCGCAGGTCGTCCGGTTCGAGCACCCGGACCTCGGGACCGAACGCCGCGAGTTCCTCGGCGAGGATCTGCGGGTCGACGTGGTGCAGCACGAGGGCGCCGTCGGCGTCGGTCTCGGTGTCGCGGCGGCGCGTGAGTCGCCGCTCGGCGTCGGACCCCGGGGTCACCGCGATGCGTGCGGTGCGTGCGGACCAGATCCGTTCGAGCTCGGCGAGCGTGCGCTCCCCCGCGCCCACCGGCGCGGTGTGCTGCCCGACCTCGTACTGCGTGACGGGGCCGACGACCCGCGACAGCAGGTAGTTCTTGTCCGAGTCCGTCGCGAACTCGTGGGCCGCGAGCATCCAGCGACCGCCGTGCTGCACGAGGGCGAGCGGAGCGACCTCGCGTCGTCGGGCCTCGTGCTGCCCGGGGGTGATGTAGTCGAAGCGGACGGCGGCGCCACGGTCGAGCGCGGAGCGGAGCGGCTCGAAGGCCGCGTCACGAGCCCGGAGCCGGGGGGCGTACGCGTCGACACCGAGCTGCAGTGCACCGTCGTCGTCCTCGGAACCGGCTGAACGGACCTTGAGGAGCCCTCGACGGGAGTCGGCCGACAGGGCACCTTCACGCCAGGCCATCGCGGCCAGCGAGAGCAGTGCGGACTCGTCCGGGGTGAAGCGGACGTCGACGGGCAGGTCGTACTCGCCCTTCGGGATCCGGTACCGCAGCGTCTGGTTGTTGCCGGCGGCACCGGGCGTCTCGATCGTCTCGAGCGGGATGCCGAGCTCGCGGACGTCGTCCTTGTCGCGTTCGAACTGGCGCTCGAGCGAGGCGTTGTCCCCGCCCGGCGTGAACCGCTGGCGGTAGCCCTGCACGTTCGTCAGGATCTCCGCCTTGGTCAGCCCGGACTCCGTCGAGAGCAGCGCGAGCACGAGGCTGAAGAGCCGCTCCTCGGCGGGCACACGGGGCACACGGGTCGCTGGCACGAGGCGATCCTACGGCAGAGCGGGTGCACCGAAGTGCACCCGCGCCGCGGTCGGTGGACGGTGTGCGAGCGTCAGCTCGACATCGCTCCGAGCACGTCGATGACGTACGCGTAGGCGGTGCCCTGCTGGTTCACGACGGCCAGCACCTGGTCGCCGACGTGGTGCCCGACGATGGCGGTGCGGACGCCCTCGTCGACCTGACCCTTGGTGAGCGGCACGGTCTGCGCACCCGAGCCGTCGGTCCAGCTGGACCCGGCCACGGACGGGTCCGCGCCCCAGGTCACGGCGGTGTACTTGATGACCGCGGTGTCCTTCGCGGTGAGCAGGCGACCGGACCCCTTGCGGAGCAGGTGCGTCTCGTTCGACTTCGGCGCGTTCCACGACGGGATCGTGATGCCGGGGGCACCGGACGGTGCGAGCACGACGGCGGGCATCTTGTCGCCTGCGAGCTGCGGGGTGCCGGTCGCGCGGGCGTCGAAGGCACGCTTGACGTCGATCACGGCGATGACGGCGTCCTCGGTCTTCCCCGACGAGCCGCTGTCGGTGGTCGCGCTGGTGTCGGAACTGCTGAGCGCGCTCTTCGGCAGCGCGACGGCGAGCCGGTCGCCGACCTGTGCGCACTCGAGCGACTTGCCGAGGGCGCCGTAGTTGCTCGCCCCCGCGGTGATCGGGGCCGTCTGACCGGAGTACCCGCTGGTCTGCGCGACCTCGCCGGTGGCGCCGTCGACGAGCGTGTACTCGATGAGCACGGGGGTGCCGTCGTCGATCGTGCGGCCGTCGCCCTGCTTCAGGACGGAGACCTGGGTGCCCTTGGTGGTGAGGCCGCTCGGGATCGACACCTTCGGCTCCTTGCCGAACGCGCCGGTGGCGGTCACGGCCTCGGACGCAGCACCGGGTGCGGCGCAGCTCGAGGGGGTGGTGCCGGCGCCGTTCGAGGCGCACGCCGTGAGCGAGGCCGCGAGACCGATGGTGACCAGGAGTGCGGGGATGGTGCGCACGGACCCTCTTTCCGTTCGATGCAGGACGGGCACGACCGTCAGCCTACCGTTCGCCGTCGGTCGGCTCGGACGCGTCTCCGACGGTGTCCGGCGACGCCTCGGCGGCGGCCGAGGCCGACCCCGCCTCGGCAGCGGCGACCTTGCGGGCCTGGGCCGCCGACTGCCGTGCGACCTTGCGGAGCTTCTTGTCGCTCGTCGCGCGCTCGCCCACGGCGCCGGGGGTCCAGGCCTCGATGTCCTCGTCGGAGAACTCGACCTTGCCAGCGCGGCGCTTCAGGTTCGGCAGCACCGTCCCGTCGGCCAGGCGACGCGCCGTGATGAGGAACCCGGTGTGCCCGACCATGCGGTGGTCGGGTCGGACGGCGAGCCCCTCGACGTGCCAGGTGCGCACCAGCGTCTCGCTCGGCATCGGGTCGGTGAAGCGACCGGTGTCGCGCAGGGCCTCGGCCGTGCGGGACAGCTGGGTGACGGTCGCGACGTAGCAGACGATGAGTCCGCCGGGCACGAGGGCGTCGGCTGCGGCGTCGACGCACTCCCACGGCGCGAGCATGTCCAGGACGACACGGTCGACGCTCTGTTCGTCGACGGCGCCGGGCAGCTCCTCGACCAGGTCGCCGACGGTCACGGACCAGTTGTCCGGGACGGCGCCCAGGAACGTGCCGACGTTGCCCTTCGCGATCGCCGCGAACTCCTCGCGGCGCTCGAACGACTGCAGCCGGCCGGTCGGACCGATCGCACGCAGCAGGAACAGCGAGAGCGCACCAGAACCGACGCCCGCCTCGACCACGCGGGCGCCCGGGAAGACGTCGGCGAAGGCGACGATCTGTGCGGCGTCCTTCGGGTAGACGATCGCCGCACCGCGCGGCATCGACATGACGTAGTCGTTGAGCAGCGGACGCAGCGCCAGGTACTCGTCGCCGGTGCTGGCACGGATCACCGAGCCGTCGGGCTGGCCGATGACGTCGTCGTGCCGGAGCACGCCGCGGTGGGTGTGGTACTCGCCGGCGGTCTCGAGGGACAGCGTCGTCAGCTTGCCCTTCGGACCGGTCAGCTGGACGCGGTCACCGGCCCGGAACGGGCCGCGCGGCGGCGTGTGCGGGGCGCCACCAGCGGTGTGCGGCAGCGCTGCGGTCGGGTCGGTGTGGCTCATCGGGTGACTCCCTCGGTGTCCGCAGCGTGCGCCGGGTCCGGCACCGGGCCTCCCGTCAGTCCAGCGCGCGCGGCCAGCGCCGGCCCCGTCAACTCGACCAGACGGTCGACGTCGACACCCGACAGGGTGGTCAGGTGCACGTCCCCGCCGGCGATCTCGGACAGCGGGACGATGTGCTCCACGGCGACCGTGACGGCACCGGAGGCGACGGCCGAGGCGACGCCGGTGGCGGAGTCCTCGATCGCGACGCACGCGGTCGGCTCGACGCCGAGCTGGGCGGCGGCGGACAAGTAGGCGTCCGGGAACGGCTTCGGACGGTCGACGTCGTCACCGGCCACGACCACGCGGAAGCCGCGCTCGCCCAGGGCCTCGGCCGCGACGAGTGCCATCTTGCGGCGCGACATCGTCACGAGCGCCGTGGGGATGCCGCGGGCGTGGAGTTCCTCGACGAGTTCACGGGCACCCGGGCGCCAGGGCAGTTCACCGTCGCGCAGGTGCTCCATCACGTAGTCCGTCATCCACTGGATGATCTCCTCGACCTCCATGTCGACACCCTTGTCGCGGAGGAGCTCGCCGGAGCGCTCGAGGCCCGAGCCGACCAGGGACAGGCCGTCCTCGTGGGTCCACTCGGCACCGAAGCGCTGTGTCAGGTCGACCTGGGAGCGCTGCCAGATCGGCTCGGTGTCGATGATCGTGCCGTCCATGTCCCACAGCACGGCTGCGGGCGGGACGAGTACAGGAGGATGCGCGGTCACGGGCGACGAGTCTACCGGGGCCGTGCGCCGCGGCGGGCGCGGGCCGCGCACCGGCCGCTCGGCCGTTCCGCTGGGCGCGGACGCGCATGCCCGCGGGCGTCGCCGGGGCCTACAGTGGATGCCTGCATCGTGTCCGGCCGGGCGCCTCGACGCGCCCGCCCCGCTCCGCTCCACCACCAGGAGGTCCGCTCCGTGCCACAGCACTCCCCCTTCAGCGACGGCCGGTTGCTCGTCGTCGCCTTCGAGGGCTGGAACGACGCCGGTGAGGCCGCCAGCGGACTCGCTCGGCGCATCGTCGACTCGCTCGGGCTCGACGAGCTGCGCGAGCTCGACGGGGAGCGGTACGTCGACTACCAGTTCAACCGCCCGACCATGGGTTCCGACGACACCGGGGCCCGCGGCGTGCAGTGGCCCCGCATCGTGCTGCACGGCCCCGGCGCCGAGGGTCGACCCGTCATCGGCGCCACCGGCTCCCCCACCGACCGCGACGTGTTCGTCCTCGTCGGACCGGAGCCGTCCCGCACCTGGCGGGGCTTCTGCGCCGAGATCATCGACCTCGCCGACGTGTACTCGATCGACGCCGTCGTCTTCGTGGGCGCGATGCTCGCCGACGTGCCGCACACCCGGCCGATCTCGGTCTTCGTGTCGAGCGAGAACGCCGGCGTCCGGACCGCGTTCGACGTCGACAAGTCGTCGTACGAGGGCCCGACCGGCATCCTCGGTGTGCTCGCCGACGCCATGGACAAGGCCGGCCTCACCACGCTGTCGCTCTGGGCCTCGGTCCCGCACTACGTGCACAACTCGCCCTCGCCGAAGGCCACGCTGTCACTGCTCGACAAGATCGAGGAGCTCACCGACGTGACCGTGCCGCGCGGCACCCTGCTCGACGACGCCACCGAGTGGGAGGACGGCATCGACGCCCTCGCCGCCGACGACGAGGACATGGCCTCGTACATCGGGCAGCTCGAGCAGGCGCGTGACACCGTCGACTCACCCGAAGCCTCCGGGGACGCGATCGCGCAGGAGTTCGAGCAGTACCTGCGGCGCCGCGAGCACAAGGACGGTAAGGACGGCGGGACAGCTGGTGGCGAGGGGCCGTGGCGGCCTCCGCAGCCGCCGCAGCAGTAGCGCGGGGCGCCGGGGACTGTCGGCGCGACGCTCACGTCGCGCCCGGCGCGGCTCGCTCGGCCGTGTCCGCCGAGGTTCCGAAATCTCGGCATGTCGCCGCCGCACGCGGCGGTCCGTGGAACCTCGGCGAGTGACGCACGGCGTGTCGACGTGACCAAGTGGCGGACGGGAGGCACGGATTAGGCCCGCCACGGGCCTCCCGTCCGGCTCTTGGTCGCGACCAACCCGCCCAACGCGCCCGGCCGCACCCGCCGAGGTTCCGAGATCTCGGCATCTCACCGGCGCCCGCGTTGGTTCGCGGAACCCGGACGGGACACACGCGGCGTGTCACGCGACCGCGGGGCCCGCGAGCGCCTGGCCCCGTCGAGGTTCCGAGATTTCGGAACCTCGACGTCGCACGCTGCCGTCCGTGGAACCCGGGCGGCACGCGCGCGGCGTGTCATGCGACCTCGGCGCACCCGGCCGGGCGTGCCCCCGCGCCGCGCCCGTGCCCGCGCCCCCGCGCCTCAGGCCAGGCGGATGCCGAGCAGGGCGTCGACCAGGTCGGCGAGCTCGGGCGTGCACGCCGTGCCGCCCGCGATCGCCGTGTCGACCGCGGCGACCGCACCCGGCGTGTCGAGGTCGTCGGAGACCCGCGCACGGAGCCGCGACGCGACCTCGGCCGCGTCGTCGGTGTGCCCGGCGGACGCACCCGAGGCCCAGGCATCCCAGGTCGCGAGGCGCGTCACGGCACTCGTCAGCTCGGTGTCGAACCACTCCCAGTCGTCGGAGTACTTGTGCGACAGCAGCGCGAGCCGGATCGCCCGGGGGTCCGCTCCGTCGTCGAGCAGCCCCCGCACGGTGACGAGGTTGCCGAGCGACTTGGAGATCTTGGTGCCCTGGTACGCGATCATCCCGGTGTGCACGAACGCGTGTGCGAGCGGCTGGTGCGCGAGCGCCGCAGCGTGTCCCGCGCTCATCTCGTGGTGCGGGAAGACGAGGTCGCTGCCCCCGCCCTGCACGCTGATCGGCAGGCCGAGGCGGTCGCCGGCGATGACGCTGCACTCGATGTGCCAGCCGGGGCGACCGGGACCGATCTCGGTGTCCCAGCTCGGCTCACCATCTCGGGCCGCACGCCAGACCAGCGGGTCCAAGG
This sequence comes from Curtobacterium sp. VKM Ac-1393, assembly GCF_015350995.1. GTDB lineage: Bacteria > Actinomycetota > Actinomycetes > Actinomycetales > Microbacteriaceae > Curtobacterium. Next base: position 408,116 of record NZ_JADKRW010000002.1, read on the forward strand.
GGTCGCGCTTGCCCGGGCGCTCCGGGTCGCCGCCACGCTCGGCAGCGAGCGTGAGCATGGTCTCGCGGTCGAGGCGGCTCTCGTCGCCGAGCGCCCACGCCTCGGTGGGGCGGTTCACGTCGAAGTAGACGTCGTCGCCGTCAGAGTCCGGGGTCGGTACCTCGTAGGCGTACCCGGTCTCCTGCAGGAACGAGACGGCCTCGGCGACGCGGTCGACCTCGTCCGTGACGGCGACGAAGTCGTCGGGCGGCAGGATCCGGAGCGATTCCATGTCGCGGCGGAACAGGTCCACCTGTGACGCTGCGAGCTCGCGCCAGTCGACACCGTCGCGGGTCGCACGCTCGAGCAGCGGGTCGTCGACGTCGGTGACGTTCTGCGCGTACTCGACGTCCAGTCCGGCGTCACGCCAGGCGCGACCGAGGGTGTCGAACGCCAGGTAGGTGGCCGCATGGCCGATGTGCGTGGCGTCGTACGGGGTGATCCCGCAGACGTAGAGCGCCGCGCGCTCCTCGCCCCAGGTCGGGTCGACCGGCTTGCCCGTCGCGGTGTCGTGCACCACGGGTCGCGGCGCTGCACCGGGGACGTCGGGGACGGATGGGGCCTGCCAGGCCCTCACGGCTGGATCACTCCGAGCGACAACAACACGATGAGAACGATACCGAGTGCGATGCGGTAGACGACGAACGGCATGAAGCTGCGCTTGCTGATGTAGTTCATGAACGCCGCGATGACGACGAACCCGACGACGAAGGCCACCACGGTCGCGATGAGCGTGTCGGCGAGTCCGAAGGGCGCTCCGTGGTCACCGAGACTCGTCGCGGCCTCGTACAGGCCGGACAGGAACACGGCGGGGACGGCCAGCAGGAACGCGAACCGTGCAGCGGCGGGGCGGGTGTAGCCGAGGGCGAGACCCATCGACACCGTCGCCCCGGAGCGGGACACTCCCGGGACGAGCGCGAGCACCTGCGCGAGGCCGATCAGGATGCCGCCACCGAAGGTCATCTGCTCGATCCGACGTTCCTTGCGGCCGACGACGTCGAGCACTCCGAGTACGATACCGAAGACGATGAGCACGATCGCGACGATCCACAGCGACCGGAACGTCGTCTCGATGGAGTCCTTGAGCAGGAGCCCGGCGACGCCGATCGGGATGGTGCCGAGGATCACGAGCCACCCGAGCCGGACGTCCGGGTCACCCTTCGGCACGTCACGCCGGACGACGGAGCGGAACCACCGCCCGATGATCCGGGTGATGTCCTTCCAGAAGTAGATGAGCACCGCGGTCTCGGTGCCGAGCTGGGTCACGGCCGTGAAGGCCGCTCCCGGGTCCTTCGCGTCGGGCAGGAACAAGCCGACGATGCGCAGGTGCGCACTGGACGACACCGGCAGGAACTCGGTGAGCCCCTGGACGAAGCCGAGGAAGATCGCCTCGAGGATGTGCACGCACGGGCCTTTCGGGGAAGTCGGTCAGGACACCGCCACGAAGGCGACCACGAACAATATCAGTACGTGGCCAGGAGGTCCCCGAGGACCCGCCGACCGAACGCGAGCGAGTCGAGCGGCACCCGCTCGTCCACGCCGTGGAACATCGCCGGGAAGTCCACACCGGCGGGCAGCTGCAGCGGCACGAACCCGTAGCCCGCGATGCCGAGCGTCGAGAGCGCCTTGTTGTCGGTGCCGCCCGACAGCAGGTAGGGCAGCACCGGGGCACCCGGGTCGTGGCGGCCGAGGACGTCGCGCACGGCGTCGACGAGCGGCCCGCCGAAGTCCTGCTCGAGACCGATGTCGCGGAAGGACATGACGACCTCGACCTCGTCACCGGCGAGCTCCCGCACGCGGGCGAGCACCGACTCCTCGTCGCCGGGCAGGCAGCGGATGTCGACCAGGGCCTCCGCGGTGTCCGGGATCACGTTGTGCTTGTAGCCCGCGGTCAGGACCGTCGGGTTCGTCGTGGTGTGCAGGGCCGCGTGGATGAACCGCGAGGCCGACCCCGTGGCGAGTGCGACCTCGTCCGGGCCGCTCACCGTGGGGTCGACGCCGAGGAACCGTGCGACCTCGGTGACCATCGCGTCCGTGGTGGCGGACAGGCGCACCGGCCACTCCTCGCTGCCGATCCGTGCGACCGCGGCGGCCAGCTTCGTGACCGCGTTGTCGCGGATGACATGCGAGCCGTGCGCCGCGGTGCCACGGGCAACGAGCTTGATCCACATCAGTGCCTTCTCACCCGTCTGCAGCAGGTAGGCGCGGCGGTCCCCGAGGATGATCGAGTACCCGCCGACCTCACTGATGGCAGCACTGGCCCCGGCGAAGACCTCGGGGTGGTGCTCGACGACGTGGTGCGACCCGAGGACACCCCCGGCTTCCTCGTCGGCGAAGTACGCGATCACCAGATCGCGCTCCGGAGCGCCCTGCTGCTCGATGACGTCCGCCAGCGACGTGAGCATCATCGCGTCCATGTTCTTCATGTCGACCGCGCCCCGACCCCACAGCGAGCCGTCCTTGACGACGCCACCGAACGGGTCGACGGACCAGTTCGCCGGATCGGCCGGCACGACGTCGAGGTGACCGTGCACCACGAGGGCCGGCTTGCTGCGGTCGCGACCGGGGACCCGTGCGACGACGCTCACCCGGTCCGGTTCGGACTCGAACAGCTGCGGCTCCAGCCCCAGCCCGCGGAGCTTGTCCTCGACGTAGTGCGCCGCCTCGGTCTCACCGCGCGACTTCCCCTCGCCCCAGTTCGTCGTGTCGATGCGGATGAGGTCGCGGGCGATCGCCGCGGTGGCCTCGAGCTCGGTCGCGGTCGGCTCCGGGTTCGTCATGCCCTCACGGTACCGGCCAGCACCGACGCCGCCCGGCCCGGTGACGCCGCGGGACACCGCCCGGTGGACGCGCCCGGGATGCGCGGCCGTGTTCATCGGGCGTTCAGACCCGTGCTAGTGTTTTCTCTCGGCAGGGACGCCGGGGAAACCCGGGGAAATCGCCACACATCCAGTCCGGATGGCGGAATTGGTAGACGCGCTAGCTTGAGGTGCTAGTGCCCGTATTAGGGCGTGGGGGTTCAAGTCCCCCTTCGGACACAGAAACATGCAGTGCCCCCTGACCTTTCGGTCCGGGGGCATTTTCTGTTGTGTCTCCCGGCGAGTGCCGCCATCGCTGCGCTCAGGGCGTCACCGCCTCGGCCAGTTCGCTGCGCTTACGGCCACCGCCCGCCAGTTCGCTGCGCTCACGGCCACCGCCGGTTCGCTGCGCTCGCGGCCGGGCGACACCATCGACGTCGCACGACGTCGATGGTGTCGTTCCGGGTCGGGCCGGAGCGCGGGTTGCAGCGCACGCACAGACGGACGGGAGGCGCGGTGCCAGCTGGCACCGCGCCTCCCGTCCGTTCCCGGTTGCGTCCGGGGCCGTCGAATCTGGGGACGCGTCAGCGACCCGGTGACAGGATGGGTCGTGCCCGCAACGATCCGCGCCATCGGAACCGCCGTCCCCGAGACGACACTCGAGCAGGCGGCGGTGCGGGACCTCTTCGCCGCACAGCCCGAGCTCGGTCGTCTCGGCAAGCGCCTGGTCCCCGCAGCCTTCGACGCCTCGGCGGTCGACCACCGGCACACCGTGCTGGACGAACTCGACCGGCACCGGGCCGCGGGGGCGTTCCGCGACGACGCTGGCAGGCTGCACTCGCCCTCGACCGGGACCCGCAACGACCGCTACCGCGAACTCGCGCCGCCGCTCTTCGTCGAGGCCGCTCGTGATGCGCTGGACCGTGCGACCGTCGATGCGGACGCCGTCACGCACGTCGTCACGGTGTCCTGCACCGGGTTCACGCAACCCGGCCCGGACCTGGACATCGTGACGGAGCTCGGCCTGCGCCGCACCGTCTTCCGCCACCACATCGGCTTCATGGGGTGCTGCGCGGCGTTCCCGGCGCTCCGGATCGCCGCCGCGTTCGCCGAGGCGGACCCGGACGCCGTCGTGCTGGTCGTCTGCGCCGAGCTCTGCACTCTGCACGTCCGTGCGAGTGACGACCCGGACCAGATCGTCGCGAACAGCGTGTTCGGCGACGGTGCGGCCGCCGTCGTGGTCACCGCTGGTGGCCCCGGTCTGCGCCTCGACGCGTTCGCCACGGCGGTCGTGCCCGAGAGCGCGGGCGAGATGGCGTGGAACATCGGCGACGAGGGCTTCGAGATGGTGCTCAGCACCGCGGTCCCCAAGCTCGTCGGCTCCAGCGTCGCCGCGGCCGTCGCGTCGCTGCTGGACGGACCCGCCGCCGACGTGCCGGTGTGGGCCGTGCACCCGGGCGGCCGGGCGATCCTCGACCGCACGCAGCAGGCGCTGGACCTGCCCGACACGGCGATCGCCGCGAGCCGGGCCGTCCTGCGCAACCACGGGAACATGTCGAGCGCGACCGTGCTGTTCGTGCTCCGCGAGGCCCTCGACGCCGGAGTGCCGAACGGCACCGCCGTGATGGCGCTCGCCTTCGGCCCCGGGCTCACCGTCGAGAGTGCGCGGCTGACCATGGCGCACACGTGAGCCGTCCCACCGGAGGCCCCACGGGCCTCCCGGCCCTCGACCTGCGGACCCGCGCGCTCGACCTGACCGAACTCATGGACGATCCGGATTGCGATCCGCGCGCGCTGGCGCGCACCTTCCGGCGCTTCGCCCTGGTCAACGCCCTCGTGAGCGGGTGGCGTTCGGCGTGGCGGACCCACGTCGTGCCCGCGCTGCCGGTGAACGGTCGTGGCCGGGTGCTCGACCTCGGGTGCGGCGGTGGCGACCTCGCCCGCGCCATCGTGCGGTGGGCCGCGAGCGACGGCTTCGACGTCGAGGTCGTCGGGGTCGACCCGGACCCGCGGGCGATCGAGGCGGCCAACCGGCGGGCACCGCGCGGCGTGACGTTCCGGCAGCAGTCGAGCGGCGACCTGGTGGCGGCGGGGGAACGGTTCGACGTCGTGGTCTCGAACCACGTCCTGCACCACCTGGGCGACGCCGAGCGGAACGGGTTCCTCGCCGACTCCGAGGTGCTGGCGACGGGCCGGAGCGTGCACTCGGACATCCGTCGGTCGTCGGCGGCCTACCGCGCGTACGCGCTGGCGTCGCCGTTGGTGTCGGCAGGGACGTTCGTGCGGGTCGACGGCTTGCGGTCGATCCGCCGGTCGTTCACGGCGGCGGAACTGGGGGACGCGCTGCCGAGCGGGTGGCGGGCCGAACGGGCGTCGCCGCACCGGGTGCTGGCCGTCCGCGACGCCTGACGGTCAGGACTGCTCGGCGGCCCGGCTCAGGAGCTCGGCGTGGAGGACGGCCGCACCGGCGGGATCCAGATCGAGGATCTCGGACTCGGGCACACCGAGGTCGTGGAGTGCACGCACCAGGTACAGCGGCAGGGCGTTCGCGGGCGCCGGGTGCGCGGGGGCGCCCCGGTCCGGCACCGTGCCGTCGTCGACGCAGCGCCAGAAGGCCTGTGCATCGACCTGCAGCTGGTGGCGCAGGACGTGCGCCCACATGCGAGCACCGTACGTCGACCGGTCGACGGGCTTCGAGATCCGGGTGCGCAGGACGCGTGCGTCCCACAGGGTGAGTTCGTAGGTGCGGTGGTGTCGGACGGGCTGCCCGGTGGCACCGCGCACCAGTGTCCAGCGCTCGGTCGTGCAGAACGTGTCGTGGTGCTCGCGGTTCGGTGCCGGATGCCTCGGGCTACTCACCGCCGCGCTCCAGCCAGTCGCGCAGTTCGGCGTCCGTGGACAGCTTGACGAGTTGCACGAGCGCCCAGGCGTCGTGGTGGTTCGGGGCGTGCTGGAGACGGTCTTCCCAGTCCACCGCGTACTCCCGCAGGGACAGTGCGAGGTCGTCGAGTGCGTCGTCGACGTCCGTTCCCTGCGCGACGAACGGGCGCCCCTCCATGAGAACGACGACCGAGCCGGCTTGGCGGAAGACACTGACGCGCGGGGAGACCGTCCGGAAGAAGTAGTCGCGGAGCCGGTCGACGGGCAGCATCGCGGAGATCGCGCCGTCGCGGGCCACCGTCACGGTACGGCCGGTCGCGGTGGCGTCGAGCATGTCCTTGAAGTGCTCGCGGGCGCGTGAATAGGTGGGGTAGTCGGCTGCGATCGGCACGAGGGCCTCCGGTGAGTACGTCACGTACGGAGCGTACGTGATGTACTGATCCTAGGGGGAGGGGCTGACAGATCTGTGGAGAACGCGAGGGCGACGTCGTCGGATAGCGTCGTCGGCATGGCTCCGACACCGCTGCACCGCGTCGCGGTCCTGGTGCTCGACGGCGCGAAGCCGCTCGACGTGGGCATCCCCGCGCAGGTGTTCTCGAACCGGCCGAGCATGCCGTACGAGGTGCGAGTGTGCGGGCCGCGGGCCGGACGGATCGCCGGCGGGGACGGACTGGCCTACGCGGTCGACCACGGGTTGGAGGCGCTGGACTGGGCCGAGACGGTCTTTGTCCCCGGCTACCGTCGACCCTCGGGCGCGCCGCCGCCGGCCGACGTCGTCGTGGCACTCGGGCGGGCCCACGAGCGCGGTGCCCGGATCGCCGCGATCTCCACGGGGGCGTTCGCACTCGCAGCCGCGGGGCTGCTCGACGGGCGCCGTGCGACGACGCACTGGCACTACACCCGGGTGCTCCGTGAGCGGTACCCCGAGGTGGACGTCGACGAGGACGTGTTGTTCGTCGACGGGGGCTCGGTGCTGACCAGCGCCGGAGCGGCGAGCGGGATCGACCTGTGCCTGCACATCGTCCGGCAGGACCACGGTGTCGCGCTGTCCAACCACGTCGCGCGGCGGCTCGTCAGCGCGCCGTACCGCAGCGGAGGTCAGGCTCAGTACGTCCCGCGCAGCGTGCCCGAGCCACTCGGCGACGTGTTCGCGGAGACCCGGGAGTGGGCGCTCCGCCACCTCGCCGAGCCCCTGACGCTCGAGGCGCTCGCAAGGAACGCCACGGTGTCGTCACGGACGTTCTCGCGTCGGTTCGTCGAGGACACCGGGTACACGCCGATGCAGTGGGTGCTCCGGGCCCGGGTCGACCTGGCCCGAGAGCTCCTCGAGCGCTCGGACCTCGGCGTCGACCAGGTGGCCGAGCGTGCGGGACTCGGTTCCGACGCGAACCTGCGGACGCACTTCCGGCGGATCCTCGGGACGTCGCCCACCGAGTACCGACGGACGTTCCAGGACTGACCACGCCGTCGCGGCCCTGATGGCGAGATCCTTTCGAACGCTGGCTTCCTTGCCACTGGAGTCGTGCCTCCCGGCCCACGAGCATGGACCGCGGAACGAGAGGAACTCCACATGACCCGCATCGCCATCAACGGTTTCGGCCGCATCGGCCGCAACACGCTCCGCGCCCTGCTCGCTCGAGGCGGTGACGACCTCGAGGTCGTCGCCGTGAACGACCTGACCGCGCCCGACACGCTCGCACACCTGTTCCGGTACGACTCCGCCCTCGGGCCGTTCGACGGCGCCGTCGAGGTCGACGGCGACACGCTCGTCATCGACGGCCGCCGCATCCGTGTGCTCGCGTCGACCTCGCCCGAGGACCTGCCCTGGGCCGAGCTCGGTGTCGAGGTCGTCCTCGAGTCCACGGGGCGCTTCACCGCACGCGACGCGGCAGCCGGCCACCTGACCGCCGGGGCCCGACGGGTCCTGATCAGCGCGCCGGCCACCGGGGCGGACGCCACCATCGCGTACGGCGTGAACTCGGACACGTTCGACCCGGCCGTCCACACCGTCATCTCGAACGCGTCGTGCACGACCAACGCGCTCGCACCACTGGCATCGGTGCTCGACGACCTGGCCGGGATCGAGCACGGCTTCATGACCACCGTGCACGCCTACACGCAGGAGCAGAACCTGCAGGACGGGCCGCACCGCGACCTGCGTCGGGCCCGCGCTGCCGGCGTGAACATCGTGCCGACGACGACCGGGGCGGCCAAGGCCATCGGGCTGGTGTTGCCCCGCCTGGAGGGCAAGCTGTCCGGGGACGCCATCCGCGTGCCGGTGCCCGTCGGGTCGATCGTCGAGCTGAACACCGTCGTCTCGCGGGACGTGACCGTGGACGAGGTGAACGATGCCTACCGCGCCGCAGCGTCCGGTCCGCTCGCCGGGGTCCTGGCGTTCACGGCGGACCCGCTCGTGTCGACGGACATCACCGGGCGGCCGGAGTCGAGCATCTTCGACTCGCTGCTGACCCGCGTCGACGAGGGCCGGCACGTGAAGGTCGTCGCCTGGTACGACAACGAGTGGGGCTTCTCGAACCGCGTGGTCGACACGCTCGGGATGCTGGCGTAGGCCGGCGGGCGGCCGGCCAGCGGGCCAGCGGGCCAGTTTTCGCGCTGAGCGACAGTTCACGGCTGTGGGAGCGCGTGAACTGTCGCTCAGCACGAAGACTCGCGACGACCGCCTGTCCGCGCCCGCCCGCCCGCGCCCGCGCGCGCCCGCGCGCGTCAGCGGATCAGCGCGGTCGTGCTCGCGAAGGCCCGGGACCGCACGGCCGCGCGGTACCGCTCGAGCGCCTCGTCGTCGGCACCGACGGACTCCAGCGCCGCCAGCCCCGCACCGAGCACCGGGGGATCGGTGACCCAGGTCGGCACCGCTCCGGGGACCCGGGCAGCGAGCCCGTCGACGACACCGCCCACGAGCAACGGGTGCCGAGCAGCGAGCACCCCGCCGCCGAGCACGACGGGCACCGGCTCGGCCGCCGAACCTCCGAGGCCCAACCGCTCGAGCGCGACCGCAGCGAGCAGGACGATCTCCTCCGCCTGCCGCTCCACGACGCTCCGGGCCACCGGGTCACCCGCTCCGGCGACGTCGAACAGCACCGGACAGAGTCGGTTGAACACGCGCTGGTCCAAGCGGCCGAAGTGAATGGCCTCGGTGACCTCGCGGACACTGCGGAGCCCGACAGCCGCCGGCACTGCATCGACCAGCGCCGTCGCCGGACCGCGACCGTCGTCGGCCCGCGCGGCGTGCCAGAGCGCCCGGTTGCCGAGCCACGCGCCGCCACCCCAGTCGCCGGAGACGTCGCCGATGGCCGGGAACCGTGCGGTCGTGCCGTCTGCCCGCACCGCGAGGGCGTTGATCCCGGTACCGCACACCACGGCGGCGGCGTCGGGGGACAGGGTGCCGGCTCGCAGCAGCGCGAACAGGTCGTTGTCCAGGACGTGCGGTTCGCCGCCGTCCTCGGCCCAGTGCGCGAGCGCCGCGGTCGCTGCGACGAGCTCGTCGTGCAGGTCGAGCCCGGCCAGGTACACGTGCGTGGTGCGGATGCGGCGGTCGCCCAGCTCGCTCACCACCCGCGCACGGACGTCGTCGAGGATCGGGCCGGCGAGGTCCCAACCCCGCGTCTGCGGGTTCGACCCCGGACCGCGCGCGTGGCCGACGATCGACCCGTCGAGCGCGATCGCGACGACGTCGGTCTTGCTCCCGCCGCCGTCGACGGCGAGCACGACGTCGGTCGCGTCCGGTGGGACCGGCGCGGGCGGACGGGAGGCTCGGGCCGGGCCCGCCTCGCCGGTCCGGCTCAGCCCGCCCACGTCACCTGCTCCGATCGCGCCCACGGGATGTGTTCCGCGTTCGCGGCAAGCAGGAGGTCGGTGAGCTGCTCCGCCTTGTCCACCTGCCCGACGAGCGGGTGCGCCCACATCGCACGGAGCACGCGGTCGCGGCCGCCGTGCACTGCGGCGTCGAGCGCGAGCCGTTCGTACCCGGCGACGTGCGACACCAGGCCGACCATGTCCGGGGCGAGCGGTGAGACCGGCAACGGCGTGATGGCCTGCCGGGTGACGCGCGCCGGCACCTCGATGACGTGGTCGTCGGGCAGGAACGGGAACGTGCCGTCGTTCCGCACGTTGAGCACCTGGACGTCACCGCGATCACCGAGGATCGAGGACAGCACGTCGATCGCGGCCTCGGAGTAGTACGCACCGCCGCGCTGCTCGAGTTCTGCGGGCTTCGTGACGACGGACTCGTCGGCGTACTTCGCGAGCAGGGCCCGCTCGGTCTCCATGACGGCCTCGGCACGGGTGGGTTCGTGCAGCTGCTCCTGCAGCACGGTGTCGTGCGAGTAGAAGTACCGCAGGTAGTACGAGGGCACCGCGTGCTGCAGGCGGATCAGGTCGCGGGACATGTGGACGCTCTCGGCCATCCGGTCGAGCGCGCCGGTGTCCGGGGCGAGCAGGTCGGGCAGCACGTCGCGCTCGACGCCGTCCGCGCCCGTGACGTGCACGCCGCGCTCCCACGTCAGGTGGTTCAGGCCGACGTGGTCCAGCCGGACGTGGTCGGGGGCGACGCCGAACTCCTTCGCGAAGCGGCGCTGGAACCCGATCGCGACGTTGCACAGGCCGACCGCGCGGTGTCCGGCTTCGAGCAGCGCGCGGGTGACGATGCCGACCGGGTTGGTGAAGTCGACGATCCAGGCGTCCGGCTTGGCGTGCTTCCGGACGAGTTCGGCGTACTCCAGCACCACGGGTACGGTGCGGAGCGCCTTCGCGAACCCGCCGGGGCCGGTGGTCTCCTGCCCGATGCAGCACGCTTCGTGCGGCCAGGTCTCGTCCTGCTGGCGCGCGGCCTGCCCGCCGATGCGGAGCTGGAACATGACGGCGTCGGCATCGGTGACCCCCGCGACGACGTCGTCGGTGACGTGGATCGTGCCGGGGTGCCCGGCGTGCGCGAACATCCGCCTGGCGACGCCGCCGACGAGTTCGCGGCGCACCGGGTCGGGGTCGACGAGCCAGAGCTCGTCGATGGGGAGCTGGTCGCGGAGCCGGGCGAAGCCGTCCACGAGTTCGGGGGTGTAGGTGGATCCGCCACCGACGACTGTGAGTTTCACTGGAGCTGCTATCCCTTCACGCCGGTGAGCGCGATGCCCTCGACGAATGCCTTCTGTGCGAAGAAGAAGATGACGACGACGGGCACCATGACGACGACGGTCATCGCCATAGTCATCGACCAGTCGGTGCCGTGCTGCCCGCGGAACGTGGCGAGCCCGTACGCCACCGGCCACGCCGCTTGGTTCTCGGACGCGTACAGCAGTGGGCCGTAGTAGTCGTTCCACGAGTGGAAGAACATGAAGATCGCTGCCGACGCGATGCCCGGACGGGCCATCGGCACGACCACGCGCCAGAGCACGCCCCACTCGCTGCAGCCGTCCATGCGGGCGGCGTCGCCGTACTCCTTCGGGATGGTCATGAAGAACTGGCGGAGCAGGAAGATGCTGAAGGCGTCCCCGAGCAGGTTCGGCAGGATGAGCGGCCACAGGGTGCCGGTCAGGTGCAGGTGCGACCACATCACGTAGACCGGCACCGCGGTGACCTGCGGGGGCAGGAGCATCGCGACGATGATCACCGTGAAGATCAGGTTCGCGCCCTTGAACTTGATCTGGGCGAGCGCGTAGGCCGCCGGCACCGAGCTGACGAGCATGAACGCGGTGGCGAGCACGGCGTACATCGACGAGTTGCCGAACCACTGCGTGAGTGGCAGCTCGGTGAACACCCGCGCGTAGTTCGAGAAGTCGAACGGCCGGGGCACGATCGACGCCGTCAGTGCCTGGTTGCTCGACATCAGCGAGGTCAGGACCACGAACACGATCGGGGCGATGGTCAGGACGCCGAGGGCCACCAGGGCGGCGTGCTCGGCGATCCACACGAGCGTGCGACCGCGCGGCCGGCCGGTGCGGGGAGCGGACCCCCGGGGCTCCCGGGTGAGCGGGGACTGGGACACAGCGGTCATCAGGACTCCTCCGGCCGGAACACACTGATCCGGCGCATCGTGAAGACGAGCACCACGGCGGTGATCACGAACAGCACCACGGCCATCGCGGACGCGTAGCCGAACTGGAAGTTCGCGAACCCGTGCTGGTAGAGCAGCTCGGTGTAGGTCAGCAGCGATGTGCCGGGGTAGCCGAGCTGCGCCGCCGTCCCGCCGCCGATCGTCGCCTTGCCGGAGGCCACCCCGGATGCCACCGCGGCCTCGGTGAAGTACTGCAGGGCCGCGATCACCCCGGTCACTGCGGCGAACCCGATCACCGGCGCGATCGTGGGCAGGGTGATGTGCCGCACCTGCTGGACGCCGTTCGCGCCGTCGAGCGACGCAGCCTCGTACAGGTCGCGCGGCACGTCGAGCAGCGACGCCAGGAAGATGATCATGATGTCGCCCATCACCCAGACACCCAGGATCACGAGCGAGGGCTTCGACCACGCCGGGTCGTTGAACCACAGCGGGCCGTCGATGCCGAAGAGCCGCAGGATCTGGTTGACCGGTCCGGTGCCCGGGTTGAACAGGAACACGAACGCCACGACGCTCGCGACCGGCGGCACCAGGGCGGGCAGGTAGAAGAGCGTCCGCCAGAACCCGGTGGCCGTCTTGGCCCGGCTGAGCAGTCCGGCCACGAGGAGCCCGCAGACGATCCGGACCGGTACCAGGATCACGACGAACCACACCGTGTTGACGACCGCGGGGCCGATCTGCGGGTCCTGCGTGAACAGGAACCTGTAGTTCAGCAGCCCGACGAACTCGGGCTCCTGCAGCTGGTTGTAGCGCGTGAACGAGTAGAAGATCGACGCGACCAAGGGGTAGGCGAAGAAGATCACCAGGCCCGCCAGGGCCGGCGCGAGCATCGTCAGTGCGACGAGTCGGCGCCGAGACTCGGCGGAGCGGGGCCGACGTCGTGGAGTCGTCGGGGGCACCGGACCGGACCCCGTCGGGCCCGTGGGCCGGGCGGCGCGGGCGAGCCGCGCCTCCCGGCCGGTCGTCTTGGTGGTGACGCTCATCACGGACCAGCCAGCTGGTTGGCGTTGTCGATGTCCGAGTCCAGCTTCTTGAGCTTGGCGTCGAGGTCGCCGCCGTTCTGCTGGTACGCCTGCCAGAACTTCGTGAAGGTGCCGATGTAGGCGGCGCCGTCCGCGGTGCCCGGCGAGGTCATGGTGTCCTCGTTGCCCGCGACGTCGACGAAGGTCTTGTAGTTCTCGTCGACCTCGAGGTCGGGGGACTGCAGCGCCGATGTGAGCGTCGGGATGTTCTTCAGCCCGTTGCCCATCGTGACCTGTGCGTCGGTGTTGGTCGACAGGTACTTCAGGAGCGCCCAGGACAGCTCCGGGTGCTTCGAACCCTTCGCGATGCCCGCCACGTTGCCCGCGATGTACGTCGAGCCGTAGTTGCCGAGGCCGCCCATCACCGGGGTCGGCGCCGTGCCGTAGTCGAGGTCCGGCTTCTGGTCCTTGATGAACGCCGTGCGGTACTCGCCGTCGATCTGCATCGCGACCTGACCGGTCTGGAACGCGTTGTCGGCGGCGAACTCCTGGCCGAGACCCGACGTGAAGGCCTTGAGCTTGTCGTAGCCGATCTCGTCGACGAAGCCCTTCTGCCAGGTGATGAGCTTCTTCCACGCGTCGGAGGTGCCGATCACGCTGTTGCCGTCCTTGTCGAGCCACGAGCCGTCGACCATCGGCGCCCAGTGCTCGGGGGAGTTCTCGTAGAAGTCGATGAGCGGGTTGAAGCCGAGCTGCTTGATGGATCCGTCGGAGTTGTACGTCGTCAGCTTCAGCGCATCGGTCTTGAGTTCGTCGAGGGTCTTCGGCGGAGTCGTGATGCCCGCCTTCTCGAGCAGCGGCTTGTTGTACATCAAGGCGCTCACGTCGGCGAGGGCCGGCAGCGTGCAGCGCGTGCCCTTGTACTGCGTGTACGACTGCACGGCCTTCGGGATGTCGGACAGGTCGACCTTGTCGCGCTCGATGTACGGCGACAGGTCGCGGAACGCTCCCGACGAGCAGAAGCTGCCGACGATGGCGGTCGAGTACGACAGCCCCACGTCGATGTTCTGGCCGGACGAGATCGCCTTCTGCAGCTTCTCGTCGTCCTGTCCGGCGTGGATGTCGACCGTGACGCCGGGGTTCGCCTTCTCGAAGCCCGCGACGGCGCTCTTCACGACGCCGGCTTCGCGGCCGGTGAAGAAGTGCCACAGGGACACGGTGCCCTTGAGCTCCTTCGGGGCGCTCTTGTCGATCGAGTCGGCGCTGCTGCCGGAGCTGCAGCCGGCGACGACGAGGGCGCCGGCCACCGCGACGGCGGTGGCGGTGGCGATGCGGCGGAACACCCGGCGGCGCGGGACGTTCGGTTCGGGGAGGGACAAGGCGGTACTCGCTCTCTGGTCTCGCTCCGGCGCGCCGAGGATTCCGGGCGCGGCGAAGAGCCCTGTGACAGGGCTGGGTGATGGTGCCTCGAGTGGTGCGGGTGGAACGTTCAGGGGCGCTCGACGGGGTCCGGCACCGGGGCATCGTCACTGATGCGCTCGAGCCGGTCCGCGAGCGCGGTGCGGACGACGTCGATGAGGACGTGCCGCGCACCGTGCAGGACGGGGATGTCGGGGACGCCGGGCGCGACCACGGCGGTGGACCAGCGCGAGCGTGTCCGGAGCCAGGCGGTCACGGCGGCGGCCAGGGCTGGGCCACCGGCGATCCCGGTCGGGCCGTGCAGGACGACCGTCTCGGGATCGGCCACGGCGAGGGCGGGGAGCACGTTGTGCCCGACGCGCTCGCCGAGGGCGACGGTGAAGGGGTGCTGCTCGGGCAGGCCGGGCAGTTGCGGGAGCACCTGGCGCCAGTCGGCAGCTGTGCCGTCCGGTGCGGTGATCCCGTGCTCGGCGGCCAGTGCGGTGATCGCGGACTCGGAGATGAGGTCCGCGACGATCGTGGCCGTCGGGTCGATGGAGCGTGCGTCGGCGGGCACGCTGAGGTAGCCGATCTCACCAGCCGCACCGGAGGCCCCGGTGTGCAGGTGGCCGTGCAGGTCGAGGGCCATGCCGAGGCCCTCTGCCATCCAGAAGAGCGCGAACGACCCGGGAGCGCGACCGGCCCCCATGTTGCGTTCGGCGATGGCGGCGAGGTTCGCGTCGTTCTCGATGACGACGTGGACCCCGAGGTCGGCGGAGAGGGTCGCGCCGACCTGTTCGCGGGGCCAGCCGGGCAGCCCGTCGGTGAAGATCAGGGTGTCCGTGGCGTGGTCGACGCTCGCCTGGACCCCCACCGCGACGGCGGTCACGAGTTCGGGGTCGACACCGGCGGCGGCGGCCGCGCGGGAGATCGCGGCGGCGACGATGTCGGCACCGGGCGAGCGCACCTCGGCCTCGGACATCCGGTGCGTGGCGACGGGGAAGGTGCGGCCGGCGGCGTCCACCACGGTCGACCGGACGTCGACGAGCTGGACGTCGACCGCGACGCCGAGGTCACGGTCGGTGATCGCTTCGTACACGGCGGCGCTCGGGCCCCGTCGCCCGGACTGCGTGTCGGTGCCGGCCGGTCGGATGAGCGCAGCCGACTCGAGGCGGCGGATGATCTCGGCGGCGGTCGGCTTGCTCAGCCCGGTGCGCTGCGCGAGCTCGTTGCGGGTGAGCGGGCCGTCGTCGAGCAGCAGCTCGAGCGCCGCGCGGTCGTTCAGGACGCGCAGCAGACCGGGTTGGCCGGGGGTGCGTCCTCGTGTGGTCATGTCGAGGACTGTAACGGACAACCTTCTTTACTGAAAGGTTTGTTTACCGATTCGAAACACGCGTTGTGCTGCACGAAACGCGAGCCACCTTGGACACAGCAGCGCGGCCCGGGACGCACGCATCGCGGGCCGGGAGGCGCGGGGTGGCCCCGCCACGCGCCTCCCGGCCCAGCGTGCCGCGCTTACGGCCGCAGCAGCACCTTGATCGCCCGGCGCTCGTCCATCGCCCGGTAGGCCTCGGCGGCCTCGTCGAGCGGCAGCTCCAGGTCGAACACACGCCCCGGCTCGATCGCGCCGGACAGCACGTCGGGCAGCAACTCCGGGATGTACTTCCGCGCCGGCGCCATGCCGCCCGCGACGGCGATGTTCGTGTCGAAGAGGTAGCGGGTACCGATCGTCGGCACGCCGTGCGGGACCCCGACGAAGCCGAGGTTGCCACCGGGGCGCACCGAGTGCAGCGCCTGGTCCATGCTCTCCTCGGTGCCGACGGCCTCCACCGCGCAGTCGGCCAGGTCGCCGTCGAGCAGCGCGCGGATCGCCGCGACACCGTCGGCGCCACGTTCCGCCACGATGTCCGTCGCGCCGAACTCGCGCGCCAGCGCCTGGCGGTCGGCGTGCCGGCTCATGGCGATGATGCGCTCGGCGCCGAGCCGCTTCGAGGCCAGGACCGCGGACAGGCCGACCGCGCCGTCGCCGACCACGACGACGGTCTTGCCCGGGCCGACCGCCGCCGAGACCGCGGCGTGGTGCCCGGTCGAGAAGACGTCCGACAAGGTGAGCAGCGACGGCACGAGCGCCGGGTCGACCGGGCCGGGGACGGCGACGAGGGTCGCCGACGCATCCGGGATCCGCACGTACTCGGCCTGGGCGCCGCCGACCGGGTCGCCGTACGCGTCGTTCCCGCCGAAGCCGGACAGGTGGTCGCAGCCCGTGGTCATGCCGTGGCGGCAGGCCTGGCAGGTGCCGTCGTTCATGGTGAAGGGGGAGATGACGAAGTCGCCCTCGTGCAGGTCGGTCACGTCGTCACCGACGGCGATGACCTCGCCGACGAGCTCGTGGCCGATCCCGTGCGGCTCCTTCGTCTTCGTGACGCCGCGGTAGGGCCACAGGTCCGAGCCGCACACGCACGCGGCGACGACCTTGACGACGACGTCCTTCGGGGTGAGGAGCGAGGGACGGTCGCGCTCCTCGACGCGGATGTCGTTCGGGGCGTGGATGATGGCTGCGCGCACGGGAGGCCTTCCGTCGAGATGGTGGGTGTCGGCGCGGTCGACGTCGTCCGGGCCGACGTCGACAGTACCCTCGTGCGGGTGGACGACGACCGGTACGGCGGGGACGTGCTCTCGGGAGACTGGCGCTCCCGCGGGGTGAAGAAGGTGCGGCAGGTGCCGCTCGAACGCGACATGGTGCTCGAGGACCCGGACTCCGGGTGGGCGGGTGCCGTCGTCGGACTCGAGGCGGGCAACATCGCGCTCGAGGACTGGAAGGGCCGCACCCGATCGTTCCCCTTCACCGGGCAGTTCCTGCTCGAGGGCGAGCTCGTCACGCTGGGCCGCCCGCAGGCGCCGGTCGGCCGGTCTGCTGCGGCCGCTGTCGGCTCACCCGGTTCGCTGGGTTCCGTTCACACGGACTGGAGGCCCGGGGCAGCGCCCGCCGTGCGGCAGGCGTCCGACGGCGGTCGCCTCCGCACCGCGTCCGGATCGTTCGCGGTGGAGTCGCAGCGTGCCCGGGTGGCCCTGCTCTCCCGCATCATGGTCGAGGGCAAGCACGACGCCGAGCTCGTCGAGAAGGTCTGGGGAACCGACCTGCGCGTCGAGGGCGTCGTCGTCGAGGAGCTCTCCGGCGTCGACAACCTGGCCGACGTCCTCGACGAGTTCCAGCCGACGCGCGACCGACGTGTCGGCGTGCTCGTCGACCACCTGGTGCCCGGGTCGAAGGAGTCCCGCTTCGCCGACGCCGTGATGCGCGGCAAGTGGGGCGCGCACGTGCTCGTCGTCGGGCACCCGTTCGTCGACGTCTGGCAGTCCGTCAAGCCCGCACGCGTCGGACTGCAGGCCTGGCCGACGATCCCGCGGTCGATCGAGTGGAAGAAGGGGATCTGCCAGGCGCTCGGGTGGCCGAACGCCGAGCAGGCCGACATCGCCCGTGCGTGGCAGCGGATCCTCGGACAGGTGCGGACCTTCGCCGACCTCGAGCCGCAGCTGCTCGGCCGTGTCGAGGAGCTCATCGACTTCGTGACGGAACCGAAGGCCTGAGAACCCGGCCGATTCCGCAACCGGCCCCGTGCGCCGGGGGTGATCCGTCCCTCCAGGCCTACTGTTGGGACATGGACGGCATCGACGGACGCGTGCGCAGCGCGGTCGACGTGTGGCTGCGCTGGTTGCCGCGCTGGCAGATCGGCACCGCCCGGCCGCGCACCCGCATCTGCCGGAAGTGCACCGGATCCCCGATCGCGAGTGCCGCGGGCTTCGGGCAGGACGTCCCGCACGCCGTCCAGCACGCGTTGATCGGCCGGATCTCGACCATCGTCGAGGACGCCGTCGACGACTACACGGCCAAGAACCTGCCGCTGCTGCAACGCGAACTCGAGCGGGCCGCGGCGCGGAAGCGGCACGCCGGGTACCAGCCGGCTGAGGGGTTGTCGCCCGAGTTCCAGGGCCTCGACGTCGATCCCGAGCCGTCGCCGGGTTCGCCGTTCCTGTTCACGCTCGGGGAGCTCGCGGGGACGGGCGCGGGGGAGCAGACTCCACGCGAGCCCCTGTCGGACGAGGCGAAGGCGGCGCTCCGGCACGAGATCGAGCTGTCCGACGAGTGCGCCCGGTCGACCGGTACCGCGGTCTGCCTGGCGCTCATCGACCACCGGCCCCGCATCGCGGAGGCCGGCGAGCGCCTGGTCGAGCCGCAGATCGAGGCGCTCGTGTCCGACATGTTCCGCGGGTTCGACGGCCCCGACGAGGGGCCGCGCTCAGGCTTGTTCTGAGGTGCGGGCGATGCGCGTCTGGTGCGCGGGCGCTGCGCGTCTGGTGCGAGGTTCCGTACTCGGTGCGACCTTCGTCGTGTCGCACCAAGTACGGAACCTCGCACCGTTCGCGTGCCCCTCGCACGGTGCGAGGTGCGCGCGCTCGATCAGCGGCGGAGCAATGTGCGGCCGGGGATCACGGTGCCGCGCAACGAACGGTGCTCGACCGGGCGCGCGGGGTCGTCGATGCGGCCGATGACCAGGTCGATCGCCTCGCGGCCGATGCGCTCGATCGGTTGCTCGAGCGTCGTGAAGCCGATCCACTCGCTCGCCAGCGGGTACACACCGTCGAACCCGGTGACGGAGAGGTCGCGAGGGACATCGACACCGCGACGGGCGAGCGCTTCGCAGACGTCGAGCATGAGCCGGTCGGTCGGGCACATCACCGCGGTCACGTCCGACTCGCGCACGGCGTCCACCAGGTCCGCGGCGAGGTCGTCGGGCGGCCGCACGAAGCTCGCGTCGATGTCGATGACCCGGACGCCACGCGCCCGGAGCCGCTCCACCATCGCCGACGATCGCGCGTGCTGTGTGATCGCGTTGTCGAGCGGGACGGTGAGGACCACCGCGGTGGTGTGGCCGGCGTCGGCGACCGCGTCCGCGATGGCGGCGCCACCGTCGGTCTCGTCGCAGTAGACGCTCGAGAGCGCCGGGTGCAGCTCGGGCCGACCGGCGACGACGGTGGCGATGCGTGGAGCGAACTCGGCGATGTCGGCGGACGGCATCAGGCCGCTGCAGACGACCAGGCCGTCGACGCGCATCGAGACGAGTGCTGCGAGGGCGGACTTCTCGTCCTCGACCCGACCGACGCCCGTGGTGGTGACGACGCGGTAGCCGAGCTCCGAAGCGCGGCGCTCCATCACGGCGTGCAGTGCCGTGTAGACCATGGACGACGCGTCGCGGACGAGCATCCCGATCGTGTTCGTCCGACCGCTGACCAGCCCGCGGGCCATCGCGTTGGCGACGTAGCCGAGCTCGGTTGCCGCCCGTTCGACGCGCTCGCGAGTCTCGTCCGAGAACCGTCCGGTGCCCGATAGGACACGGCTGACCGCCGACTTCGAGACGCCTGCTCGTGCGGCGACGTCGAGGATCGTCGGCTGCGACCCCCGGTTGCCGTCGACACGGCTGCCGTTCACGCTGCTGCCGTTCACGCGTCGGACGCTGCGGCGTCCCGTCCGGACCGCGACGCCGTGAACCGGAGCACACCGCGGGCGATCGCGCGCCACCCGAGCAGGAACACCCCGAGCACGATCGTCGCGACGATGACGAACGAGATCGGCAGCGGGTTGCCGTCGACATCGCCCTGGCCGGTGGCGACGCGGATCGCCAGACCGACGAAGACCGTGAGGACCCAGACCACGACGCCGGTCGGCCAGAAGCGCAGCGGCCGAGCCCAAGCTCCGCTCGTGACGTACCCGATCGCCCAGCCCGCCAGGAACGGGTACGCGGTGGTCCAGAGCGCCAGACCCGTGTTGGCCTCACCGTGCGACGAGCGTCCGATGAGGGCGAAGACGACGATGAGGACGACGTCGATGACGGCTGCGAGCCAACCCCAGGTGCGTGCGTTCACCCGCTCATTCTCGCAGCTGTTGATGCATCCCCTTGCGGCTGTGGACAGACGCGGCTGTCCACAGTTCGATCTCGCGGTCCTCGCACCGTGCGGGGCGAGCGCCTCCGCCCCGAGCAGCGGCACCACGTGCTCGTGCGATCACTCGTCGACCGGATCCGACCACGCTTCGTGGTGTCGCACCTGTCGGCGGCGGCGGTCATCGGCGTGCCGCATGTGGGCCGTTGGCCGGAGCGAGTCCACCTGATCAGACCCGGGCGTGATGCGCGGACGACAAACGCGACGTTCATCGTGCACGCCGACTTCGACCCGTCGATGGCGAGGACGTGGCGGTTCCGCGCGGACGACCTGACCGTGACGGGCTTCGACCGGACCGCTGTGGACCTCGCCATGACGTTGCCGATGACCGAAGCGGTGGTCGCCCTCGACCGACTCCTCGCCCTCGGTGCTGACCGCGACGCCGTTCTGGACGGGGTCGCGCGGCGGGGGCGGAAGGGCCGGCGCCGTGCCGTGCGGTCCGTCGGTTTCGCGGACGCCGCCGCCGACTCGGTCGGGGAGTCCCTGGTCCGGGTCCGTCTGGACGAGTACGGCGCACCCACCCCGGTGCTGCAACGACGCTTCACCACGTTCGGCGAGCCGGACATCGTCGTGGACTTCTGGCTGCCGGACCAGGGCGTGGTGATCGAGTTCGACGGTGAGGTGAAGTACCGCGATCCGCGACTGCGCGGAGGGCGGTCGGCGGAGGACGTCGTCATCGCGGAGAAGCACCGCGAGGACCGGTTGCGGTCGTTCCCTGAGGTGCGCGGTGTGATCCGGTACGGCTGGAAGGACGTCTGGGACGAGGCCGCCTTCCGCGCGAAGCTCCGGAACGCGCGGGTGCCGATGTCGCGGTGACCTCGCACGGTGCGAGGGCCGGCGCGAACGGTGCGAGGTTCCGTCTTCGGTGCGGGGCCGCGCGACAGGCACGGAGTACGGAACCTCGCACCAGAGCGCCCGAGCCGCGCCACCACCGCGCCCCGCACCCGGAGTTCACTCGGCGGCGACGCCAGCGGCACCCGGAGTTCACCCGGCAGCGCCACACTCGACCCCAGTGCGGGAACGTTCCCACAACGGCCCGCACCACCGCACCACCGCACCACCCCATCCCCAGCACCCCCCCACGGAACAGGGAGAACCCACGTGAAGACACGAGTCCTCGCCGGCCTCGCCATCGCAGCGGCCGCGACCGTCGCACTGTCCGGCTGCGTCCAGAGCGCCAACGCCTCGAACGCCGCAGACACCAGCGGTGGCACCACGAACCTCACGGTGTTCATCAGCGGCGACACGAACGTCCAGGACCTCTGGGACAAGTCGCTCATCCCCGCCTTCGAGAAGGCCAACCCGAAGATCCACGTCACCACCAGCATCGACCTGCACGGTGAGCACGACGCGCAGACCCAGGCGAACCTCGCCACCGCGGTCAAGGCCGGCAAGTCCGTCGCGTACGACCTCGTCGACGCCGGCTTCGTCTCCACCGCGGGCAAGGCCGGGCTGCTCAGCACGGTCAGCGACAGCGCGATCCCCGACCTGAAGGACGTCCCCGAGGCCACGAAGCAGCAGGGTGGCGACAGCGCCATCCCATACCGCGCCTCGAGCGTCCTGCTCGCCTACGACTCGACGAAGGTGACGAACCCGCCGAAGACCCTCGATGACCTGCTCGCCTGGATCGAGGCCAACCCGGGTCAGTTCGCGTACAACTCCCCGTCGTCCGGCGGCTCCGGCGGTTCGTTCGTGGCCACGGTGCTCGCGAAGTACCTGACCGCCGACGAGCAGAAGACGATGCAGACGACGTACGACAAGTCGCTCGAGTCGAAGTGGGACAAGGGCTTCCAGACCCTCAAGGGCCTCGGCCCGTCGACGTACCAGAAGGGCGTCTACCCGAACGGCAACGACCAGGTCGTGCAACTGCTCGGCAGCGGGCAGATCGCGATGGCCCCGGTGTGGAGCGACCAGTTCATCACCTCGCAGAAGACCGGCATCATCCCGAAGACCGTCAAGGCGATCCAGATCACCGACCCGTCGTTCACCGGCAGCGCGAGCTTCCTCGGCATCCCGAAGACCGAGCCGAAGGCCAAGAAGGCCGCTGCCGAGCAGCTCGCGAACTTCGTCCTGAGCTCCAAGGGGCAGCAGCTCGTCGCGAGTGCCGTCTCCGGCTACCCGGTGATCCCGCTCGACAGCCTGCCGGCGTCGGTCGCCGAGCAGTTCGCGGACGCGAACCCCTCGCAGCTCCGCCTCGGGTTCCAGAGCGACTTCGCCGCCGACATGAACGCGGCGTGGGACGCGAAGGTCCCGCAGTGACCCAGACCGTCCAGGACGGCCCGGCGATCGACCGGGAGGCCCGTGGCGACTCCGCCAGGGGCCTCCCGCCCGTCCCGCCGCACGTCCACGGCACGGCGGACGCCGCAGGTCGGCGCTCGGTCCAGGAGCGGCTCGACCGCCGCCGGCGCTGGCAGGGCCTCGCCCTCGTCGCAGCGCCCGTGCTCGTCGTGGTCCTGTTCGTCGGCGTCCCCGTCGTGAACGCCGCCCTGTTCAGCCTCGGGTTCACCGGCGGCCTGAACCAGGCGCTCGCGGACATCGGCGGCGACACGGTGCGCGGGTTCTCCCTCGACGTGTACGCCACACTGCTCGGCAACGCCACGTTCCTGCGCGACCTCGTGGCGACGCTCGGGGTCACCGCGCTGTCGACCGGCCTGACCGTGGCGCTGGCCGTGGCCGTGGCCGTGATCCTCCGGCTCCGCGGCGGTTTCCTCGGCAAGACCCTCAGCGTCCTGGCGGTCGTCCCACTGTTCGTGCCCGTCGTCATCGCGAGCTGGTCGATCCTGACCTTCACCGACGCGCAGGGCTTCCTCCGCAGCCTCGGTGCCCAGTTCGGACTGGACGTACCGGTGTGGGGCTACACCCTGGTCGCCGTGGTGTTCGGCAGCGTGTGGACGAGCCTGCCGTTCGCGGTGCTCATGATCGCCGGGGCGCTGCAGGGCACCCCGGACGCCCTCGTCGAGGCCGCGAAGGACGCCGGCGCGAGCACGTGGCGCGTCGTCTGGCAGGTGCTCCTGCCGATGGCGAAGACCCCGCTCGTCATCGCGACGACGTTCACGGTGATCGGGGTGCTCGGGTCGTTCACGGTGCCGTACTTCACCGGTCCGAACGCCCCGACGATGCTCGGCGTCGACATCTCGAAGTACTTCCAGGCCTACAACCGTCCGCAGCAGTCGACAGCGATGGCGTTCATCGTGTTCGCCTTCGCCGCGGCCGCGAGCGTGTTCTACCTCCGCTCGACGGTCCGGGCGAACGCGGGCGAGCTGCAGAAGCAGCGTCAGAAGCAGGAGCAGCAGTGATCAAGCGACTCACCGGGAACGCCCTCGTGTGGGCGACCGCCATCGTGCTGGCCGTGTTCGTCCTCGGCCCGCTCGGCTGGCTGGCAGCGCGGGCGTTCGCCACGACGTGGACGTACCCGAACCTGCTGCCCGACGGCTGGACGCTGCAGTGGTGGGGGACCGTGTTCGAGGACCGGAGCCTGGCGGTCGCCGTCCAGAACTCGCTCGTCCTCGCGCCCCTGACCGTCCTCGTCGCCGCGGTCGTCTGCCTGCCGGCCGCGTGGGCGATCAGCCGCATCGAGTTCCCCGGACGGCGCCTCGTCCTGGTCGGGTTGTTCGCCACGAACGCGTTCCCGAAGATGGGGCTCTTCGTCACGATGTCGGCGATGTTCACCGCGCTGAACCTCATGAACACGGTCACGGGCATCCTCATCGTGCACGTGCTCGGCTGCGTGGTCTTCATGACCTGGCTGCCCGCCGCCGCGTTCTCGGCCGTGCCCCGGTCCCTCGAGGAAGCAGCACGCGACGCCGGTGCGAGCCGCTGGCGGACCTTCTGGCGCGTCACGTTCCCGATCGCGTGGCCGGGGATCCTCGTCGCCATGGTGATGTCGTTCCTCGCCTCGTTCGACGAGGCACAGGGCACCTACCTGGTCGGCGCCCCCACCTACATGACCATGCCGACGGCGATGTACTCACTCGTCCTCAACTCCCCGCGCCAGGTCTCCGCGGTCTTCGCGATCGCGTTGAGCATCCCGTCCGTGGTCCTGCTGCTGCTCGCCCGGAAGCACATCATGGGCGGCCGCCTGGCGGACGGCTTCCAGATCCGATGACCACCACCAGCACGAAAGGCGACCAGATGACGGACGCAACCCTCGTCGCGGAACGCACCACGGGCCTCCCGGCCGACGGCAGTACGACCGACTCTGCCCGCGCCGGCGGACTCACCATCCGCGGACTGCGCAAGACGCTCGGCGGACGCGACGTCGTCGCGGGCATCGACCTCGACGTCGCGAAGGGCGAGCTCGTCTCGCTGCTCGGCCCGTCCGGGTGCGGCAAGACGACCACGCTCCGGATGGTGGCGGGGTTCCTGCCGGCCGACGGCGGCGTCGTGACGATGGGGGACCGCGACGTCACGTCGCTCGGCCCGGAGCGTCGGCCGAGCGCGATGGTGTTCCAGAACTACGCGTTGTGGCCGCACATGACCGTGACGCAGAACGTGGCCTTCCCGCTGCGGACCCGGCGTGTGCCGAAGCAGCGGGTCGCCGAGCGGGTGCGGGACGCGCTCGAACTCGTCGGGCTCACGCACCACGCCGGCTCCAAGCCGACCGCGATCTCGGGCGGTGAGCAGCAGCGTGTCGCCCTGGCCCGGGCGATCGTGCAGGAGCCCGACGTGCTGCTCCTCGACGAACCGCTGTCCAACCTCGACGCGAAGCTCCGCGTGAGCGTCCGCGACGATATCCGGCGCATCCAGCAGCGCCTCGGGATCACGACCGTGATCGTGACGCACGACCAGGACGAGGCGCTCAGTGTCTCCGACCGGATCGCGGTCATGCACGACGGCCGCATCGAGCAGATCGCGACACCGACCGAGCTGTACGCCCGCCCCGCCACCGGGTTCGTCGCGTCGTTCATCGGGTCGACGAGCCCCGTCACCGGTCGGTTCCTGGCCGGCACATCGGTCAGCCCGACCGTGGCGGACACGGTGCTCATCCGTCCCGAGCAGGTCGTGCTCGCCGCCGACGCGCCGCTCCGCGCGACCGTCGCCCGCGTGCTGATGCGCGGGCACTTCGCCGAGGTGGTGCTGGCCGCCGACGGCGCCGAGCTGCGCGCGTTCGTCACCGGAGCGCCCCCGACGGTCGGCACCGAGACCGGGGTCCGCCTCGGCGAGGTGCTGGTCTACCGTGACGGTGCGCTGCTCGAGAGCACCCGATGAGCGCCCCGGTGTCGGCGCCCGCCGACCACGTGGTCACCACCAGCCCGACCGGGAGGCCCGGCGTGCGTCCGCCACGTCTCGTCGCCCACCGCGGTGCGCCGCGCGTCCGGCGCGAGAACACCCTGCCCGCCATCGCGGTCGCCGAGGCGCTCGGCGCCGAGGCGATCGAGGTCGACGTGCGTCGCACGGCCGACGGGGTCGCCGTGCTGCTGCACGACGAGACGCTCGGCCGGATGTGGGGCGACGCCCGGCGGGTGGCCGACGTCGACTGGTGCGACGTCGCCCGGCTCGGCAACGGCCTCGACCGGATCCCGCGACTCGACGCCGCGCTCGAACGGCTCGACGGCTGCCGCTCGGTGTTGCTCGTGGACCTGACGGACGCGGCCGACGCGCTCGTCGCGGCCCGGACCGTTGCGGGGTCCACCGCGTCCACCACGGTCGCCTGGTGCGGGGCGCCGGCAGCGATGCTCGCGGTCCGCTCGGTGCTGCCTGACGCCGACGTGTGGCTCGCGTGGGAGTCGCTCGACCCGCCCACGCCGGCGGACCTCGAGGAACTGACCCCGTCGACCCTGAACCTCGACATCGCGTTCCTCACCCCGCGCACCATCGATGCCGCACACGCGCTCGGGCTGCGGGTCTCCGTCTGGACCGTCGACGAAGCCGAACCGGCCCTGTGGGCGGCACGGCTCGGCGTCGACTCGATCACCACGAACGACGTCGGCGCGATCGGTGCCGCGCTGTCGTCGGCGGAGCGGGACGGCTGGCCGGAACGGGACCGCGAACCGACCGAGACCGAGGTCGCCTCGCGCGCCCAGGCCCTGGCGCACCGCATCGCGCACGAGGTCATCGCGTTCACCCGCGAGCACCCCGTCAGCGAGGTGCACACGAAGGCGAACCCCGCGGACCTCGTCACCGACGTGGACCGTCTGGTCGAACAGCACGTCCGGTCCCGCGTCCGGATGGCGTTCCCGACGCACGGCTTCACCGGCGAGGAGTACGGCGACGCCCCCGGCGACCGGCACCGCTGGTACCTGGACCCCGTCGACGGCACCACGAACCTGGCGAACGGCGTCCCCTGGACCTCGATGTCGCTCTGCCTGACCCGCGGTGGCCGTCCGCTCGTCGGGGTCGTCGCCGACCCGTGGCGGGGCGAGGTCCTCGAGGCCCGGCGCGGACGCGGTGCCACCCTGCGCGACCGTCCGCTCCGGTTGGACGACACTCCTCGTCCGCTCGCCGGTGCCGTCGTCGGCACGGAGCTCGACGGGCACCGGCCGTGGCCCGGGTTCGGTGCGTTCCTCGACGCCCTGGCCGACCGGTCGTGCACACTGCGGGTGCAGGGATCCGGCACGTTGACCATCGCGCAGGTCGCGGCCGGACGAGGGATCGGCGGGTGTGTGTCGGCGTTCAACCCGGTCGACCACGGGGCAGCCGTGTTGCTCGTGCACGAGGCGGGCGGGGTCGTGCTGACCCGTTCCGGTCCGGTCGAGGGCTTCCCGCCGGTGGGCGAGCCGTTCCTCGTGGCGCACCCCGGCGCGGCCGACGAGCTGCACGCGGTGTGGACGGCGGCGCTCGGCGCGGGGTGAGTGGCGGCGGGACGCTGGCGCGGCCGCGCACGGTGCGTGGTCTGCGATCTGGTGCGGCGTTGTCCGCTGGGTGCGGCGCTGTGGGCGCGCACGGTGCTGCCAACCCGGCACGGGTTGTGCAGGTGCGCACGGTGCGGACTGGAGGCGCGAGGCGGGGTCGGCGCGGGCGCGACGGCGCTCGGCTGACTCTGAGCGGGCGTTCAGTCAGCGGCCGACGTGGCTCCCTAGGGTGACAGTCCACGGCTGGTCCGACCGGATCGACCGTGCCCTCGAAGGAGCATCGACCATGGGATTCCTCGACCGCCTGCTCGGACGTCCGGACCGCGACCGCACCGATGGCGTGCAGCAGTACGACGCGCAGCAGAACCAGTGGGGGCAGCCGCAGCGGCCGCAGCAGCAGGGCTACCAGTACGGCCAGCAGTCGTACCAGCAGCCCGTGCCGGTGCCGGCGTCCTCCGGGTCCGCGTCCTCCGGACCCGCCGCGACGACCGACGACGAGCGCGCAGTCGAGCGGTACCGCTACCTGCTCCGCACGGCCCCGCCGGAGCGCATCGAAGAGGTGCACGCCGAGGCGTTCGCGAAGCTGACCGACGAGCAGCGCCGCATGGTCTACGACGAGTTCACCCGCACGGCGCCTCCCGGCGAGGCCCCTCGTGGCGACGACCCGCGCTCGCTCGCACAGTCGGCGACCCGCTCCGAGATCCGCCAGCCCGGCTTCATGGAGCGGTCGCTCGGTGGCGTCGGTGGCGGTCGCGGCGGCTTCGGCGGTGGTGGTGGCCAGCGCGGCGGTCCGTCGTTCGGCAGCATGATCGGCGCCTCGATCCTCGGCACCTTGGCCGGCTACGTCATCGGATCGGCGATCATGAGCGCCTTCCTGCCGGACCCCGGATCGTTCGATGGCGGTACAGACGCTGCGGGTGACGGCGGTTCGGAGGACACTGGGAGCGATTCCGGTGACGGCGGTGCGGCCGACGGTGGCGCGTCCGATGGCGGCGGGGTCGAGAGTGCGGGCTGGGGCGACAGCGGATCCGACTTCGGCGGTGGCTTCAGCGACTTCGGTGGTGGTGACTTCGACGTCTGAGTGACGTCCGTCGCTCCACCGGACCCGGGTACCCACCGCGTCCGACGAAGGAGCGACATGGCCATCATCGAAGCCTCCGGGCTGACCAAGACCTACAAGTCGAAGTCCGGGCCGGTGCACGCGCTGGCCGGACTCGACCTGTCCGTCCCGCAGGGCACCGTGAAGGCGCTGCTCGGCCCGAACGGCTCGGGCAAGACCACGACCGTGAAGGTGCTGACCACCCTCATCACCCCGGACGAGGGGACGGCCACGATCGACGGCATCGACGTGATCGCCGATCCGCAGGCCACCCGGCGGTCCATCGGGGTGTCCGGGCAGTACGCCGCGGTCGACGAGAACCTGACCGGGTTCGAGAACCTCGAGATGATCGGACGGCTCTACCACCTGGGCCGGAAGACCTCGCGTGATCGCGCCCGTGAGCTCATCGAGGTGTTCGACCTGGCCGAGGCCGGCGACCGCCCAGTGAAGGGCTTCTCCGGCGGCATGCGACGCCGGATCGACCTCGCCGGCGCGCTCGTGATGAACCCGCGCGTGCTCTTCCTCGACGAACCGACCACGGGCCTCGACCCGCGCAGCCGGCTCGCGCTCTGGGGCATCATCGAGAGCCTGGTGGCCGAGGGCGCGACCGTCCTGCTCACCACCCAGTACCTGGAAGAGGCCGACCGGCTCGCCGATGACATCGCGGTCATCGACGACGGCCGGGTCATCGCCGAGGGCACCGCCGACCACCTCAAGGCACAGGTCGGCGGCCACCGGGTCGTCGTGACCCTGGTGCACGAGACCGACGGCGACGCCGCGACGACCGTCCTGCGGCGCTACGGCGTCGGTGACGTCGAGGTGTCCGGTGACGGCCGGACCCACGCCATCGCGGTCGAGGCCGGGCCCACCGCCCTGCAGCGGGTGCTCGCCGACCTGGGTGACGCGGGTGTCGAGCTCCACGACGCCGGCATGCGCCGACCAACCCTGGACGACGTGTTCCTGCGGCTCACCGGCCACGCCGCGACCGAGGACGAGACCGACGGAGCCGCCACCACCAAGCAGAAGGAGGCGGCCCGATGACCGCCACGACCGTCGCACCGGGCCGGCAGCTGCCCGTCGTCGTCACCTCGCCCCTGGCGATCTGGTTCGAGGACGGCTGGACCGTCACCAAGCGGAACCTCATCAAGATCAAGCGGTCACCGGACATGCTCGTGTTCGCGGTGCTGCAGCCGATCATGTTCGTCCTGCTCTTCAGCCAGGTCTACGGCGGCGCGATCGCGGTCGCGGGCACCGATTACACGCAGTTCCTGATGGCGGGCATCTTCGCGCAGACCGTCGTGTTCGGCGCCACGTTCTCCGGATCCGCGATGGCGCAGGACCTGAAGGAAGGCCTGATCGACCGGTTCCGCACGCTGCCGATGTCGGCGTCAGCGGTCCTCGTCGGCCGGACCAACTCCGACCTCGTGCTCAACTCGATCTCGATGGCGATCATGATGCTCACCGGACTGGCCGTCGGGTGGCGGGTCAACTCGTCGCCGCTCGAGTTCCTGGCTGGCATCGCCCTGCTGTTGCTGTTCAGCTACGCGTTCAGCTGGGTGATGGCGCTGCTCGGCATGAGCGTGAAGACGCCGGAGGTGATCAACAACGCGTCGTTCATGATCCTGTTCCCGCTGACGTTCATCTCGAACGCCTTCGTCCCGAGCGACACGCTGCCGCTGGTGCTGCGGGTCTTCGCCGAGTGGAACCCGGTGTCGTCGCTGGTGCAGGCGGCGCGCGAGCTGTTCGGCAACGTCGGGTCCGCCCCGGTGCCGGACATCTGGACGATGCAGCACCCGATCGTGACGGTGCTGATCGGGATCGCCGTGATGCTCGTGGTGTTCGTGCCCTGGGCCGTGAACAAGTACACACGCATCAGCGCGAAGTAGCAGTCGTCCACAGGTGCCGCCAGGGTGCGCGCGGGCGACACCCGGACCGCTTAGCATCGTCCTCGTGACCACGACAGAGTCCTCGTGACCGCGACAGACGCCGAGCGGGCCGCCCAGCGCGACGCCACGGAGCCAGCCCTCGACCGCAGCACCCGACTGCGTCGCTGGATGCTGCAGGGCGCCCACCAAGGGGCGTCCCACCAGGGACCGCACCAGGTCGAGGTCGAGAAGACCCACTCGTGGTGGCGGGTCATGTGCCTGACCGGTGTCGACTACTTCTCGACCCTCGGGTACCAGCCGGCGATCGCCGCGCTCGCAGCCGGGCTGCTGTCACCGATCGCGACCATCGTGCTCGTGCTCGTCACGCTCTTCGGGGCGCTGCCCGTGTACCGCCGGGTCGCGAGCGACAGCTTCCGGGGCGCCGGCTCGATCATGATGCTCGAGAAACTGCTGCCGTGGTGGGCCGGCAAGCTCCTGGTGCTCGTCCTGCTCGGGTTCGCCGTCACCGACTTCATGATCACGATGACCCTGTCGGCGGCGGACGCCACGGCGCACATCGCCGAGAACCCGTACACGCCGCACTGGTTCACCGAGATCCCGGTGCCCCTCACGCTCGCGCTGCTCCTGTTGCTCGGCCTGGTGTTCCTCCGCGGGTTCAAGGAGGCGATCGGCATCGCCGTGGGGCTCGTCGCGGTGTTCCTCGCGCTGAACGCCGTCGTCGTCGTGGTCGCGCTCTGGCACGTCTTCGAGCACCCGATGGTCGCCAGCGACTGGTGGTCCGGGCTGACCGCGCAGCACAGCAACCCGCTCGTGATGATCGGCATCGCACTCGTGGTGTTCCCGAAGCTCGCGCTCGGCCTGTCCGGGTTCGAGACCGGCGTCGCGGTGATGCCGCAGGTGCGGGGCGACGCGTCCGACGACACCAGTGCCCGACCCGAGGGACGGATCCGCGGCACGAAGCGGCTCCTGACCGTCGCGGCCGTGATCATGAGCTCGTTCCTCATCACCTCGTCGATCGCGACGACGTTCCTCATCCCGCAGCACGAGTTCCAGCCGGGCGGCGGTGCGAACGGCCGGGCCCTGGCGTTCCTGGCGCACCAGTACCTCGGTGGCGTGTTCGGCTCGATCTACGACTTCTCGACCGTCGCGATCCTGTGGTTCGCCGGTGCGAGCGCGATGGCCGGCCTGCTCAACCTGGTGCCGCGCTTCCTGCCCCGGTACGGCATGGCCCCGCAGTGGGCGCGGGCGACCCGGCCGCTCGTCATCATCTTCACGCTCATCGCCTTCCTGATCACGATCGTCTTCCGGGCCAACGTCGACGCGCAGGGTGGGGCCTACGCCACCGGCGTGCTCGTCCTGATCACCAGCGCCGCGGTCGCCGTCACCCTGTCGGCCCGGCGCAAGCAGCAGAAGAAGCGCACCGTCGCGTTCGGCATCATCTCCGTCGTGTTCGTCTACACCACCGTCGCGAACGTCATCGAACGGCCGGACGGCGTCCGGATCGCCGCGATCTTCATCATCGCCATCGTCGTGGTGTCGCTCGTCTCGCGCGTTCGCCGGTCGTTCGAACTGCGGGCGTCGTCGATCGAGCTGGACGCCACAGCCCGGCAGTTCGTCGAGGCCGATGCCGACCAGTTCAGCTCGGTGTGCATCATCGCGAACGAACCGGGTGCCGGCACCGCCGAGGCGTACCGGGCGAAGGGCCGCGAGGAACGCCGTGACTCCGGCATCCCGGCACGGGTCCCGACGATGTTCCTCGAGGTCCTGCCCGCCGACTCGTCCGACTTCGAGGAGGACCTGCTGGTCGAGGGGCACGTCGTGCACGGGCACCGCGTGCTCCGGGTGCGGTCGGGCAACGTGCCGAACACCATCGCCTCGACGCTGCTCGCGATCCGTGACACCGCGGGCGTCGTCCCGAGCATCTACTTCGAGTGGAACGAGGGCAGCCCGATCCGGAACGCCCTGCGGTTCGTGTTCACCGGTGTCGGCGACGTCGCACCCGTGACGCGCGAGGTCCTGCGCGAAGCCGAACCCGACGTCCACCGCCGCCCGTCCATCCACGTCTCGTGACGGTGTCCGCGGGCCCCCGCGGCACACCGGCCCCGGTCGGCGGACTCGCCGCCGTCGTGGTCGCCGCGGCTGTGTGGGGGACCACGGGCACCGCGACGCACTTCGCCCCGGGGGTACCCGCGTTCGTGTTCGGCGCGGTCACCTTCGGGATCGGCGGCCTGGTGCTCGCCGCCGTGGCCGGCCGCGGGACCGTCCGAGCCGTCGCCGAACGGCGCACCCGGGGCTGGGCGCTCCTCGGTGCCGCCGCACTCGTGGTCTACGCGGTCGCCTTCTACGCCGCCCTCGCCGACGCCGGTGTCTCGCTCGGCACCACCATCGCCATCGGGTCGTCGCCCGTGTTCGCCGGACTGGTCGAGTGGGTGTCGGACAGGAGGCCCGTCACGAGCAGGTGGGTCGTCGCCACCCTGGTGAGCGTGGCCGGCATGGTCGTCGTGACGCTGGCGCGCTCGGAGCACGGCGGTGGTGGGGGAGCACTCGCGCTCGGGATCGCCAGTGCCCTGCTCGCCGGGCTGACCTACGCGCTGTACTCGTGGGCGGTGGCACGGGGGCTGCACGCGGCGGCCGGGACGGTGTCGGAGCCGGGCGGCCCGGGTGCGGAAGCCGTGGCAGCCGGGCTACCGAACGGCCGCGGGCTGGTCGGCGCCGTGTTCGGGCTCGCTGCAGTGCCGCTCGTCGTGCTCGTGTTCGTCGCCGGAGCGCCGTTCCTCGGCGACGCGGGCAACTGGCCGGTGTTCCTGTACCTGGCCGTGGTGCCGACCGTGCTCGGCCACTCGCTGTACGCCGTCGGCCTACGGTCGGTCGGGGCCTCGGTCGCGACGCTGGTGTCGTTGCTCGAGCCGGTGATCGCCGCGGTGCTGGCGGTCCTGGTGGTGGGGGAGCACCTCGGAGCGGCGGGGTGGGGTGGCATCACGCTCGTGGTGGTCGGGCTCGCCGTGCTGGCGCTCCCGGGGCGACGCCGGCGCTGACGTGGGTCTGGGCTGCCCCGTGCCCGTGCCCGTGCCCGGGCACGCCGTCGGTCAGTCGTCGGCGAGGATCTGGTCCCGCACCTTCCGCCGCAGCACCTTGCCGATCATCGAGCGCGGCAGGTCCTCGACCACCACGACCCGGCGCGGCACCTTGTAGGCCGCCAGCTGGTCGCGCGCCCACGCCCGGAGTGCTGCGGCGTCGAAGGACGACGGGTCCTTCGGCACGACCGCGGCGACGACCTGCTCGTTGCCGGCTTGCGTGATGCCGACGACCGCGACCTCCTTGACGCTGGGGTGCTTGAGCAGGGCGTCCTCGACCTCGGACGGCGAGACGTTGAAGCCACCCGTGATGATGAGCTCCTTGAGGCGGTCGACGATCCGGACGTACCCGTCGGCGCCGATCGCCACGATGTCGCCGGTCCGGAACCAGCCGTCGGGCGTGAAGACCTCGTCCGTGGCCTCGGCCTTGCCCCAGTAGCCGCGGAACACCTGCGGGCCGCGCACCTGCAGCTCGCCGGACTCGTCGACGCCGAGCACCTTCGTGCTGTCGTCGGGGTCGACCACACGGGCCTCGGTGGAGGACAACGGCAGACCGATCGAGCCGAGGCGACGCTCCGGGGACACCGGGTTGGCCATCAGCACCGGGGAGCACTCCGACAGCCCGTAGCCCTCGACCAGGTACCCGCCGGTCCGGGCCTCCCACGGTTCGACGATGTCCTGCGACAGCGGCATGGCGCCCGAGATGCCGATCTCGATGCCCTCGAGCGACACCTTCGCCGAGTCGGCTGCGTGCTGCAGTCGGGCGTAGATCGGCGGCACGGCCGGCAGGAACGTCGGCGGGTGCTTCTTGATCGCGGTGAGCACGAGCGCCGGGTCGAACGTCGGGAACAGCACGAGCCGCGAGGCCATGCTCATCGCGAAGGTCAGGCACAGCGTGAGGCCGTAGGCGTGGAACATCGGCAGCACCGCGTACACGACGTTGTCGCCGCGTCGGATCTGCGGCACCCAAGCCCGGGCCTGTGCGGCGTTCGCCAACAGGTTCCGGTGCGTGAGCACGGCGCCCTTCGGCGTGCCGGTCGTGCCCGAGGTGTACTGGATCAGGGCGATGTCGTCCGTGGACGGGCGCGGGTGCCGCTTCGACAGCTTGCGGGTGCCGACGAGGTCGTCCCACTTCGTCGTGCCGCGCACCGGGGTGGTGAGCTTCGCGCGCGATTCGCGGGCCTTCGCCACCGGCAGGGCCAGGGCGATCCGGGTGGTGCGGGGCATCGCGCGGGTCAGGTCGACGGACACGATCGCGTCGAGCGCCACGTCGGCGGGGAAGTCCTGCAGCGTCGCGACGGACTTGTCCCAGGCGATCGCGACCTTCGCGCCGTGGTCCTCGAACTGGTGCCGGAGCTCGCGCGGCGTGTAGAGCGGGTTGTGCTCGACCACGATCCCGCCGAGACGCAGGACGGCGTAGAACGCCACGATGTGCTGCGGGCAGTTCGGCAGCACGATGGCCACGCGGTCGCCGGCACCGACACCGAGCTTGCGCAGCCCGTTCGCCGCGCGGAGGATCTGCTCCTGCAGGTCTGCGTAGCTCGTGGTCCGCTTGAAGAACTCGAGCGCGACCCGGCCCGGGAACCGGCGTGCGGATTCCTCGACCAGGTCGAACAGGGAACCGTGTTGTTCCTCGATGTCGTGCGGGACCCCCGGGGCGTACGAGGCAAGCCAGGGACGAGGCGTGTCGATGCTCACGCGACCAAACCTAGCGGGCCACCCCCGGGCCCGCTGGGAGGCGTCCGTCACGACCGGGGTGCACGAAGCCGAGCGCGTTCCCAGGGGGCGGACGGACGATGACGCCATGCCCTCCGTCTCCGATGCCTTCCGCTCCCGCCTCAACGACACGTTCACCGGTGGGGCGACGAGCAAGCCGGAGTGGATCGACGAACTCGAGCAGGGGACCGATGCCGGCTTCTTCGGCCCCGGTTCCGCGACGTGGGCGGTGCACGGCGGCAAGCAGACGATCGTCGCCGGTGTCCGCGCGCTGCTCGTCCAGGCCCTGCACCCCGGTGCCCTCGCCGGCGTCGCCGACCACTCCCGTTACCGCGAGGACCCGTTCGGACGGCTCGCCGGCACCATCCGGTGGATCTACACGGTCTCGCACGGCGACACCGCGACCGCTCGAGGTGCGAGTGAGTGGGTGCTGCGCCTGCACGAGCGGGTGCGCGGCCAGTACGTCGACGGCCACGGCATCGCGCGCGACTACGCGGCGAACGACCCCGACCTGGCCCGCTGGGTGCACCTCGCCTTCACCGACGCGTTCCTCCGGGCCGCGCAGCGCTGGGGCGGCCCGATCCCCGGCGGTGCCGACGCCTACGTCCGGGAGTGGGCGACCGCCGGCCGGCTCATGCGCGTCGAGGACGCCCCGGAGTCCGAGGCGGAACTCCGCGCCCAGATGGACGGCTACCTGGACCGCGGCGAACTCGCGGTCACGGCCCGCACCCGCGACGTCGTCAAGTTCATCAAGAACCCGCCGCTCGCGCTGATGCTGCGGCCCGGGTACCAGGCACTGTTCCAGGGCGCGGTGTCGACACTCGATCCCCGCCACCGGTCGATGCTCGGCCTGCGGGCGCCGGCGATCGGCCCCGTCGAGCTGCCCGTCGGCCGGGCGACCGGTCTCGTGCTCGACGGCATCGGCGGTGTGCTCGGCAACCAGACGGGGACTGAGCGCGCAGCGCTCGTCCGCATCGCACGCCTCGAGCGCGAGCGCGGCGCCGTCGCCTGACCGACCCGGCCCGTCAGGGACGGAAGACGCCGTCGTCACGGCGAGACGCCGCCGAATCCGGCGGCGTCTCGACGCCGGAGCGGCGTCGCGCGGACACGGCGGCGTCGTGCGGACACGGCGGCGTGTTGCGGACACGACGGCGTCGTGCGGACACGACGGCGTGTTGCGGACACGACGGCGTGTTGCTGACACGACGGCGTGTCACCTGCAGGAGACGCATCTGAGCGCGGACGGGAGGCGCGGGGCGGGGTCGACCCGCGCCTCCCGTCCGCTCGTGGGAGCGTCAGAAACCGGACGGCACCCGCGGCGTGTACGCGGACTCGAGTCGCGTCACCTCGTCGTCGGTCAGCGTGATCGCGGCGGCCGCGACCGCGTCGTCGATGTGGTGCTCCTTCGTCGCACCGACGATCGGCGCGCTCACCGCGGGCTTGCCCGCCACCCACGCCAGGGCGATCTGCGCCATGCTCACGCCGCGGTCGCTCGCGACGGACTCGACGGCTCCCACGATCGCGCGGTTCGCGTCCTCGTCCTGGCGGTACAGCGTCTTGCCGAACTCGTCGGTGCTCGCGCGCGAACCGGAGCCGTCGGCGTCCCACGGCCGCGTGACCTTGCCGCGGGCGAGGGGGCTCCACGGGATCACGCCGACGCCCGTCGCGTGCGCGAAGGGGTGCATCTCGCGCTCTTCCTCGCGTTCGAGCAGGTTGTACTGGTCCTGCATGCTGACGAAGCGGGTCCAACCGTGCAGATCGGCGACGTGCTGCATCTGCGCGAACTGCCACGTCCACATGCTGCTCGCACCGAGGTAGCGGGCCTTGCCGGCCTTGACGACGTCGTGCAGGGCCTCCATCGTCTCCTCGATCGGGGTCACCGGGTCGAAGCGGTGGATCTGGTACAGGTCGACGTAGTCGGTGCCGAGGCGGGTCAACGACGCGTCGATCTCGTGCATGATCGCGACGCGGGAGAGCCCGGCGCCGTTCCGCCCCGGGCGCATGCGGTTGAAGACCTTCGTGAGGACCTGGACGTCCTCGCGCGGGGCGAGCTCCTTGAGGAGCGTGCCGGTGATCTCCTCGCTGGAGCCGTCGGAGTACACGTTCGCCGTGTCGAAGGTGGTGATGCCGGCGTCGAAGGCGCGTCGTACGAAGGGCCGGGCCTCGTCGATGCCGACGCTCCACGCGTGCGAGCCGCGGTCGGGGGCGCCGTAGGACATCATGCCGAGGACGATGCTGCTGATCTCGAGGCCGGAGGCGCCGAGGCGCGTGGTGTTCGTGCTTGCCGCGTTGCCGGTTGCTGCGTCGCCCGGTGCTGGGTTGCTCATGCGCTCACCTTCGCATCGCGGCCTGTGACGGCGAGCAGGCGCACCTGCAGCGGGGCGTCGTCCGTGACGTCGACCGGGGCGGCGTAGAGGCCGGTGGCGGCGAGGTCCTCGATCTGCGGCTCGAAGTACTCCCACACCGCCTGCACGAGCTCGTCCGGCAGGGTCTCGTCGGTACCCGTCGCCCGCGCCAGGTCCCACGTGTGGATGGTGATGTCGCTGGTCTGCTCGGTCAGGTACTGGCCGGCCGGCACCACGTCGGTGCTCAGGTGCACGGGGGTGTCCTTCGGGGCGCTCCGCCAGGCGTCGGTCGCGGCGGAGGCGAAGCGCTGCCACTCGGCCACCAGGTCATCGCCGATCGACTCGAGGTCGGCCTCGGCCTGGGCGTAGTCGCACCCCGTGAGGAGCTTCGGGATCCAACGCTGTTCGTCGACGACGTGGGCGACGAGGTCGCGGGTGGTCCACTCGGAGTCGGGGGTGGCGGCGTCCCAGTCCGTCACGGCGGCGACGCGGCGGCCGAACTCAGCTGCCGCGAGGGCCTGCATCGCGATCCAGTCGGTGGCCATGGTGGTGCTCCCGTTCGTGTCGGTGTTCGTGCTGGTGCTCGTGCTGGTGTTCTTGTTCGTGTGCGGCGGTACAACTCGCTGCTCGTGGTGCGGATTCCCGAGCGCGTGGAGAGCCTGCACCCGCTGCCCAACGCTACGCCGCCGAGCACCCCAGGGGCCTGCGGTCGCGCTGCCGCGGTTCCGGCGTTCTGGCAGGCTGCCGCGGTTGGCGCCGAGCGGGCGAAATGCCGGGGTCCCGCGCTCGCCCACCCTGCGTTTCCACCCGCTCACGCCCGCTCACGCCGCGGGAGCGGGGCGCTCTTGCGCCTGGTGGAGCGACGAGTCGGCGGCTCCGGATCGGCCTGTCGATGTGCGTCTGCCGGGCCGAGCGGGCGAAATGCCTGGGGCGAGCGTCGGCGGGGGCGGGTGTTTCGCCCGCTCGCCGCACATTGTCGGGCAGTGTGCTCGGGCCGCAGGGCCGCAGGGCCGCGGGGCCGGACGGTGGCTGGGACGACGAACGCCCCGGCTCCGTGGGGAGCCGGGGCGTGTGTCTCGGGTTCGGGTGCTGCTGTTCGGTGCCCTCAGTCAGATGGCGAGTCCGAGGGGACTCAGGCCGCCTGGAGGACGAACTGGACGTCGAGGTTGATCGTCACGTCGTTGCCGAGGGTGAAGCCGCCGGCCTCGAGCGCTGCGTTCCAGTTGACACCGAACTCGGTGCGGTCGATCTTGGTGGTCGCCTCGGCGCCGAACTTGACCTGACCGTAGCCGTCGGTGGTGAAGCCGCCGAGCTCAGCCTTCAGGACGACGGGCTTCGTGACACCGCGCAGGGTCAGGTCGCCCGAGATGTGCAGGTCGTCGCCCTTGGCCTCGATGCCCGTCGAACGGAAGGTGAGCTGCGGGTGCTCTTCGGTCAGGAAGAAGTCGCTCGTCTTGAGGTGCTGGTCGCGCTGCTCCTGGCCGGTGTTGATCGACGCGACGTCGATGGCCGCCTCGATGGTCGACTCGAGCGGGTTCTCGGCGGTGACGACGGTGGCGTCGAACGTCTCGAACTTGCCCTTGACCTTGCTGATGGCGAGGTGGCGGACCGAGAAGGTGACCTCGGAGTGGGTCGGGTCGATCTTCCAGGTACCGGTCTGGTAGCCGGGAACGGTTGCGGAGGTGAGCGTCATGGTGGTCCTTCTTCCGAACGAGAGTCTGTGGTGCGACGCGATCCATGCGCCTGCATCAACCTGATACTACGCCAGTGTGCACCCTTTTGGTTGAAGCGTCAACCATTGTTCACCGAAGTGTCGCGAAGCGGTGGTCGTGTCGCGCGTTGTACCCGACTTCGAGGAGTCGACGGATCCGCTGCACGAAGCGATCGAGTCCGCGCCCGAGATCGTCTGCCGTGGCTCGGACCAGCCACCAGTCCTCGTGCTTCAGGTGCTCGCCACGAGTCAGGTCCTTCCTGAACGTTGCCGGATCCGTGCGGTG
Organism: Curtobacterium sp. VKM Ac-1393; assembly: GCF_015350995.1. Taxonomy (GTDB): domain Bacteria; phylum Actinomycetota; class Actinomycetes; order Actinomycetales; family Microbacteriaceae; genus Curtobacterium. The sequence goes on from NZ_JADKRW010000002.1 coordinate 447,162, forward strand.
GAGATCGCTCTCGTACTCGATCGCCACCCGGGCCTCGGGGTACGCGAGGTCCACACAGGCGATCCACCGGTCGTCCACGATCACGTCGTGGTTCAGGGCCGGCTGCGGAAGCCCGCTGCGCACGAGTGCCAGACGGGTCCGGGTCTCGCCGGGCGAGCGTGATCCCTGCCGGATCTCCTCGAGCGCGAGACGGAGCTTCACGACCCCTCGTTTTCCTCGCCGCCGCCCCACCGCTCGGGCGAGTTCGTCGAGCGTGGCCCACCCGAGCCAGCCGACGAGGGCGTCACCGGCGATGATCAGTTCCTCCAGCGTCAACATCGTGCTCAGCGCGACGAACGTGTCCGCGGGGGTGCTCAACCGCACTCCTCGACTCTGCGTCGTGCGGATCGTGCCCTTTCGGGCGCGATGGCCGACGGCTCCTCGAACCCGGAGTGCTTGGTCGACCCCGACCGTCGTGACGTGGAGCCGTGGCGTGCCCTCGAACCGCCGGGGGAGTGGGATCCCGAGGATCGCGGCGGCCGTGACGTGTGTGAACACCTGATCCGTCCGCAGCCGGGGAGCGAGTGCTCGGGCACGTTCCTCGACGGATCGTGGCGGAGTCGCGGACCGGATCCCGTGGAACGGGCGAACGAGGTCTCGTGCGTCGAGCCGGCCGCGCGACACCCCTCGATGCAGGGCGTCCCGGACGCGGAACGAGGCGTCCCGCAGGATCAAGGGGAGTCGGCGTCTGGCGGTCATGTCCACATCGTGGAGCCGGGCGGGCGCGACGGTGGTGAGTCGTGCCTCCCGTGTGGACGGACCGCGGTGCTGGCGCCCCTGTGGAGGAATCACGCTGCAGCCGAGCGGGCGAAACACCGGGGGACGTGCACGTGCCGACCGCGGCATTTCGCCCGCTCACGGGGGGGCACCCGAGTGGGCCGCCGCGAATGGCTGAGCGGTCGGGACCGCGGCGGCAGCGTCAGCACGTCGGGCTTGGGAGGCGCTGCCGCGGCCACGACGTCGGCGATGACGACGCGAGCGGGCCTATTGGCCGGGTGCTGCGGCCGGAGTACTCGGGCATTTCGCCCGCTCGCGGAGACGACCGAGCGCACCACGCCCGTCGCACGCCCGCCCGCCGCCCGCCCGTCGCACGCCCGCCCGCCGCCCGCCGCCCGCCGCGCCGCCCCGCCGTCGCACGCCCGCCGCTCGCCCGCCGCCCGCCCGCCCGGCCCGGCCCCGCGCCAGGCCGGGGTGGCAGGCACTGGCGGGGCCCCTCGGTTGTCGGGGGCCTCCAGTAGCGTCGGGACCATGGAATTCAGGTACCTGGGAAACTCCGGACTCAAGATCTCCGAGATCACGTACGGCAACTGGCTGACGCACGGCTCGCAGGTCGAGAACGACGTCGCCACCCAGTGCGTGCGGGCAGCGCTCGACGCCGGGATCACCACGTTCGACACCGCCGACGCGTACGCCAACACGGCGGCCGAGAAGGTCCTCGGCGATGCCCTCAAGGGCGAGCGGCGCGCTGGTCTCGAGGTCTTCACGAAGGTCTACTGGCCCACCGGCCCGAAGGGGCACAACGACACCGGCCTCAGCCGCAAGCACATCATGGAGTCGATCGACGGCTCGCTCGAGCGGCTCCAGACCGACTACGTCGACCTCTACCAGGCCCACCGCTACGACCACGAGACCCCGCTCGAAGAGACCATGCAGGCCTTCGCCGACGTGGTCCGCCAGGGCAAGGCCCTCTACATCGGCGTCAGCGAGTGGAACGCCGAGCAGATCCGCGCCGGCGCCGCGCTCGCGAAGGAGCTCGGCTTCCAGCTCATCTCGAACCAGCCGCAGTACTCGATGCTGTGGCGGGTCATCGAGGGCGAGGTCGTCCCCGCCTCGAAGCAGCTCGGCCTGTCGCAGATCGTCTGGTCGCCGATCGCGCAGGGCGTGTTGACGGGCAAGTACAAGCCCGGTCAGCCGCTGCCCGAGGGGTCCCGCGCCACGGACGAGAAGGGCGGGGCGGACATGATCAAGCGGTTCATGCGCGACGAGGTCCTCGAAGCCGTGCAGCGCCTGCAGCCCGTCGCCGACCAGGCCGGACTCACGCTCGCACAGCTCGCGATCGCGTGGACACTGCAGAACGAGAACGTGGCCAGCGCCATCGTCGGCGCCTCGCGTCCCCAGCAGGTCACGGACAACGTCAAGGCCGCGGGCGTCACGCTCGACGCCGACGCGCTCGCCGCCATCGACGCGGCGCTGGGTGACCTCCCGGAGCGCGACGCGTCCAAGACCGTGTCCCCGGCGCAGCGTCCCGCCTGAGACGCGACCCACCATCGGACGGGAGGCCCGTGGCGACGCCGCCACGGGCCTCCCGTCCGTTTTGTCGTGTGCCTGCACAGACCGGTCCGGTCTGCGCAGACCGGCCGTCTGTAGCCCATGTGAACAGCACGTGTCGTGGAACTGGCAGAGACCTGGGTAAGTCTGTACCCCTCCCAAACCACGATCCGGTTACCCCCGAATCGGGGGCATGACCCGAACTGATACCCCCGTTCTGGTGTCACCCGACACCGGCGCGGAGCCGACCGTGCGACCCGGCACGGTCGCTCGCCTGCTCGCCACCGCGAGGCAACTCGCGTCGTTCGGCACGATCGGTGCCGTCTGCTTCGTCATCGATCTGGGCATCTACAACCTGCTGCGCGCCACCGTCATGCCCGACGGTCCCATCGCCGCGAAGATCGTGTCGGCCGTCGTGTCGACCGCCGTGGCGTGGATCGGCAACCGCTTCATCACGTTCCGCGCCGAGCGCCAGACCGGCCGCCGCGAGACCGTGCGCGAGGGGCTGCTCTTCGCCGCCACGAACCTGATCGGGCTCGCCATCGCCGCAGCCTGCCTGTTCGTCTCGCACTACGTCCTCGGGTTCACCTCGACCCTCGCCGACAACGTCGCCGGCAACGGCGTCGGCCTCGTGCTCGGAACCGCCTTCCGGTTCGCCGCGTACAAGGCCCTCGTCTTCCGTTCCACCGAAGCTCGTCGCACGAAGGGGCTCGCCGCATGACCATCTCAGCCACGCTGCTCACGGCCGCAGGGCCGCTGCTCCAGCCGAACGAAGGGACCGCTCCGTCGAGCGTCCCGAACCGAGGGACCACCGACGTCCCGACCGGGGGCTCCGGGGCCGCCCAGCAGGCCGCCTGGTCGCTGGGCGAGTGGATCGGGTACTCCGCCCTCATCGCCATCTCCGTGCTGCTCACGATCGTCGCGCTGACGACGCTCTGGTGGATGCTGCACGCATGGCGCTCCCGTGACGCCCTGAAGTCGACCAGCTTCAGTCAGACCCCGCGCCCGGCCGCGCACCGCTTCACCCTGTTGGTGCCCGGACGGCACGAGCAGGAGGTCATGGGCCAGACGCTCGACATGCTCGCGAAGCAGGACCACCCGGACTTCGAGATCATCGCGATCGTGGGCGAGGACGACCCGGAGACGGACGCCGTCGTGCGTGCCGCCGCGGCCCGTCACCCCGAACTGATCCGAGTGGTCGTCGACGACACGCTGCCGAAGAACAAGCCGAAGGCGATGAACCTGGCGTTGCAGTACGCGACCGGCGACGTCGTCGGCGTGTTCGACGCCGAGGACGAGGTGTACCCGCACCTGCTCACCCTGGTGGACTCGCGGTTCCAGGAGACCGGAGCCGACGTCGTCCAGGGCGGCGTGCAGCTGATGAACTTCAAGTCCAGCTGGTGGTCGCTCCGGAACGTGCTGGAGTACTACTTCTGGTTCCGCTCGCGCCTGCACTTCCACGCCGGCTCGAAGTTCATCCCGCTCGGCGGCAACACCGTCTTCGTGACGAAGGAGCGCCTCGACTGGTCGAACGGCTGGGACGCGCACTGCCTGGCCGAGGACTGCGAGCTCGGTGTCCGGCTGTCAGCCGACGGCGCGAAGGTCGTCGTGGCCTACAGCCCCGAGGCCGTCACCCGCGAGGAGACCCCGCCGACCTTCGCGTCGCTGCTCAAGCAGCGGACGCGCTGGAACCAGGGCTTCCTGCAGGTGCTCGGCAAGGGGGAGTGGAAGAAGCTGCCGTCGTTCCGACAGCGCTTCTTCGCCCGCTACATGCTGACCATGCCGTTCATCCAGGCAGCGACCGGTCTGCTCATCCCGCTCAGCGTCCTGATGATCCTGTTCGTGAAGGTGCCCACGGCGATCGCGCTCGTGTCGTTCATCCCGGTGGCGCCGACGCTCATGCTGCTCGCGGTGGAGGTCGTCGGACTGAACGAGTTCGGCCGCCTCTACAAGGAGAAGGTCCGCTTCCGTGACTACGTGAAGCTCGTGCTCGGCCTGGTGCCGTACCAGATCTTCCTCGCCGCAGCGGCGGTCCGTGCCGTCGTGCGCCACGCCAAGGGCCAGAACGGCTGGGAGAAGACCGAGCACACCGGACAGCACCGCAACGCGGAGCAGCCGGCCGAGGTCGTCGGCTTCGCGTCCGAGCTGACCGGGTCCGCGGGCGGGTCTTCGTCTTCGTCTTCGTCTTCGTCTTCCGAGCGTGAGCTCGCCGGCACGACCACAGGAGGGACCCGATGACCGCCAGCATCACCAACACCACCGGCATCCCGATCCGCGGTGCCGTTGCCGGCGACCGGAGCCGCATCGGCGCCTGGTTCCGCAGGCACGCCGCGAGCCTGACCTGGCTGCTGCCGGTCGTCGCGATCACCGTCGTCGTGCAGGCCTGGAACATGTCCGGCACGCCCCAGCGGATCGACGACGAGGGCACGTACACGGCGCAGGCCTGGGCGATCATGCACCTCGGCGAGATCACGCACTACACGTACTGGTACGACCATCCGCCGCTCGGCTGGGTCCAGATCGCCGGGTACACCGGGCTGACCGGAGCGTTCGCGCGCTACCCGTTCGCCGTCGAGGCCGGCCGCGAGGCGATGGTCTTCTTCTCCGCCGTCTCGAGCATCCTGCTGTTCGTCCTGGCACGCCGACTCGGCACAGGCCGGATCACGGCCGCCGCCGCCGGGCTCGTGTTCGCGCTGTCGCCGCTGGCCCTGCAGTACCACCGCACGGTCTACATCGACAACGTCGCGACGCCGTGGCTGCTCGCCGCGTTCGTCCTCGTACTGAGCCGTCGGCAGCAGCTCGCCGGGTTCGCCGGCGCCGCAGCGTGCCTCGGCATCGCCGTGCTCTCCAAGGAGACGTACCTGCTCGCGCTCCCGTTCCTCATCTGGATGGCGGTCCGTCGCGCCGACAAGAGCACCCGCCGGTACACGCTGAGCGTCGCCGGGGCCGTCCTCGTCGTCATCGGCGGCGGGTACCTGCTGCTCGCCGCGGTGAAGGGTGAGCTCCTGCCGAGCAGCGGGCGTGTCAGCCTGCTCGAGGGCATCACCTACCAGCTCGGCTCCCGTTCGGCCTCCGGTTCGCTGTTCGACGCGGGCAGCCTGGCGAACGCCGCCGCTTCGCAGTGGTGGGCGCTCGACCCGGTGTTCATCGTGCTCGGTTCGGTCGCCGCGATCGTGGGGCTGTTCCTGCGTCGGGTCCGCCCGATCGCCGCGATGCTCGTCTTCCTGCTCGCGATGATGTTCCGTCCGAACGGCTACCTGCCGGTGCCGTACGTGATCATGCTCATCCCGTTCGCCGCGCTGCTGGTCGCCTACACGGCCGAGCGCGCCGTCCTGGCGATCGCCGGTCGCACCCGGACCCGCACCCGGCTCAGTGGTGCCACCCGTCGCGGCCTCGGCATCACCTGGGCCGTCACCACCGCCGTCGCCCTCGTGGTGGCCGTGCCGCTCTGGGGTACGCAGCTCCGCGGCTTCGTCCTGGGCAACCTGGACCTGCCGATGCAGCAGGCCGAGCAGTGGGTCGGTGACAACGTGTCAAAGTCCTCGCGTCTGCTCGTCGACGACGCCATGTGGGTCGACCTCGTCGACGACGGCTTCGCCCGGAACAACGTGGTCTGGTACTACAAGCTCGACACCGACGGAGCCGTGGAGCGCCAGTCGCCGAACGGCTGGAAGGACTCGGACTACGTCATCACGACGGATTCGATGCGGACCGGCGGCAACTCGTCGTCCGACATCCGTCAGGCGATCGAGAACTCGACGGCCGTCGCGACGTTCGGTACCGGCGACCAGCAGGTCGAGGTCCGACGGATCCACGCCGAGGGCTCGACGGCTGCGCAGGCCGCGATCACCCGGGCCAGCGACGTCCGCAAGACGATGGGCACCGAGCTGGCGTCGAACCCGGCACTCCGGGCCGACGACGGCACGAAGTCCCAGTTCCGTGCCGGCCAGGTCGACTCTCGGGCGATGATCGCGCTCGGCCAGGTGCTCGCCGACCAGGACGTCCGAGTCGACCGGTTCACCCCGCTGACGGGCGAGACCGGCCAGCCGTTCCGCACCGCGGTCCTGCACACGAGCGACGCTGCCTCGGCGGAGCGTGTGGCCGCCACCCTGCGCGCCATGCCCGACACGTTCCGCCCGGCCTCGGTCGAGCGCGATGGCGAACGCCTCACCGTCACGTACACCCCGGCGGACCCGACCACGACCGCGACGAGCGCCTCGTGATCCGCCGGGCTGCTTCCCCCACCGCCGAGCGGGCCGCCGAGCGGGCGAAATGCCCGGGTGCTCCGGGCACCGACCCCGGCATTTCGCCCGCTCGCGGGGCGGCCCGCACGACCCCGGCACGCACCACCACCGCACAGCACCGGACCAGCACCACGACCCGAAGGAGCACGACCATGACCGCACACACCCAGCGACGCCGCACCGTCGTCGTCGGCGCACTCGCAGCGACCCTCGTCGCCGCGACCGTCGGACTCGCCGCACCCCAGACCGCCTCCGCCGCCACGGCCGACGAGGGCTGGCTCCGCGTCGGACACCTGTCGCCCGACACGAAGGGCGTCGACGTCGAGCTGTCCAGCCTGTCCGGCGGCAAGACGGTCTTCGAGCTCGACGACGTCACCTACGGCCAGGTCAGCAAGTACCAGGAGCTCCCGGTCGGCACCTACGTACTGTCGATGCGGGCCTCGGACGCCCCGGACTCCACCCCCGTGATCTCGACGGACGTCAAGGTCGACAAGGGTGACGCGAGCACCGTCGTCGCCTACGGCAAGAACACCGACCTCAAGACGACGGCGTTCACCGACGACCTGCAGCAGCCCGGCGACGGCAAGGCGAAGCTCCGGCTGGTCCAGGCCGCCACCACCGCGAAGCAGGTCGACGTGAGCACCTCCGAGGGCACCGCCATCGCCGAGGGCGCGAAGTTCGGCACCGCCACGAAGTACGCCACGGTCGACTCGGGCAAGTGGACGCTCGACGTCTCCGGCAGCGGCCAGCAGGGCACCGCCAGTGTCGACCTGGCGGGCAACACGGTCTCCACCCTGTTCGTCCTCGACGACAGCAAGGGTGACCTGACGGTCGTGCCGGTCACGGACGCCGCGGCCACCGCCGCGACGCCGACCGGCGGCGTGCAGACGGGTGGCGGCGGCGCGGCCGCCGACCGCCCGATGACGGAAGCGGTCCACGCGGCCATCGCAGCGCTCCGCTCGCTGTACCGCTGACGCCCTGGCCGGGAGGCACGGATCACGTGCGCCGACACGCTCACGTGATCCGGGCCTCCCCACCGGCACGGCCGGTCCGCCGCTGGCGCGTCGGCCCGGAACCGGCGTTGTGGGCCCCCCCGTCCAGTGCCCACGTCACCATCCACGGAAAGGCAGGCCAGCATGACCCGCAGGACCTGGATACCCGTCACCGCCGCAGCGGCGGTGGTCGCCGCCGTCGGCGTCGCACTCATCGCGGTGCGGCCGTGGGGACAGGACCCGACGGCCGACGGCGGCTCGGTCGCCACCCCGACCTCGACCAGCGCGCCCGACGCGGCGCGCTCCCCGGAGGAGCTCCGGACAGAGTTCCTCGACCGGTACGTGCAGGACGGCCGCGTCGTCCGCACCGACCAGGGCGACGACACCGTCAGCGAGGGACAGGCTTACGGGCTGCTCATCGCCTTCGCCAACGATGACCGTGACCGGTTCGACGACATCTGGAAGTGGACGAAGACGCACATGCTGACCGACGACGACCTGCTCGCCTGGCGCTGGACGCCCGACGACGGTGTCGCCGACGAGCAGTCCGCGAGTGACGCCGACCTCGACGCCGCTCGGGCCCTCGTGCTCGCCGGTGACGCCTGGGGCGAGGACCGGTACACCGCCGCCGGCAAGCGCATCGCCGCGGCGATCCTGCAGCACGAGACGGCGGAGACGGACCTCGGCACGATCCTGCTGCCCGGGCCGTGGGCCGACTCCGAGCCGTACCGGTACAACGCCTCGTACGCCTCGCCGGCGGCCTTCACGGTGCTCGCGAAGGCCACGGGTGACGACCGCTGGACCGCACTCGACCGCGGGTCGCGTGCCGTGACGGCAGCCGTGCTCGACGAGTCTCAGCTGCCGAGCGACTGGTCGCAGGTGCACGCCGACGGCACCGTGGACCCGATGCCGGCCACCGGCGGGGACCAGCGTGTGCTGTACGGCTACGACGCGATGCGGACCCCGGTCCGCTACGCCGAGGCCTGCTCCGCCGACGACCGCGCCCTCGCCGGAGCGCTCGCCCCGACCCTGCGGCGGACGACTGAGCTCGCGTCGCAGCTCGACCTGGGCGGCACCGCGGTGACCGGGGACACGAACGCCCTGGCGTACACCGCTCGGGCGGCGGCCGAGCACGCCGCGGGGTCCTCCGGTGCGGCAGCCGGGTCCTCCGGTGCCGTCGCCGACGACCTGGAACGGGCCGACCGGACGGCGGCGACCACGCCGACGTACTACGGGGACGCCTGGGCGGCACTCGGTGCCACCATGCTGACCTCGGACGTGCTCGGCGGTTGCGCGACGACGGCCGGAGGAGCGTCGTGACCGGCCGACGGTCCGCGGGGCGCGGTTCGGTGTTCCGACGTCGTGGCGTGGTGATCGGGGCCGTGCTGGCCACGGTGCTCGTGGGCGGCGGTGTCACCGGTGTGGCGCTCGCGTCGACCGTCGGCACCGACGGGCCGGACGGTCGGGCCGGTTCGGCGCCGTCGAGTTCTGCTTCTGCTTCTGCTTCTGCTTCTGCAGGGTCGGGCATCGAGGGATTCCAGGACCCCGCGGCACCCGACGCTCGTTCCACCGCGACCCCGGTCAGCGTCTCGATCCCCGCGATCGGCGTGCAGTCGAGGCTGGAGGACCTGCACCGCGGCTCCGCGGGCGAACTCGACCCGCCCGTCGACTGGGACAGCGCCGGTTGGTTCAGCGACGGCATCGTGCCGGGCGAGGTCGGCCCGGCCGTCATCGCCGGCCACGTCGACAGCCCCACGAGCGCCGCGGTGTTCTTCCGGCTCGACGAACTGGTCGCCGGTGACGCGATCCACGTCGCGATGTCCGACGGCACCACCCGCACCTTCACCGTGGACCGCTCGGAGCGCGCCGCCAAGTCGGCGTTCCCGACGAGCGACGTCTACGGCACCACCCCGACCCCACAGCTCCGACTGATCACCTGCGACGGCGTGTTCGACACCGCCACCGGGCACTACACGGACAATCTGATCGTGTTCGCAGACCTCTCGTCGGACTGACCCAAACACCGACCGATACATTCGATGTGGAGCACGAGGAGCACCATGAGCGAGACACTGGTCATCATCCCGACCTACGACGAGGCAGAGAACGTCCGTCCCATCGTCGAGCGCACGCTCGCCGCGACCGACGACACGGTCCACGTGCTCGTCGTCGACGACAACTCGCCCGACGGCACCGGTGACATCGCGGACGCGATCGCCGGCGAGACCGACCGGGTGCACGTGATGCACCGCACGGTCAAGGACGGCCTCGGCGGCGCGTACCTGTCGGGATTCGCCTGGGGTCTCGAGCACGGCTACGACAAGCTCGTCGAGATGGACGCCGACGGCTCGCACCACCCGGAGTACCTGCCGTGGATGCTCGAGCTCGCCGACACGAACGACCTCGTCCTCGGGTCCCGGTGGATCGCAAGCGGGAAAGTCGAGAACTGGCCCTGGTACCGCGAGCTGCTGTCCCGCGGGGGCAACCTCTACACGCGCCTGGCCCTCGGCATCGCGGTCCGCGACGCCACCGGCGGGTTCCGGGTCTTCACCTCACGGGCGTTCGAACGGATCGACCTGGCCGGGGTCGCCTCGAAGGGCTACTGCTTCCAGGTGGACCTGTGCTGGCGCGCCCTCGAGGCCGGACTGCGGGTCGTCGAGACCCCGATCACCTTCACCGAGCGCGAGTTCGGCGTCTCCAAGATGAGCGGCAACATCGTGCGCGAGAGCCTGGCCCTGGTGACGAAGTGGGGCATCGACCGCCGCATCCGCGAGACCCGTTCCCTGGTCAAGGACCACCGGAAGCTGCCGTCGGTGCGGACGAACGCGCACGCCGTGGCGGACCACGCGTCCTGACCCCCGGCTGACCTGGGCCGCTCGGGTCATCGCTGAACCACGACGCTGAACCACGACGTCGAACCACGACGCCGAAGCGACAGTGTTCCGCGGACCGTTCGCGGGACACTGTCGCTTTCGTGGACCGGTGCCGGCCACCGGGCACCCGTGGCCGGCCCGCGCGACAGACGCCGGGGCTAGCGCAGCACGACCACACCCCGCCCGCGGAACCGCACGCAGTCGGTGGCGACCTCGGCCGCGCCGAACCGGTAGAGCTCTTCGCCGGTCGCGCCGGGGACGGGCACCTCGGCCGCGTCGTCGAGGAAGTTCACCACGATGTGCACCGGCGCGACGTCGGGGCCGAGCAGCCCGCGGGTGAGGACGAGCCAGCGTCGGTCCTCGCTGAACCGCACCGCGTTCGCCGCGTACCGGTGGTCGACGAAGGCCTGGTCGGTTCGCCGCAGTGCGACGAGCACCCGGTAGGCGCGCAGGATCGCCGCTCCCCGCTCGGAACTGACGTCCGCCCAGTCGAGCTTCGAGTTCGTGAACGTCGTCGGGTCCTGCGGATCCGGCACGGAGGACTCGTCCCAGCCGTGCTGGGCGAACTCGCGGATGCGGCCGTCGGCCGTCGCCTTGCCGAGCTCGGGCTCCGGGTGCGACGTGAAGAACTGCCACGGCGTCGTCGCGGCGAACTCCTCGCCCATGAACAGCATGGGCGTGAACGGACCGAGCAGGGTGAGCGCCGCCGCGATCACCAGCCCCTCGTCGTCGAGTGTCGCAGCGAGGCGGTCGCCGGCGGCCCGGTTGCCGATCTGGTCGTGGTTCTGGTTCGTCACGACCAGGGCGGTCGCGGGGGAGGTCCCGCGGTCGATCGGCTGCCCGTGCCGTCCGCCACGGAACGAGGACCACGTGCCGTCGTGGAAGAACCCGTGCTCGAGCACCTTCGCGAGCGCCGACAGCGGCGCGAAGTCGGCGTAGTAGCCGTTCGTCTCACCGGTCAGCGCCACGTGCACCGCGTGGTGGAAGTCGTCGGACCACTGTCCGGCGAGTCCGTACCCGGCGGCTTCCCGCGGGCGGAACATCACCGGGTCGTTGAGGTCCGACTCGGCGATCAGTGACAGCGGACGACCGACGAAGGCGCCGTACGCGTCGGTCTCGTCGGCCATCTCGGCCAGCACGTGCGGTCGGGTGGTGTCGCGGATCGCGTGCACGGCGTCGAGCCGGAGCCCGTCGACGTGGTGGTCGCGGAACCACATGCGCACGTTGTCGAGCACGTACCGACGGACCTCGGGGTGCTCGACGTTGACCGAGTCGCCCCACGTGTTGCCGAGCCCCTGCAGCAGGTACGGCCCGTACAGCGGCAGGTAGTTGCCGCTCGGGCCGAGGTGGTTGTAGACGACGTCCTGGATGACCCCGAGGCCGAGTGAGTGCGCCGTGTCGACGAACCGGTCGTAGGCGTCGGGACCGCCGTACGGGGCGTGCACCGCGTACCAGGCGACCCCGTCGTAGCCCCAGTTCCACTCGCCGTTCACACCGTTGACGGGGAGGAGTTCGACGAACTCGACGCCGAGCTCGACCAGGTGGTCGAGTCTCTGGGCGGCTGCGTCGAGCGTGCCCTCTGGTGTGTAGGTCCCGACGTGCATCTCGTAGATCACGGCGCCACGGGCCGGTCGCCCGGTCCACGACTCGTCGGTCCACGCGAAGCGCGCCGGGTCGACGACCTCGGACGTGCCGTGCACGCCGTCCGGCTGGAAGCGACTGCGGGGGTCCGGACGGACCGCGTCGTCGTCGCCGAGACGGAACCCGTAGCGAGCGCCGACGACCGGCATGATCGCGTCGGTCGACCACCAGTCGTCGTCGCCTCGGATCAGCGGGTACTCGACGTCGTCGACGACCAGGCGGACCCGGTCCGGCTCGGGCGCCCAGACGGCGTAGCGGTCGGGTGCGGTCATGCGTGACCCTCCAGGATGTCGATCTCCGCTTGCGCGTCGGATTCGGTCGCTGCTGCGGTGCCTCCGGCTGTCGACCGGGAGGCCCGCCCCGCGTCGGACGCGTCGGTCACCGTGTCGGCGTGGCCGGCTGCACCGACCGTGGTGGCGGGCACGAGCAGCGCGACCGGGTAGGTGGTGAGCAGTTCCGCGAGCGCGATGCCCCGGCTGGCCGGGAAGGTCCGACCGGTGAGCACGTCGACCCGGTCGACGGGGACGGCGTGCACGAGGGTGTCCCCCCAGCCGCCGACCCGGTCGAGTCCGATCGGCAGTCGCGTGGCGATCGTCACGGCGCCGCCGCGGTCGAACGCGACGACGTGGTCTGCTGCACTGCCGGTGGCCTCGAGCGCGAGGTACCGCGTGAACAGTTCCGGCTGGTCGCGGCGGAGTCGGAGCGCACGGGCGGTCACGAGGAGCTTCGCAGCGCCGTCGATCCCGACGGTGGGCAGGTCCTCGGGGCCGTCGTCGTCCGGGCCGTCGATCTCGGCGAGGACGTGGCGCCGTTCGGCGTAGTCCACGGCTCGGCGGTTGTCGGGGTCGACGAGGGAACGGTCCCAGAACTCGGTGCCCTGGTAGACGTCCGGCACGCCGGGCGCGGTGAGCTGCACGAGCTTCTGTGCCAGCCCGTTCGACCACCCCGCCGCGTCGATCCGTTCGTCGAGGGCATCGAGCACGGCCACCACCGCGGGCTCGTCGAACGCCGCGTCGACGAGGGCGTGCATGCGCTCCTCGAACGCCGTGTCCGGCTCGGTCCAGGTGGTGCTGTCGCCGGCTTCACGCGACGCCTTCTCGGCGTAGGCGTGCAACCGCTCACGACTCGCGGGTCGCGCACCGACGATCGCCTGCCAGAGCAGGTCGGCGAACACGCGGTCCTCGAGCGGGACGAGGGACTGCAGCCGGTCGAGGGTGTCGGCCCACTCGCTGCCGAGCTCGGCCAGGACGGCGATGCGCGCTCGAGTGTCCTCGCTGCGCTTCGTGTCGTGGGTGGTGAGCGTCGTCATGGTGTGCGGCCAGCTGCCGAGCCGGTCGCGCTGCGCCTGGTGGAAGTCGGCCACGGACACCGCGAACACGCTCGGGTCACCGCCGACCTCGCTCAGGGACGTCAGACGCGAGGTGCGGTAGAACGCAGTGTCCTCGACACCCTTCGCCATCACCATGCCGCTCGTCTGCTGCAGGCGGACCGCGGCGGCGTTCTCCGGGTCCACGAGCGCCGGAGCGATGCGGTCGATGACGTCGTCGAGGTCGGGTCGGGCCTCGGCGGCGCGCTCGAGGGCGTCGATGAGGTGGTGTGCGCCCTCCGGCAGGTACGTGCGGTACACGTCGAAGGAGGCGATGACCTCGGCGAGCGCGTCGACGAGCCGTTCGTGCGTGATCGCGTCCGCTCCGGCGGTGACCGGGGCGAGGAGGCGGGCGAGTCGTTCGACCTCGCTGCCGAGGATGCCGTCGGCGATCCCGCGACGGGTGTCGTGCGTGAGCTGCTGCCAGTCGGCCGGTTCCGCTCCCGAAGCAGCGGAGAGCGCTGCTTCGCCCGCGGGGTCGACGAGCACGCGGTCCAGGATGCCGAGGGCATCGTACCCGGTCGTACCGTCGACGGGCCACGAGCTCGGGAGCTCCTCGCCGGGTTCGAGGATCTTCTCGACGAGGGTGTACGCGCCGCCGGTCAGCTCGGCGAGGTCCTGCAGGTAGCCGGCGGGGTCGTACAGTCCGTCCGGGTGGTCGATGCGCAGTCCGTCGACTAGGCCGTCGCGGAACCAGCCGCCGATGACGCCGTGCGAGGCCGCGAAGACCTCGGGTTCCTCGACCCGGATGGCCGCGAGCGTGTTCACCGCGAAGAACCGGCGGTAGTTGAGCTCGTGGTCGGCACGCTTCCAGTGCACGAACGCGTAGTGCTGCAGCGCGTGCACGGCCTCGACCGAGTCGCCCGGGTGGGCGGTGCCCGGCGCGATCGGGTACGCGGTGTCGCCGACCCGGAGCACGGGGTGCTCGGCGTCGGAGGTGTCGAGCGACACGGCGTCGAGCAGCCGGTCGTCGAGGACCGGTACTCGCACCTTGCCGTCGCCGGCCGCCCAGTCGACGTCGAACGCCCACGCCACGGGGGAGCCCTTTCCGTGTTCGAGCAGGGACCACCACCACGGGTTGACCGCTGGGGTGGCGACGCCGACGTGGTTCGGGACGACGTCGACGAGCACGCCCAGCCCGACGGCGTGCGCGGCCTCAGCCAGCGCCCGCAGTGCGTCGTCCCCGCCGCGGTCGGTGTCGACGTGGGTGTGGTCGACGACGTCGTAGCCGTGGTTCGACCCCGGCTCGGACTGGAGCACGGGCGACAGGTAGAGCCAGTCGGCTCCGAGGTCGTGCACGTAGTCGACGAGGTCGCGGGCCGCGCCCAGGTCGAAGTCGGCCGACACCTGCAGCCGGTACGTGGAGACCGGGACGCGACGGCCGGTCTGCGGTGCACCGGCGGTCATCGTGCGGTGCCGCTCGGCGCGGTGGAGCCGGCCGGGTTCGACGGGGTCACGGCGTCCTGCGGGGACCGGGGCTCCGGTGCGCCGTCGTGGTGCTGGACCTCGACCGGGGTGACCGAGACCTCGTGGTCCGGTTCGGCGCGGAGGACGATCATCGACCGGGCGGGGACGTCGAGCGGTGTGCCCGCTTCGACGATCTCGTCGCGGGCGCCCGGCTCGGCGGTGTCGATGCGGACCGTCCACCCGGGGGAGTACTCCTCGGGCGGCAACGTGAAGGTCACGACGTCGTCGTGAGCGTTGAAGTAGGTGATGAAGGCCACGTCGGTGACGCGCTCGCCGCGGGAGTCGCGCCCGCGGATGCCCTCGCCGTTCAGGTACATGCCGACGCTCTTGCCGAAGCCGGAGTCCCAGTCCTCCGGGGACATGGCGTCGCCTTCAGGTGTGAGCCAGACCACGTCGGGCAGGGGCTCGTCCTGGCCGCGGCGGACCGGGCGCCCGTTGAAGTACCGGGTGCGTCGGAACGTCGGGTGGTCGTGGCGGAGCTTCACGACGTCGGCCGTGAACTGGACGAGGTCGTCGTCCGCGGTCTCCCAGTCGATCCAGCTGATCTCGGAGTCCTGGGCGTAGACGTTGTTGTTGCCGGACTGCGAACGGCCGAGCTCGTCACCGTGGGCGATCATCGGCACGCCCTGGCTGAGGAGCAGGGTCGCCAGGAAGTTCCGACGGCGCTGCAGCCGCAGGGCGTTGACGGACTCGTCGTCGGTCGGGCCTTCGGCACCGGAGTTCCAGGACCGGTTGTGGCTCTCGCCGTCGTTGTTGTCCTCGCCGTTGGCCTCGTTGTGCTTCTCGTTGTAGGCGACGAGGTCGTACAGCGTGAAGCCGTCGTGGGCGGTGATGAAGTTGATGCTGGCCTTGGGGGTGCGGCCGTCGTGCTCGTACAGGTCGGCCGATCCGGAGATGCGCGAGGCGAACTCGCCCAGTGTGGACGACTCGCCACGCCAGAAGTCGCGCACGGTGTCGCGGTACTTGCCGTTCCACTCCGACCACTGGGGCGGGAAGTTGCCGACCTGGTAGCCACCGGGGCCGACGTCCCACGGTTCGGCGATGAGCTTGACCTGCGACACGATCGGGTCCTGCTGCACGAGCTCGAAGAACGCCGACAGCCGGTCGACCTCGTAGAACTCGCGGGCGAGCGCCGAGGCGAGGTCGAAGCGGAAGCCGTCGACGTGCATCTCGGTCACCCAGTAACGCAGCGAATCGAGGATGAGCTGCAGCGAGTGCGGGTGCCCGACGTTGAGCGAGTTCCCGGTGCCCGTGTAGTCCATGTAGAACTTCTTGTCGTCGTCGACCAGGCGGTAGTAGGCCGCGTTGTCGATGCCTCGGAACGACAGGGTCGGCCCGAGGTGGTTCCCCTCGGCCGTGTGGTTGTAGACGACGTCGAGCACGACCTCGATGCCCGCGCGGTGGAGTTCGCGCACCATCGTCTTGAACTCCTGCACCTGCTGCCCCTGGTCGCCCGACGACGAGTAGTGCGAGTGCGGCGCGAAGAAGCCGATGGTGTTGTAGCCCCAGTAGTTCGACAGCCCCTTGTCCTGCAGGGTCGAGTCGTTCACGAACTGGTGCACCGGCATGAGCTCGAGGGTGGTGATTCCCAGGCGCTTGAGGTGGTCGATGACCGCCGGGTGCGAGACGCCGGCGTAGGTGCCGCGCTGCTCTTCCGGAACGTCCGGGTGGGTCTCGGTGAGGCCCTTGACGTGCGCTTCGTAGATCACCGTCTCGCCGTAGGGCGTGCGCGGTGCACGGTCGCCCTGCCAGTCGAAGAACGGGTTGATGACGACGCCCTTCATCATGTGCGCGGCGGAGTCGTCGTCGTTCGTCGAGTCCGGGTCGCCGAACGTGTACGCGAAGAGCGACTGGTCCCAGTCGATCTCGCCGCTCGTCGCCTTGGCGTAGGGGTCGAGCAGGAGCTTCGACGGGTTGCAGCGCGCGCCGCTGTCGGGGTCGTACGGGCCGTGGACACGGAAGCCGTACTCCTGACCGGGGCCGACGTTGGGCAGGTAGGCGTGCCAGACGTAGGCGTCGACCTCGACGAGGGGGATGCACTCTTCGTTGCCGTCGGTGTCGAACAGACAGAGTTCGACGCGCTCGGCGACCTCGCTGAAGAGCGCGAAGTTCGTGCCGCTTCCGTCGTAGGTCGCCCCGAGCGGGTACGGGTTGCCGGGCCAGGTGTGCAAACGGTCCTCCAGGTGATGGTCGCGCCAACATATCGGTGACACCCGTCCGCGTCCGCAGACAAGCACCAGCTGTGTACCCGTGCGCGCGTGGCCCGGCCTGTGGAGGAACGGACGAGTAGCGTCGCGCGCATGGCCAACATCGTCACGCAGATCGCAGACAAGGTACGCCCGATCGGCGTCTCCACGAACTACGGAGACCCCGTCGAAGTCGGCGACCAGACCCTCATCCCGGTGTCCCTCGGCTGGTTCGGCTTCGGGGGCGGCGGGGACGACGAGAACGGCGGCGGCGGTGGCGGCGGCGCGTCGATCCCGGTCGGCGCGTACATCCGTCGCCCCGGCAAGGACCTGGAGTTCGAGCCGAACCTCATCTCGCTCGTCGCCGTGAGCATCCCGCTCGTCTGGGTGACCGGCACCGTGCTCCGCAAACTGGTGCGCGTGCTGAAGAAGTAGCGACACACCGGACGGGAGGCCCGTGGCGGACCCGCCACGGGCCTCCCGTCCGTCGTGTGGTCGCGACCAGACACGCGGTCGCGACCACGTCTAGACTGCTGGGACACACACGGGAGTCCGGGACCGCCGGGCTGAGAGGGAGCGAGTGGCGCTCCGACCGTCGAACCTGATCCGGATCATGCCGGCGCAGGGAGGAGTCCAGCACCATGTCTTCTGGCACGTCATCAACCGTCCCCACCGCCCCGCGGCGATCGCTGCGCTGGCGGGTCGTCGACATCGTCGTGGCGAGCGTGCTCGCCGTCGCGCTCGGCGTCGTCTTCCGGCTGTGGGAGTTCGGCTACGAACCCATCAGCGCCGTCATGGACCTCGTCCTCCCGGGCACGAAGGCCCTGTTCGGCGGAGTGTGGTTGCTCGCCGGACCGCTCGTCGCGATCGTCGTCCGCAAGCCCGGCGCCGCGCTCTACGGTGAGATGGTCGCCGCATCGGTCGAGGCGCTCTTCGGCACCCAGTGGGGCTGGTTGACGCTCGAGGCCGGGCTCGTCCAGGGCCTCGGTGCCGAGATCGTCCTCGCCCTGTTCCTGTACCGCGTGTACCGCCTGCCGGTCGTCGTCCTCGCAGGGGCTGCGGCCGGACTCGCGCTCGGCATCAACGACACCGTGCTCTGGTACCCCGGGCTCGACGCAGCGTTCAAGGTCGTCTACGTCGTCTGCGCGATCATCTCGGGTGCCGTGATCGCGGGTGCCGGCTCGTGGTTGGTCGTCCGCGCGCTCGCACGGACCGGTGTGCTGTCCTCGTTCGCGGCCGGACGCGAGCACAGCCGACGCCGGCCGCGCGAACTGGTGTGACGGCGTCCGCCCCGTCGTCGACGTCCCCGGACGTCGTCGGCGTGCGCCCCGCGCGCATCACGTTCCACGGCTGGGGGTGGCGGTACCCCGAGCGTGCCGAGTGGGCCGTGCGTGGCGTCGACCTGATCGTCGAACCGGGGGAGCGGGTCGCGATCGTCGGCCCGTCCGGTGCCGGCAAGTCGACACTGCTCCGAGCGGTCGCCGCCGTGCTGCCCGACGAACCCGACGCCACGGACGACACCGCTGCCTCCGCGCAGGGCTCGGTCCTCGTCGACGGTGCCGACCCCCGCGCGGTCCGCGGGCGTGTCGGCCTCGTCATGCAGGACCCCGAAGCGCACACGGTGATGTCCCGGATCGGCGACGACGTGGCCTTCGGCTGCGAGAACACCGGCGTCCCGCGCGACGAGATCTGGGAACGGGTGCGGTCGGCGCTCGACGTCGTCGGGCTCGATCTGCCCCTGGGACGCTCCACCGCGATGCTGTCCGGCGGACAACGGCAACGACTGGCGCTCGCCGGTGTGCTGGCCATGCGGCCGGGCGCCCTCGTGCTCGACGAACCCTGCGCGAACCTCGACCCTGCGGGCGTGGCGCAGGTGCACGACGCCGTCCGGGCACTGCTCGACGAGACCGGGGCGACCCTGCTCGTCGTGGAGCACCGCATCGGCACCTGGCTCGACCTGGTCGACCGGCTCGTGCTGCTCGAGCGCGGCGGCGGTGTCGTCGCGGACGGCGCGCCTGCCGAGGTGCTCGCTCGCCACGGCGCCGCCCTGACCGCGGCCGGGGTCTGGGTGCCCGGTGCCGAACCCGAGCGCGGTACGGCCCGCGGTCAGCGTGCCCCTGCGCGAGCGGGCGAAATGCCGGGGTCGGGCGCGGGAGGGACCGCGGCATTCCGCCCGCTCGGCGAGGGGACGTCCGACGAGGGGGCGCTCGCGGACGGCCGGGCGGGACGAACGGGCGAAATGCCCGGGACGTCTTCGGGAGGGACCGCGGCATTTCGCCCGCTCGGCGAGGGGGCGGGCGGCGAGGGGGCGGGCGTGAGCGACGGTGAGGGTGCGGGTGCGGGTGCGGGTGCGGGCGCGGGGGCGAGAGCGGCGGTGTTGCTCGAGGCGCGGGACCTCGGGACCGCCCGAGGCAAGCGACAGCGAGTGGGCAGCGGGATCGACCTGACACTCCGGGCCGGGCAGGTCCTGGCGGTCACCGGGCCCAACGGCGTCGGCAAGTCCACGCTCGGGCTCACACTCGCGGGGCTCCTGCCTCCGGTCGCGGGGGAGCTCGCGGCCACGACGGACCTCGCCGCCGGCCTCGACCCCGCGCCGCACACCTGGTCGAGCCGTGCACTGTCCGCCCGCATCGGCACCGTCTTCCAAGACCCCGAGCACCAGTTCGTGGCCCGCTCCGTCCGCGAGGAGGTCGAGGCCGGACCCCGCGCGCTCGGAGCTCCCGACGCCGCGGATCGGGCCGATGTGCTGCTCCCCGAGTTCGGCCTCGCGCACCTGGCCGACGCGAACCCGTTCACGCTGTCCGGCGGCGAGCAACGTCGGCTCGCGATCGCGGCAGTGGTCGCGGCGCGCCCCCCGGTCGTCGTGCTCGACGAACCGACCTCCGGGCAGGACCGCTCCACGTGGGACGCCGTCGTCCGGCACCTCGGAGCACTCGCGGACGCCGGCACCACCGTCGTCGCCGTCACGCACGACCGCGACCTGATCCGGGCGTTGGACGCCGACGAGGTCGTGCTCACGGCGGCCGGTGCCCGGCGCGTGGAACGCGACCAGGGGCATGCGACGGTGGCCACTCCGGAGACGGTGCCGACGGCGGCGAGCCGAGCCGCGCCTCCAGGCCGACCGACCGTGACCGACGCGACGGACGCAACCATGACCGACGCGCCCCCGAGCGACGCGACAGCGACCGCAACCGCAACCGACGCGACCCCGACCGGCCCCCGCCGCGGCATCGGCGTCGTCCAGCCGGTGGCCTCGCTCGTCGGCGTCCTCGCGCTCGGCGTGTGCCTGGTGCTGAGCCTCGACGTCGTGTCCGCTGCCGTCGCCCTCGGACTCGAACTCGCCCTGCTGCCGCTCCTGCGGCTGCCGGTGCGGACCCTGCTGCTGCGAGTGTCGCCGGTCCTCATCGCCGTGCCGCTGACGGCGGTGAGCATCGCGCTGTACGGACGACCCTCGGGACGGGAGTGGTTCGACTTCGGCTTCGCCCACGTCACCGACGGGTCGCTGACGCTCGCCCTGGCGACGGCGCTCCGCGTGCTCGCGGTGGGGTTGCCGGCGGTCGCGCTCTTCATCCGCGTCGACCCGACGGACCTGGCCGACGGCCTCGCGCAGGTGCTGCGGTTGCCGGCGCGGTTCGTGCTCGGTGCGCTCGCCGCCATCCGGATGATGACGCTGCTGGTGGACGACTGGCGGCAGCTCGCGATGGCCAGACGTGCGCGGGGACTGGCCGACACCGGACGGCTGCGACGCGGGGCCTCGATGGCGTTCGCGCTCCTGGTGCTCGCGCTGCGGCGTGCGACGACGCTGGCGGTGGCGATGGAGTCGCGCGGGTTCGGGGCTCCCGGCCGGCGCACGTGGGCGCGGGCCGCGCGGTTCGCAGGGCCCGAGGGGGCGATGGTCGCGGGGCTCGTCGGCATCGGCGTGATGTCGATCGCAGTCGCTGTGGGAGCGGGGACCTGGCGTGCCTGACGCGTCGGAGCTGGCACAGGGCGTCGCTGTTGCTGCCTCCGGGGCCGCCGCGGCATCCGGCGGGCGGATCGTGGTGCTCGTCGACGGACGCTCCGGCACCGGCAAGACGACCCTCGGCGACCAGCTCGCGCAGCTGCTGGGAGCGCAGGTCGTGCACCTCGACGACCTCTACCCGGGGTGGGACGGACTCCGCGCGGCCTCCGACGCGGTTGCGCGCGACGTCCTCGGCGCACCGAGCGGCTACCGCCGGTGGGACTGGAAAGCCGACCGTGCGGCGGAGTGGACCGTGGTGGACCCCGACCGGCCGATCGTGATCGAGGGCTGCGGGGCGGTGTCACGGGCGTCGGTGCCGCTGGCCTCGCTCGCGGTGTGGCTCGAGGCCGACGACACCGTGCGGTGGGACCGGGCGATCGGCCGCGACGGCGAGGTGTTCGCGCGCGAGTGGGATCGGTGGGCCGCGCAGGAGCGGGCGTTCATCGCCGCCGAGGACCCGGCTGCCCTGGCCGACGTGGTGCTGCGGACGTAACGGGCCGGCCGCACGAGTCCCGGACTGCGCGAGTCTCGGGCTGCGCGACAGTTCACGGGCCCGGGAGCGCGAGAAGTGTCGCTCACCGCGAAACTCGACCCCGCCCACGCGCCCCACCCCGCGCCCGCGCCGCCCGCGCGGCACCCCGCCCCCGCGCGACCGGATCCACCGCGAACACCGCCGCCACGATGCTCAGCGCCGCGTACACCCCGAGGTACCCGCACAGGATCCACGGCGAGCCCCCACCGAGCTCCACGAACACCGCGGCCAGCAGCGGCGTGAGCCCCACCGAGAAGATCGACCCGATCTGGTACCCGAGCGACATCCCCGAGTACCGCCGACCGGTCGGGAACTGTTCCGCGAACCACGCCGCCTGCGGCCCGTAGATGCTGTCGTGGAAGACGCACATCCCGACCAGCGCCACGAGCGGCAGCAGCACGAGTGGCCCGGCGTCGAGGAACGCGAAGAACGGCCAGATGAGCACGGCGATCCCCACGGCCGACCAGATCGTGAGCACCCGTCGCCCCACCCGGTCGGACAGCCACCCCCAGAACGGCGTCGACACGAGCGACACCGCGGAGATGACGAGCACGGCCTGGAGCCCGGCCGCCGACCCCGCTTCGCCGCGCTTCGCGAGCAGGTACGTCAGCGAGTACGTCGTCAGGATCGAGTACAGCGCCGGCTGCACGAGGCGCAGCCCGGCCGTCACCAGGATCGCGCGCGGGTGGTGCCGGATCGCCTGCCAGACCGGGAACCGCTCGACCCCGCCGGACGCCCGCAGCTGCTGGAACACCGGTGCGTCCTGCACGCCGAGCCGGATCACCAGACCCACGGCCACGATCACCGCGGAGAACAGGAACGGCAGGCGCCAACCCCATGCCAGGAAGGCCTCGTTGCCGAGCAGGGTCCGCACGAGCGTGAAGACGCCGGTCGCGAGCAGCATGCCGCCCGCCGAGCCCATCTGCGTGAAGGCGCCGAACAGGCCCCGGTGCCGTTCGGGCGCGTGTTCGACGGACAGCAGCGCCGACCCGCCCCACTCCGCGCCGGCCGCGACACCCTGCAGCAGCCGCAGGAACACCAGCGCGACGACGGCTCCGACCCCGATGGTCGACGCCGACGGCACCACACCGATGAGCGTCGACGCGATGCCCATCAGCACCAGGGACGCGACGAGCAGCTTCTTCCGCCCGATCCGGTCGCCCAGGTGCCCGGCGATCACCCCGCCGAGCGGGCGTGCGACGAAGCCGACGCCGTAGGTCGCGAACGACGCGATGACGCCGACCGCCGGCGTCACCGTCGGGAAGAAGGTGGGTGCGAAGACCAGTGCAGAGGCGGTCGCGTACAGGTAGAAGTCGTAGTACTCCACGGTCGTGCCGACGAACGACGCCAGGGCGACGCGACGGCGGGTCGCGCCCGTCGTCGGTGCGGCGGGGCGGACGGGAGGCGCGGCAGCAGCGGTCGGGGTCGGCATGCCTCAGGAGCATGGTCGGCTCCGACGTCCGGTGGAACCACCCGCGTAACGCGGGGTCACCTCACTGCCCCTCGTGCCGGCCCCGCGGGGAACATGGGGTGCATGAGCGATGCACCGAACCGTCCGCTGCGCTTCGCGGCCTTCGTCATGAACACGACGTCGCACATCCAGCACGGCCTGTGGCGGCACCCGGACGCCCGCCAGGCCGACTTCGACGACGTCACGCTCTGGACCGACCTGGCGCGGACCCTCGAGCGCGGCAAGTTCGACGCGATGTTCTTCGCCGACGTCGTCGGCACCTACGGACCGGGGCGCGGCGACTACTCGACCAACCTGCGCGAGGGACTGCAGATCCCCTCGAACGACCCGTCGGTGCTGCTCTCCGCGCTCGCCGTGTCGACCGAGCACCTCGGCCTGGCGTTCACGTCGAGCGTCATCCAGTCGCACCCGTTCGACTTCGCCCGCAAGGTCTCCACCCTCGACCACATCACCCGGGGCCGGATCGGCTGGAACGTCGTCACGAGTGCGCTCGACAGCGCCGCCCGCAACTTCGGCGCCGACCGGCTCGAGGAGCACGACGAACGCTACGTCTGGGCCGAGGAGTACCTCGAGGTCTGCGCGAAGCTCTGGGAGGGCTCGTGGGAGGACGGTGCCGTCCTGAAGGACCCGGTGCGCGGCTACGCCGACCCCGACAAGGTGCACCGCATCGACCACCACGGGAAGCGCTACGACGTGCAGGGGCCGCACCTGTCGGCACCGTCGCCGCAGCGGACGCCGGTGCTGTTCCAGGCCGGCTCCTCGCCCGCCGGCCGTGCCTTCGCCGCACGGAACGCCGAGGCCCAGTTCATCCTGACCTCGAACCGCGACGCCACCGAGCAGCTCATCCGCGAGACCCGCGACCTCGCTCAGGCAGCCGGGCGTCGGCGGGACGACATCGCCTTCTTCCTCGGGCTGACCTTCGTCACCGGGTCCACCGAGGCCGAGGCGAAGGCCAAGGAGGCGGAGATCGACGAGTACCTGGCGGCCGACGGCTTCCTGGTGCACTCGAACCTCGGCTTCGACCCGGACACCGGCGAGGCCCTCGACCCGGACACCCCGCTGTCCGAGGTCCGCACCCACGCCGGGCAGTCGCACCTGCAGTGGCTCCGCGAGGCCGCCGGCGACCGCGAACCCACGATCGCCGACCTCGCCCGTTTGTCCGCCAAGCTCCGTGCGCGGGTCGTCGGCACGCCCGACCAGATCGCCGACGAACTCGCCGACTGGCAGCGCGTCGGCGTCGACGGGGTGAACGTCATCAACTGGACCCTGCCCGGCTCGTACGAGGAGTTCGTCGACCACATCGCGCCCACCCTGCAGGAGCGGGGGCTGATGCAGTCCGAGTACCGCGAGGGCACCCTGCGCGAGAAGCTCTTCGGCCACCCGCAGCTGCCGGACACGCACCCCGCCAGGCAGTGGCGCGGCGCGTTCACCGGTGGCGCGAGCGGTGTCGTGGACGCGACCCGTGCCGTGGAGGTGACCGCATGACGGACGCGACGACGACCGACGGGCGCACGCCGAGCCTCCCGGCCGACCGCCTGGCCACGCTGCGGGCGCGCTTCGCACCGGTCTTCGCGACCATCCGACAGGGCGCGGTCGAGCGCGAACTCGCTTCCGGCACCCCCGGCGACCGGCCGTTGCCGCACGCCGAGGTCCGGGCGCTCGCCGACGCGGGGTTCGGACGGCTGCGCGTTCCCGAGGACCGCGGCGGCTTCGGCGTGACCCTGGTCGAACTCATCCACCTGGTGGCGGACCTGGCGGCCGCGGACTCGAACATCGCACACCTGTGGCGCGGGCACTTCGGGTACACCGAGCTCGTGCTGCTCCGGCCGTCGTCGGCCGGGCAGGACGAGTGGCTGCAACGCATCGTCGACGGGGCGATCGTGGGGAACGCGACCTCGGAGCGGACCGGCACGACACTCGCCGACATCTCGACGACCGTGACGCCCGATGGCGATTCCCTCCGTCTCGACGGGCGGAAGTTCTACTCGACGGGCACCCTCTACGCCGACTGGATCTACCTGGCGGCGGACCGCGCAGGGGAACGTGTGACGTTCGCCGTCGATGCCTCCGCGCCTGGCGTGAGGAGCATCGACGACTGGGACGGGTTCGGGCAGCGGCTGACCGCGTCGGGCACCACCGTGTTCGACGGGGTGCGGGTCGACCCTTCGGTGGTGTCGGCGTACCGGGACGCACCGCTGTCGCACATCCAGGCCTTCTACCAGCTGTACCTGCTGGCCGTCCTGGCCGGGATCGGGCAAGCGGTGTCCGACGACGCCGTCGCGTTCGTGCGGCCGCGGACCCGGACGTACATCCACGCGAACGCTCCTCGGCCGGGCGATGACCCGCAGGTCCTGGCGGTCCTCGGTCGGTTGTCCGCCGGGGCGTTCACCGCTCGATCGCTCGTCGTCGCTGCCGCGGGGCTGCTCGACGGGGTGGTCGCGACGAACGAGCCCGGGGTCGGGGTCGACCACGCACTGCTGGACGCTGCCGAGAACGCCGTGTACCAGGCGCAGGTCGAGATCGGGCCGCGGGTGCTCCGGTCGGCGTCCGAGCTGTTCGAGGTCGGCGGAGCCTCGGCGGCCGACCGCACCCGGGCGCTGGACCGGCACTGGCGGAACGCCCGCGTCGTGGCGTCGCACAACCCGGCGGTCTACAAGGAGCGGCTCGTGGGGGAGTACGCGCTGCACGGGCGGGGGCCGGTCGACGCGTGGGAGAACTACCACGAGGTGGGGCCGACGCGGTTCTGAGGGGCGGGCTGGTGCGAGTTTTCGCGGTGAGCGACAGTTCTCGCGCTCGTGGGCCCGAGGAATGTCGCTGAGCCCGAAACTCGGGTGCCGCCCGCCGGGTGCGGGGTGCGGGTGCGGCGAGTGCGGCGGCCTACGCCCAGCCGAGCTCGTGGAGCCGCTCGTCGTCGATGCCGTAGAAGTGCCCGATCTCGTGCACGAGGGTCGTGTGCACCTCGTCCTTGAGCTCCTCGACGGTGTCGCACTCGGCCAGGTGCTGCTTCCGGAACACCACGATGCGGTCGGGCAGTTCGCCGAAGCCGTACTGCCCGCGCTCGGTCGCCGCGATGCCGTCGTACACGCCGAAGAGCTCTTCGCCGTTCTCCGGTTCGTCCTCGACGACGAACACCACGTTGTCCAGCCCGTCGACCATCTCGTCGGGGAGCAGGTCGAGCTCGTCGGTCACGAGCTGCTCGAAGTCGTCGGCGGACATCTCCATCACGGAGACGATCGTCGCAGACCAACCTGGCGGAACGACGAAGGCCCCGGTCCGAGGGACCGGGGCCTTCCGCTGACTCGCATCAGCACCGGGGTGAATAACGGGTCTCGAACCCGCGACCTCCTAGACCACAACCAGGCGCTCTACCAACTGAGCTATATCCACCATGCACACACCGGCGGACCGGCGCGACCACTCAATAGTAGTACATGCCAGCGGCCCGTCGGACCACTACTGGGTCAGGCGGGGTTCCCACTTCTCGACGACCTCGGCCTGGACGGCGCGCACATCGTCCGTGGTCGGCCCCGGCTCGGCGACGAACCCAGCGCGACGGTAGTACTCGAGCTCGCGGATCGACTCGAGGATGTCCGCGAGGGCACGGTGTCCGCCGTGCTTCTCGGGCGAGTTGAAGTACACGCGGGGGAACCAGCGCCGGCAGAGTTCCTTGATGCTCGACACGTCGACGCTGCGGTAGTGCAGGTGTCCGTCCACTCGGGGCATGTACTTCGACAGGAACGCGCGGTCGGTGCCGATGGTGTTGCCGGCCAGGGGCGCGGTGCCCTCGGCCGGGACGTGCTCGAGGATGTACTCGAGCACCTGGTACTCGGCGTCGGCGAGGGAGACGCCGTTCGGGATCTCGTCGATGAGTCCCGAGGTGACGTGCATGTTCGTCACGAACTCGTTCATGTTGTCGAGCGCGGACTGGTCCGGCTTGATCACGATGTCGAATCCGGGGTGCACGGGCTCGAGGTCGAAGTCGGTGATGACGACGGCCACCTCGACGAGTTCGTCGACCTCGAGGTCGAGGCCGGTCATCTCGCAGTCGATCCAGACGAGGCGGTCATTCGCGGTTGCCATGTGCACGATCCTATTCCCGGCCCGCGTGCTGCCCCGCACGCCATGGCGGCAACCGCCTGCCGGTCCGCCGCCGGTCCGCCGGGCGATCGCCGTGCCTCCAGACGAGCGCGCCCAGCCCACCCAGCGCGAGCGGGCGGAATGCCGCGGTCGCGTCGCCTGGCGACCCGGGTATTTCGCCCGCTCGGCCGGACGCCGGGCCGGGCTCGCGCTCTTGATCGCCCGCGGGAACGCGAGCGGGCGAAATGCCGCGGTCGCGTCGCGCGGCGACCCGGGTATCTCGCCCGCTCGGTCGGACGCCGGGCCGGGCTCGCGCTCCTGCTCGCCCGCGGGAACGCGAGCGGGCGGAATGCCGCGGTCGCGTCGCCTGGCGACCCGGGTATTTCGCCCGCTCGGCGAGCGGCGAGCGGCGAGCGTACGAGCGCACGAGCGAGCAGGCGAGCAGGCGGGCAACTTGCGGGGCGCGGCGCGCGGGGCGGTGGCGGCGACCGCCTGGAGGCCCGGTGCCGGTCCGTCGGACGGTCACCGGGCCTCCAGGCGGTCACCACCAGTGCGCACGACGCGAGCGGGCGAAATGCCCGGGCCACGCCGCGTGACAGCCGGGCATTTCGCCCGCTCGCGGAGGGGTGCGCGGGGTGAGGGTGCGCGGGGCTCCGGGGGGCTAGGACATCTCGCCGGCGCCGATTGCCTCGGCCTCGACGCGCTCCGGCTCGGCTCCGTCGTCCACGCGGCGCAGCACCTTCGTCGTGCAGAGGACGACGACGAACGCGACGGCGACCGACAACCCGGCGAAGACGTACGCGGCGGAGGGCGCGTACGCGTCGGCGAGCAGGGTGGCGACGGGCGGAGCGATCGCGCCGCCGATGAAGCGGACGGCGGAGTACGCGCTCGAGGCGACCGAGCGGGGCAGGTCCGTGGCCTCCATGACGCACTCGGTGAGCACGGTGTTGAGCACACCGAGCACGAGACCGCCGACGATGACGCAGATGATGAGGCCGACCTGCGAGTCCACGACCACGGCAGCGGCGAACAGGTCGAGGGCCAACAGGGGCAGTGCGATCTTCAGCACGCTCGTCCGGCGCATCCGAGCGGTGAGCATCGGAGCGACCCAGACCGACGTGATCGCGAGACCGAGCCCCCAGCCGAAGAACGTGAACCCGATGCCGAGTGCGCCGAAGCCGAGCGGGAAGGGCGTGTAGGCGAGCAGGACGAAGAAGCCGATGTTGTAGAACAGCGCGGTCGCGGCGAGGGCTGCGAGGGCGGGACGGCCGAGGGCTCGGAACGGTGCCGAGAGCCTGGTGGGTGTGGGCTTCTCTAGGCTGCCGGTCTTCAGCAGCGTGACGATGGCGATGAACGCGACGGCCATCAGTGTGGTGACGCCGAAGAACGGACCGCGCCAGCTGACCGAGCCGAGCAAGCCGCCGACGAGCGGGCCGACGGCGATGCCGAGGCCGAGCGCTGCCTCGTACAGGATGATCGCCGAGGCGGTTCCGCCCGACGCCGCTCCGACGATGGTCGCCAGGGCGGTGGAGATGAAGAGCGCGTTGCCGAGACCCCAACCGGCACGGAAGTCGATGATGCTCCACACGCTGTTCGACGTGGCGGCGAGGACCGAGAACACGACGATGAGCGCCAGGCCGATGAGCAGGGTGCGCTTCGCCCCGATGCGGCTCGAGACCCAGCTCGTGAAGAACATCGCGACGCCCGTGACGGCCAGGTAGCTCGTGAAGAGCAGTTCGGTCTGCGCCGCGGTCGCCTTGAGGGAGCCTGCGATCGCGGGGAGGATCGGGTCGACGAGACCGATGCCCATGAAGGCGACGACGCACGCGAACGCGATCGCCCAGACCGCTGAGGACTGCTTGAGGATGGAGCCGGACTGGCCGGCAGGTGCGTGGGCGTTCACGCGGGGGTCTCCGTTCTGGTGGGTGCTGTGCGCTGGGCGATGAGGAGCGACGCGTGGTGCAGCACGTCCCAGTCGTCGTCGGTGAGGTCGGCGAACAACGGGCCGACCGTGCTGGTGAGGGTGGCGCGCCACGCAGTGAGGCGAGCGCGACCCGCATCGGTGATCTCGATGAGCTGCCCGCGGGAGTCGTCGGGATCGACGTTCCGGGTGACGAGGCCGTCGGCGAGCATGCCGGTGACGAGCCGGGTCATGGTGGGCTGCGCCACGCGCGAGGCTGCCGCGAGTTCGCCGAGCCGGAGCGGTTCGTCGGACTCGAGGATGCCGAGCGTGCGCCAGACGGCCGTCGACGTGGTGTTGCCCGTCGACTGCACGGCGCCGCGGATCAGGCGGTTGACGGAGACGAGGAGCGTCTCGATCGTCTGCTCGCGCGTTGTTTCCATAGTTGAACTATATAGCGATGCTATGCATTGCACAACAGGCCCCACCAGGGGCCGCCTGGTAGAAGGGACGCATGAGCGACATCACCATCCACGAAGGCGACGAGTACACCGCGATCTTCCACGGCGGCCCCTTCGACGGCACGACCGACACCCGCACCGCGACGAGCGACGCGCTGGACGACGAGGTCACGGTGTTCGCCGACGTCGAGGGCCTGCAGACGGCCTTCACCTACCGCGCCACCGGACACCGACACGTCGTCGACCAGATCTCCGTCGACTTCGAGTACGCCCCGGGGGAGTCCGACCCCGTCGACGACCTGGCCGACCGCGGCGACCGCAGCGGCGAGTTCGACCGGGAGTAGAACCCCGCGTCGCCGCGTTGCACGGTCACATGCAGCTCGACCTCTGGACGTCCGCCTTCTGTGCGCCGTGTGCCGCCGCCCGCCGGGTGTCGGCCGAGGCGTCGGCGCTCGTCCCCGGGCTGGCCGTGACCGAACGCGACGTGGCGTCGTACCCCGACGACGCAGAAGACCTCGGCATCCGGTCCACCCCCACGATCATCGTGCGGCGGGAGGACGGAGCCGAGGTCTTCCGTTCACCCGGCGTCCCGACCCGAGACCAACTGCTGCTCGCGATCGCCAAGGCCCTCTGAGACGGGGGCCTCCGCGGTGCCGACGCCCGCGCGCTGGGCGCCCGCCTCGCGTTGCGACGTCGGCGCCGCCACCACGACCGGCTCCGGCGGGTCGACCAGCGCCCTGGCCTTCCGCGCCAGCCGCTTGCCCGTCCGGATCGGTGCCCCGATGGCGAGCGCGAGCCAGCCCAGCGCCGAACGGTCAGCACCGCCGAGCGCGTTCTTGCGCTCCCAGGCGCGGCGCAGCACCCCGCCCCGGCTCCGACGAGCAGGTGCCCGGTCGACGAGCTTCCCGGCGTCTCGCTGTGCCATGAGCTCGGTGAGTCGGCGGTGCCAGTCGTCGTCCGAGGCCGGGTGGAAGTAGTTGTCCTGCATCCAGCTCGGACGGACCGTGCCGAACCGGCCGTCCACCAGGTCGACCGAGTCGCCCTCGAGGCCGCTCGACACGAACACCTCGTTGATCAGGTGCCGACCGGTGCCGAAGTCCGTCAGTGTCAGTGCGGGCACGCCACGGGCCGCAGCCTCGAGGACCGCCGTCGAACTGATCGTCACGAGTGCCACGGCGCGGTCGAGGTGCTCGGCCATCGGCCCGCTCTCGACCACCAGGTTCGCGGGGGCGTCCGACGGCACCAGCTCGGGGTAGGGGTGCTCCTCGCGGTGGGTCTGGTGTTCGCCGGCGGCCGCGCGGGTCTTGATGACCACGCGCCACTCCGGGTGCCGCTGCGCGGTCGCGACGAGCCACCGCACGACGAGGGCGCGATCGGCCCGATCGAGCGGCACGCTCGGCTGGGCGGCGAAGACGACGGAGTCACGGACGTGTCCGCCGTGCGCGGTCGCGCCGGCCGCCGCGCCTGCGCTGGCCTCGGCGCTGGCCTCGGCGCTCGCCTCGGCGCTCGCGCTCGCGGTCCGGGCGAAGGGCAGCGTCGCGAGGGCGAAGTGCGGCACGACACCGCCCTCGATCGCCATCTCCTCGTACGCGCGCACCTCGCGGTGGCTGTGCAGCACGAACAGGTCGGCCCGCGCGCGGAAGAAGATGCCCTTCCACTTCGCCGGGAACGAGATGCCCGGCAGCCCCGACACCAGCACCGGGCGGTCCGGGATCCGGCGGTGCACCTCGTCGATGACCAGCTCGGCGACCGGACCGATCAACGAGACGAGGACGGCGTCGGGCGGGTCCTGGCGGAGCTCCTCGACGATGGCATCGACGTCCTTCGGCACCGGCGGGGCGGTCCGCAGGTGCGCGAGTCGTGCGTCGAGGCCCCGGAACGCCGAGCGCAGCTGCTTCGCGCTGGCCGAGCGCGGGGTCGCGACCGTCCGCAGGTCGAGGTCCCAACCGGCGGGCGCCGCGGCGAGCAGGTGGGCGCCCCACTTGGCGAACGAGTCGGTGTCGACCAGGGCGACCACGCGTCGGACGCGTGCTGACGGGTCGGACGGGAGGCGCGCCTCCCGTCCGACGGTCGACGCACCGCCGTCAGCCGGCGCGTCCAGGGCGGGGGTCCCGTCGACCGGGCCGCTCACGCGGTCTCCGGTCACGCGCCCTCCGCTCACGTGGGCTCCGCTCACGCGCCGACGCGGCGCAGCTTGGCCAGCGGTGCCCGCTCGCCGGGGAAGATGCGCTTGACGCCGTCGCCGAGGGCGGTCTCGATGATGCGGATGTCGCGCGCCAGGGTCTTCAGGCCGTGCGGCTCGAGCGAGGCCGCGTGGTCCGAGCCCCACATCGTGCGGTCGAGCGTGATGTGGCGTTCGACGGCGGTCGCACCGAGCGCCACGGCGGCGATCGAGATCTGCAGCCCCGGCTCGTGGCCGGAGTAGCCGACCGGCACTCCCGAGTAGCGGTGCGCGAGGGTGTCGATCATCCGCAGGTTCGCCTCTTCGGCGGGGAGCGGGTACGTCGACGTCGCGTGCATCAGGACGAGGCGCTCGGTGCCGAGGGTCTCGACGGCGCGGTCGATCTGCTCGAGCGTCGACATGCCCGTCGACAGGATCACGGGCTTGCCGGTCGCGGCGACCGCGGCGAGCATGCCGAGGTCCGTCACCGACGCCGAGGCGATCTTGTAGGCGACGACGTTGAGGTCCTCGAGGAAGTCCACAGAGGGCTCGTCCCACGGTGAGGCGAACCAGTCCAGCCCGCGCAGCGTCGCGTGGTCGCCGATCTCGATGTACTGGTCACGGTCGAACTCGACCCGGTAGCGGTACTCCAGGTAGGTCATCTCGCCCCACGGGGTGCTGCGCGGGGTGTTCTTCATGTGCTCCGGCGTGGCGATGGCCGGGGTGCGCTTCTGGAACTTCACGGCCTGCAGTCCGGCGTCGGCGGCGACGTCGATGAGCTGCTTGGCGATGTCGACGTCACCGTTGTGGTTGAGGCCGATCTCGCCGATGAGGTAGGCGGGGTGGCCCGCGCCGATCGTGGACGTGCCGATGGTGACGGTCATGGTGCTCCGTTCAGTGCGGGGGCTGCCCGCGTCGGGGTTGGGTCGAGGTTCGTGGCCAGTGCTTCCGCCTGGGCGGCGGTCAGTTCTTCCGCCTGGGCGGCGGCCAGTGCTTCCGCCTGGCTCAGGTCGGACTCGTCGTCGATGTCGATCGCACCCGCGGGGTCGACGACGCGCAGTTCGATGCGTCCGTGGAACCGGTGCCGGTGCTGCCGGAAGCCATCGGTCCGCATGACGTAAAACGCGCCGGTCTCGCGGTACTCGGCGGCGCGGTCCTGGCGGCGCGGACGGGTGGCCGCATCGTGGTTCACGGCGACCGCTGCCCCGTCGGACGCGGATCCGTCGGACGCGACCCGCCACAGGAACGCGTGGGACGGCGTGGCGGCGAACACGACGTCGGCGTGCCCGTCGCGGACGCGGGCGATGGCCGCGTCGAGGTCGTCGGGGTCGATGAACGGTGAGGTGGCCTGCAGGAACACCAGGACCTCGGGCGGCGCGGTGCCGGCGGCTTCGCGTTCGTCGAGGACGTGGAGCAGCGCGGACTCCGATGACGCCTGGTCGCCGGCGAGGTCGGCCGGCCGTCGGACCACGTCGGCGCCGGATGCGCGGGCCTCGTCGGCGATGGCGTCACCGTCGGTCGTGACGACCACGGCGTCGATCGACGCCGCGAGCCGAGCCGACTCCACGGCCCGCCGGACGAGCGACCGACCGCCGACGGTCCGGAGGTTCTTGCCCGGGATCCCCTTCGAGCCGGCGCGTGCGGGCACGACGGCGAGGACGGTGGCAGAGGAGTGCATCTCCCGGACGGTACGAAGCGCGGGTGTCCCGCAGGCGAACTCCCGGCAGACACGGGCCGAACCGTTCCGGAACCGCTCCACGGTCGGGTCGCGGTTAGAATCGGGGTCGCTCGCCTCCGTAGCTCAGTGGATAGAGCAGGTGGTTTCTACCCACCGTGCCGCGGGTTCGATTCCTGCCGGGGGCACGACGCGAACGGGCCGCCATCCGATCGGATGGCGGCCCGTTGCTCGTTCGAGCGGGGTCGTGCTGCTGCGTGCCGGGTGTCCTCGCCCGCTACTCGTCGTCGTCGGCGGCGCGGCGACGGAGCTCGGCGGCGCTGATCGGCTGCGTGTAGAGCGCCTCGGACGTCTCACTGGCATCGGTCGGTTCGGCCGGAGCCTGGGTGATGCGGGTCGGGATCGACGTCGTGTTCGTCGTACCGGGGGTCTCGACCTTCGCCGGGACGTCGTTGGACGGCGCCCGGTTCACGTGCGCGTCGGCCGAGGTCGGCTTCGCGACGGCTGTCGGCGCGGGGCGGTCGGTGCCGCGGCCCGGGGTGACCCGGTCGGTGTCACCGAACGCCTTGGTGACGGTGTCGTCGGACGCAGTGCGGTCGTCCACGACCTCGGTGTCGTCCGTGCCGCGGGTCGGACTCGGGGACGGAGCCGGGCTCGGGGCTTCGGTCTGGGTCTGGTTCTGGTTCTGGTTCTGGTTCGAGCGTGCGGGGGCGGTGGGCGTGCCGAGGGCCGGCCGGACCGGCGGTGCGGCGTCGTCACCGTAGACGCGCGTGGTGTTCTCGCCGTAGGAGCGGGTGGCGTTGGCGTCCGATGTGCCGCGGTTCACCGAGAACCCGGGTCCAGCGGTGGGAGCGACTGCCGGAGCCGCGGCAGCGGGGGCGCCACCGGCGGTGGCCGACCCGCCGTTGGCCGCAGCGGAGGGGGAGGAAGCGGGCGTGCCTCCCGGACGCTGCGCCGGACGCAACGAGGTCGTCGTCGGCGTGGGCGCTGCGGCGGGTGCCGCTGCTGCTGGGGCGGGCGTCTGCGCGCGCTGTGCGGTGTTCTGGTCGGCGTTCCAGTCCTGCTGGCGCTTGATCAGGTCGGCATCCGGGTCCGGCGACTCGAACTTCCACCGCTCGAGGTCGGCCTTGAACAGCTTGCGGGCGCGGCCCGGTCGTGCCTGCCACTCGAGCAGCCGGTCACGGAACTCTGCGAGCGACTGGTCGGCCTGGAAGCTGAAGGTCGACGAGTTCTTCTTGATGTCGGCGATCTCGTGCTGCGCCCAGCTCGCGGCGAGGGGCGAACCCTGGACCGGCAGCAGCCGGAGCCGGATGTCGGCGTCCTCGGCCAGGTGGTCCGCGTAGCGACGTTCGTCGTGCCCGAGCGTTCCCCAGGCAGCTGCCTTGCGCGCCGCGGAGATGATCGCTGCGACCGCGGCGTTCTTCGACTCGCGCTCCTGCAGCGCCACGACCCGCTTGGTCGCGCCGCGTCCGATGAGCGCCGCGATGACGCCCGCCACGACGATGGCGACGAAGGGGATCAGGGCGCCCGAGATCACGCGCCATCCCGAGTCCGATGCAGTCCAGTCGGTCAGGTCGTTCCACCAGTCCATGCGCGCACCCTACCCACGAAACGGTCAGGCTCCGGGGAGGGGGCGCGGTGTTCCGCACATCCGACCCGAGATGATTCCAATCTGGAACATCATGACCAGCGGAGGCAGTCGACGGCGTCGTCGGCTGACCACACGTTCGGCAGCTCGACGAACCGACGCTCGGTGGCGACGTAGCGGCGCGCGCGGTACGCGGTGCCCCCGGCGACGTCGATGCGGTCCACGTAGCCGACCACTTCGCCGTTCGCCCGGGTGACGCGGCTCAGGTCGTCGCGGACGTCGAGGATGCGGTAGTCGCCCCGGGAACGCGCGAGCGGCACGGTGCGGATCCGCAGGACGGGTTCTGTCGTGGTGTGCATCGTGGGCCTCCTGGTCGCTGTGGGTTCGACGGTACGGGCGACCACCGACACGCCGAGGCCTCGGACGTCGACCGGGGACGGCTGCCGGGCCGCGCGGATTGTGGAGGAGTTGTCCCCTCTCCGAGAGCGTCCGGAGGCCCCGGAGGTAGGTTCGTGCCCATGACCACATTCGTGCTCGCAGGTGGATGTTTCTGGTGTCTCGACGCCGTGTACCGCACGCTCCAGGGGGTGCAGGACGTGGAGTCCGGCTACATCGGCGGCCGGGTGGAGAACCCGTCGTACGAGCTGGTGTGCACCGGGTCGACCGGTCACGCCGAAGCCGTCGCGGTGACCTTCGACGAGACGGTGATCCCCGCCGACGTCATCCTCGACGTGTTCTTCACGCTGCACGACCCGCGGCAGCTGAACCGGCAGGGCGCCGACGTCGGCACGCAGTACCGCTCGGCGATGTTCCCCGCCGACGATGCCCAGCGCGAGCTGTTCGAGCAGGCGATCCAGCGCGCGTCGGAGATCTGGGACGGCGGCGTCGTCACCACGATCGAGCCGCTCACGACGTTCTTCCGAGCAGAGGAGTACCACCAGGACTTCTTCGCGAAGAACCCCGGACAGGGCTACTGCCTCGCGGTGGCGCTGCCCAAGGTCAACAAGGTCCGCAAGGCCTACAGTCAGTACATCCTGGCGTCCTGATCCTCGGGCGTCGGGGCCACGAGGAGGTGGTCGAACGATGACGAACAACAACGGGACCTGGGTCGCGATCGGTCCGGCAGGAGCGGTGGGCAGCATCCACCGTGATGCGGACGGTTTCCAGGTCGAACTCTACGGACGAGGCCGCAGCGGCGGGCGCTACCCGTCGCTCGAGTCGGCGAAGGGCGCGGTGCACGCCGCGCTCGGGCCACTCGCAGCGCGCCCCGAGTTCCGAGCGCACTGACCGGGTTCGGACAGGAGGCCCGGGGGACTCGTCCTCCACAGGTCGCCTGATCGGATCCACACGCCACAGATCGAGCCCGGGGCTGCATCCGCAGCCCCGGGCTCGATGACGATCGACCCATGAACGACATCATCACCGTCTGCGGAATCGTCGCCACGGAACCCCGTCACCTGGTCACCGAGACCGGCATCGCCATCACGAGCCTGCGGCTCGCCTCGCCCTCGCGCCGATGGGACCGGGCCAGCGCGGCCTGGGTCAACGGAGCGACCAACTGGTACACCGTCACCGCGTTCCGCTCCCTGGCGTCGAACGTGTTCAAGTCCCTGAAGAAGGGCGACCGCATCGTCGTGTCGGGCCGCGTCCGGATCCGCACCTGGGAGCGCGACGGCCGCGGTGGGACGTCCATCGAGATCGACGCCGACGGCATCGGGCACGACCTGGCGTGGGGCATCAGCAACTGGGTCCGTGTCCCGCGCCAGGTCAACGACCCGACCACCGGCCACGGCGGGCTCCGGAACGTCGACCCCCGGACCGGCGAGGTGCGGGACGGAGCGCCGGGCACGGCTCCCGCGGCGGACGGCGGGGAGCACGAGCACGAGCACGGCCGCCTGCCTGGCGTCGAGCACGACGACGAGCACGACGCCGAGCCGGGCGTCGAGCCGGGCGTCGACGACGTGGATCCGGCCGGGCCGTCCGAGCGCATGCTCGAGCAGGACGGAGCCGCCTTCGACCCGCAACCGTCGGACAGCGTCGACCACCACACCCGCGCCGACGCCGCGTGATGCTGCTCAGGCGCGCGCGGCGATCACCACTTCTGCGCGATCATCGCGATGCCGGACACCTGCTCGGTGTCCCAGT
Organism: Curtobacterium sp. VKM Ac-1393; assembly: GCF_015350995.1. Lineage (GTDB taxonomy): Bacteria > Actinomycetota > Actinomycetes > Actinomycetales > Microbacteriaceae > Curtobacterium. The sequence continues at coordinate 484,248 of NZ_JADKRW010000002.1, forward strand.
TCCCACCACGCGGCAGGCCGGACACGCGCCCGTCGATCTTGAAGCTCGCGCCCTGGATCCGAGGGGCATTGGTCTGCGTCGCCTTCAGCCCGTGGAACGAGAAGCTGGTGTTCCACGTGCCGTTCAGGCCCGTCTGGCCCTTGCGGTCGCCGACGGTGATCCGGGTGTTCTGGACGGTCGAGTGCACGACGTCCCCGTTCAGACGGGCGTTCGCCTCGGCGTTGAAGAACAGCCGACCGTCCAGGTTGAGCTTCAGGGTGCCGATCGTCTTGTGGTTCACGATCATCGTCGCGACGTCGTTCTTGTACCAGCGCATGCCGATCGGGACGAGCTTGTTCTTCGGCGCCAGGTCGAGGTAGCCGTACGAGAACTTGCCGTTCTGCACGCGCTCCCAGATGTAGCGCGGCTTGCCCTTGCTCTGCGGCGAACCGGTGTCCGACTGGATGCCGAACGAGTACGCGTTGTTGTGGGCGTCGTGCACGTTGATGTACGACGAGTAGCCCGTCCCCGTGCCGTTCGCGCTGATGCTGGCCGTGTAGAGCATGTAGGGGTCGCCCTTCGGGACGGCGCCGGCGGCGGACGCCGGGGCCGCTGGCGCCACGAGCGCGACGGTGAGCGCGATCGCGCCGACGAACGGAAGCGCGAGGCGGCGCAGTCGTGTGGAGTGCCTGGTCATGGTTCTCATCCCGTCCGTGATCCTGATCCGGTCCTCGTCGTGGTGAGCGACGGGCCCCGATGTGGTTGGCGTGCACAACTTACGTCGTCGGAGCGCATCCCGACAGACCCCGTTCCGGGCGGGTGCGTGATGCGGCGATCCGACAGGGGGCGCGCGGTGCACGGACGGTGTCACTACACTTGGGGCCGATATGGCTGAGTACATCTACCAGATGGTCCGCGCCCGCAAGGCGGTCGGCGACAAGCTGATCCTCGACGACGTCACGATGTCGTTCCTCCCCGGCGCCAAGATCGGCGTCGTCGGACCGAACGGTGCGGGCAAGTCGACGATCCTGAAGATCATGGCCGGTCTCGACCAGCCGTCGAACGGTGAAGCGAAGCTCACGCCGGGCTTCACCGTCGGCATCCTCATGCAGGAGCCGGAACTCGACGAGACGAAGACCGTGCTCGAGAACGTCCAGGAAGGCGTCGGCGAGATCCACGCGAAGCTCTCCCGCTTCAACGAGATCTCCGCCCTGATGGCCGAGCCGGACGCTGACTTCGACGCGCTCCTCGCCGAGATGGGCACGCTGCAGGAAGACATCGACGCGGCCGATGCGTGGGACCTCGACTCGCAGCTCGAGCAGGCCATGGCCGCGCTCCAGTGCCCCCCGGGGGACGAGCTCGTCACGCACCTGTCCGGTGGTGAGAAGCGTCGCGTCGCGCTCTGCAAGCTCTTGCTCCAGAAGCCCGACCTGCTCCTCCTCGACGAGCCCACCAACCACCTGGACGCCGAGAGCGTGCAGTGGCTCGAGCAGCACCTGCAGCAGTACCACGGCGCCGTCCTCGCCGTGACCCACGACCGGTACTTCCTGGACCACGTTGCCCAGTGGATCGCCGAGGTCGACCGCGGCCGTCTCTACCCGTACGAGGGCAACTACTCGACCTACCTCGAGAAGAAGCGTGCGCGACTCGAGGTCCAGGGCAAGAAGGACGCCAAGCTCGCGAAGCGCCTGTCCTCGGAGCTCGACTGGGTCCGGAGCAACACCAAGGGCCGTCAGGCGAAGTCCAAGGCCCGCCTCGCCCGCTACGACGAGATGGTCACCGAGGCCGAGCGCACCCGCAAGCTCGACTTCGAGGAGATCGTGATCCCCGTGGGTCCGCGTCTGGGCTCGCAGGTCATCGATGCCGAGAAGCTGCACAAGCAGTTCGGTGAGCGCGTCATCATCGGCGACCTGTCCTTCACGCTGCCCCGCAACGGCATCGTCGGCGTCATCGGCCCGAACGGTGTCGGCAAGACGACGCTGTTCAAGACGATCGTCGGCCTCGAGCCGCTCGACGGCGGCACGCTGAAGATCGGCGACACGGTCGACATCTCGTACGTCGACCAGAGCCGCGGCGGCATCGACCCGAACAAGAACCTGTGGGAGGTCGTGTCCGACGGACTCGACTACATCCAGGTGGGCAAGACCGAGATCCCGTCCCGCGCGTACGTCTCGCAGTTCGGGTTCAAGGGCCCGGACCAGCAGAAGCGTGCGGGCATCCTGTCGGGTGGTGAGCGCAACCGTCTGAACCTGGCGCTGACGCTCAAGCAGGGCGGCAACCTGCTGCTCCTCGACGAGCCGACGAACGACCTGGACGTCGAGACCCTCGGCAGCCTCGAGAACGCGCTGCTCGAGTACCCCGGTTGCGCCGTGGTCATCACGCACGACCGGTGGTTCCTCGACCGCATCGCGACCCACATCCTGGCGTGGGAGGGGCTCAACGAGGACGGCACGCCGATCTGGTACTGGTTCGAGGGCAACTTCGAGGCGTACGAAGAGAACAAGATCGAGCGCCTCGGTGCTGATGCGGCGAAGCCCGGGCGCGCGACGTACCGCAAGCTCACCCGCGACTGACCCGCGTGGCGAGACTGCACGCTCCCATCCGCATGCGGTGGAGCGACATCGACGCCTACGGTCACGTCAACAACTCCGCGATGCTGCGCCTGCTGGAAGAGGCGCGCATCGTGGGGTTCTGGGGGCCGGACGCCGGCGAGCTGTCGGACGACGGCAGTCTGCCGGAGCCGATCATCGACGGTCGACCGGGCTCCGGCACGATGACGGTGATCGCGGGGCAGCGTCTCGAGTACGTCGCATCGATCCCGTACCTCCGCCAGCCGCTCGACATCCAGATGTGGATCGGGCGACTCGGGGGTGCCAGCGTCGACGTCTCGTACGAGGTCTGGTCGCCGGTCGGGCAGCAGCCTGCCGAGCTCTACACCCGTGCGACGACCGCGCTGGTGATGGTCGACGCCGCGACGAACCGCCCTCGGCGGCTCACTGCTGCCGAGCGTGCCGCGTGCGAGCCGTACCTCGAGGCGCCGGTGGAGTTCAGCCGCCCGTAGGCACCCGCATCATGCCCTCCTGCGCCACGGTGGCCAGCAGGCGTCCGTCGCGGGAGAACATCCGGCCGAACGCGAGCCCTCGCCCGCCCTGCGCGCTGGGTGACTCCTGGGTGTAGAGGATCCACTCGTCAGCCCGGCCGTCGCGGTGCCACCACATCGCGTGGTCGAGGCTCGCGCTCTTCACGCCGGGCGTTCCCCACGCAACGCCGTGCCGCCGCATGATCGGTTCGAGGATCGACAGGTCGCTGGCGTACCCGAGGACCGCGCGGTGCAGGGCCGGGTCGTCGGGCAGGTCACCCTGCACCCGGAACCAGACCGCCTGGTGCGGGACGTGCTCGCCCTGCACGTCGACGAACACCGGGCCCTCGACGTGCCGCAGGTCGATCGAGCGCTCGGCCCACGCCTTGGCGACCGGATGGTCGATCGCGGACAGGATCGACGCGGCGGACGGTAGCGACTCCGGCGACGGGGTGTCCACCGGGAACGGGTCCTGGTGCTCGACGCCGGTGTCCGGCACCTGGAACGACGCGATCATCGAGAAGATCGGCACGCCGCGCTGGTACGCCTGCACCCGCCGGGTCGCGAAGGAGCGACCGTCGTGGATGCGCTCGACGCCGAAGGTCGTGGGGACGTCGATGTCACCGGGTCGCAGGAAGTACCCGTGCATCGAGTGGATGTCGCGCCCCTCGATGGTGGCCTGGGCGGCGACGATGCACTGCGCCAGGACCTGACCGCCGAAGACCCGCCCGCCGGGCGACCAGTGGTTCGCACCGGTGAGGATCGTCTCACCGGTGCTCGCACCGGTGTCCTCGAGTCGGAGGGTCCGCAGGAAGTCGGGTTCGCCGTTCACGAGGTGCAGTCTACGAACACAGGGTGCGCCGGTAGGATCGATCGGACATGGGCACCTCGTTCACGCTTCCCGACGCCGCCTCCCTCGGGGACCTCCGCACGTACCTCGGACGTGCCGCACGCATCGAGGACGGCTCCGTCCGCTTCATCGCCGACTCCGGCGTCCTCGCGGTCTACACGGCGATCCTCTACCCCCTCGGGCTCCTCGACGAGCTGCCGACGGTGCTCGGGCTCCGCACGTTCTCGCTCACCGAGCCCGCGACGATCGACGCCGTCGTGCCGCTGCAGTCCCTGCTCGAGCGGCTCCGGCTGTTGGCCGAAGAACAGGACGTCGAACACGCCGAGGGCGCCGACCCGACGCGAGCGACGCCGATCGAGGTTGAACTCCCGCACGAGGTCCACACCGTGACCTGGGCGGCGATCTCCCCACCGCGCGGCGGTTGGGTCCCGCTGCCCGACGTGTCGCCGGAGCTCCTGCGCCGCGCCACCCGCGACGGCATCGCCGAGGTCGCCGACGCCGTCCCCACCAACGCGGGCGAAGCGATCATCCGCAAGGTGCGCTCCGAGGTCTGGGGGCGCCCGGTTCCCGGGATCGAGCACCTGCCGGCTGGCGCCGGGTTCGCGGGTGAGAGCCTCGGGTTCCTCGGTCACGATCCGGTCCGCCTGTTCGAGACCGGTCCGTGGAGCCGGCTGACGACGTCGCGCGGGCACGTGCTCGTGAAGCGCCGCGCCTGGACCCTGAGTCCGTAGCCACCGTCGTGCACGGCGCCGGTGGTTGGCTGGCCGCATGCACGTCTTCCTGACCGGCGCGTCCGGCTACATCGGTTCCTCCGTCCTCCGCTCCCTCGTCGCCCACGGGCACGAGGTGACCGCACTCGTCCGTTCCGACGAGAAGGCGCAGCACGTCCGCGACTCCGGTGGTCGGGCGGTGGTCGGCGACGTCACCGACACCGACGTCGTCGAGCGCCTGCTGCACGAGTCCGACGGCGTGGTGCACACCGCATCGGCGCCGGACGTCGACCCCGACTTCGTCGCCACGGTCCTGCGCGCGTACGAGGGCACCTCGAAGCCGTTCGTGCACACCGGCGGGATCTTCACGTTCGGCGACTCGACGGACATCTCCGAGCGGTCGCCGATCGACCCGCCGGAGCTGACGTCGTGGCGCACGGCGAACGAGGCCGTGGTGCGGTCGAGCGAGGTCCGCACGACGATCGTCGCTCCGGGCATCGTGTACGGCCGCGGCGCCGGCATCCCGGCGATGTTCGTCGGCGACGGCTCGCAGCCGGTGACCCTGGTCGGCGACGGTTCGCAGCGCTGGACCACGGTGCACGTCGACGACCTCGGTGACCTCTACGTCCTCGCGCTCGAGCGGGGCGAGCAGGACGGGTACATCGTCGCCGCGACGGGGGACAACCCCACGGTGCGGGAGCTCGCCGAGGCTGGGGCGCACGGGTCTCCGGTCGTCGCCGAGAGCGTCGAGGCCTCGCGCGAGCGACTCGGTGCCGCCTTCGCCGACGCCCTGCTCCTGCACCAGGAAGCCTCCGGCGCCCACGCACGCTCCGCGTTCGGATGGAAGCCGACGCAGTCGTCGCTGGTCCAGGACCTCGCCACCGGCTCCTCCGTGCGCTGAGGACCACGACACGTCGGCATCAGGGTCGTCGAGGTGTCACGACATGCCGCACGCCGCTCGCCGAGGTTCCACGAACGGGATGAGGCGCCGCCGAGATGTGCAGATTTCGGAACCTGGACGGCGGCGGGGCGGCGGGCGGCGGGGGACGGGGCCGCACGCGCGCCAGGGCGTCAGTCGAACGTGTTCGTCATGGCGTGCGCGGCGCGGTCGAGGTACGCCCACAGCTCGGCCTCGTCGAGGGGCGCGAGCTGCAGGGACTCGACGGCCTCGCGCATGTGGTGGAGCCAGCGCTCGCGAGCCTCGGACGTGATCCGGAACGGGTTGTGCCGCATCCGGAGCCGCGGGTGGCCGCGCTGCTCGCTGTAGGTGCCCGGTCCGCCCCAGTACTGCTGCAGGAAGGCCGACAGGCGCCAGATCGCCCCCTCGAGGTCGTCGGCCGGGTACATCGGCCAGATGACCTCGTCGTGCTGCACGCCCTCGTAGAAGCGGCGGACGAGCCGGTCGAAGGTCGGGGCGCCGCCGATGCGGTCGAACAGCGACCCGGTGGCCGAGGCCCCGTGCTCGCCGACCCGGAGCGTGATCGGCTGCGCGGCGCCGGGGTCGGGGCCGATGCCGAGGCCGTTGCTGGGCGGTGTGGGATCGGTCACCGGGGGTCCCTCCCGCCGTCGTGCTGGTCGTCGGTGCGGATCGGCTGCCCGAGCAGGTTGCGCTTGGGTCGGCGCGTCGCGGTCGGTGCGGGTGTCGGCTGGGTCCGCACGGACCGCAGGCCGTTGATCGAGGTCGCGTTCTCCCAGCCCTCGGGCATGATCATCGCCATCGCGGGCAACGTGATGCCGAGGTCGTCGACGGACCGCTTCAGGCGGGTGCGGAGTTCGCGTCCGACGACGTCGAGCTCGGACGCGCGGGTCTTGACGACGAGGCGGAAGACCATACCGTCCGCCGAAACGGACTGCAGGCCCCAGATCTCCGGCTTCTCGACGATGCGCTGGCGCCACCGGGGCTCCTGCGACATCGTGACGGCGGCCTTCAGCAGGGCGTCCTGCACGGCGTCGATGTCGGTGTCGTAGGGCACGGTGATGTCGACCAGGACCCGTGACCAGCCCTGCGACAGGTTGCCGACGCGCAGGATCTGGCCGTTCGGCACGAACCACAGGATCCCGTTGACGTCGCGGACCTGCATGACGCGCAGCCCGACGTTCTCGACGACCCCCGTGGCCTGTCCGGTGTCGACGACGTCCCCGACGCCGGCCTGGTCCTCGAGGATCATGAAGATGCCGGAGAGCAGGTCCTTCACGATGGACTGGGCGCCCACGGCGAGGCCGGCGGCGACGAGTGAGGCACCGCCGACGATGCCGACGGCGGCGTTCGGGATCGCCACCGGGATGATGATGGCGAGCGCGACGACCACCACGATGACGGTCGCGAGGTTCTCGAGCACGCTGCCGAGTGTCCGGGTGCGCTGCACGACGCGTGCGGTCTGCACCGGCGACGCGATGAGCGCCTGCGTGTCCGCCGCGCCCTGTCGCTTCTTGACACCGGTCACGACGCGGTTCACGACCTGCTTCACCAACCGGCGCAGGAGCAGGCGGACGATGACCGCGACGAGGATCGTGATGACGATCGTGATCGGGACGTGCCAGGCGTCGACGAACTGGGTGAACGCGTTGGATGCCCACTTCGGGACATCGGAGGTCTCTGCAGCCAAGGTCATATCCGGTCGATGCTAGAGGGGCGGGGTGTGGCGTCCCTGGAGGAACGCCACACCCCGCCGATCAGTGACGCAGGCTCAGACGTCCGCAGCCTGCACCCGGAGCGCCCGCTCCGTGCCCGCGACGCTCTCGGACACGATGCGACGCAGCGCCGGGGTCTCCGGGTGCGCCTCGAGCCAGGCGTGGGCGGCGTCACGGAGCTCGGCCGACGCGAGCGGCGCCGGGTAGAGGCCCGAGACGATGGTGTCGGCCATGTGGTAGCTGCGCTCGGCCCAGATGCGGGTGAGCACCTCGAAGTACTTCGGCACCAGGCCCTCGAGCACGACCGGGCTGTTCACGTGCTGGAACCCGACCGTGGTCTGCCGCACGATCGCGTTCGGCAGCTCCGACGAGTCCACGAGCGACGCGAACGCGGCGAGCTTGCCCTCGGCGGTCGGGATCGTCGCGCGGGCGCGGGCAGCCGCCTGCTCACCCGACGCGGTCTTGTCCGCGGCGAGTTCGGCGTCGACCTCGGCGCCGGCAGCGGCACCCGCGAGCACGAGGCCCTCGAGCAGCTCCCACCGCAGGTCGGTGTCGATCTCGAGACCCTGCAGCGTGACCGAACCGTCGCGCAGCCCCTGCAGGGTGGCGATGTGCTCGGGCGTGGACGCGATCTGCGCGAAGAACTTCACGAACTGGAACTGTGCGTCCGAACCGGCCTCGGCCGAGGCCGCGAGCTGCCAGAGCGTGTCGCCCACCGTGCGGACCGTGGCGTCGACCTTCGACGGCGCCACGTAGTTGCGCGTCGTCAGGAGCAGCTGCGACAGGGTCGTGCGGATGGTCGTCGACTCGGACTCGGTCGCGATGTTGCCGAGCGCGAGCCGGACGTAGTCGCTCGCGGGCGATTCGGCGTCGCGGGTGGCGTCCCACATCGCACCCCAGACGATCGAGCGGGCGAGCGGGTTCGCGATGGCCGCGAGGTGCTCGATCGCCGTCGTGCGGGACTGCTCGTCGAGACGGATCTTGGCGTAGGCCAGGTCGTCGTCGTTGAGGAGCACGAGGTCGCCGCGCTGCACGCCGACGAGCTCGGGGACCTCGGTGCGTGCGCCGTCGACGTCGATCTCGACGCGGTGCACGCGCTCGAGCTTGCCGCCAGAGGATGCGGTGTCGGCACCGAACGGCGCATCCGCGTCCTGCGTGAACGAGTAGACGCCGATGGCCAGACGGTGCGGGCGGAGCGTCGGGTAGTCGGCCGGGGCTTCCTGCAGGACGGCGAACGAGGTGATCGCGCCGGACGCGTCGACCTCGATCTCCGGACGGAGCGTGTTGACCCCGGCGGTCTCGAGCCAGAGCTTCGACCACTCGGACAGGTCGCGGCCGCTGGTGGCCTCGAGCTCGACGAGCAGGTCGCGCAGCTCGGTGTTCGAGTGGTGGTGCTTCTTGAAGTACGCCGAGACGCCGGCGAAGAACGCGTCGATCCCGACCCACGCCACGAGCTGCTTCAGGACGGAGCCGCCCTTGGCGTACGTGATGCCGTCGAAGTTGACCTGGACGTCCTCGAGGTCGTTGATCGTCGCGACGATCGGGTGCGTCGAGGGGAGCTGGTCCTGGCGGTAGGCCCAGGACTTCTCCATCGCCTGGAACGTGGTCCAGGCCTCGGTCCACTCGGTGGCCTCGGCGGTGGCGATCGTGGAGGCCCACTCGGCGAACGACTCGTTCAGCCACAGGTCGTTCCACCACTTCATGGTGACGAGGTCGCCGAACCACATGTGGGCGAGCTCGTGCAGGATCGTGACGACCCGGCGCTCCTTGATGGCGTCGGTGACCTTCGACCGGAAGACGTAGGTCTCGGTGAAGGTGACCGCACCCGCGTTCTCCATCGCGCCGGCGTTGAACTCCGGCACGAACAGCTGGTCGTACTTCTCGAACGGGTACGGGACGTCGAACTTCTCCTCGTAGTAGGCGAAGCCCTTCTTCGTGGTCTCGAACACGTACTCGGGGTCGAGGTACTCGGCGAGCGACTTGCGCGCGAAGACGCCGAGCGGGATGGTGCGGCCGTCGCTGCTCGTCAGTTCGTCGCGGACGACCTCGTACGGGCCGGCGATGAGCGCCGTGATGTAGCTCGAGATGATCGCGGTGGGCGGGAAGGCCCAGGTCGCGTTCTCACCGTCGACGTGCGGCTCGGGCGTGGGGGAGTTCGACACGACCTGCCACCGTGACGGCGCCGTCACGGTGAAGGAGAACTGGGCCTTGAGGTCGGGCTGCTCGAACACCGCGAACATGCGGCGCGAGTCGGGGACCTCGAACTGGGAGTACAGGTACACCTCGTCGTCCACGGGGTCGACGAAGCGGTGCAGGCCCTCGCCGGTGTTCGTGTACAGCGCGTCGCTGACGACCACGAGCTCGTTCTGCTCCTGCAGGTCGTCGAGCTGGATGCGGACGCCGTCGTTCACCGCGGCGACGTCGAGCGCGGTGCCGTTCAGGGTGACGGAGTGCACGGTCTTCGTGATCGCGTCGATGAACGTGGAGGCACCGGGCGTCGCAGTGAAGCGCACGCGGGTGGTGCTGCCGAAGGACTCGGCGCCGCGGGTCAGGTCGAGCTCGACGTCGTACGTCTGCACGCTGACGATGCCGGCACGTTCCTGGGCTTCGGTTCTGGTGAGGTTCTCTCCGGGCACGCAACGCTCCATCTTCGCTGAGGACGCGGACGATCGTGGTCCGCGAGGGGGAGTCCCGGCACGGCGTCGTGCACCGGCGGGACGGTCATCCCCAGCCTAGCGACGCCGCGTACGCTCGGAGCGTGAGCGAGACGACTGTGGACAACACGACGGAACACACGACCGGACACCCGACCGAACGCACCACCGTGGAGTTCTGGTTCGACCCGAACTGCCCCTGGGCCTGGATGACGAGCCGCTGGGTGGGCGAGGTCGCCGAGCACCGCGACCTCGACGTCACGTGGAAGGTGATGAGCCTGTTCGTCCTGAACGAGGACCAGGACATCCCCGACGAGTACCGCGAGCGCATCCACAAGGGGCAGCTCTACCCCCGCATCGTCACGGCGGCGCGGCTCCGGCTCGGCCAGGACATCGTGAAGCCGCTCTACGACGCCCTCGGCGAGCACGTCCACCACCGCCAGGAGCAGGACCCCGACCAGGTGGTACCCGCCGTGCTCGCGGAACTCGGCCTCGACGCCGACCTGCTCGAGTACGCCTGGACGGACGAGGTCGACGCCGCCGTGCGCGTCAGCCACCAGGACGGCATCGACCGCGTCGGACAGGACGTCGGCACGCCCGTCATCGCCGTCGCGGGCACCGCGTTCTTCGGACCGGTCATCTCCCCGGCCCCGAAGGGCCAAGAGGCCCTCGACCTGTGGGACGGCGTCGTCGCGGTCGCCAAGGTCCCCGGCTTCTTCGAGCTCAAGCGCTCGCGGACGGTCGGCCCGATCTTCGACACCACCGACTGACGGGAGGCGCGGCTCGCCCCCGCCACGACCGTTGCGTCAGACGAGCGGCAGGCGCATGAGCGTCAGGTCCAGCCAGCGGTCGAACTTGCGTCCGACCTCGGGCACGACCGCGACCGTGCTGAACCCGAGCTTCTCGTGCAGGGCGATCGACCCGGTGTTCGTACTGCAGATCCCCGCCATCATGACGTGCCGGCCCTCTACGGTCGCCCGCTCGACGAGGGCACGCATCAGGGTCGAGGCGATGCCCCGGCCGCGGAACGACTCGACGACGTAGACGCTGTGCTCGACGGTCATCCGGTACCCGTCGGGTTGCCGCCACTGCGAGTACGTGGCGTACCCGGCCACGGTGCCGTCGACCTCGGCGACGAGCACGGGGTAGCCGTCGGCCTGCCGTCCGGCCAGCCAGCCGTCGAAGTACGCGCGAGGGTGCGGCTCGTCCTGCCAGATGGCGGTGGAGTGCAGGACGGCGTCGACGTGCAAGGCGTGCACGACGTCGAGGTCGCGGGGCTCGCAGTCACGCACCACGACCGGACCCGTCGCATTCGTCGCATATGCTGTCGTCATGTCTCACATCGTAGACGAACCGATCGCGGATGACGCAACGGTCATCGACGACGCAACCGCCCCGGACGACGCGGTCGCAGTCGAACAGCGTGCGCTCGGCGAGCGTCTCCAGCGCCTCCGCACCGAACGCAAGTGGAGCCTCACCGAGCTCGCCGAGGAGTCCGGCGTCTCCCGCGCCATGATCAACCGCGTCGAGCGCGGGGTGTCGAGCCCCACTGCGACGATCCTCGGCCGGCTCTCCGGCGCCTTCGGCCTGACGATCTCGCAGCTCCTCGACGAAGCCCTCGAGCACGAGGTGCCCCGCGCGACCGACCCCGACGACGCACGTGGCGTCCAACGCGGCGCGACCGCAGAATCCTGGACCGATCCCGACACCGGGTACCGCCGCCGTCCGGTCTCGAGCGCCGCGTTCCCCGCGGACGTCACCGAGGTGCGCCTCCCGGCCGGCCGCGAAGTGGCGTACCCGGCGTCCGCGTACGCGTTCCTGCGGCACTGCATCTGGGTGGTCGACGGCGTGCTCGAGCTCGTCGTCGGCGGCGAGCCGACACGGCTCGCCGCGGGCGATCGGATCGAGCTCGGCGACCCCGCCGACGTGGTCTACCGGAACCCGGGCGACGTGGCCACGCGCTACGTCGTCGTGGTGGTCCGGGGGCAGTAGCCGCGGGAATAGGATCGGTTCCATGCGCATCCACCTCGGAACGGACCACGCCGGCCTCGAGTTCAGCACCACCCTCGCCACCCACCTGACGGAAGCCGGGCACGAGGTCGTGGACCACGGACCGACCGAGTACGACGCGCTCGACGACTACCCCTCGTTCTGCATCAACGCCGCGCACGCCGTGGTGCAGGACCAGCGTGCCGGCCTCCAGGCGCTCGGCGTCGTGTTCGGCGGTTCCGGCAACGGTGAGCAGATCGCCGCGAACAAGGTCGAAGGCGTCCGCGCAGCACTCGTCTGGAACGAGTCCACCGCCCTGCTCGCGCGCCAGCACAACGACGCCAACGTCATCTCCATCGGTGCCCGCCAGCACACCGAGGACGAGGTCATCCGCTTCGTCGACACCTTCATCGCCGAGCCGTTCTCGGGCGAGGAGCGTCACGCCCGCCGGATCGCCCAGCTCGCCGAGTACGAGCAGACGGGGCACATCGCCGGCAAGCAGATCGACGGCTCGGCCGAGTAGACAGGTCCCATGCCCGAGGGTCACTCCGTCCACCGAATCGCCAACCAGTTCACCCGGCACTTCGTCGGCAAGCGCTGCGAGGTGTCCAGTCCGCAGGGTCGGTTCGCCGCCGGTGCCGCGCAGATCGACGGCAAGCGCCTGATCGCCGCACGTGCCGTCGCGAAGCAGATGTTCCTCGAGTTCGAGGGCGACCTGTTCCTGCGCGTCCACCTCGGCCTCTACGGCGCGTGGGACTTCGCCGGCGTGATCTCCACCGCCGAGGCGCTGTCGGACGACGACGACCGCGAGGAGTCGCTCAGCTCGATCGGCGCACCGCGGCTGGCGCGCTACCGGATGGCCGAGCAGGAGAAGGCGGAGGACCCGATCGAGTCCTTCCCGCCGGACCCCGTCGGCCAGGTGCGGGTCCGGATCCTGACCGAGGACACCGTCGCCGACCTGCGCGGCCCGACGGCCTGCGTGGTGGAGACCCCGGCCGAGGTGCAGCGCGTCCTCGACAAGCTCGGCCCCGACCCGATGAACGACGACGGCCCCGAGGCCGAGAAGGCCTTCGTCGACAACGTCCGGAAGCGCAACGTCGCGATCGGACAGCTGCTCATGGACCAGTCCGTGGTGAGCGGCATCGGCAACATCTACCGCGCCGAGTTGCTGTTCCGGCAGCGCATCGACCCCTACAAGGTCGGCAAGGAGATCACCGTCAAGCAGGCGAAGGCGCTGTGGGCGGACTGGTCGAAACTGCTGCACGACGGCGTCCGCGACGGCCTGATGATGACGATGGACGGCCTGTCCGACGCCGACCACAGGAAGGCCCTGCGCTCCCGGAAGGACCGGCACTGGGTGTACCACCGCCAGGGTGAGCCCTGCCGGGTGTGCGGCACCGAGATCCGGATGGCCGACATGGCGGGCCGCAAGCTCTACTGGTGCCCGAAGGACCAGAAGTAGCGCAGCTCAGAGTTCGGAGTACGTGAAGCGCCCGGCGATCGCGGTCGCGAGCACCCGCATGTCGCGCAGCCCGGACGACGACACCGCGAGCGGATCGGACTCCACGAGCACCAGGTCCGCGACGTCGCCGACGGCCACGCCGACCCGACCGTCCGTCGAACCCCTCCACGCCGCGAGCGCGGACACCCGCTCCGCCGGGTGCCACGGGTCGCGGCCGTCGCGATCGCGTCCCACAGCCGCAGCCATCGACACCCACGGGTCGAGCGGCGCCACCGGGGCGTCCGACCCGAGCAGCAGCCGGGCACCGGCGCGGGCGAGCGACGCGAACGCGAACGCCCGGTCGGTCCGGCCCGCCCAGTGCCGGTCGGCGATGTCGCGGTCGTCCATGGCGTGTTCGGGCTGCACCGAGGCGGCCACCCCGAGCCGCGCGAACCGCTCGACGTCCGTGTCGGCGAGCAGCTGCGCGTGCTCGATGGTGCCGCGGGCGCCGACGGCCTCGAAGACGTCGAGCGCGAGGGTGTTCGCCCGGTCGCCGATGGCGTGGATCGCGGGGACGAGTCCGGCGTCGACGGCTCGACGGGTGATCGCGACGAGGTCGTCGAACTCCCACGCGAGCACGCCCGAGCCGTCGGCCATGGCCGCGGTCCGGGTGCCGAGCGACCCGTCGGTGACGACCTTGAAGGGCCCCATCGTGAGCAGCCCCCTGGTACGGTCCACGACGTCGCCGGTGCGGAGCCCTCGGGAGATCGCCGCGTCGAGTTCGGCCGGGTAGACGCCCGACGCCACGCGCAGCGAGTCGGTGCCGGCGTGGATCCGGCGGGTCCAGCGGTCGAGCCCGAAGCGCATCTCGAGGTCGACGATCCCGGTCACCCCGCGGGCTGCGGCGGCCTCCACGGCGTCGGCGACGTACCCGTCGAGCAGGTCGTCCGGCACCTGCGACAGCGCGCCGGTCACGTCGAACGCGTCCTGCTCGCGCAGGATCCCGTCCGCGCCTGCCTCGAGCGAACGGCCGACGAGTGCGGAGAAGTGCGCGAGCGCGAGGGCGTTGCACCAGACCGCGTGCAGGTCACCGCTGATGACGACGGTCGGGAGGCCCGGTGCGGCCTGGTCGAGCAGCTCGCGTCGGGCCGGGGTCGGCCACAACCCGTCGCGGTAGCCGTGTCCGATCAGCACGCGGTCCGGCACCCCGGTCCGTGCGACCGCGGCGAGCAGGTCGGCGGTCGACTCCGCAGAGTCGCAGCCGGAGACGTCGACACGGCGGCGGACCAGTGCCCACTGGTCGAAGTGCGTGTGGTGGTCGCGCAGGCCGGGGCCGAGCCACGCGCCGGCGGTCTCGACGACCTCGGTGTCGGGGCCGGCGGGGTCGAGCGTGCCGGCCGGCGCGATCTCGGTGACCAGGCCGTCGGCGATGCGGACGTCGGCAGGGGCCCCGGAGGTGCCCACCCTGCGGACGGTGCGGAGCAGGATCTCCGTCATCGCGCCTCCCGGCTGTCACCCGCTGACGCGACGGACCGTGCGCGCTCCATCTCGTCGGCGAGCGCCGGCGACGCGTAGGGACCGTCGCCGCGCAGGCCGGCGATGATGCGGTCGACGACCTCGGGGGCCTTGTTCTGGGACAGCTTCGCGCGGGCGTCGAACCGGGTGATCCGGATGCGGATGCCCACGGTGCCCTTCGCCATCCGGCGTGCGGTCTCCTCGTCGATCTCGAGCGACACCGGCTCCGGCATGACCTGTTCGAAGTGGTCGACGAGTTCGCCGAGCACCCGGAAGTTCTCGTCGTCGGACAGCAGCTCGGGCGTGCCCCACAGGTGGGCGGTGACGTGGTTCCAGGTCGGCACGAACTGCTCCGGTGGGTACCAGGCGGGGGAGACGTAGCCGTGCGGACCCTGCACCACGATCAGGACCTCGTGGCGGCCGAGCTCGTGCGCGAGTTCGTCGGGGCGGCCGACGTGCGAGACCAGGACGATCCCGTCGGCGTCGTCGTCCGGCCCTGGTGTCTCGAGCAGGAACGGGTAGTGCGACGCGACGATGCCGGCGTCGGTGTGCGACACGATCGTGGCCCACGGGTTGCCGGCGACGAGGCGCTTGACCTCGTCGACGTCCGTCATCAAGAAGTGGGGTGTGTGCCGCATGGTCCGAGCGTGGCACACGGCCCCGGTCGAGCGCGACACCTGTCGTTTCGCGTGTGTTTCAGAAAGGTAAAAGTTTCAGAGTTCATTGAAAGAAGCATTGTGCCGGGTGCTGCTGCGGGCCTAGCTTCACTCAGCAACGACGACCCGAGGAGACCCCATGCGACGCAGGACCATCGCCGCCCTGGCCACGGCAGCCACACTGGCGCTCGTGGTGACCGGCTGTTCGGCGGGCGGCTCGGCCGACTCCGCCGGCGGCTCGAGCCTGGTGTACGCCACCGGGGAGCCCGACCACCTGACGCCCGGACGGCAGACCGTCGCGTTCGACCAGGTGCAGAGCCTGTTCGCACCGTTGACGCAGACCGACGCGAAGGGCGAGCTCCACGACGTCGCCGCGAAGAGCGTCGAGAGCGACGACGCCACGACGTGGACCATCACGCTCCGGGACGGCTGGACGTTCCAGAACGGCGAGGCCGTCACCCCCGAGAGCTACGTGAAGGCATGGAACCACGTCGCCTACGGCCCCAACGCGTGGGAGAACAGCGGGCAGCTCGCCGCGATCGTCGGGTACACCGACCTCAACCCCGCGAAGGGCACCCCGAAGACGAAGGAGATGTCGGGGCTGAAGGTCACCGGCAAGGACACCTTCACGGTCACGCTCACCCACGCCGACAGCCAGTTCCCGCTGCAGCTCAGCCAGGCCCAGACGGCGTTCTACCCGATGCCGTCGGCCGCGTACGACGACCTGAAGGCGTACGACAAGAAGCCGATCGGCAACGGCCCCTACGAGATGCAGTCGGCGTGGAAGGCGGACAAGGAGTTCACCGTCACCGCGTGGAAGGACTACGAGGGCACGAAGCCCGCCACGAAGGACGTCACGTTCCGGAGCTACTCCGACATGAACACGGCGTACACCGACGTCCTCGCGGGCAACGCCGACGTGCTGTTCCTGCCGACCGACAAGATGACGAGCGCGAAGGCCGACTTCGGCGACCGCCTGCACTCGTTCGACGCCCCGGGCATCGACTACCTCGGCTTCCCGCTCTGGGACGACCGCTACTCCGACCCGGACGTCCGACGCGCGATCTCGATGTCGATCGACCGCGACGAGGTGAACACGGCCATCTACGGCGGCCTGTACGAACCCGCCACCGCACTCACGCCCCCGTCGATGTCCGGCACCGAAGAGGGCATCTGTGGCGACGCGTGCGAGTTCGACCCCGCGGCGGCCAAGAGGCTCCTGGCGAAGTCCGGCGGCTTCGACGGCACGATCACGCTCGTCTACCCCGGCGGCAGCGGCCTCGACTCGCTCTACGAGGCGTACGCCAACCAGATCCGGCAGAACCTGGGCGTCGACACCGTCGCGAAGGCCACCACCGACTGGGCCTCGTACTACTCCGAGCTGACCGACAAGAAGGTCGCCGGCCCGCACTTCGGCCACTGGGGTGCGCTGTACATCAGCCAGCAGAACACCCTCCGCGCCCTGTTCACCCTGGCCGGCGGCTGCTCGCCCTGCACCGGGTACTACCAGTCCGACGCCGTCGACGCCCTGCTCGCGAAGGCCGACTCGGCCGGCTCGCAGGACGAGGCGAACGAGTACTACACGAAGACGCAGGAGGCCGTGCTCGAGGACTTCCCCGTCGTCCCGACCTTCTTCGACAAGTACTCGTACGTCACGAGCGACAAGGTCACGAAGCTCCCCGCGGTCGCCGGCAGCCCGGTCGTCACGCAGATCGCCGTGAAGTAGGACACCGCATGGACCAGCGCACCATCCTCCGCCTGGCGGCCGAGGTCCCCGACCGCGACGGCTTCCCGCTCGTCGACGACCTGCACGCCCGGTTCGACGCGCTCGCAGCGTCCCACCCGGACCAGGTCACGGTCACCCGGATCGGCACCAGCCGGCTCGGTGAACCGCTGCACTCCTACCGGATCGGAACCGGGTCGCACGCCGCCGTCGTGGTCGGCGGCGTGCACCCGAACGAACCGATCGGCTCGTGGACGGCCCTGCACCTCGCCGAGACGATGCTCACCGACGACGAGGCCCGTGCGCTCGACGTCACCTGGCACATCGTCCCGACGATCGACCCGGACGGCATGCGGCTCAACGAGGCCTGGTTCCACGACCCGCACGACCGGGTGTTCTACTCGCGGCACTTCTACCGCCCGGCCCCGGACAGCCAGGTGGAGTGGACGTTCCCGAACAGCTACAAGTCGGTGTACTTCGACCAGGTGCTGCCGGAGACGCTCGCGTTCATGCGGCTCATCGACGACACCGAGCCGGACCTGCTGGTGTCGCTGCACAACGGTGAGATGGGTGGGGTCTACTACTACCTGTCCGAGGACCTGCCCGACGTCGTCGACACCCTGCACGCGGTGCCGGCCGCGCTCGGGCTGCCGCTCGACACCGGCGAGCCCGAGTCGCCCTTCCTGCGCGAACTCGCCCCCGCGGTGTTCGCGATGGACGGGATCGAGACGGCGTACGACTACCTGGAAGGACTCGGGGTCGACCCGGGCGAGCACATCCACGGTGCCTCGAGCGCGGCGTGGGCGATGCGGCACGGGGCGCTGTGCATGGTGGCCGAACTGCCGTACTGGAGCCACCCGGACGCCGACGACCAGACCCCGACCGAGGAGCCGTACGCCGACCTGCTGCGGCGGTGCTCCACCGAGCTCGGCGCCTCGGGCGAGGAACTCCAGCAGCTGCTCGACGAGGCGTCGCCGATGCTGTCGATCGAGTCGCCGTTCCTCGAGGGCTCGCGGGCCTTCGTGCCGATGCTCGTCGGCACGGCGGACACCGACCGCCGCCGGGCCGACCGCGAGCCGGCCGACCGGCGGGCCACCGTCGCGGAGCGCTTCGGCTGCGAGGACCTGGTCCGCTGCTTCCGGCTCCGCTACGGCGGCATGCTGCTCCGCGCGTTCGAGGCCGAGACCACCGCCGGCACGGCGTCGGCGCCGCTCCGGCGCCTGCGCGACCGGCTCGCCGAGCGCTACGCGCACTGGCAGGCCGACGCCGCCACCGAGGCGGACCCGATCCCGGTGCGGAAACTGGTGGGGGTGCAGTACGGGGCGATCCTCGCCTGCGCGGCGCACGTGGCGGACCCGACCCGCGCCTCCCGTCCGGTGTCGGCGGCCGTGTCGGGAGGCGCGTGATGCGTCCGACGCTCGCCGTCGGTCGCCGACTCGGCGGCCTGGCCGTCGTGTTCCTCGGGGTGACGTTCCTCATCTACGCGATGACCTTCGCGCTGCCGGGTGACCCGATCCGGGCGCTCGGCGGCGACCGGCCGCTCAGCGACGCGGTCGTCCGCACACTCCGGGCCGAGTACCACCTGGACCAGCCGCTCTGGCTGCAGTACGTGCAGTACCTCGGTGGACTGTTCCGCGGCGACTTCGGCACCGACTTCAACGGGCAGTCCGTCGGCGAGCAGATGGCCTCGCGGTGGCCCGTCACGATCACCCTGGCACTCACCGCGTGGGCGCTCGAGATCGTCCTCGGCATCGGGCTCGGGGTGCTCTCCGCCCTGAAGCGCGGCACCGCCCTCGACAAGACGGTCCTGGTCGGCACCATCGTCGTCGGCGCGATCCCCGTGTTCGTCCTCGGGGTCGCCCTGCAGCTGGTGTTCTCGGTGCGGCTGCACTGGTTCCCGGTCGCCGGCGTCACCGCGGGCTGGCCGACGGCGTACATCCTGCCGGCGTTCGTCATCGCGCTCTTCGGCCTCGCCGCGGTGTCCCGGCTCACCCGCACCTCGATGATCGAGACCCTCGACGCCGACTACGTCCGCACCGCACGGGCCAAGGGGCTCACGCCCGGTCGGATCGTCGGCGTGCACGTGATGCGGAACTCGCTCATCCCCACCGCCACCTACCTGGCCACCGACCTCGGGTACCTGATGGGCGGCACCGTGATCATCGAGGGCATCTTCAACCTGCCCGGTGTCGGCAACCTGCTGTTCCAGGGGATCCGGTCGCACGAGGGCGCGGTCGTCGTCGGCATCTCGACCGCCCTCATCCTGGTGTTCCTCGTCACGAGCGTGCTCGTCGACCTGCTGCACGCCGCCCTCGACCCCCGCGTCCGGACCGGAGCAGCCGCATGACCACCTCAGCGCTCAGCGCCACCGTCGAACCCGTCGTCGGCGGCCGACGACGACCCCTGCTGGCCGCGGCCCGCACCCCGGGGTTCTGGGTCCCCGCCTCGGTCCTGGTCGTCGTGCTGCTCGTCGCGTCGTTCCCGCAGCTGTTCGCCGGACTGTTCGGCCACGGCGACCCCCGGGTGTGCGACCTCGGGCAGAGCGGTGCGTCCCCGACCGGCGGCCACCCGTTCGGCTTCGACCTGCAGGGCTGCGACGTGTACGCCAACGTCGTGTACGGCACCCGGTCGTCGATCGCCGTCGCGGTGCTCACCACCGTGCTCGCGGGCATGGTCGCCGTCGTCGTCGGGACGATCGCCGGCATGGTCGGCGGCTGGGTGGACGCCGTGCTCGCCCGGCTGACCGACGTGTTCCTCGGGTTCCCGTTCCTGCTCGGCGCCGTCGTGGTGCTCAACAGCGTGGGGGAGCGGTCCGTGCTGACGGTGTCGCTCGTGCTCGCGCTGTTCGGGTGGCCGACGATGGCCCGGCTCGTGCGGTCGAGCGTCCGCAGCGTGCGGAACGCCGAGTTCGTGCTCGCCGCCCGCACGATGGGGCTGTCCACGTGGCGGATCACGACCCGGTACGTGCTGCCGTCGTCGATCTCGCCGCTGCTCGTGCTCGCCACCATCACCGTCGGCGGCGTCATCGTGTCCGAGTCGTCCCTGACTTACCTCGGCATCGGGCTCGAGAGCCCGGCGATCTCGTGGGGGCTGCAGCTCTCGGCGGCGACGTCGCAGTTCCTCCGCGCCCCGCACATGCTCATCGCACCTGCGGCGTTCCTCGCCGTCACGGTGTTGTCCGTCATCGCGCTCGGCGACACGCTGCGCGCCGCGCTCGACCCGCGTCGGCGCTGAGGCGTGTCGGCGCTGACCGGCGTCGGCGCCGACGCGCGTCGCGGCGGGCACCGTCGCGACCGACGCGCCAGACTCGAACCACCGCCCCTCGAAAGGACCACCGTGACCGACACCCTCTCCGCGTACCGGAAGACCCTGCCCTACATCCACGAGTGGGTGTCGTACAAGGTCTGGCAGCTGCGGGTGCCCGGGGTGCAGGTCGCCATCGGGTTCGGCGGCGAGGTGCTGTTCGACGAAGCGTGGGGCTACGCCGACGTCGAGGCCGGGCGCCGCCTGACCACCACCGACCTGTTCCGCATCGCCTCGCACTCGAAGACCTTCACGGCGACGGCACTGCTCCAGCTCGCCGAACGCGGGTCGCTCCGGCTCGACGACACCGTCGGCACGTACGTCCCCGCCCTGGTCGACGGCGGCTCCCCGCTCGCCGACGCCACGATCCGGGAGCTCATGGAGATGGGCGCCGGGGTCATCCGCGACGGCCACGACGGCGACTACTGGTCGCTCCTGCGCCCGTTCCCCGACGAGCAGGAGCTGCTGGCGCTCGTGCTCGACCGCGGGCAGAAGGTCCCCACCGGGTCGTCGTTCAACTACTCGAACCTCGGCTACTCGCTGCTCGGCCTCGTCATCGCCGCGGTCTCCGGGCGGTCGTACAACGACTTCGTCCGCGAATCGATCACCGAGCCACTGGGCCTGCGGAACACAGGACCGGACTGGGACCCGACCCGCGCCGACGACTTCGTGGTCGGGTACACCGGCTTCCACACCGCACGGCACCGGCAGCGCATCGACCACGTCGACACCCACGCGATGGCCGCAGCGACGGGGTTCCACGGCACCGCCTCCGACCTGGTCAAGTACTTCTCGCAGCACGTCATCGGGGCCGGCAGCCTGCTCGACGACCACTCGAAGCGGCTCGCGCAGCGCAAGGCCTGGAGCGCCACCGACGACCCGGCCGCCCGCGGGTACGGCGCCGGGTTCATCGTCGACCGCATCGGGGGGCGCGAGATCCGCGGCCACTCCGGCGGCTTCCCCGGGCACATCACGCAGTCGCTGTTCGACCCGGCGTCCGGCCTCGTCGTGTCCGTCCTGACGAGCGCCGCCGCCGGACCCGCCACCCTCATCGCCACCGCCGTCGTGCAAATGCTCGACGCCGCGGCGGACGCGTCCGCACCCGGCACCCCCATGCCCGACGACGTCGACACCGACGCGTACACCGGCCGCTTCGCCAACCCGTGGGGTGTCAGCGACATCGCCCGGATCGGCGACCGGCTCGTCGAGGTCGACCCCTCCGGACCCGAACCCATGGACACCCCGACCCGCCTCGAGGTCGTCGACGCGGACACGCTCCGGATGACGCACGGCAACCGCTTCGGTTCGGTCGACGAGGACATCACCTTCACGCGCGACGCCGAGGGCACCGTCCGGTCGATCCGCGCCGGTGGCGGGATGACCGAGGAACCGTGGACGATCCCGACCGAGTCGCCCGAGGTCGCGGCGGGGCTGGCACCGTGAGCGACGTCGACGGTCGGGGCGACGGTGTCGGCCACGACGACGTCGTGCTCGAACCCGAGCGCCAGGCGTTCGTCGAGGAGTTCGCCCTCATGCTCAACGACGGTGCGGGCATGGCGCTCACCGACGCCCGCGTGCTCGGCTACCTGATGATGACGCGCGCGCCGCACTCGTCCTCCGCCGACCTGCAACGGGCACTCGGCGCCAGCTCGGGTTCGGTGTCGATGGCCACCAGACGGCTCGTCGACTCCGGGTTCGTGAAGCGCCACATCGTCGCCGGCGAGCGCAGCCACTACTTCCGTGCCGAGGCCGACGTCTGGGGCTCCTGGCTCGCCGGCGAACGGAAGTACCTCGACCGGCAGCGCGACATCATCGGACACGGTCTGGACGTCGTCGAGAACGCCGGCCGCACCGGGGCGGGCGACGTCGACGCCGAGGTCCGCGAGCGCCTGCTCAACGGCCGCGACTACATGCAGTGGCTGCAGGGCCACCACCACAAGATGCTCGAGGACTGGGAGGCGTTCAAGGCCGCCCGCGACCGCACCGACCGCTCGGAGACCCCATGACCGACGTCCTGACCGTCGACCACCTGTCCGTGACCTTCGACGTCGACGGCGCCGAGGTCCGCGCGGTCGACGACGCCTCGTTCACGGTCGGCCGCGGCGAGGTCGTCGCCGTCGTCGGGGAGTCCGGATCCGGCAAGAGCATGACCGCGATGACCGCGATGGGGATCGCGCCGGACGGGGCCCGCTCCTCCGGCAGCATCCGGCTCGGCGACCTCGAGGTGCTCGGCGCCGACGAGCGCACCCTGCGCGGCGTCCGTGGTCGCAGCGTGTCGATGATCTTCCAGGACCCGTCGGCCGCGCTCAACCCGGTGTTCACGGTCGGCTTCCAGCTGGCCGAGGCCGTCCGACGCGCCGACGCCTCGCACGACCGTGCCGCGGTCCGGAGCCGCTCGCTCGAACTGCTCCGTGCCGTCGAGGTGCCGGAACCCGAACGCCGGCTCGGCCAGTACCCGCACGAGCTCTCCGGCGGACAGGCGCAGCGCGTGATGATCGCGATGGCGCTCGCCGCCGACCCCGACCTGCTCATCGCGGACGAGCCGACGACCGCACTCGACGTCACGGTGCAGGCCGAGGTGCTCGACGTCCTGCGTGCGCTGCGGGAACGCACCGGCACCGCGATCCTCATCATCACGCACGACATGGGCGTCGTCGCCGACATCGCCGACCGCGTGGTCGTCATGCGCCGCGGTCGCGTCGTCGAGACGGGCACCGTGCGCGCGGTCTTCGCCGCGCCGTCCGCCGACTACACCCGCGATCTGCTCGCTGCGGTCCCACGCATGGGCACCGGTGTCGGACAGGAGGCGCGGGTCGACTCCGCCGTGGAACCCCCGTCGGTCGTCCTGGACGTCCGGCACCTCGTGGTCGAGTACGGCGGGGCGTTGCGCGGTCGGTTCCGCGCGGTCGACGACGTGTCGTTCACGGTCGGTCGCGGTGAGATCGTCGGGCTCGTGGGGGAGTCCGGCAGCGGCAAGACCACCATCGGCCGCGCCGCCGTCGGGCTCGCGCCGATCACGTCCGGATCCGTCCTCGTCGAGGGCACCGACGTCGCGGTCGCCCGGCGAGCAGCGCGCCGGGAGATGCGGCGACACGTCGGCGTGGTCTTCCAGAACCCGCTCCGATCGCTGAACCCGCGCTACACGGTCGGACAGACCGTCGCCGAGCCACTCCGGCAGATCCTGCGCCTGCCGTCGGCGCAGATCGACGAGCGGGTGGACCGGCTGCTCGCCGACGTCGGTCTCGACGGCGGATTCCGCGAACGCTTCCCGCACGAGCTCTCCGGCGGGCAACGGCAACGTGTCGCGATCGCCCGGGCCGTCGCGCTGGACCCCGCGCTGCTCATCGCCGACGAGCCGACGAGTGCGCTCGACGTCTCGGTGCAGGCCCGCGTGCTCGACGTGTTCCGCGAGCTGCAGGAGCGCCTGGGCTTCGCGTGCCTGTTCGTCACCCACGACCTGGCCGTGGTCGACACACTGTGCGACCGGGTCGTCGTGCTCCACGGCGGGAAGGTCGCCGAACAGGGCTCGCGCGACGCCATCCTCCGGTCGCCGCAGGACCCCTACACGCGGCGACTCATCCAGGCAGCACCGGTACCCGACCCCGCCGAGCAGGCAGTCCGCCGATCCGAACGCCTGGCCGTACGGGCCGGCTGAGGGTCGCTCCCCGGCTCAGCGCACCTCGGCCGAGGCCCACAGCGCGTTGACGCCCCGGCCCACCGGACGCAGGAGCGGGACGGAGACGAGCACTGTCGCCGCCAGGTACGCCACGGTCTGCAGCGTCCCCGGAACGGCGAGCGTGATGCCGAGTGACTCTTGCGGCAGCGCCAGGATCAGCCCCGTGTTCGACAAGAGCGCCGTGACGAACCACAGCGACGCCGCCACGGTGACGACCCAGCCGAAGGCCCGCTGCACGCCCTGTTCTCCGCCGACCGTCAGCACGCCGAACGCCACGAGCGCACCCTGCGCGACGACGAGGAGCACCTCGGTGGCCCAGCCCGGCGCCGGCCAC
Organism: Curtobacterium sp. VKM Ac-1393; assembly: GCF_015350995.1. Taxonomy (GTDB): domain Bacteria; phylum Actinomycetota; class Actinomycetes; order Actinomycetales; family Microbacteriaceae; genus Curtobacterium. The sequence continues at coordinate 508,788 of NZ_JADKRW010000002.1, forward strand.
AGGAGCGCGAACGCCACGACCGACACCGCGAACGCGAGCGCTCGGCGGTCCCGAGCGCGGATCGCGGCGACGAGCACGACCGCACCCGCCAGCCCGGCGAGCGCCAGGGCGACGAGAAGCAACCCGTCCGGCAGGTCCCACGGCGCGAGCCAGCTCGTCCCCACCAGTCCGCTCGCCCCGAACACGACGGCTGCGACGACTGCCGCAGCCGAGACCACCCGAACCCCCGTGATGTTCTGCATACCCGCACCCTATGCGCTCCCACTGCGGTGGGGAAAGCAGATTCTGGCTGGGCCGCTGACGGTCCTGGTTCGCGAACCCCGGGATCCGTGAACCAAAACCGTCAGAACCGCCGAGGGATGTCGGTCTCCGGCGCGCGGATCCGCTGCAGCGCGCGCCGCATGGAGGCGGTGGTGCTGAAGCCGAAGCGCTCGGCGATCTCGGCGGGACGGTCACCTCGGGCGAGTGCGCTGCGCACGGCGAGGCTCCGGAACCACCGGCCGAGTTGCGCCGGTGTGCAGCCCGTCGTCTCGGTGCACCGACGCTCGAGGGTGCGCGGAGACATGCGGACGCCGTCGAGCAGATCCGTGGTCGAGTGTCCGCCCGCAGGGTCGAAGAGCCGGTCGAGGACCCTCGCCAGGCTGTTGTCGCGCAGCAACGGCGGTGGGTTGTCGTGGAGCACGGTCGTGACCACGAGTCGCGCGAGCGCATCCTGCTGCACGCCGTGCCACCGACCGCCGTCGAGATGACCGACGTGCCGCAGTGCGAGCACGACGTCCGCCGACGGGAAGCCCGCAGGCTGCGTCGTGGCGACCGGGGGGAGTGCGAGGGCCTCGGCCGAGCGGCCCGAGCGTCGCCGATCCGACGACGACGCCGGTGTCGGCGAACAGGGCCGCGAACGGGAAGTCGTACGAGGAAGCAGTGCGAGGAGGGTCGTACCGCTCGGGGTGTGAGCCGATCGACATGGTCGGATGCTGCTCGGCGACCTGTGGACAGGGGGGATAACCCCACCCGGGGTGGGGAGGGGGCAGGATGGGGGAACAGCCTCGGGATCGCGAGGCTGGAGTCATGACCGACACCGACCGCCTCGACCAGGCGCGAACCGTCCCGCTGGACGACGTGACGCCCTCGCCCGACCAGGCCCAGACCGTCCCGCTGGGCGACTCCGTCCCCCCTGGAGCCACCAAGCCGATGCCGCAGTACCCGCGACAGCACGACCAGCAGACGCCGCCGGCGTCGTGGGGCGCGACCCCGCAGAACGGCTCTGGCCGCGCGGGCGGCAACGGCTCCGGTTCCGGCATGACGGCCGGTGCGTTCTACCGCGAGGCGTGGAAGCGCCTGCCGCGTGACTTCGGGTACATGGCGCTCACCGCGGTGCTGCTCTGCACGCTGTACGCCGCGTTCCCCGCGGCGATCTTCGGCGGCGGCTTCCGTGACCTGTTCAACCCGTTCGTGCTGCTGATGTTCTTCATCGCGCTGTTCGTGGCACGGTGGCTCGGACAGTTCGAGAAACGTCGCATCGGCTGGGCCGACCCGCGACCGATCCGTCCGGTCGACTGGACGCCGCGCTGGCAGCAGAACTGGTGGACCCGCACCGGTTCAGCCGTCGCCAACCCGCACTACTGGCTCTCGCTGCTGCACGCGGCCGTCGTGTACCCGCTCGTCGCGCTCTTCACCGTGGGCGCCGGAGTCCTGCTGTTCGCCGGGTTCACCTGGCCCATCGTGGTCGCGCTGGTGGCGTTCGCGAACGGCATGAGCGCGCAGTACTTCGGGTGGGACACGACGTCGGTCGTCGGGTTCGGGTTCCTCGGGCTGCTGTCGATGGCTGCCTCGGTCGTGCTGTTCCCGCTCTGGGCCCGCGGCTCGGTCATCGCGCACTACTGGGTGGACTTCGGCCTGCTCGGTGGCTTCCGCGCGGAGCAGCTCGAGCAGCGTGTCGCCGGACTGCAGGCCTCGCGTGCCGGCGCCGTGACCGCCGAGGGGCAGACCCTGCGCCAGATCGAGCGCGACCTGCACGACGGCCCGCAGCAGCGTCTGGTGCGGCTCCGGATGGACCTGTCCGCCGCCGAGCGGGCCTTCGACAAGGACCCGCAGAAGGCGAAGCAGCTCATCGGTGAGGCCTCCGAGCACGCGCAGGACGCCCTCGACGAACTGCGTGCGCTGTCCCGCGGCTTCGCCCCGCCGATCCTGCTCGACCGCGGGCTCGTGGCGGCCCTCGAGGCACTCGTCGCCCGCACCCCGATCCCGGTCGGCCTCGACGTCCGGCTGCCCGAGGGCCTCGAGCTCGCGACGGAGATCCAGCGCAACGTGTACTTCACGGTGAGCGAGCTCCTGACGAACACGATGAAGCACGCCGGGGCCACGACCGCCGGGGTGTACCTCGGGCTCGTGGTCGACGCGTCGGGCCTCTGGTACCTGACGGTCAGCGTCACCGACGACGGCCGCGGCGGAGCCCGACCCCAGCAGGGGCACGGCATCGAGGGACTGATCGGCCGGATGCGGTCACTCGACGGCGACCTGGTCGTCGCGAGCCCCGAGGGCGGCCCCACCGAGGCCACGGCCCGGATCCCGCTCGGCGCGCTGAACGGCGTCCCCACGACGGCGAACCCGCGGTCGTGACCGCACGGGAGCCCCCGCGCTCCCACTAGGCTGGTCGGCATGACAGACGGCCCGGATGCAGCACGCATCCGGGCCGTCGTCGTCGACGACGCCGTCCTGCTGCGCGAAGGCCTGTCCCGCGTGCTCGACGAGGCCGGCATCGACGTCATCGGGCAATACGCCGACGCCCGCGCGTTCCTCGCCACGCTCCCCGAGGGTGCTCCCGACGTCGTCGTCATGGACGTCCGGATGCCGCCGACGTTCACCGACGAGGGTGTCCGTGGCGCCGTGGAGACCCGACGCATCGCGCCGCGCACCGGCGTGCTCCTGCTCTCGCAGTACGTCGAGGCCACCTACGCCGAAGACGTCCTCGCCGCCGGCGCGACGGGCATCGGCTACCTGCTCAAGGACCGCGTCACCCGGCTCGAGGAGATCGACGACGCCGTGCGACGGATCGCCGCCGGTGGCACCGTGCTCGACCCGGAGGTCGTCACGCAGCTGATGAGCCGCCGCCGCGATCCCCTCGCCGCGCTCACCCCACGCGAGCGCGACGTGCTCGGGCTCATGGCCGAGGGCCGCACGAACGCCGCCATCGCCCGCGCCTTGGTGATCGGGACCGGCGCCGTCGAGAAGCACGTGTCGAGCATCTTCGGCAAACTCGCGCTCGAGGACACCGGCGAAGACCACCGCCGCGTCCTCGCCGTGCTCGCCTACCTCGGATGACCCGGGCCCGCGGCACCGCCCGGGTCCCGGCCCCGCTGCTCGCCCTCACCGCGATGGTGTCCGTCCAACTCGGCGCCGCGATCGCGAAGACCCACTTCGACGACGTCGGTGCCGTCGGCGCCGCGACGCTCCGGCTCGTCATCGGTGCGGTGGTGCTCGCGCTGGTCGTCCGCCCCCGCGTCCGGCACTGGACCCGCGCGCAGTGGCTCGGCGCGGTCGGCCTCGGGCTGGCCCTCGGCGGGATGAACGTGTTCATCTACCTGTCGTTCGCGAGCATCCCGATCGGGGTCGCGGTGACGATCGAGTTCCTCGGACCGCTCGCCCTCTCCCTGGTGCACACCCGGCGCTGGCGGGACGCACTCTGGGCCGCGCTGGCGCTCGTCGGTGTCGTGCTGCTCGGGGTCGGCCCGAGTGCGGTCACCGAGGTCGGCGGCGTCGTCTGGGCCGTGCTGGCCGCGGCGTGCTGGGCGGGCTACATCGTGATGAACCGCCACGTCGGTGCGGCGATCCCGGGGGTCGACGGCCTCGTGGTGTCGATGGTCGTCGCCATGCTCGTGTCACTGCCGTTCGGGCTGCGGTCCGCTGTCGACGGAGTGGTGCGCGAACCGGTGCTCCTGGTGGTGTTCGGCGCCGTGGCCGTGCTATCGAGCGTGCTGCCGTACGCCCTCGAGATGCTCGCGTTGCGCCGGATGCCGACGCGGGTGTTCGGCGTGCTGCAGAGTCTCGGCCCGGCGATCGCCGCCCTCGCCGGACTGGTGGTGCTCAGCGAAGGACTCTCTGTCCTCGAGACGGTCGCACTGGTGTGCGTGACCGCCGCCAGTGTCGGCGTGACCGTGTCGTCGCGACGTCGGCGTCGCTGACGGGCGGCGGCTACTCGTCGCGCAGGAAGTCGGCGTACGTGGGTTCCGTGCGCTCACCCGACAGCAGGGCCGGGTCGTTGACGCGACGCTCGACGTAGGCGCTGATGACCTCGGGTGGGGTGAGCACGTGGGCGACCCAGGACGGCACCGCGGTGTTCTTCATGGTGCCTCCTCTCGAGACGGCACTCGGACCGAATGTCTCGATCAGTGAGTTACTTGCCGAACCCGTGTTCGCTGAACGATCCTCCGACCGGCCCCGGAAGTCAACGCGCTGCGTTCTGCGGACTCCGCTGCGCGTGTTCCGGCTGATCGGCACGCAGGGTCCGGTGCTTCACGGCGGACCGCCAGACCCACGCATCGGCCTGCTGCCCGAACTGGGCCCACTCGACCATGACGGCGTCGCGGGTCCAGCTCTTCGCGAAGGCCTTCACCCGCACGTGGAAGGTGGGGAACTGGACCCAGGCCCAGACAGGCACCGGAGTGACGGCATGGCAGACGTCCGGTCCGCGGGCGTCCTCGGACAGCGTGTAGGCGCGCGGACGTTCGACCTCCGGGTGCTCCGGGGGCTGCCACCGGTTCTCGCGACGCCGTCCCACGACGGTATTCGAACGTGTGTTCGAACGAGAGTCAAGTCCGCCGCGTGCACTGGACGGACGCAGGGGGCCTGCTGGGCGTGTCGGGTGGCGGCGATCAGGACTGCGCGCGTGCCGTCGACTCCCGCACGCTCAGGGTCAGCGGTGGCCCCGGGCGGGACGGCAGCGGTGCGTCGGCGTCGATCTGCGCGCGCAGGAGTGTGGCTGCGCGCTGCCCGAGCTCGACGGTGTCGCGGGTCAACGAGGTGATGGACGGCCGGACCAACTGGATCATCGCCGAGTCGTCGAACGACACGATCGAGACGTCGGCCGGCACGTCGACCCCCATCTCGCTCGCGACCCCGAGCCCGGCGACGGCCAGCACGTCGTTGTCGTAGACGATCGCGGTCGGTCGGCTGGTCCGGGACAGCAGGGTGCGGGTCGCACTCGCGCCGGCCTCGGCTGAGTAGTCGGTCGGGATCGACACGGCGTCCTCGAGCCCCTCGGCCGCGGCGAACGCTCGCACCCGGTCCATCCGCATGGCCGTGTGCTCGAACTCGGGCCGCCCGGCGACGTGGGCGATGCGGCGGTGTCCGAGTGCGTGCAGGTAGCGCAGGACCGTCTCGGTCGCGTCGGCGTCGTCGATCCAGACGCTCGGCGCGGCGCCGTCGGATGCGGGGTGGGAGCCGACGACGACCGTGGGCATGCCGAGTTCGGCGAGCAGGGTGAGTCGCTCGTCCTCGCGCCGCGGGTCGATGAGGACCACGCCGTCGACCCGGTGCCCGCGCCACCACGCGCGGTAGGTGTCGAGCTCTTCGGCCGCGTCGCGTGCCACGAGCAGGTTCATGCCGACGTGGGTGCCGGCGAGCCCGAGTTGGATGCCGGAGATCAGGTCGCCGAAGAACGACTCGGTGCCGAGCGTGCGGGCCGGCCGGTTCAGCACGAAGCCGATCGACCCGGCCTTCGCGCCACCCAGGGCGCGCGCCGCGGTGTGCGGCTGCCAGTCGAGCTCGCGGGCGATCGCGCGCACGCGTTCGCGGGTCTCGTCGGACACGCCGGGGCGGTCGTTCAGGGCGAAGGAAACCGCGCTGACGGACACGCCGGCACGCGCGGCGATGTCGGAGATCGTCGTTCGACGGTTCGCGGCCATGGGCTTGACTATAGCGTTTTAGTCCTTCATAGTCACTGCCACATGACGGTTCTGCGACAGCAACTGAACCGGTTCAGCACGACGACGAGGGAGTCAGACGCCATGAGGACCACCACACGTGCGACGCGGAACCGCGCCGCAGCGCTGCTCGCAGGAGCCGCCGCCACGGCACTCGTCCTGACCGGCTGCTCGGCTGGCGGCAATGCGGCCGACAACGGCGGCGGGGCGATCAGCGGCTCGATCACCCTGCAGACGTGGGCGCTCACGCCGACGTACACGGACTACCTGAACGGGGTGATCGCGGACTTCGAGAAGGCCCACCCCGACGCGAAGGTCAAGCTGCAGGACCAGCCCGGCGACGGCTACGCCGACAAGGTGCTCAGCCAGGCGTCGTCGAACTCACTGCCCGACGTCATCAACCTGCCGCCGGACATCGCCCTGCCGCTCGCGAAGCGCGGGTTCCTGCAGGACGTCGCGAAGGACGACGCCAAGCTGGCGAGCACCTACGTCTCCGGCGCGCTGGACTCGTACGAGTACAAGGGAGTGGACGGCACGTTCGGGTACCCCTGGTACCTCAACACCGACGTCGACTACTGGAACGCGACGATGTTCGCGAAGTGCGGTCTCGACGCGAAGAACCCGCCGAAGACCACTGACGAGCTCTTCACGCAGGCCAAGACCATGCACGAGAACTGCCCGACGGACTACCTGATGAGCCGCAAGCCCGGCCTCGGCGACTTCACCCTGGCCGGCGTCAAGGTGTTGAACGCGGACGGCACGAAGTTCACCTTCGCCGAGTCGTCGAAGGCAGCCGACCTGATCGAGCGCTACAAGGACGCGTACCAGGACGGCTACATGCCCTCGAACGTGCTGAACAGCGACTACCTCGGCAACTCGGCCCTGTTCACGCAGCAGAAGGTCGCCTGGACCACCGGCGGCGCGACCTCGCTCGCCGACTTCGAGAAGAACAACCCGTCGCTCAAGGGCAAGGTCACCGTCAGCCCGGCACTCGACACCCCGCCGCTCTACGTGCAGGGCCTGTCGGTGTCGGCCAAGTCGAAGCACCTCGCCACGGCCGAAGCGTTCGCGAAGTTCATGACGAATGCGAAGAACCAGGAAGCGTTCGCCCACAAGGTCAACATCTTCCCGTCGACCACGTCGTCGCAGTCCGACCCGTACTTCTCGAAGGACGACGGCACCGTGAACGGTGAGGCCCGCGTGCTGGCGAACGAAGCCCTGAAGACCGCGAAGGTCCTCAACCCGGTCGAGGCGAACTCTGCGATGACGGACTTCCTCGACCAGCAGATCGCGCTCGCCATGAAGGGCCAGGTCGCACCCGAGAAGGCCCTGCAGACGGCGCAGACCAAGATGAACAGCCTGCTGGCCAACGGCTGATGCGCGCCAACCGCTGGTTCACGCCCTGGCTGCTCGTCCTGCCGGCCCTCGTCTGGCTCGTCGCGTTCAGCCTCTGGCCGTCGATCAACACCGTCCGTCTGTCGTTCACGAACGCCAGCCCGCTGGGTGGCGTGAGCCAGTGGGTCGGGCTCAAGAACTTCGAGACCCTGCTCGCCGACCCGCAGGTGTGGGAAGCGCTGCTCAACAGCGTCATCTACATGGCGATCTGCCTGCCCCTGCTGACGGTGCTGCCGCTGCTCATCGCGGTGCTCGTCCAGCAGAAGCTGCCGGGGATCGCGTTCTTCCGCACGGCGTTCTACACGCCGGTCATCGCCTCGGCCGTGGTCGTCGGACTCATCTGGACCTGGATCCTCGACGACCGCGGCGTCATCAACGAGATGGCGCAGGCGCTCGGCGTCGTGCAGGGCAGCGTCCCGTTCCTGACCGACCGGTGGCTGCTGCTCCTCAGCGCGATCAGCCTGACGGTCTGGAAGGGCCTCGGCTACTACATGATCATCTTCCTCGCGGCCCTCGGGAACGTCGGCAAGGACCTGCACGAAGCGGCCGCCCTCGACGGAGCCGGTGCGGTGCGACGGTTCTGGTCGGTCACCATGCCCGGGGTCCGCGGCACCATGACGCTCGTCGGGATCCTGGTGTGCGTCTCCGCGCTCCGGGTGTTCAGCGAGCTCTACATCCTCACCAACGGCACGGGCGGACCGGGCGGGCAGGACAACTCGCTCGTCATGCTCATCCAGCAGTACGCCCGCGGCTTCACCGGCAACCTCGGCTACGCGTCCGCCCTGAGCCTCCTGCTCTTCGCCGTGACCCTGATCCCGATGCTCGCCCTCGCGCGGATGAACAGCAAGGCGGACAAGTGACGAACACGACGAGCACCGAACCCGCCCTGGGCGGGGCACGCGGTGCAGCCAGCCCGACACCGGACGTGACCGGCGCCACCGACGCGGGGCGGGCCTCCCGGCCGAACGGACGCGACGGACGCGACGGACGAGACGGACGCGACGGGACCGGCCGCGGGCGCCGTCGCGCGGTCTGGGGTGTCATGTCCACCCGCGAGAAGGTCGTCCGCTACGTCTTGCTCATCGTGGTCCTCGTCATCACGATCGGTCCGTTCCTGTGGCAGCTGTCCACCTCGCTCAAGGGCGCCGGCGAGGACATCTACACCGCGAACCCGTCGTTCATCCCGACCGAGCCGACCATCGAGAACTACCTCAAGGTGGCCGCCGCGATCCCGGTCTGGCGCTACATCGGCAACTCGCTGCTCGTCGCCGCGATCGACGTGTTCGGCAACATCGTGTTCGCGACGCTCGCCGGCTTCGCCCTCGCGCGGCTGCAGTGGCGGCACCGCAAGCTCGTCCTCGGGCTGTTCCTCGCCACCCTCGTCCTGCCCGGCGAGGCGACGATCATCTCGCAGTTCGTCACCGTCAAGGACCTCGGCCTCGCCGACAACCTGGTCGGTGTCGCGCTGCCCGGCATGATCGCCGCGCTGAACGTGCTGCTCATGTTCAACGCGTTCCGGCAGATCCCCGAGGAGATCGACCAAGCGGCGGTGATGGACGGTGCGAACGCGATGCAGCGCCTGCGGTACATCTCGCTGCCCGCCGTGCAGGGGACCATCGCGGTCATCGCGATCTTCTCGTTCATCGGGGCGTGGGACGACTTCCTGTGGCCGCTCATCGTGCTGCAGTCACCGGAGAACCTCACCCTGACCGTCGGGCTGCAGTACCTGCAGGGCACGTTCGCGACCGACCAGCGCATGATCGCCGCCGGCACCATGATCGCGTTCATCCCGATCGCCGTGATCTTCGCCGTCCTGCAGCGCTTCTTCTTCAAGGGCGTCGAAGAGGGCGGTGTGAAGGGCTGATGCGCTTCGGGGTCAACTACACGCCCTCGGTGGGCTGGTTCCACTCGTGGCTCGACTTCTCACCGTCGGACACCGCCAGGGACCTCGAGGCGATCGCCTCGCTCGGCGCCGACCACGTGCGGATCTTCCCGCTCTGGCCGGTGGTGCAGCCGAACCGCACCCTCATCCGGGCCTCGGCGCTGCAGGACGTCGCGACGGTCGTGGACATCGCCGGCTCGTTCGGACTCGACGTCAACGTCGACGCGCTGCAGGGGCACCTGTCGAGCTTCGACTTCGTGCCCTCGTGGCTGGACAGCTGGCACCGTCGGAACATGTTCACCGACCCGGACGTCGTCGCATCGACCGCGGCGTACGTCCGGGCGCTCGCCGCAGCGGTCGCGGACAAGCCGAACCTGCTCGGCATCACCATCGGCAACGAGGTGAACCAGTTCGCACACGCCCCGCACCCCACACCGCACGACATCACGGCGGAGCAGGGGCACGCGTGGGCGGCGGCGATGGTCGCGGCGGCGCGTTCCGGGCTCGCGTCCGGCTCGTCCGGTTCGTCCGCTTCGTCCGGCCTGGAGGCCCGGGTCGACTCGTCCGCGTCGGCCCCGTCCGACAGCGGGTCGCGTCCACGGCCGCTGGTCACCGTCGCGCAGTACGACGCGGCCTGGTACGACGACGCGCAGCCCTTCGGCCCCGAGCACGCGGCGGACCACGGCGACGCCACCGTCACGCACTCGTGGGTGTTCAACGGCTCGGCGGCGCTGCACGGCGCACTCGGACCCGGATCGGTGCGGCACGGGGAGTACCTGCTCCAGCTCGCCGCGGCCTGGAACCGCGACCCCGCCCGACCGAACTGGTTGCAAGAGGTGGGGGCACCCACCAACGTCGTCGCTCCGGAGGACGCCGCCTCGTTCACCGAGCAGACCATCCGGCACGTGCTCGACGCACAGCACGTGCTCGGCGTCACGTGGTGGTGCTCGCACGACGTCGCCAGGTCGCTCGCCGACTTCCCGGAGCTCGAGTACGACCTCGGGCTGTTCACGAACGACGGCCGTGTGAAGCCTGCGGGGGAGGCCTTCGCCGCCGTCGCACGGTCCGGCACCACCGGCACCGCTGCTGCGCCGCCGGCCACCGCGCTCGTGCTCGACGACGTACTGCCCGACGGCTCGGACCGACACGGCATGCGTGCCGACTGCGCCCCCGGCGGACGGTTCGCCGCCGCCTGGCTCGCGGTCGCGTCCGCGGAACCGGACGGACGCGGGCCGCAGGTCGTCCTGCGCTCCCGCCTCAGCGACACCGCGATGCTCGCCGCCCGTGGCATCGAACGGTGCGTCGACGTGCCCGCCGACCTCGACGCCACAGCCATCCGCGTCGCACACCCCGCGACCACGCCCTGACCGGCGAGCACGCACCGACCCGCGACCACGCCCCGACCCTGGAAGGCCCCATGCACGACGACATCCCCCTCACCACCGGACGGGCCCGCCGGGTCCTCGACGAGCGCATCACGCCGGCGGTGCACGCCACCGCGACGCCGCTCGAGACCTCATGGCACGAGCTGCCGGGGGAGCCGATCCCGCCGGCGCAGGGACTCGCGCTCCAGTTCACGCCGTACGAGGTCGGCACGCCCTGGGGCGCGGCCTGGGGGACGACGTGGTTCCGGCTGATCGGGACCGTGCCGACCGAGTGGGCCGGCCGCCGGGTGGAAGCCGTCGTCGACCTCGGCTTCGACAAGAACATGCCCGGGTTCCAGTGCGAGGGGCTCGTCTACCTCGCCGACGGCACGCCGGTGAAGTCGATCAACCCGCGCAACCAGTGGGTGCTCCTCACCGAAGCAGCGGTGGGCGGGGAGACCATCGAGCTCTTCGTCGAGGCCGCGTCGAACCCCGTCCTGCTCGACTACCACCCCTTCCTGGTCACCCACGAGGGCGACATCCAGACCTCGTCGTCGAAGCGGCTGTACACTTCGCGCCGGATGGACCTCGCCGTCTTCGAGTCCGAGGTGCACGAGCTCGCGCTCGACATCGACGTCCTGCTCGAACTGCAGGCCGAACTGCCCGAGGGGCCGCGACGGATGCGGATCCTACAGGCCCTCGACGACGCGTTGGACCGGCTCGACCTGCAGCACATCGCCGCAACGGCTGCCGATGCCCGAGCAGCGCTCGCCGAGGTGCTCGCCGCCCCCGCAGAATCCTCCGCGCACACCATCTCAGCGATCGGCCACGCCCACATCGACTCCGCCTGGCTCTGGCCCGTCCGCGAGACGATCCGCAAGGTCGCTCGAACCACCTCGACGATGACCGAGCTCATCGACCAGACCGACGACTTCCTGTACGGCATGTCGAGCGCCCAGCAGTACGCCTGGATCAAGGAACATCGGCCCGAGGTGTACGCCCGGGTCACGGCCGCCGTCCAGGCCGGCCGGTTCCTGCCGATCGGCGGCATGTGGGTCGAGTCCGACACCGTGATGCCCACCGGCGAGAGCATCGTCCGCCAGTTCTCGCAGGGGCAGCGGTTCTTCGAGCGCGAGTTCGGCATCCGACCCAAGGGCGTCTGGCTGCCGGACAGCTTCGGGTACTCGCCGGCGATGCCGCAGCTCATGCGCCGCGCGGGCTTCGAGTGGTTCTTCACGCAGAAGATCTCGTGGAACCAGGTCAACAAGTTCCCGCACCACACGTTCCTGTGGGAGGGCATCGACGGCTCGCGAGTGTTCTCGCACTTCCCGTCGATGGACACCTACAACTCGCGCCTGTCCGGCAGCGAGGTCGCCAAGGCCTCCCGCCAGTTCCGTGAGAACCGGCTCGCCACCGGGTCGATCGCCCCGGTCGGCTGGGGCGACGGCGGCGGTGGTACCACCCGCGAGATGACCGGCACGGCTGCGCGGCTCGCCGACCTCGAGGGCAGCGCGAAGGTCCGCTGGGAGCACCCCGACACGTTCTTCGACCGTGCGAAGGCCGAGCTGCCCGACCCGCCCGTGTGGGTGGGGGAGCTCTACCTCGAACTGCACCGCGCCACCCTGACCAGCCAGCACGGCACCAAGCAGGGCAATCGCCGGTGCGAACAGCTCCTCATCGAGGCCGAGCTCTGGGCCGCGACCGCCGCCGCCCGCACCGACTTCACCTACCCGTACGACGAGCTCGACGCCCTGTGGCAGCAGGTCCTGCTCCAGCAGTTCCACGACATCCTGCCGGGCACCTCGATCGCGTGGGTGCACCGCGAGGCCGAGGCGAAGTACGCCGAGACGGCCGCGGCGCTGACCGCGATCATCGACCAGGCGCTCTCGGCGCTCGCCGGTGCCGGAGACGCGGCCGTCGTCGTGAACCCGGCCCCGTTCCTCCAGGCCGGCGCACCCGCGCAGGGCGCCGTCCTGGCGACCGACGTGGCGGAACCGACCGCCGTCACGCTGACCGAGCAGGACGGCGGGTACGTGCTGGCGAACGAGCTGGTTCGTGTGACCGTCACCGACCAGGGCCTCGTCACGAGCGCCGTCGACCTGGCGAGCGGCCGCGAGGCGATCGCCGCCGGGCAGGCCGCGAACCTGCTGCAGCTGCACCAGGACTTCCCGAACATGTGGGACGCGTGGGACGTCGACCGGTACTACCGGAACCGGGTCGAGGACCTGGTGGACGTCTCGTCGCTCGAAGCCTCGGTCGACGACGCCGGTGTCGCCCGAGTCGTCGTGTCGCGGTCCTTCGGCGACTCGACCGTGCGGCAGGAGATCACGCTCGCACCGGACTCCCGCACGCTCGAGTTCGACCAGACGACCGACTGGCACGAGACCGAGAAGTTCCTCAAGGTCGCGTTCCCGCTCGACGTCCGCGCCGAGCACACCGTCGCCGAGACGCAGTTCGGGGCGCAGAAGCGGGTGACGCACACGAACACCTCGTGGGAGGCCGCGAAGTTCGAGACCTCGATGCACCGCTACGTGCTCGTGTCCGAACCGGGGTTCGGCGTCGCGCTCGTGAACGACTCGATCCACGGGTTCGACACCACCCGCGACGCCGTCGACGGGCACGTCACCACCACCGTGCGGCTGTCGCTGCTGCGCGCACCGCGGTTCCCCGACCCGGAGACCGACCAGGGCGTGCAGACGCACCGGTACGGGATCGTCATCGGCACCGACCAGCTCGGGGCCACGGCGGCCGGCGTCCGGATGAACGCCGGAGCGCGGACCGTCACCGGGGCGCACGGGTTCGCGCCGCTCGTGCGGGTGTCCGGCGGGGTCGTGCTGTCGAGCGTCAAGCTCGCCGACGACCGGTCCGGCGACCTGGTCGTCCGGGTGTACGAGCCGGTGGGGCGGCGGGGGACCGGGGGGATCGCGGTGGACGGGTCGTTCGGACCGGCTGCCGAGGTCACCCTGCTCGAAGAGCCGTTGACCGACACGGAAGCGTCGTCGTTCGCCGTCGACGCGTACGAGGTGCGGACCTTCCGTTACCCGCGCGTCTGAGACCCCGCCGCCGGGACTTCGGGTGTCCCGGCGGCGGTTCCCGGTCGGCGACCGCCGGCCGGTTCATCACTCGAAGAGGAGTGTCATGAAGAAGTCCATGAAGTTCGGGATCGTGGCGGCCGTCGCCGCGATGGTGGCGGCACCGCTCGTGCCGTCCGCAGCCACCGCAGCACCGGCATCGGCCGCTGCCACCAAGTCCGGGCCGACGAGCATCGCCTACGTCGAGGTCAACAACGACCAGCTCGCGAACGTCGGCCGGTACACGCTGTCCGGCGGGGCGAACGCGTTCGACGTCGCGATCATCTTCGCGGCGAACATCAACTGGAACGGCTCCAAGGCGGTCCTGGTCAACAACGACAAGGTGCAGGCGACGCTCGACAACGCCGCGACGCAGATCAAGCCGCTGCAGGCGAAGGGCATCAAGGTGTCGCTGTCGGTCCTCGGCAACCACCAGGGCGCGGGCATCGCCAACTTCCCGACCCAGGCCGCGGCGTCGGACTTCGCGTCCCAGATCGCCGCCACCGTGTCGAAGTACGGACTCGACGGCGTCGACCTCGACGACGAGTACTCCGACTACGGCGCGAACGGCACCCCGCAGCCGAACCAGCAGTCCATCGGTTGGCTCATCACCGCACTGCGTGCCCAGATGCCCGGCAAGCTCATCTCGTTCTACGACATCGGCCCGGCGTCGTCCTCGCTGTCGTCGTCGAGCAGCACCATCGGCTCGAAGCTCGACTACGCCTGGAACCCCTACTACGGCACGTACTCGGCGCCGTCGATCCCGGGGCTCGGCAAGTCGAAGCTCTCTGCGGCGGCGGTCGACATCCAGAACACCGCGCAGTCGACGGCGGTGTCGCTCGCGCAGCGCACGAAGGCCGACGGGTACGGCGTCTTCATGACGTACAACCTGCCGGGAGGCGACAAGAGCGCCTACGTCTCCGCCATGACGCAGCAGCTCTACGGGCAGGCCGCGTCGTACCGCTGACGCGTTCTCGCTGACGGCAGCGGCTGGGGGCTCGGCCTGGTGCGAGGTTCCGCACTCGGTGCGAGCCCCCGGCCGTCGCACCGAATGTGGAACCTCGCACGGACTTCGGCCGACCTCGCACCGTGCGAGGGGCGCGGCCGTACGATCGCGACATGGAGCTCGAGTTCCGCGGTGAGGTGATCGAGTGGCGCGGCCCGGCGCCGTTCTTCTTCGCCGTCGTGCCGCCGGACGCCGCCGAGGTCATCCACGAACTCGCGCCGGTGCTGACCTACGGCTGGGGTGTGATCCCCGCCCGGGTGACGATCGGCGCCGTGACCTGGACGACCTCGTTGTTCCCGAAGGACGGCGGGTACCTCGTGCCCCTCCGGGCTGTGGAGCGCAAGCGTGCTCGGGTCGAACTCGGGGACGCCCCGCAGATCACGCTCGAACTCGACGGCCCCTGATTCTCCTGCACAGCACGGACTGGCCCAAAGCGTTTCCACAAGGCTCACCAGTGGGCCTCGCTGTCGCTGCCGTTCTCCCTACCGTCGACGGTGTGGAAGGGGCGGAAGTACTACAAGGCGTACTGCCCGTGCGGGGAGCACCTGCACACGGTCCACCTCACACCGTCGGATCCCTGGTACGTTGTGCATCTGAAGTATCGGCTCGCGAGAACGGGGCTGTTGGGACAGGAGGACCTCATGACGAACTACCTCGTGCGCGTCGAGTGCGCAGCGCAGCTCGAGGCAGCGGACGACCTCCGTGCCGAGCTCACCGCGGACTTCGACGTCATCGCGGACGCGCTCTTCGATCTCGACGACGTCCACGATCAGGACCTGACCGCCGACCTCGCGACCGGCACCCTCAACTTCTCGATCGGGGTCGTCTCGGACGACGAGTTCGGTGCGCTCGACCGTGCGCTCGGGGCAGTACGGACCGCGCTGCACGCCGCTGGGCGTGGCACCCCTGGATGGGAGCGGCAGTACCGGATGCTCCGACAGGAAGTCGAAGAAGAGCCGATCGGAGCGCTCTGACGACGGCGCGGTTGCGCGCTGGCACCCCGCAGGTGAGCGTCAGAGCCAGACGGCGACGCCGCCGTGTGAGGAGCACGTCCCTCGCCTGGACTGGCTGAAGCTGTACGTGCCGTCGCCGCACTTCGCCGTGGCACCGGCTGGCGCGCTCGACGCGACCTCTGGACGGCAGACCGTCACTCCCGCTGTGTTGACGTACGTGCCGTTCGTGCACGTCGGGGCGGCAGGAGCCGCGGGGGCAACGTAGGTTCCGACCGTGGTGACCTGCGTCACCGGCGGCGTCGTGACGCGTTCGTTCCGGAGAACGCGGCCGGTTTCCACACCGTCCGTGTAGGTGACGAGGTACGTCTTCGTGGTGACACCGCGGACCCCGGGCGTCGTCACTGAGGTCGTGCCCTGGGCCAGGGTCGAGCTCTGCACCGTCGTGGAGCCGAACGCGATCCGTGAGGTCTCCGTCACCGCCTTGGTCGTGACCACCGGCGTGGGGGTCGGTGTGGGCGTCACCGTGCGTGTCGGTGTCGGAGACGTCTTCGGCGTCGCGGCCACCGTCGCGCTCGGAGCCGTCACGGCGGCGACCTGTGCCGGTGCGTCCGGCAACGGGTGGGTCGCACCGTAGGCGGAGGTCGATCCGATCAGCGCGGCGAGAGCGATGCCCGCACCGATCGCGGCAGTAGCGCGCTTCCTCGGGATCCGGAGCCACGTCGAGCGGCGGAAGGCGACGGCGTAGAGCGTCGTGGGCAGGACGACGAGCGCGATCATCATCAGCATCCCCCAGACTCCGGTCGATGCGAAGCCGGCGAGTGCGAGGACGGCGGTTCCCACGATGCCGACCCAGGTGGTGATCGGTACCCGACGACGGGGACGTGGCGCACGCGGGCTTGTGGTCTGGCGGGGGTTCGGCACTGAGCTCCTTGGATGGCGAGGACCGCTCAAGTGTCCCGGAGGCGGCTCCGCTGTCCCATCCCCAGTTCTGGGTGGTGCTGAGACGCACGGTGCGCGCGTGTTCGCTCCGTGCGACGTTGATCGCTCGGTACGTCGGAACAACCTCGCACGGAGCAGGCAACAGTGCACGGGCCGGAGAACACGGCACCGTGCGGCGACCGGAGACAGAGGAAGAAGAGAGGGGATGACGGGAATCGAACCCGCGTGGCCAGTTTGGAAGACTGGGGCTCTACCATTGAGCTACATCCCCGCGCTGCGCACGTGTCGCAGCCCGACCATCGTAGCGGACGAACGAGTACCGACATGCCACCCCGTGTGCTGCTCCCGCCGACCGACGCCGATGCACGGCGGATCAAGCGGTCGCGGGTGATCTCGTACGCCCTGGTGGTCCTCGCAGCGATCGTGTTCTCGATGCGCCCGGAGCTGTTCGGTGACCCGCAATCGCAGCCCGTCCACGCCCTGCTGCACGGGTGGCGGATCGTCGCCGGGGTCGTGCTCGCGGTGGCGGCGCTCGGGGTGCAGGTGGTCGTCGGCGTGCGGTGGCGCTCCGGCCTGCGACGCGCCGCGGCGGACGAGTGACGTTCCTCCCGGGAACCGTGCACCGGGGGACCGCTAGACTCATCGGCGTCGCATGCGCCCTTCGGCGCGCGCGGACACCCTGGCCCAGTCAAACGGGGCGTAGCTCAGCTTGGTAGAGCGCCCGCTTTGGGAGCGGGAGGTCGCAGGTTCAACTCCTGTCGCCCCGACCAGGTCCTCGAGAACCATCGATCACACGAACGTCAACCAACAGGAGAACATCCCGTGGCCACCAGCACCGTCGACAAGGTGAGCGACACCCGCGTCAAGCTCACCGTGAACGTGACGCCGGAAGATCTCAAGCCGAGCATCGACCACGCGTACAAGCACATCGCCGAGCAGATCAACATCCCCGGCTTCCGCAAGGGCAAGGTCCCGCCGGCGATCGTCGACCAGCGCGTCGGCCGTGGCGAGGTCCTGAACCACGCCGTCGGTGACGCCATCGACAACTTCTACCGCCAGGCGGTCGAAGAGCAGGAACTCCGCATCCTCGGCCGTGCCGAGGCCGACGTCGCCGAGCTGCCGAACGTGGCCGACTTCGCGGGCGACCTCGTCCTGACCTTCGAGGTCGATGTGCGTCCCGAGTTCGACCTGCCGAAGTACGAGGACTACGAGCTCACCGTCGACGCCGTCGAGGTGTCGGACGACGAGATCGAAGAAGAGCTGCAGAACCTGCGCACCCGCTTCGGCACGCTCGTGACGGTCGACCGTCCGGCGAAGACCGGCGACTTCGCGCAGATCGACCTGACCGCCAGCATCGGCGACGACGAGGTCGACTCGGCCACCGGCGTCTCCTACGAGATCGGCTCCGGCGACCTGCTCGAGGGCATCGACGAGGCGCTCGAGTCCCTGACCGCCGGTGAGTCGACGAACTTCGAGTCGAAGCTCGTCGGTGGCGACCGCGAGGGCGAGACCGCCCAGATCGCGGTCACCGTCACCGCCGTCAAGGAGCGCGAGCTCCCCGAGGCCGACGACGAGTTCGCGCAGATCGCCAGCCAGTTCGACACGATCGACGAGCTCAAGGTCGACCTGAAGGACCAGATCGCGAAGTCCAAGACCTTCGGTCAGGGCGCCGCGGCTCGCGACAAGCTCGTCGAGAAGCTCATCGAGGACGTCAACATCCCGATCTCGGCGCAGCTCATCGAGGACGAGGTGCACCGTCACCTCGAGCAGGAGAGCCGCCTGGAGGACGACGAGCACCGCAAGGAGGTCTCCGAGTCCAGCGAGAAGGCCTTCCGCTCGCAGATCCTGCTCGACTCCATCGCCGAGAAGGAAGAGATCCAGGTCTCGCAGGAGGAACTGACCCAGTACCTCATCCAGGCTGCCGCGCAGTACGGCATGGAGCCGGCCGAGTTCATCAAGGTCATCGACCAGAACGGCCAGATCCCCGGCATGGTCGGCGAGGTCGCCCGCTCGAAGGCGGTCGCGACCGTCCTGTCGAAGGTGACCGTCAAGGACACCAACGGCGACGCAGTCGACCTGTCCGCCTTCACGGCGGGCGTCGCGCAGGCTCCTGCTGAGGACGCCGAGTAACGATCTCGACGCCACCAGCGTGACTGACGGGAGGCACGGTGCCAGCTGGCACCGTGCCTCCCGTCTCGTATTTCCGCACCACCGCATTGCTGTCGGCGAACACACGCGAAGTGGTGCGTTGCAACCGATAAGTTCGACAACAAGCGACAACTGAACGGGAGCTTTTCCATGGCCGAAGCAACACTGAACCCCAGTGTTTTTGACCGCCTTCTGAGAGACCGGATCGTGTGGCTCGGCTCCGAGGTCCGCGACGACAACTCGAACGAGATCGCAGCCAAGCTGCTGCTGCTCGCCGCCGAGGACCCTGAGAAGGACATCTACCTCTACATCAACTCGCCCGGTGGCTCGATCACCGCCGGCATGGCGATCTACGACACGATGCAGTTCGTCCCGAACGACATCGTGACCGTGGGCATCGGCCTCGCGGCGTCGATGGGACAGTTCCTGCTGTCCTCCGGCACGCCCGGCAAGCGTTACATCACGCCGAACGCCCGCGTCCTGCTGCACCAGCCGTCCGGCGGGTTCGGCGGCACCGCTGCCGACATCCAGACGCAGGCCAAGGTCATCCTCGACATGAAGCAGCGCATGGCGGAGCTCACCGCCGAGCAGACCGGCAAGTCGATCGAGCAGGTCCTCAAGGACAACGACCGCGACAACTGGTTCAGCGCCCAGGAAGCCCTCGAGTACGGCTTCGTCGACCACCTGCGTGCCTCGTCCGCCGAGGTCATCGGCGGTGGTGGCACCGTCGGTGACGGCGCGACGCCGACCCCGGCTGCCGACCCCGACGCCCAGTCCTGATCCCCACCGAAGAAAAGGAAACGAGAATGCATCTCCCAATGCTCGGTGGCGCGCAGAACGTCCCGGCTCCCTCTGATCGGTACATCCTGCCGAGCTTCGAGGAGCGCACGGCCTACGGCTACAAGCGCCAGGACCCGTACGCGAAGCTCTTCGAGGACCGCATCGTGTTCCTCGGTGTCCAGGTCGACGACGCGTCGGCCGACGACGTCATGGCCCAGCTGCTCGTGCTCGAGTCGATGGACCCCGACCGCGACATCGTGATGTACATCAACTCGCCCGGTGGCTCGTTCACCGCGATGACGGCGATCTACGACACGATGCAGTACATCCGTCCGCAGATCCAGACGGTCTGCCTCGGTCAGGCTGCATCGGCCGCGTCGGTGCTCCTCGCCGGCGGCACCCCGGGCAAGCGCCTGGCCCTGCCGAACGCCCGTGTGCTCATCCACCAGCCCGCTGTCCAGCAGGGTGGCGGACAGGCGTCGGACATCGAGATCCAGGCGGCGGAGATCCTCCGCATGCGCACCTGGCTCGAGGAGACGCTGTCGAAGCACTCCAACAAGACGCCGGCGGAGATCAACCACGACATCGAGCGCGACAAGATCATGTCCGCGCAGGAAGCCGTGGAGTACGGCCTGATCGACCAGGTCCTCACCAGCCGCAAGAACCTGCCGGCGCTCGTCAAGTAGCACCAGCAGGAACGACGAAGGCCCCGCACCGATCGGTGTGGGGCCTTCGTCGTTCAGCGGTGTCAGTCCTCGGTGTCGTCCGTCTCCGGCGCGGGTCGGCGCCGCAGGACGAGCAACAGGGCCACGACCACGCCGACGAGGACGATGCCGCCGGCGCCGATCCACAGTGCATCAGTCGCTGCCGAGTCGGTGCTGCCCGAGGCCGTGCCGGAGGTGGCCGCCTCGGTCGACGAACCGCCCGCGGTGGCGCAGGTCGGCGGGGTCGACGAGCCCGTGGCTGCGGAGAAGCCGGACGGGGCCTTCCACGTGAAGGCGTACTCGTCGGAGACGGTGTGGCCGTCGGCGGAGACGATCTGCCACTCGACGGTGTACTTCCCCGAGTCACCGAGGGCAGCAGGCGTGGTCATCGAGGGCCCGTCGATGTCGACGCAGCCGTCCTCGTAGTACTTGCCGTCCGGCCCCACGACCCGGAACGCGAAGCCCGAACCGGAGTCGCCGATGTCGAGCAGCTTGTCGTTCGTGGTGATCTCGAACGCCTTCGGCAGCGCGGTGAGCGTGCCGTCGATCTCCGGTGTGGACGCGACGAGGTAGTTGTGCGCGCTCGCGGGACCGGCAAGCCCGAGGACCGCACCGCCCGTGATCGCGACGGCCGCGGCGGACCCGGCCACGAGCCTCCAGGCAGAGGACCGCAGCCGAGTCCGACGCGAGCCGCGCTGCGTCACTTGGCGGAGCTCCGACGACGCGTGCCGGCGACGGCGACGACCAGGGCGACGGCGCCGAGCACCAGGCCGCCGAGGCCGAGGAAGCGTCCGACCAGGTCGGGGTCGGCAGGGGCCGTCGAGCCGGCGGCGGCCTCGGTCGTCGCGGTCGCGATCGGGTCACCGTCGTCGTCGGTGGCCTCGGCGGCGGTGAGGGTGACCGAGGGCGCGGGGTGCTCGGGCTCGGCCTCGCCGGCCTTCTGCTCCTGGTTCCACTCGACCGAGCCCTTCTCGCAGGTCTGCAGCACGGGGAACTCGACGAGGTCGCCGGCCTTGCCGTCGGGCAGTGAGAACGAGAGCGCGAAGGTGTCGCGCTCGTCGGCGGGGAGCGGGGTCTTCGCCGTGTACGTAACGCTCGTGACGCGCTCGGCGGCGTCCTCGGCGTGCTCACCGTCGGCAGCCGCGGACGGGCTCGTGTACGGCTCGGTCGTCTTCGAGATCTTCCAGTTCGGGTTGACCGTCGGCGTGACCTCGATGACCGACTCCGGCACCTGGAACTCGAGCTTGGTGGTGGGGGAGCCGTCGCAGCCGTGCGGGACCGAGAAGGTCGCCGTGGTGTACGAGTTCGCGGCGGTCGACGTGGCCGTCGCGGACACGTGCGCGCTGGCCGCGCCGGCGGTGCCGAGGACGATGACGGCCACGGCACCGAGGGTGACGGCGCCGCCGGCGACGAGACGCTTCTGCATGGGGTTCCTTCGCGGGTTGGTTCGAGGGTGTTTCTACAACTTGTAGAGAAGACTGGATCACGGTAGCAGGCCCGAACGCCCTGGGCGAACGCGTGCGCGAAATCCCGCGGGGCCGCGCGGCCGGTGTCACCGGTTGCGGTTAGGCTCGTGTCCACGACGAGGTGCCCACCAGCAGCGGTGCACCAGCGGCCGGTGCGAGTGTGCGGGCCGGCACGTCCAACCAGGGAGGCACGGCAATGGCACGCATCGGAGAGAGCGGGGACCTCCTCAAGTGCTCCTTCTGCGGCAAGAGCCAGAAGCAGGTCCAGCAGTTGATCGCCGGTCCGGGTGTCTACATCTGCGACGAGTGCGTCGAGCTGTGCAACGAGATCATCGAGGAGCGCCTGGCCGAAGCCGGCGAGGACACCTCGAGCGGTGACTTCGAACTGCCGAAGCCGCGCGAGATCTTCGACTTCCTGCAGGAGTACGTCATCGGGCAGGACCCGGCGAAGCGTGCGCTGGCCGTGGCCGTCTACAACCACTACAAGCGCATCCGCGCCCAGGGGCAGATCACCGCGGCCGAAGACCGCGACGACATCGAGATCGCGAAGTCGAACATCCTGCTCATCGGCCCGACCGGCTGCGGCAAGACCTACCTGGCGCAGACCCTGGCGAAGCGGCTCAACGTGCCGTTCGCCGTCGCCGACGCCACCGCGCTGACCGAAGCCGGCTACGTGGGCGAAGACGTCGAGAACATCCTGCTCAAGCTGATCCAGGCGGCCGACTACGACGTCAAGCGCGCCGAGACCGGCATCATCTACATCGACGAGGTCGACAAGATCGCCCGCAAGGCCGAGAACCCGTCGATCACGCGCGACGTCTCCGGCGAAGGCGTGCAGCAGGCGCTGCTCAAGATCCTCGAGGGCACGGTCGCCTCGGTCCCGCCGCAGGGCGGCCGCAAGCACCCGCACCAGGAGTTCATCCAGATCGACACGACGAACGTGCTGTTCATCGTCGCCGGTGCGTTCGCCGGGCTCGAGGACATCGTGTCCTCGCGCGTCGGCAAGCGGGGGATCGGATTCGGGGCACCGCTGCACAGTGCGACCGACCACCAGGACCTGTACTCCGAGGTCCTGCCGGAAGACCTGCACAAGTTCGGCCTGATCCCCGAGTTCATCGGCCGTCTGCCCGTCGTGACCACGGTGTCGCAGCTCGACCAGGCGGCACTCATGCAGATCCTGACCGAGCCGAAGAACGCCCTGGTCAAGCAGTACCAGCGGATGTTCCAGATCGACGGCGTCGAGCTCGAGTTCGACCAGGGCGCGCTCGAGGCGATCGCCGACCTGGCCGTGCTGCGTCAGACCGGCGCTCGTGGCCTCCGCGCCATCCTCGAAGAGGTGCTCGGTCCGGTGATGTTCGACGTCCCGTCCGACGACGACGTGGCCCGCGTGGTCATCACTCGTGAATCCGTGCTCGAGAACGCGGCGCCGACGATCGTGCCCCGGCCGCGGGCGAAGCGCGTCGAGAAGTCGGCGTAGCACCGCCCCACCACGACGAAGCCCCGCACCGAATCGGTGTGGGGCTTCGTCGTGGTGGGGCGGTCGTCTGGTTCTTCCCATGACGGCCGCGATGGAAGGTGAGATCGGGCGTACCTGGTCGGAAGTTCCGACCAGGTACGCCCGATTCGACGCGGTACGCCCCGAAGCGCCCGGGCCCGGGCCCGACCCCCGCGCGCCTACTCGAGCCCGCGGCGACGCAGCAGCGGGCCGACCTCGGCGTCGCGGCCGCGGAAGTCGCGGTACGCCTCGAGCGGGTCCTTCGAACCGCCGACGCCCAACAACCGCGACGCGAACCGACGACCTGCGTCACGCGACAGCCCACCGTTCTCGCGGAACCACTCGACCGTGTCGGCGTCGAGCACCTCGGACCAGATGTAGCCGTAGTACCCGGCGTCGTACCCGCCCGAGAACGTGTGCGCGAAGTACGTCGACGAGTACCGCGGTGGCACGGCTTCGACGGCGATGCCGGCGGCCTCCAACGCTGAGCGCTCGAAGTCCTCGACGGACGTCACCGCCGCGGCCTCGGCTGCGGAGAGCCGGTGCCACGCCTGGTCGAGCAGTGCCGCAGCCAGGTACTCGGTCGTGCCGAAGCCCTCGTTGAAGCCCTCGGACTCGCTCAGCCCCAGGACGAGCTCGGGCGGCAGCGGGGCGCCGGTCTCGTGGTGCTTGGCGTAGTTCGCCAGGACCGACGGCCACGACACCCACATCTCGTTCACCTGGCTCGGGAACTCGACGAAGTCGCGCTCGACGTTCGTGCCGGAGAACCGCGGGTAGGTGGTCCGGGCGATCAGGCCGTGCAGGGCGTGCCCGAACTCGTGGAAGAGCGTCTCGACCTCGTCCTGGATGAGCAGCGTCGGGGACCCGGCCGCCGGCTTCGCGACGTTGAGGTTGTTCACCACGACGGGCAGCGTGCCGAGCAGCTCGGACTGCTCGACGACGGGGTTCATCCACGCGCCGCCGCGCTTGCCGTCGCGGGTGTACAGGTCGAGCAGGTAGAGCCCGACGGGTTCGTCGTCCTCGCCGGTGACCTCGAAGACACGGACCTCGTCGTTGTAGCCGTGCAGGTCCGGGCGCTCGGTGAACGTCAGGCCGTAGAGGGCACCCGCCGCGTGGAAGACGCCGTCGTGCAGCACCCGGTCGGCCTCGAAGTACGGACGGAGCGCGGAGCTGTCCGCCGCGAACTGCTCGCCACGCAGGATCTCGGTGGCGTAGGCCCAGTCCCACGACTCGATGTCGAACCCGACGGTGCGGGACCGGACGGCGCGTTCGTCGTCCGCGTTCCGCGCGGCGGCCTCGACGAGTGACGACAGCAGACCGTCGACCGCCTCAGGAGTCTTCGCGGTCTCGTCGGCGGTGACGACGGCGGCGTGGTTCGGGAACCCGAGCAGTTCGGCGCGCTCGGCACGGAGTCGGACGATGCGCAGCAGGACCTCGCGGTTGTCGTACTGGTTGCCGCGACGACCGCGGGCGAGCGAGGCCCGCATGATCCGCTCGCGCAGGTCGCGGTTCGCGAGCGACGACAGCCACGGGTGGCCGGTGTAGAGGGGGAGCGTGATGAGCCACCCGTCGAGACCGCGATCGGCGGCGGACCCGGCTGCGGCGGACTTCGCACCGTCGTCGAGGCCCTCGAGCTCGGCCTCGTCGGTCACGTGCACGGCGGAGTCGTTGGTGTCCTCGAGCAGGTTGCGCTCGAACGTCGTGGTGAGCGTCGACAGCTCCTGGTTGATCGCGGTGAGGCGTTCCTTGCCGGCGTCGTCGAGCCCGGCGCCCGCCAGGGTCATCTCGGCGTGCGTGCGCTCGACCAGGCGGAGCGCTTCACCTTCGAGCCCGGCGGCTGCGGCGCCGTCGAGCACCGACTGCACGCGGGCGTAGAGCCGGGAGTCCAGCGTGATCGCATCGCGGTGGGCGGCGAGGAGCGGGGAGACCTCGGCCTCGAGGTCGTGCAGCTCGGGCGTCGAGTCCGCCGACGACAGCGTGAAGAACACGTGGCTGACACGGGTCAGCAGCTGCCCGGAACGTTCGAGGGCGATGAGCGTGTTCTCGACCGTCGGTGCGTGTGGATCGGTGGCGATGGCCTCGACCTCGGCGCGCTGCTCGGCCATGCCGGCCTCGAAGGCCGGTCGGTAGTGCTCGAGTCGCACGTCGCCGAAGGGCGGCAGGGCGTAGGGGAGGGTGCTCGGGACGTCGAACGGGGTTGCCATGGCAACCACCCTACGGACGTCGCGCCGCGACGGGGCGGACGGGAGGCCCGTGGCGGCCTGGCCCCGCGCCTCCCGTCCGCCCTGTGGTCGCGTTCTCGGTCAGCGCGTCGCTGCGTCGATCAGCGTCTCGGCCGCACGGCGGGCGTGCGCCGCCGGCGCCGTGGTGCCGGCGATCGCCGCGGTGGTCTGTGCACCCTCGGCGAGCAGGGCGAGTTGTGCGGCGAGTTCCTCGGCGTGCTCCGGCTCGGCGACGACCTCGGCGGTGAGCTCCTGCACGAACCGCTGGAACGAGTCCTTGTGCGCGCGGGCGATCTCGGCGACCGCGGGCGAGGTGGCGCCGAGCTCGCCGAAGGCGTTGATGAACCCGCAGCCGCGGAACGTGTCGTCACCGAACCACGACTCGAGGAAGTCGTAGACGGCGAGCAGCTTGTCGCGGGGGCTCGTGGCGGCCTCGACCGCACCGTGCACGCCGCGCTCCCAGAGGTCGTGGCGCCCGGACAGGACGGCCGCGATCAGCTGCTCCTTGCCGGGGAAGGTCGCGTAGAGCTTCTTCAGTGAGACGCCGGCGCCGGTGCGGATCTCGTCCATGCCGACCGACTGGATGCCGCGCGCGTAGAACAGCTCGTCGGCGACGTCCACGATGTGCGCTCGGACGTCGGCGTCGACGGTGCTGATGGTGCTGGTTGCCATGACGTACCCCGTTCCCTGCGTGTTCACCGTCCCCGCCTTGCGGTGGGAACGATCGTTCTCTAGTGTAGGGCACATCGGCGGAGAACGGACGTTCTCCGCGAAGGCCAGGGAAGGAACGATCATGGGTGCCATCACCGTCGGAACCGAGAACAGCGTCGACATCGAACTCCACTACGAGGACAAGGGGACCGGTCAGCCGATCGTGCTGATCCACGGCTTCCCCCTCGACGGCAACTCGTGGGAGGGCCAGGTCCCGCCGCTCCTCGAGGCCGGCTACCGCGTGATCACGTACGACCGCCGCGGCTTCGGGCAGTCCTCGCAGCCGAGCACCGGCTACGACTACGACACCTTCGCCGACGACCTGCACACCGTGCTCGAGACCCTCGACCTGCGTGACGTCATCCTGGTCGGCTTCTCGATGGGCACCGGCGAGATCGCCCGCTACATCGGTCGCCACGGACAGGACCGGATCGCGAAGGTCGCGTTCCTCGCCTCGCTCGAGCCCTTCCTGGCCATCACCGACGACAACCCCGACGGCGCCGGCCCGATGTCGTTCTTCGAGGGCATCGCCGCCGACGTCAAGAAGGACCGCTACGCGTACTTCACGAACTTCTACCAGGACTTCTTCAACCTGTCGGAGAACCTCGGCTCGCGCATCTCGGAAGAAGCCGTCCGCAACGCCTGGAACGTCGCCGCCGGCTCCGGCTCGATCGCGAGCGCCGCAGCACCGCTGACCTGGCCGACCGACTTCCGCCAGGACATCCCGAAGGTCACCGTGCCGGCGCTCATCGTGCACGGTACGGCGGACAACATCCTGCCGATCGACGCCACCGGCCGCCGCTTCACCAAGGCCCTGCCGGCCGCGAAGTACGTCGAGATCGAGGGCGCCCCGCACGGCCTGCTCACCACGCACACCGCCGAGGTGAACGAGGTCCTGCTCACCTGGCTCGCCGAGTCCTGATCCCTCGGCGATCACGCGGGCGTTTCCTCGTCGAGGCGCCCGCCCAGTGAACAGAAGACGTCGAGTGCATCCGCTGCACTCGACGTCTTCTGCTCACTCGGGGGACCGGCGCGCTAGTCCTCTTCGGCGGCGTCGTCGGGGTTCGTGACCTGCGCGTGCCCGAGCGCGTCGAGGTGGATCGATGTGCCGTCGTCGAGCTCGACGATCGGCTTGCCCTCGAGGTACGTCAGGGTCCAGCCCCACGCTGCCGTGTCGACCGACTCCGCCGCGAGTTCGTCCTCGACCCCGCGCACGGCGACGACCATCGCCTCGGGCAGTCGCGCAGGCGGCTCCCCACCCACGTTCCATCGTGTGCCCAACTGCATCCGTGCCTCCTGTCCGGTGGTGGACCGGCCCGATCGCCCAGGCGACCCGGCCGGTCCACCGACGTCACGCCTGCTGTTCCGCGAGCTCGATCTCGGTGACGGCGAGCTCGTCGCCGTCGACGAACGAAAGGTTCTCGATGCGGCCGACGGCCGCCAGGTCGACCGCCGCGCGCTCGATGAGCGCCCGCGTCTCGGCCGGAGCCGCGACCACGGCACGCGTGACGGGCGTCTTCTGGGACGCCTTCGCCGACGTCTTCGCGCCGCGGATCCCGATGAGCGCCTGTCCGACCGCCGCGAGCAGCCCGGTGGGGGCCGCGTCGGTCGGCAGGTCGGCCGCGGTCGGCCAGGAGGCCCGGTGCACGCTGGTGTCGTGGGTCCAGGCCCACACCTCTTCCGTCGCGTACGGGAGGAACGGTGCCAGCAGTCGGAGCAGCACGTCGATCGCGCCGCGCAGCGCCAGGACCGCGCTCGCCTGGGTCTCGTGCGTCGCGTCGGCAGCCGTGCCGTAGGCACGCTCCTTCACGAGCTCGAGGTAGTCGTCGCAGAAGGTCCAGAAGAACCGCTCCGTGATCTCGAGCGCACGAGCGTGGTCGAACCCGTCGAACGCGGCGGTGGCCTGCTCGACGACCGCACCGAGCTCGGCGAGCATGTCGACGTCGAGTGCCTCGGTCACGCTCGTGGCGCCCTCGGGCAGCGGGAAGCCGTAGACGAACTTCGCGGCGTTCAGCACCTTGATCGCCAGACGACGGCCGACCTTGATCTGCTTCGGGTTCTGCGGGTCGAACGCTGCGTCGGTGCCGAGCTTGGACGAGGCCGCCCAGTAGCGGACCGCGTCGGCGCCGTGCTGCTCGAGGATCGACAGCGGCGTGACGACGTTGCCCTTCGACTTCGACATCTTCTTGCGGTCGGGGTCGACGATGAAGCCGGAGATGCTCGCGTGCTTCCAGGGCACGACGTCGGCCTCGAGCTGGCTGCGGAGCACCGTCGTGAACAGCCACGTGCGGATGATGTCCTGCGCCTGCGGGCGGACGTCGTACGGGTACACCAGGTCGTAGAGCGCCGGGTCGGTCTCCCACTTGCCCGCGAGCTGCGGGGTGAGCGACGACGTGGCCCAGGTGTCCATGACGTCGAGCTCGCCCTGGAACCCGCCGGCGACGCCGCGCTGGTCCTCGGAGTAGCCCGGGGCAGGGTCGGACGACGGGTCGACCGGCAGCTGCGCCTCGGTGGGGACGATCGGCTGGTCGAACACCGGATTGCCGTCGGCGTCGAGCGGGTACCAGACCGGGATCGGCACGCCGAAGAACCGCTGGCGCGAGATGAGCCAGTCGCCGGACAGGCCACCGACCCAGTTGTCGTAGCGGACGCGCATGAAGTCCGGGTGGAACGCGATCTCCTCGCCGCGGGCGCGGAGTGTGGTCTTCAGGGCTTCGTCGCGGGCACCGTTGACGATGTACCACTGGCGGGTCGAGACGATCTCGAGCGGCTTGTCGCCCTTCTCGAAGAACTTGACCGGGTGGTTGATCGTCTTGACGTCACCGACGAGCTCGCCGGACTCGGTCAGGGCGTCCACGACGACCTTCTTCGCCGAGAACACGGTCTTGCCGGCCATCTCGGCGTAGAGCGCCTTGCCCGCCGCCGACTCGATCCACGCGGGCTCGTCGGAGCGCACGCGGCCGTCGAAGCCCAGGATCGCGCGGTTCGGCAGCTGCAGCTCGCGCCACCACACCACGTCGGTGGTGTCGCCGAAGGTGCAGACCATCGCGATGCCGGCGCCCTTGTCCTTCTGCGCCAGGTGGTGCGCGAGCACCGGGACCTCGACGTCGAACAGGGGGGAGCGGACCGTGGTGCCGAACAGGTCCTGGAACCGCTCGTCGTCGGGGTGCGCGACGAGGGCGACGCACGCCGGCAGCAGCTCGGGACGGGTCGTCTGGATCACGACGTCGCCGCCGTCGGGGCGGTGGAAGGCGATGCCGTGGTACGCGCCGGGCATCTCCTTGTCCTCGAGCTCGGCCTGCGCGACCGCGGTGCGGAACGTGACGTCCCACAGGGTCGGCGCGTCGGCCTGGTAGGCCTCGCCACGCTCGAGGTTGCGGAGGAAGGCGCGCTGGGCGCTGGCCCGCGAGGTGTCGTCGATGGTGCGGTACGACTGCGTCCAGTCCACCGACAGGCCGAGGGTGCGGAAGAGCTCCTCGAACTGCTGCTCGTCCTGCACGGTCAGCTGGTCGCACAGCGCGATGAAGTTGCGGCGCGAGATCGGCAGCTGGTCGGCGGCCTTCGACGACTTGCCGTCGCCGCCCTCGAACGGCGGCGTGAAGTCGGGGTCGTAGGGGAGCGTCGGGTCGCAGCGGACGCCGTAGTAGTTCTGCACGCGGCGCTCGGTCGGCAGGCCGTTGTCGTCCCAGCCCATCGGGTAGAACACGTGCTTGCCCCGCATGCGCTCGAACCGCGCCTTGAGGTCGGTGTGCGTGTACGAGAAGACGTGCCCGATGTGCAGCGAACCGGAAGCGGTCGGCGGCGGGGTGTCGATCGAGTAGACGGCATCGCGGTGGCCGGCGGCGTCACGGTCGAAGCGGTAGGTACCGTCCTGCTCCCAGACCGGCCCCCACACCTGCTCGAGTCCGTCGACGCTGGGCTTCTCGGGCATGGGCTTGGTCATGGCTGCGCCTTCCGTGCGTGTGTGCGGCACCGAGTCCGTGATGAGGTGCCTGAGTGTCCACGCCTGCTGCGTGGTGTCCCAATCGTAGCGGGCAGGGCCGACGCGGCTCACGAGCGGTCCGAGCGCAGTTACCACACCGTCCTGTCGGACACGCCGGAACCCTGGTAGTCTGTCGGAGTTTGTCCGGCGAGCGCGGGTTGGTTCGCAGGAACTGCACCGTTGCCGTCCGCCGGACGCCCGAAGGACGCACCGCACACCGGAGGAACGACTTGGCACCGAACGACGCACCCCACCCGCACGGCGATCGGCCGCAGCCGCACGGCGACCGACCGCTGCGCTCGAAGGGCGCTGCGAAGCGCGCTCGGCGCAACCTGACGAAGGACGACGTCACCGTCGTCGAGGAGTCGCTGCTCAAGCGTGCCGTGGCCGCTGCCGCGCTCGGCAACGCGATGGAGTGGTTCGACTTCGGCATCTTCGCGTACCTGACCGTCACGATCTCGCAGGTCTTCCTGCCGCAGGGCGACCCGGCCGCGAACATCGTCGCGACCTTCGGCTTCTTCGCCGCCGCGTTCATCGTCCGTCCGATCGGTGGCGCCGTCTTCGGCCCGATCGGTGACCGGATCGGCCGGCAGAAGGTCCTCGCGCTGACGATGATCCTGATGGCCGCCGGCACGCTGATGATCGGCCTGATCCCCTCGTACGACTCGATCGGCTTCTGGGCGCCGGTCCTGCTGCTCGTGGCTCGCTTCGTGCAGGGCTTCTCGACCGGTGGTGAGTACGGCGGCGCCGCGACCTTCATCGCCGAGTACTCGCCGGACAAGCGCCGCGGGTTCATGGGTTCGTGGCTCGAGTTCGGCACCCTGGCCGGCTACGTGCTCGGTGCGTCGATCGTCACCGGCCTGCAGTTCGGCCTGTCCGAGGACGCCCTGCTCAGCTGGGGCTGGCGCATCCCGTTCATCATCGCCGGTCCGCTCGGCCTGATCGGGCTGTACCTGCGCCTCAAGCTCGAGGAGACCCCGGCCTTCCAGAAGCAGCAGGAGCAGGCCGCCGAACGCGAGGGGCAGAAGACCCCGTTCCTCAAGCTCTTCGCCGAGAACTGGCGCGCACTGATCATCTGCATCGGCCTGGTCCTGGTCTTCAACGTGACCGACTACATGCTGCTGTCGTACATGCCGACCTACCTCGAGCAGAACCTCGGCCAGAACGCCACGTTCGGCCTCATCCTGATCGTCGTCGTGATGCTGCTCATGATGGTCGTCATCACCTTCGGCGGCCGCCTGTCCGACAAGTTCGGCCGTCGTCCGGTGCTCGCCGCCGGCTGCATCGGCTTCATCCTGCTGTCCTGGCCGGCGCTCAAGCTCGTCCAGACCGGCACGGGCGTCGGGGTGTTCTCCGGCCTGCTCATCCTGGGCGTCGTGCTCGTCACGTTCACCTCGACCATGCCGTCGACGCTGCCCGCGCTGTTCCCGACGATCATCCGCTACGGCGCGCTCGCGATCGCGTTCAACGTCTCGGTGTCGCTGTTCGGTGGGACCACACCGCTCGCGACCTCGGCGCTCATCAACGCCGCGAAGGACGCCGGCTACGGCTGGGCCGAGGACATCCCCGCGTTCTACCTGATGCTCGCCGCGGTGATCGGGCTCGTCGCGGTGTACTTCACCAAGGAGACCGCGTCCACCCCGCTCATGGGTTCCGGCCCGACGGTCGGTTCCGAGGACGAGGTCGCCGGCGTGATCGACGACTACAACGACCCGACCTCGGAGTTCGCGCAGTCCGACTGGGCGAAGGACTTCGCGACCAGCGAGATCCCGATCATCTCCGGTGACGCACCGAAGAAGGAGTCCGCGGACTCCTGACCCCGGTCACACCCGCTCTGGAGGCCCGGTGCACGTCCGCCACGGACGCGCGCCGGGCCTCCGGTCACGTCCAGAGCCGTGGGTGACGTCACGCGCCCAGCGACAGTTCGCGGACGTTGCACCGCGCGAACTGTCGCTCAGCCCGTGAAGTCGGCTGCGGGGCCCGCGGCCAGCCGCTCGGCGGACCGCAGCAGGCGCGCGGTCACCGGGTGGGTCGGGCGTGCGAACACCGACGCCGCGGGACCGTGTTCGACGACCGCGCCCTGGTGCACGACCAGCACGTCGTCGGCCATCCGGCGCACGGCCCGCAGGTCGTGCGAGACGAACACCATCGCCACGCCGGTGTCGTCGCGGAGCCGCTCGAGCAGGGTCAGCACGGCGTCCTGCACGGTGGCGTCGAGCGCGGTCACCGGCTCGTCGAGGACGATCACCTCGGGTTCGGTCGCCAGGGCCCGGGCGATCGCCAGGCGCTGCCGCTGGCCGCCGGACAGCGTGCGCGGCGACCGCGGCCGGAGCGCCGGGTCGAGGTCCACCTGCCGCAGGGCTTGGTCGACCCGGGCGGCGAGCGGTCCCCGCGCCCGCCGGTCGTCACCCCGCGAGAACGCGTCGGCGAGGACCCGCTCGACCGACCACCGTTCGTCGAACGTGGCTCCGGGGTCCTGCACGACGGCCGAGACCCGGTGGCGCCGGGGTCGTCGGTCGCGCTCGGGGAGCGGTGCCCACGGTTCGTCGTCGAGCGCGACCG
The DNA here is from genome assembly GCF_015350995.1 of Curtobacterium sp. VKM Ac-1393. Lineage (GTDB taxonomy): Bacteria > Actinomycetota > Actinomycetes > Actinomycetales > Microbacteriaceae > Curtobacterium. Next base: position 541,389 of record NZ_JADKRW010000002.1, read on the forward strand.
TGCCGGCGTCGGGCGTCTCGAGGCCCAGGAGCATCCGCGCCAGGGTGGTCTTGCCCGACCCCGAGGCGCCGATCACCCCGAGCACCCGCCCGCGGTCGAGCCCGAACGACACGTCGTCGACGGCGCGGACGCCCTCGTAGTCGCGCGCGAGTCCTTCGGCGACGAGTACCCCCCTCGCACCGTGCGAGGTCGCCTCTGTTCCGTGCGAGGTTCCGTGTTCCGTGCGATCCTCGGCTCGTCGCACCACGTCCGGAACCTCGCACCGAACGACAGCATCCCGGCGGGACCTCGCACCGTGCGAGGCAGCGCGCACCAGGGCCTGCGTCGCCTGGTGGGCCGGCGCGGCGAACACCGCGGCGACCGGGCCCTGCTCGACGATCCGGCCCTCGTGCATGACGGCCACCCGGTCGGCCCATCCGGCGACGAGCCCCAGGTCGTGCGTGATCACGAGCAGCCCCGCCCCGCGCTGCTGCGCGGCCCGGAGCTGCTCCATCACGGTGACCGCGATCCCGGCGTCGAGCGCGGTCGTGGGTTCGTCAGCGACGACGAGTGACGGTGACCCGATGGTGGCCGCGGCGATGAGGGCCCGCTGCCGCATCCCGCCCGACAGCGTGCCGGCGAGTCGCCCGTCGGTCGCGATGTCCGGGTCGAGGCCCACCGCCTGCAGGGCATCGCGCACGGCGTCCACGCGCTCGGCCGCACCCATCTCGGTGTGCAGGCGGAGGCTGTCGGCGACCTCGCGCCCGACCGGACGCAGCGGGTCCAACGCGCCCAGGGCCTCCTGGCCGACGTAACCGACCCGCGACCCGCGCACCTGGCGCCACCGACGATCGGAGAACGCCCGGACGTCGAGTCCGGCGACGGTGAAGGCGTCGGCCCGGACGGCGGAGCCGGGCGCGGACAGGCCGAGCGCGGCGCGGGCGGTGACGGTCTTGCCGGAGCCGGAGGCGCCGACCAGGGCGACGCACTCGCCGGCGGCGACCCGCAGGCCGACGTCGTGCACGATCAGCGTGCCCGCGATGGCGACGTGCAGGCCCTGGACCTCGAGGACGGTGGTCATCGGACGACTCCTGTTCGGCGGACCGCGCGACCGAGCACGGTGACGGCGGTCGCGAGCACCACGATGGCGAGCCCGGGGAAGGTGCTCATCCACGGTGCGGTCTGCAGGTAGGTCCGGCCGTCGGCGAGCATCGCACCCCACTCCGGGGCCGGGGGCGGGGTGCCGACCCCGAGGTAGCTCAGTGCCGAGGCCCAGACGATCGCCTGGCCGACGCCGAGCGTGGCGACGGCGACGACGGGCCAGAGCGCGGTGGGCAGGACGTGCCGGACCACGATGCGTGCGGGAGAGCGGCCGAGGAGCACGGCGGTCTCGACGACCTGCGACGAGCGTGCGGCGCGGACCAGGCCACGGACGATGCGGGCGTAGCCGGGGGCGGTGGCGAAGCCGACGGCGAGCACGGCGGGGACCGGGCCGGGGCCGGTGACGGCGATGACCACCAGGGCGACGAGCAGGAGCGGCAGGGCGAACGCGACCTCGGTGACGCGGCCGATCACGGCGTCGAGCAGCCGGCCGACGCGTCCGGCGCCGGCTCCGAGCCCGGCGACCACGCCGAGCAGCACCCCGGCACCGCCGCCGATCAGGGTCGCGGCGACCCCGACCACGAGCGAGGCCCGCGTGCCGGCGACGACGCGGGCCAGGACGTCGCGTCCGGATTCATCGGTGCCGAAGGGGTGGGCGCCGCTCGGTGCGAGCAGGGCCTCGGACGGGTGCACCGCGAGCGGGTCCGCGCCGCCGAGCAGGGCAGGCCAGGCCGCCGCGACGACGGCGAGCAGGACCACGGCGCCAGCGACGGTGCCCGGGACGCCGAGGGCGCGGGGACCGCGTCCGCCTGCCGGGCGTTCGTCGGTGGACCGGCCGGCCGGGAGGCTCGGCTCGGCGATGCCGCTCACCGCGCGGCCGCCTCGTGGTCGGCTCCACGGCGTCGGTCGGTTCGCGGACCACGCGAGCGTCCGGCGCGCGGGTCGACCGCGCGCTCCACGAGGTCCGCGACGGCGAGCACCGCGACGTACGCGGCTGCCGACACCAGGGCGATCCCGGCGACGAGCGGCATGTCCCGCTGCGTCACCGCGGTCACCAGCGCGCGACCGATGCCGGGCAGCGCGAACACCGACTCGACGACGACGGCCCCGGAGACGAGGGACCCGAACGCCCAGGCGGACAGGGCGATCCCGGGCAGGGCGGCATGCCGGAGCAGGTGCCGCGCGAAGAGCCCGAGGCGGGTCTCGCCACGGCCCCGGGCAGCCAGGGCAAATGCGGATCGCTGGGCGTCGACGACCCCGTCGCGCACGGTCTCGGCCAGGTACCCGGCCACCGGCACGGCCACGGTCAGCACCGGCAGCACCCAACCGCGCACCGTCCCGTCACTGACCGCGGGCACCCAGCCGAGGGCGCTCGCGAACACGACGATGAGCACGCTGCCGAGCCAGAAGTGCGGCATGACGCTCGCGGTGACGCTCAGCGCACTGGTCAGCCCGGCGGCGAAGCGGCCGCGCTGCGTCGACCACCAGGCCGCGACGATCGCCAGCACCCACGCGACGACGAGCCCGGCGACCGCCAGGGTCAGGGTGACGGGGAGCTGCTGACCGAGCAGCGTCGTGACGGGGGTGCGGAAGGCGTAGGAGTCACCGAGCTGCAGGGTCGCGAGGCGTCCGAGGAACACCGCGTACTGCACGAGGACGGGCTGGTCGAGGCCGTACTCGTGGCGCACCTGCGCGACCGCCTCGGCGGAGGCCTGCGAGCCCGGGCCGCCGAGGATCGCGAGCGCGGGGTCGCCGGGGATGAGCCGGATGGCCACGAAGACGATCGTCGCGACGGCCCAGAGCACGCCGATGCCGCCGACGAGCCGCCGGACGGCCCACCACACCCAGGGCATCCGCGTCAGCGGTCGATCCAGGCCGTGCCGAACCAGGGCGTGGACACCGAGGTCGTCTGGATGCCGTGCACGGCCGAGCGCACCAGGAAGTGGTTCTGCTGGTCGTAGAGGGGCAGCACGGTGTCGCTCGCCAGGATCGTCCTCTGCGCCTGCTCGTACAGGTCGGCGCGCTCGCTGGCGTCGGAGGTGCGGGCGGCCTGCTCGAGCAGCCGGTCGAGGGCCGGGTCGTCGAGCTGGGCGAGGTTCGCGAAGTACCCCGACGGGGCCGGCGTGATGCTCGCGCTGTCGTACAGGATCCGCAGGACGTCCGGGCCGACCTTCGTGTATGGGGCGCTGACGACGTCGTACTCGTTCGCCGCCAGGGCCGCGTACCAGCTGGACAGGTCAAGTTCGTCGAGGACGACCTTGAACCCGACGGCCTTCTCGGACGCCTGGACCTGCTGGAACAGGCTGCGCTCGGCCGGCACCGACTGGTTCGTCGACACCGGGAACGTCACGGTGAGCTGCTGGCCGTCCTTGACGCGGATGCCGTCGGAGCCGACCTTCCAGCCGGCGTCGTCGAGCAGCTGCTTCGCCGTCGTCGGCGAGTACTCGAACCGGCTCTTCTCGGAGTACGCCAGGGGCTCGGCGCTCGAGAGCACCGAGTACGAGCGCTTCGCCGTGCCGAGGAACAGTGACTGCAGACCGGGGTCGATCTCCGCGCCCGCGATGAACGCCTTGCGCACGGCATCGTCACGGAACACGCCGTGGCCCGAGTTCAGTTCCAGGCGGTTCGAGGCGCCGGGACGCGGGGCGTCGAGGTCGCGGATGGCGCCCTTCGCCGACGCAGCCTTGAGCTGGTCGGGCTGCGCGTTGTCGATGACGTCGACCTGACCGGACTGCAGCGCCGCGTAGCGCGAGGTCGAGTCCGGCAGGAACCGCCAGGTGATGCCGGACAGGCGCGGCTTCGTCTTCCCCCAGTAGTCGGTGTTCTTCGTCAGGGTGACGCGGTCGCCGTGCTTCCAGCCGGTGACCTCGAACGGGCCGGTGCCGACGGGGGACTCGCAGTTCGTCGCCTGCTTGCGTTCGAGCGCCTTCGGGGACTCCATGCCGACCCATGGCTGCGAGAACGACTCGAGCAGCGCGCTGTCCGGACGGCTCAGGGTGAGCGTCACGGTGTGGTCGTCGGTGGCCGTCGCCTTCGTGATCGACTGCAGCGCGAGGTAGCCGGTGCTCGACGCGGTGGCCGGGTCCTGCACGTGCTCGATGTTCGCCACGACGGCGGCGGCGTCGAACGGGGTGCCGTCGGCGAAGGTGACGTCGTCGCGCAGCGTGAAGGTGAGGGTCTTGCCGTCGTCGTTCGTGGTCCACTTCGTCGCGAGCTCGGGCGTCGGCTTGCCGTCCTCGAGCCCGACGAGTTCCTCGATGTACTGCGTCGCCAGGAGCGCCTGCGGGTAGTTTCCGCCGACGTGCGGGTCGAGGCAGGTGGGCTCGGCGTCACCGGACGCGTAGGTCAGGGTGCCGCCGCTCACCGGCTTGCTGCTCGTGGTGCTCGTCCCCGCTCCACTGCACGCGGCGAGGACGAGGAGGACGGCGGTGGCGCTCGCGACGGCGGCGACGGTTTTCTGTACTGAGTCCAAGATCATGGCTGATCGAGTCTAGCGGTTTACTGGGGCGCATGGACGAACCGATCCGCCGTGGTGGGCGGCCCCGACGCTCGAGCGCCGAGGTGCTCGCCGACGCCGCTGCCGAGCTGTTCCTGGAGCAGGGCTACGGACGCACCACGGTCGACCAGATCGCCGTGCGGGCCGGGGTGAGCCGCGCGACCTTCTTCAACTACTTCACGGCGAAGTCCGACGTGATGTGGCTCGAGCTCGACGCCGCGGTCGCCGGGCTGCCGGGGTACCTGGCGACCTCGACCGAGCAGAGTGCGGTGCGTGCGGTGGAGCAGGCCCTGCTCGCCGCCGCCCGCGCCCACGATCCCGAGCGGGTGCCGTGGGCCGTCGCCCAGGCCGAGGTGATGGGCATCGGCTCCGAGCTCGTCGCCGGGGTCGCCGTCCGGGTGATGGCGCAGCACGGGGCCGTCGCCGCCTTCGTGGCGGGGCGCACGGGGGAGCAGCCGGGGTCGCTCTGGCCGCAGACCGTCTCCGGCGCGATGCTCGGGGCTGCTGCGGCGGCGTTCGGGGTGTGGGTGGCCGACGGGGTGGGGCGCCGCCCGCTCGTCGAGTACGTCGGCGCGGCCCTGACCCCGGTGGTCGCGGGCCTCGACGCCCGCTGACGCCGGCGTCTCGGTACGACGCCGTCGTCCTTCCGCCGTCGCTGCTGCCGTGCCCAGATGCCGGCGTCTCGGCACGACGCCTCCATCCCGGCGAGACGCCTCCACTTTCGGCGGCGTCTCGCGCGCATGGCGGCGCCGCGCAAACACGACGGCGTCTCGCGCGGTGGTGGACGTGGCCGATGGCGGACGGGAGGCGCGGGGCGGGCTGGCGCCGTGCCTCCCGTCCGATGGCTGGTCGCGTCCAGGGCGAGACGCCGGCGTCTCGGCACGACGCCTCCATCCCGGCGAGACGCCTCCACTTTCGGCGGCGTCTCGCGCACATGGGGGCGTCTCGCGCACACGGCGGCGTCTCGCGCGGTGGTGGACGTTGCCGATGGCGGACGGGAGGCGCGGGGCGGGCTGGCGCCGTGCCTCCCGTCCGATGGCTGGTCGCGTCCACGGCGAGACGCCGGCGTCTCGGTCCGACGCCTCCATCCCGGCGAGACGCCGCCGCTTTCGGCGGCGTCTCGCGCACATGGCGGCGCCGCGCGAACACGACGGCGTCTCGCGCACACGACGGCGTCTCGCCGCGCCCGCCGCGCCCGCCGCGCGCCGAACGCCCGCGCGCGTCAGTCGGTGCGCAGCGTCCCCGCGCCACCGGCGGCCACGTCCGAGGCCGTCCCGTCCCGCACGACCTCGGGCACCTCGTCGCTCGTCGGCTCCAGCGAGGCGTCGCCCGGGTAGCTCAGCGTCAGCACCGCCTCCTCGATGTACGGGCTGTCCTCGAGCGACTTCTCGACGTCGCGCAACCGCACCGCGACGTGCTCCTCGGTCTCGTTGCCGGTCAGGTCGACGGCCGCGACGAGGTACACCCGCGACGGTCCGACGAACTCGAGGTGCAGGTAGGTGACGCGCTCGATCTGCGAGCGTCCGAGCAGCTCGACGAGCACGGCGTTCTCGAGCTCGGGCGACGTGCTCTCCCCGAGCAGGAACCGGCGGTTGCGGTCGATGAGGATGATCGCCACGACCCCGAGCAGCACGCCGATCGCGATGGACCCGATCGCGTCGAAGACCGCCAGGCCGGTGATCTGGTGCAGGAACACCCCGAGGAACGCGACGACCAGACCGATGAGCGCGGCGGCGTCCTCGGCGAACACCGCGCGCAGCGTCGGGTTCGAGGACTGCAGCACGTGGCGGAGCACCGGCACCTTGCGCTTCGTCGCGGCACCGTGCGCCTGGCGGTAGGCCTGCAGAAAGCTCGTGCCCTCGAGGCAGAACGACAGCGCGAGCACGATGTAGTTCAGCAGGACGTCCTCGGCCGGACCCGTCTCGCCGAGCTCGGAGATGCCGTGGTAGATCGACACGATCGCACCGGCGGTGAACAGGCCGAACGCTGCGAACATCGACCAGATGTAGGTCTCGCGGCCGTACCCGAGCGGGTGCGCGGTGTCGCGCTTCCTGGAGCCCCGGCGTTCGGCGACGAGCAGGAAGATCTCGTTGCCGGTGTCCGCCCACGAGTGCGCTGCCTCGGCCACCATCGACGCGGATCCGGAGATGAGCGCGGCGATCGACTTCGCGATCGCGACGAGCAGGTTCGCGCCGAAGGCGATGACGACGGTGAGCAAGGACTCCGGGCGGTCCTGCTGATCAGACGAGGGCATTCCTCCAGCATGCTCCCGTTGGGTAGACTCGGGTGCAACAGGCGTCGATCCGGCCATCACCGGGGAGCTTCCGGAAGAACGCGGGCTCGCCCGTCAGTAGAACCGGGCGGGTTCGGGACCGTCACCACCCCGACGACGAGCGGTCGTGCAGCACACGCTGCGCGGCAAGCGAGGTGGTACCGCGGAGCATGCTCCGTCCTCGTGGAGATCAACCGACCCACAGGAGCCCCCGGTGCGCTACCCCTTGAACCGTCCTGCAGACGACACCACAGCAGGTGTCAGTCCCTCGCCGTCCTTCCCCGCCGTCGAACAGGGCATCCTCGCCTTCTGGAAGCGCGACGACACGTTCCAGGCGTCCATCGACCAGCGCCAGGGCTGCGACGAGTGGACCTTCTACGACGGCCCGCCGTTCGCGAACGGCCTGCCGCACTACGGCCACCTGCTGACCGGCTACGCGAAGGACGTCTTCCCGCGCTACCAGACCATGCGTGGCAAGCAGGTGCACCGCCGCTTCGGCTGGGACACCCACGGGCTGCCCGCCGAGCTCGAGGCGATGCGGCAGCTCGGCATCACCGAGAAGCACGAGATCGACGCCATGGGCATCGACGTGTTCAACGCCGCCGCGAAGAAGAGCGTGCTGCAGTACACCGACGAGTGGCAGCAGTACGTCACCCGCCAGGCGCGCTGGGTCGACTTCGAGGACGACTACAAGACGCTCGACACCACGTTCATGGAGAGCGTGCTGTGGGCGTGGAAGCAGCTCTGGGACAAGGGCCTGGCGTACGAGGGCTTCCGGGTCCTGCCGTACTGCTGGAACGACCAGACGCCGTTGTCGAACCACGAGCTGCGCATGGACGACGACGTCTACAAGACGCGCCAGGACCAGTCCGTCACGGTGTCGTTCCCGCTGCAGGGCGACCGCGCTTCCGCGCTCGACCTGACCGGTGTGCGCGCGCTCGCCTGGACGACGACCCCCTGGACCCTGCCGACGAACGCCGCGTTGGCGGTGGGGCCTGCGGTCTCGTACGTGGTGCTCCCTGCGGGGCCGGGAGGCGCGGCTGACGGTGGTACCGCCGGCTCGGTCCGCTACATGTTGGCTTCGGACACCGTGGCCGCCTACGCGAAGGACCTCGGCTACGAGACGGCCGAGGACGCCGCTGCCGCGGTCGTCCGCACCCTGACGGGTGCGGAGCTCGACGGGGTCGAGTACGAGCGCCTGTTCGACCACCTGGCCGACCAGGAAGGGTACGAGAACGCGTGGCGCGTGCTGGTCGCCGACTACGTCGAGACCGGCGAGGGCACCGGCATCGTGCACCAGGCCCCCGCCTACGGCGCCGACGACCAGGTGGTCTGCGCCGCCGCCGGCATCCCCGTCGTGCTGTCCCTCGACGAGGGCGGTGTCTTCACGTCGCAGTTCGGCGAGGTCGCCGGCATGCTCTGGTCGGACGCGAACAAGCCGCTCACCAAGGCCGTCCGCGATGCCGGCCGTCTGCTCCGCCAGGCGTCGTACGAGCACAGCTACCCGCACTGCTGGCGGTGCCGGAAGCCCCTCATCTACAAGGCCGTGTCGTCGTGGTTCGTCCGCGTCGCCGAGCTCCGCGACCGCATGGGGCAGCTCAACCAGGACATCAACTGGGTGCCGGACAACGTCAAGGACGGCCAGTTCGGCAAGTGGGTCGGCAACGCCATCGACTGGTCGGTGTCGCGCAACCGGTACTTCGGCACGCCGATCCCGGTGTGGCAGTCGGACGACCCCGAGTACCCGCGCACCGACGTGTACGGCTCGCTCGAGGACATCGAGCGCGACTTCGGCCGTCTGCCGCTGAACGCCGACGGCGAGGTGGACCTGCACCGCCCGTTCATCGACGACCTGACGCGCCCGAACCCCGACGACCCCACCGGCAACTCGACGATGCGCCGGATCACCGACGTGTTCGACGTCTGGTTCGACTCCGGGTCGATGCCGTACGCACAGGTGCACTACCCGTTCGAGAACCGCGAGTGGTTCGAGTCGCACAGCCCGGCCGACTTCATCGTCGAGTACATCGGGCAGACCCGCGGCTGGTTCTACGTCATGCACGTGCTGTCCACGGCGCTGTTCGACCGACCGGCCTTCAAGAACGTCATCAGCCACGGCATTGTGCTCGGCTCCGACGGCCAGAAGATGTCGAAGTCGCTCCGGAACTACCCGGACGTCTCCGAGGTCTTCGACCGCGACGGTGCCGACGCCATGCGCTGGTTCCTGATGTCCTCGTCGGTGATCCGCGGCGGCAACCTCGTCGTCACCGAAGAGGGGATCCGCCAGGGCGTCCGCGAGTTCATGCTGCCGCTGTGGTCGACGTACTACTTCTTCACCCTGTACGCGAACGCGTCGGGGGAGTCGGGGTACCAGGCGCAGCGGCGCACGGACAGCGCCGACGTGCTCGATCGGTACCTGCTCGCGAAGACCCGGGTGCTCGTCGCGGACGTCACGACCCACCTCGACGCGCTCGACACCCCCCTCGCGGCCCAGGCCGTCCGCGACTTCGCCGACGTGCTGACGAACTGGTACGTCCGCCGGTCGCGCGACAAGTTCTGGACCGGAGCCGACGGCGCGGCGGGGGACGACGCCCGTGCGGCGTTCGACACCCTGTACACGGTGCTCGAGACCCTGACCCGCGTGGCGGCACCGCTCGCACCGCTCGTCACCGAGGAGATCTGGAAGGGCCTGACCGGTGGTCGTTCGGTGCACCTGGAGGACTTCCCCTCGGCAGAGGAGTTCCCCGCCGACGACGCCCTCGTCGCCGCCATGGACCGCGTGCGCGACGTCGCCTCGAAGGGGCTCGCGCTCCGCAAGGCGACCGGCAAGCGCGTCCGGCTGCCGCTCGCGACGCTCACCCTCGTGGTGCCGGACCCTGCGGCGGTCGAACCGTTCGCCGACATCCTGCGCGACGAGCTCAACGTCAAGCGGGTCGTCCTCGAGCCGCAGGCCGAGGAATCGCTGGCGCAGTACGGCATCGAGCGGAAGCTCACCGTCAACGCCCGCGTCGCCGGCCCCCGGATCGGCAAGCAGGTGCAGCAGGTGATCCCGGCCGCCAAGAAGGGCGACTGGACCGCGACCGAGTCCGGCGTCACCGTCGGCGGCATCGACCTGGTCGAGGGCGAGTACACGCTCGACCTCACCGTCGCCGACCCGTCGGTCGCCGTGGCGTTCCTCGACGAGGGCGGCTTCGTGGTGCTCGACACCGTCACGACGCCCGAGCTCGAGGCCGAGGGGCTCGCCCGCGACGTCGTCCGCGCCGTCCAGCAGGCCCGACGCGACGCCGACCTCGACGTCAGCGACCGCATCGTCCTGACCCTCGGGGTCGACGACGCCGCCGACGCGTCGGTGCGCACCCACCAGCAGCTCATCGCGGGGGAGACCCTGGCGACGAGCGTCCAGATCGTGCCCCTCGGGGCAGGCGCCACCACCGATGTCGGTGACGGTGCGAAGGTGACCGTGGAGGTCTCACGCGCATGAGCGACGACGAGCTGTACGACCAGAACGACGAGCACGAGCAGTACGACGAGGACGGCATCCGGATCCCGGTGGGCCCGTCCGGCGACGCTCCCGCCGACGCGGTGCCCTACGGCGGTGACGACGACGAGGTCAAGCGGGTCGAGGCCGCCCTGTACGCCCGGATCGGCGAGCAGTCGCCCGAGCACCGGCTGACCGCGACCCGTCGCGCCGTCGAGCTCCTCGGCGACCCGCACCTGGCGTACCCGGTGATCCACATCACGGGCACGAACGGCAAGACGTCCACCGCCCGCACGACCGAGAGCATCATCCGTGCCCACGGACTGCGCACCGGGATGATGACGAGCCCGCACCTGGTGTCGATCCGGGAGCGCATCGTGATCGACGGCGCCCCGATCGAGGCGGACCGGTTCACCTCGAACTGGGACGACATCGCTCCCGTCCTCGAACTGACCGACAAGGAGCTCACCGACAAGGGCGAGCTCCCGCTCACCTTCTTCGAGGCGCTGACCGTCCTGGCCCTGGCGTGCTTCGCCGAGGCACCGGTCGACGTCGCCGTGATCGAGGTCGGCATGGGCGGCGAGTGGGACTCCACCAACGTCGTGCAGAGCCAGGTCGCGGTGTTCACCCCGATCGCCATCGACCACGCGAAGCAGCTCGGCGCCACGGTGGCCGAGATCGCCCGCACCAAGTCCGGGATCATCAAGCCGTCGTCGGCCGTGGTGTCGAGCGAGCAGGTCCCCGAGGCGCTCGTCGAACTCGAGCGTGCCGCCGAGCTCACCGAGTCCACCCTGGCCGTCGAGGGCATGGGCCCCTTCGAGCCGGTCACTGACCGTCGCGGAGCGGCGGGCAGTCCGAGCTTGCAGGGAGGGTTCTCGGTCGTCGACGTGACGCCGGCCGTGGGCGGACAGCTCATCACCGTGCAGGGGATCGCCGGCCGCTACGACGACCTGTTCCTGCCGCTGTTCGGGCGGCACCAGGCGCACAACGCCGCCGTCGCGATCGCCGCCGTCGAGTCGTTCCTCGGCCGGGGCAGCCAGGCGCTCGACGAGGACGTCCTGTCCGAGGGGCTCGCGGGCGCCACCAGCCCCGGCCGCCTGCAGCCGATCGCCACCGAGCCGACCGTCGTGGTCGACGCGGCGCACAACCCGCACGGCGCCAAGGCGCTGGCCGAGGCACTGCCGGTGGCGTTCCCGTCCGAGCACGTCGTCGGCGTCGTCGGGATCCTCGGTGACAAGGACGCCCGCGGGTTCGTCCGCGCACTCAAGGACACCGTTGAGACCTTCGTCGTGACGCAGCCGCCGGGGGAGCGTGCGCTCGACGCGGATGCCTTCGCGAAGGTCGTCGTGGACGAGGTCGGCGCGGACCGCGTCGTCGTCGAGCCGTCGCTCGCCGCCGCGCTGCAGCAGGCGCGCGACCTGGCGGACGAGGCGGACGCCGAGGACGCCCTCGTGCTCGTCGCGGGCTCCATCGTGATGGTAGGCGCGGTCATGGACCTGGTCCACCGGGAAGGCGAGACGAAGTGACGAACGCACCACGTGCCTCCAGGCCGGGGCGTGCGCCGCGCACCCGCACGCCGCGACGCGACCGCGGGGCGCAGGAGAGCCTGCTGTCGATCGCGCTCGTGCTCGAGGCGATCATGTTCTTCTTCCCGATGCTCGTCGCCTTCGGCAAGGGGACCCTGCCGCCCGCCGTGGCGTTCGGCGGCGGCATCGGCGCGATGGTCGTGCTGGCGCTGGCCTCACGCCTGACCGGCAACCGGGCCGGTGTATGGTTCGGGTGGCTGCTGCAGGCGGCCATCCTCGCCACCGGGTTCATCGAACCGTTCATGTTCGCGGTCGCCGTGGTGTTCTTGGCACTGTGGGTCTTCTGCTTCGTCAAGGGCGGTCAGCTCGACCGTCAGAACGCCGCGCGCCGGGCCGCCATGGGCGAGGACTGACCATCCCCCTTTCGACCCTGCGAACACACTAGGAGTACTGCGTGTCCGACCTCGAAGAGACCCTCGTCCTCGTCAAGCCCGACGGCGTGGCCCGCCAGCTCACCGGTGAGATCCTCCGCCGCATCGAGTCGAAGGGCTACGAGATCGTCGACCTGAAGATGCTCACCGCGCCGCGCGACCTGCTGGACGCGCACTACGAGGAGCACCAGGGCAAGCCGTTCTTCGAGCCGCTCGTCGAGTTCATGCAGTCCGGCCCGGTCGTCGCCGTGCGCGTCGCCGGCAACGGCGTCATCGCCGGTTTCCGGTCGCTCGCGGGCACCACCGACCCGACCAGCGCCGCGCCCGGCACCATCCGGGGCGACCTCGGCCGCGACTGGGGCCTCAAGGTGCAGCAGAACCTGGTGCACGGATCCGACAGCACCGAATCGTCGGCGCGCGAGCTCGCGCTCTGGTTCGCCTGAGACGCCGGAGGAACGACTCGTGACGAACAACGACCGTCCGACCAAGAACGAGCGTCGCGCCCACGCGCGTGACCTGGCCCGCGAGCGTGCCGCGGCCGAGAAGGCCCGCAAGCGCCGCAACAAGTGGTTCCTGCAGGGCGGTATCGGCCTCGGGATCATCGCCGTCGCGGCGATCATCGCCATCGTCGTGGTGAACGTGAACAACGCCCCCGCCGTCTCCGCAGCCGGGCCGAAGAACATGGCCACCGGCGCGATCCAGTTCACCGCGAAGGGCGGCGAGGTCACCCCGGTCACCACGCCGGCCGTCGCGGCGACGGGGACTCCGTCCGCGGTCCCGACGTCGAACTCCGGCGGCGCCGTCGCGGTGACCGAGTACGTGGACTGGGCCTGCCCGGTCTGCAAGCAGTTCGAGGCCGCCTACGCGGACCAGATCCTGGCGAAGGTGAAGTCCGGTGACGCCACACTGGCGATCCAGCCGGTGTCGATCCTCGACCGCAGCTACCAGAACTCGCGCTACGCCAGCCGTGCCGCGAACGCCGCGATGTGCGTCGCGAACTACGCCCCGGACAAGTTCCTCGACGTGCAGACGCAGTTCTTCGACAACCAGCCGACCGAGGGCACGAAGGGCCTGACGAACGCCGAGATCGCGAAGCTCGTGAAGGCCGGCGGTGCGACCGGATCGAACGTGTCCGAGTGCCTGTCGTCCGAGCAGTTCAAGGGCTGGGTGACCAAGTCGACGAGCGCCGTCTCGGCGAACCCGGCGCTGCAGGGCACGAACGGCTTCGGGACGCCGACGGTGGTCGTCGACGGCAAGCGCCTCGACGACCTCAGCACGGTCATCACCGCGATCGACGCCGCGGCGAAGTAGCACCACCCGCACGAGCGAAGGCCCCCGCTTCCATCCGGAAGCGGGGGCCTTCGTCGTTGCGCTGCCGGGTACCTACGCGGCGCCACCGTTCTGCTCGACGAAGGACGCGAAGGCGTCCGTGTCGGTCAGGGAGCCGGTGAACTGCTTGCCGTTCACGATGATCGTCGGGGTGCTCGTGACCTTGTCGAGCGACGAGTTCGGGATCGCGTCGTTCAGGACCCGGTTGGTGGCATCGGCGACCCAGCCGGCGAAGTCCTGCCCGGTGATGCACGAGGCGACCTTGCTGTTCGTCGCGCCGGCGTCCTTCGCCAGCGACGCGAGCTTGTCGTTCGTCAGACCTCGGGTGCTCTCCGACGGCTGGTTCTCGTAGAGCGAGGTGTTGTATGCCAGGAACGCGTCCGGGTCGTGGTCCGCGACACACGCGGCCGCAGCGGCAGAGCGCGTGGAGTACTTCGAGCCGAGCGACACGCGGTCGAGCAGGTTGAACGGGTGCAGTTCGAGCGTCGCCGAGCCGTTCTTCACCCACTGCTCGATCTGGTCCATCTGAGCCGTCTCGAACTGGTTGCAGTACGGGCACATGTAGTCCGAGTACACGGTGATGTTCGCCACCGAGTCGTCCTGCTCGGTCGCCGTCGGGGTTCCTCCGGCAGGGGTGGCCTTCGTCGCGACGGGCACGATCTTCCCGCCCTCGCCGGTGAGCAGGATGCCGTCGCTCGCCATGTTCCGCGGACCGGGACCGGCGGGTTGCACCGAGTTCGCGATCACCAGGACGACCACGGCGACGACGGCCAGGCTGCCGACGATGATGCCGCTGATGCCCAGCGTCCTGTTGCGGCGTCGACGTGCCTGCTCCTTCACCCGGGCTTCGCGGGCGCGCTCTCGGGCGGCGTCGCGGCGGACCTTCTTGCTCTCGTTGTCGCTCATCGTCACCGAGCGTAGGTGCTGGCCTCGGACACCTCGGGCGTCCTGGCTGGGAAGCCCCCAGGAATTCGGTGACGTGTCATCGAAGCGTCATCGGCGCCGCATCGAGAACGTGCAGCGTCGGATCAGAAGACCGTCAGGATGGTCGGGAACTTGATGATGATCGTCACGATGATGAACAGGTAGTTCGCCAGCGGGAACGCCCAGCAGAAGGGGAGCAGCGTCCGGCCGAGCCGCTGGGTGCGGGCGCCGAAGCGGCCCTGTGCGGCGTTCCAGATGGTGAACACCCAGAACATCGGGATGGTCATCGACCACACGAGCATGCACCAGGGGCAGAGTGCGCCGATGAACCACACGGTCTGCGTGAAGAGCCAGGTCACGAACACCCAGGCCAGGAACACGCCAGCGTTGAACGCGATCCAGAACCAGCGCGAACCGTTCCGGAACCCCGCGAGCATCAGCACCGCGACGGCGATCGGCGCGACGAAGCCCATCACGCCGAGCAGCGGGTTCGGGAACCCGAACAGGTGCCCCTGCCAGCTCGCCATCACGTCCGAGCAGCTGATGAACGGGTTCACGTCGCACGACAGAACGGTGTCGGGGTCGGCGTACTTCTTGAACTCGTCGAGGACCAGGGAGAACGACCCGTACAGGCCGACGAGCCCGGTGATCAGGAGGAAGACGGCCATCGCGACCGGACGGCGGGGGGCAGGCGCTGACGTGCTCACGCCGTCATCATCGCACGCGGGTTCCGTCCCTTTCCGGGAGCGGCGTGCGATACTGGCCGGAGGTCGTGCGGGGAACCGCGGACCGAAGAGAGCTTTCCGGGCGGTGCCCCACGGGGCAGTGCCCGGACGATCAGGTGCGGTGAGAGCGCACCGTGGTCGGGACAGCGTCACTCCGACGCCGAGCCGACCCGGGCCGGGTGCCCGGACCGGAACGGCCGCGGACGCAACGAGAAGTTGACGCAGACCGGTCACGAAGACAGCGAGTGCGGGGCGTCGACGCCACCGCCACAACCAGAGAATTCCCGCCGCCCGACAAGGGTGCGAGTGGGGCCGAGGAGTGCGCCAGTCCATGGTGGAGCAGAACAACGACAACACGACCAACGACGAGAACGCCCCGAAGCGTCGGACCCGCCTTTTCGGCGGTCGCCGCGCCCGGTCGTCCGGCCAACAGGGCCAGGGCGGTGCCGTGCAGGTGCCTGCCGTCGACGAGACCCTCGCGCTGACGGAAGGGGCACCGGCCGAGACGGTCTCCGTCGCGGTCGAGGCCGTCCCCGCGCAGAGCGCCGAGCCGGACGACGTGAGCACGCTGACCGGCGACCTGGCGGTGGTCACGGCCGAGCCGACCGAAACCGCCGTCGACGTGGCGGAGGCGAGTGGCGCCTCCCGTCCGACCGAGACCGAGCCGACGACCGAGGCGAGCGAACCCGCTGCCCCGGCCGAGCCGTTCGTCCCGAAGGCGACGAGCACGCTCAGCCTGATCTTCCACGCCCCCGTCCTGCCGGAGCTGCCGCGCCGCGCCGCGCGGTACGAGCGTGACGAGGACGAGCGTGACGACCGCTACGACCGATCCGAACGCTCCGAGCGCGAGGACCGGTTCGACCGCGACGACCGGTACGACACCGACGACCGCGACGAGCAGGGCGGATCCCGCCGGCGCTCGCGTCGTCGGGGGAGCAGCGCCGACCGCGAAGCCCGTGCGCCGCGCGAACCGCGCGACCACCAGGAGCCCCGCCGCCGCGAGCCCGAGCTCATCACCGAGCCGCAGCGCATCAAGGGCTCGACCCGGCTCGAGGCGAAGAAGCAGCGTCGCCGCGACGGCCGTGACGCCGGACGTCGCCGCCAGGTCGTGAGCGAGGACGAGTTCCTCGCTCGCCGCGAGAGCGTCGACCGCCAGATGATCGTCCGCTCCAGCTCGTCGACCATCGAGATCGGCGTGCTCGAGGACGGCATCCTCGCCGAGCACTACATCACCAAGTCCGAGAACGTGTCGCTCATCGGCAACGTCTACCTCGGCAAGGTGCAGAACGTCCTGCCCTCGATGGAGGCCGCCTTCGTCGACATCGGTCGCGGCCGCAACGCCGTGCTCTACGCCGGCGAGGTCGACTGGAACTCGGTCGACACCAGCCACGGCCGTCGCATCGAGGCCGCGCTCAAGCCGGGCGACAAGGTGCTGGTGCAGGTCACGAAGGACCCCGTCGGCCACAAGGGCGCCCGCCTTACCAGCCAGGTCTCGCTGCCCGGCCGCTACCTCGTGTACGTGCCGAACGGCTCGATGAACGGGATCTCGCGCAAGCTGCCCGACACCGAGCGCGCGCGCCTCAAGAAGATCCTGAAAGAGGTCCTGCCGGAGCACGCGGGCGTCATCGTGCGCACCGCGGCCGAGGGAGCGACCGAGGAGCAGCTCACCCGCGACGTGCAGCGCCTGACCAGCCAGTGGGAGGCCATCCAGAAGAAGGTCGCCGGTGGCCAGGCCCCGGTGATGCTGCACTCGGAGCCCGACCTGCTCGTCAAGATCGTGCGCGACGTCTTCAACGAGGACTTCACCAAGCTCATCATCGACGGCGAGGCCGCCGGCGGCACCATCGACGAGTACCTGTCGGCCGTCGCCCCCGACCTGAAGGACCGCGTCGTGCGGTACGAGGGCCCGGACTCCTTCGAGGAGTACCGCCTGAACGAGCAGATCGACAAGGCGCTCGACCGCAAGGTCTGGCTGCCCTCCGGCGGCTCGCTCGTCATCGACCGCACCGAGGCCATGACGGTCGTCGACGTCAACACCGGCAAGTTCGTCGGCTCCGGGGGCAACCTCGAGGAGACCGTCACGAAGAACAACCTCGAGGCCGCCGAGGAACTGGTCCGCCAGCTCCGCCTGCGCGACATCGGCGGCATCATCGTCGTCGACTTCATCGACATGGTGCTCGAGGAGAACCGCGACCTCGTGCTCCGTCGCCTGATCGAGTGCCTGAGCCGTGACCGCACGAAGCACCAGGTCGCCGAGGTCACCTCGCTCGGCCTCGTGCAGATGACCCGCAAGAAGATCGGTGTCGGCCTGCGCGAGTCGCTCGACGAGGTCAACGCGAAGGTCAACGACAACAACGCCGACCCGGGCCCGAGCAAGGGGCGTCGCAAGGCCCGGAGCGGTGCTGGCGGCAACGGTGGGAACGGCAACGGCGGCAACGGCGGCAACGGGCACGGCAACGGCGGGGGCAACTCCGGCGGTGGCTCGGGTTCCGGCTCGTCGAACGGGCAGTCGACCTCGGCGCACCAGATCACCGACGACGTGAAGAACGCGCTGTCGCGGATCGCCGCCTCGACGATCCCGCACGACGACTCGCCCGCATCGCCGACCTCGGTCGAGGCTCCCGCTTCGGCCGACGTCCCCGTGGCGACCTCCGCGTCCGACGACTCCGGTGCGGGCGAACAGCCCACCGGGTCGAAGCGCCGCCGCCGTGGCGGCCGTGGTGGACGGGGCGGTGAGCAGCCGAACGCTGCCGCGACCGAGGCCACCGAGTCGTCACCCGTCGCGGTCGAGCCTGAGGTCGCTGTCGAGCCGAAGCAGGCCGAGCCGAAGCACGACGAGCCGAAGCAGGCTGCGCCGAAGCAGGCGCTCACCGAGGCGCCTGCCGCCGAACCGAAGGCCAAGGCCCCGGCGCGCCGCCGCGTCAGCTCGAGCGCGACGGTGACCCCGACCGAGAGCTCGGTCGCGATCCTGGACATCCCGATCACCGCAGCCCCGAAGCGCGAGCCCCGCCAGGTCGCCCCGGACGCCGAGTCGTTGTTGGACTCCGTGCTCCAGGCGCTGCCGGAGCCCAAGCAGCCGGGTCAGGGTCGTTCGCGGTCCCGCCGGGTGTCGTCGCCGAGCATCAGTGCCCCGGCCACGCCCGAGGGTGCGTCCGGCGAGGACACCGACGACTCCGTGATCCTGGGGAACTGAGCGTGACGAACCCGGGTGACCCGCAGCGGGATCGTGGGTACTACGGTGCGGGCTGGCAACAGCCCGCACCGCCCGGGTCCGGGGGAGCCAGCGGTCCCGTGCCGCCGTACGGCGCGCACCCCGGTGGACAGTCAGATGGGCAGCCTGGTGGGCACCTTGGTGGGCAGCCTGGTGGGCACCTTGGTGGGCAGCCTGGTGGGCAGCCTGGTGGGCAGCCGCCGTACGGCGTCCAACCCGCCGCCGGCGTGCCCTACGCGCCACCGCGACCTCCGCGTGCGCCCGCCGACCCACGCCGGGCCTTCGCGCCGGGTGCGTCCGTGAACAACACTGCCGGGGCGCTCATCGCCGTGGTGTCGCTCGTGCTCGTCGAGTTCGTGTCCGGCATCGTCGGGCTGATCGGGACGTCGCTGGTCGTCAGCCCGTTCGCGCACTACGGCACCGGCGCGAGCCTGGTCGGCAGCTTCATCGCCTCGGTGTTCCTCGCACCGTTCCCGTTCTACGCGGGAGCGTTCCTCGCGTTGGCGTTCCTGACGCCGATCGCCCGCCGCAGTCCGCTGCCGACCGTCTTGCTCCGTGCCGTGCTCGCCGGTGCAGCCGGCACGATCGCCCTGGCCCTCGTCGGGGTCTTCACGGGTGCGTTCGGCGCGATCACCTCCGGTGGGTCCCGCCTGGTCATCGACGTCGTCACGAACCCGCTCCGCAACGGCGTGCCGTTCACGGTGATGCTGCTGGCGAGTGCGACCGCTGCGTGGCTCTGGCTGGGGCGTCCTCGCCGGAACCGGAACGCGACGCCGGCGTCCGGCTTGCCGGGCACGGTGCGGCCCGCCGACGCCGTCCCGCCCGCAACCGTGCAGCCGGGGCCGCAGCAGCCGTCCCAGCAGCCGCAGCAGCGCCCGTACGGACAGGGTCTGGTCCAGCCGGACCCCCACGGGCAGTACGGCGGCCAGTACGGCGCACAGCCCCGTCCGGGCCAGCAGCAGCCGCCAGCCGCCCCCTGGGGTGGTCCAGCGCCCCGCTGACCGCGGCTCGTCACTCGTGCGTTCGCCGCACGGTGCGAGGTTCCTCGGACGGTGCAGTCTTCGCGAGTCACTGCACCGTGCGAGGTTCTCCGACTGGTGCTGCGGCCGCGGCACGGTGCGAGCCTCTGGCGCCGCACCGTGCTGCCAACCTCGCACGCGGTGGGCGACCTCGCACGGTGCGCAGACGTCCCCGAGCCGGCGTCGCACCGTGCGACGGGACGAACGCGGCGGGCGTGCGCCGGGCCTCCCGTCAGCACCGTGCGAGGTCGCAGACATCGTGCGAGCCTTTGGCGCCGCACCGAGCCGTCAGCGCCGCATCGAGTCAGGAACCTCGCACCGTGCGCGCCGGACGCACGCGGCCAGCACGTCAGTGCGGGCGCTTGTCGCGCTGCGCCACCCGAAGGCCGCTGCGGATCAGCCGCAGCACGAGCTCCCGACCGGTCACCGCGGAGGCCCCAGCGGCGACCAGTTCGTCGTACCGTGCGAGCGGCACGTCGTAGTGGTCGTGGTCGAACGCGCGACGCGGCACACCGGCACGTGCAGCGAACGCGTGGAGTTCCGCGTAGGATTCATCACTGACGAGGTGCGACCACAGTGTGTCGTGAGCGGGCCACGTCGGTGGGTCGATCAACACGGTCACCGTGCAATCGTACGCGTGTCGCCGTTTGACCGGACCCATGGGGATCGAGTATTCTCGACCCCTGGTGTCAGCGGGCCGTTCTGCCTGCGTCGCCGATCGGGCCCGGCCTTCCGGGAGCCGCTCGTGCAGAAGTGGGCACCCGAGACTTCCCTCAAGCAGAGTTACGTAAGGATTTCCACGTGGTTTACGCAGTAGTGCGCGCCGGCGGCCGTCAGGAAAAGGTCGAGGTCGGCACCATCCTGACCGTCGACCGTGTCAAGGCGGACGACAACGGCAACATCGACCTCGCCCCCGTGCTCCTCGTGGACGGTGACAAGATCACGTCGGCGGCTTCCGAGCTCGCCAACGTGACCGTCACCGCTGAGGTGCTCAACGACCTGCGCGGTCCGAAGGTCATCATCCAGAAGTTCAAGAACAAGACCGGGTACAAGAAGCGCCAGGGTTTCCGCGCTGACCTGACCCGCGTCAAGATCACCAAGATCGCGTAAGGGAGTCAGCTCATGGCACACAAGAAGGGTGCGAGTTCCACTCGCAACGGTCGTGACTCGAACGCTCAGCGCCTCGGCGTGAAGCGCTTCGGTGGCGAGGTCGTCAACGCAGGCGAGATCATCATCCGCCAGCGTGGGACCCACTTCCACCCGGGCGCGAACGTCGGTCGCGGTGGCGACGACACGCTGTTCGCCCTGTCGGCCGGTTCGGTCGAGTTCGGCACCAAGGGTGGCCGCAAGGTCATCAACATCGTCAACGCGTAGTCGCGACGATCAGCTTCAGCGGGAGGGGCGGGCCGAGTGCCCGCCCCTCCTTCGCTTTTCCCGCCGACGGATGCCGTCGGCACAACGCGCTGACGGATCCCGTCGGCACAACGCGCTGACGGATCCCGTCGGCACAACGATCTTCCAGGAGTGGAACCATGGCGACCTTCGTCGACCGCGTGACCCTGCACCTCAGCGCGGGGAAGGGCGGCAACGGTTGCGTCTCGGTCCGCCGTGAGAAGTTCAAGCCCCTCGCCGGGCCCGACGGCGGCAACGGCGGTGACGGCGGCGACATCGTGCTCGTGGCCGACCCGCAGGTCACCACGCTGCTCGGCTACCACCGCTCGCCGCACCGTTCCTCGAAGAACGGCCAGCCCGGCATGGGCGACCACCGTAGCGGCGTCAGCGGCGAGGTCCAGGAACTGCCGCTGCCGATCGGCACCGTCGTGTACGACGAGGCCGGCGAGGTCATCGCCGACCTGACCGAGCCCGGCATGCGCGTCGTCGTGGCCCCGGGTGGGCAGGGCGGCCTCGGCAACGCGGCGCTGTCCACCACCAAGCGCAAGGCCCCTGGCTTCGCGCTCCTCGGCACCGAGGGCTGGGCCGGTGACATCAGCCTCGAGCTGAAGACCATCGCTGACGTCGCCCTCGTCGGGTTCCCGAGTGCCGGCAAGTCCTCGCTCATCGCCGCGATCTCGGCCGCGAAGCCGAAGATCGCCGACTACCCCTTCACCACGCTCACCCCGAACCTCGGTGTCGTCGAGTCGGGCGAGAGCCGCTTCACCGTCGCCGACGTGCCCGGTCTGATCGAGGGCGCGTCCGAGGGCAAGGGCCTCGGCCTCGAGTTCCTGCGCCACGTCGAGCGCTGCGAGGCGCTGCTGCACGTCATCGACTGCGCGACCATGGACCCGGGCCGCGACCCGATCAGCGACCTCGACGTGATCCTCGGTGAGCTCGAGCGCTACCCGGTCCCCGAGGGCCAGGTGCCGCTGCTCGAGCGTCCGCAGCTCATCGCGCTCAACAAGATCGACGTGCCGGACGCCGCCGAGCTCGCCGAGTTCGTCACCGCCGAGCTCGTGGGGCGTGGCTACCGCGTCTTCCCGATCTCGACCGCGTCGCACAAGGGCCTGCGGGAACTCACGTTCGCCCTGGCCGAGGTCGTCGAGCAGGGTCGCGCGAAGCGTGCGGCCGAGCCCGTCGTCGAGCGCATCGTCATCCGTCCCCGCGCGGTCAACGACCAGGGCTTCACGGTCCGTGCCGAGGGCGGCGAGGAGCACCGCTTCTACCGCGTCCGTGGTGCGAAGCCGGAGCGCTGGGTCCAGCAGACCGACTTCACGAACGAAGAGGCGATCGGCTTCCTGGCCGACCGACTCGCGAAGCTCG
The DNA here is from genome assembly GCF_015350995.1 of Curtobacterium sp. VKM Ac-1393. GTDB lineage: Bacteria > Actinomycetota > Actinomycetes > Actinomycetales > Microbacteriaceae > Curtobacterium. The sequence continues at coordinate 563,637 of NZ_JADKRW010000002.1, forward strand.
GCGTCGAGGACGGGCTGTTCAAGGCCGGAGCGGTCGCCGGCTCGACCGTCGTGATCGGTGGCGACGGCGGCATGGTCTTCGACTGGGAGCCCACGCTCACCTCGACCGCGGAGCTCATCACGAGCGCCCGCGGCACCGACGCACGCATCGGTGCGACCTCGCGGCCGACCCGCAACGAGCGGCGCGAGGAGTACTTCGAGCGGATGGACGCCAAGGCCGCCGCCCGCGCGGAGCTCGAGCAGGAGCGTGTGTCCGGCCTCTGGGTGAACGACGAGGTCGTCACCAGCGACGACCTCGAGACCGGCGGCGTCGAGACCGGAGTCGAGGCCGGCGTCGAGACCGGCGACTTCGAGACCAGCGACCAGAAGGACTGACCGCGGCATGACCGACACGACCGCCCGCACCGACCTCGGACCCGTCTCCCGACGCGAGGACATCCCGCGTGCGCGGCGGATCGTGGTCAAGGTCGGCTCGTCGTCGGTCAGCGGTGACGCGGCCGGACAGATCGGCCCGTTGGTGGACGCACTGTCCGCCGCGTACGGCCGTGGCACCGAGGTCGTGCTCGTGTCCTCCGGCGCGATCGCGACCGGCTTCCCGTTCCTCGGGCTCGAGGGTCGCCCCGACGACCTCGCCACGCAGCAGGCCGCTGCGGCCACCGGCCAGAACGTCCTGATGTTCCGGTACCAGAAGGAACTCGACCGGCACCGGGTCGTCGCGGCGCAGATCCTGCTGACCGCCGGAGACCTGCAGAACCCCACGCACCGGGTCAACGCGCAGCGGGCCATCGACCGGCTGCTCGCCCTGCGGGTGCTGCCGATCGTGAACGAGAACGACACGGTCGCCACCCACGAGATCCGCTTCGGTGACAACGACCGGCTCGCTGCCCTGGTGGCACGGCTGCTCGGCGCCGACGCGCTCGTGCTGCTGTCCGACGTCGAGGCCCTGTACACGAAGCCACCGGAGCAGCCCGGTGCCGAGCGCATCGACGAGGTCCCGTTCGGCGACGAGCTCGCCGGCGTCACCTTCGGGTCGATCGGCAAGGCCGGCGTCGGCACCGGTGGCGCAGGCACCAAGGTCGCCGCCGCGCGGCTCGCGGCCGAGGCCGGCACGTCCGTGCTGGTGACCGCCACGGCGCTCGTCGACCGCGCGCTGTCGGGTGAGCACGTGGGCACGTGGTTCCACGCCGCCCCGCGTTCCTGACAGAGGTCGGACCGCGCCCGGAACGGTCACGACTCGCGGTCGGGACGGCGCCGACTGGTCAGGGACCGTCGGCGCGGGAGCCGCGGAGCGACGGTCTGCGACCGCTCACGTGGCGCAGGACGACGTGTCGTGACCGGTCGGCGTGGTGAACGCGACCGCCTGGAGGCCCGGCGCGGGTCCCGGGGACCGGTGCCGGGCCTCCAAACGGTCACGAATCACCGACGGACTGCGTCGAACGGTCGGGACCAGTCGACGGGGTCCGCGCGAGGCGACGCGGCGCGACCGCTCGGCGGTCGTGGTGCGACGTGTCATGACCGGTCGGCCGGCGAGACGCCGTCACGCCCGTCACGGGCCGACGAGCGGACCTAGAATCGGTCCATGTCGTCGATCGCGCCCGCCCCGACCCTGACCGACACGCTCGTGGCCGCGCGAGCCGCTTCGTCGGCGCTGGCGACCGCGACGACGGCCGTCAAGGACGCGGCGCTGACGGCGATCGCCGCCGGGGTCCGCGCCGCGACCGACGAGATCGTCGCGGCGAACCACGGCGACCTGGTCGCGGGCGAGGAGAGCGGGCTGTCGTCCGGGCTCGTCGACCGCCTCCGACTCGACCCCGCACGCATCGAGTCGTTGGCCGCCGCGGTGGAGCACGTCGTCGGGCTCACCGATCCGGTGGGGGAGCACATCCGGGGCTCGCTGCTGCCGAACGGCCTGCAGCTCACCCAGGTGCGCGTGCCGTTCGGCGTCGTCGGAGCCATCTACGAGGCACGCCCGAACGTCACGGTCGACATCGCTTCGTTGGCGCTGAAGTCGGGCAACGCCGTGGTGCTCCGCGGTGGCTCGGCGGCGCAGCGCACCAACGCCGTGCTGGTCGCCCGCCTGCAGGACGCCGTCGAGTCGGTCGGCCTGCCGCGCGAGCTCGTGCAGACCATCGACGAGTTCGGCCGCGCCGGGGCCACCGAGCTGATGCGCGCCCGCGGGCTGGTCGACGTGCTCATCCCGCGGGGGAGTGCCTCGCTCATCCAGACCGTGGTCACCGAGGCGCAGGTGCCCGTCATCGAGACCGGTGCCGGTGTCGTGCACGTGTTCCTCGACGCGTCCGCACCCGAGCAGCGCGCCGTCGACATCGTGCTGAACAGCAAGGTGCAGCGGCCGAGCGTCTGCAACGCGCTCGAGACCCTGCTCGTGCACGAACAGGCGGCCGAGCGGCTCCTGCCCGTGCTCGCGGACCGGCTCCGCGCCTCCGGCGTCACGCTCCGCGGCGACGACGCCACCCGGGCGATCGTGCCCGGCGTCCTCCGCGCCACCGACGAGGACTGGGCGACCGAGTCGATGGACCTCGACCTGTCGATCCGCGTCGTGCCGGACGTCGACGCCGCGATGGCGCACATCGCGCGCTGGTCCACGCACCACACTGAGTCGATCGTGACCAACGACGTCGACACGGCCGAGCGGTTCCTGGCGACGGTCGACTCGGCGGTCGTGATGGTGAACGCGTCGACCCGCTTCACCGACGGCGGAGAGTTCGGGTTCGGTGCCGAGGTGGGCATCTCGACGCAGAAGCTGCACGCACGCGGTCCGATGGGCCTGCCGGAGCTCACGAGCACCAAGTGGATCGTGCGCGGGAACGGCCAGATCCGCGGCTAGACTGAACGGCGTCTTTCCCCCACCGAACGGAGCACCGAACGATGACCTTCCTCGCAGAAGCTGCTGAGCACGCCTCCGGGGCCCCGGCGTTCGTGTTCCCGCTCGTCGGTGCGCTGTTCTTCATCTTCCTGGGCTTCGTCACCTGGAGCTTCCGCGACGTGGCGTACCGCCACTCCCAGAAGTTCGAGGCCACCCGCCACCACGAGACGGGTGTCGACGAGTTCGGTCACACCAAGATCTGATCCGCCACTCGATGCTCGAGAGCACCGGACGGCCGCGCATCGGGGTGATGGGCGGGACGTTCGACCCCATCCACCACGGTCACCTCGTCGCGGCGTCCGAGGTCGCCCGGGCGTTCGACCTGGACGAGGTCGTCTTCGTCCCCACCGGGCAGCCGTACATGAAGTCCGGCGTCACCGATGCCGAGCACCGGTACCTGATGACGGTCATCGCGACCGCCTCGAACCCGATGTTCACGGTGAGCCGCGTCGACATCGACCGCCCCGGACCCACGTACACGGTCGACACGCTCCGCGACCTGCACGAACAGCGGCCCGACGCGCAGCTGGTCTTCATCTCCGGCGCAGACGCCGTTCAGCAGATTGTCGACTGGAAAGACCATGATGGCCTCTGGGACCTCGCGCACTTCGTCGCCGTGACACGTCCGGGACACGACCTGAGCATCAGCGGACTCCCCGAGCGAGACGTAAGCTTGCTGGAAGTCCCCGCACTGGCCATCTCGTCGACCGACTGCCGTGACCGGGTGAGGCGTGGTTCCCCCGTCTGGTACCTGGTCCCCGACGGGGTCGTCCAGTACATCTCCAAGCACCACCTGTATCGGAGCGTTGCATGAGTTCGTCCGACGCGCAGCCGCCGCTGTCGCGGCGCCAGGCGCGCGAGCGGGAGCGTGCCGCCGCAGCCGGTTCGCAGCCCGTCACGCCGCCGCCGACCGTCGCCGCCCCTGACGAGCCGACCGACGAGCGTCGTCGGCCCGGCTCGCACGTGGCACCCGCCCCCGGGGGCCCGACGCAGACCAGTGCGCCCGCATCGGTGCCGTCCGTCCCGGTGTCCTCCGTCCCCGCCGCCGGCGTGTCGCCCTTCCCGCCGGCCTCGGCGACCGAGATCGTCCCCGGCAGCGGCGGACTGACCCGTCGGCAGATCCGTCAGCAGCGCGCAGCCCAGGACGGCGCGGTCCTGCCCGTCCCGCTCCAGAACCCCACGCCCCAGTCGTCGGACCGCACCGTCGCGGACGTCCTCGGCTCGGTCGACGCGATCGAGCCCGCATCGGCCCCGCGTGCCGGAGACGACGACCGGCCCCGCGCCGAGATCCCGACCGTCCTCGACGATGCCGCGGTCGCCCAGGCGACGGAGGCCGACGGTTCCCCCGACGCTCTCGAGCCGCTCGACGAGGCCGCTGCGCACGCCGAGGAGCCCCGCCGCCACCGTTCGACGTGGTCGCCGCCCGCCGAGGGCGAGTCCGCCGAGGGCGAGTCCGCCGAGGGCGAGTCCGCCGAGGGCGAGTCGGCCGACGTCGACCAGGCTGACGACGACGAGACGTCCGTCGACCACGCGGATCCCGCAGCCGCACCGACCGAGGTCGTCGACGTGCAGGCCCCTGTCGTCGCGCCGCTCCCGGTGGTCGCGGACCCCGCGGCGTCGACCCCGGCCGTGTTCCCGCTCTCGCTGGACCCCGAGGACGACCCCGAGGACGACGACACCAACGAGGTCACGATCCCGGAGCCCGCCTCGGCTGCCGCGCCGACGGTCCCCGCGGCCTTCCAGCGGCCGTCCGAACCGAAGCCCCTGACCACGACCTTCGAGCCGCCCGTCGGACACTGGTCGCAGCAGGCGCACGACTCGAACGACGCCGAGGTGCACGACGACTCGACCGGCACCCGCCGGATCGCGGTCACCGACACGAACGCGATCATCCTGCCGAACTCAGCCCTGGCCGACCCGACGGGCGCCCTGAACGCGACGGGCGAGGTGATCCTCACCGGGTCCATCGACCTGCCCGCGTCGCTGTCGTCCACCGGGTCGCACCGACCGATCGACGGAGCCGAGGTCGACCGCCTGCTCGAGCAGCAGGACGAGCAGCCGGAGACCGACGCCAGCCCGGTCCGTGCCAGCCGCGCGGTGTCCAGTCACACCTCGACCCGCCAGGTCGTCCTCGCCGCCGCCAAGCCGAAGGAGTCGCGGACACCGCTCATCCTCGGTGTCACGGTGGGTGCGGTCGGACTGGCAGCGGCAGGTGTCATCATCACCGCCCTCCTCACCACCCACATGGGCGGCTGACCGCTGCCGTCCCCGACGTCCGTCCTGCACCACCCCGCCACCCCGGCCTGGCCGCTGTCGGCGCGGTGGCTTATGATCGTGACCCACCAAGCGATCCGGCTCCCTGCCGGGTCGACGACCGGAAGGAATCCGTGACCGCCTCCACTCGCGCACTGGAACTCGTGCAGGCCGCCGCTCTCGCGGCGGATGCCAAGCAGGCCGAGGACCTCGTCGCGCTCGATGTGACCGGGCCGTTGCAGCTCACGGACGTGTTCCTGCTCGCAACCGGTCGGAACGAGCGCAACGTGCAGTCCATCGCCGATGCCGTCGAGGAACGCCTCCTCGAGCTCGGCGCCAAGACCCTCCGTCGTGAAGGCCGGAGCGAGGGCCGCTGGGTCCTCATCGACTTCGGCGACGTCATCGTCCACGTCTTCCACGACGAGGACCGTCAGTACTACTCGCTCGAGCGACTCTGGGCCGACTGCCCGACCATCTCGCTCGAGCTCCCGGTGGACCACACCGCCGCCTGATCAGCGACGCGCCCGGGTGACGGCTTCGATTTCGTTGCCCGGCGTTCGCATGGTGTACGCTTCTATGGTGCCTCCGGGGAACCGGTTGGTACAAGAACAAGTGTTGCAGCAACACGAAATGGGTCTGTGGCGCAGCTGGTAGCGCACCTGCATGGCATGCAGGGGGTCAGGGGTTCGAGTCCCCTCAGATCCACCAACAACCCCCGTCGTTCCCCGGAACGGCGGGGGTTTTCTCGTGGTGCGGGTGGCTGCACGCGCCCGATACGCTGAGCGCATGAGCAACGACGCGCCGCTGTCCGGGACCCCGCTGACGATCTCCGCTGCCGGGTACACGGCAGACATCGCCACGGTCGGTGCGACGCTGCGGACGCTCCGTCACGAGGGCCGCGACCTCGTCGTGCCGTTCGACGCCGACGAGGTCCGTCCGGCGTTCCGCGGTGCCGTGCTCGCCCCGTGGCCGAACCGGGTCGTCGACGGCAAGTACACCTTCGGCGGCGTCGACCACGAACTCGCGCTCACCGAGCCCGCGCGCCACCACGCCCTGCACGGACTCGTCGCCTGGACCGACTTCGGCGTCCAGGCCCAGGAGCCCGACCGCGTGGTGCTCGCCACCACCGTGCAGGCCCAGGCGGGCTACCCGTACCGTGTCGAGGTCATGGTCGAGTACCGGCTGGACGACGCCGGCCTGCACACGACGATCACCGGCACGAACTCCAGCGCGGACGACGCCCCGTGGGGGACCGGCCCGCACCCGTACCTGGTCGCCGGCGCCGGCACGGTGGACGACTGGACGCTCACCCTGCCCGCGGCCGAGGTGCTCGAGGTCACGCCCGACCGGCTGATCCCGACCGACCTGGTGCCCGTGCACGACGAGTTCGACCTGCGCACCGCCACACGCATCGGCGACCGGTTCATCGACCACGCCTTCACCGGCTTCGACCGCGACGCCGACGGGGTCGCCACCATCACCCTGACCGCGGCGGACGGCCGCGGTGTCCGCGCGACCTTCGGTCCGGAGTGCCCGTGGGTGCAGGTGCACACGGCCGACCACGTGGTCCCCGAGTACCACCGCGCCGGGCTGGCGGTCGAGCCGATGACGTGCGCCCCCGACGCCTTCAACGACGGTGTCGACCGCGGTCTCGTAGTGCTCGCCCCGGGTGCCTCGCACGCCGCCGCATGGACGATCTCGGCGATCTGACCGGTCCGTCGGCCGGCGCCCGCATCGAGGTCCGCCGGCTCGATCCGGTCCCCGACCTCGGCACGATGGCCGCACGGACCGGCGGCGACCTGGTCTGGCTCGACTCCGCGTTGCCGGACGGCGCGCCGGACACCGCACGACCACGCGCTCGGTGGTCGGTCCTGGCGTGGACGGACGGCCCGTTCCGGGCACGGTTCCGCCACCAGGACCGGCGGGCGTCCGTCGACGTCGCCACGCCCGCCACCCGGTGGTTCGGTCCGTCGTCCACTGACGACCGTCCGGCCTTCGCCGTGCTGGCGGAGCTGCTGAACCGAACGCCGCAGCTGCCCGAGCCGATCGCCGGCTGTGGCTTCGCGCTCGGCTGGATCGGGTTCCTCGGGTACGAGCTCGGTCGCGAATCCGGCGGCCCGGACCGGACCGCCGACGGTCACGCCGATGCCGACCTGCGGTTCGTGGACCGCGCCGTGGTCGTCGACCACACCGGCGGCGTCTGGGCGCTGACGCTCGTTGCCGACTCGGAACCGGCGGCCAGCGCGCAGAACCGGGTGTGGCTCGAGACGGTGACCGGGGCGCCGTCGCGGGCCGACGTGGCGGACGCGGCCAAGGGCCTCCCGGCCGGGGGGTCAGCGGCGACCGGACGCGAGTCGCGCGCGGACTACGAACGCGCGGTCGACGCGTGCCGCGCCGAGATCCGCGAGGGCAACGCGTTCCAGGTCTGCCTCACCACCTCGTTCTCCGTGCCCCGTGCGGACCGGGAGGCCCGGGCCGACCCCGGTGCGGATCCGCAACTGGATGACCCGCACCTGTCCGACTACTTGCGGATGCGGGCGTCGGACCCCGTCCCGTTCGGTGCGTACCTGCGGCTCGGCCCGCTGCGCGTGGCGAGCCGGTCGCCGGAGCGGTTCCTGCGGATCGACGCGGACGGGAGCGTGCTGGCGGAGCCGATCAAGGGCACGCGGCGGCGACTCGCCGACGCTGCCGCCGACGCGGCCGTGCGGGACGACCTCGCGGTGAGTGCCAAGGACCGTGCCGAGAACGTGATGATCGTCGACCTGCTGCGGAACGACCTGCTGCGGACGGCGATCCCGGGGTCGGTGCACGTCGAGCGGCTGTGCGAGGTCGAGACGTACGCGAGCGTGCACCAGATGGTCTCCACGATCGGTGCCGTGCTGCCGACGGGGACGTCACGGGCGGACGTGGTGCTGGCGGCGTTCCCTCCTGGGTCGATGACCGGGGCACCGAAGATCAGCGCGATGGTGATCGCCGACCGGCTCGAGGGGGCGCCGCGCGGGGTGTACTCGGGCGTGATCGGGTACTTCTCGGCGAGCGGGGCGGTCGACCTGTCGGTGGTGATCCGGACACTGGTGACGGTGGTGGACGCCTCGGGCCGGGTCCGGTCGCGGACCCTCGGGGCCGGGGGAGCGGTGACGTGGTCGTCGGTGGCGGCGGACGAGGCGGACGAGGTCGTGACGAAGACGCGGTCGGTGTTGGGGAGCGTGGGGGCAGCGGCGCACTGGTGACCTGATCGAACAGGAGTTCGACTCGGTTGTCCACAGATGTCGGACGTGATTGACATCATCGAACACATGTTCGAATATGAGGGCATGCAGACGGCGGCGACACTCCGGTCGCCCGGCCCGGATCGGGTCGGGCGGAGCGGTGCGGCGCGCGGGGGTGCCGGTGCAGCCCGCGGGGGTGTCGGTGCTGCGCGTGGGGGTGGCGCAGACCACCTCGGCGACGCCCGAGCGGCGCTCGACCGCATCACGTCCCTGCGGTCGCGGGTCACCGACATGGAGTCCACGCGTGTCGACACCGCGGGGCTGCCGACCGCCTCCGCGCTCGAACCCCTGCTGCCCGGCGGTGCGATCCGCGTCGGTGGGACCTACGCAGTCCCCGAGTCGGTGCTGCTCGCGATCACCATGCTACAGGCGGCCTCGGCATCCGGTGCGTGGTGCGCGGTCGTCGGTGTGCCGTCGTTCGGGATCGAGGCCGCCGCCGCTGCGGGGATCGACCTCGAGCGGCTCGTGCTCGTCCCCGACCCGGGCGACCAGTGGCTCGCGGTGACCGCGGCGATGGCCGACGTCGCCCAGATCGTGCTCACCCGACCCCTCGGACGCATCGTGCCGGGCGACATTGCACGGCTGTCGGCCCGGCTCCGGCAACGCGGCGGCGCCCTCGTCGCACTCGGCTCCTGGCCGGGTGCCGACGTCACGTTGCGGATCACGTCGTCGGTGTGGAGCGGGATCGGGCAGGGGCACGGGCACCTGACCGAGCGTCGTGCCACCGTGACGGCGACCGGCCGCGCGGGCGCTATGCGTCCCACGAGCACTGAGCTGCTCCTGCCTGCGGCCGACGGCTCGGTCCGGGCAGCCACCCCGGTGCCGACGGTCGGGTCGGGCGACACCCGGGTCCTGCGGCCCGTGGCGGTGGCGTCGTGATCGCCCCGGGGCGTGTGCGCGCCGACGCGCTCGCCCGCGGTGGTGCGCTGCCCGAGCCGCCGCCGACCCGCACCGTCGTGCTCTGGTGCCCGGACTGGCCGGTGATCGCGGCTGCCCGCGCGGCCGGTGTGCCACCGGAGCAGCCCATCGCCCTGGTCGCGAAGGGGCTGGTGTTCGCCAGCTCCGGGTCCGCCCGGCAGCACGGCGTCGTCCGCGGGCTGCGCGTGCGCGAGGCACAGGCGCGCTGTCCGGACCTCGTCGTGCAGCCCTACGACGACGCCCTCGACCACCGTGCGTTCGAACCCGTCATCCGCGCGGTCGAGGCGGCCGTCCCCGGGGTCGAGGTGCTCCGTCCCGGCACCCTCGCCCTGCGTGCCCGCGGTCCGGCGCGGTACTACGGCGGCGAGCGGGCGGCCGCGGCGACCCTGGCGGGGATCGCGGCCGACCACGGCGCGCCGGCGGTGCGGGCAGGAGTGGCGGACACACCGTTCGCGGCGGAGCAGGCAGCACGGGCCCGGCCGGTGCGTCCCGGTGAACGGGTGCGGATCGTGCCGGTCGCCGGGTCGTCGGACTTCCTCGCCGCGCTGCCCCTGGGCGTGCTCGGCGACCCCGAGCTCGCGACCGTGCTCGACCGGCTCGGGATCACCACGCTGGGGGCGTTCGCGGCGCTCAGCGACGAGCAGGTCCGCGACCGGTTCGGGGTTCCCGGTGCGTTCCTGCACCGGTTGGCTGGTGGGCGGGACCCGCGGGAGATCTCGGCGCGCGCGATCCCGCCCGAGCTCCGGATCGAGGCCGCGTTCGAGCCCCCGCTCGACCGGGCTGACCAGATCGCGTTCGCGTTCCGGCGCTCCGCCGACGACTTCGCCGCCCGGCTCCGAGCCGCCGGTCTGGTCGCGACGACCATCCGGGTGGGGATCGTCGACGAGCGGGACATCCTGCTCGAGCGCACCTGGGCGCACCCGCGCTGGTTCGACGCCGCCGACGTCGTCGACCGGGTGCGCTGGCAGCTCGCCGGCGGGGTCGACCCGACCGGGCTCGAGGCCCCCGTCACCTCGGTCGTGCTCGAACCGGTCGCCGTCGACGACATGGCGAACCACGAGCGCGGACTGTGGGGGTCCGGGCCGGACGAACGCGTGCACCACGGTCTCGCGCGGATCCAGGGCATGGTTGGGCACGACGGGGTGGTGAGCCCGCGCGTCGGTGGTGGCCGGACCCTGTCCGAGCGGGTGGTGCTCGTGCCCTGGGGCGACGCCCCACCCGGTGGTGAGCGTGCCCTGGCCGCCGTGCGCGACCGACCGTGGCCGGGCAAGCTGCCCGGCCCACCGCCCGCCACCGTCCTCGAGCGCCCCCGGCCGGTCGACGTGGTCTCCGGCGACGGCGAGAGTGTCGACGTCGACGACCGCGGTGCGCTGTCCGGTGTCCCCGAACTGTTCCGAGCCGAGGGCGATCGGGGCGGCGGGTTCGCACCCGTCACGGCCTGGGCCGGACCGTGGCCGCTCGTCGTGCGCTGGTGGGAGTCCGGTGGCCGACGACTGCACCGCCTGCAGCTCGTCGACGCCGAGGGGCGTGCCTGGTACCTCGTGCTGGCCGACCACCGCTGGTGGGCGGAGGCGATCGCCACGTGAACCGATCCGGAAGCAGGACCTGATGGGCTACAGCAACCCACCCGTCCCGTGGTCGCAGTTCGAACGCGCCCTGTCGGACAAGCGGAGCCCCGGGTCGGGGAACGAGGGTGACGGCGGGGACAGCCCGGCGTGGTCGCGGAAGCGCGAGCCGTACGTCCCCACCGACCGGCCGTCGTCCGCGGACGACGGCGTTCCGGTGGTGCCGTACGCCGAACTGCACGCGCACTCGGCCTTCAGCTTCCTCGACGGTGCGAGCCAGCCCGAGCAGCTGTTCGAGGAAGCCGCACGGTTGCGTCTGCACGCGCTCGCCCTCACCGACCACGACGGCTTCTACGGTGCCGCCCGGATGGCCGAGGTGGCCGAGGCGTACCCGCAGGTCGGCACCGTCTACGGCACCGAGCTCTCCCTCGGTCTGACCGAACCGCAGAACGGTGTGCCCGATCCCGAGGGGTCGCACCTGCTCCTGCTCGCCGACGGGCAGGACGGCTACCACCGGCTCGCGGGGGCGGTGACGAGCGCGCACCTCGCCGCCGGTTCCGAGAAGGGCAGCCCGCGCTACGACCTCGACGACCTCGCGGGCCGGGCCGACGGGCACTGGCGCGTGCTCACCGGGTGCCGGAAGGGCACCGTCCGACAGGCGCTCGAGCACGGCGGAGAGTCCGCGGCGGAGACCGCCCTGCGCGTGCTGCTCGACCGTTTCGGCAGCGGCAACGTCGTCGTGGAACTCCTCGACCACGGTGACCCGCTCGACAGCGCCCGGAACGACGCCCTGTCGACCCTCGCCGAGCGGTACGCGCTGCCCCTGGTCGCGACCGGCAACGTCCACTACGCGACCCCGGACCGGTTCCCGGTGGCGACGGCCCTGGCCGCGGTCCGCGCCCGGCGCAGCCTCGACGAGATCGACGGGTGGCTGCCGGCCGCCGACACCGCGCACCTGCGCTCCGGGGTCGAGATGACCCGACGGTTCGGTCGCTACCCGGGCGCCATCGAGAACACCGTCACGCTCGCCGACGAGCTCGGGTTCCGGCTGCGCACGGTCACGCCCGGGCTCCCGGACCTCGACGTCCCCGACGGGCACACCGCGATGTCCTGGTTGCGGGAGCTCACCTGGACGGGCGCCCGGCGGCTCTACCCCGGCGGTGCCGACGGAGTGGACCCGCAGAAGCGCGAGCGCATCGAACGCGAACTCGCGGTGATCGAGGACAAGAACTTCCCCGGCTACTTCCTGATCGTGCGGGACATGGTGCAGTACGCCCGCGGCCGGGGGATCCTGTGCCAGGGGCGGGGTTCCGCCGCGAACTCGGCGGTCTGCTACCTGCTCGAGATCACCGCGGTGGACTCGATCCGCTACGGCCTGCCGTTCGAGCGGTTCCTGTCGGCGATGCGCGACGAGGAGCCCGACATCGACGTCGACTTCGACTCGGACCGCCGCGAAGAGGTGATCCAGTACGTCTACGAGAAGTACGGCCGGTACAACGCCGCCCAGGTCGCGAACGTCATCACCTACCGGCCGAAGGGTGCCGTGCGTGACATGGCGAAGGCCCTCGGCCACAGCCCGGGGCAGCAGGACGCCTGGTCGAAGCAGGTCGAACGGTGGGGCTCGGTGACCGAGAGCCAGGACCACGACATCCCGCCGGCGGTCGTCGGGCTGGCGAGCGACGTCCTGGGGTTCCCGCGCCACCTCGGCATCCACTCGGGCGGCATGGTGCTCACCGACCGCCCGGTGGGCGAGGTCGTCCCGATCGAGCACGCCCGGATGGACGGCCGCACGGTGCTGCAGTGGGACAAGGACGACTGCGCCTTCATGGGGCTCGTGAAGTTCGACATGCTCGGCCTCGGCATGCTCGCAGCGCTGCAGTACTCGTTCGACCTGGCGGCGGAGCACTGCGGGGAACGCTGGGAGATGCACTCCATGCCGAAGGAGGAGCAGGGCGTCTACGACCAGCTCTGCCGAGCGGACACGATCGGGGTGTTCCAGGTGGAGTCCCGTGCGCAGATGGGCACGCTGCCCCGGCTGCTCCCACGTCGGTTCTACGACCTGGTGATCGAGGTCGCCCTCGTCCGCCCCGGTCCGATCCAGGGCGGTGCCGTGCACCCGTACATCCGCCGGCGGACCGGCGAAGAGCCGATCACCTACATCCACCCGTCGCTCGAGCCGGTGCTCGAACGGACCCTCGGGGTCCCGCTGTTCCAGGAGCAGCTCATGCAGATGGCGATCGCGGTCGGCAACTGCTCCGGCGACGACGCCGACCTGCTGCGGCGGGCGATGGGGTCGAAACGCGGGCACGAGAAGATCGACCGGCTCCGCGACAAGCTCTACGCGGGCATGTCGGACAACGGCATCCAAGGCGAGGACGCCGACGCGATCTACGCGAAGATCCAGGCGTTCGCGAACTTCGGCTTCGCGGAGAGCCACTCGATCAGCTTCGCCCTCATCGTCTACGCAAGCGCCTGGATGCGGCTGCACTACCCGGGGGCGTTCCTGGCCGCGCTGCTCCGGGCGCAGCCCATGGGGTTCTACTCGCCGCAGACCCTGGTCGCCGACGCCCGGCGGCACGGCGTCCAGGTGCTCCGGCCGGACATCCTGCGGTCGGGCGTCGACGCGACGCTCGAGCCGCTCGGCGACGACGCAGTGGTGCCACCGTGCGGTGACGACGCCTGCCTGCTCACCGAGCAGCCACCGGTGCTGCCCTTCGACAAGGCACTGCCGGACGACACCGCCCGACACCGCCGCGACGGCGCCTTCGCGGTCCGGCTCGGGCTCGCCGAGGTCGCCTCGCTCAGCCGGAAGAGCGCCGAGAAGATCGTCGCCGAGCGCGACGCGAACGGTCCGTTCACCGACATGTCCGACCTGGCCCGCCGGGTGGGACTGACGACGGCGCAGCTCGAGGCGCTCGCCGCGGCCGACGCCTTCGCCCCGTTCGCCATCGACCGCCGCGGTGCGATGTGGTCGGCGGCACAGGCTGCAGCGGAGCGTGCCGACCAGCTGCCGGACACGCAGGTCGTCGTGCAGCCACCGCTGTTCGGGCAGATGACGAGCGGTGACGTCCTGATCGCCGACATGTGGTCGACGGGACTGACGACCGACGACCACCCCGTGCGGCACGTGCGCGACCGGCTCGCCGCTCGTCGGGTCCTCAGCGTGCAGGACACCGCGACCGCCGAGACCGGGCGGCGGGTCGAGATCGGTGGGATCGTCACGCACCGGCAGCGTCCGGCGACGGCGTCGGGGATCACGTTCCTGAACGTCGAGGACGAGACCGGGCTGGTCAACGTGATCTGCAGCGTCGGGGTCTGGGGGCGGTACCGCCGGGTGGCACGGGAATCCCCGGCGGTGATCGTCCGGGGGATCCTCGAGCGGTCGCCCGACGGGGTGGTCAACCTGGTGGCGGACCGGATCGAGCACCTGTCGCTGTCCGTCCGTACGCGGTCGCGGGACTTCCAGTGAGCGGGAGCCAGCACAGTCGGGAGCCAACACAGCGCAGACGCGGGTGCACGCGCGGGTGCAGGCGTGCGGCTACCGGACCTCGGGCAGCCGCACCGTGACCTCGAGCCCGCCGGAGCGCACGTTCCGCAGCGACGCCGTCCCGCCGGCACGCTCGGCCACCGCACGCACGATGGCGAGCCCGAGGCCGGACCCACCCGGCAGGGCGATCGCACCCGTTGCCGGATCGGGGTTCGGCCGCGACTTGCGGGCTTCGTCCGGTCGGGTGAACCGGTCGAACGCGACCGGGATGAACGACTCGGGTACGCCGGGCCCGTCGTCGGTGACCTGCAGGACGCCCTCGCCACCGGCGCTGCGCCACGAGACGAAGATGCCGCCGCCACGGGGGAGCGCCGACACCGCGTTGCCCGCGATGTTCGTGACCAGCTGGGCCATGCCGCCGGTGTCGAGCCGGTACCGGGGCTCCACGGTCCCACCACCGATGCCCGGTCCGGAACCGCCGACGGCCACCGGGGCCTCGAGGTCGAAGTCGACGGTGACGTCCTTGGCCGACGCGATGAGCCGGACCCGGTCGACGGCGGCCATGACCTCGTCGCCGAGGTCGGACCAACCGGTCTCCGGGCGCTGGTCGCCGTCCTGTTCCCGCCGCTCGGACTCCTCGATCCGCGAGAGCGCGAGCAGGTCGTTCGCCAGGCGCGAGAGCCGGGCGACGCTGTGCTTGGCGCGCTCGATGTGGGCAGCCAGTGCGGCGGCGTCGTCACCGTCGAGCGACGCCAGGTCGAGTTGCGTGGTGAGGATCGCGAGCGGGGTGCGCAGCTCGTGGCTGGCGTCGGACACCATCTGCCGCTCCCGCTCGGTGGCCTGCCGCGTGCGGGCGAGGAACGCGTTGAGGGTCGTGGCGAGGGATGCCAGTTCGTCCTGCGCGGGACCGACCGGCAGTTCTGCACGCTCGGGGGCGACGGACAGCCGTTCGGCCTCGCGGCGCATCCGGTTCACGGGTCGGAGCGCCGCGGTCGCCAGGACCCAGGACGCGATGCCGAACGCGAGCAGGATCGCGACACCGGTGAGCGACAGGGTCGAGGTCAGGTCGTCGACCACGATCGCCTCGGCCTGCGCGTTCCGGGCAGCGACCACGGTCCAGCGACCCGCCTGGTTCACCGGGTGTTCGACGACGACCCGGTACTCGGACCCCGACACCCGGATCACCGAGGTGCCGGCGGCGGTCGACGTCAGGCTGCCGAGGGCGCGCTCGACGCGGGTCGGCATCGTCGACAGCACGATGTCGCCAGAAGGCGAGACCACGGCGACGAGCTGCGCGTTGCCCGGTGGGGACAGGTCGGGGTCGCTGTCGACCTCGAGCGTGGCGACGTACGGGTCTGCGTCGGCGTCGAGCAGCGTCCGGGTCGCACTCGCCACGACGCTCACGACCTGGAAGCGCATCACGAGCACGAGCAGCACGATGACGACCGCGGCGATGGCCGTCGAGCCGATCGTGATCCGCGCTCGGAGGGACAGCAGGCGCAGGGGGCGGACCGGACCACGTCGCGCGCGGTCCGGCTCCGGGCGAGCGGAGGCCCCGGTCACGCCCCGATCAGATCCAGGCGGTACCCGCGGCCCCGGACGGTGGCGATCGCGACGGTCGCCTCGTGCGCGGTGAGCTTCTTGCGGAGGTACGAGATGTACTGCTCGACGACGTTCGGGTCGACGTGCTGCGAGCCGTCCCAGACCTCTTCGAGGATCTTCGGTCGGTCGACCACGCTGCCGGCGGAGCGCGCCAGCAGTCGGAGCAGTGCGAACTCGGTCGGGCTGACGGCGACGCGCTGGCCCTTGATCGAGATGCGGCGGGCCTCGGAATCGATGGAGACGTCGCCGACCTCGATCGTCCGGGGAGCGCCTGCGGACTCACGACGACCGAGGGCGCGGAGGCGAGCGGTGAGCTCGGCGAACGCGAACGGCTTCGTGAGGTAGTCGTCCGCACCGGCGTCGAGGCCGAACACGCGGTCGTCCACGCCGTCCCGTGCGGTGACGAGCAGGATCCGCACGGGGTCCTCGCGCTCACGGATCCGGCGCGCGAGCTCGAAGCCGGACATGCCGGGCATCATCACGTCCACCACCGCGAGGTCGAATGCCTGCTCGCCGAGGGCGATGAGCGCCTCGACCCCGTTCTCGACCGCCGTCACGCGGTACCCCTCGGCAGCGAGACCGCGCTCCATCAGGGCACGCATCTCGTCGTCGTCCTCGACCACCAACAGCCGCATAGTGGACCTCCTCGGACCCATCGTGGCATCGAACCCGCGTCGAGGGCCGGTACCCGGGCCGATCTCACTGAATCTCGTCACAGGAGCGGGCCACATCGACGGGCAGAACGGTCTGTCCCGCGTTCTAGGGACATGAGGACTTCTAGCGTCGTTGGTAGGCTCGCGCTGCGGACAGCGCTTACCCGAAGTGCCGACCGCTGCACCAGGGGGCACCATGAACGACTCGACCGACCACTCGGCCGTCGAACGCCTGACCGTCGACCACTCGACCGTCGACCACCCGGCCATCGTCCGTCTCCGCACGGAGCTCGACGCCGCCTGGAAGGGCATCGGCGCGCTCGGCCAGCTCGAGGACGTCCGCCGCGACCGCGTGGTCGCCGAGCTGCGGACGGCCGTCCCCGACGAAGCGAGCCGTGCCGCGCGCGAGGTCGGCACCGCAGCGGTGGTCGCGGAGATCAGCCGGTTCGCCGACGCCGGCGTCCCGCGCACCGATCCGGCCGTGCCTGCCGCCGTGATCTGGGACGACGTCGTCCACACGGCGGCGGAAGCAGCACGAGCCACCTGCTGACGCACTGATGCACTGCGCTGCGTCAGTCGTCCTCGCCGAGCAGTTCCTCGCGAACGCGGCGGATGTCCTCGAGCAGGGCGCCGATGAGCACCCAGTGCCGCGAGTTCGGCCGCACGATCCGCATGGGCGCCGTCAGCGCCGGTTCGTCGAACGTCGCCGCAGCCGGAGCGCCAGCGTCAGCGCCGGAACCCGAACCGGAGCCGAACCCGGTAGCGAACGACGGGTCGAGCCGCGTCGACTCGACCCGCGCGCTCAGCGCCCGCACGTCCGCGCCGATCCGGGCGACCTCGGTCGCGATGCCGCCGACGACGGGGTCGGCCCGCAGGTCGGGAGCGGTGTTGTCGCGGATCGCACGCGTCATGCCGGTGACGCGCGTCACCAGGACGCGCAGGTGCTCGGTGATGACGACGTCGCGGTCCAGGACCGTACGGTGCCGGCCGCTCCGCGGGTTCATGGTCAGGGATTCCCGGGCGGCGGTGAGCGATGCCTCGGTCTTCGCGTGCTGCTGCCGGAGGGCGCGTGCCCGGACGAGGGCGTCCTGCCACCGATCGCGGTCCCATCCCTCGGTCAGGCCGATCGCGACGCGTTCGAACGCGACGGCGGTGTCGCGGGCGAGCCGGGCGACGGCCAGGTGTGCGGGTTCGAGCAGCACCGGCGGGATGATCAGGGCGTTGACCACGAGGGCGACGACGGCACCGATCACCGTCTCGAGGATCCGATCGGCCGAGTAGTTCGGCGTGACGACCCCCGCGGTGAGCACGAGCATCCCGCTGATGCTGACCTGGGTCGCCGAGGTCGGGGTCAGCCGGAGCGCCCACGCGATGAGGATCGCGAGCACGACGACGAGCAGCACGACCCACACCGAGTCGCCGAGCAGCAGGTGGAAGCCGGTGGCCAGCACGACGCCGAGCACGACGCCGGCGCTCCGCTCGAGGCCCTTGACGAACGACTGGTTGATGCTCGGCTGCACGACGAGCAGCGCGGCGATCGCGGCGAAGGTCGGGAACGGTCCCTGGATGAGCAGCCGGCACAGCAGCACCGCCGCCACGACCGCGACCGCGGTCTTCACGACCTGCAGGAACGGCGTGCGACTGGAGCTGCGGAGACGCGCGACCGGGTTCACGCCGACCACGCTAGCCACCGCCCGCACGCCGAGCCGTGCACGAACGCGACGAAAACGCCGGGACACGGTTGACTGATGTCGTGTGGCCCAACCATGAGCGCGTCATCCCGCAGGCCTTCGCCGGCTCCGGGGCCTCCGTGGTGGCCGCGCGGGCGCACTCCGTCGAGCCCTCGGGCAACGGCTACCTGTACGGCTACGAGGTCGACACGGTGGACCGGAACGGCCAGCGCGCCACGGTCCTGACCTACGTCGACACGGGTGGCACGCACGACCAGAACAGTGCGATCGTCACCGACCCGGCGACGGGCGAGCCGGTCTCGGTGTGGGCCTACCCGAACGACCCCGGCCTGCCGGTGCTGCCGCAGGTGACCTACCGCGACGCCGTCGCCGAACTCCTGACCACACTCGGCATGCCCGTCACCGACCCCGTGCTCACGGTCGCCGCCTACCGGCCCGGCAAGCGCGCGGTCGTGCGGGTGGACGCCCCCGAGCGCACCCTGTTCCTCAAGGTCGTCCGCCCGCACCGGGTCGCGCCGATCGTGCAGTCGCACGAGCAGTTCGTGACCGCCGGGCTGCCGGTACCCCGCGTGTTGTCCAGCCGGGGCGACGGGCTCCTGGTGCTCGAACGCATCCGCGGTGTGCCGGCGGGCAGCCGCATCCTCGACATCGCCGACGACCCGCGGTTCGTGGCGTCGCTCGCGGCCCTGAGCGGGCGGGTCGCCACCGTGCCGATGACCCAGCAGGCCCGTGCCGACGCGATGGACCACGCCGACTGGCACCGCCGCACCCTCATCACCGCGCTGCCGCAGGACGCCGCGGAGATCGACCGTCTGTACGACGCCATCGGCCGCCGGTCGATCGGTTGGACGAGTGCGACGAAGCAGGTCGTGCACGGGGACCTGCACCTCGAGCAGGTGTTCGTCGACGAGGACGAACCCTGGCGCATCTCCGGACTCCTGGACATCGACACCGCCGGCTGGGGCTTCCCGGTGCGCGACATCGGTGCGGTCGTCGCCCACCTGGTCGTGACGGGTCTGTGGCACCGATCGCGCGGCGACGCCGACCGTGGAGCGGCCGCCGAGCGCCTCGCCGACGCGATCGCCCGCGACTGGGTCGCCCGCAACCCACGGGAGTCCGACCGCATCGGGCCGGCGATCGGCGCGCAGTTGCTGGCCCACGCCGGTGGCCAGGCGACCACCGGTTCCGCCAACGGCATCCAGACCGCGGAGCAGCTCCTCGCCGCCACGCGCGCTGCCCTGGCCGAGGCCGCACCGGTCCTCCCGTCGGCCGGCCTGGTCCGCCCGCGGTCCGCACCCCGCGTCTGACGGCTCCGATGCTCCGTCGCGTTCGCGGGGTGGACGCGACGGGCGTCGGACGGGAGGCGCGGGGCGGGCCCGCACCGCGCCTCCCGTCCGTCACACACGACGGTCCAGGGCACGCGACGCGCGCGGGCGACGCAGACTCGCCTCTGTCGGTGGTCAGGGACTAAACTGAGCGCGCACGCACCGCGTTCCCGCGTGCCGCGTCGATTCCGGACGCAGCCGTCGATCACTTGATCGACGCGGGAACCGGGCCGTGACCGTCCCGCGGGGGCGTCACGTGCGTGTGACGACGCCGGATCCCGGCGCGGACCGTCGCACCCGGCGCCGAGCAGGCGCTCGTGGTGGAACGGTCCGCGGGACTCCACCGGACGTCCCGAAGCGGGGACCGGCGATGCGGTGGGCCACGGTGGCCCGCAGCCGAGCCGGAGCCGTTTCAGGCACCGGTGCAGGACTTCCGCCCCACGGGCGGCTCGCCCCGATGCGTGGGCGGAACAGGAGGAGCGTTGGCTCGATCAGGCACCCGGCGAGCAGCCGGCGGGACGCGGACCGCGTCACGTCGGACGAGGCCGCTGGACAACGACGGCGTGATCCCCGTCCTCGCCCGCGCGGTGCGCGAGGTCGAGGCGGCGGCGCAGCGCGGACCGCTCAAGGCGACGAACCGGACGAAGTTCCAGGCCGTCGCACTGCTCATGCGCGAAGAACGCGCACGGGTGAAGGGCGACACGGAGCTCACCGACTCGCAGCGCGCCGAGCAGCTCAAGCGGCTCGACGGCGTCGCGACGATCCTGGCGAAGACCGCAGCGCGCGACACGAGTGTGATCCAGCTGCTGGCCGAAGAGGTGCAGGTCTCCGAGGCGACCCGCGCCGTCAAGCGCGACATGATGATCGCCGGTGGCATGGAACTGCAGCCGGAGGACCTCGTCATCGCGACCGAGCCTGCCCCGGTCGCCGAGACCCCGGTGCGCGCGGTCACCCCGCAGGCGGTCGTGCAGCGCCAGCTCGCGAACCCGTTCCTGCCGCCGGACTTCGCCCTCGCGGACCAGCCCGTCGCGCACCCGCGTCGCCTGGCGAACTGGGAGCTCTTCGGCCCGCTGTTCAAGTCGTTCGAGTACGGCGCAGGCGGGGGAGCGGCGACGATGCCGCTGCCCGAGCCCGCGACGCTGCACTCCCGCTCGGGCACCACGCTCATGAAGCACCAG
Source organism: Curtobacterium sp. VKM Ac-1393 (assembly GCF_015350995.1). Classification (GTDB taxonomy): domain Bacteria; phylum Actinomycetota; class Actinomycetes; order Actinomycetales; family Microbacteriaceae; genus Curtobacterium. Next base: position 584,461 of record NZ_JADKRW010000002.1, read on the forward strand.
GCCGAACTGGTCGCCGCCGCATCGCAGGGGCACCGCACGTTCCTGCTCGCCGACGAGCCGGGCCTCGGCAAGACGGCACAGTCGCTGCTCGCCGCCGACGCCGCGAACGCGTTCCCGCTGCTCGTGGTCGTGCCGAACGTCGTCAAGACGAACTGGGCGCGCGAGGCCGAGCGCTGGGTGCCGAACCACCGCGCCACGGTCATCCACGGCGACGGCAACGACCTCGACGGGTTCGCCGACATCATCATCGTGAACTACGAGATCCTCGACCGGCACGCCGGCTGGCTCGGGAGCTTCGGCTTCAAGGGCATGGTCGTCGACGAGGCGCACTTCATCAAGAACAAGGACTCGCAGCGCGCCCGCTTCGTGCTGCAGATCGCCGACCGCATCCGGCAGCGCACCGCGGCACCGCTGCTCATGGCGCTGACGGGCACCCCGCTGATCAACTCGGTCGAGGACTTCCGGACCATCTGGGAGTACCTCGGCTGGATCGACGACAAGAAGCCCCGCGCGAAGCTCATGAACGAGCTCGAGGAGATCGGGCTGACCCCGGCCGACCCGGGCTTCTTCGTCGAGGCCCGTCGTGCCGTGATCGACCAGGGCATCGTCCGACGCCGCAAGGTCGACGTCGCCGCGGACATCCCGGCCCGCCGGATCGCCGACATCCCCGTCGAGCTCGACGGCGACGAGGGCCGCTCCATCCGCGACGCCGAGCGCGAGCTCACCGCGAAGCTCGTCCGTCGGTACCACCAGGCGCTCGACGCCCGCACCGGGCAGGACCCGGTCGTCGGCATCGACCACAAGCTCGTGCGGCAGGTCGCGCGCTGGGAACTCGAGGACCAGGACTCCTCGTCGACCGGCGAGAACGTGTTCTCGATGGTCCGCCGCATCGGCCGCGCCAAGGCCCAGCTCGCGGCGGACTACGGCGCGCAGCTCGCCTCGAACGTCGGCAAGGTGGTCTTCTTCGCCAAGCACCTCGACGTGATGGACCAGGCCGAAGAGGTCTTCGCTCGCCGAGGCCTGCGCACCGCCACGATCCGGGGCGACCAGACGGCCACGCAGCGTACGGCGCAGATCGACTCGTTCGTCAACGACCCCGACGTCGCGGTGATCGTCTGCTCGCTCACCGCGGCCGGCGTGGGCCTGAACCTGCAGGTGGCGTCCAACGTCGTGCTCGCCGAGCTGTCGTGGACGAGCGCCGAGCAGACCCAGGCGATCGACCGCGTGCACCGCATCGGCCAGGAAGAGCCCGTCACCGCGTGGCGCATCATCGCCGCGCAGACGATCGACACCAAGATCGCCGAGCTCATCGACTCGAAGGCGTCCCTGGCCGCCCGCGCGCTCGACGGCTCGGACGAGGAACTGGTCGACTCCGGGGACATCCAGCTCGACGCCATGGCTGCGCTGCTGACCGAGGCGCTCGGGGGCTAGCGAGCGCGTCGCGCATCCGTCTCGCACAACCAAAGTCCGTCCGAACCACGCGATCACGTGGTTCGGACGGACTTTGGTTGTGCGAGGTTCGCGTCAGGGCGCCGCGGCTCAGATGCGGGACTGCACCTCGGCCAGCGAGGGGTTCGTCGCCGTGCTGCCGTCTGGGAACACCAGCGTCGGAACGGTCTGGTTGCCGCCGTTGACCTCGGCGACGAGCTCAGCCGTGCCCGGGGTCTGCTCGATGTCGACCTCGATGAAGGGCACGCCGGCCTTCGTCATCTGGTTCTTCAGGCGGGCGCAGTAGCCGCACCAGGTGGTCGTGAACATCGTGACGCCGCCGGCTTCGGGGGTGAACTGCTCGCGGGTGATCGTGTCGCTCATACGGTCAGGCTAACCCCGCTTTCTGGACGCCCTTGACGTGCTTATCCGATATAGCTAGGTTAAGCCGCATGGAACCGATCCGACGCGTCACCGCCCCGACGCTCGACGTGCTCGACGCGCTGCTGACCGCCGACGGCCCGGCGTGGGGGCTGCTCGTCATCAAGGCCACCGGGCGTCAGGCCGGCACCGTCTACCCGATCCTCGAGCGACTCGAGCGGCAGGGGTGGATCACCTCGTCGTGGGACGACGAGACCGATCGGCCCGGGCCGCGTCGTCGCCTCTACGAGTTCACCGGCGACGGGGCCGAGGCTGCACGCACCCTGGTCGCCGGCCGACCCGCCGGTGCTGCCCCGTCCGGTCGACCGGCCCGTCCGACCCACCGGCCGGTGACCTCGTGATCGCGCTCGACCGCGTGCTCGTCGGCGCGGCCGTCGCCGTCTCACCCGCAGCGCACCGGGCAGCTCGCCGCGAGCAGTGGCTCGCCGACGTCCGGGACGCACCGGAGCTCGACCTCTCGCCGACCGCACTCGCGTTCGGCGCACTGACCACGGCGCTCTTCCACCGACGCGCCGGCCACCGATCCACCTGGGGGGACACCATGACCGCACTGCCGACACCCATCCGTTCTGCACCGCACACCATCCGGACCGTGCCGGTGCTGGTCGCCCTCGCGGTCGTGTCCTTGCTCGCGGACGGCGCCTGGTTGATCCTGCAGCCGAACTACGGTTACGAGAGCGCCTCCGACCGCGTCCTCGGCGTCACCGGGGCGTGGTGTCTGGTGTTCTTCGTGCCGGGTGCGGCCATCGCCCTGGCGGCGCTCGCGCTCCGGACGAGTGTGCGCCGCCGTCGCCTCGGCGCCAGCATGATCGTCGCGGCGGCCGTCGGCGGTGCACTGCAGCCGATCATCACACCGCCCACGGCTCTGCCGATCGCCCTCGTCCCGGTCGTCCTCGCCCTGGCCGGGTGGCTGGTCGCGGCGCGGACTGCGCGGTGGACCTGGACGCTCCTGATCCTCCCGGTGGCGGTCTTCTGCCTGCAGTGGGCCGGCGTGCTCTACCCGCTCGTCCCGGTGCGGTGGAGCCCGTTCCTCGTCGCCCTGCCGCACCTGGCGATCGTCCTCGCCGGAGCGGTGGCGTCTCGGTTCTCCACAGATGCGCCCGCAGTGGTCGAGGCGCACGGCGAAGCCCTGGTAGACAAGACCGTGTGAGCGACACCCACCTCGAGATCGAGCGCACCTACGACCTGCCAGAGGGCGGTGCCCTGCCCGACCTCGTCGGTGCCGGTGGCATCCTCCGGACCGAGCACCAGGAGCCGTTCTCGCTCGATGCGACGTACTGGGACACCGAGCGGTACGACCTGGTGGCCGCGCGGGTCACGGTGCGCCGACGCACCGGGGGATCGGACGCCGGGTGGCACATCAAGCGTGCCGAGTCCGACACCGTCCGCCACGAGCAGCACTTCGCCCTGACCGACGACGCCGACACCGTGCCCGACGAGGTCCTCGCAGCACTCTTCACCGAGCGCCGCGGCCGTGGTCTGCGCCCCGTCGTCCGGATCACGACCACCCGCACCGTCACCCGCCTGCTCGACGAGGACGGTGACCAGGTGGCCGAGCTCGCCGACGACCAGGTCTCCGCGCAGCGCCTCGACGACGAGGCGCCGGAGACACCGCGTACCTGGCGCGAGGTCGAGGTCGAGGCCGTCGCGGGCGTCGACCCGCAGGTCGCCCACGAACTCTTCGCAGCCCTCGACGGGCGCTTCGCGGCCGTCGGGGCCGGCCCCGCCGCCGTCGCATCCAAGCTGGCACGTGGGCTGGCAGGAGCACCGGCACCGCGCCTCCAGACCGAGGAGAAGCCGGCCAAGGGCACGACCGCACGCGTCCTGGCGAAGCGGCTGCGGAAGCTGCGCGCAGCGCTGCTCGGTCAGGAGGCACGTCTGCGCTCCGGCGATGCGGCCGACCTCCGGCAGACGGCTGAGACCGCGCTCGAGATCGCCTCGATCCTCGGTGCGTACCGTCCGGCGTTCCCCGCAGGCGACGCCGTCGACCGCGCCGCCGAAGCAGCCGACGGCCTGGCTGCCGTCACCGCGCGCGCCGCCCTGAACGAGTACCTGATCGACCGGCTGCCGCGGGCGTCCACCCCGGCGCAGGACGACCTGGTCGACTCGCTCACCCGCGAGCGCATCCTCGCTTCGACCCGCGAACGCCGCGACCAGTCCGTGCGCGACGTCGTCACGTTCGTGCACGGCGAACCGTTCCTCGAACTGCTGGACGCCCTCGATGACGCAGTCGAGCGGCCGACCCCGACCGAGTGGTCGCTGCGCTCGCCGAAGAAGGTCGCGCAGGATGTCAGCGCCGTCGTGAAGCCGCACATCCGCGAACTCGTCCGGGCCGCGGTCGCCGACGACACCTCGGACACCGCCGCCGAGCGCGAGGCCGCCGACCGTGCCACCACCGAGGCTGCGTGGCAGGGCACGATGCGGGCGAGGATGGCGATGGACGTGCTCGGCGACGACGCGTTCCCGCACGCGCTGTGGAAGCGGATCGGCAGCGCGGCCGACGTGTTGACCGAGCGGATCCGCTCCCTGCACGCCCTCGATGCGCTGCGCACCAACGCCGCGATCGCCGAGCGTGGTGGCGAGGGGACGTTCGGGTACGGCGTGCTCGCGGGAGACCGCGTGCGCCTGGCCGAAGAGTCCTACGACGAGGCGGTGCACGCGCTCAACCGGGTGTGAGGCGCATCGGCGCCGCGCCTCGAGTGTGCAGAAGAAGGCGGGTGCCCGTGGGCGACCCGCCTTCTTCTGCTCACTCAGTGCTCAGTGCTCAGACCTCGGACGACTCGGGCGCCTCGTCGGCCAGCCCCAGGACGTCGAGCAGCCAGGCGAGCTCGAACGCCCGCTCCTTCCACGAGGCGTACCGACCGCTCACGCCACCGTGGCCCGCGGACATCTCGGTCTTCAACAGCACCGGCGCCCCGACCTCCCGCAGCTTCGCCGTCCACTTCGCCGGCTCGACGTAGAGCACGCGGGTGTCGTTGAGCGAGGTCACGGCCAGGATGCGGGGGTACTGCACGTCGTCGCGGACGTTCTCGTAGGGGGTGTACTCGCTCATGTAGCGGTAGACCTCGGCGTCGTGCAGCGGGTCGCCCCATTCGTCCCACTCGATGACCGTCAGGGGCAGGTCGGGGTCGAGGATGCTCGTGAGCGCGTCGACGAAGGGCACCGCTGCGACGATCCCGGCGAACCGGTCCGGCGCGATGTTCGCCACGGCGCCCATGAGCAGGCCGCCGGCGCTGCCGCCCTCGGCCACGAGCCGGTCGGCGCTGGTGCGGCCGGACTCGATCAGGTGGTCGGCGACCGCGACGAAGTCGGTGAAGGTGTTCTTCTTCGTCAGGGTCTTGCCGTTCTCGTACCAGTGTCGGCCCATCTCACCGCCGCCGCGCACGTGGGCGACCGCGAAGACGACGCCACGGTCGAGCATCGACAGGCGCATGACGCTGAAGCCCGGGTCGATGGAGTGCTCGTACGAGCCGTAGCCGTACAGGTGGAGCGGCGACGGCCTGTCCGCGTCGACGGCGTCACGGCGCCAGACGAGCGAGATCGGCACCCGGGTGCCGTCGGCAGCGGTGGCCCAGTCGCGCTCCTGCGCGTAGTCGGCGGGGTCGTAGCCACCGAGCACCGGCTGGCGCTTCAGGACGGTCACCTCGCCGGTCGCCAGGTCGAGGTCGCTGACCTCGGACGGGGTGACGAACGAGGTGAACCCGATGCGGAGCGTCGGCTGGTCCCACTCGGGGTTGCCGCCGAGTCCGGCGGAGAACAGCGCCTCGTCGAACGGGACTTCGTGCGCGTCGCCGTACCCATCGCCTTCGATCGGGATGATCGCGATGCGGGGGAGTGCCTCGGAGCGGTACTCGAGCGCGATGTGCCCGGCGAAGGCGTCGACGGACTCGATGCGGCGCTCGGTGTGGTGCGCCACGACGACCCGACGGTCGCGCTCGGACGTGGGGTCGTCAGCGGGGACGTCGACGAGCTCGAAGTTCTCGGCGCCGTCGTTGTGCAGGACCAGGAACCGGTCGCTGCCGCCGACGATGGCGTGCTCGATCTCGTACTCGACTCCATCGCGCCGCGGCCACACGACCTGGAACTCTCCGGTCGGGTCGGCTGCGTCGAGCACCAGCGCCTCTGAGGTGATCTTCGACCCGAGCTCGATGACGATGTACTGCGACGACCGGGTCACGCCGACGCCGACCCAGTAGCGGTCGTCGGGCTCCTCGAAGACCAGGACGTCGTCGGCAGCGGCGGTGCCGACCGCGTGCCGCCAGATCTTGTCCGGGCGCCACGACTCGTCGACGGTGGGGTAGAAGACGTAGCGGCCGGCCGGGTCGAAGGTGGCGCCCGCACCGGTGTTCGGGATCGCGTCGCCGAGGTCCGTACCGGTCGCCAGGTCGCGCACGTGCAGGGTGTAGCGCTCGTCGCCCTCGACGTCGATGCCGTACACGAGACGGGTGCCGTCGTCGCTGATGTCGTAGGAACCGAGCGAGAAGAACTCGTGGCCGTCGGCCAGTGCGTTGCCGTCGAGGACGACCTGCTCGCCGGGGAGTGTGGCCTCGCCCTCGGTGACGGCGGGCGGCGTCCAGTCGTCGGGTCCGCTGATCGGCGCGCGGCAGTGCACGCCGTACTGGCTGCCCTCGGCCGTCCGGGTGAAGTACCACCAGTCGCCCATGCGCACCGGCACGGACAGGTCGGTCTCCTGCACGCGGTTCTTGACCTCGGTGAAGACGCGGTCACGGAGCGCGGCCAGGTGTTCGGTCGCGGCGTCGGTGTGGACGTTCTCGGCCTCGAGGTACGCCAGCGTGTCCGGCGACTCCTTGTCACGCAGCCACTCGTAGTCGTCGACGAAGTCGATGCCGTGGTGGGTCCGCGTGACGGGCCGCTTGGCGGCGGTGGGCGGGGTGGCCTGGGAGTGCTCGGTGCTCACCGTCCCACCCTATGCGCACGGCACCGGGGCGAGCCGGGCGTCACGCCGCCGCGCGGAGCAGGTCCGACTGCGTCCGGCCGACCGCTGCGGCCTGCACGCGCTGCTCGAAGGCCTCGAGCTCGGCCGCGACCGCCGGTGCCACCCAGGCCCGGTCGCGTCGACGCTCGGTGACCGGACGCAGTACCCCCGCTCGGACGAGGTCCGAGGCCACGGCATCGGCGGCCCCGGCCGGGACCATCTCGTGCAGGTGGTCCTCGGTCAGGACCGGATCGTCGGAGAGCGCCCGGCCGACGACGGCGTGCGGGCCGACTGCGCAGGGCCCCGCTGCCCGGTCGGCCGCGTGTTCGTCGAGCAGCAGGGCGGTCACGGTCGCTTCGTCACACACCGTGCCGATCGCGATGGCGACGTCCGCCACGAGGGCGTCCACGACTCCGTCGCGGTACCGCTCGAGGCACCGGAAGTACCGGTCCCGATCCGCTGCGAGCGCGGTGGCGATCGGCGCGGTCACCGTCGTCGTGACAGCCCGGCGACGCAGGACGGCACTGATCAGGGCACGCCCGATGCGGCCGTTGCCGTCGGTGAACGGGTGGATGGACTCGAACTGGGCGTGACCGATCGCGGCCTGGGCGATCGGGTGCAGGTCGGTGCGGTGCAGGAAGGCGAACAGGTCGGCCATCAGCGGTGCGACGAGTTCCGGCGGCGGCGGGACGTAGGTCGCCAGCCGCGGGGTGTCACCGCCACCGATCCAGTTCTGCACGTCGCGGTACCGGCCGGCGTACCGCCCGTCGATCGGGTCGTCGCACATGAGTCGTCGGTGCGCCGTGAGCAGTGCGGCCTCGGTGATGGTGCCGGTGTCCGCGGCGGTGACCAGGCCCTCGACCGCGCCGGCCGCGCGGACCACCGCGGTCGCACTCGACTTCGCACGGATGCCGACCAGCGCACGGGCGCAGTCGTCGATCGACGCGGACTCGTCCTCGATCCGTGAGGACGCGACCGCCTCGGTCCGGCCGATCACCGAGCCGAGCGGCGCGAGCCGTGAACCGTGGTGGACGTCGAGCGACCGGAGCGCTGCCGCGGCGCGATCGAGGAGCGCCTCGGTGGCGTCGCCGGGCACCCACCGGGCGCGGGCGATCCGTGGCGGTAGCGACACCCGCACGGACGTCGTCATGCGGTCGTCGCGGGACCCCCGGTGGTTGCTCCGCCACGGACGTTCCACGACGTCGTGGACGGGCCAGTCGACGTCGGCGGGCCAGTCGACGTCGACGGGCCAGCCGACGTCGACGGACCCGCCGTCGTGGGTGGGCGGGGTCTCGCTCCGATGCACCATCCCGCGAGCGTAAGCACCCCCGGACACCCGACGCCAAGAATCCGTATTTCGCCGGCCCGCGTAGCGTTGGTGGCATGAGCAACTCCTTCGCGATCACCGGTGCCCACGTCGTCCCCGTCTCCGCTCCGGCCTTCGACGGCGGTGCGGTCGTCGTCGAGGACGGCCGCATCACCGCGATCGGCCCGGACGTTACACCGCCCCCGGGGATGACCGTCGTGGACGCTGCCGGTGCGTGGCTCGTGCCCGGGTTCGTCGAGTCGCACGGCCACGTCGGCATCCACGAGGAGGCGAACGGCGAGGCCGGCAACGACACGAACGAGATGACCGGCCCGAACATGGCCGGGGTCCGCGCGATCGACGCGATCGACATCGACGACGAGGGCTTCCGCGACGCGCTCGCCGGGGGCATCACGAGCATCGTCGTGAAGCCCGGGTCCGGCAACCCGATCGGCGGCCAGACCGTCGCCATCAAGACCTGGGGCGGGCGCACCGTCGACGAACAGCTCATCTCCGACGCGGTGAGCATCAAGAGCGCGCTCGGTGAGAACCCCAAGCGCGTGTACGGCGGCAAGGGCCAGACGCCGTCGACGCGCCTCGGCGTCGCGAAGATCATCCGTGACGCCTTCGTCGAGGCCCAGAACTACCGTGCCGCCCGCGACGCCGCCGCCTCGAAGGGGGAGCCGTTCGCGCGCGACCTGACGAAGGAGGCCCTGGTCCGCGTCCTCGACGGCGAGCTCGTCTGGGATCAGCACACCCACCGCCACGACGACATCGCCACCGCGATCCGGCTGTCCGAGGAGTTCGGCTACCGACTCGTCGTGAACCACGGCACCGAGGCGCACAAGATCGCGAGCCTGTTGGCCGAGAAGGACATCCCGGTCATCTACGGCCCGCTGTTCACCAGCCGCTCGAAGGTCGAGCTCCGTGACCGCGGCATCCCGAACCTCGCGACCATCGCCGCCGCCGGCGTCCGGGTCGCGATCACCACGGACGCACCGGTCGTGCCGATCGGCATGCTCGTCGACCAGGCCACCGCCGCGGTGAAGGAGGGCCTGCCCGCCCAGACCGCGCTCGAAGCGCTGACGGTCAACCCGGCCGGGTTCCTGGGCTTCGGCGACCGCGTCGGACGGCTCGCCGAGGGCTACGACGCCGACCTCGTGCTCTGGGACGGCGACCCACTCGACGCCACCAGTCGCGCGACGCGCGTCTGGATCGACGGCCGGCAGGTCTTCGAGTGGGCGGACGGCGTCGGCGTCACCACCCCGCGCTGGTAGCTCCCCGCCCCCAGACGCCGGTGTCTCCGTCAGACGCCGCCGAACGGGCGAGACGCCGCCGAGTCCGGCGGCGCTTTGCAAACACGACGGCGTCTTGCGTCCGCAGTGGGCGCAGTCGACGACGGACGGGAGGCACGGGGCGACGCCGCCACGGGCCTCCCGTCCGCCGCGTGGCCGGCCACAAGACGCCGGCGTCTCCGCCGCACGCCCTCACGTCCGCGAGACGCCGCCGAATTCGGCGGCGTCGAACCGACACGACGGCGTCTTGCGGAGTCGACCAGTCGGCCCAGCGGACGCGGCGGGATCAGCCCTCGCGCGCCAGCAGGAACTCGTTGATGCGCTCCGTCAGGTCCGCGTCGATCGCCCGGGTCGCACCGTTCACCGACCGGATCGGCGCTGCCTGCCGCACGCTCGACACGAGCCAGAGCGCGTCCGCGGCCTGCAGGTCGGCGAGGGTGACGAGCTCGTAGGCGGTCTCGATGCCCTCCTGCTCGGCGAACCGGAAGACGTCCGCCTGGGTCGTGCCGGCGAGGATCCCGATGTCGGTGCGGGGCGTGACGAGCCGGTCGCCGACCTTCATGACGAGGTTCGCGCGCGTGCCCTCGAGCACGTAGCCGTCGCTGGACACGAACAGGGCGTCGTCGGCGCCACGGCGGACGGCCTCGCGCAGCGCTGCCATGTTGACCGCGTACGACAGCGTCTTCGCGCCCTGCAGCAGCCACGGCGAGGTCCGCTCGACGTCGTGCCGGTACCCGCGGTCGAGGACCACGACGGAGATGCCCTCGGTGCGCGCCGCGGTGGAGTCCCCGGACGGTGCGGCGTAGGCCCACCCCGTCGGCCGGTCGCTGCCCTCGACGCCGCGGGTCAGCACGGTCTTGACGAAGGCCTCACGCACCGGGTCGAGCTCGGCGCAGACAGCCTCGACGGCACGGCGCCACGCGTCGACATCGGGCTCCGGCAGGTCGAGCATCGCGGCTGACCGCACGAAGCGCGCCAGGTGCGGTTCGACGGCCTGCGGGTGTCCGTCGACCACCGTGATCGTCTCGAAGACGCCGTCGCCGCGGATGATGCCGAGGTCCTGCACCTGGAGGTGTTCCTCGAGCGGCGCAGCGAACGTGAAGGCATCGGCGGCGGGGTCGTGCGGCGCGGCGTCGCGGGAGGGCTGGTTGAGGATCGCGAGCACGGTTTCGGTCATGCATCCATCCAACCGCACACGCGTCCACGCACCCCGTGCGCGGACGTCAGCTCGCGTCGGGCAGGGCGCCCATGAGCTTCCAGACCGCGGAGGTCAGCTCCGGGTGCTGCAGCGCGATCCGTCGCAGTCGGTGGTACTCCTCGCCGAGCGCGGTGCCCTGGCCGGACGCCGGGTGCATCGACCACTGGGCGTTCCGCTTGCCGATGGCCGCGTCGAGGTCCACCGCGTCGGCCCGCAGGATCAGCACGACCTGCTCGTCCACCGTGGGGAGCGTCGGCATGAACTCCCACGGGTCCTCGCCCTGACGGCTCCGGTGTTCGACGAGCATCGAGATCTCCTCGGCCGCCTCGGCGCGCAGCACTTCGAGGCTGCGCCCGGTCCTGCGGGGCTCAGCCATGGTGCCCCCGCAGCACGCCTGCCATGGGAAAAGCGTACGACACAACTTCGGCCACACTGGACGGGTGACCCCGCGCGAGAGCAAGTCCCAGCACCCCCGAGTGGTCGTCGTCTACCTGCTGCGCGACGGTGAGACCGGGCCGGAGGTCCTGCTCGGTGAGAAGCGTCGCGGCCTCGGCACCGGCCGCCTGGTCGGCCCCGGCGGCAAGCGCGAGCCCGGCGAGACGGCGGTCGCGACCGCCGTGCGCGAGGTGCGTGAAGAGGTCGGCCTGCGTCTCGAGACGGCCGACCTGGAGGCCCGTGGCACGTTGGACTACCGGTTTCCGTACCGGCCGTCCTGGTCCCAGGTCTCGGACGTCTTCGTCTGCCGCCGCTGGCAGGGCAGCCCGTCGGGGTCGGACGAACTCGAACCCCGGTGGATCCCGGTCGCCGACGTGCCCTTCGACGCCATGTGGGACGACGCGAGGTACTGGCTGCCGGGGGTGCTCGACGGGGGCAGCGTGCGGGCCCGGTTCACCTTCGCAGAGGACGACGCCACCGTCGCCGGCTTCACCGGGACGGGCGTCGCGACACCCGCGTAGAGCCGGTCAGCGGGTCAGCGGGTCAGCGGGTCTGCTGCGTGCGGGTGCTGCCGGTGCGCGCCTCTTCGGCGGCGGCGATGACCTCGGCGTCCCCGCTGCGACCACCGAGGGGCCGGACGAAGAAGTCGATGATCCCGAACACGATCGCGCCGACCATGGCGAACATCGCCCAGCCCACGAAGAGCCCGGCGGTGTTCCGGCCGTCGGCGGGTGCGAGCACGATGCTCGCGACGTAGAAGCCGACCGTCAGCACGAGGAGCACGACGACGACGGTGACGAGGACGCGGTGCCAGGTGATGCGGGGGTTCATGCCGCCCAGGATACCCGCCGCCGACACTTCACCGGTCCGCGTGCCGGCCGTGCGGGTGCTCGTCCGTGGCGTCGACGCGAGCCGACCTGTCGGACCGGACCGGGGCCCTGGAGCCCTCGGTGCGTGGGACGGGACGTGTGCGCGGTCCGGGCCCCGCGCCTCCCGTGCGGTTCTCGGTGCGCACCACGGCGATGCGGCCGGTGGGGGTGGTCTCGGTCTCGAGGCCGTCGCGTCCGCCGGTGAAGACGTCGCCGCCGGCGCGGGCGTCCTCCCAGTCGTCGTCGCTCAGCACGCTCAGGGTGCCGGTCTCGGTGGACTCGAGGCCGTGGCGTTCGAGCTCGGCGTCGCGCTGCTTGCCGAGGAACTCACGGTTCGCGGTGTTGGCGTCCTGGAACATCGTGGTCCGCCCCGTGACGATGGCGCGGATGCGTCGGCGCTCCCACCACTGCTTGCCGAAGTACATGAGGACGAGGCCGGCCGCGGCGTAGCAGCCCATCGTGATGAGCCCACGAGCCGGTCCGGGGCCGACGCCGTAGATCTGGTGCTTGATCATGTCGACCATGCTCGATCCGACCACGACGTTGTTGAGCCACGCGAACGGCTCCGGCATGAACCACTTCGGGTACGCACCACCCGACGACGGCATCGACAGGAAGACGAAGCAGATCATCGCGGGCGCGGCGATGAACCGGCCGACGAAGTAGCTCAGCCCGTTGACGGCGAGGCCGATCGCGACGATCCAGCCCCACGCGATGAGCACGAGCTGGATCCAGTGCCCGTGGATCGCACCGACGACCGGTCCGGCGAGCGTGTTCGTGATGAGGGAGATGACGAGACCGCCGACGACGATCACCGTCATGCGGGTGCGGTGCCGGAGCGGGCCGCCCATGATCCCGATGAACATCGCGACCATGTAGCCGCCGATGCACCACGCGAGCATCACGTACATCGGGACGGTGCCGTACTCGTCCCACGCGGGCAGCGCGGCGAGCTCCGTGACCTTCGGACTCGCGACGCCGATGCCGGTCAGCACCGCGGTCAGCGTCGCCGGCACCAGGTTCGCGACCTGGAACTGGTGGGCGCTCGCCTTGAAGAACTCGTTCGTGGCGGGGTCGTACGCCACAGCCATCGACCCGGCGAGGACGTCGCGCTTCGCCGCGGTCAGGGAGTCGTAGGTGTGGAACACGAACTCGCCCGGCAACGCCTTCTGCACCGCCGCGACGAGCGTCGGGTCGCTGCCGATCAGGGCGATCGGGACGTCGTGCGGGTGTGGAGCGTGGAACGCGAAGACGTAGCAGAGGCAGAAGCCGACGATGAAGAACAGCGGCATCCAGAGCTGCAGCCCGATCAGCTGGAGCGACGGGTGCAGCGTCGAGTACCAGCGGCGGTATGCACCGTGCTGCTGCGGCTCGGGGACGGGCGCCTGGCGACGCGGTGCGGGCCGACTCGACCCGGCGACCTTGGCACCGCGGCGGGGCTTCGTGCCACGGGCCGACGGCCTGGTGCTGCGCGGCTTCGGGGCCGACGTCGGCCGGGACGCTCCGGGACGGTCCGGGGTGTCGTCGTGCTTCGGGACGTCGTTCCGCGGCGTGCTCACTCGGCCTGGTGCTCCTGTTCTCGGTCGGAGCGCCAGGATACGCCCGTGCCCCTCAGGAGCGGCTGCGTGAGGCCTGCGCCGAGTCCATCGCGAGTTCTTCGGCGTCGAGGGTCACGAGCACGCGGCGCATGACCTCTTCGTCGAGGTTGCCCTTCTCGCGCTCCTCGAGCACGATCTCGCGGCGACGGTCGAGCAGCTCGCGACGGATGTCCTGGATCTGCTGGCCACGCAGCCGCATCGGGGCGTTGCGCTCCTCGTCCTCTTCTTCGAGGGCGTCCTGCCGGAAGGTCTCGACCTGCCGCTCGAGCCGGGCCTTCAAGCGGGGCACGACGGAGTCGACCGCCTCGGCCCCGTACTGCCTCGACCAGTCGGGGCGGCGCTTCTCGAGCAGCTCGATCGCCGCCTCGGTCGTGCGCTGGTTCAGGCGCATCTCGCTGCGGACGTCCTCTTCGCCCTCGGCCGGGTCCTGCACCTTGAGCGCACGGATGACGAAGGGCAGCGTCAGGCCCTGCAGCAGCAGGGTGCCGACGGTGACGAAGAACGCGATGATGAAGATCGTGTCCTGTGCGGGGATCTGGGTCGGGCTCGCGACGACGGACACCGCGGCGGCGAGGGTGACCACGCCGCGCATGCCGGTCCACGAGATGACGGTGAGCTCGCGCCAGTTGAGCTTCGGCTCGGCCGTGCCGCGCATCCACCGCAGGGACGGGTGGCCGCGCGAGAGCTTGATGCGCAGCGGTCGGAACCACCGGCCGTTGAACCGGTTGCGCACGTACGACTCGAAGATGAAGAGCGGTCGCACGAGGATCACGACCGCGAGCACGACCGCTGCCGCGGTGAGGGTCTGGCCGAGACTCCGCTCGCTCTCGACCAGGTCCTGCACGACGGTGTTGAGCTGCAGGCCGATCAGGGCGAAGACGAAGCCCTCGAGGATGACGTCGATGCTCGTCCAGAGCGGGCGCTCCTGCAGGCGGGTGGCGTAGCCCTCCTTCGGCGAGTTGTAGCCGATGTACAGGCCGGCCGTGACGACCGCGATCACGCCGGAGCCAGAGAGGTGCTCCGCCAGGATGTACGCGACGAACGGCAGCAGGATGCTCATGATCGTCTCGACGACGGGGTCGTTGAGACGCATCCGGATCCAGTGCACGACGACACCGAGCACGATGCCGACCGCCAGGCCGACGCCGATTGCCAAACCGAAGATCCCCAGGTCCTGCCAGACGGTCAGCGACGTCCCCGCGATGATGAGCGTGAACACGCGGACCAGGGTCAGCGAGGCCGCGTCGTTGATCAGGCTCTCGCCCGACAGCACCGTCATCACCCGGCGGGGGAGTCCGAGCTTGCGGCCGATCGCCGCAGCCGACACGGCGTCCGGCGGTGCCACGATCGCGCCGAGCAGGATCGCCGCAGGCAGGGTCATGTCGGGGATCAGGAAGTAGGCGACCGCGCCGACCACGAGTGCCGTCACGATGACCAGGAAGATGCCGAGCCGTCGGATCTGCTTGATCGACGTCCGGAAGCTCTGCCACGACACGTCGAGCGCCGCCGAGTAGAGCAGCGGCGGCAGGATCACCGTCAGGATCACCTCGGAGTCGATCTCCATCGCGGGGAGCCCCGGCAGGAACGAGGCCGCGAGGGCGACGGCCGTGACGAGCAGCGGAGCGGGCAGCCCCTTCGCCCGTGCGAACCCGGTCACCGCGAGCGATCCGACCAACAGGATGAGGAGCTCGACGGTGTCCATGGGACTCATTCTCGCATCGGCATGGTTCCAATCTGAACGAGTCTGAAGCTCCGGTGAACAGCAGGTTGCCGATCAGGTTTGCTCCGGAGGCCGTCGATGGGGAACACTGGCCCGCGGTGGACATCACACTCATAGTCGTCCTGGTCATCGCGTTGGCCCTCTTCTTCGACTTCACAAACGGTTTTCACGACACCGCCAACGCGATGGCGACTCCGATCGCGACCGGGGCCATGAAGCCCAAGGTCGCGGTGACGGTCGCCGCGGTGCTCAACCTCGTCGGTGCGTTCCTCAGCACCGCGGTGGCGACCTCGATCTCGCACGGCCTCATCAACGAGGGCCCCGGCGGCGTCGCGATCTCACCGGAGATGATCTTCGCGGGGCTCATCGGAGCGGTCGTGTGGAACATGATCACGTGGCTCCGGGGGCTGCCCTCGTCGTCGTCGCACGCGCTGTTCGGCGGGCTCATCGGCGCGGCGATCGTCGGCGCCGGGTTCCAGTCCGTGAACTACGTCGCGCTGCTGACGGTGGTCATCATCCCGGCCTTCGCGTCCCCGGTGATCGCGTCGCTCGTGTCGTTCCTGTCGACCCGCATCGCGTACCGGATCACGAAGCGTCCGGTGTTCCCGAACGAGCGCGGGGGCTTCCGGGTCGGGCAGATCTTCACCTCGTCGATGGTGTCGCTCGCCCACGGCACGAACGACGCGCAGAAGACGATGGGCGTCATCACGCTCACCCTGATCGCCTCGGGCGCACAGTCGACGAACCAGGGCGTGCAGTTCTGGGTCGTCGTGGCCTGCGCCCTGGCGATCGCGCTCGGCACCTACACCGGCGGCTGGCGCATCATCCGCACCCTCGGGTCCGGCATCACCGAGATCCGTGCAACGCAGGGCTTCGCGGCCGAGGCCTCGACCGCCGCGACGATCCTGGCGTCCAGCCACCTCGGCTTCGCGCTCTCCACCACCCAGGTGTCCTCCGGCTCGATCATCGGTGCCGGGCTCGGTCGCCGCGGTTCGAAGATCCAGTGGTCCACCGCCGGCAAGATCGTCATCGCGTGGTTCATCACGCTGCCGGCTGCCGCCGCGGTGGGGGCCGTCGCCTCGGGCATCGCCCGTCTCGGCGTCATCGGACTCGTCATCGACGCGATCGTCGGTGCCGCGGTGATCCTCGGCCTGTACCTCTGGTCGCTCCGGAAGCCGCACGAGGCTGCCTCCGCGATCGAGGTCGACGTCGCCGCGAACGCTGTGTACACCCGCAAGGAGCTGCGTGACCTGCAGCGGAAGAAGCGTGCCGACGCCGTCGCCGATCGTCGCGCGGAGCTGAGCCGCGAACGCACGCTGCGCCGCATGGCCGCACGCAAGGGAGGCCGTCGCTGATGGGCATCGCGCTTGACGGACGCCGTTTCGCATTCCGCACGGTGGGAGATCGCTGATGGGCATCGACTGGTTCGCATTCCTCACCGTGGCGCTCGTCGCCGTGGTCTCGTCGTGCTTCGTCGTCGCGGTGTACTCGGTCGGCCTCCGCTTCTGGAGCGCCGCGGACACCCGCGCGGGCAAGTTCACCGTGAAGGAAGACGGAACGATCGGCCCGGCGACCGCCGGGTTCCCGAACCCCGCTGGCGCGACGACCGCGGTGCGCGGGTTCCGTGCGCTCGCGATCCTTTGCTACGTCATCTGCGCGGCCGTCGTGCTGTACGGCATCTACCTCATCGTCCCGCAGTTCCACTGACGCGCGGCGCGCGGCGCGCGCGTCCTCGCCTCGGCTGTGGCGAGCGGGCGAAATGCCGGGGTGCGTGGCGGACGCAGGGCGCGTATTCGCCCGTTCGCGTGCGTGGACCGGGAGGCGCGTGGCGGCCTGGCACCGAGCCTCCCGTCCGCCCCGTGGTGAGTGGGCGAAATGCCGGGGTGCGTGGCGGACGGAGGGCGCGTTTTCGCCCGTTCGCGGACAGAGCCCAGCCCACGACAGCCCGCGCGCGGCTCCGGACCGGCCGGACGGACTGGGTTAGCCTCGACGTGTGACCGGCAACGAAGCAGCACAGGCCCCATCTGGGGCGCAGACCCGTACCGAGAGCGACTCGCTGGGGTCGCGGGAGGTCCCACGCGACGCCTACTGGGGGATCAACACCCTGCGGGCGCTGGAGAACTTCCCGATCACGAGCGTCCCGATCTCGGTGTACCCGGACTTGATCGAGGCCCTCGCCACCGTGAAGCAGGCCGCTGCACGGGCGAACCGTGCGATCGGGGTGCTCGACGACGAGCGTGCCGACGCCATCGACCGTGCCGCGCAAGAGGTGCGCGACGGGGCGCTCCGCGAGCAGTTCGTCGTCGACATCGTGCAGGGCGGCGCCGGCACGAGCACGAACATGAACACGAACGAGGTCCTGGCGAACCGTGCGCTCGAGATGCTCGGGCGGGAGCGCGGCGACTACGCCTACCTGCACCCGATCGACCACGTGAACCGCAGCCAGTCGACGAACGACACGTACCCGACGAGCATCAAGATCGCGATGATCTTCTCCGCCCGACGGCTCATCGAGCAGCTCGAACAGCTCTCCGCCGCGTTCGCCGAGCGGGGGCGTGCCTTCGCCGACGTGTTGAAGGTCGGTCGGACGCAGCTGCAGGACGCCGTGCCGATGACGCTCGGGCAGGAGTTCACCGGGTTCTCGCACACGATCCAGGAGGACGCCGACCTGCTCCGCAAGGTCCTGCCGCTGTTGGCCGAGATGAACCTCGGCGCGACGGCGATAGGCACCGGGATCACCGCGGACCCGCTGTACCGCGACGAGGTCCGCCGCCAGCTGCAGGAGGCCAGTGGCATCGACGTCGTCACGGCACCCGACCTGATCGAGGCGACGAGCGACGCCGGCGCCTTCATGACCCTGTCCGGCACGGTGAAGCGCAGTGCCGCGAAGCTGTCGAAGATCTGCAACGACCTGCGGCTCCTCGCGTCCGGGCCGCAGGCTGGGCTCGGTGAGATCACCCTGCCGGCCCGTCAGGCCGGGTCGTCGATCATGCCCGGCAAGGTGAACCCGGTGATCCCCGAGGTCGTGAACCAGATCGCGTTCGCAGTCGTCGGGGCGGACACCACGGTGACGATGGCGGCCGAGGGCGGTCAGCTCCAGCTCAACGCCTTCGAGCCGATCATCGCGCACTCGATCCTGCAGTCGCTGCAGTGGATGGCACGGGGCTGTGCGACGTTGCGCGAACACTGCGTGACGGGCATCGAGGCGAACGAGGCGAAGCTCGCGGCGCAGGTCGACACGAACGTCGGCGTGGTCACAGCCCTGACCCCGTACATCGGTTATGCGGCGGCGGCGTCGATCGCACACACGGCACTGACCACGTCGACGCCGATCTCGACGCTCGTCGTCGCGGCCGGTCTGATGGACGAGGACCAGGTGCAGCGCGTGCTGAGCCCGGCGCGGTTGTCCGGCATCGAGCTCGCGACCGGTGCGATCCCTGTGGTCACCGAGGAGATGCTGGACCGAGCGGCACGCGAGCGCTGACGCGCAAGCAGCGCACGACGCGCACGACGCGCAAGCAGCGCAAGCCCGTCAGGGCATCGGCGCTTCACCGACGCGCACCTGCTGGGCAACGTCCCGCAGGTGTTCCTGCGCCGGGCTCGGCTCGGCGTCCTCGTCGGCGGCGACCTGCGCGGCGGCGTGCCGGACGTTCCGCGCCGCGGCGATGTCGGCGTCCCGCCACCGTGCCAGCGTGAAGTTGCGCGTGACGTCGCGCAGCGGCAGTCGGATCGACTCGTCGGCCTCGATGCCGGCCAGCAGCTGCCGCATCCGGATCACCTCGGAGTCGAGCTCACCGCCGACGACGAGCACGAAGTTCGAGATGTACAGGTAGACGAGCAGCAGGATCCCGCCACCGAGCCACCCGTACGCGCGGTTGCCGCCGCCGATCGTCTCGACGTAGATCGCGAAGCCGAGGGTCGCGATCGCCCAGGTCACGATGGCGAACGCTGCACCGGCGGACACCCACCGCAGCTGCGGCGTCTTCACGTTCGGGGTCGCGTAGTACAGCACGGCGACCATCACCACGAGGTCGGCCGCGAGCACGGGCCACTTCACGATGTTCCAGACGTCGTCGATCCACGGGGCCCAGCCGAACGAGGCGACGATCGCCGCCGAGATCGTCGGGGTGCCGAGCAGGATGACGATCGCGATCGCGCCGCCCGCCATCACGAGCAGGGTGACGAGGAGCATCATGCTGCGGAACTTCCAGATCCGCCGGCCCTCCTCGACCTCGTACGAGGTGTTCATCGCCCGCCCGAAGGCCGTCGCGTACCCGGACAGCGACCAGAGCGTCAGCACGACGCCGATCGCGAACCCGAGCCAGGGGTTGTCGAGGGTCAGCAGTTGGCGCAGCGGGGTCTCGAGGTGCTCCGCCGTCTCCGGCCGCAGGATGAACCCGAGCACGCCGATGATGTCCGAAAGGCTGTCGCCCTCGCGGTCGACGATCGACAGTGCGGACACCACGGTCAACGCGGTCGGGAACACCGTCAGCAGCGCGAAGAACGTCAGCGACGCGGCCGCGTCGACGACGCGGTGCCGGATCACCGAGTGGTAGGTGCGCCGGACGACGGCGCGGACTCCCGTCCGCTGGAGATCGCGCGATGCGCTGTCCGGCATGCGTTGTACGGTACCCGACACGTGACGTCGCGCCGTGCTGTGGTCGTGCTGCGGTGCGGACGGGAGGCCCGTGGCGGGCCCGCCCGGCGCCTCCCGTCCGCCGCTTGGTCGCGTCGACCCCGTCAGAGCGACACAAGCCCGCTCCGGTCCGCCGTCCGTCTCGCGAAAGCGACAGACGTCTGCGGAAGGTTCGCGCGCATCTGTCGCTTTGGCGGGAGGGCCGGCGGCCGCTCGTCGGTCAGTTGGCGTGCGGGTGCAGGGCGTCGTAGCGGCGGAAGGAGGGGACCAGGCGGAGCAGCAGCGCAACGAGCGCCACGATGAGCACGCCGCCGATGATCGGCGGGTACGCGATGCCGGCCGCGACCACCAGGCCCGCGTACAGGTCACCGAGCCGTGGGCCGCCGGTCACCACGACGATGAAGATGCCCTGCAGCCGGCCGCGCATACCGTCCGGCGACGCCGCCTGCAGGATGGTGTTCCGGAACACCGAGCTGACGTTGTCGGCGCCTCCGGCCGCGGCGAGGAACAGCGCTGCGAGGCCGAGCGCCGGCAGGATCCCGACCGAGAACGACTCGCCCGCACGACCACCGAGCACGTGCGCCAGCGCGATCACCACGCCGAACGCCGCGATCGCGCCGCCGTACGCGGTGATGGCCCAGCCGACCGCCTCGCCCTGCCGGCGGACGTGCCCGAGCGGACCGGAGAACACGCTCGACAGCAGCGCACCGATCGCGTACGCCGCCGTCAGCGTGCCGACCGTGATCGATCCGCCACCGATCACCAGGGCGCCGATCGCGGGGAACAGCACGCGGGGCTGGCCGAACGTCATCGCGACGATGTCGAGCACGAACGTCATCGTGATGTTCTTCGACTTCCGCAGGAACCGGGCGCCTTCGACGAGCGAGCCGAGCCCGGGCCGGAGCGCTCCGTGGTCGGCGGCCATCCGCGGCAGCGTGAAGACCCCGAGGAACGCGAACGTGAACAGGACGACGTCGATCGTGTACGTCGGCGCGAACCCGACGGTCGCGATGAGCACACCGGCGACCGCCGGGCCGACGGTGACCTGGAACCCGGACGCGATGCCGCCCAGGGCGCTCGCCGCGGGGAGCATGTCGGTGCCGACCAGCCGGGGCACGATCGCCGAGCGCGAGGCGTTGCTGACGGTCGCGGCGACGGCGTTCACGGTGGCCAGGACGTAGAGCAGCAGGACGCTGTGCAGTCCGAGCCAGGCATGGGTCGCGATCAGGGCGACCGCGACCCAGGCGATGATCGACGAGACGAGTGCGACCAGGCGCCGGTCGAAGGCGTCCGCGAGCATCCCGCCGTACAGGCCGGCGACGATCATCGGCAGCAGCGCGATGACGCCGACCAGGGCCACGGCGAAGGTCGAGTGCGTGATCTCGTACACCTCGAGCCCGACCGCCACGTTGGTCATCTGGGTGCCGATGCCGGCGATCGCCGTGCCCGCCCAGAGGCGTGCGAACGCGGGGGAGCGGCGGAGCGGGGTGAGGTCGGCGAGCAGGCGGCGGCGCGGCGGTGCGGGAGTGGGTCGTGTCACGGTGGAACCATTCTGCGGCCTGGGTGGCCGGTGCGCCTGCCGTTGCCGCGCTCTGGTTGACTGGAACGCATGACTGACCTCAACAGCAAGCCCGAGTTCGACGCTCCCGAGGGCCCCGCCCCCACCGAACTCGTCATCACCGACATCGTCGAGGGTGACGGCGACGTCGCGAGCGCCGGGTCGACCGTCAAGGTCCACTACGCCGGCGTCGAGTACGAGACCGGCGAGGAGTTCGACAGCTCGTGGAACCGCGGCGAGCCCATCGACTTCCCGCTCGCGGCGCTCGTGCGCGGCTGGCAGGAGGGCATCCCCGGCATGGAGGTCGGCGGTCGCCGCAAGCTCGTCGTCCCGCCGGAGCTCGCCTACGGCCCCGCCGGCGGCGGCCACTTCCTGTCCGGCAAGACCCTGATCTTCGTGATCGACCTGCTCGGAGTGCGCTGATGCAGGTCGGCGCGCCGACCATCGAACTCAACGACGGCCACCGGTTCCCGGAACTCGGCCTCGGCACCTACGGCCTGAACGGCGACGAGGGCGCGGCCGCCGTCGGCACCGCGATCAGCAGCGGCTACCGGCTGCTGGACACGGCGCTGAACTACGGCAACGAGGACGCGGTCGGCCGAGCCGTCCGCGAGTCCGACGTGGCCCGCGAGGACCTCGTCGTCACCTCGAAGCTCCCCGGCCGGCACCACGGCTACGACGAGGCGCACCGCTCGATCGACGAGACCCTGGGCAACCTCGGACTCGACCACGTCGACCTGTACCTGATCCACTGGCCGAACCCGTCGGTGGACAAGTTCGTCGACACCTGGAAGGCGTTCGTCGACCTCCGCGACAGCGGCAAGGTCCGTTCGATCGGCGTCTCGAACTTCACCCCGGAGCACCTGCGCCGCATCATCGACGCGACCGGTGTCGCCCCGGCCGTGAACCAGGTCGAGCTGCACCCGTACTTCCCCCAGGCAGAACTGCGGAAGGTGCACCAGGAGCTCGGCATCGTGACCGAGAGCTGGAGCCCGCTCGCGGTCCGGTCGGAGCTCCTCACCGAGCAGCCGATCACCGACGCCGCAGCTGCCCACGGTGTGACCCCGGGCCAGGTCGTGCTGCGGTGGCACGTCCAGCTCGGCGCGGTGCCGGTGCCGAAGTCGGCCGACGCCACGCGGCAGCGCGAGAACCTCGACGTGTTCGGCTTCGAGCTCACCGACGCCGAGGTGCAGGCGATCTCCGGCCTCGAGCGCGGCCGGCTCTGGGACGCGGACCCGGACACGCACGAAGAGATGTGACGCACGGCGCGGCGACGTGCCGCGCAGCACGACCCTTCGGGAACGGCGGGGCTCCAGCGGGCAGTACACTGGATTCCCCTCTTCCCGAAGGGTTGTGTGTGTCAGAACCGACCGAGATCGACCGCGAGCGCGGCTACGTCGACGGGCTCTTCCGCCGTCTGGACGAGTTGACCGCCGAGGCCGAGCAGCGTCTCGCCGAGACCCGTCGTCAGACGGTCGGCGGGAACCACCAGAGCCGCAGCGAGCGTGACGCGTACGCCCGGCTCTACGAGGACACCGTGGCGACGCTCGAGCGCGTCGGGGACCGGCTGGTCTTCGGCCGGCTCGAGGTCTCCGAGCCCGACACCGCCGAGGACACCTTCCGCTACATCGGCCGCGTGGGGCTCCGCGACGCCGACCACCGACCGCTGCTGCTCGACTGGCGTGTGCCGGGAGCCAGCGCGTTCTACCAGGCCACCGCGGCGCACCCGATGGGCATGCGGTCACGTCGTCACCTGTCGCTCGAGGGCCGGCGGGTCGTCGGTGTCGAGGACGAGGTCTTCGACGCGTCGCTGTACGACGACGACCGCACCCACCTGCAGGGCGAGGGGGCACTGCTGGCCGCGGTGACCGCCGAGCGCACCGGCCGGATGACCGACATCGTCGCGACCATCCAGGGCGAGCAGGACCGGATCATCCGCTCACCCCTCGAGGGTGTCCTCATCGTGCAGGGCGGCCCCGGCACCGGCAAGACCGCCGTGGCGCTGCACCGTGCCGCGTACCTGCTGTACTCGTATCGCGAGCGGCTGCGCGGCTCCGGGGTCCTCATGGTCGGTCCGTCGTCGGCGTTCCTGACCTACATCGAGCAGGTGCTGCCGTCGCTCGGCGAGACCGGGGTCGTGATGGCCTCGCTCGGCTCGCTGTACCCGGGTGTGCACGCGACGACGCACGACCAGCGCGACGTCGCCGCCGTGAAGGGCTCGGCGCAGACGGCGTCGCTGCTGCGTCGCGCCGTCCGGTCGCGGCAGGTGGTGCCGACCGAGTCGGTCGTCCTCGACGTCGAGGGCGAGCGGCTCGTCGTGACGCCGCAGCTCGTGGCTGACGCCATGAAGCGAGCGCAGGACCGCGGCAAGCCCCACAACGCCGCGCGCGTCACGTTCAACAAGATCGCCCTCGACTCGATGACCCGCTTGCTCGCCGAACAGCTCCGCGAGCGCGGCACGACGGTGGACGAGGCCGACGAGAAGGTCCTGCGCGAGGACATCCGGAGCTCGTACGACGCCCGGGTACTGCTCAACACCGCTTGGTTGCCGCTGCCGCCGGAGAAGTTCCTCGAGGACCTGTACGCCCGCCCGAACTGGCTCGCCTCGCTGACCCCGGACTGGACCCCGGAGCGCCGCGCACTGCTGCAGCGTGCCCGCGGGGCTGCCTGGACGGTCGAGGACGTCCCCCTGCTCGACGAGGCCGCCGAACTGCTCGGCCCGTTCGACCCGACCGGCGGTGCCGCCAAGCGCGCGGCGAAGGCCAGCCGGAACCGTGACATCGAGAACGCCCGTCAGGCCATCGAGAACATGGGCGTCGAGGGGATCGTCACCGCCGAACAGGTCGCCGGTTCGTTCGCCGAGGGCGGGGACCCCCGCTCGACGGCCGAGCGAGCCGCCGACGACCGCGAGTGGACCTACGGACACATCGTGGTCGACGAGGCGCAGGAGCTCTCGCCGATGCAGTGGCGGGTGCTCGCCCGCCGCAACCCGCTGCGGTCCTTCACGATCGTGGGCGACATGGCCCAGGGCTCCTCGCCGGGAGCCGCCCGTACCTGGGACGACGTGCTCGGTGCGCTGGCCCGCCGGCGTCGGGGCCGTGCGCCCCTCGTGCCCCTCGACCACCGCATCGCGCAGCTCACCGTGAACTACCGCACCCCGCGGTCGATCGTCGAGGCCGCCGGGGTGTTCGCCGACCGTGCCGGCCTGACCGTCACCCGGAACGAGGCCGTGCGCGACGGCGACCCCGTCGAGCGCGTCCGTGTCGCCCGTGCCGACCTGCTCGACACGGTCGTGTCCGTCGCCGACGCCGAACGGTCGCGGATCGGTGCCGGCACCATCGGCGTGATCGTCCCCGAGTCCGAGGTGGACGCCGTCCGGCAGCGCCTCGCCCGCACC
This sequence comes from Curtobacterium sp. VKM Ac-1393, assembly GCF_015350995.1. Taxonomy (GTDB): domain Bacteria; phylum Actinomycetota; class Actinomycetes; order Actinomycetales; family Microbacteriaceae; genus Curtobacterium. The sequence goes on from NZ_JADKRW010000002.1 coordinate 609,278, forward strand.
GAGGCCGACGTGCGCGGGCTCACCTCGCCGCACGCCGGATCGCTCACGGTGCTGACCGGGGCGGACGCCAAGGGCCTCGAGTTCGACGGCGTGCTGCTCGTCGACCCCGACCGGGTCGGTGCCGACGCGGCACGAGCGGCCGCTGCGGTCTACGTCGCGATGACCCGTCCGACGCGCCGCCTGACGGTCATCGACGTCGCCTGAGGCGCGGGCCGCGCCACTCGGTGGCGGCCGGGAGGCCCGTGGCGGGCCCGCCACACCCCCGCCGTCTCAGGACGGGTCGCCTGCAGAGCGGACGCGCGCGACCAGGTCGGCCCACGCACCGTCGAGGCGGCGGCCCGGGATCGTCACGGTCGTGCGCTCGACGGTGATCGTCCACGTGAAGTCGTCGGGGACCGGCGGTCCGGCGTGCACCGCCGCCGCGGGGGACCGGGGCAGCGCGTCGACCACTTCGGACCACGCGGTGGGGTCGTCGGTCGTGTCGGTGTCGACCCGCCAGCGCCGCGTGGTGCCGGCGAAGCCTCCGGTGCGGCGGACGTCGATGTGCATGCCCCGACCGTACGCCGGTGCGCGGCGGACCACCGGCTCAGCCCAGGACGCCCACCGTCCGCCAGGCGTCCTGCACCGCGGTGTGCTCTGCGGAACCGGCGCCGAACCGGGACCCAGCGGCCGTGATCGTCACGGCGGCGAACCCCGCGAAGTCGATCGACGCGGTGACGGCGTCCGAGGTCAGGGCGTCCCACCACACGGCACCGGCGCCCTGCCAGGCGTGCCCGCCGATGCTCGTCGCCGCCAGGAAGAACGCGTGGTTCGGGATGCCGGAGTTGGTGTGCACCCCGCCGGCGTCGTCGGTCGTCACCACGAAGTCGGCCATGGTCGCCGGCTGCGGGTCCTTGCCGAGCACCGGGTCGTCGTAGGCGGTGCCCGGGGCCCGCATCGAGCGCAGGGCGTCGCCGTGCACCGCATCGGTGAAGAGGCCCTCGCCGATGAGCCAGCTCGCCTGGTCGGCGGTCTGCCCGGCGGCGTACTGGGCGACGAGCGAGCCGAAGACGTCGCTGATCGACTCGTTGAGCGCCCCGGACTGCCCCTGGTACGTCAGGTCGGCGGTGTACTGCGTGACGCCGTGCGCCAGTTCGTGCCCGATGACGTCGAGCGCGATCGTGAAGCGCCGGAAGACCTCGTCGTCGCCGTCGCCGAACACCATCCGGCTGCCGTCCCAGTAGGCGTTGTCGTAGTCCTGCCCGAAGTGGACGGTGGCGTCGAGGGGGAGCCCGGCGCCGTCGATCGACACCCGGCCGAACACGTCGAGCCAGAACGCGTGGGTCGCACCGAGGCCCGCGTACGCCTCGTCGACGGCCGCGTCACCGGTGTCCGCGTCTCCTTCGCGACGGACCACGGCGCCGGGCAGCGTCGTCGTGCCGCGTGCATCGGCGATCGTGCGCTGCGGCGATCGGTCGACGGTGCCGGTGCCGGTGCCGGTGCCGGTGCCGGTGCTGCTGAGGCTGCGCGGCGCGACCAGGTGCCGGTGCTTCGGGGCCTGCACGGCCTCGAGCGACGCCAGTGCGGTGCGGGCCGCCGATGCCGCCCGGGGGAACTCGGCCGCCTGGGCCACGGCGTGGAGCAGGTAGGGCGGGACGACGGAGCGCCGGCTGTCGGTCGGGGTCATGGGCTCATGCAACCACCGGATACCGACACACCGGCACCGGCTCAGTCGCGCTTGCGGTTCTCGACCAGCGCGAGCGCGTACGACTCCCACCACTGTCCGGCGGCCGGCCCGCCGTTGCACGTGCCGTCGCTGAGCCCCGGGGTCTTCACCCACAGCAGGGCGTCGAGCCGGCTCGACCCGCCGGTCACGTGCGGAGCCTGGCCGAGCCCGGCGCCCTCGGGGTTGCACCAGGTGCCGCGCCACCCCTGGCCGTTGCGGGAGACGTCGATGACGAAGTGCGGATCGCCCCCGATTGCGTCGGCGAGCTCGTCGGCGTAGGCACGCTCCTGGTCGACCCGGTAGAAGTTCGACACGTTCGTGAAGAAGCCCTGGACCTCGTCCACCCCGGCCTGCCGCAGCCAGTCGGCCATCGTCGCCGTCGGGACCCGGTTCTCGTTGCCGCCGTCCAGGTACACCGTCAGCCCGTGCCCGGTCAGCGCGTCCACCGCCTTGCGGAGCAGGGGGAGCCGGGAGTCGCGGATCCGCTCGCAGTTCTGGATCTGCGCGATCGCATCCGGCTCGACGAGCACGACCGCCCCGGACCCGGCCATCGCGCGGACGGCGGAGCGGACCCACGGCAGGTACGCGTCGTCGGTCGTGCCGCCCTTCGAGTAGCTGCCGCAGTCACGATCCGGCACGGTGTACAGGACGAAGACCGGGGTGGCCTGCTGGCGTTCGGCGTTCCGGACGACGGCGCGGATGGTCGAGCGGGTCTCGGACCGCGAGGTGTTCGTGAGCCAGGTGGCGATCGGCTGGTCGGCGATCCGGGCGATCTGCGCCGCGGTGTCCTCGTGCCCCGCCGCACGGGCCTGGCGTTCGCGGAGGCCCGGTTGGTTCTCGTCCACCGGCTGGTGCGCGAGCCCACCGGGGAACGCCTGCTCCGCCGTCTTCCGGGCGACGACGTCGCGTCCGCTCGCCGTGGGGTCGGCGTCCGGCCCGGTGCCCCCGTGCGGCGCGACGACCACGATCGTCGTGACCACCGCGGCGACGGCGACCACCGCGGCGGCGATCCACGCCCACTGGCGTCGGGCCGACCTGCGCGTCCCCTGGTGCTCCTCCGGCATCCGGCGGTCCTCCCTGCTCGCCCCCATGCTGGCAGGTGCGGGGGAGTCCTGACCAGGCCGCCGGGGTGTTCGTCCAGCTCGACCGGCGGCTTCTGCCAGGAGCGCTCCAGCGGGCGTGCAGGGCGGTGCCGCAGACTGTCGGGATGTTCCGTCGACTCCTCCTCCTCGCCGTGACCGCGGCGTACGCCTGGGTGATCTGGCGGATGACGCTGACGCCGCAGGTGTTCACGTCGGCGCAGAACTCGTTCGTGCTGCACGCGATCGCCTGGGTGCAGCAGCTGCCGCACGGCACCTGGTTCACCTACGAGCGCACCGAGTTCCTCGCCAACATCGCGATGTTCGTGCCGGTCGGCATGCTCGCCGCGCTCTGGTTGCCGCGCCGCTGGTGGATCCTCGGCGCCGTGGTCGCCGTCGTCCTGTCGACCGGCATCGAGTTCGCGCAGGCCACGTACCTGCCCTACCGCGTGGCCGATCCCCGCGACGTCCTGTCGAACGGCCTCGGCGGCCTGCTCGGCGCGACGCTCGTCGGGCTCGTGCGCAGCCTGCTGCCCGCCCCACGTCGTCGTCGCCTGCGCGCCAGGACCGCCTAGGACTCTGGTAGTCTTGCGCGGTTGCCGTCGAACGGCCGCGGACAAAGAGCGCTCGTGCATCAGGCACGGGCACCGCGCAACGGACTGAAAGGGGATCTACGCATGGCACTTGACGCGAAGGTCAAGCAGGAGATCATCGAAGAGTACGCGACCCACCCGGGCGACACCGGTTCCCCCGAGGTCCAGGTCGCCGTTCTGACGCGTCGTATCAACGACCTGAACGAGCACCTCAAGGAGCACAAGCACGACCACCACTCGCGTCGTGGTCTGCTGCTCATGGTCGGTCAGCGTCGCCGTCTCCTCGGTTACCTCTCCGACGTCGACATCGCCCGCTACCGCACGCTCATCGAGCGTCTCGGCCTGCGCCGCTAGTCGACGCCTCACGGCTTGACTGAACGCCCCGGTCCTCTTCGAGAGGGCCGGGGCGTTCTCCGTTCCCCCGGGAATGGTTGCGTCGCGCGCAGGGTTCACTACGATGTTCATGCAAACGCATCGAAAGTCGGGAAGCACCATGACCACCATCGCCGTCGTCTCCGCCGGGCTCTCCGAGCCCAGCTCCACCCGCCTGCTCGCCGACCGCCTCGGTGACGCCACGGTCGCGGCGCTCGCCGCACCGGATGCCACGGGCCGACCGGGAGGCCCGTCCCGCGTCGTGCACGTCGACCTGCGTCCGCTGGCCCACGAGATCACGGACGCCATGCTCACCGGGTTCGCGGCGCCGGCACTGTCCGCCGCGATGGCCACCGTGGTCGAGGCCGACGCCGTCGTGTTCGTCACGCCGATCTTCACGGCGGGCGTGAGCGGGCTGGCGAAGTCGTTCCTCGACGTCCTCGACAAGGACTCGTTCGCCGACATGCCCGTGCTCCTCGGTGCGACCGGGGGGACCTCGCGGCACTCGCTCGCGATCGACCACGCGCTCCGCCCGGTCTTCGCGTACCTCCGCGCTGCGGTCGTGCCGACCGGTGTCTTCGCGGCGACGGACGACTGGGGGAGCGACGGCGACGCCGCGGCCCTGGACGGACGCATCCGCCGGGCGGGAGCCGACCTGGCCTGGGCGACCCGGGCCTCCCGGCGGACCTCGCAGGAAGCCGACGCGCTCCCCGCGACCCCGGACTTCGCGAGCCTGCTCGGTGGCCTCGGCCACTGACCCCGTGTCCCGTCCCGGAAGACGCCGTCGTCGTGCTGAGACGCCGCCGGATCTGGAGGCGTCTCGCTGACTCGGGGGCGTCGGGTGAACACGCCGGCGTCTTCTCAGCACGCCGGCGTCCTGCGAGCACGCCGGCGTCTTGTGAGCACGCCGGCGTCTTGTGAGCACGCCGGCGTCTTGCGGACGGGCTCTTAGGTGCGCCACAGGGTTCGTGGGGGTGGAGTCCGGCCGGCTGGCGGCTGGCTCATCGGTGGGCTCGGGAACCTCGTCATGACGACGAGGAGGACCGATGGACACCAGAGGCAAGGGCAGGCGATCCGCACGGGTCACGAGTGCGCTCGTGAGCCTGGGCGGGCTCGCGGTCGCGGCGGTCACGGGTGCCGGGCTGTGGTTCGGGCACGAGCAGGCCGGCACGATGACGACCGACACGTCGACGAGCACCAGCACTTCGACGGACTCCGGTTCGGGTACCGGGACGTCGAGCGACGCCACCACGGACTCCGGGTCCTCGTCCTCGTCGTCGAGTGGCACGTCGAGCGGCACATCGAGCGACACGTCGACCGACACGTCGAGCGACACCGGGGTCTCGCAGGGCACCACAGGTGGTTCGTCCGACACGACGACGACGGGATCGTGACCGTGCGCGCCGCCGCCGAGTGGGACCTCTGGACCACCACCGCCCGCGTCGTCCTCGACCACCGGGACCGCCGCCACCTCGCCGCCGCCGAGGCCTGCGTCCGCGAGGTCACCGCAGCCGTCGACGCGGCGTGCAGCCGCTTCCGTGACGACTCCGAACTCCTCGCCCGGGCCGATGACCTGGTGCGCGGCACCGAGGTCTCGCCCCTGCTCGCGACGCTCGTGCACCAGGCCGTCGACGCCGCACGGCTGTCGGACGGGGACGTCGACCCGACGCTCGGTCGCCGGATGGTGTCGCTCGGGTACGACGCCGCGTTCGCGGACGCCCCGCCGCAGCCGTCGCCGGAGACCCTGGCCCGATCGTTCGACGACCGCCCGGCATGGCAGCGGATCCTGCTCTCCGGCACCTTCCTGCGGGTCCCCGAGGGCGTGACCCTCGACCTCGGTGCCACGGCGAAGGCCGCCGCCGCGGACATGGCGGCCGCGAGCATCACCGCCCGACTCGGCGTCGGCGCACTCGTCTCCCTCGGCGGGGACGTCGCCACCGCCGGCCCGGACCCGGCCGGCGGCTGGCAGGTGCGCGTGCAGGACCGGGAGTTCGACCCCGTCGACCACGTCCGCATCGCCTCGGGGTGGTCCGTCGCGACCTCGAGCACGCAGAAGCGTCGCTGGGAGCAGGACGGCACCGCGCGACACCACATCCTCGACCCGCGGTGGGGCCTGCCCGCCGACCCGGTGTGGCGGTCGGTGACCGTCGTCGCCCCGTCGTGCGTCACCGCGAACACGATGACCACGGCCGCCGTGGTCCGCGGGCACGGCGCCGTCGATTGGCTCCGGCAGAGCGGTCGGGCCGCGCGCCTCGTCGCCGCCGACGGCTCCGTGGTGCGGCTCGGCGGCTGGCCCGACGAGCAGGCTGCCGACCGGGCCGATGACCTCGACCGGGCCGACCACCTCGGCGGAGCGGACGCCGCCTGATGGACACCGCGCTCTGGGTGATCGGCCGCGGGATGGGCGTCGCCGCCGTCGTGCTCCTGACCCTGACGGTCCTGCTCGGCATCGTGACGCGCGGCGGACGACCGCTCCCCGGCCTGCCGCGGTTCGCCGTGCAGCTCGTGCACCGCGACGTCGCCCTGGCGTCCACCGTGCTCGTGGTCGTGCACGTCGTGACGCTCCTGCTGGACACCGAGGCCGAACTCCGGCTCGTCGACACGATCGTGCCGTTCGTCGGTGCCTACCGCTGGTTCTGGCTCGGCCTCGGCACGCTCGCGGTCGACCTGCTCGTGGTGCTCGTCGTCACGGGCATGCTCCGCCGGGTGATCGGGCCGCGGGTGTTCCGCGCCGTGCACTGGGCGGCGTACGCGATGTGGCCGATCGCCCTGGCGCACGCGATCGGCACCGGGACCGACGGTACGTCCGCCTGGTTCCTGGTCGTCGCCGGGGTGTGCGCCGCCGCGGTCGTCGGTGCCGTCGCCTGGCGCTGCACCGCCCGCGTCACCGAGTTCCGTTCCCCGCCGACGGGACGCCCGCACCCGGCCGGCCCGCACCCGATCGACCCGCAGCCGATGGAGGCCCTCCGATGACCGTGACCCACCCGCTCACCGTCCAGCCGCCGACCGGCACGCAGCGACTCCTCGCCGCAGCCGGCCCCGGGCTCGACGACCACGAACGCACCCACGGCCCGCTCCCGCACGTCGGGCCGGGGGTCATCGACGAGATCGCCCTGGCCGGGGTCGACGGCCGTGGGGGAGCCGGGTTCCCGCTCGCCCGCAAGCTCGACGCCGTGGCGGGACGGAGCCGGCGCGGCAGCCGTGGCGCTCCGACCGTCATCGCGAACGGTGCCGAGGGTGAACCGGCCAGCCGCAAGGACGCCGTCCTGCTCGAGCGAGCACCGCACCTGGTGCTCGACGGCATCGTCGTCGCGGCACAGGCGATCGGCGCGACCGAGGCCGTCGTCGCCACCAGCGAGCGGCTCGCCGACCGGGTCGGACGCGCACTGGCGGAACGCACCGACCCGGTCGCCATCGCGGTCCGGGTCCTGCCGCACAGCTCGTTCGTCGCCGGGCAGGCCACGGCACTCGCCTCGGCCGTCGCCGGTGGACGAGGACTGCCGGAGGACCGTGTCGTCCGGCTCGCCGAGCGTGGCCCGAGCGGCCGCCCGACCCTCGTGTCGAACGTCGAGACCCTCGCCCAGGCGGCACTCGTCGCACGGTACGGGGCCGTGTGGGCGCGCAGCGTCGGCAGCGCGAGTGCTCCCGGCACCCGACTCGTGACGGTCAGCGACGTGACGGACCCGGCCGGGGCCGTGGTGCTGGAGACCGCCGGGGGTGCGCCGCTCGGGCAGCTGCTGGAGGCCTCCCGGCTGACGGCCGCCGACCCGCGACGGACGCGAGCCGTCCTGGTCGGTGGGTGGGGCGGCACCTGGGTGCCGGCCGCGGCGCTCGATGCGACGTTCGACGTCGACGGGCTCGCGCCGTGGGGTGCGGCGCCCGGAGCCGGCGTGCTGGCCGTGCTCGACGACCGGACCTGTCCGATCGGGGTGACGGCACGGCTCGCCGCGGCACTCGCCGGCGCCTCCGCCGGACGCTGCGGGCCGTGCGTGAACGGCCTGCCGCGGATCGCCGACGTGGTCGCCGCGCTGGCGGCGGGCCGGCACGGGGCACGGCTCGCCGGACCGTCAGACCTGGCCGCCGAGGTGCGCCGGGTCGCCGCGCTCGTCGACGGACGCGGCGCCTGTCATCACCCGGACGGCGTCGCGCGGATGGTGCGCAGCGCACTCGACGTGTTCCACGACGACGTGCAGGCCCACCTCGGTGGCCGGTGTCTGGTCGGGGGTGCACGATGACCGGTGGCCGGGCGGCTGCCGGCGACGCGGCGCTGCACGTGGACTGGACCCGCTGCCGGGGCCGCGGGCTGTGCACGGAGCTGTTCGCCGAACGCTTGGCGCGGGACGAGTGGGGCTACCCGATCGCGCGGGACGGCGGGGGGACGCGGGACGTGCCGGTGCGACCGGACGAACGTGCCGCCGCTGCGGACGCTGTGGCGATGTGCCCGCTGCAGGCGCTCCGGCTGGTCGAGCGGTGAATCGGGGCGCTCAGTACCAGTGCGGGTTGACGCTCATCTCGTGGCCCCATGCACCACAGGGCGACCCGTAGGCGCTCTTGATGTAGGCGAGCCCCCAGTTGATCTGCGTGTTCGCGTTCGTCCGCCAATCCGCCCCGGCCGCCGACATCTTGTCGGCCGGCAGCGACTGCGGGATGCCGTAGGCGCCGCTCGAGGCGTTCAGCGCGTTGGCCCGCCAGCCGGACTCCTGCGTCCACAGCGACACCAGGCACGAGAACTGGTCGTCGCCCCAGCCGTAGGACCCGAGGGCGCTCCTGGCGTAGCCCTGCGCCGCTGCCGGGTCGACGACGACGCCGCCGGTGCTCGGGTAGCTCGTGCCCGAGCCGCCGCTGGCGCCCGTGCTCCCGCCAGTGTCGGCGCTCGCCGAGGCTGCTGCGGCCGCCTGTGCTGCCGCAGCCGCCGCGCGCTTCCGCTGCTGCTCGGCCTTCTGTGCCGCGACCTTCTGCCCGAGCTCGTACCCGGCTGCCTGCTTCGCGGTGGTGTCCCGAAGCGAGGCCAGCTGCGCGTACAGCTGGTCGCTGTGCTGTTCGGTCGACTCGACCGCGGCGTTCGCCACAGCCTCGGCCGACTCCGCCGCGGCCGAGCGCTCCTCGGCTGCCTGCGCGCGCGTCGCGCGCTCGCGTTCGGCCCGTTCGGCCTGCTCGTGCAGTGACGACGCCGTGCCGGCGGCGACCGATGCCTCGTCCATCACGCCGGACCAGGTCGACGACAGCTGGCCGAGGGCGCCGAGCTGGTAGAGCAGTTGGTCGGGGTTCTTCGCCGTCGCGATCCGGGTGGTCATCTGGTTCGTGCTGCCGTCGCGGTACAGGTTCGCGGCGAGCTGTCCGGCGCGCGTCTGCGCGCGCTCGGCCGTCTCCGACGCCTGCTGCGCCTGGGCCTGGAGGCTCGTGGCGGCCTGGGTGGCGCTCGCCAGCTCCGCCTCGGCGGCGTCCGCCTTCGACGATGCCGTCAGCGCTGCCTGCGACTTCGCGGCGGCCTCGTCCTGCGCAGACTGCAGTGCCGCCTGGACCTTCGAGACCTCGGCACGCTTCGACTGCTCGTTGCCCTTCGCCCGCTGGACGTCCTGCCACGTCGGGTACTCCGTCGCGGTCGCCGGGACAGCGGTGAGGACCGGGGCGACGAGCGCGCCGACGACCACGGCGGCCGCGACGAGCACGCCCCGCGAAGGGGTGAGACGCATGTTCGGCAGGCTACCGATGTTCACCACGAGTCCAGCGAGCCGCGCCGCCGACAGCCTGAGGACTGGTAAAGTCCACCGTGTCCGAGGACTCATTCCCCGGACGTCACACACAACACTGCGCAGGCCGGGCACGGAGCTGGTCATCGGTGGTGGCTCGCGGGCCGGAACGGTTTCCCGAGTGCTTCTACTGCTGGCCAGACATGCGTCCGGAACGATCGGCGCGCACGCACCATCGAGTGCCGTCGCCAAGGCCTGCCGGAAACACATCAAGGAGGCGCCCTTTTGGAGGGTCCCGAGATCAAGTTCGCCGAAGCCGTCATCGACAACGGCAAGTACGGCAAGCGCACCGTCCGGTTCGAGACCGGTCGGCTCGCACAGCAGGCACAGGGCGCGGTCGCCGCGTACCTCGACGAGGAAACGATGCTCCTCTCGGCCACCAGTGCCGGCAAGCACCCGCGTGAAGGCTTCGACTTCTTCCCGCTGACCGTCGACGTCGAGGAGCGCTCGTACGCCGCCGGCAAGATCCCCGGTTCGTTCTTCCGCCGCGAAGGCCGTCCGTCGACCGAGGCCATCCTGGTCTGCCGTCTCATCGACCGGCCGCTGCGCCCGTCGTTCGTCGACGGCCTGCGCAACGAGGTCCAGATCGTCATCACCGTCCTGAGCATCGCTCCGGACGAGTTCTACGACGCGCTGGCCATCAACGCCGCGTCCGCGTCGACGCAGATCTCCGGTCTGCCGTTCTCCGGCCCGATCGCCGGTGTGCGCCTCGCGCTGATCGGCGACCAGTGGGTCGCGTTCCCGAAGGCATCGCAGCTCGCCGAGGCCGTGTTCGACCTCACCGTCGCCGGCCGTGTCGTCACGGACGACGCGGGCAACGAGGACGTCGCGATCATGATGGTCGAGGCTGAGGCCACCGAGCACGCCTGGGACCTCATCCAGGGCGGCGCCACCAAGCCCGACGAGGCCATCGTCGCGCAGGGTCTCGAGGCGGCCAAGCCGTTCCTCAAGTCCCTCGTCGACGCCCAGGCCAAGCTCGCCGCGCAGTCGGCCAAGGAGATCCAGGACTACCCGGTCTTCCCGCCGTACGCGCCCGAGGTCTACTCCGCTGTCGAGGCCCTCGCGCTCTCCGAGCTCGGTGACGTCTACAAGATCGCCGCGAAGACCGAGCGCCAGGACGCCGACGACGCACTCAAGTCGCGCGTCAAGTCGGCCATCGCGGAGCAGGTCACCGCGGGCTCGCTGCCCGAGGTCGCCAACTCGCAGGTCAGCGCCGCGTACAAGTCGGTCACGAAGAAGGTCGTCCGCGGCCGCATCCTGACCGAGCAGATCCGCATGGACGGCCGTGGCCTCGCCGACATCCGTCCGCTCGACGCCGAGGTCGCCGTGATCCCGCGCGTCCACGGTTCGGCGATCTTCCAGCGCGGCGAGACGCAGATCCTCGGCGTCACCACGCTGAACATGCTCAAGATGGAGCAGCAGATCGACTCGCTGTCGCCCGTCACGAAGAAGCGCTACCTGCACCACTACAACTTCCCGCCCTACTCGACCGGTGAGACCGGCCGCGTGGGTTCGCCGAAGCGTCGCGAGATCGGGCACGGCTTCCTCGCCGAGCGCGCCCTCGTGCCGGTGCTGCCGTCGCGTGAAGAGTTCCCGTACGCCATCCGTCAGGTCTCCGAGGCGCTCAGCTCCAACGGCTCGACCTCGATGGGTTCCGTCTGCGCCTCGACCCTCTCGCTGCTCAACGCCGGTGTGCCCCTCAAGGCCCCGGTCGCCGGCATCGCGATGGGCCTGGTGTCCGACACCGTCGACGGTCAGACCCGCTACGCGGCGCTGACCGACATCCTCGGTGCGGAAGACGCCCTCGGCGACATGGACTTCAAGGTCGCCGGTACCTCGGAGTTCGTCACCGCGATCCAGCTCGACACCAAGCTCGACGGCATCCCGTCGACGGTCCTCGACGCCGCGCTCAAGCAGGCCAAGGAGGCCCGCTCGGCCATCCTCGGTGTGCTGAACGAGGCGATCGACGCCCCCGACGAGATGGCGGACACCGCTCCTCGTGTCATCTCGGTGCAGATCCCCGTCGACAAGATCGGCGAGCTGATCGGCCCGAAGGGCAAGACGATCAACGGCATCCAGGACGAGACCGGAGCCGACATCTCGATCGAGGACAACGGCACCGTCTACATCGGTGCCGTCGACGGACCGTCGGCCGAGGCTGCTCGTGCCCAGGTCAACGCGATCGCGAACCCGACCAACCCGGAGATCGGGGACCAGTTCCTCGGCACCGTCGTGAAGATCGCCACCTTCGGCGCCTTCGTGTCGCTCCTGCCGGGCCGTGACGGTCTGCTCCACGTCTCCGAGGTGCGCAAGCTCGCCGGTGGCAAGCGGGTCGAGAACGTCGAGGACGTCCTGGGCGTCGGCCAGAAGGTCCTGGTCGAGGTCACCAAGGTGGACGACCGCGGCAAGCTGTCGCTCGCGCCGGTCGTCGCCGAGGAGTCGGACACCGACTCCAGCGGTGCCCGCGAGGAGTCGACGGACGCCACCGTCTGATCCACCCCTGGCACACGAACGGCCGTCGTCCCTCGCGGGGCGGCGGCCGTTCGCTGTTGCGGTGGGGCGGGCGGCGTCAGGCGGCGGGGGTCTCCTGCGTGCCGACGAGCTGCGCGCGGCCGAGCAGGTGCTCGCGGAGCACGAAGCCGACGACCGCGGGGGTCGCGTCGGCGGGGGCCTCGAGCAGCGGCACGTCGAGGGCGCTCAGCGTGAAGAAGTAGCGGTGCACGCCGTGGCCGGCGGGCGGTGCCGCGCCGAGGAACGTGTCGGTGCCGAACTCGTTGCGCCGGCGGAGTGCCTCGGCCGGCAGCAGGGCGTCGTCCGTGCCGGCACCCGTTGGCAGTGACGTCGCGGACGCCGGGATGTCGGTCAGGCTCCAGTGCCAGAAGCCCGAGCCGGTCGGGGCGTCGGGGTCGTACACGGTGAGCACGAAGCTCTTCGTGCCCTCGGGAGCGCCGGACCACTCGAGTGCGGGGGAGCGGTCCTCGCCACCGGCGTCGGTGCCGCGCGCCCAGGTCGGCAGCGCACCGCCGTCGGTGAAGTCGGGGCTGGTCAGGGTGAACGTGGGGACCTCGGGGAGGTTCCAGTTGGGGTCGTTGGCCATGCCTCCAGCCAACACCCGTGGCCTCGGTGGGCGCCCGAAGCCCGACACACGGTGCTCGTTTCGTCGGGCGGTGCGGCGTTGGGGGCTGGGTGCGGCGTTGTAGGCGCGCACGGAGCGCGGAAGCTCGCACGGGGCGCCAGAACGCGCACGGTGCGCCCGCGCACGCGCACGCGCACGGCGCACAGACCAGCCGCGCGTCAGCCGGCGAGGACGCGGTCGACGACGCGACCGAGGGCTGCGGTCGCCGCGATGGCGTCACCGGCGTAGGCACCGGCCATCGCCCCGTCGCGCGCGAGCATGAGCTCGTCGGCACCGTCGCCCGGCAGCTGGTGACCAGACTCCTGCAGCAGGGTCGCGAGCCGGTCGGTGTACCAGTCGCGGTGGGTGGCGACGACCTCGCGCACGGGGTCGCGGGGATCGTGGTACTCGGCGGCGGCGTTCAGGAACGCGCAGCCGCGGAAGCCGGGGTCGTTGACCTCGTCGGCCAGGGCGGCGACCCAGGCGCGGACCGCTGCGGCCGGGGAGCCGGCGTCGGCGACGAGCTGCTCCGTCCGTTCCTGCACGAGCGTGTGCTGGGTCCGGATGTAGGCGAGGATCAGGTTGTCCTTCGACCCGTAGTGCTTGTAGAACGTCGCCTTCGTGACGCTCGCCTCGGAGATGAGACGGTCGACGCCGACGCTGTGGATGCCCTCTTCGTAGAACAGGCGCATGGCCGTCTCGAGGATGCGGACCTTCGCGCCGCCGGAGCGGGGAGTCGGGGGGACGCTCGACCCGTCCGGCGACGCGAGGTTCGTGCTCGGACCAAGGAGACGCTGGACGGCCGGTTGGGGGGAATCGACCGTCACAGCGTGGCTCCTTGGTTCATCGGCTCCGCGACCGAGTGGGGGGACTCGTGGCCGCGAGGACTGATGTCCCGAGCCGCCGGATCGAAATATAGGGGGGCTTCCGATCCGACGTGAACGACTGTACCACAAGGAGGACAGACAGACGAGTCGGTCTGTCCACATATTTTGTACCCCTCTTCGGGTGGCAGGCGCCGGGCCTGTGGAAACTGGGCGGCCAGCGCGGTGCGGTCAGTAGGCTCGTCTGCGATGAACCAGCCAGTGCCACTGCCGCTCGGGGCCCCGGACACGTCGTTCCTGACGTCCGGCGGGGCCTTCGTCCGTCGCACCGTGCTCCCCTCCGGCGTCCGCGTGCTGACCGAGGCGGTGCCCGGTGCCGCTTCGACGAGCATCGGGTTCTGGGTCGGCGTCGGCTCGCGCGACGAGCGTGACGGGCAGTTCGGGTCGACGCACTTCCTCGAACACCTGCTCTTCAAGGGCACCGAGACCCGGTCGGCGCTCGACATCGCCATCGCGTTCGACTCGGTCGGCGGCGAGCACAACGCCGCGACGGCCAAGGAGTACACCTGCTACTACGCACGGGTCCGTGACGCCGACGTCCCGATGGCCGTGCAGGTGATCGGGGACATGGTGACCGCCTCCGTGCTCGAGGACGACGCCTTCGCGGTCGAGCGTGGCGTGATCCTCGAAGAGCTCGCGATGGCCGCCGACGACCCGGCCGACGTCGCGGGCGAGGCCTTCTTCGCCGCCGCGTTCGGCGCCCACCCGCTCGGCCGCCCCATCGGTGGTACCCCGGACAGCATCCGTGCCGTGCAGCGCGACGAGGTCCTGGCCCACTACCGCGAGCACTACGCCCCGAACGGCATCGTCGTGACGGCCGCCGGTGCCGTCGACCACGACCGGTTCTGCGACGAGGTCGCGGCGGTCTTCCACGACGCCCCGCACGCCGAGCCGCTCGCCCGGCGCACGCCGCAGACCGTCGCGGACCCCATCGAGCCGAAGCTCTCCGTGGTGCACCGTCCGACCGAGCAGGTCAGCATGCTCCGCGGATCACAGGGCCTCGACCTGCGCGACGAGCGTCGGCCGTCCCTGAGCGTCCTCAACGCGGTGCTCGGTGGCGGCATGAGCTCCCGTCTGTTCCAAGAGGTCCGCGAGCGCCGGGGCCTCGCGTACGCGGTGTCCTCGTTCGCGCCGGCCTACCTCGACAACGGTGCCTTCGGCGTCTACGCCGGCTGCGCCCCTGACAACGTCCCCGGGGTGATCGAGATCATCGACGCCGAGTTCCGCCGGATGGTGGACCACGGCATCACGGACGACGAACTGCGCCGGGCCAAGGGACAGATCGAGGGTGCGCTGACCCTGTCGCTCGAGGACTCCGACGCCCGGATGACCCGCCTCGGCCGCTCCGAGCTCGGCACCGGCGAGTACACCGACCTGTCGACCGCACTGGAGCGGGTGGATCGGGTCACCACCGACGGCGTGCTCGAACTCGCCCGCGACCTGCTGACCCGCCCGACGATCACGTCGGTGGTCGGGGCCGTGCAGCAGGACGAACTCGGCGCAGCGATCGGGATGGGCAGCTGAGCACGGACATGTCCCACTACCTGTACCTCGTCCGGCACGGCGAACACCAGGACGCCGAGCACGGCCTCCGCGACGGCAAACTGTCCGAGCGCGGCAAGCGTCAGGCCATGCTCGTCGCCGACCGCCTGGGCGGACTGCCGTTCGACGGCGTCTACCACTCCCCGTTGCAGGCACCGAGCGAGACCGCGGCGTTCCTGGCGCAGCGACTGCCCTCCATCCAGCCCGAGCCGTCGACGCTGCTCTTCGACTGCGTCCCCTCCGGTCCGACCCCGGACATGCCGCACGCGTACCAGGGCTGGTACGGCGGGGTCACCGAAGAGGAGATCATCGCCGGCCAGGCCCAGATGGGCGACGCCGTGTCCGAGTGGTTCACCCCGGCGCGCGAGGACCGGCACGACCTGCTCATCACCCACAACGCCGTGATCGGCTGGTTCGTGCGCGAGGCGTTCCAGGCACCCGAGTGGCGCTGGATGGGTACGAACGTCGCGCACACGGCGCTGACGATCATCCGGATCCGCTCCGCGAAGCCGGCCGAGGTGGTCACCCTGAACGACCTGGCCCACCTGCCGGTGGAACTCCGCACCGGACTGCCGGTCGGCCAACCGGTCTAGCGTCGCGCGCCGGCCGGTGGTCGGCGTCGACCGGGAGGCCCGTGGCGGCTCAGACCACCGGCTCGCGGTCCGTGCGCTTGCGGTACCAGGCCGTCGCGTTCGGGTTCTCGTTGAACGGCGCGACGCGCTCGTAGCCCCGGCTGCGGTACATCGCTGCGGCCGCGACGAGGGAGTCGTTCGTGTCGAGGACGATGCTCGTCGCGCCGAGTTCGGCGCCGGCGCGCTCGAGGGCATCCATGACCGCCGTCGCCACGCCCCGGCCTCGTCCTGCGGGCGTGACGAAGACGTGCTTGACCTCGAACCGGACGTCCGGACCGTCCGCGACGTCGGGGCTCCCCGTGTCGTCGGCGATCCGCCGGAGCCCACCGCAGCCGACCGCGACCCCGTCGTCGTACGCCACCGCGAAGACCCCGTTCGGCGGCGTGAACTCCGCCGCCGGTGTGCGCGTGCGCGAGTAGGTGCCCTGCGCGTTCGGGAACGTGGCCTCGCGCTCGTCCAGGTACGCGTCGAGCAGCACGTCGACCTCGGGCAGAACGGCCGGCACGGTCCTGACCTCGACTGACATGCGTCGATCCTAGGATGGACCGCATGGTCACTCCCGTCGCCGTCGTCGGCGCCACCGGTCGTCTCGGGGGCCTCGTGGCCTCCGTCGTCGAGGAACTCCCGGAGTTCGAGCTCGTCGCCCGCCTGTCCTCGAAGGACGGTGCGCACGAAGCGCCCCCGTCGGTGTTCGGCGGAGCGGCACTCGTCGTGGACGTCACGGTGCCGGCGCTCAGCCCCGCGATCGTCGAGAACGCCCTGTCGAGCGGCGCGAACGTCCTCGTCGGCACGTCGGGCTGGTCGGCCGCACGGCTCGCGAGCCTCCGGACCGCCTTGCAGGACCGCCCCGACCAGGGCGTGCTCGTCGTCCCGAACTTCTCGATCGGCTCCGTGCTCGGTACCCACCTGGCCACGATCGCGGCCCCGTGGTTCCCGTCCGTCGAGATCGTCGAGACGCACCACGCCGGCAAGATCGACTCGCCCTCCGGCACGGCGGTCCGCACCGCCGAACTGATCGCCGATGCCCGCCGCGACGTCGGTCCGGTCGAGGCGCCGCACGTCGACCAGCGTGCCCGCGGCCAGCAGGTGGCGAGCGTGCCGATCCACTCGCTCCGGCTGCCCGGCGTGAAGGCCGTGCAGGACGTCCTGTTCAGCGGCCCCGGTGAGACCCTGACCATCCGGCACGACACCAACGACGACGTCGCCTACGTCGCCGGGATCCGCGCGGCACTGGCCGCCCTCGGATCCGCCCGCGGACTCACCGTGGGTCTCGGCAGCGTCCTCGGCATCGGCTGACCCGGTGGGACGCATCGCACGGGCCGGTCGCACGATACGGTCGCCGTTCTGGGGCGCGGCCCTGATGACGGTGTTGTTGGCGCTCTACATCGTGCTCGTCGGGCAGCGGGCCGTGGCGTTCATCGCGACCGGCATCCCGATCGGCATCGGCATCGGCGTCGCCCTGTTCGTCGTCGCGGCGATCGGGGCACTGCTGCTCGTGCTGGAGTTCCGCTTCGGCCTCCGGATCACCCGGCTCGGCGCGCGGCTCGAGGCCGAGGGCGGTGCGCCGGAGGACGTCGTGCCGGTCCGTCCGTCCGGCCGACCGACGCGCGAAGCCGCCGACGAGCTCTTCCCGCAGTACCGGGCCGCCGTCGAGCACGACCCGGCGGACTGGCGTGCCTGGTACCGCCTCGGGGTCGTCTACGACGCTGCGGGCGACCGGAAGCGCGCCCGCGCCGCGATGCGCACCGCGCTGTCACGGGCGAGCGCCTGAGCCCCGGTCAGAGGACCGCGTCGACCGCGTCCGAGGCGCGGGTGTAGCGGAAGGTGTAGCCGGACTCGAGCAGCTTCGTCGGCACCATCTGCTGACTCGACAGCAGCATCTCGTCCGCTGCGTCCTGCAGCGCCAGTCGCAGCGCGAACTCCGGGATCCGGAACAAGTACGGGCGGTGCAGGTCCTCGGCGACGCGCTTCGTGATGCGATCAGCGACCACGGGTTCCGGGCCGGCCAGGTTCACCGGCCCGCTGACGGCGGACGCCAGGGGGCTCGTCGCCAGGTGCACGATCGCTCCGACCTCGTCCTCGAGCGCGATCCACGGCCAGTGCTGCCCACCGGTGCCGAGGCGGCTGCCGAGCCCGAACCGCGTCAGCGGCAGGATCGGTGCGAGCGCGCCGCCGCCCTCGCCGATGACGATGCCGGTGCGCAGCGTGACGACACGGACCCCCTCGGGTGCCGCGTTCGCCGCGGCCTCCCACGCGGTGCAGACCTCGGCCAGGAACCCGGTGCCGGGCGCCGCGTCGTCCTGCAGGACGTCGGACGGCCGGTCGCCGTAGATGCCGGAGGCCGAGCCGGACAGGAACAGAGCCGGGGGAGTGGTGGCGTGCCGCATCGCCTCGACCAGGGTCTCGGTCGCATCGACGCGCGAGCGCCGGATCTCGTCGCGGTACTTCGCGGTCCACGGCAGCTTGCCGATGTTGGCCCCCGCCAGGTTGATCACCACGTCGGCACCGTCGACGACGGCCGGGTCGAGCGGACGCTGTCCGGGGGCCCAGCGGAACTCCGTCGCCGTGTGCGGCTCGCGGCGCACGAGCGTGGTCACGTGGTGGCCCGCCTCGCGCAGGGCGCGGACGAGCGGGGTGCCGATGAAGCCGGATGCTCCGGCGATCAGGATCGAGAGCGGCTCTGCCGCCGTGTCTGCCATGCCTGCAACGCTACTCACCCGACGTAGGCTTCTGCGTGTGAGCGACAGCGAGACCGTACAGCCCGACCCGACCGTGCCCACCCCGTACGAGGACCTGCTCCGCCGTGTCCTCACCGAGGGCACGCCGAAGGGCGACCGCACCGGCACCGGGACGCGCAGCCTGTTCGGTGCCCAGCTCCGTTACGACCTGTCGCAGGGGTTCCCGCTCGTCTCCACCAAGCGCGTGCACTTCAAGTCGATCGCGTACGAGCTGCTCTGGTTCCTGCGCGGCGACGGCAACGCGACCTGGCTGCAGGAGCACGGTGTCCGGATCTGGAACGAGTGGGCGGACGCGGACGGCGACCTCGGCCCGGTCTACGGCGTGCAGTGGCGTTCGTGGCCGACCCCGTCCGGCGAGCACGTGGACCAGATCGCCCAGGTGATCGAGCAGATCCGCACGAACCCGGACAGCCGCCGACTCATCGTCTCGGCGTGGAACGTCGCCGAGATCCCGGAGATGGCCCTCGCGCCGTGCCACGCGTTCTTCCAGTTCTACGTCAACGACGGCAAGCTCTCGTGCCAGCTCTACCAGCGCAGCGCGGACATGTTCCTCGGCGTGCCGTTCAACATCGCGTCCTACGCGCTGCTGACCCACATGATCGCCGCGCAGACCGGGCTCGAGGTCGGCGACTTCGTCTGGACCGGCGGCGACTGCCACGTCTACGACAACCACGTCGAGCAGGTCGAGGAGCAGCTGTCCCGCACGGCGTACGCGTTGCCGACGCTCGAGCTCGCCCCGCGTGACTCGATCGACGACTACGAGTACGAGGACTTCACCGTCGTCGGCTACCACCACCACCCGGCGATCAAGGCCGCGGTCGCTGTCTGATGCTCGGCATGGTCTGGGCCCGGTCGACCGGCGGGGTCATCGGGGCCGACGGCGGCATGCCCTGGCACGTGCCCGAGGACCTCGCGCACTTCCGGCAGGTCACCGGGACCGCGACCGTCGTGATGGGCCGTCGCACCTGGGAGTCCCTGCCGGAGCGCTTCCGCCCGCTGCCCGGTCGGCGCAACGTCGTGCTCACCCGCGATGCGTCCTGGACCGCTGACGGTGCCGAGGTCGTGCACGACCTCGGCACCGCGCTGGATGGCCGTGACGACAGCGGCGAGCCCGTCTGGGTCATCGGTGGCGGGCAGGTCTACGCCGCGGCGCTGGACCGCGCCGACCGGGTGTCCGAGACCGTCATCGACGTGGACGTCCCTGGCGACACCGTCGCACCGACGCTCGGCGGGTCGGACGGCTGGACGCTCACCGACGAGGGCCCGTGGCAGGAGTCCCGTCACGGCGGGACCCGCTACCGCTTTCTCGAGTGGCGCCGCGCCTGAGCGTTCGGAACCAGGTTCCGGACACAGCACCGCGCAATCCCGTGGTGTGGTGTCCGGAACCTGGTTCCCACCGGGCCGGCCGCGCCTGACGGAGGCGATCCGGGCCTCCCGTCCGCGCCGCAGGCAGGCGACCGTCCACCCGGACGGCGGCCGACACGCTCATCCCCGGTACTCTGGTTCCCGTGTCCACGCGTGAGAATCCCTTCGGTCAGGTCCTCGTCGCCCTCGTGACGCCGTTCACGGCCGACGGCGAGGTCGACTGGCCCGGCGTCGAGCAGCACATCGACGACTGCATCACCGCCGGCGCCGACGGCATCGTCGTCACCGGGACCACCGGCGAGACCAGCACGCTGACCGACCCCGAGAAGCTCCGTCTGGTCGAGGTCGGCAAGTCCGTCGCGGCCGGCCGCGCGAAGATCATCACGGGCGGCGGCTCGAACGAGACCGCGCACGCGATCCACCTGTACAAGCAGAGCGAGCAGGCCGGCGCCGACGGCGTGATGATCGTCACGCCGTACTACAACAAGCCGACCCAGGCGGGCGTGCTCACCCACTTCCGGATGATCGCGGACGCCACCGACCTGCCGGTCCTGCTGTACGACATCCCCGGGCGCACGGGCATCCCGATCACTTACGAGACGATCGTGCGGGCCTCGAAGCACCCGAACATCCTCGGGGTGAAGGACGCCAAGGGCGACTTCGCCGAGGTGTCCCGCGTGCTCAACAACACCGACCTCATGTACTTCTCCGGCGACGACACGAACGTGCTCCCGCACCTGTCGATCGGCGCCACCGGCCTCATCGGCGTCACCGCGAACATCACGAGCGCGCCGTACCGCACCATCATCGACGCCGTGAACCGCGGCGACCTGGCGACCGCGACCGCCGAGCACAAGCGCCTCGAGCCGCTCGTCCGCGCCGTGATGACCCACGTGCCCGGCACCGTCGCGGCGAAGTACATCCTGCACGGGCTCGGCCGCATCGGCAGCCCGCGCGTCCGTCTGCCGCTCGTCGGCCCCGAGGACTCCGAGGCGTACGCCATCGAGACCTCGCTCGAGGCCGTGCGCGACGTGCCCGGCGCCGACTTCTCCAACTTCCGCCCCGACCGCAACGCAGCGGCCGGCGGCGCACTGCCAAAGGTGCCAGGCACCACACGTTAGGAAGACCGCTGCGCGCTGGACGCGCGCAGCACGACAGTCAGGACCGAATGCCCACCCAGATCTCCACACCGCAGCCGCTCGAACCCGGCACCCTCCGCGTCATCCCCGTCGGGGGACTCGGCGAGATCGGTCGCAACATGACCGTCTACGAGTACGAGGGCAAGCTGCTCATCGTCGACGCCGGCGTGCTCTTCCCCGAGGAACACCAGCCCGGGGTCGACCTGATCCTGCCGGACTTCGCGCCGATCCGTGACCGCCTCGACGACGTGCTCGGTGTCGTGCTCACGCACGGCCACGAGGACCACATCGGCGCGGTCCCGTACCTGCTGAAGCTCCGCGACGACATCCCGCTGATCGGCTCCACGCTGACCCTCGCGCTCGTCGAGGCGAAGCTCAAGGAACACCGGATCAAGCCGTACACGCTCGTCGTGGCCGAGGACCAGACCGAGCAGCTCGGCCCGTTCCACCTCGAGTTCGTGGCCGTGAACCACTCCATCCCGGACGCCCTCGCCGTCTCGATCACGACCCCCGCCGGTCGTGTCCTGCACACGGGCGACTTCAAGATGGACCAGCTCCCGCTGGACGACCGCATCACCGACCTCCGTGCCTTCGCGCGCCTGGGCGAGCAGGGCGTCGACCTGTTCCTGCCGGACTCGACGAACGCCGACGTGCCGGGCTTCACCGCTCCGGAGCGCGACATCGGACCGGTCCTCGAGAACATCATCACGCGCGCCCGCAAGAAGGTCGTCGTGGCGAGCTTCTCGTCGCACGTGCACCGTGTGCAGCAGGTCCTCGACGCCGCCGCGGCCGCGAACCGCAAGGTCGCGTTCATGGGGCGCTCGATGATCCGCAACATGACCATCGCCGCCGACCTCGGCTACCTCCGGGTGCCCGAGAACGTGCTCATCGACACGAAGAAGGCGAAGAACGTCCCCGACGACCAGATCGTCTACATGTCGACCGGGTCGCAGGGCGAGCCGATGGCCGTGCTCGCGCGCATGGCGAACCTCGAGCACCAGATCGAGATCGGCGAGGGCGACACCGTCATCCTCGCCTCGTCGCTGATCCCGGGCAACGAGAACGCCGTCTACCGCGTGATCGACGGGCTCACCAAGCTCGGCGCGAAGGTCGTGCACAAGGGCAACGCCAAGGTGCACGTCTCCGGGCACGCCTCGGCCGGCGAACTGCTCTACTGCTACAACATCCTGCGTCCGCGCAACGTCCTGCCCGTGCACGGCGAGCACCGCCACCTGTACGCGAACGCCGACCTGGCGATCCAGACGGGTGTGCCGCCGCGCAACGTGATCCTCGGGCAGGACGGCATCGTCGTCGACCTGAAGGACGGCGTCGCGACGGTCGCCGGCCAACTCGACATCGGCTACGTGTACGTCGACGGTTCGACCGTGGGCGAGATCACCGACGCCGACCTCAAGGACCGCCGTGTCCTGGCGGAGGAGGGCTTCATCTCGATCTTCGCCGCGGTGGACTTCACCACCGGCCAGTGCGTGATCGGCCCGGAGATCCAGTCACGCGGCTTCGCCGAGGACGACTCGGTCTTCGACGACGTCCGTCCGCAGATCGCCAAGGCGATCGCCGAGGCGGCTGCCAACGGCACGCGCGACTCGCACGCGTTCGGGCAGGTCGTCCGCCGCACCGTCGGTCGTTGGGTGAACACGAAGCACCGTCGTCGTCCGATGATCGTCCCGGTGGTCATCGAGGCGTAGCGCGGTTCGTCGCGTTCGTCGCGTTCGTCGCGTTCGACCGGGAGGCCTGTCCAGCGTCCGTCACGGATGCTGCGGCGGGCCTCCCTTGGTTTGTCCTGGGTGGGGATTAGGGTTCTGCCCATGGCCGGAGGCACCAAGTCGACCACGCGCTCGCGCGCGTCCACGTCGTCCCGTGGGAACGGGACGCGCGGTTCGTCGCGCACCCAGGCCACGACGAAGAAGCTGCCGCAGGCTGCACCGACACCGGTGTTCCGTGAGCAGAACCCGCTCGTGACCTTCTGGCTCGCGATGGCGCACGGCGTCGGGGCGATGTTCCGACTGCTCGGCAAGGAGTCCCTCGAGAAGGACCAGCGGCGCGACGGGTTCCCGTTCCTGCTGTTCGTGCTGGCCATCGCCGGTGCCGTCGTCGAGTGGCTCAACCCGACGAACGGCGTGTCGGTCGCACTGGACGCGTACACGTTCGGTGGGTTGTTCGGCCGGCTGGCGTTCGCGCTGCCGGTGATCATGGTCGTCTTCGCCGGGTGGCTGTTCCGGCACCCGGCCTCGGTGCACGACAACACCCGGATCGGCATCGGCCTGGGGATCCTGCTCGTCTCGATCGCCTCGCTCTGCCACGTGTTCGGCGGGCAACCGAGCGCAGCCGACGGCATGCCTGCCCTGGCTGCGGCCGGCGGGGTGCTCGGCTGGGTGGTCATCGGCTGGCTGGTGACGATCGCGACCGCGTGGGTCGCCGTCCCGGTGGCGATCGTGCTGCTCGTCCTCTCGCTCTTCATCATCACCAAGACGCCGCCGAACAAGGTCGGCCGTCGCCTGCACGAGCTGTACGCCTACCTGTTCGGCGCCCCGGCACCCGCCGCCGAGGTCGAGGTCGAGGCCGCCGCAGCACCCGCCGCCCGGGCAAAGACCCCGAAGCGCGGCAAGAAGGGCGACACGGACTTCCAGCTCTTCGACGACCTCGGGTTCGGCGACGAGCGCGCAGCTGGCGAGGACGCTGCCGACGGTGACAACGTGCCGTGGTGGCGCCGGAACAAGTCCGGGCGTGAAGAGGACCCGGCGTACGACAGCCCCGTCCTGACCCCGGCCACCGGTGTCGCGCCCACGGCGCCGCCCGCCGCGGCGGCTGCACCCGCCGTCCCCGTGGCGAGCCCCAACGCGGGCGCTGCCGCCGGCCTGGTGGACCTGACCCCGGCCGAGCCCGCGTCGGTCAACCTCAACGACTCCGTCGAGCAGGACCTGCGGGTCGCCGAACAGGCCCTGCGGGACTTCGGCACCGACGTGCCCGCCCGTCCGGAGCCGACCGCGGCGATCCGCCCAGCGGTGCCCGACGTGGTCGCGGCCCCTCTCGTCGAGGACCCTGTCGTCGACGAGCCCGAGGAGCTCTCCGCCGCGGCGACCGACGACGACCCGTCGAAGCCGTACCGTCTGCCCGCCGCCACCACGCTGAGCTCCGGCACGCCCTCGGTCGCCCGCAGCCAGGCGAACGACGACATCGTCGCCGCGATCACCGGCGTGCTCACCGAGTTCAAGGTCGACGCGAAGGTCACCGGGTTCTCCCGCGGCCCGACGGTCACCCGCTACGAGATCGAGCTCGGCCCTGGTGTCAAGGTCGAGCGCGTCACGGCGCTGTCGAAGAACCTGTCGTACGCCGTCGCCTCGAACGAGGTCCGCATCCTCTCGCCGATCCCCGGCAAGAGCGCGATCGGTGTCGAGATCCCGAACTCGGACCGCGAGATCGTGTCCCTCGGCGACGTGCTGCGCTCGAACGCGGCGCGCAAGTCGAAGCACCCGATGACGATCGGCGTCGGCAAGGACGTCGAGGGCGGCTTCGTCGTCGCGAACCTGGCGAAGATGCCGCACCTGCTCGTCGCCGGTTCGACCGGTTCCGGCAAGTCGGTCTTCATCAACTCGATGATCACGTCGCTGCTCATGCGCGCGAAGCCGTCCGAGGTCCGCATGGTCCTGGTCGACCCGAAGCGCGTCGAGCTCTCGATCTACGCCGGGGTCCCGCACCTCATCACGCCCATCATCACGAACCCCAAGAAGGCGGCAGAGGCGCTGCAGTGGGTCGTGAAGGAGATGGACATGCGGTACGACGACCTGGCGTCCTTCGGGTTCCGCCACGTCGACGACTTCAACAAGGCGATCGAGAACAACGAGATCGTCCTGCCGGCGGGCAGCGAGCGGAAGCTCAAGCCGTACCCGTACCTGCTCGTCGTCGTCGACGAGCTCGCCGACCTCATGCTCGTCGCACCGCGCGACGTCGAGGAGTCGATCGTCCGCATCACCCAGCTCGCCCGCGCCGCCGGCATCCACCTGGTGCTCGCGACGCAGCGGCCCTCGGTGGACGTCATCACCGGCCTGATCAAGGCGAACGTGCCGTCGCGCATCGCCTTCGCGGTGACGAGCGTCACCGACTCCCGCGTCATCCTCGACCAGCCCGGTGCCGACAAGCTCATCGGTCAGGGCGACGCGCTCTTCCTGCCGATGGGTTCGTCGAAGTCGCTCCGTGTGCAGGGCGCCTGGGTGCAGGAGGGCGAGGTCGCCGAGGTCGTCCAGCACGTCACCCGCCAGGCCCAGCCCGAGTACCGCCAGGACGTCCAGGCCGTGGTCGAGCGCAAGGAGATCGACGCCGACATCGGCGACGACCTCGAGCTCCTGCTCGCGGCCGTCGAGCAGGTCGTCTCGACGCAGTTCGGGTCGACGTCGATGCTGCAGCGCAAGCTCCGCGTCGGGTTCGCCAAGGCCGGCCGCCTGATGGACCTGATGGAGTCCCGCGACATCGTCGGACCGTCCGAGGGGTCCAAGGCCCGCGACGTGCTCGTGACCACCGACCAGCTGCCATCGGTGCTCGCGAAGCTGCGCGGCGAGGAGCCGCCCGCCGCGCCGGCCCCCGTGGCCCCCGTGCCCGGACCGAGCGACGACGGCGACCGGTACAGCGCCGACCCCGTGGGCGACATGACCCGCGGGTACGATGAAGTGCACGACGAGCCCGATGAGGACGCGTGGGGACTGACGGGCAGGGAGTGAAGGCGATGACCGCCTCGGACAGCACGGACACGACGCACGGCGCGAAGTTCCCCTGGCGCGGGCGACTGCTCCGCAAGGGCCCCGGCCCCGCATCGACGGCGAACGTCGCGAACATCATCACCGTGGTGCGCATCCTGATGGCGCCGTTGTTCTTCGTGCTGCTGCTCACCGACGCCGGCGACGACGGCCCGCTGCGCATCTGGGCAGCCATCGTCTTCGTCGTCGCGATCGTGACGGACAGTGCCGACGGCATCATCGCCCGGCGGCAGAACCTGGTCACCGACTTCGGCAAGCTCGTCGACCCGATCGCCGACAAGGTCCTGATCGGCGGCGCGCTCGTGGCCCTGTCGATCCTGGCCGAGCTGCCCTGGTACGTGACGGTGCTCATCATGGTGCGCGAGATCGGCATCACGGTGTTCCGCTTCGCGGTGCTGTCGGACCGGGTGATCCCGGCCAGTCGCGGCGGCAAGATCAAGACCGTGCTGCAGGCCGTCGCCCTGACGTCGGCACTCTTCCCGTGGTGGGAGCTCGTCGGCGACTGGGCGCACTGGGTCAACGTGGTCCTGATGACCGCGGCGTTCCTCGCCACCGTGCTCAGCGGCATCGACTACCTCTACCAGGCGTGGAAGCACAACCGGACCACCGCGTGACGCGCGCCGACGACGCGACCGACGCCGTGCCTCCCGGCCCTGCCGACACGGTCGACGCGATCGCGCTGGACCTGGTCGCCGACCTGACGCGTCGCGGTGCGACCGTCGCCGTGGCGGAATCGCTCACCGGCGGACTCGTCGTGTCGACGCTCGTCGGCGTGCCGGGGGCGAGTGCCGTGGTGCGCGGGGGAGTCGTGGCCTACGCGACACCCGTCAAGCACTCGGTGCTCGGGGTGTCGGCCGACCTCCTGGCCGCCAACGGCGCCGTCGATCCCGAGGTCGCGCGACAGATGGCCGCGGGTGTCCGCACCGCGCTGGCCGTCGACGGAGAACCGGCGACGTGGGGGATCAGCACGACCGGGGTGGCCGGACCGGACCCGCAGGACGGCAAGCCGGTGGGCACCGTGTTCATCGGCATCGCATCGGCGGACGGTGCCACTGCCTGGGAACTGCACCTGGACGGCGACCGCACGGCAATCCGGACGGCCACCGTCTCCGAACTCCTGACACGGATGTCGTCCGTGGTCCGGGGCCGGGAATAGGTCTCGTTTCCACTGGGTTACATCTCACGCAATCTCCAGCAGGACGGCAGCCAGCCTGGTTAGCATGCTCGAACCGGCAACGCTACTGTTGCTGAACCCGAACTCGGTCCTCCGGACCGCGCGGGCGCGGAGACGACAGAGAGGAGGAGTTCTCATGGTTCTCGTTCGTCAGGAAATCGGCGATGTGCTTCGGGACTTCCGCTTGCAGAAGGGCCGGACCCTCCGTCAGGTCGCGTCCAAGGCCAGTGTGGCGCTCGGGTACCTCAGTGAGGTCGAGCGTGGTCAGAAAGAAGCCAGCTCGGAGATCCTCGCATCCGTCGCGGATGCGCTGGACACCCCCATCTCCACGATCATGCGCGAGGTGGGCGACCGCCTCGCGATCGTCGAGGGACTCACTCCCGTCCCCGACACGCTCCCGGACGACCTCGTCGCCGAGTTCGACAACGACCTCGCGGTGCGCTGAGCGCCCCGCACCGAACGCCCCCGCCGGAACCTCCCGGCGGGGGCGTTCTGCGTTCGGGCGGCGGCGTGGGGAGCGGGGCGTGGCAGCGTTTAGGCTGGACGGATGCGGGTGAGTGAATTCTGGCGGGCCGTCGACCAGGTGTTCGGCGAGGCCTACGGGTCCGTGGTCACCCGTGACGTCGTGCTCGAGGAGCTCGGTGGCCGCTCGGCAGTGGACGCCCTCGGTGCGGGTGTCGACGCTCGCCGTGTGTGGGACGCCGTCTGTGACTCCCAGGACGTCCCGCTCGACCGGCGGCACGGCAAGGGGTTGGCGGAGCCGCAGGGCTGAGGCGGCTGCGCTCGGTGGCGCTGTCGCGGTCGCGGTCGCTGTCGCTGTCGACCGAAACTGTGTTCGGCGTGTTGCTCGAACGGGTGTTCGATCGGTGGTACGTTCCTGCACAGCGGCGTCGCCCGGGTGTTCCATCCACAGATCGCGTGACCGTCGGCAGTGATGTCGGTGGCCCGCCATAGGTTGATGGACATCGGGAACAGCCCGAAGCCTTGTCGCAGAACCATCGGCCTTGCACCACCGGTCGGCGTGGACGCGACAGCCTACAGGCGGCCGAACACGAGCACGAAGGAGCACCCCATGCCATCACCGGCAGACCGCGAAAAGGCCCTCGAGACCGCACTCGCACAGATCGACAGGCAGTTCGGCAAGGGTGCGATCATGCGCCTCGGTTCGGACGAACGCGCACCCGTCAACGTCATCCAGACCGGGTCGGTGGCGCTCGACGTCGCGCTCGGCATCGGGGGACTGCCGCGCGGCCGCATCGTCGAGATCTACGGCCCGGAATCGTCGGGTAAGACGACCCTCACCATCCACGCCATCGCCAACGCCCAGCGCGCCGGTGGCATCGCGGCCTTCATCGACGCCGAGCACGCGCTCGACCCCGAGTACGCCAAGAAGCTCGGTGTCGACATCGACGCCCTGCTCGTGTCGCAGCCGGACACCGCCGAGCAGGCGCTCGAGATCGCGGACATGCTCGTCCGCTCCGGCTCGATCGACCTCATCGTGATCGACTCCGTCGCAGCACTGGTGCCGCGTGCCGAGATCGAGGGCGAGATGGGTGACTCCCACGTCGGTCTGCAGGCCCGCCTCATGTCCCAGGCGCTGCGGAAGCTCGCCGGTGGGCTGAACCAGACGCAGACCACGATGATCTTCATCAACCAGCTGCGCGAGAAGATCGGTGTGTTCTTCGGTTCCCCGGAGACCACCTCGGGCGGTAAGGCGCTGAAGTTCTACGCGTCCGTCCGCCTCGACATCCGCCGCATCGAGACGCTGAAGAGCGGCACCGACGCGGTGGGCAACCGCACCCGCGTCAAGGTCGTCAAGAACAAGATGGCGCCGCCCTTCAAGCAGGCCGAGTTCGACATCCTGTACGGCGTCGGCATCTCGCGCGAAGGCTCGCTGCTCGACTTCGGTGTCGACCACGGCATCGTCAAGAAGTCGGGTGCCTGGTACACCTACGACGGCGACCAGCTCGGTCAGGGCAAGGAGAACTCGCGTTCCTTCCTGATCCAGAACCCCGACACCGCGGCTGAGATCGAGGGCAAGATCCTCGCCAAGCTCGGCGTCGGTGGCGCCAAGGCGGAAGAGGCCCCGGTCGAGTCGATCGCGCCGAAGCTCGCGGAGCGCAAGGGCGCGTGAGCACCGACCACGACGACGACGGCCTCGCACCGGTCACCGACCTGTTCGGTGCGAGGTCCCGTCGTCGGGCCCCGGCAGCTGCGGAGCCCACCCCCGAACCCGCGTGGACGGTGCCCAGCGTTCCGGAGCCCGTGCTCGAGGACGACGCGGACACCCCCGTCCCGTTGCCCCTCCGCGGGCCACGTGCACAGGCCGACTGGGTCTCGCCGGTCATCGGCGACGGTTCCGGTCGGACCGCGCGGGCGGAGCAGGACGGCTACGACGACGACGGGGCGGACGCCACGACGGCGTCGGTCTTCTCGATCGCCGGCGGCGAAGAACTCGACCCGGCGGACGCTCCGCGTCCCCTCGACGAGCAGCGCGCCGACGCCGAGCGGCTCAGCATGCGGGCGCTCGGCCGCAAGGGCGTGAGCGAGTCCGAAATGAGGACGCTGCTCACGCAACAGGACCTCGACCCCGATGTGGTCGAGCACGAGATCGAACGCCTGACCCGGGTCGGGCTGCTCGACGACGTCGCCCTCGCCACCGACCTGGTGGACCGCCTGCACGCCCGCAAGGGTTTGGGGCGGCAAGGCGTGGTCACCGAGCTGCGTCGTCGCGGCATCGACCAGATCGCGATCGACACGGCGCTCGACGAAGCCGCCGACGACGAGGACGACGAGTTCATCCGCGCGCAGGAGCTCGCCGACAAGCGTGCGCCACAGATGCGCGGGCTCGACCGTGCCACTGCCGAGCGCCGTCTGTCCGGGTTCCTGATGCGCAAGGGCTACGGCTCGGGTGTCGTCCGGATCGCGGTGCAGCGGGCCCTCGACGGCGGTGGGCGCCGGCCTCCGACGGGCCGTGGGACCGTGCGGTTCGAGTAGTCGCCCCGACCTACACTGGGACGACCATGGCCACCGTCGCAGCGCGCCAGCGCACCTACGAAGTCCGCACCTACGGGTGCCAGATGAACGTGCACGACTCCGAGCGACTGAGCGGGTCGCTGCAGGCTGCGGGCTACACGGCGGCGGACGGCGAGCAGGCCGACGTCGTCGTGATCAACACCTGTGCGGTGCGCGAGAACGCCGACAACCGGCTGTACGGCAACCTCGGGCAGCTCGCCGGCATCAAGCGCGACCACCCCGGCATGCAGATCGCCGTGGGCGGGTGCCTGGCGCAGAAGGACAAGAACGTCATCCTCGAGAAGGCGCCGTGGGTCGACGTCGTGTTCGGGACCCACAACATGGGGTCGCTCCCGACGCTGCTCGAGCGTGCACGGCACAACGACGAAGCGCAGATCGAGATCCTCGAAGCGCTCGACGTGTTCCCGTCCACGCTGCCGACCAAGCGCGACTCGACCCACAGCGGTTGGGTGTCGATCTCGGTCGGGTGCAACAACACCTGCACGTTCTGCATCGTCCCCTCGCTCCGCGGCAAGGAGAAGGATCGCCGCCCGGGCGACGTCCTCGCCGAGATCCAGGCGCTCGTCGACGACGGCGCGATCGAGGTCACCCTGCTCGGTCAGAACGTGAACTCCTACGGGGTCGAGTTCGGCGACCGACAGGCGTTCGGCAAGCTGCTGCGCGCGGCCGGCACGATCGACGGTCTCGAGCGCGTCCGTTTCACGAGCCCGCACCCGGCCGCCTTCACCGACGACGTCATCGACGCCATGGCCGAGACCCCGAACGTGATGCCGCAGCTGCACATGCCGTTGCAGTCCGGGTCCGACCGGGTCCTCAAGGCCATGCGACGGAGCTACCGCAGCGAGCGGTTCCTCGGCATCCTCGACCGGGTGCGCGCGAAGATCCCGAACGCGGCGATCTCGACCGACATCATCGTCGGGTTCCCGGGCGAGACCGAAGAGGACTTCGCGGACACCCTGCGCGTGGTCGAGCAGGCGCGGTTCGCCAGCGCCTTCACGTTCCAGTACTCCATCCGCCCCGGCACCCCGGCGGCGACGATGGACGACCAGCTGCCGAAGCACATCGTGCAGGAGCGGTACGAGCGGCTCGTCGCCCTGCAGGAACGCATCACCGCCGAAGAGAACGCTGCGCAGGTCGGCCGGAGCGTCGAGGTCCTCGTCGCGACGGGCGAGGGACGCAAGGACGACGCCACCCGCCGGTTGTCCGGACGCGCCGAGGACTCCCGGCTCGTGCACTTCGCGGTTCCGGAGGGCTCCGCGGTTCCGCGGCCCGGCGACGTCGTCACGGTCGAGGTCACCCGAGCAGCCCCGCACTTCCTGATCGCCGACGACGACGCTCCACTGCGCATCCGACGCACCCGAGCGGGCGACGCCTGGGACCGCGCCGAGGCCGAGAGCTGCGGCGTGCCGGCCCCGGCAGCGCCCGGCGACGGTCCGCGTCCGGTGTCGCTCGGGCTGCCCACGCTCCGTGTCGGGCGCTGACGGCCCCGTCGGGGACGCCCCCGAGAGCGACCCGGCCCAGCACCCCGAGCCTGACGCCCTCGACGCTGATCTGATCGCCGTCGTCGGGGCGACGGGGACCGGCAAGTCCGACCTCGGCATCGCGATCGCCGAACGCCTCCGCGCCGCCGGTCGGAACGCCGAGATCGTCAACGCCGACGCCATGCAGCTGTACCGCGGCATGGACATCGGCACCGCGAAGCTCTCGGTCGACGAACGGCACGGCATCCCGCACCACCAACTCGACGTGCTCGACATCACCGACGAGGCGAGCGTCGCCGCCTACCAGCTGGCGGCCCGAGCGGACGTCGACCGGATCCAGGCCGACGGCGGCGTCGCCGTGCTCGTCGGGGGGAGCGGGCTCTACGTCTCCGCCGTCCTGTTCGACCTGGCGTTCCCCGGCACCGACCCGCAACTCCGCGCGCAGCTCGAGCGCGAGCACGACGAGCTCGGTCCGGGCATCCTGCTCGAGCGGCTCCGCGGCATGGACTCGATTGCCGCAGCGACGATCGACGCACGCAACCCACGGCGGTTGATCCGGGCACTCGAGATCGCGAGCCGATCCGAGGTCGTGTCCCCGAGCCTCCCGTCCGCGCCCCGCGCCTGGCGACCGTCCCGGATCCTGCACCTGCGGCGCGACCGCGAGCAGCTCGTCGCGGCGCTGCACGCGCGCGCGGCGGGCATGTTCGCCGCCGGGCTCGTGGACGAGGTGGCGGCGCTGCGCGAGCAGGGCATCGAACAGGGGAAGACCGCGCGGGCCGCGATCGGGTACTCGCAGGCGCTCGAGGTGCTGCGGGGGACGGCGAGCGTCGAGGACGCGGTCGAGGCGACCGGTGTCGCGACGCGCAAGTACGCCCGTCGGCAGGTGTCCTGGTTCCGGCGCTACACCGACGCCGAGACCCTCGACGTCACCGGAGCGGACCGGGGGGACCTGTCGGAACTGGCCCGTAGGATCGTCCCGTGACCGAGCTGCACTTCACCAAGGGCCAGGGGACCGGCAACGACTTCGTCCTGTTCGCCGACCCCGACGCCACCGTCGACCTGACCCCCGAACGGATCCGCGCGATCGCGGACCGACGGTTCGGCGTGGGCGGCGACGGCGTGATCCGCGCAGTGCGGTCCGAGGCGATCCCCGAGGGGCGCGCCCTGGTGGCCGTCGAACCCGCGGCGACGTGGTTCATGGACTACCACAACGCCGACGGCACGGTCGCGGAGATGTGCGGCAACGGCATCCGGGTGTTCGCGCGGTACCTGACCGAGTCCGGCCTCGTCGAGCTGGCACCCGGCGAGACCCTGACCGTGGGCAGCCGCAAGGGCCTGGTCGACATCCAGCGGACCACCAACGGCTTCGCCGCCGACCTCGGCCGGTGGGACCTGGGCATCGAGGGCGGTGGGTCCGACGACGTCATGGTGCGCGCCAAGAACCTCGACGGGGCGCGGCCCGGCATCGGCATCGACGTCGGCAACCCCCACGTGGTCGTCGCCGTCGCGACCGAGGACGAACTCGCCGACCTCGACCTGACCTTCCTGCCCGTGCTCG
The DNA here is from genome assembly GCF_015350995.1 of Curtobacterium sp. VKM Ac-1393. Lineage (GTDB taxonomy): Bacteria > Actinomycetota > Actinomycetes > Actinomycetales > Microbacteriaceae > Curtobacterium. Next base: position 642,210 of record NZ_JADKRW010000002.1, read on the forward strand.
ACCCGGCGCCCGAGCACGGTGCCAACGTCGAGTTCGTGCTGCCCGGTGATCCGCTCATCAAGGACGGCGTCGGCGAGATCACGATGCGGGTGCACGAGCGGGGCAGCGGCGAGACCCTGTCGTGCGGTACCGGTGCGGTGGCTGCGGCCCTGGCGACGCGGTACTGGGTCGGGTCCGGTGCGCCGGACACCTGGCGCGTGCGGGTGCCGGGCGGCGTCGTGACGGTGCGGATGTTCGCGGCAGAGGACGGTGAGCACGTGTCGCTGTCCGGGCCCGCCGAGCTCGTGTTCTCCGGGGACCTGACGGTCTGACGCGGCCCGGGGTGCGGGGCGCGGCGCGGGGTGCGGGGCGCGGCGCGGGACGCGTGCGCGGGGCGCTCCTTCGTCGAGTGAGCAGAAGACGACGGGTCGTTCGCGGCTACCCGTCGTCTTCTGCTCACTCGGTGCCCCGCCGCCGCGGGCCGCCGCGGGCTGCCGCGGGGCGGGCCCGCGCGCGCGGCGCGCGCGCCTACGCGGCGCGATGCACGCGGATGACGCGGAACCCCTTCGCGGTGGACGCCCGCGTCACGCGGAACCCGTCCCCGAGCGCGCCGACCAGCCACTGCTGCAGCGAGTCACCCCCGAGGTCCTTCGACACGACGAGCCAGGCGTCGCCCTCGACCTCGAGCCGGGGCAGCCACGTGAGCAGGATCTCGTGCAGCTCGTCCTTGCCGACCCGGATGGGCGGGTTCGACCAGATCGTCCGGAAGCGCAGGTCGGCCGGGACATCCTCGGGCAGGGCGATCGTGACGTTCGACGCCCCGGCTGCCTCGGCGTTGGTCCGCGCCAGCCCGAGGACCCGTTCGTTGACGTCCACACCCCAGACGTGCGCGTCGGGGGAGTGCAGCGCCATCGTGATCGCGATCGGTCCCCAGCCGCAGCCGACGTCGAGCAGGGCGCCGTCGTGCGCAGGCGGCGGGACGGCACCGAGCAGGACGCGCGTGCCGCGGTCGAGGCCGTCCGGGCTGAAGACCCCTGCGGCGGTGGTCAGTGTGAGCGGCCGGCCGGCGAGGTCGACGTCGATCTGGCGTTCGCGGGTGTCCGATGACGGGTTCGCGGAGAAGTAGTGGTCGTTCGCCATGGATGAACCGTAGCGGGAACCCGGTGTGTCCGAGGCTCGCCGGAGGTACCCTGTGGACAGGATGACGGATACCCATCAGCAGAACGACCAGACCAACGACGACAGCGCAGACGGTGTCGTCGAACGGGTGTTGCGCAACGCCGACCGCCGCGCAGCATCGTCCATCTTCGCCCCCGCTCAGGCGATCCAGACCCGCTCGGTCGACGAGCACGGGTGGGACGGCGACGGCGACCAGTACGACCGTGAGGACCGCGCGGCCCTGCGCCGCGTCGCGGGCCTCTCCACCGAGCTCGAGGACGTCACCGAGGTCGAGTACCGCCAACTGCGGCTCGAGCAGGTCGTCCTGATCGGCGTGTACCCGCACGGTGACGCACAGGACGCCGAGAACTCCCTGCGGGAGCTGTCCGCCCTGGCCGAGACGGCCGGCGCGGTGGTCCTCGACGGACTCCTCCAGCGTCGACCGAACCCCGACCCGGCGACCTACCTCGGCAAGGGCAAGGCCGAGGAACTCGCGATGGTCGTCAAGGCCACCGGCGCCGACACGGTCATCGCGGACACCGAGCTCGCTCCGTCGCAGCGCCGTGCGCTCGAGGACGTGGTGAAGGTCAAGGTGATCGACCGCACGGCCGTCATCCTCGACATCTTCAGCCAGCACGCGAAGACCCGAGAGGGCAAGGCCCAGGTCGAGCTTGCCCAGCTCCAGTACCTGCTGCCCAGACTGCGCGGCTGGGGTGACTCGATGTCCCGGCAGGCCGGTGGTCAGGTCTCCGGCGGTGCGGGCATGGGGTCGCGTGGTCCCGGTGAGACGAAGATCGAGCTCGACCGCCGTCGCATCCACACGCGCATGTCGAAGCTCCGTCGCCAGATCGCCGGGTTCCGACCCGCGCGTGAGGCGAAGCGTGCCGACCGGCACCGCAACGAGGTGCCGAGCGTCGCCATCGCCGGCTACACCAACGCCGGCAAGTCCTCACTGCTGAACCGCCTGACGAGCGCCGGCGTGCTGGTGCAGAACCAGTTGTTCGCGACGCTGGACGCGACGGTCCGACGCACCGAGAGCACCAAGGGCCGCGAGTTCACGTTCGTGGACACCGTCGGGTTCGTCCGGAACCTGCCGCACCAGCTGGTCGAGGCTTTCCGCTCCACGCTCGAAGAGGTCGGCCAGGCCGACGTCATCGTGCACGTGGTCGACGGATCGCACCCGGACCCGGCAGCGCAGCTCGCCACGGTGCGCGAGGTCATCGGCGACGTCGGCGGACACGACATCCCCGAGATCGTCGTGTTCAACAAGGCCGACCTGATCGACGACGCCCAGCGCCTGGTCCTGATCGGGCTCGCGTCGGACGCCGTGTTCGTGTCGGCCCGTACCGGCGAGGGCATCCCGGAGCTCCTCCGCGCCATCGAGGACCGCCTGCCGGAGCCCGACGTCGAGCTCACGGTGGTCGTGCCCTACGACCGTGGTGACCTCGTGTCCACGCTGCACGACGCCGGCTCGGTCGAGTCCGTCGACTACGTCGAGGACGGCACCCGCCTGCGTGTGCGTGTCTTCCAGCGCCAGGTCTCGGAGCTCGACCCGTACGTGGTCACGCCCGTCACCTCCTGACGGCCGTACCGGCTGACGCTCGGGAGGCCCGTCCCGGCTCCGCAGGACGCCGTCGTCTTCCTGAGACGCCGGCGTCGCACTGCCCGAGTCTGTTGGGCACGACGCCGTCGTGTTCCTGAGACGGCGGCTCGCAGTGCCGGAGTCGTTCGGGCATGACGCCGTCGTGTTCCTGAGACGCCCCGCAACGCACGAGACGCCGCCGAATCCGGCGGCGTCTCGTCGTGCAGGCGGCGTCGTGCGAGGACGCCGGCGTCCGGCGCACGTGGCGTCCGGCGCGGGTCAGAGGGAGCGGAGGACCGCGACGACCTTGCCGAGCACCGTGGCGGCGTCGCCGAGGATCGGCTCGAAGGCGGTGTTGCGGGGGAGCAGCCACGTGTGACCGTCGCGCTGACGGAACACCTTGACCGTCGCCTCTTCGTCGAGCATCGCGGCGACGATGTCACCGTTCTCGGCGGTCTGCTGTGACCGGACGACCACCCAGTCGCCGTCGCAGATCGCGGCGTCGATCATCGACTCGCCGACGACCTTGAGCATGAAGAGATCGCCGGAGCCGACGAGCTGGCGGGGCAGCGGCACGATCTCGTCGACGTGCTGCTCGGCGGTGATCGGCACACCGGCGGCGATCCGGCCGACCAGGGGGACGAGCGTCGTGGCGTCGATGTCCGGGCCGCCGGCGTCCGACGTCGGCTCGTCGACGAGGACCTCGAGTGCGCGGGGGCGGTTCGGGTCGCGGCGGATCCAGCCGCCGAGCTCGAGCTGTCCCAGCTGGTGGGACACGCTCGACAACGAGGAGAGCCCGGCCGCGTCACCGATCTCGCGCATGCTCGGCGGGTACCCCCGCGATGCGATGGACGCACGGATCGCGTCGAGGATCGTCTGCTGCTTCGCGGTCAGCGGCTTCTGGCCCCGCAGTTCGTCCACCACGTCGTCTCGCTTTCGTCGGTGCTGAGCGGCCGTGGCGGGAATGTCGGTGGTCCCCGTTTGACTTGCCCCAGTCGATCGAAACAGTATCCGACCGGTCAACCCCGGACAAACACCTGTTCGAGCGTGTCGCAAGAAAACCCCGCAGAAATCCTCTCCCAGGACTTGTGCGTCGCCCGATTCGAAACTATGTTCGGTACACGACTTCGGTTCACCCGAACGGGAAGGCAAGAACGACATGAGCACCATCGCCATCGCTGACATCCAGCGCACCGCGGCACCCGCCGTGCGCGTCCGCCTGCGTCTCACGCGCCGCGGCCGCATCGTCTTCACGACGCTCGCCGCGCTCCCTCTCCTCATCGTCGTCGCCTTCGCCGTGCTGAACGGCGGGCAGGCGTCGGCCGGCGACGCTGCCGCCGGCGGCGCCCGCACCCACTTCGACACCGTGACGATCCAGCCGGGCGAAACGCTCTGGCAGCTCGCCGAGACGACCGCGCCGAACGCCGACCCGCGCGACTTCGTACAGGACGTCATCAGCCTGAACGCCCTCGACGGCTCCGGGCTGCAGGCTGGCGAGCAGATCTCCATCCCGACGAAGTACACGTCGGGCGAGTAGCCACGACCGAGTACTCGCAGACCGTCCCGTCCAGACGGCTGGGCACCGAGTGATCACAGCGGCCTACGATGGATCGGTGGCATTCACGCTCGAAGACCTCCCGATCCGAGACGACCTCCGCGGTCAGATCCCCTACGGCGCTCCCCAGAAGCACGTCCGCGTCCAGCTGAACGTCAACGAGAACACGCATCCCGTGCCGGACGACGTCGCCGACGACATCGTTGCGTCGATCCGCCAGGCGCTCGCGTCGGTGAACCGCTACCCCGATCGCGAGTTCACCGAGCTCCGGCAGTCGCTTGCCGGGTACCTCGGGCACGACCTGACGGCCGAACAGCTGTGGGCGGCGAACGGATCCAACGAGGTGCTCCAGCAGTTGCTGCAGGCCTTCGGCGGCCCGGGCCGCTCGGTGCTGGGTTTCCCGCCCACCTACTCGATGCACTCGATCCTGGCGTCCGGTACCGGCACCACCTGGATCCCGGCGCAGCGCGACGACGAGTTCCGCATCTCGCCGGAGACCGTGGTGGCAGCGATCGAGCAGCACCGGCCGGACATCGTGTTCCTGTGCGGGCCGAACAACCCCACCGGCACCCCGCTGCCGATCGAGACGATCGAAGCCGCCTACGCCGCGACCGACGGCATCGTGATGGTGGACGAGGCCTACGCCGAGTTCATGCCGGCCCACGTGCCGAGCGCCCTCACGCTGTTGCCCGGGCGCGAGCGACTCGTGGTCTCGCGGACGATGAGCAAGGCCTTCGCCTTCGCGGGCGCTCGTGTCGGCTACATGGCGGCGCACCCCGCCGTGATCGACGCCGTGCGGCTCGTCCGGCTGCCGTACCACCTGTCCGTCCTGACGCAGGCGGCCGCCGTCGCAGCCCTGCGCCACGCGCCCGAGATGCTCGCGATGGTCGACGACATCACGCAGCAGCGCGACCGCATGGTGACGGAGTTGCAGGCCATGGGCTACCGGACGTACGAGACCTGGTCGAACTTCGTCCTGTTCGGCGGGGTGGCCGACCCGCACGCCGCGTTCGAGGCGCTGCTCGAGCACGACGTGATCGTGCGCGACCTCGGCATCCCGAACCACCTCCGGGTGAGCGCGGGCACGGAAGAGGAGACGACCGTGTTCCTGGACGCCATGCGGCAGGTCGCCGCCGAGCAGCCGCCGGTTAGGGTTGGGGCATGACCGCGCGCACCGCCTCGATCCGCCGCAGCACGAGCGAATCGAGCGTCGAACTCGAGCTCGACCTCGACGGCACCGGCAAGTCCGACATCTCGACGAGCGTGCCGTTCTTCGACCACATGCTGACCGCGTTCAGCAAGCACTCGCTCATCGACCTGCGCGTGCGCTCGACCGGTGACACCGACATCGACGTGCACCACACGGTCGAGGACACCGGCATCGTGCTCGGGCAGGCGCTCAAGCAGGCACTCGGTGACCGCTCCGGCATCGGCCGGTACGGCGACGCCCTCGTGCCCCTCGACGAAGCGCTGGCCCAGGCCGTCGTCGACGTCTCCGGTCGGCCGTTCCTCGTGCACTCGGGTGAGCCCGCCGGGTTCGAGTTCCACCGCATCGGTGGCCACTTCACCGGGTCGATGATCCGCCACGTGTTCGAGGCGATCACGTTCAACGCCGGCATCACCGTGCACGTCCGCGTGCTCGGGGGCCGCGACCCGCACCACATCGCCGAGGCTGAGTTCAAGGCGTTCGCGCGTGCGATGCGCACAGCGGTCGAGTTGGACCCGCGCGTCGACGGCATCCCCTCCACCAAGGGCGCGCTGTGACCGCGAAGCCGAACGTCGTCGTCCTCGACTACGGGTCGGGCAACGTCCACTCCGCCGCCAAGGCACTCGAGCGGGCCGGAGCCGAGGTCACGCTGACCTCGGACAAGCAGGCGGCGCTCCGTGCCGACGGCCTGCTCGTACCCGGGGTCGGGGCGTTCGCGGCGGTCATCGACCAGCTCGAGGGCGTCCAGGGCGGCGAGATCGTCGACCGCCGTCTGGCCGGTGGTCGTCCGGTGCTCGGCATCTGCGTCGGCATGCAGGTGCTGTTCTCCCGCGGTATCGAGCGCGGAGCCGACGTCGAGGGTCTGGGTCAGTGGCCCGGCACCGTCGAGCAGCTCGAGGCTGAGGTCCTGCCGCACATGGGCTGGAACACCGTCCAGGCGCCGGAGAAGTCCGTGTTGTTCGACGGGCTGCACGAGGAACGGTTCTACTTCGTGCACTCGTACGGGGTGACCGACTTCCCGCTCGACGCCTACGGGCCGTTCCGTGCACCCGGTCTGACCTGGGCCGAACACGGGCAGCGGTTCATCGCTGCCGTCGAGAACGGCCCGCTGACCGCGACCCAGTTCCACCCCGAGAAGTCCGGCGAGCCGGGCATCCGCCTGCTGACCAACTGGGTGAACTCGCTCTGAACCCGGCCCGCGACGGGCGCGACGGCGACGCCGGACGCGCCACGGGCCTCCAGACCAAACACCGCACCTTCACCACCGCACCTTCACCACCGCGACGAAAACCGACAGGACCATGACCGACCTCACCGACACCGCGCCCCTCGTCCTGCTGCCCGCCGTCGACGTCGTCGACGGCCAGGCGGTCCGGCTGACCCAGGGCGAGGCGGGGAGCGAGACGGGCTACGGCGACCCCGTCGCCGCCGCGAGCACCTGGCGCGACCAGGGTGCCGAGTGGATCCACCTGGTCGACCTCGACGCGGCGTTCGGCCGCGGCGACAACCGCAAGGTCATCGCGCACGCGATCCGCGAGGTCGAGGGTGTGTCCGTCGAGCTGTCCGGTGGAATCCGCGACGACGCCTCGCTCGAGGCGGCCCTCGCGACCGGTGCGGCGCGCGTCAACCTCGGCACCGCCGCGCTCGAGAACCCGGACTGGGCCGCACGGGTGATCGGCCAGTACGGCGAGCAGATCGCGGTCGGACTCGACGTCCGCGGCACGACGCTCGCCAGCCGCGGTTGGACCGAAGACGCCGGCGACCTGTGGGAGGTCCTCGACCGACTCGAGGCCGCGGGGTGCGCCCGGTACGTCGTCACCGACGTCACGAAGGACGGCACGCTGCAGGGCCCCAACGTCGAGCTGCTCCGCAAGGTGTGCGACCGGACCGACCAGCCCGTCGTGGCCTCTGGTGGGATCTCGACGCTCGACGACCTGCGCGCTCTCCGCGAACTCGTGCCGTTCGGCCTCGAGGGCGCGATCATCGGCAAGGCGCTGTACTCCGGAGCGTTCACGCTGCCGGCCGCACTCGACATCGCCTCGGAGTAGCCGCGTGGCGGGCATCTCCAACGGGCGTGGAACCGGTCCGGAAGCGGCAACCGGTCCCGACGCGGCGTCCGGTCCCGACGATTTGCAAACCCCGGGTGGCGCGGCGGACTCGGCAGGCTTCGCGTGGGAGGGCCGCACGTTCGACCACCACGACACCGCCTTCGCCGACGACGACGGGCTGGCCGACCCGGCGCTGACCGCGGCGATCGCGGCGCTGGCTGCCGGCGGTCCGCAGGGCGCGATCGTCGAGGCGCTGCGCACCGCCCGTCTGCTCATCCCGCTCGTCGCGGAGGCCGGCGACCTCGGCGAGACCGACGCCGGCAAGGTGGTGGACAAGACCCAGGAGCTGTCGATCGTCACGGTCGCCGGTCCTGACGGGCGGAGCGTGATGCCGGCGTTCACCTCGGTCGACGCGATGCACGCGTGGGACGCCGACGCCCGACCCGTCCCCGTGGAGTCGCGTCGGGTGGCGATGGCCGCGGCGAGCGAGGACACCCAGCTCGTCGTGCTCGACCCGAAGTCGGCGACCGAGTTCGTGCTGCGGCGACCCGCTGTCTGGGCGCTCGGCCAGGACCTGCCGTGGACCCCGTGCTTCGAGGACCCCGAGGTCGCCCAGGCCTTCGCGGACTCGGTCGTGGGAGAGCCCAGTGTCGCCCGCGTCGAACTGACCCCTGGCGACCCGGTCGGCCGTTTCGCCGGGCCCGAGCTGACCGTCGGCCTGGCACTGCACCCGGGGCTCGACCGCGAGCAGGTCGGCGAGGTCGTCGGGCGCTTGCAGCAGCGGTGGTCGACGGACGCCGTCATCGCCGAACGCGTCGACAGCATGCGCGTGGCCCTGCGCCCGGCCTGAGCCGCGACCGCGTCAGCCACGACCGCGCGACCGCGCCTCAGCCGCGCGCCCGGCCACGAGCAGCGCCGACCCGTCCGCGCGCGGCGGTGCGGCCCCGGTCCGGGTGACGTCGCCGGTACGATGGCCGGGTGAGCACGAACCCGACGACCAACCCCACCGGCGCGACCTCCATCGGTCCGACGGGTCGTCCTGTCCGGGAGTTCCCCGTGCCCGAGGAACTCGACAGCACCGGCCCCGCGCGCATCATCGCTCTCTGCAACCAGAAGGGCGGCGTCGGCAAGACCACGACGGCGATCAACCTCGGTGCGGCGCTGGCGGAGTACGGCCGCAAGGTGCTGGCCGTCGACTTCGACCCGCAGGGTGCGCTCTCCGCGGGCCTCGGTGTCCGCACCCATGACATCCACACCGTCTACGACCTGCTGATGGGCGCCGTGAAGGACCCGATCCAGGTCATCCAGCCGACGAACACCCCGGGGCTCGACGTGATCCCCGCGAACATCGACCTGTCCGCGGCCGAGGTACACCTGGTCAACGAGGTCGCCCGCGAGCAGATCCTGGCGAGCGTGCTGCGCAAGGTCGCGAACGACTACGACGTGATCCTGGTCGACTGCCAGCCGTCGCTCGGGCTGCTCACCGTGAACGCCCTGACCGCGGCGCACGGCGTGCTGATCCCGCTCGAGTGCGAGTTCTTCGCCCTGCGCGGCGTCGCCCTGCTCATCGAGACGATCGACAAGGTGCGTGACCGCCTGAACCCGGCGCTGACGCTCGACGGCATCCTGCCGACCATGTACGACTCGCGCACCCTGCACTCGCGCGAGGTCATGGAGCGCGTCGTCGACACCTTCGACGACCGGGTCCTCGACACCGTCATCGGCCGCACCGTGAAGTTCCCGGACGCCACGGTCTCCGCTCGTCCGATCACCCAGACGGCGCCCGACCACGCCGCCGCCCACGCCTACCGGCAGCTCGCACGAGAGCTCGTCCAGCGTGGCGCCGTCGCCTGAGTCGGGGTTCCGGGTCCGGCTCACCAACTTCGACGGCCCGTTCGACCTCCTGCTGTCGCTCATCACGAAGCACGAGCTCGACATCACCGAGGTGTCGCTCGGCGCGGTCACGGGGGAGTTCATCCAGTACGTGCGTCAGGCCGAGTCGGCGGACGAACTCGACGAGGCGAGCGAGTTCCTCGTCGTCGCCGCGACCCTGCTCGACCTGAAGATCGTCGGGCTGCTCCCGCAGGGCGAGCTCGTCGACGCCGAGGACGTCGCCCTGCTCGAGGCGCGCGACCTGCTGTTCGCGCGGCTGCTGCAGTACCGGGCGTTCAAGCAGGCCGCGGACTGGTTCGGCGAACGCTGGGGTGTGGAGTCGCGTCGGCACGTCCGGAGCGTCCGGCTCGAGGAACGGTTCCGTGCGCGCACACCCGAGCTCGTGTGGACCCTGTCGGTGCAGGACTTCGCTGCCCTGGCAGCGCTGGCGTTCGCCCCGCGGGAGACCCCGACGGTCGGACTCGACCACCTGCACGCGCCGCTCATCAGCATCCGCGAACAGGCCGCGATCGTCGTCTCGATCCTCCGCACCCGTGATGGTGAGGGGGTCTCGTTCCGTGAACTGGTCGCGGGCGTCGACCAGACGGGTATCGTGGTGGCTCGCTTCCTCGCGATCCTGGAGCTGTACCGGAACGCATCGATCTCGTTCGAACAGCTCGAGCCGCTCGGGGAACTCACGCTCCGATGGACCGCCGAGGACTGGTCCGACGAGAGCCTCGCCAACCTGGGAGCCGACTATGACGGATGACGTGCACGACACGTCCAGCGCCGAGCCCGGCGGCGCTGACGAGATGGCCGACGCCCGCGCGATCGAGCACGAGATCCACGAGCACACCGAGCGCTCCGAGTACGGCCTGGCCCCGCAGGCGCACCCGGCGATCCCGATCGACCGCCAGCTCGAGGCGATCCTCATGATCGCGGACGAGCCACAGTCCCTCGTCGCGCTCGGCGCCGCCGTGAACGCCCCCGTCCCCGCCGTCCGCCAGGCGATCGAACGCCTCGTCGCGGACTTCGACGGCGTCGACGGCACGATCCGCCGCGGGTTCGAACTCCGCGAGGTCGGCGGCGGCTGGCGCTTCTACGTCCGCGCCGACCTCGACACCGTGGTCGAGCAGTTCGTGGAGGCCGAGCGCCCCTCGCGCCTGTCGCAGGCCGCGCTCGAGACCCTGGCGGTCGTCGCCTACAAGCAACCGATCACGCGATCCCAGATCGCGGCGATCCGTGCCGTCAACGTCGACGGCGTCGTCCGAACGCTGGTCGCGCGCGGTCTCATCGAGGAGTCGTTCACCGACTCCGAGACCGGCGCCATCAACTACGTCACGTCCGGCCTGCTCCTGCAGCAGCTCGGCATCAACTCGCTCGACGAGCTGCCGCTCATCTCGCCCCTCCTGGACGACGGTGCGGACGGCTTCGAGCAGAACGAAGGGATCCCCGATGGCCGGGTTTGACGACCGGGGGCGCGGCGCGCCCCGAGACCGAGACGACCGCAACGGACGCTCAGGAGGCCCGGATCGCCCCGGGCGTTCGGCTCCCGGCCGTGGCGGGACCGGCTCCAGTGCCGGTGGCCGCTCCGGCGGGTACGGTCGCGACGACCGCGGGGGCGCTCGCCCGCCGCGTGACGACGACCGTCGTGGCGGGTACCCGTCGCGCGACGACCGTGGTGGGTACCGGGGCAACTCGGCGCCGCGTGACGACCGCGGCGGCTACCGCGGCCGTGATGACCGCAGCTCGGCTCCGCGTGATGACCGTGGTGGCTACCGGGGTCGCGATGACCGCAGCTCGGCGCCGCGTGACGACCGTGGTGGGTACCGCGGTAACTCGGCTCCGCGTGATGACCGTGGCGGCTACCGCGGGCGCGATGACCGCAGTGCTGCGCCGCGCGACGACCGTGGCGGCTACCGGGGCCGTGACGACCGTGGTGCTTCGGCTCCGCGTGACGACCGTGGCGGCTACCGAGGCAACTCTGCGCCGCGCGATGACCGTGGTGGGTACCGGGGCAACTCGGCGCCGCGTGACGACCGCGGCGGCTACCGCGGCCGTGATGACCGCAGCTCCGCTCCGCGTGAGGACCGTGGTGGCTACCGGGGCAACTCGGCGCCGCGCGATGACCGTGGCGGCTACCGAGGTCGCGATGACCGCAGCTCCGCTCCGCGTGACGACCGTGGTGGCTACCGGGGCAACTCGGCGCCGCGCGACGACCGCGGCGGCTATCGAGGCCGCGACGACCGCAGCGCAGCTCCGCGTGAGGACCGTGGCGGCTACCGCGGCCGTGACGACCGCAGCTCGGCGCCGCGTGACGACCGCGGTGGCTACCGCGGTCGCGATGACCGCAGTTCGGCGCCGCGCGATGACCGTGGTGGCTACCGGGGCCGCGATGACCGCAGCTCGGCGCCGCGCGATGACCGTGGTGGCTACCGGGGTCGCGATGACCGCAGCTCGGCCCCTCGCGACGACCGCAGCTCGGCTCCCCGCGACAACCGCGACAACCGCGAGGACCGCCGCGGCCCCGACGGCCAGCAGAGCCGCGTCTGGCACAACGGCCGCCGGTACGTCGGCGGCACCACGAGCGTCCGCAACAGCGACCGCAACGGCAAGGGCAGCAGCGCTGCCAACGGCAACGGCCGCACCACGCCGAAGCCGAGCGGCGAGCGTGACAGCCACGGCAACCCGGTCGAGGGCACGCCCGAACGCCCGATCATCGAAGAGTGGGACGCGGCGGACGGGACGGCGCCTGCCGGGGCCGAGCCGGGCCTCCAGGCAGAGGGGGAGCGCCTGCAGAAGGTGATCGCCGCTGCTGGCGTGGCATCTCGCCGTGTCGCGGAGAACCTGATCGTCGAGGGCCGCGTGACGGTCAACGGCCAGGTGGTGGACGCCCTCGGGCGTCGTGTCGACCCCGCGACGGACGCGATCTCGGTCGACGGTGTGCCGGTGCAGATCGACTCCTCGCGGCGCTACATCGTGCTGAACAAGCCGACCGGTGTCGTCTCGAGCCTGCAGGACGAGCGCGGTCGCCGCGACCTGACCGAGTTCGTGGACCGCTACGAGGAACGCCTGTTCAACGTCGGCCGTCTCGACACGGAGACCTCCGGCCTGCTGGTCCTGACGAACGACGGCGACCTGGCCCACGTGCTCGCGCACCCGTCGTTCGGGGTGCAGAAGACCTACATCGCGAAGGTGCACGGCAACGTGAACCCCGCCGTGGTGCAGCGTCTGACCGAGGGCGTCGAGCTCGAGGACGGCCCGATCAAGGCGGACAAGGTGCGGTTGCTCGAGTCCTCGCGGGGTGAGTCGCTCGTCGAGATCACGCTGCACTCCGGCCGCAACCGCATCGTCCGCCGCATGCTCGAGGCCGTCGACCACCCGGTCCTCGAACTCGTCCGCCGGTCGTTCGGGCCGCTGCACCTGGGCAGCCTGCCGCCGGGCAAGATGCGCGAGCTCGGCACGGTCGAGGTCGGCAAGCTGCTCAGCACCGTCCGTGACGCGAAGCCCTCCGGGCGGGACGACCGCGACATCGCGCTCGACGAGGACGACGAGTGGGAGGACGAGACCGCGGACTGACCGCGGACTGACCCGCGACCGGCCGTCCGGCCGTCACCGACACCCGGGCGTCGACCGACGCCCGGGTGTCGGTCGGTAGGCTTGCCCGGTGACCGACCTGACGAACTCTGACATCGACCGCCGTGTGCGCGGGCCGGTGCGGGTCGTCGGCACCGGGCTCCTCGGCACCTCGATCGGGCTCGCCCTGCGTGAGAAGGGTGTCGACGTCGTCCTCGACGACGTCTCACCCGGCGCATTGGCGCTCGCCGTCGACTACGGCGCGGGTCGCCGGCCCGAACCCGGCGACCAGCCGGAGCTCGTCGTGGTGGCTGTCCCGCCGGACGTCGTGGCGACGGTCGTCGGCCGTGAGCTCTCGGCGTACCCGGACGCCATCGTGACCGACGTCGCGAGCGTGAAGGCCGGGCCGTTGGCCGAGCTCGTGGCAGCCGGCGCCGACGTCACCCGCTACATCGGGTCGCACCCGATGGCCGGTCGCGAGCGCAGCGGGCCGAGCGCCGCCCGCGCCGACCTGTTCGTCGGCAGCCCATGGGTGATCGCCGGCCACGACGCCATCAGCTACCAGCGCGCCGCCGTGGTCGAGGACCTGGCGCTCGACGTCGGCGCGACCGTCGTGCCGATGGACCCCGCGTCGCACGACCTGGCCGTGGCCTACGTCTCGCACGTGCCGCAGCTGGTGTCGACGCTGATGGCCTCGCGGCTGCGCGACGCCCCGGACGGCTCCCTCGGCCTGGCCGGTGGTGGGGTCCGTGACGTCACCCGGGTCGCCGCGAGCGACCCCGGCCTGTGGGTGCAGATCATCGGTGCGAACGCGGCCAACGTCCGGCGGGTGCTGTCCGACCTGCGCGACGAGCTGAGCGGCGTGATCGGGGCGCTCGACGACCCCGCCGCCGCCGGAGCACCGCGGACCCTCGCCGAGACGATCGCCGCCGGCAACCGCGGCGTCGAACGGCTGCCGGGCAAGCACGGCACCACCAAGCGCTTCGCCCAGGTGGTCGTCCTCGTCGACGACACCCCCGGGCAGATCGCCGCGCTCCTGACGTTCATCGGGGAGATCGGCATCAACCTCGAGGACATGCGCCTCGAGCACTCACCGGGCGCGCAGATCGGCATCGTCGAGGTGTCGGTGCTGCCCGAGCAGGAACAGCGACTCGTCGAGGAACTCGAGGGTCGCGGATGGAGGATCGCAGCAGCATGGGCCTGAACGACACGAACGCAGCGACGAACGACTCCGGTGTGACCGGCGGGCTCGGCGGGTCTGGTGGGCCCGACGGGCCCGGCTCCGGCCTGCCGACGCCCGGCGACGGCGGTGCCGGCGGTCCGCTGAGCGGCAGCGGCGACGGCGGCGCGCTCGGTGGCCCGGCCGCCGGCCTCGGCGAGCCCGGCGGCGAGCCCGGTTCGACCAGCGCCCCGGTCCCCGCCGGCCTGGCGGACGGCGCGTACGTCGCGAAGTTCGTCATCGCGGTCGACGGCCCCGCAGGCAGCGGCAAGTCGAGCGTCTCCCGCGCGGCCGCCCGTGCCCTTGGCTACGGCTACCAGGACACCGGCGCCGCTTACCGCGCCCTCGCCTGGCACGCGCTGCAGCAGCAGGTCGACCTCGACGACGGCGCGGCGATCCTGGCGAGCTGGGAGACGTTCGACTACGCCATCGGCACCGACCCCGACGACTACTACGTGCGCGTGGGGGAGACCGACGTCACCGACGCGATCCGCACCCCCGACGTGACGGGTGCCGTGGCCCACATCGCGAAGCTCCCCGACGTCCGCCACCGCCTCGTGCAGCTGTTCCGGAACGTCATGCGGAAGACCGACGCACCGGGCATCATCACCGAGGGTCGGGACATCACCACGGTGGTCGCACCCGACGCCGAGGTCCGGATCCTGCTGACGGCCGACGAGTCCGTTAGAATGGCCCGGCGCTCGGCAGAGGTCACGACCCAGTCGGCCGCACAGACCTCTGCCGCCCTCGCCCGTCGAGACGCGGCGGACGCGAAGGTCGTCGACTTCATGAACGCCGCAGACGGCGTCACGACGCTCGACTCCACCGACCTCGACTTCGACCAGACCGTGCAGGCGGTCGTCGACCTGGCCCGCGCGGCCACGCACTGACGCACGACCGGACGGCCTCGGCCGCCCGGTCACCACTGCCGGAACTCCGGCCCGGCCGGGAACGGCCACCGACACCGCGGCTCCGGCCGCTCGCGAGGAACCCACCATGGCTCAGCTGGACAACCCGGACAACGACGACTTCCCCCAGTACGACGACGCCCTCGGCGAGCGGCTCGCCGGACTCGACGAGGCCGAGGCCGAGCAGCGCGCCACCGCGCTCCGCGCCGGACTCGAGGAGTACGACCTCGAGGACGAGGACCTCGCCCTGCTCGAGGCCGGCCAGGTCGGCGAGGACGGCGTCCACTACCTGCCCGCCTACCCTGTGCTCGCGATCGTCGGCCGCCCGAACGTCGGCAAGTCCGCGCTCGTCAACCGCATCCTCGGTCGTCGTGAGGCCGTCGTGCAGGACGTCCCCGGCGTCACGCGTGACCGCGTCAGCTACAAGGCCGACTGGAACGACAAGCGTTTCACGCTCGTCGACACCGGCGGCTGGGAGCCCGGCGCCGAGGGCATCAACGCCTCGGTCGCCGCGCAGGCCGAGGTCGCGATCGACCTCGCCGACGCCGTGCTGTTCGTCGTCGACGTCACGGTCGGCATCACCGCCACCGACGAGCACGTCGTCAAGATGCTCCGCGGCACCGACCGCCCCGTCATCGTCGTCGCGAACAAGGCCGACGACGAGCGCCGTGAACTCGACGCCTACGAGCTCTGGAACCTGGGGCTCGGCGAGCCGCACCCGGTGTCGGCCCTGCACGGCCGTGGCGTCGCGGACCTGCTCGACCTGATCATCAAGACGCTGCCCGACACCTCGGCCGTCGCCAAGCAGGAGGTCGGCGGCCCCCGCCGCGTGGCCATCCTCGGCCGCCCGAACGTCGGCAAGAGCTCGCTACTCAACAAGGCCGCCGGTGAAGAGCGCGTCGTCGTGAACGACATCGCCGGCACCACCCGCGACCCGGTGGACGAGCAGATCGAGCTCGGCGGCAAGGTGTGGCGCTTCGTCGACACCGCCGGCATCCGGAAGCGCGTCCACATGCAGCAGGGCGCCGACTTCTACGCCTCGCTCCGCACCACCGCGGCGCTCGAGAAGGCCGAGGTCGCCGTCGTCGTCCTCGACGTCACCGAGCCCGTCTCCGTGCAGGACCTGCGCATCATCGACCTGGTGCTCGAGTCGGGCCGTGCGCTCGTGCTGGCCTACAACAAGTGGGACCTGCTCGACGACGAACGCCGCCGCTACCTCGAGCGCGAGATCGAGCAGGACCTGGCGCACGTCGCCTGGGCCCCGCGCGTGAACATCTCGGCCCGCACCGGCCGCCACCTCGAGAAGCTCGTGCCGGCGCTCGAAACCGCGCTCGCGTCGTGGGACACCCGCATCCCGACCGGCAAGGTCAACGCCTTCATCGCCGAGCTCGTCCAGGAGCACCCCCACCCCGTGCGCGGCGGCAAGCAGCCCCGCATCCTGTTCGGGACCCAGGCGTCGAGCCAGCCGCCGACGTTCGTGCTCTTCACGTCGGCGTTCCTCGACCCGCAGTACCGACGGTTCATCACGCGTCGACTCCGCGAGGTCTGGGGCTTCTCCGGCACCCCGATCAACGTCAACATGCGGGTGCGCGAGCGCCGGAAGCGCTGACCCGCAGCTCCGTCACACACAACGCGTCCCGTCCGCACGGGGCGCGTTGTGCGTTCGCGTTCGGCCGGGAGGCCCGGATCACGTCCGCAGCGTCGGTGCGGCACCATGGGATGGTGCGTATCGGGCGGTGGGAGACGGATCGACGTCGGCTCGCCCTGGTGGGTGCCCTCGTCGCCGTGGTCGTCGTCGGGTCGGTGTCGCTCTGGACGGTCTCGCACGCCCCGGCCGACGACGAGACAGTCACTCGCTCCGAACGAGCCGAGCCCGAACCCGCGCAGTCGCCCACGGAGGGGCTGCGACCCTCGAACGGCCTCGAAGTCCCCTTGCCCGAGGAATCCCCGGCCGTGCAACCGATCGACTCGTCACCGATCGAACCCTGGTGGCGCCGCGTCCCGCCGGTCTCCGGGGACATCGTCGGCATCGACGGCGCCGCTGCCTCTGGACACGTCCACATCGCGGGGAACACGAGTGACGCCACACTCGCGGTCGACATCTCGCACCTGCAGACGGGGACGACGGGGCCGGTCGACGTCGTGTTGTCCGCCGGGACCGTCACGGGAGGGAAGGACCCGAGGTGGACGCCGGCGGGTGAGTCCTTCGACGTGTTCCAGGCCGCCGGCGTCGAGGAAGGGCTGACCGTCGTGCTGAGCGACCCGTGGACGCTGCCCGACGAGGTCCGCTCCCTCGTCCTGCTCGACGCCGCGACCGGCACGGTGCTCGGTGGCGCGGCGCTCGTGCCGAGCGACTGAGCCGGCTGGGCAGTCCCGCGCCGACCCGGAACGACATCGTCGACGTCGTGCGACCTCGATGACGTCGTTCGGGGTCGGCGACGGCGCGCGCGGTACGTCTGGGGGAGTTCGATGCGGCACGATGTACTGGTGACGCAGCGCAACGACGGACTCGGTGGCCTCGCCGACCGTGCGTGGTGCCGGCTGCGGCTCGACCGGTTGGCCGGAGGTCGACAGGGCGGCTACGTCATCCGTCAGGACATGCTCGAGCACCCCGACACGGTTCGGTCGTTCCGGTGGATCCGGTGGCTGCTCGTCGCCGAGACGATCGTCGGACTCGCTGCCATCGTCGTCGCCGTGCTGCTGACGCGCGCGGGGGAGACCGTGCCGTGGGCGGTGTGGTTCCGGGCGACGGTGGTGCTGCTCATCACCCTGACGCTCTACGTCTTCGCGTGGCGGGCGCAGCTCGGGTACTACTGGGCGTACCAGCGCGTGCGGTTGTTCAGCCGGATCTTCCCGATCGTGACGCTCATCGTGGCGGCGATCCCCGGGCTGTACCCGTTCTGGATGGTGATCGAGCAGATCCTGTTCTCGCTGCTCATGATCGGCATCGGCGACGTGCTCACCACCGACCACATGCGCGCCACGTTCCCGAAGCCCGCCCGCCGCTAGCCCCGCCCGCCCGCGCCGGACGCCGACGCCGACGCCGAACGACACTGTCGATGTCGTACGACGTCGAGGAAGTCGTTCCGAGTCAGGACGCGCGCGCAGCGCTACGCGACCGTGGCCAGCGCGAACGGCAGCACGGCGGAGGCCCCGGCCCGTCGGAGCTCGCGGCCCGCGACGGTCATCGTCCAGCGGCTGTCGACCAGGTCGTCGACGAGCAGCACCGGGCCCTCGTGGGACTGCAGCGCCGCGGCGAGCGACGGATCGACCACGAAGCTGTCCCACACGCCGGACAACCGGTACGCGCTGTTCGTCGCACCGTCGCCGCGGGGTGTGCCGCCGTTCCGGTCGAGCGTGCCGAGGAACTGCAGCCGTCCGATCGTCGACAGGGCCTGCGCCAGCGACCCCACGAGCTGCGGCCGCGACCGCGAGGACATCGCCACGACCCCGGTCGGCCGGGTCTCCCACGGCCAGTCCTTGAGCGCCCGGACGCAGCCGTCGACGAGCTCGCGGGAGATCGGGGCATCGGGGGTCGACGGCGAGAACAGCGCACGGAGCGGCCCGCCCCAGCCGAGGTCGGTCAGACGCGCCACCGCACGGCCGGGCCGCACGAGCTCGTCGGCGCCGATCTTGCCCCGCACCGAGACGCCGAGCGACGACATGCCCGACGGCCACTGGGCACGCGGCGCGATCTCGACGCCGACCTTGTCGAGCGCGGCGGCCGCACCGGACGAGTCGGAGTCGGAGACCGCGGTCGGGAACCACGCCCCGGCGCAGTTGTCGCACCGGCCGCAAGGCTCCGCGGACGGGTCGTCGAGGTCCTGCTGCAACAGCTGCATGCGGCAGGCCGAGGTGGACTCGTAGTCGAGCATCGACGCGGCCTCGGCGGAACGGGCAGCGGCGACCCGCTCGTACCGCGGTGCGTCGTACACCCACGGCTGCCCGGTCGAGACCCAGCCGCCGGTGACGCGTCGGACCGCCCCGTCGACGTCGAGCACCTTGAGTAGGAGTTCGAGGGTGGAGCGCTTGATGTCGACCAGGCCCTCGAGCGCGACGGTCGACATCGCGGTGTCGGTGGACAGGGCTCCGAGCACAGCGGACGCCCGGGCCTCGGTCGGCATCGAGGCGCTGGCGAAGTACTGCCAGATCTCGCGGTCCTCACGCCCGGGCAGCAGCAGCACGTCGGCGTTGTCGGTGGCACGACCCGCACGACCGATCTGTTGGTAGTAGGCCACGGGCGACGACGGGGCGCCGACGTGCACGACGAACCCGAGGTCCGGCTTGTCGAACCCCATGCCGAGCGCACTCGTCGCGACGAGGGCCTTCAGCTCGTTGCCCTTGAGCTGCTGCTCGAGCTGTTCGCGCTCATCGGTGTCGGTGCGCCCCGTGTAGGCCCGGACGGCGTACCCGTTGTCGCGCAGCAGCCGGGCGATGTCCTCGGCCGCCGAGACGGTGAGCGTGTAGATGATGCCGCTGCCGGGCAGGTCGCCGAGGTGCGCGAGCAGCCAGCCGAGTCGCTGCCGCGCGTCGGGCAGGGTCAGCACGCCGAGGCGCAGGGACTTGCGGGCGAGCGACCCGCGGATCGTGAACACCGGGTCGGCCGGGCCCGCGGTCAGCTGCTCGGCGACGTCCTCGACCACGCGCTCGTTCGCCGTCGCGGTGGTCGCCAGGACGGGGACGCCGTGGGGGAGCGAGCGGATGAGCTCGGCCAACCGGCGGTAGTCCGGCCGGAAGTCGTGGCCCCAGTCCGAGATGCAGTGCGCCTCGTCGACCACGAGCATGCCCATCCGGGCGATGAGGGTCGGCATCTGCTCGTCGCGGAACTTCGGGTTGTTCAGGCGCTCGGGGGAGACGAGGAGCACGTCGACCTCGTCACGGGCCAGCGCCGCCTGGGTCTCGCCCCACTCGTGCGCGTTCGCCGAGTTGATCGACACCGCACGGACCCCGGCCCGGGCAGCGGCCGCCACCTGGTCACGCATCAGTGCCAGCAGCGGCGACACCAGGACGGTCGGGCCACCCCCACGGCGACGGAGCAGCAGCGTCGCGAGGAAGTACACGGCGGACTTGCCCCACCCGGTGCGCTGCACGACCAGCGCGCGCTGCCGGTGCTCGACCAGCGCGGAGATCGCCTCGAGCTGGCCGGGGTGGAACACCGCGTCGGGGCGCCCGGTGAGCGCAGCGAGCGCCTGCTGTGCCTCGGCGGCGATGTCTGCAGAAGGCGGGGCGGTGGTTTCCATGCCCCCATGCTGTCAGGAGCAACCGACGAAACGCAGGTCGCGCCTCCAGTCTGTGGACTACTGGTACGTGACCAGGGAAGGCGTCGGCGTCACTTCGGACATGGTCTGCGCCGGCGTCAGCATGGGCGTGTCCTCGTCGTAGAAGTTCTTCCACCCCCAGTGCAGGCCCTCGGGAGCGCCCTGGTGCAGCGCCTTCCACGTCGCCTGCTTGTCCGGCTGCGACCCCTGCCCGTCGACGTGCACGAGCATGTCGAGCTCCGGGTGGGTCTTCAGCTCGGACCGGTCCTGGATCATCGAGAGCCGGAACTGGTGCAGCACGAGCGCCTTCGGCGGCAGCCCTTCGTCCTTCACGAGCGCAGCCAGCCACGAGGACACCTCGTTCACCTCGGACGCCGACACGCTGCCGATCTGCTCGAGCGGCACCTGGTCCTTCGTCAGCCGCCACTCCGGGTCGAGCGCGAGCCACACCCCGGGCTTCTTCAGCAGCGACTCGTACTGCTTGGCCTGCGACAGGAAGTCCGAGCGGCCCGGCTGCAGGTCGATGATGACGGGCATGTCGGCGTCGTGTGCCGCGTCGACGTAGGGCTCGAGTGCCGACACCGGCAGCTCGGTCGAGTAGTCGCCGTCCGCGCCGGCATCACCCGCGGCGACGGTCGCGATGACCTCCATCGCGGGCGTCACGAGCTCGTCGGACTCGGCCCGGTACGGCTTCGCGACCTGCTCGGCGCGCTTGACCGTGGCCTCCGGCCCCTGCTCCCCGAGCACACCGAGCGCCGGCGCGCCCGGAGCCCCGTACAGCGCCACGTAGCGGTGCCCGTCGAACGGTCGCTGGCCGCCGTTCCGCAGCTGGAAGCCGCCCTCGGCCGCCCGCACCGTCCACTCCGGGTCCTGCAGCGCATCGAACGCCGCACCGACCAGGACGGTCTGGTGCTGCTTCCGCTCGTGCAGCGCCGTCACCACGTCGGGTGCGGCAGCCGGGTCGCTCACGCCCTCCGGCATGGTCACGACCTTCGCCCCTGCGGCCTTCGCGGTCGCCACGGCCGCAGCGTCTGCGCTCGCGTCCGCCACCACCACGGTCGCCTGCCGGGAGGCCCGGCTCGACTCCGGAGCGTCGCCACCCTCGGGCGCCTTCCGCTGTTCGACGTCCGTGTCGACCGACACGTCACCCTCGGCCTGGTACCAGTCGGCCCCGAGCCGATCGAGCTCGCCGGTGACGGCCGCGCTGGCCTTCGCGCCCTTCGCGGTCAACAGCACCGGGACGTGGGCGCTCGCCGCAGCCTTCGCGGCATCGCTGATCGCATCGGCATCGCCGGCCGTCGCCACGATCGCGCCGGGAGCACTGGCGAACAGGGCCTTGCTCACGCGCACCGACCGGGCTGCGGCGTCGGACGCATCGGCGACCGTCACCGTCGTCGCCGAGGCCTTCGCGAGGGTCGGACGGCTCGTGTCCGGCCCGCTCGACGTGCACCCGGCGGCTCCGAGCAGCAGTCCGGAGACGGCGATCGCGACGAGGACACGAGGGGTGGAACGAGAACGCATCGGGCCACCCTACGAGCCACGCGGAGAGGTCCCTGGGAATCCGACGGGTGTCGTCTCGTAGAAGGGAGGCATGCCCCACCACCCCGACGACCACCCGCTCATCGGAGCCGTCCGGTCGCCCGAGGTCCACTGCATGACCCTCAACGTGCGGCGGCGCGTGCCGCGACCGCCCGCACACCCGGACGCCTGGGAGCGTCGCCGTGATGCCATCACCGCGCTCGTCACGTCCGAAGCGCCCACCGTCCTCGCCGTCCAGGAGGCCCTCCCCGCGCAGGCCGCGGACCTCACCGCCGGTCTCGGGTCGGGTTGGGAGCCCGTCCTGGTCGGGCGCGGCGCGCGCGGCGGTGGGGAACAGGTCGGGCTCTTCCTGGACCGCTCCCGCCTCGACGTCGTCGAGCAGCGCACCTGGGCGCTGTCCCGCACGCCGAACCGTCCGGGATCCCGCTCGTGGGCCACGTCCTTCCCGCGGCACGCCGTCGGCGCCGTCGTCGACGACCGCGCGACCGGCGTCCGGTTCGTGGCCATCGCGACGCACCTCGACGTCGCCTCGCCGTGGGCCCGCCTGCGGTCCGCCGAACTCCTCGGCCGGATCGTGCGCCAGCGCGGCCTGCCCGCCGTCGTGATGGCCGACTGGAACAGCCCGGCAGGATCCGCACCATGGCGAGCACTGGCGGACGCTGGTGTCGTCGACAGCTGGGGGCGGGCCTCCCGGCAGACAGGGGAGCCGTACGGGACGTACCCGCACTACCGGAGCCCGCGTGTCGGTGGCCGGCGCATCGACGGCGTCCTCGTGACGCCCGACGCGACCGTCGAGCGAGTCGCCGTCTCGAACCGGCGGCCGGGCGGGGTGTGGCCCTCCGACCACGCGGCCGTCCACGCAGTCGTGCGGTGGGCGTCGTGATCCGGACGCTCGGGCCGACGTTCCTGCGGCCGAGGTTCCTGGTGGCCGACGTGGTGCGCGCCCTCACGCTCGTGAGCCTGGTCGTCGCGAGCATCGGGTGGGGCGGGACCGCGCTGCCGGTGATGGCGCTGTCGCTGCTCGGGGTCGTGGTGCCACGGATGCTCGGGCTGCGGCCCGCGTTCGACCTGGCGGTGTGCGTGCTCGTGCTCCTCGCCGGGTGGTCGAGCGTGCTCGAGTGGTACACGACGGTCTTCCTGTGGGACAAGTTCATGCACGTCGTGCTGACCGGGCTGCTGGCCGCCGTGCTCTACGTCATCGGCGCCGATCTGCGCGCGGTGCCGGCGCCGGACGGGGAGCGCCGGGTCGTCGTCGCGATCCTCGGGCTGTGCGCGGGACTCGCGATCGGGGCGGCGTGGGAGATGGGGGAGTGGCTGGGGCACAACTTCGTCGACTCGGCGATCTACGTCGGGTACGACGACACGATCGGGGACCTGGCGGCGGACGGGGCCGGTGGGTTGCTCGTCGGGCTCGGGTTGCCGTGGTTGGCGGCGCGGCGTGAGGTGGTGCGGGCGGGGTGAGCGTGCGCGCGTGCTCGTTGTCTTTGCTCGTGGTCTTTCCCCGTTCGGTGCTCGTTCGGTGCGACTCGCCGTGGCGCGGAGGGCGTCTGACGTCCGCTATGCTGGACCGGTCGCTCGCGCTCCGGTCGGACGTGGGCGAGGGTCCTCCGGGATCTTGAGTTCTCCGGAACTCGCGGGCTGTGGCGCAGCTTGGTAGCGCACTTGACTGGGGGTCAAGGGGTCGCAGGTTCAAATCCTGTCAGCCCGACCGAGGGGTCGTCGTAGTTAGTGTGTTAAGAACTCGACGGCAACAAGAAGGCCCTTACCGATTTGCTTAGGTAAGGGCCTTCTTGTTGCGCGGAGGCGGACCGATCCGGGCGGAGCAACCCGCTCATTGCGCCGTTCGGTGCGCTCGGCGACCGTCCCACCCGTTGACGGCCGTTTTCGTGCGCGCCGGAGCGCCCCGAAAGGACGAGATCAGCGCCGGAACCGGGTTCATCAGGTTCGACAGCGGTGCGCCGGGCGTCTCACTCGGAGAGCGGCATGGATCGAATGGGCGGCTTGCGCCTTGGGCGTTCCGAAACGACGCGGCTGAGAGTCTGTAGGTCGCGAATCGTGGAGATGCGCTCCCTAAGGATCAGGTCCGAAGCGGTGTTCGTGAAGTCACTCGAATCTCTGCTTTCCTCCGCGCAGCCTCGGCTTTCTTCTCTCTGCGTCTGGCGAGTTCAACCTCGTCGGGAGCCCCGCCGGGCAGGGTCGCGGTGTAAGAGTTGGCGTACTTGCGGTCGCGGACGCGCTGGATGGGTGGCGCGAAAGGGCCGCACCATGGCTTCCCACCAGAACCGCAACCTGAACGAGCGCCGCCGCGAGATGCAGATCGTCCTCGACTGGCTCGACCTCAACGGCCGCGGCGTCGGCGAGCTCTACGACCACCTCCTCGCAGGCCCGGGCGACAAGCGGCAGTTCCGGGCCCTCTACCGCGTCGAACCGTTCCTGGACGAGCCGGACGTGTTTGCGTTCCAGATCGCCATCATCCGCAAGCTCCGCACCGATGCAGACTTCCGGCGCTGTGCCGAGCAGCACTTCCTCATCCAGTACGACCGCGACGAGGCCGCAGCCACCGCGCAGGCCGGCCTTGACGACGACTGCGCTGAGCTCCACCGACAGCACTGGGGAGATGACCCCAACGCCATCGACGCGGGACGGCGGCTGCTCTCGCTCCTTTTCTCAATAACGGGGACGACGTCCTCAGCGACACGATCGACTACAACGCTTGATGGTCTGCCTACGCCGCCGACTACCTGGCACGGTGCCTGTCGCGGATCCGCGAGTGGGAGCACGAGTGGAGAGGCCGCGCAGCGCAGCGGCTAGCGATCCCGAGGTTTGACGATTGGCTGCGCGTCACTGACCGGTACCCGCCCGACCTATCGGCTGCGCGCCGGAGCCGTCACCGCTCACGCGCGGGGCTCGGCTTGTTCCGATTCACCCAAGCCGTCCTCCGCCATCAGCGTCTTGATCACACTGTCCAGCTCAGTCATGATCGACTCCCACTGACCCGAAACGCAGCCGGGCGGGAGGATCGGCAGCGGGCAGCGCTGCAACGTGTGCACGGCGACGTCGGCAACGCCGAGCACGAAACCGACCTGATTGATGACTTGCTGACGCGGCAGCTGAAGCTCATTGTCAACCACGAGCTGACCTAGGCCAGGAACGCCACCGTGCGCGATGGCAGAGAGTGTCGAGTACGGCGTCTTCGGGTCGAGCTGGGGCCACTTCTCCTTCGAGATGTCCGCGATGGCTCGCGAGACAGACCAGTCGAGGCCGGGGACTTGCAACTCGTCGATACCTTCCTGGATCGCCTCGAGGTACTGCTCCTGCGTCAGGGTCGGTCGACCGGGCCGCTTTGACCTGAAGCGCGCCTGCTTGCCGGAGTCGCGGACGTCCTTGCGGAGGACGTGCAGTGCGCGTGCTCGCACAGCGTCCGGGGTCTCGCCGACGCTGATCCAGTGCAGTCTCGCGAAGTTCTCCATCGCACCGCGTGCGACGGTCGCCGTTGACGGGCCGATCCGAAGGTCCGTGATCGCCAGGCTCATCGTCCGAGCGTGGTCGGCGACTGCTTTGAGGCTCAATCCGACAACCTGGGAGGGCATCTGGTCCGGGTCGACCGGTTCAATGACCGGCCCGCTCGGGCTGTGGGCCGCACGGTCCAATCGACGTGCACCGAGCTCGATGCCACGCCACACTCTCCGCGCGAGATTGCGTAGTTTCTCGTCAGTGACCGATGACATCGCCGGTGAGAAGGACGTGGGTCACGTCCGAGTCGCGTTCGTCGTGCAGCACCGCTGCGGTGAAATGGTCGGCGCCGAGCCCAAGCAGGTGCTGGGTCGGAGCTCAATGGTCGGGAAAGTCCGGCCGCCACTCGTCATGGAGGGACGCGTGTACCTGGCTGTCGATGCGACCGATGACGACCCCGATGCGCTCACTCCTGAGAAGCTCGTTAGACCAGCTCCGATGGCGCCCGCGCGGCACCGGATTGATCCGGTCAGAATCCACGTGGACAACCGCGACCTGGCCAGCGATTGGCTTGGCATACCGAAGCGCCCGGTTGACTTAGCGCAGACCCGGCGGCGACGTGCTGTAGGCCCAACGTCGACGACCAACCGCGGCGCCTCGACCATTTGGTCTTTCACAAGACATATCGTAAGCCTTCGCGCTGCGATATCTGACTAGTCCCGCTTGCCAATCCGTTTTCGTCACCCGACTACGGCGTCAACGAGACCGCGCTGCGTCGACAGCCGACCGGCTTTCGAACACCGACACCAGCGGTTCTGCAGCCGCCGACGACGCTGTTCTCCTTGCACTCGGGAGCTGCTTCGGCCCTGTCTCGCAATCGACCACCATGATGCAAGAGCCACCGAACTCTTGCGAGATACGGCTGCGAGACGGTGAACGCTGGGTCTGCTCCGGGGGAGTGGGTCGCGCTGCGCTCAACAGCCGACGTCACGGACTGAATCGGTACTAAGAACGACTGCGCCTTGCACTTAGGTCCGCAACGGGCGCGAGCGACGCGTCGCGAAGATCGGCCGTGCTCCGAGAGTGCACAACTCCATCGCCCTGGATGGCGAACGTTACGATCCCGAGCATCAGGTCTTGGACGTCTTGCGCCCGGACGTCGAGAAGTCGGGCGATCTCTGCGAAGCCCTGACTGCGGCTACGCATGTCGCTCATGACTTGAGTGAGGAGACTAGACGACTCGGAACGCAGATCCGACCCTGGCTCACCGCGGCGGAAGCCAGCCATCGAGAGCTGCTTGGCAAGCGTGCTGTACGTCCAGTCGGAGATGACGCCGAGCCGGTGAGCGCGCAGGTTGAGAGCCATCGCACTGACGCGCCAGCGGCGCTTGAGCATCAGCACGTCCTCGAGCATCAGGTTATTGCCGTGAATGGCGCCGATGACGTCGGAACGCGGCATCAGGAACGAGCTGGCGAAGTCGTTCGCCGCTTGCTCCTTCTCCTTGCCGGGTTCCACGTTGAGCGACCCGCCATGCATGACGAGATGCCCCAGTTCGTGCGCTAGATCGAACCGGAGGCGCTCGGCGGACTTGTGGACGTTCAAGAAGATAACTGGGGCTAACCCATGGCGGAACGAGAAGGCGTCGATCGCCTGCAGTGGGCCGCCCGCCGAATAGACCTTGGCCCCCTTCGACTCCAGGAGCTGCAGCAGGTTCCTGATGGGCGCGACGCCCAGTCCCCACGCACCGCGAACGGCCTCCGCGGCTTGTTCCGGCGCGAGCTCGTCGTCTGAACCAATCAGATCCTGCACTTCAGGGACGGTCGGCGCAGGCGAGTGATAGGTCGCCTCGATCCAATCCGACAGCTCGATGGCGAGTGTCGACAGGCTCCGCGCCGTCGCCTCATCTTTTTTTGCCAGCTTCGATGTCGCACGAAAATGGAAGGCGTCGGACGGCGGCTGGGCCTTGACCGGGCGGTAAAAGAACTCGACCGGGAAGTTCAGGACGCGGGCGAGCTCCCGGACGAGGTCAGGCCCCGGAGTCTTCTTGACGTTCTCGATCTGTGAGATCCAGGGTGCGCTAATGCTCGCCGCTACCGCCAGGTCGGTAGCTGTCATCTGCCGAATGGCACGAGCCATCTCAAGGCGCGCCGGAATGAAGGCAATGCTCATCGTGAAGAACCTCGTCCCGTCAGCGACGGGCGATGGTGAAGCCAGTGCCCTCGTCATCGGCCTCGTCCTCGTCGAACGAGAATGCGCCGAGCGCGAGATCGAACGGCGGGAAGATGATGCGGTCGAGCCAGCTGTCGATCTGCTTGCCGGCCATCGACTTCGGACGGGACAGCTCGAGGTACACCATGCCGTCGCGCTCGTTGTAGAGCAAGATCCAGAGGTACTTGACCTCGATTTCAGCGCCGTCGTCCGTCTGCTGGCCGAACAGCGCGCCCTGGCCGTTCTCATCGACGCGCTTGGCGAAGGCGGAGCCCTTCGGGTTCTTGGTGCTGGGCGAGGTTCCCCAGGGCACGCCTGTGAACTCATCACCGCTGCTCGTGATCAACCCCATGTTGAGGTCGGTCTGCGAGAAGTAGGGCAGGTTCTGCGGGTTGGAGCGCTTCCAGTCGAGCTGTAGCAGCATCAGCTGCTCGTGCATGAACTCGACCGTTCGGAACCAGCGCGTCATGTTCGGCGCGGACTTCGGGGCACCCTGCGAGAAGGTGCGGCTCTCCGCTGCACCGACGGCGACGGCGCGCTCGAACACCTCGGCCGTGAGGCGCATCGGGGACAGGAGGCCAGCGAGCTCCTCGCGGGTCCTCGGGGTGTGGATCGCCATGTGCAGTTCCCTCTATCGCGGCCGGTGGGATCTTCAGGCTAGCGCACCGAGTGAAAGAATTAGCACTTCCAGTCAGGCTCGGCGTGTCGCAAGCGGGGGTCGGAAGCCGTGGCTCGTCGACCAGGATTACCGTGGGTACGATAAGACCGACCTGGGGCCGCGATAGTTGGTCTAACGATGCTCGCCGAGTCGACCACGCGGAACACCATGCGGTCGCCTTCGATACGGCCCGGAGGTAGCGAAAAACATTTCTGTCCTAGACCGTGCCGAGCTAGACCCCCGACCTCGCCCAGGGTGTCTTGCGGTGAGGTGCTCCACGGCGGTGCGCCCGATCCGGAACCGTTGTACGCCTTACGCGACGAAGAAGCTGCTGAGGATGTGCTCTTCGGTGTCCAGCCCTCGCAGGACGGCCAGTCCGACGGCGTGCGGCCCGAGGTGGAAGATGTGCGCGGACCAGCCTGGTGTGGAGAGGCCTGCGTTGAGTCGTTCCCGTCGGAAGCGTCCCCGTTCGTCGGGGAGTGCACCGGTGAACGCGGACATCTCGTGACGAAACATCGTCCAGAGCTGTTCGAGCACGCGGCGGTGCCGTTCGTCCGCTGTGCTGATGGCAAGAGGGAGGAGAGTGGTCGTACAAGAAGACCTCCACCGGTGGGTGGAGGTTTCGATGGGAGCAATAGATCGCCCTGTCCGGCAGTCGATCGCTAGCTGAGACGGAACCTCAGGGCAGTGCGCGCTCCCAAGCCTCGAGCCAAGGCGGCGCATCGCGCAGGTCGGTCGTATCGAGGGAGTGTGTCGCCGCTCGGCGTGCTTCGGTGCCGGCATTCAGGGCAAGCGAGGCCGGCACAGCATCGAACAGCGGAATGTCGGATCGGCTGTCTCCGACCTGCCGGGATCGCGCGTCGGGAAGACCTGATGTCATTGATCCGGCATGATTGAGCGATGATCACCGTCGTCCCGGACACGAACGCGCTCTTCGGGCACGACTGGATGACGTCGGTCGCGGGCAGGAACCTCGTCGATCTCGTGAAGTCGGGCAAATGCCGGGTGGTGCTGCCTCAGGTCGTCGTTGACGAACTCGATCGGCAGGACCGTAATACCCTCAGGTCGAAGCGTGATAAGGCCAAGAGCGCGCTGAGCGAGGTCGGCGACGACATCAGCGCGATTACGATCGACGAGGCTTTCGACCGCCTTGGTGCGAAGACGGATGCTTCGCGCATCAGGCTGCTCGCAACGAGCGGCGTGAGCGTAACGTCAGTCCCCGCGGATCGAACTCGGGCGCTCGTTGATCGCGATCTCGCGGCGCGCCGACCGTTCATGGAGACCCTCGGCGGCAAGAAGTCCTACGGCTTCCGCGACGCCGTGATCTGGGAGATTGTCCTGGACGTGTTGGAGGAGGACAAGGACGCGATCGCGGACACCGTCTTCTTTGTGTCGGCGGACAAGGGGTTCATCGACGACGACGTTCCGAAAGAGTTGCATCGGCACCTGCTCGAGGATCTCGACGCACGAGGCATCGCCCGGGATCGGGTGGCTCTGGTTGAGAAGGTCGCAAACGTCGTCGAGGACGTCCGTGCGGCGGCCGCCGAAGCCGAGGCACTGGCCGCCGAAGCACGAGCCGCGTCGGCGCCAGCCGATGACGAGGCACAGGGGTTGGCGTCTCTGCTTCGCGGGTACGCGTTCGACGCTTCTCGTCGAGCGGAGCTGGTTCGCGTGGCGACGGAAGCTCTCGACGAGCTGGTTGGCCAGCCGATGGACGAAGAACTGACCTATGGCGGCGACTACGGTCTGCCGGACTGGGTACAGTTCGAGCTTCCTGCGATTGGAGGGGACCTTTCGATTTACGGGTACGACCTCGAGTCCGATTTCGAGTTCGATGCACCGGACGGCGATACCGTCACGGGCCGTGCAGACGTGGTCCTCTCGATCGAAGCGGGGGACTTGTTCGGCGAGTCCGACGAAGTTCGAGCGCGGGTCACCGTCGACATTGACATCGAAAATCCTGCGGCGTTCCAGGTCACCTACATCGTCCTTGAGGACAATCCGAGACCGTCGCGACCGGCTGATCCGACCAGCGCGCAGCTCGACTTCGAGCTCGACTCCGAACCAAGCGGCGCTGAGGTTGACCCTGATCGCGGAGACATCGAACTCGATCCAGACCCCGGAGACCCTCGTGACGCTGTCTGACCTCGCCGCGGATGCGGTTGCAGTGCTAGCCGCGACCCGCTGGCCGATCACCGATGCGCCGGCGCACGTGCCAGCGAGACAGGGCCTTTACGCGAACTACGGCGACGAGCAAGCGCACCGAGAGCTGAGCCTTTTCGAGGACGCCGAGGCCCGCAGCGCGCCGGACCTCCCGATCTACGTTGGTAACGCCGAGACGAGCTTCGTGGAGCGCGATCTGAAAGACCACTTCGCGGCGATACCTGACGCTACAGCCAGCACGGGCAAATCCACCGTGCGAAGGTCGTGCGGTGCGCTGCTGCTGGACCGGCTCGACTTGCGCGGCGTGCCGCGGAACCTGGAGATCCCGGGGTATTTCGACAAGTATTCGCTGGCGGGCGATGGCGACGCGCAGCTCACGGCGTGGATGCACGCGCACCTCTCGCTCGCGGTCTGGGCGGCACCGGTGCAGATGCACGTGAAGCTCGTTGACGTCGAGTCTGAGCTCATCCGGCACTTCACGCCGGTGATCAACATCGACAAGAACTCGCGGAAGCTCGCGCGGCTTTCGGCAGCGTGCAAGGCGATGAGTGCCGAGGCGAAGGCGTGGCGGCCGGCCGCACAGGCCGCTCGCGGAGCGGAGCGTGACCAGTGAACGGCTCGCGCGGGGACGCCGAGCGTGAGCGGCTCTACGCGGCGCTCCTCGCCGAGGAGGTCGTCTTTCGTGTCGCCGAGGCGAAGACGATCATCCCGGCGACCAAGGGGTTGCTCTCGGTGACCGCGGCACGGGTCATCTACACCTCGAAGCGGCGCAGCTGGACGGCTGACCTGCGTCAGGTGGCAACGGTGTCGCTCACGCGCGAGGGGTCACGAGGCACGATCCGGATCACGTCGGCCTCCCACGTTGAGGTGTTCAGCGCGAGATGGGACACGGCGAGTGAACTGGTGCACGTGCTCCGCTCGCAGCAGGCCGCCGTGGCAGAAGCGTCGTCGTGACGGATCCTACGAAGGGGTACTCGCAGATCGGCTCAACACACAAGAACGGCGACCGGAGAAACACTTGATCAGCGGCCCGTCATCCGGGCCGCGATCCGCGTCGAAGGATAGACCGATGCCCGTCGCGGGATACGGCCTTGTCTTGGGCCTTCGGCGACCACATGGTCTTGAGAATCCGGAGGTTCTTAAGACGGCCCACCGAAACGTATCTGACACCACGAAGAAACCCACCGAGGATCTCGGTGGGTTTCCGTCGTTTCGGCGGCTCTCGTGGGTCGTACGTACAGGGCTCCCTGGCTGCGGCGATCAGCGAACCACTTGTGTGAGACAGAAGCCTTCTCGCAAATGCGTCCTGTCCGAGTCCGACACCGAGGTCGGTGGGCGGACCGGTTATCGAGACGTTTGAGACCAGCACGCGCACCATCGGAATCGTTACGCGAGGATCTTCGAGCCCTTGGTCCGGTTGCAGCGCCAGCAGAGCGTCTGTAGGTTTTCGGGGGCGCTCAGACCTCCTCGTGATACCGGCACGATGTGGTCAACCTCGAGAAGCAAGTGAGGCTCCGCGGCTACTGAGATCTTGCAGTATCGGCACGCGTAGTTGTCCCGACTCTTGATGAAGGTGCGAAGACGGGTCGTCATCAGCGCCCGCTGGCCAGCTGCGGACTTCCCCCAGCGGATTTTCTCGACGAGCACCTGCGACAACGCTTCGAGCGTTGGGGTGTCGAGTCGAATAGGAGCGGATTGTGAACTGTTCCCGCCTGCTGATGTGTATTCGAACCTGTATTTCGGGTAGGGCACTTCGATCGGTGTGAGGTGCGCGCCTAGCTGATTCCAGAACTCTGTCGAAAAGTGCTTGAGGATGAACTGCGGCGGAGCGATCCGGGCAGTCAGATCGGCTTCACGCCCTCGTACGTTGGCAACCGCATCTTCAAGGCGCGCAATGTCTTCTGAAACGCGCTGCACTTCAGCAAGTGTTGCTTGGTCTGCTTTGATCCCGAAGTACTTCATCAAGTACTTGATCGGCTCAATCTTAGCGTTGCGGACGACTTGGAGAGAGGCGTGGTGAACATGCGGGGCAAACTCCGCGACGTGCCGGTCGCGTCGGTTGTTCCACCTTGACTCATTGACGAACCCTGCCAGGTGCGCGTACTGCCCACTTGTGGACGCTCCAAGTTCGAAGGAGCCTTCAGCGCGCATCTCCGACACGTAGTCGACGACAGCGTTGTGCTCGCTCACCAAAGCAGCAACCTCGGCGCGCAGGCCCTTGAAGTGCTCAGACCCGAAGTACCGAGCCTTGCGGATCGATCGCACAATCGGGTTCGCGACGAGCACCAAGAAGAACGCGAACACGCCAAGCAGGAAGCTGCCGGACGTTGCGACGGCAAGGGCCGGGACGACGATGAGCAGCGTGATGAACAGTGCTTTCGGCATGGCTTGGTCCCCCGGTAGATGCTCAGCCGCAGAGGCGACTGACAAGACAGATTGATCACTCTGCCAGTGCCACGCGGGCTGTCGTGAGTACCACTTCGAGGGCCAGAGCTCACCCTCGCCGTGGTACTCGGTGGAATCGGCGGTCGAGCAATCGAGGCCCTCCAGAGCAAGCGTGAGAGCGCGGACGCGGTCAGGCGTTCGTTGCCTGGCTCGCACCGCATCACCAAGGCATCCGAGCAGGACCTTCTGCGACGAGAACGGGCCGAGGCGTGCTGGCGAGGCCGAACTGCTTGCAAGGAACTATCAGGAGGTTTCCCACGCTCTGCGGTCGGGTCGGCATCTGCGCCCAAGCCGGGAGGGTCAAGCGTGCCGCTCGCAAAGCACTGGTGCCGGATGCGGATCCCCTGCGGGGCAGAGGCGCGCTGCCAAGACGGCGTTCGTTGAGCCTCGGCGGGATCGCTCTCGCTCAGCCGACGAGTTCTCGGACGATCGTGCGACGAGTCCGGCGCTTGAACTCAGAATGGCGATGCGATGCAGCAACCGCGAAGGACTCAGCGCTACTCACTCTCCGTACATCCCACGGCCCCATCACGTTGCAGCCTCGGTGCCGAGTAGCGCAGCAGTCCGGTAGTCGAGCACTCAACGGGCGTGAGCGAGTTAGCTCCTTGGCAATGAGAGCCAGACGACGAGGAGCCGGACGAACTGCTCGCATCGCGCTGGCCGCTGCACTCACCGCCTGCATCGCCTGCTTGGTCGTCGGGATTGACAAGGTCGTTTCGTCGACCGGATCAACTTGGCTCGCCGTCTTGATGTTCGTCCTGGCCGCTTCGGCGGGGTGGCGCATGACGATCTACTTGCGGCTTCTCAGACGGTCTCGGTAACCGATCGGCGAACGGGTGGAGGGGTAGCGCTGTACGCGCTCGGAAACACCCATCATGATTGGCAACGGGAGAGAGTGACGGGGGAGTGGTGTGACCGAAGTGTCGGGCAGTGGGCCGGGAGGAAGACGACGGGTGGGCGGGGTTTCCGTCGTCCTCGCGATCGCGGCGCTGGTGGCCTTGTTGGTGGCGTTCGTGCCGTACTTCCTCGGCGGTCTCCTGGCCGGCTACGGGCAGGACGGCGGCGACGGTGGTGACGGCGGCGGTCCCGGTGGGTTCGCTGGCTACGGAATCGTCGCGATCGTGCTCGGTGTCGGGATCCCCGGGTGGGCGCTCGTTTGGGGCATCGTCGACGTGCGGCGGACTCGTGGAACACCGGGTGCAGCGCTCCTGGTCGGAGCTGTGGCGCTGGGTATCGCTCTCTGCACGATCGTCCCGGGGTCGGTGACGATCATCCGGACCTCGGTGCGGCTGCAGGCGACGTACGAGCGGGAGAACCCGCGGTCAGAGGTGCTGGCGACGGCGAGAGCCGAGGCCCGAGCATCGGAGAGCGCGGCCTCGCCGGCGGGTCGGGCTGCGGAACGCAACGCTCCCGCGCGCCGGGCCGCGACGAAGCAGCGACTCGACGCGGTGAGCCAAGCCGTACTGGATGCGCTGGCGATCACACCGGACGACATCGTCCCGGCGGGGCAGCCACTGCCGACGGGGTCGGCCGCGGCGCGGTCTGTCCGCGTCACACCGTCAACGGGGCACTGCGATGCGGGATACGGTCCGAAGGCGGGCGTGTTCTACCGGTGGGACCTCTTCCTCGATGATTCCGTCGACCCGGTCCGCGCCGCCGCGGCAGTGCGGGCAGCGGTCGAGGCGACCGTGCCGGGTGCTGATCTGCAGGAGCAGAAGGTCGATGCCAGCTCGAGCCGGCTGGAGTTCACGGACGACGTGTCCGGGTCTCCGGACTTGCACGGAAGCTTCACGTGGGGGGACGGCATCGGCTCGACCAGCCGGATCGTCGCCCTCGACACGGCCTGTCACTGAGCGCGTTGCAGTGCGGCACCCGGACCGCGGTCAGCGCAGGTTCGGCGGTCCCTGGTGCTTTGCGATGATGACGAGCCCGTAGATGCGTGACCACACGTACGCGATGATCGCCACGCCCAATCCCACGAGGCCGATCGCCCCGAGCGCGGCACTGTTCAGGTGAGCGGCGCCGTTGATCCCGAACGCTCCGCCGCCGACGACCGCCGCGATGAACGCGACCATCTGGATGCGGAGCTTGAACTGCACCCGTTTCTTGTGTTCCCCGACCGCGATGATGTCCGACACTGTGTCCCCCTCGGTGGCAGACCATCCGCCCCAGGGCGATGCTAACCCGCGGAGCAGCTCAGCACCGACCCATCTGACGCCGACTCTTCGGCTCGAACGGGTCGTTGCAACGGGTGGTTGTTCTGCCATGCTCATCTCATGTCCACAACGCCGACGACCGATGCGCGGCACGGCGGCAAGCGCCGACTCGGTCCGGTGTCGATCGACGGGCCTCGCCTGGCCGGATGGACCGTGATGTTCGTGGTCGTGCAAGCCGTCGCATCGGCATGGCAGGTCTCGGCGACACAGCCCGGCGTGCCAGACCGTGGGTTCGACTTCCAGTCGCATCCGACATGGTGGCTGGTCGCGATCACCGGCGCGGCCGCGGTGATCGGGTGGCAGCTTTCCGAGCGGCTCGATCGGTCCGCACGGTTCGGCCCGCAAGCTGTCCTGCGATGGACCGTCAGAGTGATGGCCGCGATGACGGTGTTGATCGTCGTCGCCCTGCCCGCCCAGATGCTGTGGGTGGTGTGGGCAGTCCACCACGGGGTGCTCGATCCGATCACGTTGCCCAACGTCGTGCGGACCGTGCGACAGTTCTGATCGCTGACCGATCGTTCACCGGATCGCACTCAGCGATAGCGTCTGCTCATGCGGAACGTCGTGGGCGAGTGTGTCTGGTGGAGTGATGAGGACGGGTGGGGTGCGCTCCGTTCGGACGATGTCCCGTCTGAGGTGTTCGTGCACTTCGCGAACCTGAGCACGGGCGGGAATCACACGCTCCACCCCGGGGATCGCGTTCGGTTCGACGTCGAGCCGTACCCATCGGGGCAGGACGGCTACTTCTTCCGCGCTCACGACGTCACGCCGATCTGAGCCGAGCAGGGACTCCGTCCGTGTGCTGATGGCGCGCCGGGACACCTCTTCGTCGCTACTCCGCGATGGGAACGGCAGCTTCGCGCTTTTCGGTGCGAGCGTCGGTGGTGGCCATCCAGTTGGTGAGCTCGGCGGACAGCGCTGCTGGCGCATCGAGCTGGATGAGGTGCCCAGCTTCCGGGATGAGTGTGACCGAGGCGTGCGGGATGGCGTCGTTGAGTCGACGAGCTCGGTCCGCGGGTATCCAGGTGTCCTCCGCCCCCCAGACGATGTGCACGGGCTCGGTGAGCCTGCCCAACTGCGTTTCGATCTCGGTCGTGAAGCGCTCGTCTGCTTGCGCTATCTGACGGTAGAACGCCGGCTGACCTTCCTCGTCCGACCAGGGATCGACGAGCATCCGCAGCTCGTCGACACGGAGGCCCTTGTGACTGGCGCCGCTGATGTAGGCCTCTACGGCACCTCGGTGCACCGCTGAAGGAAGCTGCTCGAAGACCCGAGCGTGCTCTTGGACGAGCTTGAAGAAGGGTGATCCCCAGGGAGCGAGCGCCACCACGTCGACGAGGCACAGCGATGCGAATCTGGCTCCGTGGAGGAGACGCGCTCGGAGCGCGACGGCGCCGCCGAAGTCATGCGCGATGACGTGCGGCCGATCGAGTCCCCAGTGTTCGAGGAGCGCTGCGAACAGTTCGCCCTGAGTCCCGAGGTCGACAGCATGCGACGGATCCTTGGACGACGTGCCGTACCCCGGCATGTCCCAGAGGTAGACGGTGAACCGCCCGGCCATCGGGAGCGCGATCGGACGCCAGAGCAAGGACGACCACGGCGTCCCGTGCAGGAACACCAGCGCCGGCCCTGACCCGATGCGGTCCCATCGGACAGTTCTTCCACGCCAAGCAAGTTCCTGGGTCAGCTGCCGATCTTCCACCCGTCGATCGTTCCACACACTGGGATCCCACCTCGGAGCGCTTTCCCGCGGGCGGCCGACGCGGTCTGAGGAGCGACCGTTCTGGTCCGCTGTTCCCGAATGCGCAGCGAGATGGTCAGCCGTCCGGTGGTCGATGCCTCACCGGCCGGTCCGCCGTCGAGATTCACCTCTCGGTGCTCCAGTCTCGGAAGCGTGGGCCGACGACCTCGGTGCCAGGACTGGGTAGGAGCGCGCCCTCGCGGAACGCTCGTCCTATCCGGCCCGGGATCGGCAGGAGCGCCGGGATCACCCCGGGGTCGGGCAGCGCCTTCGTCATCGTCCACAGCGTCGTGGTTTCGGGGCCTGCGACCTCGACCTCTCGCGCGGAGCGTTCGCCGACCACGACGTCGGCGATCACCGCTGCCACGGCATCGAGGGCAACCGGGGCGATCGTCATCCCCGGGACCAGCGCGACGGGTCCGAAGCGCATCCGCTCGAGGTTCTGCCGGGCGAACTCGAACCA
>NZ_JADKRW010000020.1 GCF_015350995.1 Curtobacterium sp. VKM Ac-1393
CGATCATGCCGCTCCAGATCGGTGCCCCGGACGTCGCCTTCCCGCGCC
The DNA here is from genome assembly GCF_015350995.1 of Curtobacterium sp. VKM Ac-1393. Classification (GTDB taxonomy): domain Bacteria; phylum Actinomycetota; class Actinomycetes; order Actinomycetales; family Microbacteriaceae; genus Curtobacterium. The sequence goes on from NZ_JADKRW010000020.1 coordinate 49, forward strand.
TCAACGGCTTCGCGTTCTGGCTGTACCTGTTCGGCTCGCTCATCGCGGTCGGCGGCTTCCTCACCCCGCAGGGCGCGGCCTCGTTCGGCTGGTTCGCCTACGCGCCACTGAGTGACACGACGTTCACACCGGGGCTCGGCGGCACACTCTGGGTCTTCGGGCTCGGCATGACGGGCTTCTCGACGATCCTCGGCGCGGTGAACTTCATCACCACCATCATCACGATGCGTGCCCCGGGTCTGACCATGTTCCGCATGTCGATCTTCACCTGGAACACCCTCGTCACGGCGCTGCTCGTGCTGATGGCCTTCCCTGTGCTCGCCACCGCGCTGTTCGGCCTCGGGCTCGACCGGGTGTTCGACGCGCAGATCTTCAACCCGGCGAACGGCGGTGCCCTGCTCTGGCAGCACCTGTTCTGGTTCTTCGGGCACCCCGAGGTGTACATCATCGCGCTGCCGTTCTTCGGCATCGTGTCCGAG
>NZ_JADKRW010000003.1 GCF_015350995.1 Curtobacterium sp. VKM Ac-1393
CAGGTACAGCCAGAACGCGAAGCCGTTGAGGCGCGGGAAGGCGACGTCCGGGGCACCGATCTGGAGCGGCATGATCGTGTTCGCGAAGCCGGAGAACAGCGGTGTTGCGAAGAGCAGCAGCATGATCGTGCCGTGCATCGTGAACAGCTGGTTGTACTGCTCCTTCGTCGCGACCACGTGCAGGCCAGGCTCGAACAGCTGCGCGCGAATGACCAGCGCCATGACGCCGGCGAGCAAGAACATCGTGAACGAGGCCATCAGGTAGAGGTAGCCGATGGTCTTGTGGTCGGTGGAGGTGATCCACCGGACGATGACGTTGCCTTTCCGACCGGTCGTCGGCCGGTCGAACTGAGCGACCCCGTGTTCATCGGTCGACAGGGCTGTGCTCGCCATGTGCTGTTCTCCCGTGTTGATCGACGGACGAGTCGGAGTGTGTCCTAACGGCCGGGGGCTCGGGCAGCTGGCCGCAACGGTACGGCACAGGTCACCACCACACAACGCCGACACCGACTGTCCACGCCGCCGCCCGCCGCGGAAGCGCACGGCTGCGATCGGCTGCTGGCGAACGGAGTCCGTGACAACGCGAACCGCTCCCCACGTACCGTGTGCCGAAGCGCCCCGGACTTCGGCGTTGCATCCACGCAACATCAGTACGGAAGGCGCGCTCCATGCCGCTGTTCACCTCTCATCCCCCGATGCCGTCGGCACAGCCATGGCCGGAACAGCGCACGCTATGGGCGGGCAGTCTCGGCCGTCTCGCGACGCGATGCGCGCAGATCCTGCTGGTCGTCATCGTGGTCGGCGGCATCACGTTCGGGTTGAGCCAGATCAGCGTCGTCGTGATCCCGGTCCTGCTGGCGCTGATCGTCGCCAGCGCGATGCTGCCCGTCGTCGACTTCCTCCGACGCATCCACGTCCCCTCGATCCTCGCGACCTGGATCACGCTCGTCCTCGTCGTCGGGGTGCTCGGCACGGTGGTGTGGCTGGTCGTCCTCGCCGTGGAACGGCAAGCCAACGACCTCGTCGACTCCGCCATCGACGGCTTCGGGGAACTCGAGCAGCTCGCCCGTACCCTCCCCGTCACGATCGACGCAGACCAGCTGGCATCGCTGCGCGGTGACGCCGTCGACTTCGTCACCAGTCGACAGTTCGGCGTCGGCGCCCTCGCCGGAGTGTCTGCCGCGGGCAGCTTCGCCACCGCGTTCGCGGTCTTCGTCGTCGTCCTGTTCTTCTTCCTCAAGGACGGTCCCCGGATCTGGGACTTCCTCTGCCGCCCATTCCACGGAGCTGAGCTCGCCCGCGCACAACGGATCGGACAGCAGACCGTCACCACGCTCGGCGGCTACATCCGCGGCACCGCAACCGTCGCGGTCGTCGACGCCGTCGGGATCGGCATCGGCTTGGCGATCATCGGCGTCCCGCTTGCACTTCCGCTGGCTGTCATCGTGTTCGTGTTCGCGTTCATCCCCCTCGTCGGCGCCACCCTCGCCGGACTCCTCGCCGCGGTCATCGCGCTGGTCTCCAACGGGCCCGCGGCAGCTGTCTGGGTCATCATCATCGTGTTCGCCGTCAACCAGATCGAGGGCAACTTCCTCCAGCCCGTGGTGATGGGCCGCACCCTGAAACTGCACCCGCTGGTGATCCTCATCGCCCTCACCATCGGCACCATCACCGCCGGCGTCATCGGCGCCATCCTCGCCGTCCCGCTCGCAGCCGTCGCCTGGGGCATCGTCACGGTGTGGCGCGGCGACGACGACCCAGCAGAATTCGCCCGCCAGAAACGCCCAGAACGCATGACCGACTAGGCACGCTGCCGTTCACCGGTGCGCGCCGGCAGCAGCGCACGCGCTCAATGCGTAGCCCCCAAGCGGCCTGGCTTCCTTGTCGCGTCACAGAACCAGTGAAGGACCCTCCATGAGCACCACGGACACAACCGTCGTCGGCATCGATGTCGGCGGAACGAACATCGAAGTCGGGCTCGTCACCGCTGAACACACCGTCCTCGACCGGGCAAAAGCGGTTACACCGGAGACCGGTCCGGACGACGTGCTGCAAACGATCATCGACCTGGTCCACTCGCTCGATGGCGATCCGATTGCAGTCGGTCTCGGTATCCCCGGCGTCGTCCACGAAGGGCAGGCACTGACCGTGCCGAACCTCGTCGGATGGACCCATCCGGTCGGCCTCATCGCACCGCTCTCGGACGCGTTCAACGTCCCGGTGTCGCTCGGCAATGACGCGAACGTCGGTCTCCTCGGTGAGTGGGCCGCGGGAGCTGCTCGAGGTGGGCGGAACGTCCTCGGGTTGTGGATGGGCACCGGTGTCGGAGGCGGGCTGATCCTCGACGGCCGTCCCTACACCGGAGCCCGCGGGGCGGCGGGCGAGATCGGCCACGTCGTCGTGCTCGCCGGTGGCGCCCTCTGCAGCTGCGGCCGGCGAGGATGCGCGGAAGCGTATGCCGGCAGGAAGTCGATGCGCGGCACGGCCACCGCAATGGTCGCCGCGGGACGGGAGACGTCACTGTTCGACATCCGTGACGCCGAGGAGAAAACGAAGCTGACGTCGAAGGTCTGGGCGGCGGCGCTGGAGGATGAGGACGCCCTCGCGACGGAACTGTTCGGCACCGCGATCGACATGCTCGGCGTCGCGCTCGGATCAACGAACAACCTCCTCGACCTGGACAGGGTCGTCGTCGGTGGCGGTCTCGCCGAGAAGCTCGGCCAGGACCTCGCGGACCGCCTCCACACCGCAGCAGAGCCCTGGATGCTGCAACCCAGCCCGAAGCTGCACTTCGTCGTCGCCGAGCTCGGCGACGACGCCGGCGTGGTCGGCGCTGCAACCCTCGCGCGATCAGCGATCATCGCACCGTAGCGGTAGCGCTAGCCGCTGCTGGCTCGGGCAGCGGGGACGCTCCGGTCATCCGCAGGCGCTACTGCAGGTGCTGCAGCGCGGAGCCGGTTCCGAACTGCTGCTCGCTGATCACGCTCAGGGTGCCGTTCGCTTCCAGCACCACGGCCGCCGTGAGCTCGACCCCGCCGATGCCGCTGCTACGGGTCGCCTGCAACACATCGGACTCCGCGAGACGGTTCTTTCGGAGCGCGTCGCCGTGCATCTGTCCGTGCGTCAACACGACCGCTGGGCGGGCAGTGACGAGCCGTCGGAACCCACCGACCCGCGATGAGATCAGTGCGACACCAAGCTGGAGGCCGGCGAGCAGAGCCAGCGCAAGGGCGCCTTCAGACCAGGAAACGTCACTGCTGAGCAGGATCGTCGCGAGCGTCGACCCGAGCGCGACGGTGACAATGAAGTCGAACGCGTTCAGCTGGCTGAGGGTGCGCTTGCCCGACACCCGCAGCACGCAGACGATCAGGACGTACGCGGCGACGCCGACGATGAGGATGCGTCCAAGGTCAGCCCACGAGTCGAACCACATCAGCGTCTCCGTCCCGATTCCATGAACATGGTGCGCGAGGTGAGCATCCGGCTCGGTGTCGATCGACACGGTTCGCAACAAGGGCCCGCGACCGCTTTCTTGTCATCCTTGTCGCTTCGACCGCATCAGTTCTCAGCAAGCAGCTGCCGGCTGCGTTCCTCGCGTGCGCTGCGGCGTCCGAACGCGTCTGCGATCGGCACATCCGTCGACGAGTGCGCCACGATCGACAGGACAACAGCGACGACGATCACGTGGAACAGCATGGCCGCATCAGGAACCGCACTGTCGAGGACGAGCAACCCGTAGAGCACACTCGCGAACCCCTTCGGGCCGAACCAGGCGACGGTGAGCCGCTCCCACCGGTCCAAACCGCTTCGGAAAAGCGCGATCTCAACGGCCGCTGGGCGTGCGAAAACAAGGAGCAGGACAGCGAACACGTATCCGAGGACGCCGACGTCGGCGAGGATGTCCGGGCTGATCAGCGCCCCGAAAACGAGGATCGCGAGCAACTTCACGAGTTCACTGACGAGCTCACCGAACTCATGGAACGCATCCCGGGTCTGCGGCGCGATGCTCGCGATGGTGATGCCGGACGAGAACGCCGCCAGGTACAGGTTTCCGTTCAACACGTGCGCCAGCCCGAACGTGAGCAGGCCGACCGCGACAGGCGTCAGCGTGGCGTAGAGCGGTGTGGCCGTGATGAACGGGAGCGCGAACAGCAACCGGACAAGCACGGGGATCACCACTCCCAGACCGACGCCCAGCAGCAGTTCCCCGGCGAGCGTGCAGAGGTCCGTCTGCGCCCCCGACGCTACTGCCAAGAAGACCAGCACGAGCGGCAAGGCGAGGCCGTCGTTGAGACCAGACTCAACGTTGAGCAGACTGCGAGTCCTCTCCGGGATCTCCTTCCGACCAACAATCGCGGAAGCGAACACGGGGTCAGTCGGAGCGAGGACCGCAGCGATCAGAAGGGCCTGCGGCCAGTCGAGGCCCAGCAGCCACACACCGAGGACCGCACTGATTGCCAACGTCAGGGGCAGCCCGAACAACAGCGCACGCCCCGGAAGCCGCCACGCATGCCGCAGATCCCGTGCACCGATCTGCTGACCGTCAGTGAACAGCACCGTGAAGAGCGCGATCTCGGAGATCGTGTTCACCAACGGATCATCCGGTGCCAAGTTGACGGCTCCCGTGACGCCCGACCCGAGTACGAACCCAGCGACGAGGAACAAGACCGTCGTCGAGACGATGGTCCGCTTCGCGACAGACGAGATGGCGATGGCGATGATCAGCACCGCTGCAAACGAGACGAGGAGGCCCACGAGCCAACAGTGGCCTTCTCGGCGCCGGGTGTCCGGCGCGCGTCCGCGGCACCACGCGCACCCGAGAACGTCGCACCCCGGCGGTGACACTCGGCCGGCACCGGGTCTGGTTGGATGCACGGATGAGCGGGAAGCAGCACGACTTGACCGTGCGGATTCGGTCCGGACGAGCTCCGGATCCGCGGGCTGTACGAGACCATCAGCATCGTCAACGACGTCATGGTAGCAGTGTGGTTTATCGTCGGAAGCGTCCTGTTCTTCTCAGAGTCGACCAGCACAGCAGGGACATGGCTGTTCTTGGTCGGCAGCGTCCAACTGCTGATCCGCCCGGTCATCCGGCTCGGTCGTCGGGTGCATCTCGGACGCATCTCGCCCGAGGGTCCTCGTTCCTCCGCCCGCGACTTCTGACCAGGAGCACCTCCGTGCACGCTTCCGACATCGCCACGACGCCGGCTGCGGTACTCCCTTTGAGCGGTCGCCAAGATGGCGCACGTCCCGCATGGCCGGCACCGCCCATGTCGACTTGAGGCGCCGTAGAACAGTGCTGATAATCCGTCATCGAAAGACCTATCTCAGGTGACTGACATTCGCAATCGCATCGCCTGCACTTCACCTACAAAAATATTTCGGATACGATGCAGATATGCCGATACCGAAGCCATCAGTGTCCCCGGGCCCTCGAACTCTTCTGCGCGACGTCGCATACGAGCAGATGCGGGCTGCGATTGAGAGCGGCACGCTCGAGCCCGGCGAACGGCTCAACGATGACGAGCTCACGACATGGCTTGGGGTCTCTCGCACCCCAGTCCGGGAGGCGATCGCGCGTCTGGCAGCGGATGGTCTCGTCGACATGGCCGCGAACCGCTACACGCGTGTCGCCGAGCAGTCCGCAGCAGCACACGATGAGGCTGCAGCTGTCCTCTCCGCGCTCCACGCATGGGCGATCGACCATACGGCGACTGCGTCACCCCACACTCGACGAGACGCAGCGCGGCTTGCCCAATCTGCGCACCCCGGGATTAACGATCGCCATCTCGAGGGGTATCGGGATCTGCACGATGCTGCCGGCACGCTGATCGCCGGGCTCGGAAACGAACTGTTGGCGGCCACAGAGTTGACGATCCGGAGCCGGGTCAGATTCCACGCTGCGGCAGAGGGCGCCGCGATCGACTGGGATCGCGCAAGCGAACTCGCCCGACGGCTTGCAGCCGAATAGCTGCGAGATCACCGCATCGTCTCGCTCCGTTTCGTCGCGGGTCGACACGGTGCGGTCTCAACGGTTCGCCCAATAGCGGCACCCGCCGGGCGGTATCCGGACGCTATCGGTGCCAGGGCGCTGTCCCTGAAACACCACCCCGGCCGGACGTCCCGCGCTGCCAGGAGAACGCCCGTGCGCCGTCAGCAAGCATGCCCAACCGAACGGCATCCAGACCCTACGGCCTACGCCCTCGACTCCCCAAGCACCACGGACTACACCGACGGTCCGTCGTCAGGTGGGGTGAAGAAGTCGCGGTATCGGACCGGGCCGGCGATGAAGCAACCATCACCGGGCACCGACCGCACCACGCCGTCGACGATCAGCGCCCGGTACGCGTTCATGATCGTGTGGATACTCACCCCGGACGTCACCGCCGCGACCCGGTACGGCGGCAACCGATCACCCTCGACCAGCACGCCGGCAGCGATGCTATCGCGGACGAGCTGCTCAACCCGCTGCTGCAGGAACCCTCCCCGCCGCGGGCCCGGCAAGACCAACCGAAACACCCCAGGACCGGCCCGCCACACGTGACTACCACCCATACGCCAGCCCCCTGCCCCGGTTGGTTGATGCGCGGGGTGAGATGCCGGATCAGGTAGCAGCCCACCCCGCTGACAGCGGGAACCACCCAGCTGCTGCCACACAGTCTGCCCGAACCGGCACCTCGTACCGTGCGACCGATGAGTCGCTCAACCTTGCGCCGGCGAAAGAACGCCACCGTCCGCCGGCCGCGCGAGAGCCTGCGCATGCGGTGGTGGCAGTGGGCGCTGCTCGCAGCTCTCGCCGCGGTCACGGCAACACTGGTGGCGGCCGCGCTCACACTCAAATGAGCCCGGCGCCGTCTGCCGAGTTGATGGGTTCCCGGGGACGGTGGAACGTTCGGGTCATCCCGCCACCCCCGGGATAGCGCACTCCCCCACCAGCCTCAAGGCAGGAAAGGCAAGTCTCTCGAACGGGAAACGAGTGTCACGCAAGCATCACTGCCGCGGAGCGCTCCACACAGGATAGAACCGACTGTCCACCGGCGGAACCCTCTGTCCGGTTCCCCGGGAGAGGTTCGGGATGTCGGCCACGCACTAAACGCCGCCGACATCCCGCACGCGCCACATCCTGACCCGAACAGGGGGCGCACCACCTAGCGTGTGCGACCGCCCATGTGCTGACAAGTCGGCACTACAGAGGACTCAGCATGGCCAACGGGCTGAACGGGGCATGTCTGGCCGCCACCCGTAGGCGGCCAGGCATCCCGGAGCGACACCACACAGACGCGGCTTCAGCTGCGGAGCAGATACCCGAACCTGCTCATGAACAGAGTCAAACAGCCCTCACCATGCGGATCCATCCCCAAAACAGGGGGAACGATCGTTCTCTCGTGCTGGACTCGACGTGATGCCGACTGCGTAGCTGTCCCCGGAAGGCGCAACTCCAGGGCACTCGCTGAAGCCGTCAGGCCGGCAGCTGAGCGCGGGCAGCGTGAGCGGTCTCGGACGGCGTCTCCCCGTACTGGGCCCGGTAATAGCCGGAGAACCGGCCGAAGTGCGGGACCCCACTCGCCGCCGCAGCCGTCCCGACCGGCTGATACGGGTTCGCGAGGATCATCTGTCGTGCCCGGTGCAGTCGCAGCAGCCGGACCACGAGGGAGGGTGGCATGCCCAGGTCCCGCTGGAACGCTTCCTGCAGGCCACGCTTGCTGTAGCCGCTCGCCGCCGCGATCTCCGGCGCCGTCAACCGCCCCCGATACCGCGCCTCGATACACGCCAACGCCCTGGCCACCGCCGGCTTCTGCACGCCAACATCGATTCCCACCGCTGCAAGCTCGTTCATCGACGTCGACATGCACCGACCGTAGACCCAGCCCCGAATCTCGGTCGCTCCGCAGATGGCCCGGCAACACGGCCGACCACTCGGCGATCCATGACGTCGCCGCAATCGCCACTCAACCGCTCACGACTTCGGCGGCGACCAACTGCGCCCGAACGCGCGCATCAGAACAACACCCCAGTCCGCGTCGGTGATCGTTCCCGTCGACGTCTCCGTGCTGAACGCACCGCCCTCGAACAACAGGGGTGGTTGCCCGACCAGGTGCTCGCCGAGCTGCTCGGTAACGTGCCAGGTCTTCCGTGCGGTCTGTGAGGGCACCAGCTCGAGCTGCAACCGGTGACCGTGCACCGACACCGTCGACGGAAGCTGCGGAATAAGAGGCGGCATCCGCACAGTCCACCCTCACCTCGCCCCAATACCGCGCAGACACGCATGCACCGTTGAGCAAGGCTGCTGCAGTACCTACCCCGCCCGCACTCGGGAACGAACGAGAAGTTCACTGTAGTGACGGCCCGGCCGGAGCCCGATGACTGCAGTCGCGGTGAGCAGACCCGTCGCGATGGTGCGCAGCTAGTGAGCGACGCCGTACGCGTCCTTCACGCTCTGATCGACCTGTCCCCGCGGCGCAAACGTCGGAGCCGTTCGCTGCCGGCTTCTCGCTCCCATGACAGCATCGGACACGCCGTTGACGGCGACGTGTTCACCATGGTCGACGCATTCACACGGATCGCGGATGCCGACTGGACTGCATCGCTGACCCGGGCATTCCACCGCAGCGAACTACCGCCGGCAGCAGCAGGTCGGTCGTCTCACCGTTCCGTGACCGAGAGAGAGAGAGTCAGTGTCCGGCGGCGTAGTGGTTCGTGATCTGAGTTTGGGTGAGTGCGGTGCTGTAGACGGCTGCGTAGCGCATGGAGCCGGTGAAGTAGTAGTTGGTCGCGGCACCCGGCCACCCGCTGATGGTGTCGTAGCCGATCCGGAAGTACCCGGTGGCGTTCTCTGGGGTGACGTAGTTGGCGTTGGAGGCGACGAGGGTGCCGTCGACGTAAAGGCTCATACCGGTGCTGGGTGACATCGTCGAGACCACGTGGTGCCAGGTGCCGTCGTTGTAGGCCTTTGGAGATGTAACGACCTGCACGGTGGAGTTGTAGGTGCCGAAGACGAGCTGGCCGGAAGTGTTGAGGTAGATCTGCCGATCGTGCTGCCCGGACGTGCTCACCTGGTTGCTGCCGAAACCGATGAGCAGGCCGCCGGCGACCGTGGTCTTGAACCAGACCTCTTCGCTGAAGGTGGTCGGGTTTTTCACGGATGTCGGGGTGGAGACGAAGCTGGATGAGCCGTTGAGGACATACGACGAGCCGGCGTCGCGGGGGCAGGCGTTGGGAGCAGGGGTCGCGGCCGTCATGGTGCCCTGGTAGGTGCCGTTGGCGTTTTTCCCGGACCAGTCTGTGGCGGTCGCCGCGCCGGAGGCTTCGGTGAGTTTGTAGGCGAACAGGGCGTTGCTGGTGTCGACGCCGACGGCGCCGGTGCAGGTGAAGTTCGCAGCCGTCCCAGCACTGTTGCTGCTGTTGGTGACCTTCGCGGTGAATCCGGAGCGGGTGGGAGCGAACTGCATGACGATGATCAGGACCGCCAGCGCGGTCACGAGGAGCACGGCGATGGTTTTGCCATCTCGGAAGCGGTGCAGGTTCATGCCTGCACCGTTCGGACACGCCCCACGATGAGGCAAAGCGCGAGGGGAATGCAGCAGATTGCGATGAGGAGGACCCAGCCGGCAGGCTGCAGATCGATCGCTGAACTCAGCTGGTAGTGCCCGTTCGCGGTGAGCTCCCGGATGGTGACGCGGCCCACTTCCCCGTCGGCGAGGTGCACGCTGCTGCTGCCGTGGCCGCTGACGCGGACGGGGAAACTTCCCGAGGAGATCACGGTCGCGGTGACCGAATGCGGGGTGGAAGTGTTCTCGATGGTCGTGACGTTCACGAACGGCTTCAGCAAGAACGCGGCGTACGACACCGTCAGCGCGGTGCCGGCGATGCGCAGCGAGGTGCGGGTGACGCGGTCCGTGAAGGGGCTGGTGAGCACCCAGATCAGCAGTGTGCCGATCAGGAGGATTGGTGCGGCGCGGAACAGCCATCCCAGGTGTGGGATGAGCAGCGCCGGCGTGCCGATGATGTTGTCCTGGGCGAGGGTCCACGGGTCGGTCGCACCGTTGACGTCGCCGCGGGTGTGGATGCCGCCATCGGCATCGATGCTGATGATGCGGTGCGTGTACGTGACGTCCGGATTCGCGGGAACCTGAAACGAAACGATGTCTCCCACCTGCAGCGCCGCCGCCGCAACGGGAAGATCCAGCACGAGGGTTCCCACCGGAGCGGCTTCTCCCATGGACGGGGTCTCGACAACGAACCAACGTCCTCCGCTCGTGAGAAACAGTCCGGCCGCGGCGAGCAGGAGCCCCGCGGTCACCGCGACCGACCAGGCCAAGACGGTCTCGAACCGCGACGCGGTGTGCCCACCGAGCAGGGGCCGCTCGAGCGTGCCACTGAGCGGGATCGCTACGGTCTGGCTCATGATCGACTCCGGTAACGCCCCGGCACCCGGGAACGGCAGTAGCAGTTGAAAAAAGAGGGTATGGGCAACGCTGGGTCATCCAGATCCGGCCGGAAGTTGCATACTCAGCAAGCGACGCTCGCCCGATGGGAATGGGCGAGCGTCGCCAGCCTGTGCGGGTGAGCGTAGCCGGGCGGGGATGAGCTAGGCGGTGAACGTCCAGGTCATGGGGACCGAGGCTGCGAGGCCCTGGTAGGTGTTGCCGGCGGAGGAGTCGAGGGTGACGGCGAAGTTGAACGGCGTCGACGCGCCGGCGGCCGGAGCTGCGGGCATCGTGAAGGCCGACGCTGCGGCGCCCTTGAAGCTGGCGAGTGTGCCGCTGAAGACCGTGGTCGAGCCCGAGGTGATGACGAGGTTCATCTTGGCGCAGAGGTCGGTCGCGGTGCCGTTCGAGGAGCCGTTGTTCGACTGGGTGCACGTGCTGCCCGGCGTCAGGGTGAAGGTGCTGGCGGCCGCGGTGCCGGTGTTCTTGATCGAGATCGCCGTGTTGACCGTGTTGCCCGGCGTCATCGTCGTGCTGCCACCGAACTTGTTGATCGTCGAGCACGTCGCGGAGTTCGTCGACACCGAACCGCCGTCGGTGCTGAGGCACGTGACGGTCGCGCCGGCGTTCTGCTCCTGCATGATCAGCGTGCCGCTCGCGGCGGTGTTGCTGCTGTTGGTGATGCTCGCCGCGAACCCGGACAGGGTGCCGGTGAGCGAGAGGGACAGGAGCACGGCGGCGAAGATGCCGGCGAGGAGCGCCACGGGGGCGAAACGGATCCGCTTCAGAACGGAGATGCGGTGCGAACGAGCCACGAGATACCTCAATGCTTATCTGGAGAGATTGACAGCAATCACGTTGCTACGATTGCACGGACATCAAGATAGCCTGGTGTCGAACTGATGAACAGCCAAACCAAGACCCCACTCCAGGGGGCTCCGATCTGTCCTCCCGGACTGGGGTCGTTCGATCATCGTGCGTCCCGCGTATCGTGCTACTTGCCCATGCGCGCCACGGACGGCGCCCGAGCTGATGAGGAACATCCATGGCCACCACCACCCCACCCCAAGCCTCCGATCTGCAGAGCGCGTTGAACGCGTTCGTGATGATGCACCGCGCCAACGCCCTCCTGACGGCGCAGCTCGCCCAACGCCACCGGTGCAGCGTGTCCGACATGCGAGCCCTGGTGTTCATCGCCGGCGGCGGCGACACCACCCCCGGCGTCATCGGGAAAGAGCTCGGGCTCAGCACGGGCGCGATCACGACCCTGGTCGACCGCCTCGAGGCCGCCGGGTGGGCGCACCGCGTCCCGAACCCGCATGACCGCCGCAGCAGCTACCTCGAAGCTCTTCCTGGCGGCCGTGACGTCCTCGCCGAGATCACCGCCGTGTACCAGGACGCGTTCACCGCAGCCACCGCCGCGGGCTCGTCGTACGACGAGCTCACGACCGCGTTCGCAAGTCTCGGCACTGCACTGCGGGCGACCATGACGCACACGGCAAACACCCCGGCCGCAGCCTGATCGCGAACCGACCGGGCAGCCGTCAGGGACGATCTGACCGCTCTCGTTTCCACCTCACCCCGCACCGCCGATCACCCCCGCATCGCCGATCACCGGCGGCCATCGGACGGCCGATCAGCTGTAGAGGCGATGTCGGGCAGCGTGCACTGTGTCGGACGGTGTCTCGCCGTACTGAGCACGGTAGTAGCCGGAGAAGCGGCCGAAGTGTGCAAACCCAACCGCGGCAGCCACTGACCCGATCGGTTGATCCGGATTACTCAGCAGCATCAGCCGGGCCCGCCACAGCCGCAACAACAACACCACCCGCGACGGCGCCAACCCGAGATCCCGCTGAAACGCTTCCTGCAAGCCCCGCTCACCGTAGCCAGCCGCCGCAGCGATTTCTGCCGCTGTGACCGGGCCCCGGTATCGGTCCGCGATGTGTAGCAGCGCCCGCGCTACCCTCGGCCGCTGCGCACGCACATCGATACCGATCTGCTCGAGCTCCGTCACCGCTGACATACGCCACCGTAACGCCGTCACCGTGTGCCCGGATGCAGTGGAGACCGAATTCATGAACGCGCGATTGTTCGGGTAAGCCCGCTCCGGGTGCTGTTGTGGGATCGCGTTAGCTGTCCCAGCCGGGGCGGAGGCTGTCGAACCGTGCAACGCGTTCCTGGGACAGCTGCCGATCACGGTGCAGCCGGCGCTGGCGAAGCAGCCACCGTCCGATCGCGACACCGTCATCGGTGACGGTCCGGGCAGCGGGCAGGCGACCTTCGTGAGCGGATACCCACCGGTGCACGTGCTGCAGCATTTGCTCGAAGTGGGCGTCCTCGCGGCGCCGTCGCGCCCGGTCATCCGGAGCTTGACGGAGCCGCCACACCATCCCCAACACCTCAAGGGCACGTACCCGAGCCGCGGGCATAGCGCCGCTGCGGTACTCGACGCGTCTGGAATCCACCCAGCGGCCCAGCTGCAGCCCGTCCGCGGTGACGAACCAGTGCGGCACGAGCACGTCACCATGGTCCCGCCGATACTGATCCAGCGCGGTGACACCCGCCGCCCACGCGGCGGCATCGTCACGCACCATCCATACGAAATCCAGCGCGACGAGTTCCGGCCACAGCCGTTCCGCGTCCGCGGCACTGCGGGACCATTGCCGCCGACGCGACTGCACCCACGTCCCGAGCGGGAACCCGTCCTCGGTCTGAAACGTGTGCGGCACCAGCCCATGGCCGGCAGCAGCTTGGAACGCAGCGAACGCTGCAATACCGGCAGACCTGTCTGCTATCGACCAGCGCACCCCGACACGCTCCAGCAGCTGCATCCGCTCGGCAGGCAGCGTGCCAGCGGCGAAAAGTGAACGCTGCCGATGCAGCCACACCCCAAGACGCTCCCCCTCGTCCGTGCGGAACGACCGGGGAACATCGGCGTGGCCACTTCGGCTCCGGAAGCGCTCGAGCGCCGCATAGGACGCATCCCATCGCTGTTCTACCTGCACGACACCTCCCATCCTCCTCTCCTGGCGAGCACTACGGCCTGACCTGGGTCAGGCGTTGCGGTGGATCGCGGTGAGGGTGGTGTCGTCGTCGAGGTCCGGCCCGGCCGCGTCGAGGAATTCGGTGAGCGCGAATTGCAGGTCGACGACTGTCCGCAGTTCGCCGGCGAGCTGGGTGAGGGTGTGTATGGAGGCGCCGGGGAGTTCAAAGAGACCGTCGCTGACGATCAGGAGCAGCTCACCGGGTGCGAGATACAGGATCCGTGGCAGGCGCGGCATGCCCGCAGGCTGCAGTCCGATCGGGAAATCTCTCGAGGGGATCCGTTCCGTAACGCCGGATTTGTGGGCGTGGGCGGTGAGGCCGTGGCCGGCGTCGACGAACTCGACTCGTCCGTCACGGAACCGGAGCCGAGCGTGGAAAAGTGTTGCAAACGCGGAGGCACGTTCGAAGTGGTCCCGGGTTGCCGTCTCCGCGGCATCAACGGCCTCGCCGGGGGGCTCGTGGTGGAACACCTCGAGGCCGCCGAGCAGGTTCGCAGCGAGCACCCCGGAGGCGAGACCCTTACCCATGACGTCGCCGACCGTCACCGTGGCGTAGCCGCGCTGACTGTCCACAGTGACATCGGAGAGGTCTCCGGAGATTCCCCGCGCCGATCGTGCAGTCGTGGCGATCGTGTATCCCGCGAGCACGGCGGGAGCCGGACGCATCGCTCGCTGGACCGCGTCGATCCAATAGGAACCGGCACTGTCGTGCTCGTTGTCGTTGCCGGCGGCGTGTGGGGTGCGCATGTCGGTCGTCATCTCACCCACGCGATGCGTCGTCTCATCTGCTTCCCCCCTGCTCGATGGCATGCAACTCCCGAGATCCTGAAAGCAGCACGGAACGGGAGGGGTCCGGGATGGTGCCCCTGCGACACCATCCCGGTTGGACGCCGCCGCAAGCACTAGTAGCGGCGCCCTGTTGACCCAGGAGCTTGCTCTAACCGGGCTGTCGGCGACCATACCCCCGATTGGAGATGCCGCGATGTCGGCATTTCCACCGACCACCGCCCGCCCGTCTGCCGCCACAGTTCATGATCCGTCTGGCGCAGGAGTCATGATCCGTCTGGCGCAGGAGGACGGCGTGGGTTGCTGTTCTGATGGCTGGTGGGTCAGTCTGAGGTGCAGTAAGACGCGCTCGAGGGAAACAGGGGTCCCGGATGTTGTCGCTGGTGTACGTGAGCACGATGGCCCGCCCGGTCACCGACGAGGAACTCGCGGAGGTCCTCGTGATCGCGCGCGAGAAGAACCTGCGACTGGGTATCACTGGGATCTTGGCCCATCAGGGCAGCAACTGCCTCGGGATCATCGAAGGCGACGACGATGTCGTCCGGGAGCGATTCGCGGGAATTCGGCAGGACCCACGCCACATCAACGTCCGCGAAGTCGCCGTCGACCAGATCAGTGAGCGGGCATTCCCGGAGTGGTCGATGGCGTTCCAACCCGCCGACCCACTCATCAAGAACATCCCCGGGTTTCTCGACCTGTTCTCCGACCACCCGGCCCCCGTTCCAGGTGGCAGCAACACATCGCGGGCGAAAGCACTCCTGGACTGGTTCCGGAAGCACCCCCTCGCCCCCTTGACCGATCAAGGCGTCGGCGACGCGATCGAGCCGCGTCTGCAGATCATCAGCGCCGCGATCATGGTGCTGCACGACGTCGGCGTGGAACGCGCCGACGTGGACCAGATCGCCGACACCGCTGGGATCAGTGTCGACGCGCTCCGACAGCACTTCCCCACCCGGCAGAGCCTGCTCACCGCAACCGTCGACCGGTGGTCCAGCACCCTGTCCCGCCCCCTGCTACCCATTGCCGAGCAATACGGCGCGGTCGCATACCTCCACGCGCTCATCGTCGCGTACTCGGAAGAACCCGCACTGATGCGGCTGCTCGCGTCAACCCTTGCAGCAAGCTCCGACCCAGCAAACGAGGGAGCGGACTACTACCGCACCCTGTACCTCCGGTTCCGGCAAACCATCCGTGATGCGCTCGAGCGTGACATCCACGCCGGCCGGGAACCGGACACGATGGAGCCCGCCCGTGCCACCGAACAGCTCCTCGCCCTCTACGACGGCCTCCGCGTGCAAGCACTCCTCGTGCCCGAATTCGACATCATCGAAGCTTTTGACCGGGCAGCATCACGCATGCGCCGCGGCTGGTCCGAGGACTACCACCACACCGACCTCTTCGACATCCCCCTCGACCGCACCCGCGAACACACGACACACCCCGACTCATTCGGCTCCCAGTAAGTTCGCGCTACCGCTGGAAGCGCGGGGCGGCCGCCGGATAGGTGACGGCCGCCCCGCTCGCAGCAGGAACCACCCCACTGCTGCCCACAGTCTGTACCTGCGGCAGCAATGCTGGTGGTCAGGGTGCGGGGTCCGAGGTGAGTGCGGCAAGGTCGACGAGAAACCGAGCGATGGCTGCTGCGTCTGCTTGCGGGACTTCGGCGCAGAGCGCTTTGATGCGCGGCGCGAGCGGGTCGGTGTCATTTCGGTCCGGTGCCCCCGGGACGAGTTGCACGTAGCTGGATCGCCGATCGGTCGGGTTTGGTGTCCGGGTGAGGAATCCGGATACCTCAAGCCGATCGAGCAGGCCCGTCGTCGATGACGTACTGATGCCCAGGTACTCCCCGAGCTGCTTCGGTATGCACGGCCGCTCCCATGCCGCGGCTGCACAAAGGTATCGGAGCGCTTCCCGCTCCGTGATGCTCATCCGCGATGCGGCCGGTCGAGCACGGTCGGCCCGTGCGGCGGCGTACCGATACCGGTCGACCGCATCGACCAGCGCAGCTGCAGCCGCGTTCAGCGTCTCCGGCACGCGGCCACCATGCAAACGTCCTCCGGAGACCATCCCGGCTGCCGAAACACACGCATTCGATCCACTCCCCTGATACCTGCCAGCGGCTGCAGCCCTACCAGTAACGTCGATGAGGCTGCGCCGCGGGACCCTAGCCGCGGGCCGACCGGGACCCCATTCCTGACTTGGTCTCCTCAAGCGCGTCAAGGAAGACAGCAGCCCGACGACAGTCCTAGCGCGAGGGCGTCTGCCCCCCTGATCCGAACTCGGGGCAGGCGCTCTCCCGCCCTTCTTCATACGCTCCTTTCGACGGGGTTCGGTGAACAAGTTGCGATGTGCGTGCAGCGGATGAAGGTGAGACATGATCGGACGCGCCGCGGGGATTACCGCTCCAAACGTCCCGACATCGTCGGTGCCGGCCGCCCACCGAACACCGACCGCAGCCGCCGGGATCCAGCACGACCCGAACGCCTGCTGATGACTCGGCTGCCAGACTCGACCATGAATACAGTGCGCGCATGCGCGGTCGGTGAGTGTGGTGCTGGAGGTACTGATGGCTGAGGACGAAGAGCAGGTTCCAAGTGGGGTGCTGCTGCTGGAATCGGTGAACCGTCTCCGGGTCGCGGAAACAATGCTGCAGAACCGGGCACGTGCCCGGATGGGGTTGAAAGCGAACGACTTCCAAACGGTGCAGTTCCTCGCAGCCCGGGAAGCCGCCGGCGTTCCCGCGCGTGCAGCGGATCTCGCCGAAACGCTCGGTGTCAGCAGCGCCGCGGCGACCATGACCATCGACCGGCTCTTCGCACGTGGCTTCGCGGTCCGAGAACCCGACCCGGACGATCGCCGCTCCCGCATCGTGCGCCTCACCACAGCCGGGCAGCACAGCCTCACTGGAGCATACGAAGACCTCCCCGCGGCCGTGCAGGAGCTCCTTGACGCAGTCCCCGCGGAGGAAGCGGAACGCATCGCCGCGCTCGCGACCGCTGTGCAGGAGGTTGTGGACCGCACCGCGACGGACACCACCAACCCGACCGAGTGACCAGATAACGCTTCTAGTTAAGGAAGTTAGACGCCGGGGAGCTGGGTTCGTAGCCTGACTGGTGTTAGGACTCCCGCGCCCTGGTCGCGACGACGCCGGCATCTTGCCCGGCAGCACGATCGGGGTGGTGCCTGACCAGTCGCCGTGGCCGGTTATGCCACGGGGAAGGCCGCTCGGCATGACGTCCACCCTTGTTTCTCCCGCTGCTGCACCTGTGCCCGCTCCGCGCGCGGACCTCATCTTCACAGCGCACTACGGTGCACAGCGGTCCCCGTTGACCGAGGTGCAGCACGCACGCCGAACCCGCCGCCTCGCCGTCGTCGCAATCACGACCGGGCTCGTTTCGGTGACCGTCGCGACGGTGGCTATCGTCCTCGCGAGTGCCTGGTGAGCGGCGACGCGGCGACGACGCCGACTGAGCCGATCGACATGGGGCCGCTGCTCCACGACACCACGGATACACCGCTCTTCGAAGCCGGCCCGCGGGGGGATCCGCAGCAGTGGCATCGCCGGGGATTGTTGACGCCGGCTGAGGTCCGCGCGATCGTCACCGCCCGCGTCAACGACCTCCCCACCATCGTCACCACCACCCCAGCAACCAGCGACGAGCTGATCTCTCCGACCGAGCCGACGTACGGCGACTTCCTCAGAAAGCCCCACCCGTGAGCATCCTGCTGCACCACCCCAAGACCTCCCCCGCCCTCACCGTCCCCGTCACAGATTTCCCGACCGTGCTGCGGTGGGCTGCCTCCGACGCAGGGTTCTGGGTTGCCGACCATGGCGGCGCGTTCGCCGGCACCATCGACCAGCACGGCCAGCACTTCTTCGTCCGCAACGGCTTCGGCGAGTACCTTGGCGACTACCGCACCCTGCCAGACGCGCAGACCGCACTCGACCGCCACGTCCAGCCCGACCCTGTCGAGCCGCCATGCTGACCACCCCCAGCGGCCTCACGGACGCGCACCGAACCGTGTTCTACCGACTCGTCGTCCTCGATGCCGCACTCCAACACCGATCCGGTGTTCTCGGTTACGCGATGCCACGCAACACGTCGCCCGGAAGCTGGCCGAACTCGGCCTTGTAGGACGCTGCGAACCGGCCGAGGTGCGTCAGCCCAACCGATCGAGCCACCGCCGCAACCGACTCCGCCTCACCGGACTCGAGCTGCTCCCGCGCCAGCAGCAGTCGGATGCCCTTCAGATAGAACAGCGGCGACACTCCGTGGATGCGTTGGAACGCGCCCTGCAGACCCCGCACGCTCATGCCCGCCGCCTGCGTGACGTCGTCGACGCTGATCCGCTCCGCAATGTGGTCCAACAGGAACGCTTCCGCCTTCGCAAGCCGGGTGCGCGCCGGTGCCTCCCGGCCCTGCCCGACCGGCCAATGCGGAACCGCGGTCAACAAGCCCGCGGCCGCGAACCGGACAAGTTCCTGTTCCCGCTCCAGCGACACTGGTCCGGTGCTGCCCAGGATCTCGGGAGCGATGGCACGCACGACCAGCCACCATGCCGCGAGCGGCGCCCCTTCGGGCACGTGATGCGGTTTGAACTCCAACGGTGCCGGGTTCCACCCGCCCCGCTCCGCTGCGACCTGCTCGACCGTCGCCCGGTCGATGCGCATCACGTCCTTCTGAAACCCCGCCCACCGGAACGACTGCCGGCCCTCCCGATACAGCACGGGCCGACCCCGCAGCAGCGGCTTCCCATCCACGGCGCCACAGCCGGACTTCAACCACACCACGATCACATCGCCACCGGACTCGACCTCCCCGCGAACGATTCCAGAGCATCGCGTTGATTCCACGGAGAGCAGCTGCGTCCCCGTCAACGTCTCCTCGAACGCGAACGCTGCCCCGTCCAGAGCGCTCACCTGCAAACCGTGGGTCAGATGCGTTCGCGCCACCGCATCACGCGCCACCGCCACCTCATGCGTTCGCACAGTCAGCCGGGTCCGCTCCACCGTTGAATCATTCACATCAACGATTCTGCCGAACCCACTGCTCCGACATCGCCCGGACTCCGCGCTCATAGAAGACAATTCATGGAGCGTCACCCGACGACGTGTAGCCGGCGACCTGGTCAATACTCCCGAGCACGGCACCGATAGCACCGTCGAGCGCTCCGGGGTGCCGCAGCTGCATCAGCGCCCGATCGACCAGTCCCTCGACCCGTCCCGTCGCGGTGAGGTCCGCAGACAGGGCCCGAGCGTCAGCGTCAACGATCGCTCCGCGCGGCATCGGGGCGCCGTCCGCGTCCCACCCGCATTGCGGAGCGGGGATGTCGCTGTGCCCGACCCGAGGCTTGACGTCGGTGCGGATCACGTCGACGTCGTGTTGCGGTCTGCGATCCGAGCGGCATCGGTACCGGTGTCCGCGTCTGCGAAGAAGCCGCGGTGGTCGAGTGCGTGCGGCGCAATGACCACTATCAGCGGGCGCTCGAAGTTGTACATGCAGATGGATAGAGCCGCTCGCACACGAGCAACGCCCCGTCGCGTGCGACGGGGCGTTGGCCGTTCCGGTCTGCCATGCACAGCCGGAGTACGTGGGGTTACTTGATCTGTGCGGTGATGGTGGCGGTGCCGACGAGGAGGCCGCGCTTGACGGCGTCGGTGCCGAAGGTCTTGTTCAGCAGGCCGGCTGCGTCTTCGGAGACGTGGACGGTGGTGCCGGTCAGGATGGCGTTGTCGCCCTCGAGCTGGAGGGGCTTGAGGGAACCGCCCCAGAGCTCGAACAGGAACGCGTTGGACGCGGCGACCTTGCCGTTGACCAGGACGTCACCGTAGAGCTTCGAGGAGCCCGGGTTGACGACGAAGTTCTCCAGCGTGACGGTGGTGTCGCCGGCCTTCAGGGTGAGGCCGGAGTCGTCGTGGTTGAGCAGGCCCTGCACGTACGGCTTGTAGTTGCCGTCCGGCGACCAGTACGTCACCGATCCGGCGGTGATCGGGAACGACACCGACCCGTCAGCCAGGGTCGCGTCCCCGGAGACGCCGGGGGTGAGCTTCAGGGCGGTGAGGGCGTCGGTGAAGCCGGAGTCGAGCTTCACGGCGGTGGAACCGCCGAGGACCTCGGGGACCGAGGCGACGGGTGCGGGGATCTTCGACGACGACGACACCGTGTGGATCGCCGGGGTGCTTGCCTGGGCGGAGGAGATGCCGAACGCGGCACCGCCGAGGACGAGGGCGCCGGTCGTGGCGAGGGTGATGGAGGTCTTCAGGCTCTTGCGCATGGTGAACAATCCTTTGCTTCAGGTGTCGCGCTCGGCGCGGCTGCTGTGTGTGCGCGCCGAACACACCCTGATGGAGGGTGGAGAACCAGCGATGTGCGGCTGGTGAGCGCTCCGGGTGATTCCCGGCCTGTGCAAGCTATTCGGCGGCCTCGTGTGAACGGATTGGAATCCCGTACCCCGTTACCGCATCGTGATATCTCGCGTGCAACATGCACCCTCTTCGGGGGGGGTGCCACAATTCGTTGTGCTCAGCTCAGCTTTGCCAGAGGAGGGCGTTTCACGGCGACGACGCTCTCCCCGGACTGGGGGAAACCTGTTCTCGCCCGACCGCCTACGGTGAACCCGTCACCAGTAGAAAGATCGGTACTCCCTGCATGCCCGGTACTCAAGCATCGGCAACCGCTACCTTCACGGCTGCCTACCGGCAGCACGCGTCCGGGTTACGCGGCTTCGCGCGAACGATCATCATCGACCATCACCTCGCTGAAGACGTCGTTCACGAAGCGTTCCTCGAATGGTGGCAGCACCCCGACCGGCACGACCCAGCCCGCGCGAACCTCGAGTCGTGGCTGCGAACGATCGCACATCGACGCGCCATCGACCGGATCCGCAGCCTGGAAGCGTCACGCAACCGGGACCGACGCATTGGCATCCGCGACCACCACGGCACCGACCACGGCCTCGAGCAGTTCGACGCCCACTTCTCCCGCGCCCGACTCCGGGCAGCGTTGTCGGAGCTGACCGACAAGCAACGCAACGCTGTTCTCTTGCGCTACCTCGGTGAACGCAGCACCGCGGAGGTTGCCAGTGACCTCAACATCACACTCGGCACGGCAAAAACCCGCGTCCGCGACGGGCTCATCGCACTCCATCAACGCCTGCAGGCCGACCCGGCAGCCGCCTGATCCTCACACACTCCGGCACCATCCACTCCTCCGAAAGGCACATCCCATGACCAGCAACGCAGCCTCACGTCCCGGCTTCGCCGCCACCCTCACCCAGAAAGGCGCACTGCTCTTCGGTGTCGTGTTCCTCATCGTCGGTATCGCCGGATTCATCCCCGGCCTGACCATGGACATGGGCTCCATGTCCATCGCCGGCCACGGATCCATGGCGCTCCTGCTCGGTCTGTTCCAGGTGTCCGTGCTGCACAACATCGTCCACCTGCTCTTCGGCATCGTCGGCGTCCTCGCCGCACGCACCGCACGGAGCGCTCGCCTCTACCTCCTCGTCGGTGGCATCATTTACGCGGTCCTGTTCATCTACGGCCTCTTCACTGCCAGCATGACCGGCGCCGCGAACTTCGTCCCACTGAACAGTGCCGACAACGTCCTGCACGCGTTCCTCGCCGTCGCGATGATCGTCCTCGGCGTCATCCTGCCTCGCGTCGGCGCCCGAGGCCGCGCCTGACCCTGGCTCCGACATGAAGGGCATCGATCACACGATCGGTGCCCTTCATGTCGTGGAGTGAAACGGCGCGCGCAACCGTCGTCACCGCGGAGACGACTCATTTCAGCAATTCCTGCCGACATAACTCCTAGCGCGACCCAGCTTCTCGTGACGGTTGTCGATGAGCTGTTCCGTAAGTGCGGTCTGCACGAGCAATGACTGCACCGCCGCTTGCTCGCAGAACTAAGTGGATACGCCTCGCGGTGACGACCCTGCCCGAAAGCCGATCCACCGCCGGGCATCCTTGCACTGCGGGGAGTTTGTGCCGTTCAAGAGCAAGTTCTAGCCGACAACATCTGCACTGGGGCTACCTACGCCCTGCCTCCCCGGCCGACGCTGACGCAGGGGACGGCTCGCCTGGTAGGGCGAAGAAGTCGCGGTAGCGGACCGTGCCGGCGATGAAGTACCCGTTCGACCTGTTGCATCCGGTCCGGTGTGATCGTGCACGACGGCGGATGATGTCAGCTGATGGTGATGGCTACCAGGCCGCCGATGCCCGCGAAGTAGAGCAACACCACAATGACGGAGTCGATCCCGATGCCCGCGATGCGGGTCTTCGGGCGGAACACGAGACCCACTGCGTACACAACGGTGAGGAGCGCGGCGAGTGCCGTCAGATAGATGTCGCTCGCGTTCGCTTGCGGGAGGACTGCTTTCCCTGAGATCAGGGTGGCGACCAGAAACAGTACCGGAAGGAACGCGTTCCCACCGAAGATGTCGCTGATGGCAAGGTTGTCATCGCCCTGCTTCACTGCCTGCAAGCCGGTCGAGATCTCCGGCAAGCTCGTCGCGAGCGCGAGGACCGTCGCCCCAAACAGCACGCCCGACAATCCGATCTGTGATACGGCCGCGTCCCCCGCGCGCTCGAGCACGACGCCAGCGACCAGGGTCGCGAGCGCGGACACCGAGAAGATCGCTACTGCCTTCCCAGTGCCCATCCTCGCCACGGGCTTTCGCGTGCGGTGCCCGCTACGCTGCGGCACGGTGGTGTCGGGTGCGGCACCCGACTGGTGCCACGGCAGCCCCTTCCCCGCACGTTGCACGAGGAAGAGGCCAACTGCCCAGATCCCTGCGATGAGGACGACGTCCGGCGTGAGGCGGAACGCGATGAGCCCGGGCGGGAGTTGGCTGCCGGCGATCACGACCGCAAGCACCGCCACCACGACCACCGCTTCGAGGACGAGCCCGAGGGACGCAGCCCGGTATGTGATGGGGTTGACGTTCTTGCCTCGTCGTCCGAACGCGTCGAGGATCACGATGACGACGGTCTGTAAAGCGACGCCACCGAGGATGTTTCCCGCAGCGACCTCGATCGACCCGGACACGGCCGCGCTGACGGTGATTGCGATCTCGGGCAGATTCGTCGCAACGGCCAGCACGATGAGGCCGCCGAGTGCACTGCCGAGATGCAGCCGGTCATCGAGAACGTCCGTAGTCTTCGACAGCTGGATGCCCGCGATCCAGATGACGGCAGCACCTCCGACAAAGATGAGCACGAGTAGCCACAGCGGCAAAGAGTCCATGCTCGGCGAGCCAACTCTGCTCTTACCGACAGCCCGTACGGCCTGCACGCGGGGACCAGGTCGCCACGGGGCCGAGACAACGTCGCAACTCCCGACTTCAATCCCCTCGACCACGCCGACAGCATCTATTGGGGCCGTTCCGCAAGCCGATCGGCAGTACGGCCTTGAAGTAGTACAAGGCGCCGACCGCAGGCGGGGGCTGTCCGTAAGACGATCCCTCGCCGTACGGTCCTCAGCCACTGCTCGGTGTCCCATCGCCCGCAGTCTTTGCTTCGAATACATCGCGTAGGGCCGGTTCAGGGTGGCCCGTCCCACTGCTCTTCGGGTGAGTGCGGGCCGGGCCACACCCCGGGCCCGTCGACGGCCACCTCCAGCGCCCCGGACCAGGACATGGGAACGGCCGGGGTGTCAGTGTCGTGACAGCCCGGCCGGAGCCCGGTGACTGAGCTCGAGGTGAGCGTAGCCACCAAGACGGTGCGCGACTAGTGCGCGGCGTTGTAGGCGTCCTTCACGGCCTGGCTGATCCGGCCCCGCGGTGCGACGTCGTGGCCATTCGCTGCCGCCCACTCGCGGATCTTCGCCAACTCGTCCGGGTTGCTCCGCTGCGTGCTTGCGGATCCGCGTCCGCCGCGGCTCGGGACTTTGCGGGCGGCGGCGATGTAGTCCGAGAACGCCTCGCGGAACTGTGCGGCGTTGTCGTCGGAGAGGTCGATCTCGTAGTGGGTGCCATCGAACGAGAACGTGACGTTCTTGCCGCCGTGCTCGATGGTGTCGCCGGTGAGGTCGTCGATGAGGTGGGTCGTGACTTTCTGTGCCATGTCCTCTTGTGTAGCACCACGGTGCAAAAAACCGATGTGCACGCCGGCAGCAATACCGCCATGCTATGAATCGCGCACACCTCCTGCGCCTTCGAGATCCATGCTTTCCCCGGACGGCTGGACTCGCAGCCATCCTGAATGAAAGGACGCGCCGCAATGAGCGACGCCACGCCCTCCCACCCCAACCCCTACAACGGCAATGCGCAGCCGTACCAGCAGTCGCCGGGACAGTCGGACCGGTACAGCGTCCTCGCGATCGTCGGCTTCATCCTCGCGTTCGTGGTCAGCATCGGCGGCCTGATCGTGTCGATCATCGCGCTCACGCAGATCAAGCGCACCGGTGAACGCGGCCGCGGACTCGCCCTCGCCGGCATCATCATCAGCGCAGCATCGATCGTGCTGTCCATCGTCTTCGCGATCGTCATCTTCGCCGCGGCCGCGAACGCACCCTCCTACAGCGGCTACTGAGCCGATAGAACCCCGCGAACCCCGAAAACAGCCCACTGTTGCGCCGGCTCCCCCGGCGCAACAGTGGGCTGTTCCGCGCGGTCCAGCCACCTGGCGCGCTCGCGACGAGCAGACGTGCCGATCACGCTCACGCAGCCGCACAAACGCAGCCGTTCAGATCACCTCGGCGGTGACCAGCTGCGTCCGAACGCACGCATCAACACGACACCCCAGTCAGCATCCGTGATCGTGCCCGTCGACGTCTCCGTGCTGAACTCGCCACGCTCGTAGAGCAGGGGCGCTTGACCCACCAGGTGCTCACCGAGCCGCTCTCTGACATGCCACGTCTTCCGCGCCGTCTGCGACGGCACCAGCTCAAGCTGCAAGCGATGGCCGTGCACCGACACCGTGGACGGGAGCTGCGGGATACGAGGCGGCATGCGCACAGTCCACGCCCTCCCCCATCAAACCCCCGCAGACACGCTGACGTACCCGAGCAACGAACCGTCCACTGCGCCGTCGTCAACCAGGTGGGGCAATGGGGTCAGTTCCGATAATGGTGCTTCTCGGAACGTGATGGCGGGGGCGGAAGCGACGCAGCTGCGCGTTGCCCAAAGACCGGTGCGGCCAGGAGTCCCTCGTTGCGGCAGACTGCAACAACAAGCCCATAGGAGTGTTCGTCATGTTCGTCGCCGCCATCGTCTTCCTCGTCATCGCGCTCATCGCGCTGTTCTTCCGAAGACGGACCTACACCACCCCGGAGCGCCCGGCCACGCCCGGCCGCGAAGCACGGCCGGCGGTCCCGACCCGCCGCCCGAACCTCATCGCCGCGTGGACCGCAGCCGCCGCCGGCGTCCTGTTCGTCGGACTCACGCTCGGCAGCACCCTGTACGCCCAGGACACCGGTGAGTCGAAGGTGCAGGTCGACATCTCCGGCAACATCGTCGGACAGACGACCGACTCGGGCTTCCACTTCAAGGCACCCTGGGCGACGCTGCACACGTTCAACATCCGCAACCAGACCGTCACCTACATCAACGCGGTGAACGGCTCCGACTCGGACAACAACGGCAACGTCCGATCCGGCCCGTACGTCACGGTGCAGGACCAGGACGGCGTCTCGTCGAACGTCAGCCTGAACCTGCAGTACAGCATCGACGCGAAGTCGGTCACCGACATCTACCGCTCGTACAAGACCGAGGAGAATTTCAAGACGCAGTTCATCGGCAACTCGGTGCGCAGCGTCGTCCGACAGGTGCCGAACGACTTCACCACCATCGAGCTCATCACCAAGCGCGGCACCGTCGAGAAGTCGATGATCCAGGCGCTCGAGACGCGCTGGAAGGGGTCGGGCGTGCACGTCGACAACTTCGCCCTGCAGGAGATCACCCCGCCCAAGTCCGTCACCGAGGCCTACGCCACCGCCCAGCAGGCGCAGATCCAAGTCACCAAGGAGCGT
Source organism: Curtobacterium sp. VKM Ac-1393 (assembly GCF_015350995.1). Classification (GTDB taxonomy): domain Bacteria; phylum Actinomycetota; class Actinomycetes; order Actinomycetales; family Microbacteriaceae; genus Curtobacterium. The sequence goes on from NZ_JADKRW010000003.1 coordinate 26,230, forward strand.
GCGCTACTCGACGCGAAAAAGGTGCAAGCGCAGCAGCAGGTCGCCGAGGCGCAGGGGCAGGCGGACGCGAACGAGGTCCTCAACGAGCACCCGCTGTCGGCGGCGGCCCTGAAGCAGCGTGAGATCGAGGCCCTCAAGAGTGCCGGCGACAACGGATCGCTCATCGTCGTGCCGCAGGGCACCGACAACATCCTCAGCCTCCCCGGGACCGGATCCACAACCAAGTAGAGCGCACACCACAGCACGCAACGACAAGGTGCCACCGTAGTGCGGTGACACCACACGTCCTACAGATGTGGGCTACGGAAGCGGGCTTGCTGAGATTAGGCGAGATGCAAAACGCGCGGGACCCCAACAGGTGGCTGGGGTCCCGCGACTGCTCAAAAAACGTAATCGATTAAACTATCTCAGTGCACGGAGACTACGAGCAGCGATAAATGCAATACTCAAAAATAATGCAGCAATGATCAAACTAACCCAATATGCTAGCTTCCAGGAGGGCGAAACGAGTGGCAATATCAACCACAACAGAGCCGCCGCTACCGAGAAGTAGACGGTTATTTGGAGAAGAAAGCTCCGGTTGCACGAACGCACGATCGCCATTCCTATCCAGCAAGGGGGAGGAGTGCAGGTAAGAAACCTGCTTCGGCTCCCTTCCCAAGTCCATCCAATGCCGCGTTTCCGATCTCGCTGGCACTGCCGTCACCGTAGGCCGTTCCTGCAGCTTCACCTGCCGCGCCTCCGACAGCTGCCCCTAGGAAGATTCCGAGCGAGGCACCAGCACCACAACCCACTCCAGCGGAGAAGGCGCACACCGTACTTGTCACAGCGATCCCGGTGACGGCTCCCTCAAGAATTCCGACCTGGTCACCCGCCGCAAACTGTCCGCGAGGATCCGACTTGTAGATCGGATCTGAACCGGCGTATGCGTATCTTTTGGCGTTGCTCGGGCTGAGGGGTGCGTCGAGGGTGTCGCGTTCGAGCCATTTGCCGGTGGTGCTGGACTGCCACCGGTACCCGAATTTCGTCAGCCCGTGGTCGGTGCTGGACGAGCGGAGCCCGCTTTTGAACCCGTAAGGGTTCTGCTGCCACTGCGCACTGTCGCCACCGACCTTGACGGTTTCGACGCCGTAGGGGTCGTAGGAGACGGTGTAGGCGGTCTTACCGGTGCCGGCGATCGCGGCGGCCGGGCTGCCGTTAGCTGAGTTCAGGAAGCGCCTGAACTCGTTGGGCTCCATGTATGCCTCGATGGCGCGATGCACGTCTTCGTGGAGATCCTGGACTCGCCGATGCGTGTCGATACACGGGCAAGCGGGAGCTGTTGCGGGCGCGTCGAGACCGTAGTCGACCTCTCTACCGAGCCGCGAGCGCGTTGCCCTCTCCGACGAGAGCAACCTCTCCTGGAGGCATAACCAGGTCGGCCACTACTTCGTGTTCGCCGCGGCCGGGGCGCTGCCCGCCGGGATCGAGGTCGCGGTCAGTGCGGACGCCGGCCAGGCCGACCTGTCCCACGCCACCGTCGCCGCGACGATCGCGGTGCCGGTCGCGCTGTTCGTGCTCGCGATCTGGGCGCTCGCGCTCCGGCCGTCACTGTCGCCCGGGTGGAACGCGGCCGTCGTGGTGCTCGTCGCCGCGATCCTCGCGTCGGTCGCGGTGCCGGACGTCTCGCTGGTCGCGACCGCGCTGCTCGTCGCGGTGATCGTGGTGGTCCTCGAGGTCGCCGAGCGGCGGCCGGGCGCGCGGCACACGCGCTGACGGGAGGCCCGTGGCGGCGTCCCCACGGGCCTCCCGTCCGCCGTGTGGCCGCGGTCAGCCCACCCGCGCGACGCGCACGTCGACCCGCGTGAGCGACAGGCCGTGCTCGGCCGCCGTCGTCAGCGCGACGTCGTGCACGGCGCGGGCGACCTCGGGTGCGGGGCGGTAGCCGTCGGTGCCGATGACGACGCGCAGGACGTCCTCGTCGACCACGATGCGCAAGGGAGCATCGTTCGACGCGAGGTCGCGCACGGCGCTGACGGCGCTCGCGACCGTCGGTCGGGCACGGTAGAGGTCGGTGACCCCGGGGACCGCGATCGCCGCCTGCTCGATCGCGGCGAGGATGTCGTCGGTGCTCATCGTTCCTCCTCCGGGGTGCTGTCGGTCTCCGGCTGTGGTTCGAGCAGGTCACGGACCACGACGTCGATCGCGTCGACGAGCAGGTCGGTCTGCTCGGCCAACGCCTGGGCGACGCCGGTCCGGACCAGGTCCGCCGTCGCGACGACCGACGGTCCGGAGACGACCGCGACCTCGACGACCACGCGGATCGGGGAGCCCAGCTCCGTGACGTCCCCGTCGAGCTGACACCGCGCGACGAGCACGCCGGGCACGCTGTCCCCGGTCCGCCGGATGAGCGAGCGGATGGCGCCCTCGGTCATCACCGGACGCTCCGACTCGGACTGCGGGCGGAGCGGCACGTCCCGCCCGGAGCGGGACTCGAGCGAGATGTTGGCCAGCACCCCGCCGATCCACGACTCGTCGGCCGGAGCCTCGTCACGAGCGGCGGCCTCGAGCGACCCCAGTGAGGCGTGCCGGACGCGCAGGATCGCCGCGAGGGCGTTCTGGCACGCCGGGGAACCGTCGATGGTCGGGTCGGGCGGCTGCATGCCGGCGTCCAGGTAGTCGGCGAGCTCGTCGATGGAGTGGCCGTCGAGGTCGTCGGGTTCGAGTGCGTCGAGGGCGGTCATCGCCATCCCTCCATGAGTCGGATCATGTTCTTCCTCGCTCGGGACAGGAGTCCGCGGACCGTCGACGGAGGCAGGTCGAGTTCGGCAGCGATGTCGTCGTAGCTGTACTCGAGCACCTCCTTCATCAGCCAGCAGCGTCGTTGGGCGTCTGGGAGTTCGGCGAGGGCCGCCTCGACCGCTTCTTCGCGGGAGCGTGCCTCCGCCACCCGGTCCGGTGCGTCGTCGGCGGGGGCGGCGACCTCGAGTTCGGTGACGTCGTCGTGCGGCCGACGGGCGCGGATGCGGTCCAGGCACTTGCGGCTCAGGATGCGCATCAGCCAGGACTTCACCTTGGCCTGGTCCTCGAGCCGGTCGAGCCGGTCCCAGGCGGTGATGAAGGTCTCCTGCACGACGTCGTCGAGTTCGTCGGTCGACCCGAGGGTCCGGCGGGCGTACGCGCGCAAGAGGGGTGTGTAGCGGCGGATCAGGACCTCGAAGGCCCGGACGTCGCCATCGGACGACCGGCCGGCGAGGACCGCGTCGTCGAGCTCGGCGAGGGACTGGTGGTGCACGCTTTCCTTCTACTGGTCGGGGCTGGGAACGAGGTCGGTCGCTGATGGGACGCGCGCGGACGGCGGATCGTCACACTTCTCGTCGCACTTGCGCCAGAGTGGAGACATGTCGCTCGTCACCGCCGTCTGCCGCGTCGACCGCCTGCTGCCGGACTCCGGCACGATCGGGGTCACGGCCATCGACAAGCGTCCCGTCGACGGCAAGGTGCGGGTCCGTCCCCTCGGGCTGTACGCCGACGTGCAGGCCGACCGCAAGCACCACGGCGGCGAGGACCAGGCCGTGTACGCCTACGCCGACGAGGACGCCGCGTACTTCGCCGCGGAACTCGATCGCGACATCCCGCCCGGGCTGTTCGGCGAGAACCTGCGGACCAGCGGCGTCGACGTCACCGGCGCCGTCACGGGCGAACGCTGGCGCATCGGCGAGACCCTGGAGCTCGAGGTCACGATCCCGCGGATCCCGTGCGGCACGTTCGCGCGGCGGATGGGCGTCGACAAGTGGGTCAGGCGGTTCACCGAGGAAGGACGCCCCGGCGCGTACCTGCGGGTGGTCAAGTCCGGCCCGGTGACGGCCGGCGACCCGGTCGTCGTGACGTACCGTCCCGAGCACGGGGTGACGATCGGCGAGGTCTTCGCGGGCCTCACGCCCGAGCGGGCCCGTGCGGTGCTGGAGTCCGGGGAGCGACTCGCACCCAAGGTCGTCCGGGACGTGTCGAAGGTGCTCGCCCGCTCCTGATCGGGCGGTGACTCAGCCCGCTCGATCAGCCACACGCTCACCCCGCTCGATCAGCCGCCGCGCGTCGGGTCGATCGGCCGTCTCGCACGGGGCAGACCGGCGACGACCAGGTCGTAGGCGTTCGCAACGAGGTCCTCGACCAGGGTGTCGTCGATGCCGTCGCCCGGAGCCAACGTGATCCAGTGCCGCTTGTTCATGTGCCAGCCCGGCGTGATCTCCGCGTGGTCGCGGACGAGGGCGGCCCCGTGCGGCGGCGCGCACTTGAGGTTGACGATCGGCACGCCCCGGAGTTCGCTCGTCATCACGAACATCTTGTCGACGACCTTGTAGACGAACGCGCCCTCGCCGAAGGGTTGCGTCTCGAACACCGCGGGCAGGCCCATGGCGGTGCGGCTCGCGACGTCGTGCAGGTGCTGGCCGTCCATGACACCAGCTTGCCGCAGACCACCGACCCCCGGTGTGCGGACCGAACCCGTTCGGGGGCATGTGATGAGCGTCGTTCACATCGTAGGATCAGCTCGCCGCGCACCCGACGCGGCGGTCGCCCCGGCGGCCACACACCTGTTCCAGGGGGAACCCGTGCGCATCATCCGTACCCTCGGCATCGCCGCCGCCACCGCCGTCCTCGCGACCACCGTCGTCGTCGGAGGGGCCGCCACCGCGCAGGCCGCACCGAAGAGCTACGCCAACTGCACCGCGGTGCACAAGGTGTACTCCGGTGGCATCGCGAAGAAGTCCGTCACGAAGAACAAGGTCGTCTCCGGTGGCAAGACCACCTACCGCGCGCTCAAGGGCACGGTGAAGAAGGACGACGCCCTGTACAAGGCGAACACGAAGCTCGACCGCGACAAGGACGGCATCGCCTGCGAGAAGAGCTGACCGGCTCGCGAGACGCCGTCGTGTTCGCGAGACGCCTCCGAATTCGGCGGCGTCTGAGCGGCTCGACGGCGTCTCAGTGACACGACGGCGTCTCGCCACACCAGCGTTTCGCCACACCAGCGTCTCGCCGGACCAGCGTCTCGCCGGACCAGCGGGCGCCCCGAACCAGCGGGCGCCCCGGTCAGAGCGTCGGGACGCCCTCGTGCCCGGACCGCGGGCGTGCGGTGCCGGCGACCCCGGTGACGACCGACCCGGACGGCACGTCCTTCGTCACCACGGTGTTCGCACCCACGACGGAGTCCTGCCCGATGCTGATCGCCCCGATCAGGGACGATCCCGCGCCGAGCACCACGCGGTCGCCCACCACGGGGTGCCGTCGGGCTCCCGGGCCGTGGTCGCCGCCGCGCCCGCCGAGGGTGACCCCGTGGAACACCACGACGTCGTCCCCGATCACCGCGGTCTCCCCGATCACCACGCCCATGCCGTGATCGATGAAGAACCGTTGTCCGATGCGGGCGCCGGGGTGGATCTCGATGCCCGTCACCGACCGTGCAGCCTGACCGATGACCCGCGCGACGAACCTCGATCCGGGCAGTCCCTGCGCGAGCCACAGCCGGTGCGTGACCCGGTACGTCCAGATGGCGTGCAGCCCGGAGTAGACGATCGCGTTCTCGAGGTCGCCCCGAGCCGCGGGGTCACCGCGGCGTGCTGCGGCCAGGTCCTCCCGGATCGTCCGCAGCACGCCTCGTCGGAGGGGACGACTCACGCAGTGAGCCCCTCGAAGAGCACCGTCGACAGGTAGCGCTCTCCGGTGTCGCAGACGATCGCGACGATGCGCTTGCCCGCGTTCTCGGGTCGGGCGGCGATCTCGAGTGCGGCGTGGATGATCGCGCCGGACGAGATGCCGGCGAGGATCCCCTCGTCGGTCGCGAGCGCCCGCGCCACACGCAGGGCGTCGTCGAGCTCGACGTCGAACACCTCGTCGATGACGGACTGGTCGAGGACCTCGGGGATGAAGTTCGCACCGATGCCCGCGATCTTGTGCGGCCCGGCCTTGCCCTCGGTCAGGAGCGGGGAGTCCTTCGGCTCGACCGCGACGATCTGCACGCCGGGCACGCGCTCCTTGAGCACCTGGCCGACCCCGGTGATCGTGCCACCGGTCCCGACACCGGCGATGAACACGTCGACGTGTTCCTCGGTGTCGCGGAGGATCTCCTCTGCCGTGGTCTTCCGGTGGATCGCCGCGTTGGCAGCGGTCTCGAACTGGTGGGCGAGGATCGCGCCGGGCGTCTCGTCGACGATCGCGGCGGCGCGTTCGACCGCGCCCTTCATGCCCTCGGGACCGGGGGTGAGCACGATCTCGGCACCGTAGGCACGCATCACCGCACGGCGCTCGACACTCATCGTCTCGGGCATCGTGATGATCACCTTGTAGCCGCGAGCCGCACCGACGAGCGCCAGGGCGATGCCGGTGTTGCCCGACGACCCCTCGACGATCGTGCCGCCCGGCTGCAGGTCGCCGGATTGCTCGGCCGCGTCGATGATCGCGACGCCGAGGCGGTCCTTCACGCTGGCACCGGGGTTGTAGAACTCGAGCTTCGCCAGCACCTCGGCGCCGCCCGCCTTCGGCAGCCGGTTCAGCTTGACGAGTGGGGTGTTGCCGAACGCCTGGGAGATGTTGTCGTAGATCGTGCCGCTCATCCGGTCCGTCCTCATCGGGTCAGGTCGCGCATCGCTCTTCCTGGAGGCGCGGTGTGCGCCCGATCCTAGCGACCGGACCCCGCGTGCTGCTGTCCACTGCCGTGCACCGGCCCGGTACACCGGGCCGATGGCCGCAGGACCCCGCTCACGGCGAGTCGTCCTCCGTCGGCCGGAGCGCTCGCCGGAGTTGCGCCTCCGACGGCAGGGCTCGCTGCAGGTCCGCAGGCAGGAGATCGAACGAAGCCACTCCGACCGGCGCGTTGGACGCGCCGAGTGCGTACCGGACCACGGCGTCGTTCTTGCCCGCGACGAGCAACAGCCCGACGGTCTCTGCGTGCGCTGGCCGGCGGAGCTCGGCGTCGACGAGCGCGACGTAGAACGAGAGCTGTCCGACGTTGTCGGGTCGGAACTCTCCCGCCTTGAGCTCAACGACCACGTACCGGAGCTGCTCGACGTGGAAGAAGAGGAGATCGACGAAGAAGTCGTTGCCGTCGACGTCGAAGTGCACCTGCCGCCCGACGAACGCGAAGCCCGTGCCGAGCTCACGGAGCGTGTCGGCAATCCGGTCCACCATGGCTGACTCGAGGGCACGTTCGTCACGATCGCCGTCGACCGCCAGGAAGTCGAGGATGTACGGGTCGCGTGTGACCTGCTGCGCGAGGTCGTCACCGTTCGAGTCGAGTAAGCGGCTGAAGTTCGTGGGGGCCGCTGCGTGGCGCTCCGCTACTCGGCGCTTGATGTTGTGCCGAAGGACGTTCCGCGACCACGATCCCTGCACGGCTGACCGGGCATACCAGGCGCGGGATTCCTCGTCCGGTACCCCCAGGAGCTGGGTGATGTGGCCCCAGGGCAATTGGTCAACAGCCTGTTGACCAATTGATGTTTCCTCAGGCCAGGCCGCCGCGAACTGCCGCATGTACTTGAGGTTCGTCGCCGACAGCCCCTTCATCGACGGGAACTCGCTTCGCAGATCGTCGGCGAGCCGGTTCAGGACACCGCTCCCCCACTGCCCGCTCTTCGACCGCTCGAGCAGTACCGTGCCGATCGACCAGTACAGGTGCACCAGTTGCGCATTCGCTGCCAGCTACACGCGATGCCGCGTCGCGGTCACCTGTTCGCGGATCACTCGGAAGGTGTGTTCGTACTCGGCCGGGAGCGTCGGTCCATCAGTCATCCGCTGATCGTGCGGGCTGGTGGCACGCGCCGTCCACGAATCGGTATGGACGGCACGCGCGAGGGCACACGGCCAGGCTCAGCGCACGAACGCCGTCCGCGCGAACCGCTCGTCGGTCGCCTCGAGCACCCGCAGCACGTTGCCCCCGGCGAGCGCCCGCAGGTCATCAGCTCCCCACCCGCGCCGCTGCAGCTCGGCGGCGAGCACCGGGTACCGCGACACGTCGCGCAGGTCCGGCGGCAGCACCGGGGTGCCGTCGTAGTCGCCACCGAGGCCGATGTGCCCTGCGCCGGCGACGTCACGGGCGTGTTCGACGTGGTCCGCCACGTCCGACACCGTCACGAGCGGCGGCTCCCCCACCGAGCCGGCGTCCTCCCAGTCCGCCCAGTCCCGCGAGACGAACTTCGGCACGAACGTGATCATCACGACGCCGCCGTTGTCCGACAGCCACGCGAGCACGTCGTCCGGCACGTTCCGCGGGTGGTCGTTCACGGCGACGGTCGACGAGTGGCTGAAGACGACGGGCTGTGTGGCGATGTCGAGGGTGTCCCGCATGGTCGCCGGTGCGGTGTGCGACAGGTCGACGAGCATGCCGATCCGCTCCATCTCGGCCACCACCTGGCGGCCGCGGTCGGTCAGCCCGCCGTGCGGCTGCGAGCCCGTCGCCGAGTCGGCCCAGGGGGTGTCGTCGTTGTGCGTGAGCGTCATGTACCGGACGCCGAGTCGGGCGAAGTCGCGGAGCACTGCCAGGTCGTCGCCGATGGAGTGCCCGCCCTCGGCGCCGAGGAGCGACGCGATCCGTCCGGACTCGACCGCCGCCACGACCTCGGCCGCGGTCCGGGCGAGCGTGAGCGACTCCGGGTAGCGCTCGACGATCCGGTGCGCCAGGTCGATCTGCTGCAGCGTCGTCCGGACGGGGTCCGGTTCGTCGACGGGGACGAAGACCGACCAGAACTGGCCGACGACCCCACCGGCGCGGAGCTTCGGCAGGTCGGTGTGCAGCGAGTCCGTCTCGGCGTCGATGCCCTCGACCCCGGAGTCGTGGGTCTCGCGCCGCTCCCACGGCAGGTCGTTGTGGCCGTCGATGACCGGGAACGGGATCGCGTCGAACGTCATGGTCCCGACGCTACCGCGCACGTCTCCGTGGCTAGGCTCGACCCGTGGACCCCGTCACCCTCCGGACCGATCGCCTGGTGCTCTCCGTACCGGTGCCCGCCGACACCGAGGACGTCATCGCCTACGCGACCGACTCGGACGTCGTCGCGTTCATCGCGATGCCTGAGCCGTACGGGCACGCCGAGGCGCACCAGTGGCTCACCACGGTCGTGCAGGCCGGCTGGGCGGCGGACACCCGCTACGAGTTCGGCATCCGTCGCGCCGACGACCCGCGCCTGCTCGGCACGGTCGGGCTGTTCGGCATCGCCGGTGGCGGCGCCGAGATCGGGTACGCGACGCACCCCGACGCCCGTGGTCGGGGCCTGGTGACCGAGGCGGCCGACCGGGTGCTGCGGTGGGCGTTCGCGCCGGCGCCGGAGGGACTCGGACTCGTCCGGGTGCAGTGGCGGGCGAAGGCCGAGAACGCCGGGTCGATCGCGGTGGCCCGACGACTCGGCATGCGGTTCGAGGGACGACGGCGTTCGGCGGTCCTGCACCACGGCGTGCGGCACGACGAACTGCTGGCCGCGGTCCTCGCCGACGACGACCGGTCTGCCACGACGGACTGGCCCGCGACGTGACGGTGTCGTTCCGCGTCGTGACCGAGCTCGACGCCCCGCCGGAGCGCGCGTTCGCCCTGTCGCTCGACATCGGCGCCCACGAGCGGTCGATGGCCGCCAGCGGCGAACGCGCCGTGGCCGGCACGACGTCCGGCACGATCGGCCTGGGCGAGTCCGTCACCTGGCGCGCGCGCCACTTCGGGATCGTGTGGCGGATGACGAGTCGGATCACCGCTCTGGAGGCTCCGCACCGGTTCGTCGACGAACAGGTGCGCGGGCCGTTCGCCCGGTTCCACCACGAGCACCGCTTCGAGCCGTCGGCCGGCGGCACGCGCATGGTCGACACCATCACGTTCCGCGCGCCGTTCGGCCCGCTGGGGCGCCTGGCCGAGGTCGTCGCGCTCGCGCGCTACCTGCCGCGACTCATCGCGGACCGCAACGCCACCCTCGCCGCCGAGCTCCGCGCCGAGCGAGCGCACGGGGAGCAGGGCGGCCACGGCGGTCAGGGCGCCGCGAGCTCTCCCAGCGCGTCGTAGGCACTCGCCACCGCGTCGACCCGTGCCCGACCGGCGGGGCCCGAGGCCTCGTACACGTCGTTCGCGATGGCAGCGACGACCGCGAACAGTGCGGCCATCGAGTCGAACGCCGCCGGTGAGTCGACCGGGCACAGGATCGCGGTGTTCGCCGGTGCCGCGATGACGGCGGCGGTCGGGTCGCCCAGCACGACGACGTCGGCGCCGGTCGACACGCAGTGCCGCACGATTCGGTCGACCCCGGCGGTGTGCCGACGGACGGTCACCAGGATCACGAGGTCGCGGCGGTCGAGGTCGGCGACCTCTTCACCGAGCCGCTGCCCCGGTGCCGGACCGACGCGGACGTCCGAGCGGACCTGGGCGAGCTGCGCGCGGAGCTGCAGTGCGACGGGGTAGGCGCCGCGCTCACCGAACACGAGCACACGACGGGCACGGACGATGCGTCGTGCGAAGCGCGGCCGATCAGCACGGGCCAGGGACGCGAACGCGGCGTCGAGATTGCGGGCCTCGACCGCGCGCTGGTCGACGTGGGCGGCGTCCTCCGCCACCCACGGCAGGCCGGAGCCACGCGCGGACATCAGGTTCTGCCGGACCTCGGCCGCGTCCTGGAACCCGAGCGACCGGACGAGCCGGGACACCGTGGCCTTCGACGTGCCGGACTCGGCGGCGAGCTCGGCCGAGGTGCCGACGAGCAGGAGTTCCGGGTCGTGCCGGACCATCGCGGCGACGCGTCGTTCGGCGGGCGAGAGCTGCTCCCAGACGGAGTCGATGCGGGCGCGGACGTCCGGTCCTGCGGTGCTCATGCCCGGGCCGCCCGTTCCACCGCGACGGCGAGCGCGTCGAGCCCGAGCGCGATGTCGGGCGTCGAGACGAACTCGTCCGGGTGGTGGCTGATGCCGTCCGGGTTGCGCAGGAACAGCATCGCGACGTCGGTGACGAGCCCGAGCGACATGGCGTCGTGTCCAGCTCGCGAGAACAACTCAATCGGCGCGGTCTCGCCCGTGGACTCGATGCCGGCGCGGACGGCGTCCATCAGCCGCGGTGCACAGAACACCGCGGGCGCACGGTGCACCTCGGTCGGCGTGACGCTGACCCCGCGCCGTTCCCCGATCATCGTGAACGCCTTCGTCAGTTCGTCCCACACCGCGTCGCGGCCGTCGTCGAACTCGCCGCGCAGGTCGACCGAGAACCGTGCGAGCCCCGGCACCACGTTCACCGCACCCGGTTCGACGGTCATGGTGCCGACGGTGCCGACGTGGTGCGACGCCCGGCAGATGCGTTCGACGGCGAGGGCTGCCTCGGCCGCGGCGAGCAGGGCGTCGTGGCGCCGTTCGTAGGGGGTGCCACCGGCGTGCCGGGCCTCGCCGACGGCCTCGACCGAGAAGCGTCGGGCGCTCGCGATGCTCGTGACGACGCCGAGCGCCTGGCCGGCCTGCTCGAGGTACGGGCCCTGTTCGATGTGGGCCTCGAGGTACCCCGCGAGTCTGGTCGGGTCAGCCGCCGCGTCACCCACCCGGGCCGGGTCGAGCCCGAACCGGGTGAAGGCCTCGCGCAGGGTGACGCCGTCGCCGTCGGTCAGGTCCCACCAGGACTCGTCCCACACCCCGGCGACGGCGGACGACCCGAGCAGGGCCTTGCCGAACCGGGTCCCTTCTTCGTCGGAGAACGCGATGACCTCGAGCGCGACGGGCAGCGGCCCCGCGGTCGTCAGTCGCGCAGCGGTGCGGATGGCCATCAGGACCCCGACGATCCCGTCGTAACGGCCGGCGTCCACCACGGTGTCGAGGTGCGAGCCGAGCAGCAGCACGGGGGTGTCCGGCGTCGCGCCGTCGACCCGTCCGTGCAGGTTGCCGGCGGCGTCCTGCCAGGTGGTGAGTCCGGCGTCCTGCATCCACCCGGCGACGATCCCGTTGACGCGGGCGTGCTCGGGCGACAGGTACACGCGGGTGATCCGGCCGGTCTCCTCGGTGACCAGGGCCAGTTCGTCGCACCACCGCGCGACGAGTTCGGCGTCTGCGGTGGCCAGCGCGGTGGCGGTCACGACGGGGGCCGCACTCACGCCAGGACCCCGACCGGTGCACCGGAGTAGACATCGAGCGCGGCGTCGACCCCGCCGCCGTGCGGGACGGCGTGCCCCGCCCGGCGGAGCGCGTGCTCCAGGGCGGCGAGGGTCGTCACGACGGTGTCCTTGCGGGCGTTGTAGCCCATGGTGCCGATGCGCCAGACCTTGCCGTGCAGCGGTCCGAACGAGGTGCCGATCTCGATGCCGTGGTCGTCGAGCATCGAACCACGGACCTGGTCGCCGACGACGTCGGACGGGATCTCCACCGCGACGACGTTGTGCATCTTGTGTGCGACGTCACCGAACACTCCGAGCCCGAGCGCCTGGACGCCCTGCAGCATCGCGCGGCCCGCGAGTTCGTGGCGCGCGATCGCCTGCTCGCGCCCTTCGTCGAGCAGGATGCGGGCGCACTCGTTGGCGGCGTAGAGCATCGACGCGGCCTCGGTGTGGTGGTTCAGCCGCCGCGGACCCCAGTAGTCCAGGATCATCGCGAGGTCGAGGTAGTTCGAGCGGATCGGCTCGTCGGCGACGTCGTCTCCGGGTTCACGGATGCCGGCCTCGACGCTGCGGCGTTCGTCGAGGACCGCGGTCGCGCGCGGCGAGACGGTGACGGGTGCACTGCCGGAGGGACCGCCGAGGCACTTCTGCAGTCCGGCGCTGACGGCGTCGATGCCCCAGGCGTCGACCTCGAGCGGGTTGCCCCCGACGGTCGCCGTGGCGTCGGTGTAGAACAGCACGCCGTGCCGTTCGCAGATCGCCCCGAGCTCGTCGAGCGGCTGGTTCATGGTCGTCGAGGTGTCGCCCTGCACGATCGCCAGCACCTTCGGCCGCACGCGGACGATCGCGTCCTCGATCGCGGACGGTGTGAAGACCTGCCCCCACGCGGTCTCGATGGTGTGGACCTCGGCCCCGGCACGGCCCGCGATCTCGGCGAGCAGGTGCCCGAACCGGCCGAACACGGGCACGAGCACGCGGTCACCCGGCGCGAGCAGCGACACGAGCACCGCCTCGATCCCGGCGCGCGAGGTGCCGTCGACGAGCACGGTGGCGTCGTTCGTGGTACCGAACACACCGCGGTAGAGCTCCTGGGTGTCGTTCATGGCGGAGGTCATCCACGGGTCGTACTGCCCGACGAGCGGGGTCGACAGGGCGCGGAGCACACGCGGGTCGGCGGTGATCGGGCCGGGGCCCATCAGGAGGCGGGCTGGCGGGTTCACGGGGTGCATGGTTGGTCCTTCCGTTCCGATCACGAGCGTACCGGAACGATCGTTACAAACGTGTTTCGGTGACCCGGGCATCCGCGGTCACGGGCGCCGCGACGAGCTGCCCCTCGACGGCGGTGACGCCGGACGCGGTGGACGCCACCACGCGCCCGCGCAGCCAGGTCTCGGTGACGCGGCCACGGGCCTCCAGGCCGGCGAACGCGGAGACCGGGTTGCGGTGTGCGAGGCCCGCCACGTCGATGACCGCCGTGGCGGACGGGTCGAACACGGCGAAGTGGGCCAGCGCGCCGGGGGCGATGACCCCGCGGTCGGGGAAGCCGACGAGTGCTGCCGGACCGGTCGTGAACAGCGGCAGCAGTGCCTCGAGCGGGACGCCGCGGCGGAGGGCCTCGGTCCAGACGGCTCGGAAGCCGACCTGCAGGCCGGCGATCCCGCCCCAGGCGAGTCCCCAGTCGTCGACCTTGAGGTCCGCCGTCGACGGCGAGTGGTCCGACACGATCATGTCGATCGTGCCGTCGAGCACCCCGGCCCACAGGGCGTCGCGGTTCGCGTCGTCACGGATCGGCGGGCAGCACTTGTACTCCGTCGCGCCGTCGGGGATGGACCCGGCCTCGAACGCCAGGTAGTGCGGGCAGGTCTCGACGGTGATGCGGACGCCGTCGTCCTTCGCGGCACGGATCATCGGGATCGCGCCGGCGTCGGACAGGTGCAGGATGTGGACCCGCGCGCCGGTGGCGCGTGCGCCGTCGATGACCCGCGCGATCGCGGACCGCTCCGCGTCGACCGGCCGGGTTGCGAGGAAGTCCTCGTAGTGGCCGCCGAGCGCGGCGTGGTCGACCAGGAACTCGGGGTCCTCGGCGTGCACGATGAGCAGGGCGTCGATGCGGGCGACCTCTTCGATCGCTGCCCGCAGCTGCGCAGGCTCGAGGTGCGGGAACTCGTCGACGCCGGACGGCGCGGTGAAGCACTTGAACCCGAAGACGCCGGCGTCGTGCAGCGCTCCGAGCGACCCGGCGTTGTCGGGGACCGCCCCGCCCCAGAACCCGACGTCGACGGCGACACGCCCCTCGGCACTGGCGCGTTTCACGGCGAGCGCCTCGACCGTGGTCGTGGCGGGGATCGAGTTGAGCGGCATGTCGATGATGGTCGTGACGCCGCCGAGTGCGGCGGCCCGGGTCGCGGACGCGAACCCCTCCCACTCGGTGCGGCCGGGCTCGTTGACGTGCACGTGGGTGTCGACCAGGCCGGGCAGCAGGACGTGACCGTCCGGCACGCTGCGGTCGTCGAGTGTCCGGACCACGGCGTCGACCGGCAGGACGTCGTCGACGCGGCCGTCGCGCACGACGACCGCAGCAGGGCGGAAGGCTCCGTCGATCCACGTGCGGTCCGCGCGCAGGACGAGGTCCGCGACGGTGTCGGTGTCGACGTCTGAGCGGGACCCGGTGCTGCCGTCGACCGGGAGGCCCGTCACGCGCCCGCCCCGACCGTCGCGCCCGCCGCCGGCTGGCGTTCGAAGCCCGCCAACAGACCCGACATCGCCTTCGTCGGCGGAACGGCGTACTCCCCGTGCTTGCCCGTGGACAGCCCCAGCCGGAACAACGACTCGGCGAGCACGGTCGCCGCGGCCACCCCGTCGACGACCGGCGCACCGATCGCCCGCGAGACCTCGGCGCAGAAGTCCGCCATCCCTGCGCAGCCGAGCACGACCGCGTCGGCTCCCCCGGCGATGACCGCGCGGCACTCCTCGATCACCAGGGCGCGTGCACCCGAGGCCGGGTCGTCGAGCTCGAGCACCGCCACCTCGCACGCCCGGATCTCGGTGACGAGCGAGGCGAACCCGTAGCGCTCGGCGAGCTCGTGGGCCCGTCCGGTCGTCCGCGCCAGGGTCGTCACGACGCCGAACCGGCGTCCGAGCATCGCCGCGGCGTGGAAGCCCGCCTCGGCGATCCCGATGACCGGCCCGGCGGCGAGCTCCCGCGCCGCGTCGAGGCCCGGGTCACCGAAGCAGGCGACGACGTAGGCATCCACGCCGTCCTGCTCCCCGAGCGCGATCTGCTCGAGGAGCCCCGGCACCGCGAGCGCCTCTTCGTAGTGGCTCTCGATCGACGCCGGACCCATCGTGGGGTTCACCGCCTCGACGACCGTGCCGGGGCCGGCGACCGCCGAGGCGGCGACACCGATCGAGCGGGTCATCGAGGCGGTGGTGTTGGGGTTGACGACGCGGATGCGCATCGGGGTCCTTCCGGTGGTGCGGGCGGTGCGGGTGTCGCTGGTGGTGCGGGCGTCGCGGATGTGGCTCAGGCTCGTCCGACGGCGGCGCCGTCGTCGACCGTCGGGTCGTCCGAGGCGAGCTCCGGCATGCTCGGACGGAACCGCTCGAGCCCCCAGAAGACCACGAGTCCGAGGCCGCAGCCGATGAACCAGCTGTAGTTGTTCAGTCCGGGCAGGATCCCGAGCGCGGGCGGCAGGACCGCGCTGGCGACCGAGATCGCCCCGGTGACGACGAGCGTGCCGATCGCGTTCGGGTTGAAGCCGCCGCGGTACCAGTACCGGGCCGAGGTGTCCTTCGTGTACATGTCGTCGACGGCGATGCGCTGCTTCCCGACGATGTAGTAGCCGGCGATCAGGATGCCGAACAGCGGGCCGATGAGGGCACCGAGCACGCCGAGCGTGTACAGGATGGCCTGGTCGTTGCCGTACCAGTTCCACGGGGTCAGCAGCACGGAGCCGACCGCGGCGATCATGCCACCGGCTCGCCACGAGATCTTCCGCGGCGCGACGTTCGAGAAGTCGAAGGCGGGGCTGATGAAGTTCGCGACGATGTTGATGCCGACCGTCGCCGTGACGAATGTCAGGCCGCCGAGCAGGATCGCGAACGGTGCGCCGATCGCCTGCACCGTCTCGATCGGGTCGGTGATGAGCTTGCCGAACACCGGGACGGTCGCGCTGGCGCACAGCACGGTGAGCACCGAGAAGAACAGGAAGTTGATCGGCAGCCCCCAGAAGTTGCCCCGCTTGACCGACGCGAACGACTTGCCGTAGCGCGAGAAGTCACCGAAGTTGAGCATCGGGCCGGAGAAGTAGCTGACCACCAGCGCGACCGCCGACAGCATCACCGGGATCGACGCCCCGAAGGACAGCGGCTCCCCCACCGACAGGGTGAACGAGATGTTGCCGATGCCGGCCTGGCTGACCAGGTAGATCGCCAGCGCGATCATCACCACGTACACCGCGGGGCCCGCCCAGTCGATGAACTTCTTGATGGCCTCCATGCCCATCCAGAACAGGGCCCCCTGCGCGACCCACAGGATCGCGTACGAGATCCACCCGAGCGCCGACAGCCCCAGGAACGAATGGTCGAGGAGCCCGGCCGACGCGGGGATGAACTTCAGGAAGATGATGTTGAGCGACTGCGCGGCCAGGAACGTCTGCACGCCGTACCAGGCCATCGCGATGAGGCCGCGGATGATCGCGGGCACGTTCGCCCCGAGGACCCCGAACACCGCGCGGTTGATCACCGGGTACGGCACGCCCGTGCGCTGCGAGGGCTTGGCGACGAGGTTGGCGAAGACCTGCACGATCAGGATGCCGACCACCAGGGCGATGAGCACCTGCCAGCTCGCGATGCCGAGCGCGAAGAGCGACCCGGCGGTCACGTAGCCGCCGACCGAGTGCACGTCGGACATCCAGAAGGCGAAGAAGTTGTAGCTCGTCCAGCTCTGCTTGCGCAGCGGGGCGAGGTCCTCGTTCGTGAGCGCCGGGTCGTACCCGGGCTTGACGACGCCGGCACCTGCGGGTGCGGCGGTCGTGGTGGGGGCGTGGGGCGCTGCGACGGGTGTCACGAGTTCGGTAGCCATGGCGTCCTCCGAGGGAGTGGGGTGCGGCAGGCGGTGATCGCCTCCACCACAGAAGCTAGGGAGCCTCTTCGCGCCCGCCGTTTCCCTCGTGTAACGGTCGTGTGTCGCGGGCCCGGTCCTGAAACGCTCGTTCCGACTCGCCGATCGTGCACAGGTGTGTGCAGGAAGATGCGTCCATGCCCGACACCATCCGTTACGTCGCGATCGGCGACAGCTTCTCGGAGGGCATCGGCGACGCCGGTGCCGTTCCCTTTCCTGGCTGGACCGGCCGACTCGCGAGCGGCATGGCCCGGACCGCCGGAGCGGACGTCCGCTACGCCAACCTCGCCGTCCGCGGTCGCCTGCTCGCCGGGGTCCTCGGGGAGCAGCTCGACGCGGCCCTCGCACTCGACCCCGCGCCGACCCTGATCACGTTCTGCGCGGGCGGGAACGACCTGCTCCGGCCACGGTTCGACGCCCACACGCTCATCGCCCCGCTCGAAGCGGCGGTCGTCACGGTCCTGGGCCGCGGGGTCCGACTGGCGCTGCTGAGCCCAGCCGACCCGAGCGCCCGGCTCCCCCTCGGACGCCTCATCAACGCGCGCGGCGATGCCTGGGCGGACGCCCTCGCCGACCTCGCCGACCGGTACGACCTGCCCTTCGTCGACGTGTCCCGTGATCCACACCTGCGCCGAGCCGAGTTCTGGTCCGAGGACCGACTGCACATGAACGCGACCGGCCACCAACGCGTCGCCGACCTCGCCCTGCACGCGATCGAGGACGGACCAGCACCGATCGAGCCGGTGTCCGAACCGTCCGGTCGCACCCGACTCGCCGAGGAACTCCGCTACTACCGCGAGCACGTCCTGCCTTGGGTGCAGCGTCGTGTGACCCGAAGGTCCTCAGGCGATGGCCGCTCGGCGACGTTCCCGGCGTGGACCCCCGTGGACTGATCGCGCACGATCGCGGCGGTTCTCCGCACGCGTCTCGCGCTCCGCTTGTCCTCCCCTGCGCGCAGCCGTTCTACTCGGGTGATCCACGTCCGAGCCGAACTCAGGGGAGACGGCACCATGCCCACTGCGCCACGCCCATCCGGCACCACCGCGACACGTCCTGCGACCGTCACCACCCCGACGGGCACCCCCAGCACCGCACACGGCATCGACCACATCGGCCTCACCGTGCCCGACATCGACCAGGCCACCGACTTCTTCGTCCTGGGACTCGACGCCGTCCTCCTGTACGACCGGTTCCTCCGGAGCGAACCGCTCCGTGGCGAACCCGACGTCCAGCGCCGCCTCGGCATCCCGGAGACCATGTCCCAGGGGGCGCTGCGGATGCTCGCGCTGCCGAACGGTCCGGGGCTCGAACTGTTCGAGTACCACGGCCCCGACCAGCGGAGAGCAGCCCGGGCCAGCGACCTCGGCTGGCAACACGTGGCGTTCTACGTGGACGACATCGACCATGCGCTGTCGCACATCGAGACGGCGGGCGGCCAGCGGTACGCCGACCCGCGAGACCTCGGCGGCAACGAGGGCGGGTTCGGCAACCGGTTCGTGTACGTCGGCACGCCGTGGGGGTCCACGATCGAGTTGATCACCTACCCGACCCGGCAGTCGTACGAGGACCACGCCCCGCGACGGAAGTGGCGGGTCTGACGCCCGGCGCACGAACGATCAGCGCGGTGCGTGTGCCGCGATGTACGTCAGCGTCGTCCGGCCCGTGAGGGCGTGCGGGAACTCGACCCCGTTCGGTCGGAAGCCGCCGGACTCGTAGAGCCGGAGCGCGCGCTCGTTCGCGGCGAGCGCGTGCAGCACGACGGCCGCGTGTCCGGCGTCGGACGCGGCACCGATCGACGCCGTGAGGAGCGCACGCCCGAGGCCGCGCGCCTGCACGTCCGGCCGGACGGCGAGCAAGGACAGGTACGCGGCGTCCTCGGGATCCGTCGGTTCCCCGGTCCCCGGCGCCGTGACGAGGGCGAATCCGTCGACGGTGCCGTCCACTCCGGCCGCCACCAGCAGGGCGACCCGCGCGACCGCGAACTTCGCCCCGGCGCGCTCACGGACCGCGTCGGACTCGGGGACACCGTCGCGTGCCGCGACCGCACCGACCCACAGGCTGACGCACTCGGACACCTCGTCCGGGGTCGCAGGATGGACGACGACGGACGACTCGATCACCCGATCAGCCTACGACCGCCCGGCTGCCGATCCTGAACGACGCCCCACGGTGCTCGTCGGGCAGCCGGTCACCGCGGCCGTGCAGCTTGTGCCGGAGCGAACCGGGCTCGTAGCCGCTCGGGTACGCCCCGCGGGCCCGGAGCTCGGGGACGACGAACTCGATGACGTCCTCCCAGGTACCCGGGGTCACCGCGTACGCCAGGTTGAAGCCGTCGACGTCGGTCAGTTCCTGGATCTCCTGCAGCCGGTCGGCGATGGTCGCTCCCCCGCCGACCGCCACCGGCCCGAGCCCGCCGATCGCGGTGTGCCGTGCGAGGTCGCGGATGGTCCACTTCGATCCGTCCTCGCCCGTGGCCGCCGCGATGTTCGCCGCCGTGGACTGGATCGCGTTCGACTCGACGTCACCGAGGGGTTCGTCCGGGTCCCACTGCGACAGGTCGACGCCCATCCAGCCCGAGTTGAGCACCAGCGCACCGAGCTCCGACGCGTACGACAGGTAGTCCTCGTACTTCGCCTGGGCCAGCTCGTCGGTGGCGTCCGTGATCACGGTGAGCAGCGTGTAGACGCGAGCGGCGTAGCGGTCGCGACCAGCTGCCTCCAGGGCGTCACGGACCTTCGCGACGGTCGACGCGAGCTGCTCGACGGTCGGTGCGCCCACGAAGACGGCTTCGGCGTTCTCTGCGGCGAAGCGGATGCCGCGCGGCGACGCGCCCGCCTGGTAGATGACGGGCGAGCGCTGGACCGACGGCTCGGACAGGTGAATGCCCGGCACGTCGAAGTGCTTGCCGTGGTGCTCGATCGGGTGCACCTTCGCCGGGTCCGTGAAGACGCCGGCCTCGCGGTCCGCGACGACCGCGTCGTCCTCCCACGAGCCCTCCCACAGTTTGTAGAGGACCTCGAGGTACTCGTCGGCCACGTCGTACCGGTCGTCGTGCGACAGCTGGTCGGCCTGCCCCATGTTCCGGGCCGCGCTCGGCAGGTAGCCGGTGACGACGTTCCAGCCGACCCGCCCCTTGGTCAGGTGGTCGAGCGTGGAGATCCGCCGCGCGAACGGGTACGGGTGCTCGTAGGCCGTCCCCGCCGTGATCCCGAACCCGAGGTGCTCGGTGACCGACGCCATCGCCGACACGAGCAGGATCGGGTCGTTCACCGGCACCTGCGAGCCGGTGCGGAGTGCGGCCTCGTTCGAGTCGCCGTACACGTCGTAGGTGCCCAGGACGTCGGCGATGAAGATGCCGTCGAACGCGCCACCCTCGAGCGTCTTCGCCAGGTCGGTCCAGTAGGACAGGTCGCGGTAGTCGCGCGAACGGTCGCGCGGGTGGCGCCACAGCCCGGAGGACTGGTGCGCGACGCAGTTCATGTCGAACGCGTTGAAGCGGATCTGCCGGGGCTCGCTGCTGCTGGTCACGCCGTGACGCTACGTCGGACACCTGCGCCGGTCACGGATCGTGACGAACGATGACGGTCGGGGGTGCCGACGCGCGCTGCACAACCAAAGTCATTCGGAACCGGACGTTCGCGCGGCGCCGACGCACTTTGGTTGCGCGGCGGTGCGCTGCCGACGACTCACGCGCGGTCGTGCAGCGTGACCTGGTAGCCGTCCGGGTCGGCGAACGTGAACGTCCGACCGAACGGACCGTCGATCGGTGCGGAGACGATCGTGTGGCCGTCCGCCGACAGGGCGTCGTGGATGGCCTGCACATCGGTGGCGTGGAGCCAGATCGCCGCACCGATGCCCGGCTGCGTCACGGCGTCGAGGTCGGTGCCGGGGACGATGTCCCGCAGTGCGAACGCGATCGGCGTGGTCTCGAAGACGACCGCGTGCGGCGGGCCGGCCTGCGAGCGGACGAGGCCGAGGTACTGCTCGTAGAACGCCTGCGATGCATCGAGGTCGCGGGTCTGCAGGGAGATGAAGTCGGGGCCGGTGACGGGCATGGTGCACTCCTTCGGTTGTGTCAGTCTTCTGACACGTCACAATCTATGTCAGACTACTGACATGAGTCAAGACGGCATCCACCTCGAGACCTCCCTCGGGTACCTGCTGAAAGAGGCCGCGAGTGCTCTCCGCGCCGCGATGGAGGCCGTGCTGCGCCCCCTCGACATGACGATGACGCACTACTCGTGCCTCGAACTCCTGGCGCAGCGGCCCGGCCTGTCGAACTCCGAGCTCGCCCGAGGCGCCTTCGTCACCCGCCAGTCGATGAACGTGCTGCTGCAGGCACTCGAACGGGACGGCTTCGTGACCCGTGCCACCGAGGCCCCGGTCGGCAAGGCGCTCCCGACGCAGTTGACGGCGGCCGGGCGGAAGCAACTCGAGCAGGCGAGCGCAGCCGTGCGCGGGGTCGAGGTCCGCATGCTCGACGGCTTGTCCGACGAGCAGCAGGTGGCGGCACGAACGCTGTTGCGCAGCATGGTGCGCTCACTCCGCACCGACGGCGGAGCCGCCTGATGCCGGACACCACACTGCGGGACAGCACCGGCGAGGACGTCGAATGGCTCGTCGAGCTCCGCGCCGAGGTGCTCCGAGCGGACCTCGAGCGACTCGGCCGGTTCGACGCGGTCCGGGTCCGCCAACGCATGCGGGATGCCTATGCACCCGAACACACCCGGGTGATCGTGGTCGACGGGCACGACCGCGGCTCGATCACCGTGCGGCCGGACGCCGACACCCGGTGGATCGAGCACTTCTACCTCGCGCCCGAGGCGCAGGGGCGCGGTGTCGGCGGGACCGTGCTCCGGACTGTCCTGGCCGAACCCCACGTTGGATCGACGCGCCTCAACGTCCTGCAGGGCAGCGCCGCGCGACGACTCTACGAACGGCACGGCTTCGTCGTCGACACCGAGGATGCCGTCGACGTCTTCATGACACGCTGCCCCTGACCGATGGCCCGGTCTTCGCCCACGTCGTCACGGCTGTAGCGTCAGCGACGTGACCGATGATGATGCACCCGACGACGAGACCTTCACCTTCACGATGTCGGGTGGCGGCACTCCACGGGGCCACCTGCAGGACCCGAGCTCCGTCACCCTGCACCTCGATCCGCGGCGCATCGGCGACGCGGCCCAGGGCAAGGAGATGTTCACCCGGGCGATGGACCAGCAGCACACGGCGCTGACGGCGTACACCGCGGCACTCGATGCCGCCGACGGTGACGTGACCGCTCCGGCAGTGCAGGACGCCGCGACCGCACTGCACGAGGCGCTCCAGTTCCTGCCGATCGCCCACGCCGTGTACACGGGCGTCGGCTTCCCCACGGCCCGCGTCGGGGACGGCTCCCACCCGACCGCGCTGCGACCGGAACTCGGCGAGCGCGCCCTCGGCGTCCACCCGGACATGCTCACGGCGGTTCGAGGGGACACCTCGCAGCGCTGGGAACTCGCGTGTGAAGAGGACCTCCCCCTCGCCGTCGAGATCGCTTTGGCGACCGACCCGGACGAGAACATGCGGTCCGCCTTCCTCATGATGACGAGATCACGAACGGTCGTCCTGCTCATGGAACAGCGAGAGACCGACCCGGGCATCCTCGACCAGCTCGCCCAGCAGGGCTACGCCAGCCCCGAGCGGAAGTTCCCCCTGCCGCTCGCCGACCTCGTTCCCCGAGAACTGGACGGTCTCTACGAGCTCCTCGGTCTCGACGACCAGGCCGTCGCGCTCGCGAAGGCCCGCTGGGCGAGGGCGCAGGAACACGACGAGCGCATCACCGTCGGCGACGCGCTCCGCGAGATCGGCGCGGTCAGCTGAGCCGCTTCGCGTACCAGCGGTCGGAGTACGGGTCGTCGTTGAACGGCGGGACCCGGACGAAGCCCAGCCGTTCGTAGAGCGCACAGGCCTCGGCGAGCTCGGCCCGCGTGTCCAGCCGCAGCGACGTGATCCCGCGCCCGCGGCTGAGGTCCTTGACGTGGTGCAGGAGCGCCGAACCGACGCCTCGGCCACGGTACTCCGGCAGCGTGAACACCTTGGTCAGCTCGCCGACGGCACCCACGAACCGGACGCCGGCACAGGCCACCGCGGCTCCTCCGTCGACGGCGACGACGAACACCCCGGAGTCGCCCTGCAGGTCGTCGTACGGTTCGTCGGCCAGCGCCCGATCGACCTCGGCAGTCGTCGCTGCTCGCCCGTACCACCGCGACGCGACCTCGCTCAGGTACGTCCGCACGATCGCGTCCGACGCCTCCGCACCAGGTCGCTGCGTCTGGAAGATCATCGCGCCCCTCGAATAGGCATACCATTCAAGCCTTTCTGGGCCCTGTCGGCGACCAGCTGCGGACGGGAGGCGCGGGGCGGGCCCGCACCGTGCCTCCCGGCCGTCAGATGGTCACGATCGCGAGCCGCACCCGACTCAGCGGGACGCGGTCGCCTCGCGCGCGGCGGCTTCCGCCGCGACCCAGGCGAGCATGACGCACTTGACGCGCATGACGAACTTCGAGACGCCGTGGAAGGCGACGAGGTCCTCGAGGACGTCCTCGTCGGGCTCGCCGACGCCGCGGGAGCGCATCATCGTGCGGAACTCCTCGGTCAGCGCGAGGAGCTCCGGGACGGTGCGGCCGACGGCCATGTCCGTCAGGACCGAGGCCGAGGCCATCGAGATCGAGCAGCCGTCCCCCTGCCAGGCGAGCCCGGCGATGCGGTCGGTGCCCGGCTCGAGGCGGACGCGGACGGTGATCTCGTCGCCGCACGTGGGGTTGCGCTCGAAGTGCGCGGCGTCGGCGTCGGGCAGGTCGCCGTCCCCGTGCCGGGCCTTCGCGTGGTCGAGGATGACCTGCTGGTACAGGCTGTCGAGGGCGTTCATGCGGTCGCTCCGAAGTAGCCGCGGACTTCGCCGACGGCGGCGATGAAGCGGTCGACGTCCTGCTCGGTCGTGTAGACGTAGGTGCTCGCACGGCTGGTGGCGGTGAGACCGAGCCGGCGGTGCAGGGGCTGGGCGCAGTGGTGGCCGGAGCGGACGGCGATGCCCTGCGCGTCGAGGTACTGCGAGACGTCGTGGGCGTGCACGCCGTCGACGTCGAACGACACCAGGCCGGAACGCGGGACCCCGACGGGTGGTCCGACGACGCGGATGCCGGGAACGGCGGCCAGGCCGTCGAGCATGCGCCGGGCGAGGTGCTCCTCGTGCGCACGGACGCGCTCCATGCCGATGCCCTGCAGGTAGCGGACGGCCTCGGCGAGGGCGACGGCCTGCGAGACGGGCTGCGTGCCGGCCTCGAACCGCTCGGGCGCCGGCATGAACTCCGAGCCCTCCATCGTGACGGTGGTGATCATCGAACCGCCGGTCCGGAACGGGGGCAGGGCGTCGAGCAGGGCACCGCGACCCCAGAGCACACCGATGCCGTTCGGGCCGAGCATCTTGTGCCCGGAGAACGCGGCGAAGTCGACCCCGAGCTGCTGGACGTCGAGCGGCCGGTGCGGCGCGGACTGGCAGGCGTCGAGGACGACCAGGGCGCCCCGGGCGTGGGCGAGCCCGACGATGTGCTCGACGGGTGCGACCATGCCGGTGACGTTCGAGACGTGGGCGAACGCGACGACCTTCGTGCGGTCCGTGATCAGGGCCGCGGCGTCGTCGGCGGTCCAGGTGCCGTCGTCGGCGACCGGGACCCAGCGGAGGGTCGCGCCGGTCGACGCGGCGAGTTCCTGCCACGGCACCAGGTTCGCGTGGTGCTCGGCCTCGGTGACCAGGATCTCGTCGCCCGGTTCGATGCGGAAGCGCTCGGCGTCGACCCCACCGCGGCCACGGCTGGCGTTCGCGATGCCGTACGCGACGAGGTTCAGGGCGTCGGTGGCGTTCGCGGTCCACACGACCTCGCTCGGGCTGGCCGCACCGATGAACCCGGCGACGGTGGCACGGGCGTCCTCGTATGCATCGGTGCTCAGGGCGGCGAGGGTGTGCGCGCCGCGGTGGACGGCGGCGTTGTCGTGCTCGAGGAACCGTCGTTCCGCATCGAGGACCTGGGTCGGTCGTTCGGCGGTCGCCCCGGAGTCCAGGTACGCCAGCGATTGCCCGTTCACGTCCTGCGCGAGGATCGGGAAGTCCCGTTTGATCGTCTCGACCTCGGCCTCGGTGAGCGGCTGGTTCGGCGCC
Organism: Curtobacterium sp. VKM Ac-1393; assembly: GCF_015350995.1. GTDB lineage: Bacteria > Actinomycetota > Actinomycetes > Actinomycetales > Microbacteriaceae > Curtobacterium. The sequence goes on from NZ_JADKRW010000003.1 coordinate 51,620, forward strand.
ACGACTGTCACGTCTCGTCCTCCTGGAGTTGCTGTCCGGAGCAACCCGTCCATGGTGGCCGTTGTTCCCGACGGCGTCCAGTCGGCCGCTCCGGACGGCGACGGCCCAGGACCGCGCCGGGTCCTGGGCCGTTGCTCGGTGCGGGTTACTCGTTGCCGATCTTCTTGTCCGCTGCGTCGCGGGCACCGTCGATCTTGTCGTCGTACTTGCCGCCCGTGGCCTTCTTGACCGCGTCGGCGACGCCACCGAGGACCTTGTCGCTGATGTCCTCGGCCTTCTCGCTCTTCAGGGCGTCCTGGACCTTGTTGTCCTTCAGGAAGTCCTGGGCTTTCTTCGTGATGTCGTCGAACCCCGCCATCGGATGCTCCTCGTCTCGGTGCGGAGCCCGTCGCCCCGTCCTGCCGCAGATCGTAGGCCGCGCCACGGCGATCTGTCCCGGAACGTGACGGAACGTTCACACCATCTGGGCGCTCCGACGACGAGCGAGGACGTAGCCGACGGCGACCGCACCGGACACCGCGAGCAGCGACGGGATGAGGATGTCGGTGCCCTCCTGCGTGAACTCGACGACGAGCACGAGCGCCGTGAACGGTGCACGCATGGTGGTCGCGAGGAACGCCGCGGCGCCGACGAACGCGAACGCCGCCAGGCCCGGGCCGTCGGCTGGCCAGAGCAGCAGCCACGCACCGCCGAGCCCACCGCCGATCGCCGACCCGATCGCGATCGACGGGGTGAGCGTGCCACCGACCGCGCCCGCGCCGATCGTGGCCGAGGTGGTGATGGTGCGGACGATGCCGAGCAGCAGGAGCAGCACGATCGGAGCGAGCCCGGCGACGGTGCCGTCGTCGAGCGAGGCGTTCATCGCGACGAGCCCGAGCGCGCGGCCGTTGCCGAGGATCTCCGGGAACGGCACGGCGATGAGCCCGACCATCGCGAACACGACCGGCAGGACGACGAGCAGGTGCCAGCCCTTCGGCGCGATGCCCTGCAGCCGGTTGGTGAGCTTCACGAACCCGACGCCGGCCAGCCCGAGCACCGGCCCGACGATGATCGCCCAGACGAGCAGGGACGGCGACATGTGCATCGCGGGCACGTGGTAGAGCACCTCGTCCGGGATCACGAGCCGGGCGACGAAGGCTGCGACCGCACTCGTGGCGAACGCGGGCAGGGCCGTGGTGAAGCTGATCTCGCCGAGCAGGACCTCGACCGCGAACAGCGCCCCGCCGAGCGGCACGTCGTACACCGCGGCGAGGCCGGCGGCAGCACCGCAGGCGACCAGGATCTTGGTCTCGCGTGGGGTCAGGCCGGCACGACGGGTGACGAGCTGGGAGAGCAGGGCGCCGACCTCGCGCGGAGCCACCTCTTTGCCGATCGAGGCGCCGAGGCCGACGGCGACGATCTGCACGCCGGCGTTCGCGATGGTCGCGAGCACGGGCATCCGCTTGCCGTCGACCCCGGCGGTGACCGACACGATCGGACGCCCCCAGCGGCGGAGCGCCCACCAGGCGAAGCCCGTCAGGACACCGGCGGCCACGAGCGCGAGGAACCGGTTCAGGGCCGACGGAGCGTCCGCCGCCTCGAGGTGCCCCCCGAAGCCGTACCCGAAGGCGACGAACTGGATGAGCTGCAGGGCGAGCCACACGGCGATGCCGGCGATGCCGCCGGAGACGCCCACCAGGGCGGTGACGACTGCGAGCTTGAGCGCCCAGACGGGGGTCGCGTGTCCGGAGCGCGGCATGTCGAGAACCCTAGCGGCTCCGACGACCCGACCCGGGCCTCCCGGTCGACCCGCCCGCCGTCAGACGGCCGTCAGACGGAACGGCACCACGCAGTCGGCGGGCATGAGCGGCGGGTGCAGGCCGACCGTGCCGAGCACACGGCCGCTGAAGACCCGCGCACCGGACCACCAGGCCGGCCGGACGATGCCCTCGCCGTCCCCGACCACGATCGGGTCGACGCGGTACGACACGTCCGGGTCGAGGTCGCGGAAGGTGACCCGGCCGGTGCCGGACACCTCGGAGCGGCCGATGCTCGCCAGGAAGAACACCGCCTGCCGCCGGTCGGGCGCGACCGTGCCGTAGACGAGTCGCGAGTCGTCGACCTCGTCCGTCCGGACCAGGTCGCCGCCGTGCAGCAGCCCGCGCAGCTCCCGGTACAGCGCGATCCACTCGGTGAGCGCTGCCGACTCGTCGGCGGTCGCCTGGGCCAGGTCCCACTCGATGCCGAGGTGCCCGACGAGCGCCGTTCCGGCCCGGAACGACAGGTCGTGGACGCGACCCGTCGAGTGGTTCTTGCCACTGGCGATGTGCGCGCCGAGGAGTTCCGGCGGCAGGAGCTGCTGGGTCCACCGGTGCATCTGCTGGCGCTCGAGCGGATCGATGTCGTCGGACACCCACACGCGGTCGGTGTGCTCGATGACGCCGAGGTCCACCCGTGCCCCACCCGACGCGCACGACTCGATCTCGAGCGACGGGAAGCGCTCCTTCAGGGTCGCCATCAGCCGGTAGGTCGCCAGGGTCTGCTGGTGCACCGCAGCGCCACCGCCGGGGAAACCCGCTTCGAGCAGGTCGCGGTTGTGGTCCCACTTGACGTACTCGATGCCGTACTCGCCGATGATCGCCGTCATCCGCTCGAGGACGTACTCGTACGCCTCGGGGATCGCCAGGTCGAGCACCTGCTGGTCACGGGACCGCATCGGCAGCCGTCCGTCCGCCTGCATGATCCACTCCGGGTGGGCACGGGCGAGGTCGCTGTCCTCGTTGACCATCTCGGGTTCGAACCACAGGCCGAACTCCATGCCGAGTGCCCGGACCCGCTCGATGATCGGACCGAGCCCGTCGGGCCAGACGTCCTCGTCGACGTACCAGTCACCGAGCCCGAGGTGGTCGTTGCGGCGGCCGCGGAACCACCCGTCGTCCAGCACGTACCGCTCGACGCCGAGGGCCGCGGCACGCTCCGCCAGGTCGGTCAGCCGGGCCAGGTCGTGGTCGAAGTACACGGCCTCCCACACGTTGATCGTCATCGGGCGCGGGGTCGTCGGGTGCTGCGGGCGGCTGCGGAGCCACCGGTGGAACCGACGTGCCTGGTCGTCGAGGCCGGTGCCGTGGGCGAAGTACACCCACGGCCCCTCGTACGTCTCGTCGGTGCCGAGTCGGACCTCGCCGGGCAGCAGGAGCTCGCCGCCGCCGATCACCTGGCGGCCAGTCGACAGGCGTTCGGCGTGGTGCCGGTGGTTCCCGCTCCACCCGGTGTGCACGCCCCACACCTGTCCGTGGCCGAACCCGAAGCCGGGCTCCCCCACCGTCAGCACGGTCGCGGCGTCGGCGCCCGTGCGCCCCTTGCGGCTCTCGCGCTGGTGGGTGCCGACGACGAGCGCGCGGCGCTGCGGGGTGCGTTCCTTGCCCCAGCGGCCTGCGAAGTCCAGGATCTCGCGCGCACCGGACGGGATCGGCATCGCCACGGTCAGGTCGTCGACCGTGTAGTCGCCGGCGGCGGTGTTCGTGACGGCCACGCGGGCACGGACCAGTCCGGAGACGAGCACCTCGATCGTCACGCGGACCGCCAGCCCGGCGGTGTCGTCGACGGCGTCGGCCGTGACCGTCGTGTCGGTGACGTCCAGCGACCGGACGGTGAACGCCGGCGACCAGTCGCGGCCGTCACGGTGCCCGGACAGGCCGGGGCGCCCGCTCCAGCCGCGGTTCGGCTCGGGCAGCACCGCGACGCGGACCGGGTCGTCCATCTCGTTCTGGGCGACCGGGGCGACGTCGGCGTCGACGAGCTCCGTCAGGGCGTCGGCGTCGAGCGGGCCGAGCGCCTCGCCCCAGTGCACCACGGCGGGCAACGCGGCGTCGCGGCAGTCGAGGACGAGGGAGACGCCCCCGGCGGTCAGGTGGACGAGGTCGTCGTGCGGGATCACCGCCCCAGTCTTCCTCAGAACCAGCGCTTGACCTTGAACACCACGTACAGGATCGCCGCGAACAGGACCATCGCGACGATCGACAGCGGGTACCCCCAGGTCCAGCCGAGTTCGGGCATGTGCGTGAAGTTCATCCCGTAGATGGCGGCGATGAGCGTCGGGGCGAACAGGATCGCCGCCCAGCCGGAGATCTTCTTCGTGTCGTCGTTCTGCTTCTGCGCCGCCAGGGTCGAGTCGACCGTCAGGGCGTTCTGCAGCAGCTGCCGGAAGGTGTCCAGCCGCTCCACCGTCCGGATCGCGTGGTCGAGGACGTCGCGGAACCGACGCTGCATCTCGATCGGCAGGTGGTACTTCTCCGCGCCGCGGTGCAGGTTCTCGATCATGTAGACCAGGGGACGGGCGGCCCGCTGGAAGTCGACGACCTCGCCGAACAGCTCGTAGACGCGGCGGGAGACCCCGGCCTCGCCCGAGAACAGCTGGTCCTCGATCTGGTTGATGTCCTCTTCCAGCCCGTCGATCACCGGCACGTAGCCGTCGACGATCGTGTCCATCAGCGCCCAGAGCTGTGCCTGCGGCCCGACCGTCACCAGGCCGGGCTTGCCGCTCATCCGCTGCAGCGCCCGCGGGACCGTGGGCTTGCCGCGCGGATCGGCCTTCACCACGACGAGGAAGAAGTTCTCGCCGACGAAGGCGTGCACCTCGCCGAACGCCACCTCTTCCTGCTGGTCGTTGTAGAGCGCGGGCTTGAGGACCACGAAGAGCGTCGAGCCGTAGCGCTCGAGTTTCGGCCGCTGGTGCCCCTCGGCGGAGTCCTCGACGGCGAGTTCGTGCAGGCCGAGGGCGACCGCGACGTCGCCGAGCTCCTGGACGTCCGGCTGGTAGAGCACGATGCACGCACTCGCACCCTGCTCGTCGAGCATGCGGAAGGTGTCGTCCAGCGACGGACTCGCCATCGGGGCGATCCGGTCGACGTACACGGTGTTCATCTCGACGCTCACGGGACCACCGTACGCAGGGTGACCAGCTTTCGGACTGGAGGCCCGTGGCGGGCCCGCCACGGGCCTCCCGTCCTGCCTGAACGCGCGCTGCACGACCAGCCGTCGCCGCCGCCTACGGTGCAGGTGTTCAGCATGCTGATGAAAGGGAACGGTCATGAAGAGGATCTGGAAGCGCATCGCGGTCGCCGTGAGCGCCGTCGTCGCGGTGGTCGGGGCGTTCGTCGGGTCGGGCGCGGCCGGCGGGACACCGATCCAGGACGCCGCCGGCGGCGCACTGTCCGCGTCGTCGACGGCGATCGCGTCGGACGGCCCGGCGTTCTCGATCTGGAGCGTCGTCTACGTGGGGCTCATCGCCTACGCGATCCGCCAGCTCTTCCGCACGTCCGACGACGACCGGCACACGAAGCTGGCGGTGCCGGCGATCCTGTCGCTGCTGCTCAACGCGGCGTGGATCCTGTCGGTGCAGTTCGGGTTCCTGTGGGCGAGCGAGCCGATCATCGTCGCCCTGCTCGCGGTGCTGGTCTGGACCTTCGCGATCCTGCGGCGGACGAAGCCCTCGGGGGTGGTCGAGGCGATCGTCACCGACGGCACCTTCGGCCTCTACCTCGGGTGGGTGTGCGTCGCGACGGCGGCGAACACGGCCGCGGTGCTGACGGCCGCGGGCTTCCGGGGCTTCGACCTCGGGCAGGACGTCTGGGGCGTGCTCGTCGCCGCGGTCGCCGGGCTCGTCGGGCTGCTGCTGGCGGTGTGGGGTCGGGGCCGCCTGGCGCCGATGACGTCGCTGGCCTGGGGTCTGGCGTGGGTGGCGGTGGCGCGGCTCGACGGGCCGCTGGTGTCGACGCCGACCGCCGTCGCCGCGGTGGTCGCTGCCGTTGCCGTCGTGGTGGTGACGGTCGCCGTGCGGGCGCGGGCTGGCTGGTCCGGCGCACGCGGGCTGGCGGCGCGCACGGCCTGAGCGGAGGGCGGCTCGCCGCGGTCCGACCCGGTCCGTCCCGGCAAACCGACACTTCTCGCAGCGCCGAGCCGGTCGGTGCCGCAAAAGCGACAGTGTGCCGCGGATGTTCCGCGGCAAACTGTCGCTTTCGCGTTCCAGGGCCAGAGACGCGCGCCGACCCCGTGGCCGGACCTACCGCGCGGAGGCAACGAGCCCGTGCGCAGCAGCCACGGCCTCGTTCGTGACCTGACCGGCGTGCACGTTCAGCCCGAGCGCGAGCGACGGGTCGGCGGACAGCGCTGCCTCCCACCCGCGGTCGGCGATCGCGACGGCGTACGGCAGCGTCGCGTTCGTCAGCGAGATGGTGCTCGTACGCGGGACGGCGCCGGGCATGTTCGCCACGCAGTAGTACACGGTGTCGTGCACCGCGAACGTCGGGTCGTCGTGGGTGGTCGGGTGCGAGCCCTCGAAGCAGCCGCCCTGGTCGATCGCGATGTCGACGAGCACCGATCCCGGCCGCATGTCCGCGACCATGGCGTCGGTGACGAGCTTCGGCGCGGACGCCCCCGGGATCAGCACCGAACCGATCACCAGGTCGGCGTCGCGCAGGGCCTCCGCGATGGCGTGCGCCGACGACCGCAGCGTCGTGACCCGTCCGTCGAACCGGGCGTCGAGCGCACGCAGGCGCGGCAGGCTGATGTCGAACACCGTGACGTCGGCACCCATGCCGAGCGCCATCGTCGCGGCGTGCTCCCCCGCGACGCCGCCGCCGATCACGACGACGCGACCCTTCGGCGTGCCCGGGACGCCGCCGAGCAGCAGCCCGCGTCCGCCGTTCGTGCGCATCAGGTTGTGGGCCCCGACCTGGGCGGACAACCGCCCGGCGACTTCGGACATCGGCGACAGCAGCGGCAGCGAGCGGTCCGGCAGCTGCACGGTCTCGTAGGCGATCGCCGTCGCGCCCGAGTCGAGGAGCGCGTCGGTCAGCGGACGGTCAGCGGCCAGGTGCAGGTACGTGAAGAGCACCTGGCCCGGACGGATGAGCGGGTACTCCGAGGCGACCGGCTCCTTGACCTTCAGGATGAGCTCGGCACGCGACCAGACCTCGTCCGCGGTGTCGACGATCTCGGCTCCCGCGGTGCGGTACTCGTCGTCGGGGAACGCCGACCCGGTGCCGGCACCGGCCTGCACGAGCACCCGGTGGCCGTGCAGCGCCAGTTCGGCGACACCGGCCGGGGTGGCCGCCACGCGGTACTCGTTGTTCTTGATCTCGGTGGGGACGCCGATGTGCATCGCAGACTCCTTCGTGGGTGGTGCTCTCGTCCCCACCATTCAGCGCCGGATTCGTTGCAGCGAGGTTACAGCCGAACATCCGGATGCCCGATCGCGCATCCGTGCGAAGAGATTCGGCAGGTGACGCCTCAGAAGACCTTGCCCGGGTTCAGGATGCCCGTCGGGTCGAACACCCGGCGGATCCCCCGCTGCAGCTCGAGCACGTCGTCGCCGAGTTCGTCACCGATCCACCGACGCTTCAGCACCCCCACCCCGTGCTCCCCGGTCAGGGTCCCGCCCAGCTCGATCGCCGCCCGGAACATCGCGTCGGCGGCGTCCCACACGTGTGCGGGCACCTCGGCACCGTCGAAGACGAAGTTCGGGTGCAGGTTGCCGTCGCCGGCGTGCGCCACCGTCGGGATCGGGACGCCGTGTTCGCGGCCGATCGCCTCGACGCGGGCGAACATCTCGGCGAGCCGGCTGCGGGGCACGGCGACGTCCTCGATGAGCACCCGGCCGCGCGACTCCATGGCCGCGTGGAAGGACCGGCGGATCGTCAGCAGGCGCTCGCGTTCCGCCGCCGACCCGGCCAGGTGCACGGTCCCGCCCTCGGCCTGGAGGCGCGGCACGGCTCCCAGCGCCGCCTCCGTCGCACCCGGGCCGTCGAACTCCACGAGCAGGAAGACCGCGCCCGCCGCGGTGCTCCCCACCGTCTCGGCGATCACCTCGGGTCCCAGGTACGCCGCGATCCCCTCGAGCGCCAGGGCGTCCAGCAGTTCGACCGTCGACGGCCGGTCCGCACCGGCCACGACGGCCGCTGCCGCGGCGGCGGCCTGCTGCACGGTCGGGTAGACGGCCCCGAGCGTCGCGGGCTCCCCCGCCGGGATCGGCACGAGGCGCACCGTCGCGCCGACGATGACGCCGAGCGTGCCCTCCGACCCGACGAGCAGCGCGGTGAGGTCGAGGCCGGTCACGCCCTTCACTGTGCGGTGGCCCGTGGACACGAGCCGGCCGTCCGCCAGCACGACGTCGAGCCCGAGCACGGCCTCGCGCGTGACGCCGTACTTCACGCACCGCAGGCCACCGGCGTTCGTGGCGATGTTGCCGCCGACACTCGCGATCGCCGCGCTCGCGGGGTCCGGTGCGAAGCGCAGTCCGTGCTCGGCGACAGCGGCGTTCAACGCGCCGTTGAGCACCCCGGGCTCGACGACGGCGAGCTCGTCCACCACCGACACCTCGACGATGCGGTTCATCCGGGCGACGCTCAGCACCACTGTTCCCTCGGTGCCGTTCGCGCCGCCGGCCAGGCCCGTGCCCGCGCCGCGCGGGACGACGGGGACGCCCAGGGCCGAGCAGGTCCGGAGTGTCGCCTGCACGTGCTCGACTGTGCGGGCCTCGACGACGGCGACCGGGCCGCCGGGTGCGATCCAGCCGGACTTGTCGGTCCGTGCGGCGTCGAGCACGTCCGGGTCGGTCCGGACGACGGCTCCGTCGGGGTCGTGCAGGGCGGAGCGGAGCGCGGTGACGACGGTGTCCATGCCGCCACGCTACCGGCGCGGGGTGCGCTCCCCCTGCCCGGTGCCCACGCCGGTCAGCGCGAGCGGAGCGACTCGCTCGGCAGCTCGCCGAACCGGGCACGGTACGTCGCCGAGAACCGTCCGAGGTGACCGAACCCCCACGACCGCGCGACCTCGGCGACCGAGGTCTCGTCGCGCGCGCCGCCGAGCAGATCGGACCGCGCACCGTCGAGACGGACCCCACGCAGCAGGTCCCCCGGGGTCTGCTCGAGGTGCCGGCGCAGGGACTGCTGCAGGCCGCGCGGGCTGAGGCCGGCGGCAGCGGCGATCTCCGGGGTCCCGATGGGTTCGCGCGCGTGCTCGTGCACGAAGTCGAGCGCGCGGCGGAGTCGTCGGTGCTCCGGGCCGCCGCCCGGCACCGACGACCGCCACCGGTCACGCCGCGGGAAGGCTCGGATCGCGGCGGTCGCGAACGCCTCGGCGATGTCGCGGCGCGCGATCGGGGTGAGCTCGTGGTCGACGTCGAGCCACGTCGACGCGTGTCGGCGCACCACGGCCTGCCACGCGGCCAGGCCCTGGACACCCGGCCGCTGCACGGGGTCGAAGGCGAAGTCGTCCTCGCCGACCAGCGCCCGGACGAAGTCGCGGTCGAGGTGCAGCAGGTTCAGTGCGATGTCGCGGTTGTGCGACGCGTACGCCTCTCCGAAGGGGAGGACCACGGGCACCCCCACCTCGACCTCGTGCGTGACACCGCCTGACTCGATCCGGCTCGTGCCGCTGCGTGTCCACGCGACGACGAACTGGTCGTCGACGTGGCACTCGGTCCGCAGATCGACCAGGAACCGGGTCGATCGGAGCGAGAGACGCTCGTCGCCGACCGCGGCGAAGTCCCAGTGGGCACGCTGCTGGGTCCGTCGGACGGACGGTGCCCGCAGGTCGTAGTCGCCCCCGAAGAACGCGAGCGCCTGGTCGACGTCGCTGCCGACCACGCGGCGGGAGTACCGATCACGCGGTCGGTCGATGGAGAGCACCATGCTCGCCAATGTAGGTCGAACCACCGACAAACCGGGTCGGATCCTGACTCAGGGCTGCAGGATCGCCTGCCCGACGCTCTCGTCCAGGATCAGGTCGGTGACCAGCCCGGACGCCAGCGCACCCCGCAACGACGCGGCCTTCGACCGGCCCGCGACGACGCAGACCCGACGCGGAGCGCGCTTGATGATGTCGAGGTCCGGACCGCCGGCGCGCGCGTTCACGCCGATGTCCCGCCACGACCCGTCGGCGCGGTAGAACACCGTCGAGACGTCCCCGACGACCTGGGCCTTCGTGAGCTCGTCACGGTCGGCCGGGTCGAGGTACCCGCCGGAGTAGACGTGCGACGGCACCGGGGCCTGCGGGGCGCCGACGCCGAACACCACCAGGTCCATCCGCTCGTGCAGGTCGAGCACGCGGCGGATGGAGCGCTCGCGGAACAGCGCCTCCTTCGTCGCCGGGTCGTCGAAGAACGCCGGCACCGGGAACTGCTGCACGAACGCGCCGTACGCCTCGCCGAACCGCCGCAGGATCTCCGAGGCGTACACGATGCCCGTGGTCCGGGTGTTCGCCGCCCCGTTGATCTGCACGACGGTCGAGCCGTGGGTGGTCTTCGGCACCAGGTACCGGCTGACCGCGCTCACCGTCGATCCCCACGAGATCCCGATCACCATGTTCGACTCGACGTACTGCGTCAGGATCCGCGCGGCGGACAGGGCGACGCGTTCCAGTCGGTCGACGTCGCTCGTGTGGTCCGGCACCGGCACGACGTGCGCGTGCACTCCGAACCGCGACCGGATGCTGCGGCTCAGCGCGGCGGCCTGGTCGAGGGGCGATCGGATCTGGATGTCGACGAGACCGGTGTCCCTGGCGTACTTCAGCAGCCGCGACACCGAGGAGCGCGAGGTCGCGAGCTCGTCGGCGATGGCGTCCATCGTCAGGTCCTGCAGGTAGTACAGGTGGGCGGCGCGCAGCGCCTGCTGCGTGCGCATGGGCTGAGCCGCATCGCTCATGGTGCTCCGATCTGTCGAACGCAACCATGCACGGACGTGCACGGCCTCTGCAACCCCTGTCGCGCCTCCCGGCCCCCGGATCGGGGCGGACGACACGTGTGCTGCACGTTCGTGCAAGCAAGTTGCCCGGCCTCTCAAACGGGCGCACGATCGATCCTGACCACGAGAACCGACGAAGGAAGCGACGAACCATGTCGAAGAAGACACAGCCCCGGAACACGGTGACCGCCCTCACCGAGCGCCCGAACGCGCAGGTCCTCGTCGTCGGCGGCGGCATCAACGGCATCGCCACGTTCCGCGACCTCGCCCTGCAGGGCGTCGACGTCGCCCTGGTGGAGCGCGGCGACTACGCCTCCGGTGCGTCCGCCGCGTCGAGCCACATGATCCACGGCGGCATCCGCTACCTGGAGAACGGCGAGTTCCGCCTGGTGCGCGAGAGCGTGCAGGAGCGCAACGGCCTGATCCGCATCGCCCCGCACTACGTCAAGCCGCTGCAGACGACGATGCCGATCTTCTCGACGTTCTCGGGCATCATGAACGCCCCGCTGCGCATGCTGACGCACAAGCAGCGCTCCACCAAGGAGCGCGGGGCGATGCTCATCAAGATCGGCATGACGATCTACGACTCCTTCTCGCGCGACGGCGGCTCCGTCCCGAAGCACGTCTTCCGCACCAAGAAGGCCGCGCTCGAGGACATGCCCGCCCTCAACAAGGACCTGAAGTACACGGGCACCTACTACGACGCGAGCGTGCACGAGCCCGAGCGCCTGGCCCTCGACGTCCTCAAGGACGGCCTGGCCGCGGGAGCCGACAAGGCACGCGCAGTCAACTACGTCGAGGCCGCCGGCACCCGCGACGGCGGCGTGCTGCTCCGCGACCGCGAGACCGGCGAGGAGTTCGTCTTCTCCGCCGAGGTCGTCATCAACGCCTCCGGCCCCTGGACCGACCTGACGAACGAGGCGTTCGGCGGCGAGACGAAGTTCATGGGCGGCACGAAGGGCTCGCACATCGTCGTCCAGAACGACGAGCTGCTCGAGGCGACCAAGGGCCGCGAACTGTTCTTCGAGAACGACGACGGACGCATCGTCCTCATCTACCCGCTCAAGGGCCGGGTGCTCATCGGCACGACCGACATCGACGCCGACCCATCGAAGCCGGTCACGACCACCGACGAGGAGATCGACTACTTCTTCGGGCTCGTGAAGCACGTGTTCCCGCAGATCGACGTCACCCGCGACCACATCGTCTACAGCTACTCCGGCATCCGCCCGCTCCCCCGCCACGAGGACACCGCCCCCGGCTTCGTGTCCCGTGACTACCGGATCGTGGACACCCAGATCGCCGGCCTGCCGGGTTCGACCGTGCTGTCGCTCGTCGGCGGCAAGTGGACGACGTTCCGTGCCCTCGCCGCGCACCTGTCGACCGAGGCCACCACGAAGCTCGGCTTGGCCCGCAAGGTCGACACCACCGGCATGGCGATCGGCGGCGGCAAGGAGTTCCCCACCACCGACGCGCAGCGCGCCCTGTGGATCACCTCGCACCGTGACGGACTCGACGAGTCGCTCGTCGAGGGCCTGCTCGAGCGCTACGGCACCCGTGCCGCCGAGGTCGTGGACGTCCTGACCGACGGCCCGGTCGAGGCCCTCGAGTCCGACCCGTCGCTCACCCGCGCCGAGGTCGCCTACTTCGCACGCCACGAGCAAGCCGTCCACCTGGTCGACGTGGTCCTGCGCCGCACGAACCTGGCGTTCGTGGGCGGTGTCACGATCGACCTGCTCGACGAGCTGGCCGACGTGCTCGCGACGACGCTCGAGTGGACCCCCGAGGAGCGCGCGGACGAGGTCCAGCGCACGCTCGACGTGCTGCGCGAGGCGCACCGCGTGATCGTGCCGCTGACGTCCGCAACGGCACAGGCGTCGGCGTCGCAGCTCGCGTAGTACACGCGACCACGAGGCGGACGGGAGGCCCGGTACCAGCTGGTACCGGGCCTCCCGTCTGTCTTGGGTTGCGTCTCGGTCACTTGGTCGCGACCGCGCGTCAGTAACGCTCGCCGGTCGGGTCCAGGGCAGTCCGGTCGATGAGCTGCTCGCCACCGATCGGCTCACCCTCCCAGTCGACCAGGTGCCAGCCGTCGGCGAACGAGCCCTCGAGCTCGACGATCCCGGTGTTCTCCAGGTGCCGCTTGGTGCCGAAGTGGTCCGGGGTGTTCTGCGCGGCCGCACTGGCCCAGGTGCGGATCGCCGCGCCGTGGCTGACGGCCGCTGCGACCTGCACGCCGGTGGCCTCGATCTGCCGCACGGCGTCGTCGTAGCGCTCGAAGAAGTCGAACCCGCTCTCCGCGCCGGGCATCCGCGTGCTGCGGTCGCCGTGCGACCAGCCGTGCACCGTCGAGATGTACAGCTGCACGGACACGGTGTCGGTCTTGCCCTGGGTGTCCCCGGCCTCGATCTCGCGGAGCCCGGGCAGCACGACGGGCTCGAGGCCGAGCGACGCCGCGAGCGGCGCCGCCGTGATCTGCGTCCGGACCATCGTCGAGGCGAAGAGCCGCTCGATCCCCCGGTCGGCGAGGGCTGCCGGCAGGGCATCCGCCTGCTGCTGGCCGAGCTCGGTCAGACCCGGTCCGGGCACCACGGCGTCGAGCACGCCGTTCACGTTCGAAGGGGTCTGGCCGTGGCGGATGAGCAGCAGTCGCATGGATCCACCCTAGGGACCACCGCCGACGTCAGCCCTGGCGGGTGTTCCAGCGCGGGTTCTGCTTGTTGATGACGTAGACGCGGCCGCGGCGCCGGACGACCTGCGAGCCGGGGATCTTCTTCAGTGCCTTGAGCGAGTTGCGGACCTTCATGGTTCTCCTCCGTCGGTGTCCTCCTGTTGAGAACGGTTTTCAGGTAGGGTACCCGACATGCGTGCTGCTGCCATCACCCTCGTCACCGCCCTCCACGAGGTCGACGCCGACCGCGTCGCCGCCCGGATCACCACGGGGCACCGGATGCACGTCGACGGGAGCGCGTTCGCCGCGGCCCGTGCCGTCGCCGAGCGCGCCGACCACCTCGACCGCGTGTGCGGCCCCGACGCCGACCACGGACTCGTCGTCACGCTGCAGCCCGGCTCGGACGCCCGCGCCGTGGGCATGATGCTCGCGAACGCCGCCCGCTCCGAGACCGGTGACGACCGGGTCCTGCGGCACGTCGTCGGGGTGCTGCGGGCCGACGACGTCGCACACCTGCTGTGGTCCGACGTCGACGACGCGTTCGTGGCTGCCGACCGGGTGGCGTCGCTCGTCGAGTACGCGACCGTCATCGTGCTCGACCGGCTCGCCCCACTGTCGCTCCGCCGTCGGCGGACGCTGGTCGCGCTGCTGCACCGGCTGGCACCACAGGCCGTGATCGTGGGGTTGACGGCGATCCGGACCGCGCGCGACCTGCCGGCCTCGAACGGCGGAGCCGCACGGGTCCTGGCATCGGGAGCCGGGTGGATGCGGGCACTGTCGAGCGGCGCCGACACCGGCCGGGACACCCGCGACGACCTGGTCGCGTTGCGGTACCGGGAGCCGCTGCCGTTCCACCCCGGGCGACTCGCAGCCGTCATCGAGCGTGACCTGGCCGCCGGGGCCTCGGGACGGGTGCTCCGCTCGAAGGGGTTCTTCCGGCTCGCCTCACGCCCGGACCACGTCGGCTCGTGGTCGAGCTTCGGGGCGATGCTCGCGCTCGACCCCACCGCGAACCCGTCGTGGGACGCCGATGCCCCGATCGGGCAGGCCCTGTGGTTCGTCGGCGAGCGGCTCGACGTGCGCGCGATCGAACGAGCCCTCGACGGCGCGCTGCTCACGCCCCCGGAGCTGCTGGCCGGGCCGGACCTGTGGCGCGGGTGGGCGGACCCGTTCCCCGTGTGGCCCGCGGTGGACCCGGCGTCGGAGCACCGGCACGACTGAGGGCGGGAGCGCGACTGCTCCGACTCCGGCTCCGACTCCGACTCCGACTCCGACTCCGAACGACATCCTCGACGTCGTGCGACGACCACGATGTCGTTCCCGCCCCCGTGCAACAGCCCGCGCGTGCAACGAACGACGAGGCCGATGTCGTACGACATCGACCTCGTCGTTCCGAGTCGAACGACCCGCGAGCGCCCCCAGCGTCAGCGCGTCGGCGCGACCTCGGCCTCGGCCTCGGCCTCAGCGGCGTCGCCCGCGGCCCGGGCAGCGGCGTCCTGCGCGGCGAACGGCAGGTCCCCGAGGTCCAGGTGCGGGTTGGTGTCCTGCGTGAGCACGAGTTCCTTCGCCTCGGCCTCGGTCTCCACCGCGGGCATCGACCCGGGCAGGGGACGGCGCGAGGACTCCTTCATGCAGAAGACGCCGATCGCACCGACGACGCTCATCGCCATCAGGAAGTACGCCGGAGCGAGCTCGTCGCCGGTCACGGTCAGCAGCGCCTGCACGATCAGGGGCGTGGTCCCGCCGAACACCGCGATGGCGATGTTGTAGGCGAAGCCCATGCCGCCGTACCGCGTCGAGGTCGGGAACAGCGCCGGCAGCGACGCCGCCTGGTTGGACACCCACAGCGCGGTCATCAGTGCGAGCAGCCCGAGCCCGGCCAGCGTGGACCACTGCGCCCCGTGCCCGATCAGCATGAACGCGGGTACGACGAGCACCACGGTCGTCGCGGCACCGATCCACATCACGACGCGTCGGCCGAGCTTGTCGGACAGCTTGCCGGTCAGGGGCAGCATCACGGCGAGCAGCACGAGCACCGGGATCGTCAGCAGTGTGCCGTCGAGCGCTGAGTAGCCGAGCGAGTCGGTCAGGTACGTCGGCATGTACGAGGTCAGGGCGTAGCCGACGGTGTTCGACGCCGCGACGAGCATGATCGCGATGACGATCGGGCGCCAGTGCTGGCGGACCATCGCCACGACGTTGGCGGGACGCTGCCCTTCGGCGTCGGCACGCGCTTCGGACGACGCTTCCTGCGCCGCCTGGGTCGCCTGGAACACCGGCGACTCCTCGATGCGCAGCCGGAAGTAGATCGCGACGACACCGATGACACCGGCGGCCAGGAACGGGAAGCGCCAGCCGTAGTCGACCATCGCGTCCTCGCCCAGGGTGATCTGCAGGACCGTCACGACAGATGCCCCGAGCGCGAAGCCCATGTAGCTGCCGAAGTCCAGGATGCTCGCGAAGAACCCGCGGCGACGGTCGGGGGCGTACTCGGTGACGAAGGTCGTCGCACCGGCGTACTCACCACCGGTCGAGAAGCCCTGCGCGAGCTTCAGCACGACCAGGACGATCGGCGCGAACACCCCGATCGTGGCGTAGGCCGGCAGCGCCCCGATCAGGAACGTCGACGCGGCCATCATGATGAGCGTCGTCGCCAGCACCTTCTGGCGCCCGATGCGGTCGCCGAGCCGCCCGAAGACGATGCCGCCGAGCGGACGGGCGATGTACGTCGCGGCGAAGACACCGAGGCTGAACAGGATCTGCACGGCGGGCTCGGCGGTCGGCAGGAACACCTTCCCCATCGTGACCGCCAGGTAGCCGTAGACACCGACGTCGTACCACTCCATCGTGTTGCCGACGACCATGCCGCTGACCGCGCGGCGCATCATGCTCTTGTCGACCACGGTGACGTCGCTCTCACGCAGTCGTCGGTGTGGTCGGGTGGGGGTACTGCTGGGGTCGGAACCCATGCATCGCTCCTCGAGAAGATCGGTGGGCCGACGGGAACCGGCCCAGAACAGCGAGCGACGTTACCGAGCAACCGAAATGTCATTGGCCGGTGATTCTCAGGAAACGGCGTGTCACCCGAACGGGGGGAAGGCCCGATCCGCATGCGTCTGCGGATCCGCAAGGCTGAGTAACGAGGTCGTAACATCGGCCCATGGCGATCGAACCCGAGACGAAGAGCTGGACCTGGGTCATCGAGGGCACCTGCCCCGAGTGCGGCTACGACGGCACCGCGGTGTCGATCCGCGACGTGCCGGGGATCATCGACGCGAACACGACCGCCTGGCCGGAGGCGCTCGACCGCGACGGCGTCCGTGACCGCCCCGACGACAGCACCTGGTCTCCCCTGGAGTACGGCGCCCACGTGCGTGACGTGCACCGGAAGATGACCGAGCGCCTCGCGCTGATGCTCGCCGAGGACGCCCCGACGTTCCCGAACTGGGACCAGGACGCGACCGCGATCGAAGACCGGTACGGCGAGCAGGACCCGACCGTCGTCCTCCGAGAGCTCGGCGAGGCCGCACACCGTGCCGCGCGGGCGTTCGACGCGGTCCGCGACGACCAGCTCGAGCGCACCGGGCTGCGGTCGGACGGCAGCGCCTTCACCGTCGCGTCGCTCGCCACCTACTACGCGCACGACCCCGTCCACCACCTGTGGGACGTGCGGCGCACGCACTAGACACGGGGGCAGGCGGACGGGAGGCACGGGTCGGGCCCGCCCCGCGCCTCCCGTCCGCCCTGTGGTCGCGGCAGACCGCTCAGGCGAGCGCGTCGAGCAGGGCGCGCGCCGTCGCGGCGTCCGTCACCAGCTCGTTGACGAGCCCACCCCGGACCGCGCCGACGATGCTGCCGACCTTGGCGCTGCCGACGGCGACGCCGACCGCGTGCGGCACGCCGGACAGGACCTCGCGCGAGGTCCGGACCATCCGGTCGCTGCCGGGGAACTCGATGGCCGAGCCGTCGGCGGCGTAGAAGTTGAGGCAGACGTCACCAGCGGCCTGGTCGAACACGGCGTCGTCGACGGGGACGCCCCGTGCCAGCGCGTCGCGCGTCGGTGTCGGCGCCCCGATGCCGAGGATCGCACCCTTCGCCCGACCCCAGAGCCCGACGACGTGCTGGAAGGCGGGGTCCTCGTCGAGCGAGGACCGCATCGCGGGCGACGGCAGCGCCTGGGCGAACAGGAACGCGGGGATCGCTCCGGAGTGCTCCGCGGCGGTCCGGGAGATCTCGTTCGTCTGGAACCACGGCATCGGGTCGGCCTGGCCACCGACCGTGGGGACGATCTGGACGCCGGGCAGGCTCGGCATGCCGGAGTGCGCGACGTCGTAGACGGTGCGTCCGGACGACATCAGGACGGCGTCGCCGGGGACGAGCCCCATGCCCTCCACCGCGGCGGCGAGGGGTGCTGCGAGGTCGGCGCCGAGCGTGGCGGTGTGCGTGACGGCCGCCAGGTGCACGGCGCGGATGCCGAGCACGACCTGCAGCCGTTCGGCGAGCGCGACGGTCTCGTCCTGGAACGGGTCGACGACCTCGATGCGGACGAGTCCGGCCTTGCGCGCTTCGGCGACGAGCCGCGACACCGTCGGGCGGGAGACACCGAGGCGCGAGGCGATCTCGACCTGGGTGGCGTCCTCGAGGTAGTACATCCGCGCCGCCTGGTACACGGTGTCGAGCGGGAACCGGGTCCTGGAACCCTCGGCGGCGGGGTTCTCGGTGGACATGGGCCGATCGTATCCCTGGCACACGTCAGTTCTCCTCGCACACGTCAGCGTTTCTGGCACGTCAGCGGATCGTGAACCCGCCGTCCACCCGGAGGTCGGCACCGTTCACCATCGCGCTCGACTCCCCTGCCAGGAACAGCACCGCGGCGGCGATCTCGTCCGGGGTGGCGAAGCGGCCGGTGGGGATCTCGTCCTGGTGCCGGATGCCGTTCTCGTTCGCCCACGCGGCACGGCCCAGGTCGGTGAGCACGACCGTCGGCGACACGGTGTTCACGGTGACACCACGCCCGCCCCACTCGAGTGCGAGCACCCGGGTGAGTCCGATGACGCCCGCCTTCGAGGCACAGTAGGCCGCGTGCCCGTCGATGCCGACGTGCGCGGCCTGCGAGGCGATGTTCACCACGCGCCCGTACCCGGCGGCGAGCATGTGCCGACCGACGGCCTGGGCGACGCGGAACGTCCCCGTCAGGTTGACGTCGATCGTCCTCGACCAGGTCTCGGCGGACAGTTCGTCGGCCGGGGCCAACGCCGCGATGCCGGCGCAGTTGACGAGCACGTCGATGCGGCCGAAGTGCGCGGCGACGTCGGCGACGGTGCGGGCCACGGAGGTCTCGTCCGTCACGTCGCAGGCGAACCCGGCATGGAGGCCCGTGGCCGCATCCGGTGCGTCGGCCGCGCCCGGCAGGTCGGCTGCCGCGGTCGTGGCGCCGTCCGCGCGGACGTCGACGATCGCGACCCGCGCACCCCGTGCGGCGAGCGCCCGGGCGATCGCGTGCCCGATGCCGGAGGCGCCGCCGGTCACCACCGCGGTGCGGCCGGTGAAGTCGTTCGTCAGGTCGACGGTGTCCGGGCCCGGGCGGAGGGCTGCGGCGAAGTCGGTGGTGGTGCTGGTGACGCTGCTGGTCGTCATGGTCGCTCCTTTGCGTTCGGTCGGAACCTACCAGAAATTGTGTTCTGGACAAACGTTCTGCGAGGTGTACAGTCGTCGCCGAAGCCATCCAACGGAGGAGCAGCGCATGTCGACGACGACGAACGAACCCGAAGCCACGACCTCGGCCACCACCGACATCCCCACGACGATGCGAGCCGTCGTCGTCCACGGGCCCGGTGACTACCGCCTCGAGGAACGCCCGGTCCCCACGCCCGGCCCAGGCGAACTCCTGCTCCGCACGGACGCCGTCGGCATCTGTGCGAGCGACCTGAAGTGCTACCACGGCGCCGCCAAGTTCTGGGGTGACGAGAACCGCGCCGCCTGGGCCGAGCGGGACCGCATCCCCGGGCACGAGTTCGTCGGCACGATCGTCTCCGGCGACGACGACACCCTGGCGAAGCGGAAGGTCTCGCTCGGCGACCGCATCGCCTGCGAGCAGATCGTGCCGTGCTGGGAGTGCCGGTACTGCCTGGAGGGCGCGTACTGGATGTGCAACGTCCACGACATGTTCGGGTTCAAGGGCTACGACGGCGCGATGGCCGAGTACGTCCTCGTGCCCGCCAAGGCCCTGACCCACCCGGTGTCGAGCGCCCTGCCCGGCCAGGTCGCCGCGTTCGCCGAGCCGTTGTCCTGCGCGTTCCACGCCGTCGAGCGCGGCGACATCAAGTTCGGCGACACCGTCGTGATCGCCGGCGCCGGCCCGATCGGCCTGTCCGCCATCGCCGGTGCACGGCAGAAGAACCCGCTGCGGATCATCGCCCTCGATGTGGTCGACGCGAAGCTCGAACTGGCCCGCAAGGTCGGCGCCGACCTGACGATCAACATCGCCGAAGAGGACGCGGTCACCCGGGTCAAGGAGCTGACCGACGGCTACGGCGCCGACGTCTACATCGAGGCGACCGGCCACCCGTCGGCCGTGCCGCAGGGGCTGAACCTGCTGCGCAAGCTCGGCACCTTCGTCGAGTACTCGGTGTTCAAGGACAACGTCTCCGTCGACTGGTCGATCATCTCGGACGACAAGGAGCTCGACGTCCGCGGCGCCCACCTCGGCCCGCACACCTGGCCGGCCGCCATCAAGCTGCTCGAGGCCGAGACCCTGCCGATGTCGGAGATCTGCACGCACCAGTTCCCGCTCGAGCAGTTCCAGGCGGCCCTCGACCTGGTCGGCGACTCCGCCGGCGCCAGCGTCAAGGTGTCGATCATCCCGTCCCTGCAGGCCTGAGCCCGCCCACCACTGGAGTCAGCAAGCATGTCAACGACGACACAGCGCACCACCGGAGCACCCACGACCCACCGTCCCGAGGGCCGCCTCGACCGGATGGGGATCCCCCGCCCGCTCGCCCTCGGGTTCGTCGCCGTCCTGGTCTTCATGACCGGCAACGGCGTCGAGTCGAACTTCATCACCCCGCACATGGTCGCGGTCCTCGGCAGCCCCGAGGCCACCGTGGCGACGATCGTGACGTTCTACAGCCTCGCCGCCCTGATCGGCAGCTACGTCTCCGGCGCCCTGTCCGACCTGATCGGTCCGCGCCGCGTGATGATCCTCGGGTTCGCGGTGTGGGTCGTCTTCGAGGTGCTGTTCCTGCTCGCACTGAACGTCGGCAGCGTGCCGTTCGCCGCCGTCGCCTACGCCGTCCGGGGGTTCGGCTACCCGCTCTTCGCGTTCGCCTTCCTGGTCTGGGTGAACATCACCACCCCGGTCGAGCGGAACGGTTCGGCGGTCGGCTGGTTCTACGTCGCGTTCACCGGCGGCCTGCCGACGCTCGGATCCCTCTTCGCGATCGGCGCCATCCCGGTGTTCGGCGGTGGCGCGATCGGTGAGACCGGCGCGATGGTCGCCTCGATCGGCCTGGTCGTGATCGGGTTCCTCATCATGCTGTTCGGCGTGCGGCTGCCGAACGGCTTCTCACGCATCGCCCCGGCCGGCGAGAGCGCCTGGCAGGTGCTGACGAGCGGCATCCGCCTGACCGTCACCCGGCCGAAGATCCTGATGGGCTTCCTGGTCCGCCTGATCAACACGGCGCCCGAGTTCGGCATGTTCGTCGTGCTGCCCGCCGTCATCGCGAACGAGCGCGGGTGGGGCCAGAGCCGCTGGCTGCTCATGACCGTGTGCGTCTACGCGACGAACATCCTGGTGAACGCCCTGTTCGGCTGGGTCGGCGACAAGATCGGCTGGCAGCGCACCGTCAAGTGGTTCGGCATCGTCGGTTCCGCCCTCGGCCTCATCGCCTGGTGGTACGTCCCGCAGCTCGTCCCCGCCGGATCGGACTGGGGCTACGTGCTCTCCGTCGTCGCCGGTTGCGTGTTCGGTTGCCTGCTCGCCGGCTTCGTGCCGATGGGCGCGATCATGCCGGCGCTCGCCCCCGAGCACAAGGGCGCCGCGATGGCGATGTACACGACGGCGGCCGGTGGCGCGGCGTTCCTCGGCACCGGTGTGGTCGCCGCGGTCTTCGCGCTCGGCGGTGGCGGCCAGGCCGCCACGTGGACGTTCGTCGGCCTGTACGCCTGCGCGTTCGTGATGATCCACTTCCTCAAGGTGCCGCAGGGCACCCGTACCTCCCACTGAAGGACTCCAGCATGACCACGATCCACGACGCCCCCGACGAGTTCGCCGAGGACCAGCTCGCCGGCTGGCTCGCGCTCTACGCCGACCGCGTCCGCGGCGTCCACGGTGGCGTCGTCACCCTGCCCACCGAGGGCGCCGACCCGCAGGTCGCGGTGGTCGTCGGCGGCGGTTCCGGCCACTACCCCGCCTTCTGCGGGATCGTCGGCCCGGGCTTCGCCACCGGGGCCGTCGTCGGCAACGTGTTCACCTCGCCGTCGACCGCGCAGGTCTACTCGGTCGCCAAGGCGGCCGACCAGGGGAAGGGCGTCGTGCTGTCGTTCGGCAACTACGCCGGGGACACGATGAACTTCGGGCTCGCTGCCGAGCGGCTCCGCGCCGAGGGCATCGACACCCGGATCGTCGTGGTCACGGACGACATCGCGAGCGCCGACGAGGAGTCGAAGCGCCGCGGCATCGCCGGGGACTTCTCGGTCTTCAAGGCGATGGGAGCCGCAGCGGCGACCGGAGCCAGCCTCGACGAGGTCGAACGCCTCGGGAACGCAGCGAACGCGGCGACCCGCACGATCGGCGTCGCGTTCTCCGGGTGCACCATGCCCGGCGCCACCGAGCCGCTCTTCACGGTGCCCGACGGCCACCTCGGACTCGGGCTCGGCATCCACGGCGAGCCCGGCATCGTGGACGTCCCGCTGCTCCGCGCCACCGACCTCGCGGCGCTGCTCGTCGAACGGCTGCTCGCCGACCGACCGGCGAACGCGGGTACCCGGGTCGCCCCGATCCTGAACGGCCTCGGCGACACCAAGTACGAGGAACTGTTCCTGCTCTGGGGCCGCGCGTTCCCGCTGCTGCAGGACGCCGGTCTGCGGGTCGTCGAACCCGAGGTCGGCGAACTCGTCACGAGCCTCGACATGGGCGGCTGCTCGCTCACCCTGCAGTGGCTCGACGACGAGCTCGAACCGCTGTGGCGCGCCGACACCTACACGCCCGCGTACCGCAAGACGGCGGCGCCGATCGCGGCGTTGCTGCCGGCCGACGCAGTGGACGATGCCGAGGACGAGGCGACGGTCGTGCCGGACGCGAGTGGTGCCTCCCGGCAGGCCGCGCAGACGGCACGCGACGCGATCGACGCGATCGACACGCTGCTGCGGGAGCACGAGGAGGAACTCGGCCGCATCGACGCGGTCGCCGGCGACGGCGACCACGGACGCGGCATGGTGAAGGGGATCGGCGCGGCCCGGAAGGCGGTCGGTCGGGTCGGCCAGGAGGCGGGGGTCGCCTTCGTCCTCGGACGCGCCGGTGACGCGTGGGCCGAGTTCGCGGGCGGCACCTCGGGAGTCCTGTGGGGTGCGGCACTCGAGGCCTTCGGACGGTCGCTGCGCGACGACCGCTCCGCGTACGAGGGGTCCGACGTCGTCGAGGCCGCGCAGACCTTCGCCGACTCGATCGTCCACCTGGGTGGGGCGTCCCGCGGGGACAAGACGCTGCTCGACGCGCTGCTGCCGTTCGTGGACGCACTCCGGACCTCGGTGTCGGCTGGCGACGCGCTCACCGACGCGTGGCAGGCTGCGGCTGTGGTCGCGGTCGAGCAGGCCGAGGCCACCGCGGACCTCACGCCGAAGGTCGGGCGAGCCCGGCCGCTGGCGGAGAAGAGCCTGGGGACACCCGACGCGGGTGCCACCTCGATGGGGATGATCCTCACTCGGGTCGGCGAGGTCCTCGCTGCCCGTCCGCACGAACTGGAAGGAACACACGCATGACGTACCGTCTCGTGATCGGGTCCGACGATGCCGGGTTCGACTACAAGGAGATCATCAAAACCGATCTGCAGGCCGATCCGCGGGTCGTGTCCGTGGTCGACGTGGGCGTCGACGCGGACGGGCACACCGCGTACCCGCACGTCGCCGTCGATGCCGCGCGCATGGTCGCGAACGGTGAGGCCGACCGCGCGATCCTGATCTGCGGAACCGGACTCGGTGTCGCGATCGCGGCGAACAAGGTCCCCGGCATCCGGGCCGTCACGGCGCACGACTCGTTCAGTGTCGAGCGCTCGGTCCTGTCGAACGACGCCCAGGTCCTCTGCATGGGCCAGCGGGTCGTCGGCGTCGAGGTCGCACGCCGGATGGCGAAGGAGTGGCTCGGCTACGAGTTCGACCCGTCTTCGGCGAGCGCGTCGAAGGTCCAGGCCATCTGCGAGTACGACGGCAGCGCGCCCGCCGGCGTCGACGCGCCGGCGTAGGCGCGGCGCCCCAGCCCCGCGGAACCAGGTTCCGGACACAGCACCGTGCATCTGCGCGGTGCTGTGTCCGTTGCACGGTGTGGCGCGGTCAGCTGCGCGCGGCAAGGCGGTGTACGACGGCCTTCGTCGCCTCGTAGAGCTCGCGGTAGTCGTGGTAGCCGGGCTCGTAGGCCGCCGTCACCGACGGGTCCGGCTCGATGACCGTGGACGGCGGGTTCCACTGCCGGATGTCGACGTCGGCAACGAGCGCTGCCGCCAGGAACGCCGACCCGTACGACGCTCCCACGGTCACCGACGGCACCGTCTGCCGCAGCCCGGTCACGTCGCTCACGATCGTCGGCCAGTGCCGTCCGAGCAACCCGCCGCCGGCCCCGACGAGCTCGCGGACCTCGACCCCGGCGTCCCGCAACACTTCGATGTTGTGCCGGACCGCGTAGGCCGTCGCCTCGAGCGTCGCCCGGTAGATGTCGCCGCGCGTGTGCCGCACGGTCAGCCCCGCGATCACCCCTCGGGCATCCGGGTCGGCGATCGGCGTCCGCTCCCCCGCGAAGTACGGCAGCATCAGCAGCCCGTTCGCGCCGATGCCCGCACACCGAGCCTCTTCGAGCATCGTCGGCCACTCGCCGTCGACCAGCCGCCGCAGCCAGTCGGTGATCGCACCGGAGGTCGCCATCCCGCCCGACGCGCTCGGCTGCCCCGGGTGCGTGCCGACGGTCGTCCACATCCCCGGCACGGGCGTCGGTTCGGCGGTCGGCACGATCATGAACATCGTGGTGCCGTACTGCAGGAACATCCGGCCCGGCACGGACTCGCCGACGCTCACGCCCTCCGCCCAGGCGTCGATGGTGCCGGCCGTCACGGGGATGCCGACCGGGAGGCCCGTGGCCGCGGCCGCCTCGTCCGTCACCACGCCCGCCCGGTCGCCGGACCACAGCAGCCGCGGCATGGGCAGACCGGGCGCGAGCCGGTCGCACCACTCGGGGATCCAGGTGTTCTCGTGCACGTCGTAGAGCGGGGTGGTCTGGCTGGCCGAGTGGTGGTCGAGGACGTACTCCCCCGTCAGCAGCTCCACGATCCGCGACGCCGGCATCGTGAAGCGGACGGCACGCGCCCACACCTCCGGCTCGTGCCGTGCGACCCACGCGAGCTTCGCCCCGGCGGCCTGGGTGCTCAGGCCGGAGCCACAGCGCGCACGGATCGCGGCCTCGCCGCCGAGTTCCGCCGTGACCTCGTCGAGCAGGTCGGCGGTGCGGGTGTCGACGCCGTACAGGATCGCCGGACGCAACGGGGCGCCGGCATCGTCGGTGAGCAGGACGCAGGGTCCGATGCCACTCACCCCCACGGCCTGCACCTCGGCGTCGGGGGCCCGGGCGAGGAGTTCACGGGTCAGCGCCCCGAACTCGTCCCACCACACGGCCGCGTCCATCTCGACCAGGCCCTGCTCGGGGCGGTCGACCTCGTGCCGACGGCTCACCTCGGCGATCACGGTGCCGTCGAACCGGGCCAGCAGCGCCTTCGTGCTCGACGTCCCGATGTCCAGACCGAGCACCGCCCGCATGCCGTCTCCTTCGCCGCCACACGACCGCCGTCGGTCGCCTCTCCCGAGTCTACGAACCTTCCGCGCGCCGCCAGATCGACTCCAGACCCCAGCTCTCCGGCGCGCCGAGATCCGCAGTGCCCATACCCGGAACGTCGGGGAAGTCGTGGAGCAGGGCGGTGGCACGCTCGCGCCACGCGCAGTCAGCATCGATCCGGCGCAGCAGGAAGGCCATGACCACCAACACTCCGTAGACCCCGAACACCACCTTCGCGTGTTCGGTTCGTCGAAGGTGGTCGAACTCGGGGACGTTCGCGGGGCGTTTCGGAGCAACCACGAGCTTGCGGTTGAACAGCCTGGCGTGATGCGCCGCGACGTTCCGGACGTAGTTGATCGAGGCGAGCCAGCTGCCGAGGACACGCTTCGACGGCGCTCCGAGCGCCATCGCGATCTCCGTCCCGAGCACGTTCGAGAGACCGCCGTACAGTCGGGCGACCTGTCCGAACTCCAGGATCTCGGTCAGCGCCCAGACCGGCAGCTGTCCGTCGTACCTGGTCCGGAAGTGCGCGACGAAGACCTCGTCTGATCGGTCCTGCCGGGCTCGAACCCGCTCGATCCAACGTTCGTGACCGCTCGTTCCTGCTTCGCCCACCTGGAGGAACGACGGAGTGAACGAGACCGGATCCCGATGCGCGAACGGTCCGTTCAGGCCGAGCACGTGGGCGATCTTGGTGCGTACTGCGACCTCGATCCGCTCGACGCCGTCGAGCACGAGGAGCCGCAGCGCGCGGTCGTAGTCCATCAGGGAACGGGCGTGCTCGATCGACGTTCCGGTTCGGTACGTCTCACGCAGCGTGATGTGCCCCGCGACCTCGCATCCACGATCAACGGAGTCCGGCTGTCGGAGCGGGTGGAGGTAGCCCGTCAGGCGGTAGTAACCGACTCGGTCGAGCAGGCCGGCAGCCGCCCGGTGGGACTCGACGACGAGCCCACGGCTGCGAAGCCGCTCGACCTGCTGATCCAGCGTGAGCCAGGGCTTCGAGTACTCGACCACCACACCCCCAGGTGAAAAGAAAATCAGCCCGGGCCGAATGGCGACGGGCTGATCGTGATGGGTTCGATGATACCCGATGGTGACGACGCGGTGGGGTCCGATGGACGAGTGTGGACAACAAGTTCTGCCTGGTCGAGACGCCCAGCGTCCTGTCGGGGGCCGGACGTACCGTACTCCCGACTCCAATGCACCACGAGGGGAACACGATGAAGAAGTCAGCCTGGCTGCCAGCAGTCCTCGCACCGGTGGTCGTCGCCGGCGCCGTCGCCGCGCCGATGATCGCGAACGCGGCGAACGACCCGATCGCGGGGACGAACCCGAGCGCCGCTGACGTCATCGCCAGCATCGCGAAGTCCTCGGACGCGCAGTACTCCGGCAAGCTCGCACAGTCGAGCGACCTCGGACTCCCCGAACTCCCCACCGGCTCCGGTGGGACCTCGCTCGAGGGCGACGCCTCGGACGTGCTCGGCCTGCTCACCTCGTCGCACACCGCCCGCGTGTACGTCGACGGCGCCAGCAAGCAGCGCGTCCAGCTGACGCAGCAGCTCGCCGAGCAGGACGTGGTCCGCAACGGGTCCGAGGTCTGGACGTGGGACTCGAAGGACCGCACGGCCACGCACGTGACCCTGCCCTCCGACTCGGCGAAGGACCCGCAGGACGGCGCCACCACGCCGACGGACATCGCCGAGCAGGCCATCGCCGCGATCACCCCGAGCACCACCGTCTCGAAGCCGACCGAGGTCAGCGTCGCGGGTCACGACGCCTGGCAGATCACCCTGACGCCGAAGTCCCCCGACACCCTGGTCGGCACGGTCCGGCTCGCCGTCGACCAGCAGACCGGCCTCCCGCTCCGTGCGACGATCCAGGCCGCCGGGCAGGACGACCCCGCGGTGCAGGTCGGGTTCACGAGCCTCGACTACAGTGCCCCCGCCGCACGGCTCTTCGACTTCACGCCGCCGTCGAACGCGAAGGTCACCGAGAAGGACCTGTCCGACGCCGAGCACGGTGCGCACGCGAAGGGCGACCACGCACGGGGTGCGCACGCCGGCGATGAGCCGACGTTCACGGGCGAGGGCTGGAGCACCATCGCCGAGCTCCCCGCCGGCACCGTGGACCAGTCGTCCCTCGGCGACGAGGCCTCGGGTCTGCTCGGACAGCTGACGAAGGCCGTCGACGGCGGCCGTGCCGTCCAGACCTCGCTCGTGTCGGTCTACCTGACCGACGACGGCCGGGTCCTCGCCGGCGCCGTGCCGGTGTCGTCGCTGGTCGCCGCCGCGAAGTGAGCGCACCGGAACCCGCGCACACGACGGAACCGACCGCCGTGGACGCGACCCGCACGACCACGGACACCGACCTCGCGATCCGCACCACGGGCCTCCAGAAGGTCTTCCGCAAGCAGCGCGCCGTCGACGGCATCGACCTGGCGGTGCCGCGCGGCGCGGTGTTCGGGTTCCTCGGCCCGAACGGCTCGGGCAAGACGACGACGATCCGAATGCTGCTCGGGCTGTCGAGCGCGACCGGCGGCACGATCGAGGTACTCGGCCAGCCCATGCCGAAGGCCCTGCACCAGGTGTTGCCGCGCGTCGGTGCCCTGGTCGAGGGACCGGCGTTCTACCCGTACCTGTCCGGCCGCGCGAACCTGCAGCGGTTCGACGCTGCGGATACGACGTCGGACCCACGCACCCGCAAGGACCGCGTGGCCAGTGCCCTCGACCGTGTCGGGTTGACACACGCCGCCGACAAGAAGGCGCACGCGTACTCGCTCGGCATGAAGCAGCGACTGGGCCTGGCGAACGCACTCCTGTCGCCGCGGGACCTGCTCGTGCTCGACGAACCGACGAACGGCCTCGACCCGCAGGGCACGCGCGAGGTCCGCAACCTCATCCGGTCCCTGGCGGACGACGGCACGACGGTGTTCGTGTCGAGCCACCTGCTCGCCGAGATCGAGCAGGTCTGCACCCACGCCGCGGTGATGCGCACCGGCAAGCTCGTCGCGCAGGGCGAACTCGACGAACTCCGTTCGGCCGGGGCGCGCACCGTGACCGTCCGCACGCCCGACGTCGGACAGGCCGGCAGCGTGCTGACGCGGCTCGGGCTCGCACCCCGGCACGAGGGCGGGGCCGACGTGCTGGTCGCCGACCTGCCGCACGAGCTGCTGCCCGAGACCATCACCGCCGAACTCGTCCGCGCCGACGTCCGCGTGCGTGGGCTGACCGTCGGCGGCGGCACGCTCGAGGACCTGTTCGTCGCGCTCACCGGAGAGGGCTTCGATGTCGCTGCCTGACACTGCACCTGCACTGCGCGATACCGCCGAGGCACCGCACCGCCAGCGTCCGTTCGCCCTGCTCGGATCTGAGCTCGCGCTGGTGTTCCGCCGGCGCCGCACCTGGGCGATGCTCGGGGCGCTCGCCCTGGTGCCGATCCTCATCGCCGTCGCCGTCCGGCTGACGACCGACGGCGACGAGGGCGGTCCGGCGTTCCTCGGCGACATCACCAACAACGGCCTGTTCGTGGCGTTCACCGCCCTGACCGTGTCGATCCCGCTGTTCCTGCCCCTGACCGTCGGCGTGGTCGCGGGTGACACCGTGGCAGGCGAGGCCAGCCACGGCACCATCCGCTACCTGCTCGTCGCACCGACCGGCCGGGTGCGGTTCATCCTGGTCAAGTTCGCGGGCGCGGTCGCGTTCTGCCTGGCGGCGACGTTGCTGGTCGTGCTCGTCGGCGCGGCGATCGGTGCCGTGCTGTTCCCGATCGGCCCCGTCACGCTGCTGTCCGGCACGCAGGTCGGTGGGGCGTCGTACGCCGGTCGCGCGCTGCTGCTCGCGCTCTACGTCGCGATGTCGATGCTCGGACTGGTCGCGATCGGCATGTTCGCATCGACGCTGACGAACGTGCCGGTCGGGGCGATGGCCGCGACGGTCGTGCTGGCCGGGGCATCCCAGGTCCTCGACCAGCTGCCCCAGCTCGACTGGTTGCACCCGTACCTGTTCTCGCACCAGTGGCTGGGGTTCGGCGACCTGCTCCGCGACCCGATCGCGTTCGACTCGTTCGGGTCGAACGCACTGCTGCAGCTCGGCTACGTCGTGGTCTTCGGCGCGCTGACCTACAGCCGGTTCGCCTCGAAGGACATCCTTAGCTGACGGGGTCCCGCAGGTCGCGGGACTTCTCGGACTTGTACCAGTGCAGCCGTGCCCCGGTCTCGACGGGCTGCATGCCGACGACCACCTTGCCGCGGGAGTG
The DNA here is from genome assembly GCF_015350995.1 of Curtobacterium sp. VKM Ac-1393. Lineage (GTDB taxonomy): Bacteria > Actinomycetota > Actinomycetes > Actinomycetales > Microbacteriaceae > Curtobacterium. The sequence goes on from NZ_JADKRW010000003.1 coordinate 81,300, forward strand.
CATCTCGGCCAGGTCCTCGTACGCGTCGACGATGTACTCGAACGGGTAGTACCCCGAGATGATGAACTGCACCTTGTGCCGCTGCACCAGGTCGCCCAGGGTCGTCAGCATCTCCTTCGCCTCGGCGTCGTCACCGGGTGCGCGTAGGAACCGGATCTCCAGGTCGCGCCGGTCGTCGCTCGTCACGAAGCGCTTCTCGTCGACGCCGAGGTGCTTCGCCAGCGCCACGTTCTCGCCGTGCTCGCGGTTGTCGATGAACGCGGTGATCGGCCGGCCGTCGGCGATGTCGGCGATGCGCTGCTCCTCGCCCTCGCCGTAGGCGACCGGCAGCACACCGATCTGCCGCAGGGCGTCGTGGTTCCGGGGGCTGCCGAGACCGATGACCGTCGCGCCCGTGTCGCGCGCGAGCTGGCACTCGATGTGGCCCACCCCGCCCGCGGCAGCGCTGATCACGACGGTGTCCTGCGGCCCGAGCTTCAGGGAGCGGACGATCGACAGGGCCGTGCAGCCGGCCAGGTACAGGCTGCCGGCGACCTCGAACGTCATCGTCGAGGGCTTCTTCACGACGGCCCCGGTCGGCACCGTCACCCACGTCGCGTGGGATCCGCCGTGGGGCGCGTGGCCCATCACCTCGTCGCCGACGTGGAACTCGCGGACGCCCTCGCCGCGTGCCCGGACGACACCGGCGAAGTCGACGCCCTGGTGTGCGGGGAACTCGAGGTCGACGAACTCCTGCAACCGTCCCTCTCTCAGGAATCGTTCGATGTGGTTCAGGCCGGCGACCGAGACCTCGACGACGACCTCGCCGGGTCCGGGCTTCGGTTGGGTCTGGTCGACCACCTGCACGACGTCGAATCCGCCGTACCGGTCGTACTGCACTGCGCTGCCAGTCCGCATGTGGTGCTCCTTCGCTGGAGGTGTGGACCCGGCCTACTCGCTGTTCCCGCATGCAACCCGAGCATGCGGGGTACCGCCGTGGACAGCACCGACCGGCAGACGGGAGGCCCGTGGCGACGCCGCCACGGGCCTCCCGTCCGTCCTGCGCGCGCGTCCAGTGCGCTGCCGCGTGCTCAGTGCTTGCCGGCAGCCGCGATGACGGACGCGACGGTCTCGGCGTCGAGGTGGAACGCGAGCGGGTCGGCGTCCGGGCGGGGGACGCGCAACGGCGTCGACCAGACGGAGCCGTCCTCGGCGACGTCGACGACCAGGGCGCCGCTGTCGACGTACGCCGATTCCTCGCCGTACGCGCCGGTGACGTCGGTGTCGTTCGCGACCCCGGGGGCGACGAGGACCGGGACGCCCGCCAGCGACCCGGCGAAGTGGTGGTGGTAGTGGCCGCCGAGGACGACCCGCACATCCGAACCACGGATGACGTCGGCGAGCGCGTCGGGGTTCTGCAGCCGCAGTGCCTCGTGCAGCTCCGTCGGAGCCGGCAGCGGTGGGTGGTGCAGGACGACGATCGTGCCGTGTGGGGCGTGGTCCTCGGCGAGCGCGGTGCGGAGCCGCTCGAGGCCGGCGTCGCTGATCTCGCCGTAGCCGGCACCCGGCACGCTCGTGTCGACCGTGACGATCCTCCGGCCTGCGACGAGGGACTGCCCCCACACCGGCACGGTCGGCGGGTGGTACTCCATCGTGTGCATGACCGGTCGTCCGCCCTCGCCGAGGACGTGGCCGTTGGACAGGACCTGGCGGAAGCCCTCGCGCAGGTCGTGGTTGCCGGGGACCACGACGAGGGCGGCGCCGTGGCGTTCGGCCCAGCCACCGACCCGTTCGAGGACGGCGGCGTAGGACTCGGGGCTGCCGTCCTCGGAGACGTCGCCGGAGATCACGACGAGGCCGATGCCGGGCACACCGTCGACGCGGGCGAGCACGCCGTCCAGCGCTGCGGTGGTGTCGACGGAACCCTGGTGCAGGGCGCCGTCCCCGGTCAGGTGGGTGTCGGAGAGGTGGAGGACGCGGAGGGTTCCTGCTGCGGGCGGCTGCATGGGGTCCACGGTAGCCACGCGGGCATCGAGTGAGCAGAAGACATCGGATCAGTGGCGCGGACCCGTCGTCTTCTGCTCACTCGCCGGTGCACCTGCACCCACGAGCTCGCACCGTGCGCCGTTTTCCACAGATCACGGCGTGCACCGCCCGGAAGCGCAGGTGCGATGCCAGGATGGCCACATGGCGGTCAGTGTGCGAGAGGTGGCAGCGCTCGCGGGCGTGTCCTTGGGCACGGTGTCGAACGTCCTGAACCGCCCCGACAAGGTGGCTCCGACCACCGTGGACCGCGTGCAGTCGGCCATCGCCACGCTCGGCTTCGTGCGCAACGACTCCGCACGGCAGCTCCGAGCCGGCCGCAGTTCCACCGTCGGCCTGATCGTGCTCGACGGCGGCAACCCGTTCTTCACCGACGTCGCGCGTGGTGCGGAGGACGCTGCGATGGACCGGGGCCTCGCGGTCCTGATCGGCAACTCCGACGAGTCCACCGACCGTGAGCGCACCTACGTCGACCTGTTCGAGGAACGCCGGGTCGCCGGCGTGCTCGTCTCCCCCGCCGGCGACGACCTGTCGCGCCTCGCCCGCCTGCGTGACCAGGGCACCGCCGTCGTGCTCGTGGACCGCCGCGCCGACGACGAGCACTTCGCCTCGGTGTCGGTCGACGACGTCGCGGGTGGACGCATCGCGGTCGAGCACCTCGCGGCGATCGGGCGCAAGCGCATCGCGTTCGTCGGCGGCCCGTCCACCATCCGCCAGGTCGCCGATCGGCACGCCGGGGCACTGTCGGCGGCCCGGGCAGCGGGGATCGCGCTCGAGGTCCTGCCGACCGCATCGTTGTCCGTGCTCGAAGGGCGTCGGGTGGGCGAAGCGCTGCAGGCACGCCCACGCGCCGAACGGCCGGACGCGGTGTTCGCGGCGAACGACCTGCTCGCGGTCGGCCTCGAGCAGGCGTTCATCATGCGGGGCACGATCGCCGTGCCGGACGAGATCGCGATCGTCGGCTACGACGACATCGCCTTCGCCGAAGCGGCCGTCGTCCCGTTGACCTCGGTGCGCCAGCCAGCGCAGGACCTCGGACGTCAGGCGATCGAGCTGCTGACGAAGCAGGTCGAGCTCGGGCAGGACATCGACCTCGAGCACGTCGAGTTCACACCGGAGCTCGTGGTCCGCCAGTCCTCCGTCGCCGACGCGTAGTCGACCCCGCTCACCTGCCAGCCAGCCAGCCCGCCAGGCCCTGCGGGACGACCGCCTGCCGCTGCGGCCTACGATCGGAGCATGGTGCATGTCCCCCGGCGCGACGGCCCGCCGAGTGTGCACCACGTCGCAGCTCGCGCCGGCGTCTCGCTGGCGACGGTCTCGAACGTCCTGAACCACCCCGAGCGGGTGGCCGACGCGACGACGGCTCGGGTCCGCGACGCGATCGCCGATCTCGGGTACACGCCGAACCGCAATGCCCGGGCGCTCGCGTCGGGGAGCAGCCGCTCGATCGGGCTCGTGGTCATGTCGCTCCGGAACTCCTTGTTCAGCGACATGGTGAACGGCGCGCAGCTCGCGGCACGGGAGCGGGGGTTCACCCTCCTGATCGCCAGCAGCGAGGACGATATGCAGGCGCAGGGCGAACACCTCGCGTACCTCGAGAGCGCTCGGGTGTCCGGCATCCTGCTCGCCTCGATGACCGAGTCCCGCGAACAGGTCGAGCTCACCCGTCGACACGGTCGGCCGGTCGTCTACGTCAACTTCGCGCCGACGACGGTCGACGCGTGCTCCGTGGTCGTCGACAACGAGCACGCCGCCTTCATCGCCACCGAGCACCTCATCGCGCGAGGATGCCGGCGCATCGGCTTCGTGAGTGCCCGCCCCGACCTGCAGCCGGTGGCGCTGCGTCGGAACGGCGTCGTCCGGGCGATCGCCGAGCATCCCGGCGTCGAGCTCGTGGACGTCGACGCCGGTGACATCGACCCACCCGGCGGTACCGACGCCGGTGCGCGCATCGCCGCCATGCCGGCCGACGAGCGACCCGACGGTGTCCTCGGCGTCACGGACCTGCTCGCGATGGCCGTCGTCTCGGAGCTCCGCGCGGCCGGCATCCGCGTGCCCGAGGACATCCCGGTGTCGGGCTGCGACCACAACTCGGTGGCGTGGGGCGGCGCCGTGCCGCTGACCTCGGTGACGATGCACGGCGCGGAGATGGGGGCGGCTGCTGTCGAGCTCCTGCTCGAGGAGCTCACCGACCCGGAGCACGTCCACCGCGCGGTCGTGCTCGGCAGCGAACTCGTCCCCCGCGAGAGCACGCTCGGCCGTGCCGGTGCAGCAGCCGCGCGTGCCACGGCGCCGAGCGACCCCCGCCGCACCGAGGCCTGACCGCGCGAAAGCGACAGTCCTGCGGGACGGAACGCCGTCCGGTCCGGCAAAGCGACAGATCCACGCGAACAGTTCGCGGCACGGTGTCGCTTTCGCGGATGGGGTGGGCTGCGGTGCGCGGCGTGCGCGCTCGACGTAACGAATTCGGCGCAGCGATTGACACGCTTCAATCCACGTGGTTCCATCCTGATTGAAACGTTCTAAACAGCAGCAACCGGAGCCCACGACGACGCGGGATCCGGGTCCGTTTCACCCGGGGTTCCCCCCGCCCCGGGCCTTACGAGGAGGTAAGGAATGTCAGCTCGTTCCCTGACCACGAGGACGCTCACCACGCGCGCGGCCCTCACCCGTCTCGTCGCCATCGGCGGAGCCACGGTCCTGATCGGCGGGCTCGCGGCGTGTTCGTCCGGCGGTTCCGCCGACGAAGGCGGCGGCAAGGTCCAGATCACCTACCAGGCCGACAACTCACCCGCGACCGCAGCCACCGCGAAGCCCCTCATCGAGGCCTTCGAGAAGGCCAACCCCGACATCACGGTCAAGTTCGACACCCGCCCGCAGGGCACCGACGGCGACAACCTGGTGAAGACCCAGCTGTCCACCGGCGAGATGGCCGACGTCTTCAACTACAACTCCGGCTCGCTCATGCAGGCCCTCAACCCGGACAACACCCTGGTGGACCTGTCCGACGAGAGCTGGACCAAGGACGTCGACCCGCAGTTCACCAAGGTCGTCAGCACCGACAAGGGCGTCTACGGCGCACCGTTCGGCACCAGCTTCGGCGGCGGCGTCATGTACAACAAGAAGGTCTACGCCGACCTCGGGCTGAGCGTCCCCACCACGTGGGACGAGTTCATCAGCAACAGCGAGAAGATCAAGGACGCGGGCAAGGTCGCGCCGATCATCCAGACGTACGGCGACACCTGGACCAGCCAGCTGTTCGTCCTCGGCGACTTCGCCAACATCACGGCGCAGCAGAAGGACTGGGCGGACGACTACACCGCCAACAAGGAGTCCTACGCCAAGGAACCAGCACTCGCCGGCTTCGACCACCTGGCCGAGGGCAAGGACAAGGACCTCTACAACGAGGACTACGCGTCCGCCACGCAGGCGAACGGCCTGAAGATGCTCGCCGACGGCACCGGCGCCCAGTACCCGATGCTGACGAACGCGATCTCGACGCTGCAGCAGGACAGCCCCGACGCGGTCGACGACATCGGAGCGTTCGCGCTGCCGGCCGAGGACGCCGACGACACGAACCTGACCATCTGGGAACCGAACGGCCTGTACATCCCGAAGACCAGCGAGGGCGACAAGCTCGCGGCCGCGAAGAAGTTCATCGCGTTCGCGAACTCGACCGAGGGCTGCAAGGTGCAGAACGACACCGGGACGCCCGGTGGCCCGTACGTCATCTCGACCTGCTCGCTGCCGGACGACGTGCCCCCGATGATCGACGACCTGCAGAAGTACCTGGACGACGGCAAGGCGAGCCCGGCGCTCGAGTTCCTGTCCCCGATCAAGGGCCCGAACCTCGAGAAGATCTGCGTGCAGGTCGGATCCGGCATCACCAACGCGGCCAAGGGCGCTGACCAGTACGACGACGACGTCGTCCAGCAGGCGCAGCAGCTCGGCATCAAGGGCTGGTGACCCGGTGACCGCGACACTCACGACGGCACTCGAACCGGCGAAGACCCGCGCCGGTTCCGGCGGGTCCGGGCCGGCGCGCAAGCGGATGCGCTCGTTCTACCCCGCGTGGTTCTTCATCCCCGCGATCGCGCTGTACGTCGTGTTCTTCGCGGTCCCCACCTTCGCCGGGTTCTACTTCTCCCTCACCCGCTGGACGTTGTTCGACCAGACCTTCATCGGCTTCGACAACTTCGTCCGGTTCTTCCAGGACCCGCAGCTCGTCTCCGGGTTCGTGCACACGTTCCAGTACGGCTTCGTGACGAGCGCGGCGAAGGTGGTCATCGGACTCGCCCTCGCCCTGCTCCTCACGTCGCCCGTGCTGGGGCGTGGCTACCTGCGGGCGGTCGTGTTCTTCCCGGTGCTCGTGTCGACGATCGGCATCGGCATCACGTTCAAGGCGCTGATGGACCCGTTCCACGGCATCATCAACGGCGTCCTCGGTTCGGTCGGCCTCCCCACTCCGGGGTGGCTGACCGACCCGGCCCTCGCCCTGTGGAGCGTCGCCGCGGTGGACGTCTGGAAGGGCGTCGGCATCGCGACGCTCATCTTCATCGCCGGCATCGTGGCGATCCCGCAGGAGTACTTCGAGGCAGCACGGGTCGACGGCGCGAGCGCGTGGTCGATCTTCAAGAACATCACGTTGCCGCTGTCGCGTCCCGCGATGGGCACCGTCATCATCCTGTCGCTGATCGGCGGGCTGCGGTCCTTCGACCTGATCTGGGCGATGACCGGCGGCGGACCAGGGTTCACCAGTGACGTCATCGCGAGCGTCATCTACAAGCAGTACCAGGCCGGGTTCTACGGCCTGTCGACCGCCGGCAACGTGGTCCTGTTCGTGGTCGTCACGGCGATCATGGTCCCGATCTCGTGGCTCCTCAACCGCAAGGAGGCGGACCTGTGACCGCCGTCACCAGCCCCCGCCGGACCGCCGGCCGCGCGCCGACACCGGCGACGAAGAACCGCCACCCGGGGCGTGCCCGCCGGTGGATCATCGGCTCGATCGCCATCGTCGTCAGCTTCGTGGTGTTCCTGGTGCCGTTCGTCTTCGTCCTGCTGCAGGCCATGAAGAACCCGGCCGAGGCGAACCAGCTCGGCTTCAGCCTGCCGACCGAGTGGCAGCTCTGGCAGAACCTGCAGGCCGTGTTCGGCTCCGGTGACGGCGTGATCGTCCGTGCGTTCCTGAACAGTGCGGTCCTGACCGTGGGCAGCGTCATCGTGATGGTCGTGTTCTCCGCGATGGTCGGGTACGTGCTGCAGCGTCGTCCGAGCAAGTGGAACGGCGTGATCAACTTCTTCGTCCTGGCGGGGCTCATCGTCCCGCCGGCGATCGTCCCGACGATCTGGGTGCTGCAGGGCCTGAACCTGTTCAAGACCATGGGCGGGATGATCCTCATCGAGGCGACCTTCGGCCTGTCGTTCTGCATCCTGCTGTTCCGGGCGTTCGTCGCGACGATCCCGAAGGAGCTCGACGAGGCCGCCGTCCTCGACGGCGCCGGCCCCATCCGACTGTTCTTCGGGGTGGTGCTGCCGCTGCTCAAGCCGGTGATCATCACGGTCGTGCTCGTGCAGTCCGTCACGGTGTTCAACGACTTCACGAACCCGCTGTACTTCCTGCCGGGGTCCGAGAACGCCACCGTGCAGCAGACGCTCTACTCGTTCCAGAGCCAGTCCGTCAGCCAGCTCAACCTGCTGTTCACCGACGTGCTGCTCATCACGATCCCGCCGCTCATCCTCTACGTCTTCTTCAACCGCCAGATCGTCGCCGGCATGACCAGCGGCGCCGTCAAGGGCTGACGCCCACCCCGGCCAGGAGGCCCGACCCGCCTCCGCCGGGGAGCCCCGCCCCGGCAGACGGCCGGGCCCACGACCCCGCACCGGTCGACGACGACCGGTCGCGTGAAAGGACCACACCACATGACCACCTGGACCGCACCGTTCATCACGAGCGTCGACGACCTCGGGAGCGCACCGATCCTGCGCCGTGAGTTCACCCTCGACGACGGCCACGGCGCCGTCACCGGGGCGACCCTCGACGTCAGCGCCCTCGGCGTCGTCGAGGCGTGGCTCGGAGGCGAACGCGTCTCCGACCACCTGCTCGAACCGGGGTGGACGAGCTACGAGTGGCGCATCCGCGTCGTCTCGCACGACGTCACGGCACACCTGGCCGAGACGACCGCGGGCAGCGCCGCCGTGCTCGCCCTCGTGCTCGGCAAGGGCTGGGCCGCCGGCCGGCTCGCCTGGGGTGGTGGTGGCGGTTGGTACGCCGACGAGCCCGCCGGGTTCGCCGAACTCCGCATCACCTTCGCTGACGGCCACGAACAGCTCGTCGCCACCGACACGGACTGGCAGGCCCTGTCCAGCGCGATCACCGCCGACGAGCTGTACGACGGCGAGGACATCGACGCCCGACTCCGCGACGGCTCCTTCCTGACGCCCGGCGAGGTCACCACGCCGAGCGTCGACGGCCACGAGGGACGCACCAGCGCCGTGCGCACCGTCGACCTCGGCGAACGCGAACTCGTGGCCGACACCGTGCCGCCGGTCCGGCCCCTCGCCGAGATCGCTCCCGTCGAGGTCTGGACGAGCCCGTCCGGCGCGACGCTGATCGACTTCGGCGTGAACCTGGTCGGCTGGGTCCGCGTGACCGCCAGCGGACCGGCCGGCACCGTCCTGACCCTCACGCACGCCGAGGTCCTCGAGCACGACGAACTCGGCACCCGCCCGCTGCGCACCGCGAAGGCGACGGACCACTTCACCCTGAGCGGCAGCCGCGCGGACGGTTCCGGCACCCCGGACGTGTTCGAGCCCCGGTTCACCTTCCACGGCTTCCGGTACGCCCAGGTCGACGGCTGGACCGGCACGCTCGACGAACTCCGATCGGCCGTCACCGCGGTGCAGGTCGGCTCCGACCTGACCCGGACGGGCACGTTCGAGTCCAGCCACGAGCTGCTCAACACGTTCCACGACAACGTCATCCGGGGCATGCAGGGCAACTTCCTGAGCGTCCCGACCGACTGCCCGCAGCGCGACGAGCGGCTCGGATGGACAGGGGACATCGCGGCATTCGCGCCGACGGCGTCGTACCTGTTCGACACCCGCGCCTTCCTGGGCGACTGGCTCCGCGACGTGTGGCTCGAGCAGCAGCACGCCGACGGTGTGATCCCGTTCGTGGTGCCGGACGTGCTCAAGTACTCCCCCGCCGAGGACTTCGGCACCCCCGACGCCACCGCGATCTGGTCAGACGCCGGCGTGTGGGTGCCGTGGACCCTGTACCAGGCGTACGGCGACACCGCGGTGCTCGAGGAGCAGCTCGACTCGATGATGGCGCACCTCCGCCGCATCAGGGGCCACCTGTCACCCGAGGGCCTGTCGGACACCGTCTTCCAGTTCGGCGACTGGCTCGACCCGGACGCCCCGCCGGAGGACGCTGCCAAGGCGAAGGCCGACCCGGGCGTCGTCGCGACGGCGTGCGCGTACCGCAGCGCGACCCTGGTGGCGCAGGCGGCGCGGTTGACGGGCCACGAGGCGGAGGCGACCGAAGCCGAGGAGCTGGCCACGGGCCTCCAGGCCGCGTTCCGTCAGCGCTACGTGACCGACGGCCGCATCCGGAGCGACTGCACCACCGTCTACGCGCTCGCGATCGTGTTCGGCATCCTCGACGAGGACGACGAGCGCCGTGCGGGTGACCGCCTGGCGGAGCTGGCCGAGCAGTCCGGGTACCGGATCTCGACGGGCTTCGCGGGCACGCCGTTCATCACCGACGCGCTGACGCAGACCGGCCACCTCGACGACGCGTACCGGCTGCTGCTGCAGACGGAGTGCCCGTCGTGGCTGTACCCGGTGACGATGGGCGCGACGACGGTCTGGGAGCGGTGGGACTCGATGCTGCCGGACGGCACCATCAACCCGGGTGAGATGACCTCGTTCAACCACTACGCGCTCGGGGCGGTGGCGGACTGGATGCACCGGGTGGTGGGCGGCCTGTCGGCGCTCGAACCGGGGTACGCCTCCGTGCTCATCGCGCCGCAGCCGGGCGGCGGCCTGACGTGGGCGTCGACCTCGCTCGACTCCGTGCACGGGCACATCGCGGTGCGGTGGGAGCTCGTCGACGGCGAGCTGCTGGTCCGTGCACAGGTGCCGGAGGGCGTCACCGCGGTGGTGCGCTTGCCGGGAACGGCGGAGCAGCGGCTCGGAGCCGGCTCGCACGAGCTGCGTGCGCCCGCTGCGGTCCCCGCGGCGTAGCGGGCCTGGCGGAACCAGGTTCCGGACACAACACCGCGGAGATGCGTGGTGCTGTGTCCGGAACCTGGTTCCCGCCACTCACACCCCCACACGGTTGCGGCCGACCGCCGCGACCCGTACTGTATGAAACGATTCAATCAGCCACGAGGAAGTGCACGATGACATCGACCCCGACCTTCACCGGCATCGCCGACCAGCTCACACGACAGCAGATCGAGCTGCCCAGCTGGGCCTTCGGCAACTCCGGCACCCGCTTCAAGGTGTTCAGCACGCCAGGCACCCCGCGCGACCCGTACGAGAAGATCGCCGACGCCGCCCAGGTGCACCAGTACACGGGCCTCGCACCGACCGTGGCGCTGCACATCCCGTGGGATCTCGTCGACGACTTCAGCGACCTCAAGCGCCACGCCGAAGAGCACGGCGTCGCGCTCGGGACGATCAACTCGAACACCTTCCAGGACGACGACTACAAGTTCGGCGCCCTCACGCACACCGACGCGAGCATCCGGCAGAAGGCGATCGACCACCACCTGCGCTGCATCGACGTGATGGACGCCACCGGCAGCCGCGACCTGAAGATCTGGCTCGCCGAGGGCTCGAACTACCCCGGCCAGGCCGACATGCGTGAACGCCAGGACCGCTTGCACGAGTCGCTCAGCACGATCTACGACCGCCTCGGCGCACACCAGCGCCTGGTGCTCGAGTACAAGTTCTTCGAGCCGTCGTTCTACCACACGGACGTTCCGGACTGGGGCACGAGCTACGTGCAGACGTCGGCGCTCGGCGACAAGGCGATGGTCTGCCTCGACACCGGCCACCACGCCCCGGGCACGAACATCGAGTTCATCGTGATGCAGCTCCTGCGCCTCGGCAAGCTCGGCTCCTTCGACTTCAACTCGCGCTTCTACGCCGACGACGACCTGATCGTCGGGGCAGCGGACCCGTTCCAGCTCTTCCGCATCCTGGTCGAGGTCATCCGCGGCGGCGGCTACGACAACCACGACGTCGCGTTCATGCTCGACCAGTGCCACAACATCGAGGACAAGATCCCCGGGCAGATCCGCTCCGTGCTGAACGTGCAGGAGATGACGGCCCGGGCGCTGCTCCTCGACCGCGTGGCCCTGACCGCAGCACAAGAGGCGCACGACGTCCTCGGTGCCAACGAGGTCTTCATGGACGCGTACCAGACCGACGTCCGTGCGGACCTCGCGGCCTGGCGTGAATCACGCGGCCTGCCGGCGAACCCGATGCGCGCGTACCTGGACTCCGGCTACCAGCGGCAGATCGCGGAAGACCGCGTCGGCGGCGTTCAGGCCGGCTGGGGCGCGTAGACACCATGACGATCGACAGCCTGGAGGCACGGGTGGACCCCGCAACGCACGCCACGTCCGCAGACGAGACGGTCACGGCGCTCATCGCGCGCTCGAACGCGCTCGGCTCGGATCCGCGGATCACGAACTACGCCGGCGGGAACACCTCGGCGAAGGGCACCGACACCGACCCGGTGACCGGCGAACCGGTCGAGTTGCTCTGGGTGAAGGGCTCAGGGGGCGACCTCGGAACCCTCACCCCGGCGGGCCTCGCAGTGCTCCGCCTCGACCGGGTCCGTGCACTCCAGGACATGTACGCATCAGACACAGGCCCCGGGGTGGAGCGCGAGGACGAGATGGTCGCCGCGTTCGACTACACCCTGCACGGCAAGGGTGGTGCCGCCCCGTCCATCGACACGGCGATGCACGCCCTCGTCGACGCCGCGCACGTGGACCACCTGCACCCGGACGCCGGCATCGCCATCGCGACGGCGGCGGACGGACCGGCCCTGACGTCGACGATCTTCGGCGACAGGGTGGTGTGGGTGCCGTGGCGCCGACCCGGGTTCCAGCTCGGGCTCGACATCGCCGCGATCAAGCGGGACCACCCCCAGGCGATCGGCACGATCCTCGGCGGCCACGGGATCACGGCCTGGGGTGCGACGAGCGAGGAGGCTGAGGCGAACTCGCGCTGGATCATCGACACCGCCGAGCGGTACATCGCGGAGCACGGCGCCGAGCAGCCCTTCGGCGCGGTCCTAGCGGGGTTCGAAGCACTGCCGGCCGACGAGCGCCACGCTCGTGCCGCCGCCCTCGCCCCGACGATCCGTGGCATCGCCGGGCACGACAAGCCGGTGGTGGGGCACTTCGCCGACTCCGACGTCGTGCTCGACTTCCTGGCGAGCGCACGCGCGGACGAGCTCGCCGCCCTCGGCACGAGCTGCCCGGACCACTTCCTGCGCACCAAGGTGAAGCCGCTCATCCTCGACCTGCCCGCCACCGCGAGCGTCGACGAGCAGACCGCCCGCCTGCACGAACTCCACGAGCAGTACCGCGCGGACTACCAGGCCTACTACGACCGCCACGCGAACCCGGACTCCCCCGCGATCCGCGGCGCCGACCCGCTCATCGTGCTGGTGCCCGGCGTCGGGATGTTCTCGTACGGCAAGGACGCCCAGACGGCCCGCGTCGCCGGGGAGTTCTACGTCAACGCGATCAACGTCATGCGCGGAGCCGAGTCGTTGAGCACCTACGCCCCCATCGACGAGGCCGAGAAGTTCCGCATCGAGTACTGGGCCCTCGAAGAGGCGAAGCTGCAGCGGATGCCCGCCCCTGCGAAGCTGAGCACCCGGATCGCACTCGTGACCGGCGCCGCGAGCGGCATCGGCAAGGCCATCGCGAAGCGCCTGGCGGCCGAGGGTGCCGCGGTCGTCATCGCGGACCTCGACCTGGCGAAGGCACAGGAGGCGGCCGCCGAGATCGGTGGCCCGGACCAGGCGATCGGCGTCGCGGCGAACGTGACGAGTGCAGCGGACATCGAGCAGGCGATCCAGCAAACCCTGCTGCACTTCGGCGGTCTCGACCTCGTCGTGAACAACGCCGGACTGTCGCTCAGCAAGAGCCTGCTCGAGACCACCGAACAGGACTGGGACCTGCAGCACGACGTCATGGCGAAGGGGTCGTTCCTGGTGTCCAAGGCGGCGGCGAAGGTCCTCATCGAGCAGGCCCTCGGCGGCGACATCGTGTACATCTCGTCGAAGAACTCGGTGTTCGCCGGCCCGAACAACATCGCGTACTCGGCCACGAAGGCCGACCAGGCGCACCAGGTGCGGTTGTTGGCGGCGGAGCTCGGCGAGCACGGCATCCGCGTCAACGGCATCAACCCCGACGGCGTCGTCCGTGGCTCGGGCATCTTCGCCTCCGGCTGGGGCGCGAACCGCGCGAAGACCTACGGCATCGAGGAGCAGGACCTCGGGGCGTTCTACGCCCAGCGCACGATCCTGAAGCGCGAGGTCGTGCCGGAGAACGTCGCCAACGCCGTCTACGCCATCTGCACCGACGACTTCTCGCACACGACCGGACTGCACGTGCCCGTCGACGCCGGTGTCGCCGCCGCGTTCCTGCGCTGATGCACGAAAAGAGGTAAGAGCATGTCCACCAGCGGCACCGTCGCCGCGGTCGACCTCGGGGCGACGAGCGGCCGGGTGATCCTCGGGCACGTCGACACCGACGGCGTCCGGATGGAGCACGTCGCCCGGTTCCCGAACGGCCCCGTGACCCTGCACGAGCACGACCGCGAGGCCCTGCACTGGGACGTCGTCGAGCTGTACCGGCAGGTGACCGACGGCCTCCGGCAGGCGTTCGCCACACACCCGGCGATCGTCAGCATCGGCATCGACTCGTGGGCGGTCGACTACGGCCTGCTGCGCGACGGTCGGCTGCTCGGGCTGCCGTCCCACTACCGCGACGAGCGGCACGAGGGCGGCGTCGACCGCGTGCACCGACGGATGGACACTGCCGAGCTGTACGCCAGGAACGGTCTGCAGCACCTGCCCTTCAACACGGTGTTCCAGTTCGCCGCCGACCCGTCACTGCAGCTCGCCCAGCGGGCGCTGCTCATCCCCGACCTGCTCGGCTACTGGCTCACCGGTGTCCAGGCGGCCGAGCGCACGAACGCGTCGACGACCGGGGTCCTGAACGCGACGACCCGTGGATGGGACCCGGCGTTGCGGGCTGCTGCGGGCCTCCCGGCCGGCCTCCTGCCCACGCTGCGCGACCCGGGCGACCGACTCGGGCCCCTGCTGCCGTCCGTCGCCGACGCCGTCGGCGGGCAGGCGCCCGTCACGCTCGTCGGCTCGCACGACACCGCCTCCGCCGTCGTCGCGGTCCCCGCGACCGAACCGGACTTCGCGTACATCTCCTCCGGCACCTGGTCACTCGTCGGCATCGAGCTCGACGCACCCGTCCTGTCGGACGCGGCGCGCGACGCGAACTGCACCAACGAGGGCGGGGTCGACGGCCGCGTCCGGTTCCTGAAGAACGTGTCCGGACTGTGGTTGCTGTCCGAGAGCGTCCGCACCTGGGAGCGTGGTGGCTACCACATCGACCTGGAGGCCCTGCTCGCCTCCGCCGCGGCAGTCACGGCCCCGGTCCCCGTCTTCGACCCCGCCGACGAGTCGTTCACGGCGCCTGGCGACATGCCCGCGCGCATCGCCGCCTGGTGCGGCGACCACGGGCTGAGCGCGCCCGCGTCGCGGGCCGAGTTCGTGCGCTCGATCCTCGAGTCGCTGGCCGCCGCGTACGCGGAGACACTTGCGACGATCAGCACCATCACGGGCAAAGACGTCCGACAGGTGCACATCGTCGGCGGCGGATCGCAGAACCGACTGCTCTGCCAGCTGACGGCCGACCGCACCGGGCTGCCCGTCCTGGCCGGGCCCGTCGAGGCGACAGCGCTCGGCAACATCCTGGTGCAGGCGCGGGCATCCGGATTCGGCGGCCTGCGCGGCGCATCGCTCGAGGCCCTGCGCGCAACGATCGCCCGCACCGTCGAGCCCGTCCGGTACACCCCGCGGGCCGATCACACCTCCCCACAATCCGCTCCGAGACGTAGGATGTCTGTATGACCTCGATCGACGACCAGCACCGAGTCGACCCCGCAACCGGGGCTCCGGCAGCGACCCCTGGGGCAGCGTCGACCCGGCGGACACCGATCAAGCGGCAGCTGCCGACGGTGCGTGACCTCGCGCCGCTCATGCAGTTCAAGAAGCCCTCCCTGCCGGGTCGGCGACAGCGTCTCGAGTCGGCGCTGACGATCTGGGACCTGCGCGACATCGCCGCCCGCCGCACGCCGAAGGCCGCGTTCGACTACACCGAGGGTGCCGCCGAGGCCGAGATCTCGCTCGCCCGCGCCCGCCAGGCGTTCGAGGACATCGAGTTCACGCCCGCGATCCTGCGTGACGTGTCGTCCGTGGACACCTCGCGTTCGGTGTTGGGGGCGCCGGTCGCGTACCCGTTCGGCATCGCCCCCACCGGGTTCACGCGCATGATGCAGACCGAGGGCGAGCGCGCCGGGGCCCGGGCGGCCGGTCGTGCGGGCATCCCGTTCTCGCTCTCCACCATGGGCACCACGGCGATCGAAGACGTCCGCGACGCCAACCCGAACGGCCGCAACTGGTTCCAGCTGTACATGTGGAAGGACCGCGAGAAGTCGATGGCGCTGGTCTCCCGCGCCGAGAAGGCCGGGTTCGACACGCTGCTCGTCACCGTGGACGTGCCCGTCGCCGGCGCGCGACTGCGGGACAAGCGCAACGGCTTCTCGATCCCGCCGCAGCTCAGCGCCCGGACCGTGCTGAACGCCATCCCGCGGCCGTGGTGGTGGTTCGACTTCCTGACCACCGAGCCGCTGGCGTTCGCCTCGCTCGACCGGTGGTCCGGCACCGTCGGGGAGCTCCTCGACCACATGTTCGACCCCACCGTCACCTACGAGGACCTCGCCTGGATCCGCGACCAGTGGAAGGGCAAGGTCGTCGTCAAGGGCGTGCAGTCCCTGGCCGACGCGCGTCGTCTGGCGGACATGGGCGTCGACGGGATCACGCTGTCGAACCACGGCGGACGCCAGCTCGACCGGGCACCCGTGCCGTTCCACCTGCTGCCGTCCGTGGTCAAGGAGGTCGGCATGGACACCGAGGTGCACCTCGACACCGGCATCATGTCGGGCGCGGACATCGTGGCCGCCGTGGCACTCGGAGCGAAGTTCACGATGGTCGGCCGGGCGTACCTGTACGGGCTGATGGCGGGCGGCGAAGCCGGCGTCGACCGGATGATCCAGATCCTGTCGGAGCAGATCGAGCGCACGATGCGGCTGCTCGGGGTCACGTCGCTCGACGAGCTCGAGCCCGGGCACGTGACACAGCTGCAGCGGTTGCAGCCGGTGCCGCGCGACTGAGGCGGCGGGCACCGGGCTGCCCACCGTTCACCGCGCGTTCGGCTGCCGATTCGGGCCATTACCCCCGAACGGGGCACAGATGATGCAAGATGTCCGTGGACGCGTCACCGAACCCCTCGGCATCCTGCCCCCTGGCGCGCCCGTCCCCTCCCCGCATCCTGCGCCCGAGCACCACGAGGAGCCCGACATCTCGACCCGAAGCACGTGCACGCCCATGCGCGGCACGACCCCCGCGACCACCACGCCCACCCTCTCCGCCATCGAACGGCCGACCCGATGAGCCGCCGTCGCGCGATCCTGGCGGCAGCGACCGCCGGTTGCCTGGCACTCGGAGTCCCGACAGCCGCCTCCGCTTCCGCTTCCGCCGACAGCTGGTGGGGCTGGGGCGGACACCGCCACGGGCAGCACGCCCCGGTGACGCCCACCCCTTCCGACACCGCGACCCCGGCTCCCTCGGACGACGATGAGTCGGATGCGACGCCGACACCCGCTCCCACCGCCGATGCCGCGCCGATCGAGGACACCACACCGGCGGCCGAGCCCGAAGCCGCCGACCCCGCGGCCGACGCCGAGCCCGCGACCGATGCCGAGGCCGATGCGGAGCGCGAGACCGCCGCCGAGCCGCAGGCCGACGACGCTGCTGTCGCGCCGTCCGCGTCGTTCGTCGAGGACTTCGCGACGGACGCCGTCACCGGGCTCGTCGCGTCGCTCTACCCGCAGGCATGGCAGCCCTACCCCGACGGCACCTCGGGCATCTACGCGCCGAGCAAGACCGTGTCGGTGCACGACGGCGTCATGGACGTCGCCCTCGGCACCGGAGCGGGAGCAGCCGGCACGTTCGGCTCCTCCGCCGGAGCCTGGGACCACGTCGGCGGCTCGTTCTCCGTCCGCGCCAAGGCCACCGGTGGCGACGGCAACGGTGCGGCGTTCATGCTCTGGCCCACGTCGGGCACCTGGTCCGACGGCGAGATCGACTTCCCCGAGGGCAACTTCGAGGACAGCCCCTCGGCGTTCCACCACTCGATGACCCCGGGCAAGGAAGCCGACCGCGTCCAGATCGGCACCGGTGTCTCGTGGCGCGACTGGCACACCTACACGGTGGACTGGGTGCCCGGAGAGTCGGTCACGTACAGCGTCGACGGCGAGGTCCTCGACACCGTCACCCACGACGTGCCCACCACGCCGCACCGCTTCATGTTCCAGGTCGGCAACTGGGGCGCCAAGGGCAACCTGCTCATCGACTGGGTCTCCACGACCGAGTGAGCGAGCGCGCGGCCGCCACCGCCGAGTGAGCAGAAGACGTCGGGTTCCCACCGGTACCCCGACGTCTTCTGCTCACTGGGTGGACGTGCCCAGCGGGGAGTTCGGGATCGTCAGCCCGTGCAGGTCGTCGGCCCGTTGCCGAACGACGCACACAGCTCGGTCGGGCCCCAGACCGCGAAGCTGACGAACAGCACCTGCAGGACGAGGAGCGACACCGCCACGATGAACAGCGCGCGGGTGCGACGTCGGTCCGCTCGGACGCCCGTCAACAGGAAACCGAACGCGGCGAGCAGCCCACCGGCAGGCAACAGGACCCCAGCCAGGATGGTCACGGTCATCAGGAGCGCGAAGTCGCCCGTGGTGGTGCCGAAGCGTCGGCCGGCAGAGAGTTCGGTCACCTGTGGATCTTATGGGGCGGCAGCCGCACCGCGGGCCCGCCGAGTGAGCAGAAGACGTCGGGTTTCTGTCAAGGAGTCGACGTCTTCTGCTCACTCGGTGGCGGTGACGCGGTACGTTCGGGCGATGGACGTCGTCAGTGCGAAGGTGCTCGGGACGCTCGCACTGCTGGGCGGCGCGGTCTTCGTCGTGACCTCGATCGTACGGATTGTGCGAGCGGACTCTGACGTCGCGCTCATCCTGCTGAACGCGCTCTACGGGATCCTGCTGCTCGTCGTGGGCGTGATGCTGTGGCGCTTCGCTCGACGATCGGCGAAGCGCGACCAGTCGTGAACCCGACGGGTCGACGCCAGCGCCGACCACTCTCATTGCACGAGTGCCGGATGGAATCGCACCCGCGCCAAACGACCGAAGCCTCCCGCCGGAACGCCCTTCCCGGATGGCTGCATCACTCCGGGCTCGGTCAGCGGCCCGTGCCGAGCGCGGACTCGATCCGCCTGATCGTCCGGCGCATCGCGTACTCGTCCTGCGCCGGCTGGTCGTCGGCCACCCACAGGTGGACTGCTCCGGGCCCCGATGTTCTGGATGCGAGGAGGACGACAATCCCCCACCGATACGCGACACCGCGCGGCGTGGGCTCGCTGAACACGTCGAAGCCGAGCACCTCCGAACGGAGGGCGATCGGTGTCCCCTGCTCGTCGTTGCGCGTCGACCAGCTCGTGATGCCCGTCCGGTCGAAACCGAGGTCGCACGGGAACCAGACGCGCAGCCTCGGGCTCCAAGCCGCGAGGTCGGCGGCCGTCGATTCTGTCGCGTGCGCGGTGACGAACGCGGTACCGGGATGGGTCTCGGCCTTCTGCTGTAGGCGCGCCCGCCGGCGGTGGTTGACCTCGGTGGTGACGCAGGCGACGCCGAACCCGAACGTGATGAGGATGCCGAGACGGAGCTCGGTGGACAGGGCTCGTCCCTCGTCGGTGCCGATCACGACCGCGAGGACGATCGTCGCGACGCCGAAGACGACGGTGATGGCGGCGAGGAGGATCGTCGACGGGCGCACGGCTCGACAATGCCAGAACCCGCGGTGCAGTGGAATGCTCACCCCGTCACCGTGAGCACTGCGACAGCGGAGTGCGAACCGTCCGGTTGACGATCCCCGAACAGGATCGCCTCTGGTTCGAGATCTCCCTCAGAACCAGCGGAGGATGAACTGCTCGAGCACGTTCCGCACCACTCCTCCCGCTCCGGGCGCCGGTTCCCCGGAGTCACTGCCGACGCTCTTCAGGAGTGCGCTCTGCGCAGCCTCGTACTCACCACGTTCGGCGTCGGTGAACGTGTCCGGGGCTACGGTCCGACTCGCACTGACGGCTTCGAGCCGACGGAAGCCGTAGCGGACGCCGACTGGCCGCGGCGCAGCCTGGATCAGCTGCAGCAGACGCGCATGCGAATGGCTCTCCGAGCAGCGAGCAGCACGACCGATGAAGTCGGTGAGCCCACGGAGACCTGCTTCGGTCGAGACGAACCGGACCTGAACGAGGCGAGCGCGACTGCAGAGGTCGTACAAGAGCACTTCATCCATCGCGGTCTCCTCTCGAGCTGGCGGCATCTCTGGTCGTGGCTCAGTCACCTGCTGGTCCGCTCGCGGGTCCGCCGTCTCCTCGCGCCTCCTGCCGCTCGATCACTCCATCAAGGAGGCGGTTCAGCAGCGGCAGGCCGAGCGTGATCACCGCACCCGCAGCGGCGAACGGCACGCTCGCTGTCCAGCCACGCAGCACCGAGTACGTGCCGGCCCCGACGATGACCCACAACACGACCTTCATCGGTCGCGGAGTGTCGTCGTGTTCAGCCGCGTCCGTCTGGGACTCCTCGTCGGGGCGTTCCGTTGCCACAGCCCGCGTCTGCGCATCGAACCGCGCGAACAGAACACCCCAGGTGACCATGCCGACCCCGGTCAGAAGCCGGACCCATGCGACGTCAGCACCGGGGTCAGCACCCACTTGCCGACCAGACAGCACGATGACCGTACCTCCACCGAGCATCGCGAAGGTGACGACGAAGACAACGAGAAGACTGACCCTGCGGCGCACGACGACAGAGCCTACGCAACATGTCCACAGCCCCGGGGGTAGATCCGCTACTGGAACTGTCTGAACGGCCAGTCGTGGGACTGGTCCATCGGGGTCGCGACGATCTGCACTTCGTCCTCGTACGTGATGTGCCCCGGTGAGGTGGTGCGGAGCTCGACCCAGGGGATGCGGTACCGGTCGAGGAGGTCGAGGTACCCGTCGCACATCACAGGCCGTTGTGCCGGATGCCGTTGGCCGCGCTTTGGTAGCGGATGAACAGGGGCACGTCTCGAGGGTGGGTCACGTGCCGCTTGACTGCGGCACGGTCCAGGTTCCGCGCAGGGCGGTCAGCAGGTGGTCGATGTTCCGCAGGGCCCGTCGGGTCTCCCAGACGGAGTACGCACACATCCCCACGAACAGGACCAGGATCGCCCACCAGAACGGACTGACCGTCAGGGCCGCCCAGACCGAGAAGGCCGCGAAGACGACGACCATGATCGGCACGATGACCCGGTTGTTCCGGTACCGCTTGCGGGTCGACTCGAGCTCGCGGGTCCACACGACGTGGTCGACGTCGCCGGGCAGCTCGCCGGTGCGGACTGCGCGTTGGATGGCGGCCGCGGTCTCCGTCCCGCCGGCTCGGCGCCGACGGTAGGCGATGAGGAAGCCGAAGAACACCGTCAGCAGGATGGCGTAGATCAGCGATGAGATCGCGCGACCGGCCAGTTCGCCGCCGTCGGGGTTCGAGGCCAGGCCGATGGCGAAGTACAGTCCGCCGACCAGGACGAACACGATCGGCAGCAGTGCCGGCAGCGGCAGTCGTCGGAAGCGGTCCACGGGGTCTCCTCGTCAAGACTTCGAGCGGTTCTCGGTTCTTCCACGATGCCCACGGCGTCCGAGAGGCGCCTGAGTGCCCAGCCATCCATCGAGTGAGCAGAAGACGTCGGGTCCCGCGCGGGTACCCGACGTCTTCTGCTCACTCGGTGCGGCGCGCCTAGGGTGGGCGGGTGATGGACGACGGGCACGCGCGGGCGGCACTGGCGAGGGTCGCGGCGACCGGGTGGGGCGACGCCGAGCCGCTCGTCGAACCCGGCAGCACGACCTCGCCACGGCACGCCGCCGTCCTGATGCTCTTCGGGGCGCTCGACCGCACACCGAGTGATCGGCCCGCAGCCGCCGCAGACGTCCCGCGCGACCTCGACGTGCTGCTGCTCGCCCGTGCCACGACCCTGCGCGCGCACCCGGGCGAGGTCGCGTTCCCCGGCGGGCGGATCGATCCGGGCGACGCCGACGCGGTCGCCGCTGCCCTTCGCGAAGCCCACGAGGAGACCGGGCTCGACCCCACCGGCGTCGAGGTCCTCGGCACACTGCCGGCCGTCCCGCTCGCGTTCTCGAACCACCTGGTGCGCCCGGTGCTCGCGTGGTGGCGGGAACCGTCCCCGATCCGGGTCGTCGACGAGGCCGAATCCGCCGCGGTGTTCCGCGTGCCCGTCGCTGACCTGCTCGACCCGGCGAACCGCGGGGTCACGGTGCTGCGCCGAGGTGGTCAGGAGTGGCGGGGGCCGGGCTTCATGGTGACCACCCCGACCGGCGACCACCTGCTCTGGGGCTTCACCGCGATGCTGCTGGATGCACTGTTCGACCGGCTCGGGTGGACGGAGCCGTGGGACCGGGATCGCGAGTTCCCCCTGGGGTGACCAGCGGGAACGACAGCGGGTCGGCACGGACCGCGTCCACCGCGTGGGCAACGGCGCCGATGACGACGACGTCCGCACCGAGCGTGGACGCCACGAGCTCGGGCACGGGGTCGAAGTGCCAGCCGTCGAGCAGCGCGCGGGCCCGGTCGATGACGGCGACGGCGGGCTGCGCGATCGCACCCGCAACCACCACGCGGTCGATGTCGAGCAGGCTGGCGAGCAGGACGCAGACGCGGGCCAGTCGGTCGCCGAGGCGGTCGACGATCGTCAGCGCCACAGTGTCGCCGTCCCGCGCCGCGCGGAACACGGCAGAGGCGCCGGCGTCCACTGCCAGCGGGCTGCCCGGCCGGACCTCGCCCGCGGCGACGGCCTCGGCGACCAGCGTCCGCGCCGTCGCACCGATCCCGTCCGACGACCCGACCCCGTCGACGATGTCGAGCACGCGCATCTCCCCCGCGCCGCCGTGCGCACCACGGAGCAGCACACCGTCGACGACGAGCCCGCTGCCGAACCGCTCGCCGGAGAGCAGCGCCGCGAACGAGGCATCCCCCGACGACGGCCGCTCGGCGAGCGCGGCGAGGTTGGCGTCGTTCTCGACCACCACGCGGCCGTGCGGGACGGTGTCGGCGAAGCCCGGGTTCATCCGGTCCCAGAAGCCACCGTCACCCGGCGACACACCACCCGCGTCGACGGGAGCGGGGATGCCGACGACGGTGACCAGGACACGAGATCGGTCGACACCGGCCTCGGCGAGCGCTGCGGCGACGGTGTCCGCGAGGACCGAGAGCCGGACGGGCACCTCGAGCCCGGACTCCCCCAGCGCGCCCTCGGACCGACCGAGGACGGTCCCGCGCAGGTCCGCGACGAAGGCGGTGACCCGGTGCTGCCCGGCGTCCACCCCGACGACGACGCCGGCGGAGGTGTCGAGCTCGTAGCGGCGGGCGGGGCGACCGATCCGGTACTCCCCGGCGGCGCGGGCGTCGTCGAGCTCGTGGAGCCAGCCGAGCCGGACGAGTTCCTCGCACGCGGCCAGCACGGTCGAGCGGGTCAGGCCGGTGGCGTCGATGGCCTCGGTCGCGGTGAAGGCGCCGGCGTCGAAGGCGTGCGCGAGCAGGGTCTCGGCGCTCGTTCGACGGTGCGGCGGCATGTCGTGACCCTACCGCGCAACGAGTTCCTTGCGTAATTAGATTTTGTCGCTAGATTTAGTCACGCGGACGGCATCGGAGCCGATCGCGGGACGGAACGGCAGGGCTGCCGGGTCCGGACGGACGGAGACGACGTGCAACCACACGCCACGACCAGGACTGCGGCATCGGTGAGCCGACGCTCGTTCCTGCTCGGAGCCGGCGGCATCGCAGGCGGGCTCGCGCTCGCCGGGTGCGCCCCGATCGGGTCCTCGAGCGCCAAGCCGGAGACCATCACGTTCTACGTCTCGAAGCCCGAGGTCATCGGGTACTTCGACGACGTCATCGCGCGGTTCCACGACAGCCAGTCGAAGGTGCGGGTCGTCCGCGACTCGACCTCGAGCATGTCCGCGAACTTCGTCCGGAACCGCCCACCGGACCTCGGCTGCTGGAACTACAACTTCTCGGTCGTGCCGTTCGTCGAACACGGTGCGCTGACGGACCTGTCCGATCTGCCGCAGGCCGACACGATCAACCCCGACCTGTGGCCGCTCATGGAGCAGACCGCCGACTACCCGGGACGCAAGAGCGCCCTGCCGTACTCGGTGACCGCCGCCTCGGTGATCTACAACAAGGCGCTGTTCGCCGACCAGGGCCTCGAGGTCCCGACCACGTGGAGCGAGTTCGCCGACCTGTGCGAGCGGCTGCAGAAAGCCGAGATCGCCCCGATCTACGGCACGTTCAAGGACAACTGGACGATCGCGCAGGGCATGTTCGACTACACGGTCGGCGGCGCGATCGACACCCCGAAGACGTTCTCGGCGCTCCGCGACGAGGGCACGAAGGTCGGCAAGGACTCGTCCGTGTCGTTCGAGAAGGACTTCCGGACGCCGATGGAGCGCATGACCCTGCTGCGCGCCTGGCACCAGGACGGTGCCGCCAGCCGCGGGTACGGCGACGGCAACCTCGCCTTCGCACAGGGCAAGGCCGCGATGTACCTGCAGGGGCCGTGGGCGCTCGGCGAGATCGCGAAGACGAACAAGGACATGGACCTCGGCACCTTCCCGCTGCCCGTCACCGACGACGCGGCGGACAACAAGGTCCGGGTGAACGTCGATCTGGCGCTCTGGATCCCGGAGGCGTCCCGCAAGCAGGAGGCCGCCCGCGAGTTCCTGACGTACCTGACGCAGTCGAAGGTCAACGACCGGTACAACGCCGACAACAACGGCTTCGGCGTGCGGAAGGACGCTCCCCCCGCGTCGAACCCGGCGCTGGCCGGCATGCAGTCGTACTACGACGACGCAGCCTTCTACCTCGGCGCCTCGCAGCTCATCCCCGCCGAGATCCCGGTCGCGAACTACGCGCAGTCGATCGCCTTCGGCGGCGACCCGCAGCGCCAGCTCCGCACCCTCGACGCCGACTGGGCGCGTCTCGCGCTCCGCACGGCAGCGTAAGGAGACGTCCCATGGCAACCACGACCACTGAATCCATCACGACGGCGGACCGCCGCCGACGTGGCGGAGCCGCCCCGGGCCTCCCGGCCGTCCCCCACAAGCGAAAGCGGATCGAACCGATCTTCCTGGGGTTCCTGCTCCCCACCCTGCTGCTCTTCACGCTCGCGATCACGTTGCCGGCCGTGATGGGCATCGTGCTCAGCTTCACGAACTCCGTCGGGTTCGGCGAGTTCCGGTTCATCGGGCTCACGAACTACGTCGCGGTGTTCTCCGATCCGGCGATCCTGCAGGCGTACCTGTTCACGCTCGGGTTCTCGCTCGTCACCGTGATCGTCGTCAACGCGGTCGCGTTCCTGCTCGCCATCGCCCTGACCTCGAAGATCCGCGGCAAGATCGCCCTCCGCGCGGTGTTCGTGCTGCCGATGGTGATCTCCGGCATCGTCATCGCCTACGTGTTCTCGTTCCTCTTCGCGAACAGCCTGCCGGCCCTGGCAAGTGCCATCGGGTTCGGGCCGCTCGAGCAGAGCATCCTGGCGAACCCCGACCTGGCGTGGGTCGCCATCGTGATCGTCACCGCGTGGCAGGCCATCCCGTCGACGCTCCTCATCTACATCGCCGGCGTGCTGTCGATCCCGGGTGAGGTCTACGAAGCGGCCGCCCTCGACGGCGCCAGCGCCTGGCGCCAGCTGATCTCGATCACCGCGCCCCTGACGGCCGGCTACATCCTGATAAACCTGGTGATCGGGTTCAAGAACTTCCTGAACTCGTACGACATCATCGTCGGCCTGACCGACGGTGGCCCCGGCACCTCGACCACCAGCGTCGCGATGTCGATCTTCAAGGGCTTCAACGGCGGCGACTACGCCTACCAGATGGCCAACGCCACGATCTTCTTCGTCATCGCGGTCGTCATCGCCGTGATCCAGCTGCGGGCGACCCGCGGGAAGGCAGCGCTCTGATGACCATCCAGACACCCCTCCGTCCGGAGACGACGAAGACGGGCAGCATCCGGTCGGTCGACGCCGACCGGACCGCCGGCCGACGGGGCGGCCGCTCGAACTGGCCCGTCACCGTCGTCCTCGTCCTCTGCGCGCTCTCGATCCTGGTGCCGCTCTACGTCACCCTGACGATGGCGTTCAAGACGACCGGCCAGGCGGTCGACGGCAACGCGTTCTCGCTGCCGGCCCCCTTCAGCGTCGACGGATTCGTGCAGGCGTGGGAGCTCACCGACTTCCCGCGGGCGTTCGGCGTCTCGGTGCTCGTCGCCGCGATCACCGTCGTCGGCACGATCCTGCTCGCGTCGTTCACGGCGTTCGCGATCGCCCGGAACTGGGACCGCCGACTGTTCCGCTGGTCGTTCTTCTACCTGCTGGCCGCGATGTTCCTGCCGTTCCCGGTGCTCGCGCTGTCGCAGGTGAAGCTCACCGGGCTCGCCCACCTGGACAACCCGTTCGGCGTCGCGATCCTGCACGTCATGTTCCAGCTGTCGTTCAGCGTGCTGCTCTTCACCGCGTTCCTGCGGTCGATCCCCGCCGAGCTCGAGGAGAGCGCCCGCATCGACGGCGCGAGCACCGGCCAGGTGTTCTGGCGACTCGTGTTCCCGCTGCTCGCACCGATGAGCGCCACCGTCGGAATCTTCGCGTTCCTGGCGTCGTGGAACGACTTCGTGATGCCGTCGCTGATCACCTCGGACCCGGCGCTGCAGACCCTGCCGGTGCTGCAGCAGATGTTCCAGACGCAGTTCAGCAACAACTACAACGTGTCGTTCGCCTCGTACCTGATGGCCATGGCACCGGCGATCATCGTCTACCTCGTCACCCAGCGATGGGTGATGGCCGGTGTGACGCAGGGCGCCATCAAGTGAGCGCCCCGGCCGACACAGCCGACCCGGCCGCCCCGGCCGCCCCGGCCGCCCCGACCACCGCCCAGACCAGCAACCACGAAAGGCCCGTCGTGACCGACACCCTCGCCCAGCCCGCCACCACCACCACCGACGAGACCTGGTGGCGCCAGGCGAGCGTCTACCAGATCTACCCGCGCTCCTTCGCGGACGCGAACGGCGACGGCATCGGGGACCTGCCCGGCATCACCGAGCGCGTGCCGTACCTGGCGTCGCTCGGTGTCGAGGCCGTCTGGCTCAGCCCGTTCTACCCGTCCGCGCTGGCCGACGGCGGCTACGACGTCGACGACTACCGCGACGTCGACCCGAAGCTCGGCACCCTCGACGACTTCGACCGGATGGTCGAGGCGCTGCACGCCGCGGGCATCCGGGTGATCGTCGACGTGGTCCCGAACCACACGAGCGACCGCCACGAGTGGTTCCGCGAGGCGCTCTCCGCGCCGAAGGGCTCCCCGGCGCGAGACCGGTACGTCTTCCGCGACGGCACCGGGCCGTCCGGCGAGCAGGCTCCGGCCGACTGGATCTCGATCTTCGGCGGCCCGGCGTGGACCGCGGTCGGCGACGGCCAGTGGTACCTGCACTCCTTCGCCAAGGAGCAGCCCGACCTGAACTGGGCAAACCGCGAGGTCCGCGACGACTTCCTGCACACCCTGCGCTTCTGGTCGGACCGCGGCGTCGACGGCTTCCGCATCGACGTCGCCCACGGGCTCGCGAAGGACCTGCCCTCCGGCGCCCTGCCGACCTGGGCGGAGCTCGCCGAGATCCCGAAGGACGGCTCGCACCCGCTGTGGGACCGCGACGACGTGCACGAGATCTACGCCGAGTGGCGGACCGTGTTCAACGAGTACACCCCGGCTCGCACTGCGGTCGCCGAGGCCTGGGTCGCCGCCGACCGCCGCGCCCGGTACGCCAGCGCCGACGGTCTGGGCCAGGCGTTCAACTTCGACCTGCTCGAGGCCGACTTCGAGGCCGGTTCGTTCAAGGAGATCATCGAGTTCAACCTCGGCCTGGCCGAGCAGTCCGGGTCGTCGACCACGTGGGTGTTCTCGAACCACGACGTCGTCCGGCACGCCACCCGCTACGCGCTGCCGGCGCGGAACGGCTCTCCCGACAAGCAGGGCGGTGCGTGGCTGCTCGCCGGCGGTTCGCAGGACGCCCTCGACCGCTCGCTCGGGCTGCGGCGGGCGCAGGCCGCGACCCTGCTCGAGCTCGCGCTGCCCGGCTCCGCCTACCTGTACCAGGGCGAGGAGCTCGGTCTGCACGAGGTCGGCGACATCCCCGACGCCGACCGTCAGGACCCCGCGTTCTTCCGGAACCCGGGCGTCGACGTCGGCCGCGACGGCTGCCGCGTCCCGATCCCGTGGACGCGGTCCGGCCCGTCGTTCGGCTTCGGCTCCGGCACCGCGCACCTGCCGCAGCCGGCGTGGTTCGGGGACACGAGCGTCGAAGCCGAGGAGGCCGACCCCGACTCGACCCTGCACCTGTACCGGAAGGCCCTCGGGCTGCGCGGCCAGCTGCAGTCCGAGGAACACCTGGAGTGGCTCGAGACCGGCCGCGACGACGTGCTCGCGTTCCGTCGACCGAACGGCTGGACGAGCGTGACGGTGTTCGGCGACGAACCCTACGAACTCCCCGCCGGCGAGCTGCTGCTCGCCTCGGCGCCGGTGGCAGACGGCGCCCTGACGGGCGTGGGGACGGCCTGGCTGCGTTCCTGACGCAGGGTGCGCGTCGTGGACGCGACCAGGTGGCGGACGGGAGGCTCGTGGCTGGCAGGCCACGGGCCTCCCGTCCGCCGTGGGGTCACCATCTCGGGCCGCGACCAGCGGCCGAGACGTCAGCCGCTGCCGGTAGGGTCGCCGCATGAGCGGGGCGACCATCAGCGTGCAGGACTTCGTCATGCGGTTCGGGGACCGGAACGTGGTCGACGGACTGTCGTTCGACATCGCCTCCGGCGAGACGTTCGGCCTGCTCGGCAGCAACGGCTCCGGCAAGACCACGACGATCCGCGCCCTGCTCGGCATCACCACGCCCACCTCCGGCAGGCTCACCATCGACGGTCAGCCCTACCGGCCGGCCACCGGCGGCATCGGGTACCTGCCCGAGGAACGCGGCCTGTACCGCAAGGAATCCGTCATCGACGTGATGTCGTACTTCGGACGACTCCGCGGTCTGCGCGCCTCCGAGGCCATCGCGTGGAGCATGGACTACCTCGCCCGCGTCGGCCTGGCCGACCGTGCCAAGCTCCGCGTCGACAAGCTCTCCGGCGGGCAGCAGCAGAAGGTGCAGCTCGGCATCACGATCATGGACCGGCCGCGGCTGCTCATCCTCGACGAACCCACGAAGGGCCTCGACCCCGTCAACCGACGGCTGCTGCTCGACCTGGTCGACGAACGGAAGGCCGACGGTGCGACCGTCATCCTCGTCACCCACCACATGGACGAGGTCGAGCGGCTCTGCGACCGGATCCTGCTGCTCAAGGACGGCACCGCTGCCGCCTACGGGTCGATCCCCGACGTGCAGGATGCCTTCGGCGGTGCCGTCGCCCGAGTCGGCCTCGACGGACCGGTCCCCCGCTCGCCGCTCTACGAGCTCGCGCGACACGAGGGGCACGTCGCCTACCTCGTGCCCACGTCCGCCGCGGCTCCGGACGGCGCCGACATCCTCGCTGCCCTCGTCGCCGAGGGCGTGCGGGTCACAGCGTTCGAGATGCGCCGGATCCCGCTCGACGAGATCTTCGTGCAGGTCTACGGCCATGACGCGCTCGCAGCGGCTTCGGTGGACGGGGTCGCCGCATGAGCAGGCTCGGCACCGTCGTCCGGTTCGAGTTCGTCCGCGCGGTCAAGAAGCCCGCGTTCTGGATCGGCACGCTCGCGCTGCCGGTCGTCATCGTCATCGTGTCCCTGCTCGTCGGCATCGGACAGGCGGCCGGCGCCGACTCGGTCGTCTCGGGCTCGTCGGCCACGAAGACCCCGTTCCGCTACGTCGACCACTCCGGGCTGGTGTCCGAGTCCGTCGCGGCGAAGTGGGGCGGGTCGCCGTCCACCGACGCGGGCGCGGACCGCGCCGCCGTGCGCTCCGGCGCCCTCGACGCGTTCATCGAGTTCCCCGCGTCACCGTCCACCACCGCGATCCGGGTCGACGCCGCCGACCGCGGCCTGTTCGCGAACGGCGGGTACTCATCACTCGCCGAACGGGTGCTCGAGCAGAGCGTCGCCGCGACCGTCGACGACCCCGAGACCGTCCAGCTCCTGCGCTCCCCACCGGCCACCGACCTGACGACCTACGCCGACGGGCAGGTCGCGCCCGGCTGGCTGTCGATCGTGCCGCCGTTCCTGTACGTCGCCGCCTTCTTCGGGCTCGTCATCCTGCTCGCCGCGCGCATGGTGACCGTCGTGGTCGAGGAGAAGGAGAACCGCATCTCCGAGATGATCCTGACGACTGTCACCGCCGGAGACCTGATCCGCGGCAAGGTGATCGCGATGCTGCTGGTCGGGTTCGTGCAGGTCGGCGTGTTCGTCGTGCCGGGGTTGATCGGGATGCTCGCGGCGCTGCCGCTGATCGCCTCGCAGCTGGGCGGGCTGACGATCGACCCGTGGCGGATGCTCGTCGGCGCGCTGCTGCTCATCGGCGGCGTGCTGCTGGCGTCCGGGCTGTTCGTCGCCGTCGGTGCCGCGGTGCCGTCGATCAAGGACGCCTCGGCGCTGCAGTCGGCTGCGATCTTCGCCCTGATCATCCCGGTCTACGCGGCGTTCTTCGTGATGACCACCCCGTCGTCCCCCGTCGCGGCGTTCTTCACGTACTTCCCGACGTTCACACCCATCACCGCCATGGTGCGGAACGCCGTCGGCTCGCTGAGCGTCGTCGAGTCGGTGGTCTGCATCGTCGAGGTGTTCGTCGCCGCCGGCCTGCTGCTGTGGTTCGCCGAGTACCTGTTCCGGCACTCGGTCGCGCAGTACGGGTCGAAGGTGACGTTGCGGCAGATCGTGTCGTGGCGGCGGCCGACTGCCCGCTGATCGGTCACGCGCGGGGTCTGCGCGCCGGGGTCTGCGCGCCGGGGTCGGCGCGCCGGGTCGGCGCGCCGGGTCTGCGCGCTGGCTCAGTCCGGCGGCGATGCGTCGGCGATGCGTCGCAGCGCATCGAGGTGGGCCGCCCACACGGCACGGCCCCGCGCGGTGAGCGTCAACGAGGTCCTCGGCGTCTTGCCGACGAACCCCTTGCCCACCGTCACGTAGCCGGCGTCCTCGAGCGACGACATCTGCTTGCTCAGCACCGAGTCGCTGACCTCGACCGCGTCACGGACCTCGCGGAAGCCGAGCGTGCCAGCCCGGGCGAGCGCCGCGACGACCGAGAACCGCACCGGGTGCAGCAGCAGGTCGTCGAGCTCGTGGCGTGGGTGCGTCTGCGCGACGGCGGTCACGATCTCGCCTCCCAGGCAGCACAGGCGAGGGAGACGACCAGGATGAGCCCGGACGTGATGCCCGACCAGAGGACCGAGCCGTGGACCCACCCGACCACGGCGATCGCGCCGATGTAGGTCACGGTCCAGCTCGCGATGTACACGGTCCACCGTCGGCTGCGAGCGAAGGCGGACCGCCCCCGGATCCCGATCATGAAGAACACGAGGAGCGCGAACAAGGCGGCCAGCGTCCCGACGTAGACCGCTGCGAAGGCGTCGCCGGTGGTGAGCCCCATGCCGAGCGTGCCGAGTGCCGTGGCCACCCCGAGCGCGGTGATGAACGTGATGTACGGCCACCGGACCGCGTCGTGTGCCCGCCGGGTGATCCGGTCAGCGTGCTCGAGCAGTCGGGCAGCTTCAGCCGGGCCGGGTCGTGCGGTGATGTGTTCCATGGTGTCCCCTCTGGTTGACACCATCATCGCAAGCACTTTCCAATTTGGCAAGTGCTTGCCGGAATCACATGTGGTTCTGCTGCGGTTGCTGCTGGGGTTGCTGTGGCTGTGTCCGTTGCTGCGGTCGGGGCGCTTCGCGCTCGGGGACGGCGGCGTCGAGGTCCCAGGACGGCAGTTCGTGTTGCTTCCAGCCCTGTCGGAGCGTCCGGACCGACCGGTCGAACTCGACCAGCACGTCGATGTGCGGACGGACGAGCATCTGGATCTGCAGCCCCTCGTACACGGCGAGCAGCTGCGTGGCGGCCTGGTAGGCGGGGATGCCGGACTCCTCGACACCGGAGTCGAAGTCACGCTGCAACCCGTTCGCCAGTTGCTCGACGTACTCGTCGAACCGCTTGCGGAAGAGCTCCGCGAACCCCGACTCCGAGCTGGCGATGGTGATGACGCCGGCGAGCACGCGGACGAGCCCGGGGTCCGCGACATCCTCGGCCAGGGTCAGTCGGACGTGGTCGATCGTGCACGCCGGAGGGGCCTTCCGCCGCGTGCCCCGCAGCTGCGTCCAGCGGTCGTAGGTCACCAGGAGCAGTGCTTCCCACGCGGGGAACAGCCGCTGCACGGTCTCGAGCGACAGACCGGCGACCTCGGCGATGACCGATGCGTCGACCACGTCGAACGGGTGGAGCCGGTAGGCACGGATGGCCCCCCGGACGATGCGCTCGGCGAGGGACTCGTCGTCCTCGACGCGTTCGTCGTGCTGGGGTTCCATTGGACCATCCCATCGTGAGCAGGACTCCATTGTCGCGTCCCAGACCGAGGGACGTCACATCCGGCCCGGATCGTCGCGGACTCAGTCGTCGGCCCCGGGTCGCTCAGCCCACCGTGACGGGTACCGCCGAGGGCCGCACCCGCTGGCGCATCCAGACGAAGAACCCAGTGAGGGTGAACACCCCGTAGACGACGTACATCAGACCCGACGCGTAGTACCCGGCTGAGAACAGCAGCGGCACACCGACCAGGTCGACCGCGACCCAGATGAGCCAGAACTCGACCCAGCCCTTCGCCATGCCGTAGGTGGCGAGCACGGATCCGACGAAGATCCACGCGTCGCTCCACACGGGCTCGTACGACCCGAGCGCGCGGAACACCGGGGTGAGCAGAGCGGTCCCGCCGACCATGCCGACGACCAGCAGCACGCGGGTGCGCCAGGACGCCCAGTGCGGCTCGACCACAGCCGAGGTGTCGGCCGGGCGGTGCGTCCAGCGGTACCAGCCGTAGATGCTCACGATGATGAACATCACCTGCCGACCGGCCTGACCGAGCAGGTTGACCGGGTTCGGGGTGTCGAAGAGCGCCCCCATGAAGACGGTGAACAGGAGCGCGTTGCCGACGAGACCGACCGGCCACGCCCAGACCTTGCGGCGCATCCCGCCGAGCGCACTGAGCAGTCCGAAGACGTTGCCGATCACCTCGCGCCAGAGCACCGTCTGGTCACCGATGACGATCTGCGCGTCGAACAACCAGCGCACGATACCCATGGGCCCTCCTCGTTTCCGGTCGGTGCAACGGCGCGGTCGTCCATCACATTCCGCGCAGACTCGGGGTACAAATATGTCCTCCACAGCGAGGACAAAAATCACCCCCGTTCTGGGTCCATGCAGCGGCCGGTTTTCGCTTGTCCGCACTTCGGGGGACAGGTAGCGTCGTCACCAGAGCGAGTCCAGCCCGCCCGAGCCGCAGATCTGCGCTCCGGAGCCCGGCGACCGCTGTCGGCACCAGTCAGCCGCGACCCCTCACCCGCGAGGTCGATGACACCGTCCCACCACTCGACGACCCGAACCCTCGAGCCGGTGGTGCTCAGCGCGCCCCGAAGCGCAGAACGGACCACTCCCCCATGCACAAGATCGTCACCGGCACCATCGCCGGCGCAGCCGGCATCGCCCTCCTCCTCGGCGGGGCCGGCACCTTCGCCCTCTGGAACGCCAGCGCCTCGAGCGCCGCGTCCGCGGTGAGCTCCGGCACCCTGACCCTCAGCGCGAACAACGACGGCGTCTGGACCGACGTCACGGGCGGTCGCTCGAACGTCATCAACCCGGCGACGGCCCTCATGGTGCCGGGCAACACGTTCCAGTTCACGCAGACGCTGAACATCGGCGCGACCGGCCAGGACCTCAAGGCGAACCTGACCTACGCGAGCCAGTCCATCACCGGCGACTCCGCCCTGCTCGCCGCGACGCAGAAGACCCTCGCCGTGACGTCCTCGAGCGCCGCGGTCGTGCAGTCCACGGCGAACGCGAACACCTTCGTGGTGTCCCCGTCGGCATCGACCTCGACCGTCAAGGTCGTCTTCACGATCGCGCTGCCGTCCTCGGCGACGACCGGTCAGGGCGGCTCGGTCAACGTGGGCGCTCTCGCCTTCACGCTCACCCAGACCGCGATCGGTTCCTGATCCCCCGATCGCACTGACCCGGGCCACGGCTGGTCCCTGATCCACCCGCCGTGGCCCGCCGCGGCGAGCCGTGGGCCGCCGCGGCTCGCCGCATCGGTCCGCAGCCACTTCCGGCGCGACCGCCGCACCGCTCACGCACGACGACCAGGGGACGACCATGACCGGGACACCGAGGACGACGGGCCGCCGCCGCGCTGTCCGACGCCACCGGTGGATCCTGCCCGTCGCGCTCTCCCTGGTCGTCGCGGTCGTCACGGCACTGATCGGCGCCGGTGGCACCTACGCACTCTGGAACGGCACCGCCAGTACCGCCGCCACCACCGTCAAGTCCGCGACGGCGACGATCACCGTCGGCACCCTCTCGACGATGAAGACCACCGTGCTCGGCCCCGGCACGGGTGTGACCGGCACCTTCGCCGTCAAGAACACCGGCTCGATCCCGCTCGCGATGCGTTTCGCGACGACGTCCACGAAGGTCTCCTCCGCGACGAGCGCCTCGTCCGCCACCGTCCTCGGCGAGCTGACGCTCCGGCTCACCACCGTGTCCTCGGCGTCGGCCTGCACCGCCGGGCTGTCCGGCGCCAGCGGCCGTCTCGCCACGTTCGACACCGGCAGCGGCTCGTCCACACTGCAGCCCGGTGCGAGCTCCGTCGGCTGCGTCGAGATGGTCCTCGACGCGGACGCACCGCAGAGCGTGTCCGGAGCCGTCACCGACTTCACCCTCACCGTCACCGGAACACAGGTCTCCGCATGAACCGCCGCTTCCGGCTCCTCGTCGCCGTGCTGCTCACCGCCGTGTTCGTCGGCGGCGGGTCGAGCGCGGCCTGGGCGCTGTGGAGCGCGTCCGGCACCACCGCCTCGAGCGTCACGGTCGGCAAGCTCTCCGCCTCGATCGCCGGCACCAGCGACCTCACCACGACCTTCTCGTCCACGGTCACGTCGGTCACGAAGCCGATCACGCTCTCCGACACGGGCACCATCTCCGGCACCGCGACGACCACCGTGTCCGTCGGCTCCGGCAGCTCGACCGCGCTCGCCCAGGCGGTCACCGTCGTCGCGTGGCCCGTCGCCCAGGCCGCGGCGTGCACGACCAACACCGCCGTCGGCAGCGGATCGGTCACCGGCACCTGGGCGTCGCTGCCGAGCATGACGTCCAAGCTCGCCGGCGGAGCCTCGGCGGTGTGGTGCACCCGCAGCACACCGAAGTCGTCGGCACCGGCGTCGGCCACCGCGAACATCACCGTGAACCTGACCGTGGCGAACGGCAGCTGGACCTCCGGCGTCGTGGCAGGCGGTTTCACCCTGACCACCACGGCACCCGTCACCGACACCAGCCCCGCGCTGGTCTGCACGGACCACGACGGCTGGTACCTCGAGGTGCGGTGGGACGCCGCGAACCGACCGATGGACACCTGGTACGGCGCCTTCGTCGGCACCACCGCGGTGGGCAAGAAGGCACAGGACTACTCGGCGTTCATCACGATCGCCCCGAGCGACGTCCCCGCGAGCGCCGGCACCTCCGGCACGCTCACCGTGACCGTCAAGGTGCTCGACAGCGCCGGCAACCCCACCTCGACCGTCGCCGGCAGCGGACCGGTCACGCTCTTCACGCAGAACAACGGCGCAGCCATCCGGTGCGGCGCATGACCCGGGCCGTGGAGCGTTCCGGCACGCGCGCCGTCGTGCATGCCGTCCTGCTCGGCGTGACCATCGGGCTCCTGCTGCTCGTCGCAGCCCTGGCGGTCGTGCTCATCGTCGTCCCCAAGGCGACCGGCTCGATGCCGCTGACGGTCCTGACCCAGTCGATGGAGCCGACGCTGCCCCCGGGCACCCTGCTGGTCGTGCGCCCCACCGCCGTCGACGACATCGAGGTCGGTGACGTCGTGACCTACCAGATCACCTCGGGTCAGCCGGCCGTCATCAGCCACCGCGTGGTGGCGGTGGAATCGTCCTCGAACGGTGCGCGCACCTTCGTGCTCAAGGGCGACAACAACGCGAAGGCCGACCCGCACCCCGTCACCGCCGCGCAGGTCCGAGGCGTGGTCTGGTACAGCGTCCCCGAGATCGGTGTCGTCAACCAGCTCGTCAACGGGTCGCGGAGCTGGCTCATCCCGACCGTCGCCGGTGTGCTGCTGGCCTACGGCGGCGTGATGATCACGGTCGGCATCGTCGCCGCAGCGCGCCGTCGTCGCCGGGCCACCGGTCGCGGGCGACGCAGCGCCGCCCGCGCCGGCCAGGGCACCGGCCCGAGCCACGGCCACGCTCCGGTCTAGGCTCGGTGGACGTGACCGACGGAGTGCAGCGAGCGCGCGAACTGCTCGACGACGCCGCCCGTCGGCTCCGCACAGCTGGGGTGCCGGACGAGGCCCTCGGCGAGTACGTCCAGCCGAAGGCGGTGCTCGGCATCCGACGCGAAGCGACCATGCGGCCCCTCGGTCGTGTCTGGCGGGTCGGCGCGCTCCTGATCGGCTCGTCGCTCGAGTCCGGCGGTCGGGTCTGGGCCACCGGGTCGATCACCCGCGTCACCGATCCGGGCCGGGCGCAGTTCCAGTCGGTCTCCGCCGAGGTCCGCCGGGCGTACCGAGCGGCTGCGGCGAAGGGGCACTTCACCGCGGGCGACACCGTGAACCACGGCGCCACGGCGATCGCGCTGGACGGAACGCTCGTCGACGCGACCGGTGTGCTCTTCGTCGAGGACGACGTGCCGCTCGTCCGCTGGTCTCCGGCTGCCGGCTCCACCGTCCCGCTCGCCGACTACCTGACCGACCGGGTCGGGCTGCTCGTCGAGCCGCCGCGGGGTGCGACGGACTGATCCCTCGGTACAGTGGGTGCCGTTGTCGGAGGGGGACCGAGCGATGCAGGAACGAACAGCGCCGTCGAGCGCACATCGGGCGTCCGTGACGCGACGATCTCGTCGCTCGTCGATCGGCGCCGCCGCCGTGGTCGGCCTCGCGGTCGTCGGGCTGGTCGGGTGCACGACCGAGGAGCCGGCTCCCGTCGACCCGGAGGTCCGGTGGGTGGGCGCTGCGCCGAGCGGGCGCCTCGATCGTGACCCGTGGGTCCGAGCGGTCCGCGCAGAACTCGTGGCCGAGGCCGTGGCCCGCAACCGCAACGACTTCAGCCTCGACGCGTTCGCGAAGACGGCGACGCCGGAGTACATCGATCGCGCGTCCGGAACGGCGATCAAGGCCCTGCGCTACAACGAGACCACCACGCTCCTGCCCGGACCGCTGCCGTTCACGCCCACACAGGTCGAAGTGGGGTACTGGGACCAGGGCGACGACGTCGCGGCGGTGCGCGGGTGCGTCGCTGGCAAGTGGAGCATGGACCCCGGCGACTCCTTGGGCGGCCTCCGGGCGTTCGGACGCGAGTTCCGGCTCGAACGCGACCACGCCGGCGTGATGCGAGTCGCTTCCACCGCAGGGCTCCCTGACGCGGACTGCGACGACGCCGGACCGTTGCCCGTCGCCCTGTTCGACCCGGTGCCGGAGCCCTCGGGCGTGACCGCCCCGGGCGATCTCGTCCGGCCGGACGGGACGCAGAGCTCGCCGCGGCGGCGGTAGCGACCGCCTACCCTGGTCTGATGCTCTCCCGACGCGACGCCGCCGTTCGACTCGACATCCCCCTCGAGATGGCGACCCACCACGGAATCCCGACGCGGCTCAGCGAGGCCGAGCTCGAAGCGATCGAGCAGGATCCGCCCGCATGGCTGGTGCAATCGCGGGCCAACCGAACGGGCAAGAAGGTCTGGGTCCGCCTCGAGTGCGTCGTCTGCCGGTACGCCGAGGATGCCCGCCCCAAGAAGTGGTGGCCCGAGTGGGACTACCTGATGTGCGACTACCACGAGCCGTACCAGGCACCCGAACCCACCGCCGGGCTCACGCGCCGCGAGGTCGAGGGGATCGGCAGCCGGTTCATCGCCCTCGTCGACGACAAGCCCTAGTCCGGAGCAGTCCACGTCCGTCGAGGACCAGCGGGAACGACGAAGGCCCCGTCGAGATCGACGGGACCTTCGTGTGTGGTGCGGTGGTGCTGGGTGTTACTTGATCTGTGCGGTGATGGTGGCGGTGCCGACGAGGAGGCCGCGCTTGACGGCGTCGGTGCCGAAGGTCTTGTTCAGCAGGCCGGCTGCGTCTTCGGAGACGTGGACGGTGGTGCCGGTCAGGATGGCGTTGTCGCCCTCGAGCTGGAGGGGCTTGAGGGAACCGCCCCAGAGCTCGAACAGGTACGCGTTGGACGCGGCGACCTTGCCGTTGACCAGGACGTCACCGTAGAGCTTCGAGGAGCCCGGGTTGACGACGAAGTTCTCCAGCGTGACGGTGGTGTCGCCGGCCTTCAGGGTGAGGCCGGAGTCGTCGTGGTTGAGCAGGCCCTGCACGTACGGCTTGTAGTTGCCATCCGGCGACCAGTACGTGACCGATCCGGCGGTGATCGGGAACGACACCGACCCGTCGGCGAGGGTCGCGTCGCCGGAGACGCCGGGGGTGAGCTTCAGGGCGGTGAGGGCGTCGGTGAAGCCGGAGTCGAGCTTCACGGCGGTGGAACCGCCGAGGACCTCGGGGACCGAGGCGACGGGTGCGGGGATCTTCGACGACGACGACACCGTGTGGATCGCCGGGGTGCTTGCCTGGGCGGAGGAGATGCCGAACGCGGCACCGCCGAGGACGAGGGCGCCGGTCGTGGCGAGGGTGATGGAGGTCTTCAGGCTCTTGCGCATGGTGAACAATCCTTTGCTGTGTGGGAGCTGCAGACCGGCCGGGTGTGACCGGGAAGCGCCCTGGGCTTTTGCCCTGTACAAGCTATTCGGCGGCCTCGGGTGAACGGATTGGAATCCCGTACCCCGTTACCGCATCGTGACATCCGATGTGCGGAATACCCCTGGTCAGGGGGCAGGAGTACCTTCCATCCATGTCCCCCGAACGCCGCCGCCTGGTGCTGCCCGGCCAGTACGGCCCCGTGTTCGACGACGGCGGTCCCGCCCTCGTCGTCGAAGCACGCGAGTTCTTCACCGCCCGCCCCGTCCACCGCGCGAAGGCCCACCTGTGGCTGAGCGCCCTGCGCCACCGGGTCCACGAACTGGGCGACCGCGCCGAGCACGTCCAGGTCGACACCCTCCGCGAGGCGCTCACCGGCCGCGACGACCTCGAGGTGATCGACCCGCCGTCCCGCACCCTCCGCGCGCAGGTCCGGCACTGGGGCCAGGGCACCGCGATCCTGCCCAGTCGCGGCTTCGTGACCGACGAAGCCGAGTTCGCCGAGTGGGCGGCCCAGGGCTCGGACCGGTTCCGCATGGAGAACCACTACGAACGGGTCCGGCGCCGCGAAGGCTGGCTGCTGCGCGACGGCAAGCCCATCGGCGGGAAGTTCAGCCTCGACGACCAGAACCGCCAGCCGCCGCCCAAGGGTGCGACGACCCTCGGGCTGCCCGAGCCGTGGTGGCCGGACGAGGACGACATCGACGCGCAGGTGCGGCACGACCTGGACCGTTGGGAGCGCGACGGCACCGCGCGGTTCGTCGGCCGTGACGACACCCGTCGCTTCGCGGTGACCGCCGACGAGGCCCAGCGCGCCCTCGACGACTTCGTCGCGGTGCGCCTCGGCGACTTCGGACCGTTCGAGGACGCCACCCTGACGAACGACTGGACCATGGCGCACTCGCTCCTCAGCGTGCCGATGAACCTCGGCGTGCTCGACCCGCGGCAGGCGATCGACGCCGCGCTCGAAGCACACCGCACCGAGGCCGCCCCGCTCGCCAGCGTCGAGGGCTTCGTCCGCCAGGTCGCCGGCTGGCGCGACTACGTCTGGCACCTCTACTGGTGGTTCGGCGACGACTACGGCGCGTCCGAGAACGCCCTCGGTGCGCACAGACGGCTCCCCGACTGGTGGCGGGAGCTCGATGCCTCCGAGATCGACGCCGTCTGCGTGCGGACGGCGATCGAGGGACTGCACGACCACGGTTGGCTGCACCACATCCAGCGGCTCATGGTGCTCGGCAACTGGGCGCTGCAGCGCGGCTACGACCCGGTGCACCTGACCGAGTGGTTCACCGACGTGTTCGTCGACGGCACCGACTGGGTGATGCCCGCGAACATCATCGGCATGTCCCAGCACGCCGACGGCGGCATGGTCGCCACGAAGCCGTACACGTCGGGCGGTCGCTACATCGACCGCATGTCGGACCACTGCGGTGGGTGTCGCTTCGATCCGACGAAACGGGTCGGTGACGACGCGTGCCCGTTCACCGCCGGGTACTGGGCGTTCCTCGCGCGCACCGAGCCCGCGCTCCGTGACAACCACCGGATGGCCCGCCCGCTGCAGCAGATGCGGTCGCTGTCGGACCTCGACGAGGTCGTCGCGCAAGAGTCCCGCCGCACCGTGCCCTGACGTCACACGGTCCCGATAGGGTCGTCAGCGTGAGCAACGAGGCATTCGACGACCGCTACGAGCTGCGCGAGTTCGCGCCCGGGACGGATGACGAGGGGGCACCGAACGCCGAGACCGCATCGTGGATGCAGGCCGTCGGCCTCGGCTTCCACGAAGCCGATCCCGACGCCGAGGGCGCCGCACGCATGGCGTCCCACTTCATCGCCGACGAAGAGACGTTCCTGGGCGTGTACGTCCGGAAGCCCTTCCCCGGTTCCGTCGACGAGACCTGGCCCGCCGGCACCTTCACCTGGTTCCGCAAGGCGTTGAGCTGGGGCGACGGGTCATCCGTCGACACGCAGGCGATCTCGGCGGTCACGGTCCGCCCCACCGAGCGTCGCCGCGGCATCCTGCGCCGGATGATGACGCACGCGCTCGAGCGCGGCGTCGCCGAGGGCTACGCGGTCGCGTCCCTGACGGCGTCCGAGGGCACGATCTACCGCCGCTTCGGCTTCGGCAGCGCCATCCGCGAGCGCGCGGTGCGCGTCCGTCGCGAGCGTGCCCTCCCCCTGCTCGCCCCGACGTCGGGCTCCGTGTCCGTCGTCACGCCGCAGTGGCTCGCCGACGGCCCCGGCAAGGCGGTCTTCGAGCGGTTCCACACCCGCACGCCCGGCTCCATGGTCCGCAACACCGGCACGTGGCCGGTCGTCTTCGGGCTGCTCGGCAACGACGGGCAGAAGGCGAAGGACGTCCGTGCGGCGGTGCACCGTGCCGAGGGCACGGACGAGATCGACGGGTACGTCACCTGGCGCGTCAAAGAGGACGGATCGTCCGACA
This sequence comes from Curtobacterium sp. VKM Ac-1393, assembly GCF_015350995.1. Lineage (GTDB taxonomy): Bacteria > Actinomycetota > Actinomycetes > Actinomycetales > Microbacteriaceae > Curtobacterium. The sequence continues at coordinate 122,218 of NZ_JADKRW010000003.1, forward strand.
CCGTGCTCGAGATCGTCGACCTGGTCTACGCGGACGACCAGGCCTACACGGCGCTGTGGGAGTTCGTGCTGTCGATCGACCTGAACGACGTCGTGAAGTACAACCGCTCGCGGCTCGACGACCCGATCGTCGCGGCCCTCGGCGACAACCGTGCGTACGACGTCGACCACGAAGAGGACCACGTCTGGCTGCGCGTCCTCGACGTGGCCGCGGTGCTCGAGTCGCGGCCGTTCGCCGTCGACGGCTCGTTGACCCTCGCGGTCACCGATGCGCTCGGCCACACGACCGGCACGTACCGCCTGGACGTCCAGGAGGCCCGTGGCACCGTCACGCGTGTCGCCGACGACGCCGACGTGGCCGGTTCCGACGTCCAGCTCAACGTGGCCGAGCTCGGTGCGCTGCTCATCGGGTCGGTCTCGCCGGTCACCCTGGCGGCCGCCGGCCTGGTCCGCGCTGCAGACCCCGCATCGGTCGAGCTGCTCCGCGCGATGCTCCTGCCCCCGCGGACCCCGCACGGCATCACGTACTTCTGATGGACGTCGCCGGGGTCGTCGGTCGGGCGCGACAGGTCGTCTCCGTCATGGCGTCCCCGGCCCTCCGAGCGGCGGTGTTCGGCGGAGCCCCTACCGACGACCGCACCCGGGCGGCGATCGGCTCGTTCGACTGGGTCACCGACGACGACCCCGACGCCCCGGTGCTCGGTCGGACGGCACGGGAGCTGCAGCGGTTGCAGTCAGCGGCCGCGGTGCTCGAGTTCGGCCGGATCGAGCGGATGCCGGTGAAGGACGTCGACCGACATGCGCTGTCCGTCCGGATCGTGGAGCTCGTGTTCGAGCGCCTCGGGCGTGACCGCGCCATGCCGGAGGCCGTGTTGAACGCCGCGGTCGGCATGTTCGCAGCCGACGTGTCCGTCGTGCGACGGGACGCTGTGGATCTCGGCGTGCTGACGCGCACCGACGACGGTTCGGTCTACCGCTTCGTGGCTGGCCGCTCGGCTTGACGGCGGCCGCGGCGGCCACAGCGGCTGATGTCTCGCTCACTGCATCGGCCGGCGAGGGGGTCGTCGCTGGTGCACGGTGCGGGGTTCGTCGGACAGTGATGGGCTGCCCGCTCGGTGCGGGGTTGCAGTAGGGCACGGAGCGGGCAACCTCGCACCGGCTGCCCGCCCTCGCACCGTGCGAGGGGTCTGCGCTCTGGTGCGAGGTTCCGCACTCCGTGGGATGCGTGCAAGCTCGCACCGAGCACGGAACCTCGCACCACACGCGCGGGGGCAGACGCCGGACCTCGCACGGTGCGAGGGCTCGACCGCGACCTACGCCCGCCGCCGCACCCGCGGGTCGACGAACGCGTAGACCACGTCGACGATCACGTTCGCGGTGACGATCAACAGCGCCGAGAACAGCGTGAAGCCGACGACGACCTGCAGGTCGAGCGTGTGCACGGCGTCGATGAGCAGCGCCCCGAGGCCCTGCATCGAGAACACCTTCTCGGTGATGACCGCACCCCCGAGCAGCGAACCGAGGTCGAGCCCGAACAGCGTCACCACCGGCAGGATCGCGGTGCGGAGTCCGTGGCGGACGACGACCTGGCGCTCCCGCAGCCCCTTGGCCCGAGCGGTCCGGACGAAGTCCTGCGACATCGACTCGAGCATCTCGCCACGGGTCAGCCGGGCGTAGATCGCCGCGCTGATGAACGCGAGCACGCACCACGGCAGGATCAGGTGGGTGAACCACCCGACCGGGTCGTCGGTGAACGCGACGTAGCCACTCGTCGGCAGGATGCCGAGCACGAACCCGAACAGCAGGATGCCGAGCAGCCCGATCAGGTACGCCGGCGACGAGACCCCGGCGACGGCGACGGTCATCACGGCCCGGTCGACGAAGGTCCCCCGTCGCAGCGCGGACACGGCGCCGCCGAACACCCCGGTGACGAGCCACAGGACGGCCGCGCCGACGGCGATCGATGCGGTGACGGGCAGGCGGGACAGGATCAGTTCGGTGACGCTCTCGTGCAGCTGGAACGAGTACCCGAAGCACGGTGCGGCGCAGGTGATCACGGACGCGCCGCTGCCGAAGGTGCGGCCGGTGAAGATCCCCGCCAGGTACGCGCCGAACTGCGCGATCCACGGCTTGTCGGTGCCCAGGAACGCCTGCACCTCGCGCAGCCGGTCCGGCGTGCAGGGCTTGTCGCAGATCGCCCGCGCGGGGTTCGTCGGCAACAGCATGAACAACGCGTAGGTGATCGCGGCGACGACGAGCAGCACGACGGCGGCCCCGAGGATCCGGATGGCGATGAAGCGGAACGTGGTCACCGACGGCCTCCCCTCGGGTCGAGGGCGTCGCGCAGGGCGTCGCCGAGCACGTTGAACGCGAGGGTGATGAGGAACAGGGCCACTCCGGGGAACACGAGGTACATGGGGTCGGTCTGCACCCAGCCGATGGCGTCACCGATGCTGCGGCCCCACGACGGCGTCGGCGGGTTCACGCCGACGGCCAGGAAGGACAGCGCGGCCTCGGCTCCGATCATCGACGGGATCGAGATCGTCGCGTAGACGGTGATCGTCGCGGCGAGGTTCGGCAGCAGCTGCGTGCGGATGACGTGCCACCGCCCGGCCCCCATCGCCGTGGACGCGACGACGTAGTTCCGGCTGACGAGGGACAGGGTCTGGCCACGGACCACGCGGGCCACGGACGGCCAGCCGAAGAACCCGATGACGAGCACGACCAGGATCGGCTTCGGGAACGAGGTCGGCACGATCGCGGTGAGGGCGATCATGAACACGAGCGACGGGAACCCGAAGATCACGTCGACCACCCGCGACAGCACGCGGTCGTACCAGCCGCCGAAGAAGCCGGTGGTGACGCCGACGAGCACGCCGATCACGATGGACACGACGGTCGCGGCGAGGCCGATGCCGAGCGACGTGCGGGCACCGTAGGTCACGATCGCGAACAGGTCGCGTCCGGTGAGCGGCTCGACGCCGAACCAGTGCTCCCCGCTGATGCCGCCGCCGAAGCCCTTCGGCGCACCGAACGAGTTCAGCGCGTCGATGTCGTACCCGTACGGGTCCTGCCCGGTCAGGGCGCTGATGAGCGGCGCGGCGACGGCGACGACGAGGAACACGACGATGACGACGGCCGAGGTCACGGCCCAGCGGTCCTGCCGGACCCGGCGAACCACGGCGCGGAAGCCGGTCGTGCGTCCGGACGACGCCACGGGGCGCTCGACGACGTTGGCGGTCACGAGGCCACTCCTTCCCAGGCGCGCCAGGCTTCGCGGCGAGCTGCCTGTCGCACCGGGTCGGCGACGGGTGCGGCTGCCAGGAGCATGCGCGTGTAGTCCTGCTGCGGGTCGTCGAGCACGGATTCGGTGCTCCCCCGCTCGACCACGCGGCCGTCGTGCAGGACGAGCACCTGGTCGGCGAGCTGCCGGACAACGGCGAGGTCGTGGCTGATGAGCAGCATGCCGAACCCGAACTCGTCCTGCAGTCGGGCGAGCAGGTCGAGCACGGCCGCCTGCACGGTCACGTCGAGCGCCGAGGTCGGCTCGTCGGCAATGACGAGGGCCGGTCGGAGCGCCAGCGCACGCGCGACAGCGACGCGCTGGCGCTGGCCTCCCGACAGCTGGTGCGGGAACCGCTCGGCCCACGACGGATCGAGTTGCACGGCGGTCAGCAGCTCGCGGACCCGGTCCTCGCGGTCCGGGCCCGAGGCCGTGCCGTGCACGAGCAACGGCTCGGCGATGCTCCACCCGATCGTCTGCCGCGGGTTGAGCGACGACGCCGGGTCCTGGAAGACGATGCCGACGTGGCTGCGGAGTTCGCGGAGCCGCCGACCCTTGGCGGTCCGCAGGTCGCTGCCGTCGACCTGCACCGAGCCGGCGACGACGGGCACCAGGCCCGCCAGGGCGCGTCCGATGGTCGACTTGCCGGAACCGGACTCCCCCACCAGCCCGACGGTCTCGCCGGCCCGCAGGTCCAGGTCGATGCCGGAGACGGTCGGTCCGCCGCGGCGCGTGTACCGCACGGCGACGTCGCGCAGCTGCGCGACCAGCGGCCGGGAGGCGCGGTTCGCCTCCGCCTCGTCGGCTCGCGCCGTGGACGGGTCCCCTTCGACATCCGCAGCTGCGTCGGCGGGACCGCCACGGGCCTCCAGGCTGGGGACGGCCGCGAGGAGCTGGCGCGTGTAGTCGGCGGCGGGGTGCGCGAAGACCTCGGCGACCGTCCCGTGCTCGACCGGGTCGCCGCGGCGCATCACCAGGAGTTCGTCCGCGACGTCCGCCACCACACCCATGTCGTGGGTGATGAGCAGGACGGCGAGGGAGCGCTCGCGACCGAGTCGACGGAGCAGGTCGAGGATCCCGGCCTGCACCGTCACGTCGAGCGCGGTCGTGGGCTCGTCGGCGATGAGCGCGACCGGGTCGCCGGCCAGGGCCATCGCGATCATCGCGCGCTGCAGCTGCCCACCGGACAGCTCGTGCGGGTAGGCCTTGCGGATCCGCTCCGGGTCGGTGAGTCCCGCGGCACGCAGCAGCTCGTCGACGCGCGCGGACACCGCCGCTCGGCCGAGGTCCGTCGGGTGCGCCGTGACTGCCTCGGCGACCTGCGTGCCGATGGACAGGACGGGCGTGAAGGAGTTCATCGGCTCCTGGAACACGACCCCGATGCCGGCACCACGGACGGCGCGGAGGGTCTCGTCGGACGCGCCGACGAGTTCCTCGCCGCGGAACCGGGCGCTGCCGGACACCCGGGCCTCGGGTGGGAGCAAGCCGAGCACGCTCATCGCGCTGACCGACTTGCCCGAGCCGGACTCCCCCACGAGGGCGAGCACGCGGCCGGGGGTCAGGGTGAAGGAGACGTCACGGACGACGGGCTCCGCGTCGCCGAACGCGACGCGGAGCCCCTCGACCTCGAGCAGCGGGGAACTCACTTCGCGAGCGAGACCTTGAGGTAGTTCGGGTACGCCGGGAAGTCCGCGATCTGGAAGTTCTGCACGTTCGAGCCGGCCAGGAACGACTGCTTCGCGTAGATCAGCGGCACCGACGGGGAGTCGGCCATGATCTTCTGGTCCGCCTCGGCCCAGAGCTTCTGCGCGTCCTGCTGGTCGACGGTGGCGCTGGCCTTCTCGATCAGGGCGTCGACCTCGGGGTTGCTGTACTTCGAGACGTTGTAGCCGCCGCCACCGATCTGCGACGAGTCGTACAGCGGCTGCAGGTTGGCGTTCGCGCTCGGGAAGTCCGGCTGCCAGCTCGACAGCGACAGGTCGAAGTCCGTCCCGTTCGTGGTGGCCTGCGTGAAGGAGTCGTAGTCGAGCGGCTTGAGCGTCACCGTGATGCCGGCACGCTTCAGGCCGGACTGCAGCGCCTGCGCCTGCGCGAGGTAGGTGGGGTCGTTCTGCGTGACGAGGGTCAGCTTGAGGTTGCTGACGCCGGCTTCCTTCAGCAGCGACTTGGCCTTGTCGACGTCGCCCGTGGCGCCCGTCTTGTACAGGTCGTAGTCCTCGCGCCCGGCGATGCCCGGGGTGATCAGGGTCGACGCGTACGAACCGGCGATCGCGCCACCGGCGGCGATCCGGAACGACTTCTTGTCGACGGCGTACTGCAGGGCCTGACGGACCTTGAGGTCCTTCAGCTGGCCCTTCTGCGTGTTGATCGCCATGTACGTGATCGGGCCGGCCTTCGAGGTGGCGAGGCGGTCCTGGGCGGCGGGGTTGCTCCGGACCTGGTTCAGCTCGGCAGCCCCGAGGTAGATGGCGCCGAAGGAGTCCTTGGCGTCGCCGTTGTCCGCGATGAGCGTCTGCGTGATCGTCGAAGCGTCCTGGCTCTCCTTGAACACGATCTTCGAGGGGCCGGCGGTCCGGACGTCGTCGGTCTTCGCGCTCCAGGACTTGTTGCGCACGAGGGTGACCTGGGTGCCCTGGGTGTTCGACTGCACCTGGTACGGGCCGGAGGCGACCGGCTTCAGGTCGTAGGCACCGGTGTCCTTGCCGTCGCCCTCGGGGACCGGGGTGAACGCGGGCATCGATGCCAGCCAGGGCCAGTCACCGTAGGCGTCGTTCAGCTTGAAGACGATGGTCTTGTCGTTCGGGGTCTCGATGCTGTCGAGGGTCTTGCCGTCGAACGGGCCCTTGTAGCTGTCGCCGCCGACCAGGAGCGACTTGTGGTAGCTCAGGCCGCCGGAGAGCGTGGGGGCGAACGAGCGCTCGATGCCCCACTTGATGTCCTTCGTGGTGATCGGGGTGCCGTCCTGGAACTCCAGCCCGTCCTTCAGCGTGTACGTCCACGTCTTGCCGCCGTCGCTGGACTTGCCGGTGTCCGTCGCGAGGTCGGGGACCACCTTCGCGGTCTTGCCGGGCTCCACGTCCCACGTGGTCAGTCGCCGTGCGACGAGACCGAGGGACGTGATGCCGAGGCTCTGGCTCGTCGCCGGGTCGAGGTGGAACGACGTCTGCGGCGTCAGGATGTTGAGCGTGCCGCCCTTGGCCGTGCCGTCACCGTCGTCCGACGAGCTCCCACCCGAGCAGCCGGTCAGGACCAGGGCTGCTGCAGCGGCGACGGCCGCGGTGATCGTCAGGCGGTTGGGGCGTCTCATGACCGTGGAGCTCCTCGGGGAAGGGTGGTGGCGACCGTGGTGCAGCCGCATGCGGTTCCGCGGACCGGGTCACCGGGCGGCGTCCATACTGACACCGCGGCGGTCGCCCGTCCGAATCACACGTGCGACCGACGTCGCACGACGAAACAATCCAAGTCCCGTGCGACGTCCGTCTATTCCCGATGGATCTGCACCGAGTCCGCCCGAGGGGCGTCGGTCAGCGGTCGAACAGGCCCCCGAGGAAGTCGTTGCCCAGGTTCGAGGCCTGCTCGCCGAGGCCCGACGCCTGCTCACCGAGGCCGCCGAGGAGCTGCTCGCCCTCGCCCGCGATGCCCTCGAAGCCACCGCCGAGGTCGGCACCGAGGTCCGCCAGCCCGAGGTCACCGATGCCCGAGGCGATGCCGTCGAAGTCGACGCCGAGGTTCGCGGCCTCGGCGAGGACGGGCCCGGCAGCGGCGCTCAGGACCGCTCCCCCGGCGACCGCGACACCGATGCCGCCGAGTGCCATCGCCCCGGCGCCGACCGCGGCACCACCCGCGAAGGCGCCACCACGCCCGCGGCCGTTGCCGTTGCCGTTGCCGGTGCCGTTGCTCGAGCCGCCGAGGACACGGCGGATCAGGCCCGGACGGCGGACCTCGCCGCGGGTCATCGCGCGCGCCATGCCGCCGGCGGAGTCGTCGCGCAGGTGCTCGTGCGGCGGGAGTTCGGAGTTCAGGCGATTCCGCACCTGCTGGCGCTGCGCCGGGGTGAGGCGGGCGAAGGCGTCGTGGTGCACCTGCTCGAGCTGGTCCGGCGACGAGGTGCGGAGCAGGTAGTCGTACTTCGCCAGGGCGACCTTGTCGGAGTCGGCCGGGCCGTGCTGCTGCGGCTGCCCGTACTGCTGCTGCGGCCGCTGCTGCTGGCTCCGGTCGTCGCCCGTCAGCCGGTCCGCTGCACCGCGGACGACGTCACGCCAGTCGGTCCCGCCAGCGCGCTGCGCTCCGTTGCCGGGCGCACCGTCCCCCTGCCCACGCTTCTGGAGCTGCTTGTCGATGACCTTCGAGGCCATGCCGAGGATGCGGTTGAAGTTCGCCATCCCCCGACCTTTGTGGATGCACATGTGCGCTCCCAGCGACGAACCGGCGGGTCGCCCGCACATCCGATGGGCATCCCCTGTGAGCGTCACCGAGCCCGCGTCCGTGGCGCGACCGAGTGAGCAGAAGACGACGGGTGCCCGGGGACGGAACCGTCGTCTTCTGCTCACTCGACGCCCGCCAGGACCTCGCCGCGTCAGGACCTCGCCCCGTCAGGACAGGACGCGCGCCAGGTACGCGTTGCGGAATCGGCCCGTGGGGTCGACGTCGCGCGCGACCGCCGCGAAGTCCGACAGCCTCGGGTACGCCTCGTGCAGGCGCTCGACGCTCATGCCGGACACCTTGCCCCAGTGCGGCCGGGGGTCGAACGGCGCGAGCACCTCCTCGATCCGCGACACCGCGGCCGCCACGGCAGCGGCATCACGGCGGAACGTGAAGTGGAGGCCGACCGACTGCCGACCGGACGACGGCGCGAGCCAGGCCGTGTCGGACGCGATCGTGCGGACCTCGGCGGCGATGAGGATCGGCGCGAACACCGACTCGAGCGGCCGGAGCGCCTGCAGGGCCGCCACCGCTGACGCTGCCGGGATCAAGTACTCGGCCTGGATCTCGGCACCGGTCGACGGGGTGAACGAGGACCGGAAGTGCGGCAGCCGTTCGGCCCACGGCCCGGGCACACCGCCCTGCTCGGTCACGCCGGCAGGGTCGTTCTCCCCCGGGTGCACGGGGCCGTCGGCAGGACGCGCTCCGAGGTCGACCAGGTCGACGGTCGGTGCGGGTTCGTCCACGCGGTGCTTCACCCAGACCTGCCGGGCGCCGCGATCGTCGAACGACGTGAACATCGACACCGAGTAGGCGTCGGACATCACCTGCTCGAAGTGCGTGGCGACGGCGTCCCACGGCAGGTCGAGGTGCACCGTCGTCGCGACCTGGAACGTGGGCTCGATGGCGAGCTCCACCTCGGTGACGACCCCGAGCGCACCGATCGCGACCCGGTGGGCGTCGAGGGCACCGTCCGGCGAGGACGCGTCGACGTGCTCGAGCGCCCCGGAAGCGCGGACGACGTCGAGCCCGACCACCGCCTGCGCGAGCGACGGGTTGCGGACGCCGGAGCCGTGCGTGCCCGTGGCGACGGCACCGGCCGTGGAGATGTGCGGCAGGGACGCGAGGTTCCCGAGTGCCCAGCCACGGGCCTCCAGGCCGGCCGCGACCTGACTGTGTGTCAGGCCGGCGGCCACGCGCACCACGCGACGCGACGTGTCGATGTCGAGCACCGGAGGCAGGTCCTGCAGCGACACCTGGACGGCGTCCGTGTCGGCGATGGTGTTGAACGAGTGCCGCGAGCCGAGCGCCGTCAGGCGCGGGGTCGACGCGACGACCTGTTGCAGCGCCGCCACCGACGTCGGGCGCTCGAGCGACGTCGCCCGGTAGGTGACGTTGCCCGCCCAGTTGGTGCCCGTCGCCGAGGACACGGTCACGGCCTCAGAAGCCGCGGTCGAGACGGTGCCACGTCTGCTGGAGACGCAGCTCGTCGCGGAAACCGCGTGCGGTGGTGTGCTCGTCGATGACCAGGAACTCGGTGCCGACCATGGTCGCGAGGTCCTCGACGACCTGCAGGCCGACGGCCGTCGTCATCACCGTGTGGTGGGCGGCACCGGCGGTGAGCCAGGCCTCGGCGGCGACGGGGAACGACGGACGCGGCTCCCAGACGGCACGGCCGACCGGCAACTTCGGCAACGCCGAAGTCGGGGGCACCACGTCGACGACGTTCGCGGTGAGGCGGAAGCCGTCGCGGGTGTCGGAGAGGGCGACGACGACGGCCTCGCCGGAGTCGGCGGTGAAGACCAGGCGCACCGGGTCGTCCTTGCCGCCGATGCCGAGCGGGTGGATCTCCAGCGTCGGCTTCGTGGTGGTGAGCGTCGGCGAGACCTCGAGCATGTGCGCACCGAGGATCTTCTCGGCGCCGGGGGTGAGGTCGTAGGTGTAGTCCTCCATCAGGCTCGCACCACCCGGCAGGCCGGCGCCGGCGACGTTCATCGCACGGACCAGGACGGCCGTCTTCCAGTCGCCCTCGGCGCCGAAGCCGTAGCCGTCGGCCATCAGGCGCTGGACGGCCAGGCCGGGCAGCTGCTTGAGCGTGCCGAGGTCCTCGAAGTTGGTGGTGAAGGCGGCGGATCCGTTCTGCGCGAGCAGGGTGCGGAGGCCGATCTCGATCGCGGCACCGTCACGGAGGGACTGGTGACGGTCACCGCCGTCGCGTCGCAGCGACGGGTCCACGTCGTAGTCGCGCTCGTACGTCGCCACGAGTGCGTCGATCTCCTGGTCCGACGCAGCGGACACCGCGGCGGCCAGCTCGTTCACCGCCCAGGTGTTGACCTGCACGCCGAGCTCGATCTCCGCCTCGGTCTTGTCGCCCTCTGTGACGGCGACGTACCGCATGTTGTCGCCGAAGCGCGTCAACTTCAGCTCGCGGACGGCTGCGGCACCGGCCGCGGCACGGGTCCAGTTCGACACCCGCTGCTGGACGCGGGGGTCCGAGACGTGCCCGACCGCGGTGGCGTGCCGGACGCCGAGACGGGCGAGGGCGTAGCCGAACTCACGGTCGCCGTGCGCCGCCTGGTTGAGGTTCATGAAGTCGAAGTCGATGTCCGCCCACGGCAGGGTGACGTTCGCCTGCGTGTGCAGGTGCAGCAGCGGCTTCGTCAGCGCCTGCAGCCCGCCGATCCACATCTTCGCGGGGCTGAACGTGTGCATCCACGTCGTCACGCCGATGACCTTGTCGTCGGCGCTCGCCTCGATCAGGGCGCGGCGGATGCCGTCGGCGTCCTTCAACACGGGCTTCCAGACGAGCTTCACCGGCAGGTGCCCGGCGAGCTCCGCGTGGACGGCCCGGGACTGCTCCTCGACCTGGCGCAGGGTCTCCTCGCCGTACAGGCCCTGGGACCCGGTGAGGAACCAGACCTCGTAGCTGTCCAGGGTGGCCTGGGGGTTCACCTGCGTCATCGCATGGCTCCTTCGGGGTTCTGTCCGTAGACGTTCTGGTAGCGATCGAAGAGTCGATCGATGTCTGCTTGCGGGATCGGGACCACGTCCCCGCCCTGCTTCGCGATGTGCACCGTCCGCGCGACGTCCTCGCACATCACGGCGGCCTTCACGGCGTCCTTCGCGTCCTTGCCGATCGTGAAGACACCGTGGTTCTGCATGAGGACCGCGCGGCTGCGGTGGCCGGTCAGTGTCTCGACGATGCCGTGGCCGATCGAGTCGTCGCCGATGATCGCGAACGGCCCGACCGGGATCGGCCCGCCGAACTCGTCCGCCATCGCGGTGATCACGCACGGGATGGGTTCCGCTCGTGCGGCCCACGCCGTCGCGTAGGTCGAGTGGGTGTGCACGACACCGCCGACCTCGGGCATGTTCCGGTACACGTGGGCGTGCGCGGCGGTGTCGCTCGACGGGCCGTGGGCATTGCCCCAGCCGTCCGCCGGCACACCGTCGAGCGTGCAGACGACCTGGTTCTCGGGGGTCAGGTCGTCGCTCGAGACACCGCTCGGCTTGATGACGAACAGGTCCGTGCCGGGCACCCGCTCGGAGACGTTGCCGCCGGTCCAGATCACGAGGCCGTAGCGGACGAGTTCTCCGTGCAGGCGGGCGACGCGTTCGCGGGTCGCGGCGACGGCGTGCTGGGTGTCGGGGTCGTGCTGGGTCGCGTCCTGCTGGGTCGCGTCTTGCTGGGTCGCGTCCTGCTGGGTCGCGTCGGTCATCGGGTCACTTCCTGCTCTGCCGGGAGGCGCGGCTCGGCTCCCGCTGTCTCCTCGCCTCGGTCGGTGGTCGCGTCGGCGCCGGGGGCGGCTGCCGCACCGGTTCCGGTCGCGTCTGGTCGGGTCACCGCTGCCGCCACGGCCTGGACGGGCAGGGCAGCGCGGTACCGGCTGAGGTACGTCTGGAAGCCGTCGACGTCGGCCGGCTCGGGGTCGGCCACGTGCACGGCGTCCCCGCCGAACACGGTGTCGGTCAGGAAGTCGGCGAGCTGCTGGTCGGTGTGTTCGAGGTAGGCGGCCAGGACGGCGATGCCCCAGGCCCCGCCCTCACCAGCGGTCTCCTCGAGGGCGATCGGCACTCGCAGGGCTGCGGCGAGCAGTCGCTGCGGAGCACCCGGCGTGCGGAAGAGCCCGCCGTGCGCGGTCATCCGGTCGACCTGCACCTGTTCGCCGTGCAGGACGTCCATGCCGATCGCCAGGGTGGCGAACGCGCCGTGTACCTCGGAACGGACCAGGTTGCCCAGGGTGAAGCGGGCGTCGGGGGTCCGGAGCAGCAGGGGTCGACCGTCCTCGACGTGGGTGACGGGTTCACCGGCCAGGTAGTTGAACGAAAGCAGGCCGCCGGCGTCGGGGTCGGCCTGTTCGGCTTCGTCCAGGAGCACCCGGAACACGTCGTCCGTCGCCATCGGGCTGCCCGATGTCTGGGCGAAGCGTCCGAACACCTTCGCCCAACTCGCGATCTCGCTCGCACCGTTGTTGCAGTGCACCATCGCCACGGCGTCACCGGCCGGGGTGGTCACGACGTCGAGTTCTTCGTGCGGGGTGCTCAGCGGGTGCTCGAGGACCACCATCGCGAAGATGCTCGTGCCGACGCTGACGTTGCCGGTCCGTGGTGCCACGGCGTTCGTCGCGACCATGCCGGTGCCGGCGTCACCCTCGGGCGGGCACAGGGGTGCGCCGGGTTCGAGCGTTCCGGTGGGGTCGAGCCACGCGGCGCCTTCAGGCGTGAGGGCCCCCGCTTCCTCACCCGCGACGAGCACCTGCGGCAGGATCGCTCGGAGGTCAGGGACGTGCGCACCGAGCAGGTCCTGCGTCGTGGCGAGCATGGACCCGTCCCAGTCGCGCGAGCCGGGGTCGCCGGGGCCGCTGTCGACGGGGCCGCTCTCGATCGGGAACACACCAGAGGCGTCCCCGACCCCGAGCACGTTCCGCCCGGTCAGGCGCCGGTGCACGTAGCCCGCGAGGGTCGTGACGCCGGCGATCTCGGACACGTGCGGCTCGTCGTCGAGGACGGCCTGGTACAGGTGTGCGATCGACCAGCGGAGGGGGACGTTGAAGGAGAGCGCATCGCTCAGACGCTCGGCGGCGGGGCCGGTCGAGGTGTTGCGCCAGGTCCGGAACGGCACGAGCAGCTCGCCCGCGGCGTCGAACGCCAGGTAGCCGTGCATCATCGCGCTCACGCCGACCGCGCGGAAGGTGGTCGGGCGCACGCCGAACTGCGCCTCGACGTCGGCGACGAGCGCGGCGTACGCGGCGCGGAGTCCGGTCTCGACAGCCTCGAGCGAGTAGGTCCAGCGGCCGTCGACGAACTCGTTCTCCCACTCGTGGGAGCCGGCGGCGATGGGGACGAGGTCCTCGTCCACCAGGCACGCCTTGATGCGGGTGGAGCCGAGCTCGATCCCGAGTGTCGTGCGGCCGTTCGCGACCTGCTGGGTGGGGTCGTCGCCCATGCGTTCCTCCAGAACTCCGTCGTCCTCCGTGAGCGCTCACATCCTGGCACGTGAGCGCTCACTCTCGCAACGTCCGGGCGCGCCGTCCGCTCCGCGCCTGCCGCATGAGCGCCCCGCTCGCCCGCCGAGGTGCGCCGACGTTCCACACTCCCCGCCCGCGGTACGCCCAGGTTCTACAACTCGCCGCTTGCGTTGCGCCGAGGTTCCACAACTCGCCGCCCGCGGTACGCCGAGGTTCCACGAACGCCGCGCATCCGCGCCCAGATGCCGAAATCTTGGACCCCCGGGCGGCGAGGCAGCTCGGACCGGGAACTCCGGGCCGGGCACTCCGGGAGCGTTCTCGAGCGCGCCCGTCCAGCCCACCTCCGGCGATGGCGCGCCCACTCTCTTCCGCCGAGGTTCCACAACTCGCCGCCCGCGGTACGCCGAGGTTCCACGAACGCCTCGGATCCGCGCCCAGATGCCGAGATTTCGGAACCTCGGGGCGGGGAGCGCGGGCGGGGAGCGCGGGCGCGGCGCCCTACGCGCCGGCGGTGCTCTCGCGGATGACGAGGGACGGGGTCACCGTCGCCGAGGCCGCACCCCCGCCGTCGATCAGCCCGAGCAACGCCTGCCCCGCCACGCGCCCGAGCTCCTCGAGCCGCAGGTCCACGGTCGTCAGCGGCGGCCGGCAGGCCAGGGCCATCACGTCCCAGTCGTCGAATCCGGTGACCGCCACCTCGCCGGGGACCGAGCGCCCGAGCTCCCGCAGCCGATCGCACACGCCGCGGGCGATCTGGTCGCTGCCGCACACGATCGCGTCGACGTCGGGCGACTGCCGCGCGAGCACGTCGACGGCCTGGCGCCCCCACCGTTCCGACCACTCGCCGAACAGGGGCGGCGTGACCAGACGAGATCCGAGCACCGACGTCGCGCCGGACACGCGACGCACCGCCGACTGGTGGCGCTGCGGCCCGGTCACGATCGCGACCCGGGAGAGACCGAGCGTCAGCACGTGCGAGGCGACGATGGCAGACCCGGCGGAGTCGTCGAGCGTGATCGACACGTCCTCCGCCGAGGTCGACGGCGTGAACGCGTAGACAACGGGGATGGACACGTCGATCGGCGGCCGGGGATCAGCGGAGCGACCGGTCACGATGATGCCGTCGACCCCGCGGGCGGCGAGCGAACGGAGGTAGTGGGCCTCGCGGACGTGGTCGTCGCGGGTGTCGCACAGCAGGACGGCCATCTGCCCGGCAGACAGGGCGTCCTCGGCGCCGAGCAGCACCGGGATCGCGAACCGGCCGAACGAGTCGGTGGTGATCATGCCGACGGTGTAGGTCCGGCCGGAGGACAGTGCCCGGGCCCGGGCGTCGCCGACGAACCCGAGCTTCTCGGCGGCGTCCTTGACCCGTGCGCGCGTGGAGTCGCGGAGCTGCCCGGTGCCGTTGAGCGCCTTCGACGCCGTGCCGATCGACACCCCGGCGAGCGCGGCGACGTCGGTGATCCGGACGGGCTGCGTGCCGCGGTCGACACCGGTGCGCTCGAGGGTCACGGCAAGTTCCTTTCCGGATCGCGGGACGTGATGACGAGCATACGCAGAAAACCCAGCACTCCTCTTGCGCGGCGAAGACCAGTGTCGTAACGTCCACCGCAGAAACCGTTTTCCGAAACGCTGCACGAACGGCGGCACCGGGACGGTCCCCGTCACATCGCAAGGAGGCGACATGACCACCACGCTCGCGACCGACAGCCGTGCGCACACCGCGACCCCGGTCCTCCCGACCGCCGACGCGCACCTCACGCTCCGGCCCCTGCCGACGGGCGACGCCCGGATCACCGGCGGCTTCTGGGCACTCCGGCAGGAGCGCAACGGCCGTGACGCGGTCCGCGGCGGGTACGCCCTGCTCGAGACCGCCGGCAACTTCCGCAACCTGCGCATCGCCGCCGGGCTCGAGGAGGGTGAGGCCACCGGTCCGATCTTCATGGACTCGGACGTGACGAAGTGGCTCGAGGCGGTGGCGTGGGAGTACGGCCGCGCCCCGTCCGAGGACCTGCTCGAACTGCAGCGCGAGGTCACCGCCCTGTACGCCCAGGCGCAGGCCGACGACGGCTACCTCGACTCCGTGCAGCAGATCCGCGGCAAGGGCGAGCGGTACACGGACCTCAAGTGGAGCCACGAGATGTACTGCGCCGGGCACCTGTACCAGGCGGCCGTGGCGCAGCACCGCGCGACGGGCGACACCGGTCTGCTCGACGTCGCGGTCAAGAACGCCGACCACCTCGTCCGCACGTTCGGCGACGGCACCGCACCGGACGGCACGCCGAAGACCCGCGACGTCGACGGCCACCCCGTCGTCGAGATGGGCCTCGTCGAGCTGTACCGCGAGACCGGCAACCGCGACTACCTCGACCTGGCGCACTGGTTCGTCGACGCCCGCGGCACGGGCATCATCGAGCGCGCCGGCGGCGAGCCGACGTACTTCTCCGACCGGGTGCCGAGCCGGCAGGCCACGACCGTCGAGGGCCACGCCGTCCGCGCCGTGTACCTGGCAGCCGGCGCCGTCGACGTCGCGATCGAGACCGGCGACACCGAGCTGCTGGCCGCGAGCGAGCGCCAGTTCGCCGACATGATGGCGACGAAGGCGTTCATCACCGGCGGCCTCGGGGCGCGCTGGGACTGGGAGGCGTTCGGCGACCCCTACGAGCTGCCGACCGACCGCGGCTACGCCGAGACCTGCGCGGCGATCGGCGGTGTGCAGTGGGCGTGGCGCCTGCTGCTCGCCACCGGCAAGCCGGTCTACGCCGACGCGATCGAGCGCCTGCTGTACAACGCGTTCCTGGCCGGCGTGAGCCTGGCGGGCACCGAGTACTTCTACGTGAACCCCCTGCAGCAGCGGGACCACGCGCACCAAGACGAGAACCGCTCCCCCGCTCACGGGCGCCGCGGCTGGTTCGACTGCGCCTGCTGCCCGCCGAACATCATGCGCACGTTCGCGAGCCTGGACGGCTACCTGGCGACCGCGACCGACGGCGGCCTGCAGATCCACCAGTACGCGACCGCGGACCTCGGCCCGGTGTCGGTCGAGACGGGCTACCCGCACGACGGCCACGTGGTCGTCACGGTCACCGAGGACGGCCTGCTCGCCCTCGGCCTGCGGATCCCGGTCTGGTCGGACGCGACGACGGTGCAGGGACCGGATGGGGCCGCGCACCCGGAGCCGGGCACGCTGCACGTCATCGACCGGCACTGGACCGCCGGGGACACCGTCGAGCTCGCCTTCGACACGACGCCGCACCGGTACGTCGCGGACTCCCGCATCGACGCCGCCCGCGGCCAGGTCGCCATCGAGCGCGGCCCCCTCGTGTACGCGGTGGAGCAGGCGGACCAGCAGGGCTTCACGGTCGACGACCTGACGGTCGACGCCGCCGCCCCGATCACCGAGGAACGCCGCGACGACGTCCTCGACGGCATCGTCACGCTGCGCGTGCCCGGACACGCCCCTGCCGCACACGAGCAGGCAGCGTGGCCGTACCAGCGGCTGGACGCGACCCGACCGGGAGGCGCGGATCACGCCGTGAGCGCGACCAGCGTCGACGACGCGGCCGGCTCGCAGGTCGCCACCACGGACCTCCCGGCCGTCACCGCGACAGCGGTTCCCTACTACGCCTGGGCGAACCGCGGGGCTGCGCCGATGCGCGTGTGGCTCCCGCTGGCGCGGTGACGTGATGGACCGCAGAGCGTTCCTGGTCGGCGGCGTCGCCGGCGGGGCGGCCCTCGCCCTGGCGGGGTGCTCCGGCACCCTGCCGAAGGTGGACGCGAAGGTGGCGAGCTTCGGGAAGGACGCGACCGGCACCGTGCACGTGTGGTGCCGGTCCGCGACCCAGGCCGGACTGACCTCGGCCGTGGCCGGGTTCAACAAGGCGAACCCGAAGCTGCAGGTCGAGCTGACCCCGGTGCCGGACGGTCAGTACGTGACGAAGCTCGCGACCGCGATCCGGGGCGGTGAGCCGCCGGACGTCGTGGACATCGACGACATCAACTCGCAGCTGTTCATCTTCCGCGAGGCGTTCGCCGACCTGACCGACGTCGTCAAGGGCCTCGACTACTTCGACGCGATCTCACCGGGACACCTGCGGCTGCTCGAGTACCGCGACCGGTACTACGGGCTGCCCTACCTGGCGGACAACTCGCAGCTGTTCGTCAACACCGAGCTGTTCGACCGGGCCGGGCTCGACGTCGAGGACTCCACGAAGGACCTCTCCACGCTGCTCGACGCGGCGAAGGCCATCCGGAAGCTCGACGACGACGTCTACGGGTGGTCGATCTCCGGCAACGCCGCCGGCATCATCGGCTTCGTCACGCAGCCGCACGTGTGGGCGACGGGCGTCGACATGATGTCCGGCGAGGTCGGCAAGCAGACGGCGAACATCACCGGCAACGAAGCCTTGGAACGGATGCTCGAGTTCTACCGGCAGCTCTGGAAGGACGGCGCGCTGTCGAAGGCGACCTACTCGGACGCCGGCACGACGTGGGGCGCGGACTTCCGGGCCGGCAAGGTCGGGATCTTCCCGACCTCGTACGGCGCCACGGTGCCGGCCGCCACCAAGGCGATGCGGGCGAAGATGCAGACGGTGCTCATCCCGTCGTGGGACGGCCAGCGGTCGTTCTTCGACGGCGGCGACAACATGTGCATCCCGAACGGCGCGGCGAACCCGTCCGGCGGCTGGGCGTTCATGCAGTACGCGAACGGCCTGCAGCAACAGCAGGCACTGCCCGACGGCGGGTACTTCCCCACCCGTTCCGACGCCGCGACACCCGAGTACCGGAAGCGGTTCCCGTTGGCGTTCGGCCCGCTCGACGCCATCGACAAGGGCTACGCGCCGCAAACCCTGGCGTACAACCTGCTCGTCAACCAGCCGTCGTCGCCGTACTTCGCGATGTTCCGCGAGGCGGTGTTCGGCTCGGGCACCGCTGCCGCCATGAAGACGGCGCAGGCGGACTACACCCGCATCCTCGATCAGGTCCAGGCCTGACCGTCGCTCGTCCGCCTGTTCGTTCGCTCGCTCGTTCGTTGCCCGCAGTTCGACAAGCACAGAGAGGTGCAGACATGACCACCATCTCCAACCGACGGACCGGCGCCGGCCGACCCACCGTCGGCCGCGACGCCGGCCGCCCGGGCCGCTCGGGGCCGTCCCGCGGGTCGCTCACGCACCCGCCGCGCGCCGGCGCCGTGCTCGTCACCCCGGCGATCGTCTTCGTCGCGGTGTTCGTCCTCGCGCCGCTCGTGTTCGCGCTCTACATCTCGTTCACGAACTGGCCCCTGATCGGCCCGTACCGGTTCATCGGGCTGCAGAACTACCTGACGCTGTTCCAGGACCCGACGTTCGTGCACGCCATCGGGTACACGCTGCTGTACACCGCGATCGTGACGGTGCCGATCCTGGTGCTCGGCTACTTCCTGGCGGTGCTCATCCGGGCACGGCGACGGGGCAGCACCCTGCTGCGGACGGTGTTCTTCCTGCCGTACGTCGTCGGCCTGACCACGCTGTCGTTCATGCTCGTGCTCGAGGCGCAGCCGAACTCCGGAGCCGTGAACATGGTGCTCCGCTGGCTCGGCATCACCGACGGCAGCACCGCCTGGCTCGTCAACGGCCCCCTCGCCACGCTGCTCATCTGCGTGCTCGTGGTCTGGGCGGTGTCCGGCCTGACGATGGTGCTCCTGATGTCGGCCATGCAGGGCATCCCCGACGAGGTGTACGAGTCCGCCCAGCTCGAAGGCGCGTCCTGGTGGCAGACCGAACGGCTCATCACCCTGCCGATGATCCGCTCGACCATCGCCCTCAGCGCCATCATCTCGGTGATCGGTTCGCTGCTCGCGTTCAACCAGTTCTACATCCTGACCCAGGGCGGGCCGGGGACCGAGACCACGACGATCGTCAACGCGATCTACAACCGTGGCTTCGTCAACCTGCAGCTCGGCGCCGCGACCGCCGAGTCGATCGCCCTGGTCGTCGTCATCGCCGCCGTCACGGTGTTCCAGTTCTGGGCACTGCGAGAGAAGGACTGAGCCATGAGCACCACGACCTCCCGTGCCGGCCTCGCGGCGCCGGACCTGTCCACCCGTACGCTGACCACAACTGGTGACGGACGCCGTCGACGCCACCACCAGGGCAGCGTCCGGCACCCCCGCGACACCGCCGTCAAGCGCACCCTGTACGTGATCGCCGGCGTCGGGTCGGTGCTCGTCTTCGGTGTCCCGCTGCTGTGGTCGATCCTGCGGGCGTTCCAGTCCGAGGCCGTCATCACGCAGGCCGCCGACCCCGCGACCTTCTTCCAGCTCGGCTGGCAGAACTTCGCGGCGGTGTTCAGCTCGTCGTCGCACCTGCTGACCGGCGTGTTCAACTCGTTGATCGTGTCGATCGCCACCGCGGTGCTGACCGCCGTGATCGCGACGATGGCCGGGTACGGGTTCGCCCGCTTCCGGTTCCGCGGGTCGGGCATCGTCTTCGGCCTGGTGCTGCTGACGATGATGGTGCCGTTCCAGGCGATCCTCACCCCGCTGTACCTCGAGATGAACGCCATGAAGCTCACGAACTCGCTGCTCGGGCTCGTGCTGTTCTACACGACGGTGAACCTGCCGTTCGGGGTGTTCGTGATGCGGAACGCGTTCGAGTCGATCCCGACCGAGCTCGAGGACTCGGCGTTCGTCGACGGGGCGTCCCGCTTCCGGGTCGTCGTGTCCGTGCTCCGCCCGCTCCTGCTGCCCGGCGCCGCGACCGCCGCGCTGTACGCGTTCCTGGCGTCGTGGACGGAGTTCCTCGGGGCGCTGACGTTCCTGACGAAGGACTCGCTCTACACGCTGCCGGTGGCGCTGCTCAACCTGCAGACCGGGGCGTACGGGCAGGTGTCGTACGGCAACCTCGTCGCCGGGTCGGTGGTGGCGATGATCCCGTGCATCGCGCTCTACGTCGGGCTGCAGCGGTTCTACGTCGCGGGCCTGTCGTCGGGCGCGCTGAAGGGCTGACGGTCGGGTCAGCCCTTCAGGCCGCGCCTGCCCCGCACCGTGCGAGGGTCCGCTCCGGTGCGAGGTTCCGTACTCCGTGCCAGGCCCGGTGGCTCGCACGGAGCACGGAACCTCGCACCGTTCGACACCACCCCTCGCACCGTGCGAGGTCCGCCGAGCTAGGCGCTCCGCCGCACCACGAGCTCGGGGGCCAGCAGCGTCTCGTCGCGGGGCTCCCCCTCGACCAGGGCCCGCACGGTGTCGAGCACCCGCTCCCCCATGGCCCGGAAGTCCTGCCGCACGGTGGTCAGCGGCGGCGTGAAGTGCGCGGCCTCTGGCACGTCGTCGAACCCGACCACCGCGATGTCGTCGGGCACGCGCAGCCCCTCGTCGGCGAAGGCGTGCAGCACCCCGAGCGCCATCTGGTCGTTGCCGGCGAACACCGCATCGACGACCGTCACGTCGATGTGCCGTGCAGCCGCGAACCCGCTCGCCGGGGTCCAGTCGCCCTCGAGCACGACGGGTTCGAGACCCGCCTGCTGCATGATCCGCACGTAGGTGGCCCGGCGGACCTCGGACTCCTGCGAGACGTGCGGCCCCGCGATGTGCACGATCCGGCGGTGTCCGTGGTCGAACAGGTGCTGCATGACGAGTTCGGTCCCCGCGGCCTGGTCGATCGCGACCGCGGCGACGGTCGGCGCCACCGGGGTCCGGACCGCGTCGCGCTGCACGGCGTTCGACACGACCACGGGCACGGTGACCGGCACGGTGAGCGACGCGAGGGCGTCGAGCACCCGGTTGTCCGCGGCGACGAGCACGATCGCCGCGACGTCCTGCGCGAGCAGTGTCGTGAGCGCGCCGGTCAGGTCCGTCGGCGTCGGGTCCTCTGGCAGGGTGGAGAGCAACACGTGGTAGCCGGCTGACCGCGCCGCACGTTCGAAGCCGATCGCGGTGCTCGACGGACCGTACAGGGCGTCGCCCGCGGTGATGATGCCGAGCGCACGGCTGCGGCCCCCGGCGAGCGCCCGGGCGGCGGCGCGAGGACGGTACCCGAGCTCGACGACGGCGTCGGTGACCTGGGTGCGGAAGGCGTCCCGCACGGTCGGGTCGCCGTTGATCACGCGGGAGACGGTCTGGTGCGAGACGCCCGCGCGTTCGGCGACGTCGAAGATCGTCGGCGCCTTCCGGCGTTTGCCGCCCGTGCCCTCTGGGGCGGTCGTGGTCGTCACGTGGCCAACCGTACCGCGCAGTCCGGTCCGCGCGACAAGATCGCGAAACGGTCACGACGAGTTGACACCCCGTAACGGAATCCCCCATTATGTGAGCGCTCACTTCGAGCAACATCCCTCGGGGCACAGCAGCCCCGGCACCCGAGCGCGTCGATGTCGACGCGCAGGAACAGAGGTACTTCGATGATGAAGCGCAAGATCGTCGCGGGCGTCGCAGCCCTCGGCATCGCCATCGCCCTTGCCGGTTGCTCGGCCGGCGGCCGTGCGTCCACCGACGGCGGCGGCAGCAGCTCCGACAACAAGGGCGCACTCGTCGGCGTCGCGATGCCGACCAAGGTCTCCGAACGCTGGATCAAGGACGGCAACGCCGTCAAGAGCGACCTCGAGAAGGCCGGTTACAAGGTCGACCTCGAGTACGGCGACAACAAGGTCCAGCAGCAGGCCCAGCAGGTCAGCAACATGATCACGAAGGGCGCGAAGGTCCTGATCATCGCGTCGATCGACGGTGGCGCGCTCTCCGACCAGCTCGACGCCGCCGCCAAGGCCGGCATCAAGGTGATCTCCTACGACCGCCTGCTGACGGGCAACAAGAACGTCGACTACTACGTGTCGTTCGACAACGAGAAGGTCGGCGTCGACCAGGCCACCAGCCTGCTCACCGGCCTCGGCGTCCTGGACGACAAGGGCGAGAAGACCGGCAAGAAGGGCCCGTTCAACATCGAGGTCTTCGCCGGCTCGCTCGACGACAACAACGCGGGCTTCTTCTTCAACGGCGCCATGAAGACCCTCAAGCCGTACCTCGAGGACGGCACGCTGAAGATCCAGTCCGGGCAGGACTCGCTGTCCCAGGCCGCCACGCAGCAGTGGGACCCGGCGACCGCCAAGGCCCGCATGCAGAACCTGGTCGCCAAGTCCTACTCGGGCGGCACCACGCTGGACGGCGTGCTCTCGCCGTACGACGGCATCTCGATCGGCATCATCTCGGCGCTGCAGGGCGCCGGTTACGGCACCAGTGACCGTCCGCTCCCGATCGTGACGGGTCAGGACGCTGAGGCCGCCTCGGTCAAGTCGATCATCGCCGGTCAGCAGTACTCGACCATCTACAAGGACACGCGCAAGCTCGCGAAGCAGTCGGTCACCATGGCCGAGGACCTGCTCAGCGGCGACAAGCCCGAGGTCAACGACACGAAGAGCTACGACAACAAGGTCAAGGTCGTCCCGACCTTCCTGTTCCAGCCGACGGTCGTCACCAAGGACAACTACAAGGAAGTCCTCGTCGACTCCGGCTACTACACCGAAGCCGACCTGAAGTAGTCGCAACCCACCTGTCGGACAGGAGGCACGGGTCGACCCCGCCCCGTGCCTCCCGTCCGCCCCATCCGCGCGCCACGGCGCGCACTACGGAAGGCGGTCGACGTGACGGACACGATCCTCGAGATGCGTGACATCACCAAGACGTTCCCCGGTGTGAAGGCCCTGCAGGGCGTCTCGATCGAGGTCGAGCGCGGCCAGGTCCACGCGATCTGCGGCGAGAACGGCGCCGGCAAGTCGACCCTCATGAAGGTGCTGTCGGGCGTCTACCCGCACGGTTCCTTCGAGGGCGAGATCCTGCTCGACGGCGCACCCGTCTCGTTCGCGAACATCAACGACTCCGAGGCCGCTGGCGTCGTCATCATCCACCAGGAGCTCGCGCTGAGCCCGTTCCTGTCGATCGCCGAGAACATCTTCCTCGGCAACGAGCGGTCCAAGGGCGGCTTCATCGACTGGAACAAGACGAACCTGGCGGCTGCCGAGCTCCTGCAGCGCGTCGGCCTCAAGGACAACCCGGTCACGAAGATCGTGGACATCGGTGTCGGGAAGCAGCAGCTCGTCGAGATCGCGAAGGCGCTCTCGAAGGAGGTCAAGCTCCTCATCCTCGACGAGCCCACCGCGGCCCTGAACGACGACGACTCCGCGCACCTGCTCGAGCTCATCCGCTCGCTGCAGGCCGAGGGCATGACGGCGATCATCATCAGCCACAAGCTCAACGAGATCAAGGCGATTGCGGACAACGTCACGATCATCCGCGACGGCAAGACCATCGAGACGCTCGACATGCACGCCGACGACGTGTCCGAGGACCGCATCATCCGCGGCATGGTCGGCCGCGACCTGTCGAACCGGTACCCCGAGCACGAGCCGCAGATCGGCGAGGAGCTCCTGCGGATCGAGGACTGGACGGTCCACCACCCGCTCGACGGCTCGCGCGAGATCATCCACCAGGTCGACCTGAACGTGCGTGCCGGTGAGATCGTCGGCATCGCCGGGCTCATGGGTGCCGGGCGGACCGAACTCGCGATGAGCGTCTTCGGCCGGTCGTACGGATCCGGGATCAGCGGGACCGTCTACAAGCGCGGCACCCCGATCAAGACGCACACGGTGTCGCAGGCGATCGACCACGGCATCGCGTACGTCACCGAGGACCGCAAGCGCTACGGCCTGAACCTGATCGACGACATCAAGCGGAACATCTCCGGGTCGGCGCTCGGCAAGCTCGCGAACTGGGGCTTCGTCAACGCGTCCGAGGAGACCACCGTCGCCGGGCAGTTCCTGAAGAACCTCAACATCAAGGCACCGAACGTCGACGTCGTCACCGGGAAGCTCTCCGGCGGCAACCAGCAGAAGGTCGTCCTGTCGAAGTGGATGTACACCGATCCGGACGTGCTCATCCTCGACGAGCCGACCCGCGGCATCGACGTCGGTGCGAAGTACGAGATCTACACGATCATCAACAGCCTCGCGGACCAGGGCAAGGGGGTCATCGTGATCTCCTCGGAGCTCCCGGAGCTCCTCGGCATCTGCGACCGCATCTACACGCTCTCCGAGGGCACGATCACCGCTGACGTGCCCCGCTCCGAGGCCACGCCAGAGGTCCTCATGCAGTACATGACCCAGGAACGGGAGACCCCTGTCAATGAACGCGCTTAAGTCCGCCGCCGGCTACCTCACCGGGCAGCTCCGTCAGATCGGCCTGTTCATCGCGCTGATCGTCATCGTCATCTTCTTCCAGGTGACGACCAGCGGCATCACGCTGGCCCCGATCAACGTCTCGAACCTGATCGTCCAGAACAGCTACATCCTGATCCTCGCCATCGGCATGGTGATGGTCATCATCGCCGGGCACATCGACCTGTCCGTCGGGTCGGTCGTCGCCTTCACCGGCGCCATGGCCGGCGTGATGATCACGCAGTGGCACGTCCCGTGGCCGATCGCCGTCGTGCTCTGCCTGGTCGTCGGCGCGCTCGTCGGCGCCTGGCAGGGCTTCTGGATCGCCTACTTCGGGATCCCGGCGTTCATCGTCACCCTGGCCGGCATGCTCGCCTTCCGCGGTGCGGCCCAGATCGTGCTGCACAACCAGCAGATCTCGCCGTTCCCGGACGGGTTCCGTGCCCTCGGCTCCGGCTTCCTGCCCTCGTTCGGCACCACCGGGTACGAGCCGCTCACGATGATCCTCGGCTTCGCCGCCGCGGCCGTCATGGCGGTCACCGCGTTCCGCGGCCGCGCCACGCGTCGCAAGTACCAGCTCGAGAGCGAGCCGTTCGCCTGGTTCATCGTGAAGCTCGTGTTCGGCGTCGTGCTGGTCGTCTACGTGGCCCTGCTGCTGGCCAGCTACAACGGCACCCCGATCGTGCTCGTCATCCTCGGCGCGCTCGTGGTGATCTACTCGGTCGTCATGCGGAGTGCGGTGTTCGGCCGCCACGTCTACGCCATCGGTGGCAACGCCCTGGCCGCGCAGCTGTCCGGCGTGAAGACCAAGCGGGTCACGTTCATGCTGTTCGTCAACATGGGCGTCATCTCGGCCCTGGCCGGCGTGGTCTTCACCGGTCAGCTCAACCTGGCGGCACCCGGTGCGGGCAACGGCTTCGAGCTCGACGCGATCGCCGCGGTGTTCATCGGTGGTGCAGCGGTCACGGGCGGCATCGGCACCGTGCCGGGAGCCATCGTCGGTGGTCTCATCATCGGGCTGCTCAACAACGGCATGTCGATCCTCGGCGTCGGCACCGAGTACCAGTCCCTCATCAAGGGCCTCGTGCTGCTCGCCGCCGTCGCGTTCGACGTGTTCAACAAGCGTCGGGCGGCGTCCGCGCGCAAGTAGGGGCGTCCTTCCGGGGTCGCCCCGGCCCCTGCCCCCGCGAAAGCGACAGAGTGCTGCGGAACATCCGCGCACTTCTGTCGCTTTCTCGGTTCAGCGGGACAGGACTGCCCACCCCTGGGCCGGGAGGCGCAGGGTTCCGTCCCGCAGGTCCGCACCGCCCGCCTCGACCTGCGCCGCATCCCCCGCGGGGACCTCGACGGGGTCGGCCGACAGGTTCAGGGCGGTCACGACCGCCGCGTCGGACGTCGCGGTCCGCAGGACGATCGCGGTGTTGGTCACGTGGACGACGTCGGTGTGCGCCAGGTGCAACCACGGGTTGCGTCGGCGCAGGGCGATGAGCGCCTCGTACGCGTGGGTCAGGTCGCCCGCCGCCGGTGGTGTCGGCGGGAACTCCGGTCGGACCGCGTCGTCGCCGCCCTCGCGTTCCTCCTTGACGGCGGTCCAGCCGTACTCGTCGCCCGCGTAGACGATCGGTGTCCCCGCGACCGTGAACAGCACCGCGGCCGCGTGCCCGGCGAACTGCTCGCCCACCGCACTCGCGATGCGGGTCACGTCGTGGTTGCCGATGAAGGTCGTCGGCGCGAAGGTCCCGAGCAGGGCGTCGTGCCTCTCGATCGCGTGCGCCGTCTCGTGGCCGTTGCCGTCCGCGATGCCGTGCCAGATGCCCTGCCACAGCTCGTACTGCGTCAGCGAGTCCATCGTCGACTCCCGCGCGATCGTCGCCGCGTCGCCGTGGATGACCTCGCCGCTGAACCACGCGTCCGGGAACCGCTCGCGCACCCGCAGCAGCACCCGCGCCCAGAACGCCGGCGGGACCGCGTAGGCCGCGTCGAGTCGCCAGCCGTCGACCCCCCGCTCCAGCCAGCGCGTCATCACCTGCACGACCAGGTCCTCGGTCGCTCGGCTGTCGTGGTCGAGCGCGACGAGGATGTCGTGCCCCTCGAACAGCCCGACCGGCACCGGCTGCCCCGGCGTCCACCCCGACCAGTCGATCGCGAACAGCTCCGCCGCCGCGTCCGGCCCCTGTTCCTCGAGCGCCCGGAACGCCGGGTGCTCGCGGCCGACGTGGTTGAAGACGCCGTCGAGCAGCACTCGGATCCCCCGCTCGTGCGCAGCGGTCACCAGGCGGTCGAAGTCGTCGTCGTCGCCGAGGCGCGGGTCGATGCGGAAGTGGTCCACCGTGTCGTAGCCGTGCGTGGAACTCGCGAACACCGGTCCGAGCAGCAGGCCGTTCAGGCCGAGGTCCACGACGTGGTCCAGCCAGGGCTCGATGCGGCCGAGGCGGTGCTCGACGACGCGCTCGTCGACCGGCGTGCCGGGGCGGACGTCCGCACCGACGAACCCGAGCGGGTACACGTGCCACCACATGACGTGCGGGACCCAGGCGGGCTCGGGCGGACGGGACGGTGCGGTGTCGGTGCTCACCGCTCCGATGCTGCCAGCCGCGCCTGTGCTGGGCGCTCCCGTGCTGGGAACGGACAGGGACGGCAGGACGAGGATGTGGGCATGGGACGTGCGATCAGGACGGAAGCGGACGCTGCTGCGTCGGAGTCGGCGAACGCGGAACGGACCTGCGCCGGGTGCGGCCGCCGGATGCCGTCGTCTGCCGCGCCCGAGGCGAAGTGGTGCTCCGCCGCCTGCCGTCGGCACGGAGTCGACGCCACGGACCTGGCGCTCGAGCAGCGCATCGACGAGCTGCTCGCCGCGCGGGCACGGACCTCGAGCATCTGCCCGTCCGAGGTCGCCCGGTCGCTCGATCCCGACGACTGGCGGCCGCTCATGGAACCCGCCCGGCGAGCCGCTCGACGGATGACGGCCCGTGGCGAGGTCGAGATCACACAGGGCGGCGCCGTGGTCGACCCGTCGACCGCCAAGGGCCCGATCCGCATCCGCCGCCCGCGGTGAGGGAACACCTGCCGTGCAACGTCGGTTGGGCACAGGGATGACTGCAACCGGATCGACCGAACCGACCCCTGTCCAGCCCCGAGCCCTCGTCGTGGGAGCGAGCGGCATCACCGGGTCCGCCCTGGTGAACCACCTGCTCGAACTCGGGTGGGACGTGACCGCGCTGTCCCGCCGACCGCTCTCCCAGCAGGACGTCCGGACCGTCGCCGCCGACCTCCGCGACCCCGACAGCCTCGGCGCCGCCCTGGCCGACGAACGCCCCACGCACGTGTTCTTCACCGCATGGCAGCGCCAGGAGACCGAGGCGGAGAACATCCGCGTGAACGGCGGGATGGTGCGTGACCTGCTCGCAGCACTCGCGCACGCACCGCTGGCGCACGTCGCACTGGTGACCGGGCTGAAGCACTACCTCGGCCCGTTCGAGGCTTACGCAGCGGGCGAGATGCCGGACACGCCGTTCCACGAAGAAGAGCCCCGGCTCGACACCCCGAACTTCTACTACGCGCAAGAGGACGAGCTCTTCGCCGCTGCCGAGCGCCAGGGGTTCACGTGGTCCGTGCACCGCTCGCACACCGTGATCGGACACGCCGTCGGGAACGCGATGAACATGGGGCTGACGATCGCCGTGCAGGCCACGCTGGCGAAGGAACTCGACCTGGACTTCGTGTTCCCGGGCAGCGAGGCGCAGTGGAACGGCCTGACCGACATGACCGAAGCGGGGATCCTCGCCGAGCAGATGGTCTGGGCGGCGACCGCACCGGAGGGCGCCGACGAGGCCTTCAACATCGTGAACGGCGACGTCTTCCGCTGGCGCTGGATGTGGCCGCGCCTGGCCGCGCACCTCGGCGTCGACCCCGCACGCGTGGTCGGCTACCAGGACGAGCCGCGTCCGCTCGAGCAGCAGATGGCGCCGTACGAGTCCGAGTGGGCCGGCATCGCCGAGCGACACGGTCTGGTCGAGGCGGACATCACGCGCCTCGCCTCGTGGTGGCACACCGACGCCGACCTCGGTCGCGCGATGGAGGTCGTCACCGACATGGGGAAGAGCCGCGAGGCCGGGTTCACCGCGTTCCGTCGGACCGAGCGGGCTTTCGCCGACCTGTTCGCGCGCTACCGGGCCGACCGGCTCATCCCCTGAGTCGTCGGAGCAGACTCGGACCATGACTGCCGAACCCGACGACCACTTCTTCGTCGTCAACGGGCGACGATGGCGCCGGACTGACCCCGTGCTCGCCGAGGACGTCGCGGCGGCGCTCCGGAGCCACCTCGGCCGCGGGCGGAACGCCGTCAAGCAGGCCAAGGGCGCGGGCGACGACGAGGCGCTGGCCGCGGCCCGGCACCGGAACGGCCTGGCGAAGCACGGGCTCGGCGAACGGGGCCCGGAGTGGTGGACGCGTCCCGAGGCCGACCGGATCGCCGATGCCGAGCAGGCCCTCGCCGACCTGGACGCTCTCGACCGCGACTGATCCTTCCCATGACGTCTGCGTTGGAAAGCGGAATCGGGCATACTTGGTCGGAAGTTCCGACCAGGTATGCCCGATTCGACCAGGTACGCGCGGCTACCCCTCGGTGTGGCCCAACGACGGCTCGAGGAGCAGGCGGGCCGTGCGGGACGCAGCGGCGTGCAGCTCGAGGACGACGAGGTCGTTCCGCCCCTGCCGCAGGACCGGACCGGGGATCGCCAGGGTCTGCTGCGGGCCGCGCGACCAGTACCGACCGAGGCAGAACCCGTTGACCCAGGCGACACCCTTGCGGAAGCCGTCGAGCGCCAGGTAGCGGTCGTCCACCGCGTCGAGGTCGAACGACCCCGCGGCGAACGTGGGCCCGGCGAGCACGTCGCCGTCGGTCGGGTCCACGGCGGACAGCGCCTCGAGGGCGGACGGTGCGATCGGGTCGAGCGCCAACGGTGCCGCGGTCCAGCGCGACAGCGGGACACCGTCGACGGCGACCCTGCCGATCAGGCCCTTCGGTTCGCCGATGCGGACGCCGTAGTCGACCCGTCCTTGGTCCTCGACGAGCAGTTCGAGCGTGCCGGTCACCGGCGGCAGGGCGATGGCACGGTCGTGGTGCTCGCGCTCCAGGACGCCGACGACGACACCGTCGACGGAGACGACCGCGCGGTCGCGGACCTCTTCGCCGATGGTCAGCACACCGCCGGTGGGCAGGTCGACCTCGGTCCGGTACAGCACGAAGCCGCTGGCTGCACCGAGGGCGTCGAACGTCGGCGGCTCGTCGTGCGCCGACCACGTCGTGAGCGTGCGCAGCAGGGAGCGGAGCGACGCGACGCGGTCGAGACGGACGGCGAGGTCCGTGGCGGGGATGACCCGGGCCTCCCGGTCGCCCGAATGGTCATACGATTCAAGGCGACCCGACCCACCCGGCTCCATCGACGCCGGCAGCGGCGCCACGGGCGCGTAGCGCTCGATGACCGCGCGGAAGGCGTGGAACTTCGGGGTGGGCCGTCCGGCCTCGTCGAGCGGCGCGTCGTAGTCGTACGACGTCGCGATCGGTCGGTACACGCCCTTGTCGTTCGCGCCGTTCGTGAAGCCGAAGTTCGTGCCGCCGTGGAACATGTAGATGTTCACCGAGCCGCCGGCGGCGAGCAGGACGTCGAGGTCCGATGCCGAGGCAGCCGCCGGTGTGGTGTGGTGGTGCTCGCCCCAGCTGTCGAACCAGCCGTCCCAGAACTCGGAGCACATCAGGGGGCCGGTGGGCTGGGCCTGGCGGAGCCGCTCGAGGCGCGCGGCGGACCGCGAGCCGAACGAGCCGGTCTTGTGCAGCGAGGGCAGCGAACCGTCCTCGAGCATGGTGCCCATCGGCTGGTCGACGCTCGTGAAGGGGACGGTGAGCCCGATCGCCCGGTGCATCTGCTCGAGCTTCTGCAGGTACACGGGGTCGGAGCCGTACGCGCCGTACTCGTTCTCGACCTGCACGAGCACGATCGGGCCGCCCTGGTCGATCTGCCGCGGGACCAGCACCGGCGCCAACGCCCGCAAGTACGAGGAGACTGCTGCGAGGAACCCCGGCTCGTCGCGGCGGACCCCGACGGTGCCGTCGGCGAAGAGCCAGTACGGCAGGCCGCCGTTGGTCCACTCCGCGCAGATGTAGGGGCCGGGTCGGACGATGGCGTGCATGCCCTCGGCGGCGACCAGGTCGAGGAACCGGCCGAGGTCGAGCCCGCCGGTCAGGTCGAAGACGCCGGGCGACGGCGCGTGCGCGTTCCAGGCGACGTAGGTCTCGATGGTGTTGAGGCCCATCAGCTTCGCCTTGCGGATCCGGTCGGCCCACAGGTCGGGGTGCACGCGGAAGTAGTGGATCGCGCCGGACAGCACCCGGTGCGGCTCGCCGTCGAGCAGGAAGTCGGTGTCGCCGATGGCGAATCGCATGAGATGACTCTTTCAGACAGCGGGGTCGTGCGGACGGTGTCCGCACGACCCCGGAGAGTTGGTGCCGGTGCTACTTGGTCGAGACCGTGAAGCCCTGGTCCTTGCCGTACTTGGCGAGCGCCTTCTGCCAGGCCTCGAGGCCGGCGTCGAGCGAGGTGCCGTTCTCGTACGCCTGACCGACGGTGTCGGCGTAGACGCTGTTCGCGTACACCTGGTACGGCAGGTAGGTGAAGTCGTTGTCCGAGGACTTCGACGCGTCGACGAGCACCTTGTTGATCTGCTGGCCACCGAAGTAGGACGGCTTCTCGTCGAGGAAGGCCGTCGAGTCGAGGTCGGCGGTCGTCGAGGGGAACCCACCGGACTTCATGAAGACACCGGTCGACTCCTTGGACGAGTTCAGCCACTTCAGGAAGCCAGCGGCCAGGGCCGGGTTCTTCGACTGCTTCATGACGACCTCGGCGCTGCCGCCGTTGTTCGCGGTCTGGGCGGTGCCACCGTCGTAGGTCGGCATCGGGGCGACGCGCCAGTCACCCGAGGCCTGGGCGACGCCGGACTCCAGGTTGCCGGGCATCCAGGCGCCGGTGATCATCGTGGCGATCTCGCCGTTGCCGAGCTGCTTGTACCAGTCGTCGGTCCAGCCGACCGTCTTCGACAGCAGGCCCTGCTCGACGAGCTCGTTCCAGGTGCTCGTCCACTTCTTGCTGCCGGCGTCCTGCAGGTTGATCGTGACCTTGTCGCCGTCGGTGGTGAACGGGGTGCCACCGGCCTGGGCGATCATGCTCGTGGTGAAGCCGGCGTCGCCGGAGTCGGCCGCGATGTACGCGTTCGGGTCGGCCTTGTGCAGCTTCTTCGCGGCGGCGACGTACTCGTCCCACGTCTTCGGCACGGCGATGTCGTGCTTGTCGAAGACCGTCTTGTTGTAGAACAGCGCCATGGGGCCGGAGTCCTGCGGCAGGCCGTAGACCTTGTCGTCGATCGACACCGAGCTCCAGGTGCTCTTCGCGAACTTGTCCTCGAGCGAGTCGAAGCCGTAGCCGGACAGGTCGAGGAGCGAGTCGGACAGGGCGAACTGCGGCAGCGCGAAGTACTCGACCTGGGCGACGTCGGGGGCGCCCGAGCCGGCCTTCACGGTGTTCTGCAGCTTGGTGTACTGGTCGGCGCCGGTGCCGGCGTTGACGAGCTTGACCTTCACCTTGGGGTACTGCTTCTCGAACGCGGCGACCTGGGCCTTGGCGGACGGGGTCCAGGACCAGTAGGTCAGGGTGCCACCGTCCTTCAAGGCCTTGGTGATGTCGTCGGACGAACCACCGGAGGACGATCCGCCGGACGCGCAGGCGGCGAGGGCGATCGCGGCGGTGACGCCGATGGCGAGGGCGCTGAGCCCACGCCGGACACGCTTGTTCATGGGGGTGCCTTTCACTTCTTCGTGGAGAGGGGGTAGTGCTGCTGTGTGCCGGGCCGGCAGGCACGTGGCGGGGTCGCCCCGGGCCTCCCGGTCCGACGGATCAGGCCTTGACGGACCCGGCCGCGAGGCCGGACTGCCAGAAGCGCTGGAGGAAGAGGAACGCGACCACGATCGGGATGATCGTGAGGAGCGATCCCGTGACGACGAGGTTGTAGATCGGCTGCGCGCCGGACCCGGTGGCCTGCGCGTTCCACTGGTTCAGGCCGACGGTCAGGGGGTACCACTTCGGGTCGCTCAGCATGATGAGCGGCAGGAAGTAGTTGTTCCAGGTGGCGACGACCGCGAAGAGCAGGACGGTGACGACACCGGGAGCGAGCAGGCGGAGCGCGATGGTGAAGAAGATCCGGAACTCGCCGGCGCCGTCCATGCGGGCGGCCTCGAGGAGCTCGGCGGGGATCGCGTCGACCGCGTAGGTCCAGATGAGGTACATGCCGAACGGGCTGATGAGCGACGGCAGGATGATCGCCCACGGGGTGTTGGTCAGGCCGACCTGGGAGAAGAGCAGGAAGGTCGGGACCGCCAGGGCCGTGCCGGGCACCGCGATGGCACCGAGCACGATGGCGAACACCGCGCGGCGACCCGGGAACTGGAACTTCGCCATGCCGTAGCCGGCGACGGTCGCGAGCAGCGTGGCGCCACCGGCACCGACGACCACGTAGAGCAGCGTGTTGCCGAACCACTGCAGGAAGATGCCGTCGTTGTACGTGACGGTGTCGACGATGTTCTGCCAGAGGTTGAAGTCCCCGCCGAACCAGAGCCCGAAGGTGGACAGCAGCGACGACTGCGTCTTCGTGCTGTTCACGAGCAGGTAGAACAGCGGCGCGAACGAGTAGACGACGAAGACGACCATGACGGCGGTGAGCAGGCCGGAACGCTTCGGCTTGCGTCCGTCGACGTGCTGCTCGGCCTTCCGCTCGGCTTTCCGGGAGGCCCGGGTCGAGCGGGTGCGTGGGTCGCGCTGCGTCGTGGTCGCCTCGGTGACCGTGGCCGGTCCGGCGGCGCCGGTCGCGGGGTGCTGGATGGTGCTCATCGGTTCTCCTGGCGGGTTCCGCGGACCTGGACGACGTAGGCGATCACCGCGGTGATCACGCCCATCACGATCGCGACGGTGGCGGAGTAGTTGAACTGCTGGCCGCTGAAGGACAGCGAGTAGGCGTACATGTTCGGGGTGAAGGCGCTGCCGATGACGTTCGGGGCCAGGGTCTTCAGCAGGTTCGGCTCGTTGAAGAGCTGGAAGCTGCCGATGATCGAGAAGATCGTGGCGATGACCATCGGGCCGCGGAGCGCCGGAAGCTTGATCGAGAAGACCGTGCGCAGGGGGCCGGCACCGTCGAGCTCGGCGGCCTCGTACAGCTCGCCGGGGACGGTACGCAGGGCGGCGTAGAAGATCAGCATGTTGTAGCCGAGGAACTCCCACGTGACCACGTTGCCGATGGAGGTGAGCACCCAGCTGGGGCTGAACGGTTGCAGCAGGTCGATGCCGAGCGCGTCGTTCGCCGCACCCGTCAGGCCGAACTGGTTGCCGTAGATGAAGCCCCAGATCAGGGCCGCGACGACACCGGGAACCGCGTAGGGCAGGAACACCGCGATGCGGAAGAACGACGTGCCCCAGAGTCGCGCGCTGTCGAGCGCGAGGGCGGCGACGAGAGCGAGCCCGAGCATGATCGGCACCTGGACGACCAAGAAGATCGCGACCCGGCCGAACCCGGACCAGAACTTGGCGTCCTGGAAGAGCTGCACGTAGTTGGCGAACCAGACGAACTGGTTGCCGCCGATGAGCTGGTCGCGGAACAGGCTGAGCCACAGGGCGTACCCGATCGGCACGATGAGCATCGCGATCAGGACGACCACGAACGGCCCGACGAAGAGCCAGCCGGTCCAGCGTCCCCGCGCCTTGGTGCGCCGACCGGCCGGGCGGGGCGCTGCCGGCTGCGCTGCGGCTGCTTCGCCGGGGCGCGCTGCGAGCGTGCTCATGTGACTCCTTCGTCTGCTGCGTTCGGGTGGTCGATGTCGGCGTCGCAGCCCTGGACGGATCAGGGGTCCGGGGCGGTCACCGATGTTGACGTCAACATCGAACGTCAGGACGATAGCATGGCAACGTCAACATGCGCTAGCGTCCGGGGAGGCAGACTGCGCGAACCCGCACCGGAAGGAGCGTGAGCCGATGACGACCGAGTCCCCCGCCGGCACTCGCCGCTCCCCCTCGATGGCCGCCGTCGCCGACGCCGCCGGGGTCTCGATGCAGACGGTCTCGCGCGTCGCCCGGGGCTTCGAGAACGTCAGCCCGGACACCCGCGACCGCGTACAGCGCGCGATGGACACCCTGGGCTACCGGCCGAACCGGGCGGCCCGGGCACTGCGCTCCGGACGGTTCCGCACGATCGGCGTGATCATGTTCACGCTCGCCTCGTTCGGCAACATGCGCACGCTCGAGGCGATCGCCGATGCTGCGGGCGCCGCCGACTTCACGATCACGCTGCTCCCGATGGCCTCGCGCACCGAAGAAGGCGTGCGCTCCGCGTTCTCACGCCTGCACGAACAGGCCGTCGACGGCGTCGTGATCATCATCGAGTCGCACATCATCGACACTGCCGAGGTCGTGCTGCCCGACGGCGTGCCCATGGTCATCATCGACTCCACCGGCAGCACCGACCACCCCGCGATCGACACCGACCAGACCGACGGCGCCCGCCAGGCCACGCAGCACCTGCTCGACCTGGG
The DNA here is from genome assembly GCF_015350995.1 of Curtobacterium sp. VKM Ac-1393. Lineage (GTDB taxonomy): Bacteria > Actinomycetota > Actinomycetes > Actinomycetales > Microbacteriaceae > Curtobacterium. The sequence continues at coordinate 157,195 of NZ_JADKRW010000003.1, forward strand.
CCACGAGACCGTCTGGCACGTCGCCGGTCCGACCTCGTCGTACTCCGCCGCACGCCGCTCGGCCGCGTGGCGGGACACCCTCGTGCGCGCCGGTCGCGTCGTCCCGCCGGTGTTCCACGGCGGCTGGACCACCGAGCACGGTTACGCGGCCGGACTCGAGATCGCCGCACGCCCGGACATCACCGCCGTGTTCGCCGCCAACGACCAGACCGCCCTCGGGGTGCTCCGCGCCGCGCACGAGTCCGGGCGGTCCGTGCCGTCGTCGCTCAGCGTGGTGGGGTTCGACGACTCCCCCGAGTCCGACTCGTTCTGGCCGCCGCTCACCACCGTGCACCAGTCCTTCGACGAGGTCGGACGCCGAGCAGTCGCCAACCTGCTCGCCCAGATCGACGGCGAGTCCGTGTCGGCAGCCCCCGACCTGGTGCCCGTGCGGTTGGTGGAGCGGGCGAGCACGGCGCCGCCGCCCGCCGCGCGCTGACGCGCGCGCACGACGAGCGCGCACGACGCGCGCGCACGTTTCGCGCCCAGCGACACCGCACGCGCGCCGCGCCCCGTGAACTGTCGCCCAGCCCGTGAACTCGCGCACGCGCCGGACGGGAGGCACGGTGCCAGCCCGCCACGGGCCTCCCGTCCGCCAGCGCGCACGTTTCGTGCCCAGCGACACCTCACGCGCGCAGCGCCCCGTGAACTGTCGCCCAGCCCGTAAAGTCGCGGCCGAAACGAGCAGAGGACGTCGGGCGCGCGCCCCCGACGTCCTCTGTGCTCACTCGACGCCCGCCGCAGCGAACGCCGAGGCGTCTCAGCCGATCGACACGGCGGTCCAGGACACGGGCGGCAGTTCGATCGTGACGGTGTCGCCGTCGCGGCTGACCGTCTCGTTCGTGCGGAGCGACACCCGCGTGTTGTTCCCGAGGTCGTTCACGGCGTGGATGTCGTCGTCCCAGACACCCTCGGCACGGACGTCGCCCGAGGCCGCCAGGCCCGCGAGGTCGATCGTGACGGTGGTCGACTCGGACGGGTGGCGGTTGATCAGGAACACCGCAGCCTTGCCGTCCTCGGAGACCGTGGCCGCCGAGTCCACGACCGGGACCTCGCCGTACTTGCCGCCGTCGACGGTGTCACCAGAGGCCTTGACCTGCAGCGACGTACCGTTCGCCAGGCGCGACGTCAGCGAGAACGGGAAGAACGTCGTCTGGCGCCAGGCCGGGCCGCCGGGCTCGGTCATGATCGGGCCGATGACGTTGACGAGCTGCGCGAGCGAGGCCGAGGCGACGCGGTCCGCGTGGCGGAGCAGCGAGATGAGCAGCCCACCCACGACGACGGCGTCGGCGACGGTGTAGACGTCCTCGAGCAGACGCGGGGCAACCGGCCAGTCCTGCGGCCCGAAGGTCTTCTGCTGCTCGTTCCACTTCGAGATCGACCAGACGTTCCACTCGTCGAACGAGATGTCGATGCGCTTGTCGGACTTCTTCTGCGCCTGCACGTGGTCGGCGGCGGTGGTGACCGTCTTGATGAAGTGGTCCATGTTGACGCCGGCGGCGAGGAACGACGGCAGGTCGTCGCCCTCTTCGTAGTAGGCGTGCGCCGAGATGTAGTCCACGTCGTCGTAGGTGTGCTCGAGGACGGTGCGCTCCCACTCGCCGAACGTCGGCATCGACGCTCCGGAGGAACCGCAGGCGACGAGCTCGAGGTCGGGCTGGATCTGCCGCATGGCCTTCGCGGTCATGGCGGCGAGCTTGCCGTAGTCCTCGGCGTTCTTGTGGCCGAGCTGCCACGGGCCGTCCATCTCGTTGCCGAGGCACCACATCTTGATGGCGAAGGGCTCCTGGCGGCCGTTGGACTTGCGGTACTCGGACAGTGCGGTGCCGGCGTCGATGTTCGCGTACTCGAGCAGCTCGATCGCCTCGGCGGTGCCGCGCGTGCCGAGGTTCACGGCGAGCATGAGCTCCGAGCCGACCTGGTCGAGCCAGTGCTGGAACTCGTGCAGACCGACCTCGTTGGTCTCGGTCGAGTGCCAGGCGAGGTCGAGGCGCTTCGGACGCTGCTCGACGGGGCCGACGCCGTCCTCCCACTTGTAGCCGGACACGAAGTTGCCGCCGGGGTAGCGGATGGCGGAGACGCCGAGTTCCTTGACGAGCTCGACCACGTCCCGGCGGAAACCGTGCTCGTCGGCGGTCTCGTGCGCGGGCTCGTGGATGCCGTCGTAGACGTGGCGGCCGAGGTGCTCGACGAACCCGCCGAACAGGCGACGTCGTACCGGCCCCACGGTGAACGCGGCGTCGAGGACGAGGTGTGTGCGGGGCATGGATCTCCTTCGATCGTGCGAGTGCGGGTGCTTCTGGTCGTGCGGCGAGCGACGTGGGGATCGATGCGGCCAGGGTGCGGACACCGTTGCGGGCCGTCACGAAAGTGAGCGCTCACCTGACAGAAACGCTACCGGGTTCCACGGCGACGCGAAAGGGGTGGCGGATGATCTTCGCGAGCGCTAATGTGAGCGCTCACGGAGCACCGACCCACCGCTCCGACGGGAGCACCGACCCTGCTCCCGAGCCCGGCCCATCCCGATGGAGTGATGCCATGCCGAACCGACCAGCAACACCCGCGTCGCGCCTCTCGCGCCGCGGTTTCCTCGCCGCCGGAGCGGCCGCCGCGACGGTCTTGCCGCTCGCCGCGTGCTCGAGCCCGATCGCCGCCGGCCTGGCCGGCAGCGCCCTCGACCCCGAGACGCTCGTCTTCTGGAACCTCTTCGGTGGTGGTGACGGCCTCCGCATGCAGGCGATGGAAGCCGGCTACGCGAAGCAGCACGGGGGCTCGAGCTCGCTGCAGGCCACCACGTTCGCGTGGGGCAACCCGTACTACTCCAAGCTGACGCTGGCCACCGTCGGGAACAAGCCGCCGGACGTCGCGGTCGCGCACCTCACCCGCGCGAAGCCGCTCTGGGACGGCGACCTGCTCGACCCGATCACCTCCGAGGACCTGGCAGGGGTCGGTCTCAGCGCCGCCGACTTCAACCAGAAGGCGTGGACCGCGCAGAAGACCGACGGCAACAACATCGCCATCCCGCTCGACACCCACCCCTTCGTGCTCTTCTACAACGTTGATGTGTGCAAGAAGGCCGGCCTGCTGGACAGCGACGGCAACCTCAAGGACCTGAACGGCATGGACGCCTTCGAGAGCGCCCTCGCCGCGGTCTCGAAGGTCACCGGCGGCAACGCGCTCAACGTCGCGAACGTCGTGCCCGAGACCGCGACCCCGTGGCGCTTCTTCTGGACGCTGTACAACCAGATGAACGACGCGACGCCGTTCATCAGCGACGGCGGCTCGAAGTTGACCGTCAACGAGGACGCCTACAACGAGGTCACCAGCCGCACCCAGAAGTGGGTCAAGGAAGGCTGGCTGAACAAGGCACTCGACTACGCGACCGCCGAGTCGCTGATGTTCGAGGGCAAGGTCGGCTTCTTCATGCAGGGCGAATGGGAGATCAGCACCGCACAGTCCATCAAGGGCCTGAAGTTCGGCATGGCACCGATCCCGCAGCTGTACGACAAGCCCGCCACCCAGGCCGACTCGCACACCTTCGTCCTGCCGAAGAAGGACCGCACGCCGGAGCAGCGGAAGCAGCACATGCTGTTCATCAAGCAGATGCTCGAGCAGAGCCTGACCTGGGCCGAGGGCGGACACGTGCCCGCCTACATCCCCACGTTCGACAGCAGTGCCTACAAGAAGCTCACGCCACAATCGAACTACGCGGCCGCCGCCGAGACGGCCGTGTTCGACGACGCCGCCTGGTACGGCGGGTCCGGATCGACCTTCGAGGGCACGGTGGGCGCACAGCTCGCCCTCGTCCAACAGGGCAGCTCCTCTCCTGCGCAGGCGCTCAGCGCCATCAAGTCGCAGCTCGCGACGTACCTCAACACCCCGAGCCCCCTGTGACCGGGCACGCGAGCACCACGAACGCCGTGAACACCGCGCGAAAGGCACGATGACGTGACCACAGCACCTGTCCTCGACCGGCCCACGGACGCGACTGCCGCGCCGCGTCCGCGCCGGAACCGCACCTACGGCACCAGTCTCACCCGCGGCCAGGGCCGGAGCGGCTGGCTGTTCCTCGCCCCGTTCGGCCTGTTCTACGTGGCGTTCCTGCTCGGCCCGACGGTCTGGATGATCGTCTCGAGCTTCTTCAACACCTCGACGGTCCGCACCGGGCTCGGCAGCTTCGCCGGGTTCGCGAACTACGCGGAGATGCTCGGACGCCCGGACTTCTGGTCCTCGCTCTGGCACACCCTGCAGTTCACGCTGTACACGACCCCGCCGCTCGTCATCCTGGCCTTCCTGTTCGCCGTGCTGACGAACCGGATGAACAGGGGCCAGTGGTTCTTCCGTCTGGCGTTCTTCCTGCCGTTCATCCTGCCGTCGGCGACGATCTCCCTCATCTGGGTGTTCATCTTCACGCCGGCGACCGGCCTGTGGGCGAGCATGCAGTCCCTGCTCGGCATGACACCGGGTTCGGGCATGCTGTCCAGCCCGAACACCGCGATGATCGGTGTCGCGATCGCCACCGTGTGGTGGACCCTCGGCTTCAACTTCGTGCTCTACCTGGCCGGCCTGCAGGAGATCCCGCGCGAACTGTACGAGGCCGCCGCAGTCGACGGCGCGTCGAACTGGCAGCAGATCAAGTCGATCACGCTACCGCTGCTCGGCCGCACCACGACGCTGGTGATCCTGCTGCAGATCATCGCGAGCCTGAAGATCTTCGACCAGGTGTACCTGATGACGAACGGCGGGCCGGGCATCTCCACCCAGGTCTCCCTGCAGCTCATCACCGGTGTCGGCTTCACCGACAACCGACTCGGCGCCGCATCGGCCGCATCGGTCCTCTTGTTCATCGTGATCGTCGCGATCGCGGTCATCCGGCAGCTCGTCGAGCGCGCTGCCGCCAAGCGTGAGATCGGGGCCTGACATGACCGCCACTGAGAGCATCACCACCGGTCGTTCCAAGCTCCGTACCGGCGTCTCGGCCGCAGCACCCGCGAACGCGGCGAAGATCGGCGTCTCCGGCAAGGGCTTCAACCTGGTCGCCGGCATCATCCTGTCGGTGTTCGCGATCATCTGGCTCATCCCCAGCCTGTTCGCTTTGAAGACGTCCCTGTCCGACAACGGTGTCGCAGCCCTCGGCGCGAACTCGATCCTGTCGAACTGGAACCCGACACTGCACTCGTACGCGTCGCTCTTCGGCGCCGGGGACATCTGGAACTGGTACCTCGCCAGTGCCATCACGAGCGTCGTCACCGCGGTGCTCACGGTGTTCTTCGCCTCGATGGCGGCGTTCGCGTTGTCCCGACTCGTGTTCCGCGGTCGGAACATCGCGTTCCTGCTCATCATCCTCGGGATCATGATCCCGACGCAGGTGCTGATCATCCCGATCTTCCAGGAACTCAACGCAGTCGGTCTGCTGAACACCTACTGGTCGGTGATCTTCCCGCAGGTCCCCGCCGTGATCGCGGTGTTCATCTTCAAGCAGTTCTTCGACGGGATCCCGAAGGAGTTGGAAGAGGCCGCACGCATCGACGGTGCCAGCATCTGGAAGGTCTACTGGTCGGTCATCCTGCCGCTGTCGCGTCCGGTGATCGCCGCGGTCACGATCCTGACCTTCGTCGGGGTCTGGAACAACCTGCTGCTGCCGCTGTTCGTGCTGTCGAACCCGGACCTCATGACGATCCCGGTCGGGCTCGCCACGGTCCAGGGCAGCTTCGGTCAGCGCTACGCGGACATCCAGGCCGGGGCGATCCTGGCGGCGTTGCCGCTGATCATCCTCTACCTGATCTTCCAGCGGCAGATCGTGGAGGGCGTGACGGGCTCCGGTCTCAAGGGCTGACGCCACCCCACGACGAACGGGAGGCCCGGTGCCAGCTGGCACCGGGCCTCCCGTCCGTCGTGTCGGTCGCGTCCCGGGCGCGGGTCGCCTGCCGGAATCGGGCGTACCTGGCGGAAACGGGCGTACCCGCCGAGAAGTTCCGTGACGGTACGCCCGGGAGCACCAGGCATCGCACACGCCATGGGAAGGAACGGGCGCCGCTCAGGCGGAGACGGACTCCTTGGCCTCGTGCTTCCAGAACCCAGAGAACGTGATGCGCGACTTCGGCAGGCCCGCGCGGTGCAGGTGCCGGCGCCCCTCGGTGGCGAGCGTCGACTCGCCGACGACGAAGGCGTAGCCGCGGTCGTCGGAGGGCACGTGCCGCTGCAGTTCGGCGAGCGCAGCGCGGCCCGGGACCGCGTGGTGGTCGACCTCGTCGCGGACGATCCACGTGACCGCCACCCCGGCCGGAGCGTCGATCGCGCGGACGTCCCCGGCGGTGGGGACCTCTTGGATGATGCGGCCGACGGCGTTCCGGGGCAGCGACGCGGCGATGCCGAGGACGCCGGGCAGGCCGGTCTCCTCGGCAGCGATCACGATCTCGCTGGTGTCGTCGGGGCAGTCGAAGATGCAGCCCTGGTCGAGCATCGCCAGCTGGTCGCCGGCCCGGGCGGCGCAGGCCCAGATCGCTGCGCGGCCCTCGGGCTCGCCGTCGGCGTCGGTGTGCACGACGAAGTCGATGTCCATCTCCGCGGTGCCGTCGGGCCTCGGGCGGAACGCGGCGACGGTGTAGTTCGCGCAGTGCGGGCGGATGTCCTCCGGGATCGCGAGGAAGGTCGGCCACCACTTCTTGCCGTCCAGGTCCGGCATCCGGAACGCGTCCTGGTCCGGGCGACCGGTGAACAGGCGGAACCAGTGGTCGAAGCCCAGGAACGGGAACTCGTGCAGGTCGTCGCCGGTGACGGTGACGCGCTGCATCGACGGCGTGGTGCGCTCGGTCCGCAGGACGTGGGCGCGGAAGAGCCGGGGGTTCTCGGGCAGGAGCCGCGGAGTCTTCGCCATGAGGCAAGGCTAACCTAAGATGTTTTCCGTGCCAGCCCCTTCTCCTGCCCTGGCTTCCGTCTCGGAGGCCCGCACCGCCGAAGCGTCAGCAGCCCTCGGCGTCCACCGGACCGCGGTGCGCCGACGCGTCCTGGTGATCGTCGGACTGCTCGTCGCGCTCGTCGTGGTGGCGGTCGCGAGCATGCTCCTCGGCAGCAACCGGATCGGCGTCGACCGGGTGCTCGACGGCCTGCTGCGGACGGGATCGACCACCGACGAGGCGATCGTCTGGGGCTCCCGGGTCCCGCGCACGCTCATCGGCGCCGCGGTCGGTGCGGCCCTGGGCATCGCGGGGCTCCTGATGCAGGGGCACACCCGCAACCCGCTCGCCGACCCCGGGCTGTTCGGGGTCTCGTCGGGTGCCGGACTCGCGGTCGTCCTCGGTGTGTACGTGTTCGGGGTCACCAGCACGAGTGCGACCGTGTGGTTCGCCCTCGGCGGGGCATTGGTCGCGAGCGTCGTCGTGTTCTCGGTGACCGTCGCGGGCAGTGGGACGGCCAGCCCGGTGCCGCTCGCCCTCGCTGGCGCCGCCGTCTCGGCCCTGCTCGGCGCGCTCACCTCGTTCGTCGTCCTGACCGACCAGGACTCGCTCGACGCCTACCGCCTGTGGGTCGTCGGGTCCCTCGCCGCGCGGCAGCTCGACATCCTCGGCGCGGTGTGGCCGTTCCTGGTCGCCGGGCTGGTGCTCGCGGTCCTGAACGTGCGGGCGCTCGACGCGCTCGGGCTCGGGTCGGACCTGGCGAAGGGCCTGGGCGAGAACGTGCTCGCCGCGCGGCTCGTCGGGCTCGGTGGCATCACGCTGCTCGCCGCCGGCGCGACCGCGGCCGCCGGCCCGATCGGGTTCGTCGGCCTGACCGTTCCGCACGTCGCCCGGGCCCTGGTCGGCACCGGACACCGGTGGACGCTGCCGGTCTCCGGGCTCGTCGGGGCGGCGCTCGTGCTGCTCGCCGACGTCGTGGGACGTCTGATCGGCGGGTTCTCCGAGGTCGAGGTCGGCATCGTCCTCGCTGTCATCGGCGGTCCGGTGTTCGTCGCCGTCGCCCGTCGTCGATCGCTGGTGTCCCTGTGAGCGGCACGACCGACCGCACGCGCGGCACGACCGACCGCACGCGCGGCACGACCGACGGCGCAGCTGTGTCCGTGGCCGCCGTCACGGTCCGGGCACCCGGCCGCACCGGTGTCCGCATCGGCCCGATCGGTCTCGCCTGGCGCCCGCGGGTGTTCTGGTACACGGTCGCATCCCTCGGCCTCGTCCTGGTGCTCGTCGTCCTGGGCGTCGCGATCGGGTCGACCTGGATCGCCCCGGGCATCGTGGTGCGCTCGCTGCTCGGGCTCGAGAGCGGTCCGCACGCCTTCATCGTCACCACGCTCCGGCTGCCCCGGGTGCTCACCGGTGCGTTCGTCGGCCTGACCCTCGGCATCGCCGGCGCTCTGACGCAGACCTTCACCCGGAACCCCCTCGGCACCCCGGACATCATCGGGGTGACGTCGGGTGCGAGCGTCGGCGCCGTGGCTGCCATCGTGCTCGGCGGTGGCACGTACTCGGTGTCCTCTGTGGTGCTCGGCGGCGGGATCCCGGTCGCTGCGACGATCGGTGCGCTCATCGCGGCAGCCGTCGTGTACGGCCTCGGCTGGCGCGGCGGGGTGCAGAGCTACCGGCTCATCCTGGTCGGCATCGGTGTGAGCGCGACCCTCGACGCCGTGACGAGCTACCTGCTCGTCCGCGCCAAGATCACCGTCGCCACGGCGGCGTCGCAGTGGCTCGTCGGCAGCCTGTCGAGCACCTCGTGGTCGAGCGTCTGGCCGCTGCTGATCGTCGCCGCGGTCGCGGTGCCGATCGCTCTCGCGACGAGTGCGGCGCTCGGCATCGGGCAGCTCGGCGACGAGGTCGCCACAGGCGTCGGGCTCGCCGTGCAGCGGCACCGTCTGCTCGTGATCGCACTGGCGGTGGTACTCACCGCAGCAGCCGTGGCCGCCGCCGGACCGGTCGGCTTCGTCGCGTTCGTGGTCCCGCAGGTCGGACTCCGGCTGGCGGGGACGAACCGACCACCGCTCCTGCTCGCCGGCCTGCTCGGCGCCGCGCTGGTCCTGGCCGCGGACCTGCTGTCCCGATCGGCGTTCCCGTGGCAGGTGCCCGTCGGCATCATCACGACCGTGATCGGCGCCCCCTACCTGATCTGGCTCCTCATCCGTCACCGCAAGGAGATGTCCCGATGACGACACCCCCGTCCACCCCGGTCCTCGAAGCCCGCGGCCTGTCCGTCGGCTACGACCGGCACCCCGTGCTGACCGACCTGGACCTGCGGATCGAGCGCGGCACCGTCACGACGTTCCTCGGCGCGAACGGCTGCGGCAAGTCGACCCTGCTCAAGGCGTTCGGCCGCGTGCTGAAGCCGCAGTCCGGCGAGGTCCTGCTCGACGGCGCTCCGATCCGCAAGGAGCCGAACCGCCAGGTCGCACGGAAGCTCGCGATCCTGCCGCAGTCCCCCGTCGCGCCCGCCGGCACCAGCGTGCTCGACCTCGTGATGCGTGGCCGCAACCCGCACCAGTCGTGGGCGAAGCCGTGGACCGCGGACGACGCCGACGTCGCCGAGCAGGCCATCGCGGCGACCGGCCTGACCGAGGTCGCGCACCGCGACGTCGCGAGCCTGTCCGGTGGGCAGCGCCAGCGTGCGTGGATCGCCCTGGTGGTCGCGCAGCAGGCCGACACGTTGCTGCTCGACGAGCCGACGACCTACCTCGACCTCGCGCACCAGCTCGAGGTCCTGCGCCTGGTCCGTCGACTCAACCGCGAGCAGGGTTCCACCATCGTGATGGTGCTGCACGACCTGTCGCTCGCGGCCCGGTTCTCCGACCGGCTCGTCGTGCTGCACGAGGGCGGTGTGGTCGCTGACGGCGCGCCGAACGACGTCCTGACCCCGGCGTTGCTCGAGCGGGCCTTCGGGCTGCACGCCCGGGTGTTCCCGGATCCCGTGACTGGTGCCCCGATGATCGTGCCCGAGGCCGACGAGCACGACCCGTCGCCGATCCGCGAACGCGACACCGTGCTGGCGACCGCGGCAGACTTAGGTTAGCCTCTCCTAACGTGAAGCTCTCCCGACGCGGCTCCCTCCGAGCCACCCTCCTGACCTCCGTGGCCGTCTCGGCCCTCCTCCTCGCCGGCTGCTCGAGCACCGACTCGAACGACTCCGACGGTGACACCGCGGCGTCGAAGGCCTGGTCCTACGAGGACGCCACCGGCACGACCGTCAAGGTCGACCACACGCCGAAGCGCGTCGTCGTGCTGAACGACATCGCGATCTCGTTCATCGAGTACGGCCTGAAGCCGATCGGCACCTTCGGGCAGCTGACCATGGCGAAGGACGCCCGGTTCGACGACCTGGACACCGACGGCATCACGCAGCTCGGCACCGCGTACGGCGACATCGACCTCGAGAAGCTCGCCGCGCTGAAGCCCGACCTCGTCGTGACCTCGGTCTACCCGAAGGACGAGAAGGGCACGCTCGACGACACCCAGCCCGGCTACGGCTTCAAGGACAACGAGCAGGAGAAGCAGATCGAGGCGATCGCCCCGGTCGTCCAGGTCAAGTGGGGCGGCAAGGGCGAGGACGTCATCGAGAAGATCGCCGACCTGTCCGAGTCCCTCGGCGCCAAGGAGTCGACGATCGAGGCCGCCGAGAAGCGCTTCGACACCGCCGGTGACGAGCTCGAGAAGGTCGCCAAGGAGCAGGACCTGTCGGTCGTCTCCATGTACGCCGACGGCGACGGTGCCTACGTCACCCGCCCGACCGACGAGCCGCTGCTGCAGATGTACTCGTCGTTCGGCGTCGACTTCGTGAACCCGAAGCCGAAGGGCTTCTACTGGGGCATCTACTCGTGGGAGAACGCGGGCCAGATCAAGGCCGACGTGCTGCTGCTGTCGCAGCAGGGCTACCAGGTCGCGGACCTCGAGAAGCAGCCGACCTTCGCCGACAACGCGGCGCTCGAAGCCGGCCAGGTGCACAGCTTCACGTTCCCGGCGCTCGACTACGCCTCGCAGGCCGAGTACATGAAGGAGCTCGCGGGCTGGCTCGCGGACAGCAAGAAGCTGTCCTAGGACGCAACCGACGAGCAGACGGGAGGCCCGTTGCCAGCTGGCAACGGGCCTCCCGTCCGTCATCCGTCTGGTTCCAGGGCCCGCCTGCTGTCGTCAGCCCACCGGCAAGGCGGCGTTCACCGCGGTCTGCGCGTCGCGCCAGACCGCTGCGCGGGACCCCGCGTAGGTGCCGCCCTGACCGTTCGAGTAGTACCGCAGGTTGCGCTTCCCGCCGTCGGTGTTGCCCTGCCAGTAGGCCGTGACCGCACGGGACGTCCCGCCGATCAGCCAGACCTGGTCGGCGGCGTCGGCCGTGCCGGTCTTGCCGAAGAGCGTCGCGCCGTCCGGGGTCTGGCCGCCGCTCGCGGTGCCGCCCCGGAACGCGCCCTGCATGACCTCGAACGCGGTCGCCGCGGTCTGCGGCGAGACCGCCCGCGAGCAGTTGCGCGGCTGCCCGCCGAGCTCCGTGCCGTCCGGTGCCGTGACCTGGTCGATGACGACCGGGGCGCAGTACCGACCACCGTTCGCGATGCCGGCGTAGGCGGCTGCCATCGTCAGCGGCGCGATGCTCTCGGTGCCGAGCAGAGACGCCGGGTTCCACGGCAGCTCGCCACCCGCCGCCAGGTGCACGCCGAGCCGCTTCGCGACGTCACGGATATCGCACAGGTCGAGCTGCGCGGCCATCGACTGGTACGCGGCGTTCACGGACTGGGCGGTGGCCGACCGCACCGAGTACGGCCCCTTCTGGCCGGGTGAGTCGTTCTTCGGCTGCCAGAACGCCGTCGTCTGCTCGCCGCAGGCCGTCCAGGTGCTCTGCGGGTGTGGCGAGCCGTTCACGACCGTGTCCGGGCTGCGGCCGGCCTCGAGCCACGCCAGCAGCGTGAACATCTTGTAGGTCGAGCCGGTCTGGAACCCCGCCGAGTCACCGTCGGCCTGGTCCACCGAGTAGTTCAGCGACGTTGCGCTCGGCGGCGCCTGCTCCGACCGGTCGTAGTCGGTGTTCTGCGCCATCGTGAGCACCCGGCCGGTGCCCGCCTCGACGGTGTTCAGCGTCGCACCCAGCGCCAGCCGGGTCTCGGTCTTCGGGTCGTACCGGTCGAGCAGTTCCTTCTGCTTCGCGTTCAGGTCGAGGTCGAGCGTCGTCTGGATGCGGTACCCGCCCGTCCGCCAGGCATCGGCGCGCTGCTGCTTCGTCGCACCGAGCTGCGGCAACCGCTGCGCGACGCGCTCGGCGTAGTCGCAGAAGAACTCCGCACCGGTCTCGACGGCCTCGCACCCCTGCTGCGGCGCGGTGATCCGGACGGAATCGGCCAGCCGCGACAGCCGTGCCGTGCGGTACTCGTCGGTCGTCAGGTGCCCCTGCTCGTGCATGGAGCGCAGGATCACGTTCCGCCGCGCGGCGTTGTCGCGGTAGTGGTCCGGTGTCGACAGATCGCGGCGCTCCGGCCACTGCACGATCGCGATGAGCGACGCCGCCTCGGCCGGGGTCAGGTCCGTCGCGGACTTGCCGTAGTAGTGCTGTGCTGCCGACTGCACGCCGTAGGTCTGGTCGCCGAAGTAGGCGATGTTCAGGTACGCCGTCAGGATCTGCTTCTTCGAGTACTTCTTCGCCAGCCCGATCGCGAACTTCATCTCGGCGAGCTTCCGCTGGGGCGAGCGCTTCGTCGCCTCCTTGAAGCCAGCCTTCTGCTCCGCGAGGATCGGCAGCTCGCTCGCCTGCTGGATCTTGATGTTCCGGACGAGTTGCATCGTGAGCGTCGAGCCACCCGAACCGCCCTCGCCCCGCGACGCGGCGACGCTCACCAGGGAGCGGACCATCGACGTCGCGTCCACACCGCCGGTCTCGTAGAACCGCTTGTCCTCGCCGTCGACCGCCGCGTGCTTCAGCTGGTCGCTGATCTGGTCGAACGACAGCTCCTGCCGGTCCTGCGCCCACACGTTCGCCAGGTGCACCGGTTCGCCGCCGCGGTACGCCCAGATCTGGTTGCGCTGCGGCAGCTCCCCGATCTCGATGTGTTCCGGCAGCGACTCGAACACCCCGATCGCCGACGTCGTGCTCACCCCGGCGACCGCGATCATCGGCGTCACGCCGACCCCGACCATCAAACCGGCGAGCACACTGCCGCCCACGAAGCCGAGCGCGGCTCCCCCTGCACGTCTCATCGTCATCGCTCTGGTTCCCCCGTGGTGCATCACCGCACCGATCTGGTGCGGTCGTTCGGGAGCGTTCCAGCCGATCTCGGGCGGTCGCCGGGACTTCGCCGCGGAACACCGCCGTGTCCGCTGGGAAAGTGCCCGTCGTGACGGGATCGTGACGCGTGCGGGGGCGATCTCGTCCCGCCGGACGATGACGGGCGGCTCCGGGGGCGTTCGCTCGTGCGGGTCTCGTCGCCAGGCGATCATCGCAGTAGGAGCGTGCAGCACGTGAGACACGAGCTCCCGATGCACCTCCATCTACTACACGTCGGTCGTCGCGGCGCACGCCCGCGGCAACCAGGTAGTCCTCGCGCCGAGCCGTGTCCGACTGCCGGAAGCTCAGGCGAGCCAGCTCCGGACTGCGTCGCCGCGCTTGTCTCGCAAGCCACTGTGAAGGACACCTTCACCGAAGACGCTTGCGAGTCACGGTTGTGAGAACCGCCGCACCCCCAGATTCCGCCGGGCGGAACGCCGCAGCCGCGCTAACGACGAGACGTCTCGCAGCCGTAGGCGAACAAGACGCAGTGTCTGTCGTGAGCGAGCAGAACTGAGGCCGGATTCGTTCACATGACTGGGCATCTCTCGCGGAAAGAAGAGGAGGAGCGATCAGCGCTGTTCGAGAAATGGCACGTCGCTCTCGGTCTGAATGGTCGCGTACCCGTACTTGCGCTCACGTCGCACGCGAAGATTCATCGCGATGATCAGTGCCAGCACGGCCAGGACGCTGAAGAAAACTCCCCATGCGCACGTCTCGCCGACGACGAGAGCAACATCGCCGATACCACGATTCTTACTCACGGCATGGACACCGATTGCGACAGCGCCAACGACGACGAGAAACAGCGCAACCCCGAAGATTGCATAAATTGCACGCGACCAGGCATGCGCAGAAATGCCACTCAGTACCTTGGGTTCACTTTCCATGTTCTGTTCTTTCCGTTGTCATCGATTTGGATTGATTGGAAGTCACCGCGAATGAGGTCGAAGCAAGTCGGGAAGCCAATTGTATCCCAGAGTGCATGGCCGGCTGCAGTCACGAAAGCGCCGAGCGCAATGATCTGCGCCGAGAAGGCCTGTTCAAACCCGGTAGTTCCACCCCGGCCTCAACGGTTGCTCAGATCGCAGTTAGGACCGCGTGATCTTCACTCGTCAGGGGTCGAGTCGATGAGGCGCCAGCTGATCAGCGCCCGCAACACCATCGTCCGACACCGACCGAGGCGGCTTCCGGGCGAGGCCTGGTGCACGGCGGCGCCATGCGCCGTCCGAGCCGGCACAACTGGTCAGAGACGATCGTTGGTGAACGCAGTCCCGGCCACACTTGCACTCACCACCCTGACCGCCGTGTGCTGCGGCGATGAGCTGTTCGCCGCCGGCAGGTGAGAGGCCGACGGGCTCGTGACATCAGCTGGTCGAGCAGTCCATCCGGTCAGTGTCCGCGAGCAGATCGAGCACGCCGGCAGGGAACACCGGCGCGTCTGTCTCGACGGACACCCAGCGCACCGGGCTGCCCTCGTCCAGCACCACGAGTTCGGCGTCGAGCGGCACTTCGTCCAGATCGGCCGACCGGACGGCGAAGACGTGGACGTACTCGTGTCCGGGCTGCCCCTCGTACTCGAACAGGTTCTCGAGGACACCGAGCAGCCGGACCTCGTCGAGGGCGACGTCGAGCTCTTCGCGGAACTCCCGACGGAGCGCCTGCACGGCGGTCTCGCCGAACTCGATGCCGCCGCCGACGGCGCGGTGGAAGCGCAGGCCGCGCGTCTGGTCGAACGATTCGGAGAGCAGCACGTGGCTGTCCTTCGTCGGCAGCCCGACCGCGACGTTCCTGATACTCCCCATCACGCCACTCTGCCACCGGTGCGGGTTCGGTAGGTTCGGACCATGCACGACATCCGCTCGATCGTCACCCTCGCGATTGTCTTCCTCGAGCTGGGCTTCCTGCTCACCGCCGGTGGTTCCGTCTGGACGATCCTCACCCCTGACGGCACCGGCGTGAACTTCGCCGCCGGGTTCATGTACATGGGCGGCATGGTCGTCGGCGTCGCAGGGGTCGCCGTCGGGATCGCTGCGCTCGTGGCCGTCGCCAGGGCGGCGAAGCGCGCCGGACGTTAGCCGGCGAGCGCCCCGGCGGCAGCGCCCCACCCGGTGGGGTCATCCCCCGGCGGGACGAACAGCATCGTGTACCAGAGCACCAGGACGCCCCACCACGCGAGTTCGTCCGTAGTGAGCGCGCTCACCGAGCGGTAGCCGTCGAGCAGCTGCCGGTGGACGGCTGCGGGGACTGGCCCCCAGTCATGGAAGAGCGTCCCGAGCAGGACGGCCGACCGCGCGAGTTCGACGATGCGGTGGTCGAGCCGCAGGTCCTCGAAGTCGATGACGGCGACGACGTCCGGGTCCGCGCACAGGACGTTCGCCGCCCGGTAGTCCCCGTGCACGATCTGGACCGGCAGCTCGTCGGACGGCGCGGCTGCAAGCAGCCGTCGCAGTGCCACCCGGGCACGGTCCGGCACGTGCGCCGGTGTGCCGTCGAGCCAGCCTGCGATCTGCTGCCGGAGCGGGGTCGGCGGCGGGCGCACACCGACTGCCCGCGCCCGATCGGGGCTGTCGCGCAGGGCGTCGTGGATGCGGGCGAGCGTCGCCCCGGCGGCGTGGACCTGTGCCACGTCACGGACGTCCAGCAGTGTTCCGTCGATGACGTGCTGGAGCCCCATCGAGACCCCGTCGTGCTCGAGCTGCACCCGGCCGTCGAGTGTCGGCACCGGGGCCGAGACGGGCAGGCCGCGCTCCCCGAGCCACGCCGTCAGGTCCGCTGCGAACGCCAGACGCTCGAAGCCCTCCGGCGCGATCGACCACTTCAGGAGCATCCGGCCGCCAGCGGTCGAGATCCAGGCGAGCGCGTTGTGGTCGCTCATCACGATGCGCTCGCAGGCATCGACGCGCACGCCCCACCACCGCTCGAGTGTCCGAACGACCCAGTCCTCGGCAGCGGCAGCGTCCGTGAAACCGAAGCGGTCGCGCAGCACCTGGGATGGATCGGCTCGTTCCCAGAGCATCTCGAGGGTCATCGCTCCACCCTCGCAGGTCGCGCTACCATCCGGTACCGGTCCACGCACGGAAGCGAGTCGCCATGACCTCCCAGAGCACGAGGGTCCTGCACGTGATGTGCACGGTGTTCCTGTTGGGCGCCTTCCTGTCGGTCGGGATCGGTGGGTGGTCGCTCGCGAACGACACCGGGGGCGGTGCGAACATCGGCGGCGGCATCCTGATGCTGTTCGGCTACCTGCTCGGTCTGATCGGTATCGCGCTCGGGGTCGCCACGCTCGTCGTCGACACCGTGTCGCGACGACGGTCACGCACGCGCAGCTGACGCCTCAGCGGCGGCCGGCCCGGAGCCGCTGGACGCCCACCCATCCGGCAACCACGAAGCACCCGAGCGCCAGGATGTACGAGACGAGCAGGTCGGCCCACGTGCGCGGGTTGATCGATCCGTCGGGCAACCGCTCCTGGAGTTGGAACGACGTCGGGAACAGCCAGTACGAGGTCGCGTAGACGGTCAACGCCAGCCCGACGACGACCGAACCGACGATGATCCACCCTGCGGGGCGCCGTTCGAGGCTCATGCGGTCACCGCCTTCGCGGAACGCCGAGATGCCGACCGTGCCGGGTTCGCGCGGAGGTGCTCGCTGATGCGTCCGAGGATCCGGGCGAGGTCGCTCGCGTCGTCGTCGGAGATCGGTGCGAACAGGAGCCCGTGCACGGTGCCGATGTGCCCCGGGAACACGTCGGAAAGGACCTCGCGCCCCGCGTCGGTGACGGCGACGACGGTGCTGCGTTCGTCATCGGGCGACGGTGACCTGGTGACCAGGCCGCGCTGCTCGAGCAGTTGCGCCTGGTAGGTCAGACCACTGCGGCTGTAGACGACACCGTCGGCCAGGTCCGTCATGCGCAGGTGCCCCTCCGGAGCATCCCCCAAGCGCGCCAGGAGCTGGAACTGCACGTAGCTCAACCCGCCGACGTCGCGCAGCTGCTTCTCGACGGCCGGACGGAGCAGTGCCCCCACCTCGGTGAAGGCGAAGTAGGCGCCGAGCTGCGTCGGGGTCAGTTCCGTCGGGGTTTCCGTCATGCATCGATCTTACCCATTGCTTCGAGTTCGAAGCAGTGTTACGGTCATCGTACTCGCTTCGAATTCGAAGCACTTACGAGAGGCGCGACCATGCAGGCAGTGCAGTTCCACGAAGTCGGCGGACCCGAGGTCCTCCAGTACGGCGAGATCGAGCAGCCGATCCCAGGCGCAGGGCAGGTGCGACTGCGAGTCGCGGCCTCCGCCTACAACGCGGCCGACAACGGCATGCGAGCCGGCTTCCTCCCGATCCCGATCGAGCTGCCGCACGTCCCCGGCTACGACGTCTCCGGCACCGTCGACGCGATCGGCGACGGCGTGATCGGCGTGACCGTGGGCGACGCCGTGATCGCGTTCCTCCCGATGGAGCGCGACGGCGGCGCGGCTGAGTTCGTCATCGCACCGGCGGAGGCCGTGGTCGCAGCCCCCAGCACCATCCCGCTGGCCGATGCCGCCGCACTGCCGTCCGTCGCGCTGACGGCCTGGCAGGCCTTGTTCGACGACGGTCGGCTCACCGCCGGGCAGCGCCTGCTCATCGTCGGCGCCGGCGGGGTCGTCGGCAAGTACGCCGTCCAGCTCGCGAAGCGCGCCGGGGCACACGTCATCGCGACGGCCAGCCCCCGCAGCGCCGACGCCGTGCGCGCCGCCGGAGCCGACCAGGTCATCGACCACACCGACACCGACGTGCTCGGCGCACTCGACGGCCAGGTCGACGTGCTGCTCAACCTGGCGCCGATCGAGCCCGAGCAGTTCGCGGCGGACGTCGCAGCGGTCCGTGACGGCGGAGTCGTCGTGAGCACGACGGCGTTCATGGCCACGCCGGGTGACGAGTCCCGAGGCGTTCGTGCAGCGACCGTGTTCGTCCTGCCGAACCGCGAACGCCTGACGGAACTCGTCGCGCTGGTGGACGCCGGGGCCCTGGCGGTCGAGGTCTCGCGGCGCATCCCGCTCGCCGAGCTGCCCGCGCTGCACGCCGAGGGCGCGGCCGGTCGGATCGCCGGCAAGGTCATCGTCCTGCCCTGACCCGGATCAACGGAGCGACCAGTGCGACGGGCGGTCGAGGTCGTCGGGCAGCACCGTGGACGCGTCGCCCTGCGCAGCGTTCACCTGGGGTTGAGTCAAGAACAGCGCGTTCGACAGGTCCGCTCCCCCGAGCCGGGCATCGCGCAGGTCCGCCCCGAGCAGGTCCACGCCCGACAGGTCGCAGCCCCGCAGGTCCGCGGCGATCAGGACCGCACCGCGCAGGTCGGCCCCGGCCAGGGAACGGGCACGGAGGTCGCGGCCGGCCAGGTCCGCCGACGGATGCAGGTCACCGACCACGTCGCCGGCGGCGGGGTACCCACCTCGGGTCTCGGTGCTGACGTCGATCAGGACGGAACGGACCTCGGACCGGAGTGACTCGACGTCCACCGCGAGGACGCCGGCCAGCTCGCCGTCGAGGATCTGCTGGATGCGGACCCGGAGCACGGTCGGTGCTTCCGCAGACCCCAGAGCGGTCGAGCGGGACACCGCCTCGGCCAGGTACCAGAGCATCTCGTGGAGCTGCCGGGCGACGGCGAAGGCCCGGAACATCTCGGGCTTCGATTCGGGTTCGTCGATCCAGCTCGTGCCGTCGAACAGGACCTGCGAGACGTACTGGCCGGCCCCGAAGCAGTCGAACGTGGTGCACCCGGTGAAGCCCCGCGGACGGAGCGCCTGGTGGATCGTGCAGGAGAAGTCGTCGGCCAGGTTCCGGCACGGGGTGCCGGCAGGCTTGTCGATCGGGAAGTCGCTGGACCGCTGGAACCCGAAGGCGGTGCAGCAGAGCGCGAAGCAGTCACCGCACGAAGCGCGGAGGACCGAGCGGTCGACGGTAGAAGAAGAAGATGACATGGACGAACGGTCTCTCTGGAGTGGTCTCGACAGGGCGCCGGGGTGCTGGGGAACTCCGTCGGGAGTCCCCGTTCCGGGCGCACGAGATCACCGCCCCTCGTCCGAGGAGCGAACCGGTGTCGCTGGATGGGCTCTGCGTCACAGAGCGGGAGAACGTGTCACTGCGGCCAGGCTAGCGGCGCGCGACTGCGCCCGTCCGCAGTCCCGTCGCGTACGGTGCACCTGTGACCAGAACCCACCCGGCAAGACCGCACCGCCTCGTGCTGATCGCCGCCGCCGTCGTGCTGGTGATCGGCATCGTGCTCCTGTTCACCCCGTGGGACGGGCTGATCCCCGTGCTGGCCTGGGTGCTCATCGTGGCGTCCATCGCCCTCGGCGCGATCACACTGTTCTTCTCGCGCGCACCCCGCAGCTGAGCACGCCCGCGCCGCGCGATCGGCGCCCGGTCAGGACCGCGGGACGAGACCGTGCTCATAGGCGAAGATGACCGCGTGCACCCGGTCGCGCAGCCCGAGCTTGCCGAGCACCCGCCCCACGTGGGTCTTGACCGTGGACTCGCTGGTCACCAGGTGTGCGGCGATCTCGGGGTTCGACAGCCCGCGAGCCATCGCGAGCAGCACGTCGCGCTCCCGCGGGGTCAGGGGCTCCAGCGGGTCCGGGCCCGCCGGCCGGTCGTCGGGGAGCACGGAACCGAACAACTCGAGCATGCGCTGGGTCACCCGCGGTGAGACCGCAGCGTCGCCTGCAGCCACCGACCGGATGGCGTCGAGGAGCTGGGCTGCGCTGACGTCCTTGAGCAGGAACCCGCTCGCCCCGGCACGCAGGCCACCGAATGCGTACTCGTCCAGGTCGAAGGTCGTCAGCACGAGCACCCGGGTCTCCGGGACCTGCTCGACGATCGCGGCCGTCGCGGTGACGCCGTCGACGTGGGGCATCCGCACGTCCATCAGCACGACGTCCGGACGCAGGGCACGGACGAGCCGCACCCCGGCACCGCCGTCGCCGGCTTCACCGACGACCTCGATGTCGGGCTGCGCCTCGAGCAGCAGCCGGAACCCGGTCCGGATGAGCTGCTGGTCGTCGACGATCGCCACGCGGATCACCGGTCCTCCGTCCTGACCGGGATCGTCGCCCGGATCTGCCAACCGTCGGTGTCGGCGCGGGGGCCCGCGCTCACCTGCCCACCCAACGCACGGATGCGCTCGTCGATCCCGATGAGCCCTCGACCCGACCCGGGACCGACGTCAGCCGACCCGTCCGGCCGCACCGGGCCTCCCGTCCGCCCGTCGTCGGTGACGACCACCGTCACGTCGATGTCGGACGCGGCCACGCGCACGTCGACCGACCGTGCCTGGCGCGCATGGCGTGCGGCGTTCGTCAGGCCTTCCTGGATGACCCGGTACACGGCGAGCTGCAGCGCGTCGTCGTCGGGGACGACGCCGACCAGTTCCAGCGAGACGGGTGTGCCCAGGGCGCGGAAGCGGTCGACGAGCTGCGGGACGTCGTGGAGGCTCGGCTGCGGCGCGAGCGCGGGTTCGTCGGCGCCACCGAGCACGCCGAGCATGCGGCGCATGTCGCCCATCGCGCCGCGGCCGACGTCGGCGACACCGCGCATGGCCGCCGTCGCTGCCGACTCGGCCCCGGCGGACGACGCAGCTGCCGACCCCGCTGCCGACCCGGCCGCCGCGCCCTCGGCCAACCGCACCATCACCGTGAGCGAGTGGGAGACGATGTCGTGCATCTCCCGCGCGATCCGGGCGCGTTCCGCGGCGGTGGCGAGCTGCGCCTGCTGGTCGCGCTCCCGGGCGAGTTGGTGCGCCCGGTCGATCAGGGCCTGCGTGTAGCGGCGGCGGTTCGCGACGTTGATCCCGATCAGGACCGCGGCGAGCAGGAACGCCGCCGGCTGCGGGGACAGCACGTCGGCCAGCCCCCCGGAACCGGGGGCGACCACCCACACGCGCACCGCCGTCGCCCCGACGGCCAGGACGGTCGCGACCGCGGCGGTCCACCAGCCGGCCGCGCGAGACCACCACACGGCTGCGGCGTACGCGGCCACGAGGACGGGCGAGTACCCCGCCTCCGTCCACGCCATCGCGACCACCGAGGCGAGGCCCAACACCGCCGTCGCCGCCGGGTACGTTCGTCGGAGCGGGATCCCCGCGACGGCGACCCCCACGAGCACGATCACGACGATCCGCGCACCCGTGCTCCGGTCGGCCTGGAACACGTTGCCGAACGCCGCGATGACCTCGGGCCCGCCCCACAGCAGCATGAGCAGCACGTCGGTGACGACCGGGTGTCGCGCCCAGAACCGCCGGAGCCGGCCGGGCGCGTCGGGCAGGGCGATGCCCCCGGTGCCGTCGACGACGGCACCGGGGGCGAGGGCGGCAGGGGTCACGCGTCCCGCTTCTCGACCAGGCCGAGCGCCGTCACCGAGGCGACGACCACCCAGGCCAGCAGTACCGCGAATCCGCTCCATCCCCCCAAGGCTAGGACGCCGTCGTGCCATCCCGACGTGACCTCGGTGCCGAACTGCATGAGCGGCTGCCCCGCGTTCTGCGGCAGCAGGTTCGTGAGCGTGCCGAGCCAGTCCGCCCCGGTGAACGTCTGCACGAGCTGCACCACGACCGGTGCGACCAGCATCAGGCCGAGGACCCCGGCGATCGCACCGGCTGTGGAACGCAGGACCACACCGACCGCGAAGGCCAGCAGTGCGATGAGCGTCAGGTACACCGAGGCTCCGAGCAACGGCATCGCGACGCTCGCGTCCAACGACGCCTCGACGTCACGACCCGCGGCGATCGGCAGGGTGATGAAGGCGGTGGCCCACACGCTCACGGCGCTCGTGACGAAGACGGCCACGGCGAGGACGATCGCCTTCGCCGCCAGGGCGACCGACCGTCGCGGGACCGCAGCGAACGACGAGCGGATCATGCCGGTGCCGTACTCGCCCGTGACGACGAGGGCACCGATCACCGCGACGATCAGGACGGAGAGCATCGTGCCGCTCGTGCTGTACTGCACCAGGGCGTTCCGCGCCGCGTCGCCGGTGAGCCCCTGCCCGCCGGTGTCCGCGAAGGCTGCCAGGAGCACGCCGATGCCGATCGGCAGGACGAGCAGCAGCAGGAAGGTCCACGCCGTCGACCGCAGCGAGCGGAGCTTGATCCACTCCGAGCGCAGGACACCGGAGAAGTGGATGCCGGACGACCGGCTGCCCGACGCTTCGTGCCGAGGCACGGTGTTGCTCGTGACCGCGCTCATCGGGCCACCTCCGATCGGTACTCGACCTGGTCGTGCGTGAGTTCGAGGTAGGCCTGTTCCAGGCTCGCCTCGGTGGTGGCCAGCTGGTGCAGGACGATGCCCGCGGCACCCGCTGCCTCGCCGATCTGCTCGGCGCCGAGACCACGGACCTGCAGCGACCCGTCGCCCTCGTAGCCGATCGTGACGTCGGGCCCGGAGATCGTGGCGAGGAGTCGCTCCGGTTCCGGCGTCCGCGCGGTGACCGAGCGCTCGGTGGCACCGGCGACCAGGTCCGCGATGTCCATGTCCGCCAGCACCCGGCCCCGACCCATCACCACGATGCGGTCGGCGGTCAGCGCCATCTCGCTCATCAGGTGGCTCGAGATGAAGACCGCACGCCCCTCGGCGGCCAGGCTGCGGGCGAGTCGGCGCACCCACACGACGCCCTCGGGGTCGAGGCCGTTGACCGGCTCGTCGAGGATGAGCGTCTGCGGGTCACCGAGCAGCGCCGCGGCGATGCCGAGCCGCTGCCCCATGCCGAGCGAGAACCCGCCGACACGCTTCTTCGCGACGTTCTCGAGCCCGGTCATGCCGATGACCTCGTGCACGCGGGCCGTCGGGATCCGGTGCGTCGCGGCGAGCGCCGACAGGTGGTCGTAGGCGCTGCGTCCCTTGTGGACCGCCTTCGCCTCGAGCAGGGCGCCCACGCGGCGGAGCGGATCGCGGAGTTCGCGGTAGGGACGACCGTCGACGTGGGCGGTGCCCGAGGTCGGCCGGTCCAGTCCGACGACGGCGCGCATCGTGGTGGACTTGCCCGCGCCGTTCGGACCGAGGAAGCCGGTGACGACGCCGGGGCGCACCGTGAAGGACACGTCGTCGACGGCGACCTTCTCGCCGTAGCGCTTGGAGAGGTTCTGGATCTCGATCATGCGGCAACGGTACGGAGACCGCCGTGCCCACCGCATCGCCGTCGCAGCCGATCTCCGTCGGGCGGCCGTGGTACCCCGGTACCACCCGCAGCGGCGGCGGATACGGTGGGCGCATGGCCGAGCAGGGGTGGCACGAAGACGTCCTCGGGGCGCCCTTCGAGCGACTCGAACTGCCGCTCGGCACCGACTCCGAGGGAGCCGTCGTCGCCACGCTCGTGCGACGCCGGCACACCCCGACGGACCTGCTCCTGCACGGCCGCGGGCCGCTGCACGGCGTCGACGTGCTGTACGTGCACGGGTGGTCGGACTACTTCTTCCAGGTTGAGTTGGCGGAACGGGTCGAACGGCTCGGCGCCCGCTTCCATGCGCTGGACCTGCGGAAGTACGGCCGGAGCCTCCGCCCGCACCAGACCCCTGGTGACGTGGACGACCTGGCTGTCTACGACGAGGACATCGCAGCAGCACTCGACGCGGTCTCCGCCGAGCACCCCGGCCCCGGCAGGCGCCGACTGGTCGTGATGGGGCACTCCACCGGCGGGCTGACGCTGTCGCTGTGGGCTGCGCGGCACCCCGAGCTCGTCGACGGGGTGGTGCTGAACAGTCCGTGGCTCGAGTTCCAGGCGACCGCCGTCGGCCGAGCACTGGTCGCGCCGGTCATCAAGCTCGGTGCCAGGCGGAATCCCCTCGCTCCGATGCCGGCCGTCGACCCCGGCTTCTACACGCGCACCGTGTCGGCCGCGGGCGAGGGATCGTGGACGTACGACCAGCAGTGGCGGCCGGACCGGGGGTTCCCGTTGCACCCGGGGTGGCTCGCCGCGATCTTCGACGGGCAGGAGACGGTGGAGCGCGGGCTCGGCATCCGGGTCCCCGTGCTCGTCATGCTCAGCGAAAAGAGCATGTTGCAGCCCCGGTGGGACCCGGGCATGGCGCACGCCGACGTCGCGCTGAACGTCGACACGGTGGCCCATCGCGCCCTGTCACTCGGAAACGAGGTGACGGTCCGTCGACTGCCGGGAGCCGTGCACGACGTGGTGCTCTCCGCACCCGACGTGCGGGAGCAGGCGTACGACGCGATCGGCCGCTGGGCCACGACGCTGCACGCCCGCTAGCGTGACGGCATGACCGAGCGCTCCGTCCGGCTGACCCGGCTCGACACGTACTGGGTCGACCACACGGAGCACGGTCGCATCGGGGTCGTCCGGTTCGAGGACCTGGAGGACCCGGTCCCGCTGTTCGACCTGCGCATCGCGGGTGCGTTCCGCGGCCGCGGGCTCGGCGTCCCGACGCTGCGCGGTGGCCGATCGCGGGCGGCCGGGCGGTCGCCTCGGTCGGCTACGGGATCCTGCGCCACGACTGGGAGACGGGCGAGACGACACCGGTGCCGTGGGACGACGACGTGCTTCCTGACGGCTGACGGTCCTGGTTCGTGATCTGCGGACTTCGTGAACCAGAACCGTTATCGCACCAGACGAACGTGCTCCCTCCGCGCAGCGCGTCCTGCGTCGCGACGCAGAGCGGACGGGAGGCCCGGGTGCCGCCCGCCACGGGCCTCCCGCCCGCCAGGTTGGTGCGTCCAGGGCGCGACGCGCGCGCTCAGCTGCCGGTGGCCGTCCGCAGCGCGGCGCAGGTCCGGCGGAACGCCGCGCTGAGCGACTCCCCTGCTGGACGTTCCGCCCACTCGTCGAACGCGGCGCGCAGCGCGAGCAGGGCCAGCGGCACCGCGAACCGGTCGGCGCCGCCCCAGGCACGGTGCAGCGCCAGCGTCTGCGCGGCGTCCCGCTCGAGGACCGCGGACAGCAGCGCCGGATCGGCGACGAGCAGCGCGCGCACCCGGACCAGGCGGTCGAGGTCGTCGGGGCGATCGCGTTCGAACGTCCCGAGGACGCCGGCGATCACGTCGGCCAACGCGACGAAGGCCACCGGACCGGTCACCGCAGCGGAAACGGCATCGTGGACGTCGCGGGAGACGAACAGGAACGCATCGACCTTCGAGGCGCAGTACCGGAAGAACGTGCGCTCGGTGGTGCCGGCCGCGGCGGCGATCTCGACCCCCGTGACGGCGTCGAACCCGCGGGCACCGACCAGCCCGACCGCGGCTTCCTCGATGGACCGTTCCGTCGCTCGACGGTTCTGCGCCCGGACCCCGGTCACGACGCCGACCGCGCGGACACCTGCTCGCGCTGCCAGAGCGCCGGCAGCCGGAGGGCGACACCGTCGGCGTCCGCCAACCGCGTGAACTCCCGCATCGTGACGTCGAGCCGGTCGAGCTTCTTCGGCAAGGGTGCGAGCGGACGGGTCAGCGGACGCCAGAACGCGTCCCAGTGCACCGGTCGGACGACGCTCGGCCGCAGGGTGCCGACGGTCTCGTGCCAGTACTGCTCGATCCAGGCCGTCGGCTTCGCACCGGCGCCGCCGGCACCCAGGTAGAGCGTGTCCACCTGCAGGCCCGCGAACGATCCGGGGATGAAGTTCGCCGTCGGGTGGACCAGCACCGATCCGTCCGCGTGCTCGAACAGGAACGAGAAGCACCCACCGGTGCGGAAGTCGCGCATCCGTGCCGGCAGGCTGACCGGCTCGGTGATGTCCCCGGGGACCGCGTCGCCGTCGCTGTGCAGTGCGTGCAGCGGGGTGACCGTGAAGGCTCCCACCGAGAACGATTGACGGTCGTGGAGCTCTCGGAAGGGCACACGGTCGAGCCCGTAGCCGGTGGCGATCATCCGGGTGGACGCCGAGCCGCCGAGTTCCGCGCCGGTCCGGTCGGCGACCACCGGGGCGTCGAGGGCGTGGTCGGCGTGCGAGTGCGAGACGAGCACGGCATCGAGGCGGTCGACGTCGAACCGGGCGAGCGCGTCCTCGATCCGGGTGACCTCGGGGCGGAGCCGGCCGAGCATCAGCCGCAGGAACGCGGGGCGGCTGAAGAAGCCGTCGACGAGCAGCGAGGTCGTGCCGTCGGAGACGAGGACGTTGGAAACCCCGCCGAACACCGTGGTGACGCTCATGCGTGCGCCCCGCCGAGCACGTCGTCGAGCAAGCGCATCGTGCGGGCTGCGTCCTCCATCGCGAGGTCGTGGTGCACCCCCGAGACCCGTTCGACGTCCCACCCGAGGCGCTCGTACAGGGGCACCTCGGCCGCCGGTACCACGTGCCGTCCGTCGTCGGTGAGCACGAGCGTCGACGGCACGAGCGGAGCGGTCGGCGCCACCGGGGTGGTCGCGACCTCACGCAGGACGTCCCGCAGCATCGTGCGGTCCCAGTGCCGGTGGCTCTCCTCTGCCAGCGCGACGTTCTCCGGGCCCCAGCGCGGATCGGTGCGGTCGTAGGCCCTCACGAGCAGCGGCTGCAGCCCGGGCAGCGCCCAGAACGCCCGCCCGAGCACGCTCCGCCCCGGCGCCCGCAGGTGGAAGCCGGGGTCGAGGTACACCGCGCGGGCCGGGCGCAACCGGTCGACGGCGTCGAACAGCACTCGTCCGCCGAGCGAGTGTCCGACGACGGCGTCGAGGCCCTGCGGCAGCGTCTCGGCGAGGTCGTCGGCGAACGCGGCGAGTGTGTACAACGCGGCACGGTCGCTCCCGCCGTGACCCCGCAGGTCCGGCACGAGGAACGTGTACCGCTCCGGATCGGCGTGGGACACGAGGTCACGCCAGACCAGGGTCGAGCCGAGGATCCCGTGCACGAGTCCGACCCGGACCGGGCCATGCCCGTGCGTTTCGACGTGGAGCTGCATGCGCACTCGTTTCTGTCAGTGACTGACAGAATACACGGTCAAGCGGGGCGGCTGAAGAGGTTCACGAGGTTGCCGTCGGGGTCACGGAACAGCGCCGATCGGTTTCCCCAGGGCATCGTCGTCGGCGGCAGCACCACGTCGTCGAGGTCACCACGCAACCCCGCGAACACGGCGTCGACGTCGTCCATCACGAACTCGAGGAACACGCCGCCGTTCGTGCGGGGCTCCGGCGCGACCGGTCCGAGCATCGCCACGGTCGCCGGGGTCGCGAGGGCGAGCACGGCGCCGCCGGTCACGATCTCGGCGAAGACGGGTGCGGGCAGCCGCGCCTCGGTCCCGGTGACGCGTTCGTAGAACCGCACCATCCCGTCGAGGTCGTCGGTGATGATCCGGATCGATGCGAACTGCATGGGATGCCCTCCTGGCCGGCCACCGTGACCGGACTCGTCGAGCATGCGCGACCACCGCGACACCGTCCTGTCGGTGTTACGGCGAACCGGGAGACGGATCGGGCACCTCAGTCCCCGAGCAGGTCTCCGAGCACGGGGCGCAGGACACCGTGCGGGATGTCGAGTTCGTCGAGTCGGACCACTCGGGGCGGTGCCTGTTCGTCGGTCTCCTCGACCGCCAGCACCCGGTCTCCACGGAAGGCACGGACGCCATCGCGCAACCGGCACCACGCGACCAGGTACCAGTCCTCGCCCTTCCCGATGTACCCGAGCGGTTCGACGACGCGATCGGTCTCCGCGCCCGCTGCGTCGCGGTACCGCATCCGGACGACGCGCCCGCCCGTCAGCGCACCGGCGAGCGCCGTGGGAGCAGGCGTGCGCTCCCCCGACTCCAGCAGGTGCACGCGGCTCGCGAGTCGCGCTGCCCGTCGGGCGTCGTCCTCGGCGAGCACCGCGGTGACCTTGCGGGCAGCGCTGCGAGCCGCGTCACGGAACGGGCTGGAGCCGAGCGTGCCGAGGCCGATCGCCACCGCGAGCGCTTCGTCGACGGTCAGTCCGAGCGGCGGGAGCGTCGCACGGGCGTCGATCGTGTACCCGCCGGTCCGCCCCGGCTCGGCCCAGATCGGCACCCCGGCTCGCTGCAGGGACAGCAGGTCCCGCTCGACCGTGCGCACACTGACCCCGAACAGCTCGGCGAGTCGGCGCGCGCTCCGCAGCGCGGGCGCAGCGGCGCGGAGCTCCTCGACGAGCGCGTACAGGCGGTCGGTCCGGTTCACGACGGAGCACGCAGCCAGTCGACGACCCGCAGGAGCGCTGGGTCGTAGCCGTCGGTCGTGTCGACGTCGAGGCGTGGGACCCCGAGGTCGAGCGGCTCGGTGACGACCGGCGCGTTGCGCGCCACCCGGTCGTTCAGCTCCTGCTGGTGACCGCGGGCGACGAACCGGTCGAACGCCAGCGCGGATCGGCAGTGCACGTTCCGCACGTCCCCGGCCGACACCAGGGCAGAGCGCACGTCAGCCTCGGACTGACCGCGGTACAGCGTCGCGTCGGCGATGACGCTGCACCCGGCTACCGCGAGGTGCGCCGTCACGGTCCAGAACAACCGGACGCCGTGCGGCACGACATCGTCGCGACCGAGGTCGGCGCCGGCCATCAACCCGGCGTACAGCTGGTCGCGGTCGACGCGCGGCCAGCCGAGTTCGGCGGCGAGCGCCGACGCGAGCGTCGTCTTGCCGCTCCCGGGAGCGCCACTGATGAGCGCGATCGTCGCCATGGTCTCGACGCTACCGGGCAGCGGACGGGAGGCCCGTGGCGGACACGGCCACGCGCCTCCCGGCCGCCATCGGCTCACGCGCAGGGCACGACTCGCGTCAGGAACGCGACAAGCGTTCGACCGTGGCGTGGGCGCCGTCGGCGATGAGCCCGTCGAGGGCGTCGCGGTACGCGGCGACGAACCGTTCGTCGTCGATCAGGTCGCCGAAGACCTGCCGGTTCGCGATGAAGGCGAGCCGGTCGTCGCGCTGGGTCAGGGCGATGCGGTGCAGCGACTCGGCCAGGCGGTCGACGATCTCGATCGGCTCACCGGACTCGTCCGTGCCCTCGTCGTACCGCGCCCACGACGCGACGATGCCAGCGGACAGCGTGACGGGCCGGCCGGCGGCGAGGTTGTCGCGGACCACGGGCAGCAGCCACTTCGGGATCCGGTCGCTCGACTCGGCGCACAGCCGGGCCAGGGTGTCGCGGACCTCGGGGTTCTGGAAGCGCTCGATGAGGGTGGACTTGTAGTCCTCGAGGTCGATGCCGGGCACGGGGTGCAGGGTCGGCGAGCCCTCTTCGTCCATGTAGCGGCGCAGGAACGCGGCGATCGTCGGGTCCTGCGTGGCCTCGTGCGCGTAGCGGTACCCGGACAGGTACCCGAAGTAGCACAGGCCCTGGTGCGAGGCGTTGAGCAGCCGGAGCTTCATCAGCTCGTACGGCTCGACGTCCTCGACGAGCTGCACGTCGGCGTCCTGGTACGGCGGGCGCCCGGCGGGGTGGTCGTCCTCGAGGACCCACTGGAAGAACGGTTCGGCGACGACGGGCCAGGCGTCCTCGATGCCGAGCTCGTCGCGGACCCAGGCGCGGTCCTCGTCGGCGGTGACCGGGGTGATGCGGTCGACCATCGAGTTCGGGAACGACACGTGCTCGTCCAACCAGTCGGCGAACGCCGGGTCCTGCAGGCGGGCGTAGGCGGTGAACATCTCGCGGGCGACGTGGCCGTTGCCCTGGATGTTGTCGCACGACATCACGGTGAAGGGCTGCTGGCCGCGGTCGCGACGACGACGGAGGGCTTCGACGACGAGGCCGAACACGGTGCGGGGCGGTCCGTCGCCGCGCAGGTCGGCCGCGACGCCGGGCTCGTCGGCGACGAACTCGCCGGTGACGTGGTCGAAGTTGTAGCCGCCCTCGGTGATGGTCAGGCTGACGATCTTGGTGTCGGGATGCGCCATCTTCTCGACGACGGCGTCGGGGTCGTCGACCGCGAGCAGGTAGTCGACGATGCTGCCGACGACCCGGGACTCACGGGTGCCGTCCGGGTGCTTGAGGACGAGCGTGTAGAGCCCGCCCTGCTCGGCCATCGCGGTGGCCATCCGGCGGTCCTGCTCGAGGACGCCGACGCCGCAGATGCCGTACTCGCGGGCCTCACCCCGCTGCAGGAGCCGGTCGATCACCATCGCCTGGTGCGCGCGGTGGAAGCCGCCGACGCCGAAGTGCACGATGCCGGCGGTGATCCCGTCGCGGTCGTAGGTCGGGACGGCGACGCCGCTCGCGGCGATCTCGGCGAGGGTCTCCGGGGACAGGCGGACGGGCATCGAGTACTCCTTCGTACGGCGGTCGTGCTGGCGGCAGTGCTGGGCCCAGTCAACCACGGGCACATCTGTTCAGAACCGTGTTTCCACTGCGGGGTACGAACCTGAGGATGCACTCGTAGTCGTTGCACCGAGTGCATCGATGCACCTAGTGTTCTCGTTCGTGACCCTCACGACCGACCGCCGCGCCGCCCTCAAGGCGAAGCACCGTGCGGCGATCCTGCAGGCCGCTCGTGACCTGATCGACGAACGCGGCGGCCGCGAGTTCAGCGTCGACGACCTGGCAGCTCGGGCCGACATCGCCCGGCGCACGGTCTTCAACCACTTCGCCTCGCTCGACGAGGTCCTGCTGGCCGTGTGCGAGCAGGAACTGTCCGTGATCATCGACCGGTTCCTCGCCGACATGGCACGCACCCCGGTCGGCGACGGTAGCCGCGCCTCGATGTTCGACGAGCTCGAGTCAGCAGCACGCGGTGCCGACCTGGCGTCGGCGATCTCGAGCATGTACCGGATCCTCGGCGACCCTGGCAAGGACGACCCGAAGGCAGCGGTCCTCACGCAGACGGCGTTCTCACGGGTCACCGAGCGACTCCGCGACGAGGTCGCACGCCGCTACCCGGCCGCCGACCCCCTCGACGCCGCCCTGCTCGTCGAGTCGCTGATGAGCGGCATCGTCGTGATCGCGGAACACTGGCTGACCACCGACGGCCCCGCGATCGACGACCGCTCCGTCGCGGCCTGGGACGCCCTGCTCGCACGACTCGTGCACAGCGTCCGCAGCGGCTACATGCCCACCGACTGACACTTCCCTCCCCAGGGGTCCACCGGCGCACCCCGCACCACACAGCACCTGCAACGAAAGGAACGGGGCAACCGCATGGCCGGTCTCCTCTACCGTCTCGGACGGTTCTCCGCACGACGCCACTGGCTCGTGATCATCACCTGGGTGGTGATCATGGCCGTCGCCGGCGTCACCTACACCCTGTTCGCCGGGACGATCTCGTCCGCGATCTCCATCCCGAACACCAAGACCAGTCAGGTGCAGGACGAGCTCGCCGACAAGTTCCCGTCCGCGAACGGCGGCAACGGCACCATCGTCTTCGAGACGAAGGACGGCAAGGCGTTCTCGTCCTCGCAGCAGTCCGAGATCGGCGACTTCCTGACCAGCCTCGAGAAGCTCGACGGCGTCAAGGGCACGACGAGCGGCTTCGACACCCAGGACCAGCTCGACGAGCAGCGCCAGAAGATCGTCGACGGTCGCAAGGAGATCAGCGACGGCCGCGCGAAGCTCGAGACCGGCCAGGACCAGCTCGACGCCCAGAAGGCGCAGCTGACCTCCGGCAAGCAGCAGATCGAGGACGCGCAGGACCAGCTCGACGCGAAGAAGGCCCAGGCCGAGGCCGCCGGCGCAGCGCTCCCCGCAGCGCAGGCACAGGCCGCAGCGGCGCAGCTCCAGCAGGCCCAGGCGCAGATCAAAGCGCAGCAGGCCCAGCTCGACGCCGGCGAGCAGCAGATCGCCGACGCGCAGAAGACGATCGACACGAACTCGAAGAAGCTCGACGACAGCGCCGAGGAGCTGGAGCAGGGCTCGAAGCTCCTCGACCTGTCGAAGGACGTCCGCTTCGTGTCGTCGAACGGCAGCGCCGCCATCGGCACCGTCCAGTTCACGAAGTCGACCTACGAGGTCCCCGCCGACACGAAGACCACCATCGCGGACGACGCTGACTCGGCCGACATCAGCGGCGTGAACGTCTACGTGTCGAACGACATCGCGCAGGGCGTGCCGTCGATCCTCGGCCCGGGTGAGATCGTCGGCGTGATCATCGCAGCGCTCGTGCTCTTCCTGATGCTCCGGACGATCATCGGCGCCGCGATCCCGCTCGTCAGCGCCGTGCTCGGCGTGGGCGTGGCCTCGCTCGCCTCGCTGTCGTTCTCCGGCCTGGTCGAGTTCATCTCGGTCACGCCCGTGCTGGGGGTGATGCTGGGCCTGGCGGTCGGCATCGATTACTCGCTGTTCATCCTGAACCGGCACCGCACGCAGCTGAAGCAGGGCATGCAGGTGCACGAGTCGATCGGGCTGGCGAACGGTACCTCCGGCAACGCCGTGGTCTTCGCGGGTGCGACCGTCATCGTCGCGCTGCTCGCGCTGAACATCACCGGCATCCCGTTCCTCGGGCTCATGGGCACCGTCGGTGCGGTCGCGGTGCTCTTCGCGATCCTCATCGCCACCTCGTTCACGCCGGCACTGCTGTCCGTCATCGGCATGCGGATCCTGCGGAAGAAGGAGCGCACGACGATCGGCAACACCGGCTCGACCCGGGTGCCGAACAAGCCGATGAAGACCTGGCGCGCGATCGTCACGCTCGTCGCCGGTGTCGCCGTGCTCGGTGTCATCGCGCTCCCCGCGACGCAGATGCGCCTCGGCCTGCCGAGCGGTTCGTCCGAGGCGGTGGACTCGAGCCAGTACAAGGCCTACAAGACGCTCGAGAAGGAGTTCGGCGCCGGCCAGAACGGCCCGCTGCTCGTCGTCGCGACGCTGCCGGAGTCGATCAGCAAGTCCGACGTCACCGCGACCGAGGTCACCATCGGCGAGGCCCTGGCGAAGAACGACGACGTCAAGGCCGTGCTGCCGATCGGTACCTCGTCGGCCCGCGACATCATCGCGTTCCAGGTGAAGCCCGGCGGCGGTCCGGACAGCGTCTCCACCGAGAACCTCGTGAAGGACCTGCGCGAGCAGACGGTCACGACCGACGACGGCAAGGTCACACTCGGCGTCGCCGGCAACGCGTCCGCCAACATCGACGTCTCCGAGAAGCTGTCGAACGTGCTGCCGCTCTACCTCGTGGTGGTCGTCGGCCTGTCGCTCATCATCCTGATCATCGTGTTCCGGTCCTTCCTGGTGCCGATCACGGCGACGGCGGGCTTCATCCTGTCGGTGATGGCGTCCTTCGGTGGGCTGACCGCGATCTACCAGTGGGGCTGGCTCGGCTCCGTGTTCGGCGTGCACGACCCGGCGCCGATCCTGAGCTTCCTGCCCATCATCGAGATCGGCATCCTGTTCGGCCTGGCGATGGACTACCAGCTGTTCCTGGTGTCCGGCATGCGTGAGGCCTACGCGCACGGCGCCTCGGCGAAGGTCGCGGTCCAGCGCGGGCTGCACGCCGGTCGCGCGGTGGTCACGGCAGCGGCGATCATCATGATCTCGGTGTTCGCGGGCTTCATCTTCTCGGACTCCTCCACCATCAAGCCGATCGGCTTCGGGCTGGCGTTCGGTGTGCTCATCGACGCGTTCGTCGTCCGCATGCTGCTGATCCCGGCCGCGATGCACCTGCTCGGCCAGAGCGCGTGGTGGTTCCCGAAGTGGCTCGACCGGATCGTGCCGGACGTCGACGTCGAGGGCGCCAAGCTCGAGCGGTCGCACCCGACCTCCGGTCAGCCCGGGCACGAGGACACCCGCACGGGGTCGCACGCGCTCCCCGTGGCGCCGGACGCAGGCGCGCACGACTCGGGGCACCCGCCCGCGCACCGCGCGTAGTCGACGTCCCCAGCCTGGAGGCCCGGGGCCGGTCCACGAGACTGGCACCGGGCCTCCCGTGCGTGCGCCCACCGCGCGCGGCCGACGCCGACCCGCGACCCGGAGCGACATCCTCGATGTCGTACGACGTCGAGGACGTCGCAAGCCCGCGCCTGCAACTGTTGCGGCCGCGCCAGTGCGACAAGGTCGATGTCGCACGACGTCGAACTTGTCGCACCGACCCACGCACACCGACCCGCGCCACCCACAGGAACCCGGGAACACTTCGTGCGCGAACGGTATCGTGGGCGCATGACCGCCGCACCGGACCCGCTCGCCCTCGACCGGCAGCTCTGCTTCGCCCTCGCGGCCACGAGCCGGAGCGTCATCGGGCTCTACCGCGACCTGCTCGAACCGATGGGGCTGACGCACCCGCAGTACCTCGTGATGCTCGCGCTCTGGGAGCAGGACCCCCGGTCGGTGCGCGAGATCGCCGGTGAGCTCCGACTCGACTCGGCGACCCTGAGCCCACTGCTCAAGCGCCTCGAGGCCTCGGGCTACGTCCGCCGGACCCGCAGCGCCGCCGACGAACGACAGCTCGAGGTCTCGCTGACCACGGCCGGGCGAGCACTCCGCGACCGAGCTCGATCCGTCCCGCTGGCGGTCGCGGACCGGCTCGGATGGCCCCTGGAGCGACTCGAAGCCCTCAAGGACGACCTGACCGAGCTGCTGGAACGCGTCGACCAGGTGTAATCCCGGGCCGATGGTGCCATAATGGTTCGTGCACGAACGAAAGGATGCACCGTGGGTCGCTTCGGCAAGTGGTACGAACGGTGGAACACGACGCTCATCAACAAGATGGGCCCGTCGCAGATCGGCGCCGGACGCCCCGAGGGCATCGACGACCGCACGATCGACCGGGGGTGCCCGATCTGCGGCAAGCCCCTCTCGCAGCACCAGGTGATCCGACCCGAGGGCCAGGTCCGCTCGTCGACGCTGGTGTGCCCGCGCGACTGACCGAGGGAATTGCACGGGGCAACACGACGTTGCACCCCCTCGTGAAGCTCTTCGAACCCACCTCCTTCGGCGCCCTGCGCCTGTCGAACCGCGTCGTCATGGCCCCGCTCACGCGCACCCGCGCCGGCGAGCACGGCATCCCGAACGACCTGCTCGTCGAGCACTACCGCCAGCGCGCGGGTCTCGGCATGATCATCACCGAGGGCACCTGGCCCGTGCAGGAAGGCCGCTCCTACCCCGGGCAGCCCGGCATCGAGACCGACGAGCAGATCGCCGGCTGGCGCCGCGTCGCCGACGCCGTGCACGCCGAGGGCGGCACCATCGTGATGCAGCTCATGCACGGTGGCCGGGTCTCGCACCCCGACATCTCGCAGACGCCGCGCATCGTCGCCCCGAGCGCCATCGCCGCTCCCGGACAGACCCACACCGCGACCGGCAAGGCCGACATGCCCGTCCCGCACGAGCTGACCACCGCCGAGGTCCAGGACGCCGTGCAGGGCTTCGTCCAGGCCGCCCGCAACGCGATCGCCGCCGGCATCGACGGCGTCGAGGTCCACGGCGCCAACGGCTACCTGGTGCACGAGTTCATGTCGCCGGTCTCGAACACCCGCACCGACCAGTACGGCGGCTCCCCGGAGAACCGTGCGCGCTTCGCGGTCGAGGTCACGACCGCCGTCGCCGAGGCCGTCGGCGCCGACCGCACCGGCATCCGCCTGTCGCCCGAGCACGGGATCCAGGGCGTGCTCGAGGACGACGCGGCCGACGTCCACGCCACCTACACCGCCATCGCCGAGGGCCTCGCGCCGCTCGGCCTGGCCTTCATCGACGTCCTGCACGCCGAGCCGACCGGTGACCTCGTACAGCACATCCGCCGCACCGCGGGCGCCCCGTTCGTCGTCAACTCGGGCTTCTCGGCGCAGACCACCCGCGACGAGGCGATCGCGCTCGTCGACGCCGACCACGCCGACGCCGTCGCCGCGGGCCGCCCGGCCATCGCGAACCCGGACCTCGCACACCGCTGGGAGCAGGACGCGGAGCTCAACGAGGCACGCCCGGAGCTGTTCTACGGCGCGACCGCCGAGGGCTACACGGACTACCCGTCGCTGGCCGAGGTGCGCGCGACCGTCTAGGGCCCACGAGGGTCCAAGACACCCCCGACCGCGTTCCGCCGAAGTTCCGCGACACCCCGCCCGGGTTCCGCCGAGGTTCCGATCGGCGCGCCGCGCGCGCGTGAGGTTCCGAGATCTCGGAACCCCGCGGGACGGGGTGGGCGCGACCCACTGACGGACGGGAGGCGCGGTGCGGGTCCGCACCGCGCCTCCCGTCTTCTCGCATCCCGCCGCAGGGCGTGACCTGCTTCTCGTAGGATCGTCGCAGTGAACACTGCAACGCCGGGCGAGCGGGGCCCCGCGCACCGCGCGCGCGACACGACGCGGTGGGACATCCAGGGGCTCCGCGCGTTCGCGGTGCTGGCGGTCGTCGTGTACCACCTGTGGCCGCACGCCCTGCGGGGCGGGTTCGTCGGCGTCGACGTCTTCTTCGTGATCTCCGGCTTCCTGATCACCGGGCTGCTGCTGCGCGAACAGCTCGCGACCGGGCGGATCCACCTCGGCCGGTTCTGGTCACGCCGAGCGAAGCGGCTGCTGCCGGCCGCGCTGCTGACGATCCTGACCACCGGCGCCGCCGTCCTGGTGGCCGTCCCGAGCACACTGTGGGCGCAGTACGGCCGCGAACTCATCGCGTCGACGGTCTACCTGCAGAACTGGGAGCTGGCGGCGAACTCGGTCGACTACCTGGCCTCGGCCGACGACCCCTCACCGTTCCAGCACTTCTGGTCGCTGTCGGTCGAGGAGCAGTTCTACATCGTCCTGCCGCTGCTGCTCATCGGACTGGCGGTCGCCGTTCGCGGGCGGCTCTCCACGCTGACCACCGCACGGCTGCTGCTCGGATCCGTCGTCGTGCTGTCGCTGGTGTGGAGCATCGTGCAGACCACCACGAACCCCGGCGTCGCCTACTTCTCCACGGGCACCCGGGCGTGGGAGTTCGCACTCGGCGGGCTCGCTGCGACCGTGCACCTGCCCGAGGTCCGCACCGAGGTCGCCCGGCGGGTCCGCGTGATCCTGACGAGCACCGGCGCCGTCGCGCTCGTCCTGTCGCTCGTCGTCATCGGTCCGGGCACGCCGTTCCCCGGCATCGCTGCGCTGCTCCCCGTCGCCGGCGCCACCCTCGTGGTGCTGTTCGGCGGTCGCACGGTGTTCGAGTCGATCGGGGCACTCGGCCCGGTCGCGTTCACCGGCCGGATCTCGTACGCGCTGTACCTGTGGCACTGGCCGCTCGTCGTGATCCTGCCGATCATGCTCGGTCGCCCGCTCGACTGGGCGACCAGCACATCGGCGCTGCTCGTCTCGGTCGGGCTCGCCGCCGCCACGACCATCTGGTTCGAGGAACCCGTCCGGTTCTCGACCTGGCTGCGCGACCTGCGGCCCCGCGGGGTCGTCGCACTCGGGTTCATCTGCACCTTCACGGTCGTCACCCTCGGCACCTCGACGCTGACCGCGGTCTACGTGCAGGAAGTCCACGCCGAGGGCGTCACCAAGCAGCTCACGAAGCAGCTCGCCGCTGAGCGCGCGAAGCAGGACGAGTCCTGCATCGGAGCCGCCGCCCGGATCAGCAGCGCCGACCCCTGCGTCGACCCGGAGCTCGCCGACGTGCGCGTCCCCGCCCCCGCGTCGGCCGAGCAGGACGACGCGAACCGCCCGGAGTGCTGGAAGGGCAGCTTCACCACGTGTGTGCTCGGCAAGGCGACCGGGTGGTCCAAGCACCTCATCGTCATCGGCGACTCGCACAGCAACGCGCTGCTCGGTGCGTACGAGAAGATCGCCGACGACAACGGGTGGCGGATCGACCTGGCGGGCAACGGTGGCTGCTACCTGACGACCGCCCAGCAGGACTCCGTCAGTCCCGCCGCCATGCGCGGCTGCAACGCCTGGAAGCACGCGGCGATCGACTACGTCCGTGCCCACCGTGACGCCGACGCCCTGGTCGTCACCCACTCGGCGACGCAGATGCCGGTGAGCCTGCCACCCGGCAGGAGTCGCGACATCGCCACCCGCAACGGACTCGTCGACGCGTGGGAGCAGGCCGCCGGCGACGAGCTGCCGGTCATCGCGATCCGGGACAACCCGGTCCCCCGACCCGACGTCGTCACGTGCGTGGGCAAGATGTCCGGGCCGACGAACGCGTCGTGCGACCGGCCGCGTTCCGAAGCCCTGGCGCAGACCGACTCGACGATCGAGGCGGTGCGGGCGTTCACGGCGGCCGGAGGACGTGCGGCTGCGATCGACCTGACCGACTACTACTGCACCGAAACGACCTGCCCGGCCGTGATCGGTGGGGTGCTGGTCTACCGGGACACGACCCACGTCACGGCGACGTGGGCGATGTCGTTGGAGCCGTACCTGGAGCGGGCGCTGCAGCGGAGGCTCGAGGCGCTCGGGCGCTGAGCTGAGCGATACTCTCGACGACGTGAACAACGGTTGGCGTGACGGCATCTTGGTCGTCTGGCTCGTGTCCCTGCTCGTGTCGATCGCCCTGTGGGTATCAACGGCCGTCATCCTCAGCAAGGGTGCGGACGGGGTGGACCTGCTGCCACTCGTGCCCATCCTGGAGCAGACAGCAGAAGCGGTGACAATCGGTTGGTTCGTATCGCTGTTGCTGTGGCTCACGGTGAGCGCCGTCGTGAAGGAGCACCACAAGGATCGACAGCAGGCCGCGCGGGAGCGCTGAGCGGGCGGGACGGGCACCCGAACGCGGGCTCTCCGCTGCGGGCGGCACCGCTCTACGCTTGGCCCGAACCTCGCACGCAGCTCGCCACGTGCGCCAACTGAACGGAAGACATTCGTGACCGACCTCGCCCCCGCCAGTTCCGGACCCGACGCCGACACGGCGGCCGTCCTCGCGCCGCTGAGCTTGCTCGCCGTCGTGGCGATCGCCCTGGCCTTCGTCGCGCCGATCGGCGGCGTCGTCGTCGGGTTCATCGCGCGGCACGAGGTCCGACGGACCGACGAGCGTGGGGACGGCCTGGCGTTCGCAGCCATCCTGATCGGCGCGACGCTCACGCTGTTCGGACTGCTCGTCCCAGGAGCCCTCGCGTTGTCCGGCCTCATCGGTACGACGATCCGGCTCTGAGCCGGACGGGGCGCCCCGTCCGCCGTCCCGGCCGCTGATGCCTGGCCCCTGCGCTCAGTAGTGGCCGCGGCCGATGACCGCGTGGCGTACCCCGCCCGCCGGCGCCGGCACATCGCCGGCGAAGCGCGGGATCACGTGCAGGTGGGCGTGGAACACGGTCTGGCCAGCGGCGGATCCGTCGTTGAACCCGACGTTGTAGCCGTCCGGGTGGTGCTGCTCGTCGAGGCGGGCCTTCAGCAGCGCCACCATCCGGGTCATCGCGGAGAGCTCGTCCTCGGTCGCGTCGAACCAGCTCGTGATCCACCGCTTCGGGATGACATGGGTGTGACCGGGTGACACCGGATGCGCATCGAGCACGGCGAACACGAGATCGTCGTCGGTGACCCAGCGGTCGCACGGGATCTGTTCGAACACGGACGTCGTCGTCATGTCCCCCATCCAACCCTCGTCGTGCTTCACTCAGACCATGACCACTGCGACCGTCCTCGCATCGTGCGTCGATGCGTCCGTCGACTGCCACGACACCTCGTCGATCGACCTGCTCCCCGAGCTCGTCGTCATCGTGCTCGTCGTCGTCGCGCTGGTCGTCCTGGGGATCGCGCTGCTCGGGCGACGGCGACGGCGCTGACGGGTCCGTCGAGTGAGCAGAAGACGACGGGTGACGTCACTGCAGGCGTCGTCTTCTGCTCATTCGACGGTGCACAGCCGCACGCGCGAAGCCGTCGCATCAACCAACGACGACGAAGGCCCCGGCGGAACCCGCCGGGGCCTTCGTCTGTTCGGTGTCATGCCGTTCAACCGTCACTGTGCGCTCGAAGGGACTCGAACCCCCAACCTTCTGATCCGTAGTCAGATGCTCTATCCATTGAGCTACGAGCGCGTGGCTTTTGCGGCCGTGGAAGACTCTACAACAGGTGCGGCCAGGGCGCCAATCGAGGCCGTCCGACCGCTCCACGCGGCGTGTCGCGAATCCGCTCCCACCGTCAGAGCGCGGCGGCCTCCTCGCCGAACACCTCGGCCAGGAACACCTGCAGCGCCTGCCACGAGCGACGGTCGGCGCGCTCCTGGTACTGGGCACCGTGGTCGGGCGCATCGGTCCCGGGGACGGCGAACGCGTGCATCGCGCCGGCGTACGTGACGACCTGCCAGTCCACCCCGGGCTCGGTGCGCATCTCGTCCTGCCAGGCGTGCACGGCCTCGTCGGGCACGACCGGGTCCGCTCCCCCGGTCAACACGAGCAGCTTCGCGCGGATCGCCGATGCGTCGGCGGGGTCGTGGGTGATGAGTCCGCCGTGGAACGACACCGCGCCGACCAGATCGGCGCCGGTGCGGGCGAGCTCGATCGCGGTGGAGCCGCCGAAGCAGTACCCGATGACGACGATGCGCGATGGATCGACGTCGGGGTCCTGGCGCAGTCGCTCGAGGCCGGCGGTCGCACGGGCGCGGAGCAGCGGCAGGTCCTGGTAGTACGAGCCGGCGACCTGCCCGGCGGTGTCGTCCCCGGGCCGGACGCCGGCGCCGTAGATGTCCGCGCCGAAGGCCACGTAGCCGAGCCGGGCGAGCATCGTCACCCGCGCCTGCACGTGCTCGTTCACGCCGTGCCAGTCGTGCACGACCAGGACGGCGGGACGGGGCCCGGAGATCGCTGTGTCCTTGGCGAGCACACCGAGCAGCTCGGTGCCCTCGTGGTCGTAGCGGACGTCGTCGACACGGATGTCGGCGCCGGCGGGTTCGGGAACGGTCTGCAGGACGTCGTCGATGGTGGTCACGTCATCAGACGCTACGCCGCCGTCGGTCTCAGGCCTCGATGTTGTCCCAGCCGTCGGGGCCGTTCGAACCCGCCGGGTACTCGTCGAGCGGGGTCGTGCCGGCCTTCCACGCCTCCAGGAACGGACCGACGACCTTCCATCCCTGCACGGCGCTGTCGCCACGGACGGACAGGGTCGCGTCGCCCTCGAGCACACCGGCGAGGACCTCGCCGTAGGCGCTCAGCCGCCCGGGGTTGAACGTCGTCTCGAGGCTGGTGCGGTCGATCGTGTACGGGTCGCCTGGCCCGTTCACGTTGAGTTCGAGCTGCATCTCGTCCGGGGCGATCCAGATCCGCAGACGATCCGGCTGCGCGGCACCGGTCAGGCCGA
The DNA here is from genome assembly GCF_015350995.1 of Curtobacterium sp. VKM Ac-1393. Taxonomy (GTDB): domain Bacteria; phylum Actinomycetota; class Actinomycetes; order Actinomycetales; family Microbacteriaceae; genus Curtobacterium. The sequence continues at coordinate 198,461 of NZ_JADKRW010000003.1, forward strand.
CCGGTACCTGCGGCGAGTCCTTGAAGGTGATGACGATCTCGCGACGTTGCTTCGCGAGGGCCTTGCCCGACCGCAGGGTGAACGGCACCCCGGCCCAGCGCCAGTTCGCGATCTCCAGGGTGAGCTGTGCGAGGGTCTCGGTGCCGAGCGACGGGTCGACGCCGTCCTCGTCGGCGTACGACGGCAGCTGTCGGTCGCCGACCTTCCCCGCGGTGTACCGGGCGCGCTTGCCGGCGGCGACGACGTCCCCGCCCCACGGCCGGACGGCACGCAGGACGAGTTCCTTCTGGGTCCGCAGGTCGTCGGCGTCGATGGACGCCGGTGCCTCCATCGCGACGACCGCCATGACCTGCAGCAGGTGGCTCTGGATCATGTCGGTGAGGGCACCGGCCTTGTCGTAGTAGCGGGCACGCCCCTCGAGCCCGAGGGTCTCGTCGTACACGATGTCGACGCGCTCGACGTGCTGCGACGACAGCAGCGGCTCGATGATGCGGTTCGCGAAGCGCAGCCCGATCAGGTTGAGCACCGTCGACCGGCCGAGGAAGTGGTCGACCCGGTGGATCCGCTCCTCGGGGATGAACGAGTGCAGCAGGTCGTTGAGGTGCTCCGCGCTGTCGGCGTCGGTGCCGAACGGCTTCTCGAGCGCCAGGCGGGTGCCCTTCGGCAGGTCGAGGCGGGCGAGCTGTTCGCAGCTCTTCTCGGTGACGGCCGGCGGCAGCGCGAAGTAGATCGCCGGGTCGTGGTCGCAGGCGTCGAGCAGCGCGCGCAGGTCGTCGGGGCTCGTGACGTCGGCCTTGCGGTAGGACGACGCGTCGACGACCGCCTGCAGTCGCTCGGACAGCGACGACTCGCCCGCTGCGCCCTCGTCGCCCTCGTTCTTCGACGCCTGCGCGTTCTCGAAGGACTCGCGCACCTGCGCCTTCCAGTCGGCGTCGGACAGGTCCTCGACGCCCGCGCCGAGGAGCTGGACGTCCCAGTCGTCCTTGACCTCGAGCAGGGTCGCGAGACCCGGCAGGAGCAGGCGCTTGGACAGGTCGCCGCTGGCTCCGAGGATGAGCAGGCTGGTCTGGAGGCTCGACATGCCCCCGACCGTACTCATCGGCCCCGGTGGATGGCCGGGCCGCTACGGTGGTGTCAGTCCGGCGCGAGGGAGCACCATGAGCAGTGGGTACGAAGGACGACGCCTGCGCGTCGTCGTGGTCGGCACGGGCATGATCGCGGGTGTCCACGCCCGCGCGGCCCGGGCTGCTGGTGCCGAGGTGCTCGGTGTGCTCGGGCGGAATGCGTCCCGCTCCGAGCAGGTCGCGGCGCAGCTCGACCTGCCGCGCGGGTACGCCTCCCTCGACGACGTCATCGCGGACGCCCCGGACGTCGTGCACATCTGCACGCCGAACGACCAGCACCACCCGCAGGCCATGGCGGTGATCGCCGCCGGCATCCACGTGGTGTGCGAGAAGCCCCTCGCGATCGACCCGGCCCAGGCCGCCGAACTCGTCGCCGCTGCGGCGGACGCCGGGGTCGTGGCCACCGTGCCGTTCGTGTACCGGTACCACCCGATGGTCCGCGAGATCCGCGCGCGCATCGCCGACGGTGAACTCGGCCGGCTGCTGGCGGTGCACGGGCACTACCTGCAGGACTGGATGCTCGACGAGGACGCCTCGAGCTGGCGGGTCGACCCGACCTCGAGCGGGTTGTCCCGGGCGTTCGCCGACATCGGTTCGCACTGGTGCGACCTGGTCGAGTTCGTCACCGGCGAGCGCTTCACCTCGGTGTCCGCCGCGACCGACATCGTCTACCCGACCCGGCCCGCCGCCTCGGGTCCGTCGTTCTCCGGGTCCCCCGATCCGGACCCGGTCGCCGACGCAGCCGAGCGGGCCGAGGTCACCACCGAGGACACCGCGGTCGCGACGTTCCGCACCGGCACCGGTCGCATCGGCAACGTCGTGATCTCGCAGGTGGCCTCGGGCCGGAAGAACCGTCTGTGGTTCGAGGTCGACGGCACCCGCGGCAGCGCGGCGTTCGACCAGGAGCAGCCCGAGTCCGCGTGGTTCGGCAACGAGCGCGGCGCCCAGATCGTCGTCCGCGACCCGTCGCAGGGGTACCCGGACCAACGGCGTCTGGCGATCGTGCCGTCCGGGCACCCGCAGGGGTACCTCGACGCCTTCGCGGCGTTCGTGGCCGACACCTACAGCGCGGTCCGCACCGGCGTCGCCCCCGACGGGCTGCCGACCTTCGCGGACGGTGCCCGCTCCGCCGACATCATCGACGCCGTGATCGGCAGCGCCGCCGAGACCACCTGGCGGGAGATCCCGTGAAGCTCGGCATGCTGACGGCCTGCCTGCCCGGGTGGTCGCTCGACCGGATCGCCGAGTTCGCCGCCGGGCAGGGCTACGAGCGGCTCGAGGTCGGGGTGTGGCCCGGCACCGGCGGACGCGACTTCGAGGCGGCGCACCTGCCCGTGGCGACGTTCACCGACGACGACGCCGCGGCGACCCGCGACCTGCTCGACCGCACGGGGCTCGAGATCTCGGCGCTCGCGTACTACGAGAACAACCTGCACCAGGACCTCGCCCGGCGCGAGGAGATCCGCACCCACCTCAAGCACGCGGTCGATGCCGCGCAGGTGCTCGGTGTGCCGTACGTCGGCACGTTCATCGGCCGCGACAACTCGAAGTCCGTTCGGGAGAACATGCGGATCGGCGACCGGGTGCTGCCCGAACTGGTCGACTACGCCGGCGAGCGCGGCGTGCGGCTGATCATCGAGAACTGCGTGATGGAGGGCTGGCACCCGGACGGCTACCCGGGCAACCTCGCGTACTCCCCCGAGCTCTGGGGTTGGGTCACCGGGCTCGGCTTCGGACTGAACTGGGACCCGTCGCACCTGACCTGGATCGGCATCGACCCCGTCGAGACGATCCTGCCGTTCGCGGAGCACATCGTGCACGCGCAGGCGAAGGACCTCGAACTGTTCCCGGCGAAGCGCAACGAGTACGGGTTCTTCGGCAAGGTCGACAAGGACGACGACCCGTGGGACATGGGCTGGTGGCGCTTCCGGGTGCCGGGCCGTGGCGTCGTGGACTGGCCGCACGTGGTCGACCGCCTGTACGAGGCCGGGTTCGACGGCACGCTGTCGGTCGAGCACGAGGACCCGCTCTGGGGCGGCACGGACGACAAGGTGCTCGAGGGCCTCCGGATCGCACACCGGACCCTCCGCCCCCTCATCGCGCCCATGTGAACGTCGTGTGACGACTTCGGCGTCACACTGGCGGGTCGGCTGTGCGTCCTCATAGGTTCTCGGACGATGAACCTCCACTCCTCTCCGCGCCGCCGACGGCGCATCGCCAGCGGCGCGGCCTTCGCCACCGCGGGTGTGCTCGTCGCACTCTCCGTCCCGTCCACCGCCGTCGCTGCCGAGGGCGACACGACGATCGACATCATCGACGTCAACGACTTCCACGGCCGCATCGAGTCCGAGGGCACCGCCGCCGACAAGGCCGCCGGTGCCGCCAAGCTCGCCGGCGTCGTGCAGTCGTACCGCGAGGCCAACCCGAACACCATCTTCGCCAGCGTCGGCGACAACGTCGGCGCCTCGACGTTCACGTCGCTGATCCAGCAGGACGCTCCGACGATCGACGCGCTCAACGCGATGGACCTCGACGTCAGCGCGATCGGCAACCACGAGCTCGACAAGGGCCAGGACGACCTGACCGGGCGCATCGAGGACCGTGCCGACTGGCCCTACGTCTCGGCGAACATCGTCAAGGCCGGCACCACCGACCCCGCGTTCGCCCCGTACTCCATCGTGGAGAAGGGCGGCGTGAAGGTCGGCTTCATCGGCGCGACCACCGAGGACCTCATCCCCGGGCTCGTCAGCCCCGGCGGCGTCGAGGGCCTCGCGATGGCCCCGATCGTCAGCCAGGTCAACAAGTACGCCGAGCAGCTCACCGACGGTGTCGACACGAACGGCGAGGCCGACGTGCTCGTCCTGCTCGTGCACGAGGGCGCACCGACGAACGCCCTCGCCGACGCGACCGGGTCCGGCGTGTTCGGCACGATCACCTCGGGTGTCTCGTCGAAGGTGTCCGCGATCGTCTCCGCGCACACCCACGCGACCTACAACCACCGGATCGCCGGCCCGGACGGCACGACGCGCCCGGTGATCCAGACCGGTTCGTACGGCGTGAACTACGGACACCTGCAGCTCACCGTCGACGCCGACAAGCAGCTCACCGGGATCACGTCCGAGGTCAAGTCGGTCAACGGCGAGACCCGCGTGCCGGCCGACCCCACCTCGGTGAACGCGGTGGCCGACATCGTGACGGCTGCGAAGGCCGTCGCCGACGTCGAGGGTGGCAAGAAGCTCGGCGAGATCACCGGCGACCTGCGTCGTGCGGTGCAGTCTGACCGCACGTCCGAGAACCGCGGCGGCGAGTCCGCACTCGGCAACTACATCGCCGAAGTCCAGCGCTCAGCCACCGAGCGGAACGGCTCACAGATCGCCTTCATGAACCCCGGCGGGCTCCGCACGGACATGGTCTACGCGTCGAGCGGCGCGGGCGACCCCGACGGCACCGTGACCTACAAGGAGGCCGCGCTCGTCCAGCCGTTCGCCAACACCCTGGTCACCGAGGACATGACGGGCCAGCAGATCAAGAACGCGCTCGAGCAGCAGTGGCAGCCGGACGGGCTCCCGCGTCCGTTCCTGAAGCTCGGCGTCTCGGACGGCTTCGCGTACACCTACGACCCCGCGAAGGGCCGTGGCGAGCGGATCACCGGCATGACCCTCGACGGCGAGTCGATCGCCCTCGACGACACCCTCAAGGTGACGGTCAACTCCTTCCTGTCGACGGGTGGCGACAACTTCGCCGCCTTCGCGACGGGCACGAACATCGCGGACTCGGGCCAGGTCGACCTGCAGGCGCAGGTGGACTACTTCCTGGACAACCCGACCGTCACGCCGCCGTCCGACCAGCGTGCCGTCGGTGCGACGGTCACGCCGACCCCGGCAGGTGGCTTCCAGCCCGGTGACGAGATCACGGTCGCCCTGTCGTCGCTCGTGTTCAGCAGCGACGACCCCGCGAAGGCCGGCACCGTGTCGGTCAGCGCCGGTGACGTCGAACTCGCCAGCACCGAGATCGACCCGACGATCCTCGACACGAACGACGAGCAGGGTCGCGCGACGCTGACCTTCGCCGTGCCGGCCCTCGAGCCGTCGGCGGACGCAGCGACGGTCCGGACGGCTGCCCGTGCCGCCGCCACGACGGACGCACCGCTCGTCGTCACCCTGCCGGGTGGCCAGACGGTGACGCTCGCCGTGACCATCCCGATGGCCGCCGTCGTCGACCCGACGGACCCGACCGACCCCACCGACCCGACGGACCCGGGCACGCCGGGCGCGGGCGGCGGGAACACCCCGGGCGCCGGCACCGGCAACGGCACCGGAACGGGAACGGGAACGGACACGATCAACGACCCGACCGACACCGCGAACGCCGGCGGCGACCTCGCCTACACCGGCGCGGAGCTCGTCGCACCGGCGATCGCCGCCGGCCTGCTGCTCCTGGCGGGCATCGCAGCGCTCGTGGTCGTCCGCCGGAAGCGCGCACGGACCGACGCGAGCGTCCTGACGGACTGACACCGCGCCTCCCGGTCGACACGAACGGGCCGTCCCACCAACGTGGGACGGCCCGTTCCGTCGTTCCGGGAGGCACGGATCGCGTCCGCCGCGCACAGCGCGCGGAACCGCTGCCGCCCTCGCTGTCCCATTGGTGCGCCCGCACTGCTGCTCCAGGGATCCGCGGGGTACTGTCAGCCCTGTCGCATCGCGACGCGTCGCGCCGGGTCACCTCTCCGGTCGGCGGTGGTTCCGTTCGACGAGACCCCGCGGCGCGGGTGCCCTCCGCCTCCAGGGAAACGGCGGAGGGCACCCACCTTCAGCGGAACAGCTGCTCGCCGATGTACGAACCCTTGCGCGGTGCCGGCGGGACCGCGAACACCGCGGACCCGATGTGCGAGATGTACTCGTTCAACCGGTCCGAGGCGCCGAGCTTCCGCTGCAGCTGCGTGAAGTGCTCCGGGTCGTTCATGTACGCCAGGAACAGCAGCCCGGCGTCGAGCTGGCCGTACTCGTTGAGGCCGTCGGTGTAGTTGTACGGACGCCGCAGGATCTTCACGCCGCCGTTCGCCTCGTGCGCGGCCAGGGCGATGTGCGACCTCGGGTCGATCTTCGTGTCCCCGTCCGACCCGGTCACGGCGAAGTCCGGCGTCGTGTGCTCGGACCCGCCGGACAGCGGCGCACCCTCGATCTTCGTGCGGCCGAACACGCGCTGCTGGTCGCTGACGACGTCGGCGTCCCAGGTCTCGATGTTCATCCGGATCTTCCGGACCACCTGGTAGGTGCCACCGGTCATCCACGCCGCACCGTCGCCCGGCTCGTCGACCCAGACGAAGCGGTCGTGCTCCTCGTCGGTGGTGACGTTCCGGGTGCCGTCCTTGAAGCCCATCAGGTTGCGCGGCGTCGACTGGTCGGGGCCGGCCGAGGCCCGGCCGAACCCGAGCACCGTCCACCGCACGGTCGCGGTGCCACGGGCCATCCGGGCCAGGTCACGGACGGCGTGGTACGCCACCTGCGGGTCGTCGGCGCAGGCCTGCAGCGACAGGTCGCCGCCGGTCAGTCCGGCCTGCAGGTTGTCGCTCGGCAGCCGCGGGACGTCGGCGAGGGCCGCCGGGCGCTTGTCGGCCAGCCCGAAGCGCTCGTCGAAGACCCCGGGGCCGAGGCCCACGGTGACCGTCAGGGACGCGGGGCCGAGGTCGAGCGCCTCGCCCGTGTCGGCGCCCACCCCGTTGCCGTGGGCGGGTTCGACGCTGCCGACGGTCTTGCCGGCCTGCAGCTGCGCGATCGCCGCGGACCAACGGGCGAGGAGCACCTGCAGTTCGGTGGCGACGCTCGTGGACAGGTCGAACGTCATGAACACGCAGTACCGCTGGGGTGTGGTCTGCACACCGCCCTGCGACTGCCGTGCGGTGGTCGCGTAGAACGGGTGGCTCTGCGACAGGTCGATGGACTCGTCGCCGTTCGCCGCCGCGGTGAACGGGTTGACGCCCGTCGCGGCGGTCGCGCCACCGATGCCGACCGCGGCGCCCGCGCCGGCACCGGCCGCCACGAGCCCCGCGCCGAACAGCCCGCGCCGGGAGACGTGCCCCGGCGCGGACTCCGTGCCGTCGTGCGGGTCGGTCACGCGGTGGCGACCTTCTCGGCCAGACGGGACAGCGGGTCCTGCAGCGCCTGGATCTGCTGCGAGACCGTGTTGGCGTCGGACTGCTTGGTCGCGGCGTCCCACGTGTCGAAGCCACCGAGGTCGTCGGCGTTCCGGTAGCCGTCCATGAGCGTGTTGGTCGCGTCGAACTGCTTCGCGATCTGCTTCGTCAGGGTCGGGTCGAGCTTGGTCAGCCCGGGCTTGAGGTACGCGAACGCCTGGCGTGCACCCTCGACGTTGGCGGCGAGGTCGACCAGGTCGATGTGGCTGTACGCCTCTTCCTCACCGGTGACCTTGTTCGACTGGACCTCTTCGAGCAGCCCGGCAGCACCGTTCGCCAGGTCTTCGGGCTTGTAGTCGAGCGTCGGCACGAGCTTCGCGAGCAGCTGCACGTTCTCGGTCAGGTCGGCGGCGGTCTTCTTGGTCGACGCGGTGATCTCCCCCGCCTGGAACAGGTCCTTCTCGACGGCGTGGAACCCGCTCCAGCCGACGGCCGGGTCGAGGTTCGAGGCGCGCATGTCGATCAGGTAGTCGAGGTTGCCGGCGTTGTCGGTGGCCTTGTGGCCTTCCTTGACGAAGCCGTCGACGTCGCTCTCGACGTGCTCGTAGAACGGGCGGGCGTTGGCGTAGTCGGTCTTCGCGGCCTCGAGGTCGCCGGCGTCGACGTCCTTCTGCAGCTGCTCGACGGCGGTGACCATGTCGGTGACCTGGCCGTCGACGTACTCGGCGTAGCCCTTCGTGCCCTCGTCGAGCAGGTTGGCGGCGCTGCTGTTCGCGGTCGAGGCGACCTTGCCGGTGACGGTGAAGTCGGTGAGCTCGGTGTCGGCTCCGGGGCAGTACACCTGGTACTCCCCACCGGTCAGGGTCGCGGTGAACCGCACGGCGTCGAGGCCGGGTGCGAGGTTCTCCTTCTCGCCGAGGATCCGCTGGTCCTGCAGCAGTTCGACCTCGGTGATCGCGGTCGAGGACTCGTTCTTCACCGAGAACGTGACGGGGCCGGCCGGCACCTTCGTCTCGGAGACCTTGCACTGGTCCGAGCCGTCGTTCGTCAGGGTGATGGTGACCCGCGAGACCTTCGCGGCGTCGGTGGAGCTGTCGGAGGCACCGTCGGAGCTCGCGCAGCCGGTGAGTGCGAGGGCGGTGACGACGCCGAGGGCGCCGAGGGTGATCAGGGGTCGAACGGGCTTACCGAACGGCATAGTCGTTGCTCCTTGCAGGGTCCCCGGCGGGTGGGCCGCGTGTCGGGACGGTTTCGGGGGTGGGGTTCAGGGGCGCCGTCCGACGACGGCGGTCTCGGAGTGCGAGCAGCGCCTGGGCGGCGGCCGCGACGCCGAGGGCGATCGGCAACCAGGCCTTCCAGAGCAGCAGCTCGGCAGCCCGCGTGTCCGCGGCCGCCACCGAGGTGGCCGCCTGCTCGACGCGGGAGTCGGGGACGGACCACACGGAGCGGTCCAGGGTCGTGGTGCGGGCGGACGGGAGGCCCCCACCGCTCAGCGTCAGCACGGTGCGTTCGTCGCGGATGGCGTCCAGGACGCCACCACGGACCGTCCACAGGGTCACGGTGTCGCGCACCGCCCAACGGGCGGTGAACGGGCCGGGGTTCGTCGACGGCGAGACGCCGACGGGGATCCGGCCGAACAGCCCGACGAGGTCGTCGAGCGACAGCGTCGCCGGGCGGTCCGCGGCGGTGGCCGACGTGCGGACCCGCCACCGGTCGGCGGCCACGCCCGCGCGGGTCACGCGGCGGTGGGCCGACGTCGGCAACGTCAGCCGGGCCTCCTGGCCGGTGGTGGTGCCGGCGACGCGGAGGACGCCGGACGCACCGTGGACGTCCGCCGAGACGGACGTGGCGTCCCCACCGACGGAGGCGGTGCGGGGCAGGTCGACGCCACCCGTCGGGACGGCGATCGCCAGTGCTGCTGCGGCGATGGCGAGGGCCCCGGCGACGGTGGCGCGGACCGCCGGGACGCGTGCCGGCGACGGTCGCCAGGCACGGGGCCAGAGCGTGAGGGCGAGGACGGGGACGACGTAGAGGACCCAGCCGAGCACCTCGATGACGCGGGGGTCCGGCGGGATGCCGAGCACGCCGGTGACGAGGGCGCCCTGCACCGAACCGTTCGGGGCGAGCCAGGTCAGGTCGACGGTGCGCTGCTGCCCGATGACGATCCAGCCGGCCTCGTGCGCACGGCGGAGGACGGTCAGGACGAGCCCGCCGGCGACGAACACCAGGAAGACGCCGGTGCCGGTGAAGAACTTCGACAGGTTCAGCCGGACGCCGCCGGTGTAGATGCCGTACCCGACGACGACGGCGCCCGCGATGCCGATGACCGCGCCGAGGGCGGCGAGACCGGTGTCCGACGACGCCTGGAACGTGGCGAGGAGGAAGACCGCGGTCTCGAAGCCCTCCTTGAGGACGGCGAGGAACGCCATGCCGGCGAGTGCCCATGCGGTGCCGCGGCCGAGCGCCTCGGTCGCGCTCGCCTCGAGGTCCTTCGTCAAGGTGCGCGCGTGCGTGCGCATCCACACGATCATGCCGGTGACGAAGACGACGGCGACGATGCCGATGACCGCCTCCATGCCCTCCTGCTGGGCCTGCGGCAGGGCCTGCTCGACGGCCTGCAGGCCGAACCCGACGCCGATGCTGAGCAGCACGGCGATCCCGACGCCGGACCACATGGGGGCGAGCGGGACACGGTTGCGACGCAGGAACGCGGCGATGATGCCGACGATGAGGGTCGCTTCGAGGCCTTCGCGGAGGCCGATGACGAGGGTGGCGAGCATGACGAAGGTGAGGCTAACCTAACCGCCGCCCGGCCCGCCAGTCGGTCGACGTGATGTTTGATGGTTCTCATGAACCTGCTGTCCGTCGAGGGCCTGGCGTCGGTCACGAACGTGCTCGACCTCGCCGGGGTGTTCGCGTCCGCCTTGCTCGGTGGATCGATCGCCCGCGCGATGGACTTCGACCTGTTCGGGTTCCTGGTCGTGGGGTTCGTGTCCGGGCTCGGGGGCGGCATGCTGCGCGACACCCTGCTGCAGAACGGGCCGCCCGTCGCGCTCGTCGACCCGCTCTACGTGCCGGTCGCGATCGCCGGCGCCCTCATCGCATTCCTCGTGTCGTTCTCGGAGCTCACGTGGGACCGGCTGTTCACCGTGCTCGACGCCGCCGTGATCGGGTTCTGGGCCGTGGTCGGCGTGCAACGCACCTACGACGCCGGGCTCGACTGGCCCGCCGCGATCATCATGGGGACCATCACCGCGGTCGGTGGCGGTGCGATGCGGGACCTGCTGCTCCGCCGGGTCCCAGCGGTGTTCGGCGGGAACGCCCTGTACGCCACCGTCGCCGTCGCCGCCTCGACCGTGATGGTGATCGCGTCCGCCCTCGGATCGCCGTCGATCGGGATCGTCGCCGCGATCGCGCTGTCGCTCGGGCTGCGGTGGGGTGCCGTCCGTCGTGGCTGGGGGTTGCCGAACGGCCGCGAGTGGCAGCCGAAGTCGACGCTCGGTTCGCTGCTGCGGCGCGGACGGAGCCTGCGACCCGACGCGCTCCGGCTGCTGCGCCGGCCGGGTCGCCGCACGGGGGCCGGCAGCGTCCGTGAAGAGCACGACACGACGGGTGATCCGTCGCCGGGTGCGGGTGCGGGTTCTTCGTTCGACGGCTGAGGGTGTCATCTGTCGGCGCTGCGGCGTACCATCGGTACCGTCGGGTATCGACCCGGCTCATGTCGTCAGCTGTGGACCGACGCGACCCGAACGCGGCGGTCCCGAACAGGCGATCTGATGGGGGCTTCGCTGATGCCGCGCGGGTTCAGACGCGCGGCGCGGCAGGTCTCCCGCTCCGCCGAAGCAGGAACCGATGAACGACGACGTCTCCGACTCCCCCACACCTCGGACGCCGCGCGCTGAGGTCCGTGAACGCCTGCTCGCCGCCGGTGCCGTCGTCTTCGCCGAACAGGGCGTCCACGGCGCTCGCCTCGACGAGGTCGCGGCACGCGCCGGGTTCAGCAAGGGCGCGGTCTACTCGAACTTCTCGTCGAAAGAGGACCTGCTCGCGCAGGTCATGCAGCGCGGGACGAACGCGGTGCTCGGGTCCTTGCGCGAGCTCGTCCTCGCGGACATCGCTGCGACCGACATCGGCGACGTCGTCCGAGCGGCATTCGGACGGCACGACCAACGCGAACAGTTCGCGCTGCTGTCGGAGTTCCGTGCCTACGCGATCCGGCACCCGGACTTCCTGCCCGAGTTCGTGCGGCAGCGACGCGTGCTGCAGGACGGCGTGCTCGAACTGGTGCGGCTGTGGTTCGGGGCGCACCCGGAGGTCGACGCCGGCATGCCACTCGATGCCTTCGCGACCGTGCTCATCGGTGCCAACGTCGGCATCGTGTTCGACGGGCCGGCGCTGCCGGGGGTCGAGCCGGGCGAGGTCGTCGCGTCCCTGGTCGAGGCGGTCGTGCGCCGCCGCTGAGCCGGCGCGCGGTGCGGCGCGGCGCGCGGTGCGGTGCGGTGCGGCGCACGGTGCGGCCTCTGCCATCCCGTGCCGCGTTGACCGCTCGGTGCGAGCTCGTAGCGCCGCACGGAGCGGTCTACCTCGCACCAGCCGGCGATGCCCGCACCGTGCGACCAGCCGGCCGCACCCGTCAGGCGGGGCGGCGACGCGAACGCCGGCGGCCCTCGTGGGACCACGCGGACGACGGCAGCAGGCTCGGCGGCAGCACGCGCGACCGCACCACCCGCGCACCGGAGACCGAGGCGTCGAGGGACTCCCGCGCCTGCTGCACGTGCCGCACGAGCACATCGCCGTCGACCGGTGCGACCCCGCCGGCGGCGAACCGCTCACGATCGACCGCATCGACCACGGCGTCGAGGTGCGGCACGACCGAGCCCGGCAGCACCGGCCGCAGCCGTCCGAGCACGGCTCGTGCGGTCCGTGCGGCGGCCGCGGCATCGCCCGGAGGAGCGAGCCCCGGCGCGTACCCGTGGTCGGCGACGTCGTCCAGGACCTCGCGCCAGGCGGTCACCGCCGGTGAGCGACCCGCGGCGACGGCGGACAACCGCGACCGCCGTCGGAGCGCTCGGACGAGTCCGGGGGCGATGAGCAATGCGAGGACGAGTGCCGCTCCGAAGAGCAGGCCGGCCGGACCACTGCCGCCCGACGCGCCGGCCGCACCGGGCTGCGCCGACGCCGATGGGGTCGGCGTCGCCGACGATTCGGCGGGGGCGGACTGCTCGGGCGCGGGCAGCGGCGACTCGGGCGTCGCCGCGGTCGGGGTCGCGGTGGGTTCGGTCGAGGGCTGCGCCGCCGCGTCGGAGTCCGGCGTGGGCTCGAACGCGACCCAGCCGGCCCCCTGGATGTACAGCTCGGGCCACGAGTGCAGCTGCCGGTTCGACACCGCGTACTCACCGTCGGGCTGCGCCGCCCCCGCCCGGTAGCCGACCGCGATGCGCGACGGGATCCCGAGCGTCCGGGCCATCACGGCCATCGCCGACGAGAAGTGCACGCAGTACCCCTCGCGCACCCGCAGGAAGGTCGAGACGACGTCCATGCTGTCGCCGTCGTAGCCCTGCTCGACCGGTGCCGTCTCGGAGTACGTGAACAGGTCGCTCCGGAACCACTGTTCGAGGGCGCGGGCCCGGCCGTAGTCGTCGGACGCAGCGCCTGCCACGCGATCGGCCGTCGACGTGATGTTGGCCGGGAGCTTGTCGGGCAGCGCGAGGTCGGTCTGCAGCTGGTCGTCGCTCGGCGCACGGAACCCCCGGCCGTCGGCACGGGCGAGCGCCCCCGACTGGGCGACGGCGTCCAGGTACTCGTTCGCGAACGTCGAGGCTCCGTAGACCTCGTACGTGGCCCCGCGGGGCGTCGCCGGGCCGGTCGACCGAACGGTGCTCGAGTTCCCCATCCAGCGCCACTGCGACAGGTCGAGGTTGGTGGACCGCGACTCGATCGACACCGCGCCGGACGGCACCGGCAGGTAGGTGCTGGACAGCCCGGTGATCCGCACGGTCACGTCGCCGCGGGTCGCCAGGCGGGGGTTCACGCCCTCGGCCCACTGCTGTTGGTCGGCGGTCTCGGCCTCGGCGGCGTTCGTCACCGTCGGCACCCAGTCCCCGGTGCCGAACTCGTCGAGGTCGGCGAGTTTCAGGTACTCGGGCTGCCCGTCGGACGACCGGTAGCGGAGCACCTCGAGCTCGCTCGGCTGGCGCAGGTCGTTGCCGAGTTCGAGCAGGGTGCCGGGTCGACCCGGTTGGATCGGAGCCCGGATCGCTCCGGTGACCCCGGACAGCCAACTGGCGTTGAGCGGCACGATCGCGGGCAGCCCGATCGCCACGACGAGTCCGATGGCCCCGACGACCGCGGCCGGCAGCGCTCGTTGCACCGGTCGGACCGACAGCCAGAGCAGGGCGAGGAACGAGATCGCCGTGGTGATCACGAGCGCGGTGCCGGCGGGCTGCCCGGTGATGATCCCCGGCACGATGAGGATGACGAGCGCAGGGGCCGCGGCGAGCGAGGGGATCCGGGCGATCGCGGCGAGGAACAGCGAGACCCCCGCCACCCAGGCGATCGACACCGTCACGACCAGGCGGATCGCGTCGGTCTGCGGCAACGGGGCGGGGTTCAGCCGGATGGCGGCGAGCGTCTCACCCAGGGCACCGTCGGCGTCGAGCCATCCGAGCGGTTGCACGTCGTTGACCAGGGCGGCGGCACACGAGCACAGTACGAGCGCCGCCACGAGCGCGACGAACCGGACTCCCGGAGCCCGGCGGCGGACCGCGAGCATGACGGCCACGAGCACCGCGACGACCACCACGCCGGACACCCACCAGGCGGTGCCCTGCACGAGCGGACGGATCGCGAGCGCGGCGATGAGCACCGGCACCGGGGCGAGGGCGACCACCCAGGTGCTCGGGGAGTCACGGGTGTCGTCGTCGCGGTCCAGGACCTCGTGCACGTCGACGGTCCGCCGCGACGGCGCAGCGGTGCCGCTCACCGTGCGGCTCCGGAGGCGGTCGCCCCGACGACGGGCACCACGAGGGTGCGCCAACCGCCGCGGTCGAGGATCCCCCGCACCACGGGGTCCGGCGGCACGATCGTCGCCATGATCCCGCGGCTCGAGCCGCTCGTCGCCGTGACGAGTTCGGCTGCCTGCTCGGCGGTGCAGTTGCCCGTGACGACCGCGGTCATGCCGTGCACGTCGCGCCCGCGGATCTCGGGCAGCACGTCGGTGACCGGCCGGGCATCACTGCGGAGCCGGACGTCGGCGAGCCCGACGAGCACGTCGGTGAGGCCGCCAGCGTCCCCGGTGTGGCGGGTGCTGCCGGACGGCCCGTCGCTGACGAGCACGACGCGCGACGTCCGGGCGGCGAGGGCGCGGGCGACACTGGCGGCCACGACGACCGCGTGCTCGAACGCCTGGTCGCCGCCGAGGTCGGAGAGCTCAGCCAGGTCCTCGCGCCCGAGGCTCTGGTACGACTCGCGTCGGACGTCGAGCGCGATCACGGCTTCCGGCGGTTGCGCCTGGGTGGTCTGCCGGACGTGCAGTTCCCCGCGGCGAGCGCTCTGTGCCCAGTGCACGCGGCGGATCGGGTCACCGGGACGGTACGGCCGGAGTTCGCTGTCGTCGGCGGACCCACCCTGCCCGACCCGGCCTTCGTCGGCGGAGACCGCCCCGGCGAGGGCACCGGTGTCGATCGCGCCGAGCGGTGCGCTCGCGGGGACGACCACGACCTCTTCGGCCGCCACCACCGGGCGGTCGATGCGGAGCAGGCCGAAGGGGTCCTCGACCCGGATGGTGACCGGCCCGACGAGCGTGCGACCCCGGTGCATCGCGAGCGCCTCGACGTCGAGCACGGCGGCCGGGACGCCCGGGCCGACCAGTGCGTAGGTCTCCGCCTCGGACACACTGGCGAAGGCGTCCTCGAGCTGTTCGCGCACGAGCAGGGTGGACCGCGGGCCGATCGGCAGGCTGGTGCTGCCGAGGGTGATGCGCTCGCGGTACACCTCGCCGACCTGCACGATGGCCCGCGTCGTGCTGCGGCTGCCCCGGAGCGGCGCGGCGACGACGAACGCCATCACGATGCCGAGCACGACGAGCACGAGCAGCAGCAGACCGGCCGAGACGGCGACGCTCGTGGTGCCGACGAGCCCACCGCCGATCAGCCCGATGCCGATCGCGATGACGGTCCAGCCGCGCACCGTCGGCCGCGGGAACGGGGTGCGGCGCAGCAGCGTCAGACCGCGGCGCCCGAAGCGCCCGAGTGTCGAGCGCGCGGCACCGGTGCGCCGCAGCAGCGCCGACGGTGCCGAACTGCCGGGCATCAGGAGCGGACGGGCGTCGCCGTGAACGGCACGGCGGTGTCGGAGACGATCCGGACGACGATCTCGCGGACGGTGTCCTCACCCGTGCCGCCGAGACCCCGTGCGACCGGGACGAGCCGGTGTGCGAGCACGATCGGCGCGAGGGCGGCGACGTCGTCCGGGGTCACGAACGGCCGGCCGAGCAGTGCGGCGTGGGCGCGGGCGGCCTGGGCCAGGTGCAGCGTCGCACGCGGGCTGGCACCGAGCACCAGGTCGGGGTGGGTCCGGGTGGAGCGGACGATCGCGATGATGTACGCCTCGACGTCGGGGGCGATGTGCACGGTCGCGACGGCCTCGATCACACCGCGCAGGGTGGCGACGTCGACGATCGGGCGCAGGTGCGAGAGCGGGTCGCCACCGCCGCGGTTCGCGAGCATCTGCCGTTCGGCGTCGACACTCGGGTAGCCCATCGTGATGCGCGCCATGAAGCGGTCACGCTGGGCCTCGGGCAGCGGGTACGTGCCCTCCATGTCGATCGGGTTCTGCGTCGCCACGATCATGAACGGCCGGTCGAGCAGCCGGGTCACACCGTCGACGGTGACCTGCGACTCGGCCATCGCCTCGAGCAGGGCGGACTGGGTCTTCGGGCTGGTGCGGTTGATCTCGTCACCGATGACGACGTTCGCGAAGACCGGTCCGGGTGAGAACCGGAACGTGCCCGAGGACTGGTCGAAGATGTTCACCCCGGTCACGTCCGACGGCAGCATGTCCGAGGTGAACTGGATGCGGTTCACGGTGCCGCCGACCGTGGCGCCGAGGGCCTTTGCCAGCACCGTCTTCCCGACGCCGGGGACGTCCTCGACGAGCAGGTGCCCCTCGGCGAGCATCACGGTGAGGGCGGTGCGGATCGCCTCGTCCTTGCCGTCGATGACCGTCGAGACGGACGCCACGATGGCGTCCCCGACATCGCGGATGCGCTCGAGGGGGAAGGCGGGGTCGGTCGGCTCCGGCACGCAGGGCTCCTCGTCTCGGGACAGGTGTCGTGCATGCTACATCGGTCCGGTGACAGCGCCCGGTGGGCGTGTCACCGATGCGCACTGGATCACGTGGTGCGTCTCAGACGCGACTCACGCGCGCGTCGTGAGCGCCGTGTCGGCTGCGAGCAGGACCTTCGCGGCGACCGCGACCCCTTCTTCGCGGCCGAGCTCGGTGTCCTCGTGCTCGATGTTCACCCACATGTCCGGGTCGACCTCGCGCAGGGCCTCGAGGAACGCCGACCAGTACGCCTCGTCGTGCCCCTTGCCGAGCGCGACGAAGTCCCACGCCGACGGCTTCGGCCACTCGTTGGCCCATTCGTCGCCACCGAGGTTCGTGCGCTGCTCGTCCGGTGACAGCCGACGGAACGAGTTGTCGAGCACGCCGTTGATCGCCGCGTGCGGGTTGATCCGGACGTCCTTCGCGGCGGCGTGGAACACGAGCGGACCGAGGTCGCGGACGACCGCCACCGGGTCCATCTGCTGCCAGAACAGGTGGGACGCGTCGAGTTCTACGCCGACGTTCGTCAGCCCACCACGTTCGACGAGTTCGCGGATCGTCGCCGGGTTGAACACGACGTTCTGCGGGTGCAGCTCGAGTGCGACCCCGACCCCGTGCTCGCGGGCCAGGGCGTCGATCTCCTGCCAGAACGGCACCGCGACGCTCCACTGGTACTCGATGACGTCGAGCGCGGCGGAGTTCCAGGCGTTCACGATCCAGTTCGGTCGGGTGCCACCGGGCTCCCCCGCGGGCAGGCCCGACATGGTGACGACGCGGTCCTGGCCGAGGCGTGCCGCGAGGCGGATGCTGCGGCGGACGTCCTCCGCGTGCGCAGGACCGATCGCGGGGTCCGGGTGCAGCGGGTTGCCGTTGCAGTTCAGGCCGGCGATGGACACCCCGGTGCCGTCGAACTGCGCGAGGAAGGCGTCACGGGCCTCGTCCGACGCAAGGATCGCGTCGATGTCCGGCACGTGCACCGGCGGCAGGAACCCGCCGGTGTTCAGCTCGATGCCGGTCAGCCCGTTGCCCGCGATGGCCGTCAGGGCATCTGCGAGGGGCCGGTCGTGGAAGATCGCGTTGTACAGCCTGAGCTTCATGCGTGCGCTCCTTCAGTGGTGCGGACGGTCTCGGTCGGGCGGACGTCCAGCGATGCGCCGCCGGCTGCGGCGGACCGCGCCACCGCGTCGAGGATCTCCATGTTGTGGACGCCGTCGTCGAACGTGGCGTTCACCGGCAGCGGGTCGGCGACGCCGGCGACCTCGTCGAGGAACGCGCGTGCCTGGTACTCGAACATCTGGTTCTGGCCCCACCCGACACCGGGAGCGTCCATCGCCATCCCGCCGGCGACGTAGGGGTGGTCCGGGCCGAGCACGACCTGACGGTACCCGCCGAGCCGGGAGCCGTCGGACTGCAGCGCGAGGCCGATCTCCGCGGCGCGCTCCTGGTCCCAGCGGGCGGCACCGTTCTCGCAGAAGACCTCGATGACGAGACCGTTCGGGTGCCCGCCCGCTACGCGGGACACCTCGAGCGAGCCGACGACCGTGCCGTCGCCGAAGCGCGCGTTGAACGTGGCGTAGTCGTCGTTCTCGACCTCGGCGAACTCGCCCGTCAGTGGGACCGCCTGGCCGCGCAGGGCGAAGCCGGCGGCGATCGGGCGCTTCGTGACGGCGGTCGTGAACATGCCGCCGTTGACGCTCTGCACCTCGCCTGCCAGGAACTCGGCCACGTACGCCAGGTGTGAGCCGACGTCGGCGAGGGCTCCGGTGCCGGGCGCGCCGGCGAAGCGCCACGAGAACGGCACGTCCGGCGACGAGCCGTAGTCGGTCCAGTAGCGGGCGGAGACGTGCAGGACGCGGCCGAGCGTGCCGTCCTCGACGAGCTGCTTGATCGCGGCGAGACCGGGGGCACGGCGGTAGGTGAAGCCGACGCGGGCGACGAGCCCGCGCTGCGATGCCTCGGAGGCCGCGGTGGCCATCGCCCGCGCGTCCTCGAGCGAGTCCGACAGCGGCTTCTCGCACAACACGTGCTTGCCCGCGGCGAGGAGCCCCTCGACGATCTCGCGGTGCAGCGTGTTCGCGACGACGACGCTCACGACGTCGATGTCGTCGGCCTCGGCGACGGCCCGCCAGGCCGTGTCGTGCCGCGCGTAGCCGAACCGTTGGGCGGCCTCGGCCGCGAGGGGCTCGTAGACGTCGCCGACCGACACGAGCCGCACGGGCGGCAGCGTCGATGCGAAGAGGGACGGCGCGTTCCGCCACGCAGCCATGTGGGCCTTGCCCGCCATGCCGGCTCCGATGACGGCGACGCCGATGCTGTCGCTCATGTTCTCTCCTTCGAGAAGGTCGCTGGGTTCACGTTCTGGAACGTTCCAGAACGTGTCGGTAGACTGTAGCCGTCCCACCCCATGTCCTGTCAAGGAGTCGCGTGTCACGACCACCGACGATCATCGACGTCGCCGCACGCGCCGGCGTCTCGAAGTCGCTCGTGTCGATGGTCCTCCGCGACGACCCGGGGGTCTCCGATGCACGCCGCTCGGCCGTGCTCGCGGCGGTAGCCGAGCTCGGCTACCGCCGGAACCGCGCCGCCGCGATCCTCGCCGGCACCCGGACCCGCACGATCGGCGTCGTCGTCGACGACTTCCGCAACCCGTGGTTCGTCCCCCTGCTCGACGGCATCCGCGAAGCACTCGCTCCACACGGCCTGCGCCTCACCCTCGCGGACACCCGCGCGAACGCCCACCTCGACTCCTCGCCGTTCGACGACCTCGTCTCCCTGCGGGTCGACGGCGTCGTGCTCGCCGCCGAGGGCTCCCCCGACCTGGTCGTGCCCGCCGACACCCCCGTCGTCGTCGCCGGCGCACGCGCCGACGTGCCCGTCGGCCTCGACGTCGTCGCCTCGGACGAGGCCGCCGGCGGCCGGTTGGCAGCGGATCACCTGATCGGACTCGGTCACCGCCGCATCGTCCACATCACCGGCTCGGGAGGCCCGGCTGCCGTCCGCCGCGAGGCCACCGTCGCGCAGCTGGTCGCGTCCGGCATCACGCCCCTGGTCTACGGCGACGGCCCGACGTCCGAGGCGACCGGGTACGAGGGCACCCGCCGCGCCCTGCAGGAACACCCGGACCTGACCGCCGTGTTCGCCGCGAACGACGTCATGGCGATGGGCGCGATCGCCGCCGTGCGGGAAGCCGGGCTCCGCGTGCCCGAGGACGTCTCGGTGATCGGCAACGACGAGACACCGCTCGCCGCGTCACCCCTGCTGCGCCTGACCACGGTCGACCCGCACAATTACGAGGTCGGGCGGCTCGCGGCGGTGCGGTTGGTCGAGCGCATCGGTTCGGGTTCGTCGGAGCCGGGTTCGGCTTCGGGTCCGGCGCAGCCGATCCGGACGCTCGTGCCGCCGACGCTCGTGGTGCGGTCGACGACGGGGCCGCCGCGGGCCTGAGACGCGACCACCCGCCGAACGCAGCGCGCGAGGCGGCGGCGATCCGGGCCTCCCGGTCGGCGGGTCGGCGAGTCAGGCGGTCGCGCCTTCCAGCCGGTCGACCGACACGGCGAGTTCCTCGAGCTCCGGGACGTCGCGCGCCTCGGCGAGCGCCCCCTCGAGCGCCGCGGCGTGGATCGGGGTCGCTCGCTCGAGCAGCACCTGACCCGCATGGGTGAGCTCCGTGTACATGCCCCGGCGATCGTCGGCGCAGAGGACGCGCGTCAGCAGAGCACGCTCCTCGAGACGGTTGACCAGACGGGTGGTCGCACTCGGACTGAGTGCAGCGGCGCGGGCGAGCTGCTGCATGCGCATGTGGAAGCCGTCCTGCCGGCGCAGTGCGTCGAGGACGGTGAACTCGACGACGGACAGGTCGACGTCCCGCAGCGCGCGCTCGAGCCGCGTCTCGATCAGGCCGTGCAGCGCCGCCAGGGTGCGCCAACCGTGGGCGCGGACGGCGGTGGAGGTGTCGTCGACGGACATCGGGCTCCTTCTGGTCGATTGCACGGTCGGTCGCCACGGTCGTTGCGAGCGCATGCAGTTGCTTGCGCCGATAGTCCGCGTGTGCAACTATCGATACCCCGCGCCTGCAACAACCAGCGTACGCGGCACAGCTGCACCGCACAACGGAAGGAACCCCCATGCCCGCGGGACTCATCGCCCTCGCACTCGGCGGATTCGGCATCGGACTGACCGAGTTCGTCATCACCGGCCTGCTGCCCGAGGTCGCCGCCGACTACGGCGTCACCGAGACCACTGCCGGCTGGCTCGTCACCGGTTACGCGCTCGCCGTCATCGTCGGCGCCCTCGGCGTGACCGCAGCCACCACCAGGCTCCCCCGCAAGCCCGTCCTGCTCGGACTGCTCGTGCTGTTCATCGTCGGCAACACGCTGTCCGCGATCGCACCGACCTACGAGGTCATGATGTCCGGACGCGTCATCGCGGCCCTCTGCCACGGAGCGTTCTTCGGCATCGGCTCCGTCGTCGCCGCGAACATGGTCGAGCGCTCGAAGCGCGCCTCGGCGGTCGCCCTGATGTTCACGGGGCTGACGGCGTCGAACGTGCTCGGGGTACCGTTCGGCACGTTCCTCGGCCAGGCGCTCGGCTGGCGCTCGACCTTCTGGGCGATCGTCGTGATCGGTGTCGTCGCCATGATCGGTGTGCTCGTGCTCGTCCCCGCCGACCCCGCCGTTCGCGCGACGGACACCCCGTCGCTCGCCCGCGAGCTGGGCGCCTTCCGCTCCGGCCAGGTGTGGCTGTCGCTCGGCATGACCGTGCTCGGATACGGCGGGATGTTCGGGGCGTTCACCTACATCGCGTACACGCTGACCTCGGTGTCCGGGTTCCCGTCGTCGGCGGTGCCGTGGCTGCTCGTCGTGTTCGGCGTCGGACTGTTCGTCGGGAACTTCGTCGGCGGCAAGCTCGCCGCACGCTCGATCGACCGGACCCTGCTCGTCGTCCTGGTCGCCCTCACCGTGGTGCTCGGGCTGTTCGCCCTCGTCGCGACCTCGCCCGTGCTGACCGTCATCGCGCTCGTGTCGATGGGCGCCTTCGGGTTCGCGACCGTGCCGGCCCTGCAGACGCGCGTGATGCAGTACGCGGACCACGCGCCGACCCTGGCGAGCGGCGCGAACATCGCCGCGTTCAACCTCGGCAACGCGCTCGGCGCCTGGATCGGTGGGCTCACCATCGCCGCGGGGCTCGGCTACACGTCGCCGATCTGGGCGGGTGCCGGGATCACCTTGGCCGCCGTGGCCCTGACGCTCGTGGCCATGGGTGCCGTGCGGCGTGGTCGCACGCGCGGGGGCGGCGAGCTGACCTCGACAGGGAGCGTCGCGACGGCCTGACGGTCACCCGTCGGGTCAGCGGTCGGTGCCGCGGGTGAACCCGGCCGTGAGTGCCTCGATCCGACGCACCCGCTCGTCGTTCCGCATCGACGAGAGTGGCGAGAACGTGAAGCGAAGCGGCCTGATC
Source organism: Curtobacterium sp. VKM Ac-1393 (assembly GCF_015350995.1). Taxonomy (GTDB): domain Bacteria; phylum Actinomycetota; class Actinomycetes; order Actinomycetales; family Microbacteriaceae; genus Curtobacterium. Next base: position 220,499 of record NZ_JADKRW010000003.1, read on the forward strand.
GGTGTCCGCTCGAGCAATGCGGCGAGCTCTCCCGCCCGCTCCGGACCGACGACGGCTGCGGCGCGCGTACCGAGCAACCAGGTCGCGATGAGGTCAGTGTCGTGGGAGTGCGCCTCGAACACCGCATCGTCGACCTCGTCCCAGAGCGAGTTGCGGATCGCCGCGTCGCCGCAGTACCAATCGACAGCGATCGCGAGGTCTTCGGAGTCCTTGTCGTTGTAGTGCGCCCGATCCACCCAGGCGCGTAGCTTCAACAGCGTGTAGCCCTCGGCAGTCGGGAAGCGCACCTCCACACCACTCGGAAGCACCACCGGCGGCGCCGAACGGAACACGTCCGCGATGCCGTACACGCTCATCTGCTCACGGCGGGCCGCCGGTTCGACGACCCCGTCCGGATCTTCGACACCGCCGAACGGCATGAAGTCCACCTCGACGTCAGCGACGACGAACCGCACGCCGTTGGCCCCGGTCACCGGGTACTCGTCGACGATTGTCTCGTACGTCGCCCAGTCGTCCGTGGCGATGGCGACGTCGACGTCTTGCGTCCCCCGGAGTGGATCCTTCCGACTGAAGACGGTGTGGTGCAGATGGTCTCGTGCTTCCGAACCGACGATCATCAACCGGTCCGGATCGACGCCACGGCGATCGACGAGGTCACTGACGACGTGATCGACCATCACCAGCCGATCGGCCTCATGCATCGACGAGGTCCGTCTCGTGGCGCAGGCGCCCCGCGGCTTCACGCGCGCGACCATCGCCCGCAGCCATGAGCTCGGCGTAGACGAGCAGCGGCGGCGCCGCTCGGATCCCGCCGGGTCTCGGCACGGGCGCAAGCCAGAACATGTCACGGACCGCGACGTTCGATCCCCCTCCGGTTCGCCACCTGTTGGCGAACGCGATCGCGGGCTGCCAGGGGCGGACCCACAGGGAGACCGTCTGGTGACGCACCCACGAGGTCGCCGCCTCACCGCTCACCATCATCTCGACGCCGGGGACCGGCCGGACGTCGAGGTCTCCACTCTCGAATCGTCGCGTTCGCCGCTCGGCGCCCAACCCTGTGGGGAACGCCGCCGTCCACTGGTCGATCAGGGCGTCTCGTGAGCGCCCACCGGGAACGAGGTCAGAGGGAGCCCGATCGGTCGCGTTGAGCTGCTCGAACACCTCGCTGACGAGCCCGACGGACACTCCTGCGCACCTCGCTACCGTGCGCGTCGACATCTCCGTCAGCGCGGGCCAGCTCAGGAGCGCGAACAGCACCTGCGCCCGCTTCGTGCTGAACAGGTTGACGAGGCCCACCGCCTCGGGGTCTCCCCGGCCCGACGCGACCGGCACCTTCCCCCGGACGTCGATCAGCAGCGTCGGGTCCTGGACGAAGGCATTCCCTGCGCTGTCGACGTAGTTGACCCCGAGAGCACGGAACTGCGCCGCACTCCGCGGAGTCATGCGGTGACCGAGGACCAACCGATCTCGAGGGCGGTCCGAGGGCCAGAGCACCCGGTCGTAGGCCCCCAGGGTCATCGCAGGCAGGAACGCGGCGGTCACCGGTTTCCGCCACTGTCCGTCGAGTCGAGTCAGCTCGGCGTCCCACACGCCCAGGTCGACACGGTCTGGACCGCCACGCGCGGTCAGCCCCAACCCGTAGTCGCTGAGGCGTTCTCGGATGCTTGCGAGGACCTCGCCCATGGACACCACCGTTCAATAGTCGGGCGTGTTCACTTTAATTGAACACTCGCCAAAAGTGAACATCGGGAAGAGCGGTTGATCGAGTCGGGCGCAGGGACGACGAAACCCCGGTCCGATCGGACCGGGGTTTCGTGGAGTGCGGAGACGGAGGGATTTGAACCCTCGGTCCCCTAAAGGGGACTCCACCTTAGCAGGGTGGTGCACTCGGCCGGACTATGCGACGTCTCCAAGCGCCCTCGCGAGCACTCCCACCACCATACAGGAGGACCGGGCCACTCTCGACCCGAGCACATCCCGGCTGCGCCTCCGCGCGTGGCACGGTCGCAGAACGCGGGTCCCCCGAAGTGGGGACACCACGGGGTTGTCGCTGCGTACCCCGGTGCATAGCATCATCGAGGCGCGGCGATCACATTCCGGGGCTCGTCCCCGTAGTCGCGACACAGCACCGACGTCGCTCTCCGAGCCGGGCCCGGCGCGCCCGGTTGCCTGGCGCCCGCTCGGGGAGCGACTTCCGGGGGCGCGGTCCACCACCGCGCCCCCGTTTCTGCGTTCGGGCATGACGACCGACCAGTACGCGAAAGCGACAGTGTCCTGGCACAGCCCGCGGTCTGTGTCGTCAGCGCGACAGTGTGCCGCGGATGTTCGGCGGCAGACTGTCGCTTTCGCGAGCTCAGGGCCCGGACGCGCCGGGTCAGTAACCGAAGGCCTTGGAGCAGGTCTCCTGATCGGCGGACTGGCCTTCCAAGCCGTCGATGGTCTCCGGCGTCGCCGACGGGGCCACCGAGGACGGCGCCGGCGCGGACGGAGCGGCGGCAGCAGGCGACGACGGTGCTGCATCAGCAGAGGGTGCAGCAGCCGCGGGCGACGAGGCAGCAGCGGACGGCGCCGCCGTGTTCGCCTCGGACCCGATGCCCGTGCTGCCCTCGCCGAGCGAGAACGACTGGTCCGCCTTGATCTTCGCGAACAGCTGGTCGGCCAGGTACGTCGTCGGCTGGACCTTGCCCTCGTAGACCCCGGTGCCGCCGGTCGTGCCCGGGTACTGCACGAAGTTCACCTGCGACAGCGGCAGGTCCTGCAGCGCCCGGCCCATCTGCACCATCGTCCCGACGTCGTTCAGGCTCTCGGACAGCTGCATGTTCGAGGCTGCCGCGCGAGCGAGCTTGTACAGGGTGGTCGGCGAGGTCAGGGTGTCGTTCGACTTCACGGTGCGCAGCAGCGAGGACAGGAACACCTGCTGGCTCGAGATCCGGCCCAGGTCCGATCCGTCGCCGACGCCGTGCCGGGTGCGCAGGAACGCGAGCGCCTCGTCACCCTGCAGCGTCGAGGTGCCCGCCGGCAGGTCGAGCCCCGTGTAGGAGTCCTTGATCGGCTGCGCCACGCACACCGGCACGCCACCGATCGCGTTCGACATCTCGATGACGCCGTTGAAGGAGACCGCTGCCGAGTACTGGATGTCCAGTCCGGTCAGTCCCTGCACGGTCTGGGTCACGCAGTTGAGTCCGCCGTCGCTGAACGACGTGTTGATCGGCTGGGCCGCCATCGCCGACGCGGTTCCGGAACCGTCGGTCTTCTTGCACGCCGGGATCGGGGTGACGAGGTCGCGCGGGATGCTGACGGCGGTGGCGTTGGTGTGGTCGGCGGAGACGTGCAGCAGGATGTTGACGTCGTTGAGGGTGGCGTCACGTTCCCCGAACTCCGCGGACTGCTCCGGGTCGTTGTCCGTCCCGACGACGAGCATGTTGAAGCCACCCTTGTACGCGCTGAGCGACGGGGCCTTGGTGCCGTTCGACCGTGGCGCGGGCTGTCCCTCGATCTGCACGCCGTCGCCGAGGTCGTCGGTCACCTGCTTGGCGGCGATCGCGGCGACCGAGGCGGTGCTGACGAGCGCCACCGCGGCGACACCGGAAACCACCGCGGCGACGGTCCGGAGGGGTGCGGAGCGACGGAGACGTCCGTGTCGTGCGATCCCGGCGGCTCGGTTCAGTCGGTGGGATCGGTCGCGGACGTCGTTCACGGGCTCTCCTGTCGTCGGTGGACACGCCGGGGACGGCAACCGGTCAAGGCTGCACGGAGATGCCTGGCGATTCAGTGCGAACGACGAAGGAGTCGGTGGTGAGGACCGCGGTCGGCCCCGGATCCGTGCCGCGCGATGCGGACCTGTGTGGATCCGCAGGCGCGACGACTCAGGATGCCACGGCCACCCGGAACCGGTCCGGCAGGGCGATCAGCGCCGCGGCGAGCTCGAGCAGGTTCGCCGCACACTCGTCGAGCGCGTCACGCTCGGCAGCGCGCGCCGCGCGGTCGACCAGGTCGAGGCGGCGCGACCGGTCGACCACCGCGTCGATCCCGTTGGCCAGGGCGACGTCGTCCGTGAAGAACATGTCGAGCACGGTCCGCTGCGACAGCAGCCAGTCGGCACTCACCGAAGCCCCGCTCCGTCGGAGGAACCAGCCGGCGAGCTCGACGAACGCCCCTGCCTCGGTCCAGCAGTCGCGCAGCCACACCGGCTCGAACCGGACGTCGATCCCCGCACCGCTCGCCGGGGGCTCGACGACCATCGCGCGCGCGATGCGCAGTCGCTCGGTCATCTGGTCGACCGACCAGTGCGTGATCACCACGCCGACGTAGCGCTGTACCGAGACGAGCTGGTGCGACTCGAGGGTGACGAGGGCTTCGCGCACCGGCGTGCGGGAGACCTGCATGTCCTCGGCGATGGTGTCGAGCCGGAGCCGCTGCCCACGTCGGTACTCGCCGCGCAGGACGTTGTCGAGCAGACGGAGGAACACCGCGTCGCGCAGCAGACTGCGCCGCAGCCCACGCGGATCGAGGTCGCCCAGCCCGGCGCGCGACGGTGACTTGTCCATGAGGCCAGCGTCACGCACGGCGGACGCCCCGGGCGGGGGCGCTGCCGCCATCGTGGATCGTCGTCGTCGGTGTCGCGCTGTGGAGGAGTGCCATGCGGGCACATTTGCAGGCTGTCGACGGCGGCGCTAAACACTCTGAATACAGAATGTTGCATGGCCGGGTGTCGGACTAGCGACGGTCCTTCGCGGCGTCTCCCGTCAGCACGGAGAGGGGCTGCGTGACGTCCTCCAACCCCTTCCGAGCGGCATCGACGCCGAAGATCAGGGCTATCACCCCGCCGCCGATCATCACCGCGGACCCGAGCAAGTAGCCCCAGAAGAGCGGTTCACGCGACGACCCGTCCCCGATGAACGCACCGTAGATGAGCGGCGCGACCGCGCCGAAGACCTGCGCCAGTGCGAAGAAGTACGAGATGGCCTGCGACCGCAGCTCGAGCGGGAAGATCTCGCTCACCGTCAGGTACGCACTGGACGCCCCGGCCGATGCGAAGAAGAACGACACGCACCAGAACGCCACCTGCACCGTCGCCGAGATCGCGTCGGCCCGGAACAGGAACGCCGAGGTGGCGAGCACCAGCCCGGACACCAGGTACGTCAGGAAGATCATCTGCCGACGGCCCCACGTGTCGAAGAACCGACCGAGGATGATCGGCCCGAGCAGGTTCCCGATCGCGAACGGGAAGAAGTAGATCGACGTCTGTGCGGTCTTCAGGCCGAAGAAGTTCGTCAGTACGAGCGCGTAGGTGAAGAAGATCGCGTTGTACAGGAACGCCTGCGTGATCATCATCGACGCCCCGACCAACGTGCGTGTCGGGTACTGCTTGAGCAGCACACGCGCGATCGTCAGGAAGCCGACGCGGTCCGTGGGCGTCACCGTCATCGCCTTCGACTCGTCGACGTCCGGCAGCCGCTTGCCCGTCGACTTCTCGACCGACTCCTCGATCTGGGTGACGGTCGCCTCGGCCTCTTCCTGGCGGCCATGGGTCATCAACCACCGCGGACTCTCGGGGATGTGCCGCCGCAGGAAGATGATCGCGATGCCGAGCACCGGGCCGAGGAAGAACCCGATGCGCCAGCCGATGCTCTCGGAGAAGTTCGCGGTGTCGAGCAGGTAGATGTTCGCGAAGGCACCGAGTGCGGCGCCGCCCCAGTACGTGCCGTTGATCGCGATGTCCACGTGGCCGCGGTACTTCGCCGGGATCAGTTCGTCGATCGCCGAGTTGATCGCGGCGTACTCGCCGCCGATGCCGAGGCCGGCGACGAACCGGAAAGCGGCCAGGAACCAGAAGTCCTGCGCGAGCCCTGCGACACCGGAGCCGATCAGGTAGATCGCGAGCGTCAGGATGAAGAGCTTCCGCCGCCCGAGCCGGTCGGACATCCGCCCGAAGACCAGCGCTCCGACGACCTGCCCGACCAGGTAGATCGTCCCGAGGGACGTCACCTGCTGCGTCGACAGGTCCAGGTCGGCTTGGAATCCCGCGTTGGAGACGATCTGGATCTCCAGACCGTCCAGGATCCAGGAGACCCCGAGTCCGACGACGACACTCCAGTGGAACCGGGTCCACGGCAGTCTGTCCATCCTGGCGGGGACCAGGCTCTTGATCGCCCCGTTCGTGCTGCTCACGAGAGGGGAACCTACGCCGAGATCGGCGAGGTGGTTCACATTCGGTACGAGGGAGACGGCTCGGAGCCGGATCCCCCTATCGAATCCGGCTCCGATGCCGGAGTCTCAATCATTGCGCTTGCTATGGAAACCCACAAGCGGACGGGAGGCGCGCTGCCAGCTGGCACCGCGCCTCCCGTCCGCAACGGCGTAACGTCCAGAACGTGACCCGACCCGACATCCACACGGTCGGCGAGCTCCGCGCTTCTGGACACGTCCAGAAGACGGTCCGCGCCGAGATCCGCGACAACCTGCTCACCGCACTCCGAGACGGCACCGATCCGTGGCCCGGGCTGCACGGCTTCGAGACCACCGTGATCCCGCAGCTCGAACGCGCCCTCATCGCCGGCCACGACGTCGTCCTGCTCGGCGAGCGCGGTCAGGGCAAGACCCGTCTGCTCCGCACCCTGCAGGGGCTGTTCGACGAGTGGACCCCGGTGATCACCGGCTCCGAGCTCGGCGAGCACCCGTACGAACCGATCACCACCGCGAGCGCCCGCCGTGCCGAAGAGCTCGGCGACGCACTGCCGATCTCGTGGCGGCACCGTGACGACCGCTACGTCGAGAAGCTCGCGACCCCGGACACGAGCGTGGCCGACCTGATCGGCGACGTCGACCCGATGAAGGTGGCGGAGGGACGCAGTCTGGGCGACCCCGAGACGATCCACTTCGGGCTGATCCCCCGCGGCCACCGCGGCATCGTCGCGATCAACGAGCTGCCCGACCTGGCCGAACGCATCCAGGTCGCGATGCTCAACGTGATGGAGGAACGCGACGTCCAGATCCGCGGCTACGTGCTCCGGCTCCCGCTCGACGTGCTCGTCGTCGCGAGCGCGAACCCGGAGGACTACACGAACCGCGGACGGATCATCACGCCACTGAAGGACCGCTTCGGCGCCGAGATCCGGACGCACTACCCGATCGAGCTCGACGACGAGGTCGCCGTCATCCGGCAGGAAGCGCAGCTGACCGCCGAGGTGCCGGACGCGATCATCGAGATCCTCGCCCGGTTCACCCGCGCGCTCCGTGGGTCGAGCGCGGTCGACCAGCGCAGTGGTGTCAGCGCACGGTTCGCGATCGCCGGGGCCGAGACGGTCGCCGCGGCGGCCGTGCACCGTGCTGCGCGCCAGGGCGAGCCGGACGCGGTCGCGCGGCCGATCGACCTGGAGACGGCGGTCGACGTGCTCGGCGGCAAGATCGAGTTCGAGAACGGCGAAGAGGACCGGGCGGACGAGGTCCTCGCGCACCTGCTGCGCACCGCCACGGCCGAGACGGTGCGGGCCCGGTTCCGCGGCCTGGACTTCGGTGTGCTCGTCGAGGCGCTCGACGGCGGCACGATGGTGACCACGGGCGAGCAGGTCGGTGCGCGGGCGTTCCTCGAGGGGCTGCCGTCGATCGGCGAGTCCGACCTGTACGACCAGGTGTGCGAGCGGCTCGGGGCCACGAACGACGGCGAGCGTGCGGGTGCGATCGAACTCGCACTCGAGGGGCTCTTCCTCGCACGCCGCATCAGCAAGGAGTCCGGCGGGGGCGAAGCCGTCTATGGCTAGGCGGAACCGTCGGCTGACGCGGGACACCCGCTACGGCGCCGCAGCGCTGTACGGGAAGTACCACGACGGTCCCGATCCGCTGGCCCCTCCGGCCGACCTCGCCGAGGCGCTCGACGCCATCGGGCAGGACGTGATGGCCGGCACCTCGCCCGAGCGCGCGATGCGGGAGTTCCTGCGCCGCGGCGGCCGGACGCAGCGCGGCCTCGACGACCTCGCCCGCAAGGTCGCCGAACGACGCCGGGAGCTCACCGCGAAGAACAACCTCGACGGCACCCTGCAGCAGGTGCGCGATCTGCTCGACCAGGCCCTGCGTGCCGAGCGCGGCGAACTCGCCCGCAACGTCGACCTCGACGACGGCGACCGTGCCCTGGCCGAGATGCAGCTCGACAGCCTGTCCCCGTCACCGGCCGCTGCCGTGCAGGAACTCGGCGACTACGACTGGACGAGCCGCGAGGCCCGGCAGAAGTTCGACGAGATCAAGGACCTGCTCGGCCGAGAAGTGCTCGACCAGCGCTTCGCGGGCATGAAGCAGGCCCTCGAGGGCGCCACGGACCGAGGACCGCGCAGCGGTCAGCGCGATGATGCAGGACCTCAACGCCCTGCTCGAGGCGCACGCCCGCGGCGAGGACACCCAGCAGCAGTTCGACGACTTCATGCGCGAGCACGGAGCGTCCTTCCCGTCGAACCCCGCGACCGTCGACGAACTCCTCGACGACCTCGCCGCCCGGGCCGCCGCAGCCCAGCGGATGCGGAACTCGATGACGCAGGAGCAGCGCGACGAACTCGACGCCCTCGCCCAGCAGGCCTTCGGCTCACCCGACCTGATGGGGCAGCTGTCCCAGCTCGACGGGAACCTGCGGTCGCTCCGCCCCGGTGAGGACTGGGGTGGCTCGGAGCGCATAAACGGCGAGCAGGGACTCGGACTCGGCGACGGTACCGGGGTGTTCCAGGACATCGCCGACCTCGATGCCCTGGCCGACCAACTCGCACAGTCTGGCCCGGGATCAGAACTCGACGACCTGGACCTCGACGCCCTGAGCCGGCAGCTCGGCGCCGAGGCCGCGGTCGACGCCAAGACCCTGCAGCAGCTCGAGAAGGCCCTGCGGAACTCCGGGGCGATGCGCCGCGGAGCGGACGGACAGCTCCGGCTCACCCCGAAGGCCATGCGGCAGCTCGGCAAGAGCCTGCTCCGTGACGTCGCTGAACGGATGTCGGGTCGGCAGGGCGCGCGGGACCTCCGGCAGTCCGGCGCGTCCGGCGAACCGTCCGGCGCCACCAGGCAGTGGGCGTTCGGCGACACCGAGCCGTGGGACGTCACCCGGTCGATCACGAACGCGCTGACCCGGACCGCCGCCTCTGGTCGGGAGGGCCCCGGCGTCCGTCTGACCATCGACGACGTCGAGGTACAGGAGACCGAGGCCCGCACCCAGGCGTGCGTCGCCCTGCTCGTCGACACGTCGTTCTCGATGGCGATGGAGGACCGCTGGGTCCCGATGAAGCGCACGGCCCTGGCCCTGCACACCCTGGTGTCGACCCGGTTCCGCGGCGACGACCTACAGCTCATCGCGTTCGGTCGCGAAGCCGAGGTGGTCGACATCGAACAGCTCGTCGGGCTCGACGCGATGTGGGACAAGGGCACGAACCTGCACCACGCGCTCCTGCTCGCGAACCGGCACTTCCGGAAGCACCCCACCGCCCAACCCGTGCTGCTCATCGTGACGGACGGTGAACCGACGTCGCACCTCGAGCCGAACGGGCAGGTGTGGTTCGACTACCCGCCGGACCCGGTGACCATCGCGCTCACCGTGCGGGAACTCGAGAACGCCGGACGCCTCGGCGCCCAGACCACGTTCTTCCGGCTCGGCGACGACCCGGGGCTGGCACGGTTCATCGACGCCATGGCCAAGCGGGTGGACGGATCGGTCGTCGCCCCGGAGAACGACGACCTCGGCGTCGCCGTCGTGGGGTCGTACCTGGGGTCGCGGCGTGGCGGAGCGTTGTTCGGCGACGAGCTGCGGTGAAACGATCGCGCTGAGGGCTGTTGCGCGCGCCCCCGCAGTCGTATGCTGAGCGCCACCACAGTTGCCCCAGACCCCGGCCGCCGTGACCGATCTTCCCGCACCGACGTCGTCGGTGTGCCGGAAGCGGCTGGCCGAGTGCACCTGATCCGTGCTCGACCGGTCGAGCCCCACGGGGTCCCGGAGCACAACGGCGCGCTCCGCGGACCCCCTGGGTGCCCGCGTCCGCGGATCAAGGACGCGGGCAGGTCGGTGGGTTCCGGACCCGACGGGACCCGCCGACCCCATCACCCTCGTTCAGAACAGCGGCCACGGCACCGCGGGACCGTGGCCCGGCGGCGGCGGGAAGATGCCGACCGCGCGGAGCGCCGCGCAGCGCGCACGGAGCGTGTCGACCTCGGCCGGGGTCAGGTGCTCGGCGAGCGCGTCCCCCAGGTCGCCACGGAGCGCCTCCGAGACCCGGTCGAGTCCCTCGAGTTCGTCCGGCCCGAGCGGTTCCCCGATCCAGCCCCACAGCACCGTGCGGAGCTTGTGCTCGACGTGGAAGGCCAACCCGTGGTCGACGCCGTACCGGTGCCCGTCGGACATCGCCAGCACGTGCCCGCCCTTGCGGTCGGCGTTGTTGACGACGACGTCGAACACGGCCATCCGGCGCAGTGCCTCGGAGTCCTCGTGCACGAGCGTCACCGGCTGGTCGTGTTCGTCGATCGCTTCGAGGACGGGGAGCCACTGCGACCCGTCCGCCTCGGCATCCTCGGGCGCGACCAGGTCGACGGCGTCCTGGTCGGGGTCGACCGTCTGCCAGCGCTGCACCATGCCGGGGCCGAACGGGCCGTCCCCGAGCCAGGTCGGTGGCACGATCCCCCACCCGAACGCCTCGGACACCAGGTGCGCCGCGACCTCGCGGCCGGCCAGGGTGCCGTCGGGGAAGTCCCAGAGCTGACGCTCGCCCTCGATGGGCTTGTAGACGACGGCGTCACCGTCGAGGTCGGCCAGGAACGTGGCGTTCGACGCCTCGCGGATCCGCGCCGTGATGCTCAGCGAGCCGTCGCTCATGCGTCGCCGGGCGGACGACCAGCGGCGACGATCTCACGGGTGCGTTCGACGAACGCCCGTGCGGTGCCGACGGGGATCTTGACCTGGAAGAGCTCGTCGGGCTCGGGGATCTCGACGACGGCCTCGATCTCGATGCCGTCCTCGCTCTCCTCGGACACGATCTCGACGTCGTCGTCGTCGATCGGGTACGCCTCGATGACGACCTGCGCGGTCGACGGGTCGAAGCCCAGGCTCAGGGCGCCGGCGCGGAACTCGGGTTCGACCGGCTGGTCCAGCGGCTCCGGGTCGCGGAGCTCGACGGGCGCGGTGTCGGGCACGCTGAACCGGTTCGCCTCGACCGTGGCGACCTCGTCGAGCAGCTCGTCGATCTTCTCGGCGAGCACGGCGGTCTGCTCCTTCTCGAGGGTGACGCTGGTGACCCGCTTGCCCGAGCGGGCCTGCAGGTAGAAGGTGCGTTCGCCCGGACGGCCGATGGTGCCGACGACGAGGCGGTCCGGCCAGTCGAAGCCGTGGACGATGGAGGGCATACCCGCATTGTAGGAGGGCCGGCCTGCGCCCGTTCAGGGTCTGGCAGGACCCGTCCCGGACGGAGCCTCCGGATGACCGGCCCCACCCCCGACGGCGGCGTCCCCGCTCGGTGCCGCAGCGCTGGCGAGCCACGAGAGGTCGCCGGACTCGGTGTTCGTCGCGACCACCTCTGGACGGTGCTCGCCGTAGCGCACGACGGACACCGAGGCCGGCCCCACCCCGATGCGCTGGAACAGGTCGAGGTGCATGCCGAACGCATCGGCGAGGACGGACTTGATGATGTCGCCGTGGCTCACCGCGACCCAGACCGCACCGGGCCCGTGCTCCGCCTCGACCTCGGCGTCGATGCGTCGGACGGCTGCGACCGCGCGGGACTGCATGGTCTGCATCGACTCGCCGCCGGGGAACACCACGGCGCTCGGGTTCGCCTGCACCGTCCGCCACAGCGGCTCCTTCGCCAGGTCGGCGAGCTTCCGCCCCTGCCAGTCGCCGTAGTCAGCCTCGGTGATCGCCCGTTCGATCGTCGACACCGGTGCGTGGGGCTGCCGGTCCAGGATCGCGCGGGCGGTCTGCCGGCACCGCTCGAGGGGGCTCGACACCACGGCCACGACCGGCACGGCGGCGATGCGCACGGCGGTCCGTTCGGCCTGCCCCCGGCCGACTGCGTCGAGTCGCACGCCGGCGGTGCGTCCGGCGAGCACGCCCGTGGCGTTCGCGGTGGTGCGTCCGTGTCGGACGAGGAGGACGGTCGCCATGTGCCCGATCCTAGGCGGCACCGGGCACGACGCCCGTCGGCGAGCGCGGCTGCCCTTGACGGGCGGTCGGTGGACCGATCAGATGGACCCATGACCCGGCACCCTCGAGGGGCCCTGTTCGCCACGTCGACGATGACCGGCTTCGGCATCGCCACGTGGGTGACCAGGACGCCCGCCATCCGCGACGAGCTCGGGGCGTCGATCGAGGCGATGGGCCTGGTGCTGCTCGGGCTGTCGATCGGGTCGATGATCGGGATCCTCGGTGCCGGTGCGCTCGTCCGAAGGCTCGGCACGCGACCACTGATCCTGCTCGGCGGCGCGCTGCCCGTCGTCGGGATGGTCCTCGTCGCCCTGCTGGCCCCGGCGCAGGTGCCGGCAGGGGTGTGGGCGGGGCTGTTCCTGATCGGGTTCGGGTCCGGGGTCGCCGAGATCGGGCTGAACGTCGAGGCGGCCGCGGTCGAACGGCACCTCGGACGTCCGGTGGTGCCGGTGCTGCACGCCTGTTTCAGCCTGGGCACCGTCGTCGGCGGGGTCGTCGGCATCGCGATGACGGCCGCCCGGACACCGGTGGTCGTGCACCTGCTCGTGGGGGCTGCGGTGATGGCGGCACTCGCCGCCTTCGCGGCCCTGAACCTGCAGCCGCTGCCGCGTGCGACGGCGACGCAGAACCCCGACGACACCGCCACCGCGGCTTCCCGCGTCAGCACGACCACCCGCCGCTCCGTCCTCACCGTGCAGCTCGCCCTCATCGCGGTGATCACACTCGCCATGGCCTTCGCCGAGGGTGCAGCCAGCGACTGGCTGCCGCTCCTGATGACCACCGATCACGACGCTCCCGAAGCCGTCGGTTCGCTCGTGTTCACCGGCTTCGCCCTCGCCATGCTCATCGGCCGGTCGGCCGGCACCCCGCTCGTCACGCGGCTCGGGCGGGGGCGGGTCGTCCGGCTCTGCGCCGCGGTCGGTGCCGTCGGTGTCCTGCTCGTGGTCGTGTCCCCCAGCCCGGTCGTCACCGCGATCGCCGCGGCCGTGTGGGGGCTCGGCATCGCCCTCGGGTTCCCGCTCGCGATCTCCGCCGCTGGTGACCACCCGACCGACGGGGACCGCCGCGTGTCGGTCGTCGCCACCGCCGGGTACATCGCGTTCCTGGTGGGGCCGCCACTGCTCGGCTTCGTCGGCGAGCACCTCGGCCTGCAGGCGGCGATGGTCGTGCCCCTCGTCCTGCTCGTCGCGGCCTTCGTCGTCGCCCCCGCCGCCCGCGACGCCGACGTCCGGCGGACCGTCTCCGCCTGATCCGCGGCACGGAGCGCGGGTCCGGGCGCGCCGCCCCACTGATCGGTACGGTCGTTCCCATGCCGTTCTTCCGCGACAGCCCCCAGCCGACCACCCCCTCGAAGATCCAGGCGGCGTGGTCCGACTCGACCGGCCGACTCGCGACCCGGTGCCTGCAGGTGATCATCGTCGTCGTGGTCATCGCCGGCGTGGTCTACGCCGGCAGCGTCCTCAGCGTCGTCACGATCCCGGTGCTCCTGGCGCTCATCATCGCCTCGGCCATGCACCCGGTCGTGTCCTGGCTGCGCAAGCACAAAGTGCCGTCCGTGCTCGCGACCCTGGCGGTGCTGCTCGGCGTGCTCGTCGTGCTGGGTCTGCTGGCCTGGCTGATCGTCGTCGCGGTCGAGAACCAGTGGTCCCAGCTGCAGAAGTCGGCGGTCGACGGGTTCCAGCAGTTGCAGGACTTCGCGAAGAACCTGCCGTTCTCGATCTCGGACAAGCAGGTCGACGACGCCGTCGCGACGGTCACCGACTTCGTCACGAGTGCGCAGTTCGGCTCCGGTGCGCTGGCCGGCGCCTCGGCCACCGCGAACTTCCTGACCGGCCTCGTACTGATGATCGTGGTGCTGTTCTTCTTCCTCAAGGACGGCCCCAGCATCTGGGCGTTCCTGCTCCGCCCGTTCACCGGTGAGCGCTACGCACGGGCACGCCGGGTCGGTGACCGCGTGGTCTCGACCCTCGGCGGGTACGTCCGCGGCACGGCCTCGGTCGCCGCCGTCGACGCCATCGGCATCGGTGTCGGCATCGCGATCGTCGGCGTCCCGCTCGCGCTGCCGCTGGCCGTCGTCGTCTTCATCACGGCCTTCATCCCGATCGTCGGTGCGACCGCCGCCGGCATCCTCGCCGCGCTCGTCGCCCTGGTCGCGCTCGGCCCGGTCCAGGCGCTCATCGTGGTCGGCATCGTGATCCTGGTGAACCAGCTCGAGGGGAACTTCCTGCAGCCGGTCCTGATGGGTCGCACGCTGAAGCTGCACGGCCTGGTCATCCTGATCGGCCTGACCGCGGGCACCGTGCTGGCCGGCATCACCGGCGCCATCATCTCGGTCCCGCTGCTCGCCGCGGCGTGGGGCGCGATCCTGGTCTGGGACGGTCCGGACACCCCCGCACGTCCGTGGCGCAAGAAGCGCAACGAGGACGTCACGGCCCACGAACTGCCGGCCGACTGATCCCCGGGGGCGTTCTGCGGACATCCGTTTCGCGCAATCAGGCCCGTCCCACGAAGATGGACCCGTGCTCGTCTCCATCGTCTACATGAGTCGTGCCGTCGTCCCCTTCGACGACGGTGCCCTGGCGACGCTGCTGGACGACTCACGGCTCCGCAACGAGGCCCTCGGCGTCTCCGGACTGCTCGTCGTGAAGGGCGGGCGGTTCATGCAGTTGCTCGAGGGTCCGGCGTGGAGCGTCGACGACCGGTTCGCCGCCATCAGCCGTGATCCGCGGCACGGCGAGGTGAAGTCGCTCATCCGCGAGGACATCGAGCGTCGACGGTTCGACGGCTGGTCGATGGCGTACCGCTCGCTCGACGACGCGGACGTCCACACGGAGCCGGGTTTCAGCCCGTTCCTGTCCGGCGGGACCGACTTCCCGCGGTCGTTCGACCGGACGAGCGCCGCATGGCTGCTCAAGTGGTTCCGCGACCGGGAACTGCACGACCTGTGACGGTCGTCCGACGTGACCGGTGACGGACGGGAGGCGCGGTGCCAGCCGACACCGCGCCTCCCGTCCGCCTGTGGTCGCGGCAGACCGCGTCAGGTGACCTGCGCGCTCAGGTGAGCGCCAGCAGGTTGTTGACCTGCTCGTTGACGCCGGTCAACGTCGAGATCGGCTTGCCGTTCGCGTAGACGTTGTCGAAGGCGGGCTGCAGCAGTGCCTGCACGTCCGCCGGGTTGCGGGTGACGGGGAACAGGAACGTCGTCTGCTCCTCGACCTGCCGGGTGAAGGCCGACACGTCCAGCCCGCGCTTCCGGAACGACGCCACTGCCGCCTCGGTGCCGGCTGGTCGGGCCGGGAACACCACACCCGCACGACCGACGATCTCCTGGGCGGTGTCGGTGCCGAGGAACGCGACCCACTTCGCCGCGGCCTCCGGGTCCTTCGCCTGCTTCGTGATCGAGTCGCCCAGCCCGTTGAACATCGACGCCCGCTTGCCCGTCGGCCCGATCGGCGTCGGGGCGACGGCGATGTCGAGGTCCTTCATGTTCAGGTACGTGCCGATCATCCACGAGCCGTTGAACGACAGCGCGCACTTGCCCGCGCCGAGCTGCACGTCCGGACCGGTCGTCGTCGAGAAGACGCCGTACTTCGCCATGTAGCCCTTGTCGGCCAGGCGGTAGTACCAGGCGAGGGTGTCCTGCACGGTCTGCTCGTCGTAGCGGAACTCGTCGCCCCACGGGT
The DNA here is from genome assembly GCF_015350995.1 of Curtobacterium sp. VKM Ac-1393. GTDB lineage: Bacteria > Actinomycetota > Actinomycetes > Actinomycetales > Microbacteriaceae > Curtobacterium. Next base: position 236,339 of record NZ_JADKRW010000003.1, read on the forward strand.
TCTCGTTCGTGTAGAACCAGTCGGTCGACCCGGTGAACGGCGACCACTGCGTCTGGCCGAACCCGTCGCCGCCGGATCCGTTCGACGAGATGCCGTAGACCTCGACGTTCTCCTTGTCGAACCCGGGCTCGTCACCCCGACGGCCCTTGGAGTCGATCGTCAGGTGCGCGAGCATCCGTTCGAACGAGCCGCCGTCGTCCGGGTTCCACTCGAGCGTGGCGAGCTCGTCGTCGGAGACCCCGGCCTTCTGCATCGCCCCGCGGTCGTAGAACATCCCGATGGTGTCCCAGTCCTTCGGCGAGCCGTAGCGGTGGCCGTCCTGGCCCTTCCACAGCTCGGCGAGGCCGGACTGGTAGTCGTCGTCGCGGATGGACTTCGTCGCGTCGAGCTCGTCGAGCTTGTACAGCACGTCGAGGTCGGAGAACTGCGGGAACTTCGTCAGGTGGTCGGTGAAGACGTCCGGGGCGGTGCCGGCGATGAACCCGGCCGTCAGCTTGGTCCAGTAGTCGGCCCACCCGAGCTGGGTGATCTGCACCGTGATGTCGGGGTTCTCGCGGTGGAACGCCTTCGCGACCTGCTGGTAGGCGGGCAGCTGGTTGGAGTCCCAGAGCCAGTAGCTCACGGTGCGGGCACCGCTCGTCGAGGCGGTGCCCCGGCTCGGCGACGAGCACGCGGCGAGGGCGCCGAGGGCGAGGGCGGAGGCGCCGCCGGCGAAGAGTGCGCGGCGGGAGATGGAGTGCGTCATGGATTCCTACTTGATCCCGGAGAAGCCGATGGAGTTGACGATCCGCTTGGCGAAGACGCCGAACAGCACGATCATCGGGAGCGCCGCCACGAGGGTCGCGGACATCAGGCCGGCCCAGTCGGTGCCGGACTGCGGGGACTGCGACTTGAAGACGCCGAGCGCGACGGTGAGCACCCGCGAGCTGTCGGTGTACGACACCATCAGCGGCCAGAAGTAGTCGTTCCAGCTCGTGATGTACGTCAGCACGGCGAGCGTCGCGATCGGTGCGGCGGCCATCGGGATGACGAGCCGGAAGAACACCCGGACCTTGCCGGCGCCGTCGATGAGCGCCGCTTCTTCGACCTCCTTGGAGATGCCGAGGAAGAACTGCCGCAGGAAGAACACCGCGAACGGCGTCATGAACATCGTCGGCAACGCGATGCCGAGCAGGTTGTCGACGAGCCCGAGCTGCTTGATGAGCGTGAAGTTCGGCAGCAGCGTGAAGATCGCGGGCACCATCAGGCCGGCGAGGAACACCCCGAAGACCTTGTCGCGTCCGGGCCAGCGCAGCCGGGCGAAGGCGTACGCGGCAGCGGCGGAGAAGAACACCTGGCCGACCGTGACGAGCGTCGACACGATCACGGAGTTGAGCAGGTACCGCCAGAAGTTCAGGGCGGCGCCGGAGCCACCCTGCGCCAGGGCCTCTTCGGTGGACTGCAGGCCGAGGACGCGCTCGAACCCACCCAGGCTGAACCCGACGGGCAGCAGTGACGTGGGGTCGGAGTTGATCGCACCGTTCGACGACAGGGCGGTGCGCAGGATCCAGTAGAACGGGAACAGGGTGACGACGATGACGATGGTCATCGCGACCCAGGCGAGGACGCGGCCGACCGACGGACGGCGACGGTGGCCGGCTCCCGGACGGGGCGGACGCTTCGTGGTGACGGAACGGGTGAGGGTCGTGGTCATGGTGCGGCGCTCCGTTCAGTCCAGGTCCGACTCACCCGAGCGGGTGAGGCGGTACTGGATGATCGTGATGATGCTGAGGACGATGAGGAGCGCGACCGAGACCGCGGACGCGTAGCCGAACTGGAACCGGCCGAACGCCAGGTTGTAGATGTAGTTCTGCACGACGTTCGTGGCGTTCGCGGGGCCGCCCTGCGTGGTGACCGCGACGGTGTCGAACACCTGGAACGACCCGATCACGGTGATGATGAGCACCAGGGACAGGATCGGGCGGAGCAGCGGCACCGTGATGCGCCAGAACATCTTCCACTCGCTGGCTCCGTCGATGCGGCCGGCCTCGTAGACGGTCTCGGGCAGCGACTGCAGGCCGGCGAAGATCAGCAGCGCTGTGTAGCCGACGTGCCGCCACACGTTGATGAGCGCGATCGACGGGATGCCCCAGACGTCGCTCTGCAGGAACGGGATGCGGTCGAGGCCGAGGGCCGCGAGCATCTCGTTGCCGATGCCGAGCTGGGTGTCGAGGATCCACAGCCAGACCAGCGCCGCGACGACGTTCGACACCAGGTACGGCGCCAGGACGATGCCGCGCACGAAGGTCGACTTCGTCAGGCGGTGCATCATCACCGCGATGAACAGTGCGACGACCGTCTGGATGACGATGTTGATGAGCACGTACTCGATCGTGACGACCATCGAGCGCCAGAAGATCGAGTCCTGCACGAGCCGGGCGTAGTTCTGCAGCCCGGTGAACTCCGGCTCGGTGAGCAGGTTGTAGGACGTGAAGCTCAGGTAGATGCCCCGCACGGTCGGCCAGGCGAGGAAGACCACGAAGCCGATCGCGGCCGGGGCGATGAAGACGAGCGCGAGCCACAGGTCGTTCCTGGGACGGCGACGGTGTGGGGCGGTGGTGCTGGCGAGCGGGAGGTCGGCTGGCCGACTCCTCCGTCTCGTGCTGGCGGTCGTCAAGGGTGACGACACTGGGCTCTCGGTGGCCATCGCGACTCCTTCGTCTGCGGTGGACTGACGTGCAGCAGTCCGTGAGCCGGGAATCTACACGTGGGGACACCGGGTGGCAAGAGGCTATTTTCCCGTTTGCATCCGGGGTTGTCACGTGTAGACAATTGTGTCAGGATGACGTTCGATCGCATCGGCGCGACCTGCCCGGCGACGCATCCCCCACCTTGGAAAGGTCACTGATGATCTCTGTCGGAATGGTCGGAGCGGGCCAGTTCGCCCCCCAGTTCGCGAAGCTGTTCAAGCTCCACCCGGACGTCGACCGCGTCTTCGTGACCGACCTCGTCGACGACCGTGCGTCGGAGCTCGTCGAGTCACAGCACCTCGACGGCACCTTCGCGGACTTCGACGCCGTGCTCGCCTCGGACGTCGACGCCGTCGCGATCTTCACGCAGCGTTGGACGCACGGCCCCCTCGTCGTCAAGGCGCTCCGGGCCGGCAAGCACGTCTACTCGGCGGTGCCGATGGCGATCTCGGTCGACGAGATCCGCGACATCATCGAGGCCGTCCGCGAGACCGGGCTCACCTACATGATGGGCGAGACGAGCTACTACAACCCCGCGACGGTGTTCGCCCGCAAGCAGGTCGCCGACGGCGCCTTCGGCCGGGTCTTCTACTCCGAGGGCGACTACGTGCACGACATGGACCTCGGGTTCTACGCCGCGTACCAGTTCAGCGGCGGCGACGACTGGAAGCGCACCGCCAGCTACCCGCCCATGCTCTACCCGACCCACTCGGTCGGCGGCGTCCTCGGCGCCATCCCCGGACACGCGGTCAGCGTCAGCTGCATCGGCGTCAAGGACGACCGGGGCGACGGGGTCTTCGACAAGGACGTCAGCCAGTTCGACAACGACTTCTCGAACGCCACGGCCCTGTTCGAGCTCGACAACGGCGGCGTCATGCGCATCAACGAGATGCGCCGCGTCGGCTACCCGTCGCACATCCGCGAGTCCCGCTTCCGCTACTTCGGCACCGAGGCCAGCTTCGAGCAGCTCGCCAAGACCAGCGTCTGGCAGGACAAGGAGGACTCGCACGACATCAGCGACAAGATCAACACGCAGGCGACGATGGACCTCGACGACCCGCGACTCGCCGGGGTCGACCCCTCGTTGCGCGACGCGTTCGTGTCCGGGTACGCCGAGGTGCACGACACCGACCGCCTGCCCGCCGAGTACGCCGGCGTGCCGACCGGACACGAGGGCTCGCACCAGTTCCTGGCCGACGACTTCGTCCGCGCCGTCGTCGACCGGACCCTGCCGCCGGTGAACGCCTGGACCGCCGCACGCTTCACACTGCCCGGCATCATCGCCCACCAGTCGGCACTGCAGGGCGGCGAACGCCTCGAGGTGCCCGACTTCGGCGACGCCCCGGAGACGGCCTCGGCGGCACCCTCGTCTAGTATCGCCAGCGAATAGCAAGTGGTGTTCGGGTGTCGGTCCGCACGGGCCGGCACCCGAACGCGGCTTCCGACACGACGAAGGTGGCACCCGTGACCGTCCCGACGAACCCGAGGGCGGTCACCCGAGCCGACGTCGCCCGGTACGCCGGCGTGAGCACCTCCGTCGTCAGCTACGTCGTGCACGACGGCCCCCGCCCCGTCGCGGCCGCCACCGCCGCCCGGGTCCGCGACGCCATCCGGGTCCTCGGGTACCGCCCGAACGCCAGCGCCCAGGCCCTGCGCACCGGGTCGTCGAAGATGCTCGGCCTCATCGTCCCCGAGCTCGACAACCCCTTCTGGTCCGAGCTCGCCGTCGAGGTCACCCACGCCGCCGCAGCCCGCGGCTACGACGTCCTGCTCGCCAACAGCGACGGCGACGCCACCCAGGAGCGCGAACGGCTCCGCAGCCTGTCCGCCCGCCAGGTCGACGGCATCATCGTCACGAGCATCATGACCCATCCGGACCTGTCCACCGTGACGGACCCGGGCATCCCGATGGTCCTGCTCAACACCTTCTTCGAGGTCCCCGACTACGCGAGCATCGGCGTCGACGCCCTGCGTGGCGCGTACGACGGCACCAGGCACCTGGTCGAGCACGGCTACGGGTCGATCGGCCTCGTCATGGGGCACGCCGGCTCGATGGAACTCCGCGAGCAGGGCTGGATGCGGGCACTGCGCGACGCCGGCCTGCCCGACGGCCCGATCGTGCGGTGCGACTTCACCCGACGGGGCGGCTACGAGGCCGGCCTCCGGATGTTCGCGGACGGGACCGGACCCCGCGCAGTCTTCGTCAGCTCGGACATGCAGGCCGTCGGCGTCCTGCGGGCGCTCTGGGAACTCGGCCTGCGCGCACCAGAGGACGTCGCGATCGTGTCGTTCGATGGCGGTGCCGAAGCGGACTACACGAACCCGCAGCTCACGACGGTGCGGCAGCCCATCGAGACGATGGCGACCGCCGCCGTCGACCGCGTGCTCGGACTCGACGCGGACAACCAGTGGCACCGTGACCTGGTGCCCGCCGAGTTAGTCCTGGGCGCGAGTTGCGGGTGCGACGTGCGTCGCTGACGTACCCACCAGCGGACGGGAGGCGCGGGGCGGCGCGACCAAGAGCCTCCAGGCCGTCAGCTGGTCGCGTTCAGGACGCGTGCTCCATGACGGCGCTGAGGCGCGCGGTCGGGACGGGCAGCCGCGCGTCGCGCGTCACGGCGGCGGCCTCGACCGCCTCGCCGCTCTCGGTGTCGACGAAGCGCAGGTCCGAGGTCAGCTCCGTGGGCCGGTACCGGTCCGCCCAGCCGCCGAGCGCCAGGAGCACCAGCGAGAGGTCGCGGCCGGCGTCGGTGAGGACGTACTCCTCGCGCGCTCGCGCGCCCTCTGGCTTGTAGGTCGTGCGCTCGAGCACTCCCCCGTCGACGAGTGACGCCAGCCGTGCCGTGAGCACTTCGCGCGGGACGCCGAGGCTCTGCTGGAACTGGCTGAAGCGCGTCGAGCCGGCGAGGGCGTCGCGCACGATCATGAGCGTCCACTTCTCGCCGAGGACGTCGAGGGACCGTGCGATGGGGCAGCGCTCGTCGCCACCGAGGATGCCGAGCATGCGTTCATCCTAGCTGGGTTCGATTTCCGGACACAACGTGCTAGGTTCGATTTCCGCACTCAACTTCTTCGTTTGGAGCCCCTCATGACCGACCTCACCAATGCCGTCGTCCTCGTCACCGGAGCGAACGGCGGCCTCGGCGCCGAGTTCGTCCAGCAGGCCCTGGACCGCGGTGCCGCCAAGGTCTACGCGACCGCCCGCACCCCGCGCACCTGGGACGACGAGCGCATCGTGCCGCTCGCCCTCGACGTCACCAGCCAGCAGAGTGTCGACGCCGCCGCTCGTGCCGCCGCCGACGTGACCGTCGTGGTGAACAACGCCGGGATCGCCGGGGCCGACCCGCTCGTCGAGACCTCGGTCGAGGAGGTCGAGCGCATCTTCGCGACGAACGTCTTCGGTGCACTCCGGGTCGCCAAGGCCTTCGCCCCCTCGATCGGCGGCGGTGCGCTGATCGACGTGCACTCGGCACTGAGCTGGGTCGCCCTCGCCGGCGCGTACTCGGCGTCGAAGGCCGCGTTCTGGTCGATCACGAACTCCCTGCGCCTCGAGCTCGCACCGCAGGGAACGCAGGTCGTCGGCGCACACCTCGGCTACACCGACACCGGCATGACCGCGGGGCTCGACGTCGAGAAGTCCGACCCGGCCGACATCGTCCGGCTCATCTGGGACGCCGTCGAGGCCGGTGAGCACGAGGTCCTGGCGGACCAGGTCAGCCGTGACGTGCGTGCCGGGCTCAGCGCTTCGCTGACGGCGCTGTACCCGATGCTCGCGACCGCCTGATCCATCCGGCGGTTCCGGTTCAGCCCCTCCGCGGTTCCACGAACCGGAACCGTCCGCGTGATCGAGTGCCGGCGAGACCGGACGGACACATAGAATTCGACCATGGCCGGGAACGCACTGTTGATCCCACTGTCGAGGGCAGCGGAGCTCATCCGTGACGCGCTCCGGATCGGCCACGTCGCCGCGGCCGATCGGGCTCTGACCGATGCGGTCAGTCGCATCCTGCACGCCGCTCCCGGCACACCAGTTGATCCAGGTGTGACGGAGCGGGCTCCGACCGTCGGCGATGAGCACTACGACGCGCTCCTGACCACGGCGTACGCGTACGCGCTCCTCCGGCACGGGACCCAGCCGCCGACGTGGATGCTCGAGCTCCGTCCGCTCGATCGCGAATGGCTCTGGGATGGCGACGCCGAGGCTTCACTCGAATGGCGGTCGTTCATCAAGCAACGGACGCCCGATCTCTTCCTCCGGAAGAACATCTTGCTTCGCGAAGGCGACCTCGAGGCCGCATGACCGAGGACTACCGTCTCCTCAGCGGCGCTGAGGTCGTCGACCTCCTCGGTGAGCTGTTGGAGCGACTGGCTGGCCGCGGCGTCGAGGTCGAGACCTACATCGTCGGAGGAGCCGCTGTCGCCGTGCACCTCGGCCGCGACGAAGTGACCCCCGACATCGACGGACTGTTCCAACCGATGGACGAGGTGCTCGTCGAAGCGCGAGCCATGGCGGCCGAACACCGACTCGACCCCGAGTGGATCAACTCCCGCGCGTTCTCGTTCATGGAGTTCTCGCCGAGTGACGACACCGAAGCGCTGCACACCACCATCAACGGTCGCCCGGTCGTCGTGGCCTCGAAACGACGGCTCTTGGCGATGAAGCTCGCGGCGTCCCGCCCGAAGGACCGGACAGACCTCAACCGTCTGATCGTCGACCTCGACGTGAGGACCGCCGAAGAACTCGTGGCGATCGCGCGAGAAGCGTACGGCGACCACAGCATGACGCTTCCGGACGACCCAGCAGAGGTCCAGCTGATCGCCGAGGAGGCGCTCCGTCGGGCAGACACGTGGAGACGACGAACACACGCGGCGGAGTGAGCGAACTCAACCGCGGGCGCCTCTGCCGGTGATGTCGCGGTTCACTTCGGTGATCGCGGCGCGCTCCTCGACGGAGATGCCTGCGGCGGCCAGGACACGGCTGAGCACGTCGCTCTTGCGCTCGATGTACTCGTCGATGTCCTGCGCCTCGGCGGCCGCGCGGCGCTTCACGGCGGCGTACTCATCGCGCAGCACCGGGTCGGCGCGCAGCACGTCTCGGACCGCGAGGTGGTTGCGGAGCGAGAGCGACCCGGCGGTGGCGACGTAGGTGTTGCTCGGGGCGAAGCGCTCCGGTGTCCGGAAGGCCTGCCGGTCTGGGACACCGAGGTCTCCCCGAGGTTCGAAGCCGATCGCGGTCAGCGCTGCGACCGCAGCCGTGACGTCGCCGGCGTCGACCACGATGTCGACGTCGATGACGGGCTTCGCTGCGAGACCCGGCACCGAGGTGCTGCCGACGTGTTCGATGCTCCGATACCGAGCGCCGGCGGCGTCGAGCGCTGCGGCGTACGCGTCCCGCAGCACCGCGAACCGCTCGGGCCACGACGGCTGGTACTCGACGACCTCGATCACAGTGTCCGCCGCGTGGCAGGCGGTGGTGCGAGGAGCTGGAACATGACGTGGTCGCGCCAGGCGCCGTCGATCTTGATGTACTCCGGCGCGAAGCCGTAGCGGGTGAACCCCGCGGACTCGAGCGCGCGCTGCGACCCGACGTTCTCCGGCAGGGTCTCGGCCTGCACCCGATGGAGTCGGAGGACGTCGAACGCGTGGGCGGCAGCAGCGGCGACGGCGCGGGAGGCGTGGCCCTGTCGGGTTCGGTCGGCGCGGATCCAGTACCCCATCGCGCAGGACTGCAGAGCGCCGCGCGTGATGCCGCTCAGCGTGATGCGCCCGAGCAGTTCACCGTCGGCCGACTCGATCACGAACGGGACCGCGGTGCCGGCGCGCTCCGCAGCGAGCGACTGCACGATGACATCATGCTGGCCCTGCTCGGTGAAGTACGCGGGAGCCCGGGTCGGCTCCCACGGACGCAGGTGCTCGGCGCTCGCGGTGATGACGGCGGCGAGCGTCGCCGCGTCGTCGACGCGGAGCAGGCGCAACCGGGTGTCCATGGCGGAGGGTGTGGGATTCGAACCCGCCCCACCGTCCCGTGGTTGCGCGGCAGACGCCTCAGATCGCTGGAAAAACGGCAACGTAGGACACTCCTCGATCACAACGATGTGCGTGAATCACGTGGTGGTGTGGGCAAATTGTGGGCACAGAGCGTTCGGTCGTCGCTCAGTGTGGCGGGCGAGTCTCGCGCAACGCCTGACTACTGCGTTCCATGGCTGCTGCCAGAGTCTCCGAGCTCGAACCGGAGCGGTAGCGCCGCGTCATCACGACGGACGAGTGGCCGATGAGCTCCATGGCGACGACTTCCGGCACACCGGCAGCGTAGAGGAGGTCGACGGCGAAGTGGCGGGCGTCGTGCAACCGGACCTGCGGGACGCTGGCCCGCTCGAGCAGCACGTGCCACGCCTTGTTGTCGACGGACGCGTCGATCGGCATGCCGAGGGAGCGTTCCGTTCCCGACGTCCACAGAAGGCCGTACGGATTCGGCTCCGCTTGGGCTGCCTCCATGCGGTTGCGAACCAGGGAACGAAGCGGCTCCACGAGGGGCACCCTTCGGTCGCCGGCGGCAGACTTCGGGCGGGTCATCCAGAGCCCGCCCACGACGTGACGCATCTCGTGGTCTGAGGGCGCTGTGACTCGCCGTTCCGGGCATTCGGAGCCGCGGGCCTGACCACACAGCCATCTACATCCGTGCTGCCAGGTCAAGCGTTGCAGCTGCCACGACAGATCAAGGTGGTCCGTGACGCGGTCGAGCTCGAGGCCGAGTAGTTCGCCCTGCCGGCCACCGGTGAGGAGTGCCGCGACCCATCGCGACTCGAGCCGAGTGCCCCGAGCAGCGTCGAGGATCAAGGCAGCGTCAGACCGGCGGAGAACGTCGAGCTTCGGGCGTGAAGGTCTCGGCGGCCGAACAAGGGCGGCGACGTCTCGGTGGGTGTACCCCTCGCGGTGGGCCTGCTTGAGTGCGATGGCGAGGATTCGGTGGCCTTGCAGCACGGTGGACGCAGCGAGGCCAGCATCCCGCATGTGTCTGTGGAGCTCGCGGACGTCCGCGGCGGTGAGGTCCACGAGGTCGCGTGCGCCGATCGATGGCTCGATGTACAGGCGCGCGAGGGATCGGTAGGTCTCGGCCGTCCGCGGGCGCACTTCATGGTCGACGATCTCGGCCAGCCAGTACCGGAGCCAGGCAGTCAGTGAGCTGCTCGGGATGAGGGATGGCGGCGGTGGAAGCTCAGCGGGAGTGGGCGGTCGCGGCGTGAGCTCGGCGCGACGCAGCTTCAAGATCGCCAGCTTGCGGAGAGCCGTGTCGTAGTCGCGCGATCGGAGCATGACGCGCTTCCGCCGACCCTCGACACGAGGGAAGTCGAGTGCGACCTGCCAGTACACGAGCGGCTTGTTGGGGTCGGCCGGTACGCGACAGATCGACCCTTCGCCTCGGGGTTGTCTCATGCGGCCCATCGAACGCCGCGGCCGTGTCAGAGGTGCCCCGTTACCGTCGCGGGATGCCAGGCGACGTCGTAACAGGTGGGCGCTCGGGCCGGCGCTCAGAGTGCTCGGTGCGCTGCTCGCGCTAGCGCAGAGTCGGCGTGACGGAGTTCTTCTCGTTCACATCAATGACCTGGCCGTCGAGGGTGAAGACGTCAACGAGGACGCCGATGCCAAAGAGGCCGGCGGTGAACGTGTAGAGGATGCCGGTACCGACCTTGCCCATGTAGTACCGGTGAGCACCGACGATGCCGAAGAAGAAGATCCACTTGTACGCAGTACCGATGTGCTTCTGCGGACGGGCGTTCGAGTAGGCCTGCTGGGTCGCGGGGGTGGTGTCAGTCATGTCGGGTCTCCTGATCGGGTCACTGGTGAGTGATCCCCACCTCGGGGAACGTACAGGCTGAACAGCCGCAGTTCGACGCCCCCAAGCGGGGCACGCCTGCGAGGTTCGGTGCCAGAGGGCGCCTCGACCTCGAGAGAGCGCTCGGGGAAGGTCACCCAGGCGAGGAGCCTCATCGCGTATACGGAGCGAGCGGTCCTCGTCGAGTGGGGGTTTTCTCGCAGGCGGCCGAGTGCGCGTGGGTGTGGGTGTGGCGGGACGTAGTGAGACGGAGAAACGTCCCGCAAACGCAAAGCACCCGCCAGCAACATGGCTGACGGGCAACTTCGAGCGTAAACGCGTCGGATGAACTCGCGTCTTCGGAAGGGACGCTACTACGCTGCACCTGTGAACGCCAAACTTGCCACGCTCGTCAGCGAGCCACGCTTCGGCAAGTACCTCAAGCACAGTCGGAACGATGCGGAGCTTGCCGCAGATCTCTACGAGTTCAACCTGAGACTCGCTGGTGGAGCGTTCAAAGCGATCCAGATGTGCGAGGTGATCGTGCGCAACGCGATGGATCAGCAGCTCCGCGCGTGGAACCAGACGGCTGTCGGCACGGAGGACTGGACGCTCCATCCAGCACCAATGCTGAAAGCCTGCTTCTACGACGATGGCAGGGACCTGACCGACGCCGCTAGCAAGGCGTCGAAGGCTCTCCGAAAGTCCGGCCGCACTGTTGGCCACGACGACGTGCTCGCGCAGATGAGCTTCGGCGCTTGGCGGTACTTGCCACCTGGCCGAAAACCCCACATGGCCAAGCAGCGGATCTGGGATGAGGCACTCACCCATGCGTTCCCCGGCCGGCAGGATCGAACGACCACCGACACGTTGGCGCAGTGGCTCGGCATCACCTACGACTTCCGCAACCGAGTTGCTCACCACGAACCGATCTACCACCTCGACGTGGCAGCGAAGCGACGGGTGATCAGCGACGTGATCGACGCCGTGAGCCGAGACGCGAAGAAGTGGTTCATCAAGAACGACGAGTTTGGTGCTCAGGCGCAGGAGTTTCAGCGCTTCGTCAAGGAACGCAGGCTTCGGATTTCGTAAGGAACGCCCCCTCGAGCTCCCGAAGGAAACCGAGGGGGCCTTGTCGTTACGCGGTGACCGAGAAGTTCTTGAACGTCGGTCCGTTGCCCACCGCAGCGAGCCCGTGCTGGGTCGCGGTGCTGTTGAACGAGTCCGTCGCGGTGATGACGGTTGCACCGTTGACCGCCACGGTGACGCTGTCGCTGGCCATGACCACCTTGACGACGTCGCCAGCGACGCCAGCGGCGGCCGAATCCGATCCGACCTGCGTCAGCGTCCCGTTCACGCTCTTGTAGAGCTGGTACTTCCCGGGAACCCCGCCGGTGACACGGAGCTGCACCATCCAGTAGTTGACGCTCGAGTCACCTCGGAACAGCAAGCGTCCGTGGTTCGAGCCAGTGCTGAGAGAGGCGAACTTGGCCTGCACCGTGCCATTCGCTCGTCCGGACTCAACCGTGACTCGACCGTTCGATCCGGAAAGCATGGACGCGCTCCCGCTGACGATGCCCCAGACAGTCGCGTTCGGCGTCCACGCTTGGCCAGTCTCTGCCGCGCCGAGGGTGGTCGGGTTGTCGGCGCGGTTGAAGGAGTCAGTGACCGCTGGAACGTCACTGGAGGTGAACGATGCGACGGCGCTCGGTGTGCCCACGCCGCCCGTGTTCATGGCCGACACCCGAACTTCGTACGCCGTGTTCGGGGTCAGTCCTGCCAGCGTGTATGACGAGCCGGCGGCGCTTCCTGCGCGCACCCACGTAGACGAGCCTGCGACGCGGTACTCGATCGCGTAGGCAGTCGCCAGGTTTGTCGCCGTCCAGGTGATCGCTGCAGACGAAGCGGACGGGGTAGCGGCGAGTCCGGCGACCTGCCCGGGAGCTGCTGGCAGGAGAGGGTCGGACGCTCCCGTGGCGATGCGACGCAACGCGTCAAACATCCCTCGGCCGATGCGCCGCTGGGCGTCCGCGTTGTAGTGGCTGCCATCGTTCATGCTGAGGCCGGCAACCCCCTGAGCAAAGCTGGTTCGCTGAACGCGTCCCGGCGTCCCGGCGTTCGTGCCCATGAGGTGGCCTTTCTGGTCAAGTAACGGTTTTCGAGGCTGGTGGCCGCGTACGGCCCTGGGTCCAGCGGAGTGAGATGAGGCCCCGAATTCAGGCCGAAGGCGGGGAGAAGGAAAGGGGTAGACAGGTCATGCGGGGAAAACCCCAGACCCGTACACGGGGAGAGCCACAGCACCTCTACGACCAGGACGGACCCGGGGGGAGGGGGTGGTGGCCCCGGGTCGGCTGACTGGCGTTGAGCGGGCCGTGGGCGGGTCGTTCGGCCGTGGTTCGGGGTGACGCTCGCGGGGACCGTTTGTGGTCCTGTCAGCCCGTCGTGCGGCTGGCTGTGCTGCTGCTTCGCGTTGGTGCCGACACGAGGTGATGCGTTGGTGGCCATGACCTCGAGGTGTTCGTGTTCTTCTTGTTCTTCGTTCATTGCGTGGGCTGGACCCCTCGCCCTCCCCTCCCCCCCCCCCCGGGGTGGGGTCTGCCTGATGTGGTGGGCTGTACCCGAGGTCGGCGACGGTTGTCGTGGTTGGAGTTGTCGGCCTCGCGTGCTGAGGCTGCGTGGGTGGGCTGCCTACACGCTGCTGGTGTGCGCCCTGGCTGACTGCCTGCCCTGGTTGTGGTGCTGGGCTGGTGTGCTGGCCGTGTGGCGCTGGGCTGGTGCGGTGGTGGGGCTGGCACCTGCCCAGGTGCTGCAGCGTGGGCGGGCGTTGGGGGTGCCCGGTGCCCGGGCTGGCACCCCGGGTCTCCGGCATCCCTCCCGGCTCAGCAGGCCGGACGGGTACCCGGGTTCCGCTGAGCCGAGAGAGGGCATCGGGTGGGTCAGCGGGCGCGCTTGGCTGATGCCGCTGCGAGCCGCGGGCTGATGCCCTGCGCTTCCCACTCAGCGCGGAGGATCGCGGCGGCCTCGTCGTCGGCCTGCCGCTGTCGCCAGTGCGCTGCGCGCTGCTCGTCAGGCGTTGCCTTCTTCGCCTTGGTCGACTCGAGCTCGTCGACTTCGGTGATGGTGAGCAGTCGCGTTTCGCAGTTGATGACCTGGCGGACGGTGGCGAGGATGCCGACGCCGTACGTGTCGATGGCCTGCTGGTAGTCGGCGAAGACGAACATCCACGCGTTGTAGTTCTCGAGGTTGCGGCCATCGGTAGCGAACACACCGTTGAGGTACCAGGACTCGATGAGCTGCAGGATGCTGTCCCACCGCTCGACGAGGGCCTCGAGGCGCAGCCACTCCGACTCGACTCCGGCGCGGGCGGCGCTGTCGAGGTCGACGACCCCGTCCGGGACGTTGCCCCCATCCCGGATGATGGCGTCCCGGGTCTCTTCGAACACCCCCCGGATGATGTCGTAGGTCCCCTCCCCTCGGCGTCGGAAGTGGTTGAACGCGCTCTGCGCTGCGGACTCCCTGGCGAGCGCTGCGATCTGTTGTGCGCGGTCGATGATGGAGGTGTCGGTGGCGATCGCGGCTGTTGCGAGGGTGCTGGCGAAGCTGTCGTAGTCGCCGGCGGTCTTCATGACGTTCGTCGCTGCGGCGGTGAGGCCCTTGCTCTGGTCGTCACGGAAGCGGAGGTAGTGCTGGTGCAGGGTCCTCTGCTGGTCGAGCAGGCCGTGTTCCTCCTTGAGCGCCTTGGTCGTGTCGATGCCGAGCTCGTCGAGCGCCTCGATCCAGTCGCCGAGGACGATGCTCTTCTCTTCTTCGCGTGCGCGGGTGCTGGTGTCCATGCGGGGTGTCCTTACTTCGCGTTCTTGTCGCGGCCTCGGGCGAGGTTCGCGATCTGCTCGGGGGTGTACTCGTCGGGGTTGTCGTCGGCGGTGTCGAGCCAATGCTGGATCTGGTCGTCGCTGGGGGGCTGGGGCATCACGGTTCCTGTCGGTTGAGGCGGGTGGTGAGGTTGTCGAGCTGGTCAGCGATCGCGTCGAGCTGGTCGACGAGCGAGCTGATGGTGCGGCGGGCGTCGGCGAGCTTGCGTTCCTTCGCCTTGGCTCGCTGCTCCCACCGACGTGCGTGCCGGCGGTAGCGCTGCAGGCGCACGTCGTAGGGAGTGACGTCGAGGTCGTGGTTGTCCCGGGAGGTCATGCGGCCCATCCGTTCTGTGTCCGGTACTTCGTGTGTTCGTCGTCCTGGGCAGCGCACACCTTCATCGAGTCCGGGTAGTCGGCCATCGAGGTTCCGCAGACGGCGCAGCTCCGACCGATCGGTGACACATCCCAGGTGGTCACCGAGGACGCAGAGACGGAAGGTGCAGGGTCAGTGATCTCGCCGGTTTCGTCGTTCACGAACCACTTCTCTTGATCCCTGCCTGTCCTTTCCTGTCCTGTCCTGTCCTCGGGGACACGTCCCCGGGACGTCCCCGGGTAAGGTCCCCCGGTACTGTCCCCGGGTACATCCGAGAAGGAAGGTGAGTCGGTTGATCCGCCAGCCTTCGCGGCCCGCTGACGCTGCTTCTTCTCTCGCTGCGCTCGGCGCATGTTGTCGAGTACCTCGAGGTCGTGCCGGCTGGTCTGCGTGTCCGGGAAGTCCGCGATCGACCACCCGTCCCCGTGGGCGATCCACAGGCCACACGCTTCGAGCTTCTGCGCTGTCTCGACCTTCATGAACGGGACCAGCAGCAGCTCGTCGCTGAGAATCACCCCGTCCGTCCGGTTGGACACGGACCAGATGGTCGCGAACGCCCACCCGCGGAACTCGTCCGCCGAGAGACGCAGCACTTTGCGGTCGCTGAGGTAGCGTTCCGGGAATCTCGCGTCGGTCACCTGGTCACCTCCTTCGTCTTCAGTTGTGTGGTGTGCCCGGTCAGCTGACGCGCCGGACGCGGTTCGCCATCGCGTTGAGCTCAGCCGCGAGACGTTCGGCCTCGGTCGGGGTCATGTGCCGGGCGAGCTCGTGCGTGCCGTCCTCGTTGAGAGTGAGGAGCACGACGTCGAGGTGACGGGTCCGGGGCTTGCCCTCGCCCTGCGACCACCCGTTCGTCACCTCGACCGCGGACGCGTTCTCGAGAGTCGCTGCGACCGGTTCCGGACGGATCGGTGTGATGCCCAACATCAGCGGGTCTCCTTCGCACGCGTGCCGGCGAACATGTCGTCGACGCTCATGCCGAGCACGCTTGCGAGGCGGAACATGTCGGGAACGAATATCTGCTGCCCAGTCCATGCGCGGAGCATGCGGAGGGGCTTCACTCTGGCAGCCTTCATCAGGGCGATTGGCCGGACGCCGCTCCGATGCGCGGCGTCTCGGAAGTTGCGACAGATGATTCGACGGTCCTGCGCTTCGGTCTTGCGGGCGATCTTCGTTGTGGTGTTCACTGGTCCTGTCCGTTCTGGTAGCAGTGCTGGGATTTGGATTCGGCCCCGCATCGGTGTTCCCGCACCACCGGGGCCTTCTTCGTGTCGGCGGTCATCTACACGGCCTCCTGCAGTTCACCTGTCTGCGTCCGTGCTGACGCGTCGATCCATGCCTGCACGTCGGCCTCGCGGTACCGGATCGTCCGAGCGCTTAGGGCTCGGTAGACGGGGCCGGTACCGCGGTATCGCATCTGAGCCAGCGCCGGCACGCTGACGCCCGTGATCTCACTGACCGCCTTGGGAGTGAGTAGTACGTCCATGAGGCCTCCTTGTTCGATGTTGTGAGCCAGTGGTGACGCCACTGGCTTAGCAACAAGGTATGACTATGATGCAGTCATGTCAACACCCGCTCACGAAGACTTTGTCGCAGTCAAGCCAGGACTGCTCTTCCCCCGGACCATCTCGGGGTTCAGCGAAGGGGTGGAGGTCGTCGACATCGCGCGAGCCGGCCTCTCGGGCACCGAGCCGTCGCCCTACGGCATCGCCGTCACTGCGACCTGGAGCGAGGAACGATTGGCGTACGAGATCGACAAGCTCGAGGTACGGCGCAACTACTCGAACGAGCCGATCACCGCGCTCGGACTTCGGCGCGTTCGCCTGCAGGAGGTATTCCAAGCGGTCGTCATGCGCGACGTCCGCTACTCGGATGGCTCTCCTGTCCCAGTGCGGATCCTGCCGTCGGACCCGGCGAAGCGAAGGCAAAAGAGCGAGGCAGAACGGCTCCGTATCGCAGCAGAGGTCTATGCCCTAGCTCGCGCTTTCGGCGAGCGCCCCTTGAAGGCCGTCGCAGAGACGCTTGGTGTCTCTCAGAGCACCGCGACTCGTCTGGCTGCTCGGGCGCGCGAGGAGGGGCTGCTGAGCTAATGGGGTCCGTTGAGCCGTACACGACGAAGGCCGGTCGGCGGTACCGGGTCCGCTACCGCACGCCCGACCGCACGCAGACTGACAAGCGCGGGTTCACGACGAAGCGCGACGCCGAGCTGTTCCTCGCTTCGGTTGAGGTGTCGAAGGCTCGGGGCGAGTTCGTCCGCCCGGAGGATGCCCGGGAGACGATCGGCGCGCTCGGCCCGGTCTGGCTGGCGAACCAGACACACCTCAAGCCGTCGTCGTTCCGTCCCCTCGAGATCGCCTGGCGACTCCACGTCGAGCCGGTGTGGGGCGCGAAGAAGGTGTCCGAGGTGAAGCACAGCGCGGTGCAGACGTGGGTGACGTCGATGAACTCGGCGAGCGCGACGACGGTGATCCGCAACTACGGGGTGCTCGCGAGCATCCTGGACACCGCGGTGAAGGATCGGCGGATCCTGAGCAACCCTGCGCGCGACGTGAACCTGCCGAGGAAGAAGCGCAAGGAGCACGTCTACCTGACGCACGAGCAGGTGTCTGACCTCGCGCTCGCTGCAGGTGACCGGGCGACGCTCGTCCTGGTGCTGGCGTACACCGGCCTGCGCTGGGGAGAGGCAGTCGCGCTCCGGGTGAAGGACGTCGACTTCGCGCGCCGGCGGCTCAACGTGACGGTGAACGCGATCGAGATCGCGAACGTCATCACGGTCGGGACGCCGAAGACGCACAAGCGGCGCTCGGTGCCCTTCCCTGCCCTGCTGACTGCGGCGCTCCGAGAGCGCTGCGCCGGGAAGAGCAACGACGAGCTCGTGTTCGCGACGAAGAACGGCACGCACGAGCGTCGATGGCACAACGACCACGGGTGGTTCCCGGCGGCGGTGCGGAAGGCGGGCATCCCGTCGACGACGCCGCATGGCCTCCGGCACACCGCCGCGAGCCTTGCGGTCAGCGCCGGCGCGAACGTGAAGGCCGTGCAGCGGATGCTCGGCCACGCGTCCGCAGCGATGACACTCGACGTGTACGCCGACCTGTTCGAAGACGACCTGGACATCGTTGCGGGCCGCCTCGATGACGGCCTCGCGCAGACGGTTGTGGGCAAGATGTGGGCAGAGGCTGCCCGGAACGAAGACGAGGCCCGCTAGATCCGCTTGTTGCTGCGGATCAACGGACCCCGGTAGTGGCGGAGGGTGTGGGATTCGAACCCACGAGACATCTCTGCCCACCTGTTTTCAAGACAGGCTCCATCGGCCGCTCGGACAACCCTCCAGTGACGCGACCACGTGGCGAGACGTGACCGCGTCCCGGGAAGTCTAACGGGCCTCCCGTCCGCCGTGCGCGTCAGCGCATGCCGGGGTCAGCGCGGCAGGGAGTCGAGCGCCGCTGCCAGACCGTCGTCGGACACACCGCCGGTGAGTTCGTTGCCGGCGTCGACGACGTCGTCGGGCGCCTGCCCCATCACGACGCCACGACCGGAGGTCGACGCCCACCGCAGCATGTCGATGTCGTTGCGGCCGTCGCCCGCGGCGAAGACGCGCGAGCGCGGGATGTCGAGCCACTCGCGCACGCGTTCCATGGCGGTGGCCTTCGTCACGCCCTCTGGAGCGATGTCGAGCCAGGCGGTCCAGCCGACCGTGTACGAGACCTTGTGCAGGCCCATGTCCTCGACGATCTGCAGGAACTCCTCGAGCCCGTGCTCCGGCGAGATCACGACGACGCGGGTGGCCTCGACCGTGAGTAGCTGGTCGAACGGGACCAGCTCGCCGGCGTTGGTCATGGTGTCCGCGGGGAAGTTCTCGGAGAGCCGGAAGTGGCCGGTCTCGTCCTCGACGCCGAAGGCTGCGTTCTCCAGCGCGCCTCGGATGGTCTGCAGGACCTCGCTCGGGTCGAAGTGCTCGACGTGGATGCGCTCGTACGATCCGTCCGGACGCCGGGCGAGCGTCAGCGCACCGTTGGCGCAGACGAGGTACTTCGGCTCGATGCCGAGAGTGTCGAGCAGCGGAACCGTCATGCCCTCGCTCCGGCCGGTCGACAGCATGACCTCGTGCCCTGCTGCCTCGGCATCGCGCACGGCGGCGATCACTGCCTCGGTGACGACGCCGTCCTCGCGCATGGTGGTGCCGTCGATGTCGAGGGCCACCAGCCACCGCTTGGTGCGGGCGGGAGCACCGGCGCCCGCGGCCTGCGCTGCACCGTCCACGAACCGCCCCTGGGAGCTCATCGGGGCTCGATCACCTCGACGCCACCGAGGTAGGGGCGCAGCACCTCCGGCACGACGACGGAACCGTCGGCCTGCTGGTGCGTCTCGAGGATCGCCACGATCCAGCGGGTGGTGGCGAGCGTGCCGTTCAGGGTGGCGACCGGAGCAGTCTTGCCGCTCTCGGTGCGGTACCGGATGTCGAGGCGACGGGCCTGGAACGTCGTGCAGTTCGAGGTCGAGGTGAGCTCACGGAAGGTGCCCTGCGTCGGGACCCAGGCCTCGATGTCGTACTTCTTCGCCGCGCTCGTGCCGAGGTCACCCGCGGCGACGTCGATCACGCGGTAGTGCAGCCCGAGGTCCTGCAGCATCTGCTCCTGGTACGACACCAGCTTCTCGTGCTCCGCCTCGGCCTGGTCGGGGTGGACGTACGTGAACATCTCGAGCTTGTTGAACTGGTGCACGCGCAGGATGCCGCGGTTGTCCTTGCCCGCCGAGCCGGCCTCGCGCCGGTAGCAGGTCGACCAACCGGCGTAGCGGTGCGCGGTCTTCTCGATGTCGAGGATCTCGTCGGCGTGGAAGCCGGCGAGGGCGACCTCGCTCGTGCCGGTCAGGTACAGGTCGTCGGCCTCGAGCCGGTAGACCTCGGCCGCGTGCTCGCCGAGGAACCCGGTGCCCGCCATGGTCTCGGGGCGCACGAGCGTCGGGGTGATGAGCGGCTCGAAACCGGCGGCGATGGCACGGTCGAGCCCGAGCGACATCAGCGCGATCTCGAGCCGGGCGCCGAGGCCCCGCAGGAAGTAGAAGCGCGAGCCGGAGACCTTCACGCCACGCGGGATGTCGATGATGCCGAGGTGCTCGCCGAGGTCGGCGTGGTCCTTCGGCTCGAAGTCGAACTCGGGCTTGGTACCGACGGTGCGCAGGGTGACGAAGTCCTCTTCGCCACCGGCAGGGACACCGGGAAGGACGACGTTCGGGATGGCGCGGACGACGGAGTTGAAGGTGTCCTCGGCCGCGGTGACGGCGGCCTGGGCCTCCTTCACCTGCGCCGAGAGCGCCTGGGCCTGCTGCACGAGCGCGGCTTTCTCGTCCTTCGGGGCCTTGGCGACGGTCTTGCCGAAGGCGTTCTGCTCGGCACGGAGCGACTCGAACGCGGTGATCGCGGCACGACGGGCGGCATCGGCGGCGACCGCCTCGTCGACGACGGCGACGGACGCGCGGCGGGCCTCCTGCGAGGCCTTGATGACGTCCGGGTTGTCACGAAGCAGCTGGGGATCGATCACCGCTCCATCCTAGAGGCGAGGACATGGGGAGGGACCCGACGCTCGCAGCGTCCGATCGGTACCGTTGACGGCATGTCGACCCCTTCGGAGACCGCGCCCGCGGACCAGGACGCCCTCCCCACCGAGCAACGGACGGCTGCCGTGGTCTACAACCCGGTCAAGGTCCACCTGCCGACCCTCAAGGCCACCATCGAGAAGCACCAGCAAGAAGCCGGCTGGGCCGAGACGCTGTGGTTCGAGACCACCGAGGAAGACCCGGGCGGCGGGATGGCCCGCGCGGCCCTCGACGCCGGGGCCGACGTCGTCGCGGCTGCGGGTGGCGACGGCACCGTGCGCGCGGTCGCCGAGGTCGTGCACGGGTCCGGTGCCGCGCTCGCGCTGCTGCCGAGCGGCACCGGCAATCTGCTCGCCCGCAACATGAAGCTGCCCCTCGACGACCTGGCGAGCAGTGCGCACACGATCTTCTCGGGCCACGACCGCACGATCGACTTCGGGTTGATCGGCGTCGAGCGTCCGGACGGCGCACGCGAGCAGTTCGGCTTCGTCGTGATGGCCGGCCTCGGACTCGACGCCCGCATGATCGCGAACACCCGCCCCGAGCTCAAGAAGCGCGTCGGCTGGCTCGCCTACCTCGACTCGCTGCTGCGCTCCGTGCGCGACGCGGACGGCTTCGAGTTCAAGTACCGCCTGGACGAGTCCGCCCGCAACGGTTCGGTGCGCGCACACTCGGTCATCGTCGGCAACTGCGGCATGCTGCAGGCCAACGCGATGCTCCTGCCCGACGCCGAGATCGACGACGGGGTGTTCGACATCGTCGTGATGCGCCCGCGCGGGTTCTTCGGCTGGGTGCGGATCGGCGCCCGCGTGTTCTGGGAGAACGGGATCCTGCGCTGGTTCCGTCGCTCTGCCTTGTCCGAGACCCTGATCGGCCGCCGCATCACCACGGCCGCGAAGCAAGAACGACCGTTGCGCTACATGCGCGGCGAGGAGTTCACCCTGCGGCTCGACAAGCCCGACGAGTTCGAGATCGACGGGGACCCGGTGGGCGAGATCACGGCGTTCCGTGCGCGGATCGATCCCGGTTCACTGACGGTCAAGGTGCCGACGGTGGAGCCACGACCGAGCTGGGTCCGCGGCCGCAAGCGCTGAGCCGGGAGCTGGCCGCGCTGCACCGTGCGGGGTCGTTCGGCCAGTGCGCGGTTGCACGCTCGGTGCGAGGTTGTAACGGCGCACGGAGCGGGCAACCTCGCACCGGACGACAGAAGCGGCACCGTGCGGCGGAGCAGCCCGCGCCCCGCGCCAGCCCGCGTCAGCCCGCGTCGGGCTCGCCGGACACGATCGCGCGCAGCCAGTCCCGCGCCTCGACGAACGCGGCGTCCGAGTAGCGCGTCGGCACCTCGGGCTGCGCGCCGTCGGCCCGCGGGTACGACCCGAGGAACGTCACACGAGGGCTGAACCGTCGCAGACCGAGCAGGGCGTCGGCCACGCGCTCGTCCTGCACGTGCCCGTCCAGGTCGATGACGAACCGGTAGCGACCGAGCTCGTCGCCGATCGGCCGCGACGACAGCAGCCCCATGTTGATGCCCCGAGTGGCGAACTGCTCGAGCATGTCGACCAGGGCGCCGGGGTGGTCGGCGGGCAGCTCGACGATGACGCTCGTCTTGTCGGCGCCCGTCGGCTCGGGCAGCGCCAGCGTCTTGGACACGAGCACGAAGCGGGTGACGGCCGAGGCGTTGTCGCCGATCGACGACGCGAGCACGACGACGTCGTGGTGGTCGGTGATGCCGGGCGGGGCGACGGCGGCGTCGGCGGTGGGGTGCTCGTCGAGCAGGGCCAGGGCGGCGGCGACGTTCGACGACGCCGGGATGTGGCCGTGGCCGGGCAGGTTCGCCTCGAGCCAGTTGTGGGTCTGCGCGTACGCCACCGGGTGGGCGTTCACGGTGCGGACGTCGGCGAGCACGGTGCCGGGGCGGGCGACGAGCACGAAGTCGACGGGGACCAGGTACTCCCCCACGATCCGCACGCCGGGGATCCGGGCCAGGGCGTCCTGCGTGGCGCTGACGCCACCGTCGACGCTGTTCTCGATCGCGATGACCGCGCCGACGGACCGGCCGGACATCACGTCGTCGAGGGCTTCACCGACGTTGTTGACGCTCCGCCAGGGCTTGCCGGCCGCGGCCTCGACGAGCTTGAGGGCCGCCTCGGTGAAGGTGCCGGCGGGTCCGAGGTAGGAGTACGTGTCGGACGGCGCGGCAGGGTCGGTCATGGGCCGAGCCTATTGCAACGGCCGCGCCTACAGGCCCGGACGGACAGCGCCGCTCAGTCGGCGCTGGCGCCAGTCAGCCGCGCCTCGCAGATCGCCGTGTCGTCGCCGTCACGCGGGTACGTCAGGGCCGCGAACCGCCCCTCGGGATCGAGTCGCGTGAGGAGCGCCGCAGCGATGCCGTCGAGCTGCACGACCTGTTCGTCGCTCAGGGCGTCGATCACCACGTGGCGCGCGGTGCGGACGTGGTCGGGTGCGGCCTCGACGATCGTGGCGTACCCGGCGTCGGTGAGCCGGACGTCGGTGGCCCGGCGGTCCGAGGTGGACGGGCAGCGCGTCACGAGCCCGCGCTTCTCGAGCCGGGACACCACGTGCGACAGCCGGGGCAGCGAGGCGTTCGTGGCCGAGGCGAGCGCCGACATCCGCAGCGTGCGGGTGTCGGTCTCGGAGAGCATCGCTATGACCATGTAGTCGAAGTGCGTCAGGTCGGCGTCGCGCTGGAGCTGCTGGTCGAGCGCTGCCGGCAGGAGTTCCATGACGGCCACGAGCTTCATCCACGCGCGCAGCTGCTCGCGGGTGAGCCACGGGGTCTCGTCGGTCATGGACGCATCCTACCGAATGGTTGTCGGTTTAACCAGTGCCGTCCGCCGCGCCCGAACCACCCCGACGACGAGCACCGTCACCACCACGAGCAGCAGCACGCCCTCGACGACGAGCAGCCGCGTGCCGTAGTCGAACGGCAGGATCGTGGGGTTCTTCTGCCCGTGCCGCTTCGCCGCGATCTCCGGCAGCACCACGAGCGCGAGCACGCTCGCCAGCACGATCGCCGTCTGCACCACCACGAGCACCCAGGCCCGGAGCGTCCGCCCCGCCCGGCGCAGGAGCAGCCCGGCCCCGACGACGAACGGCGACAGGATCGCGTCGTGCAGGATCACCGCACCGAGCAGCCAGGTCGCCAGCCCGCCGATGCGCTTCGGGGACACCGACGTCACCAGGACGTACGCCCCGAACGCGATCACCAGCACGCCGAGGACGACGAGCAGGATCCGCGCGGCCTTCACCGCAGCACCTCGATCTTCTCGATCCACTTGGTCTGCAGCACGCCGGGCCGTCCGGGAGCGATGATCCGCGCCGGGAACCCGTGGTCCAGGTCGAGCGTCGCGCCGTTGAGTTCGAGGGCGACCAGGGTGGTCGGGTCCTCGGCGTACTCCGGTCCCATGTCCATGATCCGGTAGCCACCGTGCCGTTCCAGGCTCGTGACCCGCACGTGCGATCCGGGTTCGGCCTGCACGGCGCCGAGCAGGTCGCGCATCCGCACGCCCTTCCAGCTGCCCATCTGGCTCCATCCCTCGACGCACGAGATCGGCAGGTCGACCTCGGTGGTGCCGAGCGCGACGAGTTCGGCGCGCACGAAGGTGCGGGTCACGTCGTGTCCGACGACGGTCAGGGTCCAGTCGGCGGCGGTCGCGCTCGCGAGCACCCCCGCGGCGCGTGCGGTGCGGTTGACGGGCAGGTCGTTCGGCCCGATCCCGCGCTGGCGCGCTCCGAACACGTTGAACGGTTCGGCGAGCTTCGAGGACTGCCCCGCCGTCAGGGCGACGACGCCGACGACCGCGGCCGTCACGCCGCCGAAGAAGCCGCGTCGCGCGATCCGCTCACGTCGGCCCTGTGCGCGCTCCTCGACCGACCGGGAGGCCCGGGTCGGCTCCGGCGCATCGGCCACCGGTTCGTCCGGCGCTGCGTCGACCGCGTCGACGCCGTCGATCCAGCGGAACACGCGGCCGAGCAGGCCGGGGGCCGTGGACTGGGCCGTCTCGGCACCCGCAGCCGGCGGGGCGGACGCGGGGCGGGCCTCCCGTACCGGGGGAAGCAGCTCGCTGCCGGACGCGGGGTCCGCGATGAACCGCCCCTGCTCGTCGTAGGAATCGCGCTTCCGCCAGTAGCGGGCGATGACCGGCAGCTTCGACGCGACGTGGATGATGAGCGACCCGATGATCACGTACGCCATTGCGTTGTGCACCTGGCGGAACGGGAACGGCCACGGGTACCACTGGTACGTGTTGAGCAGGCCGGTCGTGACCTGGATGATCGAGGCCGACACGAGCACGGCGATCGACAGCCGCTCGAGCAGGTGCAGCACGCCGCGGATCGGCGGGGTCTGCACCAGCGCCGGCATGACGGTGTTGAGCTTCGCCAGCAGCAGCGGGATGATCGCGATGCCGGTGGTGATGTGCAGGCCCTGCGTGAACTGGTAGAGCTGCGTCGGCCGGGTCGGGAACCGCATCCAGCCGAGGGGCTCCTGCAACAGGTGACTGTAGATGCCGGTACCGAAGCAGACCACGAAGGCGATGCCGAGCAGCCGCCCGAGCACGACCGCGGAGCGCGCGTTCCGGTTCGGCGAGGCCAGCGCGGCCCGTGCCTCGAACAGCAGGTGCCGCACGCCCGCTAGCCTCGACGGACCATGAGCGACCGACTGCGTGCCGTCCGACCGTCCCTCGCCGTCGGCCGGACTCCCCTGCTCGCCGTCGTGCTGGCGGTCGTCGGGGTACTCGCCCTGGCGGGCGTCATCCTGTTCGGCGTCACGCATCTGGGCTTCCTCCGATCCGACACTCGTGGTTCATTCGTTGCGTGGACGCTGATCGCTTGGACGGTGTTCGTGATCGCCGTGCTCGCGCTGCGCTTCGTGCCCGCCCGGTGGATGACCGCCGTGGTCATGGTCGGAGCGGTGGTGGTCGGTCTCGCGGCGTTGGCCGGCCCCCCGAGCACGAGCACCGACTCGGCACGGTACGCGTGGGACGGCATCGTCCAGCATGCCGGAGTCTCACCGTACGCGCACACCCCCCAGTCCACGGCACTGTCCGCGTTGCGACCCGAGTGGCTGTTCCCGGACAAGGTGAACGGCACCTGCGACGACCTCAAGCCGCGGTTCCGCGGTCTCGGTGACGGCGCGGACGGCCACTGCACCCCGATCAACCGCCCCGACGTGGTCACGATCTACCCGCCGATGGCGCAGCTCTGGTTCGCCGGGGTCCGGGCCTTCGTACCGGCCACCGCGCAGTACATGCCGTTCCAGGTCGCCGGGCTGCTGCTGTCGCTCCTCGTGACCATCGCCCTGATCGTGGTGCTCCGGAAGACCGGGCGTCCGACCTGGTGGGCCGCGCTCTGGGCCTGGTCGCCGCTCGTCGCGTCCGAGGCCGTGACGAACTCGCACGTCGACGCCCTGGGCGCGGCGCTCGCGACCGCGGGTGCGGTGCTCGTCGCGTTCGGCCGGCCGATCTGGGGCGGGATCGCGCTCGGTGCCGCGACGGCGACGAAGCTCATCCCGGCGATCGTGTACCCGCCGTTGCTCGGCCGGTGGCGAGCGTGGTGGGCGATCCCGGTCGGCATCGCCGTGTTCGGGCTGCTCTACGTGCCCTACGTGCTGACGACCGGGCTCGACGTGCTCGGGTACCTGCCCGGCTACCTGAGCGAGGAGGGCTACGAGGACGGCTCCCGGTTCGCCCTGGTGTCGATGGTCTTCCGGGGCGACGCCGCGACCGTGGTGGTCGGGCTCGCCGTGCTGCTCGCCGCGTTCGTGGCGTGGCGGCTGTCCGACCCGTCGCGGCCGTGGTCCGGCGAGGTCCTGATGATCGGCGTGACGTTCCTGGCCGTGACCCCGCGGTACCCCTGGTACGCGCTGCTGCTCATCCCGTTCGTGGTGCTGTCCGGCCGGTGGGAGTGGTTGTCGATCGGGCTCGCGATCGCCCTGCGCGGGGTGTGGCCTTCCACCGACGCGTACCGGTGGTGGCTGCTCGCCGCCGTGGCGATCGTGCTGGTCGTCACCCTCGTCCGCACCAGCCGGTCCGACTGGCAGCGGTGGTGGGAGCGGTTGACGTTCCGTCGGGTCGAGCACGTACGCTGACCCGCATGGCACCCGCGACCCTGCTCGGCACGAACGGTGGTCTCGCCGACCCGGCGTCCGCCGGGCTCGTGGACCGCTTCGGTCGCCGTGCGATCGACCTGCGGGTGTCGCTGACCGAGCGGTGCAACCTGCGCTGCACCTACTGCATGCCCGCCGCGGGGCTGCCGTTCGCCCCCGACGACGCCCTGATGACCGCTGCCGAGATCGAGCGGCTCGTCCGCATCGGCTCCGCGCGGTTCGGCGTCCGCAAGGTGCGCTTCACCGGTGGCGAGCCGATGCTCCGGCACGACCTGGTCGACGTCATCGCCCGCTGCGCCGCACTGCCCGACGCCCCGGAGCTGTCGCTCACCACGAACGCAATCGGCCTGGCCCACCGTGCCCAGGCCCTGTACGACGCCGGGCTGCGGCGTGTGAACGTGTCGCTCGACACCGTCGACCCCGACGTCTTCACCACCGTGACCCGCCGCCCGTTCCTGGACAAGGTGATCGCCGGGCTGTCCGCCGCGCACGACGCGGGGCTCGACATCAAGGTCAACGCGGTGCTGCTCCGTGGCGTCAACGACGAGGCCGCTCCGGAGCTGCTCCGCTGGTGCCTCGAGCGCGGGTACGAGCTGCGGTTCATCGAGCAGATGCCGCTCGACCCCGACCACGCCTGGGACCGCACCGAGATGGTGACCGCCGCCGAGACCCGTGCGCTGCTGGCGACGTCGTTCGTGCTGACGCCGGACGACGCCCCGCGCGACGGCGCCCCGGCCGAGCGGTACCGGGTGCACGCCCGCGACACCGCCGCGCCGTCGGGCGTCGGCGAGCGGCTCGGCACCGTGGGGATCATCGCGAGCATCACCGAGTCGTTCTGCGCCGACTGCACCCGCACCCGCCTGACCGCCGACGGCCACGTCCGGAGCTGCCTGTTCTCCGACGACGAGACCGACGTGCTCGGCCCGATGCGCTCCGGGAACTCCGACGACGACGTGGCCGAGCTGTGGCGCCGCGCGATGTGGGCGAAGCCGCGCGACCACGGCGACGACAGCGACGAGCTCGTGCACCCGACGCGCGGCATGAGTGCGATCGGTGGCTGAGCGGTGACCACGATGCGGTTCTTCGCCGCTGCCCGGGCCGCGGTCGGCATCGACGAGCTGTCGACGACGGCAGCGACGATCGACGGAGCACTGCGCGAGGTCGCCGCCGCCGATCCGTCGCGCTGGCGTGCGTTGCAGGAGCGGTGCTCGTACCTCGTCGACGGTGTGACCACCCGCGACCGAGCCACCGCGCTGTCCGGCGTCGCGGTCGTCGACGTCATGCCCCCCTTCGCCGGGGGCTGACCCGCGCCCGTTCTTTCCCAGAACGCATGCGATGCCTGGTGTTTCCGGGCGTACCTGGTCGAAACTTCCGACCAGGTACGCCCGATCCGACCATGTACGCCGCCGCGCTGCCGCTGCCGCTGCAGCGCCGCGCCGCGCCTCCGCTACGGCGAGACGGACAGCACGATGAACGCGGCGAAGATCACCAGGTGCACCCCGCCCTGCAGTCGCGTCGCACGCCCCGGCAGCACCGTGAGCACCGCGGCGACGATCGTCAGGGCGAGCAGCACGATCTGCGACGACCCGAGGCCGAGCAGCAGCGTGCCGGGCATGAACAGCGACGCCACCGCGATCGACGGGATCGTCAGACCGATCGACGCCATCGCCGACCCCATCGCCAGGTTCAGGCTCGTCTGGATCCGGTTGCGGGCAGCGGCCTTCGACGCCGCGATCCCCTCGGGCAGCAGGATGAGCAGCGCGATCACGACGCCGACGAACGAGGGCGGGAACCCGACCGCGGCGACACCGGCCTCGATCGCGGGCGACTCGACCTTGGCGAGCCCGACCACCGCGACCAGGGCGACGACGAGCAGCGCGAGCGACACCAGGGTGGTGCGACCGGACGGGCGTGCGGCGTGGGCGTCCTCGGACTCGACGAGCACCCCGCCGGACCGGTTGACCGGCAGGAAGAAGTCGCGGTGGGCCACGGTCTGCGTGACGACGAACAACCCGTAGAGCACGAGCGACGCCACCGCCACGAAGACCAGCTGGGTGCCGGTGAAGGACGCGTCGTCGGTTCCGGTGGTGAACGTCGGCAGCACCAGGGTCAGCACGGCGAGCGCGGCCACCGTCATCGTCGCGGCGCTCGCGCCCTCTTGGTTGAACCGGACGGTGTTGTGCCGCAGGGTGCCGATCAGGATCGCGAGGCCGACCAGCCCGTTCATGGTGATCATCACGGCCGAGAACACCGTGTCGCGCGCCAGGGTCTCGGCCTGGGCGCCGCCGGAGCTCGACAGCGAGATGATCAGCGCGACCTCGATGATCGTGACCGCGACGGCGAGCACGAGGGAGCCGAACGGCTCCCCGACCCGGTGCGCGACGACCTCGGCGTGGTGCACCGCGGCGAGGACGGTGGCGGCGAGCACCACCGCGACGATCACCACGACCGCGGTGCCGAGTCCGTACCGGCCGTACGAGAACGCGAGCACGACGGCCGCCAGGATCGGGATGGCCACGGGCCACGCCTTGGGGAACCAGGAGGTCATCCGCCCATTGTCTCAACCGCGGGGCGCGTACACCGCCAGTTCGGTCGCGGGCACGTCGATCCGGACCGTGTCGCCGGGTGCGATCCCGAGCGCCGTGACCCGCGCGAGCGTCAGGTCCGCCACCAGGTCGCCGGTACGGACCCGCACCAGACCGTCCCGTGGTTCCAGCGAGGTCACCGTGCGCTCCGGTCCGGCGCCGTCCAGCGTCAGCCGCGCGGCCGTCGGGTGGAAGGCGGCCAGGGCGGGCCGACCGGGAGGCACGGTGTGCGTCCCCGACGCCAGCTCGCCGCCGCCGTCCATCGCGATCCCACCCCCGGTGGCGGTCCCGCGTACGAGCGCGAGTCCGGAGAACGCCGCCGCGAACGCACTCGTCGGGCGGCCGAGCACCGCGGCGGGGGTACCGTCCTCGACGATCCGGCCGCGCTCGACGACGACGACCCGGTCGGCCAGGGCGACGACCTCGACCGGGTCGTGCGTGACCAGGACGCTCGGTCGTCCGGCGATCGCGGTGCGGAGTGCGGCACGGACCTCGTCGCGCGCGGCGACGTCGAGCGCCGAGGTCGGTTCGTCGAGCAGCAGGACCGCCGGGTCGGTGGCCAGTGCGCGGGCGATCGCGACGCGTTGGGCCTGGCCGCCGGACAACGTGCCGGGAGCCCGGTCCGCCAGGTCGCCGACACCGACCGCGGCCAGGGCACGGAGCGCACGATCGCGTGCAGCGGCGCGTCCGGCCCCGGCAGCTCGGGGACCGAAGGCGACGTTGCCGACGACGTCGAGGAACGGGAACAGGTCGGGGCGCTGGGCGACGAGTCCGATGCGCCGACGGTGAGCGGGGACGGTGCGACGCGCGTCCGACACGACGGTGCCGCCGAGCACCACCTGACCGGCGTCGATCGGCAGCAGGCCGGCGAGCACCTCGACGACGGTGGACTTGCCGGCGCCGTTCGGACCGACCACGGCGACGCACTCCCCCGCCGCGACCTCGAGGGCGACGTCGACCCCGCGCTGTTCGACGACGATCCGCGCGGAGACCCCGGTCACGCGGTCACCCCGCGGGTCCGGAGCGACGAGGCGCCGATGACCACGACGGCGACGACGACGAGGACGACCGCCAGGGCCACGGCCGTGTCCGGGTCGACCTCGCGCTGCAGGTAGATCTCAAGCGGCAGGGTCCGGGTCACGCCCTGCAGGCTGCCCGCGAAGGTCAGCGTGGCGCCGAACTCGCCGAGTGCCCGGGCGAAGCAGAGCACCAGCCCGGAGACGATGCCGGGCAGGACCCGGGGGGTCGTGACGGTCAGGAACGTACGGGTCGGGCCGGCGCCGAGCGTGGCGGCCACCCGCTCGAATCGGTCCCCCTCGACGCGGAGCGCCCCCTCGATCGACGACACCAGGAACGGCATCGCGACGAACGTCTGCGCGATGACGACCGCCGTGGTGGTGAACGCGATGTGCAGCCCGTGGTCGTCGAGGAACGCCCCGACCACACCGATCCGGCCGAACGCCGCGAGCAGCGCGAGCCCGCCGACCACCGGCGGCAGCACGAGTGGCAGGAGCACGACGGCGCGGGCGATCCCCACCCATCGTGAGCGGGACCGGGCGAACAGCACGGCGAGCGGGTACCCGAGGACGAACGCGACGGCCGTGGCGGTCAGGGCCGTCCCGAGGCTCAGGCCGAGGGCGGTCAGCGACGCCGTCGAGGTGACGAGGGCGACGAACGACGACCAGTCGACGCGACCGAGCATCGCGAGCACGGGCACGACGACGAACAGGCCGCCGAGCACCGCCGGCAGCGGGAGCCACCAGGCGACCGGCGGCCGTCCGTCAGCCCGCGAGGACACGGGTCACGGCTTCCCGAAGCCGGCGGCGGTGAGCACCTTCTGGCCGGTGGCGGACCGGACGTAGTCCGAGAACGCCTGCGCGAGCTCGGGGTCTCCGGATTCCTTGAGCACGCCGATCGGGTACGTGTTGACGGCCTTGCTCGACTCGTCGAACGGCACACCGTCGACCTTGCCGTCGGCACCCTGCACGTCGGTCACGTAGACCAGCCCGGCGTCGGCCTGTCCGGACTCGACCTTGCCGAGCACGTCGGTGACGGACTGCTCCTCGCTGACGGGCCGCAGGTCGACGCCCGAGGCGGACTCGACCTTCGCCGTCGCGGCGCCGCACGGCACCGGGGCGGCGCACGTGACGAGCTGCACGCCCGAACCGGTCAGGTCATCGAGGCCGGTGATGCCCTTCGGGTTGCCCGGGGCGACGGCGATCTCGAGGACGTTCGTGGCGAAGTCCTGCGGCGAGCCGCTCGCCAGGTCGGTCGAGGACAGCTTGGCCATGTTCGCTTCGTCGGCGGAGGCGAACACGTCGGCGGGAGCACCGTTCTGGATCTGCGTGACCAGGTCGCTCGAGCCCGCGAACGAGAACTCGATCGAGGCGCCGGGGTGCGCGAGCTCGAAGTCCTTGCCGAGCGTGGTGAAGGTCTTCTGGAGCGACGCGGCGGCGAACACCGTGATCGAGCCCGACACGTCGGCATCCGCGCTCGACGACGAGGACGGCGACGACGACCCCGCCGGAGCGTCGGTGGTGGAGCACGCCGCCAGGCCGAGCGCTGCGACGACGGCGAGGGACACGAGCATTGAGCGGGAACGGCGACGGATCATCGGGGGTCCTCCTGGTGGGTGGGCGCCTCGACGGTGACCATCGTGGCCTTGACGGACGCCACGGCGACGGACCCGACCTCGAGCCCGAGGTCGCGCACCGCCTCGGCGCTCATGAGCGAGACGACCCGGTGCGGGCCGCACTGCAGTTCGACCTGGGCCATCACCGTGTCGACGACCAGGTCGGTGACGATGCCGACGAAGCGGTTCCGCGCCGAGCTCTTCACGCCGGTGTCCGGGGCGGTCAGCTCGGTGCTCCGTGCCCGGGCGTACTCGGCGACCTGTCGACCGTCGACGACGGCGCGTCCGGCCGCGTCGGTGGCCCGGGTGAAGGTGCCCCCGTCGACGAGTCGGCGCACCGTGTCGTCGCTCACCCCGAGGAAGGCAGCAGCTTCGCGAATCCGCAGTTGCGTCATGATGCAACGATCCTAGCCGCGGAAGCGGCTTTGTGCCCGCCAGCGTCGGATCAGGACATGCGCCCGATCGCCACGGGCAACCCTTCGCGGCGCCAAGCCTCGAACCCGCCGTCGAGGACGGCCACGTGCCTCCCGGCCGGTTGTCCGGCAGCCCATGCATCCGCACGCGGACCACGGGCGCAGTACACGACCACGTCCGCCGCGTCGGCGATGGCCACGTCGTCGGTGACGGCGCCGGCGACCACCCCGTCCGCGCGTTCGGCGTCGGTGCGCACGTCGACCACGACGACCGGATCGGCTGGGTCGGCCAGGCGTGCGGCGAGCGCCGCCGGGGCGATCCGGTCGGTCCGGGTGAGCACGACCGCGCGCGGGCGGTGCGATGCCGGACCGCGTCGGACCGGACTCTCGGTCCACCGCCAGCGGCGCGCGTCGACGGTCAGGACGCGTCCGAGCAGCGGGTCGCCCGTGCCGGTGACCAGGGCGAGGACCTGCGCGGCCATCACCGCTCCGACGGCCCCGCACAGTGCCGGCACGACCCCGTCGAGGGCGCAGGAGCCCTCGTCGGGCAGGGCCTCGGGGTGCAGGTCGTGGAAGTCGACGCCGTCCGGTCCGGCGTCGCGGAAGACGCTGACCTGACCGTCGTGGCCGAGGACGGTACCCCACACGAACGGCACGCCGGCGTCGGCGCAGGCGTCCGAGACGGCGCGGGTGACCAGGACCGAGTCCGCCGCGTCGACGACGACGTCGTGGCCGGCGACGAGCTCCGGGGTGAAGGACCCGACCACGGCGACGGCGTCGAGTTCCGGGTCGACCGCCAGGGCGCGGGCCACGGCGACCGCGGCCTTCGGCGATCCGACGTCGGCGGCGGTGAAGAGCGTCTGGCGCGCGAGGTTCGAGGCGTCGACCGCGTCCGGGTCGACGACCGTGAGGCGTCCGACGCCCGCGAGGTACGCGACGACCGGGGCACCGAGGCCGCCCGCTCCGACGACCAGGATGCGCGAAGCGGCCAGGCGACGGAGCCCGACGGCGCCGACGTCGGCCAGCGCCGCCGTGCGAGCACCGAGCCGTGTCCGCCACGGGGAGAGCGTGTCGACGGGGGCGACGAGGGGGTCCATCCCGTCATTCTGTCCGGTCGCGCCGAATCCCTGCATGTGAATGCTCAGCGGATGGACGCGGCGGATGCTCAGAGCCGCTGGGTACGGTCGCGGGCGTGAGTTCCCCCCGCACCGGCACCGTGACCGTTCGACGCCCCACGTCGGACACGTCGTTGCGCGCACGGTTGCGAGCGCTGGCGCTGACGGCCGTCCGTGCCCTCGCCCGGACGCCCGAGATCACGATCGGCGCGCTCGGCGTCGTCGTCGCCGCGGCGTTCACGTGGGTGCCGTCGGTCTGGTACGACGAGGCCGCCACCCTCACCAGCGCGCAGCGCAGCTGGCCAGCACTGTGGGCGGAACTGCAGAACGTCGACGCCGTGCACGGCCTGTACTACGCGCTCATGCACGTCTGGCTCGCGCTCGTCGGGTACACCCCGTTCACGCTCCGGTTCCCCAGCGCCCTGGCGATCGGTGTCGCCGCCGGGCTGCTGGTGGCGCTCGGTCGTCGGCTCGGCGGGGTCCGGCTCGGGGTCGTCTCCGGCGTGGTGTTCCTGCTGCTGCCCCGTGTCGCCTGGGCCGGCACCGAGGGACGCCCCTACGCGACCGTCACCACGTTCGCGGTGCTGCTCACCCTGGTCGGGCTGACCGCGGTCCGACGCACCCGGACCGGGCACCACGTGACCCGGTGGTGGGTGGTCTACGGCGTGCTGGCTGCCGTCGCCGTGCTCTTCAACGTCTACCTGTCGCTGGCCGTCGTGGCGCACGGCGTCGTGCTCGCGTGGACCGGGGCCGCTGACCGTGCCGCCCGTCGCCAGGCCGCGGTGACCGAACGCACCGGCTCCGTGCCGGCGGCGTTGGTCGGCCGCGGCGTCGTCGTGCGCTGGAGCGTCGCGGCCGCCGCCGCGGCCGTGGTGGTGCTCCCGTTCATCGGACTCGCCGCCGGGCAGGCCAAGCAGGTCGGCTGGATCACCGGTATCGAGTGGGCCACCCTGCGACAGGTCTTCGCGACCGCCTGGTTCGGCGTCGTCTACCCGTACGCGACCCTCGGCTGGGTGCTGATGGTCGTCGCCGTCGTGCTGGCGGTGCGCGCAGTCCGACGCCCGACGCCCGGAGCGCGTGACCTGCTGCGGATGCAGGCCGTCCGGGTGGCAGTGCCGTTGACGATCCTGCCCACCGCGCTGCTGATCGCCGCGACGGCCGCCGGTGAACACCTGTACTCGCCGAAGTACGCGAGCATGAGCCTGCCGTTCGTCGCGCTCCTGATCGGCCTGGCGATCACCGCCATCCGCCCACGGCGCTGGATCGCGGTGGCCGTGCTGGCCATGGTCCTGGTGTCCGTGCCGACCTCGACGATCGTGCGGTTGCCGCACGCCAAGCAGCAGTCGCACTGGGCGAACGCCGCGGCCCTCATCGAGCGCGAGCGGAACGTGGCCACCGACGCCGACGAGGGCGTCGTCTTCGGCAGCGTCTACGGACACCCGACCGCGACCGCGCAGGTCATCGCCGACGCCTACCCCGAGGCCTTCGCCGGCATGCGGGACCTCGCCGTCACGAGCACGGGCGCCGAACGCGGCGAGCTCTGGAACACGAACGGCGACATCGCCACGACGGTGCCGGCACGACTGGACGACATCGACACCGTGTGGTTCGTCGGTGCGACGTCGCGGAACATCCGCCCGGCGGTGTCCGAGACGCTGAAGGACCAGGGGTTCCACGTCGTGCGCTGGTGGCACGAGGACACGGTCATCCTCTGGAAGTACAGCCGCTGACCCTCCGGCCGGCGCACCGCGCGACGACGGTGACGGTGTCGGTGTCGGTGTCGGTGTCGGTGTGGGGTGTCAGTGCACCACCCGGGCGCCGTGCACCGGGCCGGTGGCACGGAGCGCGACCAGCCCGGCGGCACTGAGTTCGACCTGCAGCTCGAGCGCGGCGTCACGGTCACCGACCAGGAACGCCACCGTCGGACCGCTGCCGGACACCAGGCCCGCGAGGGCCCCGGCCTTCTCGCCGAGCTCCAGGGTCGACGCGAGGCCGGGCTGCAACCGCATCGCCGGAGCCTGCAGGTCGTTGTGGACGCAGTCGGCGAGCAGGTCCGGGTCGCCGGCGCGGAGCGCCTGCAGCACGTTCGTCTCCACCACGGGGTGCGACGGCGCCGGCGCGATGTCGGCGCGGTACCGCTCCCGGTGTTCGTCGAGCGCACGGTAGACGGCGGGGGTCGACAGGCCGTCGTCGCTCAGTGCGAGCACCCAGTGGAACTCGCCCTTCGCCAGCGCCGGGCTGAGTTCGTCGCCACGGCCGGTGCCCAGCGCCGTGCCCCCCGAGAACGCGAAGGGCACGTCCGCACCGAGCTGCGCGGCCAGGCGGAGCAGTTCTTCGCGACCGAGTGCGGTGCCCCAGAGCGTGTCGACGGCGAGCAGCGTGGCCGCGGCGTCCGCCGACCCTCCGCCCATCCCACCGGCGACGGGCACCTGTTTGTCGATCGTCAGCCGCACACCGCCACGGTGCCCCGCGGTGTCGGCCACGAGCCGCGCTGCGCGGATCGCCAGGTTCGATTCGTCGACCGGAACGTCCGACGTGTCGATCGGACCGGTGAACGTCACCGAGAAGTCATCGGCGTGCTCGGCGGTGACGTCCTCGTACAGGGACACCGCCTGGTACGCGGTCGCCACGTCGTGGTAGCCGTCGTCCTGCAGCGCCCCGACGGACAGGAACACGTTGATCTTGCCGGGGGCGCGCGTCCGCACGCGGGTCGGGGCGGCCAACGTGGTCATGCCCCCAACCTATCCCGCTGCGGCTGCCGTGAAGCCCCGCGCCAGGTCGGCGAGCACGTCGTCGATGTGCTCGAGACCGATCGACAGCCGGATGAGCCCGTCCCCGACTCCGGCGGCGGCGCGCTCCGACGAGGTCATCTGCACGTGGGTCGTCGACGCGGGGTGCACGACGAGCGACCGGACGTCGCCGATGTTCGACACGTGGTCGAACAGTTCGAGGGCCGCCACGAACCGGCGCCCGGCGTCGACCCCGCCGTCCAGGTCGAACGCGAGGACCGCCGACGGACCCTTCGGCACGTAGCGCTGCTGCAGGTGGTGCCACGGCGACGACGGCAGCCCGGCGTAGTGCACGCCGAGCACCTGGTCGTGCGCGTCGAGCCACGTCGCGACGGCCGCAGCGTTCGACACGTGGCGGTCCATCCGGAGGGACAGGGTCTGGATGCCCTGCAGCACCAGGAAGGCGTTGAAGGGTGCGATCGCGGGCCCGAGGTCGGCGGAGAGCTTCGATCGGGTGCGTTGGATGAACGCGCGCCGGCCGAACTTCTCGGCGAAGTTCGTGTTCGCGAAGCCCGACTGCTCGGTGGTCGCGAGCTGCGGGAACCGGTCGGCGTGCGCCGCCCAGTCGAAGTTGCCGCTGTCGACGATGAGTCCGGCGATGGCGCTGCCGTGCCCGGCCAGGTACTTGGTCGCGGAGTGCACGACGATGTCGGCGCCGTGCTCGATCGGCCGGACCAGGTACGGCGTCGCGATGGTGTTGTCGACGATGAGCGGGACGCCGGCGTCGTGCGCGACCCCGGCCGCCCCGGCGAAGTCCAGGACGTCGCCGCGCGGGTTCGGGATCGACTCCCCGAAGAACGCCTTCGTCTCCGGACGGACCGCCGCGGCCCACTCGTCCAGGTCCGTGGGGTCCTGCACGAAGGTGAACGCGATGCCGAGGTCGCGCAGCGTCGACGCGAACAGCGTGTACGTGGCGCCGTACAGCGACGCACTCGACACGACGTGGTCACCGGCGCGGGCGACACCGAGCACGGCCAGCGACGTGGCCGCCTGACCGGACGCCAACGCGAGGCCGGCGACCCCGCCCTCGAGGTCCGCGATGCGACGCTCGAGCGCGGCCGCCGACGGGTTGTTCACCCGCGAGTACGTGTGCCCCGGCGCGTTGAGCATGAACCGGTCGGCCGCGTCCTCACCCGACGGGTACACGAACGCCGCGGTCTGCGCGATCGGCGGGACGTTGCCGCCGAACCCCGGGTCGGCCTTGAAGCCGGCACGGATCTGCCGGGTCTCGAACGCCCAGCCGTCCTCGGCGCTGGTCTCCGCGGCACCCATCAGGACTGCGCGCCGACGGTCGGGCGGACGAGCGGGATGACCTGCTCGCCGAAGCGGTCCATCTCCTCGAGCTGCGGCGAGAACTGCAGCAGCAGCGTGTCCACCCCGGCGTCCTCGAACTCCTTGATGCGGGCAGCCACCTGCGCAGGCGTCCCGACGAACCCGGGGCGCAGGCCACGGTTCGACACCGAGTAGTCCTCGAGCGAGGGGACGTGCTCGAGCTGCGACTTCGAGATGAAGTCCTGGTAGGACTCGTACGCGTTGCCGTGCTGCACGTCGGTGATCCGCGCGAGCTCGGCCTGCGCCGCTTCCTCGGTCTCGCGGACGATGACGTAGGCGGCCATGCCGAACGCCTCGAAGGGCGGCAGCCCGGCATCGACCCGACGCTGCTTCATCTCGGCGATCTTCGTCCGGAGTTCCTCGACCGTGCCGCCGTGGGTGACGTAGGCGTCGGCGTACCCCGTGATCGCGGCCTTGCCGGCCTCGCTCTCGCCGCCGGCGTAGATGCGCGGGGTCACGCGGGGCTTCGGCTCGAGGTGGGCGTTCTGGATGTCGTAGTACTCGCCCGAGAACGAGAACGGGGTCTCCCGCCACATCCCCTTCATGACCTCGACGAACTCGGCGGTCCGCTTGTACCGGTCGTCGTGCTCCGAGAAGATCCCGCCGTACTGCTTCGCCTCTTCGGCCCACCACGCGCTCACCACGTTGAACGTGAACCGGCCGCACGAGATGTCGTCGATCGTCGCCGCCTGCTTCGCCGTCACCGCGGGCAGGTGGTACCCGGGGCGCATGGCCGCCATGATCTCGAGCCGTTCGGTCGTCGCCGCGATGGCCGCGGCGAGGGACCAGGCCTCGAGCGACGGCGCCGCCGTGCCCTTGATGTCGTTGAGGTTGAGCTCCGGCACGAGCGTCAGGTCGAAGCCGATCCGCTCGGCGCGCTGCGCCAGCCGCTTCACGTAGTCGAAGGTGACCGGCATGTTCTCGTTGTCGACGTTGCGCAGCCAGCCGCCGAAGAGCGGGGTCCAGTATCCGAATCGCACGGGGTGAGTTCCTTGGGGAGGTGGGGTTCGCCCTGATGGGGCGTCGGAGCGGACTGGAGGCTCGTGGCGGGCCCGCCACGGGCCTCCAGTCCGGTGGGTCTTGCGTTCTCAGGCCGTCAGTTGCGCTGCGTACTGCGTCTCCAGCAGGCCACCGAGGTACTTCGCGATGGAGCGCGGGCCGGAGGCCGGCGCCGATTCCTCGACCGCGGGGTTGTAGTTCGTGTTCGTGTTGATGTCGTAGACGACGGTGCGGCCGTCCGTCGTCTCCATGAACTCGACGCCCGCGATGGTGATGCGCTGGTCGGCCAGGAAGGTGCGGAGCTGCTGGACGAGCGGGTGCTCGGCGGTGATCTCGGTCCGGACGCTGAACGCCGCGGGTGCTCCGGCGGTCTCGGTGCCGGGGACGTCGCAGACTGCCCCAGCGATGACCTGCGGGACCTCGCACGCGTCGGCGGGGCACAGCTCGAAGCTGCCGGCGCTCGTGTCGACGCGGACGGCGTAGACGAACTCGCCGCCGACGAACTCGACACGGGTGATGAAGGGCTCGCGGGCCGTCAGGTACTCCTGCAGCAGCGTGATGCCGTCGACCGGCGCCTCGAACTCTGGCGAGTCGACGTAGGCGTCGAACTCGGCGAGCGAGTCGAACCGGCGGACGCCCAGGCCCTTGCCGCCCTGGTTGTGCTTCGTGATGAACGGGATGTCACGGCCGTTCGTGAAGTCCTTTGCCGCCTGCTTGAGCGTCGTCGTGCCGAACACCGCGGTGGTCCGGGGCACGTCGAAGCCGGCCTGCTGCAGGAGACCGTGCTGGGCGACCTTCGAGACCTCGAGCTCGAGGACGTGGCTACCGCCGACGACCTGGCGGCCGGCACGCTCGAGCCAGCCGAGGATCGCCCGGGTGTACTCCTTGCTGTGCTCGTGCCCGCGGGTGTGGCTCGACGCCGACATGCGCGACCAGTACACACCGGGCTCCGGCTCGGCACCGAGGTCGATCTGCCCCTCGGTCAGCAGGATCTCCTGCACCGGGACACCCTCGGCCTCGAACGCGGCGGCGAGCGGCGGGAACCACTCGGGGTTCTCGTGGATGACGTACACGCGGGGAGTGCTCACACGCCCACCCTAGGCACGGTATACCGCACGTGACCAAGTGTGTGACGCGCGGTTGCTTCGTGTGGGTGTTCGGGCGGTCAGGCGGGGCGGAGGAGGGTCGCACGGGTCGTGCGGACCTGCACCGTGCGCCGCGTCAGCCCGCGAACGACTGCTGGCCGACGACGCCGAGGAGCTCGAGCTTCTGCGCGTCCTCGGATCCTGGGGGTGCGGTGAACAACAGCAGCGCCTGGGCCTGGTCGTCGGTGTGCAGGACCTGACAGTCGACGGTGATCCGGCCGAGCTGGGGCTGCACGATCGTCTTGTTGTCCGACCAGCGGGTGGCCACCTCGTGCTTCGCCCAGAGGCCGCGGAACTCAGGACTCCGTTCCTCGAGCTCGGCGATGAGCTCGGTCGCGCGTCGGTCCCCCGGTCCGGCCAGCCCCACCGCCGCCCGCAGCGACGCCACCACGACCCGGGCCAGTCGCTCGTGCTGTTCCGGCGCGTACTTCGCGAGCTCGTCCCCGGTGACGAACCACCGCCACGCCTGGTACCGCTCGTTGCCGGGCAGGCCGACGGACGATCCGAGCAGCGCCGCCGCGAGCCGGTTCTCGACCAGCGTCTCGCCCAGGTGGCTGACCACGATCGCGGGGGTGTCCTCGAGCCGGTCGAGCACGCGGAGGATCGCCGGGTCGACG
The DNA here is from genome assembly GCF_015350995.1 of Curtobacterium sp. VKM Ac-1393. Lineage (GTDB taxonomy): Bacteria > Actinomycetota > Actinomycetes > Actinomycetales > Microbacteriaceae > Curtobacterium. Next base: position 276,460 of record NZ_JADKRW010000003.1, read on the forward strand.
TGGTCGGCTCGGTGCAACCGGGTCGGTGCGTTCTGCCCGGCCAGGTGGAACAGGTGATCCCGCTCGTCGAGGCTGCAGCGGAGCGCCCGGGCGATCGCGGCGAGCATCTGCTCGGACGGCTGCGGTCCACGCTGCTGTTCGAGACGCGTGTAGTAGTCGACCGACATCCCCGCGAGTGCGGCCACCTCTTCGCGCCGGAGGCCGGGAGTACGGCGCCGTGGTCCCTGGCCGAGACCGACGTCCTCGGGGCGCAGCAGCTCGCGGCGACGACGGAGGAAGTCGGCGAGTGCGGCACGGTCCATGGTCCCGATTGTCGTCCGGTTCCCGCCGCCGTGCCAGGGATCGCGGATCCCCCGATGAGCGAGGTCTGGATGACACACCGGCTGCGGCGCATGGTGGTGCACATGGACATCACGAACTCCACCGTCTTCATCCCCGGCGCGACCTCCGGTATCGGCCTCGCCCTGGCCCAGCGGCTGCAGGCCGCCGGCAGCACCGTCGTCATCGGCGGGCGTCGGCAGGCGCTGCTCGACTCGCTCGCCGCGGAGCACGGCTTCGGCACCGTGCAGATCGACGTCGCCGACGCCACCTCGATCGAGACTGCTGCCGCCTCGGTGCTCGAGGCGTACCCGTCGCTGAACGCTCTCATCACCATGTCCGGGATCATGCGCGACGAGGACCTCCGCGATCCCGAGCACATCCACGACGCCCTGGAACTCGTCCAGACGAACCTGGTCGGCACGATCCGGCTCATCGACGCATTCCTGCCGCACCTGCTCGCCCAGCCCTCGGCCGCCCTGATGACCGTCACGTCCGGGCTCGCGTTCGTCCCGCTCACCGCCTCGCCGACGTACAGCGCGACGAAGGCCGCCGTGCACGCCTACACGCAGGCCCTCCGTCAGCAGCTCGTCGGTTCGTCGCTCGAGGTCCTCGAGCTCGCCCCGCCGGCCGTGATGACCGACCTGATGGGTGGTGCCGACTTCGGCGGGATGCCGCTCGACGCCTTCGCCGACGAGGTCATCGCCCTCGTCGAGTCCGGCGCTGCCCCGGAGATCCTGGTGCAGAACGTGCACCCGCTGCGCTTCGCCGAACGCAACGGCAACCACCAGCAGATCCTCGAGATGATGGCGTCCCGCGAGCACTGACACACGGCGACGCGCCCCCTGCACGGCGCGAGGGGCGCATCAGTCGTCAGCGCCGTCGGTCTGCTCACCGCGGCGGCGCGCGAGCCGGCCGAGCGCACGGCTCGCCAGTGGCAGCGCCGAGGCGACCACGGCGCTGTACAACGCCGAGTCGAGGGGCTTGTGGTGCAAGCGTGTCGCCGCCCAGGACGCGGTGAACGCGGTCACGGCCAGTGCTCCCTCGGCTACTCGACCACGTCGGTCGAGGCGCTCCGGCTGTCGGAAGTCGTCGTCATCGACGTCTTCCGGATCGTCTCGGAAGGCTGAGACCGTGACCCCGAACACGGGCAGCGCGACCCCGAGCAGCACTCCCGCCCATGCCGCGTCGTTCTGCAGGTCGCGCACGACTGCTGGCACGGCGAAGAACTCGATGACGAACCCGCCGAGCACGGCGACGATCGCCAGCCACCGGGAGAAGGTGTTGCGAGGCACCCGCCGATCGTAGGGGTCCGCGGGTCCTGCGCGCGCACCCCCGTTCGCGGCGTCAGAGGCCGACTGGCGCTCACCACGACGCGCTCGCGGCGTGCTCGATGCTCGATGCTCGATGCTCGATGCACCAGCCGCGACGAAACGATTCGCCGCCATCCCCTGCGCGTGCGAGCGAACCGTTCCGTCGGTCATGCCGTCATCGGTCGTGGTCTACCGTCGTCGCGGATCAGGGCCGGGAACCGGCACGCAGGCGACGCGCCAGCTGAGCGCCCTCGGCGTCGATGATCAGCGGGAGGCGCTCCTTGTCGACGACCCCGAACGCAGGATCGACCGTCACGAAGCCGTCGACTTCCCAATGCCGAGCTGTTGCGACGTGCAATGCACCCGAGACGGTCAGGCCGAACTCTTCCATGAGGTCTGGGACCTCATCGCTGACGGCATCGACCCCGACCCAGTGCAGTTGCGTCGACCGCAACAACTCCCGCCACGCGGTGACATGGCGACGAGCGGCTTCCGTGGCCATGCCGTGAGCAGCTCGCAGGACTTCGAACTCCGTGAAGGCGCTGTACATCATCTCCGTGCCCGCGAGGTCGAGGTGGTCGAGGAACGCGACCGCCTCCACCCTGTGACGCCCGGTCCGGCGCAGCGCGCTCCGGATGAAGCTCGAGTCGACGAGGACGACGTCAGGGCGGGCGGCGCAGTCGTCGAACTTGAGAACCCGGTGCTCGTCGAAATGCTGAGGCGTGAGTCGCTCGAACACGGTCAGGGAAGCGTGTGGAACGAGACGGTCGGCTCAACCCAGAAGTCCGGATCGATCGACTCGATCGCGCGTCGTCGGCGTTCGCGGCGTTCTTCGAACGTACCTTCAGGTCGAGGCGTCCGAGCGAACAGCGCTTGCCGTTCGGCTTCGGTGAAGATCCTCGGCCCCCTCGGCCGACCGGGATCCGCGCTGAGCAGGGCGCGACGACGTCCCGCTGTGAGCTGTTCCTCGGTCAGGCCGCGGCGGATCGGTCGGCGTGGTTCGGTCGGCTGCATCATGCCTCCTTGGTCGATGCGATCAACCGTAGGAGAATCGAACGGACAGCGCCGAACATTCTGTATTTCGCAGGCGATCGGCGGGAGGCGAGCTACTCCGCAGCAGCCAGGACCGTCCGACCGAGCCGCACGAAGTCGTCCACGCCGATCGCCTCACCCCGGGCCGTCGGGTCGATGCCCGCCGCTGTCAGGAGCTCTGACGCGTGGGTGCTGCCACCGAGCACACCGGACAGGCTCTGCCGCAGCATCTTCCGCCGCTGCTGGAACGCCGCATCCACCAGGGTGAACACTCGCGACCGCAACTGCTCGTCCCCCGGGGGCTCGTGCCGGTCGAACGCCACCAGGACACTGTCGACGTTCGGGACGGGCCAGAACACCTGGCGGCTGACGAGTCCGGCGGTGCTCCACGAGCCGTACCAGGCGGCCTTGACGCTCGGCGAACCGTAGACCTTGCTGCCCGGACCAGCGGCGAGCCGGTACCCGACCTCGGCCTGCACCATCACGAGCGACCGCTCGATCGACGGGAAGGTCGCGAGCAGGTGCAAGAGCACGGGAACCGAGATGTTGTAGGGCAGGTTCGCGACGAGGTGGGTCGGCTCGGCGTCGAGGTCCGACGCGGCGACGGTCATCGCGTCCTGCTGCACGACCGTCAGCGACGCCCCTGGCTGCAGCGCGCTCACCGTCGACGGCAACCGCGCCGCGAGACGCTTGTCGATCTCGACGGCGGTGACGGGTGCTCCGGTCTCGGTGAGCCCGAGCGTCAGGGAGCCGAGGCCCGGCCCGATCTCGAGGACCCGGGACGAGGGCGTCACACCGGCGACGGTCACGATGCGTCGGACGGTGTTGGCGTCGTGCACGAAGTTCTGCCCGAGCTTCTTCGTCGGGGTGACGTCGAGTTCGGCGGCGAGCTGGCGGATCTCGGACGGACCGAGCAGCGCGCCCACTACTCGTCCACCGTCACGGGCTCGGCGTCCCACGCACCGTAGACGAGCTCGGTGTTCGAGGCGATCTGCGCGGCGAGCATCGAGGGGTCGGTGCCGAGGGTCTCCGCCATCGACCGCAGGGTGAGCGGGATGAGGTACGGGGCGTTCGGCCGGCCGCGGTACGGGGTCGGCGTCAGGAACGGCGCGTCGGTCTCGATCATGATCAGGCGCCGGGGTGCGACGAGCAGGGCTTCACGCAGCGGCGCCGCGTTCTTGAACGTCACCGTGCCGGCGAACGACATGTACCACCCGCGCTCGGCGCAGAGGCGGGCCAGGTCGGGGCCACCGGAGAAGCAGTGGAACACCGTGCGCTCCGGCGCCCCGACGCGGTCGAGCACCTCGACCACGGCATCGTGCGCATCGCGGTCGTGGATGGTCAGCGCGAGGTCGTGCTCCTTCGCGATGCGGATGTGTTCCTCGAAGGACCGGACCTGGGCATCGCGGCCGTCGTCACCGGTGCGGAAGAAGTCGAGCCCGGTCTCGCCGATCGCCCGGACGCGGGGCAACGCCGCGAGGGCTTCGATGCCGGCGAGGTGCTCGTCGAGCAGCCCCTGCTCCTGCAGCGCAGGTGCCTCGTTCGGGTGCAGTGCGACCGCCGCGAGGACACGGGGCTCACGGGCGGCGATCGATGCGGACCACTGCGAGGTCGCGAGGTCGGTGCCGACCTGCACGACTCCGCGGACGCCGACGCTGGAGGCACGGCCGAGGTGCTCGCGGTAGTCGAGCGCCCCGTCGCCACCGTCGGCGATCTCCATGTGCGTGTGGTTGTCGTAGACCGGGACGACGAGCGCCTCGGGCAACGGCGGGTAGGTCAGGTCGCGCTTGGAGCCGTCCCCGTCGCCGCGGGACCGGAGGTGGGCCTCGGTCACGCGGCGCCCTGCTCCGCCTGCTCGATCCGCGGGAACAGTCCGCTCTCGAGCGCCACGACGTGCGCAGCACCCTGCCACTCGAACGCACGGTCGACGCGCTGCTCGGCGATCGAGCCACCGGCACCGATCGAGGCCCAGAGCTTCTCGGTGGCCTTCGGCATCACCGGCGAGAGCAGCACGGCGACGGTGCCGAGGCCACGCAGGGCCGTGGTCAGGACGGTGCCGAGCCGCTCGCGGTTCGCGTCGTCCTTCGCCAGCGCCCACGGCTGCTGCTCGGTGATGTACCCGTTCAGGGCGTCGACGAGTTCCCACACGGCGGCGATCGCCTCGTGCGGGGCGAAGGCCGCGATGGCCGCGTCGGCACGCTCGGTGACCGACACCGCCAGGGCATCGATCGCCTCGTCCGACTCGGTCAGCGACCCGCGCGACTGCACCGCGCCGTCGAAGTACTTCTGCAGCATCGCGACCAGGCGCGACGCCAGGTTGCCGAAGCCGTTCGCGAGCTCGGCCTGGTACCGCGCCGAGATGTCCTCCCAGCTGAAGTTGCCGTCCTGCCCGAAGGTGATGGCGCGCAGGAAGTAGTAGCGGAAGGCGTCGGACCCGAAGGTGTCGGTGATCTCCGACGGCGCGATGCCGGTCAGCTTCGACTTGGACATCTTCTCGCCGCCGACGAGCAGCCAGCCGTGGCCGAAGACGCGCTCCGGTACCGGCAGCCCGGCGGCCATGAGCATCGCCGGCCAGATGACGGCGTGGAAGCGGGCGATGTCCTTGCCGACGATGTGCACGCTCGGCCACAGGCGCTGGAAGGCCTCGTCGTCCTCGGTGCCGTAGCCCAGCGCCGTGACGTAGTTGAGCAGGGCGTCGAACCACACGTACAGGACGTGGTCGCTGTCCCACGGGATCGTGATGCCCCAGTCGAAGCTGGACCGCGAGATCGACAGGTCGCGCAGGCCCTGCTTCACGAACGAGATGATCTCGTTGCGGACGCTCTCCGGCTGGATGAACAGCGGGTTCGACTCGTACAGGTCGAGCAGGCGCTGCTCGAAGTCCGACATGCGGAAGAAGTAGTTGCGCTCGGACAGCACCTCGACCGGGATCGAGTGGATGGCGCAGACCTGCTGTCCCTCGTACGCTCCGGTGCCGGCGACCAGGTCGCTCGGCTGCTTGTACTCCTCGCACCCCACGCAGTAGAAGCCCTCGAACTCGCCGGCGTAGATGTAGCCGTCGTCGTAGAGCTTCTGCAGGAACGCCGTCACGCCGCGCTCGTGGCGCTCGTCGGTGGTGCGGATGAAGTCGTCGTTGGCCACGTCGACGGTGTCGAGCAGCGGCTTCCACGCATCGGTCACGAGACGGTCGGCCCACTCCTGGGGCGTGACGTCGTTCGCCGAGGCGGTGCGCAGGATCTTCTGTCCGTGCTCGTCGGTGCCGGTGAGCAGCCAGGTGTCGTCACCCCGCTGCCGGTGCCAGCGCGCGAGGACGTCCGCGGCGACCTCGGTGTAGGCGTGCCCGATGTGGGGCACGTCGTTCACGTAGAAGATCGGCGTGGTGATGCTGAACGAGGACCCGTCGGACATGCGGACCATCCTACGGGCGCACGGAACCCGGATGACGCGCGCGGCGGTGGACTGTGGAGAACCGGATCCGGGAGGCCCGTGGCGGGCCCGCCCCGCGCCTCCCGTCCGGCACTGCCGTCGTCTACCGCGCCGCGAGCGCGCCTTCGTACAGGTCGCGTTTCGACAGGCCGGTCGCATCAGCGACCGCCGCTGCGGCCTCCTTCATGCGCATGCCGGCGGCCACCCGCTCGAGCACGAGGCGGACCCCGTCGTCCAGCGTCGCTTCCTCCGTGGCCTCGGCCGCCCCGGCGACGACGATGCAGATCTCGCCCTTGACTCCTTCGGCGGCCCAGGAGGTGAGCTCGTCGAGCGGCCCACGACGGACCTCTTCGTAGAGCTTCGTGAGCTCGCGGCAGACCGCGGCTCGTCGGTCGCCCCCGAACCCCACGGCCATGTCGGCGAGCGTCTCGGCCAACCGGTGCGGCGACTCGAAGAAGACCATCGTGCGCTGCTCCCCCGCGAGCGCCTGGAATGCACGGCGGCGTTCCCCGCCCTTGCGCGTCGGGAACCCCTCGAAGGTGAACCGGTCCGTCGGCAGGCCCGAGACCGCGAGCGCCATGAGCACCGCCGACGGGCCGGGCAGCGCCGTGACGGTGACACCCGCGGCGGCCGCGGCCTCGACGAGCGGGAAGCCGGGGTCGCTGATCGCGGGCATGCCGGCGTCGGTGAGGACCACGACGTCCTGGTCGCGCGCGAGCTCGACGACCTCGGACGCCTTCGCCCGCTCGTTGTGCTCGTGCAGGGCGATGAGCCGCGGACGGTTCTCGATGCCGAGGGCGCGCATGAGGTGGATGGCGGTCCTGGTGTCCTCGGCCGCGACGACCGTGGCGTTGGAGAGGGTCTCGACGAGACGGCGCGAGGCGTCCCCGAGGTTGCCGATGGGCGTTGCTGCGAGGACGATCACGCCCCCATTGTCCCCGCACGGCGATGCCGGCGCGGCCACGCGGCGCGAGCACCGCGGTCGCAGCGCGGACATACCCCCGATCCGTAGGATGCTCAGCGATGACCAGCGAGCTGACCGACGACCGCACGGCCGTGCCCGACGGGCCGGTCGGCTCGCGGCTCGACGACTGGTGGGGGCGGGTGCTCTCCACCGCGCAGCGCGTCGCGGTGTGGCGCTGGGCCGGACCGATCGCGGTGACGCTGCTCGCCGCCGTGCTCCGCCTGGCGAACCTCGGGAACCCGCACTCGCTCGTGTTCGACGAGACCTACTACGTCAAGGACGGCTGGTCGATCGTCCACCTCGGCTACGAGGGCACCTGGCCGGCGAACCCGAGCAGCGACTCCGCCCCGACGACCGACGACCGGTTCTCGAGCGGTGAGACGGACATCTTCACCAGCGCCGCGGAGTTCATCGCGCACCCGCCGCTCGGCAAGTACCTGATCGGGCTCGGCATGCTCCTGTTCGGGGCGGACAACTCGTTCGGCTGGCGGTTCGCCGTCGCCGTGCTCGGCATCGCGACGGTCTTCCTGACCGCGGTGATCGCCCGCTCGCTGTTCCGCTCGACCCTGGTCGGCACCCTCGCCGGCGGCCTGCTCGCCGTCGACGGGCAGGCGATCGTGATGTCCCGCGTGACGCTGCTCGACGGCATCCTGACGTTCTTCGTCGTGCTCGGGTTCGGGGCGCTCCTGTTCGACCGGCGCCAGAGTCAGCGGCGGCTCGACGACTGGGTCGCGGAGCGGATCGCTGCCGGCCGGGACACCCTGTGGGGGCCCGTGCTCTGGTGGCGTCCGTGGCTGTTCGCGATGGGCCTGACGATGGGGCTGGCCACCGCGACGAAGTGGTCGGGGATGTACTTCCTGGCGTTCTTCGCCGTCTACTCGGTGCTGAGCGACATGATGATGCGCCGCCGTGCGGGCGTGGAGTTCTGGTCGTCGAGTGCGCTGCTGCAGCAGGCTCCGGTGTCGTTCCTGCTCACCGTGCCGATCGCCGCCGTCACCTACGTCGCGTCGTGGACGGGCTGGTTCGTGTCGAAGGACGGCTGGGACCGGAACTGGCTGGCCTCCGGCGGGGAACGCTGGACCGGTCTGCTCGGACGGGTGCCGGACAGCCTGCAGAACTGGTGGCACTACCAGTCGGAGATCTACAACTTCAACATCGGCCTGCACACGCCGCACTCGTACCAGGCGAACCCACTGCTCTGGCTCGTGATGCAGCGCCCCACGTCGATGTTCTACGTCGGCACCGACGCCGGGCAGGACGGCTGCTCGGCCAGTCGCTGCGGTGAGGCCATCACCGGCGTCGCGAACCCGTTCATCTGGTACGCGGCGGTCATCGCGACGGTGGCGCTGCTCGTGCTCTGGATCCTGCGCCGGCAGTGGCAGTACGGCTTCGTGCTGCTCGGCGTCGCCGCGGGCTACCTGCCGTGGCTGATGTACGTCAACCGGACGGTCTTCCAGTTCTACACGATCGCCTTCGAGCCCTTCATGGTGATGGCGCTGGCTGCCGCGATCGGGTTGCTGCTGGGGTCACGGACGGACCCACGGCCCCGACGGACCCGCGCGATCGTCTGGGTCGGCGTGTACCTGGTCGTGGTCGTGCTCGCATCGGCGTACTGGTACCCGATGTGGACGGCGATCCAGGTGCCGTGGGACTTCATCCGGTCGCACTACTGGCTGCCGAGCTGGCTGTAGCGCGCGTCGGGTGTCGGCCCGGCGCCGTGGTCGCGACCGGTCCGGCGCTCTGGTCGTGACCAGACCGTCGGACGGGAGGCGTGGGTCGGCACCGCCACGGGCCTCCGGTCCGGAGGCGGCTCGGACCACGGCCCGGCCCGAGTCGCCGGGACGCGTCAGGACTGCGCGTGCAGCGCGCGCTCGATGGACTCGCGGTCGAGCGGGTCGCCGACCATGCTCGCGGCGGTCGCGCTCTCGGTCTGCGGCAGGACGCCCTCGATGAGGAGTTCGGCGTACCGGCGCCAGGCGTTCGGGTCGTGCTCGCGGGTGGCGTCCGCGACGGCGCCCACCATGGCGGTGAGCATCGGCAGGTCGCGGTAGTCGAACCCGGCCCGGACGACCCCCGCGGTATCGGCACGACCGATGATCGCGGAGACCTGGCGCTCGAGCCGGTCCCGCTCCTGCACGATCGACGGACGGGCCTTGCCGGCGCGCACGATGGCGTCGGCGAGCGCACGGTCGCGCGCCCGGAACTCGAACACACCGGTGAGGTAGACGCGCAGCGCCTCACGCGGATCCACGACTTCGGCTGCACGGGCCGCGGCGTCGTTCATCGCCTCGAACTTGGTTGCGAGCAGCGCCTCGATCAAGGAGTCCTTGTCGGCGAAGCGGCGGTAGACGGTGCCGACGCCGACGCCGGCTTCGTGCGCGATGTCGTTGAGGGTGACCGACAAGCCGCGCTCCGCGAAGCACTTGCGAGCCGTCTGCAGGATCAACTCGCGGTTGCGTGCCGCATCGGCGCGCAGCGGGCGCTCGAGGTCGGGCGCGGACTCGGTGGTGCTCACGGTGCCGAACCTAGTTGAACTTTCTGGGAATAAGTGGATGCGGACCTTCCGTTTCGGTCTACACTGTCCACAAACGGATGCCGTGCATCCGCTTGGATCCTCCCTCTTCGAAACGCCCGACGGCGCGCGCTTCGTGCTCCCCCTCCAACCTTCTCGAAGGAGGCTGCCGTGACGGCAGAACACACCGTGCCGACCCCCACCGGGGCCGCACCCACGACCACTGGCACCACCCCCGCCAAGCCCAACCACCGTTGGATCGCCCTGGCGGTCATCGCCCTCGCGCAGCTGATGGTCGTGCTCGACGCCACCATCGTGAACATCGCGCTCCCCTCGGCCCAGGCCGACCTGGGGTTCGGCACCGACCAGCGCCAGTGGATCGTCACCGCGTACTCGCTGGCGTTCGGCTCGCTCCTGCTGCTCGGCGGACGCCTCGGCGACCTGTTCGGGCGGAAGAACACCTTCATCATCGGTCTGGTCGGCTTCGCCGTCGCATCGGTCCTCGGTGGTCTCGCCGACTCGTTCGGTCTGCTCGTCGCCGCCCGGGCACTGCAGGGTGTGTTCGGCGCGCTCCTCGCCCCGAGCGCCCTCGGCATGCTGACCACGACCTTCCGCGACCCGAAGGAGCGCGGTCGTGCGTTCGGCATCTTCGGGTCCATCGCCGGTTCCGGTGCGGCCATCGGCCTGCTGCTCGGCGGCGTGCTGACCGAGTACGCCTCGTGGCGCTGGTGCCTCTACGTCAACGTGGTCTTCGCCGTGCTCGGCGTGATCGGTGCGCTCGTCTTCATGGAGAAGCCGCCGAAGGTCGACCGTCCGCGCATCGACGTCCTCGGGGTCATCACGATCACCGCTGGTCTGGTCGGCGTCGTCTACGGGTTCTCGAATGCCGAGACGAACGGCTGGGACTCCCCCGTCACCATCGCGATGCTCGCCGCCGGCGTGCTGCTGATCGCCGCGTTCGTGTTCATCGAGACGCGCGTGGCGCACCCGCTGCTCCCCCTGCGGGTCGTGCTCGACCGCGACCGTGGCGGATCGTTCATCGCCATCGGCCTGGTGGCGATCGGCATGTTCGGCATCTTCCTGTTCCTGACCTACTACCTCGAGCAGACCCTCGGGTTCAGCTCGCTGCAGACCGGTCTGGCGTTCCTGCCGATGCCGCTGTCGATCATGGTCTCGGCGACGCAGATCGGTGGGCGACTGCTGCCCCGCGTCGGCCCGAAGATCCTGATCTTCGCCGGTGGCCTGGTCGCCGCGATCGGCCTGCTCCTGCTGCTGCGCACCGACCTCGACAGCTCCTACGCAGGAACCGTCCTGCCGGCACTGATCGTCATCGGTCTCGGCATGGGCACGATCTTCTCGTCCGCGATGAACACCGCGACGACCGGGGTCGCCCGTGCCGACGCCGGTGTGGCCTCGGCGACGGTCAACACCATGCAGCAGATCGGCGGCTCGATCGGCACGGCACTCCTGTCGACGATCTTCGCCGACGTCGTGAAGAACAGCCTGTCCGGGCTGTCGGCGGCGCCCACGAAGCTGCAGCAGGCGCAGGCCACGCTCGACGGGTACCACGTGGCGTTCGGCATCTCGGCCGGGGTGCTCGTGCTCGTCGCCCTCGCCGGTGGCCTGCTCATCAACCGGCAGTCGGTGCGGCTCGACCGGCTTGCACACGCTGCGTCCACGACGACCGGGAGCATCCCCGCCGCCGCACACTGACGCGTCAGCGGGGCGGTGCCGACTCGATCCGACGATCGCGATGTCGTGCGACGACCACCATGTCGTTCCGAGTCGACGCACAAGCCTCCACACGCGCCCCGGTTGCGCAGTGTGTCGGTTTCCCTGTCACCCGTCAGTGGTCCGCATTATCGTGTGCGGCATGGCCCCCGTCCTGACCTCGCCGCTCGTGTCGACGCAGTGGCTCGCCGACCACCTCGGTGGTGACGAGCTCGTCGTCCTCGACGCTTCGGTACACACGGTGGGGACCGGCCTCGAGACGACGTGGCGCTCCGCGGTCGACTCCTACGAGCGGCGTGGACACGTCCCCGGAGCCCGGTTCGCCGACCTCGTGGACGAGTTCTCCACACCCGGTGCCGAGGTGCCCTTCACCCGGCCGAGTGCCGAGCGGTTCGAAACCGCCGCCGGTGACCTGGGCGTGACGAACGCCTCGACGGTCGTGGTCTACGACGACCGCGTCGGCGAGTGGTCGGCACGGCTGTGGTGGATCTTCCGGTCGTTCGGGTTCGACTCGGTCGCGGTCCTCGACGGCGGCTTCACGAAGTGGCGCGACGAGGGCCGCCCGGTCCGCGTCGGAGCCCTCCGCCAGGCAGCTGGTGCAGCGAAGGCGCCCGACGACGACAGCGCCTTCCTCGCCGGTGAAGAGCGCCCGCTGTGGGCCGACCGCGCCCGGGTCCGCCGTGCCGTGACGGGCGACGAGCCGGCGGCCCTGGTGTTCGCCGCGCCCGAGGCCTCACTCGGCACCGACCACGCACCGATCATCCCCGGCAGCACCCCGATCACGGTGGACACCCTGGTCGACCCGGAGACGAACGCGTACCTGCGCGGACCGAAACTGGCCGCGGCGTTCGCAGCCGTCGTCGGCGAGGACGAGATCGTCACCTACTGCGGGGTCGGCAGCGCTGCGTGCGTCGATGCGTTGGCACTCACGGTGCTCGGCCACGACAACGTCACCGTGTACGACGGCTCGCTGCTGGACTGGTGGCGACACGAACCCGAGGCGCTGGCGTCCTGACGACACCGACCGCCGGGGACCGTCCCGCTAGCGTTGGCGCATGAGCTCCAGACGCGCGGTCATCCTCGGCGGCACCGGCGGGATCGGTTCGGCCGTCGCACGTGAACTCCTCGACGCCTCCGGCCGGGGCGGCGACGACTGGCAGGTCGACGTCCTCGCTCGTCGTGGCGGCCCGGCAGCCGATGCCCTCACCGCCCGTGGCGTGACGTTCACCGCGGGTGACCGCCGCGACACGAGCACCCTGCGTGATCTGCTCCGCCCCGGCGCGGACCTGCTCGTCGACACCGTCGGCCTGACCCGCGACGACGCGACGCAGCTCCTGCCGTTCCTCGACGACGTCGGCTCCACGGCGTTCGTCTCCTCGCGCGCCGTCTACGCGGACGAGCAGGGCCGGCACGCGAACTCCGTGGACAAGCCGGTCTTCGGTGCTGCCGTCACCGAGATCCAGCCGACGGTGCCCGCAGGCGACGGCGACCCGACCAGCCGCGAGGGCTACGGCGCCGCGAAGGTGGCCGCCGAGCAGGTCCTCCTCGACCACGGCGCTCCGGTCACGGTCCTGCGCCCGTCGAAGGTGTACGGCGTCGGCATCGGTCGTCCGCGCGAGTGGTTCGTGGTCCGCCGCGTGCTGGACGGCCGCGAGCGGATCCTGCTCGCCGACCACGGCCGTGGCGTCGACCACACGACCGCGGCGAGCGGCATCGGCTCGCTCGTGCGCCTGGTCGCGGATGCTCCCGATCGCCGCATCCTCAACGTCGCCGACGAGTCAGCCCCGACCGCGCTCGAGATCGTGCGCACCATCGCCGGGCACCTCGATCACCGCTTCGACGAGGTCCTGCTCGACGCGGACGCCCCAGCCTTCGTCGGGACCACGCCGTGGTCGTCGCCGGCACCGTTCGTGCTCGACACCACGGCGGCGCGAGCGCTCGGGTGGCAGCCGCCGACCTTCGCGACCGCCGTCGTGCCCGAGCTCGACTGGCTGATGGAGACCGCGCAGTCCACACCGGCGGACGGCGACGTGCCGTGGGCCGACGACCCGTTCTGGGAGCACCTGTTCGACTACGGGCCCGAGGACGCCGCGCTCGCGCTCCTCTCGCTCGGCCTCGGCTGACGGCGCCGAGCATGCCCCGCTCCGAGGTCCTGTTCATCGGCGGTCGCTCCGGCGTCGGCAAGTCCACCGCTGCCGAGGCCCTGCACGACCTGCTCGTCGCTGCGGACGTCCGGCACGCGGTGATCGAGGGCGACCTGCTCGACCTCGCGCATCCGGCGCCGCACGTCGAGCACCCCGAGGCGCACCTGGCCGAGCGGAACCTCGCGGCGATGTGGCGGGCCTACCGCGAGCTCGGACACCACCGGCTGGTCTACACGAACACCGTTTCCGCGCTCGAACACGAGCGTCTGGCCGCCGCCATGGGCGACGACCCCGTGGTCACGACGGTCCTGCTGCGAGCGGCAGACGGTCCCACCGCCGAGAGGCTGGCCCGACGGGCAGGTGGCGATGTCCCGCAGGCGCAGCTCGCGCACAGCACGCGGACGGCCGGGAGGCTCGACTCGGCTTCCGGGGACACCGTCACCCGGGTGGACACGGACGATCTCACCCCCGCCCAGGTCGCGCAGCGTCTCGCCGCGTTGATGGGATGGCTCCCCCGCTGACCTGGCGACCGGCAGCTGTGGACATCGACGATCCGTCCACAGATCGCGTCCGTCGCCGGCCCGCTCAGTCGCCACGGGGCACGCTGGAGGCATGAACGACAACCGGCTCGGCACCTCGGTCAGTCCGTACCTCCGCCTGCACGCCGACAACCCGGTCGACTGGCGCGAGTGGGGGCCCGAAGCGTTCGCCGAGGCACGGGAGCGCGGCGCCCCCGTCCTGGTGTCGGTCGGCTACGCCACGTGCCACTGGTGCCACGTCATGGCGCGCGAGAGCTTCGCGGACCCGGAGATCGGTTCACTGCTCCGCCAGGACTTCGTCGCCGTCAAGGTCGATCGCGAGGAACGTCCCGACGTCGACGCCAGCCTGATGGCCGCCGCGAGCGCGTTCACCCAGCAGCTCGGGTGGCCCCTGACCACGTTCCTGACGCCCGACGGTCACGTGTTCTTCGCCGGCACCTACTTCCCGCCGACCCCGGTGGGCCAGGTGCCGGCGTTCCGGCAGATCCTGGCGGCGGTGCTCGACGCCTGGACCGAGCGGCGGCACGAGGTCGACGCGAACGCCGCTGCCATCGCGACAGCGATCCGGCAGGGGGCCGAGGCGGACGCGACCGCCCGCGCCGGCGAGGGTGCTGGCGGACCCACCACGGGCCTCCCGTCCGTCGACAGCATCCGGGCCGTCACCGGCCAGCTGTCGCAAGCCGAGGACACCACCTACGGGGGTTTCGGCGGCGCGCCGAAGTTCCCCAGCACGCCGTTGCTCGAGTTCCTCGCCGATGCTGCGGCCGACGGCGACGCCGAAGCCGACGGCTTGCTCGACCGGTCGCTGCACGCGATCCGGGCCTCCGAGCTGACCGATGCCGACGGCGGCGTGTTCCGGTACGCGACCAAGCGCGACTGGAGCGTGCCGCACTACGAGCGGATGCTCTACGACAACGCAGGGCTGCTCGCGGTCGCCGGGGCCGAGCAGGCACGCGGCATCGCCGACTTCCTGCGCGACACCCTGCGGCAGCGCGACGGCGCGTTCGTCGCCGCACAGGACAGCGAGTCCACGATCGACGGCCAGCGGGTCGAGGGCGAGTGGTACCGACGGCCGCTGTCCGAACGAGTGCACCTCGACCCGCCACCCCTCGACGGCCAGGTACTGACCGGCTGGAACGGCCTGGCGATCCGCGGGCTGGCGATCGCCGGAGCACGCCACGACGACCACGAGATGATCGACCTCGCGCGCGCGGCGGCCGACGCGCTGCTCGACTCGCACGTGCGCGACGGACACGTCGTGGTCCGCTCGAGCACGTCCCGCGGGCCGTCGGCGGCACCAGCGACCATCGAGGACGTCGGGCTGCTGGCCGAGGGGTTGCTCGAACTCGCGCTGGCGACCGGCGAGGTCTCGTACGCCGTGACCGCTCGCTCCCTGGTCGACGACGGTCTCGCAGGCCGGTTCGACGTCGACCCCGTGCTCGCCGGAGCCGGGACCGCGACCGGCGAGCAGCCGCAGACCGCGATGCGCTCCGGCACGGCGGCGTTGGCGTCCGCGGCAGCCGCGCTCGCAGCGCTGACCGGTGACTCCGCGTACCGCGCGGCCGCCGGTCGGCTCGTGGCTGACCGAGCGCGGACCGGGACGGAACGGCCGCTCGGCCACGCGGATGCCCTGGGTGTGGCACTCGCCCTGCATCGGCCCTCTCGTGAGGTCGTGGTCGTGACGTCGGACCCGCACGACCCACTCCGCGATGCCGTCCGCGCCACGCGCCGACCCGGCACGGTCATCGCGACCGTGACCCCGACGCAGGCTGCGGAGTGGGCGGCCGCGGGGTTCGAGCTGTTCGCAGCACGGGACACGCTCGACCCGGCGGCCTACGTCTGCCACGACCGTGTGTGCGCCCTGCCGGCACGGTCGGCAGCGGACCTCGCCGCCGGGCTCGCAGCACCGACGGCGTGACGTATCCTGGAATGCTCATGTCTCCCACGCCGCCAGTCATCACGTACCCGCCCGAACTGCCGGTGTCGCAGCGGCGGGACGACATCGCGGCTGCCATCCGTGACAACCAGGTCGTCATCGTCGCTGGCGCCACCGGCTCGGGCAAGACCACCCAGCTGCCGAAGATCTGCCTCGAACTGGGGCGCGAGAACATCGGACACACGCAGCCCCGACGGATCGCCGCTCGCACCATCGCCGAGCGCGTCTCCGAAGAACTCGGCAGCGAGCTCGGTGACCTGGTCGGCTACCAGGTCCGGTTCACCGACAAGGTGTCGTCGAAGACCCGCATCAAGCTGATGACCGACGGCATCCTGCTCAACGAGATCCACTTCGACCGCGACCTGAAGCGCTACGACACGATCATCATCGACGAGGCGCACGAGCGGTCGCTGACGATCGACTTCCTGCTCGGCTACCTCAAGCGGCTGCTCGTCCGGCGCCCCGACCTCAAGCTCATCATCACGAGTGCCACGATCGACCCCGAGTCGTTCTCGAAGCACTTCGGCGACGCCCCGATCATCGAGGTCTCCGGGCGGAACTACCCGGTCGAGATCCGGTACCGCCCGCTCGTGTCCGAGGACGCCGACGACACCGACGAGGACGACGAGACCGACTCGCGCACCGCCGACCGTGGCGCGGCGAACAGCGCCGACGACCGCGACACCCTGCAGGGGATCACCGACGCACTCGACGAGCTCGCGCGCGAAGACCCGGGCGACGTGCTCGTCTTCCTGTCCGGCGAGAACGAGATCCGCGACGCGCAGGACGCCATCGAGGGCAAGCGGTACCAGGGCACCGAGGTCCTGCCCCTGTACGGCCGGCTCTCCGCCGCCGATCAGCACCGCGTCTTCGACCGCCGCACCACGCCGGGGATCCGCCGACGCGTGGTGCTCGCCACGAACGTCGCTGAGACCTCGCTGACGGTGCCCGGCATCAAGTACGTCATCGACACCGGCACCGCACGCATCTCGCGGTACTCGCCGCGCGCCAAGGTCCAGCGCCTGCCCATCGAGGCGATCTCGCAGGCCAGCGCGAACCAGCGTTCGGGTCGAGCGGGCCGCACGAGCGCCGGCATCGCGATCCGGCTCTACTCCGAAGACGACTTCGAGCGCCGTGACGAGTTCACCGACCCCGAGATCCTGCGGACCAACCTCGCCGCGGTGATCCTGCAGATGATCTCCCTCGGGTTCGGCGACATCGAGTCCTTCCCGTTCCTGCAACCGCCGGACTCCCGCGGCGTGAAGGACGGCCTCGACCTGCTCCGCGAGCTCCGCGCCGTCGACAAGGACGGCCGGATCACGAAGTCCGGCCGACAGCTCACCCGACTGCCGATCGATCCGCGGCTCGGCCGGATGGTGCTCGAGGCCGGGCGCCAGGGCGTCGGGCGCGAGGTCGTCGCTGTCGTCAGCGCCCTGAGCATCCAGGACCCCCGCGAACGCCCGCTCGAGAAGCGCGCCCACGCCGACCAGATGCACGCCCGCTTCGCCGACCCGACGAGCGACTTCCTGACCCTGCTCGCGCTGTGGAACTACATCGAGGACAAGCAGGACGAGCTGTCGTCGAGCGCGTTCCGCCGGCTCTGCAAGGCCGAGTTCCTCAACTACCTGCGCATCCGCGAGTGGCAGGACCTGTACCGCCAGCTCTCCCGCGCCGCGAAGCAGGTCGACGTCCGCGTCGGGCAGTCCCGCTCCGATGACGGCGACGCGGTGCACCGGTCCCTGCTCGCCGGTCTACTCAGCCAGATCGGGCTGCGCGACCGCGAAAAGCGCGACTACCTCGGCTCGCGGAACACCCGGTTCGTGGTGTTCCCGGGCAGTGTGCTCGCGAAGAAGCAGCCCGACGCGGTGATGGCGGCCGAACTCGTCGAGACCAGCCGGTTGTTCGCACGGACCGTCGGCCGGATCGACCCCGCGTGGGTCGAGCCCCTCGCCGGTGATCTGCTCAAGCGCACCTACGGTGAACCGCACTGGGAGAAGAAGCAGGGCGCGGTCGTCGCGTACGAGCGCGTGACCCTGTTCGGCGTCCCGATCGTGCAGCGCCGGAGCGTGCAGTACGCCCGGATCGACCCGGAACACTCTCGCGAGCTCTTCATTCGGCATGCCCTGGTCGAGGGCGAGTGGGAGTCGCAGCAAGCCTTCGACCGCTCGAACCGGAAGCTCCGCAAGGAGCTCGAGCAGCTCGAAGAGCGCACGCGCCGCCGTGACATCCTGCTCGACGACGAGAACGTCTACGAGTTCTACGACGCCCGCATCCCCGCGGACATCGCGACGACCCGTGACTTCGAGGGGTGGTGGCGGACGACGCGCCGCCACCAACCGGACCTGCTCACGATGCGCCGGGGGGACCTGCTGGACGAATCCGCTGCCGAGGCGGCAGAGGACGACGCCGAGTACCCGACCCAGTGGCGGAGCGGCGACCAGCGGCTCGCGATCCAGTACCGCTTCGAGCCGGGCGCGCAAGACGACGGCGTGAGCGTGCAGGTGCCGCTCGCGCTCCTCCCCCGCATGCGCGAGGAGGGCTTCGACTGGCAGGTCCGCGGCCTGCGCAAGGAGCTCGTGACCGCCCTCATCAAGTCGTTGCCGAAGCAGATCCGCAAGAACGTCGTCCCCGCGGCGGACTGGGCCGAGAAGATCGTCGCCGAGCTGCCGGACGACGCCCCGACCGAGCCGACCGAGTCGTTCCGCTCCACCCTGGCCAAGGCGATCCAGCGGATGACCTACGTGCCGGTGTCGGAGTCCGACTTCGACCTGTCCCGCGTGCCCTCGCACCTGCTGCCGACGTGGGCGGTCGTCGACGAACGCGGTCGCCGCGTCGAGGCGGGCAAGGACCTGTCGGCTCTGCAGACCAAACTCAAGGACCGCACCCAGCAGAGTGTCGCCTCCGCCACGGTGCGGGCTGCGGGGCGACCGGGAGGCGCGGCTCGCGTCGCCGCTGCCGGTGGCGGTGCCGGGGTGGAACAGTCCGGCTTGACCACGTGGCCGGCCCAGGACCTGCCACAGACCCTCGACACCAAGCAGGCCGGCGGTGTCATCCGCGCCTACCCGTCCCTGGTGGAAGAGGGCACCGGCCCGAAGGCGACCGTCGGGGTGCAGTTGCTCGCGACGCCGTCCGACCGGCAGGTCCGCATGCCCACCGGGGTCCGTCGCCTGGTGATGCTCGCGGTGCCGTCCCCGGTGTCGTACATCCAGTCGCACCTGACCGCGCAGGAGAAGCTCGCACTCGCGGCGAGCCCGTACGCCTCGACGAACGCGTTGTTCGACGACGTGCTCGCGGCCGTCGTCGACGCGGTGATCCGCCGAGCCCACCCGGACGGTCTCGTGTTCACGAAGGCCGCGTTCGAAGCGGTCCGTGACGCCGTGTCGGCGACGGTGGTCGACACGATGTTCACGGCGGTGTCCGAGCTCGCTGCCGTGCTCCTCGCCCAACGGTCCACCGAACGAGCACTCAAGCAGGCGAACTCGATGTCCCTGCTCGGTGCGCTGACCGACATGCGGCAGCAGATGGAGCGTCTCGTGAACCCGGGATTCGTCTCCGTCGCCGGGCTCGACCGGCTCCGGCGGATCCGGGTGTACCTGCAGGGCATCGAGGCGCGCGTGCAGAAGCTGCTGCAGAACCCCGGGCGCGACGCCACCTGGATGCGCGAGGTCACCGTCGCCACCGACCGCTACGTCGACGCGGGCGGCACCTTCCCGCCGTCGGTCGGCGCGCACCCCGAGCTCGTGCACGCGCGGTGGATGCTCGAGGAGTTCCGCCTCAGCCTGTTCGCGCAGGAGCTCGGGACCGCCGAGACGGTGTCGTTGCAGCGGATCACGAAGGCCCTGACCGCGGCGCGCTGATCGGTCTACCGTGTCGGCCATGATCGGCACACTCGACATGGTCGTCCTGGACTGCGCAGACCCTCGCGGCCTGGCACGCTTCTACGCGGAGCTGCTCGGCGGCGAGATCGTCGGCTTCGACGAGGACTGGGCCGAGGTCGCGCTCCCCTTCACCGACCAGCGGCCACTCCTGGCGTTCCAGCAGGTCGAGGGCTACCGCGCACCGGAGTGGCCCGGCCAGCTCGTCCCGCAGCAGAGCCACCTCGACGTGAAGGTCGATGACCTCGACGACGGCGAGGCAGCGGTCCTGGCGATCGGTGCGACCGCCACGGGATCGGCGACGGACACATTCCGCGTCTACCTCGACCCGGCGGGCCACCCGTTCTGCCTCATCCGCCCGAACGACTGATCAGCCTTCGGTCGCCAGGCCCTCGACGACCTGCACACCCGGCAGCGCTCCGAGTACGGAGCCGGTCAGGAACACCTTCGCGCCGCGGCGGCCTGCCCCGATCACCGCGTCCGGTGCATCGAGCACACGGGAATCGATGTACACGGGCCACGCGGAGGGCAGCCCGATCGGGGTGATCCCGCCGTACTCCATGCCCGTCAGCTCCACGGCCTGGTCCATCGGCGCGAAGCTCGCCTTCCGCACGTCGAGCAGCTTCCGGACGACACGGTTCACGTCGAGGCGGGTGTGGGCGAGCACGACGCACGCGGCGAACCGGACGTCCTCGCCGCGCTTGCCCGCGACGACGATGCAGTTCGCCCCGCCGTCGAGCGGGAAGCCGTAGGCCTCCGAGAACGCGGCGGTGTCGGCCAGGTCGGGATCGATCGCGGCGACGTCGATCCGTGCTGCGACGTCGCCGGGCAACGCGGCGAGCGCCGCGGCGACGGGTGCGGCCAGCAGTTCGGGAGCGGTCAGGGCGGGAACCCGTTCGAGCGTCGGCATGGCTCCACACTAGGCACTGCCCGTTCGAGCGAGACTGACGGCATGACGGAGCTCCGACCGATCGACCTGGACACCTGGCCCCGACGCGAGCACTTCGAGCACTACCGGCAGCGTGTGCAGTGCTCCTACGAGGTGACCGTCGACGTCGACGTCACGGCGTTCGTCGCGGCGGTCCGCACGAGCGCGGCGAAGACCTACGCGTCCCAGATCTGGGCGATCGCGACCGTGGTCAACCGGCACGCCGAGTTCCGGATGCAGTTGCTCGACGACGGCTCCCCCGGCGTCTGGGACGTCGTGCACCCGATGTTCACGGTGTTCCACCCGGACACGGAGACCTTCTCGGCGTTGGTGGTGCCCTACGACGAGGACCCCGGCCGGTTCCACGCCGCCGCGGTCGAGACGATGGAGCGGTACCGGGACGACGTCCGGATGTTCCCGCAGGACGACCGGCCCCGGAACGTGTTCGACGTCTCCACCTTCCCCCGCACGTCGTTCACGGGGTTCGCGCTGCACGTCCGCGACGGGTACGACCACCTGTTGCCGATCATCACGCTCTGCAGGTACCGGGCGGACGGTGACCGCACGGTGATGCCGCTGGCGCTGCAGATCAACCACGCGGCGGCCGACGGTTTCCACACCTCGCGGATGGTCCAGGAGCTCGAGGACCTGTTCGCCGACCCGTCGTGGTTGGCGTGACCGCGTAGCGGACGGGAGGCCCGTGGCGGACCCCGCCACGGGCCTCCCGTCCGCTCGCCCCGAGTCCAAGGCCACGCAAGACGCCGTCGTGTGCGCGAGACGCCGCGGAATTGCGCGGCGTCTCGGAGACATGGAGGCGTCTTGCCAAGACGACGGCGTCACGCGCCGGCGCGTGCCTCCAGGGCTTGCTCGAACTCGCGCCGCATCGCGTCGCCGCCCCGGCGGCGCCAGTCCCGCACGACGGCCTTCCACCCCGACACCGGCGCGCGGCCGAGCAGCACGTCGTTGATCGCACTCGTGGCGGCGGTGCCGATGGCCGGCCCCTTGGTCGAGTTCGTCGGCGAGTACAACCCGTAAGTGGGGTTCGTGATCCCGTCGTCCAACCACGAGGACAGCGACTCGTAGACGACGTCCGTCATCTCCGGGGCACCCGAGTAGAAGAGCGGCAGCGGGCACTCCGTGAAGTACTGCAGTGGGAACTCACCGAGCGCGGTCTCGCTGTTGCCCGTCTTGGTGAGGACCGGGGCGCCGTCGCGCAGGTCGAAGTCCCGGCCCTCGATGCCGAACTTCCGGTACATCCAGGCCTCGGTCCCGAACGGCGACGCACACCAGTTCAGGACGCCGAGCAGCATGCGGATGCGCTCCTCGGACCCGGCCGCGAGCGCGGTGATCGCGTTGTTCGGGTCCCCGAGCCACGGCTTCGGCTTCGCGCCGCCCGGACCGACGAACGGAGCCATGGTCATGCGGAACCCGCTGCCCGGCTCGGCCTGCTGCAACAGGCCGGGGATCGCGCTGTAGCTGTCCTGGAGCATCAGCGCCGAGCCCTGCACGAACCACACCTTGCCGTTGTAGGCGGTGACGCTGTCCGGGTGGACGAGCCCGTCTGCCAGGAGCTTCCGCGACGCCTCGAGCATGTCCTGGTAGGCGTCGACCTCGTACATGTGGGTCAGGCGGCCGCCCTGCTCCTCCCATTGGTTGGGCACACCGAACATCGACGCCAGGATGTTGGTCGGCACGGAGCCGAGGGCCCAGCGATTGCGCTGCGGGTCGGAGACCTCGCGGCAGAGCGCCTCGAACTCGTCGAGGTCGCCGAAGGACGGGTCGACGCCGAGCTGCTCGAACAGGTCCTGCCGTCGGTGCAGCACGCCGGTGGTCAGGGGCCCACGGGGCACGGGGACGCCGTAGATGCCGCCCGAGAACACGGTGCCGCGCCAGGACGCGGTGGGCAGGTTGGCGAGGTAGGGGTAGTCCCGGACGCCGCTGCCGGAGAGGATCTCGGTGAGGTTCGCCGCCTTGGCCTCGAGGAACTGCGGCAGGTACGAGAACGTGCCGAACACCGTGAACACGTCGCCGAGGGTGTCGCCCGCGACCTGCGTGGCGAACTTGTTGCCCCAGTCGGCGTTCGGCGTGATGGTCAGGTCGAGGTCGACGCCCATCCGCTCGTCGAGGCCCTGCCAGTACGGGTTGCTGCCCTTCGACGGCGGGACGGGCGAGTTCGTCGGGACGCTGCCGTGCAGCGTCGACCCGTCGCCGGGCACCCGGTCCGTCGGAACCAGGTCCGACGGGATCCTTCGGAACGCGGACGGCATGAGCGCACTGGTCTTCGGGAGCACCGGGTCCGGCCCGCCGGCCCACGGCACGTAGTCCGGCAGCGTGACGGCCCGGTTGATCGCCTTCACGTCGGTGGAACGGGTGACGGTGTCACAACCGCCCAGGAGGCCCGTGGCCGCGATCCCGAGACCGCCAGCGATCAGGCCGCGGCGGCTGATGCCCCGTGGTGCGTTGGTCGTCATGGTGTCAGCCCTTCACGGCGCCGGTCAGGACACCCTTGGCGAAGTGCCGCTGCAGGAACGGGTAGAGGATGAGGATGGGGACGATCGAGACGACGAGGATCGCCATCTGGATAGACGCCTGCGGGGGCAGCGCGTCGGAGCTCGTGCCGAGGTCGGCGCCGCCGAGCTGCGCGTTGTTGATCACGTAGGTGCGGAGGACCAGCTGCAGCGGCCACTTCGCGGTGTCGTTGATGTAGAGCAGGGCGTTGAAGAAGGCGTTCCAGTAGCCGACCGCGTAGAACAGCCCGATGACGGCGAGGACGGCCTTCGACAGCGGGAGCACGATCCGCAGGAAGACGCCGAAGTCACCGGCGCCGTCGATGCGGGCGCTCTCGATGAGCTCTCGCGGGATCGCCATGAAGAACGAGCGCATCACGATCACGTTGAACGCGCTGAGCGCCGTCGGCAGGATGAGCGCCCAGTAGGAGTCGAGCAGGCCGAACTGCTTGACCACGAGGTAGTTCGGGATGAGCCCCGGCGCGAACAGCAGGCTGACCAGCACGAGACCCAGGACCACGCCGTGTCCGTAGGATCCCGGCCGGCTCAGCGCGTACGCCAGCATCGCGGTGACGAACAGGCTGATCAGGGTGCCGACCGTGGTGATGCCGACACTGACGAGCAGTGCCCGGGTGACGACGCCACCGGCGAAGATGCTCTCGTAGGCACTGAAGTCGAGCCCGGTCGGCCACATCACGAAGCCTCCGGCGCCGTTGACCTGGCTGGAGGACGCGACGCTCGTCGAGACGATACCGAGGAACGGCAGCAGGACGACCAGGCAGATCACGAGCAGGACGAACCCGGTCAGCAGCCGACCGGGCAGCGGTGGGGCGTCCAGCGGGCGGTGCTTCCGGGTGGTCCCCGCGGGCACGGTCACGCTCCGGGTGGCGCTCATCGCGACTCCTTCTGGTAGACGCCCGCTTCGCCGAAGACGTGCGCGAGCTTGTTGGCGCCGAGGACGAGCAGCACGCCGACGACGCCCTTGACGAGCCCGACGGCCGCGGCGACACCCCACTGCCCGCCGAGCACACCGTTGTTGTAGACGTACGTGTCGAGGACCTCGCTGGCCGCACGACCGACCGCGGCCTGCTGCAAGAGAATCTGCTCGAACCCGACGGTGAGCGAGTCACCGAGACGCAGGATGAGCAGCAGGATGATGATGCCGCGCATGCCCGGCAGCGTGACGTGCCAGAGCTGCCGCCAGCGCGAAGCGCCGTCCATCTTCGCCGCCTCGTACAGGCTGGCGTCGATCGAGCTGAGGACGGCGAGGAACAGGATCGTCGCCCAGCCGGTGTCCTTCCAGATCACCTGGCTGGTGAGCAGGGCGATGAACCCTCCGGGGTTGCCGAGGAAGTCGATCGCGTCACCGCCCGCGGCACGGATCGCGTTGTTCACGAGCCCGGAACCGCCGAGGATCTGCTGGAACACGGCGACGACGATCACCCACGACAGGAAGTGCGGCAGGTACAGGATCGACTGCACGACGCCCTTGATCCGCTCGGACAGCAGCGAGTTGAGCATGAGCGCCAGGATGATCGGCGCGGGGAACACGAACACGACCTGCACGAGGGTGATCACGAGGGTGTTCCGGAGCGCCCCGAGGAACTCGCCGTTGCCGTCGAACACCACCGAGAAGTTCTCGAACCCGACCCAGGGGCTGCGGCCGAGCGGGACGAACGGCAGGTACTCCTGGAACGCGATGAGGTTCCCGAGCAGCGGCAGGTAGTGGAACCCGAGCAGCAGGGCGACTCCCGGCAGGCCCATCAGCAGCAGCACCCGGTCGCGGCGGATCCGCTGCCACGTGCTCCGTCGGCGGAGCCCGGGGTCGGGTGGTGGTGCGGTGTGCGCGGTGGTCGTCGCGCGGACGTCGAGCTTCGTCACTCGGTGGCCTCCTCCGTTGGATTCCTGCAGCGACCCTGGCGTGCGGAGTTGCAACGTGGCAATCCGTTGCCAAACGTTTCCATCGTTGTAACGCTCCAGTGAGCGCACACCCGCGGCCACGCACGACGACTCCACCGGAGACCGGCCGCGCTACGCTCGTCCCGATGCGCGCAACCGTGCGGGACGTGGCCACCCTCGCCGGGGTGTCGCCGAAGACCGTCTCCAACGTCATCAACGGCGGCGTCGTGGTGCGCCCGGAGACCCGCGAGCGCGTCGAGCGGGCCGTCGCCGAACTCGACTACGTGCCGAACCTGTCCGCCCGCGGGCTGCGGAACGGCCGCTCCGGTGCGATTGCCCTGACCCTTCCCGAGATGGGCAGCGCCTACTCCGCCGAACTCGCGCAGTGGTTCGTCGAACTCGCCCGCGAGCGCGGATGGGTCGTCCAGCTCGACCAGACCGGCAACGACCCGGCCCGCGAGCGCGAACTCGTCTCACGAGCCCGCGCCCACCTCGTCGACGGCCTCGTGCTCAACCCGGTGTCGCTCAGCGCGAGCGTCCTGGCCTCGACCGAGGGGCTGCCGCCGACCGTCGTGATCGGTGAGGTCGAGCCCGAGCACGTCGACCAGGTGCACGTCGACAGCCGGGCCGCCGCCGAGCAGGTCACCGCCTACCTGGTGTCCCGGGGCCACCGCCGGATCGCCGTCGTCGGTGCCGCCCGGGCATCAGAGCCCACCGCCACCAGCGAGCTGCGGGAGCGCGGGTACCTCGCTGCACTCGCCACTGCCGGGATCGAACCGGACCCGGCGCTGCGGGTGCCGCTGCCGTCCTGGACCACGAGTTCGGCGGCGACGGCGTTCGCGGCCTGGCTCGACGAGCACCCCCTGCCCGACGCCGTGTTCGCGTTCACGGACTCGATCGCCTTCGGCGTGCTGCACGTCCTGGCCGCCCGAGGTGTCCGCGTCCCCGAGGACGTCAGCGTCATCGGGTTCGACGACATCGACGGTGCGGCGTACGCGATCCCCGCGCTCAGCACGGTGTCGTTCGACCGGCGGGCGTTCGCGACGGCAGCGCTCGACCTGCTGACCCGACGGATCGAGGACCGGAGCCTGCCACCGGAGACCGTGGTGGTGCCGCACCGCATCGTCGAGCGCGCGAGCGTCGCTGACCGCTGACCTGCGTTGCTCCGCCCGGGGTTCCACAACTCGCCGCGTGCGCATCGCCGAGGTTCCGAACCGCGGCGATCCGAGCGCCGACTTGCCGAGATTTCGGAACCTCGGGGACAGGGACGGGCCGGGCGCGGCGCGGCGCCTCAGGCCGGGTCGGCGGCCGCCAGGACCGCGTCGCGCGTGCGGGCGTCACCGAGGATCCGGAAGTGCCCGCCCACCGGCAGCCGCACGTTCGTCGCCCCGGACAGTTCACTGCCCTCGGGGATGAGCGTGTCGAACACCCCGTAGACCGAGGTGATGCGGGCGTTCGCGTCGAGCTCCCGCGCCAGTCCGGCCAGCACGGGGTCGGCCGCCCGGAACACCCGCAGGTGCCGTACCGGAGCCAGTCGCGCGTAGCCCGACCCGGCGAACGGCGTCGACACGGCGACCATGCGGTCGATGCGGCCGTGGTCGTCGAGCTGGGTCATCGCGTACTTCCCGATGAGCCCGCCCTTGCTGTGCGCGAGCACGAGCACGTTCCGCAGGCCGTGCTGCTCGAGGTACGCGAACACGTCGCGCGCCGAGTCCGGCACCGGCCGCAGGTTGTGCCGCAGCACCGGCAGCACGTGCACCGGGTGCCCGCGGTCGTGCAGGGCGTCCATGAGCGGCCGCATGAAGTGCCAGGTCTCGTAGACGCCGGGGATCACGACGACGGGCTGGCCGTCGCCGGTCCGGTAGTCGTCAGCGGTGGTGGGCCCGAGGCTCCGGACCTGCCACGAGATCGCGTACCACCAGTCGAGTGCGGCCCACCTCGCGCGTCGCACCAGCGGGATGCCGGGAGGCACGGGTCGACCCGTGCGCGTCGGCCCCGTCGCCGAGGTGGTCGGCTCGGTCATCGGAGGCCCTCCATCGTCTGGGAGCGTCGGAACTCGCCGACGAGTCGGGCGAACGCGACGGGGTGCCGCTCCTGCACGTGGTGCGGCCCCGGGAGTTCGACGAACGATCCTCGCGGTGCGCGGGCTGCCACGCCGACGGCCCAGTCGCGGCGCACGATCGGATCCTCGGCGCCCCGGACGACGAGGACGGGTCGGCGCACTTCGGCGATCGTGTCCTCCAGCCGGTACCGGAGCATCGGGGGGAGCTCACGGAGGTACTGCCGCAGGCTCCGCAGGTAGTCGGTGACGAGCACGCCGTTCATCCGGAGCCCCTCGCCCGCCCCGTCGCGGAACAGGTCCGACGCCACCAACGGCAATGAGCGACGCTCCACCGGGATCACCGGGCTGACCAGCACGACGGACCCGACCGACGCGGGGTGCTGCCGGGCGGCCTCGGTCACGACCTGCGCGCCCATCGACTGTCCGACGAGCACGAGGTCGTCGGCTCCCCGCGAACGGACAGCCCGGACGACCAGGTCGCCGAGCTCGGCCATCGACAGCGACCGTCCGGCCGACGGCAGTCCGCCGAACCCGGGCAGGTCGACGCTGACCGTGCGGTGGGTCGCGGCGAGGGCGTGCTGCGACCGCGCGAACGAGCGGTGGGACATGCCGATGCCGTGGACCAGCACGACCGTGGGGAGGAGGTCGCTGCGCAGGCGTCCTGCGGGGGCCGCCGTGTGCAGGCGCACGGACAAGCCATCGATCCGGATCGTCTCCACCTTGGCGCGCACGAACCGAGGCTACGCGGCAGTTCGCAGCACCGGATCAGCGTCGTCATCGGCCGCCCACAGACACGGGGTGTGCACTGCCTTCCATGAGCGACACCACTCCCCCGAACGGCCACGAGCCGGGCGACGCCGCCCGCACTCCCCCGGCAGCGGCACCGGCCGGCTGGGGTTCGGCCCCGACGCCGACCTCGACCGCCACCCTCGACGCGCCAGCACCCGCACCGAACCAGTACGCCCAGCAGCCCTACCGGGCCGACGCAGGTTCCTGGAACGCCGTCGACCCGAACGGCACCACCCCCTGGTACGGCGCCTCGGCCCCGACGAACCGGAAGAGCGCACCGAAACCGCCGTGGTTCTGGCCGGTCCTGGCTGCGATCGTCGGACTCGCAGCGCTGCTCGTCGGCGGTGGCATCGGCTTCGCCATCGGTCATGCGATCGGTGGGAACCAGTCCCAGTCGACCACGCAGGTACCCGGCACGAACGGCGGGACGAACGGCGGCACGAACCAGTTCCCGGGCAACGGCACCGGGCAGCTCCCCGGGTACGGATCCGGCAGCGGCACGGACGGCAGCAGCAGCGACAGCGGCACCGGCAGCTGATCCGCAGTACGCTCCGGCCATGCGCAAGGTCACCGCAGGGCTGTTCACGTCGGTCGACGGCGTCGTGCAGGACCCGTACGAGTTCCAGTACGACAGCTTCGACGACGAGCTCGGGGCCGGGATGGGCGCCTTCATGGCCCGCACCGACACCGTCCTGCTCGGCCGGAACAGCTACCTCGAGTGGGCCGAGTGGTGGCCCGCGCACCCGGACGACCCGTTCGGGCAGTGGATCAACCCGATCGAGAAGTACGTGGCCTCCACGACGCTCGGCGACGACCTGACGTGGCAGAACACCACCAGGATCCCCGGCGACCTCGACACCTTCGTCCGCGAGCTCAAGGAACGCGACGGCGCCGACATCGCGGTGTGCGGCAGCGTGAGCGTCGTCCGGCACCTGCTGTTCGCGGGACTCCTGGACGAACTGCAGCTGATGGTGCACCCGGCAATCGCCGGCGCCGGCCGGAAGCTCTTCGAGCCGACCGACCCGGCCACGCGTCTGCGGCTGGTCGACAGCACCGTGACGAGCAAGGGGAACGTCGTGAGCACCTACGCACGGCTCGACGCCTGACGGAGCCGACCCGGGCCTCCCGGTCGGCAGTGGACGGGAGCGGTCCACAGCGCGCGTACCCTCGTGGGTGACCACCTCACGAACCGAAGAAAGCCGGATCAGCATGCCCCAGGACACCCGCCCGCACGTCGTCATCGTCGGCGGTGGATTCGCCGGTGTCGCTGCCATGCGCGAGCTGGCGGACGCTCCCGTCCGGGTGACGCTCGTCGACCGGCACGTCTACAACATGTTCCAGCCCCTCATGTACCAGGTGGCGACGGGCGGACTGAACGCCGGCGACGTGACGTACTTCCTGCGCAGCCTGCGCGCCAAGCAGGACAACGCCGAGTTCCGGCACGGCCTGCTCACCGGCATCCGGACCGACGAACGCATCGCCGAGATGTCCGACGGCGAGCACCTGCACTACGACTACCTCGTGCTCGCGAACGGCGTGAACACGAGCTACTTCGGCACCCCGGGCGCCTACGAGTACGCGTACTCGATGTACTCCCGCTCGCAGGCCCTGCGCATCCGCGACGAGCTGTTCACCCGTTTGGAAGAAGCCGCGGCGAACCAGGGCCCCGACGAGATCAAGATCGTCATCGTCGGCGGCGGCGCGACCGGCGTCGAGATGGCCGGCGCGCTCGCGGAGCTCCGCGACCAGGCACTCGAGGGTGCCTACCCCGAACTCGACAAGGGCGCCATCACGATCACGCTCGTGCACCGCAGCGGCGAACTGCTCAAGCCGTTCGCCCCGCGCCTGCGCCGGTACGCGGCCAAGGTCCTGCGGAAACGCGGCGTCGTCCTCCGGCTGAACACCGGCGTCTCCGAGGTCAAGACCGACGGCGTGATGACGGCCGACGGCGAGTTCATCCCCGCCTCGCAGGTCATCTGGGCCACCGGAGTCGCCGCCCACAAGGAGGTCTCGGGCTGGGGCCTGCCGCAGACCAGCGGCGGACGCATCCAGGTCGGCGACGACCTGCGCGTCAACGGTGCCGAGCGGATCTTCTCGGCCGGCGACATCGCGGCGCAGTCCGAGGCCCTCGCACAGCTGGCCCAGCCGGCGCTGCAGGGTGGACGGCACGTCGCGAAGCAGATCAAGCGTCTGCTCGAGGGCAAGCCCACCGAGCACTTCAAGTACTTCGACAAGGGCACGATGGCGACCATCGGCACGAACGCCGCGGTCGCGCAGCTGCGGGGTGGCATCACGCTCGTCGGGCCGGTCGCGTGGCTGGCGTGGGTGGCGGTGCACATCGCGTCGCTGCTCGGCAACGGCAACCGGCTGTCGACGCTGTCGCACTTCTTCGTCCGCTACCTGTGGTTCATGCGAAAGCGTGCGATCCCGATCGTCGGCGACGTCCGGCCCGTGCGCCCGAACGGCGACCGCGAGCCGGAGCCGTGGCAGATGCAGAAGTCCGAGTAGGCGAAACTCCGTTTCACGACGGCGCTCCGGCTGAAAACGACATTCGCCGTTCACCTCCGGAGGCCGCCCCGTTCACCATCGCTGCATAGCGTTGCAGCGTGATGAAAATCAGTTCCGCCGCACCGGCAGACGTGAACACGACGTCCAACGCCACCGGCATCGTCGAGCGCATCCGCGCCGAGCTCCCACGCTTCAGCCCGGCGGAGCGTCGGGTCGCCGACGTCGTGCTCCGCGACCCGCTCGACGTGATCCACCGGTCCGTCAGCGAGCTCGCCGCCGACGCCGACACCTCGCCGGCCACCGTCGTCCGCCTCTGCGCGAGCGTCGGGCTGCGCGGGTACCAGGAACTCAAGATCACCCTGGCGAGCGAGTCCATCCCCGGCGAGCGCCGCGTGCTCGGTGACGTCGCCCCCGGGGACACCGTGGCGGACATCACCCACAAGGTGATGGACGGCACCGCCCGTGCCGTCGAGACGGCCTCGCGCGCAGTCGACACGGCGGCGCTCGAGCGCATCGCACGCCTGCTGCTCGGCGCGCGCCGGGTGGTGTTCGGCGCGGTCGGCACGTCCGCACCGCTCGCCCTCGACACCGCCTACCGCTTCGTCACCGTCGGCATCGACGCATCGTTCGCGCCCGACGTGCACACGCAGCACGTGACCGCGCGGATGCTCGGTGCCGGTGACGTGTTCTTCGCGATCAGCCACACCGGATCGACCTTCGAGACGCTCGCGACCGCGCGCGCCGCGACGGCCGCCGGGGCCACGACGGTCGCGCTGACGAGCTTCTCGCGCTCCCCGCTCACCGAGCTCGCCGACGTGACCGTGGTCGCCGGGAGCGCTGAGACGAACTACCGGGTCGAGGCGATGGCGAGCCGCATCGTGCACCTCGCGGTCCTGGACGCACTGTTCGTCGTCCTGTCCCAGCTCGGTCCGACGAGCGAGTCCCGTCTCGCACTCACCGAGGACGTCCTCATCGAGCACCGCATCTAGCCCTCCTCCGCTCGCCCCTCCCGCCCCACCTGCGCCAGGCCCGCGGCACCCCGCCACCGGGTCGGTCCGGCGCGCCCGGAACCCGTCCCCTCCGCCCCCCACCACAGGAGCCTCCCCATGCACGGAATCGTCGTCCACCACGACGGCCGCCCCGCCGAAGGCATCGCCGTCTCGACCGGCGCAGTCGTCACCACGACCGGCGCCGACGGCCGCTTCACCCTCGACCGCCAGCCCGAGCACGGCGCGTTCGTCGTGCTGTCCCGTCCGACCGGGTCCACCGCCACCCCCTGGTGGCACCGCACCCCCGCGGACGACGACACCGAGCTGCGCTTCGTGCTCGTGCCCGAGGACCAGCCGCTGCCGTACGAGTTCGTCCACCTCACCGACACCCACATGACCACCCCGGAGGTCGTCGCCTCCGGCCGCGACGACTTCGGTCTGTACCGCGAGGGCAGCCTGCCCGCGCAGGTCCGCTCCTTCCTCGCCGCGCTGCCCGAGCGCGCGCCGCTCGCCCGCCGGGTGTTCGTGACCGGAGACCTGGTCGACCACGGGCTGCCCGAGGAGTACGCGGCGTTCACCGAGGTGCTCGCCGAGTCCCCGGTCCCCGTGCACGTCGTCCCCGGCAACCACGACCACATGAACGGCCGGCACGGCAGCGTCGTCAGCCGGAACGACTACCTGACGAACACCGGCGACCCCGCGCTCTACGAGGAGTGGATCGGTCCCCGTTGGTACAGCTTCGACGTCGCCGGACTCCACGTCGTCGCGATGGACTGGCACTCGCACGAGCTCGGCATCGACCACGAGGTCCAAAACGCCTGGGTGCGCGCCGACCTCGCGCGTCTCGAGCACGGTTCGCCGTACATCCTGCTGTTCCACGACCAGCCGGCGCATTCGCTCGTCGACGAACTCCCGTGGCAGCCCGTCGCCGCGTTCTCGGGGCACTGGCACACCAGCCGCGTGGTCGACGTCGACGGCACGCTGCACGTCAACAGCCCGACCTCGTTCTTTGCGAGCCTCGACTACGGCCCGCCGGCGTTCCGGCACGTGACCTGGGACGGCGCGGGCATCACGCTCCGCACCGAGACCGTCGTCGACGGCCCCGTCCCCACGGCCCTGGCCGACGTCCGCACGGCGACGTTCGCCGCGGCGTCGGTACGGTCCGACGACGACGCGCTGCTGTGGTCCGCCACGTCCGCCGGAGCCGGTCACCGGCAGCCGGCGGCCGTGCAGGGCGACACCCTGTTCGTCGGCGGTCAGGTCGAGGACCGCGCTGCCGGCTGGGTCGAGGCCTTCGACCTGGTGACCGGCGCGCTCCGCTGGCGCACCGCGACCGGGGCCGCCGTGAAGACCGCCCCGGCACCGGCCGGCGACGTGGTCGTGGCCGCCGAGGTGTCGGGCGACCTCGTCGGTCTCGACGCCGACACCGGGGCGGAGCGCTGGCGGTTGCCCTCGAGCGACCCGTACCGCCGGTTCGCGTGGGGCGCACCGACCGTGCGCGACGGTGTCGTGTTCCTCGGCGACCAGTCCGACCTGCGCGCCGTCGACGTGCACACCGGCGAGAAGCTGTGGCACCGCACGGACCTGTCGCCCCACCACAACCTGGTCAACCACGCCGCACCGCTCGTCGTCGGCGACCTGCTCGTGATGGGCTTCTGGCCGACGCCGACCGACCCGATCGGTCTCGACGCACGCACCGGCGCCGACGTCTGGCACCGCGGTGAGCTCGACGGCGACGACCCGTTCACGGCCCTGAAGCGGCTGCTCATCATGGGCACCGCCGCGTTCGACGCCGGTCGCGACGCGGTCCTGATGCCGGCCCATGGACACACCACCGCGCTCGACCGCGCCACCGGACGCACCCGGTGGACCGCCGCGCACGAGGGCGGTTTCAGCCCGGCAACCCCGGTCGTCACCGACCGCGGGTACGTCGTGACGGTGACCGGTCACGGCATCCGCATGGTCGACCCGGACGACGGCAGCACGGTCTGGGACGCTCCCGTCACGGGGGATGCACCGTTCCCGATGGGCTCGTACACGAAGGCCCCGCACCCGGTCATCGCGCCGCCGGTGCTCGTCGGCGACCAGCTGCTGCTGCCGGGGCTCGACGGCACGGTCCGTCGCTTCGACCTGGACGGTGTCGAGGTCGGCCGGAGCCAGCTCGCCTCTCCGATCGCCGCGCCGCTCGTGGTCGTCGGCGACCGGGTGGTGGCCGTGGCGACCGACGGGACGGTCATGGCCTTCGACGCCGCACGGCTCGCCACCGCGACGACCGTGCCGTCCGTCCCCGCCGCGGCGGGCTCCACGCGCGCACCGGACGCCGAGGTGGCACGGTGACCGCCGTGGTGGAGGCGACCACCGCCGCACCGCGACCCGACGCGCCGGAGGTGCGCCGCGCCTCCCGGTCGACGCGCCGCCGCTCCCTGACACCGGTCCTGTTCCTGCTGCCCGCCGGGACCGCGATGACGGTCTTCGTCATCGTGCCGGCGCTGCTGTCCTTCGTGGCGAGCTTCTTCTCGGTGCCGCTCGCCGGCGGTGCCTGGCGGTTCGTCGGACTCGACAACTACCTGCGCATCGCGACCGACACGACGGTGCAGCGGGCGATCGTGAACACCGTCGCCTACGCCGCCATGACGATCGTGCCGAGCCTCGTCATCGGACTCGTGCTCGCACTGCTCGCCGAGTCGGTGTCCCGCGGCCGCCCCTTCGTCCGCACCGCGCTGTTCCTGCCGATGACCGCCAACCTGGTCGCGATGGCCGTCGTGTTCCGCTGGGTCTTCGCGTACCAGGGCGGATTCGTGAACCAGGTGCTCGGCGTCGTCGGCGTCGAACCGGTGAACTGGCTCGGCGACACGCACACCTCACTGGTCACGGTTGCCCTGGTGGGCGTCTGGCGCAGCGCCTCGTTCAGCATGATGATCTTCATCGCCGGCTTCGCGACCATCCCCGGCAGCGTGCAGGAGGCCGCGCGCGCCGAGGGCATCCGCGGGTTCCGGAAACTCCGGCACATCACGCTCCCGATGATGCGCCCGACCGTCGTGTTCGCGACCGTGCTGGCGATCCTCGGCTCCGTGCAGGTCTTCGACACCATCAACGTGATGACCCAGGGCGGCCCGCTCTACTCGACCGAGACGATCCTGACCGAGACGTACAAGCTCGGCTTCCAGTACTTCGACCTCGGGTCGGCGTCCGCGCTGTCCTTCCTGCTGCTGGTCGTGCTCGTCGCGATCGGCCTCGTGCAGCGCCGGGTCCTCGCCGGGGGCGACCGATGAGCGCCGCGGTCCGGTCCCTCAAGTGGGTCCTCGTCGTCCTCGCGGTGGCGATCAGCCTGTTCCCGTTCTACTGGATGCTCCGCACCGCGCTCGCCCCGGCGACCGAGGTGTACGCCGACGGCATCTCGTTCCTGCCGACGTCGATCGACGGCTCGGCGTTCGTCCGGGCCTTCGAGCAGGCCGGGCTCGGCCGGGCCGTCGTCACCGGGGCGATCGTCACCGTCGCGATCCTCGTGCTGCAACTCATCACCTGCGTGCCCGCCGCCTACGTCCTGGCGAAGGTGCGGATGCGCGGCGCGGGCACCGGACTCGCGATCGTCCTCGGCTGCCTGCTCGTCCCGACCCAGGTCACCCTCGTGCCGCTGTTCGTCGGGGTGAACGTCGCCGGGCTCGGCGACAGCATCGTCGGCCTCGTCCTGCCCTTCGCGACGAGCGCGTTCGGCATCTTCCTGCTGCGGCAGCAGATGCTCGCGATCCCGGACACCCTGCTCGAAGCGGCCCGCACCGACGGGCTCGGGCACTGGCAGGTCCTGCGCAAGGTGGTCGTGCCGATGGCCGGTCCCGGGATCGCCGCGTTCTCGGTCTTCTCGGTGTTCACGCACTGGAACGACTACATGTGGCCGCTGCTGGTGTCCCGCTCCGCGTCGACCGTCACCCCGCCGCTCGCGCTGGCGCAGTTCCAGCAGGCCGACACCGGCATCGACTTCTCGGCCCTGGCCGCCGGCGCCGTGATCGTCACCGCCCCGGTCGTCATCCTCTTCCTCGTCGCCCAGCGCCGCTTCGTCCAGGGCATGAGCGGTGCGGATATCCCCGGATGACCCGTCCCCGTCACCACCCCGACCCCCGCCCCGCACACCCACCCACCCACCCGTAGGAGACACCCCATGCGCACCTCCCGCCTCACCGCCCTCGCCGGGATCGCCGCCGCCGGCGCCCTCGTCCTCACCGGCTGCTCCACCGCCAGCCCCGCCGCCGAGCAGTCCGTCGCCGCGGCAGGTGACCTCAGCACCTGCAAGCCGTCCGACAACACCATCAACGTCACCTTCGGCACCCAGGCCGCCGAGGCCATGAAGATCGCCGCCGCGAAGGTCGAGGAGGAGTACCCCGGGCTCACGATCAACGCGACGCCGCAGTCGACCTCGAGCTACGACGACCTGACCCAGAAGGTCGTCGGCGACATCGCGGTCGGCAAGCGCCCCGACCTGATCATGACCGGCCTCGGGCAGCTCCGCTTCTGGGTGGACAGCTACCACCCGGCGACCATCGACGAGTCCGCGCTGCCGAGCACCTACCAGAAGCAGTTCCTCGCCGCCGGCACGGTCGACGGCGAGACGTACCTGGCGCCCGCGCAGATCTCGACCCCCGTGCTCCTGGTCAACCAGGACGCGCTCGACGCTGCCGGCGCCGGGAACGGCGACGACATCCACACCTTCGACGACCTCGTCACCGCAGCGAAGAAGGTGACCGCCGACACCGGATCGCCGTCGGTGAGCATCCCGACGCAGGGGCTGCCGGACTGGTTCTCGCAGGCGTTCGTGCAGGGCGCCGGTGACACGTTCGTCGCCGACGACGGCACCGCCGGGTTCGGCACGGACCAGGGCGCGAAGGACCTGTCGATCTGGTCCGACCTGGCGAAGGACAAGCTCGAGGCCGGGGTCGGCGACCAGGACGCGATGGCGAACTTCACGTCGGGCAAGACCGCGTTCCTCGTCTACACCACGTCGACGATCTCGACGATCCAGCAGGGCATCGGCGGCGCGTTCGCCTGGAAGGCCGTCGACCTGCCCACCGTCAACGGCGGCGACGGCGCGCTGCCGGCCGGCGGCAACGGCTGGGTGGTGCTGAGCGACGACTCCTGCCGCGCCGGCTACGCGAACGCCCTGGTCGGTGCGCTGCTGTCGAAGGACGCGGTGCTCGCCGCCAGCGGCACCTCGTACTCGTACATCCCGGTGGACAAGGCCGCGGCGAAGGAGCTCCTGTCCGGCGACGACGTCTCCGAGCAGCAGCGCTACGCCTGGTCGTACGACAAGCCCCTGACGCAGTGGGGCGGGTTCCCGGGCAAGTCGACCAAGCAGGTGAACGACACACTGCGTCAGATGGCGCAGGGGCTGCAGTCCGGTGCCGACACGACGTCCACGGTGGAGACCTCCGCCACGGCGATCGACTCGATCGTGCGGGCCGCACAGTGACCCGCGTCGACGTCCGCGGCCTGCGGAAGACCTTCGGCGACCACGTCGCACTCGACGGGATCGACCTGACGATCGCCGACGGCGAGCAGGTCGCGGTCCTCGGCCCGTCCGGGTCCGGCAAGTCCACGCTCCTGCGCGTGATCGCCGGCCTCGAGGACCAAGAGTCCGGCTCGGTGCTCTTCGACGACGTCGCGCAGGAGGGTGTCCCGCCGCACCGCCGCGACAGCGCCATCGTGTTCCAGCACTTCGCGCTCTACCCGCACCTCACCGCGCTCGAGAACATCACGCTCGGACTGCGGCACGGGCTCGGCCTCGGCAAGGCGGAGGCCGACGCACGGGCCCACGACATCGCGGAGCGGATGCGCGTGCAGGACCTGCTCGGCCGGAAGCCCAAGGCCATGTCCGGCGGGCAGCGTCAGCGCATCGCCCTCGCCCGGGCGCTGGCACGGCGCAGCGGGATCGTGCTGCTCGACGAGCCGCTCTCCGGGCTCGACGCACAGCTGCACGCGGTGCTCCGCCTCGAGATCGCCTCGCTGTTGCGCGGCGTCGGTGCGACCGGCATCAACGTCACGCACGACCAGCTCGACGCGATGGCGATGGCGGACCGGATCGCGGTCATCAACCACGGTCGGCTCGAGCAGGTCGGCACACCCGACGAGCTCTACGCGGCGCCGGCGACCACGTTCGTCGCCGGGTTCATCGGGACACCCCCGATGAACCTGTTCCCCGCCGCACCCGACGGCGCGACCGCGCTCGGCACGGTGCGCGCCGACCCCGTGACCGCGCTCGTCCTCGGGGTCCGTCCCGAGCACCTCGCGCTGCACGCGGACGGCGCACCCTGGCACCTCACCGGACGGGTCGCGATGGTCGAGCCCACGGGCCAGGACCGCGTCGTCCAGATCGTGCTCGACGACGGCACGACCGCGGCGTTCCGGACCCCGATCACGATGACCCCGGCGCTCGGGTCCTCGGTCCGGGTCGGCGCCGCGTCGCACCACGTGCACGTCTACCGCGACGGCGTCCGGGTCGGCGACATGTCCGACGTCGCGCACGGCGTCCTCCGTGCGGACCCTGCCGGGGTCGCGGCGTGACGGGTGGGGTGGGTCCCTCGGCGATGGTCGTGTTCGACTGGAACGGCACCGTCGTGCTCGACGCGGACCGGGCCTGGGAGTCGCTCAACGCGGCGCTCCGCGAGCAGCACGTCGCCGAGGTCCCGCGGTCCGCGTTCACGACCGAGTTCCGGCTGCCGATGGCGGACATGTTCCGGCGACTCGGGGTGGCCGGATCCGAGGTCGCGGTCGCCGACGCCACCTGGAACCGCCGGATGACCACGAGCGAGACGACGCTGCGGCCCGGTGCGGTCGAGGCGATCGAGGCGCTCCACGGGGACGGCGTCTGGCTCGGAGTGGTCTCGGCCGCGGCCGCGGCCGCCCTGGCGCACGACCGCTCGACGCTGGGGGTGCCGGATCGGTGGGGCACGGTGCTGGCACCCGCCGAGGACAAGACGACCGTGCTGCGCGCACTCCGGCACCACGCCGACGTCGCGTACTACGTCGGCGACACCGCGTACGACATGCGCTGCGCCGCCGCCTCCGGCTACGTGCCGGTCGGGGTCGGCGACGGCTACGCCCCCGACGAGGCCCTGTGGGAGGCCGGCGCGACGCACGTGCTCCGTGACCTGCGCGACCTCGTCACGCTGGTGCGGGGGTCCGGCTCGGCACGAGAACGGGCGGCCTGACGCCGGTCGGGTCGGGATCGTGTGCAGCAACGGTCGGGTCCGGATGTCGGACCCGACCGTTGCTGCGCACGAAGCGCGGGGTGCGGGGGCGCGGGGCGGCCGGGAGGCGCGGGGCGGGCCCGCCACGGGCCTCCCGGCCGGTACGGGGTCGCGCCGGGCTGGCGCCGACGCGGAACGACGATCGCGACGTCGTACGACGACGACGTCGTCGTTCCTCCCGCCGCGCGGCATCCCGCGCGCTCAACGAACGACCAACGCGATGTCGCACGACAGCGAGGACGTCGTTCCGGGTCGGGCCCGCCAGCCCGACCAGACGCCCTACGCGACCCGCACGCCGGAGTAGGCGCCCGCCGCGATGTCCTCGAGCAGCCCGGGACCGGTCGGCTCCCACCCGAAGGCCTGCCGCGTGACGTCCGACGTCGCCGACATCTCCATGCCGAAGAACCGGCCGATGAACCCGAAGTGCGCGTCCGCGTCCGCCGGGTCGATCGAGGTCACCGGCAGCCCGAGGACCTCGCCGATGGCCTCGGCGATCGCGCGGGTCGGGATCGCGGTCTCGGCGACGGCGTGCAGCCGCGTGCCGGCCGGGGCCTGCTCGAGCCCGAGGCGGACGAGCCGGGCGGCGTCGGTGACGTGCACGGCCGCCCAGCTGTTGGTGCCGTCGCCGACGTAGCCGGAGACGCCGCGCTGCTGGGCTGCCCCGACGATCGCCGCGATGAAGCCGTGGTCACCGGTGCCGTGCGTGGTGGGGCTGAACCGGGCCGCGATCGTGCGCACCCCCTGGTCGACGAAGTCGAAGCCGCGGTTCTCGCTGCCGCCGCGCATGCTGTCCGGGCCGACGAACGGGTTGGCGTCCGTTTCGGTCGAGGGGCGGCCCTGGGCGAGCCCGGCGACGCCCGACGCGAGCACGAACGGGCGGTCCGTGCCGACGAGCGCTGCACCGATGGTCTCGACGGCGGCCCGCTCGCTGGCGTTGGTGGCGGCGGGGTTCGCCCAGTCGTGCTTGTTCGCGAGGTGCAGGACGCCCTCGGCTTCGGAAGCGCCCCGGCGGATGGCGTCCAGGTCGTCGAGGTCGCCCCGGAGGACGGTGACGCCCTTCGCCTCGAGCGCTGCGGCCGAGGCGTCGGAACGCGCGAGCCCGGTGACGGTGTGTCCGGCGGCGAGCAGGTCGTCGACGGTGTGGGAGCCGATCCAGCCGGAGGCCCCGGTGACGAACACGTGCATGAGTGGTCCTTTCGCAGGCGTCCACGGCGCTGATGTCATGAACTGACATCACCGTAGCACTCGATGTCATCCGCTGTCATCAAAACGTCCTGATCAGTAGACTCTCCGCATGGCTCGCTGGCAACCCGGAACGCGTGAACGACTCCAGGCGGTCGCACTGCAGCTCTTCGCCTCCGAGGGCTACGACGGCACCACGGTCGCGCGGATCGCCGCCGAGGCGCAGGTCACCGAACGCACCTTCTTCCGGCACTTCGCCGACAAGCGCGAGGTCCTGTTCGCCGGCCAGGACGACTTCCTCGCGGTGTTCGTGGACCCGATCACGGCCGCCCCGGCCGACACGGCGCCGTTCGACCTGGTCGGCCGAGCCCTCGACGCCGCCGCAGCCTTCTTCCCCGAGGACCGCCGGTCGTGGTCACGGGCCCGGCAGACGATCATCGACGCGAACTCGGCACTCGGCGAGCGGGAGCTCGGCAAGCTCGCCACCCTGAAGGCACGCCTGGGCGAGGTCCTGCGTGAACGGGGCGTGGCCGAACCGGCGGCGACGATGGCCGCCGAGACCGCCGTGACGGTGTTCCACCTGTCGTTCGCGCAGTGGATCACCGCGAACGAAGAGCGCCCCTTCGCGGCGATCGTGCGCGAACGGCTCGACGCCCTGACGATGCTGGTGCACCCCGGGCGTTGAGCCGGTTCTTGGCTTCCGCGCGCATCATGTAACGATCTGGTCACGACGCATCCCGCCGTGATCGCCGATCGATCGCGCCGGAGGTGCCCGTGACGACCAGCACGCTCTCGCCCGAGCAGGTCCGCACGACGAGCACGCCGGGCCGCACGACGACCGCGCCGGGCCACTCGACGACCGCGACGGGCCGGACACCACCGCCCCCGCTCACCCACCGTGCCCCCGCCCTCGACGGACTCCGGACCCTCGCGATCCTGGCCGTGGTCCTGTACCACCTGCACGTCCCGCAGTTCGAGGGCGGCTTCATCGGCGTGACGGTGTTCTTCGTGCTGTCCGGCTTCCTGATCACCACACTGCTGCTCGGTGAACGCCGCCGCACCGGTCGTGTCCGGCTGGGTTCGTTCTGGGTCAAGCGCCTGCTGCGGCTCTACCCCGCGCTGCTCGTGTTCGTCGCGGTCGGTCTCGTGCTCTGGAACTGGGTCGGGGACTACAAGGGTGCATCGTTCTCGGCGGGCGAGGCCGGGGTCATCGCCCTGACGTACACGGGCAACCTGTTCCGCGCGTTCTGGGACACCACGCAGGGTGTCTTCGCGCACACGTGGAGCCTGTCCATGGAGGAGCAGTTCTACCTGGTCTGGCCACCCGTGCTCGTGCTGCTCGCGGCGCTGCGGACCCGTCGGCGGTGGCTGCTGACCGGACTCGGGGTCCTGGTGGTCGGGGCGTCAGCGGCGTCGTGGGCGAGCTACCGGACCCCGAGCGGCGGCGCCACCCCGGACGTGTACTTCTCGCCCGTGCTCGGCGTCGTGCCGCTCGCGATCGGGTGCGCGCTCGCACTGCTGCTCGACGACGAACGGGTGCGCACCTGGACCGCGGGGATCGCCGGGCACGTCGCGACCTGGGTCGGCCTCGGGTCCCTCGTCACGGTGCTCCTGTGGATCGACGACGACTGGACGCAGCACGCCTGGACCTTCGGGGTGTTGCTGCCGGTCACCGGGCTGATCTCGGCGGTGCTCATCGGCGGGCTGGTGTCGGTGCGCACCCCCGTCGCCACTGTGCTGAGCTGGACCCCGGTGGCGTGGTTCGGCCGCCGGGTGTCGTACTCGGCGTACCTGTGGCACCCGCTCGTGATCGCGCTGCTCGGCACGTTCGCGATCGGCACATGGGGCACCTTCGGCCTGGTCGGCACGGTGCTGCTCGTGTCGGTCGGCGCCGCCTACGCGGTCGAGGTGCCCGTGGAGCGGTTCCGCAAACACCTGCGCACCGGCGGTGCGGCTGTGCGCGGCTCGACCGCCCGCCCGTAGGCTCGGCCCGTGACCACGGAGCGCACCGACGTCCTCGTCGTCGGCGGAGGCCCCGTCGGCCTGTTCCTCGCCGCGCTCCTCGCCGCTCGCGGCATCGCCGTGCAGGTGTGGGAGCGACGCCCGGGCGAACCCGAGGGCTCGCGCGCGATCGGCATCCACCCGCCGTCGCTCGACGCCTTCGCCGCGATCGGACTCGACACCCCCGTGCTCGCCGAGGCCACCCTCGTCCGCACCGGGGTCGCACGGAGCCGCGGACGGACGCTCGGCACGCTGACCTTCGACCGCGCCTCGACCACCCACCCGTACGTGGCGACGCTCGACCAGCACCGCACCGAGGCGCTGCTGCGCGACCGGCTCGTCGCCGCGGACCCGGCAGCACTGCGGCTCGGGACGACGCTGACGGATCTGTCCCGCCATCGCGACCACGTCGACGCGGTCGGCACCGGTCCGGACGGCGCACCGGTCGCCCTCCGGTCGGCGTTCGTCGTCGGAGCAGACGGCGCACGGAGCGTCGTCCGCGACCTGCTCGGCATCGGGACCACCGGCCGCGACTACCCGGAGCAGTACGTGATGGGCGACTTCGCGGACCCCGAGGCCCCGTCGGCCCGCACCGCAGCCCTGGTCGACGTCGGACCGGCCGGGGTCGTGGAGTCGTTCCCCCTACCGCACGGGCGCCGCCGGTACGTCGCGCTGGTCCAGGGCGCCGGCTCGGCCGCAGAGTCAACGGCGAAGGCGACCGCTGCGGGACTCGCCGCGGGACTCGCCGCGATCGTCTCGGCACGCACCGGCGTCGCCCCTGACCCGTCCAGCTGCACCATGCTCAGCGGCTTCCGGGTGCGACGCCGTGCCGCTGACCGCGTCGGCACCGGACGGGTCGTACTCGTCGGCGACGCCGCCCACGAGATCAGCCCGATCGGCGGGCAGGGCATGAACCTCGGTTGGCTCGACGCAGCCGAGCTCGCGCCGTTGCTCGCCGGAGCGGTTCGGACCGGTGTCGCCGGCCCCTGGCCCGGCTACGCCGCACGTCGCCAGGCAGCCGCCCGCCGTGCCGCCCGCCAGGCCGAGGCGAACATGGGGCTCGGTCGTCCGCTCGGACCGGTGGCAGCGGTCGGCCGGGAGGCACTGCTCCGGACCGTCCTGTCACTCCCGACCGCGCACGGCCTGGCCCGGCTCTACGCCATGCGCTGGGCCTGACGGCTCGCGTCGACGACGCGTGGCGCGGTCCGAGCCGCGCGGAAGCGCGTCAGGCGACGAGTCGCGCCCCCGCGAACCCGAGCTCGACGACGAGCACCAGGGACGACGCGATCACGAGCCGGA
Organism: Curtobacterium sp. VKM Ac-1393; assembly: GCF_015350995.1. Taxonomy (GTDB): domain Bacteria; phylum Actinomycetota; class Actinomycetes; order Actinomycetales; family Microbacteriaceae; genus Curtobacterium. Next base: position 319,652 of record NZ_JADKRW010000003.1, read on the forward strand.
ACAGGGTCCGCGACGCCCGCCCCGCCAGCACCAGCCGGACCCCCACCACGGCGAGCGCCAGCACGACGACGGCCCCGACCACGGCGAGCACGACCCCGACACCACGGACCGGGTCGTCACCGAGCACCTGTCCGCCGAGCACGAGGGCGGCCGCGACGACGAGCGACCCGAACGCGACGACCCCGGCAGCGCGGAGCCCGAGGCGGTGCGGGAACCCACGGACCCCGGTGGCGGCGTCGTCGACCAGGTCGGGCAGGACGTTCGTGCAGTGGATCGCGACACCGAACACCGCGCCGGTGGCGATCGCCCACCACGCCGGCCACAGGTGCTCGGGGCCGGCGGACACCGCGACCACGGGCAGCAGCCCGAACGCGACGACGAACGGCAGGACCGACCACACCGTGCGCTTCAGCCCGGCGTCGTAGGCCCACCCCGCGGCGACGAGCACGAGGTGCGCCACGGCGGCCACGGGCCCGAGGAACAGCGAGAGGACCACGGCGGCACCGGCGGTCACCAACGCGGCCGTGCGGACCGTCCCGACCGCGATGAGTCCGCTGGCGACGGGCTTGTCGCTCCGGCCGACGGCTCGGTCGCGGTCGGCGTCGATCCAGTCGTTCGCCAGGCCGATCGACAGTTGCCCGGCGACCACCGTCAGCGCGACCAGGGCCACGAGCCACACCGGGTGTCCGACGGCCACGGCGATGACGGCGGCGAGCACCGTGACGGTGACCGTCGGACCGGGGTGGGACGAGGCGAAGAGCAGTCGCACCACATGGGGGTCCCTGCCGTCGGTCACCCGGCCAGCGTACGGGCGGGTCGTGCGGGACGGCGCAGACTCCGACGACCGAGCACCCCGGAGGCCAGTGCGATGCCGAGCAGCACCACCAGCCCGCCGACCGGCTCGTTCCACCGCACCCGCTCGCCCAGGACGAGCACGCCGAGCGCCACGCCGACCACCGGCGTCAGGTAGGTGACCGTCGAGGCCCGACCGGCGCCCCACGCCTGCACCAGGCGCGTGTTCCACGCGTAGGCCAGCCCCGTGCCGACGCAACCGAGCGCGACCATCGCGGCCACGATCCTCCCGTCCAGCTGTACCGGGCCGGTCGCGATGGCGGGCGCAACCAGCAGGAGCATCCCCGAGGCGAGCGTGAGCTGCACGGTCGCGATCGTGACCGGGTCGTACGCACTGCCCACCGCCACGCGCCGCAGGTAGGCGAGCCCGACGCCGTAGGACGCCGTCATGCCGAGCAAGGCGACCTGCCCGGGAACGCTCGCCAGCACCGCCGGGTCACCGAGCAGGTCCCACGGCCCCACGAGCACCAGCACGCCGACGATGCCGACCACGATCCCGGCGACCTGCCGACCACGCAGCCGTTCGGACGGCACGAGCACCGCGAGCGCGGCCAGGGTCATGATCGGCGTCGTCGCGTTGTAGATGCTCGCGAGCCCGGACGGCACGGTCTGCTCGGCCCACGCCATCAGCGACGACGGCAGGGCGTTCAGGAAGAACGCGACGACCGCCAGGTGCGCCCACACGCGGGGCTCCCGCGGCCAGCGACGACGCGTCGCGAGCAGCAGGACGACGAGCGTCACGCCCCCGAGCACGGTCCGGACGGTGGCCACCTGCTGCGGTGCGAGCCCGTCGAGACCGATCTTCGCGAAGAGGAAGCTCGAACCCCAGGTGAGGGCGACGAGACCGTAGAGGAGGGCGTTCATGTGGCCTAGTGTCGAGGCATCTGCAGGCATGCGGCAAACGCATGTGGTTCATACCGACATGAGGAGCACGCATGGCCGTCTCGGTCCCCCAATTGCGCGCGTTCGTCGCCACACTCGACGCCGGGTCGTTCACGTCCGCGGCCTCCGTGCTCGGCGTCGGCCAGTCGGCCGTCTCGCACGCCGTCGCCGGGCTCGAGCGCGAGGTCGGCGGGCCGGTCGTCCGGCGCGGCGCGGTCGCCGTCCCGACACCCCTTGGCGACCGCCTGCTCGCCCACGCCCGCAGCGTGCTCGCCTCGGTCGACGCCCTGGAGGCAGTGGTCCGGCCCGCCACGGCGCGCGGCACCGTGCGACTCGCGGCCGTCCCCACCGTCTGCCAGGGCCTGCTGCCGCGGCTCCGCGAGCTGTGGGCGGTGACGCTGCCCGACGTCGACGTGCAGGTCTACGAGGGGGACGACGACGAGATGCCCGAGTGGCTGGAGAGCGGCACGGTCGACGCCGCCGTGCTCGTCGATCCCTCACCGGTGCCGACGGGCGGTGTCGTGGTCGCCCGGGACGAGATGGCCGCCGTCGTCCGACGCGACCACCCGCTCGCCGAGCTGCCCGCGCTGACGCTCGACGACCTGCACGAGGACGGCCTGGTCGCGGGCGGCGGCGGGTGCGAGTACCAGATCCAGAAGCTGCACGAGCTCGACGGCCGGCCCTTCCGGTACGCCCACCGGGTGCGGGAGATGAGCACGATGTTCGGGATGATCGAGCGGGGCGAGGGCGTGTCGATCGTGCCGACGCTCGGCCGGGTGATGCTGCCGCCGGACCTCGTGATGATCCCGATGGCCAGGCGGCTCGAGCGGACCCTGGTGCTGAGCGGGCCGTCGTCGCGGCAGTGGCACCCGCTGGCGAGGGCCTTGGTCGACGCGGTCTGACGGCCCGCTGAACGGACGGCGAGGACCCGCTGAACGGACGTCGACGGCATGTCGGCAGGATGGACCGATGGCCGAGACGCACCTGAAGACCTTCACCACCCCGGACGAAGCGGCAGCCGAAGCCGCCGGACTCGTCTGGCTCGCCGAGGCCGAGGACGCGGGCGGCACCAGGATCGCGCGGGTGCTCGACCGGCCGAGCCCGACCGTGCTCGACCTCGAGCTGATCTCCGACGGCTCCCCCACCGTCGCGCAGGCCGAGCGCTTCGGCCGCTCCCTCGCGCACACCCACGCCGCCGGTGCCGACCACTGGGGTGCGCCACCCGCCGGCTGGACGACGGGTTCCGCGCTCCGGATGGGACGCTCCCGCACGCCGTTCGTCGACGCCGCCCACGCACCGGCGACGTGGGGCGAGTTCTTCGCCGAGTACCGGATCCGCGACTTCGTCCGGCGCATCGTCGACGCCGGCGGGTTCGACCACGCCCAGGCCGCCGTGTTCGACCGGGTCGCCGACCGGGTGCAGGACGGCACGCTCGGGTCACCGCAGCCCGCACTCGTCGGGGACGGTCCCGCACGGCTGCACGGCGACCTGTGGGCCGGCAACGTGCTCTGGCCGACGGACGCGTCCGAACCCACGGGCGCGGTGCTCATCGACCCGATCGCGCACGGAGGGCACGCTGAGACCGACCTGGCGCTGCTCGGGCTGTTCGGGCTACCACGGCTGGAGACGGTGCTCGCCGCCTACGACCGCGAGTCGCGGCTCGCCGACGGCTGGCAGGAGCGCGTCGAACTCCACCAGCTCGCGCCGCTGCTGCTGCACGTGTTCCTGTTCGGCGGGTCCTACACGGGGGCGGCCCTGCACGCGGCGCAGCGGTACGCCTGACCCGCGCACGGTGCGAGGTGCGCGGCCGAACGGTGCGAGGTTCCGCACCCCGTGCGACCCGGCGTGCCTCGCACCGAGTGCGGAACCTCGCACCACGGCAGAGCGCCCCTCGCACCGTGCGGGGGGGCGCACGCACTCCTTAGGTCGCACATAGGCGACGCAGTGCCGCGTTCGGGGAACGCCCCGGATGCTCATCGACATGACCACGTACCCGCTACCCGTGACCGATCGAAGGGGCCCCGCGCAGACCGACGCGCAGGATCGGCGCCGCAAGCCGCTCGCCCGCCTGTTCCTCGGCGAGCGCGAGGACGCCCGCTGGCTCCGGCCGGCGTTCTGGGCGCTCCTCGCCGTGACCGCCGTGGTGTACCTCTGGGACCTCAGCGTCTCCGGGTACGCCAACAGCTTCTACGCCGCCGCCGTGCAGGCCGGCACGAAGTCATGGGAGGCGTTCTTCTTCGGTTCCCTCGACTCGTCGAACTTCATCACGGTGGACAAGCCGCCGGCATCGCTGTGGGTGATGGTGTTGTCCGCGCGGCTGTTCGGCTTCTCGAGCTTCAGCCTGCTGCTCCCCCAGGCCCTGATGGCCGTCGGTTCCGTCGCACTCGTGTGGGGCACGGTCCGCCGCACCCTCGCCCGCGTCGGCACCACCACCGCGAACGTCGGCGCACTGCTCGCCGGCTTCGTCGTCGCGGCCACCCCGGCCGCCGCGCTGATGTTCCGGTTCGACAACCCGGACGCCCTGCTGGTGTTCCTGATGACCGCCGGCGCGTACTGCACGGTCCGGGCGCTGCCGAAGGGCAGCTGGAAGTGGATCGCCCTGGCCGGGGTCGCCCTCGGCTTCGCGTTCCTGACGAAGATGCTGCAGGGCCTGCTGGTCCTGCCGGCCTTCGGCCTGGTCTTCCTGTTCGCCGCCCGCACCACCTGGGGCAAGCGCGTCGTCGGACTGCTCATCGCGGCGGGCTCCCTCGTGGTCGCCGCCGGCTGGTGGGTCGTCGCCGTGTGGCTGTGGCCGGCGGAGTCCCGCCCCTACATCGGCGGTTCGACGAACAACACCGTCCTCGACCTGGTGTTCGGCTACAACGGCCTCGGTCGGATCTTCGGCGGCTCGGGCAACGGCGGCGGAGGCGGCGGCATGACCGGCGGCACCGCCGGCGGCTCGTTCGGCGGCTCGACGGGACTGAACCGCCTGTTCTCGTCCGAGATGGGCCTCGAGATCTCGTGGCTCCTGCCCGCGGCACTCATCGCACTGATCGTCGGCCTGGTCGTCGTCGGCCGTCGACACCTCGCCGACCCGGCACGCGCCGGACTCGTGCTCTGGGGCGGCTGGCTGCTCGTGACCGGGCTCGTGTTCTCGTACATGTCCGGCACGATCCACCCCTACTACACGGTCGCACTGGCCCCGGCGATCGCCGGACTGGTCGGCACCGGCGGCGCCCTGCTCTGGCACGCACGCGACCGGTTCCTCGGTCGCATCGGCCTCGCCGCGATGATCGGCATCACGGCTTTCTGGGGCTGGTGCCTGCTGAACGAGAACTCGACGTGGCTGCCCTGGCTCCGCTGGGTGATGCTGGCCGGCGGCCTGCTGTCGGCAGCGCTGATCGTCATCGGCAGCATCCCGACGCTGCGGAAGCTCGTCACGGTCGGCGTGCTCGCCGGCACCCTGTTCGGACTCAGCGGCACCACGGCCTACGCCCTCGCCACGACGACCGTCGCGCACTCCGGTTCGATCCCGAGCGTCGGTCCGGCAGGCAGCAGCTCCGGCGGGATGGGTGGCGGCGGCACGGGTGGCATGCCGGGAGGCACGGGGGGACCCGGCGGATCGGCCGCCGGTTCCGACAGTGACGACTCCACCACCGACGACGGCTCCCAGCAGGGTCCCGGCGGGACCTCGCCGGAGGGCATGACCGGCGAGGCGCCGGAGGGCGCCACCGGGCAGGCACCGGGCGGTACGACGGAGGACTCCGACGGCGCGAGCTCCGATGCGGAGTCGGGGACGGGCCTCCAGGCAGGGGGCGGTGGCACGGGTGGCGGCACGTCGACCTCGTCGGCGCTGCAGAAGCTGCTCGAGGCGTCCGACGCCGAGTGGGCGGCCGCGGTCAACGGATCGCAGTCGGCCGCGCAGCTCGAACTCGACACCGACACCGCCGTCATGGCGATCGGTGGCTGGTCGAGCGACCCGGCCCCGACGCTCGCCGAGTTCAAGGCGTACGTCGCCGACGGGGACATCGGGTACTACGTCTCCTCCGGCTCGGGTGGTGGCGGCATGGGCGGCGGATCGTCCACCGCCTCGGCGATCCAGGAGTGGGTCGCGGCGAACTACGAGTCGACGACGGTCGGCGGGCAGACCGTCTACGACCTGAGCACCACGAAGTGATCGACGACGAGGGCGCGGTGGATAGGCTCGCGGACGTGACCGGCCAACCGCTGCAGCGCACCGACGGCTCCCCCGTCCGCGCCCTCGTCGTCGACGACGAGCACGCCCTGGCCGACGCCGTCGCCCTCGCGTTCGAGGGGGACGGCTGGGCCGTGCGGGCCGTGCACCGCGGGCGGGACGTCCTGTTCGCGGCGCGGGAGTTCCAACCAGACGTCATCGTGCTCGACGTGATGCTGCCGGACATCGACGGCTTCGAGGTGCTCGAGCGGCTCCGCGACTCCCGTGACGCCGTCCGTGTCCTGTTCCTCACCGCGCGGGACGCCCCCGAGGATCGGCTCGCCGGACTCACCGGCGGCGGCGACGACTACCTGACCAAGCCGTTCGGCATCGACGAGCTGCTCGTCCGGGCACGGATCCTGGCGCGGACCTCTGCCCGGGTCGCCGCCGTGGGCGGCAGCGCCGAGGTGGTGGTCGGTGACCTCCGGCTGGACGAGGACGCCCGAGCCGTCAGCCGTGGCGGCGAACCGATCGAGCTCACGCCGACCGAGTACGAGCTGCTGCGGCACCTGGCGCGGAACGCGAACCGGGTGCTCTCGCGGGAACAGCTGCTCGCGGGCGTCTGGGGGATGGACTTCGGGTCGTCGTCGAACCTGGTCGACATGTACGTGTCGTACCTGCGGAAGAAGCTCGACGCAGGACGCGAGCCGATGCTGCAGACGGTGCGCGGGGCCGGGTACGTCTTGCGGCCGGTTCCGTGAGCCGACCCGGGAAGGCGATCCGGGCCTCCCATTCGAAGCGCACCGGACGGGTGCCGTCGTTGCGGTGGCGGGTCGTGGCGGCCGTGGCACTGCTGCTCGTCGCGACGAACGTCGTCGTCGGCGCGGTGACCGTCGTCGCGTTCCGGGGCTACCTGGTCGACCGGCTGGACGCGGAGCTGTCGACGGCCGCGAACCGGACCGTCGGCGGACGGGACGGTGCGGACGCCCCCACCGGGCCGCCGCCGGGGTCCTCGTCGTCGTCGTCCTCGTCGTCGTCGGATCGTCCGGATCCCGACAACGCCTTCATCGGTGCGCCCGGGCAGTCCGCCGGCACCGTCGTCGCCATCGTGCGGGACGGCGCCGTCGTGCTCGGCGGCTACACCGACAGCGACGGCGACCAACACGGGCTGTCGTCAGCGCAACGGAAGACCCTCACCGCGGTCGACAGCGGCGCCGACCCGTCGACCGTCGACCTCGGATCGCTCGGCACCTACCGGGTGCAGGCGGTCGGGGACGACGGCGACGTGTTCGTCACCGCACTCCCCCTCGGCGACCTGAACGCCGCCATCGCACGCCTGCTGCTCGTCATCGGGATCGTCACGGTGCTCGGTCTCGCCGTCGCCGCCTGGGCACTCGCCCTGCTCGTACGGCGGCCGCTCCGACCGCTCGAGCGCGTCGCAGCGGTCGCCTCCGGCGTGACCGCCCTCGACCTGGAACGCGGCGACACCGACATCCCCGTGCGGGTCGCCGACGCCGACCTGACGGCCAACCGCGAGGTCGGCCAGGTCGGCACCGCCCTGAACCGCCTGCTCGGCCACGTCGCCCGGGCGCTGACGGTCCGACGCGACGCCGAGGCGGGCATGCGCACCTTCGTCGCCGACGCCTCGCACGAGCTCCGCACGCCGATCGCGACCGTCCGCGCCTACGCCGAGCTGACCGCGCGATCGTCGGACCTCGATGCGATCCACCGGAACGTCGACCGGATCGGGCGGGAGGCCGTCCGGATGGGCGACCTCGTCGAGGAGCTCCTGCTGCTCGCGCGACTCGACGCGACGGCCCTGGCGTCAGGGACTCCGGTGTCCCCGATCGTGCGCGAACCCGTCGACCTGACCTCGATCGTGGTCGAGGCGACGATGGACGCCCGAGCCACCGCGCCCGGGCACCGGTGGACGCTGCAGATCGTCGACGACCACCCGCTGACCGTGACGGGCGACGCGGAGCAGCTCCGCCGCGTGGTGACGAACCTGCTCGCGAACGCCCGGACGCACACCCCGGCTGGCACCGCCGTCGTGGTGTCGTTGCAGCGGGTGGGGCCGTCCGGTGCTGGTGCGGCCGCTCGCCTCGTCGTGGCCAACGACGGGCCGGTGATCCCGTCGGACGCCCTGCCGACGCTGTTCGACCGGTTCACCCGGGGCGAGGCCTCGCGGACCCGTGCGCAGGGACAGGGGACGAGCGGCCTCGGGCTGGCGATCGTCCGGGCCGTGGTGTCGTCGCACGGCGGGAGCGTGCGGGTGGCGTCGGAGCCGGGCCGGACGGCGTTCACGGTGGACCTGCCGGGGGCGCCGCTCGACCCGCTCGCCCCGCTCGCCCCGCTCGCCCCGCTCGGCCCGCTCGCCGTGTGAGCAGAAGACGTCGAGTCCCGCGCGGACTCGACGTCTTCTGCTCACTCGATGGGGCCGGGGGCCGGAGGATGGCACGCGCCCGGCGCAATAGTCCGGATCGTCAGACGATCGTCCAACGTCCGGGCCGGACGCGTGCAACTAGGCGGTCGGCGACGCAGGCTGGGTCCTGTCCGAGCTGGACGACCCACACGGGTCACCACCGCAGAGATGGGAACACGATCATGAACTCGTTCAAGCGCAAGTCCGTCAAGCTCCTCGCCGGCACCGCCCTCGGCGGCGCCGTCATCGCCGGGGCGTTCGTCGCGGCACCCGCACAGGCCGCCGAGCCCGCACCGAGCACCTCGGCGTCGGTCGGCGGCAACGTCAACGTCAACCTCGACCCGGTCGCGATCGTCAACGCGATCAAGGACGCCGTCAACGACCAGAGCGACCGCAACGGCGCTGTCCAGGCTGCGCTCGACGTCGGGTACTGGAACGCCGGCAACCCCGACCGCCTGACCGTCGCGGTGGTGAACAAGAACCAGGACATCACCGTCGAGGGTGACGTCGCCGACGCCCAGTCGATCGACATCAAGGGCGGCAACTACGTCATCTACTGGTTCAAGGGCCCCGGCAAGGTCACCAACAACGGAGACGGCGGCTACCTCAACTGGGGTGTGTTCGGCAACATCGAGCGCATCGACAACGTCATCCACGTGAACGGCGGCTGATCGGCCGATCCGCGTCCGACGCCCCCGGGGACCACGGTCTCAGGGGGCGTCGTCGCGTGTGGTGGGTCGCTCGACTGCTGGCTCGATCGCCGGGCGCAGAGCGCTGTCCACCGACCGCGCGTCGCGCCGTGAGCGGATCCACCCCCGCACGAAGCCGACCGACACCAACGCCGTCCGGTTCGGCGCGCACCACGACCTCATGAGCCGACCGAGGTGCCAGGCGACGGCCTGCCGGCTGTACGCGGTCTCCTTGGCGATCTGGTCGTTCGACAGCCCCTGCGCGGCGAGCGCCAGCATCTGCTCCTCGGTCTCGTCGAGTCCGGGTACGTGGGCGACGAGGTCGATCTCACCCGTCGTGGTCGCCGCCGCGGTGTCCCCCGCGGATCGACGCTGCTGCGCCCAGGCCTCGGCCCAGCACGAGCCGAGTTCGTGGGCGACGAGTGCGGCACGGCTCATCGCGAGCATCGTCCGGCCGGCGTGCTCGAGGGTGACGGCGCGGTCGCGGGTGGCCGTGTGCATGACGAGTGCGAAGACGCGGATCGCGGGCAGTGCGCCGCGGAGCACGACCGACACATCGGCTCGTGGGTCCTCGGCACTGGCGACCGCCACCGCGCGCAGCTGCGCCAGGCAGTCACCGTCGACGGGTTCTCCGCGCTCGACGGCCCGCAACGCGGCGGGGAGCACGAGCGGGACGATCTCGGCGTAGCGACGCCGGAGCCAGTCGTGGCCATCGGGTCGGATGCCGTGCAGGGGCGGTGTGAGCAGGAGCTCCTCGAACTCCGGGCACCGTTCGTCGAGCGCCAGGCCGAGCCGCTCCCCCGGGAGCAGCACCGGTGATCGGTGGGCATCGTCGCGCTCGGTCGTCATCGTCCGTCGACCGTATCCGGACGACAGGTGTCGTGTCCGCCGCGTTCACGTGGAGTTCGTTCTTACCGGGGCCACAGCGCACTGCATCGGCCCCCGTAGCCCCGCTGCCGAGCATGAGCGACATGACGGAGACGAACCAGACCCTCGACATCGACATCGTCGTCCCCTGCTACGACGAACAGGACACGCTCGCGGCCCACGTGCGACGCCTGCACACGTTCTGCCGGACGTCGCTGCACCACTCGTGGCGGATCACGATCGCGGACAACGCCTCGACCGACGACACTGCCCGCATCGCCGACGACCTCGCCGCGATGCTGCCGGGCGTGCACGCGGTCCACCTGCCCGAGAAGGGCCGGGGCCGGGCGCTCAAGGCGGTGTGGGCCGAGTCCCCGGCGACCGTGCTCGTGTACGTCGACGAGGACCTGTCGACGGACCTGGCGGCCCTCGAGCCGCTCGTCGCCCCGCTGCTCTCCGGGCACTCCGACCTGGCGATCGGCACGCGGTTGGCGGATTCGTCGCGGGTGGTGCGGGGCAGCAAGCGCGAGTTCATCTCCCGCTCGTACAACCTGCTGCTCCGGACCACGATGGGGGTGTCGTTCTCCGACGCGCAGTGCGGGTTCAAGGCCGTCACGAAGCGGGCGGCCGACCACCTGCTGCCGCTCTGCGAGGACGACGCGTGGTTCTTCGACACCGAGATGCTGGTGCTGGCCGAGCACGCTGGGCTGCGCATCCACGAGGTCCCGGTGGACTGGGTCGACGACGTCAACTCGTCGGTGCACATCGCCTCGACCGCCACCGAGGACCTGAAGGGCATGTGGCGCGTCTCGCGGGGCATCGCCACCGGTCGGGTGCCGATCGGCACGGTGTACGAGGCGATCGGCCGCCGGCCCTTCACCCCGCCGCACGTCGGGTTCTTCGGGCAGCTGCTGCGGTTCGGCGCGATCGGGGTGCTCTCCACCGTGGCGTTCGCCGTGCTCTACGCACTGTTCCGGCCGGCGATCGGGGCGCAGACCGCGGACTTCCTCGCGCTGCTGCTGACGGCCATCGGCAACACCGCCCTCAACCGACGGTTCACCTTCGGCGTGCGGGGCCGTGCCGGAGCCGGGCGGCACCACGTGCAGGGGTTGGTGGTCTTCGGCGTCGCCTGGGCGATCACGTCGGGGTCGCTCGTGGTGCTGCACAGCACGACGCCGGGGGCCTCGCACGGCACGGAGATCCTCGTGCTGACGGCAGCGAACCTGTTCGCGACGTGCGTGCGGTTCGTGCTGTTCAAGGCCTGGGTGTTCCGCAGCGGCCGGCGTCACCCGGAGCTCATCCGCCCCGGGACGACACCCGCCGCCGACGCGAGCACGGCGGTCACCGAGACGATCGGGGTCAGCGACCGGACGGGCGAGCGCGCCGCCTGACACCGTGCCGGTTCACCCACCCGGTGCGGGGTTGCACGGCGCGCGCGGCACGGTGTTGCGTGCGCGGTATACCAAGCCGTAGCATCGCCGTACCGCACCACCACCCCACAGGGCCCGACTGCCAACACCGGTCCGCCCGCGGCGAGCGCTCCATCGATGCAGCCTGGCCGTCCGCTGCCGGCAACGCCCCACTGGACTCGCACACGTGAACCCCACCTCCTTCGGTCTCTACGACCCTGCCCGCGAATCGAGCGACTGCGGCGTCGGCTTCATCACCCGACTCGACGGCACGCCCCACCACGACGTCATCCGCAAGGGCGACGAAGCGCTCTGCGCCATCCCCCACCGCGGCGGCAAGTCCGCCGAGGGTGTCGGTGACGGCGCCGGCGTGAGCATCGACCTGTCGGTGGAGTTCTTCAGCGCCATCACGGGCCACGAGCTCCGCGCGGGCCACTTCGGCGTCGCGAACTGCTTCGTACCGAGCGGCGACGGTGCAGAGGCGGATGCCGAGCGCGCCCGTGCGCAGCAGACGGTCACGGACGCCATCGAGCAGCAGGGCTTCGAGCTGCTCGTCGTCCGCGACGTGCCGGTGGACCACTCCGTCGCCCGGCCCGAGGCCGAGCAGTACCAGCTACCGATCGTGCAGTGGGTCTTCCGGGCACCCTCGGACTGGGAGCGCGAGGCGGTGGACCAGGCGGCGAACCGTGCCCTGCTCGCGATCGAGTCGGTGTCCTACGGCGAGGCCGCCGAGCAGCGCGCCCAGCACGCTGCCCTGTACCCGCTGTCGCTCAGCGCCCGGACCCAGATCCTGAAGGGCCGGCTGAACTCCGGCGAGGTCATCGGGTACTTCACGGACCTGCGCGACCCGCGCCACTCGGTGCGGACGCTGTACTTCCACACCCGGTTCTCGACGAACACCGAGCCGCACCCGACGATGGCGCAGCCGTTCCGGCTGATGGCGCACAACGGCGAACTGAACACGGACCGGAAGAACCGGTTGTCCGACGAGGCGCTCGCCCGTGCCCGCACCCGCAGCATCGTCCGCCCGCCCGGGCAGTCCGACTCGAGCCGCCTCGACCAGACGCTGCAGAGCCGGGTGTTCGACGACGGGCTCGAGATCGTCGAGGCCGTCGTGTCGCTGATGCCGCCGGCGTGGGAGAACGACCGCACGCTGACCGCCGACGTGCGGGACATGCTCGAGTACTTCTCGCTGTACGAGGAGAAGAACGACGGCCCGGCCGCCGTGATCTTCAGCGACGGCGACGTCGTCGGCGCACGCCTGGACCGCCTGGGACTGCGCCCGCTGCGCACCGTCGAGACCACCGAGTACCTGATGGTGTCGTCCGAGGCCGGTCAGGTCACGTTCGACGCGGACGAGGTCGTGCACCGCGGTCGCATCGAGGCCGGCGGCATGCTCGTCGTCGACCACCGCACCGGCACCCGGATGCGTTCCGGCGAGGTCCTGTCGATGCTCGCCGCCCGACGCGACTACGGCACCCTGCTGGACGCCGCCCGCGTGAACCTCGACGACCTGCCTGCGCCCGCGTACGACCGCACCAGGAACACCCTGGGCTACGAGGGCGACCTGTCGCTGGCGGGTCGGTACGTGGCGTACTCGCTGAACCAGGAGAGCTTCCGGTTCATGCTCGACCCGATGCTGCAGAACGGCTCGGAGCGGATCTCGGCGATGGGCTACGGCAACGCCATCAACGCCCTGAGCGACACCGAGGGCGGCATGGCGAAGTACTTCTCGCAGCGCTTCGCCCAGGTGACGAACCCGCCGCTGGACTCGATCCGCGAGGCCGACGGCATGAGCATGCGCGTGGCGCTCGGTGCGAAGCCGGACGGCACCGGCACGACGGGCCGGCAGCTCGTCGTGCAGTCGCCGATCCTCGGGCACCTGGACATGGTGCGCCTGCGCGACCAGGACATCGTGCCGCTCGAGCGATTCGACATGCTCTACGTGCCGGTGCTCGGTGACGAGCAGGCCAACGCGGACGCGATGCGCGACGCCGTGACCGCCCTGTGCGACGCGATCGAGGCGTTCGCGGCCCACAGCGGTGGGATCGCGGTCCTGACCGACCGTGCGGTGTCGTCGACCCATGCGCCCCTCCCCGTGATCCTGGCGGTGGCCGCGGTCAACCAGCGGCTCATCGAGACCGGTCTGCGCTTGCGGGTGTCCGTGGTCGCCGAGAGCGGTCAGCTGCCATCGTCACACCACGTGGCCACGGCGCTCGGCTTCGGGGCCTCGGCTGTGTACAGCCTGTCCGCGCGCCTGCGTGCGGAGGAGAAGTACCCCGCAGCGCCCGCCCCCGCTGGCGAGCTCACCGCGACGGACCTCGCGCTCAAGCAGTTCCGCAAGGCCGCCGAGAAGGCCCTGGCGAAGACGATGGGCCGCGTCGGCCTGTGCACCGCCGAGAGCTACATCGGCGGCGCGTTCTTCGAGCCGAACTACCTCGACACCGGCGACGACGTGCTCGCCCGGATCTTCCCGCACATGCAGGCCCCCGTGGGCGGCGTCGGCTTCGCCCGCATCGCCCAGGCGGCGACGGACTGGCACGAGCGTGCCCGTTCGGTCGCGGCCGAGGGCCAGGTGCCCCTGCTCGGCCTGTTCAAGGAGCGTTCGGACGGTGCCGGCCACTCGTTCGGCGTCGCGAGCGTCCGCGGGTTCGGCGGCATGACCGAGGAGCGTCCGTCGTTCGAGCGTTCCGGCGACTCGGATGCGCTGCGCCTGCTCACGCTCGGCCAGCTCGACGACTCGTTCGGCATCACGGACGCCGCGTACCGGAACACCGGGTACGACCGTCTCAGCGACGCCGAGATCGACCAGCACCGCATCACGCCCGGCTACGTCACGTTCCTGCAGACCACGCACGACGAGCGGTCGCGCCGCCCCGCAGCGCTCCGCGACGTGCTCGCGCTGCCCGCGGACGTCACCGGCATCGACACCGCCGAGGACTTCGCCCGCGAGCTCGGTCGTTTCTCGACCAGCGGCAACTCCAGCGTCACGGTGCGCGGCCTGTCCGGCTCGCGTCCGTCGACGGAACAGGACCTGCCGGGAGGCACGGAGCGGTTCCGTCTGGAGCTCGCGTCGACGGGGACCACGGGTGCACTGCGCCACCAGGCCCTGGCAGACGGCCTCGCGTTGCTGTACCCGGGCCAGGTCGACGTCGACGCCGTCGACGACACCCGGGTGACGCTCCGCGCCACCGGTGCGGCCGTCGGGCTGCTCGCCCTGCTCGAGAGCGCCCCTGACAGCGTCGGCCTCGACGAGGTCCAGCCGGCGCACGAGATCACCAGGACCCTGGCGTCCGGCGCCATGAGCCACGGTGCCCTCGTCGCCACCGCGCACGAAGCGGTGGCACACGGCACGAACATGGTCGGCGGCATGTCGAACAGCGGTGAGGGCGGCGAGCACCACTCCCGCTACGGCACCATCCGTGGCTCGCGGATCAAGCAGTTCGCCTCGGGTCGCTTCGGCATCTGGGCGGGCTACCTCGCCGACCCGATGCTCGAGGAACTCGAGATCAAGATCGGTCAGGGCGCGAAGCCCGGCGAGGGCGGCCAGCTGCCCGCGCCGAAGGTCACGGTGGACATCGCCGCGGCCCGTGGTGGTACGCCCGGCGTCGAGCTCATCTCGCCGCCGCCGCACCACGACACGTACTCGATCGAGGACCTGGCGCAGCTCATCCACGACTGCAAGGCCGCCCGCGTCCGGGTGATCGTGAAGCTCGTGTCCTCCGAGGGCATCGGCACCATCGCGGTCGGCGTCGCCAAGGCCGGCGCGGACGTCATCAACGTCGCGGGCAACACCGGCGGCACCGGCGCCGCGGCCGTCACGAGCCTGAAGTACGCGGGCCGCTCGGCGGAGATCGGCGTCGCCGAGGTCCACCAGGCCCTGGTCGCGAACGGCCTGCGCTCGAAGGTCACGCTCCGTTGCTCGGGCGCGCACCAGACCGGGTCCGACGTGGTGACGAGCGCGCTGCTCGGCGGCGACAGCTTCGAGTTCGGCACGACCGCGCTCATGATGCTCGGCTGCGTCATGGCGAAGAACTGCAACGTGAAGTGCCCCGCCGGCCTCACCACGAACGCCGAGGCGTTCGAGGGCGACCCGCGTGCGCTCGCGCAGTACCTGCTCAACATCGCGCACGACGTCCGGCAGATCCTCGCCCGCCTCGGCCTGCGCTCCCTGCGCGAGGCCCGGGGTCGCACCGACCTGCTGCAGCTCCTCGACCACCCGGCGAGCGTCGGTCGTCTCGACGCCCGTGCGCTGCTCGCCCAGGTGCCGGAGAAGGTCGTGACGGACCCGGAGTACCTGGAGAAGGACTTCCACACCGACGACGCGCTGCTCGAGCGCATCCGCACGGCACTGGTCGACCACGCGCAGGAGCACGTGCTCGTGCACGGCGTCCTGCTCGGCAACAGCGACAAGTCCGTCGGCGGCCAGCTCGGCATCGACGTCGAGCGCCTGCTCAACCACGAGCTCGGCGCCGATGACGTCCGGGGCCTGCCGGCCGTGGCGACCGACGACCGCGGACGTCGCCGACTGGTCGACGGTGCGGTCACGATCCGCACCCAGGGCTCCGCCGGGCAGTCGTACGGCGTGTTCAACAACGACGGCATCGTCCTCGAGCACACCGGCACCGCGAACGACGGCGTCGGCAAGAGCCAGAGCGGCGGACGGATCATCGTCCGTGCACCCGGCGGCGGCAGCGCCGACCAGGGCGGCAACGTGCTGATCGGCAACTTCGCGCTCTTCGGCGCCACCGGCGGACGCACGTTCGTCGAGGGCGAGGCCGGAGACCGGTTCGCCGTGCGCAACTCCGGCGCGACCGCCGTGGTCGAGGGCGTCGGCGACTTCGGCTGCGAGTACATGACCGGCGGTGCCGTGTTCAACCTCGGCGCGTTCGGCAAGGGCCTCGGCAACGGCATGTCCGGCGGGTTCCTGTACCAGTACGACCCGTCCGGCCGGGTCGGCGAGCGTGCCAGCACCGACTCGCTGCTCGTGTTCCCCGTCACCGACACCGAGCGCGGGGCGTTCCACGAGGCCGGCGCGCGCCTGCTGCTCGAGTGGCACCTCGAGGCGACCGGTTCGGCGTTGGCCGAGCGCCTGCTCGCCGAGTGGGAGACCACCCGGCAGCACGTGTACGTCGGCATGCCGCGTGCGCTGCTGCTCACGCAGGACGCCGGCGAGATCCTCGCGGCCGCGTCCCGCACCGAGCTGCTCGACGAGCTCGCGACCTCGATCGCCACGGACAAGCTCCGTGCGTTCAAGGTGGACTACCGCGACCAGCGGACCGTGCTCGACGGCCGTGCACCCGCGCTCGGCGACCAGAGCGGCGACATGTTCTCGCTGCTGTCGTCGTACACGGTGCTCGGCGTCGCGCAGGACGTCGCGCTCGAGCGCGTCCCCGGTGCGGGTGCGAACGACCCCCGCGTCACCGAAGCGGTGAAGAACCTCGTCCTGACCGAGGACTTCTCGGTCAAGCAGCGCGTCGTGAAGTACCTGCGCGGCACGCTCGACCGGTTCGCCGACGACCAGCTCGCGACGCTCATCGCGATCAAGCGACTCGACGACTACAAGCGTGCGCTCACGCAGCGGAACAACCGCAGCATGGACGCACCGGGCACCACGGGGTGGATCATGCACCAGAACGCCAAGAACGACGGACGTGTCCGCGAGGCCCGCTTCGACGAGCTGCTCGCGACCGCGGCGCTCGAGGACATCGCCCGCCGCGCACCGCAGGCGCCGACCGAGGCGGTGTCCGCGTGAGCCTGCTCCCCCCGACCGGATCCCTGATCCCGGTCGACGCACCGTTCTCGGCGGCCCAGGAGTCCTGGCTGGCCGGGTTCATCGCGGGCATCGCCGCGGCCGGCAAGAAGGCGTCCGTCGCCGCCCCCACGACGACCATCGACGTGCTGTTCGGCACCCAGACCGGCAACGCCGAGTTCCTGGCCGACGAGCTCGTCGCCGGGGCGAAGGCCCGCGGGCTCGGCGGCCGTGCCGCCGCGCTCGACGCCGTCACGCCGGAGCAGCTCGCTGAGATGACCCACGTGCTCATCGTGACCTCGACGTACGGCGAGGGCGAGATGCCCGACAACGCCGGCCTGTTCTGGGACGCGATCCAGGCGAGCACCGTGCCACGGCTCGAGGGGCTGCAGTACGCGGTCCTCGGCCTCGGCGACACGAGCTACGACGAGTTCTGCCAGGCCGGCAAGCTCCTCGACACCCGCTTCGAGCAGCTCGGCGCGACCCGGGTGCACGACCGTGTGGACTGCGACGTCGACTTCGAGGACGCCGCCGCACTCTGGACCGCCGCCGTGCTCGACCGGCTGGCGGCCGAGGCGGGTGCACAGCCCGGCGCGACCACGGGGGTGGGCGCAACCGGCGCCGCGTCCGCGAGCGGCGGGGCGGGCGCGAGCCGTGCCTCCCGGCCCGGTGCCCAGTGGAACAAGCGCAACCCGTACCCGTCGCGTCTGGTCGAGAACCGGCTGCTCTCGTCGCCGCGCAGCGCGAAGGAGATCCGGCACTACGAGTTCGACCTCGGCGACTCCGGCATCGAGTACGCCGCCGGCGACGCCCTGGCGGTCGTGCCCGTCAACGACGCCGTGTTCGTCGACGAACTGCTCGAGCAGGTCGGCGCGACCGGTGGCGAGTCGTTCGACGGTCGACCGATCACCGAGGTGCTGCGGAGCGACCGCGAGATCCGGACGCCGTCGAAGGACCTGATCGCCGACCTCGTGCAGCGCGCACCGGCGAGCGAGCTCGCCGCGGTCGTGTCGCACGGGGACAAGCACGAACTGGACCGCTGGCTCTGGGGCCGCGACGTCCTCGACCTGCTGCGCGACGCCGGTCCGGCCGCACCCGGACTCGACGAGCTGCTGCCGAACCTGCGGCCGTTGCAGGCACGCCAGTACTCGATCTCGTCGAGCCCGCTGGCGCACCCGGACCGCATCCACCTGACGATCGCGTCCGTCCGGTACGGCGACCCGCACCGGATGCACGCCGGCGTCGCATCGACGTTCCTGGCCGACCGGGTCGACCCCGACGGCACCGTGGACGTGTACCTGCAGCCGAACGCCGCGTTCGGCGTGCCGTCGGATGCAGCCGCACCGATGATCATGATCGGGCCGGGCACCGGCATCGCACCGTTCCGCGGGTTCCTGCACGAGCGGGCCGCAGCGGGCGCGACCGGGCGCAACTGGCTGTTCTTCGGCGACCAGCACCGCGACACGGACTTCGTGTACCGGGACGAGCTCACCGAACTGCAGGAGCAGGGCGTGCTGAACCGGCTCGACCTGGCGTTCTCCCGCGACCAGGCCGAGAAGGTCTACGTGCAGACCCGGATGCGCGAGCAGTCCGCCGAGCTGTTCGCGTGGCTCGAGGACGGCGGGCACGTCTACGTGTGCGGCGATGCCTCGCGGATGGCGAAGGACGTCGAGGCCGCGCTGCTCGACGTCATCCGGACCGGCCGCGGGCGCGACGAGGACGACGCGCAGTCGTACCTCGCCGACCTGCGGCGGTTGAAGCGCTACGTCCGCGACGTCTACTGAGACTGCAGCACACGCCTGGTGCGGGCAGCAGGACGCCCCGGTAGCGGAACCCGAATCCGACTGCCGGGGCGTCCTGTGGAGGGTGCCGGTCAGTGAGGCCTGACCGACGAGCCCAGTGGCGTGACGCTAGGACCCGGGTGCGATGACCCGGTTTCCTGGACGACGAGTCTCCTGATCCGGGACTCCCGTCGTGCACGCCGCTCGATCACCGATGGTTGGTCGGCGCCGGGCGCGCACTGCGGCACGGTCATTCGGGTCCCCCTCCTGCCGCGGTTCGTTGCCGTCACCGGCTCCCTGGATGCCGGCCCGAAGGGACGACACTGATCCGCGGTGAAGAAACAATAAGACGATGACGGACTGATGGCTACCCGTTGACCGGAACTACTCCGCCGTGCTACCGCTCGGTGTCCCCGATGCGTCGTCGGCGTCGCCCGGTGCCACCGCACGCGACCAGGCCGAGTCGTCCCCGGTGCTCGTGTCCGGCGGCTCCGGCGTCAGGACGAGCCCAGACCCGGAGGTGGCAGAGGCGTACAGGTCCTCGAGCCAGCTGCGGTTGATCGAGGGCACCCTGCTGCCGGAGAACTTGAAGTGCAGGCCGACGTTCGGGTTCAGCCAGATCGTGCTGCGGCCGTCACCGTGGACGACGTCGTCCTTCCACGAGAACGCGAACCGGTGGTCGCGCCGGAGCATGTTCACGATCACGATCTGCAGGTGTGTCATGGCCCGGTCGTCGATGCGGAGATCGAGCGGCTGGCCGTCGTAGATGAGCTGGCCCATGGCCCTGTCTACTCCCCCGACCCGGTGTGTCAGAGCGTCTTCGCCCAGGCGGTGATCGTGGTGTCGAACCAGGCGGCGTCGACGTTGCGCTCCCAGGCGTGCTCGGCCGGTTCGCTCACCGCCAGCGTCACCGTGTCGGGGTGCGCGGCGGCGAACTGCTGGCTGACGCCGAAGGGCACGGTGGTGTCCCCCGACGAGTGGATGAGCAGGGTCGGCGGCAGGCTCCGCGGCGCGTGCAACCACGAGAGCGCACGGACGTCCACCGGTGACCGGAGCCCGACGACACGGCACACGATCGGCAGGGACATCGCCCGGAGCGCGGCACCGATGATGAACCCGGGGAGCCCGGCGCGACCAGCCTGGGAGCGTACGGTCGTCGCCCAGTCGAGCGCCGGTGACACCAGGAGCAGTCCGACGAACCGGTCGCGGTGCGCTGACCGTGCGAGGAGTTCGTGGGTGATCGTGGCGCCCATCGACCACCCCACGATGACGAGCCGTTCGGCCCCGTTCGCGACGGCGTGGTCGAGGGCGGCCTCGACGTCGGGCCACTCGCGGGCGCCGAGGTGCGACGCGCGGCCCTCCCACGGTGCCTCGCCGTCACCGCGGAAGGACGGCACGATCGAGGTCCAGCCGGCATCGAGCGCCGCGGGGACGGTCCGGAGCGCGGTGACGCGGGTGGTGCGGATGCCGTGGACGTGGACGGCCCACGTGGTGGCGGCATCGCCGGCCGCGGCGGGCGCGGCGGCCCCGGCGGGCGCGGCGGCCCCGGCCCCGGCCGCTC
Source organism: Curtobacterium sp. VKM Ac-1393 (assembly GCF_015350995.1). Classification (GTDB taxonomy): domain Bacteria; phylum Actinomycetota; class Actinomycetes; order Actinomycetales; family Microbacteriaceae; genus Curtobacterium. The sequence continues at coordinate 340,020 of NZ_JADKRW010000003.1, forward strand.
CTGGCCGGATGACCCACGCCGGCGCCGGCCCCACGGGTGTCGGCAGTGACACCTCGTCCCAGTCGACGTCCATCGCCGCGGGGTCCGGGTGCACGTGCCCGCTCCACCGCACCCGTGCGGACAAGTCGCCGCTCGTCCGGACCAGCGCGCGGCGGACGGTGCCGGCTGCCTCGTCGACCTCGAGCACGGGCCCCACCGTCGTGTGCCCGGAGCCGTCGTGCCACAGCCCGTACTCCCCCGGCCGCACCGTGTCGTCGGTGATCGGGAGCCGGATCGAGTCGTCGGTCGTCCCGAGCACCGGGGTCCACCGGTCGCCGCCGGGCAGCACGATCCTGCCGACGACCTTCCGCAGCACGAGCAGGAACACCGCTGCCAGCACCACGAGCACGCCGAGCGCCCACCAGACGATCGTCATCGCATCAGCCTCCGAGACTGCGGGTCAGGGTCAGTTCGGCCGACCGCACCTGGACGAGTTCGGCGTCGTCGAGGGTGCGGCCCTGCACCTCGGCGTCACGGATCGCGATGACGAGGTCGTAGGTCCGCGCCTGCACGTCACCGTCCCGCTCGACGGCGTGCAGGTCGTGGCGTCGGGCGATGCGCCGCAGTAGCCGGTGGTGCCGACGGCACGTCAGGTCACGCAACCACCGGCGGAACGTCAGGGACGCCATCGCCACGACGATGAGCACGATGCCCAGGTAGAACGGCGGGTCGAAGCCCAGGCGGAGGCCGTCGCGCAGCGTGGCCGGGAACAGCCCGAAGTGGTCGGCGGTGAGCGAGAGCAACTCGTCGATGCTCGCGATGACCACGAGCGAGAGCCCGACGCGGAAGACCACGAGCGCGACCGGGTTCCGCAGTTCACCGTGCCGGAGGGTGGCGGCGGCGATCGCCCCCACGCCCACCATGTAGATCGAGCCGTACAGCCACATCGCCGGCGCGTCGATGCCGTTGATGATGAAGGCGAAGTCGGTGTCCCCGCGGTCAGGGACGGCGAAGAACGGCACGGCGAACGCCACGACGAGCACGAGCAGCGCCACCGGGCTCGCGAGCAGGGGCCGCTTCGGCAGGTCCGAGGTGCTCGCACGGAGCATCAGCCAGAACGCCGCGGTGGCGCAGACGTTCTGCACGAGGTTGATCAGGTTCGTCCCGCCGAGCGCACCGTCGAGCACGGTCTGCGGAACGACACTGCCGAGTGTCAGCAGCCCGAGCGCGCCGACCCCGGTGGCGCCCCAGGCCGCGCGGCCACGAGGGTTCCGGAGCACGTGGGGCGTGCGGGCGAGGAAGATCAGCGCCGCGCACCAGAAGGCCGCGGCGTGCAGGACGGCCATCAGCCGTAGGCCCGCTCGTCCGCGCTCGCGCTGCCGGCGAGCAGCACGGTCGCCAGTTCGTACGCGAAGCGCTCGGCGAAGTGCTCGTCGTCGTCCGAGATGCTCACCAGGCCGGAGTCCCCGTCGAGGGTCCGCCGGCACACGTGCCCACCCGAGGCGAACTCGGCGATCGAGGCCGTGGTGGGCGACCCGACGTCGCCGTGCACCAGGTGGCCGAGCTCGTGCAGGACGCAGTGCATCCGGTAGAGCTCGGGGGCGTCGGCCGGCACGAGCACGAGGTTCTCGTGTTCGAACTGCGACACGAGCGCGGTCAGCGGGCCCCAGCTCGGGCCGTCGACGTCGACCACGCGGGTGGGTTTGCCGATCAACCGGCCGACGCCGTCGACCACGTCGGGCAGCTTCGGGGATCGGGGGAGGGTCGCGACGAGGGCACCGACGGTGTCCGACGCACTCCTGCCCGCTGCCATCACCCCTCCGATCCGTCGCGGAAAGACTACCTGGCGGATCCCCGTGCGCACGAGGCCCCGTCCGTCACGCGGAAGCGACAGATCCCTGCGGAACGTTCCGCAGGGATCTGTCGCTTTCGCGGAGGGGTCCGGCCTTCGCGGAGGGGTCAGGCCTGCGCGGTCGCCTCGTAGTGCCGCGCGCCGCCCCGCACCCCGGCGAACCGGAACGGCCCCGCCGTCACGCGCGGACGCTCGACGTCGTCGCTCGTCGCGGCCCCGGTCGCGTGCAGCTCGCGGTACGCGTCGACGGTCAGCGGGACGCGCGCGGACAGCAGCTGGCGGACCCGACCGACGCGACGGTGGTCGCGGTACGACGGCTGCACGATGCCCGTCAGGAGCTCGCCGACGCTGCCCGAGCCGTAGCTGAACAGGGCGATGCGCTCCCCCGCCAGGTCCTCGTCGAGGTCGAGGAGCGCGGCGAGCCCGATCCAGAGCGACGCCGTGTACGTGTTGCCGGTCTGCTTGTTGTACGTGAAGCCGACGAACAGCTCCGACTCGTCGAACGGCACGCCCACGTGCTGCGTGAGCTTCCGGTGCGCCTTGAGCGCCATCTTCGTGAACGGCTGGTGGTGCACGAAGCGCACGATGTCCTCGTACGCCGGCCCGCCCTGCTCGGCGAGGTCGTCCCACGCACCCACGAAGGCGTCGACGTACGCGCTGACGGACAGGCGACCGTCGACCAGCGCGGTGGAGCGGTCGTTCGGGCGCCAGAAGTCGTCGACGTCCGCGGTGAAGACACCGGCGGCCGGCTCGATCTCGATCAGGTCGGGGTCGGCGGACACCAGGATCGCCGCGGCACCGGCACCCTGCGTCGGCTCGGCGGCGGTGTCGACGTCGTAGCGGGCGACGTCGGCGGCGATGACGAGCACGCGCTCGTGCGGGGCCCTGGCGATGATCCCGAGGGCGAGCTGCACGGCGGCCATCCCGCCGTAGCAGGCCTGCTTCAGCTCGACGACGCGGACGTTCTTCGGCAGGCCGAGCAGCCCGTGCGCGAACACCCCGGCGGCCTTGGACTGGTCGACACCGGACTCGGTGGCGAACAGCACGGTGCGGATGCCGCCGACGCCGTGGCGGTCGATGACCTCCTTGGCGGCGGCGGCCCCCATCGTGACGATGTCCTCGTCCGGGGCGGGCACGCTGAAGGCGTCCTGGCCGATGCCGACGTGGTACTTCGCCGGGTCGACGCCGAGGCGCTCGGCCAGGTCGTCGAGCTCGAGCACGTGGTGCCCGGTCGCGATGGCGATGTCGTGGATGCCGATGCGCAGTGCGCCGTTCGCCGTCATGCTGCGCCTCCGGCCGGCGTCGCGCCGCGTCGTTCCATGGCGACGTGGGCGGCCATCAGCTCACCCGGGTTCGTCTGCGCGGCGAGCAGCGAGAGCTCTCCGCACAGCACCGTGGCGGCGCACAGGGCGGCGAGACGGCGGGCGTTCGCACCGGGCTCGCGGTCCTCGCGGCAGCCGAGACGCACCAGGGCGTCCTCGACGACGGGCAGGTCCCCACCCTTGCCGTTGCCGACCGTGCCGACGATCAGGTGCGGCAGCGAGGTGGCGAAGTACAGGTCGCCGTCGCGGTCCTCGGCACTCGTGATGCCCTGCGAACCCTCGACGATGTTGGCGGCGTCCTGCCCGGTGGCCAGGTAGAAGCCGAGCAGCATGTTGGCGTAGTGGGCGTTGGCGGAACGGAGCGCGCCGGCGATGGTCGAGCCGATCAGGTTCTTCGCGATGTTCAGCTCGACGATGCGCGCGGTGCTCGACCGCAGGCGCTTCTCGACGACCTCGCCCGGGATCACGATCTCGGCGATGGTGTTCCGGCCGCGACCACGGATGCCGTTGACCGCGGAGGCCTTCTTGTCGGTGCAGAAGTTGCCCGACACGGACACGTACCGCAGGCCCGGCTGCCACGCCAGGATCGCCGGCAGGAGCTTGTCCGCCGCCTGCGTGACCATGTTGTGGCCGGAGGCGTCGCCCGTGGTGAACGCGAAGCGCAGGAACAGCAGGTCGCCGACGATCTCCGGGTGCACCTCGATGAGCTTCGCGAACCGGCTCTGTCCGGCGACGAGTGCCGCGAGTTCGTCCTGGCGGGCGAGGATCTCCCCGGCGGCGACGTGGGCGGCCGCAGCGCTGTCGGCGCGGACGACCACCGAGCGGGTCATGCGCTCGTCGACGACGGTCGCGACGATGCCGTCCTCGACCATGCGCGAGATCCGGGCACCGCGGCCGACGGACGGCCAGAGCGGCGACTCGTAGGTGGCCAGGGGTACCTCGTGCTCCCCCTGGACCGCGTTGCCGCTGATGCGGATCGGTCCGACCCACTTGGTCGGGATCGGCGTGAGCAGGTCACTCATCGAGGGCTCCTTCTGGTGCTCGCACCGCGACGCTGAGGTGTCTGATGTCGTGCGCCTCCCAGGCGCGGTGGATGCCGGCGGGGTCGATGTCCGCCGGGACGAGCGCGATGCCGCAGTCGCCACCGCCGGCGCCGGACGGCTTCGCCGCGCCACCCGCCGCCTCGACGATGTCGCACAGGGTCGCCAAGCGGTCGGTCTCGATCTTCGACCCGACCGAGTCGCCGAGGCGCTGCATGAGCACGCGGGCACGTCGGAGCGCGTCGAGTGTCTGCTCGGCGTCGCCGGTCTGGAGGCCCGTGGTCAGGTCGTCGACACAGCTGCGGCTCTCGTCGAGGAACGCCTGGTACCCGCCGTTGCGGTGTCGACGCACGACGCCGACGAGCTTCGTGGTCGAGGCCGGCGAGCCGGTCCAGCCGACCAGGAGCTGCAGGTTCTCGGGGGCCGGCAGGCGTTGGACGTCGAAACCCGCCCACGCCTCGGCGTCGGTGAGGATGTCGGACACCCGGTGGTCGTCGACGAGCGCGGCGAGGCGGTCGCGGTCCGGGGCGCTGTAGCGCAGCCAGCCCCCGAAGGTGCTCGCGGCGAGGTCGCCGCCGGATGCCCGCGGGTTGACCCGGATGGTGGCGAGCATCGCGACCTGGAAGCGCTGGCGCTGCGTCAGGCCGATGCCGTAGAAGCGGTCGAGGGCGCCGACGGTCGCGACGGTCACCGCCGCCGAGGACCCGAGCCCGAACTTCCGGCCGCTGGCGTCGTCGAGCTGGCTCTCGATCCGCAGGTCGTGGAACCGCGGCGCGATCCCCCGCTCCGCGCGGAGCTTCTCGACGAGGTCGATCGTCGCCATCACGTAGTCGTAGGGGTGGTGCTCGCGGTCGAGGGCGAGACCGTCCTCGGCACGCGTCCACGTGAGCGGCAGGTGGCCGTACTCCTCGGAGTGCACGCTGCCCGCGCCGTGTCCCTCGGCCACCCGCGCCGTGATGGCACGGTCGAGGGCGATGAGGACGGACGGCTGGCCGGGCTCGACGACGGCGTACTCGCCGGCGACGAACAGCTTGCCGTGGGCGCGGAACTCGATCACTGCACGGACTCCTTCTGGTCGGGGCCGTCGCTCGCGGGAACGGCGACCCCGATCTCTTCGGAGCGGAGGACCCGTGCGGCAGGTCCGGTGCCGGACTCGATGACGTCGCCGAGGGACGCCAGGGCGGTGGCGACGGCGGAACGGCTGTCGGGCTGGCAGAGCACGACGACGTTCGGGCCGGCGTCGGCGGTGGCGTAGGCCTCGAGCCCGGCGGCGCGGAGTTCGGCCACGGCGTCGAACACGGCGACGCTGCGCGCGTTGAGGTACCGGATCGGCGGGAAGGCGCCCTCGATCGTGGCGTGCATGCGCAGCGCGTTGCTCTCGGTGATCTCGCCGATGCGCGTGAAGTCACCGGCCGCGCAGGCGTCGAGCATGTCGCCCACGGTCTCGGTGGTCGAGGTGACCCACGCCGGGTAGAACGGGGACGTCGCGATGGTGCGGCGCATCGCCTCGCGCGAGCCGATCGGCTTCGGGCCGGCGTCGATCGTCACGACCACCATGGCCATCGGCGGCGCCGGGATCGGTTCGGCGTAGGAACCCTGGTCGTCGCCGGCGTGCCAGACGGCCACACCGCCGGGGATCGACCGTGTGGCCGAACCCGAGCCACGACGGGCGAGCCGGGACAGGTCGCGCGGGGACAGGTCGAGGCCGTAGGCCGCCGATGCCGCGGTGGCGAGGGCCGCGAACCCCGAGGCGCTCGAGGCGAGCCCGGCGCCGGTCGGCACGGTGTTGTCGGACACGACCGAGGCCCGTGCCGAGGACCCGGCGAGCTCGCGCACCAGGTCGAGGAACTGCTGCACGCGCACCAGCGCACCGTCGTCGACGACGTGACCGTTCAGCGTGAACCGGTCACGGGCCTCCTGGCCGTCCCGCGACCCACCGTCCAGCGTGACCGTCGTCGTCGTCGGGAACACGTCGAGGCCCATGGAGACGCTGCCCGTGGCGGGCAGCGCGAGCTGCGCGTCCGCCTTGCCCCAGTACTTGACGAGGGCGATGTTGGGGTGCGCGACGGCGGTGGCGGTCATCAAGCGCGGGCTCCGATCGTGGTGGTCCAGGTGGCTGCGGCCCCTGCGCCGCGGAGTGCGGCGGCGATGCGGTCCGCGTGGTCGTCGTCGGCGGCGAGTGCGAGGACGCATCCGCCCCGTCCGCCGCCCGTGAGCTTCGCGCCGAGGGCGTCCGCACCGCGTGCGGCGTCGACGAGCCGGTCCAGGTCGGCACTCGACACGTCGAGCGCGCTGAGCAGGTCGTGCGCGGCGTCCATCGTGGCACCGAGCGCCTGTGCGTCGCCAGCCTCGAGCGTCCCCCGGGCCTGCCGCGCGAGGGCACCGATCCGCTCGATCACCGCGTCGATCGCCGCCGGGTCGTGGTCGCGCCGTTCCCGCACCGCGGCGACGGCTTCGCGGGTGTGCCCGGGGACCCCGGTGTCGGCGACGACGAACGTGAAGCGGGCCCCGAGCGCGACGGACTCGATGCGGCCGCCCTCGAACCACACGGGCACCGCGGCGACGACCCCGCGGGCGTCGAGGCCCGACGGGCGACCGTGGGCGACGCGCTCGCACTCCTGGATGAGCTCGTGGTGGGTCTCGGCGTCGAGCGTCTCGCCGAGTGCGTCGGCGACCGCAGCCGTGACGGCGGCGGCGACCGCTGCGCTCGACCCCATGCCGCGGGCCGTCGGGACCTCGCTGTCGACCCGGACGTGGACGTGCCGGTCGGTCACACCGAAGTGCCGGAGCGTCGCCGTGACCGCGGTGACGGTGGGCATCACGGCGGCGGGGGCGAGGTCGAGCGGGCCGGTGTGCACCGTGGACTCGAGCATGTGGCCGGGGACCCCGGCGGTGACCGGCGTGACCGTCGCGACGACCCGGGCGTCGAGCACCGGCAGCACGAGCGCGGGTGCGCCGTAGACCACGGCGTGCTCACCGATCAGGATCGTCTTGCCGTGGGAGGACGCCGTCCCGGAGCCGGGGGTCGTGGTGGTGTCGAGGTCGCTGCTGGTCATCGTGGGTCACGTCAGCCTAACCGTCCGGGCCCGAGCACGTGTTGGGTTGTGCACAATTCAGTTGCGTGCGATGCTGGAAGCATGCCCGTGACCGACGAGATGGTGTGCTTCTCCCTCTACGCAGCGAGCCGTGCGACCACGCAGACCTACCGTGCGCTGCTCGAACCATGGGGCCTGACGTACCCGCAGTACCTGGTGCTCGTGACCCTGTGGATCGAGGGCGACCAGACCGTCTCCGGGCTCGGTGACCACCTGCAACTCGACTCCGGCACGCTGTCGCCGCTGCTCCGCCGCATGGAGCAGTCGGAGTTGGTCCGCCGCGAACGCCGCAGCACCGACGAGCGCGTCGTGACGATCACGCTCGGCGACCGCGGCCGCACGATCCGCGCCGACCTCGCGCACATCCCGGCGACGATCGCCGCCGGCATGGGCCTGCCGGACGAGCAGGCGGCCACCGAACTCATCGCGACGCTGCACCGACTGACCGAGACCATGCACGCCGCGGCCTCGGCCGACCGTGCCGTCACGGACCACTGACCCCACGAAGGAAAGGAACGCCACATGGACGTCCTCTACACCGCAGAGGCCCTCGCCACCGGCGAAGGTCGCAACGGCCACGTCACCACGAGCGACGGCACCGTCGACTTCGACCTCGCCATCCCGAAGGAGATGGGCGGCTCCGGCAACGGCGCGAACCCCGAGCAGCTCTTCGCCGCCGGCTACAGCGCGTGCTTCCACTCCGCACTGCAGGGGGTCGCGCGCGCCCAGAAGGTGAAGATCACCGACTCGTCCGTCGGCGGCCGTGTCCAGATCGGCCCGAACGGCGACGGCGGCTACCAGCTCGCCGTCATGCTCGAGGTCGTCATCCCGGGCATGGACCACGACCAGGCCCAGGCCCTCGCCGACGCCGCGCACCAGGTCTGCCCGTACTCGAACGCGACCCGCGGCAACATCGAGGTCACCATCACCGTCTCGGAGGACTGAGCATGACCGACACCACCCCCACCACCATGCGCGCCGTCGTCCACGAGACCTTCGCCGAGCCCGCCGAGGTCCTCGGCGTCCAGGAGCGCCCGGTCCCCACGCCAGGCGCCGGCGAGGTCCTCGTCCGCACGGTCCTCTCCCCCATCCACAACCACGACCTCTGGACCGTCCGCGGCACCTACGGCTTCAAGCCCGAGCTGCCCGCAGCGTCCGGCACCGAGGCGCTCGGCGTCGTCGAGGCCCTCGGCGAAGGCGTCACGAACCTGACGGTCGGCCAGCGCGTCGCCGGCGGGGCGTTCGGCGTCTGGGCCGAGTACTACACCGCGAACGCCGCCGGGCTCGTCCCGGTGCCGGACGCGATGCCCGACGAGGCCGCAGCCCAGCTCGTCTCGATGCCGTTCAGCGCGATCAGCCTGCTGCACTCGCTCGACCTGCACGAGGGTGACTGGCTCATCCAGAACGCCGCCAACGGTGCGGTCGGCCGCATGGTCGCCCAGCTCGGCGCGGCCCGCGGCATCAACGTCATCGGGCTCGTCCGTCGCGCCGCCGGTGTCGAGGAACTCCGCGAGCAGGGCATCGAGCGCATCGTCGCCACCGACGCGGACGACTGGAAGGACCAGGTCGCCGCGATCACCGGGGGCGCTCCGATCGTCGCGGGCGTCGAGTCCGTCGGTGGCAAGGCCGCCGGCGACATCGCCAGTGTCCTGGGCGAGAACGCCACCCTCGTCGTCTTCGGCGCGATGGCGTCGCCCACGCTCGAGATCCCGTCCGGCAAGGTCATCTTCGGCCAGCTCACCGTGAAGGGCTTCTGGGGCAGCGTCGTCAGCAAGACGATGCCGGCCGAGACGAAGGGCCAGCTCTTCGGTGAGCTCATCACCCGCGTGCTCGACGGTTCGCTGACGCTCCCCGTCGCGGAGACCTTCGCGTTCGAGGACGTCCGCGACGCCGTGCGCGCCTCGGACACCGCCGGCCGCGTCGGCAAGGTGCTCCTGCGCCCGTAGCGCGATCAGCAGACGGACGGGAGGCCCGGTGCCAGCTGGCACCGGGCCTCCCGTCCGTCTGTGCGCGCGCCCACCGCTGCGAGGCGCGATCTAGCTGCGCGACGCCTTCTGCGGGACGGTGAAGATGTTGCCGGTGGTGACGCCCTCTTCCACTTCTTCGAGGGTGCGGCCGCGGCTCTCCGGCACGAACTTCCAGATGAAGAGCAGCGCCAGGACCCCGACGACCGCGAAGCCGAAGAACGTCCCCGTGATGCCGGTGGCGGCGACGATCGTCGGGAAGTAGAGCCCGAGGAACGCGTTGGCGATCCAGAGGCAGAACACCGAGATGCCCATGCCGAGCGCGCGGATCTGGGTCGGGAAGATCTCCGACAGCACGACCCACACGGCGATGTTGAGGAAGGTCTGCATCGACCCGACGAACGCGACGACCAGGAACAGGATCACCCACGGCCGAGCCGGGTTGCCCTCGGGCAGCGCGACCGACGCGATGCCGATCAGGAAGTGGCAGACCGTCGTCAGCGAGAACCCGATGATCAGGGTCGTCCGGCGGTTGATCTTCTCCATGTTGTAGAGGGCGATGACTCCACCGACCACGGCGATGACACCCGGTGCGATGTTCGCGATGAGGGCCGCCGACGCCTGGAAGCCGGACTCGATGAGGACGGTCTGGCCGTAGTACATGATCGAGTTGATGCCGGTGAGCTGCTGGGCGACCCCGAGCCCGGCACCGATGAGCACGATGCGGATGAGCCACTTGTTGCCGCGCAGCGTCTGCCACCCGCTGACGCGGTCGACCTTCGCCTCGAGGTCGTTGCTCCGCTTGATGTCGTCGAGTTCGGCGCGGGCGCGTTCGGTGGTCCGGACCTGCTCGAGGACGGACAGTGCCTCGTCGTAGCGACCCTTCGAGGCGAGCCAGCGCGGCGACTCCGGCACCCGGAGCATGCCGACGAAGAGCGCGATCGCGGGGAGCGCACAGACGGCCAGCATGACGCGCCAGACGCCGTTGCCCTCACCCCACAGGCTGCCGATGATCGCGTTGACCACGAACGCGGCGAGCTGGCCGATCACGATCATGAGCTCGTTGCGGCCGGACAGCGAGCCGCGGATCTCGAACGGGGCGAGTTCGGCGAGGAACACCGGCACCACCGTCGACGCACCGCCCACCGCCAGGCCGAGGAGCACGCGGCCGACGACGATCACACCGAACGTCGGCGCGACGACGCAGATGAGCGTGCCGAGGAAGAACGTCACGGCGAGGGCGATGATCGTCTTGCGGCGCCCCCAGCCGTCGGCGATCCGGCCGCCGAGCATGGCGCCGATCGCGGCACCGAACAACAGGGAGCTGGTGACGACGCCCTCGGTGAAGTTCGTGAGGCCGAGCTCCGCCTTCATCGGGTTCAGGGCGCCGTTGATGACACCGGTGTCGTACCCGAACAGCAGCCCGCCGAACGTGGCGACGAGGGCCAGCACACCGAGTCGACGGCGGTGCGGACCGGTCCCGATCGGGGGCAGTGCGACAGTCGGGGCTGTCGGCTTGATGTCGACCATTCGGTGACTCCTTCGTCGGTGATCGCGCTTCAGTGCGTGCACCGATGGTAACCCGAATCCATGTCCTGTCAATTGGACATTCTATCGTCAGGACTATTGGATCGGTCCACATAACGCCTGATCAGAACGGGAGCGGTCCAACGGACCCCGTTCGACCGTCAGGACTCGTCGGGCTCCGGGCTGTCCCCCAACACGTCACCGAGCGACGGCATGTCCGCGCCGTGGTCGGTGTAGCGCCGGACGGTGCGTCGGGCAGCGGCGCTCGCGGCACCGGACAACGCCGGGTTGCGTCGCGCGGCATCGGCGACCCGGCCCGCGTGCCCTGCGGTCGAGAGCAGGACGTTCGCCAGCGCCCGGGCGTCGCCGCGTTCGGGCACGCCGGTGACGGTCCACGCGGTACGCACCTGGGCGTCCGGCGTCACACCCCGCCGGGTCCCCATCCGGTGCCAGTCGGACAGCACGCCCTCGGTCCGCGACGCAGCGCGGTCGGCCTCGCCCGCTCGACGGCGTGCGGCGTCGCGCGCGGCGGACTCGCCGTCCGTGCCCTCGACCGTGTCGTACCGGTCGGTGAGGCCGTCGGCCCGGCGCCGGACGCTCTCCGCCCGTTCACGAGCAGCGCCGTCGTCACCGCCTTCTTCTGCGATGCGGGCGGCGTGTGCAGCGGCAGCTGCGGCGAGGATCTCCGAACGCTCCATGCCCACGACGGTAGCCGCTCCGACCGACACCGGCGGGCGTGGCGTCTGGCTCGGCGGACGGCAAGGAGGAGCGCCCCCGCTGCGAAAGCGACAGATCCCCCCGAACAGTTCGAGGGGACCTGTCGCTTTCGCGGGACGGACCGCGCTGCTACTTGCGCAGCTCCAGGTACTTCGCGATGAGCGCCTTGGTCGACGGGTCCTGCGCGTCGAGCGCGGCCTGGTCGCCCTCGACGGCGGGCGTGACCTGTAGCGCCAGCTGCTTGCCGAGCTCCACACCCCACTGGTCGAACGAGTCGATGCCCCAGATGGTGCCCTCGGTGAACACGATGTGCTCGTACAGGGCGATGAGCTGCCCGAGCACGCTCGGGGTGAGCTCCGGCGCGATGATCGACGTGGTCGGCTTGTTGCCCGGGAACGTGCGCGCCGCGACGATGCCTTCGTCGGTGGTGCCCTCGACACGGACCTCGTCGGCGCTCTTGCCGAACGCCAGCGCCTTCGTCTGCGCGAAGAAGTTCGCCAGGAACAGGGTGTGCACGTCGGTGCCGGGTGCGACGCCCTTGCCGTCGCCGGTCTCGTCCTTGAGCGGACGGGCCGGGTTCGCGACCGTGATGAAGTCGGCCGGGATCAAGCGGGTGCCCTGGTGGATGAGCTGGTAGAACGCGTGCTGGCCGTTCGTGCCGGGCTCGCCCCAGAAGACCTCGCCGGTCTCGGTGGTGACGGGCGAGCCGTCCCAGCGGACGCGCTTGCCGTTCGACTCCATGGTGAGCTGCTGCAGGTACGCGGCGAAGCGGTGCAGGTACTGCGTGTACGGCAGGACCGCGTGGCTCTGCGCACCGAGGAAGTTCGTGTACCAGACGTTGAGCAGGCCCATCAGGACGGGGACGTTCTGCTCGAGCGGCGTGGTGCGGACGTGCTCGTCGACGGCGTGGAAGCCGGCGAGGAACTGCTCCCAGTTCTCCTTGCCGATCGCGATGACGACGCTCGTGCCGATGGCGGAGTCGACCGAGTAGCGGCCGCCCACCCAGTCCCAGAAGCCGAAGGCGTTCTCGGGGTCGATGCCGAAGGCCTCGACCTTGTCGAGCGCGGTGGAGACGGCGACGAAGTGCTTCGCGACGCTGTTCTTCTTCTCGTCCTCGGCGGCGTCGGTCAGGCCGAGCCGCTCCCACAGCCACTGGCGGGCGAGGCGGGCGTTCGTCAGGGTCTCGAGCGTGCCGAAGGTCTTCGACGCGACGATGAAGAGCGTGGTCTCGGGGTCGAGGTCCGCGGTCTTCTCGTAGATGTCCGCCGGGTCGATGTTCGACACGAAGCGGGCTTCGAGGCCGGGCTGGACGTAGGGCTTGAGCGCCTCGTAGACCATGACGGGGCCGAGGTCCGAGCCGCCGATGCCGATGTTGACGACGGTCTCGATGCGCTTGCCGGTGACACCGGTCCACGAACCGTCACGCACCTGCTCCGCGAAGGCGTAGACCTTGTCGAGCGTGGCGTGCACGTCGGCGTCGACGTCCTGGCCGTCGACCGTCAGCGGTGCCGCCGGCACGAGCCCCTCGGTCGCCTTCGGGCGGCGGAGCGCGGTGTGCAGGACGGCACGGTCCTCGGTGACGTTGATGTGCTCACCGGCGAGCATCGCCTGGAAGCGCTCGGCGACACCGGTGTCCTTCGCGACCTGCAGCAGTGCGGCGAGGATCTCGTCGGTGACGAGGCCCTTCGACAGGTCCACGGTCAGGTCAGCGGCCTGGAAGGTGTACTGCTCGGCACGGCCGGGGTCGCTGTCGAACCACCCGCGCAGGTCAGGGGTGAAACCGGCAGCGATGCTGTCCAGCTTCTTCCAGCCTTCGGTCGATGTGGGGTCGACGGGAGCGGATTCGGTCACTTCGGTCCTCCTGGGATCACGTTCGAGACGTACAGCCCGCAGGTCACCGCACCAGTGCGTCGCGGACCGTCTTCGAGCGTAGTGCCGTCGGCACCGTGGTGCGCACCGCCGGACGGGAGGCACGGGGTGCGTTCGCTGCGCGCGTCACGTCCGGCGGGTGGTCGGCCTCAGGGTCGGGGTGCGAAACGCCGCAGCCGCAGGCTGTTCGTCACCACGAACACCGACGAGAACGCCATCGCAGCGCCGGCGAGCACCGGGTTGAGCAGCCCCGCCATCGCGAGCGGGATCGCCGCCACGTTGTACGCGAACGCCCAGAACAGGTTGCCCTTGATGATGCCGAGCGTGGAACGTGACAGCCGGATGGCGTCCGCGACGACCGTGAGTCGACCGCTGACGACGGTGATGTCGCTCGCCGCGATCGCCGCGTCGGTACCGGCGCCCATCGCGATGCCGAGGTCGGCCGCTGCGAGCGCCGCGGCGTCGTTGACCCCGTCGCCGACCATGGCGACGCTCCGGCCCTCGGCCTGCAGGCGCCGGACGGTGTCGAGCTTCGATGCCGGTGTGGCACGTGCGTGCACCTCGTCGATGCCGACCTGCGCGGCGACGGCACGGGCAGCGCCCTCGTTGTCCCCGGTGAGCAGGACGGGGTGCAGGCCGAGGGCCACGAACCGTGCGACGGCGTCGGCCGCCTCGGGCTTCACGGTGTCACCGACGACCACGACGCCCTGCACGCTGCCGTTCCGGGCCACGACGACCGCGGTCCCGCCGTCGGTCTCGGCGGCGGTGATCGCCGCGGTCACCGCGTCGGGGACGGGGATCGCCCACGACGAGGTCAGCCAGCGGGTACCGCCGACGAGCACGACGTCGCCGCCGACGACCGCCTGCACGCCGGCACCGGCGGTCGACTCGAACTGCTCGGCGGTCGGGACGTCGAGGTGACGGGCCTCGGCCGCGCGGAGGACCGCCCGTGCCACCGGGTGTTCGGACCCGTGCTCCACGGCGGCGGCGAGCCGGAGCACGGCGTCCTCGTCGGGGACACCGTCGGCCGCGACCACGGCACGCAGGGTCATCTCGCCGGTGGTGACGGTGCCGGTCTTGTCGAGCACGATCGTGTCCACGCCGCGGGTCTGTTCGAGCACCTGCGGGCCGCCGATCAGGATGCCGAGCTGCGACCCGCGGCCGGTGCCGACGAGCAGTGCGGTCGGCGTCGCGAGCCCGAGGGCACACGGGCAGGCGATGATGAGTGTGGCGACGGCCGCGGTGAACGCCGCCGTGACCGACCCGCCGAGGACGATCCAACCGACGAACGCCAGCACCGCGAGCGCGATGACGATCGGGACGAAGACGCCGGAGACCCGGTCGGCCAGGCGTTGGACGTCGGCCTTGCCGGTCTGCGCGTCCTCGACGAGTCGGCCCATCCGGGCGAGCTCGGTGTCGGCGCCGACGCGGGTGATGGCGACGACGAGCCGGCCGCCGACGTTGATCGTCGCGCCGGTGACCCGGTCACCCGGTCCGACCTCGACGGGGACGGACTCGCCAGTGACCATGCTGCGGTCGACGGCCGAGGACCCGTCCTGCACCAGGCCGTCGCTCGGGATCCGTTCCCCGGGCCGCACGACGACGACGTCCCCGACGACGAGGGTCGAGGCGGGGACCCGCTGTTCGACGCCGTCGCGCAGGACCGTGGCGTCCTTCGCGCCGAGTTCGAGCAGGGCGCGGAGCGCCGCCCCCGACTGCTGCTTGGCGCGCGCTTCCATGTACCGGCCCGCCAGGATGAACACCGTCACGGCTGCGGCGACCTCGAGGTACAGGTCGGTCGCCTCGGGGTCGGTCGCGATCCACGAGAACGTCATGTGCATGCCGGTCGCGCCGGCGTCGCCGAAGAACAGGGCGTACAGCGACCAGCCGAAGGCCGCCAGCACCCCCACGCTGACGAGGGTGTCCATGGTGGCGGCGCCGTGCCGGGCGTTCACCCACGCGGCCCGGTGGAACGGGAGCGCTCCCCACACCGCGACGGGCGCCGCGAGCGTCAGGGCGAGCCACTGCCAGTTCGGGAACTGCAGGACCGGGACCATCGAGAGCACGACGACCGGCACCGCGAGGACCGCGGACACGACCAGGCGGCGGCGCAGCGCGGCGGCCGGGTCGACCTCGGTGTCGCGGTCCGCCGTCGTGTCTGCCGGCGGCGCGGGCACGGTCGCACCGTAGCCCGCGGACTCGACGGCGGCGATGAGGGCTGCGGGGTCGGCGGGACCGTCAGCGGCGACCTGCACCTGCGCCTTCTCGGTGGCGTAGTTGACGGTCGCGGTCACCCCGGGGAGCTTGCCGAGCTTCCGTTCGATGCGGTTCGCGCACGAGGCGCAGGTCATGCCCGTGATGTCGAGCTCGACGATGCCGTCCGTCACGACGGCACGACCTGGTACCCCGCCTCGGCGACGGCTCCGCGCAGCGCATCGGCGTCGACGGGTGCCTCCGAGGTCACGGTGACCGACGACGCTCCACCGGGGACGAGGGCGACGACGACGTCGGACACCCCGTCGAGTTCGGTGAGTTCCTCGGTCACGCTCCGCACGCAGTGTTCGCAGGTCATGCCCTCGACGAGCAGCAGTTCGGTGGTCACGGTGTCTCCTCTGGTGGTTCCGGTGCTGGTGGCGGTCACGAGCGCACGAGTCGGGCGATGGCCTGGCTCGCCTCGCGGACCTTCTCGTCCGCGGCGTCACCGCCCTCGGCCACGGCCTCGGCGACGCAGTGCTTGAGGTGGTCCTCGAGCAGCGACAGCGCGACGCGTTCGAGCGCCCGGTTCGCCGCGGAGATCTGGGTCAGGACGTCGATGCAGTACGTCTCGTCCTCGACCATCCGGGCGATGCCGCGCACCTGTCCCTCGGCGCGACGGAGTCGCTTGAGCAGGTCGTCCTTGTCGCCGATGTACCCGACGTGTTCGTGCATGATTGCCTCCACGGTCCTCAATACGGTACCCCCCTAGGGTATTCCCCGTCGACAGGGAACACGCGCGAACGCGGGTATTCACCTCTCCCGGCACTCGATGTCATGATCTCCACCATGACCGATCCGGCGACGAACGGCTTCCGCAGGCAGCGGTTCGCCGACGGCGACGGCTCCGACTACTCCGACATCTTCGAGGCCGAGTACCACGGGTCCGACTTCGCCTCGGAGACGTTCGCGACCGATGACACCCGCTACGAGTACACGGTCGTGGGCGACGACGACCTGACGCTGCGGACCATGCGCGCCGAGGGCGGTCGACGCGGCGGCGTGATCGGGGTGCGGGACGACCACGTGGTGTTCTGGCTCACGAAGGGTCGGCTCGAGATGCACTTCGCCGACCGCACACGGGTCGTCGAGCCGGGCAGCCCCTACATCGCCAGCGCATCCGAGGCCTACCGGTTCGAGTCCGACGGCACGGTCTACAACGGGGTCCACATCGCCGACTCCTTCCTGCGGACCGTCGGGCGCGACCTCGGCTACCGCTTGCCGGACGGCCCACTGCTGTTCGACCAGCAGGACGACGTCATCGCCCGCCGCGAACCGCTGCGGCACCTCATCGGCGAACTCGGCCCGGCCCTCGTGGACGACCGCGTGGTCGGACCCATGCGGACCGCACTGAACCGTCGACTGGCGATCGTCATCCTCGACACCTTCCCGATCCGGAACCGCGGCGACGACGTCCCCGTCGCGAACCGACTCCGCGACGCGATCCGGTACGTCGAGCAGCACGCGGCGGAGCGTCCGGCGGTCTCGGACATCGCTGCGGCGTGCGGGCTCAGCCAGCGCGGGCTGCAGGACGTCTTCGCGCGGACACTCGACTCCACCCCGAACCGGTTCCTGCGCGAGCACCGGCTGGACCGCGTCCGCAGCGAACTCCTGCTCGCCGACGACCTCGCCGGCGTCGCGAGCAGCGTCGCCGTCGTCGCACGTCGCTGGGGCTTCACCAACCCTGGCCGGTTCGCCTCCGCGTACCGCGAGCGGTTCGGCGAAGACCCCGCCACCACCCGCCGTGCGTCGCTGTCCGCCCGACCAGACGGCGGCCGCGCCTCGTGGCGCGTCCGTCGTGCCGTCGCGTACATCGAGCAGCACGCTGCCGAGGACCTCTCCCTGCAGGACATCGCCGACGCTGCCGGGGTGTTGCCGCGGCGCCTGCAGCAGCTCTTCCGGGCCGAGCGGGGCCAGTCG
This sequence comes from Curtobacterium sp. VKM Ac-1393, assembly GCF_015350995.1. Lineage (GTDB taxonomy): Bacteria > Actinomycetota > Actinomycetes > Actinomycetales > Microbacteriaceae > Curtobacterium. Next base: position 357,558 of record NZ_JADKRW010000003.1, read on the forward strand.
CCGATGGCGTGCGCGAGGGCGATCCGTGCTGCCGCCGAACGCAACGCGGCGGACGGAACACGCGAAATCGCCTGACCGATCGACCAGGGGGTACAGCCACATCCGCGTGTTTCCGGGGATTCCTGGAATTCTGCCGAATCCGGAAAGTCGTGTGTGACGAATCTCTGGTGGAGCCCGTCTCATCCGTGAACAGCAACCGCTGGGAACGCCCGGCGGGACATCGAAAGGAACGAACCATGGCTGACACCACCCCCACCACTCCGGCCACGACCGCCGCGGCCCGGACCACCTCGCACGCTGGTTCGAACAGCGGCGTGACCGGCAAGACCGTCATCGACGACACCGTCGTGTCGAAGGTCGCCGGCATCGCAGCGCGTGAGGTCAACGGCGTGCACTCCCTCGGTGGCGGCGCTGCTCGTGCGATCGGTGCGATCCGTGACGCGATCGGCCAGCGCGACTTCGGTCAGGGCGTCAAGGTCGAGGTCGGCGAGAAGCAGGTCGCCGCGGACATCGTGATCGTCGCCGAGTACCCGGTGTCGCTCCAGCAGGTCGCCGACGGCGTCCGCAGCAGCGTCGCCCGCGCCCTCGAGCAGATCGTCGGCATGGAGGTCGCCGAGGTCAACGTCACCGTGCAGGACGTCTTCATCCCGGGTGACGACGACGACAACGACGACGAGAAGAAGGAAGCGCGAGTCGCATGAGCAACACACTGATCGGTGCCCTCATCGGTGCCGTCCTCGCAGTCGTCGCACTGCAGTTCGGGTTCTGGGGCTTCGTCCTGGTCATCGTCTTCGGTGCGATCGGAGCCCTCGTGGCCGCCCTCGCCACCGGCAAGATCGACCGTGGTGCCCTGACCGACGTGCTCACCGGGCGCCGGAGCTCACGGTGAACGCCGGCCCGGACGTCCCGGGCCGCGTCGAGATCACCGCTCGTGCACTGACCTCGCTGGCGCGGGCCGTCGCAGCCGAACGGCTCGGCGCCCCCGCCAAGCGGGTCAGGGTCGGTCTCGGAGACGTGGCCGGCGCGATGGCCCTCGACGTCACCGGCCCGATCGCCGCGGGTGACGACCTCGTCGCCCGCTCGGTCCGGGTCGCCGACGAGGTCAAGGCCCGCGTGAGTGAACTCACCGGCCGCCGCGTCGGCAGTGCCCACATCGAACTCACCGGGATCGTGCGCGAGCGCGAGTCCCGAACCCGGTAGGAGACCATCATGAGCAACGGTTCCGTCGAACGACGCATCCGTCGTCGGAGCGTGCACCGCTCCCGCTCGACCGCGGTCGCGGTCGCGTTGGTGGTGCTCGCCCTGGTCGCCGCGTGGATCGGTACCGAATCGGTCCTGCGGGCGATCGGCCGGCCGCCGCTGGTCGCCGACCCGCAGACCGCCGTCGATGCAGCCCTGCAGCCCGACGCCGCGTTCGTCACGATCGCCGAGGTCATCGCCGTCGTCCTCGTCGTCCTCGGCGTCGTGCTGATCGTCCTGGCCCTGAAGCCCGGCCGGCAGCACCGCTCGGTCGTGGACCACGACCGCGGGGCCGTCGTCATCGACACCCGCATCGTCGCCTCCACCGCCGCGAACGCCGCGGGGACCGCTGCGGGCGTGCCCGAGGGCAACGCCTCGGCCACCGCCCGGGGTCGCCGCACCGACGTCCGGATCGTGCCCGTCACCGGCATCCCGGTCGACGAGCAGGCCGTGGAGGCAGCCGTCCGTGACCGCCTCAGCGGTCTCGACGAACGATTCGGCCGGAACATCCGCGTCCGCGTCGAGGAGAAGGGAACCCTGGCATGACCAAGAGCAACCGGACCATGAACCGGATCATCCTCTTCGTCCTCGGCCTGATCGCCGTCGTCGTCGGTCTCACCATCGGCGCGGGTGTCCTGCCCGCCGTGCAGGACGCGATCAAGCCCTACGTCGACCTGCCGAGCAGCCTGGACGTCCCCGCGTCGTCGCTCTGGATCGTCGCCGCGGCCTGCGCCGTCGTCATCGTGCTCGCCCTGGTCTGGGCGTTCACCCGCGGCGGGGGCGGCACCTCCGTCGCCGTCCGTGAACGCTCGGGTGAGGACGCCGTCACGGTGAACGTGGCCCTCGTCCGCGACGTCGTCGAGCACGAACTCGCCGGGGTCCGCGACGTCGTCGGCTCCCGCGTCGACACCTACCTGGTGCGCAAGCAGCGTGCCGCTCGCATCCGCGTCGCGGTCCGCCGCGGCGGGGACGCCGTCTCGGTGCTCGACGCCGTCGACCGCGCCGTCGCGGTCCTCGACCGCACGCTCGGCCGCCAGGTGCCCGTCCTGGTCCACCTCACCGGTGGGACCCGTTCGGTGCTCGCGAAGTCGACCCGCGTCCACTGACACCCGTCAGCCGGACGCACCACGGGCCTCCCGGCCCACCGAAGACCCACGCAACACCCACCACCGGGCGCACGCCCGACCGATGAAAGGACCCGTCATGGGACTCGACGACAAGATCAAGAACGCTGCTCAGGACCTCGCCGGCAAGGCGAAGGAGGCCGTGGGGAACGTCACCAACGACGACTCCAAGGTCGCCGAGGGCAAGAAGGACCAGGCCGCCGCGAGCGCCAAGCAGACCGGCGAGGACGTCAAGGACGTCTTCAAGAAGTAGGACGCTCGACACGTGACGGGGCACTCGCATCGTCGAGTGCCCCGATGCGTTCCCGCGGCCCCGAACGAGGAGGAACCATGGAGCACGACACCCACGCGCACACGCAGGTCACCGAGGTGGCACTGCCCGCAGAACTGACGGAGCCGCTGCCCGACGACGCGACCCCGGCGATGCTCATCGCGCGCACCGCGGCGGAGACCGCGCTCGGCGTGCCCGGCGTGCACCACCTCGGCGGGACCGTGTCCCGAGCCGCCGACGAGCTGCGGAAGCGACTCGGCCGCTCCGCCGGGACCGCCGGCGTGCAGGTCGACGACGAGGACGGCACCTTCGCGGTGCAGGTCTCCGTCATCGTGACCTACCCGCGGAACGTCCGCGAGGTCGCCGACGAGGTGAAGCGACAGGTCGCTGCAGCAGCCGGCCAGGTCGTGTCCGTGCCGACGACCGTGGACGTCCGCGTGCTGGACGTGCACGGACCGTTCGACGACGAGCCGTCGCCCGTCGAGCGAGCGGCCACCGCTGTCGGCGATGCCGTACAGGACGCCGCGAAGGCGACGAGCGAGACCACGAAGCGTGTGGCGACGGCGACCGTCGACGCCACGAAGCAGGCGGCCGACGCGACGGCCGAGGCGACGAAGCGCGCTGCGGACGCCACCGCGGACGTCACGAAGCAGGCGGCCGAGGTCACCGCAGACGCCACCAAGCGTGCCGCCGACGCGACGGTCGACACCGCCAAGCGTGCTGCCTCGGCCACCGCCGAGGCCACCAAGCAGGCGGCCGACGCCACCGCGGACGCCACGAAGCGTGCCGCCGACGTCACCGCGAACGCCGCTGAACAGGCCGTGGACGCGACGACCGCCACGGCTGGTCGGGTCCACGAAGCGGCATCCGACGCGCTCGACCGTGCGTCCGAGGGTGCGCGCGACGCCGCCGACACCGCGCGTGACGCCGCCGACCGCGCACGTGCTGCCGTCGCCGACGACGACGGCGCTCCGGCTCCCGTCGTGGCGAACGAGACCCCTGCCGACGCAGCCGTGCGTGCCGCCGACTCCGCTGAGGACGCCGCGCAGGACGCGGCCGACGCCGCAGCCGACGCCAGCGAGGCAGCGCGGGCAGCCGCCCGCGGCACCGAACAGCCGGCTACCCCGGCTGCACCGACCGCGGACCGACCGTGACCACCGCCTGGTCCGGCGGCCGCCGGCCCCGCACGCGTCGGCCTCGGCCGCGCGGGGTGTGGATCGCCGGCGGCATCGGGGTGGTCCTGGTCGCCGGAGTCCTGCTCGGAGCGTTCCTGCCCCTGGTCGGGTTCCTCGGCGGCATCACCGCCACGACCGCCGGTCTCGTGCCGTTCCCGTTCGTCCGGGTCACGGTCGTCGCGGTGCTCGGCCTGATCGTCGTGCTCGCGCTCCTCGCCCTGGCCCTGACCCGCCGGCACACGACGACGGCGACCATCGCGGTCGTGCTCGCCGTCCTGGTCAGCATCGCCGTCACCGTCGTGCCCGTGGTCCTGGTGGCCGTCGGGTCCGCCGACCGCGCCGGCGACGTCTGGCCCATCATCACCGAGCTCTGGCAACGCTTCACCGGCTGACCTGTCGGCACCCGCACCATCGACCAAGGAGTCCCACCATGCGCAACCGCATCATCGTCATCGGCCTGATCGTCCTCGTCGGCTTCTGGTTCGGCTCGCGCGCGAACCGCCCGGTGATCAAGACCTCCAAGGGCGAGACCGTCCGCAAGGCCTGGAACGACCCGCACGCGCGCAAGGCGCGCAAGAAGCTGGGCAAGAAGATCGCGAAGGCCGCCAAACGGCACGGCTGACGACCTGGAGGCCCGGATCACCTGCGCCGATCGGCGCGCGTGATCCGGGCCTCCTTTCCGCTAGCCTCTCGACGTGAAGCGTCTCTCCCCCGGCCAGCGCTGGGTCATCGGTCTCGGCGCGTTCGCGCTCGTCTGTCTCGTCGTCGGTCTGATCGCGATCACCGTCGGGATCGCGAACGGTCAGGCGATGTGTGGCTCGTCAGAAGACGACTTCTTCGAGGCCTGTCCCAGGGACACCTCCGGCATCGTCTGGGGCAGCGTCCTCGGTGTCGTCGGCCTGCTCCACCTCGGGCTGACCGGGTTAGCGGGCGCCTTCGTGTGGACGTCGACACCGACGATCGGTCCGAAGCCGTTCCGGCAGCCCGCTCCCCTGCCCGGTTCGACGCACCGGGTGTTCTCCTACGGCACGCTCCAGCAGCCCCTCGTGCAGGAGTCGCTGTTCGGCGGACACGTCCCCACCACCGACGACGCACTGCCCGGCTGGCGACTCGACTGGGTGGCGATCACCGACCCCGAGGTGGTCAGGACGAGCGGCTCGGACCTGCACCCGATCCTCCGCCGAGGCGCTCCCGGCGACGTCGTCGAGGGGTCGGCTCTGACGCTCGGGTACGAGTGGCAGCTCCGCGCGGTCGATGACTACGAGGTCGCGGACTACCGGCGCATCCGGGTCGAGCTCACCTCGGGTCTGTCAGCGTGGGTCTACGTGGCGGCCGACGCGGTCTGAGCCGCCGCCAGGCGCGCGAGGCCCTCGTCGATCGACACCGACGGCGTCCACTGCAGGTCGGCTCGGGTGCGGCGTTGGTCGAACCAGTGCGCCGTCGACAGCTGCTCGGCGAGGAACCGTGTCATCGGCGGCTCGTCCTGGCCCGGACGCACGCGCCACACGGCCTCGACCAGTGAGCCAGCGGTCCGCGCGACGGCGGCCGGCACGTGCCACCGCGGTGCCGCGACGCCGGAGGCCGCGCAGATCCCGGCGAGCAGGTCCGCGACGGGCCACGGCTCGCCGTTCGTGACGACGTAGGCGTTGCCGTGCACCCCGTCGTCGGCAGCGTGCTCGAGCGCCGCGACCATGGCCGACGCGGCGTTGTCCACGTACAGGGTGTCGATGAGCGCGGCTCCGGAGTCGAGCAGCGGGAGCCGACCAGCCCGCGCCCGCTCGACGATCCGGCCGATCAGCTGGGTGTCCCCCGGCCCCCACACCAGGTGCGGGCGGACGGCGACCACGGCGAACCCGGGAGCGTCGGCCTCGAGCGCGAGCAGTTCGGCCGCGGCCTTCGTGCGGGCGTAGTCGCCACGGGCACGATCAGGTTCGGCGACGCCCGCTCCGGCGCCGACGAGCGACGATCCGGTGTGCGCGACCGACGGTGACGAGACGAACACGAACCGCCGGGCACCGGCACGACGCGCGGCGTCGACGAGCGCTCGGGTGCCGTCGACGTTGACGCGGACGAAGTCGGCCGGGTCACCCGCCAGGGAGACCTTCGCGGCGAGGTGCACGACGGCGTCGACCCCGTCGACTGCCCGGGCCACCGCCGCGGCGTCGGTCATCGAGCCGGAGACGTCCTGCACGCCCGCGACCCCTGATGGCCGTCGCTGGAACGTCCGGACCTCGTGCCCGGCGTCCCGCACGGCGGCCGCCGTCGCCCGACCGAGGAACCCACTTGCGCCGGTGACCAGGACCGTCACGGGCGGACCATCCGTCCACCGGACAGCACCGCGGCGGCCCAGCGGGACAGCCGGGTGCGGTCGACCTTCGAGTTGTGCCGGATGTCGGTCGGCAGCACGGGCACGGTGAGCACGGCGGCGAGCTGAACTCCGGCCGCGGCACGGACCGACGCGGCCAACGCCGGCGACGCCAGGGCGGGTCGTCGGGCACGTCGCCCGCCGGTGGTCTCGACGACGGCCACGACCTGCTGCGTGCCACGCGGGCCGATCCCCGCGACACCGGCACGGCCGACCCCGGGAACGTCCTCGATGCGCTGCTCGGGTCCGACCGGGGTGACGACGCCGTCGGGGGTGGTGAGCACGTGCTGCATCCGCCCCTCGACCCACAGCTGCCCCGTGGCGTCGAGGTGCCCGACGTCACCCGTGCGGTGTCCGCGGGGGTCGTCGACGCCGAGGCGCGCGACCCGGTTCGTCCGCCACAGCCGGTCGTAGTGGTCGCGCACGTGCGGCGCCACGACGACGATCTCGCCGGTCACACCCGCCGCGTCGGTCAGTGCACCGGTCGCAGCGCCCGCACCGTCGAGCGGCGCGATCCGCACCCGGACGTTCGCCGCCGGGAGCCCGACGCAGATGCCCTCGTCGTCCGAGGCCGCAGCCGCACGGACGCCGTCCAGGTCCACGTCGGTCATGAGCAAGCCCTCGGTCATGCCGTAGGGGGTGTGCGCACTCGCGTTCGGCATCAGCTCGGTCGCCGCGGTCAGCAGCGCGGCGGACACCGGAGCACCCGCCGACAGGAACAGCCGGACGCGTGCGAGCGCCGCGCGGTCGGCGTCGGTCAGCACCGACGCCGTCGCCACGACGTTCGCCAGTGCCGCCGGCGAGAGGAACACCACGGTCGCGTCCGCTGCGGCCACCGAGGCCGCGACGGCGCGTGCCGTCAGCGTCCGGGGCGCGGTGACGTCCATGTCGGGTGCCACGGACCGTGCACCGAGGGCGGGACCGAGCAGTGCGAAGGGTGCGAAGCCCGCGACCAGGCCGGTACCGACCCCGACGTCGTACTGCGCGGCCAGGACGTCACGGACGGCGCCGAGCTGCCCGTGCGTGTAGACGACACCCTTCGCCGGCCCGGTCGACCCGGAGGTGAACAGGATCGCGGCCGGAGCGTCGGACGCCGGGGCCGCCGGCAGCGACGACCCGTGGGCGAGCCGACGAGCGCCGCGCCGGGCGACGTCGACGAGGGTGTGCTCCACCCGCAACGCACGCCGTGCGGGCGCGGGCAGCGGGACGGTCGCGATGCGCCGCCCCGGCCAGCCGAGTGCTCGGGCGGCCCCGAGACCGGGCAGCGCGCCGATGATCCAGTCGGGTCGGGCACCGCGGACCGCACGGGTCAGGCCGCGCAGCCCGAGTCCGGCGTCGGCCACCACGACGACCGCACCGATCCGCACGCAGGCGTACAGGACGGCGGTCAGGTCGGCTCCCGGGGTGACGAGCAGTGAGACCCGGTCACCGCTCCGGACCCCGAGGTCGTCCAGCCCGGCGGCGATCTCGTCCACCCGACGTGCGAGCAGGCGCCACGTGATCGTGCGAGGACCGCCGGCGGCGGCCATCTCGACCAGGGCGGGTTCGTCGCTGTCGCGCAGGTCGTCGAGTGCGGCGCCGAGCGGGCGGCTCACGTCGGTCGACTGGTCGGCGTCGACCGGGAGGTCCGTGGTGACTGATGCAGGCACGTGGCCGTCCGGCAGGCGGTCGCCGATCCAGTCGAACACCGCGCCCGCCACGTCGGCGTCGTCGGGCAGCAGGTGGCCGGCACCCTCGAAGCGGTGCACGTCGGCGTGCGGCAGCCGCTCGGACAGGTCGTCGAGGTAGCGCTCCAGGAACACCGGGTCGCGCGGACCCCACAGCAGCAGTGCGGGGACGTCGAGCGCCGCGACCCCCGCGGCGATGCGGTCGAGTTCGAACGCGCTCCGGTGCCGGGCGTCGACGGGGATGTCCGCCACGAACCCACCGATCCCGCCACGACGGGCGGCACCGCGGTACGGGGCGCGGTAGCCGTCAGCCACGGTACGGTCGAGCTTCGGGTGCGCGATGCCGAGTGTCGTCTCGAGGAACGCCGGCGTCACGACGGTCGCACGGCCGAGCAGTCCCGGGCCCAGCGCCAGCCGCAGTGGTGCGGGGATCGGGGCGTCGTCGGGTTGGTGCACAGCGGTGTTGCACGTCATCACCGCTGCCAGGACGTCGGGGTGGTCGACCGCCCAGCCGAGCGACACGACTCCGCCCCAGTCGTGACCGAGGGTGACGACCGGGCCGGTCAGCCCGAGTTCGTCGGTCAGGGCGCCGAGGTCCGCAACGCGCTGCGGCAGCCCCCGTTCCACCCCGGTGCGCTCCGAGAAGCCCATGTCGAGCTGGTCGACGGCGACCACGCGCCAGGCCGGGCCACCGGCCCGTGCGACCTCGAGCGAGGTGCGGAGCACCGACCGCCACAGGTACGACCACGTGGGGTTGCCGTGCACGCACAGGATGGTGCCGACCGGTTCCACGCCGAGCGCGGCCAGGGACCCGGCCGTGTCGAGGAGGTGCCAGGTGCGCGCGGCGCGATCTGTGCCTCCCGTCCGCTCTGCAGACCACGCGGGGACCGTGACCAGGCGCGACCAGGCCGGGTCGAGTCCGGGCAGGGAAGGCGGCTGCGTCGCCGGAGCCGTGCTCGCGGCGACGCGGGGCAGCCGGGACCTCACCAGTGGAGTTCCATCATCGCCGTGTTGATGCCGGAACCGACGCCGCCCAGGAAGACGCGGTCACCGCGGCGGATGCCGCCGGACTCGACCTCGTCGGCCAGGGTGATCGGGATCGACGCCGGGCCGACGTTGCCGAAGCGCTGGTAGGTGGTGGGGACCTTGTCGCGCGGGATGCCGATGGCCTCGACGAACGCGTTGGTGTGCACGTCCGAGACCTGGTGCAGGACGTAGCGGTCCATGTCGGCCCAGTCGAAGTGAGCGCGGGCCTCGGTCCAGGCCGCGACGACGAGCTCCATGCCGCCCTTGAGCAGCATCTTGGCGTCCGTGAACATGCCGTCCACGCTGCCGACGCACAGGTCGTACCACTGGGTCGCCGCGCGGGTGACGCCGCCGACGATCCGGTGTCCTTCGGGGTGCAGGTCCGCCGGGCCGAGCACGGCGGCCGCGGCACCGGACCCGAGGGTCAGGCTGGCGAACTCGCTCATGAAGTCCTTGCGGTTCCGACCGCCCTGGTTCAGGCGGTCGATGGTGTTGAGCTGCACCTGGTCGGCGTCCTCGCCGTCGACGACGAGCGCGTACTTTATCTGACCGGAGTCGATCATGCCCGCGGCGACGCTCATGGCGTTGACGAACCCCAGGCAGGCGTTCGCGATGTCGAAGTTGATCGCGGACGATGGCAGACCGAGCCCGTGGTGCAGGCGCACGGCGACCGACGGCTCGAGGTGCGGACGGGTCACCGAGGTGTTGATGAGCAGCCCGATCTCGTCGGGACGCACTCCTGCCTCGGCCATCGCGCGACGGCCGGCGTCGATGGCGGCGTCCTGGAAGGTCTGGCCCTCGCCCCAGTTCCGACGCTCGATCACACCGGCGACGCGCTCGAGCAGCCCCATCGGCAGGCGGAGCCGGCGGAGGACGCCGCGCAGACGTGCCTCGATGTCGGCTGAGGTCGTCACGCGTTCGGCGGTCGTCGTCGCCACGGAGAGCAGGGAGACGTTGTGGTGCTTGGCCGTGGCGTTGCCGGGCTGCTCGGGTTCGCTGCTTGCCCGTTCACCGCTCGATGCCTGGTCGACCGGCCGTTCCGTCATGATCGTCACCGACACATACTTCCGCATCCAGCCTGTGTGTGCAGTCCGGATGCGTAGAACAGGGAAGATTCGCCGGACTGGCGTATTGCACCTGTTATTAATATTTCGTATGATGGCTACCGACCGCACCCGAGATCGGAGCCCGAATGCCCCCGCTCAACAAGTCCACCGCAGCAGCAGCACTGCTCCTCGCGTTCGCACCGCTGGCCGTGCCGGACATGGCCGCCGCAGCTGCCGCGACCACCGAAGCGACGCGTACCGACGGCGTCGCCACCGAGCCGTCCGTCGAGCAGTCGGACGCACCGGCGGACGAGTCGGGGGCTCCGGAAGCGACCGAGGCCGAGGCACCCGAGGTCGAGGCACCCGAGGTCGAGGCACCCGAGGCGCCTGAGGCGCCTGAATCCCCTACGGAGGTCATCGCCGAACCGGAACCGACGCCCGATGTGGTGGCTCCGACCGCGCCGGCCACACCCGCCCCGACCTCGTCCCCTGCCGCGGTCACACCGAACGAGACGACCATCAACGTCTACGCAGTCGGAGCGGACGACGTCGCCGGGCAGCCGGGGACGATGGTGCGCGAGTCGACGCTCAACGTGAAGAACGCGAGCGGGTTCAACATCCCGAACCGGATGCTCGACTACCACTGGTCGATCTCGGGCCCGGGTCAGTTCCGGACGTCGAACCCACCGTTCGCCGTGACCAACACCGGGTCGCCGAACGTGCAGGGCTGCACCCTGACCGATTCGAAGCACTACGACTGCATCGGGGCCAATCCGACCACGCTGAACACGGGAGCGGCGAACTACAACCACATCCGGACGAGCGTGTTCATCGACGCCGATGCCCTTCCGGGCGACGTGGTCACGCTCACCGGGTGGCTGGAACCGAACGCCGCATCGGGCTACGTGAACTCGGCCGAGGTCACGTCCACCACGTGGCGCACCTGGGTGCCCCTCACCGCCGCCGTCATCGACGCCCCCACGACCAAGGTCGACTCGACACCCGTCATCCGAGGCAAGGGGGTCCCCGGCGGGACCGTCGACGTGACCGTCGGCGACCGGTCGCTCGTGACCGTACCGGTCGAGGACGACGGCACGTGGACGCTGCCCGTGACCGAGGCCCTCGCCGACGGGGCGGTCACCGTGACCGCCGTGCAGCACCGGAACGGCTTCACCGCGGACCCGACCGTCGCGACCCTGGACGTCGACGCCACCGCGCCCGATGCCCCGATCGTCGATGCCCCCGGCACCCTCACCGACCCGACCGGTCCCATCACCGGTGTCGCTGAACCCGGTTCCACCGTCATCGTCCGCGACCCTGACGGCAACGAGCTCGGCCGCGGCACGGCCGACGACGACGGCGCCTTCTCCGTCCGCCTCGACGCCCCACTTCCCGAGGGTGCGTCCGACCTGGTCGTCGTCGCAGAGGACGAGGTGGGCAACGAGTCCGACGAGACGACCGCGACCGCCGTCGTGCCGGACACCACCGCGCCCGACGCCCCGGTCGTGGACGGCCTCCAGGACCTCGCCAGCTCGACCGGGCCCGTCACGGGCACCGCCGAGCCCGGCGCAACCGTCATCGTCCGCGATGAAGACGGCAACGTCATCGGCCGCGGCACGGCCGACGACGACGGCGACTTCGCCGTGGAACTCGACGGCCCGCTCACCGAGGGCGACCACGCCCTCGAGATCGTCGCGGTCGACGACGCCGACAACGAGTCGACATCGACACCGGTCACCGTGATCGCACCGGACGTCACCGCTCCTGACGCTCCGATCAGCACCACCCCGGAGTGGCTCACCGACGCGACGGGACCGTTCACCGGTTCTGCCGAGCCGGGCTCAACGGTCATCATCCGCGACGCCGACCACAAGGAGATCGGACGCGGCACAGCCGGAGACGACGGCCAGTTCCGGATCGTCCTCGACGAACCCCTCACCGACGGCGCCCACGACCTCGAGATCGTCGCCGAGGACAAGGTCGGGAACACCTCCGAGGCCACCGCCATCACGGTCGACGTGGACGACGCCGCGCCCAACGCCCCCGTCGTCACCAGCCCCACCGACCTCGCCGACGGCCAGGGCCCCATCACCGGAACCGCCGAGCCGGGCGCCACCGTCATCGTCCGCGATGAGGACGGCAACGTCATCGGCACCGGCACGGCGAACGAGGACGGCGACTGGTCCATCGAGCTCGACGAACCACTCGCCGACGGCAAGCACGACCTCGACGTCATCGCGAAGGACAAGGCCGGCAACACCTCGACGCCGACCCCGATCATCATCGACGTCGACACCGAAGCGCCCGACGCGCCCGTCGTGACCAGCCCGACCGACCTTGCCGACGGCACCGGCCCCATCACCGGAACGGCGGAGCCGGGTTCCACCGTCATCGTCCGCGATGAAGACGGCAAGGAGATCGGCCGCGGCGAAGCGGACAAGGACGGCAACTTCACGGTCGAGCTGGACGAGCCGCTCAAGGACGGATCGCACGACGTCGTCGTGGTCGTCGAGGACAAGGCGGGCAATGAGTCCGACCCCACCAAGACCACCGTCAAGATCGACACCGAGACCCCGGATGCACCGGTCGTGACCAGCCCGTCTGATCTCGCCAACGGCCAGGGTCCCATCACCGGAACCGCCGAGCCGGGTTCCACCGTCATCGTCCGCGACGAAGACGGCAAGGAGATCGGTACCGGCATCGCCGACGAGGACGGCAACTTCACCGTCGAGCTCGACGAGCCGCTGAAGGACGGCAGCCACGATCTGGAGATCGTGGTCGAGGACAAGGCGGGCAATGAGTCCGACCCCACCAAGACCACCGTCGAGATCGACACCGAGACCCCGGATGCACCGGTCGTGACCAGCCCGTCCGACCTCGCAGATGGCCAGGGCCCCATCGCCGGGATCGCGGAGCCGGGTTCCGCCGTCATTGTCCGCGACGAAGACGGCAACGAACTCGGCCGCGGCATCGCCGACGAGGACGGCAACTTCGAGATCATCTTGGACGAGCCGCTCAAGGACGGCAGCCACGAGCTCGAGATCGTGGTCGAGGACCAGGCCGGCAACGAATCCGACCCCACCAAGACCACCATCGTCATCGACACCGAAGCGCCCGACGCGCCCGTGATCACCAGCCCGGCCGACCTCGCCAACGGCCAGGGGCCCATCGCCGGAACCGCCGAGCCGGGTTCCACCGTCATCGTCCGCGACGAAGACGGCAAGGAGATCGGTACCGGCATCGCCGACGAGGACGGCAACTTCACCGTCGAGCTCGACGAGCCCCTCAAGGACGGATCCCACGACTTGGAGATCGTGGTCGAGGACCAGGCCGGCAACGAGTCCGACCCCACCAAGACCACCGTCGAGATCGACACCGACGCACCGAACGCACCGGTGATCACCAGCCCGTCTGATCTCGCCGACGGCACCGGCCCCATCACCGGGATCGCGGAGCCGGGTTCCACCGTCATCGTCCGCGACGAAGACGGCAAGGAGATCGGCCGCGGCACGACGGACGAGGACGGCAACTTCACCGTCGAGCTCGACGAGCCCCTCAAGGACGGATCCCACGACTTGGAGATCGTGGTCGAAGACAACGCCGGCAACGAATCCGACCCCACCAAGACCACCGTCGACATCGACACCGACGCACCGAACGCACCGGTGATCACCAGCCCGTCTGATCTCGCCGACGGCACCGGCCCCATCGCCGGGATCGCGGAGCCTGGTTCCACCGTTATCGTCCGCGATGAAGACGGTAAGGAGATCGGCCGCGGCACGGCGGACGAGGACGGGAACTTCACCGTCGAGCTCGACGAGCCGCTGAAGGACGGATCCCACGACTTGGAGATCGTGGTCGAGGACCAGGCTGGGAACGAATCCGACCCCACCAAGACCACCGTCGAGATCGACACCGAAGCACCGGATGCACCCGTGATCACCAGCCCGTCCGACCTCGCCAACGGCCAGGGGCCCATCACGGGCACCGCCGAGCCGGGCGCCACCGTCATCGTCCGCGATGAGGATGGCAACGAACTCGGCACCGGCATCGCCGACGAGGACGGCAAGTTCGAGATCATCTTGGACGAACCACTCAAGGACGGCAGCCACGAGCTCGAGATCGTGGTCGAGGACCAGGCCGGGAACGAATCCGACCCCACCAAGACCACCGTCGACATCGACACGATCGCACCGAAGACCCCCGTCCTGGAAGTCTTCGATGACATCGTCGACGGCACGGGCGTGGTCCGTGGCACCGCCGAACCCGGTACCACGGTGATCATCCGCGACTCCGACGGCCGAGAGATCGGACGCGGAACTGCGGGTGCAGACGGGCGCTTCGCGTTCCGGACGACCGTGCCGCTGGATCCGGGAGCCCATCTGCTCTCCGTCGTCGCGGTCGACCGCGTCGGCAACGTCTCACCCGGCGGCAGCATGCTCGTGACGCTGGTGCCGGAGTCCGAGGAAGAGTCCGAGTCCGAGTCCGAGATCGCACTTCCCGTCATCACGGTTCCGGGAATCGCGCAGCCGTCGGCACCGGCGACCGGCGGAGCCCTCGCCGGCCCGTCCGCAGGCCCGGCCGCGCAGAACACGTCGGCCACCTCGGGCGCATCGAAGGGCACCGGCTCGGGTGAACTGGCCTTCACGGGTGCCGAGCTCAGCGGTTGGCTCGTTGCAGCGCTGAGCGCCCTCGGCCTGGGTGTCGTCCTGCGACTGCTCGGGCGTCGCCGCCGCGATCGCGACGTGCGCGGCGGCTGAACCGAGGCTCGAGACCGGAGGCCCGGCTCGCGTTCCCTTCGCGGGGAACGCGAGCCGGGCCTCCCGTCCGTCAGCCCTCCGACTGGAGCGGCTCCTTGGGCAGCTTCCGCACCTTCGCGCGACGCTTGCGTCGCTCCGGGATCATCGAACGCATCTCCTCGAGCTTGCCGAAGCACAGCAGCCGGTCCCCGGGCTCGAGCACGACACCACTCCGGGGGTTCGGGATGACGTTCGACGCGCGGTGCAGGGTGAGCACCGTGATGTCCCGGTCCCAGAGCCCCGACTCCTTGATCGTCTTGCCGACCAGATCGGCGTTCGTGTGGACGAGCAGCTCGGCGACCCCGTACCCGGTCGACACGGACAGGCGCTGCCGGACGTCGATCTCCGGGAACGCCACCTGGTTCGCGATGAAGTCGACGATCGCGCCGGCGATGTCCAGACCGGTCGCACGTTCGACGCCCTCGAGCCCCGGCGAGGAGTTCACCTCCATCACGAGCGGGCCGTCGTTGCCCTCGAGCATGTCGACGCCTGCGACCTTCAGACCCATGATCTGCGCCGAGCGGACCGCGACGGCCTCGTACTCCGGCGACAACGTGACCTTCTCGACGGTGCCCCCACGGTGCACGTTCGAGCGGAACTCGTCGCCCGAGGCCGTCCGGCGCATCGCGGCCACAACGCGGTCGCCGACGACGAGTGCACGGATGTCGCGCCCCCGGCTCTCCGCGATGAACCGCTGGATGAGGACGTTCTGCTTCGTCGAGTGCAGGGTCTCGACGATCGATTCGGCGACCTTCGCCTCCGGCGCCAGGATCACCCCGATGCCCTGTGTGCCCTCGAGGAGCTTGATCACGACGGGTGCTCCCCCGACGCGCTCGATGGCCCCACGGACGTCGGTACGGCCAGCCACGAAGGTCGTCGCCGGCATCCCGATGTCGTGTCGGGACAGGATCTGGTTCGCGCGCAGCTTGTCGCGCGAGTTCGTGATGCCGTTCGCGGTGTTCGGCGTGTACACGTCCATCTGTTCGAACTGCCGCACGACGGCGGTTCCGTAGTAGGTGATCGAGTTGCCGATCCGGGGAAGGACCGCGTCGTAGTCGGACAGCAGCTTGCCGCGGTAGAGCAGGTCCGGGTCGTCGCCGGACAGGTCGATCGCGAAGCGCAGGGTATTGAGGACCTTCACCTCGTGGCCGCGGTCGAGTGCCGCCGCACGGAGGCGTTGCGTCGAGTACGCCTGGGGCGCACGAGAAAGGATGGCGAGTTTCATCGAGAGGTTCTCCGCGGGGTCGGATCGACGGCGACGGTCCATCAAAGCACGCCCGCGTCGCATCACCGACGCCGGGTGTGCACTTTACGGTTTTGACGCTGGTGCGGTAGTATTGTTGTACTGATCGGACGGAGGATCGTGATGACGGTCAACTCGCACGGACTTCGAGCGGCTCGGAGCCGCCGGACCCCTCGACTCGCTGGATCCGGACGGGCCGCGGCGCTGCGATCCACGTCACCCGAGTGGCGTGTTCGTTCGCGGAGACCGTCGACGACGGATCCCGCCGCCTCCCCGTCGAGCGGCGAGGCCCGCGCCGAACCGGCAGAGGCCCTCCGGGATCGCCTCGTCGCCGCACTCCTCCGGCACGTCGACCTGATCGACCTTGCCGAGGTCGAGCGAGTGAACGGATCGATGGACGCCGTCGCGGAGCGGATGCTCGCCAGCATCCCCGGTGCCGACGTGCTCGACGACCGCGTCGGCCCGTTCTACGACACCGCGGGCCTGCGGAAGTGGTTCCGGATGAGCCGGCAGACCCTCGACGCACAGGCACGCGTCGGCGATGTGCTCTGCGTGATGTCCGCCGACGGCTTCCGGCTGTACCCGTCATTCCAGTTCGACGCACGGGGCATCCTGCTTCCACGGTTGCGCGAGGTCCTGGCGGTCCTGGATCCCGAGCGGGTCGATCTCTGGGGCGACGCTGTCTGGCTGAATGCCCCTGCTGATGAACTGGACGGCCGCACACCGGCCCAGGTGCTGCGGACCGACCGCTCCGACGAGGCCGTCCGTCTCGCAGCGCTCGCTGGGGCATTCCGACTCCGATGAGCACCGTCGCCGCGTGCACCGACGTCGCCCAAGCCGCCCCGCCGGTCGGGCTCGACCTCGCCGGCTTCCCGGACGGCGGCAGGTTCCCGGCAAGGGCGTTCCGAGCGCACCTCGGCGAGTTCGACCCCTGGCACTTCGCGAGCCACCCCGCCGGCCGGTTCAACCTGGCATATCCGAACGGAACGTGTTACTTCGCGGCAGCCGTTTCGACTGCCGTCCGGGAGTTCTACGGCCCGAAGGTCCGCCGCAACGAAGTGAGCGCTGCAGACGCCGCCGTCCTCCGCGTCTCGACGATCACTCCGCCGACCGATGCGACCTCCGCCGACGTCAGCGGCGCGGGAGCCGCACCCTTCGGCGTCACGAGCGAACTCACGACCATGGGCGACTTCACCATCACCAGGGCATGGGCGGAGCTGTTCAAGGACCACGTCGACGGCCTCCGCTACCGCTCGCGATTCGACCCCGGCGGCGAGGCATGGGCGCTGTTCGGAATCGCTGGCCCGGCGCCGTCGCTCGGCGGTGCGAGCGCGATCATCGACGGCGAACACGCGGTCGCGGCGGCCGGCATGTCGGTGCTGCCCGGACCACCGCGGAAGAGCGCCGTCCGGATGGTGCCGGACCCGCCCGGCTGACCGGGCCGGCGCGCATGCGACAGGATGGGCACATGGCTCGTGCTCCGAAGTCCCCCGACGGCGGGCTCGTCGTCGCCGGCTGGCGCGAGTGGGCCGGTCTGCCGGACCTCGGGCTGCCGTGGATCAAGGTCAAGCTCGACACGGGCGCGCGCAGCTCGGCGCTGCACGCCTTCGACCTCGAGGAACTGCCCGACGACCGGGTCCGGTTCTCGGTGCACCCGTGGCAGGACACCGATGCCGACGCGGTCACGGTCGAGTGCGACGTGCACGACCGGCGGATCATCCGCAGTTCGACCGGGCACACCCAGGAGCGCATCGTCGTGCTCACCACGATCACGCTGGCCGGACGGATCGTCGAGTCCGAGGTCACGCTGAGCAACCGCGACCAGATGGGGTTCCGGATGCTCGTCGGGCGCGAAGCCCTGCGGCAGGGCTTCCTCGTCGACCCTGCTCGGTCCTTCATGGCGGGCCGGGCTCCGAAGGAGATCCGGCGGCGCAACCGCGGTCGTGCCTGAGCGCTCCTCGTCAAGTTGCACGCGCCGTGGGCGCGACCGGTCGACGGCCTGGAGGCGCGGAGCCGGGCCGACACGGGCCTCCCGTCCGCCTCGGCGACCGCCCAGGGCGCGGGCTCGGTCAGCGGCCGAGGTGTCGGCCGAGGAAGGCGAGTTGCTGCGGCGCCAGGCGGCGCCAGTAGCCGTGGGTGTGCGCTCCGGGCTCGAAGCCGCCGGCCGGCGGCGCGTCGAACCCGTCGACGTAGGTGTGGATCGCGGGTGCGAACCCGTCGCCGTTGCCGCAGTCGACGCGGACCGCGACTCCGTCGAGCGCGCCCTGCCGACCGACGACCGTGTTCGCGCGGAAGTCGGCAGCGTCGTCGAAGGCGCCGCGCGCGGTGTCCGCCGCTGATGTCCAGAGCGCGGGGCTGATCGCCGACACCGCGCGGACGCGGGACGCACCGAGGACCCCACCGAGTCGGAGCGCGCCGAAGCCGCCCATCGAGTACCCGGCGAGCGCGAGTCGACCGGTGTCGAACCCGCGTCGCGCGATCCGGGGCAGGAACTCGTCGACGACCATCGCTGCGGGATCGTCACCGTCCGCGCGGTGGTGCCAGTACCGGTTGCCGCCGTCGATCGACGCGATCGCGAAGGGCGATCCACCATCCGCGATGTGGGCGGCGAGGAACCGGTCCCAGCCGAGCTCCCGCCCGAAGAACGACGCGTGGTCGTCGCCGTAGCCGTGGAGCGCGACCACCACCGGCAGCGGGCTGTCCGACTCCGGTGCGGCGATCGTCCAGCCGACGGTCCGTCCCTTCCGCGCGGTCGACACGAAGGTGCCGGAGACCGAGGGGACCGGCTTGGTGTCGGGGATGGTGCCGTCAGTGCCGTTCAAGCCGAGCACGCGGTACATCGTCGACCGGCCGGGCAGGAGATCGAGGTTGACCGCCTCGGCTGCAGCCCCCGCCGCGACGATGCCGACCCCGCCGATCAGCAGCGACCTGCGGGTGATCGTCGACGCACGCGAACGGGTCATCCGAGGGGCGCCGTTCCGTCGGGGGTCACACGCTGCACGATGAGGGCCCAGGAGAGTCGCTGCACAGGGGCAACGTACCGAGCGTGGGGCCGGAGGACTCCTGGCGCGCCGAGGGGTCGTGTGTGAGGATGCGCAGCCACGGGGTCCGGTATCGCCGGCACACGGTCAGGCCGCGTCGACGAGCGCAGCCGCGACCGCTCGGGCAGTCGCCGTGCCGCCGGCCGGGTCGCGCAGGCGCATCGCGAGGTACCCGGACACGACGAGCAGCAGTTGGTCGGCGAGCACACCGGCTCGATCACCGACGACCGGCACGGCCCGCTCGGTCAGCCGCGTGCGGAGCGCGCCGGTCTCACGGTCGAGCACCGTGTGGACCTCGGCCGGGGCGTCCGCGTACTCGGCAGCGGTGCCGAGGAAGGCGCACCAGCGGGACCCCGCGGCCGTCGACCGGTAGTCGTCGAGTGCGTCGAACACCGCGAGCAGCCGGCCACGATCGTCCGCTGCCGCTGCGACCGCACGGTCCCACGTGGCGAGCCAGTCGTCGTGGCGGCGGTCGAGCGCGGCGGCGACGAGGGCCTCCTTGCTCGGGTACCCGCGGTACAGCGTGGCGCTGGAGACTCCGGCGCGATCGAGGACGGCGTCGATGGGGGTCGCCGCGATGCCCCGCGTGAAGAAGAGCTCCTCGGCGGCGTCGAGCAGCTTCTGCTCGGTCCCTGAACGCATCGCCATGACTGCACCCTAAGCTCTCAAAAGTGAAACGATCGTTTTTGTTGCGACAGCGGCTCCTCGTCGTCAGCGGCCTGGCCCTGATCGGGGCGACCTACGGGCTGGTGCGCCTGGCGTACGGCCTGTTCCTGCCGGACGTGCAGCGCGACCTCGGCCTGCGCACGGACGCCGCCGGTTGGATCTCGTCCGGGGCCTCGGCGATGTACTGCGTCGGCGCGGTGATCGGGTTCCTGACCGCCGTGCGGATCCCCCGGTTGCTCGTCGCGGCGGCGGCGGGGATCGCCGGGGGCGGTGCGATCGCGATGGCGGCAGCGCCGGGGCCGTGGTCGTTCGGGATCGCCGTCGTGCTCGCCTCGACCGGGGCAGGCCTGGCGTCCCCTGCGCTCGTGCAGCTCGTGTCCCGCGCCGTGCCGGAGGCAGCGCAGGGGCGTGCCCAGGCGGTCGTCAACTCCGGGACCGGTCCGGGTCTGGTCGCCGCCGGGGTACTCGCCCTCGTGCTCCTGCCGGACTGGCGGACGGCCTGGGCGTGGTCCGGGGCCTTCGCGCTCGTCGTCGGTGTCGTGCTGCTCGTGGCGTCCGGCGCCAGCCGGTCCGGCGGCGACCGGCTCACTGCGCCCGAGGCATCGTGGTTCACGGCACACCGGCGGGTCGTGACGCTCGCACTGCTGTTCGGTACCGGATCCGCGGTCGTGTGGACCTACGGTCGCTCGGCGCTGGTCGACGCGGGCGCCCCGGTCGTGGTGTCGGTGTCGGCGTGGATCGCGCTCGGGGTCGGCGGTGCAGCGGTGGCGGGGACGGCACGGTGGACGAGTGGTCTCCGAGCGCGGACGCTCTGGGCGGTCACCGCGGGCGCGGTGACCGTAGCCGTCGTCCTGCTCGGGCTCGCACCGCAGTCGACCCCGGTCGCGCTGGCAGCGTGCACGGTGTTCGGGTGGGGGTACACGGCCGCGACCGGGGCGTTGATCGCCTGGACGACCGAGGTCGCCCCGGAGCGGTCGTCGTCCGGGACCTCGATGCTGTTCGTGGCGCTGGTACTCGGCCAGGCCGTCGGAGCCGCCGCGGCCGGGGCACTCGTCGCGGCGACGGGCTACGCGGTGACGTTCCTCGTCGGGGCCGTGGTCACCGCGGCGAGCGCCGTGCCCGCGGTCACCGGCAGCGGGGACGGGTCCGGCGCCCCGCGCATCACAGGAGTGGACGCAGCTCGATCTTCCGGTTGCACGCCTGCGACGCCTCGTGCGCCACACGGAGCGCGGTCTCGGCGTCCGGCAGCTCCATGACCCAGAAGCCGGCGACGAACTCGGTCGTGTCGACCACCAGCCCCGGGGTCGATGCCGAGCCGCCGCCGCGGGCGTCGACGACGGTGCCGTCGGCCGGCGCGGAAACCCCAGCGGCGAAGACGACCGCGTCGCCCAGGCGTTCGTTGAGGGCGTCGACCGCGGCGGCCTCGGCCTGACTGGCGGACTCGGTCCGGCCGGCGGCCTCGGCCTGCCCGTCGTCGATGACGTTGACGAGGAACTGCATGGTGTCTCCTCTGCTCGTTGGCGGGAGGCTACTCCCGCCCGGTGGAGCGGCGATCAACGTGTTCGCCGCAAAGCTGGTGTTCCGCTGGGACATCCGCGGATACTCCGGTTTGACGTTTACGATCTGTGAACATGAACACTTCCACTCGAGGAGTCGAGACCGGGACCCGGCTCAGGCAAGGGCGCGGCTGGCAGACACCGGTGTTCCTCTGCAGCGCCGCCGTGGTCGCGTCCTTCGTCTTCGTGGTCGAGGGGCTGGACGCACCGCGACTGCCCGTGCTGGCTGTCGTCGCGGTCCTCGTCATCGCGCTGTGGCTCGTCGCGAGCACCCGGCGGGTCGTCCCCCGCGGAGGCAACCGGCTGATGACCGTCGCCTGGGTTGCGACAGGCGTCCTGTACGTCCTCGCTGTCGCTCCGCTCGACGCCGTGTTGCTCCGAGGACTCGACGAGTCGACGTCGCTGGTGGCCTGGGGAGCGATCGCGCTCCTCGTCGCGGCTCCGCTCCTCGTCGCGGCGACGGTGGCTCGGCCACGTCGTCGATGACGAGCGGCACCCATCCCCGGCACCAACTCGACGACCGGATCCACTCGCCGGTGCGGTTCTCCCTGCTCGCCCTGCTCAGGACGGTGGACGAAGCGGAGTTCGGCGTCGTCCGGGACGCGCTCGAGGTCAGCGATTCGACGCTGTCCCAGGCGGCGGCCATCCTGGGAGAGGCGGGTTTCCTCCGCATCCGCAGACTCCGCGTGGGGAGGAGCACGAGGAGCTGGCTCGCTCTCACCGACTCAGGACGGGAGGCGTTCGAGCGGCACCTCGGCGTGATCCGGACGATCGCTGAGCCCGACGGGTGACCGGAGCGAGCAGAACCCGATGCACGAGGCCGGACCGGGATTCCGCTAGCGTTTCGCGGATGGGGACGACGGCGGAGTGGTCACGGCTGCCTGTGGGGCGCCGCGAACACCGGCAGGACGCCCTGCTCGCCCTCGTCCTCGCCGGCGGCCTGGCGATCACCACGGTCCTGTACAGCTCGGCCGGCACCTACGGCGACGACCAGGCGGCGTGGTGGGTCTCCGCCCTGATGGTCGTCGCGAACGCCGTCCCGATCGCATTCCGCCGTCGGTTCCCGATGTCCGCCGCCGTGGTGTCCGCGCTGGCCTTCGCAGCCACGCAGCTGTTGCACGTCCCCGAGCTGTTCGTCGTGAACTTCACGCTGTTCATCGCGCTGTACTCCGTCGGTGCGTGGTGCTCCGACCGGGTGCGGGCGGAGGCGGTCCGCTGGGTCGTCATCGGTGGGATGTTCGCGTGGCTGTTCATCGCGATCTCGTTCGGGTGGGCGGTGCCGAACGCGCTGCCGAACGACGAGGGCTCGCTCATCCCGCCGTACATCGCGTACTCGCTCCTGAACATCGTGATCAACGTCATCTACTTCGGCGCCGCCTGGTACGCGGGCAACCGGGCGTGGGCCTCGGCCGTCGCCAAGCACCAGCTCGACGAGCGGACCGCCGAGCTCGCCGCGGAGCGCGAACGCTCGTCGGCGCAGGCCGTGACGCTCGAACGCATCCGGATCGCCCGAGAGCTGCACGACGTCGTCGCCCACCACGTGTCGCTGATGGGCGTGCAGGCCGGTGCGGCCCGACGTGTGCTCGACCGTGACCCAGCGCAGGCGACGGCATCGCTCGGCGTGGTCGAGGAGAGCGCGCGCACGGCCGTCGAGGAGCTCCGGCGCATGCTCGGTACCCTGCGCTCGGAGGACGAACCGGGCACCGGCGACCGCGGTGTCGGGGACGGCCCGAGCACTGAGGTGATCGCCCGCATCGTGGAGCTCGCCGAGTCCGCCCGGGTCGCCGGGCACCCGACCGACTACGTGGTCGTGGGTGACGAGCGCCCCGTGCCGCCCACGGTCGCCACGGTGGCGTACCGGGTGGTGCAGGAGGCCGTGACGAACGTCCTCAAGCACGCCGGCCCCTCGGCACGCGCCGACGTCCGGTTGCGGTACCTCGACGACGGCGTCGAGGTCGAGGTGACCGACGACGGACACGGTGACGGCGCTGCGCGGAACACCGCGGGCAGCGGCCTCGGCCACGTCGGGATGCGGGAACGCATCGCTGCGGTCGGCGGACGGATCGAGATCGGGCCCCGCGCCCGGGGAGGGTACCTGGTGCGGGCATGGCTGCCGACGACGTGAACCACACGAACGACTCGACCGGCGCGACCGGCTCGACCGGCACGACCGGCACGACCGATCTGACGATCGTGCTCGCCGACGACCAGGAACTGGTCCGGGCCGGGTTCCGCGTGATCCTGGAGTCCGAACCGGGGTTCCGGGTGGTCGGCGAAGCGCCCGACGGTGCGCGTGCGGTCGAGGCGGTCCGGACCCTGCACCCGGACGTGGTGTGCCTCGACGTGCAGATGCCCGGTGTCGACGGGCTCGAGGCTGCGCGGCAGATCGCGGCGCTGCCAGACCCGCCGGCGGTGCTCATCCTGACGACGTTCGACAGCGACGACGCGCTGTTCCAGGCACTCGAGGCCGGAGCGAGCGGGTTCCTGCTGAAGAACGCTTCCCCCGAGCGGCTGATCGACGCCGTCCGGACCGTCGCCGCCGGGGACGCCCTGCTCGCACCCGACGTGACGCGACGGGTGATCAGCCGGGCAACGGCGACACCGACCGTGCCGACCGCGAGTCGGCGATGCGGTGACGACGCCCTCGCAGCGGCCGGGCTGACCGACCGCGAGACCGAGGTGCTCCGGCTGCTCGCCCGGGGTCTGAGCAACGCCGAGATCGCCGCCGAGCTGTACGTCGGCGACGCCACCGTGAAGACCCACGTGTCGAACGTGCTGCAGAAGCTCGCGCTGCGCGACCGGATCCAGGCCGTCGTCTGGGCCTTCGAGCACGGCGTCGCCGGCTGACCGCGCTCGACTCACCGACAGGCGGCTGCTGCGAAGTCCGACGTTCCACGAGTCGTTCGACGCGTGGAACGTCGGAAGATGCACACGCATCCGGCCTGAGGCGCTGACCCGCGCCCCGCGCCCCGCTCCCCCACGCGATGGAGCCGGCCCCCGCCCAAGTCCCGCCGGATGGCGGAGGCGCCCCGTGCCTCCCGGCCAATAGCGTCGACGCAGGCGGCGCAGGCCGTCGCGAGAGGGGTACGACATGCTCACCATCGAAGGGGTGACGAAGCGCTTCGGCGACCGCCGGGTGCTCGACGACGTGGGGTTCACGGTCGGCGACGGCCGCCTGACGGGCTTCGTCGGCGGCAACGGCGCCGGCAAGACGACCACCATGCGCATCATGCTCGGCGTGCTGCAGGCCGACGCCGGCTCGGTGTCGATCGACGGCACCGAGGTCCGACCGGCCGATCGCCGACGGTTCGGCTACATGCCCGAGGAGCGCGGGCTGTACCCGAAGATGCCCGTGGCCGAGCAGATCACCTACCTGGCCCGGTTGCACGGCGTGGACAAGCGAGCCGCGGCGACGCGCACCGCCGAGCTGCTCGAACGCCTCGAGCTGACCGGCCACGCCGACGACGCCGTCGAGAAGCTGTCGCTCGGCAACCAGCAGCGGGTGCAGATCGCCTCGGCACTCGCCCACGACCCCGAGGTGCTGGTGCTCGACGAGCCGTTCTCGGGCCTCGACCCGATGGCCGTCGACACGGTCCTCGGCGTCCTGCGCGAGACCGCGGCGCGCGGGGTCCCGGTGCTGTTCTCGAGCCACCAGCTCGACGTCGTCGAGCGCCTCTGCGACGACGTCGTCGTGATCGCCGGCGGCACCATCCGCGCCGCCGGTCCGCAGGACGAACTCCGCAAGCAGGCCGGTCCCGCCGCGTGGGAGCTCCTCGTCGACGGCGACGTCGCCTGGCTCCGCGACGAGCCCGGCGTGACGGTCCGCGAGTTCGACGGCGGGTACGCGGTCTTCGAGGCCGACGCCACCACCGCCCAGCGCCTCCTGCAGCGTGCCGTCCAGCACGGCACGGTCGGGTCGTTCGCGCCGCGGGTCCCGCGGCTCAGCGAGGTCTTCCGGGAGGTCATCCGATGAACGACTCCTTCGTCCAGGCCGTGCGGCTCGTCTCCGCACGCGAGATCCAGGCACGCATCCGCAGCAAGGCCTTCGTGGTGTCCGCCCTCATCCTGATCGGGGTGGTCGTCGCGTCGATCGTGGTCGGCGGGATCGTCGGCAAGGCCACCGCCGACGACACCACGCCGGTCGCCGTCGTGGACGGCGTCTCCCTGCCCACCACCACGGGCCTCGACGTCACGGACTCCACCTCGGTGGCGTCCGCCGAACGGCTGGTGCGCAGCGGCGACGTCGACGCGGCAATCGTGCCGTCCGACGACCCGCTCGGGTACAAGGTCGTCGGCCTCGACGAGGCCCCGACCGACGTCGTCTCGGCGCTGAGCGTCACCCCGCGGATCGAACTACTCGACCCGGACGCCCTGCCCGGCGGCCTGGTCTACCTGATCGCCATCGCGTTCGGCGTCGTGTACATGGCCTCGGCGGTGACGTTCGGCCAGTCGATCGCGCAGAGCGTCGTCGAGGAGAAGTCGACCAGGGTCGTCGAGATCCTGATGTCGGCGATCTCGGCCAGGGCGTTGCTCGCCGGCAAGGTCCTCGGCAACAGCGTGATGGCGTTCGCACAGATCGTCGCCGTGGCCATCGCCGCGGTCGTCACGCTGGCCGTCACCGGGCAGGACAACATGTTCTCGTTGCTCGGCCCGAGCATCCTGTGGTTCGTCGGGTTCTTCGCCGTCGGTTTCGTGCTCATCGCGTCGTTGTTCGCCGCGGCCGCCGTGCTGGTGTCGCGCCAGGAGGACGTCGGCAGCGTCACCACACCGGTGATGATGCTGGTGATGATCCCGTACATCCTGATCATCGTCGCGTACGACAACCCGACGGTGCTCGGCATCATGTCGTACGTGCCGTTCAGCGCCCCGATCGGCATGCCGATGCGGATCTTCCTGGGGACGGCCGATTGGTGGGAGCCGATCCTGTCGCTCCTGATCGTGGCCGCCACGGTGGTCGTGGTCGTGCTCGTCGGGGCCCGCGTCTACGAGAACGCGCTGCTCCGGACGGGCAGTCGCGTGAAGCTGACGGAGGCGCTGCGCGGCTGACGCCGCGGTGTGGACGGGAGGCCCGGATCACGTGAGCAGGTCGGCTCACGTGATCGGGGCCTCCCGTCCACTGCCCGGTGCCGGTCCGGCACGCGGTGCCGGTCCGGCACGCGGCGTCGGTCAGGCGCTGAGCGTCGCGAAGGCGGAGCGGTGCCAGACCAACGGGCTGTGCGCGAAGTCGGACATGAGTCCGAGCACGCGGAGCACGACGATGTCGTGGTCGCCGGCCGGGTAGGTGTGCTCGACCGAGCACTCCAGCCAGATCGGTGCACCTTGCAGGAAGACCGCTCCCGTGTCGGAGACCGTCGTGTCGACCCCGACGAACCGAACCGACTTGTCGCGTGAGGCGAGCTGCCGCGTGACCTGCGCGTGCCCCTCGCCGAGGATCGAGACACCGATCGTGCCGGCGTCGCGGAGCACCGGCCACGTGGTCGACGTGTGCTGCACGGCGAACATCACCAGTGGCGGGTCCTGCGAGACCCCGACGGTGAACGACGACGCGACGAGCACGGTGGGGTCGCCGTCCACGACGGCGGACAGTGCGGCGACGCCGCAGGGGAAGCCCGAGAACGCCTGCTTGAGCGCGGAGCGGTCCGGGGCCTCGGCGGAGTAGGGACTGATCATGAGGGGGTTCCTTCCAGGGGGCTCACGGTCGCACCGAGCACGACGTCCCGCCAACGGGCGAGCCAGACGTCGGTCGATGCGGGGTCGGAGTACTGCTTGTCGTTCAGGTACAGGGCGGGGGCGGGGATCGTCGCGCCGAGCTCGACGAGCACCGGCTTGAGGAAGACCTCCGGCGCCAGGGCGTGGGCGGGGCCCGCCCCGAGCATCAGCGGCACCACGACCACGCCGGCGAGCCCGTCACCGGTGCCGAACTGGTCGAGGAACAGCTTGAGGACGCCCGTGTAGGTCGCCTTGAACGTCGGCGACGCGACGACCACGAGGTCGGAGTCGGCGACGGTCCGGACGGTGTCGGACACGGCGGCGTCACCCCAGCCGAGCAGGCCGGCGCCGAGGTCGACGACGTCGACGACGTGGTCGGGGGCGCGGCCGGTGAGGCGTTCGAGCACGACCGTCGCGGCGTCGAGCGTCCGCGAGGCCGGCTTGGGGTTGCCGGCGACGACGGTGGTGATCATCGGGGTGCTCCTGTCGTGACGGGATTGGTCGTGCAGCGGGTGTGCTCGTGCAGGGGGTGTGCTCGTGCAGTCCATCGGTCTCTCGTTTCGCCGTCGTGCCGGATCCGTATCGGGTGGGTTACGCCAGCACCCGCTGGTCCGGCCGCGCGGGAATCCCCCGGTCAGCAGGGCCGTGCCGACGGGTCCGCCGGCCATTCCGCCGGGTGCGGCGCGCGGTCGTCGTGCCGAATTGTGAGAGCGCCGTTACCGGAAGTCGCCTCGGATGCGTCCGGCGTGTTTCGCCTGGCCGTCGCCGCCCCGTCCCCGCCCGGATCCGCGCGTGCGCGGGCGTCGGTGGCGCAGTCGTCCGCCGCGGAACCATGCGGTGGACGCCGGACCCGACGCGCTGCGACGGGTGGCCTAACACCAGCGAAACAAACGCCTAACAGGACCGTTACCGGGCGACGGCCTGCCGGTGGCCCACGGACGTTACATTCGCATCAGCCCCACTGCAGCGGCCGGCGTCACCCGGACGCCCCGCCGCCGGTGACGATCCCCGGCTCCCTGCACACGCCACCCCGCGCCGCGGGGTGTTCGTCGTACCCGCTGCTGCTTCCCGCATCCCTGCACCTTCCCTGCTCCACCCGTCCAGGAGGTCCCCGACCGATGTCGTCCCCCGCACCGTCCCGAACGCGTCTCCCCCGCCCCGCGCTCCTCGCCGCCGCACTCTCCGGCGTGCTGTTCCTGTCCGCCTGTTCCGCCACCTCGACCGCGTCGACCAGCTCCGGTGAGGACACCGCCGGGGTCGAGCACGCCACGAGCCAGATCGAAGCCGCCAGCGTCGACCCCGAGTTCACCTTCGAGGGCGCCCCGTTCGACATGTCGAAGATCGCCGGCAAGACGATCTTCAACATCCCGAACTCGTCCGCCGTGCCGTTCATCGTGTCGGTCGACCAGGCCGGCGAGAAGCTCGCGAAGCAGTACGGCGCGAACTGGATCGAGTACACGAACCAGGGCACCCCGACCGAGCAGTCCGCCGGTATCGACCAGGCGATCAGCCGCAAGGCCGACATCATCGTCCTGGCGCAGGGCGTCAACGGCGAGCTCATCGTCCCGGCGCTCAAGCGGGCGAAGGCTGCCGGCATCCCGGTGCTGATCAGCCACACGTACCAGACCGGTGAATCGCTCCCCTCGCAGCTCCAGCCGCTCGTCGCCGCCCAGGTCACCGCGCCGTTCCACGAGGCCGCGAAGCTCAACGCCGACTGGGCCATCAAGGAGACCAAGGGCAAGGGCGACGTCCTGATCATCACGTCGTCCGAGGTGCCGCCGTCCGACGGGATCGTCAAGGCGATGCAGGCCGAGTTCGAGGCGCAGTGCTCCGGCTGCACGGTGAAGGTCACGAACGTGC
Source organism: Curtobacterium sp. VKM Ac-1393 (assembly GCF_015350995.1). GTDB lineage: Bacteria > Actinomycetota > Actinomycetes > Actinomycetales > Microbacteriaceae > Curtobacterium. The sequence continues at coordinate 386,345 of NZ_JADKRW010000003.1, forward strand.
CGGTGTCCGACTGGGCGACGAAGATCTCGTCGACCGTGCAGTCCGCGATCCAGTCCGACCCGAACCTCGACTACGTACTGCCCGTCTACGACTCGATGGCCTTGTTCGTCGAGGCCGGCGTGACGGCCGCTGGCAAGACCGGGCAGGTGTTCACGTCCTCGTACAACGGCACCCCGGCGGTCCTCAAGATCCTGCAGGACGGCACCGTGATGACGATGGACATCGGCGAGAACATGGAGTGGCTCGCCTACGCCACGCTCGACCAGGCCGGCCGCGTCCTGACCGACTCCCCGATCATCGAGGACGGTGACGAGCAGACGCCGCTCAAGGTCTTCACGAAGGACAACGTCGACGAGACCGGCACGCCGCCGGTGCCGAGCAAGGGCTACGGCGACGCGTACAAGACCGGGTACGAGGCCATCTGGGGCGCGGCCGAGTGACCACCGCGCCGGTCCTGCGGATCAGCGGGCTCACCAAGCGCTTCGGCGGGCTGACCGCGCTCGACGACGTCGACCTCGAGGTCCTGCCGGGCCAGGTGCACGCGCTGCTCGGCGAGAACGGCTCCGGCAAGTCGACCCTCATCAAGATCCTGTCCGGCACGTACGCGCCGGAGCCGGGAGCGACGATCGAGGTCCGCGGCGCCCGGCTGCCCCTGCCGGTGCCGCCCGGGTACTTCCGCCGTGTCGGGATCAGCTTCGTCCACCAGGACCTCGCACTGGTGCCGTCGCTCGGCGTGACCGAGAACCTGCGGCTCGCCACGGTGGTCGCCGGCCGCGGACCCTTCGTCCGCTGGGGCGCCGAGCACCGTGCCGCCGCCGAGCTGTTCGCGCGGTACGGGGTGGACATCGACCCCCGAGCGCGGGTCGACGAGCTCACCGACACCCAGAAGGCGCTCGTCGCGATCCTCCGGGCCGTCGCCGAGCTGGGCGACGACCGAGCGCTCATCGTGCTCGACGAGCCGACGGTCTTCCTGCCGAAGGAGGACGCCGACCTGCTGTTCCGGGTCGTGAAGGACCTGGTTGCGGACGGCCGCACCTCGGCGCTGCTGGTGTCGCACGACATGTCCGAGGTCCTCGAGCACGCCGACCGGGTCACCGTCCTGCGGGCCGGCCGGGTGCAGGCGCACCGCGACACCGCCACGACGACGGCCGACGAACTCGTCGCGCTCATCGTCGGACGCGGACTCGACGGTGCCGCGGCCCGGACCGCGCGTCCGGCGACCACCGGTGACGCCGTCGTGACGGTGCGCGACCTGCGGGTCGGTGTGGTCGAGGGGCTGTCGTTCGACGTCGCCGACGGCGAGGTCGTCGGCATCACCGGGCTGGCGGGTTCGGGTGTCGAGGACGTCCTGCCCGGCCTGTACGGCGCACGGCCCGCGACGGGGTCGCTCACCGTGCGGGACGGCGCGGCAGCGACGACGTCCGTGGACCTGGCCCGGGTGTCGCCCGGTTCGTCGATCGCCCGCGGGGTCGTGTACGTCCCCGCCGACCGCAAGCGCGAGGGCGGGGCGCTCACCCTGTCCGTCGAGCAGAACGTCACGCTCCCCGTGCTCGGCAAGCTCCGCGGGCTGCTCGGGCTGTCCCCCGCGCGGGAACGGTCGCACGTCGCCGGCCTCGTCCGCGACTACGACGTCCGTCCCGCCGACCCCGCCGCCCTGTTCGGCACCCTGTCCGGCGGCAACCAGCAGAAGGCCGTCCTGGCGAAGTGGATGCAGGACGACCCGCGGCTCGTGCTGCTGCAGGAGCCGACACAGGGCATCGACGTCGGAGCCCGTGCCGCGATCTTCTCGATGCTGCGTCGGAGTGCGGCGCGGGGCGTCTCGATCGTCTGCGCCTCCACCGACTACGACCAGCTCGCGCAGATGTGCGACCGGGTCGTCGTCCTCGCCCACGGCCGTGTGCACGACGTGCTGACCGACGACCGCATCGACCGCGACGTCATCGCGGCCGCGGTCGTCGCGAGTCTCGTCGAGGCGGCCGATCCCGCCGCTCCGTCCCCTGCTGCTGTTCCCTCCCTCGTCAAGGAGAACGCCTGATGTCCACCACCGCCGACCCCGTCCTCGAGACCTCGATCGTCCGCCCCGCCCGTCCACGCTTCACGTGGGGGCACACCGAGCGCTACGCCCTGCTCGGCGCCTGGCTCGTCATCGTGATCGCGTTCAGCATCGCCCTGCCCGACACGTACCCGACCCTCGGCAACCTGCAGAACATCCTCGGGTCCCAGTCGGTGCTGCTCATCCTGGCGCTCGGGTTCCTCTTCCCGTTGACCGCCGGTGAGTTCGACCTGTCCGGCGCCTCGACGATGTCCCTCTCCGCCATGACCATCGCCGTGCTCAACGCGAAGATGGACGTCCCGCTCGTGCCGGCGATCGCGGCCGGTCTCGTGATCGGGGTCGTGGTGGGGCTGGTCAACGGCCTGCTCACCGTCGGGTTCCGCATCGACTCGTTCATCGTCACGCTGGGCACCTCGACGTTCATGATCGGGATCATCCAGTGGATGAGTGCCTCGTCGTCGGTGACGGGCATCGATCCCGCTCTGGTGCAGGCCACCGTCGGGTGGCGCGGGCTCGCCGGCCTGCCGCTCGCGTTCGTGTACGGCCTGATCGCCACGGTCGTCGTGCTGGTCGTGCTGAGCGCGACCCCGGTCGGCCGCCGGCTGCTGTTCGTCGGCACAGGTCGCACCGTCGCCGAGCTCTCCGGGCTGAACGTCCGACGGCTGCGGGTCGGCGCGTTCGTCGGCGCCGGCCTCACCGCCGCGGTCGCCGGGGTCGTCTACGCCGGCACCCTCGGCGGCGCCGACCCGTCGAGCGGGCAGTCGTTCCTGCTCCCCGCGTTCGCCGCCTGCTACCTCGGCGCGACCGCCATCGTCCCCGGCCGCTTCAACGCGATCGGCACCTTCATCGCCGTGTACTTCCTGTTCTCCGGGGTCGTCGGCCTGCAGATGCTCGGCGCCGACAACTTCGTGCAGCAGCTGTTCTACGGCGGCGCGCTCATCGTCGCCGTCGCCGTGTCGCAGACCATCCGGCGGCACTCGGTCGCGACCGCCGCAAAGGCCGCCGCGAAGCGTTCCTGACCCCCTCGTCTTCTTCCCTCCCTGCTCGACACCCACCACAGAAAGCGAGTCCCCCATGGACATCGGAGTCTTCATCCCGATCGGCAGCAACGGCTGGCTCATCTCCACCACCTCGCCCCAGTACAAGCCGTCGTTCGACCTGAACCTCGAGATCGTGCAGAAGGCCGAGGCGTACGGCTTCGACTTCGCCCTGTCGATGATCAAGCTGCACGGCTACGGCGGCCCGAGCGGGTTCTGGGACGAGAACCTCGAGTCGTTCACCCTGATGGCCGGTCTCGCCGCCCGCACCGAGCGGATCCGCCTGTTCGCGACCACCGCCGTCCTGACCATCCCGCCCGCGATCGCGGCACGCATGGCCGCGACCGTCGACTCGATCTCGCACGGCCGGTTCGGCCTCAACCTCGTCGCCGGGTGGCAGAAGGCCGAGTACGACCAGATGGGGCTGTGGCCCGGCGACGACGTGCACTTCAAGCGTCGCTACGCTTACCAGACCGAGTACATGCAGGTCATGAAGGAGCTGTGGGAGCACGGCGAGTCCGACTTCAAGGGCGAGTACTTCACGATGAACGACTGCAAGATGCTGCCGAAGCCGATGGGGCACATCCCGATCGTCTCGGCCGGTCAGTCGTCGCAGGGCATGGCGTTCGCCGCCCAGTACTCCGACTACAACTTCTCGATGGGCGTCGGCGTGAACACCCCGACCGCCTACGCCGACCAGAACAAGGCGCTCATCGAGGCCCGGGCGAAGACCGGACGCGACGTCGGCTCGTACGTGCTCTTCATGGTCATCGCCGACGAGACCGAGGAGGCCGCCCAGGCCAAGTGGGCGCTCTACAACGACGGCGTCGACGTCGAGGCGATCTCGTGGATGACGGGCCAGGCGCTCACCGACACCGAGGGCGAGGAGGGCAACACCGCCAAGCGGATCTCGCTGCCCGAGGGCGCCGTGAACATGAACATGGGCACGCTCGTCGGATCCTACGAGCAGGTCGCGGCGATGCTCGACGAGGCCGCGGTCGTCGAGGGCACGAAGGGCATCATGCTCGTGTTCGACGACTTCCTGCAGGGCATGGACGACTTCGGTACCCGCATCCAGCCGCTCATGCGCACCCGCGAGGGCGTCGTGTCCACCGCACCGAGCGCGGTCACCGCATGACGGCCGGCAGCACGAGCGGCGGCACCGGCGGGGGCACCGCGCCGGTCATCCAGGTCGCCGTCGTCCAGGCCGGGCAGACCCCGGCCGACGGCGATGCCGCGCTCGACGAGCTCATCGCCCTGTTCGAGCGGGCAGCCGACGGCGCCGACCTGGTCGTGTTCCCGGAGCTCTGCACCACGCCGTACTTCTGCGGCGTCGTGAACGACAGCCGCAAGGCCTGGGCGCAGCCCGTCCCCGGTCCCGCGACCGCCCGGTTCGCGGCCGCGGCGGAGCGGCTGGGCACCGCCGTCGCCCTCGGCCTGTACGAGGACGCCGGCGACGCGCAGTACAACAGCGCCGTGCTCATCGACGCCGACGGCACGCTCGTGCACGGCACCGACGTGCACGGCGACCGGGTGGCGTCGTACCGCAAGACCTCGATCCCCACGAACGCGATCTCCGACGTCGACGAGAAGCACTACTTCGCCGCCGGTTCCGGTCCGGTCGTGTTCGACGCCCTCGGTACCCGCTTCGGCATGCTCATCTGCTACGACCGGAGCTTCCCGGAGTACTGGCTCGCGTCGCGGGCCGCCGGTGCCGAGGTGATGCTCGTGCTCGTGTCGTCGATGGGCTTCCGCGAGACCCTGTTCACGCAGGAGCTGCAGGTCCGCGCCCTCGAGACCCAGACGTGGATCGTCGCCCCGAACCGCGGCGGCGAGGAGACCGTCGACGGCAAGACCGTCAGCTACTTCGGCCGGTCGTCGGTCGTCTCCCCGCGGGGCGACCTGGTCGTCTCGGCTCCGGCACACCAGGCGGGGCCGATCATCCGGGCGACCCTGGACGTCGGCGAGGTCGCGGCAGCACGCCGTGACTTCCCGCTCGGCCGCGACCGACAGCCCGGGGTGTTCCAGTACCTCGCCGCCGCCCACGCACCGGCGGCGGTCCCCGCGTGACGGACGTCGCCGCCGTGGTCCGTGGCACCATCGCACCGCAGCTCGACCGGGCGCTCGCCGCCAGTCGGGCGAACCCGCTGCCGGCTGCGCCGTCGTCGTTGCCCGCGGAACCGGCGCACAGCGCCCAGCTGTTCCGCCGGCTGCTCGACGCCGCGATCGACGCAGCTCCGACGCCGGCCACCGGACCGGCCGCAGGGCCGGCCGCGGGACCGGTCGCACCACCGGCGCGCCACGACGGGGGCCCGGCCGTCGCGGCCGCCCGCGCGACCACCGCCGCCGACCCCGCTGCGGCCTCGGTCAACGAGCTCCTCGACGCCTACCGGTCCGGCACCACCACCCCGTCCGCCGTGCTCGCCGTCCTCGCTCCGCACTGGACGAGCGACGACGTCTGGTCCGACGCGGTCCTGCGCCTGGTGGACGGAACCAGCGCCGCCGCCGCCGAGTCGACCCGCCGCTGGGCAGCCGACGAGGCCCGCCCGCTCGAGGGCATCCCGTTCGCCGTGAAGGACATCATCGACGTCGCCGGCACCGTCGTCACGAGCGGCTCGCTCCAGACCGGTGACCGTGTGGCCCCGGCCGACGCGACCGTCGTGGCCCGTCTCCGCGCCGCCGGTGCGATCCCGGTGTTCACGGCGGCCACGACGGAGTTCGCGTGCGGCGGGCCGCACAACGCCCGGTACGGAGCGGTCCGCAACCCGTGGGACCCCGAGCGCTGGACCGGCGGGTCGTCGACCGGCTCGGGTTCGGCTCTCGCCGCCCGGATCGTGCCGCTGGCGCTCGGATCGGACACCGGCGGTTCGATCCGCGTGCCGTCGGCGCTCTGCGGTACCACGGGCATCAAGCCGACCTACGGTCTCGTGCCGCGCACCGGCGTCGCGAGCCTGTCGTGGACGCTCGACCACGTCGGACCGATGGCCCGCTCCGCCGAGGACCTCGCCCTCGTCCTGGCCGTCATCGCCGGGTCCGACGGCGACGATCCGACGACGTTCACCGCCGTCCCGCTCATCGAGGCGGCGCCGGAACGGGTCGAGGGGCTCCGGATCGGCGTGCCGCTCGGGTGGTTCACCGAACGCGTCGACGCCGCGGTGCTCGACGCCCACACCGCCGCGGCCGAACGGTTCCGCGAACTCGGTGCGACCCTCGTGCCGATCGAGTTCGACGACCTCGAGGCGATCGACTCCGAGTGCTGGACCGTCTTCTACGGCGAGCTCGCCGCGAACCAGGAGGCCAACGCCGCCACGGCCGACCTGTTCGACGCCGGCACCCGCGCCCGGTTCGACGTGTCGTTCCTGCCGACCGCGGCGGACTACCTCCGGGCGCTCCGCCGCCGACCGCTCGTGCAGGCCGCCATGGTCGCCCGGATGGACGAGGCCGGCGTGGACGTGGTGCTCACCCCCGGCATCGGGGCCACCGCTCCGCGACTCGACGACCTGACGATGTCCGTCGACGGCGAGCGGTTCAACCTGCACGACGTCATCCCCCGGAACACCCGCCTGTTCGACTACGTGGGGTTCCCGGCACTGATGATGCCCGCCGGCACCGCGCCCGACGGCCTGCCCGTCGGCGTGCAACTCGTCGCGCGGCCGTGGGACGACCGCCTGGTGCTGTCCGCAGCGGCAGCCTTCCAGCAGGTCACGGACCACCACCGCCTGGTGCCGCCGTCGTCTGCCGTGCGAGGGCCGACCGATCAGTAGCCGCACCATCGACGAGGGCGCCGCCCGACGGCGCGCCTGGCAGGTGCTCTGCGCGTCGAGCCTGAGCGTCGTCCTCGTCTTCATCTCCTCGAGCGCGCTCCTCGTCGCGCTCCCCGACGTCAGCCGTGACCTCGACGCCAGTGCGGTGCAGTCCAGCTGGGTGCTCCTCAGCTACATGCTCACGACGACGACGCTCATCCTGGTGTTCGGCCGGATCGCCGACCTGGTCGGTCGACGCCGTCTGTACATCGCCGGGATCCTCGTCTTCCTGCTCGCCTCGCTCGCGTGCGGCTTCGCGCCGGACGCCGCCGTCCTGCTCGGCGCCCGGCTCGTGCAGGGCGTGGGCGCTGCCGCGATCGTCACGAACACGACGGCACTGCTCACCGACGTCTTCCCGGAGTCGATCCTGTCCCTCGGCCTCGGGCTGAACGCCACGGTCGCAGCCGTCGGGCAGGTCATCGGCCCGGTCGTGGGCGGACTGGTCGCCGAGTCCTTCGGGTGGCGCTGGATCTTCCTCGCCGGTGTGCCGATCTCGCTCGCCGGCCTCGTCTGGTCGCTCCGGCTGATCCCGCACAGCATCCGTCCGCGCTCCGGCGAGCGCCTCGACGTGCCGGGGTCGATCCTGTCCGTCGCGGCCGTCGGGCTGCTCGTCGGGGCCGTCTCGACCGGCGGCACCATCGGCTGGTCGGCCGTGCCCGTCGTGGTGATGGCGTCGGGGGCCGTGGTCCTCGGCGCCGTCTTCGTGTGGATCCAGCGCCGGGTCGCTCACCCCCTGGTCGACCCGGCGATCTTCCGTGACCGTGCCACCATCACCCTGTTCTCGGCCGCCGGGCTCTGCGCACTGTCCAGCTACGCACTGGTGCTGCTGGCGTCCCTGTCGTTCCAGGCCGTCGACGGCAAGGACGCCGTCGAGGCCGCCCTCCGAGTGCTCCCGACCCCGATCGGCACGACCGTCGCCGCCGTGACCGCGGGGTTCCTCGCCCGCCGGGTCGCCGCCAGGACCCTGTCGACCATCGGCATGCTCCTCATCGCGTTCGGCGCGTCGGTCCTCGCGGTCTCGCTCGCCGACGGCAGCGCCTACGTCGTCACCGCCGTCGGCCTCGGGGCGGTGGGCGTCGGCACCGGGGTCTTCATGACACCGAGCACATCGGCTCTCATGACCCGCGTGCCGGAACACCGTCGCGGCATCGCGAACGCCATCCGCTCCGCCCTGCAGAACGCCGGGTTCCTGTTCTCGACGGCGCTCGGCCTCGCGATCGCGACCGGTGGCCTGTCAGCGGCCCAGGCCGCGGCCGCCTACGACGGCAGCCTGCTCGGCCTGCCGGCCGGCGACGTCCAGGTGTTCGTCGACGGCGTCCGCGCAGCAGCTCTGACGTTCGCCGGCTGCGCGGCCCTCGGCGCACTCATCGTCGCCTTCGGTCCGTTCGGGCCACCCGACCGGGAGGCACCACTCCGGCCCGACAGGCCGGGTCCGGTCCCCGAGCCGGGGGCGTCCACGTGACCCGCCCCACCCTGGCAACGACCACCCACGACGGAAGCAGGACCCCATGACCGACGACCACCAGGACTACGCGGCGGCCGGGTTCACCGGCGCGCTGCAACCGGGACGACGCGCTGCGCTCGTCGTCGTCGACCCGGTCCGCGCCTACGTCGACCCCGACTGCGGGCTCTACGCCGGCGTCGAGGAGCCCGTCGAGCGGATGCGGGAACTCACGACCGCCGCCCGCGCCGCCGGGGTGCACGTCGCGATCACCACGATGGCGCTGTCCGCCGACGGCTCGAACGCCGGAGTGTTCTTCCGCAAGGTGCCCGCGCTCGCCGCGTACCTGCCGGGGGCGTCCACGGGCGCGTTCGTCGACGGCCTCGAACCGCTCGACGGGGACACCCTGGTGCCCAAGCAGTACCCCAGTGCGTTCTTCGGTACCTCGCTGGCCGCCGACCTCGTCGCCCGCGGCGTGGACACCCTCTTCATCGCGGGGCTGTCGACGAGCGGGTGCATCCGTGCGACCGCCACGGACGCGATGCAGCACGGGTTCGTGCCGATCGTCGTCCGCGAGGCCGTGGGCGACCGACTGCCGAGCGTGCACGAAGCGAACCTGTTCGACATCGCCGCCAAGATCGGCGAGGTGTGGGCCATGGACCGCGTCCTCGAGCACTGGACCGCGGCATGAGCACCGAGGCCCCGGTCCGTGGGCGGCCCCGGAGCGCTGCCGTCGGCGAGGCCGTCTACACGGCGTGCGTCGAGATCCTGGTCGAGGGCGACCCGCGCGCGTTCACGATCCGGGCCGTCGCCGACGCGGCCGGAGTCGGCGCGGCGACGATCTACCGGCGGTGGTCGAGCAAGGAGGTGCTGCTCACGGAGACCGTCATCCGCCTGATGGAGGAGCACATCCCGACGGTCCAGGACGCCCCGATCGCCGACGGGGTCCTCGGGCTGACCCGCGGGTGGGTGCACGCCCTCGTCGCGACGCCGGTCGGCCGGGCGCTCCCCCTGATCGTCGAGACCGCGTCGCACGAGCCGCGGGTCGCCGACGCCGTCACCGAGTGGCACCTGGACCGACGGCTGCGGGTGAACGCGATGCTGCAGCGGGCGATGGACGCCGGGGACCTGCGGCCGGACGTCGACCTCGGCATCGCCGTGGACCTGCTCGGCGGCCCGACGTTCTACCGACGCGTGTTCGTCTCGCTCGACATCCAGTCGCCCGACTACCCGGTGCGTCTGGCCCGGGAGTTCCTGCGGTGGGCCGGGTGGACCGGGGACGTCTCGACGGTGGGGGCGACCTCGTGACCGGGATCGTGCCGGAGGAGTTCGCCGCCGACGAGTTCGCTCCGGCGGGCTTCGCCCCGACCGCGGCGTGGACCGACATGGGCGCGGGCACGACCCCCTCGACCCCGGGGCACTGGATCGGGTTCAACCGGCGGTCCGACGCGGCACGCCAGGTGTCCGACCTGATCCGTGCGGACATCGTCGCCGGTCGGTTCACCGGCCCGTTGCCCTACGAATGGGAGCTGCTCGACCTGTACGGCACGACGCGGAACGTGCTGCGCGCCGCCCTCACGCTGCTCAAGGAACAGCGGCTGCTCACCCGCGCGCCGCGGTCCGGCACGTTCGGCGTGCGCCCGGTCGCGTCGGTGAGTCTCGCCCGCACCTCCGACGAGGTCACGATCTACGGCGAGACCGCCGGTGGCAGCGTGTTCGAGTCGCCGCGGCTCAGCATCGTGCACCTGTGCGTGCAGCAGGTGACCGCGCCGGAGACCGTCCGGCGCAACCTGCAGATGACCGGCACCAGCGCGTTCTTCGTCGAGAGCCTCATCTCGTTCGACGGCGAACCGAGCCGGGTCCGGACGAGCTGGGTGCCACACGAGCGCTTCCCCGACCTGGTCGCCGAACCGCTCACCGAGTACGTGCCGGACGTGCTGGTGCGGAAGGCCGGAGCACGTCCGGAGGCTCGACGCTTGCTGCTGAGCACCGTGAACGCCGACCAGTGGACGGCCGATCTGCTCGACATCGACCCCGGACAGGCGATCTTCCACATCGAACGGCTGATGTGCCTGGCGGACGGCACCCCCGTCGAGTACGGCTTCTCGCGCTACCGCGGTGACCGGGCGGTGATCGACTCGCGCATCATGTGACCCCGGCGCGGCCCCGCGTCCTACAGCAGGCCGAACACCGCCTGCGCCCCGAGGCTCGTGCCCGCCACCAGCACCCAGAGCGCGATGCCGAGCAGCATCGGGCGGAAGCCGGCCCGGCGCAGCGCCACGAAGTCGGTCGAGCACCCGATCGCGGCCAGGGCGACCGTGATGAGGAACGAGGCCGCAGTCGAGAACCCCGGGGCAGCAGCAGCCGGCAGGGCCCCGACCGTCCGGAGCAGCACCACCACGAGGAACCCGATCAGGAACCACGGGACCAACCGGAACACGCCGAATCCACTGCGCGACCCCGAGTCGGGCGTGAGCTGCTCGCGCGAGGCGCGTCGGGCCTCCAGTCCGGCCAGCCCGATGACGATCGGGATGATCATCAGGGTGCGCACCAGCTTCACGACGACCGCCGTGTCGGTCGCCTGGCGACCGTAGATCGTCGCGGTGGCGACGACGGACGACGTGTCGTTCACGGCGGTGCCCGCGAAGACGCCGAAGGCGTGCTGGCTGAGCCCGAGGGCGTGCCCGAGCAGCGGGAAGGCGAACACCGCGGCGATGTTGCACAGGAAGATCGTGGACATCGCGTAGGCGACGTCCGCGCTGACCGCACCGATGACCGGCGTGACGGCCGCGATCGCGGACGCACCGCAGATGCCCGTCCCGACACCGATGAGCGTGCGGAGCGCACTCGACACCTGGAGCAGCCGGCCGATCCCCCACGCTGCGCCGAGACACACGACGAGCGTCGTGAGCATGACCGGCAGGGTCTCGCCGCCGATGCGCAGGACCTCGCCGATGGACAGCTGCGCGCCGAGCAGCACGACCGCGAACTGCAGGACGCGGCTCGACGAGAACTTCACGCCGGGGGCGAGCGCAGTCAGGTCGCCGCCGGTCCGACGGCGGACGAGCCAACCGAGCACCGCGCCGATCAGGACGGCGGGGACGGGTCCGCCCACGACGGGGACGGCCGTGCCGATCAGGGTCGCGACGAGGCCGATCGCGACGGCGACGGCGACACCGGGGGCGAGGGTGCGGACGGACTGCATGGGACCAGCATGTCCTGCCCGTGGCCGTCGCGTGGCCGCTCCGGGCAGGATGGGACGGTGGAGTACGCGGGCGAACGGGGTGCTCCGCGAACTGCACCGCGAGCTCGGCCCTCGGGACGCTGCCGCCGATCAGCCCTGAGCGGGCGGGACCTCACCGGTCATGTCGACGCGCTCGGTGCCGTCGTTCCAGATGTACGTCGCGGTGGTGCGACCGGACGGCGCTGCGTTGGGTTCGCCGGCCTTCGCGTAGGAGTAGGTCACGGTGATCGAGGCGTCGGATGACCGCTCGACGGCCGGCTGGAACGCGTACTGCTCGGCCGTCGCGGTGCCGAGGTACCGGCCCTGGTGGAACAGGAGGATCGCGTAGGGCGAGCCGGCCGTGCCGAACTGGGGCGCGACGACGGACCAGGACAGCGCCGCGCAGGCGTCGTAGCCGGAGTAGTCGGCGTTCGCGGCGTCCCACTTGGTGTCCTCGAGGCCGGCGGGCGACGGCAGCGCGGCGATGCCGGAGGCAGCAGCAGCGGCACCGCTCGCGGGGCCGCACGTCGGCGTCGGTGTGGAGTTCGGGGTCGTCGGCGTCGGGGTGCTCGTTGCGGTCGGGGTGCTCGCGACCTCGGACGGGGACGCCGTCACGGTCTTCGTCACGGTGGGACTCGCGTCGCCGCTGCCCGAGCAGCCGGACACGAGGGCAATGAGAGCCGTGCCGATGAGGATCAGGGACATTCTCGTGGTGCGCACGCCTCCACGGTGGACCGCTGGGGTCGGATCCGCCCCGATCGTTACCCGGCCGTGGCCGATCGCGATCGCCCCTCGGGCGCGGTCTGCCACACTGCTCCGATGAGGGGAACACCGTCGGTGACGATCACCGGAGGCCGAGTCGAGGGCCCGGACGGGCCAGTACCGATCCGTCACTACCGGCTGGCCGACGACGACGGCGTCCCGACCCTCGTCTGGTTGCACGGGGGCGGGTTCTTCCGGGGCAGCCTCGACCAGGCGGAGTCCGACGCCGTTGCCCGCGCACTCGCTGCTCGCGGCGTGCCGGTGGTCGCCGTCGACTACCGGCTCGGCCCGCTGCCCGGCATGCCCTGGATCGGGCGGACGGGCCCGCGAGCACGTCGACGCGCACCGCACGCCCGGGACGAGGTCGCCGCGGTGCTGCACCACCTCGCCGACGCGACCCCGGCCGGCCTGGTCCTGGGCGGAGCGAGCGCCGGAGCGTGTCTCGCCGCGACGGCCGTGCGCGACGCTCCTCCCGTGGTCGGTGCCGTGTTCGCCTACGGGTTCTTCCACGGACGGCTGCCCCACGACCCGGGCGTGCAGCGGCTCGTCCGCGGGCATCGGCGGCTCACGCACGCTCCACTGTTGCTCGACGCCGCGAACCGCACGTACGCGGGTCCGCTCGGTGACGGCGCGTTCCCGGCGCCCGAGGACCTCGGAGCGTTCCCGCGCACGCTGATGATCGACGCCGAACTGGACACGATGCGCTCGTCCGGGGACCGGTTCGCGCGGCAACTCGGTGCAGCGGGCGTCGCAGTTGAGCGCCACGTCCTGCCCGAGAGCCGGCACGCGTTCCTCAACCGTCCGGGCAGCAGCGACTTCGCGGCGGCCGTGGACCTGATCGCGTCGTGGGTGGTCCGACGACCCGACTGAGCGTCCGGGGGCGTGCGACCGTCGGACATTCCGGTGACGCCACGACGAACCGGACGTATTCTGCTGTCGGAAGCAACGGCGGTTCCGAACTCCCTTCGCCACGTTCACCGTCGTGGCGTCCCGCCTCTGCGACGAAGAGTCCCCTTGTGACCGAACACTTGATCGAGTACGTCGCCCGTGACCGCACGGGCATCACCGCCGTCGTGACGACCACCAGCGTCATCGACGTCGACACCGTGATCCAGCACATCCGCTCCGGCCACACCGGCTACTACGTGGCTGCCGACTCCTGGAAGCGAACGCCCGTCCGGAGCATGTCCTTCATCGGCGGCACGTACCTGTTCGCGAACTGGGACGGCTCGAAGCGGAACATGCTGCACGACCTGGCGTTCCGGTCGCCGACACGGGTGGTCCAGACCGCGCCGCCGACGGAGTCCCGCTTCGCGCGGTTCCTCGACGCCGTCTTCGGACGCCGGCTCCCACAGCGCTGACGCCGCTCGTCCGAGGAGAGGAAGTCCACATGGAGGACGTCGACGTCGTCGTGATCGGTGCCGGAGTCGCCGGGCTCACCACCGCCCGGTTCCTCGCCGACGACGGCCGCCGCGTGGTCGTGCTCGAGGCGCGGGACCGGATCGGCGGGCGCGTGCACACCGACCGACGTGACGGGCACGTCACCGACCTCGGCGCCTCGTGGATCCACGGCGTCGAGGACAACGCCGTCGCGGACGCCGCCGCCGCCGTCGGGATCCGCACCGTCGAGTTCACGGTCGGCGGGTACCAGGTCGACAGCCGCCCGATCGCGTACCACGGGCCGGACGGCCGTCGCCTCACCGCGGACGAAGCTGCCCGGTTCGCCGACGACGTGCACACCGTCGACCGAGCCCTGGCCGACGTGGTCGAGCGGTCGGCACCGCTCGACACCTACCGTGACGTGGTCGCCCGAGCCGTCGCCGCACCGGGTTGGGACGGCGAGCGCGCCGAACGCGTCAGCGAGCACCTCGAGCACCGGAGCGAGGAGCAGTACGGGGTGTCGGCCGACCTGCTCGCCGCGCACGGCCTCGACGACGACACCATCGCGGGCGACGAGGTGGTCTTCCCCGACGGGTACGACGCACTGCCCGCGCACCTGGCCGCTGGCCTCGACGTCCGGTTGGAGCACGTCGTCGAGCACGTCCGGCACGGTGGCGAGGGCGTCACCGTGACGAGCGAACGCGGGGCCTTCCACGCCGACGCCGTCGTGGTCACCGTGCCGGTCGGGGTACTGCAGTCCGGCGACCTCGTGATCGAGCCGGCACTCCCCGAACGCCACCGTCAGGCACTCGGACGACTCCGGATGAACGCGTTCGAGAAGGTCGTGCTCCGGTTCCCCGCGCAGTTCTGGGACCCGGACGTCTACGCGATCCGCCAGCTCGGGCCGGCCGGTCGGTGGTGGCACTCCTGGTACGACCTCACCCGGCTCGACGGGGTCCCGACCCTGCTCACGTTCGCGGCGGGACCGGCAGCACGGGCGATCCGTGGGTGGAGCGACGCGCAGGTCACCGACTCGGTGCTCGAGCAGCTGCGCCGGCTGTACGGCGACGCGGTCGGAACGCCGACGTCCGTGCAGGTGACGGTCTGGCAGGACGACCCGTGGGCGCGGGGGTCCTACGCGCACATGCTCCCGGGGTCGACGACGAGCGACCACGACGACCTCGCGGTGCCGGTCGGCGGGCGACTGCACCTGGCGGGAGAGGCGACCTGGACGGACGATCCGGCGACGGTGTCGGCGGCGCTGTACTCCGGCCACCGTGCCGCCGAGGCGGTCCTCGGCCACCCGGTCCCGATCGAACGTCTGTGGGCGCGGGACGGGCAACACGGCTGACGTGGAACGACACTGACGCTGAAGAACACTGACGCAGAACGACATCCCCGTCGTCGTGCGACAGCGGGGATGTCGTTCCGGGTCGATCCGCCCCTCAGACCCGCGCGCCCTCCAGCGTGGCCGCGATCGGGTCGAAGTCCTCGGGCAGCGACGCGATCGGCGCGACGGTCGACTCGACCTCGATGAACGAGCGGGCGGCGATCGACTCCTCGACTGCGACCATGGCGTCGAGCACGTGGTAGCCGACCTCGCCGGTGGCGATGTGCGAGCCGCCGCCACGGATGGCCCGCGCCATGTCGAGCACGCCGAGCCCACGGCCGACCGTGGGCTCCTCGTCGAGCAGCACCTCGAACTCCTGCGAGAAGGGGAACGTCGCGTCGGCGGTCAGCGGTCGCGCGATCCGGATCGGGTGCCCGCCGCCGAAGGTGTTCGGGTCGGGCAGGACGATGGTGCCCTCGGTCCCGTTGACCTCGAACACGCCGTGGCGGAACAGCGGGGTGTCGAACGACAGCAGCGACTGTGCGTTGCCGCCCTGCTCGAACGCGGTCAGGACGGACACGTGGGTCGGGACCTCGACGGGGAACGACTCCCCCGCGTTCGGCCCGACGACCAACTGCCTCGTCTCTCGGGATTTCGAACCCGTCGCGACGACGGAGTCGATCGGTCCGAGCAGGTGCACCAGCGCCGTGAAGTAGTACGGGCCGATGTCGAACAGCGGGCCGGCGCCCTTGGCGTAGAGGAACGACGCGTTCGGGTGGAACACGTCCGGCCCCTGCCACTGCATGCTCGTGACCGCGGTGAGCGGAGTGCCGATCGCACCGGCCTCGATGGCACGCTTGGCGGTCTGCCACCCGGTGCCGAGCACGGTGTCGGGGGCGATGCCGAGCTTCAGGCCGAGGGAGTCGGCGAGTTCGACGAGCGATGCGGCCGAGGCGCGGTCCACGCCGATCGGCTTCTCGGACCACACGTGCTTGCCCGCACGGAGCGCGTCCGTGGACACCGACACGTGGGTCGCCGGCAGCGTCAGGTTGATGACGATCTCGACGTCCGGGTCGGCGAGCACCGATGCGCCGTCACCGGATGCGGGGACGCCCCACTTCGCGGCCGAGGCTGCGGCACGCTCCGTGTCGATGTCGCCGATGCGGACGACCTCGACGTCGGGGAAGGTCGTCAGGTTCGCCAGGTACTGCTCGCTGATCATGCCGGCGCCGATGAAGCCGATGCCGACGCGTCCGGTGCGGGTCATGCGGACACCGCCGAACCGGCGGGCGCGAGCTGCGCGGCGAGCCACTCGTACGACTGCTGCACGCCGTCGAAGATGTCTCCGTCGAAGCCGTCGAACTCGATGACGGCGTACTCCAGGGCCGGTGCGGCGGCGAGCGCTGCGGCCAGCCGGACGTCACCCTGGCCGGCCGGAGTCTGGTCGGTGGGGATCGTCGCGGTGGAGATGTCGTCGCGCATCGGACCGTCCTTGACGTGCACGGCGACGATGCGGTCGCCGAGCTCCTGGATGAACGGCACGAGGTCGACACCCGCGGCGGACGCCCAGTACAGGTCGAGCTCGAGCACCACACCCGGGTCGAGCAACGACGCGAGCACCTGCAGCGCCGGCTGGCCGTCGATCTGCGGCCGGAGTTCGTGGTCGTGGTTGTGGTAACCGACGCGCAGGCCGTGCTCGGCGGCCTCGGCAGCGGCGGCGTTCAGTCGTGCGGCGACACGCTCGACGCCCTCGCGGGTCGTCCACGCATCGGGCCCGACGAACGGGTCG
This sequence comes from Curtobacterium sp. VKM Ac-1393, assembly GCF_015350995.1. Taxonomy (GTDB): domain Bacteria; phylum Actinomycetota; class Actinomycetes; order Actinomycetales; family Microbacteriaceae; genus Curtobacterium. The sequence continues at coordinate 403,163 of NZ_JADKRW010000003.1, forward strand.
ATGACGATCTCGAGGCCGAGTTCCTTCGCCGCGGCGAAGGTGTCGGCGTGGGACGGAGCGGTCATCACGGTGCCGTCGGGCAGCGGGATGGTCTCCTCGACCAGGAACGCGTGGCCGGTCGTCGCGGTGATGCCGTGGGCGTCGAAGGCGGACTTGAGCTGCGCTGCTCGGTCCACGAACGCGAACGCCTCGACGGTGTCGAAGCCGATCTCGGCCAGGCGGCGGACGCCGCCGTCGAGGTCGGGCTCCAGCGCGGCGTTCACCGTGTAGAGCTGCAGGGAGATGGCGGGAGCCATGTCGGGTCCTTTCGGTGGTCGGTGAAGGTGATGACCGGGAGGCGCGACCCGCGTTGCGGACGCGGGTCGCGCCTCCCGGCGGTCGATCCGGTGCGTTGCCTACCGGACCGACTTGATCGGCAGGATCACGAGGGCGCCGAGGAGGACGGCGACGCCCGCACCCCAGAGCATGAGCGTGTAGTTCTGTCCACCGCCGATGCCGAGCAGGAACAGGCCGACCGCCGGTGCCAGCGACTGCGGCAGGGCGTTCGCGACGTTGATGACGCCGAGGTCCTTGCCGGGGCGCTCCGGGTCGGGCAGCACGTCGACGATGAGCGCGGTGTCGATGGCGGCGTAGATGCCGAAGGCGAAGCCGAGGACGATCTCGGCGAAGTAGAACCCGCCGACCGTGTCGACGTGGGCGAGGATCACCAGGCCGACCGCGGTCATCGCGGTGGAGCCCCAGACGAAGACCTTGCGGCGCTGGACACGGTCCGACACCCAGCCGGAGACGGCGGCGCTGACGAGGAGTGCGATCGTGTAGAGGAGCACACCGAACGCGACCGCGGGGACGGCCTCCTTCGTCGAGAGACCGATGCGGTCCTCCATGTACAGGACGCGGTAGGTCGTGAACATGAACGTGCCGAAGGTGATGAGGAAGCGGCCCCACCAGGCCAGGCCGAAGTCCGGGTGCTTGATCGGGTTGGTCCAGAACGAGCTGATGAGGTTGATCCAGCTGAACGGCTTGATCGGCGTCGTCGGCAGGTCGTCGCGGGCGACGAACGAGTAGATGAGGATCGCGATGATCGCCAGGATGCCCGGGGCGATGAAGAGGACCGGCAGGTTGCCGACCAGGTAGACCGCCAGGTACAGGCCGGCGAGGATCGCGATGTTCTGCGCGAGGGCGATGACGCTCGAGGCCTTGCCGCGCTGGAACTCCGGCACGTTGTCGGCGAAGCTCGCGGTCAGGGTCGCGAGCACCGCGTTGGCCGTGACCTGCGCGAGGACCCACGCGAGGGTGAGCTGCAGGACGTTCGGCGAGAACGCGAGCCAGGCCAGTGCGCCGACGAAGACGATGACGCCGCCGACCATCCACGGACGACGACGGCCCCAGCGGGTGCGGGTGCGGTCCGAGATCGCGCCGAACAGCGGGTTGGCGAACAGTGCGCCGAGGGCACCGAACGGCAGGACCGAGCCCACCACGGTCTCGGGGCTCGTCGGGTTCAGCTCGGTCGCCTTGATCGACATGCTCACGAAGACCGGCGTGAGCAGGGCGACGAACAGGCCGAACTGGGCGAAGCTGAGGCCCCAGAGGTAGCCGCGGCCCACGCGCATGGTGCTGACGGACTGCGTGATCCCCTCGACCGAGAACGCTCGGGGCGCCGCGGCTTCCGAGGCGGTGGCACCGGCGGCTGCGGTGACCGCAGGCGATGCGGTCCCGGCGATGCCGCGGGTGGGTTCTTCCTTCGACGTCGGTGTCGACATGACTCCTCCTCGAGTCATAGGGGGCTTCGGGGCCCTCGAATACCTAGTGCTGCTAGGTGATCGGGACTGTAGCACTGGAAACCTCCGACTGGAAGTTTTTGTCGCGATTGTTGCGCCGGTAGGTTGGTGTGCGTGACCTCCAACGATGGAATCGGCAGCCGGGGCCCGTACGCCAAGGGCGTCCAGCGCCGACAGGAGATCCTCGACCAGACGCTCGACGTCGTCGCCACCCGCGGGATCGACGGCACCTCGATGCGCGCGATCGGCGAGGCGATCGGGGTCTCGCACGCAGCCCTGCGGCACTACTTCTCGTCACGGGAGGACCTGCTGATCGAGGTCCTGCGGGAACGCGACGCCGCCTCCACACGGTCACTCGGAGCGATGCCCGGCGCGTTCGACCGCGCCGCCGCCGTCGCCGACCGGAACGTGCGCGAACCGGCACTGGTGACGCTCTACACGACCCTGCTCGGGGCGTCGGTGGAGCCCGGCAACGAGACGGCACGAGCGTTCTTCGCGACACGGTTCGACGAGGCCAGGGCGCGGCTCGCCGGGGAGCTGCGGGACGAGCTCGCTGCGTCGGGGCGGCACTCCGACGTCGAGCTGGAACAGGTGGCGTCGCTCGTCATCGCAGCGTTCGACGGTCTGCAGGTGCAGTGGCTGCTCGACCGGAGCGTGGACATCGCGGGGACGCTGCGGTTGTTGGAGCGGGTGTTGTAGGGGGGGGGGAACCGACTCGGAACGACATCCTCGTCGTCGCACGACAACGAGGACGTCGTTCCGGGTCGACGAACTACCCCTACTACTCCCCGTCCTCTTCCGGGTTGAAGTGCGAGTCGTCGCCGGTGTGCCCAGCGGCCAGGCCGTCGGGGGCGTTCGGGATCGTGTTGTCGTCGCCGAGGCCGCCCGGCTTCTCGGTGCCCTCGGCATCGTTCACGGGGGGCTTCACGTCGTCGTCGTGGGTGCTGCTGCTGTCGGTCATGATCTGCTCCAGTGCAGTGGTCGAACCGGGGGTGGTACCTCCGGCAGGTGCTGACCTCGGACGCTACGTGCCCCGGCTCGGAATCCACCCACCAGCGCGTGCCCCGGCCGGTCGACAGCGGAGTCCCTGCTCGGTAGATTGTTCAACAACCCGCGACGACAGGGAGTCCCCGTGACGACGATCGACCTGAACAGCGACCTCGGCGAGGGCTTCGGCGCCTGGACCATGGGAGACGACGCCGCGATGCTCGACGTCGTCTCGAGCGCCAACATCGCGTGCGGTTTCCACGCCGGCGACCCGACGATCATGCTCGCCACCGCCCGCGCCGCAGCGGACCGCGGCGTCGCCGTCGGTGCGCACGTCGCCTACCGCGACCTCGCCGGCTTCGGCCGCCGTCCGGTGCACGTCACCCCGGACGAGCTCCACGCCGACGTCGTGCACCAGCTCGGCGCGATGGCTGCCACCGCACGCGTCGCGGGCACGACGGTCACCTACGTCAAGCCCCACGGCGCCCTGTACAACACGGCCTGCGCCGATCCCGTGCAGGCCGAGGCCGTCGTCCGAGCGATCGCCGACGTCGACGGTTCCCTCGCGGTGCTGGCACTGCCGGGTTCCGAACTCCTGCTCGCCGCCGAACGCCGCGGACTCCGTGCGGTCGCCGAGTCCTTCGCCGATCGTGCGTACGAACCCGACGGCTCACTGGTCTCGCGCAGCACGCCGGACTCGGTGCTGCACGACCCCGACGAGGTCGCCGCCCGCGTGCTCCGCATGGTCACCGAAGGCGTCACGACCGCCGTCGACGGCTCCGAACTCCGCGTCGGCGCCGAGTCCGTCTGCGTCCACGGCGACTCCCCCGGCGCCGTCGCGATGGCCCGCGCGATCCGGGCCCTGCTGACCGAGCACGACGTGTCCATCGCGCCGTTCGCGCCGTGACCGACCTCGACCTCCGGCCCGCTGGGCGCACCGCCCTGCTCGCCACCTTCGATTCCCTCCACGACGTGGTCGCCTTCCGCTCCGGCCTGGCCACCGCTGCACTGCCCGGCCTGACCGAGGTCGTCTCCGGTGCGCGTACCCTGCTGCTCCGGTTCGACCCGTCGACGACGGACGCGGCCCGACTGCGCGGCGCACTCGCGCTGGTCATGCCGTCCTCCGCCGCCGATGCGGCGAGCGCCGCAGACCCGCTCGTCATCCCGGTGGTCTACGACGGCGAGGACCTCGACCAGGTCGCCGCCCTCACCGGCATGCGCCGCGACCGGGTGATCGCCTGGCACACCGGGCAGCTCTGGACGAGCGCGTTCTGCGGGTTCGCCCCGGGCTTCAGCTACCTCACCGGCACCGCGCCGTCCCTCGACCTGCCACGCCGCAGCACGTCCCGCACGGCCGTCCCGAGCGGGGCCGTCGCACTGGCGGGCGAGTTCAGTGCCGTCTACCCCCGCGTCTCCCCCGGCGGTTGGCAGCTCATCGGCCGGACCGACGTGCCGATGTGGTCGCTCGACCGCGACCCGCCGGCACTCGCGCCCGCCGGTACGCCGGTCCGCTTCGTCGACGCGGGTGCGGCATGAGCGCGCTCACCGTCCTGCGAGTCGGCTACGGCGCGGCCACGCAAGACCTCGGACGACCCGGCTTCAGCGACATGGGCCTCGGTGCCGCCGGCGCCGCCGACCGCGGGTCCGCAGCACTGGCCAACCGGCTGGTCGGCAACCGTCCGGATGCAGCCGTCCTGGAGGCCCTGCTCGGCTCCGTCACGCTCCGAGCCGACACGTACGTGGTCGCCGCCGCGGCCGGGGCCGCCTGCCCGGTCGAGATCGAGCGGGCGGACGGCCGGATCCGCGGTGCGGCCTCGCACGAGGTCCTGCTGCTCGCCCCGGGTGACGTCCTCCGGATCGGGACCGCGACGGTCGGGCTGCGCTCCTACGTCGCCGTGCTCGGCGGGTTCGCCGTCGAGCCGGTGCTCGGCAGCCGCTCGTGGGACTCACTCGCACGCCTCGGGCCGCCGCCGGTCTCGGTCGGCGACGCGCTGCCCGTCGGCGAGGCGCGTGCGTCGTGGCCGATCGTCGACGCCGTTCCGCAGCCCGACGAACGCTGGTCGGACGCCCCCGTGGTCCTCGACGTCGAACCCGGGCCCCGCGCCGACTGGTTCACTCCGGAGTGGCGCGACACCCTGACCGGCCAGGACTTCGCCGTCGGGTCGGACAGTGACCGCGTGGGAGTCCGCACGACCGCCGCACGGCCGTTCGTCCGGGCAGTGACGCACGAACTGCCGAGTGAGGGCGTCGAGACCGGGTCGCTGCAGGTCCCCCCAGAAGGGTTCCCGGTGCTGTTCCTCGCCGACCACCCGGTGACCGGCGGCTACCCCGTCGTGGCGGTCCTCACCCCGGCGTCGGTCGACCGTGCTGCCCAGCTGCGGCCCGGCGACCCCATCAGGTTCCGGATCCCCCGGTGAGGTTCGTCCTGTCGGCCAGTTCGGAACAGGCTGACCGCCCCGCGGGTTGACTCGGACACTGCTCACGAAAGGTGCACCACATGTCGATCACCGTCCTGCTCGAGGTCCAGTTCCAGAGCGACGTCCCCACCGACACCGTCGAGGCGGCGATCCGCGAGACCCTCGCGCAGACCCGTGCCTTCGACGGCTGCGAGTCCCTCGAGGTCCTGGTCGACGACGCCGATCCGACGCGCATGGTCGTCGTCGAGTCCTGGACGAGCGGGGCCGCCCACGACGCCTACGAGGCGTGGCGGGCGACCCCGGACGGTGCCGCAGCCATCGGGCCGATCGTCGCCGGGCCGCCCGTCGCGCGGACGTTCGAACGGACGATCACCCTCGGCTGAACCAGCGCGGGTCAGCCGGTGTACTCGTACGTGCTGACCCAGTCGATGTCGAGGTGCCCGGCGGCGCCCCAGTTCCCGACCTGGAACATGTACCGGTGCGCCGTCTTGGGCACGTTCGACGTGACCGTCTTGATCACCTTGCCGTCGAGCAGGTACTGCACCGACTTGCCGGGGATCCACTCCACCGAGTAGACGTGCCAGCTACGCCAGGTCACCCCGGTGCTCATGCTCGTCGAGTTGGCTTCCTGCCCGGCGATCATCGAGTGGTGGTGGAGCATCGGCGAGCCCTCGAAGTTCGCCTCCGGGTAGTCGATCTCACCGTCCGACCACACGTCCGACGACGGCCACAGCATGAACGCCGCGCCGTTGCCGTCGCCACCGGTGGCCTTGGCGCGGACGCTGAACTTGCCGCCCACGTGCGACCAGGCGCCGCTGGGGGTCCCGAAGGTCCCCGCGGCGCCGTGCGTGCCGTCGAGCTGCACGTCCATGTAGCCGCTCCGAGCGCTGACCTGCGAGCCCGAGTAGTACATGCCGCCCGTCCCGTCGGGGTACGGCTGCCACGAGTTCGCGTAGGTCTTCGCGAACTGGCCGTTCGCCGACGCCGGCGTGCCGAAGTTCTCGACGAAGGTCTGCTTGAACTTCCCGACGTTGCCGACCGGGGCGGTGACCCCCGCGTAGGCAACGGTTGCCGAACCCAGCGGTGCTGCCACGACGGCGGCCCCGATGAGTGCGGCGATGAGTGCTGTTCTCCTGATCCTGCGGTGCTGCATGGTCGTCACTCCCTGATGTGACTCGTGGCGTCCGCCCTGTCGGACGCCCAGCCGGATCTCGGCTGCGCGTCGAAGGTAGGTGCATTCCGCAACGAAAGCAGGGGGTTGACACCGGGTCGGAGCAGAAGCGACCATCCGCCCTGTTCAGGGTCAGCGCGCGGCGTGCTCCCGCGCTTCCATCGCGTCCCAGGCGAAGCTCGCGAGCCAGTGCGTGGAGTAGTACTCCTCGCCGACACTGGCCGCGAGACCGGACGCGAGCAGCCGGTCGGCCGCCTCGTCGAGCAGGCCCGCGAGCCCGTCGTCGTCCAGCTCGCCGGCACGCAGGGCGTCCGCGATCCGTCGGGCCGATCCCGCCCGCGACAGGTCGAGCCCGAACAGGTGCACCTGCTGCGGGTCGTTCTCGTCGCGGACCACCGTCGGCTGCAGGATCGCATCACCGGACTGCACCTGGGCGAAGAAGCCGTCCGCCCACGTCGCGAACTCGGCTGCGGGCAGCACCGCCCGCATCAGGTCGGCCTCGGCCAACCCGGCGGACAGGAAGTCGTGGCCACTCCGCTCCCAGGCGAACGGCCAGCCGGCGTCCGCGCCGAACCACTCGCGCGCGGTACGTTCCACCGTCGCGGCGAGCTCGTCGCGACCGAGCGACCGTGCCGCCTCGAGCACGAGCAGCAGGCCGAAGGCCGAGTTGGAGTGCACCCCGTGGCGCACCGGGTGGGCGGCGCCGTCGACCCAGCGGGTGACGAGGTCCTCGAGCACGTCGATCACGGGTGCGAACCCGGGCGCGAGCTGCCGGATCGCCGGGACGTCCGACGCGGAGACCTCGGCGGCGAGCTTCGCGAGCCAGGCCCAGCCGTAGGGGCGCTCGTAGTGCGGTGTCGTGTGGAAGTAGGCCGCCTCCGTCACCAGGTGATCCGCGCTCAGGTGGGCCTGCAGGACCACGGTGAGCCGGGCCTCCAGGTCGGCCGACAGGCCGTGCGCGACCAGACGCGCTGCGAGCCAGTGCATGTGCACGGACGAGTGCCAGTCGTAGGACGTCGCGAAGGCGGGGTGGAGCTCGACGGGCAGTGCCCGGTCGTCCGGGCCGGACGTCGTGTGGTGTGCCGCGTAGGGGTACTCGCGAGTGGTGTTCTCGGCCGCGACGGCAGCGAACCGGTCGGCCCACGCAGCGCGGGTCAGGTCGATCGGGGTGGCTTCAGAAAGCGACAAGGTACATGACTCCCATGTTGACGACGAGCAGGATGGCGGCGGTCGGGATCTGCGCCTTGATCGGGCCGTACTTGTCCCGCATCTCGAGCAGGGCAGCGGGCACCAGGTTGAAGTTCGCGGCCATCGGCGTGACCAACGTGCCGCAGAAGCCGGCGAGCATGCCGATGGCGAAGATCGCGGCGGGGTTGCCGTCGAAGCCCTGCACCAGGACGGGCCAGCCGATCGCGGCCGTCATGATCGGGAACGCGGCGAACGCGTTGCCCATGATGATCGTGAACAGGGCCATGCCGAGGCAGTAGACGACGACCGCGGCGAGCAGGGAGCCGCCGGGCAGGATCGACTTGATGATCGTGCCGACGGCATCGCCGACCCCGGCCTGCGTGAAGACGATCCCGAGGGTGGAGAGCATCTGCGGCAGCAGTGCCGCCCAGCCGATGGCCTGCAGCAGACGGCCGCCCTCGCGGATGGGTGTCGCGATCTTCGGCGGGCGCAGGACGAACACGGCGACGACCACCGCGAGCACCGAGCCGATGCCCAGGCCGGTCAGGGTGGCGCTGCCCTCGGCGAGCAGGGGCTCGCCGCCGATCGAGACGAGCGGTCCGAGCGTGGCGACGAGCACCGCGACCACCGGGACGACGAGCGCCGGGATGAAGAGCTTGTTGCCGAAACGGTCGGCGAACGCCGCACGCTCGTCCGGGCTGGTCGTGGCGAGGACGCTCGTGCTGGCGGACGGCTTCGTGGCTGCGCCCGTCGGTTCGGCCGGGCCGGTCTCCGCACCCGTGCCGGCGCCGGGGACGCTGGCGATCCGCGTGCGACTGGTGGTCCCCGTGAACCCGAGTCCGGCGAGCACGACCATCACCAGGACGGCGATGCCGAGGACCCAGGACGGCGCGGTCTTCGCCGCGACGAAGGTGCCGTAGAAGAACGAGACCCCGAGGATGCCCCAGAACGCCGCGTTGCCCAGACGCTTCGCGTGCGAGGTGTCCGTGACGATGAGGACGGCCACGGCGATGAAGAACGCGCCGATGAGCCAGTAGAGCCATTCGCTGGTGATCACGCTGCGGCTCCCTGCGTCGGGGCGTCGACGCGTGCGTCGGCCGCCATCTTGTCGAGCGTGCGGTCGAGCAGCAGCAGCCGTGTGCCGTGGATCAGCAGGGCGGCGATGCCCGTCGGGATCGCCCAGAGCGCCAGGTCGATCGGTTCGAGGGACAGGCCGTAGGCGGCGTCGACGAAGGTCGTGATGAGCAGGATCGAGCCGACCGCGACGAAGACGTCCTCGCCGAAGAACACCCCGACCGTGTCGGACGACGCCGAGTAGCCCTTGATCTTCTCGCGCATCCGTTCGTCGATCCGGCCGTACTTCTTGATCGCGGCGCCCTCTGCCATCGGGTGCACGAGGGGCCGCACGGTCTGCGCCGGCCCGCCGATGCTGGTCAGGCCGACCGCGGCCGTGATCTGCCGGATCGCGAGGTACCCGGCCAGCAGGCGGCCCGTGGTGAGCTTGTCGAGCTTCGCGATCAGTCGCTTGGCCTGGTCCTGCAGCCCGTAGCGCTCGATCAGGCCGATGACCGGCAGGACGAGCGCGAAGGTCGTGACGGACCGGCTCGACGCGAAGCCGTCGCCGAACGCCGTGAGGATGCCGACGGGACCGATCCCGCCGATGGCCGCGGTGACGATACCCGCGACGGTCACGACGAGCAGCGCGTTGATGCGCAACGCGAACCCGATGATGACGACGGCGACGCCGATGAGGACGAACATGCGGGACAGTCTGGACCGCATTGTTCAACAATCGCAAGGGGGCGTTCTGATCTGTAACACGACGGTCACACGGTGCGAGGTTCACACCTGCGATGTCCGAGGCCGTGTCAGGATCGGGGCATGACCCGAACCGTCAGCGGTGCCGACTCGACGGCCGAGCGGCTGCGCACCATGATCGCGGCGGGTGGGTTCTCCCCCGGGGCGCAGCTCTCCGAGGAGCGGTTGAGCGACCAGCTCGGGGTGTCCCGGAACACGTTGCGCGAGGCCTTCCGACTGCTCGCGCGGGACCGACTCGTCGAGCACGTGTTCAACCGCGGGGTGTTCGTTCGACGGCTGTCCGCCGAGGACGTCGCCGACCTCTACGCCGCTCGACGGGTGCTCGAGGAAGCCGCGGTCCGCGCGTGCTCGCCGACGTCGCCTGCACTCGACGCAGCAGCCGCAGCCGTGACCTCCGCGCGGGACGCAGCAGCCGTCGGCGACTGGAGTGCCGTCGGGACCGCTGACATCCGCTTCCACTCCGAGCTCGTCCGAGCGGTGCCGAGCGCGCGGATCCACGGCCTGATGGACGGACTGCTCGCCGAGATGCGGTTGGCGTTCCTGACGACCGACGACCCGGCGTCGTTCCACGCCGAGTTCGTGGAGCGGAACGAGGCGATCGTCGTGGCGCTGCGCGCCGGCGACCAGGCGGCGGCCTCGGCACTGCTGGCGGACTACCTCGACGATGCGGAGCGGACACTGCGGGTCGCCGCGGGCGCGGCACGCTGACGGGAGGCCCGGTGCGGGTCACGCCGACGCGCTCGGCCCGCCTGGACTAGCGCTGGTACCGGCCGAGGCCGCGCTTCTTGTCGCGGAGCGCGACGGCGAGCATGCTGCCGCCGAGGACGAGCCACACGACGGCCATGATCGTGCGGAAGACGTCCGGTCCGATGACGGCCATGACTCCCCAGAGCACCCCGACCGCGATCCACACCACGCCGACCCAGACGAGCGGCCGTCCGAAGGCCGTACGGAGGAACCGGTTGTCACTGCTCATGGGCCGAACCCTACGCCCGAGCGTGCGAGACGTCAGCCCCCGACGAGCGCCTTCACGGCGTCGACGACGATCTGCCGACGCCGAGCAGGTGCGACCGCCGCCACCAACGAGCCGTACTCGGGCGAGGCCGAGCTCCAGAACGCCGCGAGGTGCATCACCAGACCGAGGAGCACCGCCGGACGGTAGCTGCGCGGCAGGACCCCGGCGCGTTGGGCGTGCTCCACTGCGGCGATGGCCTCGGCGTTGCTCGCGATGACCGCTTCGAGCGCGCCGTCGCTCCCCCGCTCCAGGCGGTGCCACGTCGCCAGCCGTTCGGCCCACGGGCGCCGGACGTACGAGTCGTGCAAGCGCGCAGCCCACTCGGCGAGGTCGTCGGTGTCCACCGGGACCTCGTCGAAGGTCTCGGCGACGGTCTGGGCGAGGAGCGCGTCGAACAACCCCTCCTTGCTGCCGAAGTAGTGGAAGACCTGCGCCTTGTTGCTCGACGCCGCCGCCCCGATGCGCTCGATCTTGGCGCCGACGAGCCCAGCCGCGGCGAACTCGTCGCGCGCTGCGAGCAGGAGTCGTGCGCGCATGGCGTCGGCGGCAGGGGGTGTGAAGCGGGCCATGCAGACAACCGTATCGATCGAGTCGGCACCGCGGAGCCGGATGGTCGCGATGCCGCGGGGGGTCATGCGCGCTGCCGCTGGACGGCACCCCTCACGACCAGCCCCACCGCAAGCACGACCCCGGCGACCACCGATCCCTGGACGAGGTCGGAGAAGCCCTGGCGCACGTCGGAGTTCCCGAAGAGGATCACGGCGGTCAGGGCAGCGGTCAGACCGAGCACGATCGACCGGTCCTGCGCTCGTCCGCCGCGACGACTGACGACGGTGTCGATCGCCACGAGCGGGACGGGGAAGAACGCCGCGAAGCCAGCCGAGCCGTCGAGGAAAGCGAAGCACGCAACCGCGCCGCCGATGATCAGGAGGGACCCCACGCCCCACCAGGTTGCAGCTTGAGCGGTCGCCATGGACGCACCGAGAGCGATACTCGCGGCGGCGATCACGAGCAACCAGCGCTCCCGACACCAGGCCCTGCTCCCTTGCGGGAAATGTTGCGGATACATCTTGTGCTCCATGGCCATCATGCTGCAACATCACTCATGCAGGAACGCCGGTACCGGTCGGCGTCGATTCGGGGAGATGACGTTGTCGCGTGAATTCAAGGCGCCACTGGGGAGCATGTGCGTCGACTTCAGGAACAACGGCGACGTGCGTGGTCGGACGTGCATGGCGATCTACCGCTGATGGAGCGAACCACCTCGACGAAGCCGGAGGAAGAAGGGGCCGTCACCGGCAGACGTTCTCGTCCACGTCGCGCGGTGAGCACTGGACTGGCAGTGAGCGCAGTCCTGCTCGGGGCAGCGTGTGTCGCGCTCGTGGCCAACGGGTGGCCCCTCTCGGTCGCAGCCGGAGCCGCGGGGCTGAGCGCCGCCGGCTTCGCTGGGACCGTGGAACCGGAGAGCAAGTCAGCCCCGGCTGCGTTCTTGATCTGCATTGCTGCCATCGGACTCGCCCTCGTTCTCCACCAGGTACGAGCGTGAGCGATCACCGCGCTCGGCGGGCCGAGCGGTGACGGTGACCACCACCGGACCGGTGGCGCGATGCGGACCCGCACCGCGCCTCCCGTCCGCTCAGCCGAAGCGCCCGTTCACGTAGTCCGACGTGCGCGGATCCTGCGGTGTCTCGAACATCGCGTCGGTCGGACCGTGCTCGACGATCGCACCCGGGGTTCCCGCCTCGGCGAGGAAGAACGCACACCGGTCGGAGACGCGCTGCGCCTGCTGCATGTTGTGCGTGACGATCACGATGGTCACGTCCGTGGCCAGCTCGGTGATCGTCTGCTCGATGCGGCGGGTGGATGTCGGGTCGAGTGCCGAGCACGGCTCGTCCATCAAGAGCACCCGCGGACGCACGGCGAGCGACCGCGCGATGCAGAGGCGCTGCTGCTGCCCACCGGACAGGCCGCCGCCGGGCTGCCGCAGGCGGTCCTTGACCTCGTTCCACAGGCCGGCCTTCGTGAGGGTCTCCTCGACGAGCTCTGCCTTCCCGGCCTTGTCGAGCCGCACCCCGGTCAGGGCGAGTCCGGCGAGCACGTTGTCCTGGATGCTCATCGCGGGGAACGGGTTCGGCTTCTGGAAGACCATGCCGATCTGCCGACGGGCTTCGGTGATGCGGCGGGAGGCGTCGTAGATGTCGACCTCGTCGAGCAGCACCTCGCCGGCGAGCGAAGCGGTCGGGACGAGCTCGTGCATGCGGTTGAGCGTGCGGAGGAACGTGCTCTTGCCGCAGCCGGACGGTCCGATCAGGGCCGTCACCTGGCCCGCGGGCATGGTCAACGAGACGCGGTCGAGCACCTTGTGGTCGCCGAACCAGGCGGAGACCGATCGGGCGTCGAGTGTCGCGGGCAGGGTCGACGGGTCCGGCGCCGGCGGGACGCGGTCGAACCAGCTGTCGAACTCGGCGAGGAGGGTTTCGGTTTCTGTTCCGGGCATCGTGGTCTCTTCGGTCACATGAGGTTGGGCAGGAGGACGGTGAGCTGGGACGCCGCCGAGAGTCCGACGGCGAGCACCACGGGGACGGCGACGACGAGCGTCTGTCGGCGCCCCCAGAAGCGCATCCCCACCGCGAACAGGGCGACCATCGCGGCGAGCACGATGAGTCCGAGCACGAGGAACGGCCAGACGGACCCGTCGCCCGCCATGGTGAGTTCGGCGGGGGCGAGCGCGGCGTAACCGAACGAGGGCGTCGGCGTGGGAGCGGCCTTCGAGACGAGTTCCGCGTCGACCCGGACGACCGAGTCGGGCAGGAACGGCAACCCGGCTGCGGAGACCAGGGTCAGTCGCCCGTCGCCGGCGGCGAGTGGTGCGGGGACGTGGTCGCCGGTCCGGCGGACGTCGACGACGCGGTACTTCGCGGTGCCCTGCCCGGTGGTCGCGGTGATGACCGCACCCTTCTCGAGCTGGTCGATGTGCCCGAACGGGCCACCGTAGGCGGTCTGCCGTCCGTAGACGACACTCGCTCCGACCTGACCGGGCAGCGGGGTGTCTCGACGGTGCCCGGGGCCGGACCGCGTGGTCTCCGACGTGGTGCCCTGCAGCACGACGGTGTCGAGCCCGAGAGCGGGGACCCGCACGATCGCGACGGGTGTGCCCTCTGGGACCAGGTGGCCGTCGGTGCCGGTCTGACCGACCGGGGCGGTGGCGTTCGCGAGTTGGTAGCGGAACTCGTCGCGCGCCAGCTGCTGGTCACGCGAAGCGGTCACCTGCGACACGGCGGTGAACTGGAGCGCGAAGCCGACGAGCAGCAGACCGACGACGACGATCGCGGAGCCGCTGAAGCGCCAGCGGTCGGGGGCGCCGAGGACGGGGATCGCACGTGCGGCGGGACCGGCGGCCTCGTGCGACCAGCCCGTGACGGGTCGGGACGGCCGCCGGGTGCGGGACGGACGCAGTGCACCGATCCCTCGCCACGGCCGGGTGGCCCGGCGGCGACCGGTCGCGTCCTGCTCGCCGGTGGGTCGCCGGCCCGGCAACCAGGAGGTGAAGCTCGTCATCGATCCGTCCGAGGGGTGTTCGTAGTGGCGTACACGGGGGACCCGGCCGGCCCTGTCGGACCGGCCGGGCGCGGGGACTAGCGGGTGATCTTGACCGAGGCCGAGGTCCGGGCGGTGTTCCAGAGGGAGTCACCGCTGTAGACGACGGTCAGCTTGTGCGAGCCGGCCTTCAGGCGCGGCAGCGAGACGGTGCCGCGGCCGGTGCTGGACAGGGAGACCGAGGCGAGCGTCTTGCTGCCCTCCTTGATGGTGACCTTGCCGGTCGGGACCACCGCGGTGCCGCTCACGGCGACGGTGACCTTGGCGTGCGACTTCGCGGAGACCGACTTGACCTTGCTGGCCTTGACGGTCGGTGCACCCTTGGTGACCTTCACCGACGACGCCGCGCTCGTGGTGACGTCGCCGCCGGCCGTGGCCGGGGTGTAGGTCGCGACGAGGCTGTACGACGCGCGCTTCGGGACGAACGAGACCGACGCGGTGCTGGCCCCGGCGGCGACCTTGGCGGTGCCGACGGTCTCCGTGCCGTTCTTGAGGGTGACGGTGCCGCCCGCGGCGTCCCCGCCCGCGATCGTGGCGGTCACCTTGGCGGTCTTGCCGACCGTCAGGCGGGGCACCGTCAGGGTGACGCCGGTGGCCGCGGAGACCGTGACCGTGGACGCCGGCGAGGTGCTGGACGCGACGCCGGCGAGTGCCGGGATGAACAGCGCGTTCACCGAGGCCGTGCCGCTGGGCAGGGTCACCGGTGCGGTGACGCTCTTCGCGCCCTTGGCGATGGTGCCGGTGCCGACGACCGTCGAGCCGTTCAGGAAGCGGACCGTGCCGCCGCCGGTGCCGAACGAGTCGACCGAGACGGTGGCGTTGACGGGCTTGCCTGCGACGGCCTTGGCGGGGATCGACAGCGCGGTGGTGCTCAGCGACGCGGGGAAGGCGCGCAGCTGGGCGTACCCGCAGGTGGTGGCAGCGTTCGTCGCGGGCTCCGGCAGGAACCCGTAGGCCGCGATGGTCGCGCTCTGCTTGCAGACGAGCGAGTCCTTGCCGACGAACGTCTTCGCGACGGCGCTGGACGGGTCGTCCGCCAGACGCGACGGGACGATGTTGTAGACGTCACGGACGAAGCCGGCGAACGCCGGGTTGGTCGCGTAGGACTTGCCGCTCCCGGTGGTCGCGGGGGTCTGGGTGCCGTCCACCTTGCCGAGGTCGGCGAGCGTGACACCGTGCCGACGGTCGGTCACCGAGCCGACACCGTTGGCCTGCGCCACCCACTGGCTGACGGAGAACGGGGCGATCGCGAGCGTCGAGCCCGTGTTCGCGGCGACGACTGCGGTGCCGTCGTGCTCCTCGATCGGCTTGCCGGCGGACGTGTCCGACACGAAGCTGTTCGTGCTCGTGAAGCCCGAGGCGTCGGTCAGACCGAGCTGGCCGAGGAAGTAGCTGCGGGTGCCCGACCCGAACTTGGGCAGGAGCGGCTGGATCTTGTAGGCCTTGGTGCCGTCCGGACCGGTGGCGGCGCCGCCGACCGAGTTGTACGTGCCGTCGGCGTTGAAGTAGGCGTACGACACGTCACCGCGGTACACGTTCCACAGCGTCGGGGCGGTCTTGGCCTGCGAGCCGTCGCCGATGAAGAAGGGCACCTTCGACAGCGGGCTGCCCGGCGCGTAGGCGACGTCGACCGCGTCGCGGGCGAACGGCACGTAGGCCAGGACGCCGTCGGCCGACTGGTCCTTGGCGGCGGGGCCACCGGACGACCGGGCGAAGTCGAGCTGTCCGACGACGGATTCGTCGATGGTCGTGCTCGTGCCGTCGGCCAGGGCGACGCCCGACTTGCTGGCGACCGCTCCGATGGAGACGAGCAGCTCGTCACGTCCGGCACCGGAGCCGGAGACGCGCGGGATGGCTGCTCCGCCGGAACGGGTGACGACGGTGGCACCGGCGTTCGTCGCGTCGTACGACGCGATCTGGTTGCCCCCGACGGCTGCCGCGACGCCGTTCATGACGTCCTGCGTCGTGTCCGAGCCGAGACCGACGAGCTTGCCGAACGCGCTCCCGGCCGGGTCGGCCTGGGCCGCCGGCACGGAGAGAGCACCGACGATCAGCGCGGCTGCACCGAACGTGACTGCCGTCTTGCAGAAGGTGTTGACCTTCATGGCTGGTGTTTCCTTTCGTGGGTTCGACGCTGCCCAGGTGGCAGCGGTCGTGGGTGGAACTCGGTCACACGTGGGCGGCGGCCAGCATCGCCAGCCTCCGACCACGGCGGATCAGGAACGGACCCACGCCGAGCGCCGGCAGGCCGGCTCCGAGCGCCGCGGCGAGACCCATGCGGGTCGCGGCGAGCGGCTGGTCGTGGGTGCGTTGGGTGGGGCCGGACGCCTCGTCGACGTCGTTCGTCGAGACGGGAGGCGCGGCGTCGGCTGCCGGGTCGAGGCTCGCGTCCGGCGCGGTGTCGGTCGACGTCCCCCCGTCGCCGACGGAGCCGGTGTCGGTCTCCGTCGTGTCGGTGGGCGGCGGCACGGCACCGTCGCCGCCGGTCGCCGCCGGTCGCGTCGGCGCCGACGCCGCGGGCGCGCTCGGGCACTCACCGGCGACCGTCGTGGCATCGGTCAGGCCGGCGGCGACCTGCCCTGCCGCTGCACGCATGGTGCTCGACAACGGGACGTACCCGGCGGGGAGCTCGCCCTGCTTCTCCCCCTGCACCT
Organism: Curtobacterium sp. VKM Ac-1393; assembly: GCF_015350995.1. Classification (GTDB taxonomy): domain Bacteria; phylum Actinomycetota; class Actinomycetes; order Actinomycetales; family Microbacteriaceae; genus Curtobacterium. The sequence continues at coordinate 419,788 of NZ_JADKRW010000003.1, forward strand.
GACCGGCGCCGCTCGCGTAGCGGATCAAGGTGGCGTACGCCGAACGCTCCGAGGGACTCGACGCGCAGACGTTCACCGCCGCGTAGCTGAGCATCGCGAGCGGGTACGCTCCCGCGTCGCGGTTCGTCGGGTCGGCCACGACGACACCGGGGGCGCTCGACTGCCGCATCGTCGCGATGCCCTTCGTGATCGACTCTGCAGTCGGCGCGACGGCCTCGCCCGCAGCGTTCACGAGCTTCGCCGTCGGGAGCGCGTACCGGGCCGCCGACGCGGTGTCGGTGATCGACAGCAGGAACCGGCTGCCGGGCACCTGCGCCCCGAGGGACGTGTACCCCTTGGGCTGCCCGAACGGGTTCCAGGCGTCCTTCTCGTTGGGGTCCGCCTTGAGGGTGCGGTAGGCCCCCTCGTGCATGTCGTTCATGTACGGCCGCATGTCGAGGGTGCCGTAGCCGGTCTCGTCCGGGTCGCCGCCCTTCGCGAGGGTCAGGTCGGCCTTCGGGAAGCTGTCGATCGTCGTGTCGGTCCCCAGGGCCAGCGGCAGGTAGGCGGGGTTGATCCGCATGCCCCACTCGTCCGGACGCCCTTCGAGGAACGCCGCGGCGACCGGGTCGGCCCGGAGCCACGCCCAGACGCGGGCGTTCGCGTTCGTGTCCCCGAGCGCGACCATCAGGCCCGCGGGCGACGTGTCGCTCTTCGATCCGACGAAGGTGGGGTTGAGCGCGAGGAACTCGGGGTCGGTCACGATGCTCGACGGGTTCGCCGTCACGGTGGCGTCGCCCTTGCCCCGACCGGGGACGTCCGCCTGGTACGACTGCGTGAGCAGCTTCGCGACGAGCCGCGCGTCGAGGGTGAGCTCCTGCGCCTGCAGACCGTTGCGCACCTTCGCCGGGGCGTCCGGGTACAGGCGGTAGTCGATCGAGAAGCCGATGACGATCGCCGACTGCGCCACGGGGGCGTACCGGATGGTCGTGTCCGGAGCAGTCGCGGGGTCGAGCGGCGTGTTGACGAGCGCGAGCCGCGACGCCCCGGCCGTCGTCGAGACGATCTGGTGCTGGGCCTCTTCGTCGCCGATCTGCGAGTAGCCGTAGGTCGTGCCGAGCCCGCAGAGGGCCGGCTGCCAGGCGGTGATCGCTTCGGTCGCGGGCTCCGACCCGACCAGGCGCTGCTCCTTGTTGCCGATCGGGCAGGACTGCGCGACGGACTGGAACCCGAGCGGGAACACGACCCGGTTGTTCCAGGCCGATGCGGAGAGCGGCGAACCGGTCACGCGACCGGCCGCTGTCGACGACGCGGTGGCTCCGTCGAGGTTGTGGCTGCCGCGTGGCACGACGACCAGCCAGCAGGCGCGTGGGGTCGTGGTGCCGGCGGCCACCCGGTCCTGTCCGCAGCCGAGTTGCGGCGCCTCGAGCCCCGACTGGATCTCGAAGGTGACCTGGCCGGTCCCGTCGCTCGCGGTCCGGGCCGCGGTGACCTCGTTCGTGGTCGTCGCGTCGAACTGCTTCGACAGCGCGGTCGTGCTCTTCGACAGGGTGCCGTCGACGGACCGGAAGGGCACGCGGTAGGCACGCAGGAACGGGTTCTCGACGGGCGGGTCGAGCAGCAGGTCCGGGTTCGCGTCCGCCCCGGTGAGGGTCGGGTCCTGCTGCGGGTCGTCGCCGTTCACCAGGTCGCGCTTGGCGGCACCGACGCCGGTCAGCGCCGCGATGGTCGACGAGGGGGCGCCCCACTGGCACTGCTCCGGCGACGGGCCGCTGGCTTCGTCACCCCAGCACTGCATGAGCTGGACGTAGTCGGTCGCGTACTCGCTGGGCGACGTCGGCTTCCCGCCGGTCCAGCTGACGGTGATGCCCTGGTCGGTGAGCTCCTGGGTCTGGCTGACCGTGAAGGACATCTTCGAGAAGTCGGCGGCGTCGGGGTCGGGCGCCGGGGTCGCTCCCCCGGTGCCGAGCGCGGCGTGGGCATCGACCCACGACTTCGTCAGCGACGACGACGGGGTGGCCGACGGCGCGCTGGCCGACGCCGGGATGGTCGCGACGAGCAACGAACCGGCGATGGTCGACGTCACCGCGCCGAACACGAGCGCCACCGAGCCGAGACGGATGAGGTGCTGGTTCTTCACTTCTGGGCCCTCCGGCGAGACACGAGCACGCCGATGAGCGGCGGCAGCAGGACCACGGCCAGCAGGGCGGCCACGGCGCAGAGCATCAGGGTGCGGGTCGGCGTCCAGGCATCGGACGCGTCCACCTCGACGGGCAGGGCCGCCACGTTCTGGCAGACACCGCTGTCCGCGTCGCACTGGACCGGAGAGCCGTTGTTCAGGGCCGGGACTGCGTTGCCGCTCCCGTTGCCGTCGGATCCGCCGCCGGAGAGGCGCTCCGTCGAGCCGGCTCCCGACCCGGAACCGGACCCGCCGGATCCGGAGCCCCCGGAGCCCCCGCGCTTCCCACCGGCGCTCGAGCCGCCCGTGGACCCGGCGTCGGAACCGCCGGTCGTGCCGGAACCGCTCCCGCCGGAGCCGTTCGAGCCGCCGCTCTGGGTGGGCGTCGTGGTGCCCTTGGCCCCACCGGTGCCGGTGTTGCACTGGGTCGCGCCCAGTTTGTCGCACGCGGGTGGCTGCGGCGCCTTCACCGCGAGGGTGTTCTTGCCGTCGGCGGAGAACGTCGGGTTGTTGCACTTCCGGATGTCGATGTTCTTCGCCTCGACACCGGGGATCCGACGCACCTGGTCGAGCCCCGCCTGCACCAGGTTGATCGGCAACGGCGAGTACCCGAGCACCTCGGCCTGCTGCTGCCCCTCGCACAGGAAGTAGTAGTCGAACGCCCCGAGGGTCTTGCCCTTCGCCGGGGTGAGGCTCGCATCGGTCGTCGTCGGGACGACCATGTACGAGTAGGACGACAGCGGGTAGGTGCGGGCGTCGGGGTTGTCGTAGACGCCGTCGAGGATCTGCGTCAGGTACGAGGACGACTTCTTGTCCTGGTTGATCTTGGCGCCGAGCAGGCCCACGGCGACGTTCGATGCGGTCGGTTCGACGTAGTAGCCCGCCTTGTTGAGCACCTTCGCCACCGGGTAGCCGGTCTTCAACGCGTAGGAGTACTCGACGTACGTGATCGTGCCGACGTTCGCCTTCTGCGCCACGTACCCGGAAACGCCCTGCGAGTTCGGCTGGGCGATGAAGCCCTTGCCCGCGACCGTCGGGTAGTTCGACGTGATCCCGCAGGGCAGCGGCCGACCCGCCTGCTTGCAGTAGGCGTTCCACTGGGACGGGTACTTCTTGCTCATCCACGTGGTGAACTGCGCGGTCGACCCGGAGCCGTCGGACCGGACCACCGGCACGACCCGACGTTTCGGCAGCTCGAGCCCGGGGTTGTCCGCCTTGATCTTCGGGTCGTCCCAGCTCGTGATCGTGCCGGTGAAGATGCCCGCGAGCACGGGACCCGACAGCCGCAGGTTGGTGATCTGCTTGCCACCGGAGCTGAGGTTGTACATGAACGACGTGCCACCGGCCACGATCGGCATGTACGCGTACCCGACGGTCGGCGGGACGTCGGTGACCCCGCCGTCCTTGATGCCGTACGGGATCTCGGAGACGGCGAAGTCGACCGTGCCCGCCTTGAACTGGTTGCGGCCGTCGGAGGACCCGGTGCTGGCGTACCGGACCTTCATGCCGTACTGCTGCACGTTCACGGCCCACTGTTGGATCGCGACGGAGCTCCACGACGAGCCCGCACCCGAGATGGGGACGTAGGACTCGCCCGCGGTGGCCGCGGTGGCGGGGAGGATCGACAGGGCCAGCGCGGCAGCGGCCAGGACCGCGCCCATCAGGCGTGTTCTGCGGGTGGTCACGAGGGGTCCTTCTGCGAGGAATCAGCGGGGAACGGGTGGACGTAACGGGGGGCGTGCCGGCGGATGAAACGGTCGACCGGGCGCCAGACGGGTTCGGCGGCGGCGACACCACGCAGCACGAGGCGGCCGACCGCACGGAAGCGGTCGTTGCGGCGCTCACGGGTCGCGACGGTCTGCGAGCCGATCACGCGGGCGATCACGAAGAGCACCAGCACGAGGAACATCAGGACCGCTGCGGCGCCGAAGCCGCGCGCGATCATGTTCGGTTCGGGCGACTTGACGAACTCGAAGATCGCCAGCGGCAGCGAGATCATCGGGCCGCTGGTCGGGTCGAGGTTCAGGTCGGGCGCGAACCCCGCGGTCAAGAGCACCGGGCTCGTCTCGCCGATGCCCCGCGCGGTGGCCAGGATGATCGCGGTGACGAGGCCGGAGCGGGACGTCGGCAGCACGACCCGCCACACCGTCTGCCACTGCCCGGCGCCGAGGCCGATCGACGCCTCCTTCAGGGTCGACGGCACCAGACGCAGCACGACGTCGGCCGACCGGATCATGATCGGCAGCATCATCACGCTGATCGCCAGCGACGCGGCGAAGCCCGACTTGTCGAACCCGAGTCCGACGATGACGCTCGCGTAGATGAAGAGTCCGGCGACGATCGAGGGCAGCGCCGTCATCGCTTCGACGATGGTCCTGACGAAGCGGGCGAACGGCCCGGGCACCTCGGTCAGGAACAGCGCCGTGGTCACCCCGAGGGGCACCGTGATCACGAGCGCGATCGAGATCTGGATGAGCGATCCGGCGATCGCGTGCAGGACGCCACCCGAGGTCATCGGGTCGAGCGGCCCGGTGAGCGCCATGTCCTGCGTGTAGAAGTTCCAGTGCGGCAGGGCCTTCGTCGCCCGGATCACGCTGAACGAGACGACGAACACGAGGGTCGCGACGACGACGAACGCGAGCGAGTGCACCGCGGCGGACACGACGCGGTCACGCACCACCGCCGCGCTCTCGTTGGTGGCGACGAGGAGCGCGTAGAAGACCAGGAACATCACGTACGCGACCGCCGCGAACGCGATCGGCCCGGAGACCGGTGCGAGCTCGGTGAACACGATCGACGCGACGGAGACCGAGGCGACGGCCGCGCCGAGGACGCAGAGCACATCGCTGATCCGGGTGCCGCCGAACCGGCGCTCCTCGGGTCCGCTGGGCCCTCCGGCCTCGCGCTCGAGCCGCGGCAGGACGGTGGGCAGGGGCGACGTGGCGCCCGCTGGCGCCTGGGTGGTGTCGGTCATGGCTAGCTGCTCGCTCCCGAACGCGATCGGGCGACCACTGCGGACGCGGCGAAGTTGATGCACAGCGTCATCAGGAAGAGGGTCAGTCCCGCCGCCATGAGCGCGGACATGCCGAAGGGCGTCGCGTCGCCGTACCGCAGGGCGATCAGGGACGAGACCGAGCTGGCACCGGCCTGCAGGATGTGCGGCTGGATCACGAACACCGGCGAGATGATCATGTAGACCGCGATGGTCTCGCCGAGCGCACGGCCGAGACCGAGCATCGTCCCGCCGATGATGCCGCCACGGCCGAACGGCAACACGACGGACCGGATCATCCCCCACCGGGTCGAGCCCAACGCGAGCGCTCCCTCGCGTTCGCCCAGCGGCGCCTGCGAGAACACCTCGCGCATGATCGAGGTCACGATCGGCGTGATCATCAGGCCGACGACGATCCCGGCGATGAACGTCGAGGCCGTGTAGGCCGTCGGCGACGCGAGCGGATCGTCCAGGTCGGCGCCCGACACCGAGAAGAGCGGGATCCAGCCGAACCACTGCGAGATCCACCGCGACACGGGAGTGATCTGCGACTGCAGGAAGAAGAAGCCCCAGAGCCCGTACACGACGCTCGGGATCGCGGCCATCAGGTCGACCAGGCCGATGAACGCCTTGCGGATCCGGATGGGGGCGTACTCGGTGATGTACAGCGCCGTCCCGAGCGAGAGCGGCAACGCGAGCGCGATCGCGACGCAGGCGATCAGGATCGTGCCGACGAGCACGGCGGCGATGCCGAAACGGTGCGCGTCCGGGTCCCAGGCCTGCGTGGTGAGGAAGCCGAACCCCGCCACCCGCAGGGCTTCGGACGCGCGGACGGCCAGGAACAGGCCGACGAGCAACATGATCGCGAGGACGGTGACACCGCCGGCACGGGCGATGTTCCGGAACCTGACGTCCGACGGGTCGCGGACGACCTTCAGCAGACGAGGCGAATCTGTGGACAACGGCATCCTTCGGGAATCCTGAGCAGCACATCGGGTGCGCCGGAGGATGCTGCACGCTCCATCCGGCGGGCATCACATTGGCAGTCGGCTGGCCAACGAATGCCCCTCAGCCGGCGTCCAGCGAACGGCTCGGAAGTGAACAGACGGTGTCCCCAGGCCGATCACAAGGTCGATCTGCTGCAAAGGCCCTCCGTTCGGGGGCCGACGGATCTGTCCGGGGTACAGCGGTCGGGGCACAAACCCCGCCCGGCCACCTCGGATCGGAAGCTCGGGCGCTTTGCGAAGGCGCTCGATCGACGAAACCGTGCGTGTGCCGGTCGATTCCGCGCGCACGGAATGCGGACGCGCAGGATTCCTCCGGAAATGGGCAAGAATGCGTCCCGCGATCCTCCCTAGGCTCATCACAAGCGCACCACCACGCCGCAGATCCGCGGCCGGCCCAATGACGGGAGGTTCGACATGTCACAGTTCGTCCAGGAGTTCACGCAGGGCGCCATCGTCGGAGAACCCGAGGTCGTCGAGGACCGTCTGACGGTCCGCGAGGTCGCTGCGCTCCCCGCGTGGACGCGGCTGCGAGCCACCGTCGTGGCGTTCCGTGCACTGCAGACGACCGACGGCTCGATACCCGACCCGGCGGACCACGCGACCGCTTCTGGACACCTGGCCACGATCCTCCCGGCCATTGCCGAACTGGCCCCGCACTTTCCGCACGATGCGTCGTACCTCGCTGCGCTGCAGCGCGATTTCGCGCGCTGGGAACACGACGGTTTCGGCGTTCCTGACTTCCTCGACGCACTGAACGAATTCCAGCCGCAACAGCACCGCACCGACGGACTCGGCCACCTGGTCGTCTTCCCGATGGTCACGCAGAACGGCAGTTCCTCGCGGTTCGTCGAGGCCGTCCTGGTCGAGGTCATCTGGCCGGAGTTCATCGCGGAACTCGAAGCCGGCGATTACGGCAACGAGCTCTTCGTCGCGTTGCGGTTCGTCGACTTCACGCCCGGGTACGACACGAATTCCGCGGTGCTGTTCCCCGAGACGGTCGCGATGCGCGAGCTCCCGACGTTCACGTGGGGTGCGATCTTCCAAGACCGTGAGGCCGCTCGCTACCGCCGAGTCGTCCGTGCGGCCGCGGAGATCACCAAACTGGAACTGCCGGACGACGCCGCAGCAATGCTCGACGACCAGGAGCTGACGGAGCAGGTCTTCGTGATGTGGGACATCATCCACGACCGTTCGCACATGCGCGGCGATCTGCCGTTCGATCCGTTCATGATCAAGCAGCGGATGCCGTTCTTCCTCTACTCGCTCGAGGAACTGCGCTGCGACCTGACGGCGTTCCGAGAATCAGTCCGGCTCGAACGCGCGCTCACCGCGGTGCCGGACGCGAACCTCGACGAAGCGCACCGCGCGATCCGCGACCACGCCCGACTGGTGCAGTACGCCGTCGTGTTCGACCGTATCTTCCGGTTCGCGATCACCGGCAGCCGTGTCCGGAACTACGACGGGCTCGGCGGGCAACTGTTGTTCGCGTGGATGCACCAGCACGATGTCCTGCACTGGACGGACACGCAGCTCACCATCGACTGGGATGCCGTCCCCGACGTGATCATCGCGCTGAGCGATCAGATCAACGATCTGTACCGGCGGTCGATCGACCGGCCGAAAGCGGCGCACTGGCTCGCCGCGTACGAGATGCTGACCAAGACGCTCACACCGCACCCGGCGTCGAGATGGGCACGCGGATTGCCGGAGGAAACGCTCGCCGGAATGCCGAAGGGCTACACGGACGCCGTGCTGGACGATGAATTCCCGCTGTCGATGTTCTACGAAGCGCTGAACAAGAAGATGGCTGCGGTCATCGCTTCGACGGCCGGCATCACCGGTTCGTCGTCGGATTCCGCCGCGGGTCCTTCCTCGCTCGACGGCGTCGCCGCGTGAGCGCTGGATCCCTGTCCGGTCGCACGGTGCTGGTCGCGGGCGCGACCAGCACCAGCGGCGCGGCGGTCGCGCGCGCACTCACCTCCGCCGGGGCGGCCGTCGTCGCGGTCGGCACCAGACCGGACGCACTGGAGGCCCTGCGCGCCTCCGTCCCGGGCGTCACGACCCACGCGTGCGACCTCGCAGACCTCGGTGCGGTCACCGCGCTCGCGGCTGCGGTCCGCAGCACGTCGGGTCCGATCGACGGGCTCGTCCACCTGGTCGGTGGGTGGCGCGGAGGCCGCGGGATCGCCGGCCAGCCGGACGATGACTGGGACTTCTTCGACCGGGCGTTCCGCACCCTGCGGAACACCACGCGCGTCTTCTACGACGACCTGGTGGCGTCCCCGGCCGGACGGCTCGCGTTCGTCTCGTCCACCGCCGTCGACTCCCCCACCGCCGGTGCCGCGAACTACGCCGCCGCCAAGGCCGCTTCTGACACGTGGGTCCGTGCCGTCGCCCAGGGCTTCCGGAAGGACGCCCCGGACTCGGCGGCAGCCACCGTGTTCGTCGTCGGCGCGCTGGCCGGTCTCGAGGAGCGCCTCGGCGACGAGGTCGTACGGCTCTGGTCGGCACCGCCGGCCGACGTGAACGGCGCCCGTCTCCCACTCCCGCTCTCCTTAGGATGAACCAGTGACCCTTCGACTCCACGACCTGGACCTGCGGGGCTTCGCCTCGGACAACTACGCCGGCGTCCACCCCGAGATCCTCGACGCGATCGCCGCGGCCAACGACGGCCACCAGATCGCCTACGGCGAGGACGTCTACACGGCCCGTCTCAACGAGGTGATCGCCGACCACTTCGGTTCGCAGGCGCAGGCGTTCCCGGTGTTCAACGGCACCGGCGCGAACGTCGTCGGGCTGCAGTCGATGCTGCCGCGCTGGGGTGCAGTCGTGTGCACGACGACCGCACACATCCACACCGACGAAGCGGGTGCTCCCGAGCGCGTCGGCGGGATCAAGCTGCTGCCGGTCGAGACCCCCGACGGCAAGCTCACCCCCGACCTCATCGACAAGGAGGCCTGGGGCTGGGGCGACGAGCACCGCGCCCAGCCGCTCGTGGTGTCGATCACACAGACCACCGAGCTCGGCACCGCCTACACGGTCGACGAGATCCGGGCGATCGCGGACCACGTCCACCCGCTCGGTATGACGCTGCACATGGACGGCGCACGCATCTCCAACGCCGCCGCGACCCTCGGGCTCCCCCTGCGCGACTTCACCACCGACGCCGGCGTGGACGTGCTGAGCTTCGGCGGCACGAAGAACGGCATGCTCTACGGCGAGGCGATCGTCGTGCTCAACCCCGACGCCTCCGAGGGGCTGCACTACCTGCGCAAGATGAACATGCAGCTGTCGTCGAAGATGCGGTTCGTCTCGGCGCAGCTCATCGCGCTGCTGTCCGACGACCTGTACCGGCGCTCCGCCGGGCACGCCAACGCCATGGCCGCCCGACTCCGCGGTGCACTCGAAGCGCGGATCGCCGACGGCAGCATCCAGGGTGTCGGGTTCAGCCAGGAGACCCAGGCGAACGGCGTCTTCGCGACGCTGCCCGCGGGGGTCGCCGAGCGGCTGCGCAAGCACTTCCGGTTCTACGACTGGGACGCCAGCCGCAACGAGGTGCGGTGGATGTGCGCGTACGACACGTCGGAGCAGGACATCGACGACTTCGTGGCGGCGTTGACGCGGGAGCTCGACGCGGCCTGATCCAACGTAGAATCCCGTGTGATCTCCGAGCACCCCGAACCCAGCGGCATCCTCCCCGAGGACCTCGACGCCACACTCCGGGTGCTCGAGCAGATGAGCGACATCGACGAGACGCACCCCGACTTCGTGCGGGTGCGTCAGGCCACGGCGAAGATGTTCAAGGCCGTCAAGCGGGCGCACCGACTCGAGAAGCGCGCGGTCATCGCCGAGGCCGACCGCCGCGTGATCGCCGCCACCGCGACCGGAGCTGCCGACCGGATCGACGACGAGACCCGCGGGGTCCCGATCAGCACCTCGACCACGGCGTCCACCGCCGGCACCCTGTTGAAGTCCCGCCCCTGCTACATGTGCAAGCAGCAGTACACGGTCGTCGACGCGTTCTACCACCAGCTGTGCCCCTCGTGCGCGGCGATGAGCCACGCCAAGCGCGATGCCCGCACGGACCTGACCGGCAAGCGGGCCCTGCTGACCGGCGGTCGCGCGAAGATCGGCATGTACATCGCGCTCCGCCTGCTGCGCGACGGCGCCCACACGACCATCACGACGCGGTTCCCCCGCGACGCCGTCCGCCGGTTCACGAGCCTGCCCGACTCCGGGGACTGGATCTCGCGCCTCAAGGTCGTCGGCATCGACCTGCGCGACCCGGCCCAGGTCATCGGTCTCGCCGAGGACGTCGCCGCGGCCGGTCCCCTCGACATCCTCATCAACAACGCGACGCAGACCGTCCGCCGATCGACCGGTGCGTACCAGCCTCTCGTCGACGCCGAACTCGCGCCGCTGCCGGACGGCCCGCTGCCCGAGCTCGTGACCTTCGGGCACACGAACGACCAGCACCCGCAGGCGCTCGCCCGCTCGGTGACGGCGCACCCGATCCTCGCGGCCGCCGCAGCCCGGGCCGACGAGCTGACCGAGCAGGCGATGGCTCCGGGGTCGAGCTCGCTCGAACGCCTGGCCATGGGCACCGCGATCGACGCCGGCGGCCTTGTCCCTGACCTGCACGATGTGAACTCGTGGACGCAGGCCGTCGACGAGGTCGACCCGCTCGAGATGCTCGAGGTGCAGCTCGCGAACACCACCGCACCGTTCATCCTGATCTCGAAGCTCCGCCCCGCGATGGCGGCGAGCGAGGCGCACCGCACCTACGTGGTGAACGTCAGCGCGATGGAGGGTGTGTTCGGCCGGGCCTACAAGGGTCCGGGGCACCCGCACACGAACATGGCGAAGGCCGCCGTGAACATGCTGACCCGCACGAGTGCGCAGGAGATGTTCGAGACCGATCGCATCCTGATGACGAGCGTCGACACCGGGTGGATCACCGACGAGCGGCCGCACCCGACGAAGGTCCGGCTGGCGGAGGAGGGCTTCCACGCGCCGCTCGACCTCGTCGACGGGGCTGCCCGCGTGTACGACCCCATCGTGCGGGGCGAGGCGGGCGAGGACGTGTTCGGCGTGTTCTTGAAGGACTACGAGCCGAGCTCCTGGTGAGGTCGGTGCTGCCGTGACAGTGCGTCGCCCGACCGGCCCGACGTTCGAGACCAGCCGGACGCGTGGCCGACCACCTCTGCCCCACACCATTGATGTTTCAAGCCGCTCGAGGCTCGTGTAGATTCCAGAACGAGCAGGGGGGGCTCATGGGGACCATCCACTACGACGATGAAGCAGCCGGTCGACTCTCACGAGCGGCGACGGCGGCGGCGCAGCGGCTACGCGGCCAGGCGGCTGCACGACGCGCGGCTGCGGAGTCAGCCCGGGAAGACTTCGAAGGCGTGTACGCCAAGCGGTTCGACGAGTCAGCGCAGATCGAGGCTGAAGATCGTCCGAGACTCGTCCATGTCCTGGACCAACTCAGCGACCAGGTCGAGCAGGCAACTGCAGCCGCCGAACGGGAAAGTCTGCGACAGGCTGATCTTGCGGCCTGGCAGCATCGTCAGGCGGCACGTGACGAGGCCGCCGCATCATCACCTCTCGGCGTGTTCGGCATCCCCGGCAGTCAGCAGCTCGACCTGAAGCCGTCCGAGCAACCGGTAGCGCGGCCCGAAGTCTCTGCCTCGTTCGCTCCGAGGGCCAGAACCCGCACCGGCGGCGGGACCGGGGCCGGTCGGACCGCAGCCGACCCCGCGGCGCTCCGAGGATTCGCGTCGGACGCCCGCGGACTCGATCTCGCCGCGGGATCCGAGCGCACTGCACTCCGGAGTGCTTGGACGAACTTCACATCGACGTGTAGCTGGGTACGCGTCGGCAGCGCGTCATTCCTGAGCGGTTTTGATCGCCTCCTTGACGAGAACGGGGAGGACGCCGCCTGGCTCGACCGCATCGCCGACGCTTTCGACCGCGCGGGAGCTCAGGGGACGTTGTCCAACGCAACCCTGGATATCTGCGCTGCGGCCGAGCTGCCCCAAAGCATGGCGGCGCTGTTCGACCCAGATCTCACGGCCACCCAGGTCGCCGCCCTGTGGGCGAAGGTCGGTCTCGCCCAAGCAGACCGACATGAGCTCGAAGCTCTTCCAATTGCCGTGCTTCGCCAGCTCGGCAACCTTGAAGGCGTGGCGTACTGGGCTCGCGACGCAGCGAACCGGGTGGTCCTCGACGAGTTGATCGACCAGGCGGAACAGCGCTTGAAAGACCTTGGTCACTCGGCAACCTACGACCCGGGCGGGTCGACCTTCGCGACCGAGTTCGAGAACCTGACCGCGCTCGAGAAAATCCGAACTGCGAGCAACGACGCGACCAACGAGGGCGAGCGATTCCTGATCTCGCTCCACGATGACGTCGTTCCACCGTTGGCGGCGATCTCGATCGGTGATCTGGACACCGCGAAGAACGTCACCTGGGCCATTCCGGGGATGGCTACCGACACCACCGGCATGACCGGTTGGTCTGACGCGGCACAGAACCTCTACACCCAGCAGGGTCTCACCGGCCCCACCGAGCGCGCCGTCGTCTCCTGGATCGGTTACACCACGCCGCCCCAGCCGGTGATCCAAGGGCAACTGGACTTCGGAGTCCTCGGTTCGAAGTACGCGAAGGACGGCAGCGAGAAGCTGGCTGCTGCCCTCCGGGGGTTGGACGCAGCGCGCGAGGACGGCTCCTTCTCGAACAACGTTGTCGCACATTCCTACGGCTCGACGACCGCCGCATACGCGCTCACGAAGACCGGGGTGCGCGTGGACACGTTCACGACGATCGGGTCCGCAGGCATCCCCGACTCCGTCAAGAACGTCAACTCCCTGCACGCGGAGCACGTGTACGCGGGTCAGGCCCAGAACATCTGGGTCCTCGAACCCGGGCGCGGGGATCGCTGGGCGCAGACGGGAAGGCTGAGCCCGACGCACGGTCAGGATCCCACCGCTCCTGCGTTCGGTGCGACCGCGTTCGGCACCGACGGCGTTCCCGGAGACGGCGAGAAGCATTCCGTCGACGATCACAACGTTCTGACGGATGACCACCGCGGCTACCTCGACGCCGACACAGAATCGCTGTACAACATCGGGCAGGCCACAACGGGACACCCTGAGGCGATGACGGAGCACGAGCCCAAAGGAATGACGTGGTACGAGAAGACCGTGATCGATCAGATGCAGGGGCAACCGTGACGACGAAGCGCTCCCCGCTCAACAGGTCGATCGCGACCGCGGTGGTCCTTGGATGCTCCGCCCTCCTCCTGTCCGGCTGCAGCAACGATCCAGGAGAACCCACAGTGCAACCGTCAGAAGCGAAGCAGTCCGTTGTCGACTTCGTGGAACAGTCATCGTCAGCAGCCGGAGGGAGCTGGGAGCACCTGAGCGGTCCGGGAGTTCGGGAGTGCGAGCAGCCGAGTGGTGCGACGGGGACGACGTTCGTGTACGTCATGAAGCGAGCGGACACCACGGGCGCCGACGCGAAGACCGACGTCCAGTCGGTGAGCAAGCACTGGCAGGACCTCGGCATCCAGGTCGAGGAGTACCAGAGCGGAGGCGCGAATCCAGTACCCGGCGTCCGTGGTCGAGGTGGTCCAGTGACCTCGGCAAGCTTCAACGCCTACCCCGGCAATTACCAGATCGCTGCTACCTCCGCATGCTCCGATGGTGTGCCCGACAAGCTCCGGTCGGAAAACTGATCGACGCCCGGAAGCCGCTGCCCAGACGAAGGGGCGCCGGATCGGCACGAGTCGCAGCCGCCGAGTTCTTCCAGGCGGTGGCCTCGGGCCCGTTCTACGGCTTCAACCGTGACGGCGTGACGCCCTCGGAGCCGGTCATCGCCAACTGGTGGCGTCAGGGCATGACGGGCAGTGCGGTCGCGCACCACGAGGGCATCAAGGCGTTCTCGGAGACGGACCAGACCGAGGACCTGCGCGCGATCACCGTGCCGGTCCTCGTCCTGCAGGGTGATGACGACCAGGTCGTGCCCTACCAGGCTGCCTCCCTGAAGCAGGCCGAACTCCTGAGCGACTCGACCCTCAAGATCTACGAGGGCTACCCGCACGGCATGCTGACGACCCACGCGGACGTCCTCAACCCCGACATCCTCGCGTTCATCCGCGGCTGACGTCGCAGACGCTGCGCTCGCAGCGACCCGGACTGGAGGCGCGGTGCGGGTGAGTCGATCGACTCACCCGCACCGCGCCTCCAGTCTGTTGCCCGTCGCGCGTCAGCCTGTTGGCCGGCCGAAGGCGATGGCCTCCTGGCAGAACGCGACCTGGAATCGAACTGTTGCACATTTCACGTTTTACCGGCAGGATTCCATCTACTTCAGCGACGGGCGCTGAAGGAGAAGGGCACAACAGTGAAGTCGTTCATCACCGCGGCTCTCGAGTCGGCGGTTGCAGCCGAGGGCCTCGGGTTGCAGTCCACTGAACTTCAGCGCGGCCTCGAGCTCATCGAGGAGATTCCCGAGGCAGTGCTCCTCGCCGGAGACGACGCGCTCGGACAGTGGGTGGCCGCGAAGATCCTGAAGATCAAGCGGCTGATCGACAGTCTCGGCGGTGTCACCAAGGCCGTGCGGCTGTTCCGGGGAGCGTCGTTCAAATGGGAGAAGATCCAGGCGATCGGCGGTGCGGCCGCGGCCCTCGGTGCTGAACTCCTCGGCATCGCAGCAGTCAAGCAGAAGTGCTTCTCGTGACCCGGCGAGAGCGCGGGCTCGTCACGTCCGGAGGGGTGACGGCGTCGCTGGTCGCCTTTGCGTTGTTCGGCGCAGCGCCTGCTGGGATCGTCGTGCTCGCCACGCTGTGTTTCGCGGCGTTCGGCCCGAGCATCGTCGGGTCTGCAGCCGTTCCGTCGGGCAAGATCGACCCACGAGAGGTTCGCCGCTACCGGCAGGACCACCCGGGTACGACGATCAGCGAGGCTGCGGCAGCTGTCGCTCGTCCGTGAATCCACGGGGACCCGTCGGCGCGCGTGGCGGGTCCCCGCCGGTCTCCTCACGAGCGGTCAGGACGCGAAAGCTGCCCGATACGATCGGGCGCACCTTGTTGATCCATCTGCGACGAGAAGGGGGCGCCGTCGCAGGCGAACGATGTGTGTGGCAGAGGGGAGAACGTTGTGGTGCGTCAGAAGCGGATCCACATCCAACGGACCATCGCGGTCGGTCTGGCGATCGCCGTGTCGGCAGCAGCGCTGGTCGGCATCGGTGCGGTCGCGGGATCAGCGGACACCGCGGCGTCGACCGTGACGATCACCAAGGTCACCGCGACCTCGACCGGCAGCGCCGTGCGCACCACCCTGAAGGTCAAGAACGCCACCTCGGTGCGGAAGCCCGCTACCTCAGCTTGGCTGTATCTGTCCGCCGGCACGAAGAAGTACACGCTCGGCCGGGTCGCGGTGGAGGCACTCGGCCCGGGTTCGAGCACGACCGTCACCGCAGTCCGCACGACGCCTTCCCGCGCCACGGCCGGGAAGTACTCGGTCCTCGCCTGCTCGGGTGCGTACTCCGCGCAACACTGCCGCACGTCGACGGCGACCGTCACCACCAAGCCCTCGAATCGCGCACATCCCGAGACCGGTGTGATGCTCGACGTCGCCCGCGCCTACTACCCCGTGGCGCTGATCAAGCGGCACATCGACCTGCTCGCCGGCAACGGCGGCCGCTTCCTGCACCTGCACCTCACCGACGACCAGAACGTCGGGATCGAGAGCGCGGTCCTCGGCCAGACCCTCGCGGATGCCGAGCTCGACCACGGCGTGTACACGAGCCGCGTGACCGGTCGTCCGTTCCTCAGCGCCGCACAGGCACGCGCGATCGCCGACTACGCGGCGAAGCGTCGGATCGCGATCGTGCCGGAGGTCGACACCCCCGGCCACATGGCCGCAGCCTTCGCCCTGCTCGAGACGAAGCACGGCACGAAGTGGGTCGATCGCATCCGTTCGGGCGAGAGCGAGCTCGATCCGTCGGCGCCCGGCAGTCTCACGCTGGCAACCAAGCTGTACGCCGAGGTGCAGCGGACCTTCCCGTCCAGCCGCACCGTGCACATCGGCGGGGACGAGTGGGGCGACGACGTCACCGCCACTGAACGCGTCGCGTGGATGAACGCGATGGCTGCTGCGCTGGGCACCCGCGAGGTGTGGGCGTGGAACGACGGGATCGACCGGGCTGCCGTCGGGCGCCTGGACCCGCGCATCCACGTCACCTACTGGAGCTTCGACGGTGACACCGAGGACGCAGCCGAGCGCCGTGAACGCCGAGCGCGACGGGCGAGTGCGGTCGACCTGCAGCAGGCCGGGATCGACCTGCTCAACTACAACTCGTACTACCTGTACGAGGTGCCGACCGACCTCGACCCGGCCGACAGCGATTACACCGTCGCCGACCTCCGCGAGCACTGGTCGCTCCGGACGTGGGACGGCGACTCCGGAGCGCGTCTCGCTGCGCCGATGTCGGGCGCGGCCGTCGCGATCTGGGGCGAGGACCTGGAGGGTCCACCCACTGACGCGCTCCTGCGGTGGAGCGCGCCGCATGTGAAGGCGATGATCGAGACCGCAGGCTCCTGACGGACGCATGTCGCGCCTCCAGGCCGACCGCCGGAACCGCCGCCTGCCTACCCGAGCGGTTCCACCCCGTAACTGGCGACCACCGCTCGCAACTCGTCCAGGTAGGCCTTCGCCTGCACGGTGAGGGGAACCGAAGCGTGCGCGATCCAGCCGATCTCGATGCGCTCGTCGACGTCCAGGGGGATGGCGACGATCTCGGGGTCGAGGTCGTCGCTGATGAGCCCGGTGGAGATCGTGTAGCCGCCGAGCCCGATCATCAGGTTGAAGATCGTCGCCCGGTCCGACACCCGGATCTCCCGCTTGCTCGACATCGTCGACAGGATCTCCTCTGCCAGGTAGAAGGAGTTGTTCGCGCCCTGGTCGAACGTCAGCCGCGGCAGGTCGGCGAGGTCCTCGAGCGTCGCGCGCTCCCGTGACGCGATGGGGTTCCGCCGGGCCACGAAGATGTGCGGCTGCGCGACGAACAGCGGCGTGAACACGACCCCGGCGTCCCGCAGCAGCTTGCCGAGTACCTGCTTGTTGAAGTCGTTGCGGTAGAGGATGCCCACCTCGCTGCGCAGGGTGCGGACGTCCTCGATGATGTCCCAGGTGCGAGTCTCGCGGAGGGAGAACTCGTACTCGTCGGCGGCCGCTGCTTCGACCATCCGGACGAAGGCCTCCACCGCGAACGAGTAGTGCTGGGCGGACACCCCGAGCAGCCGACGCGACCGCTGGCCACCGACGTACCGCTGCTCGAGCAGGGAGACCTGCTCGACGACCTGTCGGGCGTAGCCGAGGAACTCGACGCCGTCGAGGGTGAGCACGACACCTCGTGCCGAACGCGTGAAGAGCGGGCGTCCGATCCGCGTCTCGAGGTCCTTCATCGCCGCGGACATGGTCGGCTGCGACACGTAGAGCAGATCGGCCGCGGCACTGATCGAGCCCTCGGTCGCGACCTCGATGAAGTACCGGAGCTGCTGCAGGGTGATGTCGTTCGGAACCCGAGCCATAGGCCGAGGCTATACCGCCGCATAGCGTCTCGGTATTACCTGATGGCCTGGCATTCCGGACATGATCGACGTACCCCTTCCCCAGTGCCTGCGGGCGCTCGACGAACAGATTGCCGACCATGGCGAACGACCTCACCTTCAGCATCACCCGGACCCGCTTCGACGAGGACTACTCCCCCGCGGACAGCTCCCGGCTGACCACGAACTTCGCCAACCTGGCGCGCGGCGAGCACCGGCAGCAGAACCTCCGTGCGGCGCTGGCGATGATCGACGGGCGCGCGAACGACCTCTTGGTTGCCGGCGACCGCTACCGCCTGGAGCTCGACATCGTCTCGGCCTCGCTGCAGTTCTTCGACGATGGAGCGGACGCCGAGTTCCCGCTGCTCGAGATGCTCGACGTCACGATCGTCGACCAGCACACCGGCGAGCGCCACCACGGCATCCTCGGCAACAACTTCTCGTCCTACCTGCGGGACTACGACTTCTCGGTGCTGCTGCCGTCACTGCCGTCGCTGCCGTCAGACTTCGGGCAGCTCCACGGGGCGCTCTTCCAGCGGTTCCTTTCGTCGTCGGCGTTCCACGACGCGTTCGCCGCGGAGCCCGTCGTCTGCATCAGCGTCTCGACGAGCCAGACCTACCGCCGGACCGGGTACGTCCACCCCGTCCTCGGCGCCGAGTACGAGCACGAGCACTCCTCGCTCACCGACGACTACTTCGGCCGGATGGGCATGCGCGTCCGGTACTTCCAGCCCGCCGGAGCGTCGGCCCCGCTCGCGTTCTACACGCGCGGCGACCTGACCGGGGACTACACGGACCTCCAGCTCATCGGCACGATCGCCACCATGGAGACGTTCCAGAAGATCTACCGCCCGGAGATCTACGCCGCGAACACCCCGGCTGGCAGCACCTACCGCCCCACCCTCGACCACACCGACTTCACGCCCACCCCGGTCACCTACGACCGTGAGGAGCGCAGCCGCCTCGGGATCACCCAGGGCCGGTGGACCGAGGAGCACCTCGTGACGCCGCACCACGCGCTGCTGTCGCGTTTCGCTGCCGAAGCCGCCGTTCCTTCTCGCTGATCGTTAGGACTCGCAACCGCATGAGCTCTCTCCTCCCCACCTCGATCGTCGGCAGCCTGCCGAAACCGTCCTGGCTCGCCGAGCCCGAACAGCTCTGGTCCCCCTGGAACCTGAAGGGCGCAGCGCTCACCGAGGGCAAACAGGACGCACTCCGCTCCGCCGTCCACGAGCAGGAGCGCCGCGGCATCGACATCGTCAGCGACGGCGAGCAGACCCGCCAGCACTTCGTCACGACGTTCATCGAGCACCTGGACGGCGTCGACCTCGAGCGCAAGGAGACCGTCCGGATCCGCGACCGGTACGACGCGGCCGTCCCGACCGTCGTCGGTGCCGTGAGCCGCCGGGCGCCGGTCTTCGTCGAGGACGCTGCGTTCTTGAGGGCTCAAACCGACCGGCCGATCAAGTGGGCGCTCCCCGGCCCGATGACCATGATCGACACCCTCTCCGACCAGCACTACAAGAGCCGCGAGAAGCTGGCGTGGGAGTTCGCCACGATCCTCAACCAAGAGGCCCGCGAACTGCAGGACGCCGGCGTCGACATCATCCAGTTCGACGAACCCGCCTTCACCGTCTTCCACGACGAGGTGCAGGACTGGGGCGTGGCCGCACTCGAACGCGCGACCGAGGGCCTGCGCGCTGAGACCGCCGTGCACATCTGTTACGGCTACGGCATCGAGGCCAACAACAAGTGGAAGGAGACGCTCGGGGCCGAGTGGCGCCAGTACGAGCAGTCGTTCCCGCTGCTGCAGCAGTCGTCGATCGACATCGTGTCGCTGGAGTGCATCCACTCGCACGTGCCGCTCGAGCTCGTCGAGCTCATTCGCGGGAAGAAGGTCATGCTCGGGGCGATCGACGTCGCGACCGAGACCGTGGAGACCCCGGAAGAGGTCGCGGAGGTGCTGCGTCGGGCGCTCGAGTTCGTCGATGCGGACAAGCTCATCCCGAGTTCCAACTGCGGGATGGCTCCCCTTGAGCGCGGTGCTGCGCTGGACAAGCTCGGTGCGCTGTCCGCTGGAGCGGACATCGTGCGGGCTGAGCTCGTCGGCGCGGCCGTTCCGGCGGCGCGCTGACCACTGCGAGACACCACGGCGGCTCTCTTCCGGAAGGAGCAGAGCCGCCGTTGGTGTTGCGTCCGCCGCGTGCGCAGCTCTCGATCCGGTCTGGAGGCGCGGCTTCCGTCCGGCTGACAGGTTCCGTTGGCAACGCCCGCGCCCTCGACTGCCCCTCGACCCCGGTCACTGCCTCAGCGATCCGCTTTCAGTCCCTCGCGGGGGAAGCAGCCAGTACGGCACGAAGGCCCACGCGGGCGCCGCCGCGAGAAGCCACCAAGCCGTCGCGCTCAACTTCGAGGACGCCAATCCCACGATGATCAGCCAGCTCATCGCAAGAGCCGCGACGAACCCTGCGGTGACCGCACACGAGATGCGACCTCTGCGCCGGTCTCGAGCGAAGGCGGACCCAACAGCCGCCACGAGGAACAGCGCCTGTACCGCCCCGAGCAGGATCGCGGTTCCCAACGGTGTTCCATACCCGCTCGGGCTCCCGTCCGGACCGAACGACGTCGCGATCCGTTCGGGTAACCGATCCCACCAGGCGCTGGTGAGCGCAACCTCGACGACGACGGGGAACGCAGCAGCGATGGCTGCGAAAAGCCCCTCGCGCGTGCGCCGACCGTGGGCGCTGTCCGTCGGTGCGATCATCAGCCGTTGCATGTCTCCCGCACTTCCCGCTCGATGAGCGCCGTGGCGATCGTGTCGGCTGCGCGTGGGGCCTTCGCGAGCGTGTGCACCACCGCGGTGATCCCTGCCGCGTTGGCGATGACCGCCCCTGCCGCTCGCACTTCCCCGTTGATCCAGGTCGATGCTCCTTCCCGCTGCCAGCTCACCGTGCGGGAGTGCCCAGCGCCGGGCTCGAGCGCCCAGTCGGCGTAGCGACAGAGATCGTCGAACGTCGACCAGACGCCGCCTGCCGCCGCGAACGACGACTCCCCGAGCGCCCACGGCTTGATCGCGCGACCGAAGAGCTTCGGCACCACCCGGTCTGCTGGAGCTGGCACGAGCGTGGCAGAGCTGATCCCCGCTGGCTCGAGGACGTGCTGGCGCACAGCGGCGAACCAGTCGCCGTGCACCCCGTCGAGCACTGCGCCGAGAAGCGCGTATCCCAGGTTCGAGTACACGAACTGGCCTCGGGGCGCCACCGGTACCGCGACTGCGTGACCGAGGGGGACGCCGACGGCACCTCGGTACGGGTCGCCGAACAGTCGGTCGCGCATCGTGGCCGGAAGCCGTGGCAAACCCGAGGTGTGGTGCACGAGGTCAGCAACGGTCATGTCAGCGTCGGGCACACCGGGGAGGTAGTGCACGACCGGCCGCTCGACCTCGAGCGTGAGCCAGGCCGTCGTGCCGACGAGTCCCTTCGTGATGCTCCCCCACTCCAGCATCGAAGCAGTGGCGTAGGGCCCACGGGGCTCGCGGACGGTCCGCCAGCCGTCAGCTGTGCGAAGACTCGCACGCCAGAGCCCGGAGCTCTCAAGCGGATTCCGCACCACGTGTCTCTCCTTGAAAGCGGGTCGAGATGCGGGCCAATGCACCGTTCCACAACGACCGAGCTCGGCGGTGAAGACTCACGACGTGGGCATCCACGAATAGGAGGTCGTACGCGGCCATCACGAGGGCGAACGACGTCAGACCCATGAGCAAGGCAATCGCCAGGTGGAATGTGAGCACGGCCGTGACAGCCACAGGCCTCCCCACGCGGAAGAAGACGAGCGCGGGGAAGAACACCGACGTCAGCACGGCGTCGGTCAGCCCGGTTTCGTCATTCTTGGCTGTTGAGGCTCATCTTCTCGAAGTCCCCCGCGACGCACTGCGAGCTACCGTCGATCGTGTACCCGCGGGGATCCGCGCGGAAGTCGGACGAGCTCACCGGGCCACCCCTGCCGCGGACGCCGAGGATGGGGTCGTCGCCGCCAGTCTGGTAGCGCTCGGTCGTGACCCCGAGCTCCTTCCAGTGCTGTTCCACCGCCTCGACGTCGGCCTTCGGGTCAGCGCTCGCGGAGCGGACCATGGCGTAGACGTACTGGACGCCCCCTTGCCCAAGACCCCGGCCGCACTTCCCGAGCCCCGGACCGTCGCTGACCTCCCAGCCGTCACCGACCACGTCGGTCGAACCCTCGACGAACGTGACGATGGACTGCTTCGCTTCTTTCGTGTTCATGCCAGACCCTTCGCTGCAACCAGTGAGAACGGCGACAGCGAGCAGTACGGCTCCTGTCGCCCGGAGGACGGAGACGGCTTTCGCCCGTCGTGGTTTCATCTGGGAGTTCCTTCCAGATCACTTTGTTTCGGCGAAATCGGCATGATCAGTTCGTCAATCGTTCGGGCTGGCCGGTCGTGGCGTACGCGACGTTCTGCAACGACTGCGTGTCTTCATCGAGGTAACCGCCGCCGTACCAGGTGTGCACGCCGTGGTCGCGGACGGGCTTGAGGCCGGGCGCCCCGTCAGCGCCGAAGCTCGTCGCGCCGAACTCCGGAGCAGTCGGATCCTGATGATGGTCCGAGCTGAAGTCACGCCCGACCGCCGCCCATTCGTCGCCACTCCAATGTTCGATGATCGGCTTCACCACTTCTGCTTGTCCGGCGTACACCGCATCGGCGTGGATTTCGTCTGCTTCGCGGATGCTGTCCGGGATCCCGGCCGAAGCGATGGTGGTGAACGAATCCACGTGCACGCCCTCGGTCGTGAGCGCGTAGGACGCGGTCGTGGTGCCGTAGGAGTGTCCGAGGACGTTGACCGTCGGCATGGTACCGGCTCTCGTCGCGTCGAGGCCCTTGATCGACGCGGCCAGCTTCTCGCCGCCGGCCTTCGCGTAGTCGCTGCCGAACACGGCGGTACTCGCCGGCGGGACGGGCGGTGCTTCGTACCCCATCCACGCGACGACGGCATTCGTGGTGCCGCGTCCTGCGGGAGCGGCCTTTGCCTGCTCGCTGTAGACGTTCTGAGCGGCATCCGCCCAATCGGTCATGCTGCCCGTGCTCGATCCCATCCCCGGCACCGCCCAGGTGACGTTCGTGGCTTCGTCGAGATCTCCGATGGACACCGCAGCCAGGGGCGGATGGTCTGCGCTGAGTACCGTGAGGTTTCGCTGGCCCTTGCGGCCGTTGGGGTTGAGTGACGCCTTGATCGATTCGAGTGCGGAAAGGTCTTCGGCGTTCTTGCGCGCCTCCGCGCTGTAGATGCGGTCCGGGCGGCCAAGGTCGTCCAGGAACTTCTTCGCGGAGGCGATCCGGCGGTCGAGTACAGCGACGTTCGCAGCTCCGCGCGCCCAGTACGGCGCCCCTTCGAGATTCCCCAGAGCGGTCAGCACCGAGGTCGGGAGGAGTGCGAGGTCCGCAGCGTCCGCCCTCGTCAGACCGAGATCCGCCCACATCGCCGCGACCTGGGTCGGGGTCAAGTCGTCGGCGAAGAGCCGCTGAACATCGCGGACGAGCTCGTCGTCGGTCGCCGTGTCGATCCTGGCGTTCGCCAGCGATCCGCCGCTCCCGGCTTGCTCGAACGCGTCCGCGATGCGGTCGATCCATGCGGCATCGGCTCGGTTCTCCTCGAGGAAGCGATCGAACCCAGTCACGAAGGTGCACCCCTCGATCAGCACCCAGGAACACGAAGCGGTGAACGCCGTCCATGCGCTGGCGAGCATTGTGGCCTTCGCCTCCGCAGTCTCGTCGTTCGCCCGGCTGACGGTGCTGTAGTCGCGCAGCCTTGCCGGGTCTGCCGAGCTTCGACCGTGTCCTGTGCCCTCTCCGGACCGCCTGCGATCCCGGGGCGTGAACGCCGCATGGATCGACGGTGGTCGGATCGCGACCTCCGACGGTTTTGGTGCACGGATTGCGATTGGGGGCAGGGTGGTCGTCGTGAGCAGGGACGTCGCCGCGGCATGCTGGCGTTCGTGTTCGGCTTCGTTCCAAGCGTCGAGTGCGTTCAGCCGTTCCTCCTCAGCCTGCGCAGAGGACTTGGCGTCGCGCACCTGACCGACGAGGTCATCCAGGACGGACGCTAACTTGCCCCGGTCGGTCGACTCCGTCGAGGCGGACTCGGTGAACCGGTCCGCGTAGGCTCCGGAAAAGTCAGCCGCTGCTTCCTCGACGGCGGACCGACGAGCCCCAGACTGAGCCCGGAGCTCGTCCTTCGCCGACGTGGCCGCTCTGACGACGGCGTCTGCCGCCGCCGCGTCGAACTCGATCTTCCCCATGACGTCCCCCTCAGGCCCACCCCGGTCCGAACGCTGACTCTACCCGAAGCAGCGCCGAACCTTGTATTTTACACAACAGCGAGACTTCGAGGGTATCGGTGCGCTGCCAGGTACACCCGAGCCGTCCGCGGAAGCAGACATCGCGCGAGCTGAACTCGTCGGCACGTCGTTCCCGTCGACCCATTGACCACTGCGGCACACCACGGCGGCTCTCTCCCGAATGGAGGAGAGCCCCCGGTCCTGTGTTGCGTCCTCCGTGTGCGCGGTCCTCGACCCCGCCTCGAGGCCTACCGCGGTTCGCCGACAGGTCGCGTTGACGCCGGGCGACGGATCACAACACCGCGTCTCAGCACCACTCCCAGGAGCATCCGACGCTTGATATGTTGCCTTCCAGAAGACTGCTTCTGTAGGTTGATCCGCACGCGCGCAGAGTTCCCCGGCCCCACAAGGGAGCGGGTCGCCATGATGCACGGCGCACTCGAGCGAACCGGAGGGAGAAAGTGTTGAGGAGCCCGCGGGGTGTCCACTGGAGCACGGTCGGCATGTTCGTCCTGCTGGCGTACGGTGCTCCGTGGGTGCTGCTCTGGCCAGCCATCCAGTTGAGCGCGGACCTCTCAGACCCAGCCGGGAACCCCGGTGCGTACATCGCAACCGTGGCCATGATGTTCACACCAGGCCTGGCAGCGCTGCTGGTCGCGGTCACGCTCCAACGTCGCCGTGGAAAAGCGATTCTGGTTGAGCTTGGGCTGACAGGATTCTTCACGCGTCGAGGCTGGCGCTTCGCTCTCGCAGGCATCGCCGGTGCTGCTGTGCTGATCTCCGGCAGCTGGGGCCTCGGGATGCTGTTCGGGTGGGTGCAGCTCGACCCCGAACACTCCGTGGCGAAAGAACTCATCGTTCGAGTCACGGGCGAGCAACCGCCGATGCCGATGGCGCTCCTGGCGCTGCTGCAACTGCTGAACCTCCCGATCGGGATTGCCATCACCGCGATCGCTGCGACCGGCGAAGAAGTCGGTTGGCGCAGCTGGCTCCTCCCGAAACTGCTGCCGCTCGGCACTGGATGGGCGCTGTGCGTGAGCGGCGCGATCTGGGGTCTCTGGCACGCTCCCGCGATCCTGCTCGGCCTGAACTACGAGGAACGCAATGCCCTCGGGATCATCATGATGATGATCGGCTGTGTCGGCGCGGGCGTGCTGATCGGCTGGCTCCGGCTTGCGAGTGGATCGCTTCTGCCCTGCGTGCTCGCCCATGCGGCACTCAACAGCTTCGCCTCGTACCAGTCCGTCCTCTTCCCGCCTTTCGACGATCGCCTTGTCGGGCCGCTCGCCATCACCGGATGGGTCGTCATGGCGCTCTTGATCGCGGCGTGCGTGTTGCGGGCAACTCGACTTCGCCAGCGACGCGGGTCGCAACTGGGCAGCCCCGAGGTCCGCAACACCGAGCTTTCCCAGTAGCCGGCCGAACGCCCAAGGGACCTGACCGGACCACCGCGGCCTCGGACCCCGAAGGACAGGTCCTCACCCCGGCCTGGAGGACGGCGTCTGCGAAGCGTCAGACTCGAGGGCGTTGACTACGTTCATGATCACCAAGGGCGTCATCCACCAGGTCGAGAGTGCGACTGTCCGGGATCGCAACGGCGTATCAGTCGGCAAGGTCGTGCAGGTGTTCCCCTCCGACGAGGACGGCAGCGCGGCCTACGTCTGTGTCGCGACGGGACTGCTCGGGCGACACCAGGCGCTCGTCCCCGCCGACGACGCCACGTTCGACGGTACGGACGTGCACGTCGGGTACACGAAGGACGCGATCAAGGGCGCGCCGTCCCTCGGAGCCGGACGCACCTTGTCCCCCGCCGAGGCGAACGCCGTCCGCAAACACTTCGGGCTGTCCCGCACCGGCGCTGCAACCGGGGACATGGGCGACCCACACGAGAACCTCGACCAGGCCGGAACAGGTCTTGCCGGCGCAGACGACACCGAGGGCGCAGGGACGACCCCGCCGGCCTGAACGTCACCGGAGTGAACGACGCCGAAACCGAGGCTTTCGCCCACGCCCAGCCAGGCAGTGGCCGGTCCTCTGGCTGGTGCGTGCTCCCTCGTTGATGCGCGCTCCTCTGAGCGTGGCCGACGCGGGTCTCTCGGAGGAGCATTCCCGTCTTCGTCCGACCGGCTCCGCAGCCATCGCACACGCGCAGCACCGCGAAACTTCTGCTGCGAACGCCCACGGGGCCGCAGCGTGGTCACGTGTCATGGGAAGTCACCCTCCGACACACATCGACACAACCCTTCTCGCGGGCATTCGGCGATGTCACAGTCTCGCGATGGCGCACATCTGGTCGGGCTGTCCGCCCACACCGGACGAATCGACACCACACGACACCACCACACGACAGGCAGCACCCCAGACCACGAAGGAGCCCTCATGACGATCAGCAACCAGACCGCCGGCCGCACGATCGACGAGCCCGCCGACGGCGAGCTCCTCGCCCGCTTCCGTCCGATCTTCGACCGCATCGCTGCCGGTGCCTCCGAGCGCGAACGCGACCACCGCCTCCCGTTCGACGAGATCCGCGAACTCGCCGCCGCGGGATTCGGCGCCGTCCGCGTCCCCGTCGCCCACGGCGGAGCCGGGGCGACCCTGCCCCAGCTGTTCCGCCTGCTGACCGAACTCGCCGCCGCTGACAGCAACATCCCGCAGGCGCTCCGCGGCCACTTCGCACTCGTGGAGGATCGGCTGGTCGCCCGGACCGGGGAACGCGAGGGGTGGTTGGACCGCTTCGGCCGAGGTGAGATCGCCGGCAACTCGTGGACCGAGGTCGGGTCGGTGCAGGTCGGCGACGTGCGCACGAAGGTGACTCCGCAGCCGGACGGCAGGTTCCGGATCATCGGACAGAAGTACTACTCGACGGGCAGCATCTTCGCCGACTGGATCGACACCTACGCCGAGCGCACGGACACCGGCGAGCGGGTCATCGCGATCGTCGACGCGCACCAGCCCGGGGTCACGCACACCGACGACTGGGACGGGTTCGGGCAGCGCACCACCGGCTCCGGCACCAGCACCTTCGACGACGCCGTCGTGCAGGCCGACGCGGTGATCCCCTTCGACGAGCGGTTCAAGTACCAGACGGCGTTCTACCAGGGGGTCCTGTTGAGCGTCCTCGCCGGGTCCGTCCTCGCCGCCGAACGGGAGATCGCGTTCGAGGTCCGGAACCGCACCCGCGTCTTCTCACACGGCAACGCCGATACGTTCGCCGCCGACCCGCAGATCCTCCAGGTCGTCGGCGAGGTTTCTGCGGCCGGGTTCGCCGCCACTGCGATCGTCGACCGGGCCGCCGCAGCCCTGCAGCGTGCGTACGAGGGAGCCGGGCTCGACACCGCAGAGGACGAGCGCCGCAACGACCGCGCCGAACTCGCGACCGCGCAGGCGCAGGTGGCGCTGACCACGCTGGCGACGACGGCGACCTCGCACCTGTTCGACGCGCTCGCGGCGTCCGGGGTGAGCACGACGAAGAACCTCGACCGGCACTGGCGGAACGCCCGCACCGCGGGCAGCCACAACCCGTGGGTGTTCAAGGCGCGGATCATCGGTGACCATGCCGTCAACGGCACCGAACCGCCCCGCGTCTGGGCGATCGGTGCGACCCGCACCTCGTGACGCCTGTCGAAGCCGTGACGGCGCCCGCCTGACCGCTGCTGCGATGCGCCTGCCCCACCGCCCGCCGTGCGCGTACAGTCCCTGGCAACGCCCGGCTGGCCGACGATCGGAGAACGCGATGCGACTGCTCACGGGGACGACGCTGGTCGTTGCACTGGCAGCAGGTGCGCTGATCGGCCTGGCGCCGCCAGCGACCGCGGCCGGATCCGGGACGATCACCGTGCAGCTCGCAACGCCGGACGGCACCGCGATCCGGCTGGCGGACGTCGAACTCGCGGCGATCGGCACCGACGTCGTCGTCGGGAACGCCACCACCGACGATGACGGCACCGCGACGTTCACCGGCATACCCGCACCGGACACCGTCACGGTGACGACGCGGCAACTCCCGCCGCACGGAACGGAGACCTACGCCCCCGGACTCCGCTCGGGCATCGCCGTCCGCGGCGGTTCGACGGTCGCGGTCACCGTGCCGCTCGTGATCGGTGCGACGGTGCAGGGCGGTGTGGTCGGCCCCACGGGACCCGCCGCTGGGCGCATGATGTACGCCTGGAACGAGGACACCTCGCAGGTGTTCCGGACGACCTCGGACAGCACGGGCCAGTACCGGTTCGTCGGGTTGAGCACCGGGAAGTACCGCATCGAGGCCTACGCCAGCGGAACGGCGTCGCCCGCCGTCTGGAAGACGCGGGTGTACCAGCAGCGAGGAACGCTCCCGGCTTCCCGAGTCACGTTGTCACGGCACTACGCACACAGCGACTACGACCTGGTCGTCTACGCCGCTTCGGCGTCCCGCACCCCGTCGGCGCAGCTGAGCGGCGCGACCATCACGGTGACGAACGCGACGACCGGGGCGTCGTTCTCGACCAGGTTCTCGACGTTGCTCGACAGCGAGCAGACGGCGCAGTTCCAGATCCCCTCCGGGCGGTACGTGGTGGAGCTCCGGACCGTCGCGACGACCACAACGACCGCGCAGGTGCTGTGGCTCGGACGTCCGGGCGGCACGTACCGGTACGTGGCCGACCGGGCGCAGGCCGTCCCGGTGCAGGTCGTGTTCGGCGGGTTCAACGGTTGGGGTGGCGCGGTGCCGGAGACGGTGTCGCGCTGAGTGGTCGGGCGCCGCCCTCGGGCGGTTCGGCCCCGGCACCATCCCCAGCAACGGACTGACCGGACGCAGTTGGCTGCGTGACCACACGCGCTCGCGTGAGCAGCGACGGACGGGAGGCGCGGTGCCAGCTGACACCGGGCCTCCTGTCCGGAACACGGTCGCGGACACGCGACGGTGGCGTCGCCACCTTCTACACGTCGGCGATGAGACGGAGCGTGTCGCCGTCCGGGACCGTCTGGTGTTCGACGTAGTGCATGAACACCGGCGCCGCCTGGTCGGCTGTGAACAGCTCGGCCGGGTGCCGGGGCTCGTGCGCAGCCTGCACGTCGATGGTCTCGGTGAGCGGTTTCGACAGGTCGTGGTCACGGCCGACGATGGAGAAGCGGTACTCGCCGTCGTCCTCGCGGCGGCGCAGCTCGACGCTCATCTTCTCCGCGGTGCCGCCGGCCTGCAGGTACGAGTTGCCGTACTCGTCGATGACCGCCTGCGGGCCGGCGCGCCAGGTCTGATCGTCGATCGGCGCGGAGAAGACGAGCCAGGCGAAGTGGTCGTCGTTGTCGAGGAGGCCGAGGCTGCGTCGTACCTGGTCCGGGAGCGGGCGGAACGTGTTGTTCAGCACACTGCTCACTGACCCGTTGGACTTCATGATGATCAAGGCGGGCTACTCCACGTGCTCGTCGGCGACCGAGGCGATCGTCATGCGCGCCCCTCTGAGCGTGGCACACGCGGGTTCGTCGGAGGATCACGCCCGCCCTCGCCCAACGTTGACTCCCCAGCCATCACGTGCGCGAGGCAGAACTCCTCAGTTCAGGCTGTCGCGGCTCATCTCGTCGAGGTTGTCCGGAACGCACTTCGAACTGCTGTCGATCGTGTACCCCCGGGGATCGGATCCTCTCCACCGGTCTGGTACCGCTCGGTCGTGACCCCGAGCTTCTTCCAGTGACGTTCCACTGCTGCGACGTCAGCCTTCGGATCGGCGCTCGCAGAGCGAACCATGGCGTCGACGTACGAGATGCCTCCCCCACCCAGGCTGCGACTGCACTTCCCGAGCAGCGGACCGTCACTGGCTTCCCAGCCGTCACCCACCGCGTCGGTCGACCCCTCGACGAACGTGACGACTGACTGCCTTGCTTCTGCGGTGTTCATCCCGGACCCTTCGCTGCAACCAGTGAAAACGGCGACAGCGAGCAGCGCTGCCCCCGCAGCCCGGAGAACGATCGCAGCCTTCCGCCGAGTGGGCTTCATGCGGGAGGTCCTTCCATATCACTGCGCGTCAGCAACCTCTCCACGATCTTCCCGTGAAGCGCTCGGGCTCGCTTCGCGGTCGCTGACACAAGCGGGTCAGGCCAGGAGCGTTGACTACGCCCATGATCACCAAGAGCATGATCCACGAGGTCGAGAACGCGACCGTCCGAGACCGCGACGGCGCCTCGGTCGGCAAGGTCGCGCAGGTGTTCCCCGCCGAGGACGGCAGCGCTGCGTTCGTCAGCGTCGCGACAGGACTCTTCGGGGGTCACACCGCGCTCGTCCCCGTCGAGGACGCCACGTTCGACGGCAAGGACCTGCACGTCGGGTACGCCAAGAGTGCGATCAAAGGCGCACCGTCCGCAGGAGTCGGGAACACCCTGTCCGTCACCGAGGCGAACGCCGTCCGCGGGCACTTCGGGCTGTCCCCTGCCGGCAAGGCCACCGGCGACATGGGCGACCCGCACGAGAACCTCGACCAGGCCGGTACCGGTCCGTCGGGCGCGGACGACACCGAGGGCGCAGGCACGACGCCGCCTGCGTGAGCTGAGCTGAGCAGCCGTCGCTCGACGTCGTCTCGCTGGAGGCACGGCGGCGGTTGACCCCCAAGACCCGCCCTGGCAATGTGGTCAACGCTCCCGGACGGGATCGCTCCGCGCCGGAGCATCACGCGCCCAGAAGGCCTCGCTGTACACGCCGAGCGAGTACTGCCCGTTCGGCCGGACGATCCAGGTCACCCCGGCCCGGACCTCGTGGTCCGTCCCGACCTTCGCGCTGCGCGACCGCCATCCTTCTTCATCGAAGTAGCGCTGCCTCGGTTTGAGGTTCTGCTCCGCGCCGGTCGCGCCGTCGGGTCCGATGATGCGGACGCCTCGGAAGGAGTAGGAGTTCTCCTTGGTCGCGCCGTCCGGTGCCTCGCCGAACGCGGCGTCGCCGGCCGGCAGCGGGCGGACGTCTCCACCGTTCCAGTACCAGGCGCCGTCCGAGATCTGCTGCTGCGCGGCGGCGAGGACCGCCTGCCCGTGCTCGTACCGCTCGCCGGCCGAGTCAAACTCGTCCTTCAACGACAGATTCGCGACCTGTGCCTGCGTCTTGCCGGCCGCGTCTCGTGTGTCCTCTCCGGTCACGTCGTCTCCTCTGCCGGCGCCGCCCGAGGCGCATCCGGTCGTCGCGAGCTCCACGGCCGCGAGCATGGTCACGACGGCGCCGCACGGACGTGTGCGGGTCAGGACGGTCATGGCCCCATTTTCCCGTCTGCGACGATCTGCGCGAGCGAGTCGAGTGCTTCGGGACAGTGACCGGACGGGCTGCGTGAGAGGCTTCCGGTCAGTCCGATGACGAACGGACGAAGAGGTAGTCGGGACGCGGCACATCGAGTGATCCGACGTAGAAACCGAGTCCGCCGTTGGTCGAGTAACCCTGGCGCACGAAGCGGTCATCGAAGTAGAACCGAATGCCGGTCGAGTCCCCGTCGGCCACCTTCCAGCGTCCGGAGAAGCTCGCCGAGTCCCCGCCGCCCGCGCAGCCCGGAGGGCTCGTCGCAGCGTTCCGGGTCCGGCACGCGAGGTCGATCGAGATGTTGCGCGCCGTGTACGTTCGATCCGCCGACACGGTGAACTCCGCCGCTCCGTCGCCGTCCGCACCCTCGAGCACCCAAGTGCCGGCGTAGTCCTGCGGCTCGGGCTGTGCCGTGACGGCGCAACCGGTCAACAACATCGCCAGCACCGCGATCGAGGTCGCGACGCCCGCCAGGTGTCTAGTCACAACTTCACCTTCTCCGTCCACGTGAACCGCTCCGTCACCCGCGAGAACGGACCGTGGTCTCCAGCGGCTCGGTTCAACGCGTCGTAGTCGAGCCCGGGAATCCGCAGGGCGGAGCCGAGCGTGGTCTCGTTCGTCGCCGTGTACTCGACCACGGTGGTTCCGTCGTCGCCCTTCGACACGACCTTCGCGTCAACGTCGTACGTCCCGCCTGGTAGCCGTACCCGGTCGCGACGCCCGTGTCCTTCAGATCGTCGAGGATGTCCCTGCGCTGGTCACCCGGCAGCTCGTTCCTCACGACCTGCGTCATCTTGCTGTCCGATCCGTAGAGCAACGTCCGAGGTGACGTGCCCGTCGCCCACCCGAAGAGCATCTCACCCTGCCCACTCGTCAGGACGGTCCCGGCGTAGAAGTCCTCCGCCCAGGCGCATCAGATCTGCGGGCGCAGTCAACGTCGCCTGCGGGCGGGCCCCGGATGGCAGCGCCGTCCAATCGCCCCGAGGGGAACTCGGACTCGACCGAGGGTGCATTCGATGGACGACCAGAACACACGGCCCAAGGAGGTCGCCGCCCTCGTCGAGTCCGCGCCGACCACCGCCACCCGCTGACCGGACACGTCAGTGCGGTCCGGCGAACGACGACGCCCCGCCGGCAGAAGCCAGCGGGGCGTCCCCACGAGTCAGACCAGGATCAGAAGTCCCAGTCCTCGTCCTCGGTCTTCTCCGCCTTGCCGATGACATACGACGACCCTGACCCCGAGAAGAAGTCGTGGTTCTCGTCCGCGTTGGGCGACAGGGCCGACAGGATCGCCGGGTTCACGTCCGTCGTCTCCTTGGGGAACATCGGCTCGTAGCCCAGGTTCATCAGCGCCTTGTTGGCGTTGTAGTGCAGGAACTTCTTGACGTCCTCGGTCAGCCCGACCTGGTCGTAGAGGTCCTGCGTGTACTGCACCTCGTTCTCGTAGAGCTCGAACAGCAGGTTGAACGTGTAGTCCTTGATCTCCTGCTTGCGCTCTTCGGAAGCGCCCTCGAGGCCCTTCTGGAACTTGTACCCGATGTAGTACCCGTGGACGGCTTCGTCGCGGATGATCAGGCGGATCAGGTCGGCGGTGTTGGTGAGCTTCGCGCGCGAGGACCAGTACATCGGCAGGTAGAAGCCGGAGTAGAACAGGAACGACTCGAGCAGCGTCGAGGCGACCTTGCGCTTCAGGGGGTCGTCACCGGTGTAGTAGTCAAGGACGATTTGGGCCTTCTTCTGCAGGTTCACGTTCTCGGTGGACCAGCGGAAGGCGTCGTCGATCTCGGGCGTCGAGGCCAGCGTCGAGAAGATCGACGAGTAGCTCTTCGCGTGCACCGATTCCATGAACGCGATGTTCGTGTAGACGGCTTCTTCGTGCGGGGTGATCGCGTCGGGGATCAGGCTGATCGCGCCGACGGTTCCCTGGATGGTGTCGAGCAGCGTCAGGCCGGTGAAGACCCGCATGGTGAGCTGCTGTTCCGCCGGCGTCAGCGTGTTCCACGACTGCACGTCGTTCGACAGCGGCACCTTCTCGGGCAGCCAGAAGTTGTTGACCAGCCGGTTCCAGACCTCGACGTCCTTGTCGTCCTGAATGCGGTTCCAGTTGATGGCACTGACCGCACTGATCAGCGGGATGGACTTGCCCGTGGCGTGGACCGGGTCGGTGAGGGTCATGGGATTGTCTTCCGGATTCGAGATGGTGATCTGATGACGGGCTGGAGGCGCGGGGCGGGGCCCGCCCCGCGCCTCCAGGAAGAGAGCAGCAGCTCTACAGCATGCAGCTGACGCAGCCCTCGACCTCGGTGCCCTCGAGGGCGAGCTGGCGCAGACGGATGTAGTAGATCGTCTTGATGCCCTTGCGCCATGCGTAGATCTGGGCCTTGTTGATGTCACGCGTGGTGGCGGTGTCCTTGAAGAACAGCGTCAGGGACAGGCCCTGGTCCACGTGCTGCGTCGCCGCGGCGTACGTGTCGATGATCTTCTCGGCACCGATCTCGTACGCGTCCTGGTAGTAGTCCAGGTTGTCGTTCGTCATGAACGGCGCCGGGTAGTAGACGCGGCCGAGCTTGCCTTCCTTGCGGATCTCGATCTTCGACGCGATCGGGTGGATCGACGACGTCGAGTGGTTGATGTACGAGATCGAACCGGTCGGCGGGACGGCCTGCAGGTTCTGGTTGTAGATGCCGTGCTCCTGAACGGACGCCTTCAGCGCCTTCCAGTCGTCCTGGGTCGGGATCGTGATGTTCGCGTTGTCGAAGAGCGAGGCGACACGAGCGGTCGCGGGGGTCCACGCCTGGTCGGTGTACTTGTCGAAGAACTCACCCGACGCGTACTTCGAGTCGCGGAACCCGTCGAAGGTCTCGCCGGTCTCGATGGCGATGTTGTTCGAGGCGCGCAGGGCGTGGAACAGCACCGTGTAGAAGTAGATGTTCGTGAAGTCGATGCCCTCTTCGGAGCCGTAGTAGACGCGCTCACGAGCCAGGTAACCGTGCAGGTTCATCTGGCCGAGGCCGATGGCGTGCGACTTGTCGTTGCCGTCCTCGACGGAACGCACCGAGGCGATGTGCGACATCTGCGACACGGACGTCAGGCCACGGATGGCGGTCTCGATGGTCTTGCCGAAGTCCGGCGAGTCCATCGTCAGCGCGATGTTCAGCGAGCCGAGGTTGCAGGAGATGTCCTTGCCGATCTCCTTGTAGGACAGGTCCTCGTTGAAGGTCGTCGGGGTGTTGACCTGCAGGATCTCCGAGCACAGGTTGGACATGTTGATCCGACCCTTGATCGGGTTGGCCTTGTTCACCGTGTCCTCGAACACGATGTACGGGTAACCCGACTCGAACTGGATCTCGGCGATGGTCGTGAAGAAGTCACGCGCCTTGATCTTCGTCTTCTTGATGCGCGAGTCGTCGACCATCGCGCGGTAGTTCTCGGAGATCGGGACGTCGCCGAAGGGGACGCCGTAGACCTTCTCGACGTCGTACGGCGAGAACAGGTACATGTCCTCGTTGTTCTTCGCGAGTTCGAACGTGATGTCCGGTACTACGACGCCGAGGGACAGCGTCTTGATGCGGATCTTCTCGTCGGCGTTCTCGCGCTTGGTGTCGAGGAACTTCATGATGTCCGGGTGGTGGGCGCTGAGGTAGACCGCGCCGGCACCCTGACGCGCACCGAGCTGGTTCGCGTACGAGAAGGAGTCTTCCAGCAGCTTCATCACGGGGATGATGCCCGAGGACTGGTTCTCGATCTGCTTGATCGGGGCGCCGGCCTCGCGGATGTTGGAGAGCAGCAGGGCCACGCCGCCGCCGCGCTTCGAGAGCTGCAGCGACGAGTTGATCCCGCGCGAGATCGACTCCATGTTGTCTTCGATGCGCAGCAGGAAGCAGGAGACGAGTTCGCCGCGCTGGGCCTTCGCCGTGTTGAGGAACGTCGGGGTGGCGGGCTGGAAGCGGCCGGCGACGATCTCCTCGACGAGGTCGATCGCGAGCTGCTCGTTGCCCTGTGCCAGGCCGAGGGCGGTCATGACGACGCGGTCCTCGAAGCGCTCGAGGTAGCGCTTGCCGTCGAAGGTCTTGAGCGTGTAGCTCGTGTAGTACTTGAACGCGCCGAGGAACGTCTGGAACCGGAACTTCTTCGAGTACGCCAGGTCGTTCAGCTGCTGGATGAAGTCCAGCGAGTACATGTCGATCGTGGCTTGTTCGTAGTACTCGTTCTCGACCAGGTAGTCGAGCCGCTCCTTCAGGTTGTGGAAGAAGACGGTGTTCTGGTTGACGTGCTGCAGGAAGAACTGCTTGGCGGCCTCACGATCCTTGTCGAACTGGATGTTCCCGTCCGCGTCGTAGAGGTTGAGCATCGCGTTGAGGGAGTGGTAGTCCATCCCCGTCTGCGGCGACGTCAGATCGACGTCTGCAACTGCTGCGTCCAAAATGCATCCAATCCTGTGTTGACCGCCGACACGTCGTCAGGGGTCCCGAAGAGTTCAAACCTGTACAGAAGGGGGACGTTGCACTTCCGCGCGATGACGTCCCCTGCGAGGCCGTACGCCTCGCCGAAGTTCGTGTTGCCACCCACCACCACGCCGCGGATGAGCGAACGGTTGTGGGCGTCGTTGAGGAACCTGATGACCTGCTTGGGGACTGCCCCGTCGCCGTTGCCGCCACCGTAGGTGGGCAGGACCAGGACGTAGGGCTCGTCGACGTGCAGGAACGGTTCGCTCGGGTAGAGCGGGATCCGGTCCGCGTCGCGGCCGAGCTTCTCGACGAAGCGCGCGGTGTACCCGGACACGCTCGAGAAGTAGACCAATCGGCTCATGGTGCGCTCCTGTGGTGAAGGTGCGGAACAGGCGGACCGGGGGTGTCCTGTGGGCGGTGATCCGGGCCTCCTGAGCGGGTCCGGGGTGACCGTCCACAGGACGGGAGACGACTACGCCAGTTCGGCGCTGAGCGTCGCGATCTTGTCGGGGCGGAAGCCCGACCAGTGGTCGTCGTCCGTGACGACGACGGGGGCCTGCATGTAGCCCAGGCTCTTGACGTGCTCGAGGGCTGCCTCGTCGGTCGAGACGTCGTGCACTTCGTACTCGATGCCCTTGTTGTCGAGGGCCCGGTACGTCGCGGTGCACTGGACGCAGGACGGCTTGGTGTAGACGGTGACGGCCATGTTCTCCCCTGGTTTCTGGGCCTGATTCCAGGTCCGAAGTTCGTGTGCGGTGCTGAGGACGACGCTACTACATGTTGTGCCCGGCGGACCCGTCGACCACAAGAGAAAGTGTTACACGCCTGTAGTTTCCACAACCCGATCCACAGACTGTGGATTCCCGGAGGCCCGGTTTTCCGCCACTCTCGCACCCACCACCGACACTCTCCACAAGCTGTGGACGGAAGTTCTCGACACCTCCCGTCGGCGTGTCTGAGAACGGTGTCGACGAGGACCTCCTCCACACCTCCCCCGGACGGGTGACACCCCGATCCGTCCGGTCCGTACACTCGTCTCGTGAGCACGTACGGCCCCCTCCTGAAGACCCCCGGCGTGGGTCGTGTCATCGCCGCACAGCTCACCGCGCGCTTCCCGTTCGGCATGCTGTCGCTGGCCTACCTGCTGCACGTCGAGCACGTCTTCGACTCGTACGGCGCCGCGGGCCTGGTCCTCGCGACGACGAGTGTCGGGCAGGCGCTGGCGGGCCCGCTCACCAGCCGCTGGATGGGCAGCTGGGGCATGCGCCCCGTCCTCATCCTGACGAGCATCGTCGCGCTCGTCAGCATGGCGGTCATCGCGTTCTTCACCATGCCGCTCTGGGGCTACGTGGTGGTCGGGTTCCTCGGCGGCCTCGCGGTCCCGCCCGTGCAGCCCGCGGTGCGCACCATCTACCCGAAGATGGTGACCTCGTCGCAGCTCACCCCCCTGTTCTCGCTCGACGCCAGCGCCCAAGAACTGATCTGGGTCGCCGGCCCGGTCATCACCACCTTCGTCGCCACCCAGGTCGGCACGGTCGAGGCGATCGTCGTCGCGATGGTGTTCCTGGTGGTCGGCGGCACGTGGTTCATCGCCTCCCCCGAGCTCGGCCGCGTCCGGATCCCCCGCTCGAAGCGCGCGTTCGGTGTGGTGCTGAAGCGGCCGTCGGTCGTCGTCGCCACCCTGACCGGGCTGCTGCTCATCGGGGCGTGCGCCGCGGTCGAGGCCAGCGTCACCAGCGTCTTCGGCGAGGGCAGCCCGAACGCCGGCATCGTCCTGGCCGTCTTCGCGGTCGGGTCCCTGTTCGGCGGCCTGGCCTTCGGCCACCGCCCGATCTCCCCCAACACCCTGTGGACGCGCATGGCGATCGTCTTCGTCGGTCTCGCGCTCGCGCTGGGCGGCACGAACTTCTGGTGGCTCTGCATCGCCCTCGTCATCGCGGGCATCGGCATCGCGCCGGCCCTCGCGGTGATGTTCGGCTCGGTCTCCGCCACCGTCAAGTTCTCCGACACCGCCGAGGCCTACGGCTGGATGGGCACCGGCCAGCTCATCGGTGCTGCCGGCGGTTCCGCCGTCGCCGGCTTCCTGATCGACAGCAGCGGACCCGTCGGCGGCTTCACGGTCGGCGCGGTCATGGCCGGGGTGGGCGTCGTCGTCGCACTCGGAGCCAAGCGCTGGCTGCCCGACCTGCGCGGCCGTGACGCCAGCCCCATCCCCGACACCGAGCCGGTGGTCCTGCCGACCTGACCGGACGGCGCGAGCGGCGCGCTTTCGGCGTACCTGGTCGAATCGGGCGTACCTGGTCGGAAGTTCTGACCAGGTACGCCCGTTTGCGTTTGCGATCGCGGCCGGCATGGGAAGGAAGGTGCCTCCGGCAGACGGCTCGCGTTCTCCACAGATGGCCGGGAGGCCCGGCGCGTGCCCGCCACGCACCGGCAGGATGGGTGCATGGTCAGTTCAGTTCCCCTCCGTGACGGCGCCGCAATCCCCGCGATCGGGTTCGGCGTCTACAAGGTCGACGACACCGAGGCCGAGACGGCGGTCGGCCTCGCGCTCGACGCCGGCTACCGGCACGTCGACACCGCCGAGATGTACGGCAACGAGACCGGCGTCGGCAAGGCGATCCGGGCCTCCAGGCTGGACCGTGACGACGTCTTCGTGACGACCAAGGTGTGGAACGACCACCAGGGGCGCGACGCGACCCTGCGGGCGTTCGACGGCAGCCTCGAGCGACTGGGGCTCGACGCGGTCGACCTGTACCTGATCCACTGGCCGGCAGCGGCGAACGACCGCTACGTCGACACGTGGCGCGCGCTCGTCGAACTGCGCGACTCCGGGCGGGCACGGAGCATCGGGGTCTCGAACTTCCAGGTGCCACACCTGCAGCGACTCATCGACGAGACGGGCGAGGTCCCGGCGCTGAACCAGGTCGAACGACACCCGTGGCTCCCCCAGCACGAGCTCATGGCGTTCCACCAGCAGCACGACATCGTCACCGGAGCGTGGTCGCCGCTCGGGCGCGGTCGGCTGATCGAGGAACCGGTCCTCACGGGCATCGCAGACGCCCACGGGGTGAGTGTGGCGCAGGTGCTCGTCCGGTGGAACGTGCAGCAGGGGGTCGTGGTGCTGCCGAAGTCGGTGACGCCGTCGCGGATCCGGTCGAACCTCGACGTCGACGGCTTCGTGCTCAGCGACGACGAGCTCGCGGCGATCGCGACGCTCGAGTCCGGGCAGCGGACGGGCTCGCACCCCGACTCGGTGTCGTAGCCGGGCGGGGTACGCACTCTTCAGCCACGGCGAGCGTCGGACCGTACTGTCGAGGGGTGATCGATCCTCAGCAGACCGCCCGCGAACAGCTCCGACCCGACGAGCACCTGTACTGGGCCGGAACGAGCGACCCGGCGAAGCTGTTCACTGCTCGCGACGGGTTCCTCGTCCCGTTCAGCATCCTCTGGTGCGGCTTCGCCGTGTTCTGGACGATCACGGCGACTCGGGGCGGAGCGCCGTTCTTCTTCCCGCTGTTCGGGTCGGTGTTCGTGCTGATGGGACTGCACCTCGTGTTCGGCCGGTTCATCGTCAAGCGGCACCGGAAGCGGACGACGGTGTACGCCGTGACGTCCCGTCGCGCGCTGATCATCACGCCCCGAGGCTCTCGAGAGGTCCCCGTCGGACGCGCCGATCGCACCGTCACCTGGAGCGGCGGCAGGCGACACTGCACAGTGGAGTGGAACACCGGCGACCCGAGTGGAACGGCGGCGTTCTTCGCCGGCGGAGCGACCGCCAGGATCTACGCGAACACCGGACTCGACGGGCTGTTCGGTCCGCAGGTGTTCGCCTTCTGGGACGTCACCGACGGCGAGGAACTCGTGCGCGAACTCGACCGGGTGGCGAGCTAACCCCGGCGGTCCTCTTCCGACTGCCACGGCAGGTGCAGGTCTCCCGGCGCGGGTTCGACGTCGCCGGCGTCGTCCGCGCCACCCGTGCCCGGAGCCGCGATCACCTTCGAAGGATCGATGCCGTCCGCCTCGAGCTCGGCGTCGCTGCGCTGGTTCGCCTGCGACGCCTCGGTCTCCCGCTCACTCGAGGGGCTGTAGGCGGTGTCGGTCGAGTCGGGATCCGGGGTCTCCGGAATGGTGTCGCTCATGCCCCGGACGGTAGTCCGTGTGCCCCGAGTACCAGTTCGGTCACGACGGTCGATCGTGCCCGACCCCGGCGATACGCTCGCTGCCGTGGGGGAACGATGACACGGAGGCGAACCGCGGCGAGCGCGGCCATCGGCACGGCGCTGGTGGCGCTGTTGCTGACGGGGTGCACGGCGTTCGGCGGGGACGACCCACTGCCGAAGCCGACCAGGCAGGCGGCCGAACGGAACGACGAGCCCCTTCCCGACCCGACGCTCACGACCGAACAGATCGGCGGCGACGCGGACGAGGTCGAGCAGGTCCTGCCCACCGGCACGGTCGCGGCGGAGACCGACGTCACTTCTCCGAGCGGTGACACGAGCATCCACGTCCGGATCGTCGCGAACGACCAGGGGACCTTCGACGCACAGTTGTCCGGCTACCGCACGACCAACCCGCAGCCGATGAGCCTGCAGTTCCGGCACCGGACCGCCAGCCCGCTCGACGGCGACGACAGCTCGGTGCGCGACACGGTCGAGTGGGATGCCGGCGCCGGCCCACCGACCTCGTTCACGATGGGCCAGTCAGGCCCGCTCCCCGACTACTTGCGCAGTGTCGTGCTCGTCCCCGCCTCGGTCGAGGACGAAGACCCGTCGAAACGCCCGTGGGTCGGATCGGTGCTGGCCGTCGGTGCTCTGGACTGGAAGATCCCGAACCCGTACCCGGACATGCGCATCACCGTGGGCAAGGACCGGCCGGGGGCGTACGGCATCGTCACGGACGCTGACGGTCGTCCGGCGGACTACCTGGTGGCGCACGGCGACGAGCTGACCACGGTCGCGCAGCGGTTCGGCATCACGCCAGCCGAGGTGCAGTGGCTCAACCCGTACATGGAGACGCGCGCCGACGACTGGTTGCTCGAGGGCAGCACGCTGAACCTCGATCCCGCTCGCCGCTGACGTCGGTGCGGACGCCGCTCGACCGTCCGTTACGCTCGACGGGCACCAGCCCCGACCAGGAGGTCCCCTCGTGACGATCGTCGCCGCAGCAGACGGCTCAGCC
This sequence comes from Curtobacterium sp. VKM Ac-1393, assembly GCF_015350995.1. Lineage (GTDB taxonomy): Bacteria > Actinomycetota > Actinomycetes > Actinomycetales > Microbacteriaceae > Curtobacterium. The sequence goes on from NZ_JADKRW010000003.1 coordinate 460,782, forward strand.
CTCGGCAACCCCGGCCCCGCCGGCTGGGCCTGGTACGTCGACGACGACCGTTGGGCAGCCGGTGGATGGCCCCGAGCGACGAACAACATCGGCGAGCTGACCGCCGTCCTGCAGCTCCTCCGTGCCACGAAGGACTCCGGCGAACCGCTGCACATCCTCTGCGACAGCCAGTACGCCATCAAGGCCTGCACCGAGTGGCTCGCCGGGTGGAAGCGGAAGAACTGGCGCAAGGCCGACGGCAAGCCGGTCATGAACGTCGAGATCATCAAGGAGCTCGACGCCGAGCTGCAGGGCCGCAAGGTGACGTTCGAGTGGGTCCGCGGGCACGTCGGCCACGAGATGAACGAGGCAGCAGACGTCCGCGCCCGTGGTGCGGCCACCGCCTACCAGAACCACACCGACGTGCCGCACGGTCCGGGCTGGCCCGGCGTCGAGGTCACCGAGCCGTCCGCACTGCCCGAGGCGACCCCGCCGGCCACGCTCTTCTGACCGACGAGCTCGGTCAGCCTGGGTCTCGGAGACCCAGGAACACCGAGGCACTGGTCCGCATCCGACCCCGAGACGATGCTGGGCGCATGGAGAACACCGAACACGTCCTGGTCACCGGCGGCTCCGGCTTCATCGCCGGCCACCTGATCCTGCAGCTGCTCGACGCCGGGCACCGCGTCCGCACCACGATCCGGTCCCTCGACCGGGAACCCGCGGTCCGTGCGGTCCTCGCCGAAGCCGGCCTGACCGCCGACGACCGGCTCGAGTTCGTCGCCGCTGACCTGACGTCCGATGACGGATGGGCTCAGGCGGTCGCGGACATCGACGTCGTGCACCACGTCGCCTCGCCGGTGATGCCCGGCCACGTCGAGGACGAGGACACCGTGATCCGTCCGGCGGTGGAGGGGACGCTGCGGGTGCTGCGCGCCGCACACACGGCCGGAGTCGATCGCGTCGTGCTGACCTCGGCCTTCCACGCGGTCAGCTGGGGCCACCCGCACTCCGACCACGTGTTCACCGAGGCCGACTGGACAGTGCTCGACGGGCCCGGGGTCGATGCCTACGGCACGAGCAAGACCCTTGCCGAGCGGGCTGCGTGGGACTTCGTCGCGTCCGAGCCCGGTGCGCCGGAGCTCGTCACGACGCTGCCGGTCGCGGTGATGGGTCCGGCGATGGGGCACGCGGTGTCCGGTGCGAACCACATCCTGCAGTCCATGCTCTCCGGGGCGATGCCCGCGACGCCGCGGCTGTTCATCCCCATCGTCGACGTGCGTGACGTCGCGGCCGCCCACGTCACCGCGACGACCGCCCCGGATGCAGCGGGCAAGCGGTTCCTGCTGTCGAACGGCCCGGCGCTCGAGATGTCAGAGATCGCCGCGACCCTGCGCGAACACCTCGGTGACGACGCCCGGGCGGTCCCGACGCAGACGCTGCCCGACGACGTCGTGCGGACCACGGCCGAGACACAGCCGCAGTTCCGCGCGATGGTGCCCGACCTCGGCTACGCCAAGCGCACCTCGAACGAGCGAGCCCGCACCGTGCTCGGCTGGGCGCCTCGTGATCCGCACCAGGCGATCGTGGCGGCGGCCCGGAGCCTGGTGGCGAAGGGCCTCGTCCGCCCCTGACCACGAGGGTCAGACCCGCCCCGCCGGCATCAGTCCACGTCCACGTCGGCCCACCCGTCGAACCGACCGATCTCGGTGACCCGGACCACGGCCTCGCCAGCTTCGTCCGAGGCATCGAGGTCGATCGTTGCCGAGAACCCGAAGTCCTTGTCGCCCGACGGGTCCGCGAAGATCTGCCGTGCACGCCACACACGAGCCGGGCCCGACGAACCGGCACCAGCACCGGCCCCTGTCGCCCCCGCCTGGTCGAGCACCAGGTACGACATCGACCGTGCCTCGGCATCGGTGCCGATGGTGTCGTGCTCGTCGTAGTACTCCTCGAGCACCGCGTCCCACGCGTCGCCGTCGAACCCGGCTGCTGCGTCGAGCGCGCCGAGGCCGTCGACGTCGTCCCGTGCGGCGAGCAGCACCCGCTGGAAGAGCGCGTTCCGCACGAGCACGGTGAAGGCCCGCACGTTGCCGGTGAGCCGTGCGGGCTGCGGCGGCGCGATCTCCTGCTCTTCGGCGAGGGCCAGCAGCACATCGCCGTTGAGCAGCGCTTCCCATTCGTCGACGAGCGAGGAGTCGGTCTGCCGGACGACCTCGCCGAGCCACTCGATCAGGTCGTCGAGCTCCTGGTTCCGCTGTTCCTCGGTGATGGTCTGCCGCATGGTGCGGTAGGCGTCGGACAGGTACCGCAGCACGAGCCCCTCGGAGCGGGTGAGCTGGTAGAACCGCACGAAGTCGCCGAAGGTCATCGCGCGTTCGTACATGTCGCGGACGACGGCCTTCGGGGACAGCTGGAAGTCGAGGACCCAGGGCTGTTCAGCCGCGTACGCCTCGTACGCCGCGGTCAGCAGCTCGTCGAGGGGCTTGGGCCAGGTGACCTCCTCGAGCAGCTCCATCCGCTCCTCGTACTCGATGCCCTCGCGCTTCATGCGGGCGACCTCTTCGCCGCGCTCCTTGAACTGCTGCTGCGACAGGATCGCCCGCGGGTCGTCCAGTGTCGCCTCGACGATCGAGACCATGTCCAGCGCATAGGTGGGAGAGGAAGGGTCGAGCAGCTCGAACGCGGCGAGCGCGAACGGCGACAACGGCTGGTTGAGGGCGAAGTTCGACTGCAGGTCGACGGTGAGCCGGTACGTGACCGGAGGCCCCGGCACCCGCTCGATGACCTGCGCGTTGATGAGCGTGCGGGCGATGACGAGCGCGCGCCGGGCCATCGCGAGCTGCCGCGCACGGGGTTCGTGGTTGTCGAACACCAGCGACCGGACCTCGTCGAACGCGGAACCCCCGCGAGCCACCACCGACAGCACCATCGCGTGCGTGATCCGCATCCGCGACACCATCGGCTCCGGTTCGGCGCCGATGAGCCGGTCGAACGACGCCTGCCCCCAGGACACGAACCCCTCCGGTGCCTTCTTCCGCTTGATCTTGCTCTTCTTCTTCTGGTCGTCCCCGGCCTTCGCGACCGCGCGGGCGTTCTCGATGTCGTGCTCGGGGGCCTCGGCGACGACGTCACCCTCGGTGTCGTACCCGGCGCGTCCGGCACGGCCGGCGATCTGGTGGAACTCGCGCGCGGACAGCTGCCGCATCTTGGTGCCGTCGAACTTGGTCAGCCCGGTGAACAGCACGGACCGGATCGGCACGTTGATGCCGACGCCCAGGGTGTCGGTGCCGCAGATGACCGGCAGCAGTCCGCGCTGTGCGAGCTGCTCCACGAGCCGTCGGTACTTCGGCAGCATGCCGGCGTGGTGCACGCCGATGCCGGCGCGGATCAGGCGGGACAGGGTCTGTCCGAAGCCGGCGCTGAAGCGGAAGCCCGCGATCGCCGAGGCGATCTCGTCCCGGCGTTCACGTGAGGCGACCTTCGCCGACATCAGCGACTGCGCCCGTTCGAGCGCAGCCGCCTGGGCGAAGTGCACGATGTAGATCGGCGCCTTGCCCTCCTCCAGCAGCCGCTCGACGGTCTCCTGCACGGGCGTCATCACGTACTCGTACTCGAGCGGCACCGGTCGGCTGACCCCGGTCACGCGGGCGGTGGGCCGGCCGGTCCGGCGCGACAGGTCGTCGGCGATGGTGGTGACGTCGCCGAGGGTGGCCGACATCAGCAGGAACTGCGCGCGCTCGAGCACGAGCAGCGGCACCTGCCACGCCCAGCCGCGGTCCGGGTCGCCGTAGAAGTGGAACTCGTCCATCACGACGACGTCGACGTCGGCGTCGGGGCCTTCGCGCAGCGCGAGGTTCGCCAGGATCTCGGCGGTGCAGCAGACGATGGGGGCGTCGCCGTTGACGCTCGAGTCACCGGTGACCATGCCGACGTTCTGCGCGCCGAACAGCTCGACCAGCTGGAAGAACTTCTCAGAGACGAGCGCCTTGATGGGTGCCGTGTAGTAGCTCCGCTTGCCCTCGGCGAGCGCCGCGAAGTGGGCGCCGGCCGCGACGAGCGACTTACCGGTGCCCGTCGGGGTGCTCAGCACGACGTTCGCGCCGGAGACGAGCTCGATGACCGCTTCGTCCTGCGCCGGGTACAGCGGTCGGCCGCCCTCGGCCGCCCAGTCGGCGAACGCTTCGTAGACGGCGTCCGGGTCGACCGCGCCGTCCACCGCCGCCGGGATCGCGGCGACGAGCGGGGGCAGGGCGGTGACGTCGGTCATGGCCCCATCCTCCCAGGCTGCGGTGACGAGATGGTCGGCTGCGTCGACCGGGAGGCCCGGCTCCATACACGCGCATAGACTCGCGTCATGCGCGAACTCGGCTTCCTCACCTTCGTCCCGAACCACGGCGGCACGGAGGGTGCAGCGAGCGCCCTCGAGGACGGCCTCCGACTGTTCCAGGCGGCCGAGACCCTCGGCTACGGCACGGGCTGGGTCCGGGGCCGCCACTTCGAGCCGTTCCTGACGAGCCCGATGACGTTCTTCGCAGCCGCCGCGCAGCGCACCAGCACCATCGCGTTCGGCACCGCCGTGCTCGGCATGCGCTACGAGGACCCGGTGCGCCTCGCCGAGGACGCCAGCACCGTCGACCTGCTCAGCGGCGGGCGTGTGCAGCTCGGCATCAGCACGGGCATCGCCGGGTACGGCCCGATCCTCGACCCGGTGTTCGGCGCCGTCGACCGCTCGTTCCGCGACGAGGCCGAGGCCCGCGCCTCCCGCCTGCTCGAGGTACTGCAGGGCGAGCCCCTCGGCAGTGCCGGCAAGGGCTACGAGAGCATCCCGGCTGGCGCGGACCTGACCCTGCAGCCCCTGAGCCCCGGCCTGCGCGACCGTGTCTGGTGGGGCGGCGGCAGCATGGGCACCGCGGTCCGTACGGCCGAGAAGGGCCTGTTGCTGCACTGCTCGACCCTGAACACCGAGGACACCGGCGCCCCGTTCGCCCAGGCGCAGGCCGACCAGATCACGGCCTACCGCGAGCGGTTCACCGAGCTCCACGGTGCGTCCGGTCGCACCTCCAAGGTCGCCGTCGGCCGCATCGTCGTCCCGTTGCTCGACGACCACGACCGAGCGGTGCACGACGAGTTCCTGACCGGGTACGCCGCCGGCATGGACGACGAGGGCCGGCCCCTCTCCGGTCCGCCGTTCCGGTTCAGCAAAGTCGTGTCCGGCGAACCAGCGGCCATCGTGGACGCGCTGCTCGCCGACCCCGCCGTCACCGCGACCGACGAACTCGTGATCACCCTGCCGGCGAACGGCGACGCGGCAGCCCACGAGCGGATCCTGCGCATCGTGGCTGAAGAGATCGCCCCGGCACTCCGCGCGTAGCCGAGAACAGGACATCCGGCGGGGCTGCGATCGAGTCGGTGAGTCTCGAGAGCCCTGCCGGATGACCATCTCGTCCCTGATCCGCACGAGATGGTGGGTCCATCGTTCCACCTACTGAGCGGTTTGTCACACCCGATCGGCCCGTTCGCACCAGAAAGTTGATCATCCTTCATTCGTTTTGCCCGGATCGCAGGAAGTCCGTCAACCGGTTGGTCGAAGCCCTTCCGGGCCGGAAGCAGTCGGGATGAACGAATGCGCCCCCGCGCGGACGCGGGGACGCATTCTGGACGCACCGGGGAAGCTGGGGCATCGTCAGCCGGATCAGGAGGCCGAGTCGCACAACCAGCGACCCCGTAGTCGGTGCGTGCGCCGACGGTAACCAGCCGACTGGCGCACGACGATGCTACTCAACAGTCGTCGCGGATGCGCGGAAACCGGACGAACTGGTCAGACCAGTTCGAGGGACGCGGTTCCAGCTTCGTCGGTCGCCGAGGCGCCGACGTGCAGCGCGAAGGTGCCGGGTTCGTACGCCCAGGCCCCGTCCCAGTGCGCGAACGCCCGGGCCGGCACCTCGATGGACACCTCGGTCGACTCCCCCGCACCGAGGCGCACCGGGGCGAACCCGACGAGCCACCGGACCGGACGGTCCACCGCCGACGACTCCCGCGAGGCGTACACCTGCACGACGTGCTTGCCGTCGCGCGACCCGGTGTTGGCGACCGTCGCGGTGACGATGACCGCGTCACCCTCGGACACCGTGGGTCCCGCCGCGACGCCGTCGATCGTCCAGGTCGTGTAGCCGAGACCGTGGCCGAACGGGTACGCAGGCGTGGTGCCCGCACGGAGCCAGGCGCGGTACCCGATGTGGACGCCCTCGTCGTACGACACCTTGCCGTCGACGGGCGTGACGTCCAGCACGGGCACGTCCGCCATCGCGACCGGCCAGGTGGTGGGCAGGCGGCCGCCGGGCTCCTGCGCGCCGGTGAGCACGTCGGCCAGGGCGTTGCCGTACTCCTGCCCGCCGAACCAGGTGAGCAGGACCGCGGCGACGTCGTTCCGCCACGGCATCTCCACCGGCGAACCGGCGTTCACGACGACGATCGTGTTCGGGTTGACGGCGGCGACCGCACGGACCAGGTCGTCCTGGTGACCGGGCAGTGCGAGCGACGAACGGTCGTAGCCCTCGGACTCGACCTTCGAGTTCGTGCCGACCACGACGACGGCGACGTCCGCGCCGCGGGCAGCCTCGACGGCCGCCTCGATCAGCACCGCGGGGTCGTCGTCGGACGGCTCCGTGCCGAACTGGTACGCCAGCACCCCGCCGAGCGTCTCATCCTGGATGACGTCGTACTCGATGCGGATCGCGACCTGCTGACCGGAGGTCACCGACACGGGCACCGATCGTGCCGGTGGGTTGAGGAACGCCGCACCGAGCTGGTCACCCTCGAACGGCACGTCCTCGTCGAGCACGAGCTCGCCGTCGATCCACAGGCGCGACCGGCCGGCCGCACCGATGCCGATCCGCACGGTGCCGTCAGAAGGTGCCGTGTAGGTCGTGGTGATGTCGAGCCGGTCCGCCTCACGCGTGGGGGCGTCGCCGCCGAACCAGAACAGCGCGGTGGCCCGGCGGTCCTCGACGTACAGCTCCTCGCCGTCCTTGACGAAGGCGACGCGGGCACCGGGCTCGCCGGTGCCGGGGTTCGTGATGGTCGACAGCGGGAACTCCGCGATGCCCTCCTGCACGACGGCGCCGATCGTGTAGTCGACGGTGGCGCCCGGGAACGCCGCACGGATGCCGTCCAGCGGCGAGACCACCTTCGACGGCACGACGGTCGCCGAGCCACCGCCCTGGGTGCGCGCCTGGTCGGCGTTGTGGCCGATGACGGCGATGCGGGAGACAGCAGGCGCGTCGAGCGGCAGGACGCCGGTGTTGCGGACGAGGACGGTGCCCTCGGCCTCGGCCTCGCGGACGAACGCGATGCCGTCCTCGACGTGCACCGGCTGCGCGGCGACGGGCTCGAAGCCCTCGAGGGCGCCGACGCGGGCGGCCAGGGTCAGGATGCGGCGGACCTTGCGGTCGATGGCCTCGATCGGCACGTCACCGGACCGTACGGCGGCGAGCAGCGGGCCCTCGCTCCACCACTGGTTCGGCCCGGGCATCGCGACGTCCTGCGACGCCTTCGCCGAGTCGACCGAGCGCACACCGGTCCAGTCGGACACGACGATGCCGTCGAAGCCCCACTCGGAGCTCAGCGGCGTCTCGAGCAGGTCGTGCTCGGACGCGGTGACGCCGTTGACCGAGTTGTACGACGACATGATCGCCCAGGCGTGCGCCTCGGTCACGGCCTTCTCGAACGCGAGCAAGTACAGCTCCCGCAGGGCCCGGTCGGAGACCTCGGTCGACGCGGTGAAGCGATCGGTCTCGTAGTCGTTCGCGATGTAGTGCTTCGGTGTCGCGGCGACACCGTTCTCCTGCACGCCGTCGACGTACGACGCCGCCAGGTCACCGGTGAGCACCGGGTCCTCGCTGAACGCCTCGAAGTGGCGGCCGCCGAGCGGCGAGCGGTGCAGGTTGATGGTCGGGCCGAGCACGACGTCGACGCCCTTGCGACGCGCCTCGACGGCGGCTGCGGCGCCGTAGCGCTTCGCGATCGCGCGGTCCCACGACGCCGACAGGGCGGTCGCCGAGGGCAGGTTCAGCGACGGGTCGCGTTCATCCCACACCTCGCCACGGACCCCGGAGGGGCCGTCCGACATCAGGATCCGGCGCAGCCCGATCTTCTCGATCGGCCAGGTGGTCCAGAAGTCACGCCCGGTCAGGAGCTGCACCTTCTCGTCGGTGGTCAGCTGGTCGACGAGCGCGTCGATGCGCTCGGCCGTACTGGAGGCAGTGGTCACGTCGTTCACGGTAGTCACGGTGGTCGGTCCTCTCGTTCAGAGCCTGGGGAAGCGTGGTCAGCGCACGCCGCGGATGCGGGACACCGAGACGATGCCGAGCAGTCCGACGACGGCGCCGGTGATGAAGAAGCCGCTGTACCCGCCGGTCAGGGCGATGACGCCCGGAGCGGCCGCGGGCACGATCGACTGGGGCAGGGCCTGCGCGATGTTGACGACGCCGAGGTCCTTCGCGTTGTCCTCGTCGGACGGCAGCACGTCGGTGATCAGCGCCAGGTCGACGGCGTAGAAGACGCCCATGCCGGCACCCATCACGAACTCGCCGACGAGCACCATGCCGAGCGACGGTGCGAGCGCGATGATCACGAGCCCGACCACGCCGACGATGCCGGCGATCGCGACGAACAGCTTGCGGCGGCCGAGCTTGTCCGACAGCCACCCGGCGACGAGCGAGGTGAGCACGATGCCCACGACGTTCCAGAGCGTGCCCTGGAACACCGCGTTCGCGACGTGCTCCGAGTCCACCCCGATGTCGTCGCGCAGGAAGTACGTCAGGTAGCTCACCGCGGTGTACTGCGCGGCGACCATCAGGAAGCGGGTCAGCCAGGCCCAGCCGAGGTCCGGGTGCTTCACCGGGTTGAAGACGAACGAACCGAAGACCTGCCCGATGCCGAGCCTCGACGTCGGCCGGGCGGCGAGCACCCGATCGCGGAACACGAGCGCGTAGAGCACGACGACGGCCGACCCGATGGCACCGGGGATGATCATCTGCGTCGCCGAGGTCGAGAAGAGCTGCACGAGGAACGTGCCGCCGACGAGCGCGAGGTTCTGCGCGAGCCCGAGCAGCGCCGCGACCCGACCACGCTGTGACCGCGTGACGTGGTCCGGCAGGACGGCCGTCAAGGCCGCGATCGTGGCGTTGTAGGCGATCTGCGTGACGCCCCACGCGATGACCAGCACGACGGTGGAGGTGGTCGTCGCGACGACCACGAGGCCCGCGAAGCCGACCACGGTGCCACCGATGATCCACGGACGACGCATGCCGAGCCTCCCGGCCGTCCGATCGCTGAAGCGACCAGCCAGGGGGTTGGCGACCATCGCCGCGAACGCGCCGACACCGAGTGCCAGGCCGAGCACGCCCGCTTGGTTGTCCGGCGCGATCTCGGCGACCTTGAGCGCCATGGCGACCAGCACCGGTGGCAGCAGGGCGATGTACAGGCCGAGCATCGCGATCGGCATGCCGAGCGTGTACATGAGCGGGGCACCGCGACCGCGCGTGGGTGCCACGCCGGTCGGGGTTTCGGTGACGGTCAGGGCGTCGTTGGCCACTGCAACCTCTTCTCGGGTACGCCACCTGCATCGGTGACTCGCACGCCTTCGTCGGCGGCTCCGCCCACGGTAACACCAAAACCAAGTGACGCTTGGTTTTCTGGGTGCACTCCGAGCGGTACAGTCCTGCCATGGCACGACGGGGTTCGTACGCGAAGGGCATCGCGAAGCGCGAGGAGATCCTCACGGTCGCGCTCGACCTCGTCGCCTCGCAGGGGTTCCGCCGCACCAGCATCAAGGACATCGCCGACGCCGTCGGACTGACCCAGGCCGGACTGCTGCACTACTTCGACTCCAAGGACGAGCTCTGGGTCGAGATCCTGCGACGACGCGACGAGATGGACCTGCAGCACGACTGGCAGGCGCCGGACCCGGCCGCGTTGCTCGCCGCCATCGTCCGGCACAACGCCGAGGTCCCCGGGCTCGTGCAGATGTTCGTGAACCTGTCCGCCGCCGCTGCGACCGACCCCGAGCACCCGGCGCACGCGTACTTCCAGGAACGCTACGAACGCAGCCGTCGTGACCTGTCCGCCGACTTCCGCACCATGCAGCAGGACGGACGGCTCCGCGCCGACCTCGACGCCGAGGAGCTGACGAGCGTGCTGCTCGCGGTGTCCGACGGCATGCAGATCCAGTGGCTGTTCGACCCGTCGCGGGACATGGCGCAGCATGTCGAGCTGGTCGCCCGGCTCGCGATCGCCCAGGTCGCCCCCACTCCCTGACGCTGCGCGCCCCGCCGGGCGCTCCTCGCCGGGCGCTCCCCCGTCGCTCCCCTGCCGGACGCTCCCTGCCGGAACCAGGTTCCGGACACAGCACCGCGCGATTCCGTGGTGCCGTGTCCGGAACCTGGTGTCGCGCGGCCGAGCGGGGTACGGACAGGGCCTGGCCGGGTCAGGCGACACCGGGCAGGATGGGCCGTGCCCGTCAGGGCGACCCGACAAGGATGTGGAGTGACGCGATGACGCGTGTAGTGGTGACCGGCGGCAGCGGCAAGCTTGGACGAGCGGTGGTGCGCGACCTCGATGCGCACGGGTACGACGTGGTGTTGCTCGACCGCGTGCCGTCTCCCGACCAGCCCGAGGGCGTGCAGTTCGTCCGCATCGACCTGACCGACTACGGCCAGGTCCTGAACGCCCTGCTCGGCATCGACGACCGGTACGACCACGTGGACGCCGTCGTGCACCTCGCGGCCGTCCCCGCACCCGGGCAGGTGCCGGACGTGGCGCTCATCACGAACAACGTCACGGCGTCGATCAACGTCTTCCACGCCGCTCGCGCCGCGAAGATCAAGAACCTGGTGTGGGCGTCGAGCGAGACCCTGCTCGGCATCCCGATGGGCGAGCACCACCCGCCCTACCTGCCCGTCGACGAGGAGTTCGCGGTCCGGCCGCAGTCGTCGTACTCGCTCGGCAAGGCCGTGGAAGAGGAGATGGCCCGCCACTTCACCCGCTGGGACCCGGAGCTGAAGATGGTCGGTCTGCGGTTCTCGAACGTGATGGACGAGACCGACTACCCGGCGTTCCCGTGGGACGCCACCCCCGAGGCGAAGACCTTCAACCTGTGGTCGTACATCGACTCGCGTGACGGCGCCCAGGCGGTCCGGAAGTCCGTCGAGGCCGAGTTCACCGGGTTCGAGGCGTTCGTCATCGCGAGTCCCGACACCGTTATGGACACCCCGACGATCGAGCTCGTCGAGCGCTACGTGCCCGACATCGAGCGCCGCGCGGACATCGACGGCGTCAGCTCGCTGCTGTCGTCGGAGAAGGCCCGCGAGCTGCTCGGCTACTCCCCCGAGCACAGCTGGCGCGACCACCGCGCCTGAGCGTCACGGAGGCAGCACGACCGGGCGTCCCTGGCAGCATCACGCCGTCGTCTACGCTCGACGCCCCGACATCGGCCAGACGCCGCCGAATCCTGCGGCGTCTCGGCGGTCTGGCGGCGTCTCGGCAACACACCGGCGTCTCGACAGCACTCCGGCGCAGCAACACACCGGCGTGACCGCGCGAACGGGGCGTCAGGCGGGCAGCAGCAGCCCGTCGAGCACCAGGTCGCGCGCCGCCGGCAACAGGTCGGCGGCGAGCGCCTGCTCGTCGACACCGGTGATCTGCGCGAGCGCACCGACGATCGCCGCGACGGACAGGTCTCCGTCGCAAGCTCCGACGAACGCGGCGAGCGCCGTGTCCGCGTCCACCCGGCGTCCGAGCCCGCCGCCCTGCACGAGCGTCATCACGGTCGGGTCGTCATTGCCGGGCCAGTAGTAGCGCTCCTCGGTGACGTCGCCCGCCACCGCCAAGTGTGCGGCGGCGAGTGCGACGTCGTCGTGGGCGGCGAGCCAGGCGGCCGCGTCGAGGACGCGAGCGACCGTCGCGCCGAGCCCGGCGGGGTTGGAGCCGAGTGCCTCGGGGATGCGCTCGAACCGGCGGAGGCTGGCCGGGCCTCCCGACCGGGCGCGACGCACCACGACGTAGCCGAAGCCGACGCCGGTGACGCGGCGGTCCGCGAAGTCGTCGAGCCAGGCGCCCATCAGGGTGTCGAACACCGGCGTTCCGGGCTTCGTGCCGCCGTCGCGGATCCAGGTCTCGGCGTAGGACGTCGGGTCCTGGCGTTCACGCTCGATGACCCAGGCGTCGAGGTCGGTGTCCGCGAACCAGCTGCGCACGCGGTCGAGCCCGTCGACGCCCCAGTGGTACTCCCAGTTGCCGAGCAGCTGCGCCGTCCCGCCGGGCTCGAGGTGCTCGGACAGACCACGGAGCACGGTCTCGACCAGCGCGTCACCGACCATGCCCCCGTCGCGGTACTCGTACGAGGGGACGCCCGGCCGGCGGGGTGTGATGACGAACGGCGGGTTCGAGACGATCCGGTCGAACCGCTCACCGGCGACGGGTTCGAACAGCGAGCCGTACCGGAAGTCGATGCCGTCGATGCCGTTGAGCTGCGCGTTGAAGCGGGCGATGTCGAGGGCGCGGCGCGAGATGTCCGTGGCGACCACGTGCTCGGCGAAGCGTCGGGCGTGCATGGCCTGGATCCCGCAGCCGGTGCCGAGGTCCAGCACCGTGCGGACCGGCACGGGTACCTGCAGGCCGCTCAGGGTGGTGGTCGCGCCGCCGATGCCGAGGACGTGCTCCTCGCTGATCGCGTGGCCGAGGGCGAGTTCACCGAGGTCCGAGACGATCCACCAGCTACCGGCGCCGAGGTCGTCGACGAAGGCGTAGGGGCGCAGGTCGACCGTCGGCTCCACGACCGCGGCGTCGGTGTCGCAGACCCGCAGCAGCCCCGCCGTGATCACGGCGTCGAGCCCCGCGGACGGGAACGCGGCCACGGCGTCCGCTCGAGACGACGGCAGGCCGAGCACGAACAGGGTGGCGAGGGTGCCGAGCGGGGACGTCTCGCGGGCGGCCAGGGCACGGAGCGCCGCCACCCGCGACCCCCGGTGCAGCGACGCCGCAGCCTCGGTGCCCCAGAGTGCGTCGACCCGCTCGACGGTGAAGCCTGCGGCGTCGAGGTCCGCGGCGAGCGCCGTCGTCACGACCGGGTCAGCTCCGATGTCGGGGAGCGTGTGCACGGCGGCGCCTGCGTCTGGCACCGTGCTCACGACTCGAGTCCGTCGCGGAGCAGGGCCGCGGGCACCTGCCAGTCGAACACCAGGTCGAGCAGCCCCGGGAACCGCTGCTGCACGTCGTCGACCCGGACCCGGCTGATGCGGGTCAGGCCCTCGAGGTGCTGCTCGAGCAGTCCGGCCACGCGCAGGACCCGGAAGTGGTGGGTGAGCGTGGACTTCGGGCGGTCGACACCGACCCAGCCGCAGCTCCGCTCACCGCCGGCGGCGTCGACGAGGTAGCGGTGCAGGATCGCCAACCGGATCGGGTCGCTCAGTGCGTCCAGGACGACGGGGAGGTCCATCTCGGCCACGGTCGGCTGCGGCAGCCGTTCGGGGGCATCGACGTGCGCGGGCATGGAGCGGACGCTACCACCGTTCGGCTCACAGTACGACTTGCGTCGTACTGCAGACTGCGGTACGAATGCAGTCGTACAACGACCATCGGAAGGATGCTCATGCAGCAGTCAGCTCGCTCGGTCGCCGGGTTCTGGATCCTCGCGGCGATGCTCCTGGTGTCGGTCGCGTCCTCCGCGGTCCCCTCGCCGATCTACCCGGTGTACGCGGCCGAGTGGCACCTCACGCCGCTGATGCTCACCGGTGTCTTCGCCATCTACGTCGCCGGCCTGCTCGCCAGCCTGCTGATCGCCGGCCGCCTGTCCGACCACGTCGGCCGGAAGCCCGTCCTCGTCGCCGGTGGTCTCGGCGTCGCCCTGTCGCTCGGACTGTTCGCGATCGCGGACGGCGTCGGCGCGCTCATCGTCGACCGCATCGTGCAGGGCGTCTCCGTCGGACTGCTCATCGGCGCGCTCGGAGCAGCTCTCATCGACAACTCGCTCGAGCGGCACCCGACACTGGCCGGTGTGCTGAACGGCGTCATCCCGCCGATCGCCCTGGCCACCGGCGCGATGTCGAGCGGTGCGCTCGTGCAGTGGGGGCCGGCACCGGAGCAGCTCGTCTACCTGGTGTTCGGCGCACTCCTCGTCCTGCTCGTGCTGGCGCTGTTCGTGGTCCCCGAGCAGGTCCAGCGGCGCCCGGGAGCCCTCCGCTCCCTGCGCCCGACGATCAGCGTGCCGCGGTCGTCACGCCGCCTGTTCCGCGGGGTCGTCGGTTCGCTCGTCGCCAGCTGGGCCCTCGGCGGCATGTTCCTGTCGCTCGTCCCGTCGGCCCTCGGCGCCGTGTTCGGCATCACGAACCACTTCGCGGCCGGAGCGCTCATCGCCGTCGTCACCGGCGTCGGCGCACTGACCGGGCTCGCGACGCAGCGGATGGACGCCCGCCGCGCCGTGCTCCTCGGACTCGTCGCGCTGGTGCTCGGCCCGATCGTGACCGTGGCGTTCGTGATGGCGCACTCGCTGCCCGGCCTCGTCGTCGGCAGCGCGATCGCCGGCGTCGGCTTCGGCGCCGGGTTCCAGGCACCCCTGCGGATGCTCCTCGCCACAGCGGCCCCCACTCACCGCGCCGGACTGCTCTCCACGATCTACGTCGTCAGCTACCTGGCGTTCGGGGTCCCCGCGGTCATCGGCGGACTGCTGGAGCCCTCGATCGGCCTGGTCCCCGTGATCGCCGGGTACGGCGGGTTCATCGTCCTGGCCGCCGTGGTCGCCCTCGTGCTGCAGCTGACGTCGAAGGACGCGGCTGCCGTCGAGGAGCAGGCCGCCGAGGTCATCGAGCGCACTGCCACCGGTTCGATCCGCGTCGCGGCGGAGTAGTCGCGCCCGGCACGCCCGGTCGGCCCGCTCGCACGGTGCCGACCGCGACGGCCCGGGCTAGTGCCCCGGGTGCGCCGAGTTCGCCCCGCGCGCCCGCCCGCGACCACGGATCCCGACCGTCCGCGCCGCACCCGTGTGGGCGGCGTCGACGTCGGCCTTGCCCCGGTCGGCAGCATCGCGCAGGCGCTTCGGCCCGTGCCGCTTGGCCCAGTCCCAGAAGCGGTGCAGCTGCGCCTTGAGCCACACGATGATCTTGTGGAAGAAGTGGAACTCACTCGCCAGGACCGTCAGCCCGATGAACACCACGAGCCACCCCGGCCCGGGCAGCGGCACCAGGATGAGACCGATGATGACGACCAGCCCGCCGACGATGCCGACGAGCACCTTGTAGAACAGGTGCACGTGCGGCCTGGCGTGGATCCAGGTCCGCATCTCGTGGAACCACTGGAAGCGCTGACGCGGCGCACCGTCGACCCGACGCTCGTCGGGTCCGTCGCTCGGGTCGCCGTCCATGCCGAAAACGTAGGGCGTGCGGCTGGGAATCCGCGGCGCACGCGGTGGACGCGCGGTGCGTGGGCCGGGAGGCGCGGGGCGGCCCTGCCCCGCGCCTCCCGGCCGTCAGGTGGTCACCGCTACTGGTCCGCTCGCGTGAGCGAGACCGCCTGCAGGGCGGCGAACCAGCCGTTGCTCCACGTGAGCATCGTCTCGACGAGAGCGCCCAGGTCGTCGAGACCGACGGGCTCGGTCTTCGGGCCGATCGACCAGTCGGCGTAGCCCCTTGCCAGGTGGGTGCGCCCGGACAGGTGGCGCTTCGCGAGCGGCAGCTTGTGCTTGCCGAGGCCCTTCCGACCATTGCCCGCCGACCCACGGCTCACCGCGATCCGGCCCGGGTTCTTCGAGAGGACCTGTTCGTCCAGCACCTCAAGCGCCCAGATCCACGACGGCGCCTCTTCGGTGAGATTCGGATTCGGGAAGTCGGCGTCGGACATGTGATCCACGGAGATACCGACGAAGCCCTCGAACTGCGTGTCCTCGAGATGCGAGGGCATTCCGCGTCCTGGAACCTGCATCTGTCCGCGGATCCACTTCGCGTCCTCGCCGTCGTGCAGGCGACGCTCGAAGACAATGGATGGCATACCACCGTCGCCGCGCTGCACGCGGATGCCCCAATCGGGCATCCGCTCATGGAGCCCGAGCGCGTGGAGGCGAGCCTCGACGGTCGTCTTGAGCAGACGCCCTTCGCCCTCGATGTCGTCCTTGACGAGCCGCGGGGCGTCGAAGCAGGCGAGCACCTCGTCCCAGTCGATCACGCTGACACGATCGTCGTCTGCGACCGAACTCGCGAGCGACTCCTTGCGTGGCACCAACACGAACAGCGTGCCGGTCTTGCCGAGGGCCTCCAACTGCGCGGCGACCTGACGCGTGGTCAGCTCGTGGTCCAGCTTTGCCTCGATCCCGACCAGTCCGCTGTCGAAGGTCAGCTGCACGTCGAGACGAACTGTCCCCCGCTCAGTCTCAACGTCCTTGTGTGGCACCTCGCACTCGACCTTCTCGAATGCCCCGAATTGCTTGCCACTCACGCGCTCGAGGAGCTGGACAAACCGCTCGTGGTCATGTCGGATCTCAGCGCCGAGGGCACGGGTCGCCATCGGCTCGGTGCGGTAGATGGTCTGCGTCATGGCGCCATGATCGCGGGGAGCTGATGACTCGTGCTGGCGCGACGCGCGGTCTGCGGCGAAATACTAAAGAAATCTCACCTGTGAGTAAATAGTCGTTCGTCATGCGTGGGCGACGCACGTCGCGGCCCACGGGACGGCAGCCAATCGGGCCGCTGGGATCGGTTCCCCACCGACCGCGCAGGTTCCGTAGGTGCCGGCGCCGAGCGACCCGCGTTCCCACGCGAGGGTGGCGCCCTCGGGGTCGTGCTCGTCGTCCGAGTTGGCGTCCTGGCGAGCGTCACTGACGTCGCGCATGCTCCGCTCGACGTCGGCGAGCAGCCGTTCGTTGCGGGCGCGTTCGGTGCCGAGCGCCGGGCGGGGGTCCTCCATGCCGGACACCGTAGTCGCGACGGAATGCTCGCTTCCCGGAATGCGTTTGCATGGACATGACGAAGATCGGGTTCCTGTCGTTCGGACACTGGCGCGACGTGCCGGGGTCGAAGGTGCGCAGCGGGCGTGAGTCCCTGGTGCAGGCGATCGACCTCGCGGTCGCGGCCGAAGAGGCCGGCGTCGACGGCGCCTACTTCCGCGTGCACCACTTCGCACCGCAGCAGGCGGCACCGTTCCCCCTGCTGTCCGCGATCGCCGCGAAGACGAACCGCATCGAGATCGGCACCGGCGTGATCGACATGCGCTACGAGAACCCGCTCTACATGGCCGAAGAGGCAGCAGCGACCGACCTGATCTCCGGCGGTCGACTGCAGCTCGGCGTGTCCCGTGGCTCACCCGAGACCGCCCTCGCCGGTTACCAGCAGTTCGGCTACGTGCCGGACGCGACCGACGAGAACGGCGGCGACATGGCACGGGCCCACACCTCGGTGTTCCGTCGTGCCATCGCCGGCGAACCGATGGCGAACGCCAACCCGCAGATGACCGGCTCGGTCGGATCACTGCCGATCTCCCCGCTCTCCGACTCGCTCGGCGACCGGATCTGGTGGGGTGCCGGCACCCGCGCCACCGCCGAGTGGACCGCCGAACAGGGCATGAACCTGATGTCGTCGACCCTGCTCACCGAGGACACCGGTGTGCCGTTCGACGAGCTGCAGGCCGAGCAGATCGAACGCTTCCGGCGTGTGTGGGCGGAATCGGGCTGGGAGCGGACCCCTCGGGTGTCGGTGTCCCGCAGCATTATCCCGATCATCGACGACGAGTCGCGGCACTACTTCGGCGTGCGCGCACAGGTCGAGGGGCAGGACCAGGTCGGGCACCTCGACGGTGGGCTCGCCCGCTTCGGCCGGTCCTACATCGGCTCGCCCGAGGACCTCGTCGCGGAGCTCGCGGCCGACCAGGCCGTCCGCGCTGCCGACACCGTGCTCGTCACCGTGCCGAACCAGCTCGGGGTGGACTTCAACGCCCGGCTGCTGGCCGCTGTCGCCGGCGTGATGCGTGAGGTCGACGCGGCACCCGTCCCCGCCTGACCCGCTTGGTCAGTCGCTGGCGGGTGACGTCGGCGTCGGCGTCGGCCAGATCAACCGGAACCGCTCGCAGACGACGGGCATGTCTGGTTCGAAGCCACGCGGGTTCTCGGAGTGCGCGCGCCAGTAGGCCTCGTGCACCGTCCGCCAGTGCTCGAGGGTCCGGTCCCCTTCGCCCTCGGCTCGTGCGTGATCGGCCCCGACGGCGTCGAACGAGACGATGGTGACGTCCGTCGTCTCGATGACGGCACGGGGCACACCGGCGCCGTCGGTCACGATGCTGAGTTCGCCGGCCTCGGGTAGCGGGTCACCCGTCGCCTCGTAGTCCCAGAACGAGGACGCCGTGCCGTCCTTCACCCCACGGAGCACGAGGCCGAGGAGCTCGTCAGCCTGCTCCGCAGTGGCACCGAACGGCCACGATTCCGGCACCTCGACCGGCAGCTCGGGCGATTCTCCGCGCCGCTCGTCCCAGAAGTCGTCGAGCGTCGAGGTCACAAGCCGAACGTAGCGCACGGCGGGGTGTCCGCACTTGTGCCGACACCCGGCTTGGGACTGTGGCGCGGGCATGGGGTCTCGTAGCCTCGAGTCGCACCATCCCCCGCACCTCGAGGAGTCCCCGTGACGCTGCCGGCCGCAGGCTGGTTCCCGGACCCGCAGGACACCAGCCGTCTCCGCTGGTGGGACGGTCACGCCTGGGGAGCTGCAACCCGGCTCCTCGCGAGCAGTCCGGAGCCGCTCCTGCCGGTCGCCATCGCCCCCGCCGGGCCCTCGTTCTCGGTGCACACGGCCTCGATCCGGACCCGAGCATGGGCCTCCGGTGGTGCTCGCGACCGACGGATGTGCGTGTTCACGGCGCTCGCGGTGTTGCTGGCGCTGACGTCGATCGCATGCAACCCGTTGGGTGCCTGCAGCGCACTCGCTCTCGCGTGCGGTCTCGCCGGTGTCGTCCGGCCCGGTGCGACCGGCGGGTGGCGATTGCTCGCGAGGAGCGCTTCGGCGAGCGCCATCGTCGTGTCCGTCGCGACCGGCGCTGTAGCCGCGTCAGCGCAGCTCCACCTCTTCTGACGCGTCGAGTGAACAGAAGACGACGAGTCCCCTCGGCTCACTCGACGTCTTCTGCTCATTCGATGCCCGAACCGGGATCCGCGCTCGCTACCGCCGCGCCCGCGGGTGCGCCGTTTGGTACACGTCCCGCAGCATGTCCGCCGTGACCATCGTGTAGATCTGGGTCGTCGCGACGCTGGCGTGCCCGAGCAGCTCCTGCACCACGCGCACATCGGCCCCGCCCTCGAGCAGGTGTGTGGCGAACGAGTGCCGGAAGGTGTGCGGCGACACGTGCGCCTCGAGGCCCGCCGCCTCTGCCGCCGACTGGATCACGAGCCACGCGCTCTGCCGTGAGAGCCGAGCGCCCCGGGCGCCGAGGAACAGCGCCGGCGTCGAGGGCCCGCGTGCCGCGAACACCGGCCGCGCACGCACCAGGTAGGCCTCGATCGCCGCCCGCGCGAAGCTGCCGAGCGGCACGACCCGCTGCTTGTTCCCCTTGCCGGTGACCTTCACGACGGCGAGGCCGTCGGCATCGGGGGCCGAGTCATCGGACAGCGTGGTCACGTCGTCCACCGACAACCCCACCGCCTCGGAGATCCGAGCGCCGGTGGCGTAGAGCAGCTCGAGCAACGCCTTGTCCCGGAGCTGCACGGGGTCGTCGGCATCGACGGACACCGCGCCGAGCAGCCGCTCCATGTCCTCGACCGAGATCGCCTTCGGCAACCGCATCGGGGCCTTCGGCGGCCGGACGGCGGTGCCGGGGTCGAGCGGCAGCCAGCCCTCCCCCGCCGCGAAGGCCGTGAACGAGCGCACCGAGCTGAGCATCCTGGCGATCGACCTCGGTGCCAACGGACCGTCCGGCTTCGTCGCCAGGTGGGTCACGAACTCCGACACGTCTGCCCGAGCGAGCCGCCCGACGTCGTCGATCGCAGACGCCCCACCGGCGCGGTCCGCGCCGTCGGACTCGACCACCGGAGCCGTCGCCAGCCACGAGGTGAACACCGCCAGGTCACGCCGGTACGCCGACAGCGTGTGCTGCGACAGTCCCCGCTCGATCGCGACGTGCCGCAGGTACGTCTCCGTGGCACGGTCGAGGGGCATCACCACAGCAGGCCCACGCTCAGTGCAGCGCCTCGTCGGGGGCCCCGACCCGGTACCCGGTGAACGTCACGACCAAGCCGGCACGCGTGGGCGCCGCACACAGGAGTCCGGCCGACACGGCGGCATCAGGATCGAGGTACGCGACCCGCACCAGGCGCGGCTCCTCGTCGTCAGCCCAGGCTCGGATGGTCACGGCATCGCCGTCGCGGCTGGCCCGGACCGTCACCACGCGTCCCACCCACTCCGGCACGGGCGCCACGGACCAGTCCGAGAAGCCCCGGGTGACCACGGCGCCGAGCTGCGGCGTCCCGTCGGAGACCTCGACACCGGCCTTGATCCAGTTCCGCTCATCCACGCGCAGGAAGACGCCGGCCTGGTCGAACTGCTCCGTGTAGTCGAGGACGAACGAGGCCTCGACCGAGAACGATCCGTCGAGCGGCTGGACCAGCGCGTGCTCGGAGTCGTGGACGAACCCGTACGACGTGGTCCGCCAGGCGTCGCTGCCCTCGACTGCCGTGACCCGCAGCACCCCGCCGTCGTGCACCACGGCCTCGGGCTCGTGCGTCCACGTGGCTGCGTCGACCAGTTCTCGCAGGCTCACGCGCGGCCTCGCTCGAGTGCATCGACCGCGAGCACGGCCACGACGAGTCCGGAGTTGTGCAGCCGGCCGTCGAGGATCGCCTCCACCAGCTCGGCCCGCGGCACCCAGCGCTTCACGATGTCGGCTTCCTCGGCCTCACGCTCGAAGGCGGTCGCCGTGGCCCGCACACCCCGCGCGCGGTAGACCTGCAGGAACTCGTTGCTCCCACCCGACGACGTGTTGTACCGGACGAGCGGCTCCCAGGTGTCCGCTTCGAGGTCGGCCTCTTCTGCGAGTTCGCGTGCGGCAGCGACCTGGAGGTCCTCGCCCTCGACGTCGAGCAGCCCGGCCGGCAGCTCCCAGTCGCGCACCCGCACGGGGTGCCGGTACTGCTGGATCACGAGCACACGGCCCTCGTCGTCCTCGGCGTAGACCGCGACGGCACCGGTGTGGTCGATGTACTCCCGCACCATCGTCTCGTCGTGGTACGCGATGGCGTCACGGCGCACGTCCCAGACGGCACCCTCGTACACGACGGTGGACTCGGTGACCTCGAACGAGGCGGCTTCGTCAGCGATGGGTGCGTCAGTCACGGAACCATCCAAGCACGCGCCCCTCGCGGAACCAGGTTCCGGACACAACACCGCGTCGTTCCGTGGTTCCGTGTCCGGAACCAGGTTCGGTGGTCACGACCAGACGACGGACGGGACGCGCGGTGCCAGCTGGCACCGCGCCTCCCGTCCGATCGTGGCTGAGCTGCGCTTACGCGACCTGCTCCTCGTTCTGCGGATCGAACAGGCTGGACGCCTCGTGGCGCTCGATCGCGGCCGCGACGAGCCCCGCGAACAGCGGGTGCGCGTTCGTCGGACGCGAGCGCAGCTCCGGGTGGGCCTGCGTCGCGATGTAGAACGGGTGCACGTCGCGCGGCAGCTCGACGTACTCGACCAGGCTGCCGTCGGGCGACGTGCCCGAGAACACCAGGCCGGCGTCCGCGATCTGCTGCCTGTACGTGTTGTTGACCTCGTAGCGGTGACGGTGCCGCTCCGACGCTTCCGGCGCACCGTACAGCGACTCGGCCAACGACCCGGACGTGAACGACGCCGGGTACAGGCCGAGGCGCATGGTGCCGCCCAGGTCGCCGCCGGCGATGATGTCGACCTGCTCCGCCATCGTCGCGATGACCGGCGTCGAGGTCTCCGGGTCGAACTCGGTGCTCGACGCGTCGGTGAGACCGGCCTCGTGGCGGGCGTACTCGATGACCATGCACTGCAGGCCGAGGCACAGGCCGAGCGTGGGGATGCCCTGCTCGCGGGCGAACTTCAGCGCACCGAGCTTGCCCTCGATGCCGCGCACGCCGAACCCGCCGGGGATGCAGATGCCGTCGACGTCGCCGAGCTGTTTCGCAGCGCCCTCGGGCGTGGTGCAGTCGTCGGAGACGACCCACTTCAGCGTGACCTTCGCGTCGTGCGCGAAGCCGCCGGCACGGAGTGCCTCGGTGACCGACAGGTACGCGTCCGGCAGGTCGATGTACTTGCCGACCAGGGCGATCGTGACGTCCTTCTTCGGCTCGTGCACGGCCCGGAGCACCGGGGTCCACGCGGTCCAGTCGACCGGGCCGGCCTCGAGCTTGAGGGCGTCGACGATGACCTGGTCGAGGCCCTGGTTGTTCAGCAGTGTCGGCAGGTCGTAGATCGACGGGACGTCCACGGCGTTGACCACGGCGTCCTCGTCGACGTCGCACATCAGCGCGATCTTCTTCTTGTTCGACTCCGACACCGGACGGTCCGACCGCAGCACGAGTGCGTCGGGCTGGATCCCGATCGAGCGGAGCGCAGCGACCGAGTGCTGCGTCGGCTTCGTCTTCTGCTCACCCGACGCGTTCATGAACGGCACGAGCGAGACGTGCACGAAGAACACGTTTTTGCGGCCGAGTTCGTGGCGCACCTGGCGTGCCGACTCGATGAACGGCTGCGACTCGATGTCGCCGACCGTGCCGCCGACCTCGGTGATGATCACGTCGGGCTGCGGGTCGTTCTCCGCCTGCTCGCGCATCCGACGCTTGATCTCGTCGGTGATGTGCGGGATGACCTGCACGGTGTCGCCGAGGTACTCGCCGCGACGCTCCTTGGCGATCACCGTCGAGTACACCTGGCCGGTCGTGACGTTCGCCGACTGCGCCAGGTTGATGTCGAGGAACCGTTCGTAGTGCCCGATGTCGAGGTCCGTCTCCGCACCGTCGTCGGTCACGAAGACCTCGCCGTGCTGGAACGGGTTCATGGTGCCCGGGTCCACGTTGAGGTACGGGTCGAGCTTCTGCATGACGACCTTGAGGCCGCGAGCCGTCAGGAGATTGCCGAGACTGGCCGCCGTCAGGCCCTTGCCGAGAGACGAGACGACCCCGCCGGTCACGAAGATCTGCTTCGTCACCTTCGGGGTCGGGGTGCTTGCCTGGGTACCGCTGCTGAGAGTGTCCGCCACGGGATTCCATCGTACGTCAGAACTGCCGGGAGGCGCGACCCGGGTTCGCCGTGGGCGTTGCGCGGGGTGGGCGGCCGGGTGTTCGGGCCGCGCTCGCGCTTGCTTGCTTGCTTGGTTGCGGGTCAGGCCGTCTGGCCGGCGACGTCGAGGAGTTCGCGGGCGTGTTCCACGCCGCTGGCGCTGTCCCCGAGCCCGGAGAGCAGCCGCGCCATCTCCTGCAGCCGGTCCTCGCCCTCGAGTCGTCGCACACTCGACGACGTCACGGCGCCACTTGCGTCCTTCACCACGTTGAGGTGGTTGTTCGCGAACGCCGCGACCTGCGCCAGGTGGGTGACGACGATGACCTGGGTGCGCTCGGCGAGCTTCGCCAGACGACGCCCGATCTCGATCGCCGCCGCCCCGCCGACGCCGGCGTCGACCTCGTCGAAGACGAACGTGGGCACCGTCGTGCTGCCGGCCATGACGACCTCGATCGCGAGCATCACGCGCGAGAGCTCGCCACCCGACGCGCCCTTGCCGATCGGGCGCGGATCGGTGCCGGAGTGCGGCTGGAGCAGGATCGACACCTGGTCGCGGCCGTGCCGCCGGTACTCGCCGGCGTCGGACACCTCGACCACCAGGGTGGCGCCGGCCATCGCGAGGGTCTTCAACTCGGTCGTGACGCGCTTCGCGAGGTCCTTCGCCGCCTTGGCACGAGCCGCGGTCAGTGCGGCTGATGCGTCTCCGAGGGCCTGCTCGTCCTGTTCGACCGCATGCTGCAACGCCGCGATCCGGTCGTCGTCACCGTCGAGTTCCAGCAGCCGGTCGCTCGCGCGCTGCCCGTAGGCGATGACCTCGTCCACGGTCTCGCCGTACTTGCGGGTGAGTCCCGCGAGCAGGGCGCGCCGCTCGTTGATGATCTCGAGGTCGTGACCGGCCTCGGGCTCGAGCGAGCCGAGGTAACTCGAGATGCTCGCCGACGCCTCGGCCGCCTGGATGCCGAGCTCCGTGAGCTGCTCGAGCACGGGCTGCAGCGCCGCGTCGGAGTCAGCGACCCGCTCGACTGCGCGGCGGGCGGACTCGACCAGGCCGACGACGTCGGAGACGCCGTCGAGGGATTCACTGGACAGCGCCTCGTGCGCCAGCGCCGCGGACAGGCGGAGTTCCTCGAGGTTACCGAGGCGGTCGGCGCGCTCAGCGAGCTCGACGTCCTCACCGGGTTGCGGGTCGGCCGCCTCGATCTCGTCGGAAGCAGCACGGATCCGGTCGGCCTCGGCCACGCGGTCGTCTCTATCACGCGTCAACGTCTCGAGCTCGCCCGTGTGCTGTTGCCAGGCGTCGTACGCGGCGACGTACCGGCCGAGCGCCTTCTCGACCGCAGCCGCGCCGAAACCGTCGAGTGCCGCGCGCTGCGCTGTCGACGAGGTGAGCCGGATCTGGTCGGACTGGCCGTGCACCGTCACGAGTTGGTCGGCGAGCTCACCGAGCACCGCGACGGGAGCACTGCGGCCCCCGACCGTCGCCCGGCTGCGCCCCTCGGCCGAGACGGTGCGCGTGAGGATGAGCTCGCCGTCCTCGACCGTTCCGCCGGCGTCCTCGACGCGTTCGGCGACGGCCGCGTGCTCGGGGACGTTCCAGCGGCCCTCGACCACGGCGCTGGAGGCACCACGGCGCACCGAGCCGGCGTCGGCGCGAGCACCGAGCAGCAGCCCGAGCGCGGTGACGATCATGGTCTTGCCCGCGCCGGTCTCGCCCGTGACGACGGTGAACCCCGGGCCGAGCTCGAGCGTGGTCTCGCCGATGACCCCGAGGTCACGGATCGCGATCTCCTCGATCAACGGTCCTCCTCGTCGTCGGTCTGCGGCCCACGCCAGCCGGTGACGGGGAGTCGGAACTTCGCGACGAGCCGATCGGTGAAGGGGGCGTCCTTGAGACGGGCGACACGGACGGGGTCCGGCGATCGTCGCACTTCGACACGAGCACCAGGCGGCAGGTCGTGCGTCCGGCGACCGTCGCACCACAGCACCCCGACGCCGCTGGTGCGACGGAGGACCTCGATCGCGAGCGTGCAGTCCGGACCGACGACGATCGGGCGTGAGAACAGGGCGTGCGCACTGAGCGGCACCATCAGCAGGGCATCGACGTCCGGCCAGACGATCGGGCCCCCGCCGGAGAACGAGTACGCCGTCGAACCGGTGGGTGTCGACACGACGACTCCGTCGCAGCCGAACGACGAGAGCGGACGGCCGTCGACCTCGGTCACGACCTCGAGCATGCGTTCGCGCGAGGCCTTCTCGATCGTCGCCTCGTTCAGCGCCCAGCTCGAGTAGACGATCTGGTTGCCGACGACGACGTCGACCTGCAGGGTCACGCGTTCCTCGACGTGGTACTCACCGGACAGGACACGCTCAACGGTCTCGGCGAGGGCGTCCCGCTCGCTCTCCGCCAGGAAGCCCACGTGTCCGAGGTTCACCCCGACGATCGGCGCACGGGTCTCGCGCACGAGCTCG
The DNA here is from genome assembly GCF_015350995.1 of Curtobacterium sp. VKM Ac-1393. GTDB lineage: Bacteria > Actinomycetota > Actinomycetes > Actinomycetales > Microbacteriaceae > Curtobacterium. Next base: position 486,491 of record NZ_JADKRW010000003.1, read on the forward strand.
GCCGCGCGCAGGATCGTGCCGTCACCGCCGAGCACGATGACGATCTCGAGCTGGTCCGCCTGGACGTCCACGCCGAGGATGTCGACCTGCCCGACCGAGGCCTCAGCCCGGCGGATGTCGGCGTACTCGTCGAACGGCATCACCGGGGTCAGACCGGCGGCGTGCAGGAGGTCGCAGACCTCGACAGCGGCGTCGATCGAGTCACGGCGACCCGTGTGGGAGACGAGCAGGATGTGCCGGTCGTCGCTCATGCGGTCCCCTCTGTGAGTTCGGTTGCCCGGACTCTCCATTCTGTCGGATTGCCACCGACACCACGCTGGAAGTGCGCGAGGTACTCGTGGTTCCCGTGCGTCCCGATGATCGGCGACGCTGCCAGCCCCACGGTCCCGAAGCCCAGGTCCCACGCCGCCCAGAGCACGTTCATGAGGGCGTCGTCACGGAGCGCGGCGTCGTGGACGATGCCCTCGCGGACGCCGCCCCGACCGACCTCGAACTGCGGCTTCACCAGCAGGACGTACTCGTCAGCGGGGACGGCTGCGGCGAGTGCGGGCAGCACGAGCCGGAGCGAGATGAAGGACAGGTCGCCCACCACCAGGGTCGTCTCGGCAGCGGAGCCGTCGAGCGCGAGGTAGTCGAGTCGAGTCAGGCTCCGGGCGTTGGTCCCCTCGACCACGGCGACCCGCTCGTCGACGGCGATCGTCGGGTGCAGCTGCCCGTGCCCCACGTCGAGCGCGATGACCCGACGGGCACCACGCGTGAGCAGCACCTGGGTGAAGCCGCCCGTGCTCGCTCCGACGTCGAGCACCACGCGGTCCGACGGGTCGACGTCGAAGGCATCGAGGGCCCCGACGAGCTTCTGGGCGGCACGGGAGACCCATTCGTCGGCCGCGTCGACCACGATGTCGGCTGCCGGCGTGGTCGGGGTCGAGGGCTTCACGACGGGACGGCCGTCGACCGTGACCCGGCCGTCCTGGATGAGCTTGGTGGCAGCGGTACGAGACCGCGCGAGGCCGCGGGTCGCGAGGAGTGCGTCGAGGCGGACCGGGGTCGCGTCGGGCACGGCTCCGTCCGGTTCAGGCACTCGCGGAGCCGCCGCTCTCGAGCCGCGTGCGCAGCTCGTCGTGGAGCGCCGAGAAGGCGTCCGCACGCTCGACGAGCGGCAGGGCCTCGGCCGCCGCAGTGCGCACAGCGAACTCGTCCTGCGGTTCCAGGTCGGCGGACGGCTGCTCGGGGTTCGGCACGTCCGACACGCTACTCGCCGCCGTAGAGCTGCGGGTCCACGTCGAGGCCGTAGATGGCCAGTCCGGACTCCCAGATCAGCGCAGCACCGGCACGGAGCCGGTCGATGTCGGTGCCGGCATCGAGCACCCGCACGACGTGTCCGCGCATCGCCACGGTGGCGCTGCCGACGGTGACGTAGCGGGTGCCGTCCTCGTCCTGCCGCCGGACGGTCACCGGGTACGGCTGCGACAGCCCCCGCAGGTCCTCGAGCACGAACACCGGACGCGAGCGCTGGTCGGCCGCGAGCACCTGCTTCGCCTGGTCGATGCCCGTGAGCACCAGCACACTGGGGATCCCGACGTCGTTCGCGCCCTTGATGTCGGTGTCGAGGCGGTCACCGATGAACAGCGTCCGACCGCGACCGAACCGCTCGACCGCGGCGTCGAAGATCGGGCGCTCCGGCTTGCCGGCGACGACGGGCATGCGTCCGACGGCCTGGTGCACGGCGGACACGAGCGTGCCGTTGCCGGGCGCGATGCCGCGCTCGACCGGGATCGACCAGTCCATGTTCGTCGCGACCCACGGGATCGCCGGGTCGGCCAGGGCGAACGACGCCTCGGCCAGTTCCTTCCACCCGAGGTCCGGCGAGAACCCCTGGATGACCGCATCCGGTGCGTCTTCGGCGCTCGTCGTGACCGTGAAGCCGGCGGCCTCGACGATGCTCGACAGGCCGAGTCCACCGGTCACCAGCACCGTCGAACCGGCCGGCACCAGGGTCGAGAGCAGCTGGACGCCTGCCTGTGACGACGTGACGACGTCGTCCTCGGACACCTCGAGCCCGTAGCGCTCGAGGTGCTCGGCGACGTCGATCGGCCGGCGGGACGCGTTGTTCGTGATGTACCCAACCCGGGCGGTCAGCGACGCACGCGTCAGTGCCTCGACCGCGTGCGGGATCGCGTTCCGCCCCCGGTAGACGACGCCGTCGAGGTCCGTGAGGACCACGTCGACGCCGTCGGTCGGCGGCTTCGGGACGTCAGTCGGCTGCGGACCCGTCGACGTCGCGGGGGTTGTCGTCGTCGATCTCGCCGGGCTGATCGGCTTCTCCGGGTTCGCCGACGACGTCGGGTTCGGCGAGGGCTGGCTCGTCGTCGTCGGAGTCGGCGTCGTCGTCGTCAAGCTGGGCGGTGTCGTCGAGTTCGCCGTCGTCCGCGGGCTCGTCGTCTGCGGACTCGTCGTCTGCGGACTCGTCGTCTGCGGGCTCGTCGTCTGCGGGCTCGGTGTCGTCTCCGGGCTCTTCGACTTCGAGCGTTTCCTCGACCACATCAACTGTCTCCCAAGCGTTCTCGTCGGCGGCTTCGGCCAGGGCTTCTGCCGCGCGGTCGACACGGGCCCACCACTCGTCGGCCTCGTCCTGACGGCCGAGCTCCTCGAGCGTGGCCGCGTAAGCACTGTAGAGCGCCGGGGACCACGTGTACGCCGTCGACGGGTCGAGCTGTGCAATCTCCAGCTCACCGAGCGCGGCTGTGGGATTCCCGAGGTCGATCCGGGCGCCGGACATCGCGATGGCGAGCTCGACCTGCACCGGGGTGTCGAGCGCGGAGCGTTCCACCGACCGCCCCAGTTCGAGCGCACGCTCCGGACGGCCGAGCCCGCGTTCGCAGTCCACCATCATCGGCAGCTGGTCGTTGCGCCCGGAGATCCGACGGTACGTGCGGAGCTCGCGGAGCGCGGTCGCGAAGTCACCCAGGCGGTACGCGGTGATCGCGGCGGTCTCCCGGACCACACTGACCCGGCCCGCGCGACGAGCTGCACTGAGTGCGTGCTCGTTCGCGAGCTCAGGGTCCTCGTCCACGAACAGCGCTGCGGCGACCAAGTGGCGTGCCACCCAGTCGGCGTTGTCCTTGCTGAGGGTCTTCAGCTCCATGCGGGCAGCAGGGTCGAGGTCGCGCGCGTCGATCTCGTCGGGGATGTCCGGGTCGTCGTGCCGCGGTCGGATCGACTTCGTGCCGTACGGGTCGCGGTCTTCCCAGTCGTCACGGGCCGCCTCGCCGAAGCGTGCGCCGGCGTGACGTGTGCCGTCCCCGAAGCGTCGTCGGTCGTCGCCACCGTCACGGTGCGGGCGGTCTGACGAACCACCGCGGTCCGAGCCACCTCGGAACGCGGGACGGTCGCCATCGCGACGCGGGCGCTCGCCATCGCGGACCGGACGGTCGGAGCCGCCGCGGTACGCAGGACGATCGCCGTCACGACGCGAGCGGTCACCGTCACGCGCCGGACGGTCCGAACCACCACGGTACGCAGGACGATCGCCGTCACGACGCGGACGGTCACCGTCGCGCGCCGGACGGTCGGAGCCACCGCGGTACGCGGGACGGTCGCCGTCACGACGCGGACGGTCACCGTCACGCGCCGGACGGTCCGAACCACCACGGTACGCAGGACGGTCGCCGTCACGACGCGGACGGTCACCGTCACGCGCCGGACGGTCCGAACCACCGCGGTACGCAGGACGGTCGCCATCGCGCGCGGGACGATCGGAACCCCCGCGGTACGCGGGACGGTCGCCATCACGACGCGGACGGTCGGAGCCACCCCGGTAGGCAGGTCGGTCCCCATCGCGGGACGGACGGTCCGAGCGGAACGGACGATCGGCGCCCCGAGGGCCATCGCCGCGAGGCGGACGGCCGGTGTCGCTGCGCCACGAAGGACGGTCATCACGATCGGAGGAACGGAACGGCCGATCGCCATCACGGCGCGGAGCGCTGTCGCGACGTGGGCCGTCGTCCCGACGCGGAGCGCCGTCACGGAACGGCCGATCCGAACGCTGCGGGCGATCTCGACGCTCGCCTTCACGGCGCTCGAAGTCACGCGGACCCGACGACCAACGGCCGCCACTGGAGCTGTCCCCTCGGGGAGCTCCGTCGCGACGGTTGCCTCGATCGTCCCCTCGGGGTCGATCTCCCCGGTCGCCGTCGTTCCGTCGCTCGTCGTCGTTCGCCACCGTTGCTCCTCATCGCGTGCCCGAGCCGAGGCCGGGCGTTCGTCCGCTGTGTCGTTGTGTTGGGTGCCGCGTCGGTCGGGCCGACGTCCGAACTCCAGTCCATCACGAACGGGAGCCGACGTCGAGCGACGTACGGCAAAACAGAAATGGCCACCGGCCACCACCGCGAACGAGGGTCTCCCCTACGAGTTCGCGATGGAGGGCCAATGGCCACATCTTTTCTTACGTTAAGTCCGGCGGCGTCCTACTCTCCCACAAGGTCCCCCTTGCAGTACCATCGGCGCTGAGAGGCTTAGCTTC